>JAEUUF010000023.1 GCA_016787645.1 Cyclobacteriaceae bacterium | reverse complement strand
TGCGCGAGTCTCCGTATAGTCATGATAGAGACGGAATGCATGTGTCTCCGGCTGCTGAAGGAAGTAGACAATCTCACGGGTTTGTTTCGCGCGCTCTTGTACCACATAATCCACCCGCGCTTTCGACTTGTCGCGACCCTGACCAACCGTCGCAGGAATCGAAGCAATCGTTGCAGACGGCACAAGGTTGGCGCTGGCAGGGAGCTTTCTTCCCTCGAGGCGCAAGGGTACTTCGGAAGGCCCGGTATTCAGGAAGCTGACATTGATACGTCCATCACTTTCCATGAATACTTGCACCGGGTAATTGCAACGAATCACTTCATATCCTTTCGGCAGCACTACCGCATTGCGCTTGATCCCCAACGTGCGATCGAACACGATGCGATCATTTTCGGTGAAGTAGCTTTTGGGGTCTTTGTAGGTCTTGTCGATCGTGAGACGATACTCACTCCCAGGGGCCACGGTCCGTGCCAGCTGTACCTTCAGGTAATCGGTATCCTCCGAGGCTGAAGTATGTCCGGCCTTTCTCGCCTCCGCACCGCTCACAATATTCCACGACAGTGGCTGGCCGGTCATACGATCGGTCACGCCGTCTACTTTGTGCTCACTGCCTTTGCGCAACGTGTTGAAGTAAAATCGGGCGCCGGCCTCGGTAACGGTCACATCATACAGGATTCTGAAACTTTGCGAGGACGGATCCAGCAATTCATAGCGCGTATAGCTGTCATCGCCTTGGGCAACTGCTTTCAGCGAAGTCAACACCAGGATCGCGAATAGGAAATGACGATTCAACATAGGCAGACTGCTTTATTTTGTTTACAGTTATCTATCCTGGTTAAGAGCACGAAAGGGGAATAACCGCAGAGGCGCAGAGCCGCAGAGTTAGACCTAATCGCAAAGAGCGATGGACAACCTCGCCTCAAACCGCAACCTCTTCTGAAACCACGGGCAACCCCTCTTTGATCAAGTTGCTGAATCCGCCGCTGACGTTCACGAGTTTGGAAAAGCCGGCACGCTTCATCAGTGAAATGGCCGTCATGGAGCGATAGCCGCCGCCACAGTAGAGCACATACGTCTTGTTCTTGTCCAACGTCGACGTATTGGCCGGCATATCCGACAGCGGCACAAACGAGGCGTTCTTCAGGTGGCTGGTGTTCCATTCGCCTGGCTTTCGCACATCCAGGAATTCGGCTTGGGCGAATTTCCCGTTCTTCAATTCCTCGGCAGTAACCGAATGCGCTGCGTCAAGAGTTCCTTTCCATCCTTCAATGCCTCCCTCAAGATATCCGATAACATTTTCGTAGCCAACCCGGGCCAGGCGCAAAACCGTTTCACGTTCCTTGCCGACCGTGGTGATCAGCAGCAAAGGCTGGTGGATGGGGATCAGGGTGCCTACCCAAACGGCGAACTGCCCATTGAGGCCGATATTGATCGAAGTCGGGATGAATCCTTTCTCAAACTGGGTGGCTTCACGTGTATCCAGGACCATCGCCCCGGTTTTCATGGCGGTGACAAAGGCTTCGTAGGATAAGGGCTTGGTATGCGTGTCCAGCACATCCGTAATCGGCTCGTAGCCTTGCTTATTAATGCGGGCATCTTCAAAGAAATACTTGGGCGGAGGAAGAATGCCATCGGTCACCTTCCGGATAAATTCATCACGGGTCTGATCCTTCAGGGCATAATTCAATTTCTTCTGCTCCCCGATCGTTGAAAATGTCTCCTTGCCAATGTTCTTTCCGCAGGCAGAGCCGGCACCATGTCCGGGATAAACAATGACGGAGTCTGGCAGCGTTTTGATTTTCGTATTCAGTGAATCGTAAAGCATACCGGCCAACTCTTCCTTCGACATCACCCCGTCCAGCAAGTCAGGACGCCCGACGTCTCCCACAAAAAGAGTGTCGCCCGTAAACACCGCGTATTCTTTGCCTTGCTCATCCAATAGCAGGAAGCAGGATGACTCCGGCGTGTGACCTGGGGTGTGCAGCACTTTTATCTTAACCTTGCCAACGGTGAATACTTGTTCATCCGTTGCCTTCACGACAGCATAGTTCGGATTGGCCGTTGGGCCATAGACAATAGATGCGCCGGTCTGCTTCGCCAGGTCGATGTGGCCTGAAACAAAGTCAGCATGAAAATGGGTTTCGAATACATATTTGATCCGGGCGCCGCGCCGCGATGACAGGGAAAGATAGGGATCCGTCTCACGAAGGGGATCAATGATCGCGGCTTCGCCTTCTGATTCAATGTAGTAGGCTGCCTCTGCCAGGCAGTTGGTGTAAAGTTGTTCAACGTACATAAGGCATCAATTTTGGGACAACAAAGATCGGTAAAAAACAACTTTCAACCACGGGTCCGAGGCACTCATCCGCTAACTTTGC
>JAEUUF010000010.1 GCA_016787645.1 Cyclobacteriaceae bacterium | reverse complement strand
TATGTTGCCGGCCCGTGGAGAAATAAGGGGGTATTCAAGAAGATGTACGGACACATACACCAATTGGTGGATTCCGATCCGGATCTCAAGGGCATCCGCCTGTATGTGGACAAGACGAATCAAACTGCGCAAAAAGTTTATACCGGTCTCGGTATGAACGGAGCTCACTATACCGTGTTTGAGTGGATGAAGTCGTAGTGTTTGTGGAGTTTGATAAATTGATTCGTATTACGTCTGCCGTTGGCTTCGAGAGCCTCAGCCAACAGAAACCAGTAATTATCCCAGGTGCCTGAGGCTCTCGAAGGCACCAGTGCAGCACCGCATTTCACGGTTAGGCCCCCTTAATAATATCTACAAAGTCCCTGGCTTTTAACGAAGCCCCCCCCACCAATCCGCCATCCACATCCGGGCAGGAAAAAAGTTCTTTGGCATTGTCGGGCTTTACACTTCCGCCATACAGAATGGGGATGGACTGCGCCACCTTGTCACCGTACTTGGCGGCAAGTTCTTTTCGAATCACGGCGTGCATATCCTGGGCTTGCTGGGTGGAGGCGGTTTTCCCCGTACCAATTGCCCACACGGGCTCATAAGCGATGATCAGTTTTCCGATGGCTTCTGCGGACAAATGAAAAAGTCCTTCCTGGATCTGTTGACGCACCAGGGCTTCATGGGTACCCTTTTCCCGGATCTCCAGGGGCTCTCCGCAACAGAAAATGGGGGTGAGTTGGTGCGCCAGTGCCCGATCTACCTTTTTCGCAAGCATCGGTCCATCTTCACGAAAATACTGTCTTCGCTCACTGTGGCCGAGGATCACGTAAGGCACCGGAATAGATTTCAGCATGGCGGCCGAAACTTCGCCGGTGTAGGCGCCGGACTCATGTTCGCTGCAATTTTGTGCACCAACAGCGATGGTTGTGCCTTCACACTGCTCAGTAGTCGATTGAAGGAAAGGATAGGGAACGCACAGGATCACCTTGACGGCTGACTTTACTTCTGAAATGCAGAGGTTGAGTACTTCATTCGTCAACGCTTTTGCTTCGGCAAGTGTCTTGTTCATTTTCCAGTTTCCGGCAACAATTTTGGTACGCATGGCAAGGAAATTTTGGTGTATCTAATTCTTTTCAAACGCGAGTGAGCCCGATGGCATTTCACGGGTCAGCCGCAGACTTTTAATGGGACCGAGGTAGGTTACGTGTACCAGGTTTGACTGATCGGCGTGAACTTCCTGGATGACCGAGTTGGTGATTTCTATTTGCTTCAGTTTTTTGAGGCCTTCGATTTCCAGGTAACAGATCATCGCCGCATCTTCAATCTCATGAGCGATGTAGTTGATTTTTGCCTGCTTTCCATCAACCCGTATGAGCAAGTGACGATTCAGATACTCGCGGACGAGTTGATCCGTAGTGACGGGAGCGGTCGGGTTAAGAAGATCCAGCATTTCATTATTGACTTGCTTGCGCACGGAAAGCTCCAGGTCATCGATGAAGATCCGGCTGATGATCTCCAGGCTTTTGTTCTTCTGATTGTATTCAATTTCCGTCACCGATACA
>JAEUUF010000020.1 GCA_016787645.1 Cyclobacteriaceae bacterium | reverse complement strand
GCTACCTCCCAATTTTACCGGGTTAACGTGGACAATCAATTCCCTTTTTGGGTTTACGGAGGCCAACAGGATAACTCTTCGGTCGCAACACCCAGTCGTAACGGTGGATTTGGAATCACAGACAAGGACTGGATCAATGGTCCTGGCTGTGAAAGCGCATGGGTAGCTTTCAACGATTTCAACAACCCTGAACTGCTGTATGGCGGATGCTACCAGGGACAAATCGATGTTCTAGATACCCGGACTGGTGAAACCAAGGATCTCCAGGAGTATCCTTCCATCAACCTTGCCTGGGCGCCGAAGAAGATGAAATACCGCTTCAACTGGAACGCGCCGTTAATCAATTCACCTTACGACGCTAAAACCATGTACCATGCTGGTAATGTGCTTTTTAAAACGACCGATGGGGGAATGAGCTGGTCGGTGATTAGTCCAGATCTTACCCGGAACGATACCACCAAGCAGGATGTAAGCGGTGGACCGATCACCAATGAAGGGGCCGGTGGAGAAAACTACAACACGATCTACTATGTAATTGAATCACCCCGTGAAAAGGGTGTGATCTACACGGGCAGTGATTGCGGACTGGTCCATGTCACCAAAGACGGAGGAAAAACCTGGACCAATGTTACGCCCAAAGATCTTCCTGAATCAATGATCCATTCCATCGAAGTTTCGCCGCATGATCCCGGCACAGTGTATATCTCCCCTTCGCGATACAAATTCAACGATTACAGCAACATGACCATGAAGTCTACGGACTACGGAAAGACCTGGACGAGAATTGGTGCGGGGGTTGACCAGGATGATTTTATCAAAGTAATCCGTGAAGACAAGGTGGTGAAGGACCTGCTGTATGCCGGCTCCGAACGGGGCTTCTACATTTCGACCAATGGTGGAAACAGTTTCACCAAATTTCAATTGAATCTGCCTATTGTTCCTGTAACGGATCTCGTAATCAAAGACAATGACCTGGTAGCCTCTACAGCCGGGCGTTCTTTCTGGATACTCGATGATCTCGGCGCCATCCAGCAAAGCAAGGGCAACTTCGGTGATGCCTCCATCAAACTGTTTACGCCCAAGCCTACCTACCGCCTGTCTTCCGTGACCATCCCTGAGTATTTCGGCGACATCCCCGGGCTGGGCAGAAATCCCATGAACGGTGTTGCGCTGGACTACTACCTGAAAGAAAAAGCGGACACGGCGAAAGTCACCCTGGAAATTACCGACATGGCTGGTAAGTCCATCCGCAAGTACACCAACAAGAAAGATGAAAGCTTCAAGCCTTACCCTGGAGGCCCGCCCCCTGCTGAAACCATACCGGCGGAAGCAGGTCTGAATCGTTTCGCGTGGGATTTCCGTACGGAAGCATTGATCGGCGTTCCGGGCATTTATGTATACGGAGATTACCGTGGCTACCGCGTCGCCCCGGGCAAATACAAAGCCCGGATGACCTACAAGGGTCAATCCAGCGAAACCGAATTCGAGGTTATCTCTGACCCACATGTAAAGGCAACTCCCGCCGAGTGGGCTGCACAGCAAGAGTTCATGCGGTTGGCTGGCGAGCAATTCGAAGAACTGCATCGTTCGGTTAACTCCATGCGCCAGGTGAAGAAGCAAGTGGAGACCTACAACGAGTCGCTGAAAAATGTTTCTGAAGCCAAGGACTTTGTGAATATGGGTAAGGAGCTCAACAAGAAGATTGACAAGTGGGAGTCCAACCTGATTGAGCCGCGCTCGAAAAACTTCCAGGATGTGATCAACTTCCCGAACAAACTTAACTCCGAGTTCCTGCAACTTCGTGGCGTCGCCGATCAGCATGATCCCCGCCTCACCAAAGGTGCACAGGATCGCGCGCACGACGTGCAAGCCGAGTGGGTCAAATTCAAGGTGCAGATGAACCAATTGATCGAAAAGGATATCGCCGAATACAATCGCGTTTTCCGTGAGAAGAACATGCCTGCGCTGATGCCGGAGAAAAAAGATGTGGTGATAAACAATTAGTCAATTTGAGAATCTGAAAATGGGGTTTCCCCCTGAACGATGAGACTACTATTTGCAATTGCGCTGGTATTGAGTTTGATGCCGGCGTATGGTCAGAAGAAAACGGGTGCGCAGACTGCAGCCACTCTTTCCTTTGATCAATCACTTTACGCGGGCATTCGATGGCGTGAGTTGGGGCCCTTCCGCGGAGGACGGTCCACAACGGTCACCGGCGTGCGCGGGAACAATAATCTCTACTACTTCGGGGCCGTCGGTGGTGGCGTGTGGCGGTCCAATGATGCGGGGCAGACCTGGGCCAACATCACGGACAACTATTTCGGAGGAACCGTTGGCGCGGTAGCCGTCGCTGAAAGTGACCCGAATGTCATTTATGTTGGAGAAGGAGAACAAGGATTGCGCAACAACGTGTCCAGCGGTTGGGGCGTGTGGAAATCCACCGATGCCGGGAAGACCTGGAAGCACATCGGATTGCCTGATTCCCGGCATATTTCCCGTATCCGGATCCACCCGAAGAATCCGGATATCGTCTATGTCGCTGCGATGGGCAACCTATGGAAGCCCAACGAAACACGAGGTATCTTCAAAAGCGTTGATGGTGGCACAACCTGGAAGAAAGTACTTTATGTCAACGACAAAGCGGGAGCTGGAGACCTTACCATGGATCCTAACAATCCCCGCATTCTGTACGCAGCTACATGGAACATGCGCCGCAATGGCTGGCGGATGGATAGTGGAGGGCCTGACAGTAAACTTTGGAAGAGTACCGACGCCGGGGAAACATGGGAAAATCTTTCCGTCAAACCCGGGATGCCCGGCGGAATCAACGGAATAATAGGAGTAACCGTTTCTCCAAAAAACTCCAACCGCGTTTGGGCTATTATTGAAAACTCGGAAGCTCCCGGCGTCTATCGCACCGATGATGCGGGAGCTACGTGGACGCGTGTCAATCAGGATCGCGCCCTTCTTCAGCGCGCCTGGTACTATTGCCGCATCTATGCTGATTCACAGAATGAGGACAAAGTTTGGGTGATGAATGTGAGTTACGGCGTGTCGAAAGATGGGGGACGTACCTTTGAATTGAAGGATGCGCCGCACGGCGACCACCACGATCTTTGGATTGATCCCGACAACAACGAGCGCATGATCATCGCTGACGACGGCGGTGCTCAAGTCTCCAACGACGGAGGCGACAACTGGACCACCTATCACAACCAGCCCACCGCTCAGTTTTACCGGGTCACCACTGACAATTCCTTCCCATACCGCATTCTTGGCGCACAGCAGGACAACACCAGCGTCCGTATCCCGCACCGGACGGATGGTAACAGCATCACCGAACATGATTGGGATGCCTTATCTATTGGAGAGAGCGCTCATCTTGCCCCTGACCCGCTCAACAACAATATCATCTATGGAAGTGACTACAAGGGCTACATGAGTATGCAGAACCTGGACAATGGACAGGAACGAAGCACCAATGTATGGCCATTTCTGCCGGCAGGTTCAGGCGTAGAGGTGATGAAATACCGGTTTAACTGGAACTACCCCCTGGTGTTCAGTCACCACGACCCGAAGAAACTGTATGCGGGATCGAACTTCCTCCATGCCACGACCAATGGCGGCTCGAGCTGGGAAGTGATCAGCCCCGACCTCACTCGCGGAGAACCCGAAACGCTCAAATCGTCCGGTGGACCCATCACACAAGACAATACCGGTGCTGAATACTATGCCAACATCTTTGTCATCAATGAATCCCCATATACAAAGGATGAGATTTGGACCGGCTCAGATGACGGACTGCTTCACGTCACCACCGATGGTGGAAAAAACTGGAAGAACGTCACCCCGCCCATGTCGCCGAAATACAACATGATGAACAGCATTGATGTTAATCCATTTGTAAAAGGCGGTGCGTATGTGGTGGCCAGCTCCTACAAGTTTAGCGACTACACTCCCTACATCTACAAAACGACAGACTACGGAACCACATGGACGGTGATCACCAATGGCATTCCCAAAGAAGAATTTGTCCGGGTAGTGCGTGCCGATCCCAAACGGCGCGGGCTGCTCTACGCCGGCACCGAAAAAGGAATGTGGATCTCGTTTGATGATGGAGCCAGCTGGAGCAAGTTTCAGCTCAACCTCCCGCCTGTTCCGATTCACGACCTGGCGTTGAAAAATGACAACCTCATCGCGGCTACACATGGGCGCAGTTTCTGGATAATTGATGACCTGACACCGCTCCAACAATTAAGCCCTGAGATGGCTTCAAAAGACGTCGTGCTCTACAAGCCGATGCCCACTTACCGGATGCCGGGTGGCGGCGGATTTGGACAGGCTGATCGCCGGCTTGAAGGCGAGAATCATCCCGGTGGTGTGATGGTACATTTCTTCCTCAAAGGCACAACTTCCAATGACGAAGTGAAACTCGAATTCCTGGAGAGTGATGGCCGCTTGATCAAGGCTTACTCCAGCAAGGCCAAAGAACGAGCCGACCAACTTTTTGTTAAAGCGGGCGGAAACCGGTTTGTCTGGAACATGCGTCACCCGGGGTACAAGACCTTCCCCGGAATGGTTTACTACGGCTCACCCAACCTTGGGCCGCGCGCGGTGCCAGGCAAATACAAAGTTCGTCTTACGGCTGGGGGTCAATCCATCGAACAGGAGTTTGAGATTTTGAAAGACCCACGGGTGCAAACCACCGCCGAGGAATTCCAGGCTCAATTTGACTTCCTCGTGAAGGTGCGAGACAAAGTAAGCGAAGCCAACCAGGGCGTAATTGACATCCGTAAAATCAAAGAAGACCTGGGTTCTCTGAAGAATCGGATTGGGTCAGATCCTCAATACAAAGATTTGACGGAAATGGTCAAGAAATTTGAAGACGCCCTGACGGCCCATGAAAACAACATACACGAAACGCGCAACCGCAGCGTGCAGGATCCGCTGAACTATGGAATCAAGATGAACAATCAGCTGGCTCACCTGATGGTCGAGCAAGCTGCCGGCGACTTCGCTCCCACCAAGCAAGGTGAAGAGGTGCGGCAAATGCTTACACGCAAGATTGATGATGAGCTTGGTCGCTTGAAGTCAACGATCAATCAAAACGTGGATCGGATCAACCAGATGGCCAAAGAAAAAGGCATCGAAGTGATCACCCTTCAGCGCAAGGCGGGAGACATGTAAGCTGCTCCCATCAGGAAAACAGGAAAAAATCAGTCAGGATTTCTGGATGGACAACCTCAGGTTGTCCATCCTATTTTTAGGGCATGTTCTACATGGTTTATGTCCTCTGTAATCCTGCCCGGACAATTTTTTTTCTGGGCATAACGGGCGGTTTTACCGATGGCATCTTTGACACCGATAAGATTGTTCCGCCGGGGGTTTCCCTTTGGATGAATTGCCACCAGCTGGTTCACCACCGAAGGTTTCGCGAACTCGAAGAAGCGGCTGCTTACATTGATGTGCTCCAGCAAGGGGTTAATCGATGGAAGTTCCCGGAAATCGAAAAGAAGAACCGGCGGTGGAGGGATCTTTCCGATCAGTGGCTCAACCCAAGCCGGTTGCTTTCCTTCCAGGTGATCCGGAATTCTTTTTACTGCTGCGAAAATTGAGTGTGGAAAGCTGACTTGCCAGAAAATCGCATCTTGAATCCGGGCACACGGCACCATCCGTAACGAATAGGTTTGAAAGTTTTGAGAGTCTTCCCACCGAGCCTCAAGCTACAGGTCAATTTTGTATATTGGATAATCAACCCATTTTGAAAATGGCACAAAAAACCTTTGCGGAAACCCTTTACGGATTTCTAGAGCGCATTGAGCTCATTCTCGTCGCCGCCCTCGGGGTCAGCCTGCTGACTCAATACCTGAAAGTCGCCGGCGCGGCCACCGGAATTCAACTATCGCTGTCCGGACTTGCCGGAGTGTATTTTCTGATGGCTTACCGACCACCGGCCCAAGCCCCTTCCGGCGAAAAGAAAGGATTTTCAGAACTGCTGTCACTGACCATACTCCCCAAAGTACTTTGGATAGGTTGTGCCGTTGGTGCCATCGGAATACTTTTTCAGCTATTGAAACTTGACGGAGCCAGAGAAATGCTCACTATTCATGCATCGACAGGAGGCATTGGCATTATTCTGTTGGCCGTCCTTTCCCTTCAACAGGGGAATGACTCCAATCCCTTCATCCCGGTACTCTATCGTGCAGTTCCCCTCTTGCTGGTTACTCTCTACATGCTGTTGATGTGATAAGTACTCCTGGCCCAAAAGAAGTTGCGCTGGCGTGGATGGATGCCTTCAATCAGAAGGACCTCGACCGGTTACTCGGGTTGTATGATGATAACGCTGAACACTATAGTCCGAAATTGAAAGTCCGTCACCCGGAGACGGATGGCTGGATAAAAGGAAAGAAGGCGCTCCGCGACTGGTGGCGGGACGCCTTCGATCGGTTGCCGACTTTGCACTATAATCTTGTTCGGCTAACTCCTGCTGAAGACAGAGTCTTCATGGAGTATGTACGGCAAGTAGCCGGTGAAGAGGATCTGTATGTGGGTGAAATGCTTGAGTTAAGGCACGGCTTGATTATCAAGTCGTCGGTGTTCCACCGCTAGACTTGGCGCCCATTCCCAGCACCACGCCGATGATGCCTCCCACAATACCTCCCATGACGGTGGCAGCTACCACATCAACAACTATTCCCATAGGGTCTGCCATTAAAGTGGAGGTCGCATACATCATCAGGTCAATGCTAAAAGACATCAAGAACGACAGTACCGCGCCGGCCTGCGCCCCGGAGCCAAAGGAGGCGATGTTGCCCCACTTCAGAAAGACGTAAGTCAGCAAGCAGGCGTAGCCCAGGTTGCCGACAATCAGGGCCCACCAGATCATGTCGGTCTCTGCGCGCATGGCGGCCGGATTGCTGTATGCTGCCATGGTATCCATCAGCAGCATTCCATAGATAATCCAGCCAAGAAAGAAATAGGCAATTCCCCCCGCGATAGTCCCCATCAAGAGTTTTTTGGTATCCATAGGGTAAAGGGTTTGGTTTGAATAGAAAGATACGAACCTTCTCTATTTACCCGGTACGGCGAGCCTTATGTCGTGCTTTTTGAGGTGCTGGTGCCATAAATCAAGCATTTTGCGATAGGTCGCTGGCCGGGCGGCCGAAAGATCCTGTGTCTCACCAGGGTCGTCCACCACATCATATAAACGAAGCAGGTCCTCCCGGTAAGGTCGCTCAGTGTTGACGAGTTTCCACCGACCCCGTCGAAAACTTGCATTTCCCCCTGCCCAAAGCCCGGTGACGTAGGTTGAATCGTGAAGATCATTCGCCTTGCCCTGCAAAAACGAAATCATGGACATGCCCAACATGGGCCGTGTTGTTGCGGTACCCAAAGACCCGGGATACTTGACTCCGGCGATCTCAAGAATGGTTGGTGCCAGATCCATGACAGAGACATAAAAATCGCGAATGCCTGGGCGAATACCCAATTGGCCACCGGCAATGATCAGGGGAGCAACCGTTCCTCCTTCTGTAGCATAACCTTTATAATAACTAAACGGTGCGGCGCCCGCTTTCCCCCACTGCGGTCCGTAGGAGACAAATGAAGTCGCCGTCCCCATGTTCTCAAACCGGTTATCATACCGCCTGGCAATGAAATCCGAATACGGCTTCTGCACATAAAAATCCTCTGCCGAAGCTCCGTTGTCTGACATGAAAATAATCAGCGTGCTTTCGTAGAGTCCTTCCTTCTTGAGGAAATCGATCAATCTTCCCACCTGCTCATCCAGGTTATCCACCATCGCCGCATACAACTCCATCTTCCTCGATTCAATTTTCTTCTCTTCCGCGGTAAGCGTATTCCACGGCCTAATAGACTCGAGCCGCGGCGGGAATTTTTGATTCTTCGGAATAATTCGCGCGCGCTTCAAACTCTCGAACCGAAGCCGTCGCAAACTGTCGTAGCCCATGTCATAGTGCCCGCGATACCGGTCGTTCGCTGCCGGCGACTGCAACGGCCAATGCGGGGATGTGTAAGCGGCAAAAGCAAAGAACGGCTTGCCGTCGCGGCCCGCCTTGATGAACTCAATCAATTTGTCGGTATAAAATTCTGTAGAGTACTTGCCAGTTGGATAATCAGCCAGCATCCCATCAGCACTGTAGAGCGATACGCTATCATTCATGGCAAGGCCTATGTTGTTGTAATGGTTGCTGGCGCCTTGTATTAGACTGAACGAACGTTCAAATCCCTTTGCCTTCGGGCTATGTTCAGGCTTTTTGCCCAAATGCCATTTGCCGGCAGTATATGTGTGGTATCCGGCTGCTTGAAGGAGTTGTGGAAAAGGAACAACGCGGTCTGAAAGGTAGCCTTCGTATCCAGGTTGGCTGGCCTCCCATGGCCCGGCCGCGCCACCTTGTCTTCCCATTCCAGCTACATGATTGTTGTTGCCCGTAAGCAACATGGCGCGCGTGGGGGCGCACGATGGCGCCGTGTGGAACTGCGTAAAGAGTTGACCTGCCCCGGCAAGTTTATCAATGGTTGGAGTTCGGATATCCCCGCCATAGCAACCGAGGTCAGCATAGCCCAGGTCATCGGCAACGATCAACAAAATATTGGGGCGGGTATCACGCTGGCCGAAGGTGGCAGAGCATGCGGCACAGAGAAACAGGAGAAATGGGATGCGGCTTCGGTGCATTATCGAATGTACGAAAAGTGCACCTCACCCTCCGCCTTCGCCAAGGCTACGTCGGACAAGCCGACCCCTCTCCTTGAGAAGGAGAGGGGAGATGGAATCAAATCCTCAGGCTAAATTTTACAATTCCGCCACGCACTCAATTTCCACGAGCGCGTCTTTAGGAAGTCGGCTCACCTCTACCGTAGTCCTTGCCGGCTTGTGCTCACCAAAAAAGGCTTCATAGGCCTTGTTCATCTTCTCGAAATCAGCAAAGTTCTTCAGAAACACGGAAGTCTTGACGACCCGGCTTCGGTCAGCGCCTGCTGCTTTGAGCACAGTCTCCAGGTTGGAGAGGACCAAAGTCGTTTGCTCACTTACTGTTGCTCCTTCGATCTGCATGGTTGATGGATTCAAAGGAGTTTGCCCGGAACAAAAGACGAGGCTCCCCGATTGCCAGGCGTGTGCATACGGGCCAATCGCCTTGGGGGCGTTTTCAGCTACAATTTTTTTCATTTCCAAAAATAAGGATTGATCCTCTCAACCATAGCGACAACCAGTATCTTGGATGATCGTTCAGATATCCCGTGAGCACCAGTGTATCCCCCTTCCTCAGCCAGAAATTCCGCTTCTGGTCGTTTGTGTCCATGTTTCTCCTGGTCTTTGTGCATGGCTATAACCTGGAGATGCGCTACCTCCAGCCCTGGACTACACCCACCGAGTCGCTGACCCCTACCGGGTTTGTTGAGTACCTGTTGGCCAACGGTCTTTTCCGATTCCGGATTCCCATGCTTTTTATCATCTCAGGATATCTTTTTGCCCTGCACGATGATCAGCCGCACAAACAGCGGGTGCGCAAACGGTTACGCACACTGCTGGCTCCTTACATGATTTGGAGTGCTGTCGGCATCCTGCTGACTTTCGCTCTTGAACTCTTTCCTTACACGAGAAGTATTGTCGCCGACTCTCACGTAGTGCAGATTGATGACACCCGCATGCTCATTCATGACTACCATTGGTATGAAGTAGTCGCCAGATGGATATTCTTCCCCGTTTCTTACCAGTTGTGGTTCATCCGAGTGCTCCTCATTTACAACCTGGCCTACCCGTGGATACTAAAAGCTGTGACCGGCCAGCAGTCGCGCTATATCTTTTTTGGAATCGCATTGCTGTTCTGGATGGCAACATTTGGACTTATCTTCGTCGAAGGAGAAGGGCTTCTTTTCTTTTCACTGGGCGTTTGGATTCAGAAAACCAACTTTTCCATCGAAACGCCGAAATCGTGGCTCAATCCAGTGGGTTGGTTTATTGCCTTTCTGGCGATGGCCACGCTCAAGACCTGGCTTGCGTTCGAAGGCCTTTCCCTGATCGGAAATAAAGTTTATCCACTGATCACCTTCCTCCACAAAGGCACCGTCATCAGTGGTTTGATTGCATGCTGGTTTGGCGGAGACGCGGTGGTGCGTTGGTTTATGGCTCGACAGTGGTTCGTCTGGCTTAGCGCGTTTTCGTTTATGATCTATGCACTGCACGCGCCATTGGTAGCGTACTTCATCGATCCGGCCAATGCTTTGCTTCGTTCGCTGCCATCGCCGCAACTGGCCGCCTTCATTCTCCTTCCGCTCGCTGTCATCATGATCTGTGTTGGCCTTGGCGCATTACTTCGGTCTCTGCTGCCAAAAACCTACAGCCTGCTCACCGGCGGTCGTGGATTATAAATAGACCGGCAAGAGCTAAGTACCAGCCCCCATGCGTGTAAATCCGTGCAATCCGTGGCCTACCTCCGGCTCGTCTTCAAAATAAAGTCAGCCGTCTCCCGCTTGAACTGTTCGAGCGAAGGCCGGTGTGTGTACATCATGTGCCCGGCTTCATAATACTTCATGATGAAGTTGGCTTTGATCTCTTTTTCCAGCTCCATGTGATCGATGGAATATTCTACACCATAAAACGGAGTGGCGAGATCATACAGCCCATTCAAGATCAGCACTTTCAGGTTGGGGTTGCGCGACATGGCCTCCGCGAGATCGACGCCTGTATTGGGAGGTGTTGGAAATCCGCCACCGTTCTTCGCGTGTTTCCAGTCCCAATCGAAGCCTTGCCTTGAATAAGCGGATACATGATACGTGTTGGCTTTGTTCACCTTCAAAGTGTTATAATAATAGTCCATGAACAGCGTGGTGTAGCCCGGGCTGATGGAAGTGCTTTGTGGATCAAACTGTGAATATTGCGTCAGCGGATCCTGGTTGATACCCGTGTAACGTGAGTCGAGACGACCGACAGTTTTCCTTTCAGCGCGCAGCAACTCTTCCGTAAATTCCGGCTCGACTACGCGCAAATTCGCTTTGTCCAGGTAAGTCTTGCTGAGCCCGGTGAAATACGCCAGGCGATCCAACGCTTTCTCACGAGCGGCGCCGGTGAGACCATCTCCTTCCATGAGTGCCTGCGTGTATTCTGTCTTGGCAAACGCGCGGGCCTCGTTGAGGAACGCTTCCAGGCTGGCCGGCTTGTTGGGAACCTTGTTGTGATACCAGGCTGTGGCGGCATACGTGGGCAGATTCATGACATAAGAAATATCATCGCCCTGGGCAAAGACGAGGGTGCGCAAATCAAAAACAGCGGAGACCATGATAACTCCGTTCATAGACATGCCCACATTGTCCTGCAGGTAATTCACCACGCCAGCGTTCCGGAAGGTACCATAGCTCTCCCCGAGCAGGTACTTTGGTGAATTCCACCGGTCATTCTCCGTTACAAATTGCTTTATGAATTGGCTGATGGCCTTGATGTCCTGGTCAACGCCCCAGAAGTCTTTATTCTTTGACTTTCCAACCGCCCGGCTCAGCCCCGTCCCGATCGGATCCATCATAACGATGTCGGTGACATCAATCAAGGAGGAACCATTCTCTTCCAGCGTATACGGAGCGGCTGGCGTAAAACCAGGGTCATTCACTACCGCGCGGCGGGGCCCCACCACACCCATATGCAGCCAAATCGAAGAAGAGCCTGGACCCCCGTTGAAAACGAAAGTGATGGGGCGGGTCTTCGCGTCGGTGGTGCCGTCTTTGATGTATGCAGTGAATCCATGCAGTGCAATGGGTTGATCTTCGCTGTTTCTCATCAACATAGTTCCGGCCATTGCCTTGTAGGCGATGATCTTGCCGTCAATCTTCACGGTATGACTGGTGGTCGAGACTTCACCCTTGGGGATGGTGTCGGACTTGACCTGCGCCAACGCTGAAAAAGAAATGGCCATAGCCAGGAAGAGAGTTGAGAAGCATTGAAGGTGTTTCATAAATGGAGGTTTTGACTGTTTAAGGTAGGCAAATTCTTTTGGCCATTACGTCAGAACAGGGAAAGTTGTTTTGCCGGCAAAGGTTCATGCTGCTGCGGTCCATGGCCAATGTGAAATACTCCTGACTCTTGGTACCGGGAAGCAATCTGAATTTCCGTAGGGCCGGCTACACCCGAAAAAAGTTGCTGCACCAGTTCCGGCGAATTGTTGTTCTCCGACAGGTGGGATAAAAACAAGTGGCTCATGAACGGTGAGCGGGCGGTCATGAAAAATTCGAGCGCCTGGAGATTGGACAAGTGACCCCGATCGCCGCGGATGCGTTCCTGGAGGTGGGGCGGATATCCTCCTGTCCGCAGCATTTCCTCATCATAGTTGGCTTCCAGGAAAGCAGCATGACATCGCTCAAAATAAGTTTGCACAGCCGGAGAAGTGGTCCCCAAATCGGTGAACACGCCGGCAGTTACATCCCGGTGGCTGACCACAAATCCATGTGGATCGCGAGCATCGTGGAGAATTGGAAAGGGCGTGACTGACAGATCGCCTACTCGAATCATTTCGTGCGGTACAAAGTTGCGAACCTGAATGTCGCGCAGTTCAACGCGGGTTTCACGGCGCGTTTCAGAAGTCATGTAGACCGGCAACTGATGTCGCTTAGCCAGTTTGCGAAGCCCGCCAATATGATCCGCATGCTCGTGCGTAATAAATATGGCCCGCACCTTTTTGATGGACAGCTCTTGTCGCTTGAGTCTTCGCTCGGTCTCCCGGGAAGACAGGCCGGCGTCGATCAACACTGCCTCTTTTTCGTTGCCGATGTAGTAGCAATTGCCATTACTACCAGAATTCAACGACGACACCATCAATGACATTCCGCGAAGGTAGCAGTTTATTGCCAGCGCCGCAGGGTGTTATCTTTACACGTACCCTCGCTGGACGTCACCTTGGCGCTGCGTACAAGCGAATGGAGATAGATCCACTTATCCAATGAAATATCCACCCGATTCGAATCGACTTCGCGATGAGTTGGTGTTTATCACCTCACGTTCGGGCGGGCCCGGGGGTCAGCATGTCAATAAGGTGGAGACGAAGGTGGTACTGGAGCTGGATATCTCCCGCTCTTCCCGATTGTCACCCGAAGAAAAGGAAATAATTTTCAATCGACTTTCGCGCAACATCTATCGCGGAGGAGTGCTTGTAGTGACCGCCCAGGAATCCCGCTCGCAGCATGCCAACCGGGAAACAGCTGTTGCCAAACTGGATGCCCTGCTGGCCGGTGCTTTCCGGGAGCGCAAGAAACGCAAGCCCTCCAAGGCGACCCATGCCTCCAAACAGAAGCGAATACAATCAAAAAAAGCCCTTGGAGAGAAGAAAAAGTGGCGTCAGAGGCCTTCTGACTCCTGAGCAGGTCAGTATATTTGCCGACCCGGCAACGCCCCATTTATGCGCCTCGGACAACTAGCCAGACAACTTTCCATCAGTCCCGACAAGATTATCACCTTCCTGGGATCACGGGAAATTCTAATTGATAACAACAACAATGCGCGAATTGATGACCGCTATGTCGACCTGATCCTACAGGAGTTTGCGCCGGGTGACGATGCCCTGCGACAGCAGGTGATACAGGCCCCAGAAGCTACCGAGGGTGTTGAGAACACGCTGGACTCTTCATCTCCTGAAGCCTCCAACACGGAAACTCCAGAACTGATCAAAGCCCCAAAAGTAGAATTACCAGGGCTGCGCGTAATTGGCAAGATTGAATTGCCGGAAAAGAAAAAGCCTGAGCCAAAGAAGGAATTGGAAAAGGAAATCCGGAGTCCGCTTCCCTCCCGTAACCCAGGCAAGAATTCACCGCCGCGGGATCGCAAGAATCCGATCGCGCTTGCACGAGAACGAGAAGAGCGGGAGAAGCAGCGCCGATTGGCCGAACAGCGGGAAAAGGAAAAGCAGCGCAAAGCCGAGTACTATCAAAAGCGCCTCAAGCCCCAGGCTCCTACCAAGCCGGCCAAGCTGGTGCAGGAAGAAACGGTGGAGATGCCCCCGCTTGAACCGGAGAAGCCCAAAACCCTGTGGGGTAGGTTCATGCGCTGGCTGAATACGTGAGTGGCGATTTGGTTTCTCTTACCGGATAAATTCATCGGAATCTGGCTTGGGGTCTTGATTTGATTTGTCCCAACGGTTAGTTTTATTTTCAAAACCTGAACCGTGCGTTTCCTTGGCCTGCTCCTGGCACTTACATTCTCCCCCACATTTGCTCAGCAAAACAAATACAAGGAGATTGAATTAGGCGACAACCAATACTATTTGTGTTCGATAGAGCTTTCACCCGATACCAAGACATTGGCCATTGGTACCGCACAGGGCAATCTCCTATTCTGGGATATCGAGACGCAACAGGTAACCCGAAAACTAACCTTCGAGGGCTTTACTCATGGTCCGTACATGAGTTATTCCCGGGATGGACGATACCTGCTTTGGGTAGAACAATATTTCACCGACTGGGCCTTGAACAAGGATCGGCCCTCTACCGCGGCAGTGATCGACGTCGCATCGGGAAATATGGTGTTGAAGAAGGACAATGTAAATGCCGCCGCATTCACACCGGATGGCCAGTCGGTGGTCGCGATCCAGGGGAATGAAATTATTTTCTGGGATATCGCCACCGGTTCCTCCCGGAAGAAATTCAGCCCGTCAAACCTCTCCAACTCCATGGGCATAAGTAATGACGGAAAACTGATTGTCGTCGCCCAAAAACCAACCGAAGAGGATCTGAAAAGCATCCCTTCGATCCGCAATGACAAGAAAGCTATCAAGGAAGCGCTCAAGTACCGGGAAGTTGCGGTATTCTACGACACGCAGAATTTGCAACGCGCCTTCATGGCCAATGACATTATGGATATCGTTTTCAGCATGCGCTTCACAGCTGACGGCAAGTCCTTGTTCCTATTCAACGCTCCGAATACAAAATTCCGCCCGGCACAAGGATCCAATCGCAATGCCTATCTCCAGGTCGTGGACCCCTCCAATGGAGAAGTAAGCCGCACAATGTTTCCCACCAATGCGCCGGAGCCCATCTATAAGGAAAGTCCGGACGGACATTTTGTCGCAGTAACTTCTGTTGAGCACCAGCGCACAGTGGCCAACTCCTTGTTGGTCTTTGATCGCGAAAGCGGCCAAACGCTCAAGCGATTCAAGAATGATTTTCGCCTGTTGGAAAACAACGTGATGGGCCGAGCATGCTTTGAGTTCTTGCCGGATCAAAAGACCATTGCCTTGGGGTACGGGACACGACTGGTATTGTGGACGTTTGTTGAATGATTGGCTATGAGAATTCTACTCACCCTCCTATTCAGTGTTTTTTTTCTTCTGTGGCCAAAGGCGGAAGCGCCCGCACAGAAGAAACCCCTGCTTTCCAATTACGATGAGGTGGTGAACCGTGCCAAGATTGAACTCGATAGCCTGTTTCAAACCGGAGCGGCACTTCAGGTTGAGGCGGCTAAGCGTGGCCTGCAAGGGGAGTATGTGATGGACATCACCGTTTTTGACAAGGGCAAAATACAGAGTGTGTTTATGGTCAGCAGCAACGCCGTGGATGTCTCCATGCAAAACCGGGTCAAGGATTTTATCCGCACGATAGAATTCGGCTTCAAAGTCCCGAAAAGCACCAACTTCAAGTTTCGATATACCTTTCTATTCTAACCCCAACCTACGGACTAAACCACCCCCCTATGAAACATGTTTATTCTGCCCTTTGTCTGACATTGCTCCTGTCAGGCAGCCTGTTCGCCCAGGAAGAAATGAGCGTCACTTGGGAAACCAAGCTGGATCACAAGATTGAAAACACCGGCATCAGCGATGAAAAAGACATGCTGCTGGCCAGCAATGACAAAGAGATTTCCATTTGTAAAAACAAAGACGGTTCCATCGTCTGGACCAAGCGCTTCAAAGACGTAGCTCCCGGCTTGGGGAAAATTGATGAACAAATCCCCATGTGGGAATCCAATGTGATGTTTCTCTTTGACCGCAAAATGGGCAAAGACAAAATCGCCTGCGTGGACATTCAGACCGGCAATTTTCTTTGGATGACAGACAAATACCAGGATGTCACCGAAGATAATGTTGTCTACATCCCGGAAATGGATGCCTTCGCGGTTTCCACCAAGGCGGCATTGACCATGATCAAGGCGCGTACCGGCGAAGAGATCTGGACCACCACCAAGTTCAAAGGTGTAGTAGGTGCCTATACCGTCAGTAATGACAATCACATTGTCATGCTCAACTTCAAACCGGATTTGTTGAGCTCCTTGTTTGCGGGTTTCAAAAACCAAATTGTAAAGATCAACATGCAAAACGGCGATGTGCTCTGGGATCAGACATACATCGGGTTGGCCGAAAAGAAAGTGGTCACGCGCGAACCAACCGCTAAGCTGCGTTTAGTGGCCGGCAAAGTATTCCTCCACCTCAATGGTCTCCAGGTGTATGATTATAACACAGGTGCACAACAATGGTCAGCCGCCTTTGATGCTGACCTCAACGTAGTAAGCAAACCGGCTAATGCCAAGCGTTTCGGATGCTACGGTGTTGTTGCCGAGCCAGTGATTGTCGGCAACGATGTATACGTTATCGACATGAAGGACAAAAAGAAGCAATACATCAAGAAGTATGACCTGAATTCTGGCAAACTCATGTGGACCTCGCCGGAAATTGAAAGTGCCAAAGCGCTGCCCGGCCTCTATTTTGTAGACAATACCCTTATCCTCCAGATCGGGGGCGTTATAGAATGCCAGGCCTATATCCTTCAGAAGCAGCGCAACCCAGATGGTAGCTACACCATTACCGAGCGATGGATGAAGTACTACCGCAACGTGAAACCGAACGGCGTACAAGCATTCAACGCTACCAATGGAGAAAAACTTTGGGAGTCGGAACGCTTCAAGAAGGGCATTACCAACGGATTCCCTGTAGACAACAAGTTCATCATCAGCAGCGGCAAGGCGCTTTATTCACTCGACATTAAAACAGGGAAGGAAAATGTAGAAATCCCTTTGGCAGACGATGATATCGGTCTTGTGCAGAAGATCATTGATTACCCTGACCGCGTCATCGTGGTGGGTGAAAAGGGAATCTCTGGTCACAGCAAAACCGATGGCAAACTCATCAATAGTGGCCGGTGGAAGTCGGGCGACTTTGCCGGCCTCTATGGCAAAACCTTACTGTTCCAGCGTGAAAACGATGATTTTGCGGCCTATGATGTGGAGACTTGCAAGTTCCTCACCTACAACGCCCGGAAAAATTCAGTTTCCAAGCTTTCAACGGATGGCAAATTCGTTTACGTCTGGGAAAAGAATACAGTAGCTAAATTGGCTACCCAGAAATAGAATTTACCAAACTTTGATCGTGAAGCGCACTGATCCTGCGCTTCACGTATTTTTATACCTACCTAAAAAACACTTTATGCCTGCTTACATCATTGTCGACGTCAAGGTTACCGATCCACAACGGTATGAGGACTACAAGAAACTGACACCCGGTTCCCTGGCTCCGTTCAACGGCAAATTCATCGTAAGGGGTGGTGCGACACAAACCCTTGAAGGAGATTGGACACCTGGCCGCGTCGTCGTACTTGAATTTCCGAATGCCGAGCAAGCCCGGTCCTGGTGGTCTTCCGACTCCTATGCACCGGCCAAAGCGATCCGCCAGGCTGCCTCCGTCACCCGCATGATCCTTGTGGAGGGAGTGGCTTGAAAGTGCGAGGTCGCCGCTGACTACTTTTTGATAACTTTATTCAAAACCCTCAGCGCCATGTGTATCCCTAGCATTCGAAACTATTGTTTTCCCCTTCTGTTCATTTTCCTCGCGGTAATGAGCTGCCAAACCGCGAAGAAAGTGGATGAACAAGCCGTGCGTGAACGGATGCTGGCGCGAGCGCATTCACTGGAATTGCCTACCGAGTACATAGCACCTCCCGGTGATGCACTGTCTCACCATGCCGCTGGGTTTGCCAAGATCATGTGCTCGGCCGTTTTCATCACCGGACTGGATCCGGATTTTGCCGCCGAAAATGTCGGCTACTTCACGGCACCCTATGAAGAACGAGCCAAGCTCGGCAAACCAGTGATCGATCACACCAAGAAGACCGTGAGTGTCACCGTTCCCAATGGCCCAACTCGAACCGCCGTCTACACGGTAGGACAAGGCTGCGTAACTCTTCCCCTTGAATCCAATACACTGCATTTCACACCCAAGCGCATTGAGCCCTCCCATCCGGAATTGGCTGACGCTCCTTGGCCAATGGGTGACAAAGTTCCTGATAGCGAATTCCCGGAAGGAGTTGATGAGTTGAAGGTCATGGAAGCGGTCAACACGGCCTTTGATCCCGCCGAGGGGATGACCGCTGCATTTGTAGTAACCTGGAAAGGAAAGTTTTTGGCGGAGCGACATGGCACCGATATCCTGGAAGATACTCCACTTGAAAGTTGGTCCATGGGTAAAAGCCTTACGGCAACATTGATGGGGATTCTGATCCAGCGCGGGGTGTATACCCTTCATCAGCCGGCACCTATTCCGGAATGGCAAGGGCAAGGCGACCCCAGGCAGAAGATAACCATCGCCAACATTCTCAATATGTCGAGCGGCATACGCATACGCGCACCGCAAGATCCTGATTACAATCCCGACCTGGGTTACCCGGATCATCTCTACCTGTATACCGGCGGTGTAAACTCATTCCAATATGCAGCTACGCGGCCACAACAGTGGCCACCAAATACCGTAGGTCGATACCGAAATACTGACCCGGTGCTGATCAACTACCTGGTTCGCCTTGGGGTGGAAAAATTGGGAGAAGATTATCACGCGTTTCCACAACGCGCGCTATTTGATAAGATCGGGGTTCGTACGATGGTTATGGAAACTGATCCGTATGGAAATTTTCTTACACAGGGGTATGAGTTCGCCTCCGCCCGTGATTGGGCTAGATTGGGCAACCTGTATCTCCAGGATGGCGTGTGGAATGGAGAGCGCATTTTGCCGGAAGGTTACGTGAAGTTCGTCAGCACGCTTGCTCATGCGTGGAAAGAAGATGGACGACCGATCTATGGGGGATTCTTTTGGATCAACGGCAATGAGACTTTCCCCATCCCAAAGGATGCTTATTACATGGCGGGAGCCGGGGGCCAGTATACTTTCATCATTCCATCGTATGACCTCGTAGTGGTGAGACTGGGCCATTTCAAAGGCATGGGTCCAGGTACAGAATCACTCAAACAGGCCCTTGCGCTATTGTTGGAAGCCGTTCCTCATCATTAGGCATCAACCCAATATCCATTGGAGTAACACGTAAAACACCGATGGACACAGCAGGCAGCCAAGCCCGGTATAAAATGTTGCTGTAATTGCGCCATAGGGGACCAGCTTGGGATCGGTGGCTGCCAGTCCTGCCGTAACTCCGCTTGTGGTTCCGATCAATCCGCCAAAAACCATTGCTGATTGGGGATTGTTCAAACCGATGTGCCGCGCCGCCCATGGCGTTGCGATCGTTACTATGATTGACTTTACCACTCCTGCAGCAATGCTCAAGGCAATAACCTCAGAGCTTGCATCGATGGCGGAGCCCGTTACCGGTCCGACGATGAATGTACATGCTCCTGCGCCGATGGTGGTCATGCTTTTTACATCATCATATCCCATCATCACTGCCAGCATGGCCCCCACCGCAAAAGAGACCAGCACACCCAATCCAAGTGATAGTAATCCCGCAAGTCCGGCCTTTTTCATTTCAGCGAATCGTGCACCCATCGCCGTAGCCACCACCGTGAAATCGCGTAGCAGGCTCCCTCCCAACACCGCGAACCCGGAGAATAAACTCACGTCTGCGATGCCATGATTGCCTCCTGTGACCATACCACCGGCATAAGCCAATACCAGGCCCGCAAAGATCGCAATCGCCGGTCCGGGGATCTTCCCCTTGGTCAGGTAGGCCGAAATCCATGTGGATGAAAGAAGGATCAAGGCAGTTGTCATCGCGGCAATCAACACGCCACCTTCCATCAAAACGTCAGACACTGACCTCATGGCTTGGAGGTTATTTCAGCCTTGCGCTGACTCATCTGTGCAAGCCGGGGCACCAAAAGGAAGCAAACGGCCGTGGGTATAATTCCTGCCAATACGGCAATCATACCGCTGCTGATCGCCCCATTTACATCTTGTATGGCAGACATCGCCACAATCACGGGGATATATAAATTGCTCCAAAAAAGAATTCCTGTCTCTGTCTGCAGCTTGAGGCGATCCTTATGATGTAGCCACTGTGTTACAAGGATCAACAGGATCATGGAGAATCCTACGCCACCTACATTGGCCTCAATCCCAATCAGCTGCCCGAGCCACTCACCGATCATCCTTCCCGTCAGGAAGCACGCGGCCAGCAGGGCGACACCATAAATCATCATGTAGTAAAGAGTTTTTTCACATCCATCTTTGTCACTTTCCCCATCGCATTGCGGGGGAGTTCTGTCACCTGCAGATATTTTCTGGGAACACGGTACGCGGGTATTCGTTCTTTCAACCAGGGTGTCAATGCATGAATATCAATCATTTTGCTTCGGGGCACCAAAGCAGCGGCCACGACCTCTCCCCATTCTTCGTCATCAAGTCCAACCACCGCACAATCGGCAATGCCTTCATGCGTACGCAGTACTTCTTCAATCTCCAGGGCTGAAATCTTGTAACCTCCTGACTTGATGATGTCTGTCGAACTTCGCCCGAGTATTCGGTAGTATCCATTTTCAACTACCGCAACGTCGCCGGTCTTGAACCACCCGTCTTTCGTAAATGATGATCGCGTTGCCTCCGGCTGATGCCAATATTCCAGGAAGACATTCTCTCCCCGGACTTGAATCTCACCGGGTTGATCAACAACAGGAACATCCTGCTCATTGCAGAGTCTAACGTCCACGCCATCCAATGGCTTTCCCACAAAGCCTGGCCTCCGCTCTCCCTCGTAAGGATTGCTGATAGCCATACCCAGTTCGGTCATTCCATAACGCTCCAATAACCGGTGCCCGCTGATAGCCTGCCAGCGATCCATCACGGACACCGGAAGAGCCGCGGATCCTGAAACCATGAGCCTCATCGAACTAAGGCTACCAGAAATCACGCGCTGATCTTCCGGGGCCCGCCGCTCCCAGGCTGTGATCAGTTTAAAATAGATCGTAGGCACTGCCATAAAAACATTCACTTGTCCCTGGGCAAAAATGCTCAGCACCTCGCTGGCATCAAATTCACGAATGAATTGGCAGCATGCGCCAGCCCATAACGAGCAGCTGACCACATTCACAATACCATGCACATGATGAAGCGGTAGCACGCAAAGTGTATGATCGTTCTCACTCCACTTCCATGCGTGAATCAGCGACTTGATTTGTGCCTGTAGATTGCGGTGGGTGCTGACTACACCTTTGGGTAGATTGGTCGTCCCGCTCGTATATAAGATCAGCGCCTTTCTGCCCTCATGAATTTCAGGAAGGGTTCCGGCCATGCGGCCTGTTATTGAGTTAAGTTCGAGCACTTCTGCTCCACGATTTCGGCAGAGTGGCTCTATGCGCTCCTTAAACTCAGCCGAAACCACAACAATCTTTGAGTCCGTGTCGCGCAGCACATGTTCCAGGGCGGGCAAGGGATGGCTAAGGCACAAGGGAGCGGCAATGCCGCCAGCCCGCCAAATTCCCCATAACACGGAAACGTAATCAAAGCCAGGCGCGACCATGAAAGCGACTGGCACCTCCTGCAAATCAGTTCGCCCCTTCAGTAGCAAAAGGGCAATCCGTTCAGAGGCTGTCAACAACTCCGGGTAGGAGTAGGATTTCCCGCCAGAAAGAATGGCTATTCTATCCGGAAAATGACTGGCCCGCTCAACTAACTCAAGCATTCAACCTCGCTCCTATCGGGTAAGCGGAATAACGCATCGCACATTAGAGAACTCAAAAATAACATTGATACCCGCCTCAGTGGGCTCCATGCGAAACGTGAATTGTTCAACAGGACTCTCCAGTCGTTGAACCGGCACTTTGGTTGTAAGAAAATCTTTTGCGGGATCGGGGTTGAAATAACCCCATGTCCCTAATTCGGTATTTAACCGAATCTCAAACTCCTCTGGCCCGGGAATGGCGTACATCCTGAAGGTGCCTTGCTTCAGCGGTAATCCATTGAAGAGTACATCCCGGTTGATGGTTATCTCCGTAGATTCATTGGCCCCCAATCGCCAGTACACACCGTAGGGTTGGAGCGCCCCTTCTTCCTCCGTTCCAAAAATAACCCGACCACGTACGGAAGGTCGCCCGTACGGAATGGAAACTGTAAGATCGCCGGAGGTCAGCTCTGCCTTGCCGGGAGGGCTCAGCGTGCGATTCCGGTTATTAGCGTAGTACAAGCCAGCCACGATGATTACCGCCAGGACCGCGGCAACGATGAGGATTTTCTTAAGCATAGGATTTGTGGTTTTGAAGGTGATGAAGGTACACAATTTTGCCATGCCCGTCGCCCGATAATGTGCTTGCAATCCGGTTCAAATCGAGGATGCTTTGCTACTTTTGTTAGCCAACTAAAATCAACACTGTATGAACTACCGCATCGAAAAAGACACCATGGGCGAAGTCCAGGTGCCTGCTGAAAAATACTGGGGTGCCCAAACGGAACGGTCACGCAACAACTTCAAAATCGGACCCGAGGCCAGCATGCCCAAAGAAATTATCTATGCCTTTGCATACCTGAAGAAAGCTGCCGCCATGGCGAACCAGGAGTTAGGCGTTCTGCCGGCGGAAAAGATGCAATTGATCTCCCGTGTCTGCGACGAAATTCTTGACCACAAACTCGACGACCAGTTTCCTTTGGTCATCTGGCAAACCGGCTCTGGCACGCAGAGCAACATGAACACGAATGAAGTGATAGCCTACCGGGCCCATGTTCTTCAAGGTGGAAAGTTAACGGACGAGAAAAAGGCCCTTCACCCCAATGATGACGTAAACAAATCACAATCGTCGAACGATACGTATCCGACGGCCATGCACATCGCAGCCTACAAGCAAGTGGTAGAGATCACGCTGCCTGGGATGCAAAAACTCCGGGATACCCTGGCCAAGAAGTCGGCTGATTTCAAATCCATCGTGAAAACCGGGCGAACTCATTTTATGGATGCCACCCCACTCACGCTTGGCCAGGAGTTTTCGGGATATGTGCAGCAGATTGACAACAGCATGCGAGCCCTTCGCAATGCGCTCGAAGCCGTCCGTGAGCTTGCCCTCGGCGGAACCGCCGTGGGCACCGGATTGAACGCTCCCAAAGGTTATGATGTGCTGGTAGCGAAGAAGATTGCTGAATTGACCGGGCTCCCCTTCATTACCGCACCCAACAAATTTGAAGCGCTGGCCGCTCACGATGCCATGGTTGAATTGTCCGGCGCATTGAAGCGCGCTGCGGTTGCTTTCATGAAGATTGCCAATGACATCCGCATGCTGAGCTCTGGCCCCCGGTCGGGTATTGGAGAAGTGATTATCCCTGACAACGAACCAGGTTCCTCCATCATGCCGGGAAAAGTGAATCCCACACAGCCGGAAGCGTTGACCATGGTATGCGCTCAAGTGATCGGTAACGATGTGGCGGTTTCGGTGGGCGGCTCAATGGGGCATTTTGAATTAAATGTTTTTAAGCCGGTGATTGCGGCCAACGTGCTCCAAAGTGCACGACTGTTGGGCGACGCTTGCGTGTCGTTCAACGACAAATGTGCGGTAGGCATTGAGCCCAATCTCCCGATCATCAAGCAACACATGGAGAATTCCCTGATGTTGGTGACTTCTCTAAACACGCATATCGGGTATGAAAATGCGGCCAAGATTGCCAAGAAAGCACACAAGGAGAACAAGACGCTCCGTGAAGCAGCCATCGAGTTGGGGCTGGTTACCTCCGCGCAGTTTGACGAATGGGTGAGGCCCGAAAAAATGGTCTAAGCTGATACAACCTGCTGATTTTGAAGTTTTTTGACTACTTTTAACCAACATTTTAACCCCATTGGCATGAAACCTCATGTGATTGTCCTCAGCCTGGCTTTGATTTTTTCCGGCTCACAGGTTTTCGCTCAGCTGTCCAAAGCGGAGAAAAAAGAGTGGAAGAAAAAAGCAAAGCAGTACGCGAAGAATCCCGCCTCCCTCAAAGAAATGACCGAGGCCAAACAGAACGCCGATAACCAGGTGACCAAGCTCAACGGCGATATGAAGCAAATGCAGTCGACCCTCAGCGACAAGAATGCCCGCATCGCTGAACTGGAAGATCAACTTGCCCGCATGCGCAGTGAACTGTCCGCCAGTCAGGCCCAGTTGGCAGAGCTAAAGGCCAACCCGGTTATTAACCCGATGGACTTTTCAAAAGGAGTCGTGTTCAAAGTCCAGGTTGGTGCCTTCAAGAACAAGGACCTCTCCAAGTATTTTGACAACAATCCGAATTTTGGAGGAGAGGCCGCCAAAGGTTCCGATGAACCTCAGCGAATCACGATCGGAATCTTCCGTGATTATTGGGAAGCTGATACGTTCAAGAAATACATGCGGGATATGGGTGTGAAAGATGCATGGATCGTTCCTTATCGCGACGGGCAGCGTGTTGAAATCAAGGACGTACTTCCGGACGTTGTTCTCGATAAGAACGGCGAACCCAAAAAGCCCAAGACCAAGAAATAGTCCTTAAAACCAGACAGTAGAAAGCAGTGCCTGGATACGCACTGCTTTTTTTGTTTTCCTACTTTTGAACC
Source organism: Cyclobacteriaceae bacterium (assembly GCA_016787645.1). GTDB lineage: Bacteria > Bacteroidota > Bacteroidia > Cytophagales > Cyclobacteriaceae > ELB16-189. The sequence goes on along the minus strand of JAEUUF010000020.1, from coordinate 240,569 downwards.
ATGATCAGGATCATCAGCGTCGTAGTTCTTCTCACAGCGATGCTCCCGGCCTATGCCCAGGTTCGGATCAACACCTTGATTATAAAACCCAAACAGGTTTATGAACTTAAAGGAACCGACATCCTGGTTGTGGATACGCTTATCCTAATGGATTCCGCCATACTTGTCCTGAATAAACTCAAGACCGAAAATTTCATTCACGCACGCAAAGTGGTCTTTTACCGCCACAGCATGATTGACGGAAAGGGCGTCAGGGGATTGCCCGGAAGAAACGGAAGGCGGGGCGTTTCCCCCTCAAGCCCTTGCACCAATGGAGGGAACGGCACGCCAGGCACAGAGGGCACCAACGGAGGCAACGGCATCAGCCTTTATTTTGCTTTCAATGATATTGTGATTCATGGTACGCCCACCATCGACGTTTCCGGTGGGGATGCCGGCGACGGTGGAAGAGGTGGCGTGGGCGGCGGCGGCGGCCAGGGAACACGACTCTGTGCCGGCGGTAATGGCGGCGCAGGAGGCCCTGGCTCAAAAGGAGGAAATGGTGGCAACGGGGGAACGGTTACCTTCCAGGCGAACAGTATCCCTGAGCTTCGCGCGATGTTGGGTGAGCGAATCATTGTCAACAACTTTGGTGGGAATCCGGGCAACGGAGGCGAAGGCGGGTCGGGTGGAGATGCCGGGCTTAGCGCTACCGGAAAAAACTCGCTCGACGGAAAACCTGGCAGAAAAGGAAACCGTGGTGCGGACGGAGTTGCCGGCAAGATCGGCGCTATAAAATTTGTGAACCGGTAAGGCGGCCATGGATCGACGTTGGCTCTATAAATCATTGCCCGCAAAAGCTGAAATCGATACGCTTGCGAAGAGCATCAATGTCAATCCTGTACTGGCCACCCTATTGATGCAACGAGGGATCAGGACCTTTGAGGAAGCCAGGCGTTATTTCCGGCCCTCGCTGGAGGATCTTCATTCACCCTTCCTCATGAAAAATATGGAGGTGGCCGTTGAAAGAATTCATCGCGCCGTAAACACAGGCGAAAAGATTCTCATCTATGGCGACTATGATGTCGACGGAACAACCGCCGTTTCCCTGGTGTATTCCTACCTAAAACTATTCTATGCTCAGGTAGCCTATTATCTGCCTGATCGAAGCTCCGAAGGATATGGCGTGTCAAGAGCCGGCGTGATGTGGGCCGCTGAGCATGGGTTTACCTTGATTATCGCACTCGACCTGGGCATCAAGGCCTCCGACATGGTGGGCTTCGCCAACCACAAGGGTATCGACTTCATCATTTGCGATCACCATCTTCCGGATGAAAGAATTCCACAAGCAGTTGCTGTTCTCGATCCAAAACAAAACGATTGTGGATATCCCTTTAAGGAACTAAGCGGATGTGGCATCGGCTTCAAACTGATGCAAGCTTACGCCTCCCTGTATCGGCAGACATATGAAGTGTATCAGTTCCTGGACCTGGTAGCCGTGAGCATTGCCTCCGATATCGTTCCGATCAATGGGGAGAACAGAATTCTCGCTCATTTCGGCCTGAAAAAACTGAACGAAAATCCTTGCCCGGGATTGAAAGCGCTCAAGGAAATCTCAGGCACCCGGAATGATCTCGACATCTCCGGGGTGGTATTTACGCTGGGTCCACGGATCAACGCCGCCGGTCGCGTGGCACACGCTAATGGCGCGGTAGAGTTACTGACTGCCGGAACTGAAGAAGAGGCCAATGCCTTTGCCGGCAAGATTAACCTCAAAAATGACTTACGCCGCGAGTTTGATTCGACCATAACCGAAGAGGCGTTGGCGATGATATCTTCCGACGAAAGGAAACAAAAGTCGAAAACGACGGTTTTGTTTAAGAATACGTGGCACAAGGGAGTAATTGGCATAGTTGCTGCTAGGTGTGTGGAGCATTATTACCGACCCACTGTGATTCTCACCGAAAGCAATGCCAAGATTACCGGATCAGCCCGCAGCGTGAGCGGATTTGATCTCTACCAGGCAATTGAGCAATGCAGTGACCTCCTCGAAAAATTCGGCGGTCACAAGTACGCGGCAGGCCTGACCATGGAGCCCTCCAATCTCGCGGCATTTGAGCAACGCTTTGAGGAAGTTGTGGCGGCAACCATCACCGACGAAATGCTTACACCGGTGATGGAAATCGACCATGTGGTGAACTTTGATTTGCTTACTCCAAAATTTCTTTCGATTCTCAAACAAATGGCTCCCTTTGGACCGGAAAATCAACGACCTATTTTCGAGGCACAAAACGTCAGGGTGCTCAACGCACTTTCAACGTTCAAAGACCGGCATATTCGATTTTTGGCAGCACAGGATGGGAATGAGTTTTTCTTCCAGGCGGTCGGCTTCGATCTCATCGAGCATCATGAGCGATTGACGGGAGGAGACTCATTTCGGATGGCCTTTACAGCAGAGGAGAATACATTCAATGGAACCACCAGCATACAGCTGCGGATAAAAGACATTAAATTTGACACCTGATGACCCTGCGCGCTGAAAATTTGCTGAAGAAATATAAGAAGCGGACCGTGGTAAACAACGTTTCCGTCCGCGTGGAGCAGGGTGAGATTGTCGGATTGCTGGGCCCCAATGGAGCCGGCAAGACTACCAGCTTCTACATGATTGTCGGACTGATCAAGCCCAACGGCGGTGAGATTTACCTAGACGACCAGAACATCACCGAACTTCCCATGTACAAGAGGGCCAAACTCGGGATTGGTTATCTGGCGCAGGAGGCCTCGGTATTCCGTGGCCTCACGGTGGAAGAGAATATACTCGCACCACTCGAAATGCGCGAATCCTCAAGGGCGGAGCGGAAAGCAAAAGTCGAAAGCCTTCTGGAAGAGTTCAGCCTCACCCATGTACGCAAAAGCCTCGGCATGGTTCTCTCCGGAGGAGAACGCCGCCGTACCGAGATTGCCCGCGCCCTCGCTGTTGACCCGAAGTTTGTGCTCCTCGATGAGCCTTTCGCCGGAGTAGATCCTATCGCCGTAGAAGAAATTCAGTCCATCGTTTCCCGGCTGAAGAAAAAGAACATCGGCATCCTTATCACCGATCACAACGTAGATGAAACGCTGACGATCACGGACCGTGCCTACCTGATGGTGGATGGGAAACTATTCAGACAAGGGTCTTCCGAAGAGCTCGCCAACGATCCGATGGTACGCAAGGTTTACCTGGGGCAGAACTTCCAGCTGCGGAAACATCCGCCGGTGAAAAACTAAAAGCGAATTTCGTCCTTGTGGTCAACAGGAATCCGAACCGGGAAGCCTCCTACGCTGACTTTCACTTTACCCACAAACTGAATCTCATACTTCTTGCCGCCGAACAAGCTCAGGATCGTATCCAACAATCCGGCATCAGTAATTTTGAGTTGTACTTCAAGGGGTATGGTGAATTCTGATTTTGATTTGATCAGCGCATTGAGCTTCTGATCAATCTGAGCCGCTGACTTCCCGTTCAGTAAAATATCCAGGTCAATTTGCTTGAGCCGCAGTGAACCTTTGTTGGGATTATACAGAATGGCATCCGCGGTTAGAATAGCCAGGCCGCCATCCTTTCCGGGTGCGACCTGCTTGATGATTACTTCGCGCAGCACCACGGGTTCCTTGGGTTTGCATGAGCCCAACGTCCCGAGGATTATCATCAAAATTATCAGTCGCTTCATGGTTAACTTGAATGCACAATGATACAATATTCTACTTTTGCCCTTCCTGATGACTTCCGACTTACACCACGTATTCAACCAAATCGCCGATGGGTTGGCCGGCCCGGGGTATGCAGTAATTGACCCCTTCCTTTCACCTCGGGAAGCAGAAGCTATTCTTGGTTCAGACGAATTCAGCAAGCCTAAGTTACACTTCCGAAAGGCCGGCATTGGCAAGGAGGACAAACAAATCAATGAAGCTATCCGGGGTGACTATATTCAATGGATCGATCCGGTTACAGCCCCTGCACCAGAGCAGGTATATCTTCGGCGACTCCATGACCTGATTGCGTTCCTGAACGAAAACCTTTATCTCAGTCTCAAGGATGTGGAAATTCACCGCACCGTCTACCCGGTTGGGACTTTCTACCGACGCCATCTTGACCAGTTTCGTTTAGATGATCACCGCAAGCTCTCCCTCATCTGCTACCTCAACCCGGATTGGCGCGAAGAGCAGGGTGGACAACTCATTCTCTATCTGCCGGAAGGAGAACTAAAAATCATGCCGGAGCGTGGTCGACTGGTCTGCTTTCGAAGCGATCAGATTGAACACGAAGTTCTTCCCGCAAATCGCGAACGTTACAGCCTCACCGGTTGGGCGGTGGACCGATTACCTGAGCTCCGCTGAGCGGACTTACTTGGGGAATTTGGAGCCATCCACGCCAGGCATCAAGCGCAAGGCGTTCTTGTAATAGATCTTCTTTAAAATGTCATCTGGCAATCCGATGCCATACATTCGCCAAAAGGCATGGTACCTTTTGTGGTAAGGGAAATACTCATCTTCCGTTTCCAGTACGCGAAAATATGTCTCGTATTCGTTAGGCGCCCAGCTGTCCTTACCGAACAGCACGCGGTCCTGGTATTTGGTAAGAAAGGCTTTGGCGGCGCGTGGCTGACGGCCCAACTCGGCGATCACGGCGCCAATTTCAGTATACATGTTTGGAAACTCCTCCATCAGTTGTCCCAGCTTCTTGAGGTCACTGCCATACCAACCCAGGTGCGCATTGATGAATTTTGTTTTCGGATGCTTGCGAAAAAGGTTGTGTTGCTGGGCGATCACCGTTTCCCACGAGATTGTGTCTTTGTCATGACGACGTCCTGGATATAGTTTTAACTCCAGCCAACGCTCGTTCAAGCTGTCAATAGGCTGCCAGAACTGGCGCGGATCCGCTGAGTGAATAAGTACCGGAATTCCCAATTCACCACATTTCTTCCAAACCGGGTCAATGCGCGGATCATCGATGGGAATCACCTTGCCTGATTTGTCCCTGGAAAATAATCCCAGACTCTTGTAGATCTTCAATCCTTTCGCGCCGCGCTTCACATCGTCCTCCACTTGCCGCGCGGTTCGCGCTGCCCATTCTGGATTGTCGATGTCCGTAAAATCAATGTTGGTAAAAACAACAAACCGATTGGGAAACTGCTTCTTCACATTCTCAATGGACTTCTCCAGGTGATCTCCTGCTCCACGGAATCCGCGGCCGCTAAGATTCACCATGATGCCCATGTTCAGTTTGTCCATCTCGGCAATGAGCCCGCTCAGGTCGGCTGAGTTCATGTTCGGCTGGTGATTGTGAATGTCGATAAAAGGGAACTTGGCCCGGGTCAGCCGGTGCTCCTCCGTCACCAGGGTTGAAGGGGGATTGTACGATTCAAAGTCCAGCTTCATTTTCAGCGGAGTCCCGTCTTGTGCGAACGCGAGTCCACACGCCGAGAACAGTATCAGTAAGAAAAGCAATCGCATAGCCTTGTTGTTTGAATGGCAAGAAACGGAAAATCGCCCAAGTCGTGGCCGGAATTATTCAAACGGCCATCTGCGCATTCGGTTGTGCGAGGTCCGTTCCCTTATAATCCACCCATTCATTCCGGATTCTTTTCTACCTTGCTTTTCAATTTCCTGCCATGTTCAGACTTTTTTGCATCCTATTAATCCTCTCCTTTTCTTCTGCCGCTACCGCCCAGAACCAAGACCCCCTGGAGAGCGCACGCAAGAAAATGACATCGAAGGACTTTGCCGGTGCCAAGACCGAACTAACCAAGATCATTGAGACCAGTCCCCGCAACAAAACCGCCCTCAGCTTGCGCGGACAGTGCCGCCTGAGCCTTGGCGATCTTTATGGTGCGATTACTGATTTCACACAAGTGTTGGAGATCGATTCCATGTATGCCGAAGCTTATAATTTTCGTGGCGATGCCAAAATCAAATTGGGCGATGACGAAAGTGCTTTGGATGACCTGAATCGGGCCATACGTCATAATCCCAAATACACCGATGCTTACACCAATCGGGGATTTGCCAAGTACAACCTGGAAGATCTTCAGGGCGCCTACTTTGATTTCTCCAAAGCCCTGGAACTGGGGCCGGTTGATGCAGACAAATATTTTAACCGCGGCGTGGTGAAAGCCGAATTGGGCGAGTTTGTCAGTGCCATCGATGATTATTCCAAAGCCATTGAATTGGACAAGACGGATGCCAACCTTTACAACTACCGCGGAGTTGCCAACTACCAGACCACCAACTTCGACAAAGCTATTGCCGATTATGATCAGGCCATCAAATTGGATGACAAAGATCCTCTCAAGTTTGAGAACCGGGCTTTGGCCCGCAGTGCAAAAGAAGACTTCAAGGGGGCCTTGGCTGATTATGACAAAGCCATTGAACTGAACAGCGAAGATCCGGAAACGCTTAACCTCCGCGGGGTACTCAAAAATACACTGCAGGATTATGACGGGGCGATTGCAGATTATACCAAAGCTATCGCATTGGATGACACCAATCCCGCTTATTACGACAACCGTGCTTTAAGTAAGACAGAGAAGGAAGACTTCAGTGGTGCGGTTGCAGACTACACATCTTCGATTGAGCTTTTTCCTTCTGATCCGGAAACATATTTCCAACGAGGGCTGGTCAAGCTGAAGATGAATAATAACTACGACGCGTGTCTCGACTTACGGAAGGCAGACGAACTGGGATTACCCGAGGCCAAGGCGACTATCAAAAAAGTCTGTAAGTAAACGGTCGGCTATGGCGCCTTCATTACAATCGTTGTTGGACCAAATTGAGAACCAGCGCTCGGCTATTCTTAATTCCATACGATCCCTTTCGACAGCTCAGCTCACGCATTCGCCCGCGCAAGGGCAATGGTCCTTGGCACAGGTTCTTAGTCATATTATGTCCGCCGAACGCCTTTCTGTGGGCTACATTCAGAAAAAAGCTCTCGGAATTGATGCGGCACAACAAAGTGGACTTTGGGAAGAGTTTAAAATCCAGCTGCTGATTGTCAGCCAGCGGTTGCCCGGACTCAAATTCAGGGCACCCCGGAGAGTGGTTGAGAATACTGCCCAATTCAGCGATTTGGCTTCCATTGAGGCTTCCTGGGATCAAATTCGGAATGACCTTCGTGCCTTGCTGGAAAACATTCCATCGCACCAGGTCAATCGACTTCTGTACAAACATCCGGTGGCCGGATATCTCGATGTCCGGCACGCACTAATCTTTTTTCGGGAGCATATCATTCATCACCAACCGCAAATCGAGAGGCTTCGGAACCAAATCCCATCGGTATGAAACAACTTACCCTGCTCTTGTGGCCGATGCTGGTTTCCACACTTGCCCTGGCACAACCTGCTACCGAAATCTATCTTTTTGACATCGCTGCGCGACGAAACCGTATCACCATCGATCACCCCATCAACATCACAAATCACAAAGGCTACGACAACCAACCGTCGTTCAATCCAAAGGAGTCGCAAGTGTATTATGCTTCCTTCAACGAGGATGGTCGTTCGGACATCAGGATGTATGACTACAAACGAGGCATCACGCGAACCATTACACAGACAACGGAACGTGAATACTCCCCAACCGTAACTCCAGATCAGCAACACCTTTCGTGCATCATTCAGCGGGACAACAATGCGCAGGACCTTGGCAAGTACCCTATCGAAGGCGGACCCGCATCGGTTATCGTTGACAACCTGACAGTGGGATACCATGTATGGGCCGACAACAGTCACGTGGCGCTCTTTGTCCTGGGAACCCCCAATACGCTTCATTACCTCAGGTTGCCTACGCAGAAGGACACCGTCCTCGCAGAGAACATCGGTCGGTCCCTGCACCATATTCCGGGTGAAGCCGCCATCAGTTTTGTTCACAAGGTTTCTGAAAAAGAATGGCTCATTAAGCGGCTGGACACGGAAACGCTCGCCATCACCACCTTGGGCACTACGTTACCGGGCCGCGAGGATTTATGCTGGCTGCCTGATGGCAGAATCCTGATGAGTGACGGAAACGAACTTTTCTTTCTTGTTCCGGGAGAGGAATTATGGAAGAAAGTAAGTCACCCTCCTACTGTTATCCTCAAGGGAGTTACACGCCTGGCGGTAAGTGCCAATGGCAAGAAACTGGCCGTCGTAGTGAACGAAGAATAACTTCAACGAGGCTCGCAAAAGGACCCTTTTGCAATAAAGATCTTTAAGATTGCGGGCTTGAGTGTGCCCTTTTTTACGGCCGGATCCTCCGCCAACTTTTCAGATTGTGGCTCTTCACGGAGGACAAGAATCGCGCCTTCACTGGCTCCCAGGGTGGCTTCGGTAATCACTTTCCCATTATTGACCCATGGCTCCAGAAATTTCTGGTGCTTTTTCCATTCCTTTTCATTTGCTTTTGCCTGATCAACGTAATAGCGCACGAAGTAATAGTTGGTCATTTCATATTTTTCCCCGACGGCACATACCGAACCGATCCTCGGTGTGTAGGAAAAAATTTCAACATTCCAGCGTTCGGCGGCCACGGCAGGATCGGTCAGAATCCAACTCTTAACGTCTTCGATGGAGGGGGATTTGAAAATGAAAATCCCTCCACCGCCATCGAAAGGTCCGGCCGCCCAAAGTTTTCCCTCTTTGGCGAGTTGGTTGATGTTCGCCATATGGCCATCCATCAGTCGCTTAACCTCCTCCTCCGGCAGCTGCTTTTTGTCCTCTTTCTTATTTAGAAATACAATGTGGAATTCCTGAGCTGGTACTTCTACCGCAACAGCGAAGAAGCACATCCATAATAAAACTCGCATGAGCTTGGATTTTAAACAAAACTAAAAAGATTTAGCTTCGACCATCAATGATCCAGACTATTCATCTTTTTCGGCCATTGAATCAAAAGTTGATCGAGCTCCTGCGGTCACTCGATCCCCCGGATTGGAGCAGGCGAACGATTGCGCGCGAATGGCAGGTCAGGGACATTGCTGCCCATTTGCTCGATGGTTCGCTAAGGTCGATTTCGCTCTACCGTGATCATCACGAACTCCCCGAGGAAGAGCTCAAGGATTATGGAGAAATCGTTGCCTACCTTAATCGTCTCAACGCACAGTGGGTTACTGCCATGCGACGCGTGAGTCCTGCCTTGCTGATTGAGTGGATGGAGAGCAGTCACGAAGCCTATGTTCAATGCCTTGAACAACTTGATCCCATGGCCCCGGCTAAATATAGCGTCGCCTGGGCCGGCGAATCGGTTTCCCTGAATTGGTTTCATGTTGCCCGCGAATACACGGAGAAGTGGCATCATCAACAACAAATCCGGGAAGCGATCGGCCAACAAGGCATCCTCACTCCCGAATTCTACCCACCCGCTCTGAATACTTTTTTTCTCGCGCTTCCTTACGCCTACCGGTCCGTTACCGCACCGATCGGCACCCGGATCACAATCGTGGTTGATTCACAGGCGGGCGGCCAATGGACGCTCGTGCGCCATGAATCCGGTTGGGAATTTTCGTCAGAAGATTCATTAAAGCCGGATGCATCGATCCAATTACCAGCTTCACTGGCGTGGAAACTGCTGACCAAGGGAGTGCGCGTGGAGACCGTTCGCGATCAGCTGCAACTATCGGGCCCGGATGCGCTCACCCTTCCTGCGCTGCGACTGATTGCGGTAATGGCTTAGATCGATTCTGTAATTGCGCTCACCAGCCGATTGAACTCAGCCATCGTGTTGTATACATGGGGTGATACCCTCATGGAATCCCCTCGGAACGAGACGGAAATCTTCTTCTTACTCACCCGGTCTTTGATTTTGTCCAGGCTTGATCCGCTTGGAAACCGGATTCCGAAGAGGTGATGTCCCCGAAACGCACTATCCTCCACCCAACATCCGGCCTTGCGCAGTTTCTCAATCCCTTTCTCGGTAATTGAATGGCAATACGACTGGATGTTCTCAGGTCCCCATTGATTTACCTGGCGTAACGCCTCAAGCATCATGGGTACCAGGATAAAATTGCTGTGCTCTCCCACTTCATAGCGAAGTGCTCCAGGTTGATAGTTGGCTTTGTACTGGACAAGACCTGTGAAGTCTTCACTGACCAGCCGGTTGATCCAGTTTTCTTCGAGGGGTATTCCTTCATCAAAGTCTTCACTAAAATAAGCTAGTCCAATTGAGTACGGACCCATCAGCCACTTATATCCCGCACACACCAGCACATCCGGCTTGACTTTAGCTATATCGAACGGCAATGCGCCGACCGACTGCGTTCCATCAATCACCAGTTTCGCTCCTACTTCCCGCGCACGTTTTCCAACGGCTTCGAGCTCAAAACGAGTTCCATCTGCCCAATGAACATTTCCCATGGCCACGATTTTGGTACCCGGAACTATTGATTCCAGCAGGCGGGTGTTCCATGCCTTTCCCCGATGCTCAAATAGATCCGGAGGTTTAACCATTGAAATTGTCGCGCCTGTTTCTGCCGCGAGTCGTTGCCATGGGTACACATTGCTCGGAAACTGTTCATGAATCAACACGATCGAATCGCCCTTGCCAATCTTGATATTCCTTGCTGCCGTAGATAACCCATAAGATGCCGAGGGTATGATCGCGACGCGCTGCGAGTCAGGTGCATTAATCAATTTGGCAAATTCCCTTCGAAGCAGTACGGACTCAGAAAAGAAGTCATGGTGCGAAATGGCAAACGGGTTGCGCTTTTTGCGCATACCCTCCAGGCCAGCCCGCTCAACTTTTTTCATCAAGGGCGACATATAAGCGCAATTGATATACGCGGAGGCCAAAGGGAGTGAAAATTTCGATCGCTGATTCTTCATAGGCTATCCAGGCTCCAGAGACATTTATGTTCTTAACCCAATCTAATATCAACAAATGTAAAGGGTGGTTACCTTCGAAAATGGTCGTCCATTAAGAGAAGTACCAAGAAAACGGATTGGGGATGAATATTGAGCGTTTTAAGGGGATAGAATTTGTGAGAATCTCATCTATGCCCAAAGAGCAGCAAAAAAAGATCTGGGAATCCTTTGAGCGGGAAAAGATCATCAAGATTGTGTCTGGGCAATCGCTGTTAAACGATTGCATTCTCTATTCGGACTTTGCGGCATGGGAAGCCAGCCAGCCTGGTCCCGCACCAACCCCATATTCGCGGGAAAGCACGACGATCAGTCCTTCCGTGGGGAAGCTCGCCTTCGAATAGAAACCCGCCCCCCTCAAACTTCTTTTGATTTTACTAAACCGCAACAGCCGCGCTCAAACGGTCCGTCCCACCGTGACCCGACAATTGCCCGTAGTTGACTGACTATTAACACCTTAGAAAGTACCTTTTTAGTCTCCCGGTCCGGAGATATCCACAAACAACTGATTTATAAAAGCCCTTGCAACTGTCACATTTTCAATCACTTAAAAGGTAATATTGCCGTCATGTGGATAAAAACCCTGATTTGTGGACTACTTTATCACCCAATTTTCGTAACTGCATAATTGTCTGAATTTTAGGACTTTTGTCGGCCAACAAAATCACCCCATGAATCGGCTCTTCCCAGTCAAGAAAACCCTTTTTACCCTGGCGATCATGGCGTTTTGTAGCCTCCCGAATCACTCGCTTGGACAAGCCAACGACTTAGTGCGTCTGGAGGCGCTTCAGAAATCCATTCAAACCGAAAAGGACCGCATCCAGGTCATTAATTTTTGGGCAACCTGGTGCGCACCTTGCCTTGTCGAACTTCCCTTGTTTGAGAAACTCAACGAAGACCGGAAGGATATCCACGTGCGACTGGTAAGCCTGGATATGGACCTTGACCCGAACCCCGAAAAAGTTCGAAAGTTTGTCGCTCGCAAGAAGCTTAAAGCAGAGGTACTCATTCTGGATGAACGCGATCCCAATACCTGGATTGATAAAGTAGATAAGTCCTGGTCCGGCGCACTTCCCGCAACGTTGGTGATCAACAACAAGAATGGTAAGCGTACGTTTGTAGAAAGAGAACTGAAGCCCGGTGAGCTGGAGAAATTGATTGCCGGGGTTCAGTAGATTATTCAACAAAACCATTAACCAACATGAAATATATCAGCCTGTTACTGCTCGCCTTGGTTATCCTGGTGGCCGCCGCTCCAAACAAGAATGGCTATGAAGTAGGCGATACCGTTTCTGATTTTCGGCTAAAGAATGTTGACGGTAAAGTAGTTGCCTTGTCAGATTACAAAAACGCAAAGGGCGTTGTGGTTATTTTCGATTGCAATACCTGCCCCTACTCGAAAGCCTACAATACCCGGATCATTGCGTTGAACGATAAGTACGCCGCCCAGGGATTTCCCATCATCACGATCAATCCGAACGATCCTGATCAATCGGCCGGCGACTCTTTCGAACGGATGGTTGCGCAGGCAAAAGAGAAGGGGTACACCTTCCCCTACCTTGCCGATGAAACCCAGGAGGTTTCCCGGGCATTCGGTGCCACCAATACTCCTCACGCCTTTGTTATTCAACGAAACGGCAAAAACTTTATCGTGGCCTATATCGGGGCCATTGATGACAACGCCCGTGACCAGGCCAATGTAAAACGCAGGTACGTTGAAGAGGCTATAGATGCCTTGCTCCAAAGCAAACCTGTGCCGAGCACACGAACCAAAGCCATCGGATGCAGCATCAAATGGAAAAACGTCTAGTGGAACGCTAGGCCGGGAGGTTTGCGAGAATATCGTCTACAAATTCCCGCGAGTTGCTGAGTCTTGGCACTTTATTCTGTCCGCCTAGCTTTCCCCGTTTCTTCATCCATTCATAAAACGTACCTGCCGGCACGCTGTGGACTTTAGGAGCCACCAGGGCCAGATCATGAAAACGTTTTGCGTCGTAATCGGAATTGATTTTTCTCAATGAGTCATCCAATACATTGGTGAATTCATCCAGCGAGTGGGGTGGTGTGTGAAATTCAATGATCCATTCATGACCTCCCCGTTTATTCGGCTCCAGGTAGATGGGGGCTGCGGTAAAATTCGTGATCACTCCCCCAGTAGCTTCGCAGGCCCGCGTCACGGCAGATTCCGCATTCTCCACAATCACCTCTTCACCAAACGCATTGATAAAGTGCTTGGTGCGCCCGGAGATTTTGATTCGATAGGGAGACTTGCTGGTGAATTTCACGGTATCCCCGATGTTGTAGCGCCATAAGCCGGCATTCGTAGTGATCACCATGGCATAGTTCTTCCCTACCTCCACTTCGCTCAATGGTATGGCGACCGCACTATCGTCATCCATATCATCCATGGGAATGAATTCGTAGAATATTCCGTAGTCGAGCATGAGCAACATCTCTTCGGAATTCTTCCTGTCCTGGATGCCAAAAAATCCTTCACTGGCATTGTATGTCTCCCAGTATTGCATTTTTTGAGACTGGATGAGAGCCTTGAAAAGCGCCCGGTAAGGCGCGAAGGCAACAGCACCGTGAAAGAATACTTCCAGGTTGGGCCATATCTCATGGATAGGCTTTTTCTCCAGCTCCATAACGCGCTGAAGCAACAACACCGTCCATGTGGGCACTCCGGCAAGATGCGTTACATCCACCTTGGCAGTTTCTCGTGCCAATCGCTCAATCTTTTCTTCCCAGTTGCTCATCAGGGCAACCTCGAGGCTGGGGGTTCGGATAAGCTGTGCCCACACCGGCAGGTTTTGCATCAATACGGCCGAAACGTCTCCGTAATATGAACTCGCGGAGGGATCTAGTTCATTCAACTGGTGGCTACCGCCCAAAGCGAGTCCCCGGCCTGAAAAGATATGCGTGTCCGGGTTATTATTGACATAAATGCAATAGAGATCCTTCCCGGCTTTGTAATGGCACTCCTCGAGTGATTCGGCAGAGATAGGAATGAATTTGCTGCGTGCATTGGTGGTTCCTGAAGACCGCGAAAACCATTTGATTTCAGTAGGCCACAACACATTCTGCTCACCCTTCATCATCCGTTCGATGTAGGGAAAAATACCCTCATAGGTTTGTATGGGTACCTGGCGGGCAAAGTCCTCATAGTTCACAATTTCATCAAAACCATACCTTCTGCCGAATTCGGTAGGTCGTGCTGTCATCAGCAACCGATGTAGCAGCTCATCCTGGACATCTTCAGGGTATTTCATGAAGAGCTCCATCTGATGGATGCGCTTCCTCATGACCCAGGTAAGAATGGAGTTGATGATTTGCATGGGTATGAAGTGTCAAAATTAACCGGCTGCCCTCATCCTGCCAAAAACGGTATGGCGTTCAAGTTGACCAAAAAGCCCTATCTTAGGTTTGCCTCTTCATCCGGTGACTAACCCTTATCCTATGACGATTCAAGATTACCTCGATTTTGTCAAGTCGCGCAATGCGCACGAACCTGAATTTCTGCAGGCCGTCGACGAAGTGATTCTTTCCATTTACCCTGTGTTGGAGCGTCATGCCGAATTCAGAAAACTGAAGTTGTTTGAACGCATGACCGAGCCCGAACGACTCATTTCGTTCCGGGTAAACTGGATGGATGATCAGGGAGAGGTACAAATCAACCGGGGTTACCGTGTACAAATGAGCAGTGCCATTGGTCCTTATAAAGGTGGGCTTCGCTTCCATCCCTCCGTCAACCAAAGCGTGCTGAAGTTCCTTGCCTTTGAACAGATCTTCAAGAATGCATTGACCGGTGAACCCCTGGGGGGTGGTAAAGGAGGCAGTGACTTCGATCCGAAGGGGAAGAGCGAAAATGAAATCATGCGATTCTGCCAGGCCTTTATGGGTGAACTCGCGCGGCATATCGACCATCGTACCGACGTGCCGGCGGGAGATATCGGAGTGGGTGGACGTGAAATCGGGTACTTGTTCGGAGCGTATAAGAAGTTCACGAAGGAATTCAGCGGCGTGCTTACCGGAAAAGGAATCGGATGGGGCGGTAGCCTGATCAGAACCGAAGCAACCGGCTACGGCCTGGTCTATTTCGCGGAGTACATGATGCAAAACATCGGCAGTTCCTTAAAGGGAAAAACTTGCCTTGTTTCAGGTTCCGGAAATGTATCCCAATATGCCATCGAAAAGATTCTCCACCTGGGCGGGAAAGCCATTACAGCCTCCGACTCAAACGGGTTCATCGTTGACGAGAGCGGAATTACCCAGGAGAAACTGGAGTTCATCAAAGACCTGAAGAATAATCGACGCGGTCGCATCAAGGAATATGCAGACAAGTACAAGGGCGCTGTATACCAGGAGATATCTTTAACGGCCGACCACAACCCCCTGTGGAAGATCAAAGCAGATTGCGCATTCCCCTGTGCAACACAAAATGAGGTGAACGAGAAAGATTGTCATCACCTGATTAAAAACGGTGTCAAGCTCTTGGCGGAAGGGGCTAACATGCCCACCACCCCGGAGGGCATCAACCTCCTGATTGATAATGGAGTGATGTACGCCCCGGGCAAAGCTTCCAACGCAGGTGGCGTGGCCACTTCAGGATTGGAAATGACTCAAAACTACATGGGCACCTACTGGACGCAAAAAGAGGTTGATGACAAACTGCACCAGATCATGAAGAAGATTCATGAAATAAGTCTTGCCGCGGCTAAAGAGTATGGCAAGCCTGGCAACTATATGGTGGGTGCCAATATCGCGGGCTTTCTCAAAGTAGCCCGAGCCATGCAGGCCCAAGGTGTGATTTGATTAGCTCTCTCCGTTGATCATTTTGGCAATTCCTTCCCGGTAGGAAGTAGCTGTAAGGTTAAACGCGGTCGACAGCTTGGTGCTGTCAAAGAAATAATCCTCTTCAAACTGGTACATCATTTCTACAAACTCCCTCAATACGGGTACGAACAGTCCCATAATGCGCACTCCGAATTTAGGCAGCACCTGGAGTCCATAAGGTCTTGCCGCTGCATCACACGCCAGTCGAACCAGTGCCTCCCCCGTTATCTTCTCGTTGCTGGTTAATGCATGCCATGTCTGGTTGTAGGCTGTGGTGGAATTTGCCAGCACGGCTACTGATTTCCCTGCGTCGGGTGTATAGGTGAAACTGTGTACCCGCTTTGGATTGCCAATCCATTGGGGTGTCTTGCCTGACTTCAGCCGCTCTTCAACCGTAGCGTGTATGAGGCTCAACGGCGTATTAGGCCCGTAGAAATCGGCACCCCTCACAATCATAGCCTGAAGATTTCCTGATTTCACCTCATCCAAAAGCTCGGTGGCAATACGCGCTCTTACCTCTCCCTTTTTGCTGGTTGGATTGTACGGCGTCTGTTCGGTCATGGCGCCGCGCACCAGTCCGTAGGCATACACATTATCAAAGAACACGAGCCTGCTTCCGTGTTCCTTGCAAGCATCCAACACGTTGCGCATGATGCGCGGCCACTGATCACGCCAGACGTCAACATCGTATTTCAGTCCCGCTAGAAGATAAACCACTTCGCTGCCCTTGACCGCTGCCCTAACCTCTTGTGCGTTCAGCAGATCCGCCTTTACACATTCGTCGTTTGGGTTGATCGGCTTGGGGTTCCTGCTCACCTGGCGGATGCCGTTTGTGTAGCTCGGAAGATGCTTTGAAAGTTCACGGGCGATTACGCCATTAGCTCCCAGGATCGTTTGCATAGTGCTGTGCCTTTAGAACGAAGGTCGATTGGATTTGACTATTATTCTATGATGTTGAAAAAAAGCCGTGGGAAATTCTCCCCACGGCCCTCTGATGAGCATGTAAATATTACATGTCTTTCTTTTCCGTCTTGCCCACAACCACCTGC
Source organism: Cyclobacteriaceae bacterium (assembly GCA_016787645.1). Lineage (GTDB taxonomy): Bacteria > Bacteroidota > Bacteroidia > Cytophagales > Cyclobacteriaceae > ELB16-189. The sequence goes on along the minus strand of JAEUUF010000020.1, from coordinate 223,840 downwards.
GGCAGGTTCTTCACCTTGTCATTGATGGGGACGACTTTTTCTTGTAGAATTTTTTCAAGCTGTGCCGCTGCCTGTTGACCCTCCTGGGCCAATTCGCCGCTTCGGCTCAGTTGAGGTGTTGTGGGTCGCGCTGCGGCTCCGTCAATCGCGTACATCAGGCTAGACACCTCCTCACGAAGACGGGGGCGCTGACGGTAGCCCATGTTCGGCGGCGGACGACGCAATACGTCATCCTGAAATTCTTTGAGGGTCTTGACCGCATCATCAATCTGTCCATTTACAGCCGGGTCGATCCCGGAATTTTCTCCGGCTGTACGAATTCGTTGTTTCAATTCACCCAATTGCTTCACCACCTGTTCTGAATTGTTGATCAGGTTGTTTACCTGCGACAGCTGGTCGCGCAAGGCAAGAGAGGCCTCCGACTTCAGCCTGTAATCCTGGTCGGTTATGCCAACGCGCGGATCGCCACGAACCGTAAACGAAGTCTCCCCGGTCTGACCGTTCGCCGTTACTTTGGCAATGTATGTTCCCGGAGGCACTAACGGCCGGGCGCCGCCAAATCTTCCTCTTCGTCCGCCACCGGTAGGACCAGCCTGTTGCGCAGGATCGTACCGCAAATCCCAGATGATCCGGTTAACTCCTTCCTTTGAAAGCGTGTCCTTGATACTTCTCACGCTCTTGCCCGCAGCATCACGAATGTCTACTGTAACGGGTTGCTTGGGGGCATTCTGCAGATAGAAGTTGATGTAGGCACCAAAGGCAGGATTATTGGCCGCATAGTTGCGGTCACCCTGCTCTTCGATCATGCTGTAATACATCCAAAGTGTGGCGGTCTTCGTCGGAAAAACCGTGAGCTCTTTTCCAGCCGCAGTCTGGTAATCTTCCACACCTCGGATATCGTCCATTATCCAGATGCCGCGACCATGAGTGGCCACCACGAGGTCATGCTCTCTCTTCTGGATACGGAGGTCACGTACCGATACCGGAGGTAGGTTGTTGTTGATTTTTGTCCACGACTTGCCTTTGTCCCAGGACCCAAACACGCCATGTTCCATTCCCGCAAACAGCAAGTTGGCATTGTAGGGGTCCTGTCGGACCACATACACCCAGTCTTCCGGAAGTCCATTGCTAATCGTTGTCCACGTCTTGCCGAAATCCGTGGTCATATAGGCGTGGGCCTTGTAGTCGTCGAGGCGGTGGTTGTCTACGGCCACAAAAGCGGTACCGGCCTCATGTTCCGATGCATGGATCTTGCTTACCCATCCGAATGCCGGAAATCCGGGTATGGTCATCTTCGACCAGCTCTTCCCGCCATCCTGCGTGAGCTGCACATTCCCGTCATCCGTCCCGCACCAAATGACATCCTTTTTCACTGGTGACTCGGCGACCGTCAAAATCGTGCAATGGAATTCAGCCGCTGTGTTGTCTTGATAGATTTCACCACCTGAAGATTTTTGCTTTGACTTGTCATTGGTGGTCAGATCAGGAGAAATTTCCTCCCATGTATAGCCTTTGTCGCGGCTGCGGAACAATACGTTGCCAGCTGTATAAACGGTGTTCGGGTCATGAGGGGAGACATGGATCGGGGTATCCCAGTTGAAACGATACTTATGAAATTCCATCCCGTCACCGGCGGATCCGATCTTGTTGGGATAAGGATGGATCGTTCTCGTATTTCCTGTTTTCGTATCCACATGGAAAATTACTCCCCCCTGAAGGTTGGCATAAACTTCATTCTCCTTGCCTGGAATTGGCACAGCATAATATCCATCGCCGCCGGCAATCTGGATCCAATCTCTTTTCATGATGCCGATCTGATGCAATGAATTGCTTGGACCCGTCCACGTACCATTATCCTGGAGGCCTCCATACAAATAGTAGGGGTCACGATCATCCACCCACAGTTGGTAGAATTGAGAAAGCTCAACATTGTTGATCGCATCGAAGGTTTTGAATCCATCATAAGAAACCCGGAAACCTCCATCATCGCCGCTCAACACCCGGTTCGAATTCTTGGGATCAATCCACAAGGCTTGATTGTCGCCATGTTGTCCTTGAGCCACAGGGAAGAAGTTCTTGCCTCCATCGGTGGATTTGCTCAGTCCCCCGGACAAGGTGTAGAGGTGATCAGGATTGGTAGGATCAACTTTCACGTCGCTGTAATAGAACGGTCGGAAGTTCAGGTTACGATCCTTGTTCACTACCCGCCAAGTTTCGCCGCGATCATCCGAGCGGAATAACGTGCCGTCCTCCTTGAATTCAGTAATGAGGTAGACGATGTTGGGTTGGCTTTGGGCAATGGAAATCCCGATACGCGCCATCGGTTTGTCAGGAAGCCCATTTTTGTGCGAAATTTTCGTCCATGTCTTTCCGCCGTTGGTGGACTTATAGAGCCCTGTTTTTTCTCCGCTGTCATCAAACCGCCAGGGCTTTCTACGGAAGGTCCACATACCCGCATAGAGTATGCGCGGGTTGTTCCATTCAATGGCGATGTCCGAACAACCCGTATTCTCGTCGATGAAAAGAACCTTCTCCCAGCTCTTACCACCGTCGACTGTTCTGAAAACGCCGCGATCCGTATTGGGTCCCCACTCTCGCCCCATCGCACAAACGCACGCTTCATCCGGGTTGAGCGGATTCACTGCGATGCGTTTAATACGGTCGGTTTTCTCAAGACCGAGGTGACTCCAGGTTTTTCCACCATCGGTGGAGCGGTAAACGCCATAACCGTAGCCCACGCTGTTGCGGGGGTCCCCCTCACCGGTTCCTACCCATAGCACTTCGGGATCGGACGGCGCAATGGCGATGGTACCAATGGAGTATGCCCGCTGACCGTCAAAGACCGGCTTCAGGGTGACGCCGCCATTAGTTGTTTTGAAAATACCACCATCAGCACCAGCAACATAAAATGTTGTGGGATCGCCCGGTATTCCGGCAATGTCGGTTACGCGGCCTCCCATGTTGGCTGGACCGATCGGCCTCCATTTGAGGTTTTGCAAGCCCTTGTCGGGCGACAATTGTTGTGCCTGTGCAATTGCGCTGATGAATACCCAGAGCAGAAGGGTGAGTTTGATCTTCATAATTGAGGTTATTGGTTATGGTTAGTTAGCCAACAACGACCAGAAAACAAAAGCCCTTTCCGTGTGAAGAAAATTGGTTACAACAATGGATCCTGGTTGTGGCAGCAGACCGATTGACCGAACTTTGCCCGCGCACCGAGGGTAATGACCACACCAGATTTACGTCTTCAAACCAGCTTGCGCCAGATTCTGGGCATGGCGATGCCAATCTCCCTGGCCATTCTTGTCCCCCAGATCAATTTTATCACCAATAACATTTTCCTGGGGGGACTAGGAGAATTGGAGCTCGCTTGTGCCGGCATTACGGGTGTGTACTATCTTATTTTTGCAGTTATTGGCAATGGTCTCAATAACGGACTACAGGCATTAATTGCTCGACGGGCCGGGCAAAATCTCCCGAAGGAAATCGGGAAGCTTTTCTTTCATGGAATCTGGATTGCCCTGTCCATCGCCTTCATGGGCATTCTACTCACCTACACCCTCGCCCCGTTGGTTCTTCGGTCCACTATCCATGATCCAAAGGTGGCAGAAATGGCCATCTCGTTTCTCCTGTTACGCATCTGGGGACTCCCCTTTTTGTATCTCTATATCATGCGCAACGCGCTACTGGTAGGGACCAATCAGACACGATTTCTTGTGTGGGGAACCCTGGCTGAAGCTATTGTAAATATTTTTCTGGACTACAGTCTCATCTATGGACACTTCGGCATGCCGGCTATGGGATTCAATGGTGCGGCAGTTGCTTCGATCATTGCAGAAGGCTCGGGTTTACTGGTCATCTACCTGGTCATTCACTTCAAAGGCCTTCACCAGCAGTTTGCTTTTTTTGAAACCCCGCTTATCTCCTCCTCCACTTTCAAACTTATTCTCGTACAGTCCTCTCCGTTAATTCTCCAGTTTGCCATCAGCATCATTTCCTGGGAGTTCTTCTATATCCTTGTGGAGCATCACGGGCCAAGGTCGCTGGCGATTTCCAACATCATGAGAAATATTTTTGGAGTTGCCGGAATTTTCTCCTGGGCGTTCGCGGCCACTACCAATACCATGGTCAGCAACCTGATCGGGCAGGGTAGAACGGAAGAGGTAATGCCCCTGGTATACAAGATTGCGCGGACCAGCCTCCTGTTCTCTGTGAGTATTGTGCTCATCCTGAATCTCTTTCCGTCCGTGTTGCTTTCTTTCTATGGGCAGGATGAACAGTTTATCACGGAAGCTTTGCCGGTAATGCGCGTCGTTTCAGTTGCGCTCATGATGATGTCCTTTTCGGTAGTGTGGCTAAACGCGGTGACGGGATCAGGTAATACCGTCATCAACCTGACTATAGAGTTGATTACAATCTTTCTCTATTGCCTCTATGTATATATAACACTTGAATACCTGAACCTCTCCATCACCTGGGGTTGGCTCAGCGAATGGGTCTATTGGATGAGCATGTTCTCCATGGCTTACTTCTATCTTCGTTCCGGGAGGTGGAAGGGAAAAGTAATCTGAAGTCCTTACCGGTTGAACAGGTAATAATCGTGCAGCGCCCGTGTTACCTCTGCGATGGCGCGTTCGCGCTCGGCCAGGGGCTTCTCCGAAGATTTAGTGAAAACAGCGATGACGACATGGCCGGCCTCTCCGGGCAAAGTCATTATACCCACATCATTGGCCGTCATGCCAATAGTCCCCGTTTTATGCATGACTTCCGTTCCCGGCGGCAACGATCCTTTCAAACGCGTCAGTCCGGTTTCACAACGGCGCATGATGTCCAGTAAGAGCAACTTTGTATCGGGTTTCAGGATCGGTTGAGTGTACAGTTGCAACAACAAGGCGGACATCGCATCCGGGGTACTGGTGTCTTTCAGGTCAGCATCAAAGATCCTGGAACTTGACTTCATTTTTTCCGGCGTCAAGGCTTTTTCAAGGCTGTCAAATCTTGGTGTAGACCACGGCACCCGGGGATCCATATTCAATCCAAGCCAATCGGCAATCAAGTATGAAGTCGGACGATCAACCGAGAGATCCTTGATTCCCAATCGTCGCATGCAAGCATTGACCGCCCCAGGTCCACCAGCCAGTCGAAGACAAATATCCGTTGCGCTGTTGTCGCTAATCAACAACATCAATTCCATCAGGCTCCGCACGGAAAGCGCAACCCCGGGAGTAAGTGAACCTGGCCAGTTGAAACGCTCTGCGATCATCCCGCTTCCCGGATGAAGATCTGCTTTCGTTACCTCAATCAATTGATCCAGGGTGTACTTTCCGCTATCGACCCTGGACAACAACTGTATAGCAATGGGAATCTTGTAGGAACTGGCCATGGGAAATCTTACGTTCCCATTTTGGCTGAATCGCTTTCCGGTTTCAATATGGATGGCAGTTACGCCCAATATGCCACCCGAAAGACCGGAGAGGCGATTGATTTCCTGTTCAAGTCGTGGCTGGGTGACATCCGCGGCGGTAACCGGATCCTTCTTTTTTTGTGCCGTGACGGAGAATGAACAGGCGAGAAGGGCGATCAATATCCAATTGCCCGGATTTTTCTTCATGCTGTGTCGCTTTTGTTACAACAATGCATCAAAAGATAATAGGATTAAAGGATCGGAAAAAACTGACTTCGCCACCGCGGTTTGCTAACTTTGTCTCCTTCGCCTCAGCAAGGGGCTACACTATGTCCATCAAGAATCGATTTACCGACGCGGAGCTCGATCGAATCAAGGCGGCCGTCAAGAAAGCCGAAGACACCATTTCCGGAGAGATCGTCCCCGTCTTTGTCGAACGAAGCGGATTCTACACCATTGCCAACTATCGGGGGGGTATTTTGTTCGCCGGGATTACGTTCGCCGCGATCATCATTTTTGACCGTTATGTTCCTGCCCTGGCCGTGTTTGACCCTATGCTAATGTTCTTCCTGGTGGTTTTAGCCGGGTTGCTTGGCGGTATCCTTACACATTCCTTATCTCCACTGAAGCGACTTTTGCTGAGCCGTGATCACATGGATCAAGCCACACACAAGCGCGCCGAACAAGCCTTCCTCGAAGAGGAGGTTTTTAATACACGGCATCGCACCGGCATACTCATCTTCATTTCATTCTTTGAACACGAAGTCATGGTGCTGGCCGATCGCGGAATTAGCAAAGTGGTTGACCAGAAGGAATGGGATGAAATGGTCCGCGGAATCATTGAGCAAATACGGATGGGTAAAATCACCGATGGCATTGAGGCCGCCATTCTCCGCTGCGGGGAAATTCTCCACGAACGCGGATTCCTTAAAGAGGCCGATGATATCAATGAACTTAAGGACGATTTGCGCACCGACAACTGATATCATTCCTCTATTCGCCCATGCGCTATTTGTTGTTCCTGTTTCTGCTGTTTACTTCGCTCTCCTCGATCGGGCAACGGGATGTCCCTGCTCTTGCCAACCGGAGAATTCATGATGACGCGGGAATTCTTTCGCAACAGACGATCAGCTACCTCGAACAAAGCCTGAAGTCTTTTGAGGACTCCACCTCCAATCAAATTGCGGTGCTGATCATTCCCTCACTCGAGGGAGAGTCCATTGATCAATTCGGAATCAGGGTAGCCGATCAATGGAAGCTGGGTACCGGTGACCGCGACAATGGAGTGATCCTACTCATCGCTGTGAATGATCGCAAAATGCGCATCGAGGTTGGCCAGGGGCTCGAAGGGCCGCTACCTGATGCCATCTGCAATCGCATCATCCGAAATGAAATGGCCCCTGCCTTTCGGCGCCAGGCCTATGATGAAGGCGTGGTGTCGGCGATTGACGCCATTCGAAAGGCCATTAAAGGAGAATACCAGGGAACCGGCCCTCGTAAGTCTCGCCGGGGCATGCCCGGTTGGCTCATTATCCTGATCTTTATAATTATTATGGTGATGCGTAACCGGGGTAACCGTGGCCGCGGGAGCGGATGGTCGGCTGGTTCTGGGTGGATCATTGGGAGTGCCCTGGGTGGTATGGGCAGAGGTGGCGGCGGTGGTTGGGGTGGCGGCTTCTCTGGCGGCGGCGGAAGTTTCGGTGGCGGCGGCAGCAGCGGCAGCTGGTAACACCACACTTCAGTTCATTACAAATCTTTTTGACCGATTTTCCCGGTTAGGGAAATGCAATCGTTCCCTGTATTTTTGGGCCTGTTTTACCTCGTCCGCGCTATGAAAAAAGACAAAGTTGTTTTCGATCTCATCGAAAAAGAAAAGCAGCGCCAGCAACACGGCATCGAACTCATCGCTTCCGAGAATTTTGTTTCTCCCCAGGTCATGAAAGCCCAGGGCTCGGTACTCACCAACAAATACGCGGAAGGCCTTCCCGGCAAACGCTACTATGGAGGATGCGAAGTGGTGGATGAAGTGGAACAAATTGCGATCGATCGTATTAAGGAATTGTTCGGGGCCAGCTGGGCCAATGTTCAACCCCATTCCGGCGCCCAGGCGAATGCGGCTGTGATGCTGGCCTGCCTGAAGCCCGGCGATAAGATCCTTGGCTTTAATTTATCACACGGCGGACACCTGACACACGGTTCGCCGGTAAACTTCTCCGGGAAACTCTATCAGCCGTCATTTTATGGAGTGGAAGAGTCTACCGGTTTGATTGATTTCGACCGGGTCATGGAAACGGCCAAGGCGGAAAAACCGAAGATGATAATCTGTGGTGCCAGCGCGTATAGCCGCGATTGGGACTACAAGAAACTCCGCGAAGCCGCCGACGCGGTTGGCGCATTGCTATTGGCCGACATCTCCCATCCTGCAGGCCTCATTGCGCGAGGTCTTCTCTCCGACCCGCTTCAGCATTGTCATATCGTGACCACCACGACACACAAAACCCTTCGTGGCCCCCGTGGCGGACTTATCATGATTGGAAACAACTTTGACAATCCGTGGGGTCTTAAAACTCCGAAAGGAGAATTGAGAAAAATCTCTTCGATCCTGGATTCAGGGGTTTTCCCCGGAACACAAGGCGGGCCGCTTGAGCATGTCATCGCTGCAAAGGCCGTTGCCTTCCAGGAGGCACTCAGCGATGAGTATATGGATTACATTGTTCAGGTCGCCAAGAATGCAAAGGCAATGGCAGAAGCGTTTGTGAAAAAAGGATACAAGATCATCTCGGGCGGAACCGACAATCACCTGATGTTGATTGATCTTCGCTCCAAGAATCTTACCGGCAAGATCGCCGAAGAGACGCTCATCAAAGCCGATATTACCATCAACAAGAACATGGTACCCTTCGATACGCAGTCCCCAATGGTGACCTCAGGCATGCGAATTGGCACACCGGCCATCACCACTCGCGGTCTTAAAGAAAAAGATGTGGTGAAAGTGGTTGAGTTCATCGACCAGGCCCTCATGAAGCCGAATGACGAAAAGTACCTCAAGTCACTTAAACGTTCGGTCAATAGCTTCATGAAGAAATTCCCTCTGTACGCCTGAAAATTGATTACGCATTAACTGAGACCGAGGAGCCCGTGGTATGAGTGAAGAGAAGGAAATGTCGTTCCTGGATCACCTGGAGGAACTCCGGTGGCACATCGTGCGCTCCGTGGTGGCTATCATGATTTTCATGATCCTGGCATTTATCTATACACCCTGGATATTTGAGAATATCATTTTTGCGCCCTCTCATGTTGAGTTTCCCACCTTCCGGTGGTTATGTAAGCTCGGTGAGCTCACCGGCGCACAGGAAGCTCTCTGTGCCAAACCGTTTCACTTTAAGATTCAAAGTCGTTACATGACCGGGCAGTTCACCATGCAATTCCTGGCGGCTTTCGTCATTGGCTTTATTGTTTCCTTTCCCTACGTGTTTTGGGAAATCTGGCGCTTCATAAGGCCCGGTTTGCACACCAATGAAATGAAGAACTCGCGCGGCGCTGTGCTGGCTGTATCCTTCCTGTTTCTGCTGGGAGTTTGTTTTGGGTATTACGTCTTGGTGCCGATGATGACGTGGTTCTTTTCCACCTATTCCATCAGCCCGGAGATTATCAATGAGTTTGACATCACCTCATACGTGTCCACATTTATTGCCTTGGTTTTTGGCAGCGGCTTGCTGTTCCAGTTGCCGGTGGTCGTGTACTTCATGACCAAAATTGGATTGCTCACTCCCCAATTCATGCGCACGTATCGCCGGCATTCGTATGTGGTTATTTTGATTGTGGGCGCCATAGTTACGCCTCCAGACCCGTTGAGCCAGATGTTGATCTCGATGCCATTGTTTCTCCTTTATGAAATCAGTATTTTCATCTCCGTGTATGTAGCCCGTCAACGGAGGCTGGAGGAAGAGCGCCAGGCTCAATCTGATCAACAAACCGCATGATTCAAAAAATTGCCATCGGCGCTGACCACGCAGGTTTCGCCCTCAAGGAACACTTGAAAGGTTGGTTGGAAAAGGCCGGTCATACGCTGCATGATTATGGCACACACAGCTCCGAATCTGCCGATTACCCGGATTTCGCCCACCCCGTGGCTCTTGCTGTGGAAAAAAAGGAATTTGATTTGGGACTGCTGGTGTGCGGTAGCGGCAACGGTGTCGCCATGTCAGCCAACAAGCATCAGGGCATACGGGCAGCCATTTGCTGGAATGAAGATCTCGCGGCACTGGCCCGTGAGCATAACGACGCCAATATTCTTTGCTTACCCGCCCGTTTCATCTCCCAGGAAGACGCCGAGCGCATTCTCGACCGGTTCCTCAATTCGAGCTTCGAGGGCGGAAGGCACGCCCGTCGGGTGAATAAGATTTCCTGTTAGCGTCGTTGATAGATCACACCCTCGCGATCATACAATGCCCTAACCCTGGGCAAGCGATCAAAGACACGCGGCATAAGATTCAGTTCATCAATGATCACTTCTGGAGGATCCTCTTCAAAGGCGGAGTTCAAACGAATCACATTCTCGTAGGTATCCGGATTCTCAAAGTATTCACGGGATAACTGCCAGTCCGCAAATCCACCCCCGAGGCTATTTTGGGAATAAAGTCCGATATCTTCACCTACCACCATGACGCGCTTGTTTTTGAATTGCTGGGCAAACGGGGAGGGCTGGGCAAACAGCCTGGTGTAGTTAATCTCCTCGATCATCCCTTTCCTCGAGGTGTAGTTCACCATCAGCAATCCGCCAATGAGCAGCCACAACATGAATTCAGCAATACGTTTGCGTCGAATCAGCAACAGGTAGTGACTGATGAAGTAGGCCAGGGGTGGAAAGAAGGTAATGAAGTTGTGCGGCGCCAATCCAGGGTGGACCCAGAGTTCAATGGCCGCTACACCCGACCACATGAAAAGCACCTGGTAGATCTGCGATTGGTACCTGGTAAACCTGGCTTCGCGATTCAACATGAAAAGTGACATTACAAAGAAGAACACTGGAATAGCCCCCAGCCAAAGGAAAGACGTATTGCTGAGCAGCGATTCACCGGATTGAAAGTTGCCCATGTAAAAATTTCGCCAAAGGTCATGGACATTACCATAATAGTAGTAGAGGGTGAACAGGATTCCATGTACCAGTGCAAATCCTATCACCACGAGCATGATCTTTCGGAATGTTGTCCGGGCAAAGAGGGTGAGGATCAGTATGGCACCCACCAGGAAGATGGCATAAGAAAAAACGATCAGGGATGCAAGGCCGATAAATATCCCCAGGTTCAGTCGTATGGAATCGCGGTCTACCCTGAATTCAATCTCTTTAAAGATGTTGTTAAGCGCCAGGAGAATCAATGTGGAAGCGAGGACTTCCGGTGAAAGGGAAAGAACATCAAAGGAATAAAAGCAAAGGAATCCAAAAATCAGGGAGGGCACATACGTGTTTTCATTGTATGCACGGTTGTTGATCAGCAAAATGGCAAAGTAAGCCGCCTGGAAGAGCAGCAACACGAGCGCTATGATGTGTCGGGCGAGCAGTGAACGGCCAACGATCGTGTTCATCAAACCATCCATCACCGCCATCATGGGTGGGGTTCGATCTACCAATTCAACGTAAAGAATCTTGTTGCCGACCCTCTCTCCAACGATTAGGTCCTTGATCTCCTGGATCGTCGGAAGGGGCATGTCAATCAGGAGGGGAAGGCTCGCCATCACCATGAGCACCAGCAGGCCGATCAGCCGGTAAGGATCATTGATGCGGAAATAGCGAAGCATAGAGAGAATTGGGCTGCAAATAACCTAAAAAATGTGAAGGCGCGGATTGTCCGTCGCCCGACCCACTGCCTTTTCCTATCTTTACCGCATGAGTGGCACCGTTCGACAACAAAAATTTGCCCGGCTGATTCAAAAGGAACTCAGTGATATCTTTCAGCGCGATCAGCGAAATGCACTGGGCAATGTCTTTATCACCATCGTCGACGTGCGCATGAGCCCCGACCTCAGCCTGGCCAAAGTATACATCAGCATGATGCTGGCCCCGGACAAAAAAGCAGTACTGGCCAAGCTCGATCACCATAAGAAAGAGATTCGCAAGGCTTTGGGCGACCGGATCCGCAACCAGGCACGGATTATCCCTGAACTGGCGTTCTTCATTGATGAAGTGGAGGAAAATGCCCAACGAATGGATGACCTGCTGAAGGGTCTCCACATCCCGCCAGCCGAACCGGAATAAGCTCAAGGCATTGCCATGAAGCTTTCCCTATTCATTGCGCGTCGGTATTTTCTTTCACGAAGAAAGAAAAACTTCATCAACATCATTTCCATCCTTTCCATGTTGGGCGTGGCCTTTGCCACGGCCGCGCTGATTATCGTATTGTCAGTCTTCAACGGGCTAGAAGTTCTGCTGCGTTCGCTCTATACTTCCTTTGACCCGGAGCTAAAGATTGAGGCCGTGCAGGGAAAGTCCTTTCAGGTGAATGATGCCTGGCTCAATCAAATCCGCTCCATACCCGGGGTGACCGTGGTAACAGAAGTAATTGAGGACTATGCCTATGTCAGGTATCGCGACGCCTCCATGGTGGTCACGCTCAAGGGCGTTAGCGAAAATTTTCTGGATCAGCACCGTCTGGATGATCACGTCGTAGAGGGTGAATTGAAGCTCATGCAAGACAGTATTCCCTTTGCTATCCTCGGACGGGGTGTGCGCTACACCTTGTCGGCCGAAGTGGAGGATGATATGCGTGCACTCCGGATGTATTATGTCAAGAATGTAAAGCCAGGCACCTCAAATCCTGCGGCCATGTATTCGCAAAAAAGTATCCGCCCAGGTTCAGTATTTTCCATTGAAAAGAACTATGACGAGAACTACATCTTTGTGCCCCTGTCATTTGCACGTGATTTGCTCAACTACGGCGACCGAAGAACCTCCGTTGAAGTGCAGACGGATGGCACGCATACTGCTGAAATACAACGCGAATTGAAACAAAAACTTGGCGAGGGATTTACGGTACTCACCAATGAAGAGCAGCACAAGGATCTCTACCGTCTGTTGAACATGGAAAAACTTTTCACTTTTCTTTCTTTGTCCTTGCTCCTACTGGTGGCTTCGATCAACATCTTTTTTTCACTCATGATGCTGGCCATCGACAAGAAGAAGGACATCAGCATTCTTTGTTCACTTGGCGCATCGTCCTCGATGATCCGCAATATCTTTCTCACCGAGGGGGCCTTGATTTCTTTTCTGGGCGCAGCCATTGGCCTCGCCCTCGGCGGTCTCCTCTGCTACCTCCAGGATCGGGTGGGGCTTGTGGGGATGGGTATGGAAAATGCCATTGTGTCCAGCTACCCGGTTGAGATACGTGCCATAGATTTTCTGGTCACCAGCGGGGTAATCGTCGCGGTCTCCTTCCTGGTTTCCTTCCGGCCCGCGGTCCTGGCTGGACGATATTACTCTATTAACGAGCTGTAGGCTCGCCCGGATTAGCCGTAAAAAACCTAACCTCATAAGGGTGAATTGATTATATTGCAATTCTGCTTTTTCCGAAAAAGCGTGCATACCTCTTGGGCCGCTTCTTTTTGAAAAAGGGGAAGTTTCAACAAGCCCTAAACAGGTCCCCATGAAGGTTTCGGCATCCCAGCCGTTTCAATTGATCTACTCGCTGTACCAGCACGAGTACCTGGGCTATATTTTTGAATGCTTTATTGTCCGGTTGGACGAAAAAGGGAAGCTCACCTACCAGCACCAGAATATCTCTTCCAAGAACGCCCGTGAATTTGCCAAGGGCCTCGACGATCGCGATTTCGAACTGATCGAGCTGATGGACAGCATGAACCAGGATGCTGTGCTCCGACACTTTTCCAAGAAGATCATGAAGCCGGAAGAATTTTTCATCCGGGTCTACAAGAAAGAAAAAGGCGAAGAGCGTCTTCTGCAAGACCAGATCGACGCCTACATGGAAAAACGGCGAGCCGCGATTCTTGAGAAGCTTAAAGGGAAACGTCTTTATGAAATGGGCAATGATGGAGAACCTACCTGGCGGAAACTTGAAGTACCTGAACATCGCGCCAGCATACGGTTCTACCTGCGCCGCACGGAGGAAAATACCACTTATTATCCTTCGATAACCTACGAAGGCAAGACCCTGGAGTTACCCTCTCCGAACGCCTACATGGTCTGCAAGAATCCGGCCTGGATCGTAGTCAATGGCAAATTGTATGGTTTCGACAAGGCCGTCGATGGTAAAAAACTTCAGCCGTTCCTATCCAAGGCCAACATTGTGATTCCAAAAAATCTCGAAGAGAACTATTACAAGAATTTCATCACTTCGCTCATCGGTTCCTTCGAAGATATTGACGTCCAGGGATTCCAAATTCTAAAAAATGGCCTTGAGCCTCACCCGCTGCTCACCATTTCCGAGCTTCCTCCTGTCAGCAGCAAGGAAGTCCCCTCACTGTTCGAGGCCTCATCCGGCGAACACAATCCGAACGATGAGGCTGGGAAAATTGTATTTGACCTGTCCTTCAAGTATGGTAAGCATAAGATCCGCGGTGGGGATCCGGATCCTGTCAGTGTCATGATGGAGAAAACCGGCAATGACTACGTCTTCCACCGGGTAAAACGCGACACGGAATCTGAAAAGAAATTTGCCAATACACTGGTTAAACTGGGCCTCCCCATCGGTGGAAATTTCCGGGCGGCGATTGATAAGTCGCAGGCCTTCTCGTGGATCAACGAAAACCGGAGCAATCTGCTCAACTTCGGCTTTGAAGTGAGTCAGCCTGACAATCGCGACAAGAAGTATTTTGTCGGTAAGGCGGTAATGGAGCTGGAGGTCAAGGAAAGTATCGATTGGTTTGACATTCATGCCCGAATTCGGTTCGGAGAGTATGAAATCAGTTTCAAGGAACTCCGAAAGATTATTCTCAAGAAGAAAGTCGAGTTCAAACTCCCCAACGGTGAAATCGCGATCATCCCGGATGCCTGGCTGGTCAAGTATGGCGACCTGTTTGCCTTGAGCGAAACCCATGGCAAGAACGAGAAGCCCGTGTTGCGGAAGTACCATGTTAATCTCGTGAAAGACCTCCAGGAGGGTAACCTTGCCAAAGTGCACATCAGTGATCGGCTGAAGCACCTCGAGAATTTTACAGGAATCCGCGACTACCCGCTTCCCAAGGGATTCAATGGAGAACTTCGTCCTTATCAAAAGGCGGGTTATAACTGGCTACGATTCCTGAATGAATTTAATCTCGGGGGCTGCCTCGCCGATGACATGGGTCTTGGGAAAACGGTACAAACCCTGGCGCTCCTGGAATCAGAAAAGGAAAAAGGAAGCACGGGTACCTCGCTGCTGATCATGCCCACTTCGCTCATCTACAACTGGGAAATGGAAGCCGCCAAGTTTACCTCCGATTTGAAAATCCTGACCTACACGGGTACAAACCGGAATAAGAACATCCAGCAATTCAGCCAGTATGATGTTGTTCTTACGTCCTATGGCATCACCCGGCTGGACATTGAATTGCTGCAGCAGTTCTTTTTCAATTACATCATTCTTGACGAATCCCAGGTCATCAAGAACCCCACTTCCAATATTGCAAAGGCGGTACTGCAACTGAAGTCGCGTCACAAGCTGACTCTCACCGGTACGCCGCTGGAAAATACCACCATGGATCTTTGGTCACAGATGACCTTCATCAACCCCGGCCTGCTGGGCGGTCAGTCCTATTTCAAAAATGAATTCTTGGTCCCAATCGAAAAGCAGAAGGACGAGGCCAAGACCAAAAAACTGAATGCCATCATCAAGCCATTCATTCTCCGCCGGCTGAAATCGCAGGTCGCCACTGACCTCCCGGAAAAAGTGGAGAACATTTACTACACCAACCTCTCTCCCGCCCAGGAGCAGAAGTACGAGGAGGCAAAATCATTCTATCGCAGCAAGATCCTGGATTACATTGAAAAAGAAGGGATCAATAACTCCCGAATGACCATCCTGGAAGGACTCACCAAACTACGCCAGTTGTCCAACCATCCCCGCATGGTGGACATGACCTATAAAGGGGATTCGGGCAAACTGGAAGATCTCTCACACATGATCGATAACGCCATCCTTGAAGGGCACAAGCTGCTTATCTTCAGCCAGTTTGTGAAGCACCTGGAGATTGTACGGGAATTGCTCGCTTCAAAAAAGATCCAGTATGCTTATCTCGATGGGTCGAGCATGGATCGGAAAGACCAAGTGGAGAAATTCAACAAGGACCCCAACCTCAAGATATTTCTCATTTCCATCAAGGCCGGTGGATTAGGATTGAACCTCACCCAGGCGGATTACGTCTTCATTCTGGATCCCTGGTGGAATCCGGCCGTGGAGCAACAAGCGATTGACCGGGCTCACCGCATCGGGCAGAAGAAGAAGGTTTTCACTTACAAGTTTATTACCCGGAATACCGTCGAAGAGAAAATTCTTCAGTTGCAGAAGAGTAAACTCAAGCTTTCGGAAAACCTGATTACCACTGAAGAGAGCATCGTGAAAATGCTAACCCGGGCCGACATTGAAATGATGCTCAATTAGTACATTATCCATGAAAGACAAGGTCGTCATCATTACCGGTGGATCCTCAGGGATCGGCAAAGCCCTTGCTGAGGTATTTGGCAGAAACGGCTCCCGCATCCTGATTACCGGGCGTAACACCTCAGACCTCGAGGCCGCGGTCCAGGAACTCCGCGCCAATGGGATTGACATTCACGGCTTTTCCGCCGATGTTAGCCGGGAAGACGACAATCGGCGAATGGCGGAAGAAGCCAAACGCCTCTTTGGGCGCATAGACATTCTCATCAACAACGCCGGCGTCACCATGCGTGCACTTTTTGAGGATGTTGACCTGGAGGTGATCCGCAGAGTGATGGACATCAATTTTTATGGTGTGCTTTACGCGACGAAATATTGTCTCCCGGAAATTCTGAAAAACAAAGGATCGGTTATCGGAATCTCTTCCATTGCGGGCTATCGCGGCCTGCCGGCACGGACCGGTTACTCTTCATCAAAATTTGCACTCAATGGATTCCTGGAAGTGTTGCGGACAGAAATGCTCAAGAAAGACGTCCACGTCATGACCGCATGTCCGGGCTTCACAACTTCCAACATCCGGAAGCGCTCACTGACCAAAGACGGCACCCTACAGGGTGATTCTCCCCGTGACGAAAACAAGATGATGTCGGCCGAAGAATGCGCTGAGCATATTTACAAGGCCACGCTCCGGCGCAAGAAAATTCTAATCCTGACCGCACAGGGAAAATTCACCGTATTCCTCAACAAATGGCTCCCGGGGCTAACCGATAAACTGGTTTACAAGGTAATGGCGAAGGAGGCGAATAGCCCGCTGAAATAATGGCGAAGTCAAAATCCGTGTTCTTCTGCCAAAGCTGCGGCCACGAATCCTCAAAGTGGATGGGGAAATGTCCATCCTGCGGGACATGGAACTCCTTCGTCGAGGAAGTAGTCACCAAGGGCGACGAGAAGAATGAATGGCGCCAGGAAAGCACACGCTCCAAAACGATTCAGCCTAAAATTCTTGCTGAGATTGAGTCTGGAAAAGAAACCAGGATCCCTACGGGCGACCAGGAGCTTGATCGGGTACTGGGAGGAGGAATTGTCCCCGGCTCGCTTGTTCTCATTGGCGGAGAGCCTGGTATTGGTAAGTCCACATTGATGCTCCAGGCCGGGCTTGCGCTGCCTAACCTGAAAACCTTGTATGTTTCCGGAGAGGAAAGCGAGCAGCAAATCAAAATGCGTGCGCAACGATTGGGGGTTAATGTTGATTCCAAAACCTTCTTCACGCTCACCGAAACCAATACAAAGAATATTTTCCTGGCGCTCGAATCGCTCATGCCACAGTTACTTATTGTTGACTCCATCCAGACGCTCTATTCCCCCTTGATGGACAGTACGCCGGGAAGTATCGGCCAGGTTCGGCAGTGCGCAGGCGAGCTCATGAAGTTTGCCAAGGAAACCAACACGCCGGTTTTTCTTGTGGGCCACATCACGAAAGACGGAACGCTGGCAGGTCCCAAGGTGCTTGAACACATGGTAGACACCGTCCTTCAATTTGAGGGCGACCAGCATTTTGCCTACCGAATGCTACGTACCACCAAGAATCGTTTTGGATCAACCGCGGAGATCGGAATCTATGAAATGCTTGAAACGGGATTGAGGCAAGTGAACAATCCTTCAGAGATTCTCATCTCTCAAAAAGAAGAAGCAACTAGCGGCACTACCATTGGTGCCACCTTGGAGGGCAACCGGCCTTTACTCATCGAGGTGCAATCACTGGTCAGCCCGGCTTCGTATGGAACTCCCCAAAGAACTCCTACTGGCTTTGATCAGAAACGCCTGAATATGCTGCTCGCCGTTCTCGAAAAACGCTGCGGGTTCCGCATGAGCACACAGGATGTTTTTCTCAACATGGCCGGCGGCCTGCGCATCGAAGATCCCGCCATTGACCTCGCCATCTGCATTTCCATCATTTCCTCCATGGAAGAGATTGCCGTTTCCGAGAAACGCTGCTTCGCTGCCGAAATCGGCTTGGGCGGAGAACTGCGCGCGGTGAACCGGATTGAACAACGGATTTCCGAAGCTGAAAAATTGGGTTTCGAGGAGATCTACATTTCACGGTTTAACAAACATAATTCCAGCGCCCGTCAAAAAATCAAGATCAAGAGTTTGGGAAAACTAACCGAAGTGCTGCAAGATTTATTCGGCTAATGCCCCCTGCAATCCGCCGGTGTGCAACATCATCACCACGGATGACCTTCTGATTTTTCCCGCGCGAATCAACTCATAAATACCGAACAACGTCTTTGCCGTGTAAACCTGGTCGAGAGGAAGGTTATGTTGTTCCTGGGTCATGCGGATGAAATCGAGTAGCTCACGGTTGCTCTTCGCATATCCTCCGAAATCAAAGCCAGTTTCAATCCGCCAGTTAGAGGCGTCAGCGGTCAGCCATCGTTTTACTTCCTCATTCAAAAATTCGCCGTGCTTCAACACCGAAATGCCGATGGCCTGCTGGTGCTGTTTAAGACCGGCTACCATCCCGGCCATGGTCCCGCCTGTTCCAACCGGCAGGCAAAGCGTATCAAATTCGGTTTCTGCAACAAGCTGCATTGAAAATTCCAGGCAACCCTTTACGGCCAGCGCATTGGTCCCTCCTTCAGGGAGCATATAGAATCGCCCAAATTTCTCCTCCAGCTCATGGAGAAAATTAGCGTTCTGTTTTTCGCGATAGGCTTGTCGGGATACGTAGTGAATCTCCATGCCACGTGTCTTCACAAAACGCAGTGTCGAATTAAGCGGCAACGTTTCTTCACCTCTGACTATCCCGATGCTTTTCATGCCCAGCGCAGAAGCCGCAGCAGCCACTGCGTACAAGTGATTGGAATAGGCGCCTCCAAAAGTGAGTAGTGTATCTTGACCCTCCTCGTTAGCCTGCTCGAGGTTGTATTTCAATTTCCACCATTTGTTCCCGGAGACTTCCGGATGGTTCAGGTCCTCCCGCTTCACGAGAAGTCGAACACCCGCTTCGGTCAGGAAAGGGGATTCAATTTCCTGGATTGGCGTTTGTGAGTACGAAATCAACGCGTATTGTTTAGTTTCTACTAATTTATTTAGTATTATTGCGGGTGGACGATTCCTCCTATCTGAAAGGTCGTGGTTCCCAGATCAAGCCGGCGAACAAGTTCCTAAAAGCTGAATTTGTAACCGAGCACATCGAGGGAATTGATGAAGACTTCCAGGTCAATCCGCAGACACAGGTCTTCATCGAGCATCCACGCAAGATCATCAACCCCGTCAACAGTCCCGACCTGGGCATGGCCTACTCCATGAACCCCTATCAGGGATGCGAGCATGGATGCATCTACTGCTATGCGCGCAACACCCACGAATATTACGGCTTTAGTGCAGGGCTTGATTTTGAATCCAGGATTGTGGCCAAGACGAATGCCGCGGCTACACTTCAAAAGCAACTGTCGGATTCTTCCTGGAAGGTCTCGCCGATTATGCTGAGTGGAAACACCGACTGTTATCAGCCGCTGGAACGTCGAATGCAGCTTACCCGTGGCATGTTGAAAGTACTGGCCCGCTTCAGGCACCCGGTGGGCATCATTACCAAAAACGGCCTCATCACACGCGACATCGACATTTTGAAAGATCTTGCAGCCGATCGGCTAGTCCAGGTAATGATCTCCATTACCACCCTGGATGAAGACCTCAGACGTGCCATGGAGCCGCGCACCTCCATCGCCATCAAGCGCCTGAAGACCGTGGAGCAACTGGCCAAAGAGAACATTCCGGTCGGCATCATGAATGCACCAATTATACCGGGATTAAATCATCATGAAATTCCCGAAATTCTCCGGCTTGCCGCAGAACATGGTGCAATGACAGCCGGAATGACAGTGGTCCGCCTCAATGGTGCGGTTGCCAAGATTTTCGAAGATTGGCTCCATAAGAATTTTCCCGACCGTTTTGCAAAAGTGTGGAATCAGATTTCTTCCATGCACGGAGGGCAAGTAAGTGATTCAACCTTTGGTCGGCGCATGGCCGGTGAAGGAAATCTCGCGGATATTATTCACCAATTGTACCGCACCTCCAAGAACAAGTACTTCCAAGGAAGAAAAATGCCGGCTATGGACATCACCCACTTTCGCCGGGGGGGTAATCTTAGTTTGTTTTAGCGTTTTTGGGTACATTTGCCCTCGTTATGAGGCGTTTAGCGGCCATATTTATGCTGGTTCTTCACCTGGGTTTGTTTACCGAGATGGATGAACTTTTCAGCCTTCCGCTGCTCGTCGAGCATTACCTGGAGCATCGTTCAAAGGTTCCTGAGATGTCCTTCTTTGATTTCCTGGCCATGCACTACAAGACGGATGTAGCCCATGATTCAACGGACATGAAGTTGCCCTTCAAAGATTGCGGCAATTCATTTGCCTCCCCAACATTCACGAGTCCTGAACAAAAACTTTCGCTTACTACGTTCAGTCTTGCCCAGGTGCCTGTATTCGGTTCCACCTACATCGCCTTTATTCCTTCCTCAGGTCTTGAGGAAATCTTCCAGCCGCCCCGGGCCTGATTCCGCACGGCGGGTGTAATCTGAGCGCAGCGGGGTTCTTCACTGCGCCTGTTCCTTTTTCTATTTCTTAATCATGAAAACTTATGCTGGATAAGATCATAACCTTTTCTATCCGCAACAAATTGGTGGTTGGTTTGCTCACGGTCGGCCTGATCATTTGGGGGCTTAACGCATTGCGGCATCTTCCCATTGACGCGGTTCCCGACATTACCAACAACCAGGTGCAGGTAATCACCGTGGCTCCCTCACAGTCCGCGCTCGACATAGAGCGCCTGGTGACATTTCCGGTTGAGCAAAACGTCGCCACGATTCCCGGCATTCACGAAGTCCGTTCTTTTTCGAGATTCGGGCTTTCAGTAGTAACCATCGTCTTCGAGGATGACATCGATGTTTACTGGGCTCGTCAACAGGTGAATGAGCGTCTCACCGAAATTCAGAGCCAGATTCCGCCCGGTGTAGGATCTCCCAAACTGGCCCCGATCACTACGGGCCTCGGGGAAATCTATCAATACGTTATTCACCCGGAGAAAGGATACGAAAACAAATACACCCCGATGGACCTTCGAACCATCCAGGATTGGATCGTGCGCAGGCAATTGTTGGGTACTCCGGGTGTGGCTGATGTCAGCAGCTATGGTGGCCGGCTCAAGCAATATGAGATCGCAGTAAACACGGACAAGCTCCGCAGTTTCGACCTTGGCGTGAATGACATCTTCACCGCGCTCGAGAAGAATAACCAAAATACCGGAGGCGCTTACATTGATCGAAAACCAAATGCCTATTTCATCCGCTCGGAAGGATTGGTGGGAAGCCTCGAGGACCTTGAAGTAATTGTGTTGAAAACAACTTCGACAGGAGCTCCGGTTTTTCTGCGGGATGTTGCCAAGATTCAACTGGGTCATGCTATCCGGTATGGGGCCATGACGCGCAACACGGACGGAGAAGTCACTGGTGCAGTAGTCATGATGCTCAAAGGAGCCAATTCCTCTGAAGTGATCGAGAATGTAAAGGCCCGCATTGAACACATCAAAACCACATTGCCCGAAGGCATCACGATCGATCCTTTCCTTGACCGCACCAAGCTCGTAGACAAGGCGATCAACACCGTTACTAAAAACCTTGCGGAGGGCGCTCTGATCGTGATCTTCATTCTCGTCTTGTTGCTCGGAAATCTTCGGGCTGGTTTGATTGTATCCAGCGTCATTCCGCTTGCCATGCTGTTTGCCATTGCCATGATGAATGTGTTTGGGGTCTCCGGAAACCTGATGAGCCTTGGTGCCATCGACTTCGGTCTCATTGTGGATGGAGCTGTCATCATTGTCGAAGCCACGATGCACCATCTGAGTGCCCGCCGGATGGGTTCACTGCTCACACAACCGGAAATGGACAAAGAGGTGCATCATTCAGCCAGTAAGATCATGAACAGTGCAGCCTTTGGCGAGATGATCATCCTGATCGTCTACCTCCCCATCCTGACCCTCGTCGGTGTGGAGGGAAAGATGTTCAGGCCCATGGCACAGACCGTAGCATTTGCCATTGCCGGTGCATTCATACTGTCGCTTACTTATGTCCCCATGATTAGTGCCGCTTTTCTGGGCAAACGCGTTCGTCAGGAACTGAGCATTTCCGACAAGATCATCAAGTTCATTCACTATTCGTATGACCCGGTGATTCGGTTCGCTCTGCATCATCGCCGGAAAGTCGTGCTCGGTGCGGCAGCCATGTTCATTGCAAGTCTCCTGCTCTTTATGACGCTTGGTGCTGAATTCATTCCAACCCTGGATGAGGGGGACTTTGCTGTAGAAACACGCATTCTGACAGGAAGCAGCCTTTCCGAATCAGTGGAGACGGTCACAAAGGCCAGTGAAATAATCCTTCGTGAATTTCCCGATGAGGTCAAGGAAGTCATTGGAAAAATCGGTTCGTCTGAAATTCCCATTGACCCCATGCCCCTGGAGGCATCGGACATGATTATTGTTCTCAAGGACAAACACGAATGGAAGAAAGCACAGGGACGTGACGAGCTGGCCGAACTAATGCATGATCAACTCAATGTCCTCGCCGGGGTGAGCTTTGGTTTTCAACAGCCGATACAAATGCGCTTCAATGAACTGATGACCGGCGCCCGACAGGATATTGTGATCAAAGTGTACGGTGAAAACCTCGATGATCTCACTTCCTATGCCAACAAGATTGGACAGATTGTAAGTACCGTAGAAGGCGCCAAGGACCTCTACGTCGAAAAGGTCACGGGTCTTCCACAAATTGTGGTTCGAATAAAACGAGAGCAGCTTGCTCCTTTTGGTCTCAACATCGCGACGGTCAACCAGGCCATCAACATGGCTTTTGCCGGACAAAGCGCTGGAATGGTTTACGAAAATGAACGCCGTTTTGACCTGGTCGTTCGCCTTGAACAAGATAAAAGGCAAAGTATTGACGATCTGAAACGCCTCTTCATTACGGCACCGGATGGACGACAAGTCCCATTAGCACAACTTGCCGATGTCGAGCTCCATGTAGGGCCCAACCAAATTCAACGGGACGATGCCAAGCGAAGAATCACCATTGGATTTAACGTACGCGGTCGCGATATCCAGAGTATTGTCGATGAGGTTAAATCCAAAATTGACAAAGACATCAAGTTTCTCCCTGGCTATTATCCCACCTATGGTGGCGCATTCAAGAATCTTGAGGAAGCGCGCGCGCGTCTGTTTGTTGCTGTGCCGGCCGCACTGCTATTGATTTTCATCCTTCTCTTCTTCACGTTTCATTCCCTGAAGCAGGGGCTCATCATTTACACGGCCATCCCGTTGTCGGCGATCGGGGGAATTATCGCGTTGTGGATACGGGATATGCCCTTCAGCGTCTCAGCAGGCGTAGGGTTTATTGCCCTGTTTGGGGTGGCCGTATTGAACGGAATTGTTCTCATCGCCGAATTCAACCACCTCGAGCAAGAGGGTGAAACAGACATGATGACGCTATTGCTCAAAGGAACTACTACACGCCTTCGCCCAGTACTCATTACTGCCGCGGTCGCTTCCCTGGGGTTTCTTCCAATGGCGCTGTCACAAGGCGAAGGTGCCGAAGTGCAACGTCCATTGGCCACCGTCGTCATCGGCGGCCTGGTGACGGCCACCATGCTAACGCTGGTGGTGCTCCCATGTCTCTATTATCTCGTTGAACATCGTACTAAAAAAACTGCATAGCCATGGCACTCATTTCAAGACAAACCCTGAAATCTTCTATTGCCTTGTTAATGGCCGCTTCCTGCCTGGCGGTCCAAAGTCTCGGGCAACCTCGCACGGTATCCCTGGAGGAAGCCATCCAGGCTGCGGTAAAGCAGAACGCAGGGCTGAAGTCAGTGACTTCCGATATCCAGGTCCAGGAGCAGATGAAACGAACATCGGTGGACCTCCCCAAGACGCAGGCCATGCTGATGTATGGTCAGTACAACAGTCTCAATAATGACAACAACATAACCATCACCCAGGGCCTGCCTTTTCCCACGGTGTTCACCAGCCAATCAAAGTTGCATGAGCTTCGGATCGAAAACAGCCATTTCCGAAAGGCCACCACGTTGAATGAGCTTGTGTTTCAGGTGAAACAAGTTGGGCAGATGCTTTATTATCTGAGCGCTCGTGAGGCTCTGCTGAAAAAGCAAGACAGCCTGTTCGCCGACCTGGTTCGAATCACCACGGTGCAACTGGCCACAGGTGAAGGAACTCTTCTTCAGAAGACTTCAGCAGAAACCCGCTACAATGAGGTTCAAAATCAGTACCGCCAGAACACGGCTGATCAACTTACCTACCGGGCTCAGTTAAAAGTCCTGATAAATGCTGCTGATGAAGTGTCGCTGGCACCAGCAAAATTTCTGCCTCTTACCACGACGCTGATGAATGATTCCACCGAAGTAGCCGCTAACCCGCAATTGGCCTACCAGCGCTCACTGCTAAAAATTGCCCAACAGGAAAAAAGAGTAGAATCAAATCGCGCCCTGCCCGATCTTACGGTTGGCTATTTCAATCAGACCCTGATGGGCTTTCAGCAACAGCTGGATGGAACGGATCGATATTTTTCTTCCAAAGACAGATTCAGCGGGTTCATGGTGGGTGTCGCGCTGCCCCTCTGGTTTATTCCGGCCCATGCACGCGTGAAGGCAGCCGCTGCCCGTGCAGAGTCCACTCAATGGCTAACTCAATACGTCGAGCAACAACTGGTTGGCGAGTGGAAGAAGGCGGTTCAACAATTTCAAAAACATCGCAACAGCCTGGACTACTATACCCGCTCCGCCCTGCCTAATGCCGAGTTGCTCCTGAGGCAGTCTACCGTCGCCTACCGGGCAGGCGACATCAGCCAGGCAGAATATCGGTTGAATGTCCAGCAAGCCATCAGCATCCAGGAGGCCTACATTCAAACGGTACTCCAGTATAACCAAAGCATCATCACTCTCGAATTCCTTTCCGGCCAATACGCCAAAAACTAACCCACTATGAAGCGTCTCCTCTTATTAATCCTGCCGATCCTTCTTGCTGCCTGCGGAACAAATCAATCATCTCCGACAGAGCAGGTTGCGCCAAAGAAATCTTCGGACAGAGTATCCGTTTCACCCGATCAACTTTCCGTTTCAGGAATCGAAGTGGGCAAGATTCAGGATCGTTCCCTCAGCGGCGGTGTGCCTGTTAGCGGCATGCTGGATGTCCCCCCGCAAAACCTTGTGAACGTTACTGTGCCCCTGGGCGGATTCCTTCGGTCAACCTCCTTGCTACAGGGAATGAAAGTGACAAAGGGTCAAGTCATTGCCGTTATCGAGAACCCTGAGTACATCCAGCTGCAGCAGGATTACCTGGACACCAAGAGCCAGCAGTCATTCCTCGAAAAGGAGTATGAGCGTCAACAAAAACTAGCTGCTGAAAATGTGAACGCTCAGAAAACCCTGCAAAAATCACTGGCCGACTGGGAGAGTATGAAAGCGCGCAACAATGGACTTCGTGCTAAACTTCGCATGCTCGGCATTGAAGCAGAGCACCTGAAGCCCGAGCACATCACTTCTACCATTGAACTTAAAGCCAGCATGTCTGGCTATGTGACCCAGGTTTTCGGATCGGTGGGTGCCTTTGTGGCGCCCACACAGGTGATGTTCACCATTGTGGATAGTGATCATCTCCACGTCCAGTTGACCTGTTTCGAACGCGACATCTCCAGAATCCGGATTGGTCAAAAGATCAGGGTAACCCTCGTTAATGAAACCGCTGAACGGACAGCGACCGTTTTCCTGATTGGCCGCGACATTTCACCCGAAAGGACGGTTCGCGTTCATGCGCATCTTGACAAAGAAGACAAGAACCTTATCCCGGGAATGTATGTGAAGGCCATTATTCAGACGGGGTCCGAGCTGGTGCCTTCTCTTCCCGAAGAAGCAGTGTTGAATTTTGAAGACAAAGAAGTGATCTTCATTGAGGTCGCCAACGGTACTTTCAAACTGACTGAAGTCACTACCGGTATTCGTGAAAATGGTTTTGTCGAAGTCATCCTTCCGGAAGGACTGAACAAAGAAACCACCCGGGTTGCCGTACGAAACGCATATAAGTTGCTATCGAAACTCAAAAGTACCGAGGAAGAATAGGCGGCTGACGTACCTTTGCTGAATGATCACCGTGATTGCAGGCAGCTTGCTGCTGAGCATACTTCATGCCCTAATTCCCAATCACTGGCTGCCTATCCTGGCGATCGGGCGCAAGGAAAACTGGAGTCTGTCGCGAGTTACTCGAGTCACGCTGCTTGCAGGTCTTGCTCATGCCGCCAGCACCGTGCTCATCGGGATGATCCTGGCTTTTGTAGGCTCAACCCTCGCAAACGCCATTGAGAATTTCACGAATTATGTGGCTCCCACGTTGTTGATCCTGCTCGGTATCTTCTACATCTATCAGCACAGCCGACATCATCATTTCCATCTCCATGGTCATCCGGAACAGGCTTCACACGGACAAATTGTGTTCTCCCTTGCTGCAGCAATGTTCTTTTCCCCGTGCTTTGAGATTGAACCCTATTTCCTGATGGCCGGCACTTCCGGGTTCACCTTTGCGTTGGCCATTGCGGTACTGTATACGGTGGTAACTGTTACTGGAATGGTTGCCTGGGTTCGCCTGACCTATTCCAGTCTCTTGCGCCTTAACTGGCATGCCCTCGAACACAACGCTGGAATCATCACGGGTGGCATTCTTATCGCCACGGGAATTCTTTCTGTTTTTATTCGTTGACGGGATTCCCGGCAGGGTGAATAAATTGGGCCAGCCAGATACATATCATCATGATGGAAGCTGAAGCAAGAAATGGCAAGTGTATGTTCATGCCGTACATAAATCCACTTAATGCCATCCCCAAGGCACGAGCCAGTGAGCCAAAAGACTGGTTGACACCAAGTACCTGACCCACCTCCAGCGGGTTCGCTGATTTTGACAGCAAGGAAGTTATGGATGGGGTTATGCATCCATTGGCGAGTGCAAGGAGACCGAACGCAATCAGTTCAAAGGGAATAAATGTCTCCCGGGTTACCCAGGGAATCATGGCGAAGGCCACAATGCATAAATAAATGCCGATGGTAACAAGTCGGTATTCTCCAAAGCGTTTTACCATTCTACCAACAAGTCCCCCCTGGACAATAACGGTGAGTACTCCGATGAACGCAAACATGTTTCCCATCTGAATTTCTGTAAGGCCAATAGACTCGCGCCAGAAAAGCGATGCCGCAATCTGCATGATCATGAAGGCGGTAATGAAAATGAAATTGATCAGCAACAACTCGCGAATTACTTTTCGCTTCAATTCGGTGGCAATTCCTGAAATCACCTTAAAATTGAATCGCAAGTCCTTCTTGCGTTCCTTTAGCGATTCGGGAAGGAAAAAGTAAGCCAGCACCAGGTTTACCAGGCAAATCGCTGCAGCCCCATAGCCCACCCAATCCACGTGTCCATAAGAACTCATGCTCTTGAGATAGCCTCCTGTGGTGGGCCCTATGATAAATCCCAGGCCGAATGCAGCGCCAATCATGCCCATGGATTTAGTCCGCTCCTCCAGCCTGGTCACGTCTGCGACATAAGCTTGAGCCACCGAAAGATTCGCCGACCCTATTCCTGAAAGAATTCTTGACACCAGCAGGATCCACAGGTTCACCGACTGGGAGAAGATCAGGTAGGCCACGGTGGTGATGAGCACACTCCCGAGGATGATCGGTCTCCGGCCAAACCGGTCACTCAACGATCCCCAAAAGGGAGCGAAGAGAAAATTCATAATGGGATAGCTCATTGCAATGAGCCCCACCTGGTAATTTTCTGCTCCCAGCTCTTTGGAGAAGATCGGCAGGATCGGAATTATGATCCCAAAGCCCAGCATATCAATGAAGATGGTGATGAAAATTACAACAATGGGCTTCTTCATGGATAACTGGCTGCGAAGGTCGCACATCTGGTTCCGCGCTCAAACTACTTTGTGTAAATTGTATGGTTGCACGCCGATGGTAAAGTTCATTTCACTTTTATCACAACCTGAGATCCAGCAATTCATAATTGACAACGAGCAATCGGACGTACAGAAACTTGTGCTACGGCACAATGAAATCCTTGGTGTCCCCTCCTCCTGGATTGCTCAGCAAATCCTGGGGAGGCGGAAAGCAAAACAAAAACTGCCGAAATGGTACGATACGCCGGGTATCATCTACCCGCCCTCTGTCAATATGGAGCAGTGTTCTTCCGAGGTAACGGCGAAGTACAAGCAAAGTCTTGTCGGTAGACACCATGCGGCCGATCTCACAGGTGGATTCGGCGTTGACACCTTTTTTCTAAGCAAAAAATTCTACCTGACTGAGTATGTCGAACCGGATGAATCCTTATTGCCCTTGGTTCGTCACAACCTCTCCCTCCTTGGAGTTCAGAATATTGTCTTTCATCCGCAACCGGTGGAGAATTTCCTGGCCAATCATACGGCCATGTATGATCTCCTTTACCTGGATCCGTCACGCCGGCAATCATCCCGGAAAGTGTTCCGTTTCGCGGATTGTACACCTGACGTAATCAAGCTCAGATCCAAATTGCTCAAGCGATCTCCTCATCTGCTGATCAAGGCTTCGCCGCTTATGGACTTGAAACAATCCAGCAGGGAACTGAATGCCGTTGACCAGTTCATTGTACTTGCCGCGGAGGGCGAATGCAAAGAACTTCTCATTTCTCTCCGGCGGGAAAAAGGTGGTGAGCCCACCATTCACGCCGTTGATCTCGATCGAGAAGGTGAGCCAACTCCGTTTGCCTTTACCTGGTCGCAAGAGAAGAAGGCCAGTGTGGATTTCTCTGCGCCACGCGCCTACCTCTATGAACCTAATCTGGCAATCATGAAGGCCGGGGCTTTCAAGCTGGTAGGCCAACGATTTGGACTCTACAAATTAGGGCCGGACACCCACCTGTATACCGCAGAAGAAAAAATTAACTCCTTCCCCGGGAGGATTTTTAAGGTCGTCGAAGAAGTGGGACTTGACCGCAAACTCGTTGAAAGATTCGCGGGGGGATTTGCCAACATCCTTACTCGAAATTATCCTCTTTCCGTAGACGCCATAAAAAAGAAAAGCGGTCTCGCCGAAGGGGGCACCCGCTATTTAATTGCCACGAAGACAACAAAAAATGTGGTCCTGGTAGCCGACCGGCTTCGCTAACTAGGGATAATAGTAATCCAATGCCTTGTAAAGCACGCCAAACAATATGGCCAGTGATCCATACGCCTTGATCACTTTCATTCGGTTCTGAACATCCTCCCACCAGAGCATTGCCCACGGACGGACCAACCCGATACTCAGGAAGAGCAGGCAAGTCAACGTAAGAAAGAGAACCAACAGCTTCACATTCTCCATAATCAAAGATAACAAAGTGACCTCAGATAGTGTGGATCATCTTATAGGAGCGCTTGGAGGGACGTCACCATCACCCTACTTTTGCAGCCTTTGAGGGAACGTGAGGGCGGCTGATTTTCTTATCCTCTATCAATCGGACAGCCTGGTCCAAAGCCTGGCCGAAGGAATTCGTACGTCTGCTTCGCGCCCTTTGCGCATTAAGGGGCTTTCTGGTAGCCAAGACGCTGTCTTTATCGCGGCACTTCATCGCACCCTGCGCACTCCACACCTTGTAGTTCTCGATGACAAAGAAGAGGCAGCGGCTTTCTTCAGCGATGTGCAGAACCTTCTCGGTGAAAAGGAAGTATTTTTTTTCCCGATGTCCTACAAGCGGGCGTATGAATATGATGAGACGGAAAATGCAAACGTGCTGATGCGCGCTGAAACGCTCAACAGCCTCTCAACCCTCACCGGTGCTCAACTCATCATCACTTATCCGGAAGCCCTCTCAGAAAAAGTAATTACCAAGAGCTCGCTAAACAAGAACACTTTCACCGTCGAATTGAAATCAAAATTGAACCTGGAATTCCTGGAAGAATTCCTGTTCTCGTACGATTTTGAAAAGACTGACTTTGTTTACGAAGCAGGGCAGTTTGCCATCCGGGGTGGGATCATCGATGTCTTCTCTTTTGCGCATGAACTACCCTATCGCATTGAGCTATTCGGCGATGAAGTTGACAGTATCCGCAGTTTTGATCCAGGGTCCCAACTTTCGGTAACCGAAGTGACCAGGGTCAATCTCATGCCCAACGTGCAAACCCGGCTGGTTAAAGAGGATCGTCAGTCGTTGATGGAGTTCCTGCCGGGTAACGCGCGGATTTGGATCAAGGATGTACAACGGACTTCAGACATCCTGGCTACATGCTTTGAAAAGGCCAGCAATAGCTTTGACCGAATCCTTCGCGAAAGCGGTGGGACCAAACTGGCGTTGGAACCTTTTCATCTTTTTGTTACTTCCGATGCTTTCTTCGGTCAACTTGCTCATCGAAGCATTATCGAATTCGGAAGCCGGTCTTATTTTCAGGCGTCTCCGCTATTTGAATTCAAATCTTCCCCGCAGCCTTCGTTCAACAAGAATTTTGAATTGCTGGCTAAAAACCTGATCGATCATCAGGTTCAGGGATACTCCAATTTCATAGCGGCCGAGCAAGGGCGCCAACTAGATCGGCTTCATGGCATCTTCGAAGAAATCCAGCCCGCTTTAAAGTTTCAATCCCTGGACATTCCCCTTTGCCGGGGTTTTGTCGATCATTCCTTGAAGTTGGTCTGTTACACGGACCACCAGATCTTTGACCGATTCCATCGGTTCCGAACCAAAGAAAAACTCACCAAGTCCAAGGCATTAACCTTTCGGGAGCTTCAAAGCCTGCAGCCCGGAGACTTTGTCACGCACATCGATTACGGGATCGGAAAGTTTGCCGGACTGGAAAAGAAAGAGGTGAATGGACGCGACCAGGAGGCGGTACGTTTGGTTTTCCGTGACAATGATCTCTTATATGTCAGCATTCACTCGCTTCATAAAATTTCACGCTATTCCGGTCGTGAAGGAGCGGCACCCATCATCAGCAAACTGGGATCAGACGAATGGGAAAACAAGAAGGCACGGGTGCGCAAGCAGGTCAAGGACATTGCGCGCGACCTGATCGAACTGTATGCAAAGCGAAAGCGCTCCCCCGGATTCGCCTTTTCACCGGATAGTTTTCTACAGGCGGAATTGGAATCATCCTTTATCTACGAGGATACGCCAGATCAGGCAAAGGCTACTGATGACGTTAAGAAAGATATGGAGTCACCGCATCCGATGGACCGATTGGTGTGCGGTGATGTAGGCTTTGGAAAGACCGAAGTCGCGGTTCGTGCGGCCTTCAAGGCCACTACGGATGGAAAACAGGTGGCCGTGCTTGTTCCAACCACTATTCTTGCCATGCAACATTTCCGGACGTTTTCTGAACGCCTGGCCAATTTTCCGTTGCGCATAGAGTACGTATCCCGATTCAAAAGCGATCGCGATATCAAGAAGATACTTCAGGAAACCAAGGAAGGGAGTGTCAACATCTTGATTGGTACACATCGGGTAATCAGCAAAGACGTTGAATTCAAGAATCTTGGATTACTGGTAATTGATGAAGAACAAAAATTTGGCGTGAAGGCCAAAGACCGTCTCAAAGAACTGCGCGTCAGTGTCGATGTCTTGACGCTTACCGCTACTCCCATTCCCCGCACGCTGCATTTCTCCCTGATGGGCGCACGCGACTTGAGCATTATCGCAACACCCCCACCCAATCGTCAGCCGGTAACTACGGAACTGCACACCTACAATGAGGAGATTATTCGGGATGCCGTCAGTCACGAAATCCGGAGAGGTGGGCAGGTTTTCTTCGTGCATAACCGGATCAGCGACATTGAAAGCATTGCCAACACGATTTACAAACTTGTTCCGGATGCCCGAATAGGAATTGCGCACGGCCAGATGGATGGCGACAAGCTGGAAAAAATCATGGTCCGGTTTATCGAGGGTGAGTATGATGTGCTCGTGTCCACCAATATCATTGAGTCTGGTCTTGACATTCCCAATGCCAATACAATCATCATCAACCAGGCGCACATGTTCGGGCTCAGCGACCTTCACCAGATGCGCGGCCGCGTCGGGCGATCCAACAAGAAAGCGTTTTGCTATTTGCTTACTCCCCCCACGGCCGTACTCTCTTCTGACTCACGCAAACGCCTGGCTGCCGTCGAAGAATTTTCCGAACTGGGCGACGGGTTTAAGGTGGCCATGCGCGACCTTGATATTCGGGGCGCCGGCAATCTTCTGGGCGCCGAGCAAAGTGGTTTCATCAATGACCTGGGATTCGATACCTACCATAAGATTCTTGATGACGCTATCCAGGAACTAAAAGAGAGTGAATTCAAAGATCTGTTCGCCGAAGAACTTTCAGAAAAGGCAAAACAGATTGTTCCGGATTGTGTGATCGAAACAGACCTGGAAATCCTCATTCCTGAAACCTATGTTTCCAGTACACGAGAACGGCTACAACTGTACTCCACACTTGATGACATCGCTGATGAACCAACGCTTCAACAATTTATTAACGGACTTAAAGATCGCTTCGGAGAATGCCCGCCATCGGTGATGCAATTGGTGAACACCGTACGACTAAGGTGGATTTGCGAGCGACTCGGATTTGAAAAGGTGGTTTTGAAAAATGGCCGGATGAGAGCCACTTTTGTCGGTCGCGATGAGTATTTCAAGTCAGAAACCTTCGGCCGTGTGCTTGCTTTCATCCAACGTCACCCGAAACAGTGCAGGCTCAAAGATCACGTTGGTCAACCGATGATTACGGTAGAAGATATCTCATCCGTTGATTCTGCCCTTCAACTCCTCAGCCCGCTGGACGTGGCGCCTGGGTAATCTTTAGTCTACCCAATTTCCGGGGATCAGTTGTAGCAGGAGGCAATAGATGGGTGGCGGTTAGCGTTATCCAGTCATTGTTTTTACCTCGATCAGGGATTCATCAAAAAATTCTTATGGGTTGGAAAACACGTAATTATCTTTCTATATTAGCGGTTGCTTTGATCTCTAACACCCGATAAAATGAAGCGTATAAGGAGTCTATTCGTTCTGGTTGGCGGAGCTATTCTGATGGCCTCTTGTTCTTTGCTTCCTTTTGGAAAAAAGAACTCGAAACCGACGGCCATAAACCCTGGCCAGATGAGTACAGCCACCAACCTCAAATACAACGATGAGGAAACTGGTGGTTTCAAAGTCCCCGGATTCGAAGGTCAACCTGATGCCCCCAATACGGTCTTCATCGAAGGCGGGCGCGCCATCATGGGTTCCTTTGAAGAGGATGTCATGAGCTACCGCGACAATATCGAGCGCACAGTCTCTGTCGCCTCTTTCTACATGGATGAGACTGAAATTGCCAATATTCACTGGTTGGAATACATGTTCTACCTGGCCAAAGACTCCACCCAGGAAGTATATCAGGCAGCCCTCCCGGATACCACGGTGTGGGTTGGAAAGCTGGCCTTCAACGATCCTTATGTTGATCACTATCTGCGCTACCCCGGCTTTCGCTATTTCCCTGTAGTGGGAGTAAGCTGGAAGCAGGCAACAAACTACTCAAAGTGGCGGACCAACGCCGTTAACCAGCAACTGCTCAAAGAATCTGGACAAGAACTTCCTGAAGTAGCTGCCGGGGGCCGTATCCCGCTGGAATCTGGTGTCGTAATTCCCGCCTATCGCCTTCCCACTGAGGCCGAATGGGAATACGCTGCCCAAGCACTCATTGGTACCCAGTGGCTTGAGGAAATGCAGACCCACCAGCGCATTTATCCCTGGGATGGACACGCACTTCGTAACCCTTATGGAAAGCAAATGGGCTTTTTCCTTGCCAACTTCAAACGTGGACGAGGCGACTATGCGGGTATCGCAGGTCGTTTGAATGACGGCGCCCTGATCACTTCTTATATCTATGAATTCCCCCCGAACGATTTCGGTCTCTATAATATGGCGGGCAACGTGAGTGAGTGGGTAATGGATGTTTACCGTCCTCTCTCCTACCAGGATTTTGACGACCTGAACCCGATCCGTCGCGATGGTTTTCTTGATAACGCCAGCGGCAACGGACGCGAAAACCTCTATAATAACATTGAGAAAGATCCGACCCAGTTCACTTCGCTGATTACCGACAAGGCTCGCGTGTACAAAGGCGGTTCGTGGAAAGATGTGGCTTATTGGATGTCTCCCGGTACCCGTCGTTTCCTTGATGAGGATTCTGCCACGGCTACCATTGGTTTCCGTTGCGCAATGATCCGCGCTGGTTCCAATTACTAATCGATTCAAAACAGAATTAGAAAAACCCTTCTCACAGAAGGGTTTTTTTTTGAACTATTGTGCCTCCGCGATGCAGGCTACACTTACCGATGCGCAGCCACACTCCAGCAAGTGCTGGCCGCAAGCCTCCAGGGTTGCTCCTGTTGTGATAACATCATCAACAAGCAAAACTCGCCTTTGTGCTATGGCCACATTTGCGTTCACCGAAAATCCGTGACGAACATTTTCCCAGCGCTCAGCACGACCTTTTTTTGTTTGCGTAGTGGTGGCCAGCGTGCGGATAGAAATGGTTTCGTCCCATGGTACTTGCAATGCCTCACTCAGGCCTTTGGCAAAGTGGGCGCTTTGATTGTAGCCTCGCTGTCGAAGCCGTGATCGATGTAGAGGTACCGGCACAATCAGATCAAACTCTCCTGCCATTGACTCGTCCGCCAGCTCACGACCATAGGCCTTACCCAGCTTCTCCCCGATCTCCGGACAGTTATTGTATTTCAATTGATGTAACAGGTGCTGAACCATACCTCCCTTTCGGAACTTGAGAAATGCAAATCCGTGCCGCAGCGGTAAACGACCCGCCAATCGGTTCAAAACTGGATTTTCGGCCCTTCTGTGATAGTGTGTCTTGGGCAGGTCGGTGAGACACCGGGTGCAGAGAATGTCCTCTCCCCTGAGAAGTGCACCGGCACAACCAAGGCAGTATCGCGGAAAAAACAAGGAAAGAAAATCCTCCAGGATCGTATTCTTCATTTGCATTGGTATTCCCCCGGGGTATCGGGATATTTGACCAAAACATCAAAAGGCTATGGACCTCGTGGGACAATTTAACGAATACCGTCAGCGGATGAATGACCGGATCACTGCCGCAGACAACTTAATCCTGAAAAGAATATTCAATCTTGACACGAATGCCTATGCCCCCGGTGTACTCGATGTCAAAACCAAGGAATTGATCGGGCTTACTTGCTCGCTCGTACTCCGCTGCGACGATTGTGTAAAATATCACTTGGGCAAGTGCAAGGACGTGGGCCTGACCACGGAACAAGTAAATGAGGCCATGGGCGTGGCAACCTTGATTGGCGGCACGATCGTCATCCCGCACCTGCGTCGCGCTTTTGAATATTGGGAAGCCCTGCAACATGCTAAAGCGTGACCTAACCTTAGAGCGTCATTGGCAGGCGCTCATGGGAGAAATCGAACGAATGCTGGGCCAGCGTCCAAAAGACCTCAACGGTACGCTCTTCCTCATCGGCGTTCAGGAACTTGGAAAGGGAAATAAGCTCTTTACCAAGGAGCAAAAGCAGGACCTCATGCACATCGCCATTTGCAAGGTGCTCAGTTACGCGGGCTATTATGAGTTGGAAGGACTGGATGGTGATGGCTGGCCGCACTGGAAGTTGACCAGGAAACTCCCGCATTTTGACCTGCTGGAGCAGGAAAAACTCCTCAAAATTCAGGTCCTGGAATATTTTGAGAAGGAGTTTGGATGGCACCCTCCCGCCGACTCAGGTATTTGATATCTCGCTCACATCCTCAACGCTGTTATCACGCAGCGGTTACTATCTTTAAGTTGAGATAAACTAACGTTCCAATACTTGCGTTTTTAAACTCATGGGCAGTCGACTTGATCGTGTGTCAGATAACATCTCGTCCTTTCGCAGGAAGTACTATCTCAACTTGTTTCTGCGCGGATCCATCCTGACCTTAACCCTCCTGCTTGGATATTTTCTCCTGGCAAGCTTATTGGAATACAATCTTTGGTTAGGTAAGGAAGTGCGGTTTGCCCTGTTTGTTCTTTTTTTTCTAACGGCAAGCTATTGCGTGTACCGCTATTTGCGAGATCCGCTACTTTGGTGGCTTTCGGGGAAAGGGCTGGGCAAAGAGGAAAGTGCCAGGATCATAGGAGATCATTTCCCGGCCATCCAGGATCGATTGCTGAACTTCCTTCAATTGGCCACAACAACCCGCCACAGGGGTCCACTTCTCGAGGCAAGTCTTGAACAAAAAGCAACCCTTTTTGCAGGCTTCACTTTTGACAGCATCATCGATCTGAGAGAGAATCGGCGGTACTTGAAATACCTGGCCATTCCGTTTATTGCTTTTGCGCTCATTGCGCTGGTCAATCAGAAGATCATAACACAAAGCGCCGAACGCATCGTGAACTTTGACCAGGAATACACTCCGCAGGCACCCTTCCGTTTCTACATCGATCACGAAAAGCTGGTGGCTTTTCCCAATGAGGATTTTGAACTGAACATTCACCTGGAAGGGGAGGCCTTGCCCGATGCGGCCTACCTGGTCATTGGTCGACAACGACTCAAGCTTGTTGAAAAAAAAGCGGGGTCGTTCTTTTATCTATTTGAGAAGCCACAGCAGGATATAAGCTTCCAAGTTGAAGCAGCTGGCTTTTATTCGGACACGTATGTCCTCCGCATAGTTAATCGGCCTGAACTGATGGCCCTTAACGTTCAGCTTAGCTTTCCAAGATATATTGGACGACCCACCCAGGTGCTGCAAAACATCGGCAACCTGGAAGTCCCTGAGGGGACGCGGGTAACCTGGACGCTTGCCACGGCCAATACCCGCAATGCCTCTATTTTTTTCAGTTCAGAGCAAGCACCAAAACCTATGCAATCCGTTGATGATCAGTCATTTACATACGGAAAGGGTTTTTCTAACCCAGATGGCTATTCCATTTCACTGGTCAATGAAAATAGCAGCAACAAGGACCAAATTTCGTATCAGGTAGATGTGATCAAGGATCAATATCCGACACTCACCGTTGATCAGCTCCGTGACTCAGCGCTTTTTCAAACCATTCTTCTCGCCGGAATGATCAAGGATGATTACGGCATCACCAGGCTGGCACTTCAGTATCAGCTCACCCGGCAGGGGGCCAAGGAAATTTCAAGCACCATTCCGTTGGAAATATCTTCATCACCACAACAAAATTTCTTCTATCGATGGAACCTTGACTCGTTGCATCTCAATGGGGGTGACCGGTTGCAATACTACATTGAAGTCTGGGACAATGATGGCGTTCACGGGCATAAGTCCACCCGGTCGGTCGTTTATCAATTTGAACGCCCTGGCGATGAGGCCTTCAAATCGGAAATCAAACGCTCCCAGTCAACGGCCGAGCGTGAAATGGAGCGCAGCATCTCCAAAGCCAAATCGCTCAAAGAATCCATTGAAGAGGCAGAGCAGCGGCTGAAGGGAAAACAATCGTTGGACTGGCAAGACCGAAAAATGCTCGAAGACCTGATCGAGCAGAAAAAAAGCCTGGACAAGATGATCGAGGATCTGCAGCAACAGAACAAAATGCTCGAGGAAAAGAAGAATGCATATTCGGAGCAAAATGAGAGTATCCGGGAAAAGTCAGAGCAAATTCAAAAGTTAATGAATGAGCTCCTCGATGACGAGATGAAGAAACTTTTCCAGGAGCTGGAAAAGATGCTGCGGGAGAATCAGGATCCTTCACAAATCCAGAAGATGCTGGACAAGATGGACCGCCAGGAGATCAATCTTGAAAAAGAGCTTGAGCGCACGTTGGAATTATTCAAAAGTCTCCAATATGACTATAAACTAGATCAAGCCATCCAGGATTTGGCCAAGCAAATTGAAGAACAAAAGGACTTGCTGGAGCAAACCCAGGAGTTGGCCGGAGAAAAGCCGGAGGGGGCCACCGAGAAGAAGGAGGGGGACAAAGATGCCAAAGAGGGCGAAATGCAGCCAAAATCAGCGGAAGAGCTCGCCAAGGACCAGGAAGAACTGACCAAGAAGTCCGAGGGGCTTGAGAAATCCCTTGAAGAGTTGAATAAGTTGGGTGAAGAATTGGATAAGCCGGCCAATGCACCTGGTCCACAAGAAATGGACGAAGTACAAGAACTCCAGAAACAAAGCAAGGAGTCGCTTGAGCAAAAGTCCCCTTCAAAAGCTACTGCTCCTCAGAAGAAATCGGTGGAGCAGATGAAGAAAATGAAAGAGCGGCTGGAGGGCATGCAGAATTCGATGGAGATGGAAATTGACCAACAGAATCTTGAATCCTTGCGTCAGATTATTCATGGACTAATCAAGTTATCGTTTGACCAGGAGTCACTGATCAAAGATTTTAGCGGAGTACAGCAAAGTGACCCGGCTTATGTGCAATTGTCGCAGAATCAATTAAAGATCAAAGATGACAGTAAAGTGCTGGAAGACAGCCTGTTAGCGCTTGCCAAGAAGGATCCTTTTATGGGATCCATCGTGACCAGGGAGATTGGGGAACTGAATGATCACCTTGACAAAGCTAGTGTTAACATCAAGGAGCGAAAGAAGAGCAATGCGAGTGCGGACATGCAATTGTCGATGACGAGCATGAACAATCTTGCGCTGATGTTGAATGATCATTTTGAGATGATGATGCAGATGATGCAAAACGCGATGCCCTCGATGAGCAAGGGGAAGAAACAGAAAGGAAAAAAGAGTTTGAGTGAGATGCAGATGCAACTCAATCAGCAGATGGAGGAGATCAAAAAGAGTGGTAAAGGAGGGCGGCAACTTTCTGAGGAGATGGCCAAGATGGCTGCCGAACAGGAGCGAATTCGAAGGGCATTACAAGAGATGCAAGACAAGATGAAGCAGGAGGGAGGACAGCCCTTTGGAAATGATTTGCCGGCAAAGATGGAACAGACCGAGATCGATCTTGTTAACAAGCAATTGACGGAGCAAACCTTGCGGAGGCAAAAGGAAATTATTACGCGTCTCCTGGAGTCTGAGAAGTCGATGCGGGAACAGGAATTGGACGAAGAGCGGAAAGGAGAGACGGCTAAAGACTACCAGAAAGAAATTCCCAAGGCATTTGAGGACTATTTACGTTTAAAAGAAAAAGAGGTAGAATTGCTCAAAACCGTGCCGCCTAAGCTATATCCATACTACAAGAATGAAGTCAATCAGTATTTCAAGCGACTCGGCAACCAGAAGTAAGACATTATGAACGCGATCCGGATCGAAGTGCCAGCGCTGACTGAGAATATCAGGATGATTGAGAGTTTCATTGACAATGCCCGAGAGAAATTCCATCTGGATGATGACATCTACGGCAACATCATGATTGCGGTGACCGAGGCTGTAAACAATGCGATCAAGCACGGCAGCCAGAACGATTCTTCGAAGAATGTAAACCTCTCGTTGTTGGTCGACGAATCCACCCTGAAATTCAGGGTCGAAGACCAGGGACACGGATTCGACTATATGCACTTGCCTGACCCCACAGCGCCTGAGAACCTTGAAAAACCAGGCGGCAGGGGCATTTTCCTGATGAAGCACCTTGCGGATGACGTTGCCTTTCTGGACGGAGGCCGCATTGTTGAGCTTAGCTTTTACCTGAATGCCAACTGATATTGCTTTCCTTTCCAAGGGGATTGCATTCAAACTAACCCATCCAAAGAAGAGCGCTTCATGGCTCCTTGCCATTGCAGAGGAAGAGGGGCGCAAAATAGAATCGCTGACCTACGTTTTTGCCTCGGATGCTTTCGTCGCGAAAATGAACAAGGAGTACCTCCACCACGACTCATACACCGATATCCTGACCTTCGATTACAGCGAGGGCGGTAACATTATTGGGGAGATATACATCAGTATCCCCCGCGTCAAAGAAAACGCCAGGACCTTTAAACAACCCTTCGATAGTGAGCTGAGAAGAGTAATGGCCCATGGGCTATTGCATATTCTTGGGTACAAGGACAAATCCGCTAAGCAATTGGCTGAAATGCGAGGGAAAGAGGAAGCCTGCCTATCTTTGTGGCAATAGTTCCACGTGGAACAATCCCGGATTAGCGAATCCTGGTGTTCCACGTGAAACATGCCAAATCCAATGTTTCCAGAATACGACGTTATAGTAGTAGGAGCGGGCCATGCCGGTTGCGAAGCCGCAGCTGCTGCCGCCAACCTAGGCTCCAGGGTACTCCTGGTGACCATGAATATGACCACCATTGGCCAAATGTCGTGCAATCCCGCCATGGGGGGAGTAGCTAAGGGACAAATAGTGCGAGAAATCGATGCCCTGGGCGGCTACTCTGGAATTGTTGCAGACAACAGCATGATCCAATTCCGAATGCTCAATAGGTCTAAGGGACCAGCAATGTGGAGCCCCAGAACGCAAAATGACCGTGCCCTCTTTTCACAAGAATGGCGATCCATGCTGGAGAAGACTCCGAACCTGGATTTCTGGCAAGAAATGGTTACGGGTATCGTGGTAGAAGATCGAAAGGCAGTTGGGGTAAAAACTGCCCTTGGCCTTGAAATCCGGTGCAAGGCAGTAGTCCTGACTAATGGCACCTTCCTCAATGGCAAGATTCACATCGGCGAAAAAAACTTTGGGGGCGGAAGAACAGCTGAAAAGGCAGCAACCGGCCTGACAGAAAACCTTGAAGGATTTGGCTTCGAATCCGGGAGGATGAAAACCGGAACCCCACCAAGGGTAGATGGACGGTCTTTAGACTACACCAAAATGGAAGAACAACCAGGAGACGTGGATCCAGGTAAATTCTCCTTTCTCGCTTCAACGAGAGCACCTGAAAAACAAGTCAGCTGCTGGATCACTTACACCAACGAAAGTGTTCATCGAGAGCTCGAAAAAGGCTTTGCCAAGTCTCCGATGTTCCAGGGACGAATAGAAGGGATCGGCCCACGGTACTGTCCTTCAATTGAAGACAAAATCAATCGCTTCGCAGAACGAGAGCGCCATCAAATTTTCGTTGAGCCCGAAGGTTGGAACACCGTTGAAATCTATGTCAACGGATTCTCCACCTCACTGCCACAAGATGTCCAGTACAAGGCCATGGTAAAAATCCCGGGGTTTGAGAACGCCAAAATGTTCAGGCCGGGCTATGCCATCGAATATGACTACTTCCCGCCTACTCAATTAAAACTGAGCCTCGAAACGCAACTAATTGATAATCTGTACTTTGCGGGTCAAATCAATGGTACTACCGGCTATGAAGAGGCCGCTGGCCAGGGCCTTATGGCCGGCATCAACGCCCATAACAAAGTTGCCAACAAGGACCCGTTCATTCTCAAACGCTCCGAAGCCTATATCGGTGTTCTCATTGATGACCTTGTGAACAAAGGGACCATTGAGCCTTATCGCATGTTCACCTCACGTGCGGAATATCGAATCCTGCTTCGCCAGGACAATGCTGACTTGCGACTAACGGAGAAAGGATTTTCACTTGGGCTTGCCAAACAAGACCGTGTCAATGCACTTCGAGAAAAGACCTCTCAGCTCAAGTCGATACTGCAAGATCTGAACACAACTAGGCTGACCCCCGAGGAGATCAACCCGGGCCTTGAAGCTTTAGGTAGCTCACCGACCCGCGAAAAAACCTCTGTTGCCAATTTGCTTCGACGCCCCGAAGTTTCAGTTGAATCCTTAGCCACCCTACACGGAACTACAAATTCACTCTTGCTCCAGTACTCCCGTGAAGTAGGCGAACAGGCCGAGATCTTGTTGAAATATGAACCTTACATTGACCGGGAGCAGAAGATGGCTGAAAAGATTGAAAGCCTGGATAACTACAGGATTCATGATGACTTCGACTATGACCGCGTGAAAGCCCTTAGCTCAGAAGCCCGCGAAAAGCTGAAGAAAATTCGACCGGCAACCATCGGTCAAATGTCGCGCATCAGTGGCGTCTCGCCGGCTGACGTTTCCATCATGACCATCTACCTCGGTAAGTAATGGTACTTGAAGAAGTGGCGGAATGCCCGGTGTGCAGTGGAGTGAACTTCGTACCACATCTTGTGTGCACTGACTTCACGGCTACTCATGAAGCCTTCCCGGTGAAACACTGCACATCCTGCGGTGTGGGAATAACCTCACCACGTCCTACCGAAATTAACTCCGGACGATATTATGAATCGGAAAAATACATCTCCCATACAGCATCATCCAGGGGGCTATTCGATTCCATCTACTTCTTCATGCGGTCATTCACCACGCGGTGGAAATATTCATTGGTCAAACCCTACCTAAAAGAAGGCGGACTGCTCGACTATGGATGCGGAACCGGCGCATTCCTTCGCGAAGTAAAAAAGCACGGACACGTGGTGTATGGAGTAGAGCCATCCATCGAAGCAAGAAAAAGTGTTGGGAATCTTGCGCCCACTGTAGCCACCATCAAAGACCTTCCGGCCACTTCGTTCGACGTGATTACCTTGTGGCACGTCCTTGAACATGTATATGACCTGAGCGCGACCATACAACAGCTAAGGGCCAGGCTCACCGAAAATGGCGTTCTATTCATTGCGGTTCCAAATCATGAGTCGCATGACGCGATGTACTACGGAAAGTATTGGGCCGCATATGACGTTCCGCGGCACATCTGGCATTTCACCAAATCAAGTATGGCAGTCTTTTTGCAAAAAGAAGGCCTCAGCCTGATCGAAACAATCCCCATGAAATTGGATGCCTTTTATGTCAGTCTCTTAAGTGAACAATACCGCTCCACAGGACCATCCGGCGTAAGGGGGATACTCAGGGCAACCCGGCGAGGTTTGATTTCTAATTTCAAAGGAAGAACGAAAACCAATCAATCTAGCCTGATATTTGTCGTCAAGAAGAAATGAAGGCTTTCACGCTCCGATTCATCATACCCCTTTTCCTGCTTTTCGGTTGGAGCCATTGCGCCAATATCCAATCGCCCACCGGGGGACCTAAGGACAAGCGACCTCCAAAACTCGTTTCTTCCATTCCTGCTGCCAACGCCACTGATTTTCGCGGAACAACCATCATGCTCACTTTCGATGAGGCTGTTAAACTCAATAGTCCCCGCGAAGAAATCATTATCAGCCCCTCACCGGGTAAAGAAGTAGAGTATACGGTCAAAGGAAATAAAGTCTTCATCAAGCCCAAGGAGCGTCTCAAGGACAGCACGACCTACAGCTTTCTTTTTCGTGAAGGAGTTCAGGACATCACGGAAGGCAACGTGCCGCCTAACCTAAAGCTCGCCTTCAGTACGGGGCCCTATGTGGATTCCTTGACGATTGCCGGTCAGGTTTACGATGTCCTTGAGGGTTTACCAAAAGATAAAATTACGGTGGCCATCTATTCTTCTGACACATTCGACATCTTCTCCGACCTTCCCAGCTACTTCACCAAGACTGACAAACGGGGAAATTTTACACTGGAGAACCTGCGCCCTGGGACCTATCGGATCTACGCCTTCAACGATGTCAATAAGAATCTCAAGGTTGAAAGTCGAAATGAGGCGTTCGGGTTTCTCCAACAGGACCTTCACCTGCAGACACACATTGACACACTCTCGATCGGCCTGGTACAGCTTGATTCACGACCACTCAAAATATCATCGATCCGGAATATTGGGAATATTACCCGTGTGAAATTCTCCAAGACGCTGGCTGACTACCAGCTCCGCCCCGATTCGATAATCGCCCATGCCTTTGGTGAGAATACCTCCGAAATCAACTTGTGGAATCCAGACGGTAATGATAGTCTAAAACTACAGTTAACAGGTATTGACAGCCTGAACGCCCGGAAAGACACCCTATTTTACATCAAGCGTACAGCCATCAAACCCGTCAAGGAAAAATTCTCATGGTCTCTGGGTGAGCCGGTGATTAATCCTGAAAATGCGCGCATGGTTACACGTATCACTTTCTCAAAACCGTTGCAATCTCTCCACCTCGACAGTCTCTATGTACAACTGGACAGCACGGAACGATTTCCGATAATGCGGGAAGATCTCACGTTCCTGAAGAAGAAGAAAGAAATCCTGGTCTCTAAACTACTCCCCAAAAAACTCTTTGCTGAAGATCAAAATCCATTACTCAAATTAGTCGCGCGACCAATGCTAGGTCTGTCGATGGACAGTGACACCACCAAAGCATTTACCAACAATATATCTATTCTCTGGCCAGAGGAAAATGGTACCATTGCCATACAAGTCAATACCAAAAAGCAAGATTACATCCTTCAATTGCAAAATAAAGGGACGCACAAGGTTGTCCTGCAAACGATCAACACATCTAAACTCACAGCCCGTAACCTTCCTCCAGCCGATTATGAGATCCGGGTTATTTTAGACACGAACAAGAACGGCGTCTGGGATGCTGGCAACTATTATCAGCGAATCGAACCGGAGCGCATCATCTACTATAAGTCTTCCGAAGGTACCCGAAGTATTCCTGTCCGCGCCAATTGGGAAATCGGGCCATTGCAGTTTTCCTTCTGATAACTTGTGGATAACTCGACCTTTCCTCCACTTAAGGCTGATTCCGGTCAACTTACTTATGAATCCCGCTGGTTACACACATTATACCCCAAGGATCTAACAACCACCACACTGTGTATACGTTGCCATTCACACCAGGGCGTTATGTGGAATACCCGTCACATCCCCATTTTGCGACTCAAATCGGACCAATCTTATAAACAAGAACCCCACAAGGTTTAGACAATTCTTATCTTGACTCGCTTATCCACAAATGCACAGCCATTACGATTATTATTACTCTTATATAAGACATAATACAATACTATTATCCTGTCTGGTGTGGGTAATGTCTTTGACGTCGGCGTTCGGCCAG
Organism: Cyclobacteriaceae bacterium; assembly: GCA_016787645.1. GTDB lineage: Bacteria > Bacteroidota > Bacteroidia > Cytophagales > Cyclobacteriaceae > ELB16-189. The sequence continues at coordinate 178,933 of JAEUUF010000020.1, read as the reverse complement.
GAGCAGGACATTCGGATTGCGAACGAGTATTTACTTAAGGGCGAAAAAGAAAAGGCGCTCGCGATGTACCAGGTGTTGAGCAAATCACCTGAAAATGTTCCTGTCATTCATGCCAATTACTTCAACTTGCTGCTTGACTTGGGAAAGTACAAGGAGGCGGAAGATTATGTTGAACGGGTCATTCGCAAAGTAGAAGACCGAACATCCTATCGTGTGGATCTTGGCTTGGTGTACCTGAGAAGTGGCGACCTGGCACGCGCGGACAAATACTTCAAGTCATTGGTGAAGAATACGCTGCCCGACGTTTATCGGACAAAATCAATTGCAGATTACCTGGCCTCGCAGAATCTCCCGGAGTATGCGGTGTACACACTCCAGGAGCTGCGCAAGGCAATGGGCAATCCCGGTGCATTCACACTTGAAATGGCGAACCTCTACCGGCAGCAAGGCAAAAGGGACGAGATGGTGGAAGAGTATCTTAACTACATCACGCAATCACCTGCTAACCTGAATTACGTCAAGAACCTGCTTCAACTCTTTTTGAATAAACCGGATGAACTCGAAAGCCTCGAGCGAATGCTTTATGACAAAGTTCAAAAGTACCCGGATTCAGAGGTGTATGCGGACTTGCTCGTTTGGGTAAATCTGCAGCAGAAGAATTTCTACGGAGCTTACCTGCAGGCGAGGGCATTCGACAAGCGATTCAAGAAGGATAGTCCAAAGACCCTTGAGATTGCACAGATCGCCCTGAACAATAAAGACTATGAAAATGCGGATCGTGCGTATTCTTATGTGATCAAGGAATATGCAAACACGGACAGCTATTTACCTGCACGCCTTGGCCTGATCCGTGCCCGCGAAGCGAAAGTGAAGAGAAAATTCCCGGTCAACACGGATTCAGTCAGGTACCTTACCCGCGAATATCAATCCTTCATCGCGCGGTATCCCGACAACGGCAACAGTTATGAAGCCACTTTGAATGAGGCACTGCTTCATGCGTATTACCTCGATGAAAAGGATTCAGCGGTTGCCAAACTTACTGCCCTGACGAACCAGGTACGTGTTCCGGCTTACCTTAAAGCAAAAGCAAAACTGGAGTTGGGTGACATCTACTTGCTGAAGGAAGAGCCCTGGGAAGCGACCTTACTGTATTCCCAGGTGGAAAAGAATCAGCGGGACGCCCCGTTAGGCTACGAGGCAAAACTCAGGAACGCCAAACTTTCCTACTACAAGGGAGATTTCCGCCTGGCCGAAGAACACCTGGATATCCTAAAACAAGCGACTACCCGCGAAATCGCCAATGATGCGATGGAACTCAGCATGCGCATAAAGGAGAACCTGGCCGCCGACACGACAGGGATTGCATTGAGGGAGTATGCTTCAATAGAATTGCTGCTAGTGCAAAACAAAATGGATATGGCTCTTGACCGGCTGCATCAATTCCAGTCAGGAAAGCGCGTTCGAATGAGCAAGACGGAGGCGCTTCAAAAGAACCTCTGGCCCCGAAAGCCCCGCAACGAAATGACACCGGCAGAGTTGAAAGAACTTGAAGCGTGGACGAATGAAAAGGACGAATCAAAAAAATCAAGGGATTCAGTTTGGGTGGTGGAGCCATCCATAGTCATTTATAGCATTCAAGATGATGTGTACTGGCTAGAGGCGAACCTACGGATCAAGCGCGGTGAGTTTAACCTGGCATTGAATCTTCTTGACAAAATCGTAAAAGAATTCGGACAGGATGTCCTCGCTGATGATGCCTACTTCACCGAAGGCGACATCTATGAAAAGGACCTTCACAACAAGGACAAAGCCATGGAAGTATACCGGGATTTTCTGGACAAGTTTCCCGGCAGCGTTTATGCGGCGGAGGCCCGCAAGCGGTATCGTACACTCCGCGGAGACTTCCAGGAGAAGGTCATCAATTAGGTTCCACCCTTCCAGGCCAGAATCCAGGTCAGGGATTTGGCCGACAACTCTCCACAATTCTTTCTACTTTTCCTGCGTAAACCTATACGCCTATGAGAGTCATCGGTTTGTTTATTCTATTGATTGCTGCTTTTCCCGGCCTGTCCCAGATAAAGGCGTTGGTCGGAGGCACCTTGATTGACGGATTTGGCGGCAAACCGCTGCAGAACAGTGTAGTGATTATCGAAAATGAACGGATCAAAGCGATTGGGCAGGTTGGTAAATTGGAGATTCCCAAAAGAGCAGAAGTGATTTCCACTGAAGGCATGAGCGTAATGCCCGGTCTTTGGGATATGCATGTTCACCTCTACATCGATGGGCATTCTGATTACACCCATTGGGACAAGAAATACCTCAAGGTGGCCAAAGACGTCATCATGCCGGCATCGGCCCACCAATTGTTGCTGGCAGGAGTGACGAGCGCACGTGATCTTGGCGGACCGTTGGAAGCAAGCATCAGTGTCCGTGACCGGATCAACAAAGGAGAGATCCCCGGCCCCACGATGTATATGTCGGGACCGTTCATTCAGCACGAACCATATCCAGGGACTGAAGCATTTCGCTGGGGCGTAACCGGGGAAGCCGATGCGCGAGCAAAGGTTCAGCAATTGGTGAAAGCTGGAGTTAACTGCATCAAGCTGATTGACCAGGACCAAATGACCATGGAGGAAGTGATGGCCGTGGTGGATGAAGCACACAAAAACAAACTCAAGGTGGTAGGTCACTCCCATCGGCCCGAGGAAATTCGCCGAGGCATGAAGGCTGGAGTAGATTGCTTTGAGCACACCGGTCTTGCCGCTGCACCGGAGTACCCCGAAGATATCATTGCCATGATCAAGGAGCGAACCGCACAGATGAGCCTGGGGCCTTTGTTTTGGACACCAACTGTGGAAGGACTCTACAATTTTGAATACACCCGGGACAATCCGGAAGCCCTGGATAATACCAGCTGGCACCTCGGCCTGCCGGATTCAATTATCGCGGACATCAAGCAATCCATTCAAAGGCCCGGACAACTGAGCTATTTCCAGTTGAATCCGATCCGCAAGCCCACCCTGGAGAAAAAAATCAAGCAACTCAAGGAAGCAGGTGTTGTGCTGCTGGTTGGGACAGACAGCGGTATCCCCATGAAGTTTCACAGTCAGAGCACATGGAATGAACTGGATGTATGGGTCAACAAGTTTGGGTTTGACCCGATGTACACCATTCGGGCGGCCACCTATTGGCCTTCCGTGGCCATGGGCGTTGAAAAAACTATGGTACCGTAACCGAGGGCAAATATGCCGACATCATCGCCGTGAAAGGTGACGTATTGCGACACATCGATCTCCTCCAGGATGTGAAGCTGGTGATCAAGAAAGGGAAACGCTACAAGTAGCTATTCACTTCTAAGTGATTTCACCGGGTCTGACGTGGCCGCACGGAAGGATTGGTAACCCATCGTGATCCATGCGATCAGGAAGGAAATAATTCCGGCCAGCAAATAGATTGCCACCCCGATTTCTGTCCGATACGTATAGGAATCCAGCCAGGTACTGATTCCGTACCACGCCAACGGAACTGCCAACACAAAGGCAATGACGATCAACTTGCCAAATTCTTTGGACAGCAATAGTACGATGCTGGATACAGAAGCGCCCATCACTTTGCGAATGCCGATTTCCTTGGTGCGTTGTTCGGCAGTGAAAGCTGTGAGCGCGAATAATCCAAGAGAGGCAATGATAATAGCCAGGCCCGCGAAGACCGTGAAAATCTTTCCGAGCCGCTGTTCAGCCGAATACATGTGTTCGAAATCCTCGTCGAGAAATGAATAGGCAAACGGCATTCCCGGCGCTATCTTCTGCCACGTGTTCTGAAGCACGGAAATTACTTCCGTCGTATTTTGTGCCTGGAAGCGGAATGAGATCAGTCCCCGGCTGCGGTCCAGGAAAAGAGCCAGCGGAGAGATGGACTGGCGCAACGATTCAAAATGAAAATCCTCGAGTACGCCAATAATGGTATACTGCTTCGTTTTCACGCCACCCGGATCGTCGATATTGCTTGCCCACGTACTCACATGCTTCCCGACAGGATTTTCGGTGATGCCAAATAGTTTCAAGGCCGCCTGGTTGAGGAGGATCGCACTTGAATCGGAAGGGAACTCTGCAGAAAAATCCCTGCCGTCCATGATATTCATCCCAAGGGTCTTCACGTAGTCATGGTCCACACGCCAGCATTGTATGCTGACGAGGTTTTCTTGCGTAGGCTGAACACCTTCCGGCCAAAACGTATTGTCACTGCGATTCGTGCCGGAAATCGGAAGAAAACCAGATATCGTTCCACTGATGATTCTCGAATCCTTAAGGGCTTCTTGCTTGAAGGATTCGAGTTGGTCGCCTAACCCGTAGGCATCTTTGATGATGATAACCTGGTCCTTGTTGAATCCAATCTTCTTCTGTTGAATGAAGTTGAGCTGCCGATTGACCGCGATGGTGCCGATGATCAATACGATGGAAATGACAAACTGAAACACCACGAGTGAACTGCGGACAAGGCCGCTTTTCATGCCGAGGGAAAGATTTCCTTTAAGCACATTGGCCGGCTTGAAAGCGGACAAGAAAAAGGAAGGATAAATTCCCGCAAGGACGCCAACGGCCAGCGCAGCAGCCCCAAGCCAACCCCAGAAAGAAATTTCCCCGAAGGGCAGGAATAGCTGTTTTCCGGCCAGTTGGTTGAAAGAGGGCAGGGCGATCCACGCAATGCCCAAGGCGAGGATGAATGAAAAAATACTAAGCAGTGTAGACTCCGTCAGGAATTGACGGATCAGGTGAACCCGGAGTGACCCCATTACTTTGCGCACACCCACCTCTTTGGCACGGTTGGATGAGCGGGCGGTACTCAGGTTCATGAAATTGATGCATGCGATCGTGAGGATGAAAAGCGCAATAGCACTGAAGAGGTAAACATAAGTGATGTCACTGTTGGTGCCGAGTTCGCCGATCATATCCGAGTGAAGATGGATGTCCGTAATGGGCCGAAGCGTGTACTCGATCTTGTTGCCTGACTTGCGGAACTGTTCCATAGTGAATTCACTGCCCAATGCCATGCGCGCCTGGGGTCCGCAGTACTTGTCCACCATTTGAGGAAATTTTGCCTCGAGCTGCTCTTTGGTGGTGGTGGGCCGCAGTTTCAGGTAGGTACTGAAGTTGTTGCTCAGCCAATTACCGTCCTTGTTGTAGGGAATACTCACGAGCGCCAACATCATGTCAAACCGGAAGTGGCTGGTGACCGGCATGTCTTCGTACACACCGATTATTTTGTAAGCATCCTTGTTCTCAAAAATCAAAGTCTGGTTCAGGGGATTTTCATTGGGGAAATATTTTTCAGCACTGCTTTTGCTGATTACCATCGTAAATGGATCCACAAGAACCCCCTTGGGACTCCCTTGCAGGAAAGTAAAATTGAAAACGCGGAAGATGGAACTGTCGGCAAAGATGACGTGGGTCTCCTTGATGTTTTGATCGACGCGCTTGACCAGCATGGAGCCATCGCTCCAGAAGCGGCCGATGCATTCCACTTCTGGAAAGTCGTTGCGGAAGGCCTCGGCTAGCGGAGCAGGTGAAACTCCCAGGAGCAGGTGATTGGGACCGAACTTGATTTCACAATCGACGCGATAGATGCGGTCAGCATCGGCGTGATGACGATCGTAACTCACCTCATCGGCCACATAGGCCACGATGATGAGACAAGACGCAATGCCCACTGCGAGACCGAGAATATTGATCAGCGTGTAGAAACTGTGTTTGCGCAGGTTGCGAAAAGCAATGGTGAAATAGTTCTTAAGCATGGTGATAGTTTTTTTATTTTCTGATCGTAATACTTGTCGCTGTGTTTCTTGGAGACCAGGATCCTGTCCGAAGGAACCAAGGACCTCTGCGTAGGCCTCCGCAAAACGTGAACCCCGCTGCATCTTTGTCTCCACGGCAGTACAGACATGATCAATCAACTCCTCCTGGATTCCGTCAACCACAAGCCCCCGGTGGTTGAGGTCTTTGATGATGAAGTGAATATGTTCTTCCGACAGCGACACAGCCGGTTAGTTGAGTTGCACCTGGAGAACGGTTGACATCGTACGAATAAATTCCTGGAACTCGATGACACGGTCGCGGGCCGTATTCCGGCCGGAAGGAGTGAGGGAGTAATATTTCCGAACCCTTTTGCCAAGGCTGATCACCTCCGTCTTCAGAAGACCTTCGAACTCAAGTTTATGCAGTGTAGGGTAAAGCGCGCCTTCGGTGAGCACAAGCCTTCCGGAGGAAAGTTCCTTGACGCGTTGCGTGATCTCGTAGCCGTACATTTTTCCCTGGTCCTTCAGGAGTTTGAGAATAATGGTTTGCAACGTGCCCTTCAGAAGTTCGGGTGAGTGCATGAATTTATTACCTAAGTGAATTAGGCTTTAGACGCATATCGACTGCCATGAGTTGCATCAGCAAACAGTTTTCTGCAAAAGCGTACCTTACCATGCCATACAGGCACTATGCGATTCATCTACGGCATTTTGGCTGTTTTTCTGCTGCTGGGTTTCTTTTTTACCCGATGGTATCTCTGCGAAGTCAGGGCATTTTGCGAGCCAACAGCCAGCCTGGAGATTGGGATGATGATTATTTCTGGCCTGCTGGTGGGTTTCTGTTCTGCCTGGTTGCTGGGCGAGGAGTCCTTTCGGGATCTGAAAGGCCAGGTACGAGGACTGCTGCGGGAGAAGAACGGCCTCCATCAGCAATTGACACTACTCGAGAAGGAAAATCAGGCGGCCCGGAAGCATGTGGCGGACTGGCAGCAAGAGGGCAGCCTGCTCACACAGGTCAAAAAGGTGACGGAACCCCTTTTGGAGCAGACCAAGCAACAGGTACGACTCCTGGAGGACGAGCTCCGCATCTACCAGCGTCGCTATGACAATCTTAAGGAAGAGTCTGATGCTGTTCGCCGGACTGCAGAGCAGCTTCGCAACGAATTAACCGCGGAAAGGGCCCGGGAAGCAGCATTACCGGTATCGATCCCTCCAAATAAGGAGGCCGAAGGCCGCCCGGCTACTCCGGCTAAACCTTCGAAGCCCCATTCCAGGTTCACACCGGCCACATGGCAAACCAGGGATGACCTGACCCTGATTAGTGGCATTGGTCCGAAAATTCAAAAGAAACTCAATGAATTGGGCATCTATTCCTACCGGAAGGTCGCCGAGTTTACCCCGGATGACATTGAGCAGGTGACCGCTGCTTTAAAGGTATTCAAAGGAAGGATTGGCCGCGATAATTGGATAGGTCAGGCTGCCGCGCTGAGCATCAAGTAATTTGGGTTAAGTCGCAAGTCCCCGCAACTTTCTTCAACTGAGTTCACTCTAAGGGTTAAGCAAAAATTGCTCTCGAAGGAGCAACCTTTTGCATTCGTCAGAGTATTGGTAATTAACTGGAAGCCCAATGTTCAAAAACTACCTGATCGTTACCCTGCGTAACCTGCGAAAGAACGCGACCTATTCTTTCATCAATATCACTGGCCTTTCGATCGGGATTGTTTGCAGTATCCTGATCCTGCTTTGGGTGTTTGACGAGATTTCTTTCGATGCGTTTCAGCCAAAGGCAAACCGGTTGTACCAGGTGTGGGTGAACGCTCACTTCGATGGCAAAGTCAATTCATGGACATCCGTGCCGCAGCCAACCTATGAAGCACTGAAAACGGAAGACAGCAACATCATCAACACCGCGATATCAGACTGGGGTGGCACTCATCTCTATACGCTTGGCGACAATCGCATCTACAAGCGCGCCTACTTCGTGAGTGAAGAGTTTCTGGAGATGTTTCAGTTTCCCTTCGTGAAAGGAGATGCTGCCAGCGCGCTGGATGATCCATCTTCGTTGGTCATCACCGAGTCGATGGCGAAGGTTTTGTTTGGCGATCAGGATCCGATCAACCAAACCGTGCGCATCAACAATGCGCACGATCTCAAGGTGACTGGCGTTTTGAAAGACATTCCGAAAAATTCATCCTTCCAATTCGACTGCCTGATGACGTGGAAGATGAAGATTATCGCCGAAGATTGGGTGAAGCGCTCTCAAACCCAATGGGGCAATTACTCTTTCCAGGTATTTGTGGAATTGAATGACCCGGCGAACGAAGTGCACGTCGAAAATGCCATCAAAGACCTCCTGGCCCGTAAAGGGGAGACCGATATGAAGCGGGAATTCTTCCTCCACCCCCTGTTGCGGTGGCGTTTGCACTCGAATTTTGAAAATGGCCAGGAATCCGGTGGTATGGTGGATTATGTACAGATGTTCACAATTATTGCCGCCTTTATCCTGGTGATTGCCTGCATTAATTTCATGAATCTGGCCACTGCCCGGTCTGAACGGAGGGCCCGGGAAGTGGGCATCCGCAAGAGTGTGGGTTCGCGGCGGCATGAGCTCATTATGCAGTTCATGGGTGAGTCTGTGTTCCTCGCCGTGGTGGCATTTTCAATCGCCATTTTGCTGGCTCAACTGCTGCTGCCTTTTTACAATCAACTCGTCGATAAACAACTCTTCATCGATTACACTTCAACCCGTTTTTGGGTGTTTGCAGGATCATTAATTGCATTTACCGGCTTGGTTTCAGGTAGCTATCCAGCGTTGTATCTCTCTTCATTTCAGCCGGTAAAAGTCCTCAAGGGAAAAATCCAGGTGGGCAAGAGCGCAAGCTTGCCGCGCAAAATCCTGGTGACACTGCAATTTGGATTTTCGATCTTATTGATCATCGGTACGATTGTGATTTACTGGCAAATCAATTTTGTGAAGGCACGCGACCTGGGCTATGATCAGGAGAATCTAATCACCGTAGAGTACACGGCTGAAGTAGGAAAGAATTATCGGGCGATCAAACAGGAGTTGCTGAACAGCGGAGTAGTCAGTTCCGTGTGTAAGTCGAACAGTCCGATCACCGAAATCTGGTCGAACAATTTTCTCGGTTGGCCTGGCAAGCCGGAGGAACAGAAAGTTATTTTCACAACCATATCTACTGAGTATGACTACACCAAAACCATGGGAATAAAAATTCTCCAGGGTCGCGATTTCTCGGAAGAGCATAAGAGTGATACGGCGGCGATCGTTGTGAACAAGGCAGCGCTCGACGTAATGGGCTTGAAAGATCCCATTGGTCAGCAGCTTGACTTGTGGGGAAGCAAGCGTGAACTGATCGGTGTAGTTGACAATGTGTTGATGGGGTCGCCTTATCAACCGGTGAAGCCCATGTTCATGGTGCTCATTCCTGAGTGGGCTTCGGCGGTCACCATCCGACTGGATAAGACAAATGATCTTCAGGCGTCCATCAAGAAAGTGGAGGAGATCTTTAAGAAATACAACCCAGCCTACCCTTTCGAGTACGATTTTGCCGATGTGGAATTCGCCAAGAAATTCACCACCATCAACATGACCAGCCGCCTGGCCAGCCTGTTTGCCTCGCTGGCCATCTTTATCACTGGTCTGGGGCTTTTTGGTCTGGCTGCATTCATGGCCGAACAGCGAACGAAGGAAATTGGCATCCGGAAGGTCATGGGCGCTTCAGTGCTGAGCCTTGTATCCCTGATGTCGAAGGATTTTTCGCGACTCGTCCTCGTTGCCTTTGTGATTTCCTCACCCCTGGCCTGGTGGCTGTTAAACCAGTTTTTGGAGCGATTCCCGATACGGGTATCGATCCCCTGGTGGGTATTTCCGTTGACGGGACTGGTTGCATTGGTATTTTCCTCTGCTATTGTGAGCACTCAGGCTTTGCGTGCGGCAAGGGCCAATCCGGCTGTTTCGCTCAGAAATGAATAGAAATTAGCGTTTCTTCCGATGGAAGCTTTCGTCGATCATTCCGGCCTCGAAAAGCAGTGACCGAATGAGCTGCTCATTGATATCCCCCGGCTTATGAAAGTACATGCAATACACCTGCTTCCGGCCCTCGGCCAGCAGATGCCCCTCTTCATTTGACATAAGATTTCCTTGACAAAAGCCCAAAGCAAGCCCTTTTGCCTCCTGCGTTTCCTTGGTTCTCTTTGGGCCCCAAAAGATTGAAGGTGGCCAAATGAAGCAAATGAGCCGGTTATGACGATAGAAGGGCACGCCAAGCCCATAATAAGCTTGTTCTGAAGCCTTTGGGAGACATTCCCGGATTATGGCTCTCAGGCGCTGCATCATTACCCGTTCCTGCCTGGGCAATTTCAGCATGGCCTCGTCCACGATTTCGGAGCCAGGAACAAGCGTTTCGGGTTTTTTGCGTCTTTTTTTCACTCTAGTGAACCTACACCGGGAGTTTGACAACTGCCTGTCAGGAAGGGCAAACTTTTTTCACAAAATACTCTGCATGCAGACTAAATCCCCTTACATTTATTCCCTCCTATGCGTCGCGAAGAAACCGTTGACTACCATCTCAAAGCTGCATGGCATGCGATTTCACGTATGTACAATCAGCAGGCCATGAAATACGGTGGGACAATGTCTATCGGGTTCGCATTGCTCAACATTCACAGCGAAGAGGGAACGCCCGCCACCAAGATTGGACCCTTGATGGGCCTCGAAGCGCGCAGCCTTACCCGCTTGCTGAAGTCGATGGAAGAAAAGGGACTTATCTATCGCAAGGCGGACGAGGCAGACCGTCGTTCAGTTCGGATCATGCTAACACCTGAAGGAAGCAAGTGGAGAGATAAGTCGAGAGAAACGGTGCTTCGCTTCAATGAAGCAGCCCGCGAAATAATTCCAGCCAGGAAGCTCAGCGTATTTTTTGATGTTGTCCAAAGCATCAACAAGATGATTGAGCGGAATGAGATTTACGAAAAGACGACACTTCATTAATTGAAATTCATACAACGTAATACCCGATGAATCGCACCATTCGAAAAGTAGCAGTCCTTGGATCCGGAATCATGGGCTCGCGCATTGCCTGTCATTTTGCCAACATTGGATGTGAAGTGCTTCTGCTCGACATAGCGCCCAAAGAGCTGACCGAAGAGGAAAAGGCCAAGGGACTTTCTCTCGATCACCCGGCCGTCAAGAATCGCATTGTGCAGAGTTCGCTTGATGCAACGCTCAAGTCCAATCCGGCAGCACTATTCAGCAAGAAGTTCGCAGGCCGAGTCAAGTTGGGCAACTTCACCGACGACATGCCCAAGATCAAAGCATGCGACTGGACGATTGAGGTTGTAGTTGAAAACCTGGGGATCAAGAAGAAAGTGTATGAGGAGGTTGAAAAGTATCGAACACCAGGTACGCTGATTACATCGAACACCTCAGGCATACCTATTCACCTGATGGCGGAAGGACGATCGGAAGATTTTCAGAAGCATTTCGCTGGGACGCACTTCTTCAACCCGCCGCGGTATTTAAAGCTGCTTGAAATTATTCCCACACCGAAGACCGATCCGGAGGTGACGAAGTTTCTTATGCACTATGGTGATCTCTTCCTGGGAAAAACCACCGTGCTGTGTAAAGACACGCCGGCTTTCATTGGCAACCGCGTTGGGATTTTTGGATTGCTGAAAGTGATTGATTCGATGCGAAAGTTTGATCTCAATGTCGATGAGATCGATCGCCTGACAGGTCCCGTGATCGGAAGACCCAAGTCGGCAACGTTCCGGACATCCGACGTAGTGGGCCTGGATACACTCGTGAAAGTGGCGAACAACCTGTACGAAGGGCTGGTGAATGATGAAGGACGGGAGATGTTCAAACTTCCGGACGTGGTCAACCAACTGGAAAAGAACAAGTGGCTGGGCGACAAAACCAAGCAGGGATTTTATAAGAAGACGAAGAATGCCAAAGGCGAGACAGAAATTCTCACCCTTGATCTGAAGACCCTGGAATACAAGCCTAAAGTCAAAGTGAAGTTCGCAACACTCGAAGCGGCCAAGGCGGTGGATAATCTGCGTGACCGCTTCAAGGTGCTGTTGGGAGGAGCGGACAAGGCTGGAGAATTCTATCGCGACGCATTCTTTGGCACGTTCCAATATGTAACCAACCGGATTCCAGAAATCAGTGATGAGCTGTACCGCATTGATGATGCCGTTTCCTGCGGTTTTGGTTGGGATTTCGGTCCATTTGAAACCTGGGATGCCGTGGGCGTGGAGAAGACTATTCCGCAGATGGAAGCCGCCGGCTACAAACCTGCACAATGGGTATACGACATGATTGCCTCGGGCAACAAGACATTCTACAAGAGTGAGGGAGGACAGAAAAAATATTATGACATCCGCACAAAGAGCTATCAATCGATCGCCGGACGTGAGAGTTTCATCATTCTCGAAAACAAGAAGGAAAACATCATTTGGAAGAATGCCGACTCGCGTATTTACGACCTGGGTGACGGCGTATTGAATTTTGCCTGGCACAGCAAAAGCTACACACTGGGCAGCGCGGTGATTGAAGGAATGAATAAAGCGATCGACCTGGCAGAGAAAGATTATCGCGGATTAGTCATCGGCCATCAGGGCCCCGACTTTTCACTCGGAGCTAACCTTGGTCTCGTCTTCATGTATGCCATTGAGCAAGACTATGATGAGATTGATTTCATGATCAAGGCATTTCAGAATTCTGTGATGCGCATTCGTTATTCCGGTGTACCGGTGGTGGTTTGTCCACAGGGAAGAACACTGGGCGGCGGATGCGAGATGACCATGCATGCCGATATCGCACAAGCAGCGGCGGAAACCTACATCGGCCTTGTGGAAGTTGGTGTAGGCCTCATTCCTGGAGGTGGTGGGACGAAAGAATTTGCGAAGCGGGTGAGTGAGGCGATGGAAGAAGGTGACGTGGAACTGAACGCACTTCAGAATGCATTCATGAACATAGCGACTGCAAAAGTCGCGACTTCAGCAGAAGAGGCCCGTGAGTTTGGAATCCTGAAGAAGCTGGATCGTGTTTCCATGAACAGGGATCGCCAGATCGCCGATGCAAAGGAGACGGTTCTTGAATTGGCGAACGCCGGCTATACCATGCCGCAGCAAGCGAAGAATATAAAAGTCCAGGGACGCACCGGGCAGGCATTGTTCCTCGCCGGGCTCCAGGGAATGATCATGGGAAAATATATCTCGGAGCATGACGCTAAAGTGGCCAAGTGGGTAGCGAATGTGATGTGCGGGGGAGACTTGACATCGCCGCAAGAAGTAAGTGAACAATACTTGCTCGACCTGGAGCGTGAGGCGTTTCTTTCATTGACGGGCGAGAAGAAGACGTTGGAGAGAATTCAGGCGATACTGACGGGAGGCAAACCCCTGAGAAACTAAAAACAATCAGTGAAGGTTTAGTTGCATAACGAATCAACGAATCAACGAATCAACGAATATGGATGCATACATCGTAGCCGGTTACCGCACAGCAGTTGGTAAGGCCAAAAAGGGCGGCTTCCGTTTCACGCGGCCTGATGACCTCGCCGCGGAGGTAATTAAATATATGGTCAAAACCATTCCGGGGCTGGAAAGCAAAATGGTGGACGACCTTATCGTGGGCAATGCCGTGCCGGAAGCGGAGCAGGGCATGCAGATGGGGCGGATCATTGCGCTCCTATCGCTGGGCATTGATGTTCCCGGGCTCGTGATCAACCGGTATTGCGGATCAGGTGTAGAAGCAATTGCGATGGCCAGCCACCGGATTCACGCGGGTCAGGCCGATGTGATGATCGCCGGCGGAACCGAGTCGATGTCGCTGGTGCCTGTGATGGGTTTCAAGACCGCGCTCAACTATGCCATAGCGAAAGACAACCCTACCTATTATACGAGCATGGGGTTGACGGCGGAGGAGGTGTCCAAACAATACAAAATTTCGCGGGAGGAACAGGACCAGTTTTCTTATGAGTCGCACATGAAAGCCGCCGCGGCGTGGAAAGCCGGGAAGTTCAAAGATGAGGTGGTGCCGATCACTGTGAAAGAGGTGTACGTCGATGAAAACATGAAAAAGAAAACGCGTGAGTATGTGGTTGAGAAGGACGAGGGGATTCGTGCAGACACTACGGTGGAGGGACTGTCGAAGTTGAAGCCCGTGTTTGCCATGGGAGGCACCGTGACCGCGGGCAATTCTTCGCAAACTTCAGATGGTGCGGCGTTTGTGATGGTGATGAGTGAGCGCATGGTAAAACAATTGAACCTGAAACCCATTGCGCGGATGGTGAGTTATGCGACGGCAGGGGTGGATCCCCGCATCATGGGCATTGGACCCGTCGCGGCGATTCCCAAGGCATTGAAACTGGCCGGGAAGAATTTGCAAGACATTGATGTCATTGAACTGAACGAGGCGTTCGCAGCCCAGTCATTGGCCGTGGTGAAAGAGCTAGGCATTGATCGAACCAAATTGAATCCCAATGGAGGTGCGATTGCCGTTGGTCATCCACTGGGGTCATCCGGTGCGCGGTTATCCGTGCAGCTGTTTAATGAATTGCGCAGGCAGAAGAAGAAATACGGCATGGTGACCGCCTGTGTGGGTGGTGGCCAGGGAGTGGCAGGTATTTATGAATTGTTAAACTAATACTGAACAATAATTTCTAGGGTTATGGCAACGATGGAAGCGACGAAGCGGGCGATTAAGGGAGGAGAATTCCTGATTCGCGAAACACCAGCAAATGAAGTCTTCATTCCGGAAGAGTTCAATGAAGAGCAACGCATGATCATGCAGCAGTGCAAAGACTTCCTGGCGAAGGAAGTTTTTCCGCGACTGGATGAAATTGATTCCATGAAGGATCCAAAACTAATGCCCTCAATCCTGGACAAGGCCGGTGAGCTGGGCTTGTTGGGAACCTCCGTGCCGACAGAATATGGTGGATTTGGGATGGACTTCAACACCACGATGCTCGTCGCTGAGTCGATTGGGGCGGGACACTCGGTAGCCGTGGCGTTCTCCGCACACACGGGCATAGGAACATTACCCATTCTCTATTACGGAAATGAAGAACAGAAAAAGAAGTATGTCCCGAAGCTGGCTTCTGGAGAGTGGAAAGCCGCTTATTGCCTCACTGAGCCTGATTCAGGGTCAGATGCCAACTCTGGGAAGACGAAAGCAAAACTTAGTCCGGATGGCAAGCACTATCTCATCAACGGACAGAAGATGTGGATCACCAATGGTGGTTTTGCCGACATCTACGTGGTATTTGCCAAGATCGACAATGACAAGAACCTGAGCGCATTTATCGTGGAGCGCAGCTTTGGCGGCATCACGATGAACGAAGAAGAAAAGAAGATGGGCATCAAAGGCTCATCAACGCGCCAGATCTTCTTCAATGATTGCAAGGTTCCTGTGGAAAACTTATTAAGCGAACGCGAGAACGGTTTCAAGATCGCGGTAAACATCCTGAATATCGGCCGTATTAAACTCGGGATTGCTGCATTGGGTGGAAGCAAAATGGCGATAACTAAGGCCATCCAATATTCCAAAGAACGCAAACAGTTTGGGGTTTCGATCTCCACGTTCGGGGCGATAAAGCACAAGATCGCAGACGTAGTAACGAAGATCTATGCCAGCGAATCCGCGCATTACCGGGCCTCGCAAAACATTGATGACGCCTATAACGCATTTGTGGCCGGCGGGATGGAATCGGCCAAAGCCAGGCTGAAGTCGCTCGAAGAATTTGCGATCGAATGCGCCATCCTGAAAGTTCATGGATCAGAAGTACTTGATCTTTCAGTAGATGAAGGCGTGCAGATATACGGAGGTATGGGCTTTTCGGCGGAGAGCCCCATGGATCGCGCGTATCGCGATGCCCGCATTAACCGGATTTTTGAAGGCACAAATGAAATCAACCGGCTCCTCACCATCGACATGCTGATGAAGCGCGCGATGAAGGGAACGCTTGACCTCATGACGCCAGCGATGGCCGTGCAAAAGGAACTTACCTCAATCCCGGACTTTGGCGCCTCCGACGATACCGCTGTATTTGCGAAAGAGAAGAAGGCGTTGAATAACCTGAAGAAAGCCGGCCTGATGGTTTCGGGAGCCGCAGTTCAGAAATTCATGATGAAGCTTTCCGATGAGCAGGAAGTACTGATGAACCTGGCCGACATGCTGATCGAAGGATATGTTGCCGAGTCCGTACTGCTCCGGGTTGAAAAACTGATTGGGATCCGTGGTGAACAAGCGTGCAGCATCCAGAAAGATATGGCGATGATTTACTTGCATGAGGCAATCGAGAAGGCAGCCAGTGCAGGCAAGCAAGCGATCTATGCTTTTGCAGAAGGCGATGAGTTGCGACTCATGCTCCTGGGGCTAAAACGCTTTACCAAGATTGAACCCTTCAACCTTAAGGAGGCCCGCCGCAGGGTGGCCAACTATGCGCTGGAGAAAGGCGAATACCCTTTTTGAGTATCATCAGAATCTGAAGTAAGCCAGGTCACTCCGGCTTTTTTTATTGAATATTTTTTGGGAGTGCGCAACCATTATTGTTATTTAGCGTTATAGTTTAACTGAATTGTTAAATCAATTGATAAAGGAAAAACACGATAATCTGACCGAAAACGCCATTTTGGAGGCAGCAAGGAAGGTTTTTACTCATCGGGGGTATGCGGCCGCAAGGATGGAAGAGATTGCGAAAGAGGCCGGGATAAATCGCGCCTTGCTTCACTATTATTTCAGGAGCAAGGAGCGGCTCTTCGACCTGGTGTTTGCCCAGCGCGCCCGGGAATTTTTTGTAGGGCTCGTGGGGATCATCAGTGGCGCGGGTACGCTGGAAGACAAGATTCGTGCAATCGTCGCACACGACATTGACATGATTCGATCGCAGCCTGACTTACCCATATTTATCATGCAAGAGCTCACGCAGAACCCCGATCGCCTGGTTCGCATGGCGGCCGAGTCGGGCGCAAGTCCTTCGATGATGATGAAGACTTTTCGACTGGCCGTTAAGGAGGCGACGGACAAGAAACAGATTCGCCCGGTGGACGCAGGTCAGCTGCTCATCAATATTATGTCGCTGTGTGTATATCCATTCATCGCGAAACCGATGGTAAAAGCTGTGCAAGAACTGGATGACAAGCAGTTTGATAAAATGATCCTGAAACGAAAAGAGGAAATCGTCGACTTTATCATGAATTCCTTAAAGCCATAGTGCCATGAGAAACAATGCGCTAACAATTACGGTGTTGTGGATGTTTTTTCCCTTGCTGTTGCTTGGGCAGGGATCCATTGCCCTGGAGGAATGCACCACGCTCGCCCGTGCAAACTATCCACTTATCAAGCAGCATGCGTTGCTGGACAAATCCGCGGAGTATACGATCTCCAACGCCAACAAGGCTTACTTGCCGCAGATAAGTGTAACGGGCATAGGGGGCTACATCATCAACGGTCTCCCCAGCATGAGCTTGCCTGGTCTTCCGGCGCAGGAACCCGACAAAGTGCAGGCCATCGCCCTGGTGCAACTAAATCAGACGATATGGGATGGGGGCGCGACAAAATCTTCCAAGGAAATCACCAAAGCAGCCACGGCCAGCGAGAAGGCATCCATCGACGTGCAACTGTACACTATTCAGGACCGCGTGACGCAAATTTTTTTCGGCATCCTCCTCGTGGATGAACAGTTGAAATTACTTGAGCTTTCAGAAAAGAATCTCAAACTGAATTACGATCGACTTCGCCTTTCCAACGAGAATGGACTTGGTTACAGGGTGGAGGTAGATGAAGTAGAGGCCGAATTATTGAAAGTTGAACAACGCAGAATTGAATTTAAATACACGCGCGCCGCTTATATCGACATGTTGTCTCATTTCATCGGCAAGCCGCTTACGCCTGAAGTCGTGCTTACCCGACCTGCGGTTTCTGACGATGTGTTGACAGGCGTAAACAACCGCCCCGAAATTATTTGGTATAACAATCGGGCCCGTTTGGCAGAAACCCAGGCGGCTATGGACAAAGTAGCCTTGATGCCCAAGGTGGGGGTTCTTGGTGCGGGTATCTTCATTAGCCCCGGGATGCAATTTGCGACTTCAAAAATTACTAACCTCGCCATCGTAGGGCTCAGTGTATCATGGAATACCAGTGGCCTTTACCGGAATGGCAATAACAAACAGTTGAACCAAATTCAGTTGGACCGGGTGAGTACCGAACGGGCCACTTTTGAATTCAACCAGTCGCTGGAGCTCAAGCAATTCGGTGCCGACGTAGCCAAACAGCGAGCCATTCTGCAAAACGACAATAAGATCGTGGAACTTAAGACCCGCATTCATGAGTCCCAGCAATTGAAGTTTGACAACGGGCTTTGCTCGGCGTCCGAGCTGATCAATTCCATCAACAACGAACAGGATGCCCGAAGCAACCAACGACTCCACGAACTCCAGTTATTGAAAAGTCTCTATGCTTACAAAACCTCCCTTGGAAACTAACATGAAAAGCACCACGCCTATGAATAAGATCATCATTACGCTCCTGGGCCTGTCTGTACTCGCAGCGGGATGCCGCAACGCAGGTACAGATGCAGATGCATCAGGCACCTTTGAGGCGACAGAGGTAATTGTCTCTGCAGAAGCCAATGGGAAACTGCTCACTTTCAACCTCGAGGAAGGACAGCCGGTCAAGAAAGGTGAGCAGGTCGGTCTCATCGACAGCACGGCACTCTATCTCAATAAAGTGCAGCTTTTGCAGAGTCAAAGGGCGGTTCTTGCCGGGCGGCAGGACGTAAAGACACAACTGGAAAGCCTCCGGAAAGAACTGGCGAATGCCGAGGCCGACCAAAAGCGAATTGAGAACCTGGTGAAAGGACAGGTAGCTTCACAAAAGCAACTTGATGATGCCAACCTGCGCATTGAAGTTCTTAAAGCCAGAATTGACGCACAGGGGAATTTGCTGAACACCGGCAACACGGCGCTCGGCGAACAAGGAAAAACGATTGCCGCGCAATTGAATGTTGTTGAAGATCAGCTCCGTCGCTGCCGGATCATCAACCCGGTGGATGGAACGATCCTTACCAAATACAGTGAAGCTTTTGAAATGACCGGTGTGGGCAAACCCCTCTACAAGGTAGCCGACCTATCGCAGGTGATTCTACGTGCGTACATCAGCAATGATCAGCAGTCGAAGGTGAAAATCGGGCAGAAGGTGAAGGTCATGGTTGACAATGGCGACAATGACATGCGCACTTATGAAGGAACAGTGCAGTGGATAAGCAACAAGGCGGAGTTTACCCCAAAAACGATCCAAACAAAAGAAGAACGCGCCAACCTTGTTTACGCAGTGAAAATCGCCGTCAAGAACGATGGACTTTTGAAGATTGGCATGTATGGTGAAGTAAAATTCTGAATGACCATGACCTCCGCCATACAAGTCGATCGTATCTCCAAGCGCTTCTCATCCGGGAAGGAAGGGATCACAGCGTTGAAAGATATTACATTCAATGTGGCGAAGGGCGAGCTCTTTGGCTTGGTGGGCCCTGATGGTGCAGGCAAAACAACCCTGTTCCGCATATTGACTACACTGATGCTGGCGGACAGTGGAACGGCTTCTGTGGAGGGTTTTGATGTAGTGAAAGATTTTAAGGAGATCCGAAAACGGGTTGGATACATGCCGGGAAAATTCTCTTTGTATCCTGACCTGTCCGTGGCAGAAAACCTGGCTTTTTTTGCAACCCTGTTCAATACCAGCCTGAAGGAAAACTACGAGTTGGTGAAAGCGATCTACCAACAGATTGAGCCCTTCGAGAAGCGTAAGGCGGGTGCTCTTTCCGGGGGCATGAAGCAGAAACTGGCGCTTAGTTGTGCCCTGATCCACCGCCCCAGCGTATTGTTCCTGGACGAGCCTACAACCGGCGTAGATGCCGTATCCCGCAAGGAATTTTGGGAATTGCTGCGCGGGCTGCAAGATGCCGGGATTTCAATCCTGGTATCCACGCCCTATATGGATGAAGCCAGCCTCTGCGACCGTGTGGCGTTGATGCAGGAGGGGAAAATTATGGACATCAATTCGCCAAAGGGCATTACTGAAAATTTTGGGAAGCCGCTCTATGCCGTGCGGAACAGCAACATGTACGAGTTAATGCAGCGGTTAAAGACACACCCTGCGGTGGAATCTTGTTACCCGTTCGGGCAGCATCATCACGTCGTCTTTAAGAACTCCACACTCAGCGAGGAAGAAATTCGAAGCCTGATTGCGCCACTGGCCGGGGCCTTCGAAGTGCGACGCATTGAAGCAAGCATTGAAGATTCGTTCATGAAACTCATGCATCAATGAACCGCGAAGTTGCCATTTCTGTCAGGGAATTGACGAAGCGCTTTGGTGATTTCACTGCGGTGAACGCCATCACATTCGATGTAATGCAGGGAGAAATTTTTGGTTTTCTTGGGGCGAACGGTGCCGGCAAGACAACCGCCATGCGCATGCTCTGCGGGCTATCTTTTCCAACGAGTGGCTCCGCTACCGTGGGAGGTTATGACCTCGCCACGGATCCCGAAAAGATAAAGCGAAGCATCGGCTACATGAGCCAGAAATTCTCGCTTTATGATGACCTGAGCATTGTGGAGAACATTCGGTACTATGGAGGAATTTATGGGCTTTCCGACCGGGAAATAAAGGACAAAACAGATCAATTGCTCCACACCCTTCACCTGGAAGACCAGGCGAAAGCAATGACGGGTTCCCTCCCGCTTGGTTGGAAGCAAAAGATAGCTTTTTCGGTGGCGATGGTCCATCAGCCGAAAGTGGTATTTCTCGATGAACCCACTGGCGGAGTAGACCCGGTCACTCGCCGTGAATTCTGGACGATGATTTACGAGGCGGCCCATGCCGGAACTACGGTGTTCGTAACTACGCATTATATGGATGAGGCCGAATATTGTGATCGGGTCTGCATCATGGTTGACGGACGAATCGAAGCACTGGATACCCCGGACCGACTTAAGGACCAATTCAAGTCTGCGAACATGGAAGGGGTATTTATTCAATTGGCACGCAAAGCAACCCGGACCGACGGATGAAACAGTTTACCTTTTTTATCCGCAAGGAATTCCTGCACCTGTGGCGCGACCGGCGCACCATGTTGATTCTGTTCGGCATGCCCATCATGCAGATTCTCATCTTCGGCTTCGCACTGACTAATGAGGTGAAAAACGCGCGCATCGCGGTGCTGGATTTTTCAAAGGATAATACCAGCCGGGGCATCATCGATGAAATGAATGCCAGCCGTTACTTCGACGTTGGTCTTTACCTGAGTCAACCGGCAGAACTGGAGCGCGCGTTTCAAAGCGGGACGGTGAAGTTGGCGGTGGTCTTTCCCTCCGACTTCCAGTATGACTTGCTGCATGGAAACCAGGCTACGGTGCAATTGATTGCGGACGCCACCGATCCGAACGTGGCCACCACGTTGTCCAATTATGCGACCGGGATAATCATGGACTACCAGGCAGCGCAACGAGGAGCGCAGCCATTGCCCCTGAGTATCAAGACCGAGTTTCGGATGCTCTACAATCCGCAGCTGAAAGGGTCGTACAATTTTGTCCCCGGCGTAATGGCGATGGTGCTTATGCTGGTATGCGCGATGATGACCTCGATCTCCATTGTTCGGGAGAAGGAGATGGGGACGATGGAAGTCATTCTTGTTTCACCGATCGTTCCGATTCGGGTCGTCATCGCCAAGATGGTTCCCTATCTTATCTTGTCGGCGGCAAACATCGGAAGCATCCTCTTGTTGAGTGTATTTGTGCTGGATGTGCCCATCCAGGGAAACCTTGTATTGCTCGTTAGTGAGTGCTTACTGTTCACCATCACGGCCCTGTCCCTTGGCTTATTGATTTCATCGGTCGCGAATTCGCAGCAAGTGGCCATGCTCATCTCCCTGATGGGCTTGTTCCTGCCGACCGTCATGTTGAGTGGTTTCATGTTTCCCGTGGAGAACATGCCCATTGCGTTGCAAGTAATTTCAAACATCGTTCCCGCCAAATGGTTTTACTACATCGTCCGCAACGTGATGATCAAAGGGCTGACTTTTGACTACGTCTGGAAAGAGACGCTGATCCTGGCCGGCATGACCCTATTCTTTATGGTAGTGAGTGTGAAGAAATTCAAAACCCGGTTGGAATGAGGGCGCTGCGCATTTTGCTGGAGAAGGAGTTTCGGCAGATTTTTCGGAATCCAGCCATCCTCCGGCTCATGTTCATGATGCCAACCATCCAGTTGTTGCTGTTGCCGCTGGCCGCTGATTATGAGGTGAAGCAGGTAAAAGTTTGCGTCGTGGATTTTGACCGATCATCGTATTCACAACGGTTGGTCCACAAGGTTACTTCTACGGATTATTTTCAGCTGGTCGATTATACCGACTCATATGACAAAGCCCTTCGTTATGTGGAAAGCGATGAGGCTGATGTTGTCCTGCAGATTCCAGAAGGGTTTGAAAAGCATCTGGTCAAGGAGAACGAAGTTACCGTGTTTATGGCGCTTAATGCCATCAATGGCGTGAAGGCCAATTTGGGTGGCGCGTATCTCCGAACAATCATTAATGACTTCAATGGGGAAGTACGGGTAGAATGGTTGCAGCCCCACGGGATGAACGCGCAGCCTGTGATTGGGGTTGAAGCAATCAACTGGTACAACCCGCTGATGAATTATAAGATCTATATGGTGCCGGGGATACTTGTTATCCTGGTGACCATGGTAGGCGGATTTCTTTCTGCGCTGAACATTGTGAAAGAGAAGGAAGCGGGGACAATTGAGCAGATCAACGTAACGCCGATTCACAAATATCAGTTTGTGCTGGGCAAACTGATCCCCTTTTGGGTGCTGGGCCTGGTAATTCTGACCATCGGTTTAATCATTTCATGGCTGGCGTATGGTATTGTCCCGGTAGGCAGCTTGTTGACGATTTACATTTTCGCTGCAGTATATCTGCTCGCGGTGTTGGGTATGGGATTGGGCGTATCTACGTTGGCCAACAACCAGCAGCAGGCGATGTTGCTTTCGTTTTTCCTGATGATGATCTTCATTCTGCTGGGGGGATTGTACACGTCGATTGATAGCATGCCCCGCTGGGCTCAGGTGTTCACCTGGTTCAACCCGGTTACTTACTTCATCGAGGTCATGCGGATGGTGGTGCTGAAGGGAAGTTCGCTGTTTGATATCCGGTGGCACATCGCCATTGTATTCCTCATGGCAATTGTGCTCAATGGCTTCGCGGTGTTTAACTACAGGAAGCGTTCCTAGTGTTCACCGGTGAACCCGGGACTGTTCATTTTTCAACACTATGGATATCCTGGACTAATAACACCTTGAAAATTGAATCAGATTAGCCCTTTTGGGGATTCAGAACGGTTTTTGCAGGGAAAGGACAAACTATCGCCATGCAGAGCCGCAGTTCATCCTCCACCATCCTGTTGATTTTAATTCTGGTGATCACGGCGCCTGTCTGGCTTACCATCGGAGGCATTGTGATCGGGGTTTTTGCGGGGGTTTTCGGCGCCTTGTTTGGAATCTTTGGGGCCCTCCTCGGTGGTTTTTTTGCCTTGATTGCACTCCCGTTCAAGTTGCTCTTTGGTTCATGTGATTTGTTTGACGGAGGATGGTTCCACCTGTCAGGTCGTGGATTCTTCATCCTTTGTGTGATCGTTCTGATCATTGCCATGTCGAGGCGCCAACGAGCCTGATCCCTAGTCAAAGCAGGCCGGCTGAAATTGGTATATTGCTCATGCCGTCAGGTGACGGACATGTTCTCGTGGCAATAACCCGATTTCATTTCTGCATGATTACGAAGAAAAACATTCTGCTCTTCCTGGCTCTCCTCGGACTGGTGGCATGTGGGAAGCAATCCAAAGAAAGCGCCCAGGCGGGAGCCGGTTCCGTATGTGCGACGCAACAATCCACAGCCGCACTAAAGGCGATGGACACCACGAGGCAGATTGCTCCCTTGCTCACCACCCTGGGTGATTATGGTTTTCGAATAACTACCGCCAGCGAAGAGGCGCAGAAATTCTTCAACCAGGGATTGAATCTTTACTATGGATTCAACCACCTAGAGGCTTATCGTTCCTTCCGCGAGGCGGCACGACTTGATCCCTCGTGCGCCATGTGCTGGTGGGGACAGGCACTTTCGTTGGGCCCGAACATCAACGCGCCCATGGATGCATCTGATGCGACTGTAGTTTACAATGCGGTGCGACGAGCGCAAGTAAATGCCGCAAAGACAACGCCGCTCGAACAAGGACTTATTGAAGCGATTGCCAGGCGATACGTGGCACAAGCGCCCGCGGATCGATCGCCACTGGATCAGGCATATGCAGACGCCATGCGAAATCTGCAAACAAAGTTTCCGGATGTGGACGAGGTCACAACATTAACCTCAGAGGCACTGATGGATCTGCACCCCTGGGATTATTGGCTCCGAAATGGCAAACCGCAACCGTGGACGCCAGAGATTCTTGCGCTGATGGAAAAAGTAATGTCACGCTCACCGCGACATCCTGGGGCAAACCACTACTACATCCACATCAACGAAGCCTCATCC
The DNA here is from genome assembly GCA_016787645.1 of Cyclobacteriaceae bacterium. Taxonomy (GTDB): domain Bacteria; phylum Bacteroidota; class Bacteroidia; order Cytophagales; family Cyclobacteriaceae; genus ELB16-189. The sequence continues at coordinate 154,534 of JAEUUF010000020.1, read as the reverse complement.
AACCCTGGCAAAGCGATGGCCAGCGCGGATTTGCTTCGAGACCTGGTGCCCGGCGCGGGCCATCTCGTGCACATGCCCTCACACATTTATATAAGAACCGGAAGGTATTCGGACGGCATCAAAGCCAACCAGAAGGCGGTCCTCGCGGATGAAGATTACATCAGCACGTGCAGGGCACAGGGCATCTACCCGCTTTCCTATTACCCACACAACTATCACTTCTACTGGGCATGCGCTCAAATGGCCGGCCAGGGAAAACTCGCGCTCGATGTCGCCAGACGACTGGTTGCCAAAACAGCAGTCTCTAAAATGGGAGAGCCTGATTGGCTGACGTTGCAACACTATTATGTATCACCCTGGTACACGATGGTCCGTTTTGGGCAATGGGGTGAATTGGCGAATGAAGCGAAACCCGCTGATTCACTCTCTTATGTACTGGCGATCTGGCACTACGCAAATGGTATGGCCGCGGTGAAGATCAACAAGCCGGAGGACGCGAAACAGCATCTCGAGGCCATCCGAAGCATTCACGCCATTCCTGAGTTAACCAACCAGAAGATTTGGAGCGTCAACAGTTTCTCGCACGTGATCGGTATCGCGACTTACGTGTTGGAAGGAGAGTACCTGGCCAGTACAGGCAGACACGATGAGGCGATCACAACCCTTCAAAAAGCGTTGGTGGCGGAAGACGGTCTGTTGTACCAGGAACCCCCGGATTGGTATTATCCTGTGCGCGAAATCCTGGGCAATGTTCTTCTTAAAGCGAAAAAATATCACGAGGCAGAAAACATGTTCCGGGACGATCTTACAATGTACCCTGAAAATGGGTGGTCGCTGGGCGGACTTTATCGGGCTTTAAAAGCGCAGGGAAAAAGCAAAGAGGCGGATGCCATTCGAGTGCGTTTTGAAAAGGCGTTTGCAGAAGCCGATGAAAATCTCAGAGGTAGTGCCGGCTTGCTGGCGATCAATTAATTTTCGCCTCTTGTTTGAACCCCAGTACGTGATTGCGCAAGGCATCGAGCCAGTTGGTGTCGGCATCCCACTTCGTGCCCAGGAATACGTTTCCATTATCAATGTGGCGGAAGTAGAATTTGTAAATCACTTCATCCTTCGGCAAAATTTTAAGTTGTAACTGACCATCGGGATATGTGATGGACGCGTAATTCTTTTCGCCTTTGCTCAAGTCATAGTCAAGCACCTGCTTCGCGGCCTCTCCCCGGGTGTGTACGTAGGCGAGCACATAAAGAAAACCTTTACTGCGAAGATCCTTTTCATCAGCGCCCGCTTCGACCACCTTGTAACGCAATGGGTAGTTGGCTACAAAAAACTCCTCGAGCGCCTTGTCCATGGCCTCATCGCCAAACTTGGGTACAGCGAGATTGTCCACTTTCAGATCGATAGCGTAGAATTCTTGACGGCGACCCCGGATTGCTTCCACTTTTATATCCGTTTCAGGAAAATCGTTGACCAGGTAGTTGGCCTTTTTCTGCGACTGCCAGGATACGCGAAGGACCTCCCCAAGCAGTTCATTGATTTTTTGATTGTTAACTCTCCATGCGGGCGTGGTACCGTCGACGAGCGTCGGCTTCTGGTTGAAAGCGGTTACGGTAAATTGATAGCCGGAGACGCCCTTGTCGAGGAAGAGGACATAGGAAATGTTCCTTTCGGTGAAATAGGCCGCGTAGGCCAATGCAGCATCCTTGCCGGCATACACTACATCTTCAGGGAAATAGGCGACTGCATCTATGCCGATGCGCTGGAAGCCGCGTTGAAACTCCTTAAGCTCGTCGTTGGTTAGCCGGTAGTTGTATAAGGCAACCGTTCGGGCACTCAGTAGTTTTTCGGGGGGATTGGAAGTAATGTTCAGTGAATTGACCTGCGCCAATGTCACCGGGAAAGCCCATACGCCAACCAGTGCGAGTATTAAATAAAAGCGGAACGTACGTACCCAGGTCATGTCAAAGGTTAACGAATAACACCGTAATCTATTTCATCGGTGTCATATTCCAACAAATACTCCATCCTCATCTGCACGAGTAGGAAACACCTCAAGATCATTGGAACGCTCGCCGCTTTCGCGTCCGGTGCGGAGGTTGAACCGGTAGCCGTGCCATGGACACACCACTTCACCAAGGTAGTTTACCTGCCCTCGGCTAAGGGACTCTCCGTTATGGGAACACTTGTCCTCCACGGCAAGAAGCTGTTCGGGGGTTCTGACCAGGCAAATGCGTTTACCTCCAGCGAGCAATAAGCGCGGCTTGTTCACCGTCAAGGCTGCTTCCATTTGACCGACCGAGGAAAAGATGCGGACCCAGTTCACAACGATGTTTTCCGTGGGGGAGGAATTTTCTACCTTGACAAAGATGAAAAAAATAACACTGAGCGCACTTGTCCTGTTGCAGGCGTGCGTGTTGTGGGCACAGACCAGCCCGTCTTTACAGGCGAAACTGGATCAGCAAACCAAAGAGATTGAGCCCCGACTCATTGAATGGCGCCGCTACTTTCACCAGAACCCTGAGCTTTCCAACCGGGAGGTCAAAACCGGCGCGAAAATCGCCGAACAACTTCGTGCCCTGGGCATGGAAGTGCAATACCCGATCGCGAAAACCGGCGTGGTGGGAATCCTGAAAGGCGGCAAACCAGGTCCGGTCATTGGTCTTCGGGCAGATATGGATGCGCTGCCGGTGACTGAGCGCAACAGCCTTCCTTTCGCCTCGAAGGTGAAAGACAATTTTAATGGGATGGAAACGGGCGTCATGCATGCCTGTGGGCACGATGGTCACATGTCCATTCTCCTGGGTGTCGCGGAGATCCTCAGCAAGAACAAGAGTGAGCTCAAAGGAACCGTGAAATTTATATTCCAGCCGTCGGAGGAAGGCGCTCCTCCCGGTGAGGAAGGCGGCGCTTCATTGATGATCAAGGAAGGCGTGCTGGAAAATCCGAAAGTCGATGTCATGTTTGGCTTGCATCTCCAGTCCCTGGTGCCGCTGGGTACGGTGGCATACAAGCCAGAAGGACTGATGGCTTCCGTGGACAACCTGAATATCAAAGTCAAGGGCCGTGGCGCGCACGGTGCGACGCCCTGGGACAGTGTTGACCCGATTGTGGTCAGCAGCCAGATTATCCTGGGGTTGCAGACGATCGTAAGCCGGCAAACCGAGCTCACCAAAGCGGCGGCCGTCATTACGGTGGGAAGCATGCATTCGGGCATTCGCCGCAACATCATCCCGGAGGAGGCCATCCTCGAGGGCACCATCCGCACCTTTGATGCCGAGATGCAAAAGAAAGTGCACGACAAGATCCGGACGACGGCAACAAGAATTGCCGAGAGCGCGGGGGCAACCGCTGAAGTGGGGATTGACATTTTGTACCCGGTCACCTACAACGATCCTGCACTTACTCGCGAAATGGCGCCCAGCCTGGAGCGCGCGGCTGGTAAAGGAAACGCGAAAGTGATTGCGCCGGTCACGATGGCCGAAGACTTTTCGTTCTTCCAGCAAAAAGTGCCGGGCTTGTTTTTTTTCGTCGGGGCTTATCCCGCTGACATGAATCTTACCGCGCAGCCGACACACCACACAGCTGATTTCATGATTGACGAGCGCTGTCTCATTGTCGGGGTGAAGTCGTTGCTGACGTTGACGACGGATTATATGAATCGAACTACTTTACCGAAGACCAAATAAATTTATGAAACTGATTTCCCTGATTTTTTGCTGTGTTGCCATAAGCGCTCATGCACAAATTAATCCCAAGCTCCAGGTCAAACTGGATGCGCAGGCGAACGAGGTAGAAGCCAAGGTGATCGAATGGCGACGGCATTTTCACCAGTACCCTGAGTTGTCGAACCGGGAGACGAAGACCGGTGAATACATTGCCGCCTACATGAAATCGCTTGGCCTTGAAGTGCAGCACCCGGTGGCGAAGACCGGCGTGGTGGCGATTCTGCGCACCGGCAAGCCCGGGCCGGTGATAGCCCTGCGCGCTGATATTGACGCGCTGCCGGTGACCGAGCGCAACAGCCTGCCATTTGCCTCGAAGGAGAAGGCTGTCTTTAACGGCCAGGAGACTGGCGTGATGCATGCTTGCGGTCACGACTCGCATACGGCCATCCTCATGGGTGTGGCCACGGTACTCGTGAAAAATAAAACGGACCTGAAGGGAACCATCAAGTTTCTTTTCCAGCCTGCGGAAGAAGGAGCACCCTTGGGTGAGGAAGGCGGTGCCGAGCTGATGATCAAAGAAGGCGTACTCGAGAACCCGAAAGTAGATGTCGCTTTTGGGATGCACATCAGTTCGATGACGCCGCTCGGGATGATCACTTATCGGCCTGGTGGATTGCTGGCCGCATCTGATACCTATTCCATTACGGTGAAGGGCAGACAAGCGCACGGTTCGGCCCCGTGGATGGGAGTGGATCCGATTGTAGTGGGGGCACAGATCATTACCGGGTTGCAGACCATTATCAGTCGGCAGAGCGAGTTGACGAAAGAAGCGGCGGTCATCACCGTGGGGAGGTTCCAATCCGGGATACGGGAGAACATTATCCCGGAAGAAGCCTTCATGGCCGGCACGATCCGCACACTGGATGCGGGGATGCAGGACAAGATTCATGAGAAGATCAAATTGACTGCCACCAAAATCGCAGAGAGCGCGGGTGCTACGGCCGAAGTGGTCATTCGTCGCGGCTACCCGATTACATACAATGACCCGGCGCTCACGGAAAAGATGGCGGCCAGCCTCGAGCGAGCAGCCGGCAAGGACAAGACCGTTCGCATCAATGCCTCGACGGGCGCAGAGGACTTCTCCTTCTTCCAGCAGCAGGTGCCGGGATTGTTCTTTTTTGTTGGCGCACTGCCTGCCGGCCAGGATCCTGCCAAGGCACCATCCCACCACACGCCGGACTTCATGATTGATGAGAAGGGCTTCATCACGGGCATCAAGGCGATGTTAAATGTGACGACGGATTATATGTTCATGCCCACGGGCAAAAAGTGAAAAGCATAAACCATTAATCTGAACAACCGCATCCTCAACGACCTCCTTGACAAGGGTCTCGTCACCCGGGATCAGTATGACCGAATTGATCCGATTGTATCCGGAAAAATCATCTCGCTTTGGTTTGAGCTGCGCACCTTGTTCTACCTCGGCGTGCTGCTTTTCACCACAGGAGTTGGAATCCTGGTTTACCAGAACATAGGTGACCTCGGTCACCAACTGATCATCGGACTGCTGATCGTGATCACGGCCGCCTGTTTTATCTATGTTTTTCGGGCGGGACCGGACTATTCAAATGGAGTTACTCCGGGCCCAACACCCTATTTTGATTATGTGGTGCTCCTGGGGAGCTTGCTTTTTATTTCGGTGCAGGGGTATCTCCAGTTTCAATATGAACTGCTGACCGAGAACCTTGGGTATAGCACATTGATCACCGCACTGTTCTTCTTCTTTGTGGCGTACCGGTTTGACCACATCGGCGTGCTCTCGCTGGCGATCACCGCGCTGGCATCCTTCTGGAGCATCAGCCTTTCTCCCCAGAAGTGGTACAGCGGCAATTTCTTTACAGGATCTCACTTGTATACCACCGCTATAATTTTTGGTGCAGCGCTGGCGGCGGTGGGACTGCTCCTGGATTGGAAGAAAATCAAGACGCACTTCACCTTTACGTACTTGAATTTCGCGACACTGACCTTCTTTGCAGGTGCGATCGCTGCGATGTTTCTGAATGAGAATTATTTTCTCTTCGTACTGCTCATTTTTGCCGGGTGTGCCTTCTCTTATTATCAGGCACGCCAGCGGCGTTCGTTTCTACTGCTGCTCTATGCCTTCCTGGCCGGGTACATTGCTTTGACCTACCTGCTGGCTGAGACAATCCTGTCCGAACCCATGATTTGGTTTCTCTATTTCATCTTTTCGTGCGGCGGATTCATTTTGTTCATCATCCGGTATCGAAAACTGTTCTCCCGATCAGAATGAGGAGTGTTTATTCCAGCACCGATTTGTATAATCTCGCCGTGATCAAGGCATCGCGGGAATGGATGAAGCACGGCCTGATCTTGCCGGAACAAGAACAGGCAATCCTGCAGGCTCACCCCAGCAACCTCTATCACCCCAACCTGATCATTCGCATCCTGCTTTTCATCGCAACCAGTTTTGCGCTGTCGGGCGCTTCGGGTATCTTCTTTCTCATCCTTGGTGATGTTGGGGAAATAGGAATTTCCATCGCTGCATTGATCGCGGGTATTGGTTCATTTGTGCTCGTCCAGCGCGTGTTGATAATTGATGGTCATCATTATAAATCCGGTGTAGTGGAGGCAATCATCTACCATGCCAGCGGCTATCTCATCGGTGGCGTAGCGGGATTGACTGATGCAAACGAGCATGTGATTCTTATAGCTTGCCTTCTGGTGCTGGGCTATGTGGCCATTGTATACATCGATCTGATTTGTACCGCGCTAACCGTGTTGGTATTCGCGGGACTCCTCTTTTATGAATGTTACGAACTTAACGGGATCTTCCGGCAGGTCATTCCGTTTGTAATCATCATTGCCTTCAGTGGTATCTATTTTCTGAATCGATGGTGGAAGTCCCGGCCTGAGGGAGAAGAATGGCACGATGTGTTTGTGGTGGTGGAATCACTGAGCCTCCTATTGATCTATGCCGGAGGAAACTATATGGTGGTACGGGAGCTGAGCATTTCGCTCATGAACCTTTCGCTTGTCGAGGGACAGGATATTCCATTTGCCGGGATGTTTTATGGGTTGACAGCGATGGTTCCGATCTTCTTCCTTTACATGGGGATCAAGAACAGGGACATCGTCCTCCTGCGCGTGTCAATCATTATCCTGGCCTTCAGCGTATTTACATTCAAGTACTATTTCTCCCTGGGTCGCCCGGAAATAACATTGACCATTGCCGGCGCGGTCCTACTCGCCATCACCGGATGGTTGTTAGCCTATCTGAAAACACCCCGTCGCGGTTTTACCCGTGAACAACTGCTGGCCAAGAAGTGGGACAATGTGAACCTCGCTGGATTTGTTGTCTCTCAAACCCTGGGAGGCAACGCGGAGAAGCCAGCCGAAGAATTTAAAGGTGGCGGGGGACAATTTGGAGGCGGAGGCGCAAGCGGAAGTTTTTGACACGTCGTCTCAAAATAGCCATCTTCAACACTTCAACATATGAACACCTCAACACCTTCGTCTATGAAAAGATTTATTCCCGTTCTGCTGCTCTTCATGAACACTATCGTTCTTGGTCAGCATGTTCCCACTTTCGAAGAAGTTATCTCGCTGCGCGGAGTTGCCGGCGTTACCATTTCTCCGGATGGCAAGATGGTAGCCTACGGGGTGCAAACGACCGATTGGAATGATAACCGCTACGACACGGAAATCTGGTTGTCCCGAAACGGCGAGCCAGGCATTCAACTGACTAACTCCGCCAAGGGAGGAAGCAGCAACGCGAGTTTCTCACCCGACGGCAAATGGATCGCTTTCCTCGCCACTCGCACAGGAAAAAACCAAATTCACATCATCCGTACGGACGGCGGCGAGGCACGCGCAGTGACGAACGAGGAAGAAGGCATCAACTCGTTCATCTGGCATCCGTCCGGAAAGTCCTTCATCTTTCAACGTCCGGAGAAGGAAGATCCAAACAAGAAGGAACGGGAGAAACGATATGGTGGATTTGAGGAAGACGATGCGGAATTCACCGTGCAACATCTATGGCAGGTTGATTTCAACCCGGATCTTCGCGATCCTTCGGAAATGCCCTGCTATGAGAAGACAGATTCACTGAAAGCCAAAGCGGGCTGCATCGAATGGCCTAAAGCAAAACGACTGACGGAAGGCAAGTTCACGGTAAATAACTACAATGTGTCGCCGGATGGCAACAAAGTAGCCTTCACGCATCAACCTGATCCACTCATCAACTCATCGGTGAAAGCGGACATCTCGGTGATTGATCTTGCCTCCAAAGCAATTACCAAAGTAGTCTCCAATCCCAGTGGCGATTTCTTCCAGGATTGGTCCCCGGACTCGAAGGAGTTGGTGTTTACGACGAAAGGATCTGATACGGTCTCACATTTTTATACCAACACCAAAGCGTATGCAATAAATCTAACAACGAAAGCAAGGCGTCAACTGGCGAAAACCCTCGACGAAGATCTCGGTGGACTTGCCTGGCGGGCAACGGGCATTTTTACAACGGTTCAGGCTCGCACCAATCGCGTTCTTTACCATATTGATCCAGCATCAGGCAATCAAACCCTTGTGAAAGGTCTGCCGGAACAGGTTGGACAAGTATCTTTCACAGCTACCGGCGATCAATTTGCCATGTCTGCACGCAATGGTGATCAGCTGAACGAAGTGTTTGTGTCTTCAACGACAAATCCATCGCCAAAAAAGATAACTGACATGTCGGGCCAGATGAAGGGATGGAATGTGGCGACCAGTGAAGTGATTAGCTGGAAAAGCAAAGACGGAGCCACAATTGAAGGCGTGCTGCATAAGCCCGCCAACTATGACGCTTCGAAGAAATACCCGCTGCTGGTTGTCATTCACGGCGGGCCCACCGGGGTAGACACTCCTACACCGGTTCCAGGCGGAGTGTACCCGATCGTCCAATGGCTCGGCAAAGGAGCATTGGTGTTGCGGGTGAACTATCGCGGTTCGGCAGGATATGGTGAAGCCTTCCGTTCGCTGAACGTGCGCAATCTTGGCGTCGGCGACGCGTGGGATGTGCTGTCCGGTGTGGATTACCTCGACTCGAAAAAGATGATCGACCGTTCGAAGATGGGCTGCATGGGTTGGAGCCAGGGAGGATACATTTCTGCGTTCCTCACAACAAACTCCTCGGTGTTCAAAGCCATTTCGGTGGGCGCAGGCATTTCTAATTGGATGACTTATTATGTCAGCACGGATATTCACCCCTTTACCAGACAGTATTTAAGAGCAACTCCGTGGAGTGACGAAGCGATCTATAAGAAGACATCGCCGATGACGAACATCAACCAGGCGAAGACGCCAACGCTCATTCAGCACGGTGAATTTGATCGCCGTGTACCCATTTCCAACGCTTATGAATTACTACAAGGCCTGCGCGACCGCAATGTGCCCGCAGAGCTGATTGTGTACAAGGGGTTTGGTCATGGCATCAACAAACCCAAGGAGCGCCTTGCGGCCAATTGGCACAACTGGCAGTGGTTTGCAAAGTACGTATGGGGCGAACAGGTGGAGCTGCCGATGGGAAAGTAGGTTAGGATTGAGGGGTCACGCAAAGCTCGCGAAGGCGCGAAGTAAGGCGCAAAGTAGGGCGCGAAGGTCACTAGGCTCCGAACATGTTCCAGTAGTATAACTGCCACAGCGCGGCAAGTGAAACCAGGCAGAGAACCAGGTAATACAGCCGGCTCATCACACGGTGATATCCAGTGGGGAGGATGCGCACCAGCCAGATGAGCATACCCACGGTGAGTAGTAGGTTCAGGAAGGGAAAATAGAGAAAGAACTTAAGCGCACTCACGGTGCCGTACACAATTCCTTCTTCATTGGCATTCGAGGTCACGCCCACGTAGAAAATGATCAGGACCAGGTAATTGAGCCAGGCGATCAGCCGCGCATTGAAGGGCATGGGTTTGGTGTAACGGTGTGCCTGGTAGCCCATCCGTGATAACGCCACGATCGGCCAGAAGAGAAGTGTGACTACCGCGGTGATAATAGCCAGGATGAAAATAAACATATGCAAGTCGGCGCTCTTCAGCCCGGAGACTTTTTCCAATGCTAAGATGGGTACGTTGCCGATCAGCAATACGCCAATGTCACCCTTTTCGGCTTTTTGAAATACATACCGGTTGGAAGTATTCTTTTCCCGAAACACGAGACTGTCAATAGGGACGAGGTCGCGAACCGTCTCTCCGACCTTCAGACGTAGTCCGGTGGAATCCAACACCGTGACACTGGCATCGCTTAGCATACCGGCAACGGAAGAATAGTCTTTGTAGGCGTGGCGATTGACGCGATATTTTCCGGCAAAACGGGTCAGGTAGTCTTTGCTGAATTTCGGTGGCTGGGGTTGTGTGGTTTCCGGGAAGTAGCGATCAAGGAACTCATCGAGCACTACACCGGCGGTACCACCGCCCGTGTCGGTGTTGAAGGAGAGAAAAATTCCGGTTTGAGAAGCGGGCATCAGGGCCAACATGGAATGGAACCAGAACGTGTCGCCGCCGTGCCCGATAACCTCCACACCGCCACGACTCATGTCGATGAGTCCGTGTCGCATGGGATTGACAGCAGGATCATGCTGATGGGCTGGGGTCTTCATTAAAGCCAGAGTGGCGCTATCAAGAATTACAGCACCATTTAGCTGTCCATTTTCCAGGAACATGCGCATGAAAGGAACCATGTCCAGGGCTGTAGTGGCGGCCGAACCCGCAGGATAAAGTGGTACATATTCGTAAGGTTTCTCCGCAAACACCCCGCCTTCGTATTTATAGCCTTTCGACATCTGAGGAACAAACTCTTTTGGCAAGGGTTGCCGCAAGGTGGTTTGCTTCATACCCAGTGGGCCAATAATATTTTTCTCTACATACTCATTGAACTGCATACCCGAAACAAGTTCAACGATGTAAGCGGCCATTGCGGTGCCGTGATTAGAGTAGGAGGCATAGGTCCCCGGCTTGCGTACCCGCGCGGGAATCTGGTTCTTAAGAATTTCCTCCAAGGGCTTAAGCGAAGTAGTATCTCTGCCAAATAGTCCAATCACCAGGTCTTCGAAGCCCGGGGTATGCGTCATCAGGTGATTCAGGGTGATGGGTTCCGGGTAGGTGGCAGGAATCTGAAAATCCTTCAGGTACGTATTGACATCGGCGTTAAGATCCAGCTTGCCCTGTTGGACAAGTTGCATCACGCTCACCCAGGTGAATAGTTTCGTGATCGACCCGATGCGAAACAAACTGGCATTGGCCGTGACGGGTATTCTGTTCCGCTCGTCCATGTAGCCATAGCCCTTGGCAAGCAGCACTTTCCCGTCCTTGATAATGGAGACGGCAGCACCGACGATGTGCTTGTCGCGGAAATGTGTTTCCATGACGCCATCCATGAATCCCTCCAGGGCGACGGTGTCGGTGAGGGGTTGAGCGAACGCGGACCCTGTAAAAATCACGAAGTAGAAAAGAAAGGCGAGTCGTTTCATGGGTTGAACTTTGGAATGAAGATAACAGGATTTTTGGGGCATCCATAGATGCGATCGCTACCCGCAGACCAGTTGTCGTACCTATTGTCCACTGGTATTAGTCACATTGTTTACTGGTATCGGCACATGCATATTTGACCTTGATCCCATAAAATCATGAAAACCATTTGCCGCATCCTCCTGCTAGTGCTGATCACCTTCGGCGTCCAGGCCCAGTCCAAGAAGCCCATTGTAGCTTCCGACCTGATGAAAATCGCAACGACGAGCCAGATCCAACTCTCACCGGATGGTACCAAAGCGGTGATGGTGGTGAACCGGAAGGCAGTTAAGAACGACAACGAATACTACTATACCCGCCATCTTTATATCGTCGACGTATCCGGAAGCTCTGCCCCCGTCCAGCTAACGTACGGCGATCGCAACGATGGACAGCCGCAATGGTCACCCGACGGCAAACAAATCGCCTTCACGCGAGTGGATGGAGATAAGTCACAAGTATGGATCCTCCCCCTCTCCGGTGGAGAAGCCCATGCCATCACCAAGGCTGAATACGGTGCTGGTTCTCCGCAATGGTCACCGGATGGAAAAAAGATTCTCTACAGTTCTTCAGTTCCTTTCTACGCAATTGAAGGGTCGACACCCTGGTCCTACGAGCGCCCTGGCCGTAAACAAGGTGATGAGCCGAACTTCAAAAAAATGAAGGCCGATGAGAAAAAGAAAACGCCCACAGCTCCCGACGGGAACCTCGATGAAATCCGGGCCTGGCTTGCGAAGAATGCCAGTGAATCAAACCCGCGTGTGCTCAATCGGCAAAACCTGCAGGGAGAGTTGAATCTTCAACCGGATGAAAGCTTCAGCCATTTGTTTGTGATCGCTTCGAATGGTGAGGGTGGAGCCACCCAATTAACCAGCGGCTACCAGGATTTTGATGATGCGGAGTGGTCACCCGATGGCAAACGAATTCTTTGCACCTCGCGTGTCTACAAGATTCATCCCGACCGCGAACGCGACAGTGATTTGTGGATGATCGATGTGGAGAAAAAAACCGCAATGGAATTTCTTACCTGGAAGGACTACAGTATTTCCAATGGCGTCTTCTCGCCCGACGGAAGTCAAATCGCTTTCTCGGCGACGAACATTGTGAATCGCCATGCGACACAAAACCAATTGGCGGTAGTGCCTTCAGCGGGCGGACAGCCCCAACTCATCACAGCGAGCCTTGATCGAGATGCCGGCGGGGCAGTTTGGTCAGCCGATGGAAAAACGATCTACTTCGCCGCGCAGACCGAAGGTGACATCCCGTTGTTTAGCGTGCCCGCGAAGGGCGGAACGATCACAAAAATCCTGGGCAATGACAGTGGCGTGAATGATTTTGACGTGGTGGGTGACAAGGCCGTGTATGCGCTGACGGAGACCAAGAATCCGTGGGAGGTTTATGTTTACAACCTGAAAGATAAGTCCAACAAGATGCTCACCCGGCTCAACGAAGACTGGATTAAAGATCGGCAGGTGGCTTTTCCCAAGGAACATTGGATTACCCGCCCGGATGGGACCAAAGTGCAGTATTGGGTGATGGAGCCCATTGGCCGCAAGGATGGAACCAAATATCCTACGATACTGAATATTCATGGCGGACCGACTGCCATGTGGGGCCCGGGTATTTTCTCGATGTGGCACGAGTACCAACTGGAGAACAGCTGGGGTTACGGCCTCGTGTACTGCAATCCCCGCGGCAGCGGCGGCTACGGCGATAAGTTCAAGAAAGCCAACTTCAAGGATTGGGGCCCAAGCCCTTCCGCGGATATCATCGCATCACTCGATGATGCGATGAAGAATTATTCCTGGATTGACAAAGACCAACTCTTTGTAGAAGGAGGAAGTTATGCCGGTTACATGGTGGCATGGATCATCAGTCATGACAATCGATTCAAAGCCGCAAATGCCCAGCGAGGTGTGTATGAATTGACCACCTTTATGGGAGAGGGAAATGCCTGGTTCCTCGTACCCAATGACTTTGGCGGCTATCCCTGGGATGCGGAGACAAAGAAGGTGCTGGATTCCGAGTCTCCTTATAATTATGTCAAGAACATCAACACCCCGTTGTTGATCATCCACGGTGACCAGGACTTACGAACCGGTGTAACGCAATCCGAAATGTTGTACAAGAGCTTGAAGATCTTGAACAAGCCGGTGGAATACATCCGCTATCCAAAAGAAGGCCACGAGCTTACCCGGAGTGGAAATCCCGGGCGAATGATGGATCACCTGTTGCGGGTCATTGAATTTTTCGAGCGGTACGTGAAACACCCGGAAGCGCCGGCCGCGACGCAGAAATAACAAATCAGGGAGTTACCAGACTGTGCTCCATCATATACTCCGCGATCTGAACCGCGTTGGTGGCAGCGCCCTTGCGAAGGTTATCGGCCACGATCCAAAGGTTTAGCGTGCGGGGTTGTGATTCGTCGCGACGAATGCGACCCACAAAGACCTCATCTTTACCCTGTGTGTGAATGGGCATGGGATAGATGTTGTTTTTCACATCGTCCATGACAATGACGCCGGGCATACCTTCCAGGAGCTCGTGCACTTCTTCAAGATCAAAGTCCGAGTGAAATTCTACATTAACCGCTTCGGAATGACCTCCGATGGTAGGAACGCGAACTGTGGTGGCGGTAACGCCGATGCTTTCATCGCCGAGGATCTTGCGGGTCTCATTGACCATCTTCATTTCTTCCTTGGTGTACCCGTTGTCCAGGAATACATCAATGTGCGGAAGTGCGTTCATGTCGATCGGGTGGGGGTAAACCTTGTTTCCGCTAATGCCTTGCCGCTCATCCATCAATTGCTGGACCGCATCTTTGCCAGTGCCCGTCACCGACTGGTAAGTGGAAACCACAATGCGCTTCATCTTGTATCGGACATGCAGCGGAGCGAGCACCATCACCATCTGGATGGTGGAGCAGTTTGGATTGGCAATGATGCGGTCATCAATGCGGAGCACGTGCCCGTTGATTTCCGGCACGATCAGGCGCTTGGAAGGATCCATTCTCCATGCGGAGGAGTTGTCAATAACGATGGTTCCCTTCTCGGCGAAGCGAGGTGCCCATTCCAATGAGGTGCCGCCGCCAGCCGAGAAGATCGCAATATCGGCAGCCAGGTTGCTGGCCTCTTCGATACCCATGATAGTATATCGACGACCCTTGTATTCAATTTCCTTGCCCACGTTCCGGCCGGAGGCCACGAGATACAGGTCATCATAAGGGAAGTTTCGCTCTTCCATCACCTTCAGGATTTCCTGACCTACAAGTCCGGTCGCTCCTACTACGACGGTTTTCATGACATTCGCTCTTGTTACAGGGGGCAAAAGTAAGATTAAAAGTAGTTTGGCCGGATGAGCACCCAGAAAATCCTTTTGCTGTTCGTAGCATGGTTCGTGGCCGGTCCGTGTACAGCCCAATTCACAGACAATTTTTCAGACGGCAACTTCTCTGTTGCTCCTCCATGGCAAGGTGATGTTTCACGCTTTGTTATTTCAAGCGGGCGACTGAAACTGCAGGCGCCAGCCATTAACGGAGCAGCTTTTCTTTCCACGCCCAGCCAGGCGATTCATGAGGGTACGTGGGAATTCAAGCTGCAACTTGACTTTACTCCTAGCAGTTCGAATTATGCAAAGATCTACCTGGTCTCCGACCATGCTGATCTGCAGGCTGCATTGAATGGCTACTTTGTCAAGGTTGGCAACACGACACGTGAAATCAGCCTGTATGCCCAAACCGGCGCGACTGAACAAGAATTGATCGACGGACTGGATGATCGGGTAAACCAGGCCCAGGTCATACTGACCATTCGCGTGGTCCGCACCGCGGAAGGTCGCTGGGAATTATTCACTGATGTGGGCAATACGGGCAACCTGGCAAAAGAGGGTGAGACAATTGATCTTCGGCATACTGAATCTTCATGGTTTGGTTTGCAATGCACATACTCCTCAACTCGTTCGGACAAATTCTGGTTTGATGATTTTAAAGTTTCCGGGTCGGTTATTCCTGACACGACACCTCCAGCCATTGTTCGAATCGAAGCATTGGATCCATTGCATTTTAGCATTCGATTTACGGAGCCCATCCAAGCTGCCAGTTTGACAACCAATGCAATTCACATTGAAAACTTGGGTAATCCCGTCGTGGTAAATCTCGAACCGGATCAAATGACAGCTGTATGCGCGCTGTCTTCACCCTTGGTTAATGGTCGTGCTTATGTCATTCAAATCGCGGGAACATCCGATGAAGCGGGTAATGCCATGCTCCCCGCAACGGGGCAATTGTTGTACTTCAGACCAGGAATTGCCCAACGAAAATCAGTATTAATCACTGAGTTTTTAGCCGACCCCACGCCACAAATTGGTCTGCCCAACGCTGAATTTGTCGAACTCTTCAATGCCAGTAATGAGCCATTTGATCTAGTCGGCTGGGGCCTGTCTGATGGCAGCAGCATCGGAAAATTTCCATCAGCGATTTTTCTTCCCGGGGAATACAAAATTGTGACGGCGTCATCGTCAATAAATCTCTTCGACGAGCCAGGCGTGATTGGCTTAACCAATTTTCCTTCCTTGAATAATTCGGGTGATCATATCATCCTAACGGATAATGCAGGGATGATGATTGACTCGATCAACTATGTTATCGATTGGTACCGAGATGAAGACAAGCAACAGGGAGGCTGGGCGCTGGAGTTGATAGACCCAAGAAACCCTTGTGGTGAACGCGAAAACTGGGCGGCTTCAGAAGCTGCATCGGGCGGAACACCGGGCAGACAAAACTCAATTTCAACAGCCAAGCCTGATCTCACTCCTCCTGAGCTGTTGAGTATTCTGCCTTCCGATTCGGGACAATTGACGCTTATCTTTAATGAGCCTTTGTCTGAGTTGCCGGGTGATGTGCATATTTCCATTAATCCTCCGATCCCAATCTCAGGAATTCACCTGTTAAGACCCGCCGTCAGAACGATACGCCTTAGCTTTGATGCGAAATTAGAAAAGCAAAGAGCCTACGAGACTCGGGTAGAGGGAGTCACGGATTGTAGCGGCAATCGCATCGAACCCTTGAGCATAATTTTTGGTATCCCCGAATTGGCAGACAGCCTGGACCTCGTGCTCAACGAGATATTATTCAATCCGAGGCCAGGAGGAGTAGACTTTATCGAACTGTTTAATGACTCCAAGAAGTTCATTGACCTTGGCCAACTGCGACTGAGCAATGGAACGTCAAGTATTGATGTTCCCTCGATGCTCTTACATCCAAAACAGCATGTGGCCCTCACCGCCGAGCCGCAATTGCTGCAATTGAATTACCCCTCGAACCAAAGCCGCCAATTGTTGAAGGTATTATTGCCGTCGTTGCCCGATGACGAGGGGGTGATCAAACTCTTTCGGAGGGAGGGAAAATTACTCGACAGCCTTCAATATGACCAAAGCTGGCATTCGCCCTTTATTAAGAATGAGGAAGGAGTTTCGCTGGAGCGCATTGGGGTCCGTGCACCAACGCAACAATCGGATAACTGGATGTCGGCAAGTTCGCGGGCAGGTTTTGGTACACCCGGATTGCCCAACTCCCACGAGCGAAAGACGACAGGCCCACCTAGTAGCCCAATATATGTTTCACCGGAGGTATTTGCGCCAAGTGACCCGGCCAACGACTTCGTTCAAATTCATTATGCTTTCGATCAGCCAGGAAAAGTGGCCAATGTGCAGGTATTGAACTACCAGGGGCTCCCGGTGAGGCACATTGCCAACAATGACCTGCTGGGAACCGAGGGATTTTTTCGGTGGGAGGGAGACCGTGATGACGGAGCCAGACTGCCCGCAGGATACTACGTGGTGTCCTTTGAGACCTTTGATGCCGGAGGATCAGTTGCGAATTACATGACCCGGGTAATCATCGCGGGGCGCTGATTGGGCTTACTTTGCGGTTCAGGGGCAATAAACAGGGCATTATTTTTTGTTTTACGGGCAGGCCTGTATTTTTGCCAATCTTTTTCAAAACCGTCCGGGAGGACTCAGGAATATGGCGAAATCAGCAAAAAAAACGGCCAAGAAGGTGGTGAAGAAAGCGAAGGCAAAAGCCACACCAAAAGCAAAGAAGGTTACCAAGGCAAAGCCCACTGCGAAAAAAGCAGCGGCAAAGACGACGAAGAAGCCTCTGGCTAAAGCCACCCCCGCACCTAAGGAATCAGCGAAGAAGGAGTCCACGAGTTCGCCCAAAAAAGCGGACAAAAAGCTTGTGGCGCCTGCCCCCAAACCGCAAATGAATCTCACCATTTTCCCTGCGTTGACCCAGCGCCCGATCGCTCATAAGCCCGCCAAGTCGAGCATGCCTGAGGACAAGACCCGCTACAGCGACGAAGAATTAAAGGAGTTTGAGACGCTTATACTGGGCAAGCTGGAAAAATCGCGCGAAGAGTTTCGCATTTTGAAGGAGACCCTGAACCGGAACAATGATGCAGGTACAGACAGTACCTCCGGTGGCAACACGAAAGTGCTTGAAGATGGAGCGGAGACAGCCGAAAAAGAAAATCTCAGCCAACTCGCTTCCCGTCAATTGAAATACATCACCAATCTGGAGAACGCACTTGTTCGCATCAAGAATGGTACTTATGGAATTTGCACCGTCACCGGGAAGTTGATCCCTAAAGAGCGACTCATCGCTGTTCCTCATACCACACAGTCGATTGAGGCGAAGATGATGCAGCAGGATTGACCAGGATAGGAAGGATTTTAGGATGACAGGATTTTGGGATGATGGGACTAATTAGGATACAGGATTAAAGAGAAAGCATTGGACTTTTTACAGAATCATATTGAGGCATTGATTTTTTGTTCGCCTTCGCCAATTAAGATGGCGGAGTTGAAATCCTGCCTCAGTGAAATGTTCAATGCGGATGTTCCCGAAGAGGATATTGCCGGCGCCATTCAGCGGCTCACGGACAAGTACCAGCAAGACGAATTTGCTTTTCAGCTCAATAAGGCCGGCGGTGGTTACCAGTTTCTGACCAAGCCCGCTTACCAGGCGAGCATTGGCATCATGCTCAAGCAACAATCCAAGAAACGGCTTTCCACCTCGGCACTGGAAACACTTTCCATTATTGCCTACAAACAGCCAGTCTCAAAAACTGAAGTTGAGACGATCCGTGGGGTAAACTGCGATTACGCCATTCAGAAGTTGCTGGAGAAAGGCCTGGTCGAAATCCAGGGCAAAGGCGAAACCGTGGGCCGACCCCTCATTTATGGCACCAGCCCGAAATTCATGGAGTATTTCGGCATCAGCGACCTCAGTGAACTTCCCACTCCCAAAGACTTCTCGCAGGAGATCAACAGCATCGGGGAAGCTCCCTCAAATCAATAGAAATCAGTTCTCTTTAAGGCCCCGTTGGCCTAACTTACATTACTTATGGCACGCAACAGTCGGTTCCGCACCACGTCGGGACCATCCTCTGGCCGTCCCCGGCCTGACAAAAAAAGATCAAGTGACTCTTCCCGAGAAGGGGGCAAGGGTTTTGGCCGCAAACGTCGTGAGGGCGGTGACACTCGCGAAAGCAAACCGGAAGGATCATTCCGCGGGGGTCGATCCTTCGGTGAAAAGCGGCCACGCAGAGGTGAGGCACCAGGAGGACCCGGAAAGAGAAGAGATGATCAGCATGGGGGTGGAGGATTCAGAAAAGGTGGTGACGCTCCGAAAGGGAGACCCTGGTCGGAGAAGCGAACGCAGGGTGAAGACTCAGGCGGGTTTCGTAAACGCAGAGATACAGGGTATCCGCCCAAGGATCGTTTCGAGCGGGGAGGAAAGGAAAGAACAGGAGAAGGATTTCAAGGAAGAAGGGATGATCGCCGGGACAGCGGCCCCCGGGGCAAGAAACCTTTTTCAAAAGAGGGATTCAAACGCAGGCAACCCGATGCGGGAAGCGGTGAGCAGAAACCCTACCCCGCAAGGAAGTTCGCCGATGAACGCGGTGGGGATCGCTTCAAAGTCGGTGAAAAGAGAAAATCTTTTGTCGAATCAAAGTTGGATCGACAGCGCAAAACCGTTGAGGATCCCGGGAAAAGAAATGCTCCGGCAGAAACCAATCCCGATGCGCTGATCCGGCTTAACAAATACATTTCGAACAGCGGTATCTGCTCACGCCGGGAGGCAGATGACTTGATTAAAATGGGACTCATTACGGTGAATGGCCAGTCCATTACGGAAATGGGATACAAGGTGAAAGCGACAGATGATGTTCGCTATGAAGGCAAACGCCTGAAGGCCGAACCGATGGTGTACATACTCCTGAACAAACCCAAGGGATACATCACCACTACGGATGATCCACAAGAGCGGAACACGGTGATGCAACTGATTGAAGGCGCATGTAAACAGCGCGTCTACCCAGTTGGTCGACTGGATCGCAACACCTCTGGTCTTTTGCTGGTCACAAACGATGGCGACCTGACCGATAAACTCACCCATCCGTCGTACAATGTCAAGAAGATTTATAAGGCTGAACTGGACAAGCCACTGACCAAGGCCGACTTTCAAAAAATCAAGGACGGTGTACGATTGGAAGAAGGCAAGGCCATCGTGGATGACCTGGCCGTGGTTTCGGATGATGGCAAAACGATCGGTGTAGAGATTCACATTGGATGGAACCGGGTGATCCGCCGAATTTTTGAGGCGCTCGGCTATGAGGTGGTGAAACTTGACCGGACCGTGTATGCCACGCTGGACAAGAAAGATTTGCCGCGGGGACATTGGCGATTTCTTCGCCAGGATGAAGTAATCCGCCTTAAGCATTTTCAATAGCCCTTCGGCGAATTGCAATTTATTTTGTAACATCACTTCCAATCTGGCCGCATGCGAATCGGGATACACGGAAGGGATTTTCAACAGAAGTCATCCCGCTTCATTGAGCGGGTGCTGACCATGCTGGGCCGTTACAAGTCCGAGATTTACGTCTCCTCAAAATTTCAGCGCCATTTCAAGTCTTCGCATGACTTCAAGCTAAGGGAGTTTGAGCAGGGAGATTCCCTGAAGAACCTGGACTTCTTTCTGTCGCTTGGTGGTGACGGTACGTTGCTGGAGTCCATCACCTACGTGGGCAAGCATGAAATTCCTGTGATGGGCATCAATACAGGGCGACTTGGATTCCTGGCAACAATCAGCCGTGAAGAAACTGAGCATGCGCTGGACAATCTTTTCAAAGGCAACTATTCCATTGACGAGCGAACCATGCTCCGGCTGGTCTCTGATCCCAAGCTCTTCGATGGCATCCGATTTGCGCTCAATGATTTTACGATCATGAAGAAGGATACTTCCTCTATGATCACCGTGCATGTTTCTGTCGATGGAGAATTGTTGAACTCCTACTGGGCCGATGGAGTAATTGTCTCAACGCCGACCGGATCAACCGGTTACTCGCTAAGTTGCGGGGGGCCGCTGGTCTTCCCCGAATCGGAGAGCTTCATCATCACCCCGGTAAGTCCCCATAACCTGGGAGCACGCCCCATTGTCGTATCCGACCGGTCGGAAATCTCATTTCGTATCGAAGGTCGAAGCAAAAAATTCCTTGTTTCCCTTGATTCCAGGTTTGAAACAGTGGATGAAACGGTGAAGTTGAAGATCCTGAAAGAAAGATATAAAGCGCACCTCATCCAGATGCCGGGACAGCATTACTTCAAGACACTCCGTCAAAAGTTGAATTGGGGGCTCGACTTGAGAAACTAACCGTTTGGGGAAAAGCGAAGGGGTTACCCAGTAATCCACCACTTTATTAAGGAGTTGAGATTTCCTACATTTGTTTTTCTGAAAAGTACCACATGAGAAAGTTGTTCCTGTTTGGCGCACTGGTTGCCTTCCTCCTTGGAGAGGCAACGGTTGCTTTGGCGCAGTTCAATCTCAAGGGAATAAAGAACGAGAATAAGCGCATCGCCGGCTATCGTGGCACGAAATCCAAGTTTGGAAAAGGGAAGATCTATAATTCCATTGGTGTTTCGCTGAACGCATTGAACTACTACGGCGACCTGGCCCCTTCCCCGTCGAGTTTCAGCACAGACTTGTCATTTACCAAACCCGGATTTGGGGTGTCATTCACCCACCGGTTTGGTCCGAGGTATTCTTTGATGGCCCAATACATGTTTGCGACCATCAAAGGCGCCGATAGCGAATCGGCCGACAAAGGCGATTTAAGCAACGGTATCTACCGGTATCAAAGAAATTTGTCGTTTCGAAATCAGATTCATGAGCTTTCTGTCGTTGCTATTTTCGACCTGTTTGAAAATGAGCAGACTTATATGAGCCGCGTGAAATGGACTCCCTATGCCTATCTCGGCGTTGCCGTCTTTATGCACAACCCACAGGCCATTGCCCCAGCCACAGATTTGCAAGGAAACCCTTTGCCTGAGGCCGGCAGTTATGTAGACCTTCAGCCGCTCGGAACGGAAGGGCAGCACTCCAACCTGGCATCAACCGATGTGAACTACGGCATCCAGCCTTACTCCTTGTTCCAGTTTGCCATTCCTTTTGGATTGGGCGCACGCTTTCGGCTAAATGATGTAATGGATCTCTCCGCCGATGTCGGATTTCGCTACACCTTTACCGACTATCTCGATGATGTAAGCGCCAACTATGTAGACTTGACCAAGCTAACCAGTCCCCTGGCACAAGCCATGTCGTATCGTACCAATGAACTGCCAGGTTATCCAACCAACCCGCAAGCATCTGGGATCGCAGGCGTCAGTGTTCAGGCTGGATATGGTTCTGAACATCCCGACAACAAGCGCGGAGGGAAAAAGGATAATGACATTTATATGGTGACCAGCATTCGCCTTACCTACATTATTAAGGCAACGTATCACCAGGCCAAGTTCAGATGATTTCCGGGCGGGCTATTCTCCTGACGGCATGCGCCGCGATCCTTACCTCTTCCCTTGCGTTTGCCCAATTGGTGCAGCGCTCAGAAATCGGGTTTGGGTTGGGGACATTCAATTATACGGGAGATCTTGTTCGCAGCTATGACTTTGGCAATTCTCAGCCTGCCGCAACAATCTTCTATCGCAACAACATCAGCAAGGTAATAAGCTTCCGGGCAAGTTTCACGGCCGGAAAACTGAGTGCCAGTGATGCCGACAACGCGATCGACGCCTTTGGTCAGAAAAGAAATGCCTCATTCGACATTTTCCTGAGCGAGGTGTCCGGTGTCTATGAATATCACTTTCTCAATTGGCGGGACGATATCCGACGTCTCCGTTTCACACCGTATTTGTTTGCCGGGTTGGCCTTGTTTAACATGTCAGGGATGACAAATAAAGCAGCTCAATACAGCACCATTCAGATGGCGGTACCTTTTGGGGGCGGCATGAAGTATGTGGTAAACCCCAAGTATTACATCGCTCTGGAATTCGGCATGCGAAAAACCTTTTTCGATTACCTGGATAATATTTCAGATGGGGACAAGGCGTACAAGAATTATCAGTACGGCAATGGGAACGATTACGACAACTATTTTTTCCTGGGCCTCACCCTGACCCGGACCTTCTATGACATCCCCTGCCCCACCAATCCCTATAGGTAGGGGATATGGGCAAGGCAACTTTCTTCCCTCATTAAGCATCATCAGAAACCGTCTCCTACGTCGCCCCAATAGTGTGTAAATGTCGGAAATAGGCTACTTTTGCGGTCCTGTGGCCAGTTTCAAGGACCAAATCGACTTCTCTAACCTGCCCAACCATATCGCAGTGATTATGGATGGTAATGGGCGCTGGGCAAAAAAGAAAGGTGCTGCCCGGATCTTTGGACACCGGAATGCGATTCAGGCAGTAACGGACGTTACAGAGGCGTGCGGGGAGCTTGGGATTAAATACCTCACGTTATACGCCTTCAGTACCGAAAACTGGGGCCGCCCCAAAGAAGAAGTAGATGCCCTGATGGAATTATTGGTGAACACACTAAAAAAGGAGCTGGCCAATCTCATGGAAAACCAGGTGCGCCTCACAACCATCGGTGATATTTCACACCTGCCCTCCCAGTGCCAAAGGAATCTGCAGGAGGCCATTGAGACAACCCGTCGCAATACTGGACTTCAAGTGATCCTGGCGCTTAATTACAGCGGTCGCTGGGAAATTGCCAGGGCCGTGAGAGCCATCGCCGAGGAGGTAAAAAGCGGAAATCTTGCGCCGGAACAAATTGATGAGCCTGTCATTGCCGGACACATGCAGACGGCAGGTATACCAGATCCTGAATTGCTGATCCGCACAAGCGGAGAACTTCGTGTGAGCAACTTCCTGCTCTGGCAGATTGCGTACACGGAAATCTATATCACCAAAACACTTTGGCCGGACTTTCGCAAAGAAGATCTCTACGAAGCAATCTATTCGTACCAGCACCGCGAGAGAAGGTTTGGAAAAGTACTAGAACCGAACGCCGAGGCATGATGAGACGGATTCTTGTTTTGGCGTTGGTATTGTTCACCATCGTTTCGTCTTACGGGCAGTACCGCCGGAACCGCAACCAGCCGGCACCCACCACGGCAACGCCGGAGGAAGCTCCGGTAAACACGACCAATCCCAACGAATATTTTATCGCTGGCATTGAAATCACCGGTCTCAATGTGCTTGATAAAAATGCGATGAGTTCCCTGACGGGGCTAAAGATCGGGGACAAGATCAAGATACCCGGCGACAATATTGCTACGGCCATCCGCAAGCTATGGAAACACGGACTGGTTGGCGATGTGACCATCAGTGTTGACCGGATTGAAGGTCAAAATGTTTACTTGATCATTGCACTGGCTGAACGCCCGCGGCTTACGGACTTTTACTTCACCGGAATTCCCAAAGGCAAACAATCCTCCCTTCGGGAAGACATGAAACTCATCAAGGGCAAGATTGTAAATGATGCGGTCATCCGGAATGCCGAATTATCCGTAAAGAAATACTTCGCCAAAAAGGGCTTTCTAAACGCCCAGGTGAAAATTGTTCAGGAAAGCGATACCCTGAACCGAGGTGGCGTTCGCCTGCGGATTGCAGTGGATATGAAAGGCAAGGTGAAGATTCATGAAATCTCTTTTGAGGGTAACGAGAATATTCCGGATGCCCAGTTGAAGAAAAAGATGAAAAAGACTCATGAGTATGCGCGCATAACCCTGCATCGCGATGTGCTGGGGTCTGTCGTGAGCACCCACCCCCGCCAATACAAAGCCGCCCTCGACTCCAGCCACAAAATTACCGGTCGACAGTTCAAGGAGTACATTAACCGGAACATCAAACTTAATGTCTTTAACAGCTCGAGACTGATTAAATCAGATTATGACGATGATAAGGAGAAGATCATCGAATTCTATAATTCCGAAGGATACCGGGATGCAGAAATTCTTTCCGATACGATTGTGCGCCATGGGGAGAATGCGATCGATGTCAAATTCAGGGTGTATGAAGGACGCAAGTACTATTTCCGGAATATCACCTGGACCGGCAACTACCTGCACACCTCCGCCACCCTGGACAAGATCCTGGATATCAAGAAGGGTGACGTTTACAACAAGGACCTGATAGACAAGAAGACCTCATTTAACCCAAAAGGGGCAGATATCAGCGGACTGTATATGGATGATGGATATCTGTTTTTCCGGGTTAATGCCATTGAAGTTGCCATCGTCGGGGATTCCATTGACCTTGAAATGCGCATTTTTGAAGGTGACCAGGCTACCCTGGACCAGGTGCTGATTAGCGGCAACGAACGTACCAGTGATCATGTGATCCGGCGTGAACTGTCAACGGTACCTGGCCAGAAATTCAGGCGCTCTGATATTATTCGCACCCAACAAATGCTGTCGTCCATGGGCTATTTCAATCCGCAAAAGATTGAACCCGAAGTACGGCCCAATCCAGCCAATAGTACTGTAGATATTGAATGGAAGTTGGAAGAACAATCCAACGACCAGATTCAATTATCAGGAGGCTGGGGCGGTTACTACGGATTTGTTGGAACCGTGGGACTGACGTTCAACAACTTCTCCATGCGCAACGTGCCTCACTTTGATAAGTGGCGGCCACTGCCTGTGGGCGACGGACAGCGCCTTTCCCTCCAGGTGCAGGCCAACGGAAGAGCCTATCAGAGCTATAGCATTTCTTTTACGGAGCCCTGGTTGGGTGGCCGCAAGCCGAATTCGTTCACCATCAGTCTGGCCCATTCAAAATCAAATCCCACGGCCGCTTATTCTACCAGTGGCGCAGAAGAGGTATCACTCAATACGAGCAGTGTTACGTTTTCCCTCGGTCGACGCCTTGAGTGGCCTGACAATTATTTCAGTTTAACCAACTCATTGACGTTCCAGGTTTATGATTACAAGAACTACCTTTCAGGAACCGCGTCCCTTCCTGCCATCGGGCAAACCAACAGCATCTTGTTCAACACCACGCTGGCCCGCAACAGCATCGACAACCCTATGTTTCCGACGAGTGGGTCGTCGTTGTCAGTAGGGGTTTCGTTGACGCCGCCCTACTCCTTGTTCCGCAGCGACGCCTACTATAGTGATATCAATAACCGGTACAAGTGGCTCGAACTAGTGAAGTGGATGGTCGACACAAAATTCTATTTGAAACTGCTCGGCAGCAACAAACCCAACGGGCGGAGCCTGGTACTTGAAGCGCGCGCCCACCTGGGATTCATTGGCACCTACAGCAAGGTCCTGACCCCAGGTCCATTTGAAAGGTTCTATATGGGAGGAGCTGGATTAGCGGGTGGATTTAACTCTTTTGTTCTCGGGCAAGATATCGTCGGGCTTCGTGGGTATCCTGACAACGCTGTGACTCCACCCTTGTATTATTTGAGGACCGCTGGAGTGCGCTCAGCCAAAATTGAAGGAGGGATTGTGTATGATAAATTTGTGATGGAACTCCGGTACCCGATTAGCACCAGCCAAAGTGCAACCATTTATACGTTTGTCTTCGGCGAGGCCGGTAATAACTGGGATAATTTTTATGATTTCAATCCGTTTAAGTCCTACCGGTCGGCCGGATTTGGGGCACGGATTTTCATGCCCGCTTTTGGCCTGATCGGTCTGAACTGGGCCTACGGTTTTGATACCCTCAAATACGCCCCGGGCATTAGCGGATCCCAGTTCCACTTCACGATTGGACAACAAATCCGTTAAGAAAATGAGGATTTTAGCCACCATTTTCTCTTTTTTTGTCTTCGGCCTGAATTTTGCCGAAGGACAGAAGTTCGGCTATATCGACACCAATTTCATTTTGAGCAAAATGCCTGAATACCTGAAGGCACAGAGCGAAATAGAACAACTGTCGACGGGCTGGCAAAAGGAAGTGGAAGACCTTCAGCGTGGCGTGGAGATGGCGTATTTGTCCCTGAAAGCTGAAGAGGTGCTGTTGACTGAAGAAATGAAGGAAGAGCGCATGACGATGATCCGCAAGAAGGAAAGCGAGCTGAAGGAGTACCAGCGTAAAGTGTTTGGCTTTGGCGGGTTATTTTTTTTGAAAAAACAGGAATTGATTAAACCTTTGCAGGATAAAGTCTGGGAAGCCGTCGAAAAAGTGGCCAAGCAGAACCGGCTGGCGATTGTTTTCGACAAGTCCGGTGAGCTGGTCATGATCTACACCGATCCAAAACACGACTATACGGACTTTGTCCTCGAAGAATTAGGATTAGGAGACCCGAATGATAAAATCAAATAAACACCAGAACATGAGAACCCTCGCAATTACCATCCTGATGGCTGTCTCCATGGGCGCACTAGCCCAGGCGACACACAATCAGAAAATCGGTTATGCTGACCCTGCATACATTTTCAGCCAGATGCCGCAGTACAAGCAAATTGAAAATGAAATGAAAACACATGGGGATCAGTTGCAGGCCCAGGCCAAGGCAAAATATGCTGAGTATGAAACAAAACTGAAGGCCTATCAGCAAGGTGCCGCTACGATGCTCGATGCGGTGCGGCGCGACAAGGAAAACGAACTGACCCAGCTGCAGGAAAATATCCAGAAATTTCAACAGGATGCACAGGCATCACTGCAAAAGAAGGAAGCAGACCTCATGGGCCCCATCAACCGAAAAATTGGCAATGCCATTGAGGAGGTTGCGAAGGAGCAAGGATATACGTTTATCCTCAATCCACAGATCCAGGGAAGCATCGATATTGTTCTTTACGGAGACGACAAATACGACATATCTCCATTGGTGCTGAAAAAACTTGGTGTAACTCCCGCGCCGGCGACACCCAGCAAATAATACCTGAACTACAGTGTTTATGAAAAACCCTGGCCCTCCGAGCCGGGGTTTTTTGTTGGGTTCTCGTTATTAGCGCCTTCCGATGGCGTGTGCCGGAAAGGAGATGCATCCTGGTGTACCCGTATGGCTTTGCGGGATAGCCAGACACCAACTATCAACGAAGCGATCGCACCCATCCAAATACCTGGCAAAAAGGAAATAAACCAGAAATAATCATAGGCGCCGTGAAAGGCAGCCGCAGCGATCAGGCCGAGTATGGAGAAGTATCCCTTGTTCGATTCGAATTTTGCACGTCCCAGGAAATAGCCCATGAGAATCGCGAAAGTGGCATGCGCGGGAACGGCCGTAAACATCCGCATGATGGCTGTTGTGTATCCCCCCTGGCTCACATAAAGAATATTCTCCAACGTGGCAAAGCCCATGCTTACCATTACGGAATAGACGATACCGTCGAACGGTTCATTGAAGTGCTCGTCATTGTAGAGAATTCCGCGGACAAACAGGAACTTGCTGAACTCTTCCACAAGGCCGACAAGGATGAATGCATGAAAGGCCTGTTGTACAAGATCTTGTTCGTCTTCCGGCACAAAGGCTTCAAGTGGGAAGCTGATCATCAACGTGACCAGTACAGCAAGAGCACCAAAAGCAAATGCTTTGACCAGCATACCGAGTGGTTCACGTTCGTGCTTGTCCTTGATATAGATATATAGCATGATGCAGGCACCCGGGGCAGAGGAAATGGCAAGCAGGGTGAGTAAGTCCATGTACGATTTACTCGATTACATCTTCGATTGCATCCAGTTTTTTGTCGCTGAAAGCCCCAGAGGTTGCATAGACAATCTTTCCCTCGGCATTCAGCACAAAGAAGTACGGGATGTCCCGTCTTTCAAAATCCAGTGCCTCTTTGTATGGCTTTAACTCACCTTTGTAGAAAAGAATGTACGGGAAAAGTTGTGGATCGAGGTTTTTCATCGCCTTTCGCTTGGCTGTACCTTCCGCGGCCGCATTGATTCCGGTAAACATGGGAATGAAATAGACATTCACGTCATAGCCCATTCCTGCCAGCAAGCCTTCCGCCTTCTGGACAAACTTGCTGAATACCGGCTCAAACCACGTGCGCAACTCATCTTCTGATTTTTTTGAATAGGCCAGGCCCAGTAACGTGAATTTGCCCTTCACATCTGCAGGAAGAGTGACCTGCTTGTCATCCACGGTTTCGGCTTTCATATCCGGGAACATGGTTCCAATGACCTGGGCATTTGTGAAACCGCAGAGCAAAGCCAACCATAGGATGCAGAACAGTTTCTTCATGAGTTAGAAATATTAGACCATTGAAGGTACAAAAAACACAAGTTTGAGGGGCGTACGGCCAAATTCCTCTCAATCCATATCAGAAATGCAACATTTCTAACCAAAATGCAGTCTTTACACCAAGTCCTGATTCCATGAAAAATATCCGGTTATTGTTCCTTCTGGCCACAATCCCCGCATGGGGCCAATCCTCTCTTGAGCAGGCAAAAAAGCTCTATGAGAAACGCAGTTATTCCGAAGCAAAGCCTCTTCTGGAATCAATTAAGGACACCCAGCCAGAATATGCAGCTGCACAATACTACCTGGGCCGGGTTGCATTTGACGAGAAGAAGTTCGAGGATGCTGCCGATTACTTTGAGGAAGCCACAGAATCAAGAAATGGCCAGGTGGCTGAATACTTTGGCTGGCTTGGTGATGCTTACGGTTCCATCGCGCAGGACGCAAACCCCTTACGACAAGGTTTCCTGGCCCCCAAAATGAAGAGTGCTTGGGAGAAAGCCATTGCCCTCGACGCGAAGTATCTCCCGGCCAGATTCTCACTAATATCTTTCTATACGCAAGCACCAGCTATCATGGGTGGAAGCATGGACAAGGCCAAGGAAATGGCTCGCCAGATAACGGAAATCAGTCCTGCCCAAGGCCACCGATCCATGGGAAACCTCTTTGTTCGCGAGAAGAATGTTCCGGCTGCTGAAAAGGAGTACCTGGAAATGGTTCGCCTTGAACCAGGACTGACGCCTGTACTCGGCAATTTCTATGTGAACGAAAAGATGTTTGATAAGGCGTTTGCCGTTTTCGATGGACTAGTGAAAAGAAATCCCCTTGACATGCTTGCCCACTATCAATTGGGCAAGACCAGCGCTATCTCCGGGCAACGACTCAACGAGGGCGAGCAAAGTCTGCTGAAATACCTGGAATACACTCCGAAACAGAATGAGCCTTCGCACGCCGGGGCCAACATGAGACTAGCTCAAATCCTCGAGAAGAAAGGCAAGAAGGATGAGGCCCGGTTAAAATATGAAGCAGCCCTCAAGATGGACAATAACCTTAAAGAAGCTAAAGAGGGACTCTCCCGCGTTTCGAAGCTGTGACTATTTGAACAACGGCGGCACCTGCCCATCCCAATTGGTTGCAGCCTGGAAGGCTTGTCCGAGTAGCGCTATGGAGGCCTCCCCATCCAGTCGCCCAAGAAATGAGATGCTGGTGGGGCTGCCCTTGGCATTGAAACCATTGGGCATCACCAGGCAAGGTGTGCCCGTGAGGTTGGTTAACAGCAACTGAATTCCTCCAAAACTTGGGGAGACGATGACATCGTACTCTTTTGTCTTTTCGTAGAATTCATTCACGAGAAGCGAACGAATCCGTGAAGCATTGATATAATCCACGGCGGTGATAAAGCGCGCAGCCCTGAAGGTGTTTGGCCATGCGCCTCGGCGTTGATCGGTGAGGAGACTGTCGCGGTTGGAGCGCGTAAGTTCATCAAAGGCCGCCGCTGCTTCCGCATTTAAGAGCAAGCGAAGAGAGTTGACGGGCAGCTGCGTGGAGAGTGTGACAGGTTTTAGATCCACTCCAAGCGAGCGCAATACCTCAAGGCTCTTTTGATCGTTGTCGCGGGTTGGATAGGTTTCGTCAAACAGGTTCTTGAAATAGCCGACGCGGAGCTTTCTAAAGTCCTTCTTTTTAGAAAAATTAAATGGTGTGTCCCGGACTGTTGGGTCAATACCGTCCGAGCCACGGATGACGTCAAAGACAAGCGCACAATCCAATGCACTGCGGCAAATCGGACCGATTTTGTCCATGCTCCAACTCAACGCCATGGCGCCATTTCGACTTACCCGACCGAACGATGGTCGAAGACCGGTTGTTCCACACCGCGTGGATGGCGATACAATTGATCCCAATGTTTCAGTTCCAATAGCGAAGGGTACGAGCCCGGCTGCTGTGGCTGCTGCCGATCCCGCCGATGACCCGCTGGATCCCTGTTTCAAGTCCCACGGATTCTTGGTAGTGCCACCATACCAGATATCACCCAAAGCCAGCGCACCCATGGTGAGTTTGACTATCAAGATGGCGCCTGCATCATCCAACTTCTTCACTACCGTTGCGGTTTCATTGATCACTTGATCTTTGTATGGACCCGCACCCCAGGTGGTTCGGGTTCCCTCAACCGCCAAGAGATCTTTGATTCCATAGGGAATACCATGGAGTGGCCCCCGGTATTTTCCGTGCGCAATCTCTTCGTCTGCTTGCCTGGCCTTCGCCAGGGCCGAGGTCTCGAGCAACGTGATGACGCACTGCAGGGTATCGGCATATTTCCTGAGGCGATCGAGGTAAAGTTGTGTTAGTTGAGTGGAGGTGATCTTGCGTGACTTGATCAGCACAGAAAGTTGGTGAACTGGAAGAAAAGCCAGGGCAGAGGAACCAGCTGGCAGGTCAACGTTCTTGGGCAATCCCCAATCAATGGGGAGTTGTTTGAGTTCAGGTGAAAACCGGGCGGGCACCGGATCAAAGACCAGGGACATGCCAACGCTGTTGGGAAGGGGATAGGCATGCAATCCAGTCACCATTCGCTTGTAATCCTGCAAGTTTCGAAAGAGCGAATCACGCTCTGCCGGGGTCAGCGCCAGGTCATAGAAGGGCTCAATTTCACGCGTTGGGTAAGATCCGGTTTGGGCCAAAACTATTCGGAACAGGAAAAGGAGGATGGTCATGGTTAGGACCAATCGCGGCAGGAGGCTCTTTTTCATATCTTAGATTTATGGACGAAACTGCAAACTAATCATTATCGCCTTTGTTTACTTCCATGCATACAAACCAAACCAAACCAATGAAATACATTACACTCGTTGCCCTTGCCCTCTTGATGACAGCCGGGGCATACGCTCAAACTGACGGCATCACCGTATGCCACAGTGCAAGTACCCAAAAATTTGCCGCCTTTGCTCAATACGACGAATTCAATGCAGAGCACCCAAACCCCCGCGAATATGAACACATTAGCGAGGCAGGTGGTGAAATGGTCAAACTGAAGTGCCCGGATGGCTCGGAGGCCAATGCCTTCTTCATCAAGTCAGCCAAAAACTCTAACCGGTGGCTACTGGTATTCCAGGAGTGGTGGGGCCTCAATGACAACGTAAAACGCGAGAGCGAAGACTTTTACAATGCGCTCGGTGATGTGAATGTACTGGCGGTGGACATGTATGATGGGAAAGTAGCTACCGATAGGGAGAATGCGGGAAAATATATGTCGGAGTTCAAACAGGAACGTGGTGATCAGATCATCCGCGGCGCCATTGCTTTTGCAGGCCCCGGTGCAAGGATTGGAACGGTTGGTTGGTGCTTTGGCGGCGGGCAATCTTTATTGGCCTCCTTGCTGGCCGGCAAACAAGCAGCTGCTTGTGTGATGTATTATGGCATGCCGGTGGAGGATGTCAACGTGCTGAAGACGCTCAACTGTGATGTACTTAACATTTGGGGCTCACAAGATCAGTGGATCAACAAGGGAGTCATGGACAAATTTGACGTGAACATGAAGGCCGCAGGAAAAAAACTGACGATCAAGGCCTATGATGCCAATCATGGTTTTGCCAACCCCAGCAACCCGATGGGAGCTTTCAATGAGGCGGCGTATAAAGATGCCTTTAAAAATGCGACAGACTTCTTCAAAGCAAAGCTAAAGTGAAAAAAAGATAGTGTGGGAGACTACTCCCACACGACTCTTCCTTTCTCGTGATACCACCCGGGATAACGGGGCACGTAGATTTTCTCGAGCGCGTTGCGTTTCAACTTCAGGGTGGGCGTAAGGAGGCCATTTTCCTGCGTCCACTCTTTTTGCATCACTACCGCGGTCTCAAGTTTCTCATAGGATTCCAGGTGCAAATTAACGGTGTCCATCGTAGCGGTGAGGCTGGCGTTGATTTCCTCACGGCTCTTCGCCTTGGCCGCCTCCGTGAGTACAGTCAACATAATGGGTTGGGGAATTCCCATGCCCACCACACATACTTGCGCAATATCTTTATTCTCCATCACCTTCATTTCGATGGGTGCCGGAGAGATGTATTTGCCCTTGTCTGTTTTAAATTGGTCTTTTACACGGCCCACAATGGTGAGAAATCCGTCTGCATCGATGGCCCCTGTATCTCCTGTTTTGAGATAACCTTCACTGTCGAACATTTCGGCAGTCAACTGGGGTTCTTTGTAATACCCTTTCATGAGGTAATCTGACTTCACACAGATCTCCTCGTTTTCGGCGATTTTTCGTTTTAACCCCGGCAGCGGTTGGCCAACGGTTCCGAACCGGTAGGCCTTCGGTGAATTGAAATGGGCGTAGACACAATCTTCAGTCATCCCATAGACCTCAAAAATCCGTACACCTAATTTGTCCCACCACTCCAACTGACCTTTGCTGAGCGGTGCTGCTCCGGAGAAGAAGAGTTGAGCCTTTGAAAGGCCGAGCTTCTTTTTTAAAATCCGCTTCAACATATTACCGACCAGGGGCAAACGGATGAGACGACTGAACTTCGGCTCAGGAATCTTTTCAAGAATTTTTTCCTGGAATTTTGACCAGATGCGAGGGACCGCAAAAAAATAGTCTGGTTGGGTGTCGGCGAGATTCTTTGGAAATGTATCCAGGGTTTCAGCGAAAGAAAACTGTGCGCCAAGCATCAGCCCCATGGTTTCAATACCGATCCGCTCTGCGATGTGACTCATCGGCAAGTAGGAGAAAAGTCGGGCCCGTTCCGGGAACGGAACAGCTGCACGGGCGGCTGAAAGAGTAGCATGAAATGACCTGAAAGCATGCATCACCCCCTTGGGTTTGCCCGTGGTTCCTGATGTATAGACGATTGTCATCAGGTCTTCGGGGTTCAGTGAAGGAGCCTCGGTCATCGGGGAGTGATGCTGGATCAGCTTTTCCCAGGTATGAGCTTCTATGTTGCCGTATGCCTCGATACTAATCTTGACGATGTCCGGGATTCCCCCTTTTTGCGTGTGAAAGTGATCCAGCTTGCCTATGAAAATGGCTTTTGATTCACTGTGTGTCAGCACTTCGTGAATGGTTTCTTCAGCGAGCGTCGGATACAAGGGAACGGAAACATTTCCGGACATCATGATGGCCAGATCGGCCATAACCCAATGCGGGCAATTTTTGGAGAGTATGGCCACCTTGCTGTGGGGTGGCAAGTCCAGCGACTTAAGAAATGCAGCGATGCGCCGAATTTCGTCACCGGCTTGCCGGAAGCTCCAGGTGATCCATGCCGACCCTTTGGCTTGGCGGAAAACAAGATCATCAGGGCAGGTTTTTTCCCAATGAAGAAAGTATTCGAGCGGATTGGTCATGTGAGTCCGGGTTATGATGTGAAGATAAGGTTATCAGGATAATTGAGAATCCGGCAGAGGGTAATTCCTATCTTCGCCTTATGAGCGCCAAGCCCAAACTTTTCCTTCTCGACGCGTATGCCCTGATCTATCGCGCCCATTTTGCCTTCACAAAAAACCCCAGAATCAACTCCAAAGGGATGAATACCTCCGTGGTGTTTGGCTTCACCAACACACTGCTGGAGGTATTGCAGAAGCAGAAACCCTCGCACATCGCCGTGGCCTTTGATACTGCGGCGGCAACGTTTCGTGATGAGCTATTTGAGGAATACAAAGGCACGCGACAAGAAATGCCGGAGGACATACGGTTTGGTGTTCCCATCGTCAAGGATGTGATCCGGGGATTTAATATCCCCATTCTTGAAATGGATGGTTACGAAGCGGATGACATCATCGGCACAATTGCCAAAAAAGCTGTGGCAGATGGCTTTGAGGTGTTCATGATGACACCCGACAAGGACTTCGGACAAATTGTGGAGGAACACATCAAGCTCTATAAGCCCGCCTACATGGGCAATTCGGTAGATATTCTTGGACCGAAAGAAGTCTGTGAGAAATGGGATATCAAAGAAGTAAGCCAGGTCATTGACATGCTGGGCCTTCAGGGCGACACCTCGGATAACATACCCGGCATACCGGGCGTTGGCCCAAAAACCGCAGCCGACCTCCTTAAACAATATGGAACGGTCGAGAATGTCATTGCACATTCCGGCGAACTAAAGGGTAAACTGAAGGAACGCGTGGAGCAGTACGGCGAACAGGCCATTCTCTCCAAGAAGCTCGCCACGATCAAGCTGGATGTTCCGATTGCGTATGAGCCAGAGAAGCTGGCTTACAAGGGTCCCAACAAGGAGGCGCTGACGCCCATTTTCGAAGAGATGGAATTCAAAACGATGATGGCGCGGGCATTCCAGGGGATTGGAGGCGGAGCGGTGGTGGAAGAAACACCCTCGTCCGCTCCACAAGGCTCACAGCTTTCCATGTTCGGATCCACCGCGCCGGAAGGCGGGGAGAAACGCGCCGTTTCGGGCCGCCGTTCTGCCATAAGTAAGGAAGAAAAAAATTCACTGATCGAAAAGTGGAAGGGAAGCAAGGAGATTGCCCTGGAAGTGCTTACGAATGATGCGGAGCATTTTGATTTCAAGGTTACCGGAATCGTTTTTTCAGCGAAGGAAGGAGAATCACATTACGCCGAGGTATCTCAACTCAAGGATTTTGCTTCGCTTCTTGGCGATGAGCACATCCTAAAAGTCGGACACAACATTAAGGCCTCAATGCTGGCACTGAAAAAGGCTGGCATTCTGCTGAAAGGCCCGGTGTTTGATACGATGCTTGCCCATTACCTGATCGAGCCGGAGGCTTCCCACGACCTGGGAATTATTGCCAACCAGTATCTCGGCGTGGAACTTTCCTCGGAAAAGGAAGAACGAGAGTTGGCCATGGAACGGGTGGATGTGGCGCTCCAGTTGCGGCCAAAACTGCAACATGAGCTGGAGCTGAGAAGGCATTCATTGCTTTCCCGCGATATCGAAATGCCACTGGTGGAAGTGCTCGCCTCCATGGAGTTTGAAGGTGTGCGCGTGGATGAGGAAACCCTGAAGTGGATGTCGGGGGCACTTCGGAAGGACAGCGAAAAAGTTCAAAAGGAGATTTACCAATTGGCTGGAGCAGAATTTAACATCGGGAGTCCTAAACAACTCGGCGAAATCCTTTTTGACCGGTTGAAGTTGCTCGACAAGGCCAAGAAGACAAAGACCGGTCAATATGCCACCGGGGAAGATGTGTTGCTGAAGCTTGCCCCGCAGCACGAAATTGCAAAGAAGATCCTCGAGTACCGGGAGTATGAGAAACTTCGCTCCACTTATGTGGATGCCCTGCCCCGCATGATGAGCAAGGACGACGGGCGTATTCATTCTGATTTTAGGCAAGCCGTAGCTGCCACGGGACGATTGAGCTCCAACAACCCCAATCTTCAGAATATCCCCATTCGCACCGAGAAGGGAAGGCAAATCCGAAGTGCGTTTGTCCCCCGGGGCAAGGAATACCTATTCATGTCGGCGGACTATTCACAAATCGAACTTCGGATCGCCGCTTCCTTTGCCAAAGATGCGACCATGATTGAAGCCTTCCGCAATAAGCGCGATATCCATGCGACGACCGCCGCAAAAGTTTTCCGCGTTCCGCTGGACAAAGTGACGCCCGATATGCGCCGCAAGGCGAAGGAAGTGAATTTTGGAATTCTCTACGGGAGCACGGCCTTTGGGTTGTCGCAAAACCTGGGCATATCAAAAACGGAGGGGGCTGAGATCATTGAGGCGTACTTTCATGAGTTTCCGGGGATCAAGCGGTACATGGATGACACCATCAATCATGCCCGAGAGAAAGAATTTGTCGAGACGATCCTGGGACGCCGCCGTTACTTGCGCGATATCAACTCCAGAAACATTACCACACGCGGTTTTGCCGAACGCAACGCCATCAACGCCCCCATCCAAGGCAGCGCGGCAGACATTATCAAAATAGCCATGATCAACATTCATCGCTGGCTGGAGCGGGAAAAACTCAAGACCCGAATGATCTTACAGGTACATGATGAACTTGTATTCGACCTGCACAAGGACGAGGAAGCAATCGTGAAGCCGCGGATTGTGGAATTAATGAAAACTGCCGTACTCATGGATGTGCCCATGGAAGTAGAAGTGGGTGTGGGAAAAAATTGGTTGGAAGCGCATTAGATCACCATCCAAGCAGGTGAATGAAACCTGCCATCATGGAAATCCTTTTTGTCCTAATTCTCCGGTAGCTGTTTGACCTGACGAATCTTTCGAGGACCGTACCAGAGCCAAAAACCGGTGACCGACATGATGAGCAGGCCCCAACCGATATAGTTGGTGTAAAATAGCTTGAAACCCTCACTAAGGATAGAACCATCGTGAATGTGCTCGATCCAATCGGCGTGCCGGGGAGCGACAGAGAGCGCTTTGCCGGTCTTGCCATCCACCTGCACCTCCCAGTAATTGAGGTAGACCACTTTGACAATCCCTTTATCCGGACGAGCATCTATGCGCTCGATCCCCGGATGCTCATGCCGAACAGAATCCAATGCCCGGTTGGCCGACAAGACCACACGTTCGTAAGTTATCCATTCAGCAACGTCTGTTGATGCTCCTTTGCGCGTGGGCGGCTGCAGTAGATCCACATTTTTCTTCCAGCCCAGCAGCAACCCGGTCACACTGCTAATGAACATAAAAAGCACAACTGCAATCCCTACCCAGTGATGGAGCGATCGGAATTGTCGCAAGCGACTAATCAAATTATTTAGATTCATGGCTGAGGGTTTGAATAGAACATAAAGAGTGCGATTTTCAAATGAGAAATGGCAAGAGACTGTCCTCAGAACAAGAGGTACAACTGCCTGGTGATGGGATCGTGATAGACACTTGGCATTATTTGGAATGCGTCTGCAATATGTTCTTTCGTCAACACCTCATCCCGGCTGCCATGGGCAAGCACTTTCCCATCTTTTAGCAGCACAATTTTGTGTCCGAAACGCGCGGCAAGGTTAAGGTCATGCACAACGCCAACGATCACCAGGTTTTGACTCAGTAGCTGGTTGAGCTGCTCCATGAACTGGAATTGATAGTGAATATCAAGAAAGGTGAGCGGTTCATCAAGGAGCAGCAGGCGGGTTTCGGCGGAGGAGTACCAAACCTGGCAAAGGACTCTCGCGAAGTTCACGCGCTGTTTTTCACCACCACTCAGGGTTTGATAGTTGCGCGATGCGAGGTGATCGACCTCAAAAAGCAGCATGGCTTCTTTCACGGCACTTACATCGTGCAATCCTGGTCGGCCGATAAAATGCGGGTAACGACCCATCATCACTACCTCCTCGGCTGATAAGGGAAACGGAAGTTCAATGTGTTGGGAAAGCACGGCCCGCCTTGCTGCGAGGGCTCGAATGGGTAGGGTGGAAATTCCCCTTTCATCCAATACGACGCGCCCGTGCTTGGGATGGAGCTGGCCGCTCAAAACCCTGATAAGGGTGGACTTCCCTGCTCCATTGGGCCCGATAATCAGGTTAATTTGACCAGGGCTGAATTCGGCAGACACCTTGTGAAGAAGGTGCTTCTCGCCAATTTGAACCGTGATGTTTTCTGCCCTTAGCATCTAGAAACTGTATTGACTTTTTCTAAGCAGGACTACAAAAACAGGAACCCCCACCAGCGAGGTGACAATTCCAATGGGAAGTTCTGAAGGGGCCAGGGTCAATCGGGCAATCAGGTCAGCGGCGCTGAGCAAAATGCCGCCCAATAAGGCACTGCCTGTGATGAGATACCGATTATCAGAGCCGTGAAGCAGGCGCAGCAGGTGTGGAACAATCAAGCCCACAAACGCAATTACGCCGGTAAAGGAAGTGGCCACAGCAACCAGGATGACATTGATGCCCATAACCGTGCGCTTAAGCCTTCGTACATCAACACCGATCAGCATGGCTTCGTCTTCACCCATCATCAATGCATTAAGATTGCCCGCCTGGCGCAGCGCCCAAAAGAGACAGACCAGGAAGGAAACCAGGAGAGCAATGACGGATGCCCAATTGGATCCGGAAAGGGTTCCCAAATTCCAGAAGGTGATTGACCTCGCCTGGGGATCTCGGGCTATATAGGATAGAAATCCAACGCCACTGAGGAAAAGCGCATTCACGGCAATACCGGTAAGCAGCAAGGAGAATACCGAACTCTTCCCCGAAATGCGACTTCGCGAAAGGAGGAAAACCAATCCGGTAGATAAGACACCGCCGGCGCAAGCGGCCAGGGGCAAAGTCCACTCGTTAAGATGAATGCGGAACGTGGCACCCAGTACAAAGTACAATGCAGCTCCAAAAGCAGCCCCGCTGGATGTCCCAATCAGTCCCGGCTCAACAATAGGATTGCGAAACAATCCCTGCATAAGTACGCCGGACACCGCAAGGCTCCCCCCTACGAGAAAACAAGCAATGGCCCTGGGAAGCCGAATATCCAGGAAGATTCGTTCGTTGAGTGTGAGCGTATCGCCTGATCCCATGAGTGAATAGAACGAGTTCGTGATCTCTGACCACGCGATCGAAATCGCACCATAGCGAAGGGAAAGAAATCCGATCACCACGACGCCCAGTATCAGCGCTGTAAAAATCAACCTTGAGCGGTGAGGCCGGGTATCCATCTGTTTGAAGCAATCAATTATTGGGCCTTGTGAATAAGCTGTTGCAGTTTGAGCACATTGTCGCCGGTGCGCGGACCGATGTACACCATATCGTGCTCCTCAACCCGGAAGATCCGATTAGCTTTCGCTGCTTTGGTTGAGGCCACCCCGGGCAGTGTTTGAATTTGTTCCGGGGAGCCCAGGCGATCATATCCAAAGTCGGTGAGTAAAATAACATCAGGATCAGCCTGCGCAATGATCTCCGCGGACAGTTGTTGCATCCCGCGGTCTCCTTCGATCGGGATGATCCCTCCGGCCCACTCAATCATTTTTCCTCCAGTCGAGTTGCGTGTAAGTGTGAGATAGACATTGTTGGCCCGACCATAGTGAATAATGACCACTTTCGGTTTGTCTGAATACTGTTCAACATTCTTCAACGCCTCGGCCATTTTCGCATCCAGCATGACGTTAAGGGAATCTGCTTGCTTGTCCTTGTGGAAATATGCCCCCATCTCGCTCACCAGGGTTTTGGCGGATTCAATGTCTTCGCCTTTCGTGTCGAACACCTTCATGGGAATCTTTAAATCCTGAAGTTGTTTCATCACTTGTTCAGGACCAACGTTGTTATCGTGAATGATCAACGTGGGCTTTACTGACAAGATACCTTCGGCACTGAGCGCCCGGTGATATCCCACTGTGGTGAGATTTTTTATTTCGGGCGGGTAGGTACTGGAAAGGTCTACCGCCACCAGGTTCTGCTGCGCGCCGAGGGCAAATATGATTTCGTTGTATTGCTTGGACAGGCAAACGATCCGCTCGCCGGCTTGCGCTTGTTCTGTCTTGTTGGCAAATCGGCCACAGGAGGATAAAGCCAGCAAGAAAAGGAAGAGGTAACGAGAATTTCTCATAGGTAGTAAGAAGGCGACGGAGTGTTCCGCCGCCTTCCGTTTAATATCAAAATGTGTATTTGATGTTCACTCCGCCGAAGTAATTTACTTCCCGTGGTGCAGGAAGGAATGCATCCGGCAACTGGTTCACAAAAACCATCTGGTAATACTTGATGCCAGTGAGGTTGGTCGCACCGAAATAAGCATCCACGTCAAATGATCCAAAGGTCTTTCTGAATCCCAGCTTGGCATTGATCAGGCTATAGCCCGGAGCTAGATTGGCACCATCTGATGTGAACGGCATCGTGTCGCGGAAGAGCCACGTCACATTCCCATAAAGGCCAGCACGGGAAACGTAATCCACACCGGCATTGAACGTGTGGGGAGCTACGCCTGCCACGGCCTTTCCGTCATAGTCCGTCACCGCCTGGGTCGCGTTGTTCTGGAAGGTGAAGTGATCATACGTGAACCTGGAGTAGGCATAATTCATAAAGGGTCGAATGCTGCGTGTGAACCCCTGTTCAGACTGGAACGCTGTGTACCGGATCAGCACTTCCAATCCGTTATTGATTTGGCCGCCGCTATTGGTAACATAGGTATACGCGGTAGCAGTGCCAGCTGCATTGGGAACAGCAACCAGGGTCATTTTGTCCTTGAAGGTGGTGTTGAAAAGGGCCACCTCGTAGTACAAGCGCTCATTCATCAGGTTGCCTTTTGTCCCAACTTCAAGCTGAACACCATTTTCCGGGCGCAGGTTGGTATTGACCGAACCGGCAAGAGGTGTATAGATATTGGCGGAGACAGGAGCCCTGAATCCTTTGTTATAAGAGGCATATACTGAAATCTGCCTGCTGAAAACTTTATTAACTGAAAGACTGGGCGAGAGCAAACTCTTGTAAGACGTTTGATACGAGGTGGGCACGGTGTTTCCGGCAACGTTGTTGGCAGGCACATACAGTTTGTCGTATAGAGTGATGTCCATCGTGCTTGAACCCAGTCCGGCCGTTACCGAAAGATTTCCCGGGAAGGTCAATGTCCACTGCGTGAAGAACGAGTAAGTGGAAGAGACAGAAGTCTGGTTGCTTCTAACTGCCCCGATGATATTGTAACCAGTCGGGTCATTATTGTTAACCACCATGGGATAGGCGATGGTCTGGGCATATTGCTTCTGAGTCTCGAGGCCGGTAAGTCCAGACAGCTTCAGATTACTGCCCACATCAAACCGGGTGTCAAATACCGACCTCAATCCATAGTTCATCGGCGCTTTGTCGGTCCATCCACCCGCAGAGCTTACGTTACTGTTTAATCCCGTGCCGAAAACAGATGTGGTATTGGAGATATTCTGACTGAAACGATAGGTGTAACCCAATCCCGCACGAAAACTGATGACGTTGGAATGTGCATCATTCTTGATGTACGCGGGATTACCGCTGAAATCATTGGAATTGTACTGGCTGATCGTGAGTTCACCGTTTCGCTGATCATAGCTGTTGCTGTAACCAAAATAGGCGGTCAGGGTTTGCTGATCGCTCAGGTTAAAGTCACCCATCACATTGATAAATGTTTTGGTAGACGCGGTGTGAGGCATGAAACCATCATACAACTGCCTTCCATAATTCACCAGGATAGCGTGATTATCCTGGTTGACCTGCAGATGAGTCGTATAGCGACGAAGCCCGTAGCTTCCAGCAAGTACGTCTTGCCCGATGCTCACTTTGTCAACTTCGGGTCGTATGGTTTGCATGTTAATAACACCCGCTACAGCCAATCCATACAAAGTACCGGAAGGACCTTTTACTACTTCTACTTTACCAATAGATCCAAAATCGATGTCATCCATCAGCGTGATCCCTTCGGCGTCCGTGATCGGAATGCCGTTGAGATAAGCCTTGACGCCCAAACCATCAAAATTATTGGCGGTGCCACGGGGACCAGGCCCACCTCCGCCATAACCGCGAATGTTGAATTGTTGCCCGGCTGAGATGGTGCGGCGTTGCATAAACACACCGGGGATGTTGGCATTAATCGCGTCATCAAGGAACAGGCCGTTGCCTCGTTTGATTTCAACAACGCCCAACCTTGCGATGGAGGCAGGCTGCTGAAGCAACAGTCGGTTGGGCACTGAAGAGGCGGTAATCTGGATAGCATTCAACACCTCCAGGGCAGGAGAAAGCAGAATTATAACTTCAGCGCCGCAGTCGGACACTTTCTGTTTGACCGATTGGTATCCGACGAACGAAATGGAAATTTCCATATCACCAGTGCAGTCAATGGAAAAAGTTCCTTCCTGGTCGGTAACGGTACCCTTATCCGGGGACACCTGGACATTGGCGCCCACGAGGGGTAGCTGTGTGGTCTCATCGATGACTTTACCCTTCAGGACACTTTGACCAAATACTGTGGGGGCAAGAACACACATGAAAATGACGAGAAGTAATTGTTTCATGGAATAGATAAATGTTATAATGTGCACAACCATCAACCGATGGGGCACACGCACCTGCGGATGATTGCTAAAAGAAATTTCGGAAGTAAGAAGGTGCCGTATTATCCTCGGGGAGGAGGAGTAACTGAATCTGGTAATACGGATGAATAGGAAGTGAGATAGGGCGTACAACCTGTGTACAATTCTGCAGTGTGTCGATGGGGAAGAACAACCGTGCCGTGCACGAACTTCAAAGCAAGAAACTGAACTACAGAAATGGGAGCTCGGGTATTGTCCTGCTGGCTAAGATCAACTACCGTTGAGAGGAAACTGAGCAGGCCATCTTCATCTTTATCATGGATGCAATAGACGAGCAGATGGTCCCCATGGGTTTCAACCCGGGCAATATCATACATCCGGCCTTGCCATTTCATCTCTCGCTCTTCGAGCAATGATGATTTGAATTGGTCTTTTGGGACACGGATCACATCCAGTTGTTCAGCCGGAAGCTCTGAGAGTTTTTCCCGCATGGTCATCCGAAGGTCACCCAGGCGAACGAAGAAATAGGCGTAGAAGCCCCCCAGGTGAGCCAGCAGGACAACGAGTAGGACAAAGGAGCAAAACCTTTTTGCCATGAGGGGACCAAGTTAGGCAAAAGTGGTTTTCCTTCGTCATAATTACAGGAACGGGGGACGAACCAAAGAAAATGCCCCTCCGGGTTAGGAGGGGCATTTCAGGGAGTCGTGCCGCCTAAGGATTGGTTTCGCGGCTTCGGTTCAGAAGTTGTTTTGCCATTTCAGCTCCAATGAGGCTTTCAATCATGTCGGTGGATTTGCCCGTGGCACCGCCATCAAAGTAGACCCCTGGCCATTGGATTTTTGACAGGTTTTGAATACTCAGTATCTCCAGCTTTTGATGTCCGCTCCTTTGGGTGCGCTTTCCTGAATTCGCTTCAGGATTTTAGGCAGGTACATCGTATTGTACCTCAGGCGGGACAGGTAGTTGGGATTGACGTGATCGCCATTCCAGCAGTGTTCCGCCCGGTCGCCATAATCTACCTCACCACCGTAAAAGGGATTCTTGGTAGTCTTCAGAAAGGCTTCCATCTGGTAGACGGCATTGTTGAGGTAATAATTGTCCATATCACCGCAGTAAATGTGGAGTTTGCCCTGAAGCTTCGGCCCTAAAGACTTCCAGTCTCTCTGCAGAATGTAGCGCAGGTCATAATTCTCCTTCCAGTAGTTGGCTACACTACGGTCGATCTCACCGGTTTCTTTATTAAATATCCGTTTGGGATAGCCATCATCGCCTTGTGGTGAATAGACGGCTTCCCAGATATCCCACTGTTCGCCTGAGCGCGTTTTTGTTCCCAGCACAAGTTCATAGTGATTGTTCTCCTCCATGGTAGCCTGGATCTGGCCCAGGTAGTTCCGGTGCGAGGGTCGGGGAAGTTTCTTGAATTCGCTGTCGTACCAAAATGCGTTCTTGTCTTTGTAGATATCGACGAGGCACAAGGATCGAAAATCGATGGGATCGGGACAGGCCGCAAAACAACCATTGAAATCGTCCGGGTAAAACATTTGAACCGCCAGCGCCTCCCAACCCCCGGTAGATCCTCCGTAGGTGAAACGTGCCCAGCCTTCGCCGATACCGCGAAACTGCCTTTCTATTTCAGGGAGCAATTCGTACATGATGGCATCGCCGTAGGGTCCAATGTTCTGTGAGTTTACCGCATACGAATCATCATAATAAGGATTCGCATGCTGAATCTCCACGACCAGGAATCGGGGAAAATTCTTGCTGGTCCATTGCTTGTAGAAATTGTAAGCCTCCTGGGCCTGAATCTTATTGTATCCATAGATTCCGAACCGCTCACTGTAATCGCTGGTATCCATGTTGGCAGGAGGAGGCTCGGTGCTGAACCCACCGAAATCGGAAGGAAAGTGGCCGTGATAGATCAT
This sequence comes from Cyclobacteriaceae bacterium, assembly GCA_016787645.1. Lineage (GTDB taxonomy): Bacteria > Bacteroidota > Bacteroidia > Cytophagales > Cyclobacteriaceae > ELB16-189. The sequence continues at coordinate 109,941 of JAEUUF010000020.1, read as the reverse complement.
CAATGGATATTTCGATTTGGGATGGCTGTCAAACCCCTCCGGTAAAAGCACGTGTGCACCGAGGTAAGTGGGTTGGCCCCAGAATTCGGTGAGCATCTTGCTCTGAATTTTGATGTGCTTCACATACTTTGTGTCGGTGGGTTCTTTCACAGGAGGGATGACCTGGTCCATCACCACGCGGATGGGTTCGGTCATGACAGAATCGATCGTAATCTTGAATGGCCGGCTATAGAAATTCCCAGGCTTCGTATTCCAATGTTGACCTTCTCCCTGGTCGGGAGGGAGCTTCACGGTCTTTCCTGATTTGAGTTTAAACGTTTCGTACCGGTTGATGATTGCCTGGACATAGTATTCACCGGGAGGAATGTCACTGATTTTGCGGATTGGGAATCCAAATGCCGAGTCTCCCACCATGATCTCCTGGCCAGGCTTCATCCCGTCCACATCCATCCCAAAACCCAACTGGGTATCGACACCAAAATTATACTGGAAGCGAGGTTCCTGCTTGTTGTTGGTTGAGAGCAAAAGGATCAATCTACCATCTTGCGGTTGGCCGCCGACTTCAGCGGGGAAGGAGACCTGGAAGGCAGGAGTATTTTTTGACTCAGGCCTTACCGCGCATCGGAATACGCTGAAGGCCACCAGAAGCACGAAGAAAACATTTTTCATACGAGATAATTTGAAGATTAGCGTGGATACGAAGGCTGATAAATTTACAAAGTGTAGTTCAAATCCCTTAAATTCGTTTTCTAACCCTCTCTGACCGATGAATAAGCATCCCTGGATTCAACACTACCCGACGCACTACCCGGTAGAAATACCTGAACCTCCCTACGCCTCTTTGCCTGCACTTATGGGAGAAGCGTGCAACAAGTTTCGGGATCTTCCGGCGCTGGAGAATATGGACAAGACCATCTCCTTCGGCGAACTCGATCAGTTATCCACTCACTTTGCGTCTTTCCTTCAAAATGAATGCGAGTTGGTTCCTGGCGATCGCATCGCTATCCAAATGCCGAATATCCTTCAGTTTCCCGTGGCTATGCTCGGCGCCCTGAAGGCTGGGTTGATCCTGGTAAACACCAACCCGCTTTACACGCCACGGGAGATGCAGCATCAATTCAAGGACAGCGGAGCGGTGGCCATTGTGATCCTCGCCAATTTTGCCCACCACCTTGAAAAAGTATTGGGCGAGACGTCGATCAAGACAGTAATCATTACGGAGGTTGGGGATTTGTTAGGCGGTATCAAAAAGCCATTGACCAACTTCGTGGTGAAGTATGTGAAGAAAATGGTGCACGACTACCACATTCCGTGGGCCATTTCATTTTCGACTGCGCTGGCTAAAGGCAAAGCAACTCCCTTCAAGCCGGTAGCCATCAAGAAAGAGGATACCGCTTTTCTGCAATACACGGGCGGAACCACCGGATTATCCAAAGGGGCTGAGTTGACCCATCGCAATGTGCTCTTCAACGTGGAGCAGGTTGTTCCTGTGCTGAGGCATACGAGCCGCGGTCAGTTGGAGCCTGGCGACGTTGCGGTTATTCCACTCCCGTTGTACCATATTTATGCATTGACTGCATCGTTCGTCTTCCTGGCCGCAGGATTAAGATGCCTCCTCGTAACCAATCCCCGCGACTTCGCCGGCTTCATCAAGATCCTTCACAAGCCGTTCCAAACCATGATTGGGGTCAACACCTTGTACAATGCGCTGTTGAATCATCCCAATTTTGATCACATCAACTTCTCGGGGCTGAAAGGTTGCAGCGCCGGCGGCATGGCCCTGCAGGAGATTGTCTTCAAAAGATGGAAGGAGAAAACGGGCATCCCGATAGGCGAAGGTTATGGATTGAGTGAAACCTCACCGGTGCTCACTTTCCAAATCGCTGGTAAGGAACGAATGGGAAGTATTGGCGTGCCAATTCCCAGTACGGAAATCCAAATGATGGATGATGAGGGCAATCCGTTGCCTTTCGGTGAACCTGGTGAATTGTGCGCTCGCGGCCCTCAGGTTTTTAAAGGATACTGGGAGAAGGACAATAGCAACGTATTTCATGCTGGTGGTTGGTTCAAGACAGGAGATATCGCCATTATGGACGCTGACGGGTATATCAGAATCGTGGACAGGAAAAAGGACATGATTCTTGTGTCCGGGTTCAACGTCTACCCGAATGAAGTAGAAGGAGTGTTAGCGGCCCATCCGAAAGTACTTGAGGTGGCTGCTATCGGCATACCCGACCCAGCTTGCGGTGAAGCAGTGAAGATTGTTGTGGTGAAAAAGGACCAGTCGCTGACCGAACAGGAACTCGTCGATTACTGCAAGGAGAATCTCACGGGATACAAACGACCCAAGTTCATCGAGTTTAGAGCAGAAATACCAAAGACCAACGTCGGCAAGATTTTGCGGAGAGCACTACGGGAGCAACCCGCTTGATGGAGGCGCCTAGCTCAGTTTTCCCCTGAGAAACTGCGCCGTGTATCCTTTTCCCGCTTTCACCACTTGTTCCGGGGTGCCTTCCGCCACGAGGAATCCGCCCTTCTTTTCTCCCCCCTCGGGACCCAGGTCGATGACCCAGTCGGCACATTTGATCACTTCAAGGTTGTGCTCAATGATAATTACGGTGTGACCGATGTCCACGAGCCCATTGACGGCAGTGAGCAACTTCGAGATATCGTGAAAATGAAGCCCCGTTGTAGGCTCGTCAAAAATAAAAACGATGTGACCATCCGGGGTATTTTTGCCTAGGAAGGAGGCCAACTTCACCCGCTGGGCCTCACCCCCGCTGAGTGAATTGGAAGATTGACCGAGTTTCACATACCCCAGCCCGACATCTTCCAGGGGCTGGAGTTTTTCCAGGATCGATTTCTTGTCTGCGAAAAAGGCAAGGGCTTCCGTAACCGTAAGGTCGAGTATATCGGCGATATGCTTGCCGTTGTATTCAACTTCCAATACCTCCTGTTTGAAGCGTTTACCGTGACAGACTTCGCACGTCAGGAAGATGTCGGCCATGAATTGCATCTCCACCTTGATCTCACCCTCACCCTCGCAGTTCTCACACCTACCACCATCCACGTTAAATGAGAAGTGGGATGGTTTGTATCCGCGTTGCTTGCCCATGGGCTGGTCTGCGTACAGTTGCCGGATCAAATCATACGCTTTGACATAACTGACGGGGTTAGAGCGCGAGGATTTTCCAATGGGATTCTGATCCACGTATTCAATCTGTGTAATCTTCGAGACATCGCCATCCAGTTTGTCATAACGACCGGGCGCGTCGGCCACCATTCCACTGATACGACCAATGGCAGGATACAGAATTTTGGTGACGAGCGTTGATTTACCCGAACCACTGATGCCGGTTACTACGGTGAGGGCGCCAAGGGGAAATTTTACCGAGAGATTTTTAAGATTGTTTTCACGTGCGCCCATGAGGGTGATGGAATCCTTCCACTTGCGTCGCCGCGAAGGAACCGGAATGTGTTCCCTGCCACTGAGGTAGTCGGCCGTGTGGGTACGTGTTGAAGGTGTGATTTCCTCCACGGTTCCCTGGAAGACCAGGTGACCCCCGTGCTGCCCGGCGTCCGGACCAATGTCGATCAGCTGATCGGCCGCCCGCATGATCTCCTCCTCATGCTCCACTACAATAACTGAGTTGCCCAGGTCACGGAGCGATTGCAGCACCTGGACCATGCGCTCGGTATCCTTCGGATGAAGCCCAATGCTGGGCTCGTCGAGGATGTACATGGACCCCACCAAAGCGCTGCCGAGGGATGTCGCGAGTTTGATACGCTGGAATTCGCCACCAGATAGCGTATTGGTGAGACGATTCAGGGTGAGGTAACCCAGGCCCACCTTCGTGAGGTATTCGAGCCGGAAGCGGATCTCTTTTAACAGACGATCAGCAACCTTCTGATCAAACACGGCAACCTTAAGCTGATCAAAGAAGATGAGCACTTCCTCAATAGGCATTAGCACCAGGTCCGTGATGGAAGTGTCGGCAATCTTCACATACGACGCATCTTTCCGGAGGCGTGTACCCCGGCAATCCGGGCAAGTGGTCCTTCCACGGTATCGGGAAAGCATCACCCGGTACTGAATTTTGTATGACTTGGATTCGAGGTATTTGAAAAATTGACTGATTCCGTCGATATCCTTGTTGCCGTTCCAAAGGAGGTCCCGTTCCTTTTGCGTGAGGTCAGCGTAGGCCCGGTGAATAGGAAAATTAAACTTGGCGCCGGACCTGAGCCATGGCTTCAGCCATTCACCCATCGTCTCCGTTCGCCAGGGGGCCACCGCACCTTCAAAAACAGAGAGGCTCTTGTCGGGAATGACGAGGTCCTCGTCGATGCCCAGTATCTTTCCAAAACCTTCGCAGGTCTGGCAAGCGCCGAAGGGATTGTTGAAGCTGAAAAAATTGACGGATGGCTCTGTGAAAGTGATGCCATCCAGCTCAAAGCGGTCCGAAAAATGAAGACGATCTTTTCCCTCCACATAAACGTGGCAATCACCATGCCCTTCGAAGAAGGCGGTTTGAATCGAGTCGGAAAGTCGAAAAACCAGGTTCTCATCAGCGGGGTTGACCGCGGCACGGTCAATAAGAATTTCCAGTTCTGCTTTTCTTGCCGAGGCTGCTTTACTCTTTTTTTTAGCTTCCGGGAGGGCTTCCTCGATGAAAGTCACCTGTCCATTCTGCAGAATACGCGTAAATCCCTTTCGCAACAACAGCTCCAGTTCGTCTGCTGGTTTCCGGCCCGTCTGGATCTTCAAAGGAGCCGTGATGGTGACACGGGTGCCAGTTTCCAGCCGATTGAGTGTATCCACCACATCCGTTACTGTGTCCCTTTTCACTTCCTTTCCACTAACCGGGGAAATCGTCTTTCCAATGCGGGCAAAAAGTAGCTTGAGATAGTCATAAACCTCCGTGCTGGTTCCGACGGTTGAACGCGGATTTCTTGTATTTACCTTCTGTTCGATGGCAATTGCGGGGGAAACACCCTTGATGTAGTCAACATCTGGTTTTTCCATTCGCCCCAGGAATTGACGCGCATAAGAACTGAGGCTCTCCACGTACATCCGTTGGCCTTCCGCGAATAGCGTGTCAAATGCCAGGGATGACTTACCCGAACCAGAAAGACCAGTGACAACCACCAGCTTGTTGCGCGGAATAGCCACACTGAGGTTTTTAAGGTTGTTTACCCGGGCATTCTTGATGATGATAAACTCGCGAGGATCGAGGTCATCCAGTTTTTTCACAGGGTCAGCGGCGGGGGCACTCATGGATAGGCGCCAAAGGTAAGCAGTCGGGAATTACAAAGGGTATAAAACAAAAACACCACCGCCAAGGTGGTGTAAGATGGAATTCAAGGGATTAATCAATTGTCGAAGTCAGGTTCATAGCTGGGGTCCTTGGTTCGGCCACCGCTGTCTTCTTCATCATTGTAGTCATCTTCGCCACCGAACTCATCGGTAGCGCCGAATTCGGCATCGTCAGCCTTTTCATCCTCAGCAAACTCCGGATCCTTCGGTTTGGAATCCACATCGTACTCACCCTCGCTATTGCGGGTAGCTGGAATTTTCACCAGATAGGTTGCCTCTTCTGCTTCCAAAGGGAAAACGAAGATGGGTTCCTTCTTAGCGTTATTGATTCGAGTAATGCTATTCTCGTAACCCAAGGGGTATTGTTTTTTAAGCAATTCCCTCAGGTCCTCGGAAAGATTATCGAGGCTCTTGATTACTTTCTTCTTCGTGACGGCCATGGGTGTTTTCGTCCTGCCAAAAAATCAGGGACAAATAGGACAAGAATTTATATAGGAGGCAAGATTTTTTTGGAAATTTTTTGGGTCTAACCGGAATATTTCTATCTTTTCACCCTAAACAAATACCCACCAACCCCCACACTATCGATACCGACTTCTACGTTACCTAACCGTGAGTCAGAATGATAGACAAAAGATGTGGCGACAGCGAGTTACTGTCGCTTTATCAACAAGGTAACGAAGAGGCATTCGAAGTGCTGCTCCATCGTCACAAATCGCGTGTTTACACGGCCATTTACCTGATCGTAAAGGACCGTTACCGGGCGGAAGACCTCCTCCAGGAGACCTTTATTAAGGCCGTAAACACGATCAAAAGTGGCCGTTACAACGAAGAAGGCAAATTCCTGCCCTGGATTAGCCGAATTGCCCACAACCTGGCCATCGATGCTTACCGGAAGAACCGCCGGTATCCTGAGATTATTCTGGAAGACAACAGCCGCCTGTTCAATTCTATGGAATTTTCAGAGGATTCGGCCGAGACGGCACAAATCCTCCAGGAAACCCAAGCTAAACTCAGGGACCTGATCAAGGAACTGCCCCCGGAACAGAAGCAGGTCCTGATCATGCGCCACTATATGGACATGAGTTTCCAGGAAATCGCCGACCAGACTGGGGTGAGCATCAATACCGCACTGGGACGCATGCGATATGCCCTCATCAACCTCAGGAAGAAAATGATAAAACCCCCATATGCCTATGATAAGAACGTTTACCCAAAACGACCTGATCAGGTTTATCTACCGAGAGACCACGGAGGACGAGACGCTAGAGATTAATCGCGTGCTCTCTTCAGACCCCGAACTGCAGCGACAGTACCGGGAGCTGCTTCTCACAAGCAAAGACCTTGATAAAGCCAGCCTGGAACCTTCTTCCCGCGCTATTGAGACCATCATGAACCATGTTCGCGGTCTTGCTGTGAAGCACTAACGGCTATAGCCCTTTACTCCACAAACCCTGCTAATTCCCGGATTTCCTCCGGGCACGATGCTTTATGGGTCCTATGACCTAAGCCTTGAAAGGTTTTCTTTTCTTTGCGTCGTGAATATCCTCCTGTTTCATCAGCACTTCAACACACCACAGCAAGGAGGCGCCGTCCGTTCATACTACCTCTCCACCGCGCTGGTCCGCAAAGGCCATCGCGCAGTCATGATCACTTCCTGTGCTTGCGCAAAAGGCAGGACCGAAACGATAGAAGGAATCGAGGTCATCTATCTTCCCATCCCCTACAACAACCGTTTCACATTCTACGCCCGATCTTTATCGTTTATACGGTTTGTCCTGGCGGCGATCCGGGCAGCGCGTCCGTACAGGTCCTTTGATTTGTGCTATGCGATTTCGGCTCCATTGACCGTAGCGGTTTGTGCCCGCTGGATGAAATGGCGGTATGCCATGCCTTACTGGTTCGAGGTAGGCGACTTGTGGCCTGATGCACCAATCGAATTGGGCTATATCCGAAATCCACTTTTTAAGAAATTGCTCTTCGCCCTTGAGAAATCCATTTATCAAAACGCGGAGGGAGTAGTTGCACTATCAACTCCCATCCGTGATGCGATTCGGAGAAAGGCACCGGGCGTGAGGGTAGAAGTGATTACCAACATGGCTGATTGTGATTTTTACAACCAGGCGCCAGCTGAGGAAAGCAGCCTGTTTGACGAAGCTCACCCATTGGTGATTGCCTATATCGGGGCATTGGGTGCAGCCAATGGGCTTCACCATTTTTTGAAGTGTGCAGAAGAAAGCAGGATGAACAAGCTCCCCGTCCGGTTTATCCTCTGCGGTGACGGTGCCATGCTGGACGAATTGAAAGCAAATGCATCAAGCAATGCACTCGACAATGTGAGCTTTGCCGGATTCGTAAACCGAGACGGCGTTAGGGAGATTTTGAAAGAGACAGATGCCGTTTTCATCAGCTACCTCCCGTCAGCCATTCTGGAGACGGGCTGTCCGAATAAGTATTTTGATGGCCTGGCGTCAGGCAAGATGATCATCGTGAATTTCGGCGGCTGGATTCGAACCGAAGTAGAAGCTTCCCAATGTGGAGTATTCATTGATCAACACCTCCACGGCACATTTACCGCGAAACTGACGCCATTTCTAAATGATCCGGGCCCCCTGAGGACTGCTCAAAGAAATGCACGCAAGCTTGCGGAGAGCAAATACACGAGAACGGAGATTAGCGATCGATTTGCCAGCCTCTTTGCCAGTTCATGATTTCTCGCGACCCGGTAACTTAACTACCTGCGGCTTGTAGCCGGATTCCCTGAAAATCGTTTGCGCATCACGGGTAGACATCAACTGCGGTAGAGTGACGTCAGGATGCGCCTCCATGTATTTCTCTACAATGCGCCAGCCGACCCATTGGGCAATTCGCCCGGGGCATTCCTCGCCTACTTCAATTGTTTTCGGGCGCTCAGCGAGATACTTCTGTTTGACCAGGTGACTGGTGGAAAAAAGCACTTCATCCTGGACGAACCGGGACCAGATCAAGTGTTCATAGGCTAGACTGCCTTCCATTTCCCTGTCGGAATACCCTATGAGAAGGCTGTCGGCAACACAAGGGAGCATTCGCTTAGCAAAATAATAGGCTTTACCATAGGCAATCATTTCTGCCAACACCGTCTTGTCTTCAGGGGCTGAAGCATTGAAGCGGCTATCAATGCCCGTGAGCAGCATTACCGAAGGAACAATAAAATCCTTCGTATACCGGCGTAGCATGTATGCGTACATGTCATTCGGCCGGTATTTGGCACCTGGTCCGAGGAAGTAATCAAGGCCAATGTAGATCGCAGAATCCGTTACAAATAAGTCACTCTCGAGTCCTGAGATCAGCGTCTGGATCCGGGGCGGATTGAAGCCAGGGTAGTAATATTTCAGGTTGGCGTACGCTTGATGGAATTCCGCACGCAAGTTCTCGCCGTTGCCAAAAACACGGTGCGTTTCCATCAGCAGCGTATCGATATGGGGACTGCTGAAGCGATTGTACAGGCGATTAATAAAAGTGGAGTCGCCGGGATAAGCACCCCGGTTGAAAAAGATATCCCTGGTATCCGGATGAGCAGTCATAAACCCAACGAGTTCCGACTTGGAACGAATGGCCGGCAGGCTGTCCTCGAGTGGTTGAAAGTTAAGTACCAGTGTGATGGATGAAGTGTCGGGGACAAAGGCACAGTCCTTCTTCTCATCTGGAGAACAGGAAACGAGCAGGATAATCAGGACAGCAGGAAATACAACTCTCATTGCCGCGAAGATCATCATTTTCAGGTAAACGAAAGGGCGGAGCGTCGCATTTTGACAAGCAGGAACTTTTCTTCTTGCCTGACGGGAATTATTCGACGATCTTCATGCGTTGTCCTTTCGGGAGAGTCAATCAAATGAGCCAAATCAAGCATATAGCCGTTTCAGGAAATATTGGGTCAGGCAAAACCACGCTCGTGGAAAAGCTGTCGAAGCACTACGGTTGGGTGCCGTTGTATGAGTCGGTCGACAATAATCCCTACCTGCGTGATTTCTACGATGACATGAAGCGATGGGCGTTTCACCTCCAGATTTTCTTTCTGAACAGCCGGTTTAACCAGGTGCGGCAAATCCGGCAGAGCGACAAGACGATCATCCAGGATCGGACCATCTACGAGGATGCCTACATTTTCGCTTCCAACCTACACGCCAGTGGCTTTATCAACGATCGCGATTACCAGAGCTACTTGGATCTGTTCCATTCGATGATCAATTTCGTTCAACCCCCTGATCTGCTCATCTACCTGAAGGCCGATATTCCGAAACTCGTGCAGCAGATTCAGAAGCGGGATCGGGATTTTGAATACAACATCAAATTGGAGTACCTCAAGAACCTGAATACCCACTATGAGAAGTGGACGGCCGAATACGCTCATGGTAAAATTCTGACTATTGACATTAACAAGACAGATTTTGTCTCCAATGTGGAGGATTTCTCCAGCATCGTGAGCCGTGTTGACCTGGAGCTGAACAACCTGTTCAGCTGATTGCGCCATGAATGCACTCACGTTTCAGGGTAAAGAGAAGATCAGCTACACCACAGTCCCTGATCCTGTTATCCTTGATCCCGGAGATGCCATAGTCCGCGTGTCTTGCTGCGCGATTTGCGGTTCTGACCTGCATGTGTATCATGAACGGGAGAAGGGTATCGAACGAGGCACGGCGATGGGACATGAGTTCACCGGTGAGATCGTCGAGGTAGGTGAGCAAGTGAAGAATTTCAAGACAGGGGACTTGGTGATGAGCCCGTTCACCACCAGTTGCGGACAATGCTTCTATTGCCGCGCGGGACTTACTTGCAGATGTATACACAGCCAGTTGTTTGGATGGGTTGAAAACGGGCATGGACTTCATGGAGGGCAAGCCGAATGGGTTCGTGTGCCGTTAGCAGACAGCACCCTCGTGAAGATCCCGGATGGCATATCCAGGGAAGAGGCACTTTTGTTGGGGGATGTGTTATCGACTGGCTTTTATTGTGCCCGACAAGCCCAGGTGAAAAGCAATGGTGTTTATGCCATCGTTGGTTGCGGCCCCGTCGGGCTGATGGCTGTGATCGGGGCACGGGAAATGGGCGCACAGAAAATATTTGCCATCGACACTCAGCCCGAGCGGCTTGAAAAGGCAAAGGAATTTGGTGCCATCCCGATTGACGCGTCAAATCAATCTGCGCGCGAGGTTATCCAAGAATCTACCGAAGGCCGAGGAGCAGATGGAATTCTTGAAGCCGTGGGGAGCGGGCCCGCGGTAAAATTGGCATATGAATTAGTTCGTCCCGGCGGCATCATATCCTCCGTTGGAGTCTGCACTGACGCAAACCTCGCGTTCTCACCTGTGGAGGCCTACAACAAGAACCTTACGTACACCATCGGGCGTTGCCCGGCAAGATTCATGATGAATCAACTGGTCCCTTTGGTGCAGCAAAAGAAGTATAACATTGCCTCCCTCTTCACGCACCGAATGAAACTGGAGCAAGGGGCGGTGGGATACGAAATCTTTTCCGGCAAGAAGGACAATTGCCTGAAAGTTCTATTGGAGGTTGGTTAGCGCTCCAGGTCACGCACTTTCTTCAGATACACCTGGGAATTGGCCGGGTCCAGTTCCGCCATTTTCCGCCAGGCATCCACTTTGGTGGTATCCAGGTCTACCAACTTTTTGTAAGCGCTGAGGGCATCTTCGCGACGATCTTTCTTCAGATAAACTTCGGCCATGAGTTGAACAAAATCAGGTTGGCTGTAGTCATTGAAATAGGCCTTTTCAAGGCAGAACAAGGCAGAATCTGTTCGGTTGGTCAAATCGTAGCTGTAGCCCAATAACCACCATGCGGGATCATAATCCGGATGATAGGTGAGGCAACGGCGAGCATACGCATTGCCCCGCTGGTAATCCTGGCCGAGCACATAGGCGAGGCCTTTGTTGTAAAGCGCATACACGTTCTTGGGATCAACCTCCAGCGCCTTGTCATAGTAGTACAAAGCGGAGTCTCGCATATCATTTTGAAGCGCAGCATTTCCTCGTTCATTCCAGTAGGTGGTTTTATCTTCTTCCTCGGGTGTTTCGATTACAGTCTCTGTTTCCGTTTCAACAGGAGTTTCATCGGATGAAGAAAAGACGGCGATAATCGTACTGATAATAAAGAAAGTAAAGAAACCAATGATGAGGATGGCTACCAGGGCGCGAGGACTTATCCGTGACGGAATATTTCCGGTTGCTCGCGGCCGGAAAGTTTGATACGGATTGGTGGTGGCTGCGGGCCGATTGCCAAAAGAATCTTTGATACGGGAGAAGAACGAGTTTACCGACTCGGATGTATACAGGGAAAGAAAAGCAAAATAGACCGAGAGCCAGAACAAGGTCCAGAAGAAGAATGGCCCGACCGACCAAAATATAGCGAAGAGGAGAAGTGAGATCACGAAAAGCCGCGATGGCCACGAGGATCGCTTGTCTGAATCCGGATTTTCTTCGGCCGTGTTCATTTCAATTCCCGGAGGTATAGTTGTATGGTGTTCTCCAGGCCGAGGTACAGCGCATCGCAGATCAGGGCATGACCGATCGATACTTCATCCAGATCCGGAATGGATTGTTTGAGAAACCTGAGGTTGTGACGATCGAGGTCGTGGCCCGCGTTGAGTCCAAGTCCAAGTTTACGCGCAACGCTTGCGGCGTTCACAAAGGGAGCCACTGCGCTTTCACGATCCTGGTGGTAAGCGGCGGCATAGGGCTCCGTATACAATTCAATCCGGTCGGCACCCGCTGCGGCAGCACCTTTTACCATTTCTTCGGAGGCATCCACGAACAGGGAGACACGTATGCCCATTCCCTTGATCTTGGCCACGACAGTTTTCAAGAATACCGCCTGGGAAATAGTGTTCCACCCGGCATTGGAGGTGAGCACACCCGGCGGGTCGGGCACAAGCGTAGCCTGGGCGGGTCGTACTTCCTGGACGAGTTGAATGAACCGCTCATCGGGGTAACCTTCTATGTTGAATTCGGTGGTCACTACGTCGCGCAACGCGAGCACATCAGCCCGACGGATATGTCGCTCATCGGGGCGGGGGTGAACGGTGATTCCCTGAGCGCCGAATTGTTCACAACGGATCGCCGCCTGGATGACATCCGGGTTGTTTCCACCCCTGGCGTTCCTCAGGGTGGCGATTTTGTTGATGTTGACGCTCAGGCGGGTCATGTATGATTAGAGGATTCCGTTCAATAACTTTGAAGCGAAATTACACAATCATGTCACTGAAAACCACCATTGACAACGACATCAAGAAAGCGATGCTCGCCAAGAACAAGGAAGAGCTGGAAGCTTTGCGGAGCATCAAGTCGCTGATCCTTCTGGCCGAAACGGAAAAGGGGACTGCGGCGGAAATCTCTTCAGAAATGGAAAGCAAACTCCTGATGAAGGCCGCCAAGCAGCGAAAGGAATCAGCGGAAATCTTTGAGAAAGAAGGGAGGAAAGATCTTGCTCAACGAGAGAACTTTCAGTTGGAAGTAATCAGCCGGTATCTGCCGAAGCAATTGTCGGAAGGTGAAATAACGGAAGCGCTCAAGGGAATTATTTCTTCCGTTGGCGCGAAAGGTCCCCAGGACATGGGTAAAGTTATGGGGGCCGCAACCAAGGCGATGGCCGGCAGGGCGGATGGGAAAATGATCTCTGAAATAGTCAAGAAACTCCTTACGGCTTGAGCAAGGTTGATATTGTCCTGCTGATCTTCATTGTCTTTGGCGCCTGGGGCGGATACAAGGAAGGATTTCTCATGGAGGTTATCTCGTTGATTGGGATGATCCTTGGAATCTTTCTGGGCTTCAAGCTGATGGGTGAAGTGATGCTCCTGCTTGATGAAAAGTTTGACATTGACCGGACTACACTTCCCTATATTTCCTTCATTGTGATTTTTGTTGTGATCGTGATGTTGGTCAGGTTGTTAGGATCGCTCCTGAAGAACTCGGTTGACCGGTCATTCCTCGGGACCGTAGACCAGGCCCTGGGTGCAGGTCTCGGAATTTTCAGAACCCTATTTATGATCAGCGTAGTCCTGTGGATTTTGGATTCACTCAAACTGTCTCCACGGAACGAGTGGGTGGAAGGATCGTGGCTTTATCCCTTTACAGCCCGCCTCGCCCCGGCCATGGCAGATTGGGCCGGCCAGTTCATTCCTGTGTTCAGGGAAATATTCCGGCAGTTCTGACCTGCACAAGAAAGGCCGCATCTTCGACGTTTGTACCCTAGATAAATTTTCCTTACTTATCCCTGATTTAGGTGACTATGGCGCTTAATGTAAAAGAGGAAGGTGGGTACAAGTACGTGGACGAGGGCTCAGGCCAGGTCCTCATGCTCCTGCATGGCCTTTTTGGTGCACTCAGCAACTGGGAAGGGGTTGTTGCACGCTTCTCGCAGCATTTCCGTGTGGTGATTCCCATGCTCCCCATTTATGAAATGCCAATCAAGGAGGCAGGATTGGAGGGACTTCAAAAGTTCGTGGAGGACTTTGTCGCGCTGAAGAAGCTGGATAAACTGATCATCATGGGCAACTCACTCGGCGGCCATGTGGCGTTGCTCTATACACTCCATAATGGCGCGAAAGTTGATAAGTTGATATTGACAGGCAGTTCGGGCCTGTTCGAAAATGCCATGGGGGGGTCGTATCCACGGAGGGGAAGCTATGACTACATTCGTGAACGAGTAGCCTACACATTCTATGACCCCGCAGTAGCCTCCAAGGAGCTCGTGGACGAGGTTTTCGAAACCACCAAGAGTATTCCCAAATGCATGCGGATCGTGGCCATTGCCAAATCAGCGCAGCGAAACAACCTGGCCAACGATTTGCCCAATATCAAGGTTCCCACGCTGCTGGTTTGGGGATTAAATGACACAATTACACCCCCGATGGTAGCCTACGAATTCAACCGGCTTATTCCGAATGCGGAACTTCGCTTCATCGACCGGTGTTGTCATGCACCGATGATGGAACATCCGGATACCTTTAATGAAATAGTCGACCAATTCCTGACCGCCGCATGATCGCTGAAGAACTGATCAACCACATGATTCCGCCACTCAAGGTAACGGATGATGCCCACAAGGCCATTGTGTGGATGGAGGAATTCCGTTGCAGCTTCCTTCCCGTCGTGGATGAAGGATTGCTCCTCGGCTTCATTTCTGAAGAGATCATCATGGAATCGAATGACATCGAGAAAACGGTAGGTTCGTTCCTGTTGGTGGGAAAGGACTGCACCATTTCCCTCGACTCGCATTTTTTTGATATTCTTCGCGTAGCCGGTGAGCACAAGCTCAATATGGTGGCGGTTCTCAACGAGCATGGCAAGTACGCGGGCATCATTACCGTGCAGGATGTAATGGCCTCCTTTGCCCAGTCGGCTTCTGTACAGATGCCCGGTGGCATTCTGGTACTCTCCATGGACCTTATCGACTACTCGTTGGCCGAAATCAGCCGTTATGTTGAAGAGAACAACGCCAAGATCATCAGCAGCACCATGGTGGAAGACGTGCTCGACAAAGGAAAGATCAAGCTGACCTTAAAGATCAACCAGCTTGACCTGTCGCGGATTGTGGCCACGTTGGAACGTTTCGGCTACCGGGTCATAGGCCGCTACCAGGAGGATGCCCGGGATGACGATAGCAAGGAACGGCTGGATATGCTGATGAAGTACTTGAATATTTAGTCAAGGAAGCTTCGCTTCCGGGGTTACACTTGGTGATCCTTTAGCTTCAACGCAGCCATTGCTGATTTCTTGAACGCCCTGCCAAACGGCAGCAGTTTCTTTCCTATTTGTATGCCTTCGGCGGAAACCATAGTTACATGGTTAGCGTTGACAATAAAGGAGCGGTGGATTCTCACAAATCTTTCATCGGTTAACGCATTTTCAAGGGAACTGATGCTTGCTCGCGTAACGAGGACCGATCCATTCAGATGTACTCGAACATATTCATCAAGACTCTCGATGAAATAGATGTCCGCGAGAGCTGTCTTGTGCAATTTGCGATCTGACTTCACATAGATATACTTCTCAAAATCCAATGGATGCTTGTCAGCCATGGCCGTTGTGGATTTGGCGTCAAAGAACTTGTTGATTGCTTTCGTGAATCGCTCGAAAGATATGGGTTTCAAGAGGTAGTCGACCACCTCCAAATCAAACGCCTCCGGTGCAAATTCGCGAAAAGCGGTGGTAACGATTACTCGAGGCGGATTCTGAAGGGTTCGGAGAAATTGGAATCCGGAGACCTCCGGCATCTGTAAATCCAGGAAAATCAAATCAACCCTTTGCTTCCGCAAAAAATTCCCAGCAGCGAAGGCGTCAATGCATTCACCGGCAATTTCCAGGTTCTCAACCCTGTTGATATGCGAAGCAATCAACTTGCGGGCCAGCGGCTCATCCTCAATGATCAGGCAGCGGAACTTCATTTCTTCTGAGTCACTGTCAATTTAACACTGAATTTGTTATCTGCATTTTCAATGCTGAGGCGGTGATCATTGGGATAGAGGTAGTTAAGCTGGTTCCGTAAATTATCAAGCCCGATTCCTTCACTCAGGGTAGGCCCATTCACCGGGTTGGAAATTTCGAAGGCAACTTGGCTAGGGTCACAAAGGGTCTTTATTTCAATCCAAGTTTGTCCCGGAGAATTCAAAACGCCATGCTTGAAAGCGTTTTCAATTAGCGACACGAACATCATGGGACCGATTGTCAAATCGCCCGGATTGCCCAAGAGTGTTTGCCTTATCTCTACCCTGTCCTCATAGCGTAGCTGTTCGAGAGAGATATAATTATTAACCTGTTTGAGCTCTTCGGTAAGTGGAACGAAGACCAATTTTCCTGACCTCATGACGTAATCCAGGATCTCACTAAGTTGGAGGATGGCTTGCGGTGCCTTATCCGACTTTTGAATGGTCAGGTAATAGAGGTTGTTGAGTGTGTTGAAGAGAAAATGGGGATTCAATTGTGCTTTAAGGAATTTCAATTCAGCCTCTACCTTTTCGCGAAGCAGTCTTTCATAGTCTTCCCTGGAGCGCCGCCAGTGAAGCAACATCTTTATACCCATTCCCATGAAAACCACAAGAAGGAGGGAGGTAAGCATAAATACAAAGTCCACGGAAGCGGGACTCATGTCCTTGATCTTGACCTCTGCGAGGAGGAGGAAAACCATGAACGCAACGATCATTTCCAGGAATAGGGAAAACGTCAGCGTGTAGACAAAGTACAGCAAGAACTTTCCATAGTTTGCTTTCAGCAAATAGCGCGGAACCAGAAAGTAGTTCATGAAATACATTGTCGCCGCAGTAACCGGAAGCAACAAGACCACAAGGAACCCTGTCAAAAGGTAGTTGCTGTTCTTTCTTCCAAAGAACACAGCGTAAAAGATCAACACGAAAACCCAGAACAACACATGCAGCAACCAGCGCTGCCGTGTAACTACCCTATCCAGGCTCCTTTCAAAACCGTTCACGAACACGAAGTAAGGAAAAAGGGAATTCCCCGGGGCTGGATTAACGGCTTTCAACCAATTGGAGGTGCTTTTCGCCATGAGGGGTGCAAATCCCGCTTTATCCCATACGAAGGCGGCCCCTGGCTGCAAATGGAATGGTTTTCATTTCCCAGTGCCGTAACCTTGCCTGGACGGAAACAAAACCAAAACTTTACCACTATGTCATTCTTTGAGATGCATACGATCGGTGGGATCCAATTCATGCTGGTTCTCACGCTTATCCTGTTCGCGATTATTGCTCTTGTTTTGTATGCCTTGCTTGCTGTCGTTCGGAAGAAGCCGATTAACCCGAATTGGGTGGAAGCTATCAAGCAGCTTGGTGGCCTGGCGGCTGCGTGGGGCACATGGTCGACGTTGATCGGGTTTTTCTATGCACTCGGGGCACTGGAGTCGGCGAAAGATAATATTCCGTTTAACGTGATTTGTGGAGGGCTAAAGGTTGCCTTGATTACGGTACTCTACGGACTGTTGATCTTTTGCTTTTCACTTCTTTCATACCTGGTAATCAGACTTATGAACCGGAGCACGAATGTCTGAAAGACCCGAATCATCTCAAGGCAGTGAACTGCGACTTTACCTGATCATCCTGTCAGTGGCCTGGATCGGCTGTTCTGGTCTCTTTGGCTTGATGGAGGCTTTTGGGATTTTGGAAGCAAGCAGGGCTACGCTCTCGATTGCATTCTTGAATGGACTGAAACTAACCGTAATAATCGGCATTGCCGGCGCGATTCCCTTGCTGTTACTTTTTGTCCAGGTGAGGAAGCGGGGTATTACTCGCTCTTGAGATTCTCCACAGGGTTGACAAACACCGCACGCCAGGTCTGCGAGCCAATGGTGAGCGCGCCAAACACCATCAAGGCTCCAACCCCAAGGCAGATGGTTACCCAATCAACACTGACGTGATACGCCAACTGTTCCAGCCATAGATTGTTGATGTAATAAGCCGTGGGTACGGCGATCACGATGGAAATAAGCAGAATGACGAAGAAACCTTTTGACAACAGGTAGATCAACGCTGAGTTGCTGCTTCCCAATACTTTCCGGATGGAAATTTCCTTGATGCGGGTTTCGGTAGTATAGGTGGCCATACCCAACAACCCAAGGCATGAAATGAGTATCGCAAGGGAAGATATTACGGTTAGTAAACTGACGAGGTCACCGAAGAGGACATCATACATTTTGTGTATCTCGGCATAGAAATCCTTGAAGTCAACCTTCAGGGTGGGATTAATCGTGGCCCAAACGGATTCGACCACCTTGCTGGCCTCATCATAGGTGCCGGTATAGCGGACTTGAAGCATGCGGAACTCCTCTGGCTTATAGATCAGCGCCATGGAAGTGAGTTTCTCCATGAGCATTTCATGATTGTAGTTCTTGACTACTCCAATGATCATGAGGCGGCTGGAATCATAAGCATAGATCTCCTGACCAATCGCTTCCTCAGGGGAGTCGAAGTGAAAGGATTCTATCGCCTTTTCATTGAGTACAATGAAATTCTTATTCGAAGACCCGTTAGTTGCCTTGAAAAACTCCCCGGAGCGCAACTCCACTCCCATGTTGGCGAGGTAATCTTCGTCTACGGAGAAGTAAGAAATCGTATTCCAGTCCTTTTCATCGAGCGACTTCTTGTATCCGGACGCATAGTTGAAACCGGCCGCCGGTAAATGGGAGACAGCCGTGACGGATTCGATCCCGCTTTGCTGCTCCAGCGCTGTCTTCAGTGTTTCAGGAGAGGTATTGTTCAGGCTGACGATCATCTTCTTTTCCATGCTGAACCCATGATCTGTGCGGAGGAAGAGCTGCAATTGGTTGAACACAACGATCACGGAGAGAATAAATACCAGGGAGAAAGTGAACTGCCCGACCAGCAGGGCTTTGCGCAGTCGCAGGCTGGAGAAAAGTTTCATCGTATTCAGGCTCTTCAGCACTTTGACCGGCTGGAAGCCGCTCAGTACTACGGCAGGGAAAAGGCCAGCCAGAATACCAACTACAATGGCGAACGCCAGGAAGATTGCGCCGATGAGATAATTCATCTCGAGGTCCCACCGCAATAGTTGGGCAAAGCTTAACTGCAGCATGAGGGGTTTCAGTGCAATCAGCAACACAATCGCCTGGGCCAGTGCGAAAAGCGATACCATCACCGATTCTGAAAGAAATTGAAGAAAGATCTGCCAGCGAGCGGCACCGGTCACTTTACGTACCCCGATTTCCCGGGCACGGGTGAGTGAGCGCGCAATACTGAGATTCGTGAAATTGAAGCATGAGGTAAGCATGACTACACCGGCGAGAGCGATAAAGAAATAGACGAAGAACCATGGCAACACAGGCCCGATGGCATTATTAATGGTGTGGCCGGGCGTAATGTCCATCAGGTTTTGAAGGGCATACTTTACTTTATTTTGCCGGTCCGGGTTTGTTATCCCATCGTTGTTTTTCTTTGCGATGGCGTCGAGGTGCCCGACTATTTCTTCCTGGGATTTTCCCTTCTCGACAAGAATGTATACCCAGCCTGACCAGTAGTGATACCAGTTGTTCAGGTGTGCAAAACTCCCGGAAGCGTCTTCCAATCCGTGGTTGGTTTTGGCTACCGCCAGGCTATACGTCGTGCTAAAACTCGCGAGGGCATCAAAGGCGATATGCGTCTTTTGTTTTGTCTCTTTCAAAACACCGGTGACTTTGTAGGGCCCTTCAACGCCCACTTTGAACGTTTCACCTACCGGGTTCTCCTGCTTAAACAGTTTGCGGGCGGTCTTCCGGGTGAGAACAACCGAATAGGGATCACGGAGAGCCGTGGCGGGGTCTCCATACTCCAATTCATATTGAAACAGCTCGAGGATTTCGGGATCGGCGAAATAGCCGGAGAGAGGGATATTTACATTTTGTCCAATTTCAAGCCACATATTTCCGAACCCGCGGTGAATGCGGACAGCCTTTTCAACGCCGGTGTAATTGTCCAGCAATTCCTGACGCAGCGGCATCGAGGTAGTAGACGTCTCGCTAAACTGTTCTCCATTCTTGCCCAGCGGAATACTGTTGATCCGATAGATGCGATCCCTGCGGGTGTTGTAGCGATCGTAGCTCATCTGATCCGCCACCAACATAATGATGCACATCGATAAGGCCATCGCAACCGATAATCCGAAGATATTGATGAACGAGAAGAAGCGATGACGTACCAGGCTTCGGAAGGCTGTTTTTAGATAATTGCGGATCATGGGTATCGGATATAGTTGTGAAGATGATCGGCACCGGAGTCCCGACGCAGGTGACTTAGACGATGGTGTGGATGAAAGGTTACTTGGTCTCTCGCTTGACGAGGTAGTAGTAAATCAAAAAGCCAAGCGATACGGCAATCGCAAACATGCCGAAAGGCAGCGGGGAATTGCCGTAGGTGGGTATGAACTCCATCAGGACGAAAGAAACTCCCGCAAAGAAGAGAATGAGCCCCCACTTGAGTGAAGCATATTTGTTTTCTGTGCGCTCTTGCTGACGAAAGATGGATTGGGTGTCCTCATTGACATAGCCCTTCTCAATCATTTTCTTCTTGAGGATATAGTCGGTCATCACTTTGGTAAAGTAATACAGTGAGGCCCCAAAACTTCCCATTATCGCAATGGGCATTAGTACATCGTTGGAAATCATGGATCAGTTGTTTGGTGTTGAGGCATTGGACACCGGCTGAGCCGGGAATGTTGCAGGCAAGGATCATTATCGCTGAATTGTTTTGAAATGTTGAATTTGTGTACCGAGGGAACCGCCGGATCCTTAAAAATTACGTACCTACTGCAACATTCTCCCTAAAATCCGTGTCCAACCCCCCAATGACAGATGACCGGACCCTGGTCTCCCGGGTTCTTCAAGGGGAGGAATCCGCGCTGAGGGCCTTGATCCGGCAGCATGAGCGCCTTGTGGCCCATATGGTTGGCCGGTTGGTCAAGGGCAACGAGGATCTCGAAGAGATCTGCCAGGATGTTTTTTTGAAAGTGTATGAAAAGCTCCCTGAATTTGGCTTCCAGTCGAAACTGAGTACATGGATAGCGACGATTGCCTACCGGCATGCCATCAACCATATACGAAAGCAGCGGATGCAATTTCAGGAGATCCCGGAAGATGAAGGTTGGATTGAACGGTTCGTTGAGCGGGATAATCCAGCGGAAATTCTCTCGGCAAAAGACGAAGAGGAACGCGTTTTGATCTTCGTTGATCAGCTCCCGCCCCAGTACAAGGCAGTGCTTACGCTCTACCACCTGGACGGAATGAATTATGCGGAGGTCGGCGAGGTAATGGGCATGCCTGAGGGCACGGTGAAGAAC
The DNA here is from genome assembly GCA_016787645.1 of Cyclobacteriaceae bacterium. GTDB lineage: Bacteria > Bacteroidota > Bacteroidia > Cytophagales > Cyclobacteriaceae > ELB16-189. The sequence continues at coordinate 88,797 of JAEUUF010000020.1, read as the reverse complement.
TATCTTTTCCGTGCACGGAAACTATTGAAAGAGAAATTAACGAAATATCTTCACAGAGAAATCGCATGAAAGACGAGGATATCCAGGAGCGAATCAACCAGGGCGAATCGGTGCCGGGGCATGAGGGGCAGGTCTACCGGAAAATAGTAGATGCTCTTCAGCGTGAACCGAAATTTTCCCTACCGCCCTCATTTGCAGACCGCGTCATGCTGCGCATCCAAGCCGGGTCATCAAGCTCCTCAAGCGATTTGGTCTGGTTGTATGTGGGCATTACGGCGTGCGTCCTCGCGCTGGTTGTTGCCATTTGGCGCACTGGGTTCACCCCGGAATTGGGGATCCTCAAATTTCTGACCGGTTATCCCGCACTTACCCTGTTTGGTGTGGTGTTCATCGCCGGATTGCAATGGCTGGATCGTCGCTTGGTGAAGAAGTCGGCCTGATTCTACTACCTGACAAATGGAATTCTTGACGTGATCCCCACGTAGTAGTTCACAGTCGGTGCCGCATTATAATATCGCCCACCCGCTGCATTCAAATCGTTTCCGAGGCTGTAACGCTGGTTCAAAGCATTGTCTACACCAGCAAAGAAATCGACAGGCATCTTGCCTGCGGATTGATACCCCGCTCGTGCACCCAGCAAGAAATAGTCGGCTGAATAGGCGGTGTTTGCATCGTTCAGTGGAATTCGATCAACGAAGGTGCCCGTCACGCGTAAGTACCAACCTTGCTGCATTGTTACATCAATTCCGGCTACCGCCACGAGCGGAGGAACGCCAGTCACTGCATTACCTGAATAGTCATTCCCGTCGTTCACATAATTGCCAAAGCGATAGTGACTGTACGTGACGCTGGTCACTGCCCGCAACTCCTTTATTCGTGCGGCAAAGTGTTTTGTCCATGTCGCGTTTAGCTCTATTCCCTGTTGACGCGTTTCCCCTGCATTGACAAAATAATCGGCCCCGCTGGAATCGCGTTGGAGCACGATCGCGTTGGTGAGTAGGAAATCGTACAGGGCCAGGTGAAAATCAAAGGATGAACCCAGCGAACCTGAAAAGCCCGCCTCATAACTCCATCCGGTTTCTGGATTCAGCGTTGGGTTATAGATTCCTGTTGATGGAATTACTTCAGCCACAGTAGGAGGAGAGTATCCTTTGCTCGCTGAAGCGTAGACCGAAACAGTGGGCGATAGTTTCTTTAGCAGCGCCAATCTTGGTAGCAAGACCGGATTGAATTTTCTCGCATTTGTTTCCGGGGGAGAAAGCGCAAGCCGGTTGTCATTGTATTCGAGATAATTAAAACTGAATCCTGCGGTGAGCATGTTATTGTGGCCGAGATCGGCTTCCAACTGACCGAAGCCCATAGCCATGTTGGAAGTGATGTCATCTTTGGAAATGACCTGCGTTCCGGGATTACCACTGACATTATTGGTGACGATAACCGGAGAGTTAAGATGTTGGTATTCACCGCCGAATGTCAGGTTCAGGCGCGTATCTTGATACCGGCTTGACACCCGGGCTCCAAAATTCTGTTCTTTCCGGGTTTCATAATTGCGAATGGAAGGATTTCGGAAGTCGGTGTCCGATCCAACCAGCCCGATGAGTGTCGACCATTTTTTGGTCCATTGACGCTCCAAAGTCACCCCGCTGAACAGCGTTTGATTATAAACGGCAGCTTTCTGCTCAATGGCGCCAGGCCCGGAAGGTGAGGTTGGTCGCGCTTGTCGCGGATCGGATAAGTATTGAAGCTCGGTAAGGCCCCCGGGTGTTTGATAGTATAAGTCACTATAAAGGACAATGACGTTGACTACAGATGCCGCGTCAATGGTGAAGCTCATGTCGGCGTTAAAGGCATTTCGCTTCATCGCACTTTGGCTGCGATACCCGTCCGATTGCTGGCGAACAAACTGCACACGTGAATCTAGACTTTCGCTATGAGCCTCCACGGCGCCGCCATACCGTAAACTACCGAAGGAGCCGTACTGTGCCGTGAGCCCAAGTCCAGAGCCTTGAATCTCCGGAGACCTCAATAATACGGCTCCTCCAGTTCCCGCCCCATACATGCTTCCCGCCGGTCCCTTAATGACTTCGGCCTTGTTCACCGAATAGAGGTCAAGGAGATTCAAGTAAGTATTTCCGCCCCCATCTGTAAAGGGCAAACCGTTCCAATAAAATTTTACATTTCTGATTCCAAACGGTGAGCGGAGCAGACTTCCGCGGATGGAGAAGCGATAGCTGCCGGGTGAGCGTTCTTCCATACGTACCCCGGGCAAGAGGTTAAATGACGGGAGCAATGATGCCTGGCTGAAGCGATTAAGGTCCTTTTGCTGGATAACCCCGATAGAAGCGGCGACTTCGCTGGCTTTCCGGTCAGCGGCATAGGCTTCAACAGTAACTTCATCAAGTACCCTTGTGGAGTCTTGCCTGACTTGGGCAGCGACTCCCAATGAGCCGAGAAGGATTAGGAGGAGAGATGCAAGTTTTCCGGGAGTCAGGAAATGCACCATGCCGGAATCAGAAGCGGGCCATTACTTCTTCAACGGGTCGCGAAGATTCAAAAAGATTGAGCAAGCGAAGAATTACCCGGTCTACGACGGTATCCGGGCACGAGGCGCCGCTGGTCACAATGATTTGCACCGGGGATTTATCCGGCAGAAACGAATAAGTGGTTTTCCGGGTTTTGTTGGGATAATCAAAGTGATGGATCTCCTCGCGGGAGGCGATTTCATTTTCGGAGTTAATGAAGAAGGTCGGAAACTTTCGTTCACAAAGCTCAACAATATGCGAAGTGTTTGAGCTATTGTATCCGCCAACCACGATGGCCACGTCGGCATCCAGGTTCAGCAATTCATAGGTGGCATCCTGGTTGTCGTTGGTGGCATAGCAAAGCGTATCGCGTGTATCCGCAAAATGGTTGCCGATGGCATCGGCGCCAAATTTTCGGATCATCACCTGCCTGAGGAAATCGGCGATGGCCGTGGTTTCAGTCGCGAGCATGGTGGTCTGGTTGACCACGCCAATTCGTTCGAAATGCAGATCAGGCCTAAACCCGGTTGAGTATTTGCCTCGATAGGTTTCATAAAATTCAGAAGGACTCTTGCTGCCCAGGATGAAATTGCTCAGTTCCACGGCATCGTTCAGATCCCGCACAATCACCGAAGGAGCCCCTTCCGCACTGTGAGAGAACGTGGCACGGGTTTCTTCATGCTTTGGCTTTCCGTGGATGATTACCGTGTATTTTTCGCTTCCAAGCTTTGCGGCGCGATTCCACACTTTCTCCACGAAGGGACAGGTGGTGTTGTAGGGCTCAATATTGACGCCCTTGTTTCTAAGTAATTCCTCAATGTCCCGGGTGGTACCGAAGGCAGGGATGATGACAATATCCGAGGGCAGAATCTCTTCCCAGGGAATCAACTGGCTTCCGTCCGTATCCATGATAAATCGAATCCCTCTTTCCTGCAGGTCCTGGTTTACTTCTGGGTTGTGGATCATCTGGCTAAGCAAGAACACGTGCTTATCGCCATTTTCCTCAAGGGCGCGATAACTTTTCTCTATCGCATTTTCCACACCATAGCAGAAACCGAAATGACGCGCCAGGACAATCTGAACAGGCCCAAAATCAAGTATGGTTGGGCTAAAGTCCTGCTTGCGCTGATCTTGAATTCTGCGGAACTCTTTTACCCGGCTGCTGAGGTTTGACCGGTAATGGGCGGGAATCTCGAACTTCTTAATGGCCGTTGGTTTTGTAACTCAAAGGTAACGCGTTTCCCAGAAGTTTGGGACAGCGCTTTGGGCATCGGGGATGGAAAAAACCCCGCGTAAGGGATACGCGGGGTGTTTCTTCAGGCCGCTTTGGAAAGATTATCCTCCTTGACGGTTTCCGTGTGCACCTCCTTCGAACGGAGGTCAAACCAACGGACAGCCACCAGGTTTTTCTTAAGGTACTTCAGTACCTCCATGACCTTTCCATCCACACGATTCCGTACACGGTCACCTTTCTTGAACATTCTTCTCATAATCGCTCTGACAGATTTACATTCGTATGACGTAACTATACTCCCGGGTAAAGTCCTCGTAGATGCCCGAGAAGATCAACAATTCCCCAGGCTTTTTCGACCGGATGATCTCGTTTACCTCCTTCGGGGAATTCACCGGTTTATTGTCGATCGAGGTGATAATGTAACCCTCCCGCATTTCGGTATATCGGGCGACTTTGCCGTTCCCGAGTGCTTTCACTCTTACTCCGGAGGAGATTTCAAGTCGCTTCAGGACTTTGGGATCGAGTGCTTCCAATTCCATGCCCAGGGCGCTCACCGCATCGCGCTCTTCCCGCTTGGAGGCGCCAACGCTGCCCTCCCGGTTTTTAAGGACTACAGGAATCACCTTTTCTTTTCCCTTGCGATTCACCACTACATTCACTTTGTCGCCCGGACGCTTGCGTCCAATATATTCGATAAGCGCAGAACTGGTTTTGATTGGCGTATTGTCGAGTTTTACAATCACGTCTCCACGCTGTATGCCCGCCTGCTTTGCGGCACTCTTGTCATCCATATCGCCAAAGCCGCTGACGAATGCGCCTTCATTTACCGAAAGCTCCTCCTCTCGCACCAAGTCGCTGTTCACACTACCTACCTGGATGCCCAGCCAGCCCCGCTGAACTGTACCGTAGGTGAGAAGGTCTTCAACTATCTTACTGACGATGTTCGAGGGAATTGCAAATCCATAGCCCGAGTACGATCCCGTCGGGCTTGCGATGGCCGTGTTGATTCCAACGAGTCCTCCATTCATGTTGACAAGCGCACCGCCGCTGTTGCCCGGATTGATGGCAGCGTCGGTCTGTATAAAGGATTCGATGGCTGTCGTTCCGGATTCCGACGGATTGCCGGAATTGATGATGTTGATGTTCCGCCCCTTGGCACTGATGATCCCCGCAGTTACTGTGGAGTTAAGGTTGAACGGGTTGCCCACGGCAAGTACCCACTCGCCCACTTTGGACTTATCTGAATCTACAAAGGAGAGGAAGGGCAGGTTCTTTTCTTTGATTTTCACCAGCGCGAGATCAGTGTCGGGATCTGTGCCGACGACCTCAGCCTTGAAGGAACGATTGTCGTGCAGGGTGACGTCCACCACGTCAGCGCCTTGCACAACGTGATTGTTGGTGACGATGTAGCCGTCGGCATTGATGATGACTCCGCTCCCAGAGCTCTGGCTGGGTCCTCGTTGACGCGGCGCATCGGGGCCGAAGAAAAATTCGAAAGGATCAGGGGTGCGGTTCTTGGAAAAATTTCCTTCGGATGTAGACCGGATGTGAACCACTGCATCCGTCACTTTTTCTGCAACTTCGGTGAAGTCAAGCGGAACTACTTCTCCGTTTTCATTTCGTGTTAAGGCCACGTTGGAAAGCGGAGTGCCGACATGTTCAATGCGGACACCGGGTGCCTCTTTCTTGAAATAACCAGTGGTAACCAGGGTTAAGGCACTACCCAAGGCAGCGGCAATAACCAGCAATCCAAAACGCTTCATATCAAACTCAAATTTTGTCTGAAGGGATATCAGTAAAAACTATGCCAGCAGCGCTTAAAAATGTGGGAAAATGACATTTTTGCAGGGTACCCGGACAGGGTATCCTAACTACGTTCATAGGCTGGAGAAAGTTCTTGAAATGGTGTAAAAGGACGAAAAAGGGCTATTTCTTGACCAATTTGCCTTGGTGGTATTCGTATTCCAGGGTCTTGTTCCCCTCGCGGTCGTACCATTTCGATATCCCCTCCCGTTCACCGTCCTTGTAATACCCCTCTTCCATCAGTTTACCATCATTGAAGTAAACCCGGGCAATGCCCTCCATCTTTCCGTAGGAGTAGAAGCGCTCTTCCTTCAGTCCGACCGGAGAATACTCTACATAAGGGCCATGCCGCAGATCGTTATGATAGAAGCAACGAACCGTCACAGCGTTAGCAGTGTTGAACTCCATATAGATACCTTCTTTCTTCCCGTTGACATAGGTGGTTAGCCGGTGAACCCGAAGGTCTTCGGTATAGTCGGTCCACGAACCTTCCTTTTTCCCGTTGAGATAGTATCCCATGGCGGTCAGTCGACCGGCCGCATCAACAATTTCTGTTCGGATCAGCCCCGGTGTATCTTCGAACTTTTCCTGAACGCCAGGAATTTCCTCGTTGCCCGTTGACGATGGCTGATTGCATCCTGCAAGCATCATTACTACCAAAGCACTAATAAAAAGTCTCATAAACAGTCACTTTATTTAAGGATGTAACTTCACTTTTCAGTTCCCACGGGATCGCTGTCCAATGAAGATGTTCTCTTCGATTGGGCGGTCACTCGTATTTCGGGTAATATGGCGCTAAATTTAGGAAACGCGATGGAAATACAAGGTCAGGTATACCTCAAAAAAGGCAGAGATGCTTCTGCGCGGCGTTTTCATCCGTGGATTTTTTCCGGAGCAATCCAGTCCATCGAAGGAAACCCGGAGAGCGGCGCTTGGGTGTGTGTAAAAGATGCCAGCGGCACCGTGCTGGGATATGGCCACTACCAGAAAGGCACGATCACCGCCCGCCTTTTGTCTTTTCGTCCAGAGCCCCCCGGGGATGATTTCTTCTCAGCTAAAATTGCGTCGACTCTGGCCATACGTCAGCGCACCGGCGTGATTTCCGCGGATACGGATTGCTACCGATTGGTTCACGGAGAAGGGGACGGGTTGGCGGGGCTCATCGTCGATATTTATCGCGGTGTTGCTGTCATCCAGGCGCATAGTTCCGGGATGCACCGCGATCGCCAGCGAATTAAAGATGCCTTGTTGAAAAACCTGGGGAATCAACTCACCGCGGTTTATTACAAAGGCATGTCGGCTGGCGATGGCAAATCGGAAAGCGAATATCTTTTTGGAATGGGCGCTGTACCACATGCCGTAGTCGAGCATGGCAATAAATTTTTGGTAGACTGGGAAGGAGGCCAAAAGACGGGGTTCTTCCTCGATCAGCGCGAAAACCGGCGACTGCTGGGCAGTCACGCTGCTGGACGAAGCGTATTGAATACATTTTGTTACACCGGTGGGTTCTCCGTTTATGCGCTGCAGGCGGGAGCAACGTTGGTGCATTCCATTGACGCATCAGAACGCGCAGTGGAACTAGCCCGGCAGAACATTGAGCTTAATGCTTTTGATGTGAAAAAGCATGAGTGCTTCATCGGTGACACTTTTGATTTTCTCAAGGACAAGAAAGATCAGTACGACATCATCATACTCGACCCGCCGGCATTCGCCAAACACAAGGAAGCACGACACCAGGCCATGAAGGGGTATCAGCGACTAAATGCCGAAGCGATGCGGGTCATCCGCTCCGGGGGCTTATTGTTCACATTCTCCTGCTCCCAGGTTGTCGATCGCCAGTTGTTCTACGACACGGTAGTTTCTGCTGCCATCCAGGCGGGGCGGGAAGCAAAGGTGCTATACCAACTTTCTCAGCCACCCGACCACCCGGTGTCCATCTACCATCCGGAAGGCGAGTACCTAAAGGGACTGGTGCTTTATATTAGCTGAGTAGCCTAAAAGCCCCACAAATCACGAGTAATATTCGTATGCTTATCTTTGCCGAAACTAATTTGAAACTGACATGAGAAAGTACATTATCTGGATCGTTTTGGGTGCCCTGGTTCTTCTGGGATTCAGTTCATACAACGGACTGGTTGGCAAACAGGAGAACGTCGGACTTGCCTGGGGAAATGTGGAATCGGACTATCAACGACGGGCCGACCTCATCCCAAACCTCGTCAATACAGTGAAGGGTTACGCCAACTTTGAGCAGACCACCCTCACCCAAGTGATGGAGGCGCGTGCCTCAGCCACCCAGGTGAAAATAGACGCGAATAATCTCACTCCAGAAAACGTCGCCGCATTTCAGCAGGCACAGGGAACTCTTGGTTCTGCGCTGGGTCGATTGCTGGCCGTGGCCGAAAACTATCCTGACCTGAAGGCCAACCAGAACTTCCTGGATCTCCAGGCCCAACTGGAAGGAACTGAAAACCGAATCAATGTTTCTCGTCAGCGCTTCAATGACGCGGTGAATGCCTACAACGTTTCCCGTCGGAGATTCCCTACGGTGATTTTTGCCTCGTTGCTTGGTTTCGGTGAGAAGGGATACTTCAAAGCAGACGCTGGTGCGGAGAAAGCCCCGGAAGTGAAGTTCTGATCCGCTGGATGACATAAATAAAAAAAGCCCCGGCTAAGTGCCGGGGCTTTTTTATTGAATAGCCTGTGGAGATTATATCTTCTTTACCTCCCTGTTCTCGTAGCTTTCAATCACGTCACCGACCTGCATATCATTGAATCCTTCAATGCCCATACCGCAGTCAAAGCCTGATTTCACTTCGCTGGCATCATCCTTGAAGCGCTTGAGTGAACTCAGTTTGCCCGCATACACGACGATACCGTCGCGGATGAGGCGGATCGGATTAGCCCGCTTAATGTATCCATCGGTAACCATACATCCCAGGATGGTTCCCACTTTCGAGATCTTGAACACCGTGCGCACTTCGGCGTTTCCGACAATCACTTCTTCCATCTCTTTCTCCAGCATGCCCTCCATGGCGCTCTTCACGTCATTGATGGCGTCGTAGATGATAGAATACAAGCGAATTTCAATCTCTTCAGCTTCGGCCAACTTCCGCGCTGATGCGGAAGGACGCACCTGGAAACCAACGATGACGGCATCCGAGGCGGAGGCCAGCAATACATCCGATTCCGAAATCTGTCCGACGGCCTTGTGAATGATTCCCACCTGGATCTTGGGGGTAGAGAGTTTCAATAAGGAGTCTGACAGAGCTTCTACCGAACCGTCCACGTCACCCTTGACAATTACATTCAATTGCTTGAATGATCCGATCGCAATACGGCGACCAATCTCGTCCAACGTAATATGTTTCTTCGTGCGGATACTCTGTTCGCGAGCGAGTTGAGCACGCTTGGTAGCCACTTCCCTGGCTTCGCGATCAGTTTCGTAGACGGCGAATTTCTCACCGGCCTGGGGTGCGCCATCCAGACCAAGCACCTGTACGGGTGATGAAGGTCCTGCTTCCTTAATGCGGTCGCCAGTATCATCGAACATAGCCTTTACACGACCGTGGTGTGACCCCGCGACAATGATATCACCAACCCGAAGAGTACCGGTTTGAACCATGATTGTGGCTACATAGCCACGACCTTTGTCCAGGGAGGCCTCAATAATGGATCCAACGGCCGGTTTGTCCGGGTTGGCCTTGAGGTTCAGCATTTCGGATTCCAGGATAACCTTCTCCAGTAATTCATCGACACCTTTCCCGGTCTTGGCGGAAATTTCCTGGCACTGGTATTTTCCACCCCACTCTTCCACCAGGATATTATTCTTCGACAACGATTCCCGGATTTTATCAGGGTTGGCTGTGGGCTTGTCAACTTTATTGATGGCAATAACAATGGGCACGCCGGCCACCTGGGCGTGATTGATGGCTTCTTTGGTTTGAGGCATCACATCGTCGTCAGCGGCCACCACGATAATGGCCACGTCTGTGAGTTTGGCACCGCGGGCACGCATGGCGGTAAACGCTTCGTGACCCGGCGTATCCAGGAAAGCGATCTTCTGACCGCTCTTGGTAGTTACATCATACGCGCCAATGTGCTGGGTAATACCGCCCGCTTCCGACGCAACGACTTTTGTATTTCGGATGAAGTCCAGCAACGAGGTCTTGCCATGGTCAACGTGACCCATAATGGTGACAATGGGTGCCCGTGGCTTAAGATTCTCTTCGGGTTCTTTCGCTTCCTCCGTGTGCGTCTCATCCTCAGCCGAAATGAATTGGACATCGTAGTCAAATTCATCGGCAATTACGGTGATGGCTTCCGCGTCCAGTCGCTGGTTGATGGAAACAAACATCCCCAGGTTCATGCAGGTGGAGATCACCTCATTCACCGAAACGTTCATCATGGACGCGAGGTCATTGGCGGAGATGAATTCAGAAACACGCAATGTTTTCGAAGCCTGCTGCTCTTGCAACAGCTTTTCCTCTTCTGCTTCGGATACGGCTTGCCGCTTTTCCTTGCGGTATTTGGCCCCGCTGAATTTTTTCTGCCCACCACTCAATTTGGCGAGTGTAGCCCGAATCTGATCCTGGATCTCCTTTTCGGAAGGCTCCCCTTTGCCAGGCATCGTGCGCTTTGCGCCGGCTACACCTGCACCGCGACCTTTTTCATTCGAAACGGTTACGATGCGTTTGCGCGGGCGTTTCTTCCGATTGTCTTCGTTGGACTGCGAGCTGGTTGATTTCTTTTCTTCCGGTAGTTCGATCTTGTCGACCACTTTGAGTCCTTGCAACTTTCCCGCCTTCGCTTTAATCAGCTCCAGTTCAGGTTGCTTCTCAGGTTCGGGAGCCTTAACGGGTTCAGCCGGTTTGACTTCAGCAACCGGGGCTGGCGCTTCTTTCTTTTTCTTCTCGAGATCGATTTTGCCAAGGACCTTGATGCCTTCCAGTTTGGCAGATTCCCGCTGAACCTTCTCGGGCTGCTTGGCCTCTTCTTTTGCCTTGATCTCTTTCGATCCAAGGTTTTTGATGAGGATGCTCTCGTCTTCTTCCGACTTCTTCCGGTGCGTATCCGGCTCGCTTTGGATGGTGAGTGTTTCAGAATGTTTACCGCCAATAGTCAGGATCGACGCCTCAATCTTTTCGGAGGCAGATGCCGCGTACTCTTTGGCGAGCATGGCAAATTGCTCGGCAGTCAGCTTCGCGTTGGGGTTGTTCTCCACCGTGAATCCCTTCTTGGAAAGGAACTCCAATATGGTGTTATGTCCCACATTGAGTTTGCGAGAGGCCTGCCCCAACCGTATCATTTTTTCTTCTGCCATGCTCAAAATTGCCTAGGTTTTTCCTGATTTAAGTGCTTTCTCCGTTATTATTTATTCAAATTCCTTGCTCAATACGGCTACCACGTTGTCGACAGTTTCCTCTTCCAGGTCGGTGCGGCGCACCAACTCCTGCTTGTCAAGTGCCAATACACTTTTGGCGGTATCGAGGCCAATCTGTTTCAACTGATCAATGACCCAGCTTTCAATCTCATCTGAGAACTCATCGAGGTCAACATCTTCCTCCGCGGTTTGTTCGCCGAGTTCACGGAAGACATCAATTTCCATACCCACCAGGCGGCTCGCTAACTTGATGTTGAGGCCGCCTTTGCCAATGGCCAGGGAAACCTGGTCGGGCTTCAGGTAGACCGAAACACGGTTGTTTTCCTTGTCGATCTTCATGTTCACAATCTTGGCAGGGCTAAGGGCGCGCTGGATGAATAATTCTAGGTTCTCAGTGTAATTGATTACATCGATGTTCTCATTCTGCAGCTCACGAACGATGGCGTGAATGCGTGAACCTTTCATACCCACGCAAGCGCCAACGGGATCGATGCGATCATCGTAGGATTCAACGGCAACTTTCGCGCGCTCTCCGGGCTCACGAACCGCTTTCTTGATGGTGATGAGACCATCGTACACTTCCGGAACTTCTTGCTCAAACAAGCGCTCCAGGAATACCGGTGAGGTACGAGAAAGGACGATCTTCGGATTCCCATTGACCATTTCCACCTTATGGACAATGGCGCGTACATTCTCTCCCTTCCGATAGCGGTCTTTGGGAATTTGCTCGCTCCGGGGAATGGAAATTTCATTTCCCTCGGCATCAATGAGCAGTACCTCGCGACTCAATACCTGGTAAACTTCACCGGTAATAATTTCACCGACGATGTCTTTGTACTTCTGGAACAAGATGTCCTTTTCAAGGTCCTTGACTTTTTGCATCAGCGTTTGGCGTGCCGTAGTTACCGCGCGGCGGCCGAATGCCTCTATTTCAATGGGTTCTGATACTTCTTCTCCCACCTCGAAATCAGGCTCAATTTTACGCGCATCAGTCAGGCTGATTTTGTCATGCTCCCAGATGTCTTCCGAGTCGTCTTCAACGATTTCCCGGATGCGATAGATTTCGAGGTCGCCCTTGTCGGCGTTAATGATGATGTCAAAATTATCGTCATACGTGTACTTCTTCTTGATCATGGTGCGGAAGACGTCCTCCAGGATGCGAATCATGGTTGGACGGTCAATGTTCTTCTGCTTCGCGAAGTCAGCAAACGATTCAATGAGATTTGAAATATCCATAACACGAATTAGTTAAATGAAATCATTACCAATGCTTTTTCTATATCATCAAAGGAAACCGGCACTTCTTTCTCAAGCCTGGCCTTCCCTTCCTTGATTTCCTGAAGCAGGACAATACCTGATTCGTCCGCCTTCATGAGCTTTCCGGTGACCATCGATTTGTCGCGACGATGCACCTTGAGTCCACGGCCAATATTTTTGGAATACTGGCGTTTCAACTTCAGGGGTTGGTCCAGCCCCGGGGTCGTTACTTCAAGGACATACCGTGATGTACCAAAGTTCAGTTCGTCCAGTTTCGCAGAAAGTACACGACTGATTTCTCCGCAGTCATCAATGGTGACCCCCTGGTCGCCATCCACGACTACCGTAATCTTTGACAAGTTCCTGGACGACGCGATTACGTCGACCAGGAACTGCCCTGGTTTCAGGCTTTCGGATGCCAAATCAGCCAATTTTGCCCGTATTTCCATTTTTTCTGATAAACAAAGAGGGGACTTGCGGTCCCCTCTTTCGTTAGTTCTTAAGAAGTAATGCAAAGGTAGTTCTTTTTTAACTTTCGGCAAATTTCAAGCTCCCCCCGACACTACCATGCAAATTGCGCTCAGGCATCGGCCTGTTTACTTTTTCCTTATGTCGCTACTTGCGCTTTCATCCTGCGGCGATAACAAGAACAGAGAAAAGGCTGAAGTTGCCACGGCTCGGCCGATCCCGGAATTCAATGCGGACTCGGCTTACATCTTCGTTGAGAGACAGGTAGCCTTTGGCGCGCGCATTCCAAACACACCGGCTCACCGGGCTACCGGAGACTATATTCTTCGAAAGCTTCGGGAGTATGGCGCCAGGACAGTTGTGCAGGAATTCCAGGCGACCACCTTTGATGGACAGAAGTTGAACTTGCGTAACCTCATCGGCAGTTTTCGTCCCGAGGTGCAGAAACGAATTATCCTTGCTGCCCACTGGGACACACGGCCATTCTCCGACAAGGACCCGAACGCTCCTGACAAATCCTTTGATGGGGCGAATGATGGTGCCAGTGGTGTGGCTGTATTGCTGGAAGTTGGCCGGCACCTGAAAGAGCAACCCTCGGTGGGTGTGGACTTGATCTTTTTTGACGGGGAAGATTGGGGCGAACGGGAGGGAACAAAAGTGCCCACGACCGGGGGATTGGATTCCTGGTGGTGTCTCGGATCACAACACTGGTCAAAGCAGAAACACGCACCAGGATATCGGGCTTACTATGGAATACTACTCGATATGGTAGGAGGATCGAACGCCCAGTTCTACCAGGAAGGAACCTCGATGATGTATGCACCAAAAATTGTAGAGAAAGTTTGGAGTCAGGCCGCACGCCTCGGCCATGGATCAACCTTTGTTCAACAACGGCAGGCACCCATAACCGATGATCACCTTTTTGTGAATGAGTTGGGAGGAATTCAAATGATAGACATTACCGAGTATGATCCGAATGTGGGATACTTCGGGCCATTCCATCATACCCAAAAGGATAACCTGCAACAGATCAGTCGGGAAACCCTGGGAATTGTCGGACGGGTAGTGATGCAGGTAATCTACCTGGAGGAGTAGATCAATTCTCCACAAGCCCCTTCAAGTATAGGCCATAACCGCTCTTTTCCAGCGGCCGGGCAAGGCTGAGTAACTGTTCCCTGGAAATGAAGTTCATTCGGTAGGCTACCTCTTCAATGCAGCCGATCTTTAGCCCTTGACGTTGCTCAATTACCTGGATGAAGTTGGCGGCTTGCATCAGGGAATCGAAGGTGCCCGTGTCCAGCCATGCCGTGCCCCGGCTCATGATGCCTACGTGAAGCTTGCCCTTCTTGAGGTAGGTGTTGTTGATGTCGGTAATCTCCAATTCTCCTCTTGCACTTGGCTTGAGCCCCTTCGCCATCGCCACCACTTCATTGTCGTAGAAGTAAAGACCGGGAACGGCGTAGTTTGATTTGGGAGTAGAGGGCTTCTCTTCAATGGAGAGAGCACGATTATCATTACTGAATTCTACCACACCATATCGTTCGGGGTCCTGAACATGGTAGGCAAACACCACTCCGCCGTCCGGGTTTGTATGCTGCTGTAACAACTCAATCAGCCCGGAACCATAGAAGACATTGTCGCCCAGCACGAGCGCAACTTTGTCCTTTCCGATAAATGATTCGCCAATGATGAAGGCTTGCGCAAGACCTTCGGGCTTTGGCTGCTCGGCGTAAGAGAATGAGCATCCGAGTTGCTTGCCGTCACCTAACAGTTTGCGAAAGAGTGGAAGGTCGTGCGGAGTAGAAATGATCAGTATTTCCCGAATACCAGCCATCATCAGGATGGAAAGCGGGTAATAAATCATCGGCTTGTCATAGAGGGGCATGAGCTGTTTGCTCAGCACCAGGGTGAGCGGATGTAATCGGGTTCCGGATCCGCCGGCAAGAATAATTCCTTTCATCCGCCTGTTGGTTTAGTAATTAATGGACCACTGGTTATCGATTGGTATACATCCGGTCATAGTAGGCCCGGTAAGCTCCCGAAGTTACGTGATCCAGCCATTCTTTGTTGGCGAAGTACCAGTCCACGGTTTTTTCGAGGCCTGTCGGAAAATCGACCGAAGGTGACCAGCCCAATTCACTTTTCAATTTGGTGGAATCGATCGCATACCGCAGGTCATGGCCGAGACGGTCTTTGACAAACGTGATCAATTGATCGGATGTTCCGGCGGGCCGTTTCATCTTCCGGTCCATGATTTTGCATAGCAGTCGAACCAGGTCGATGTTCTTCCACTCGTTATTGCCTCCAATATTGTATATCTCGCTGGTCTTCCCTTTGTGAAAAATGAGATCGATCGCAGCGGCATGGTCTTCCACATAGAGCCAATCGCGCACATTCTCCCCTTTGCCATACACCGGCAGGGGCTTGCCCTGAAGGATGTTGTGGATCATCAGTGGAATAAGCTTTTCCGGGAAATGATTGGGGCCATAGTTATTGGAACAACGGCTGATCAGCGTGGGTAAACCATAACTATGATGATAGGCGCTGACGAAGTGATCACTTCCCGCCTTGGATGCAGAATAGGGAGATCGGGGATCGATCAGGGACGATTCAGTAAATAGGCCCGTTGACCCAAGGGAGCCATATACTTCATCCGTGGAAATGTGGTAAAAGCGTTTCCCCTCCATTCGGCCGTTCCATGCCGTGAGTGCCGCATGAAGCAGGTTCAGGGTGCCCACAATATTGGTTAACGCGAAATCAGCCGGGTTTTCCAGTGAGCGATCGACATGAGACTCTGCGGCAAGGTGAATGATACCATCAAATTGTTCGTCGCGAAGGAAGGAATGGATGAATGCACTGTCAAGAATATCTGCGCGGACAAAGCGGTAGTTCGGGGAATTCTCGACATCCCGCAGGTTCTCAAGGTTTCCCGCGTAGGTAAGTTTGTCGAGGTTGACGATCTGGTAGTCGGGGTATCGGCGCACAAAACGGCGAACCACATGCGAACCAATAAAGCCTGCTCCGCCGGTGATCAGGAGTTTTCTCATCGCGAGTAGTTATCGAAGTTCTTATGATCGCGCTGGTACAGTTCTTCCTGGGAAAGCGTCTTGAAATAATCGTAGGTGATGCGCAATCCCTCACTGCGCGAGATTTTTGGTTCCCACTGCAACAACTTTCTGGCTTTGGTAATATCGGGCTGTCGCTGCATCGGGTCGTCTTTGGGCAGCGGTTTGAAAATAATTTTCTGCTTCGTCCCGGTCAATTGAATGATTTCCTTGGCAAAATCCAGGATCGTGATTTCGTCTGGGTTGCCAATGTTGACTGGCAGGTGATAATCGCTCATGAGCAAACGATAGATACCCTCTACCAGATCATCCACAAAACAGAACGATCGTGTCTGGTTGCCGTCGCCAAAAACGGTGAGGTCCTCGCCGCGAAGAGCCTGACCAATGAAGGCGGGTAGTACGCGGCCATCATTTAGCCTCATCCTCGGGCCATACGTGTTAAAAATCCGGATGATGCGGGTGTCCACATTGTGGTATGTATGATAAGCCATCGTCATGGCTTCCTGGAAGCGCTTGGCCTCATCGTATACTCCGCGGGGGCCGACCGGGTTGACGTTGCCATAATACTCTTCTGTTTGCGGATGAACCGTAGGATCACCATAGACTTCAGAGGTGGATGCGACAAGGATCCGGGAATTTTTTGAGCGGGCAAGGCCAAGCAAGTTGTGGGTGCCGAGGGATCCCACTTTCAGCGTTTGAATGGGAATTTTGAGGTAATCGATCGGGCTGGCCGGAGAGGCGAAATGCAGAATGTACTGCAGCTCGCCGGCTACATGAACATACTTGGACACATCGTGATGGTGAAACTCAAATTCCGGAAGGGGAAAGAGGTGTTGAATATTTTTCATCTCCCCGGTGATCAGGTTGTCCATACCGATCACATGGTACCCTTCGCGGATAAAACGGTCACAGAGGTGCGATCCTAAAAATCCGGCAGCGCCGGTAATTAAAATTCTGGGCTTAGCCATTCACTGATTTTCTTCCGATACTGAAATAAGTAAATCCCGCTTCCCGCATTTCCTGGAGGTCATACAAATTGCGTCCATCAAAGATGATTTTCGATTTCATCACTGCTGCGAGGCGAGTAAAATCAGGTGCGCGGAATTCCGGCCATTCGGTAGCAATGAAGATGGCATCCGCACCCTGTGCGGCTTCGTAGGGATTTTCGTGATACGTAATTCGATCGCCGAGCAGTTTGCGCACATTTTCCATTGCCTCCGGGTCATGGGCGCGGATAATGGCGCCGGCGGACAGCAGCTCGTCAATGTTATAAAGCGCCGGGGCCTCGCGGATATCATCGGTCTGCGGTTTAAAGGATAACCCCCAGAAAGCGATTGTGCGACCTTTCACGGTTCCGAAATGTTTATGAATTCGCGCAATGAGTTTGGTCTTCTGCGCTTCATTGACTGCCATGACCGATTTCAAAATCCGAAAATCATACGCATTTTCTTCTGAGGTCATGGCGAGCGCCTGCACGTCCTTCGGGAAGCAACTGCCCCCGTAGCCGATTCCCGGAAATAGAAATCTTTTGCCAATCCGGTTATCTGTCCCAAGTCCACGCCGTACGGAGTCCACATCCGCCCCCACTTTTTCACAAAGATTTGCGATCTCGTTCATGAACGTAATCTTGGTTGCCAGAAATGCGTTGGCTGCATATTTCGTCAGCTCGGCAGAACGCTCATCCATAAAGAGGATGGGATTTCCCTGGCGCACGAACGGCGCATAAAGATTTTCCATCAACTTGCGCGCCCTTGCGGAGGTTGTGCCAATCACCACTCGATCGGGTTTCATAAAATCCTCAACCGCTACACCTTCGCGCAGGAACTCTGGATTCGAGATTACGTCAAACTCCACCTTCGCCTCGATCCGAATTTGTTCAGCAACACGTTCGGCGGTTCCGACCGGTACCGTGCTCTTGTCAACCACAACGACGTATTGTTGAAGTAAACCGCCAAGATCACGGGCTACGCCAAGCACGAACTTAAGATCGGCAGAGCCGTCTGCGCCCGGTGGTGTTGGCAAAGCAAGGAAAATAACTTGCGCATCCTTTATGCCTTCCCGAAGGGAGGTAGTGAAAAAGAGCCGACCCTGTTTGATGTTCCGTTCAAAAAGAATGTCCAGCCCGGGTTCGTAAATGGTCATCTTCCCAGCCTTGAGGCTGGCCACTTTGCGTTCGTCAATGTCCACACAAGTAACAGTGTTTCCAGTTTCAGCAAAGCAGGTCCCTGTTACCAAGCCGACATATCCCGTACCGACCACTGCTATCTTCATCTGGAAGCCTGTTAAGAAGGGCCAAAATTAGCGTTTTGGGGCCAAGAACCACGGCAATTCCGCTGAAATAACCAACCTAACAGTCGTTTGGTTAATGGTAGCCGTTCCTGTATTTTTGGCGTTCGGCTAAAAATTGAAATGGCAATGGAAATGATGAATGCGGTGTCTGAGACCTTCAGCTTTGACCTCTCCGAAGGCCAGCGAATGATGGCAGAAATGGTCCAGGATTTTGGCGAAAAGCATATACGCCCCAACATTATGAAGTGGGACGAGGCCCAGGAATTTCCGGTTCCGCTTTTTCATGAAATGGGCAAACTGGGCCTGATGGGCGTGCTGGTACCTCATGAATATGGTGGAGCCGGTTTGACCTACCGTGAATATGTTACGGTGATCTCTGAGATAGCCAGGATTGACGGCTCTATCGGGCTTTCTGTCGCTGCACACAACTCACTTTGCACCAATCATATCTACCTGTTTGGCAGCGAAGAGCAAAAGAGAAAATACCTCCCCAAACTGGCCAGCGGTGAATGGATTGGGGCTTGGGGACTGACAGAGCCCAATACCGGCTCCGATGCGGGCAACATGCGTACGGTGGCGAAGAAAGAGGGATCACACTATGTCCTCAATGGAGCGAAGAACTTCATCACCCATGGCCGCAGTGGCGATGTAGCGGTAGTCATTGTGCGAACCGGGGAAGTAGGAGATTCTCATGGCATGACCTCATTTGTAATAGAAAAAGGCACACCGGGGTTTACATCAGGGAAGAAAGAGAACAAGCTCGGCATGCGAGCTTCCGAGACAGCCGAACTCATCTTTTCCGATTGCCGGGTGCACGAAAGTCAGCGCCTGGGAGCCGAAGGAGAGGGATTTATTCAGTCACTGAAAGTGCTGGATGGAGGACGGATTTCGATTGCGGCATTGAGTGTAGGCATTGCGCAAGGAGCGTTTGATGCGGCCCTGCAATACTCCAAGGAGCGCCATCAGTTCAACAAGCCGATCTCCACCTTCCAGGGCATCTCCTTTAAGCTGGCCGAAATGGCTACGAAGATCGAGGCTGCTCGCCTGCTCACGTTTCGGGCCGCAGAACTTAAGGATCTTGGAAAGAGCGTAAATAAAGAATCGGCCATGGCCAAGCTATACGCGTCCGAGGTGGCCGTACAAGTGGCGGATGATGGGGTGCAGATTTTCGGGGGATACGGGTATACGAAGGACTTTCCGGCCGAGAAATTTTACCGGGATGCCAAACTCTGTACCATCGGCGAGGGGACCTCAGAAATACAGAAATTGGTCATTTCCAGGGCTATTTTGAAGTAATGTTGCAGAAAAGAGGGGCTTTCGACTATATTTGCGGCCCTAACTATTTAAAGGCATGCTGATTATCAATATCAAGGAGAACGAGTCCATTGACAAGGCCCTGAAGCGGTTCAAGAAGAAGTTTGAGAAGACGGGTATCCTTCGGGAACTGCGTTCACGCACTGCTTTTGAAAAACCCTCGGTTAGACGTCGTGGACAGGTGCTGCGCGCAGTCTACCGCCAAAAGCAATATGTAAAAGAGAATTACTAGGCCGGTTTTACCGGTTTTCAGGAATATATCCCCCCGGGTCCTTTTCCCGGGGGGATATTTTTTTTACTTTTCTTGTGTTGCCTGGATGGTGTTGCTGCATGATTGATTCCTTCCTGAATTTTCTCCAATTTGAAAAACGCTTCAGTACGCATACCGTACGGTCTTACCGGAATGACCTGAGCCAGTTTGAGGCCTATCTGAAAGAGAACTACGTAGAGGAGCCGGCCTCGGCAACTTACACCATGGTTCGGTCGTGGATTGTTTCTTTGGTGGAGAAGAAAATGGACGCTCTCAGCATCAATCGAAAGATTGCCAGTCTTCGAAGTTACTTCAAATTCCTTCAGCGGCAGGATGCCATTCGGAAGGATCCGATGACGAAAATCAAAGTGCTGAAGACCAAGAAGAAATTGCCTCACTTCGTCAAGGAAGTGGAAATGGCGGGAGTACTCGATCAGCCCGGCTTTGAAGACAACCATGAAGGCTGGCGCGAGCGCCTGATCCTTGAGCTGCTTTACGGAACCGGGATGCGTCTTTCGGAGTTGATCAATTTGAAAGAGAGCCAGCTCAATGTCCGGGAACAGACTATCCGGGTGATCGGCAAACGCAACAAGGAACGTGTAATCCCCTTCTCGGAGGCGCTTGTCCCGGTTATTAAGGGATACCTCAAGGCGAGAAATCGTGAGGTAGCAGCAAACGATAATGGAACTTTGATCGTTAACAATACAGGAGGCAAGTGCTACCCCATGATGATCTATCGCATTGTTACGAAACATCTCGGCAGTGCAGCGGTGGAGAAGAAGAGTCCGCACGTGCTGCGGCACACCTATGCCACGCATCTGCTGAACAAGGGGGCCGAGATCAATGCGGTTAAAGATCTCCTCGGGCACAGCAGTCTGGCCGCCACACAGGTCTACACACACAATTCAATGGAAAAGCTGAAAAAAGTATTTGACCAGGCACATCCAAAGGCATGATTATTTTTTGTTTCACTTAAAACGTACACTTATGAGATTACGAGTTCATTCCATTCACTTTGATGCAGACCGCAAGCTGATTGATTTTATCCAGCAGAAACTCGATAAGCTGCATACGTTTTACGACCGCCTGGTGGGCGGAGAAGTTTTTCTCCGGTTGAACAATGAAGGAGTTAAGAACAAGACGGTGGAAATCCGGATCAGCGTTCCGGGACGCAAACTGTTTGCGAAGGAACAGGCTCGCTCTTTTGAGGTAGCTGTTGATTTGGCCACGGATGCTCTCCGGAGTCAATTGGACCGGTTCAAGACGCGAATTCAAACTAAACGACCATAAAAAGAAAGGGCCCTGGTTTCAGGGCCCTTCTTATTTGGATTCCAGCTTACTTCAACTTGAACGCCTTCTTAACGGCGTCAACGTAGTCCAACTTTTCCCAAGGGAATAATTCCACTTTCACTTTCTTTTCAGTCTTCAATCCTTTGTTGAATACTTTTTCCACCACCTTGGGCTCGCGCCCCATATGACCATAGGCGGCCGTCTCAGAATAGATCGGCGTGCGCAGCTTGAAACGTTCCTCAATAAAATAGGGACGCATATCAAACAAGTTTTCAACACGCTTGGCGATTTCTCCATCCGTCATTTTGACTTTGGCAGTTCCATAGGTGTTGACAAACAACCCGACAGGCTTTGCCACGCCAATGGCGTAAGCGACCTGTACCAGTACTTCGTCACACACACCGGCAGCAACCAGGTTCTTCGCAATGTGTCTTGTGGCATAGGCGGCAGATCGGTCTACCTTGGAGGGATCTTTGCCTGAGAAGGCCCCACCTCCGTGCGCGCCTTTCCCGCCATAAGTATCTACAATGATCTTCCGCCCGGTCAGCCCAGTGTCTCCGTGGGGTCCACCGATCACAAATTTGCCGGTAGGATTTACGTGGTAGGTAATGTCCTTTCCAAACAAGTCCTGGATACGCTTGGGGAGTTTCTTCTTTACCCGTGGGACAAGTACATTGACAACATCCTCCCGAATCTTCTTCAGCATGGCGGCATCTTTATCGAAATCATCGTGCTGGGTCGAGATGACGATGGTATCAATCCGCTGAGGCCTGCCTTCATCACTGTACTCAATGGTAACCTGCGACTTGGCATCCGGCCGGAGATAGGTCATTACTTTACCTTCGCGACGAATGGCGGACAACTCACGCAGAAGCGTGTGTGCCAACTCGAGCGCCAACGGCATGTAATTGTCTGTTTCGCGGGTGGCGTAGCCAAACATCATTCCCTGGTCACCAGCGCCCTGTTCCTCTTTCTTTTTGCGTTCAACGCCCTGGTTGATGTCGGAGGACTGTTCATGAATGGCTGACAGGATCCCGCAGCTGTGTGCCTCGAACATGTACTCACTCTTAGTGTACCCGATCCTGCGGATCACTTCCCGAGCAATATCCTGAACATCCAGGTAGGCTTCGGATTTAACTTCACCGGCCAAAACGACCTGGCCCGTAGTCACCAAAGTCTCACAGGCAACCTTGGAATTGGGGTCATAGGCCAGAAAATAATCAATGAGGGCGTCGGAGATCTGGTCAGCCACCTTGTCGGGGTGACCTTCGGACACGGATTCGGAAGTGAATAGATAGGCCATGAGTGGTCGGGGAAATTGGTTTTAAGGGCGCAAAGATAATGAGGATTAGATATTTACCGAGCCGCAAGGAATAAGAAGGTCACCGGGACCTTGCCCATGGCTGGCACCTGTTTTTTCCATTCCCGAACCGTTCTGCAGGCAATGTGTTCATCAGGAGCGGTCAAGTTTGCTGCAATACACAAACGGGTTTCAGGCCCCAACGACTCAAGAAGATGAGAAACCATCTTGTTGTTTCGGTAGGGCGTCTCTATAAACAACTGAGTTTGATTCTTTTCCCGGGACTCACGCTCAAGCATGCGAATCACCTGGCTGATTTCCTTGGAGTCGATAGGCAGGTAACCGTGAAATGCAAAGCGCTGGCCATTTAGCCCGGAGGCCATCAGCGCCAACAAAAGGGAAGACGGCCCTGGCAAGGGCACCACGGTGATTTGATGCTGATGGGCATACTCGACGGCCATGGCTCCCGGGTCGGCAATCGCTGGGCAGCCTGACTCGGAGAGTAATCCCATGTCCTGTCCATCTTTTAGTGGCTTAAGTAAAGCGGCAATCTCTTGGGCTGTGGTGTCTTTATTCAGAACCGCAAAGTGGAGCGACTCCAGGTGTGGATGAACACCCAAGTGACTCACAAACCGCCTGGCGGTGCGGGCATTTTCACAAAGGAAATACTGAAGTCGCTGAATCGTTGTCGGTATGACAGGTGGCAAAACGGAAGTCTCAGTGCCTTCCGCGACTACGGTCGGGATCAAAAACAACTTTCCATTCATACCATCGCGAAGGTAAGACGAATAGGGCTAGGAGTGAAGAACGCCTTCGCGATCAAGTTCACGGATAAAGATAAGGTTCTCTTCACAGATGGAGTCGGGAAGAAAAACAAATCGCTTGTCAAACAGGTCGCGACCGATGTAATAACTCACCCAATATTCATTGTTAAGATGGAAGACATCAGGATCGATGGGCTCTACCAGCGCGGCGCTGTGCGCATCAACGGTTTGCAGAAAATGCCGCAGGGTTGAAGTCTTTTGCTCTTCACCATTGTTTTGCCCATAACCTGTGCTTGCCACCAATGTGTTTTCAATGGGGACATCATTGCTGTTGATGAGATAGACTTTCCACGCGTCTTGCTTGAGGTTGTCCTTCTCGCGCACTACGGCAATGGTCACCTGCTGGACAACGGGCAGGGGAATATCCTTAATCATGGATCACTCAATCAATTTCAATTGGAAAATGGAGGCAATGTTCGCCTTAAGCTGCTGTTTGATTTCAGTCATTGAAAATTCATGACCTTTCTCCTTCATCATGGAAGTGACTTCCTTGTCTTTGATTCCGCAAGGGACGATGTAATCAAAAAAATGGAGGTCTACATTTACGTTCAGCGCCAGCCCGTGCATGGTTACCCATCGGCTGCTTTTTACCCCCAGGGCACAAATCTTCCTGGGATTTCCTTCAGTGATCCACACCCCGGTGAGTCCCTCGATACGGCTTCCGCGAATACCGTAGGGCTCCAGCGTGCGAATTACGGCTTCTTCGAGACTTCGCATATACCGACTGATGTCTGTGAAGAAGTTTTCGAGGTCAAAGATGGGATAGACTACCCATTGACCGGGGCCGTGAAACGTAATATCACCACCGCGGTTTGTGGCCACGAAGGAAGCACCTAATTCTTTGAGCTGCTGTTCATTTGCCAGGAGATTGCTTTCATCCCCACTCTTCCCAAGCGTGATGACAGGAGGATGCTCGCAAAAGAGCAGATAGTTCTTGGTCAACAGCTGATCATCCTCCGGGCGGTCACGATTAGCCTTCTTGATGGCGAGGTTTCCATTAAATAGTTCGGTCTGATAATTCCACGCGGCGGTATAGTCAATCAGGCCCAGGTCAATGACCTGTGTTTCCGCAGTTCGACGGGTGTTCACCGTATTTTGGCCAATTCTCCCTTGAGGTAGTCAATCGTGGTTACCGGGTCCGGGTCCACGTTATTCTCCCGCGCCAGGAAATAGGATATCCAGTCGGTAAGATGAATGAGATAATAATATTGCTCCAGCAATGAGGCGCCTTGTGCAACAATGTCGATGATGGGGTTGGATTTCTTTTCAAAAATATCACGGCAGATTTCCATTCTCTTTTCGACCCGATCGTGATCATGATCGGAATAGAGGTAAACCACCTGCACCTGCTGAAGAACGTTCTCCGGGAACTGCCAACCAACGATCTCGTTGTGGTTCATTTCCGGGAAGGTGTTTACATGTGCAATCTGCTTCGAGTTCTCGTTCAGTTGCTGCTGAAAGCGGCTGGCCATGGCCAGGAGGCGCCCATCGCAGTAAATGAAGGGCAGCTTTCCTTTGAGTTTTTTGGCAATGATTTCGGCCTCTGCCTGGATGGCCTTTTCGCCGCGATCAAGATATTCCATCGCATTTTCTGTCTCCTTGATGAATGCTGCGCCAATCAGGTTGGTGTGATAAAGCGCGTATAACAAGGAAACCACCTGGAACCCGATCATCGCTCGGGGACTTGCATATCCCTCTGGAAGTTTGATGTACAAGAAGTTATACTCTTTCGCCAGTTCCAGCATTTTCCCGCCAGAGGTAATGCAGATAATATGTGAGCGCTTCAATATTGCCTTTTGAATGGCCGACAGGGTCTCCTCCGTGTTTCCGCTATAGGAACAAGCAATGAACAAGGTATGCGGGCTTACAAACTGGGGGATATTGTAACCCTTGCAAACGGTGATGGGGATCGGAATTCTTCCGAAGGTCAGGGATTCCACCAGGTTGGCACCAATTCCGCTCCCCCCCATGCCGGTAATCAGGACATTCCGGATGTCGCTCCCCTGGCGGGCGAGGTCGGCTGCCGCACCAATCTTCAGCGCTTCACCTAATTGTCTGGTAAACCCGTCGATCAATTTTTTCATGGAAGCGATTTGTTCTGGAATTTGCGGTCAAAGGTAGGTGATGACCGAGAAAATCAAAACAGGAGCGGAAGGCGAACAACTGGCGGCCGCCATGCTGGAAGAAAAAGGATATATTGTCCTTGAACGAAACTACCGGCACAAGCGATCGGAAATTGACCTGATTGTGCGGCGTGACAATTGGTTGGTGTTCGTGGAGGTGAAGACACGGACGTCTGACGCCTTTGGTTTCCCGGAAGAGTTTGTGGATGCCAAAAAGAAGCAAAAGATCTTTCAAGGAGCTGACTATTACCTCTTCATCACCAACTGGAGCGGCAATGTTCGCTACGACATCGTTGCCGTCAACCTGGAAGATGACCGTCCGATTATCCACCACATCGAAGACGCCTTCTACTGACTCTTACTGGAGGTGAAAATCTCACGACCCTTTTCATCCCATTCTTTGCGGATGAAGGGCTGATAAGTCTCATCATAGGGTTCCTTGGGATAGGCAAGGATGCGCTTGCGCTTTCCGTTGGGATAGTTTTCAATCCAGTCGCCCACTTTCTGATCCCATTTGTATTCGCCGGTCACGGCGATGGTCCCGTTTTCGTGAAAGAGGAAGTAGAACCCTTCGCGTTCATCAATCTCGACGGGAATCATCTCCTTCACCTTCTTGCGTTCCACCGGATCGTAATAGGTAACGATCGATTCTTTGGGCCATCCTTTATAGTATTTCTCTTTGTCGCTTAGAATGTCGTTGCGATCAAATTGCATCCAGCGTCCATGTTTGGTCCCTTTATAGAAGATACCTTCTTCGAGTACAACGTCATTCTGCATCTTCTTGTAGGGCCCGTGCAGCAACACGCCTTTCTTTATGTCAAAGTTGGCAGTCTTCCGGACTTCACGCCGGGTGTAATCGTACCAATAGATATCCCGGACAAACGCCGAAGGTTTTTCAGGTTTCTTCAGCACATAAAACAATTCAAGGGTAGTCCGATCTCCCGTTCCACGGCGCGCATATCCTTTCCGGGTCTTAATGCCGTAGAACGTGTTGCGCTTCGGCTTCTTCTTTTTGTTGACGACAATCGGCTCCGAAGTGTTTTCATCCAGTTCAAGGAGCTTGAAGGGCTTATCCGTTTCAAAGGTGAACTGGCCCTCAACGCCAAAGGGTTGTTTTTCTTTCTTCTCCTGGCCTGAGGAGACCAGTGAAATGCTCAGAAAGAGGCTGAAAATGAAAACTTTCCCCATCATCGTTACCAGAAACGAAAATAGGGAAAGTTTTATTTCATGTCCGTGGACCCTTATTGAGAGGCAAGCTGAACGCTTCGCTTAATGAAGCTGGTCAGGTCCGCCCCGGTGAGAAGGCCTTGGGATAACAGGGCAAGATCAAAGGCTTGTTTCGCCAGCTCGACCTGGCGGCTCTCCTCGGTTTCAGCGATGATCTTGGAGGCCATAGCGTGATTGCTGTTCACTGAAACAGAGTATTGATCAGGCATGGAGCCCATAAATCCATACATTCCGCCTCCTGTTTTAGCCATGTCTTTCATGCGACGCGCCCATTCACTCATGGTTACAGTGACGGGCAAGTGATCGGGCGCGTGGGAATCGATGGTAACGCTCATGGCAGGGTTATTGATGGCCTTTTCAAACAGGCCCTTCAACTTATCCTGGTCGGCCTGGCTCATGACGCTTTCTACCTTTTCATCCTTGACGATCAGCTTGTCAATCGTATCGCTGTCGACGCGGCGGAATTGCACCTTGTCGAGCTTCTGCTCCAACGTGTTAATAAAGTGGCTGTCCAGGACACCATCCAGGATGAGCACATCATAAGCCTTCAAGTTGGCCGTCTCGATAAAGCTATGCTGTTTGCCGGCATCACTGGTGTAAAGATGGATGACGTTTCCATCCTTGTCGGTCTGAAGATCCTTGATGTAATTGCGGTAGTCGTCAAACGTATAGTATTTGTTCTGGGTCGTCTTGAACAAGGCAAATTCTTTGGCACGGTCGTAAAACTTTTCGTCACTGATCATTCCATACTTCACGAAGATGTTGATGTCGTCCCATTTCTTCTCGAAATCGGCACGGTCTTTTTTGAACATCTCCTGGAGCTTATCCGCTACTTTCTTGGTGATGTGCTGGCTGATCTTCTTGACGTTGGAATCGCTCTGCAAATAGCTGCGCGAAACGTTCAGTGGAATATCGGGTGAATCCAGTACACCATGCAGGAGCATGAGGAAGTCGGGCACCACATCTTTCACCTCATCGGTGATGAAGACCTGGCGACTGTAAAGTTGAATTTTGTTCCGGTTGAGTTCAAAGTCGTTTTTCACTTTCGGGAAATACAGGACTCCCGTCAGTGTGAACGGATAATCTACATTGAGGTGAATCCAGAAGAGAGGAGGTTCACCAAATGGATAGAGTTCCTTGTAAAAGGCCAGGTAGTCTTCGTCCGTGAGGTCAGTGGGTGACTTGGCCCATAACGGCGAAGGATTATTGATAATGCGGTCTTTGGTGACGGTCTTGTACTTCGGCTTGTTGTCTTTATCGACGCCGTCTTCCTCTCGTTCTTCACGGGTACCGAACTTGATTTCGACCGGCAGAAACTTGCAATACTTTTCGAGGATGCCCTTGATGCGGAATTCGTCCAGGAACTCCTCGGAATCTTTGTTGATATGGAGGATGACATCGGTGCCACGATCGTCTTTTTGGTCAGCGGTGAGCGTGAACTCGGTCGAGCCGTCACAGGTCCAGCGGGCTGCCTCCGCTGAGTTGTAGGAACGGGAGAGCACATCCACTTTGTCGGAAACCATGAAGGCCGAATAAAACCCTAGCCCAAATTTGCCGATGATGTCCTTGGCATCGGCCTTGTCTTTGAACTTCTCAATAAATTCGGTTGCACCCGAAAAGGCGATCTGGTTGATGTACTTTTTGATTTCATCGGCCGTCATGCCGATGCCCTTATCGCTGACGGTGATTGTTTTTTTCTTTTTGTCGAAGCTGACTTCAATGCGCAGGTCCCCGAGTTCACCGCTGAATTCGCCCATCGAGACAAGCTTCCTGAGTTTCTGGGTAGCATCTACCGCATTGCTGACGAGTTCGCGCAGGAAGATCTCATGGTCGGAATAAAGAAACTTCTTGATGATGGGGAAAATGTTCTCCGTGTTGATGGAGATCGTGCCTTTTTCCATAGTCTCGGCCATAGTTAATCGGGTTTAGACGGCTCGGGTGTGACAAATTCCAGTCCAGAGACGAATTGTGACAGGATGACAGGCCTTCTCCCGGTATATCGGGGGAAAGCCTGTCAAAGGTCCTGTCTGATTTGAAACGGTTAGGTTATGCCTCCGCAGGAGCGGCAGGTTTTTGTTGCAAGCCGAGGTCGATTTCCTCTCCGTCCTTGTTGAGGAAGTGAAACTCGGTGATGCCCAGGGATGAATCCTTCACCAGCGAAATGGGCCGGCGGTATTTGAAGAACCATTTCATCCGCTTCGAGATAAAGCCCTTGCTGTAATAGGCGTAGAGGAACGGGTGAAGCGCAAGCACGAGACTTGACTCGTTCTGTTTCTCAAACAAGTGGCGTACGTGTTCTTCGATCTGGTCAGTCACCAGGATGGTGGCCTCCACCTTTCCGGTGCCGTTGCAAGTCGGGCAAACTTCTTTAGTCGCGATGTTCATCTGGGGGCGAACGCGCTCGCGGGTGATCTGCATGAGACCGAACTTGGAGAGCGGCAGCACAGTGTGTTTGGCGCGGTCTTGCTCCATTTCTTCCATCATGGTTTTGAAAATGGTGCTCTTGTGCGCCTGGTTTCTCATGTCAATGAAATCGACCACGATGATTCCACCCATGTCGCGAAGGCGAAGCTGTCGGGCCACCTCTTTCGCGGCCTCAATATTTACGGAAAGGGCGGTAGTCTCCTGGTTCTCTTCACGGTTTGACTTGTTGCCACTGTTGACATCAATCACGTGAAGTGCTTCAGTGTGTTCGATGATCAGGTATCCACCTCCCCGCAAACTGACGGTCTGGCCAAAGGCCGACTTGATTTGCTTCTCGATGCCATAGTGTTCAAAGATCTTGGCTTTACCGGTGTAGAGCTTTACAATCTTGTCCTTTTCCGGAGCGATGGTGTGGATATACGACTTCACCTCCTCGTAAATCTTCTTGTCGTCCACATGAACGTTGTCAAACGACTCATTGAGGAGGTCGCGAAGGATGGAGGAGGTTTTGCTGAGTTCCCCGATTATTTTTTCACGGGGGTTGGCGGTCGCCAGTCGTTCGATTCCTTCTTCCCAGGTCTTGACCAGGTTACGGAGATCTTTGTCAAGTTCAGCGACATCTTTTCCTTCCGCCACCGTGCGCACGATGACGCCAAACCCTTCGGGCTTGATGGATTGGATAAGTCGCTGAAGTCGTTTTCGCTCCTCGTTGCTGCTGATGCGCTTGGAGACGTTAACGGCGTTGGCAAACGGAACCATGACGAGGTACCGTCCTGCGAGAGATAGCTCCGAAGAAAGCCTTGGGCCCTTGGTGGAAATCGGCTCTTTTACCACCTGGACCGGTAGGACCAGGTTTTTGGAAAGTTGCTGTCCGATCTTTCCATGCTTGTCGATGTCTTTCTCAGCATGGAATTTCTCAAGACGGCCGCCGGTGATTTTCTTAGCGCGGACCAGTTTGGTGAACTTCATTAACGAAGCAAACTGGGGGCCCAGGTCCAGGTAGTGAAGGAACGCGTCCTTTTCGTACCCGATATCGATAAATGCGGCATTGAGGCCCTGGACAACCTTCTTGACGTTACCCAGGTAAATGTCGCCTACCGCAAATTTTGTTGCCCCGTTGTCTTCGTGGAATTCAACCAGTGATTTGTCGCGCAGGAGAGCGATTCGGCATCCTTCCGGAGTAGCGCTGATAATTAATTCGTTACTCACGGTATATCAGGATGATGGCTTACTTCTTCTTGTGACGGTTCTTTCTCAAACGCTTCTTGCGTTTGTGGGTAGCCATCTTGTGCTTCTTTCTTTTCTTACCACTCGGCATAATCAATCATGTTTTGGCCATTTTTCCTTCTCGCGAAGAGAAAACAGCAGGTGAAATAATCATTTTAGTTCCTGCAGATACGAATCCACGGTTGCCTGCACGGCTGGATCCGAATCCATCTTTTTTACTTTTTCAAACTGCTGACGCGCCTTTTCTTTTTCGCCTTGGTTCATCCAGGCAACCCCCAGCAGCAGGTTACCCTGCAGGTGATTTGGATTTACGGCAAGAAGCTTCTCAAACCAATCTACGGCCCGGCCATATTGCCCGGACTGCACGGCCAGCATCCCCATATTGAACAGCGCCAGTTCATTCTTGGGATCCTGTTCCACCACTTCGCGCAACATCTTGATGCCGGTCATTGGCGATTCAGAGCTGAGGTAAGTCATGGCAGATTTGGTCTTTGCTTCAAGGTTCCCCGGATCCAGTTGGAGAACTTTGTCAAACAGTTCCCGGGTCTTCTCAGCCAGCGAACGCTGTTTGTCCCGCTCTACGGCAAAAGTGTAGGCCTCGTAGGTAGCATTACCGGCTTTCAGCAGACTTTCCTTTGTTTTAAAGAACGCATCGGCTCGCTGGGCAAACCACGCAGCGCTGTCATAAAGACCGGCTTGCTGATAAAGCCCAATTAACGAGTCGGCAAAGATAGCATTTTTTTCTTCTGAGGTTCCGGTTAAGTAGCGGGCCCTCAATCGGTTAATGCCATTCCGGATGGCTTTTGGTGCAGCACGGTGGGGGCTGGCAGCAGCGGTGGCGGAATCCGGGGCAGGCGTTTCGGTTTGAAGCTGGCTGTCATTTTCCACTACCGCTTTTGGGAGGAAGTAGAGAATGGCCACCATGCCGGAAGCAACGACAAGCAGGATGACCCGGGTTTTCTTCATGAGTTAGGTTCGGGAGCAAGGTGGTAGATGGCGCCAAAATCCATCCCCCTGGCGAAGCATACCAAGATTTACTTTTCAGCGAGTTGTTTTACCTTTTCGCTGTTCTTGATCTTGTTGATGAATACCTTCGCCGGCTTGAAACTGGGGATGTAGTGCTCATCAATAACAATGGCCGTATTGCGTGAGATGTTTCGGGCAATCTTTTTCTTGCGCTTTTTGTTGACAAAGCTTCCAAAACCCCGAACATAGATGTTGTGGCCGCTGGACATGGAGTTCTTTACAATGGTGAAGAAGGCTTCCACAGATGCCGTTACATCGGCCTTGTCGATTCCTGTCTTGTCCGCAATTTGGTTGATAACGTCTGCTTTCGTCACGATTCTTGGGTGTTAGCTTGGATTAGGGACGACAAAATTAATTTGCCCCGCCACATTTAAAAACAATATTGAAAAAATCTGATTATCAATGAAATGAATGCCAGTCTTTTCTCCCGCAAAATCGTTGAATGGTACGAACAACACCATAGAAACCTTCCCTGGAGAAAGACTCGGGATCCTTACAAAATCTGGCTTTCTGAAATTATCCTGCAGCAAACCCGCGTTGCGCAGGGCCTGCCTTATTATCGCGCCTTTGTGAGGAAGTACCCCAAACTGTCGTTACTGGCCTCCGCGCCTGAACAGGAGATTCTTCGTTTGTGGCAGGGACTTGGGTATTATTCACGGGCACGCAATCTGCACACGTGTGCGAAACAGGTGCACCGGGATTTCAAGGGTAAGTTCCCGGTTTCCTTTAATGAGCTTCGGAAACTGAAGGGCGTTGGGGACTATACCGCTTCGGCTATTGCCTCTATTGCCTTTAATGAACGCGTGGCCGTAGTTGACGGCAATGTTTATCGGGTACTAGCCCGCGTATTCGGAATCCATGCCGACATTGCCTCAATAGCGGGCAAGCGAAAGTTCACCGAACTGGCCAACCAATTACTGCCTCCCCACGCTCCAGGCACCTACAACCAGGCCGTGATGGAATTTGGGGCACTTCACTGCACGCCCCGCAACCCAAACTGCGAGGATTGTCCCCTGCAACGCCATTGTGTGGCTTTTCGAAAGGATTTGCAGCTCATATTGCCCGTGAAGATCAGGAAGGCGAAAGTCACCCAACGCATCCTGTATTATGTGGTGATTCGTTCGGGGCAACGGTGGCTAATGCGTCAACGCACAGGCAAGGATATTTGGTCGGGCCTTTATGATTTTCCTGTTATTGAAGCAAAGACCAAATTGAAACTTGAGTCGATCATGCGCGAACTGAAAGCATCCGGACTTAAAGTACAAAATCACACCGTTCCTGATGTCATTGAAGTTCCAAAGCATATCCTTTCACACCAGGTCATCCACGCGAGGTTTGTGGAAGTAAGTGTACCGCCTCAATGGAAAATCCCACGAACGCTTTTTTTCGTGGGCGCGAAGTTTTATTCGGCATCCCAGGTGTCCCAGTTACCAAAATCTGTCCTGATTTCCAGATACCTCAAACGGCATGGGGTCGGGTAGGAGTCATGGGGATTTGGTAAATTTGCACCCCGCCATCCCCAAATCATGAGGGAACGTGGAATAGCAGCCAGAAGGAAGCAATCAAATTCAACATTATGTCAGGTGTCAATAAAGTCATATTGGTAGGCCGTCTGGGCAAGGATCCGGAAGTGAGAAACCTCGAAAACGGGGCTTCCGTAGCCAACTTCACCCTGGCTACATCAGAGTCCTACAAAGACAAGACGACCGGAGAAAAGAAGGAAATTACGGAGTGGCACAACATCGTCCTATGGCGCGGCCTGGCCGAAATCGCCGCAAAATATTTGCACAAGGGCGATATGATCTATGTGGAAGGAAGACTCCGTACCCGTTCGTGGGAAAAGGATGGGGTGACACGATATACTACTGAAATTGTTGGTGACAACATGACGATGCTGAGCACTCGCCGCGATGGGGGTTCTGGTTCCGAGTATCGTGCCGCAGCACCACCGTCCTCTTCGCCCTCGTCAGAACCCAAAGCCCCGGCTGATGGTACGGACGATTTGCCGTTTTGATTAACTCCATTCGTGAACTGAAACCACCACCGCCTTGGACGAGCCTCCCGGTATTTTTCTCTTAGAAGCTGCCCTGCTCGAATTCAGTACATTCTACCTGGTCAGTTTCACCGCGATCATCCTTTTGCTGATGACGTCAGCAATGATTTCGGCTTCGGAGGTTGCTTTCTTTTCGCTGAAAGCAGATGACCTGGATCATTGCCGTGATTCCTCCGACGAACGAAGCCAGCATATTCTGGACTTATTACGTCGACCGAGACTATTGCTGGCCACGATCCTCATCGCCAATAACTTTGTTAATGTGGGTGTCGTCACCATATCCACCTTCCTGATGTGGGAAATGACCGGCACGCGTAAGCCCGCTGAGACGATTGTGGGTATTGTCACACTGCTGACTACGGTAGCCATTACATTTTTCGGCGAGATTGTTCCGAAGGTGTACGCTACCAAGCGCAACATGAATATTGCCCGGCTCACCGGAGCCACCTGGTTGCTGGTAGAAAAACTTTTCCGCCCATTGTCCTATGCCCTCATGGGGATGAGCAGCCTGATCGAAAGACGCATCGCCAAACGTGGTTATAATAGTACGGTGGAAGAGTTGAACCAGGCTCTTGAACTGACCACAGATAACCCTGAGACTTCTGTCGATGAGCGTGAAATTCTCAGGGGAATTGTAAATTTTGGAACCCTCAGCGTGAAGCAAGTCATGCGATCGCGGCTGGAAATTTCAACCGCAGATGTAGAGTTGGATTTCAAGGAGCTGCTTGAAACCGTGAGCAAATCCGGTTACTCCCGTATCCCGGTGTACCGCGGAACCATCGACCACATTGAGGGAATTCTTTATACCAAAGACCTGCTTCCTTACCTTGGTGAAGGCAAGAATTTCCAGTGGCAGCGGTTGCTGCGACCAGGTTTTTTTGTCCCGGAAACCAAACGGCTCGACAGCCTGCTTCGCGATTTTCAAAGTAAGCGGGTGCACATCGCCATTGTGGCCGATGAGTATGGAGGCACAAGCGGGCTGGTGACCCTCGAAGACCTCATTGAGGAGATTATCGGCGAAATCAACGATGAATTTGACGAGGTAGCCTCACTCTACCAGAAGGTGGATGACAAGACTTATGTGTATGAAGGCAAGATATCCCTGCATGACTTCTGCAAGACCCTTGATCTTGAACCGCAATATTTTGATGAGGTGAAAGGAGAGAGCGAGTCGCTGGGTGGTTTGCTCCTGGAACTAAGTAAATCCATGCCCGCTGCCGGGGATACCGTCAAGCACGATCGCTTTACTTTCACGGTACTTAACGTTGATGAAAAGCGAATAAAAAGAGTCCGCGTTCAAATTGCTGATGCAACTCCCGCCGAGTCCTGATCGAAATGGTCGCTGGACCTTTGTACTCTTGCTGGCGCTGGCCGGACTGGCGATGCAGTGTACAAGGAATTTCCAGCCCAAGCCCAAAGGCTACAATCGTCTTGTTCTCCCTGAACCTGCCTACATCCTGTCACCCGATACGCTTCCCTATCGCTTTGAATATTCGCGTCATGCCAGGTTCCTTCGCGACACTTCCTGGATACGGGAAAAACATTGGGTAGAAATCTATTATCCTTCCCTGCAGGCCACTATTCATGTGACCTACAAGCGCGTCAATCACAGCGAGAAACTCTTGCGGGAATATCTGCAAGATGCCTATGTGCTTACCGCCAAGCATCAAATCAAGGCGTATGCCATCGACGAAACCATTGTCCGGACACCCAGCGGAAAGACTGCCATCATTGCCGAACTGGAAGGTGAAGTTCCCAGCCAGTTCCAGTTTACGCTGACGGATTCAACTATGAATTTTCTGAGGGGTGCAGTATATTTTAATGTCCGTGTACAGAACGATTCGCTGCAGCCGGCTATTGAATTTTTGAAAAAGGATGCCATGCACCTCATCAATACACTTGAGTGGCGCAAGTAGCTGAGTATTTGGCTATCGGTTATCCTTTGATTTGTTAATTTGAACCGGGTTGCCAAACGGCCTCATTTCACTTGACTTCAATCTTTGAGACTTCCATAGAGTTCCTGAAAGGAGTTGGTCCGCAGCGGGCGACCTTGCTTCAGAAGGAGTTAAAGATCTTCACCTTTGGAGACCTTCTGCAGCATTATCCATTTCGCTATGAAGACCGCACCCGGTTCTACACGGTGCGCGAAGTCAATGAGGAAATGCCGTATGTTCAGTTGAAAGGACGTATTACCCGCTTCGAGACGGTGGGATCGGCCTACAAGAAACGACTGGTGGGTCATTTTGCGGATGATACCGGATCGCTTGAACTCGTCTGGTTTCAGGGAATCCCCTGGGTTATGCAGAAGATAAAAACCGGGATCCCCTACATCGTATTTGGGAAGCCGAATCGGTATGGAAAGTCTTATTCCATTGCGCATCCTGAAGTAGAGCCGGAATCAGAAAAGACAGAGAAGGGGGGTCTGCAACCCGTTTACCCGTTGACCGAGAAACTCCGTGCGCGTCATGTGGATAGCAAGTTCATTTCCCGTCTTTTGCAGGAAGTACTTCGGCAAGGACATAAAAACATTCGCGAGACTCTTCCGGATCAGCTCCTCCGACGCTTTGGTTTTCCCTCCAAGAAGGAGGCAATGATATCTATCCACTTCCCGGAAAATCCCGCAGTGCTGAGCGCTGCCCAGCACCGCCTCAAATTCGAAGAGCTGTTCTATTTGCAACTGCGCTTGCTAAAGATGAAGCTGGTCCGGTATGAAAAATTTAGGGGGCAGGAATTCAAGGACACCGCCATTCTCACCCAGTTTTACAACCACCACCTGCCCTTCCCGCTCACGGAAGCGCAAAAAAAGGTCATTCGGGAGATTTATTCGGATATGAAATCCGGCCGACAAATGAACCGCCTGCTGCAAGGCGATGTGGGGAGCGGCAAAACCATTGTGGCCTTTATCTGCATGTTGCTCGTCATCGGCGGCCAGGCCCAGGCTGCGCTTATGGCACCGACTGAGATCCTCGCACAACAACACTTTAATAACCTTAGGAAATATGCGGACGCCATGCGGCTGCCCATTGCCTTACTGACGGGCTCCACCCGAAAAGCGATTCGTAAAGTGCTTCATGAGAAGTTGCAATCCGGCGAATTGAAAATTCTCATTGGTACACATGCCCTGCTCGAAGAGGAAGTGAAGTTCCACCGGTTGGGCCTCGCTATCATCGACGAGCAGCACCGGTTTGGGGTGGCACAACGCTCCAAGCTATGGCAGAAGAATGCGGAAACCTACCCGCATGTGCTGGTCATGACTGCTACGCCTATTCCACGAACCCTGGCTATGACACTATATGGCGACCTGGACATTTCGGTGATTGATGAAATGCCAAAAGGTCGCAAGCCCATCAAGACTACACACCAGTTTGATTCGCATCGCCTGCAGGTGAATGCTTTCCTTCGAAGCCAGATTGATGCGGGACGACAAGTATACATTGTCTATCCGTTGATTGAAGAGTCAGAAAAACTGGATTTGAAGCATTTGATGGACGGCTATGAGAGCATTTCCCGGGCATTCCCCGATTTGGCCATAAGCATTCTGCATGGCCAGATGAAGTCCGAAGCGAAGGAGTTTGAGATGACTCGTTTTCTGAAAGCGGAGACGAAGATCATGGTGGCCACTACAGTAATTGAAGTTGGCGTTGATGTTCCCAACGCCTCGGTCATGGTTATTGAAAGTGCAGAGAGATTTGGACTGTCGCAGCTCCACCAGTTGCGTGGCCGGGTAGGTCGTGGAGCTGAACAATCCTATTGCATCCTGTTGACGAGTTATAAACTGAGTGCAGAGGCCAGGCTTCGGATGAATACCATGGTGCGGACCAACAATGGCTTTGAGATCGCGGAAACTGATCTGGAACTCCGCGGCCCAGGTGACCTTATGGGAACCCAGCAAAGCGGCTTGCTCGACCTCCTTATTGCTGATCTTGGCAAGGACGGAAAGATTCTCCAGGATGCCCGGGAAGTCGCCGGAACCCTGCTCCAACAGGACCCGGAGCTTTCCAAACCTGAAAATCAGCCGATCAAAGCACATTTATCCGCTTTACGTAAGACAGCGGTAAACTGGGCCAAGATCAGTTAGAGGATGGAGCGGCGAACCTTTATATTTGAAATCGGCTTATACCCAAGATGCTCCGATTTGCAGTAACGCTTGTCTTCGTTGGCTCTGCAGCATGGTCGGGACTGGCGCAATCCGGTCATTATTTTCTCACGCACTTCAAGCCCGGAAGCGACGAGATCAATTACCTGAGTTTTGACATCCAACAGGATAATCAAGGGATACTCTATTTTGCCAATCGGTCTGGCGTGCTCCAATTCGACGGACGAACGTGGAAACAGCTGGAGGCGAAAGGATCTGTCTATACCTTGACCTGCAATTCCTCCGGTGAAATGTATGCCGGTGGATCGTCCGGGTTTGGGAAGATCGCGCTGAATGAACAGAACCAGGTCGCCTACCAATCGCTCTCCGACTCTATCCCCAACGTTCGAAATGTATTCGCTTCCGTTTCCTTGGGTCAGGATGTCTATTTTCTTACTGAAAGCGGCCTGTACAAAGTGAGTAGCAACCCTGTCCGGACTTCGCTGATTTCAGCCTCGGATCAACAGGCAGGACCGTACACCGGAATGTACCTGGTCGGAGAAACGGTTTATGTGGACACCGAAAATGAAGGATTGAAAAAACTTTCCGGGAGCGCATTGGTGAGCACCGATATTCTGGAGGGGCGTCACCTTGTCTTCAGTGAACCTTCGACAGATGGAAAGAGCTTCTTACTGGCAACAGATGACAACCATTTTTACCTGAAGCACGAGGGAGACGCCTTGAAGGAGTTTCATCCCAAAGACATTGACTATCTCCTGGGCAATGTGATTGCCAACGCCACCTGGATCAATGAGCGAACAGTTGCCGTGGGGACACTCCGTGGTGGGTTGATCTACGTGGACATCGAAACCACCGAGACCCTGGAAACAACCAACTACTTCACCGGATTGCCGGATAACGAAATTTTTGCTCTGCAAACAGATCATCACTTTGGTGTTTGGATTGCCCACGAATATGGGTTTACCCGAGCGGCGCCATTTCTTCCATTTCGGACATACAATCATTACCCGGGATTATCCGGCAACTTGCTCTGTGTACAATCACTCAACGGAGTTCTCTACGTCGGAACCTCATTAGGGCTATTCAGTCTTACCAGCCAGGAAATCTACGGCATTGAGAGCTACGAGGTACTTCAAACCATTGCTGAAGCCGCACAGGAAGCCCAACCCGTGGTGGCTGAGCGCAAGAAAAGTCGACGCGGATTTCTTGGGCTGGGTAAGAAGAAGGCGGTTGAAAAAGTAGAGGAGGCGCCACCACCCGTCAAAGGACCTGCCAAAAAGCGAAGGGCTAAAGTCCAGAAATCCCGGAAAGTGCTGCGGGGTGTGGAGCACTCATTTACCCAGGTCCTTGGGGTAGCGGGCAAAGTAGATCAATTGATCCGCGTGGGCAATCACCTGATTGGCGGAGGGGTTAGCGGCGTATTCGAGGTGCAAGACCTTGTTGCCGTGCCCATTTCAACCCAGCCCGCGCGAGCAGTGTACTACTCCGACAACCTGCGCCAATTGTTGGTGAGTACCTACGATGATGAAATTGTTTCCTTCAAGTCAAAAGGAACAGGCTGGGTCAGTTCCGAATTTCCGGATTCTCTTTCGACGTATGCCGACTACTTCTTTGAAGACAGGGCCGAGAATCTTTGGATTTGTGGCCGGGACCGGGTGGTTCGCCTGGGCGTAGAGGAGGGTGAATTCGTAGACGCAGAAGAGATTGCCCTGCCGTACACTTCAGTAGATAAGACAGTGGGACTCTCTTACGGGCAGGAAGTCTACATCACTCAAAACGGCGAATTCTTTCATTACCTGGGCTACAAGAATGCCTTTGTCAAATATGATTCGCTGCCAGGACCGAAGAAGTTCTTTGCCTCCTCCGGCGCATTCTGGTTCTATGATGGTCACCGTTGGCGAACGGTTGATCACCGGAAGCAAGGCGATCTGAAAACGGAGTGGCTCGCCATTTTTCCGGATATCCGGTTCCTGGCGCCCGACGAGATTGGGAAAAGTCTTTGGGTGATCACCTCGAACAATGAACTTTATAAATTCTCGAGTGAATTTGCGGCAGCTGTTCCCGAAAGAAATCCGCTTTTCCTGAAGGAGGTTAGAAACCAGCAGGCACGGCTGTCCCCGAAAGCGTTAAAGGTAGACGAGCGGGAGAGTGCCCTGACCTTCGAGTTCATTCA
The DNA here is from genome assembly GCA_016787645.1 of Cyclobacteriaceae bacterium. Lineage (GTDB taxonomy): Bacteria > Bacteroidota > Bacteroidia > Cytophagales > Cyclobacteriaceae > ELB16-189. Next base: position 49,449 of record JAEUUF010000020.1, on the reverse strand, counting down.
GCCTGAATATGTCAGCTTCCAGGCGGTGGAGTATCACTATTGGGTGAAGGGCCTTCAGAAGACGTGGTCGGAGTGGTCTACGTACAACAATATCATCAACTTTCCTTTTCTTCCACCTGGTACGTACAGCGTGATGGTGGAGTCCAGGGATTTGTTTGGACGGATTACAAAACTCGAGACCATCGATGTCAACGTGGTGCCTCCCTACTGGAAGCGCCCCAGTTTCTTCGCGCTCGAATTCATTGTCTTTAGTCTCCTCGTCTTGCTGTCCCTAAGGCTCAACGTTTCCACTACCCGTTTTCGGTTCCTGAGCCAGTTTCTTTCTACACTGACAGTCATCATGCTGATCCAGTTTGTGCAAACCGTGGCTACGTCTACGTTAACCATCCGGAGCACACCGGTGGCAGAGTTTTTTGTACAGGTTTCTATTGCACTCCTTGTTTTGCCGGCGGAAAATTTCCTCCGCAAGCGCATGATTCGTGCGGCCGAGCGCTCTCACCCGTAACTTCATCAGGCGAATGTGTATTTTCACGAAACAACGAACTTATGTTTCTAAATCTTGAGACCATACCGACCTTTTACAAAGGATACGTGAAGCTCGTAGAGCACGCGGATGTGATCCAGGCGCTGCGGATCTCGGGGTTCCGCACGATGGAACTGATCCATTCAATCCCGGAAGAAAAGTCTGACTATCGCTATGCCGAGGGTAAATGGTCTATCCGGGAGGTGCTCTGCCATATGCTGGATGCAGAGCGCATTTTCAGTTACCGGGCATTGCGCTTTGCACGAAACGACCGCACACCCCTGTCGGGCTTTGATGAAAATGCCTACGCGCCGTACCTCAACGCGACCGGCCGTTCGCTTGCTCAGATTGGCGATGAAATGCAGCACCTTCGAACCACCACCGTTGATCTTTTCCAGAGCTTTTCGGAGGAGATGCTCAAGCGGAAGGGAACCGCCAATAACAATGAATTGGCCGTAGGCGCCATCGGGATTATCATAGCCGGCCACGAGACTCATCACTGCAAGGTCATCCGTGAACGCTACTTGTCTGCCGGATGAGATTCGGGTCATGGCTTCTGGTGCTGGGGGCTGCATGCTCCGCAGCTTGTTCCCCGGCAACCAAACTCCATCGCCAGATCGACCAGGCGGAGAGCGAGTTTCATGATCACATCGGGTTCACCCTCTTTGATCCGGAGAAAAGGAAGACGCTCTACGATCATCAGGGCGATCGTTACTTCATCCCGGCGTCAAATACCAAAATCTTTACACTGTATACCAGCCTGCGCGTATTGGGTGACTCCATTCCCGCCCTGCGTTACGTGATGCGTGGTGACTCGTTGATCTTCTGGGGAAGCGGCGATCCGAGTTTTCTTTACGACGATGTGGTGACCAGTACACGCACGTTGGATTTTCTTCGCAAAGCACCCCAACTTTTTTATTCTGCCGCGAATTTCGACAACGACTATTTTGGCCCGGGGTGGGCGTGGGAGGATTATCGATATGCCTACCAGGTGGAGCGCACTCCGTTTCCCATCTATGGTAATCGATTTCATATGCGCAAGTCCGGATCCGGATTTCTTGCCTCACCCCCTGTTTTCCGCGCAGAAGTTTTGAGGGCCCCGCAACCACGCAAGAATCACGAGTTGATTCGGGGTATGGACTCCAATTCACTTCTTTACGTCCCCGGAACAAAAGATTCCAGTTCGGAATGGGAAATCCCCTTTCACTATAGCCACGATTACTTCAGCTTCCTGCTTTCGGACACACTTAAGAAAGTAGTCAAAACCATCTCCGCGTCTTATGATCCTGCAGCAAGGACGTTGTATAGTGTTCCGGCCGACAGCCTGTACAAGGTGATGATGCAGGAGAGCGACAATTTTATCGCCGAGCAATTGCTTTTGATGTGTGCAGGCGTTCTTTCCGACACCCTCCGGACCGAGATTGCCATAAGAGAGAGCAAAAAGCGATTTCTCGCGGACTTGCCCGACCCACCCGTGTGGGTCGACGGTTCCGGATTATCGCGAATGAACCTCTTCACACCACGATCCATTGTTGCTCTCTGGGATAAGACTAGCCGTCTGGTTCCGCAGGAACGATTGTTCGCGCTGCTGGCTGCTGGCGGTATGAGTGGAACGATCCGGAACTACTTCAAAGGGGAACGACCGTATGTTTTTGGAAAGACAGGAACACTCAGGAATAACCACATGCTAAGCGGATTTATAGTTACCCGCAAGGGGCATACTCTGCTCTTCAGCTGGATGAACAATAATTTCACAGCGAGCACAGGTTCGGTAAGGGGACGGATGGAAGAAATCCTTAAATTCATCTATGAAACATACTGAAGGGAGGAACGTGGGTCGGAGGTTAATCTGTTTTTGCCTTTTGCTCTTTACGGCAGCCCCACTTTTCGCGCAGGTACTTGATTCACTCAGTGTGAAGATTGGCCAAATGATCCTCATCGGATTTCCGGATGCCAAAGCCGATTCGCTGGTACTCAAGGAAATTCGCTCGGGCAAAGTCGGGGCAATCATCTTCTTCGAAAAAAATATTCCAGGATATTCAGCCAAGGGGCCGTCGACATTGAAGTCTTCATCATTTGCGGCGTTGAAGAAAATTATCTGGACATACCAGGCAGCCGCACCGATTCCCTTGCTGGTGACCATTGACCAGGAAGGCGGCAAGGTGAACCGGCTCAAAGACAAATACGGATTCCCGCGCTCGATCACCGCACAAGACATGGGCCGCGCGCCCTCACTGGACTCGGTGCGTTTCTATGCGGAGGCCACTGCCAGCACCCTGGCCGGACTGGGTTTCAATGTGAATTTTGCCCCGGTAGTCGACCTGGGGGTAAACCGGGACAATACGGTGATCTACAAAGTGGGTCGATCCTACGGCGCAAACCCCGACTCAGTGGCTTTGCTTGCCGAGGCATTTATAAAACCACACCGTAAATATGGAGTGATCACAGTACTCAAGCATTTTCCGGGACATGGCAGTTCGTTGGCCGACACGCACTATGGTGTGGCCGATGTGACCAACACGTGGACTCCGGCAGAGTTGATTCCTTATGAGCGCCTGATCAGCGCCGGCATGACCGATGCCGTCATGAGCGCACATATTGTGAACAAGAAACTGGATGCGACTGGTCTTCCGGGAACATTATCGAGGCGAATAATTGACAGCCTTTTGCGAAAACAGTACCACTATGACGGCGTGGTATTTTCGGATGACATGCAAATGCAGGCGATCGCGAAGCAATATGGGTTGGAGGAAACCATCCGACTCGCGATCAATGCCGGAGTGGACATCATGTGCTTTTCAAATAACATAGCAGGAAGTGAGGAAAGAACGGTTGACAAAGTATATGGAATCATCCGTGGATTGGTCGAGAATGGAAAGATATCCCGTGAGCGGATTGATGAATCGTATCGACGCATCATGAAGTTGAAAAGCAGGATCATGCCGGAAGCCTCCCCTGCTACTACTACTGTCGCTCCACCCCCGACCGTTCAGGCATCGGACACAACAATGGTGAAGCCCCAGGAGCAACCCGCTAAAGAGAAGAAAAAGAAGAAGAGAAAGCGCAACTAATTCACGCCGATATGCAACCAAATAGTTCAGCAGCTCAACCCACCAAGACAGACGGGCGAAAATCACGCGTAAGTTCTGTCTTTCTCGGAATCATGGCGATTGTAACGATCCTTTCATTTGTTTATGCTTTTGTTCAGCAAGTAAAGGCATCAAAGAATGCTGAAGAGGCACTTAAACAATATGATCGGGCCAGCCTGGCCCAGCAGCTGGCAGAAAAAAATGCCGCGGAGGCCGTTCGGCAGCAAGCGATGGCCAACGAAGCGAGGCGTATGCTGGAAGAGTGCAGGCAATCCAAGAGCAAGTAATCAATGACAGGATATTGTAATGGCAGAGGCTTTCTATATTACCCAACCTTCTTCCCCGGAAGTTCCGATTTTGCTTAGTGTGCCGCACTGCGGGACCGAGTTTCCTGAAATGGTTAAGAGTCAATACAAGGAGTCGTTGATTTCAAGCCCCGACGACACCGATTGGTTCGTGGACAAACTCTATGACTTCGCTCCTGAGTTAGGCATCACGATGATTTCCGCCCGCATCAGCCGATGGGTGATCGACCTCAACAGAAACCCTGAAGAGAAGCCCCTGTATTCCGACGGGAGACTTATCACCGGTTTGTGCCCTACAACGACATTTCTTGGCGAACCTATTTATAAGGACCAGCGAAAGCAGGTTGACCCGAACGAGGTTCAACGTCGGTTATCCTCTTATTTCTTTCCTTATCACCACAAGATCCAGGAACTCATGGATCAGCTCATCCGGCGGCATGGCCAGGTCCTGTTATGGGATTGCCATTCGATTCGTCAGTCAGTGCCGACCATTCAGAAGGAGCCGTTTCCTGACCTGATACTGGGTGATGCCGATGGCACCTCAGCTTCACCTGGCTTGATTGAAACCACACTGAGTGTGCTGGATCATTCCCGTTACCAAACCCGCCATAATTTTCCCTTCAAGGGAGGGTTCATCACACGGCATTTCGGTAAACCTTCCATCGGCCAACATGCCCTTCAGCTCGAGATGACGAAAGTGAACTATATGGATGATGCGGAAAAGAGTTACAATGTGGACCGTGCTTCCGAAGTCAGGACCTTGTTGAAATCGGTATTTCAAAAACTGATGGATCAACTATGAAACATGCACCCTCGCTGACATTTTTTCGCTTTAAAGGTTTGCTGCAGCGGGAAGACTGGCTTACTCCAGCGTATGTGGGTGCTGATCACCACGGCATCATCCGTTACATTTCTTCGACGCCGCCGGAAGAGGGGGTGGCCGTGGAAGCGGTAGATGGATTTGCGTTGCCGGGATTTCAGAATGCGCATTCACACGCCTTTCAATACGCCATGGCGGGATGGGCAGAACGCCATCCGGTCGGAACCGACGATGACTTTTGGTCGTGGCGGGAAGAAATGTACAAGTGTGCGCTTTCGGTTGACCCCGACCAGGCGGAGGCGATCGCGGCGATGCTCTACGCCGAGATGGTGCGACATGGATACACGCATGTGGCGGAGTTTCACTACCTCCACCACGATAAAAATGGTAAGCCGTACAGAAACATTGCCGAGATGGGAGAGCGCATCCTCGCGGCGGCACATACTGCCGGAATTCACATCACCCTTGTTCCCGTGTTTTATCAGCAGGGCGGATTTGGCAAGCCACCCGAGGACCGCCAACGCAGGTTTATCTCCAAAACCGTTGACGAGTATTTTCAATTGCTCGAGGCTTCCCGGCGAGCCGTCGACGAACAGCCTGGTGCGCGGCTGGGATTCAGCGTTCATTCTTTGCGCGCAGTTGAGCTTAAGCATATTGAAGCAACCTTTGAGCGAGGTCCTCATGGTCTTCCTTTTCACTTGCATGTGGCTGAACAAAAAAAGGAAATAGCTGACTGCCTGGCCTATTGCGGCGAGCGCCCTATGCAATGGGTGCTGAATCATCTCCCGGTCAATCAGCGCTTCAACCTGGTTCATGCCACTCATCTCGATGACGATGAAGTTAAACGCCTGGCGGAGTCGGGCGCCCAAGTCGTGTTGTGTCCTTCTACAGAAGGAAATCTTGGCGATGGTATTTTCCGCATGAAAGAATATACCCGCCTTGGCGGACGCTGGACCATTGGTACGGACAGCCATATCGGTCTTGGACCAATGGAAGAGTTGCGCATGATCGACTACCGGCAAAGACTGGTTACGAACCGTCGCAATACATTTGAGGGTGATGCCGCGCACTATCTGGTAAATGAAGCTGTGACCTCCGGGCGCTTGGCTATGGGGCGAGCAGCAGAAGAGCATTTTGCACCCGGATTGCCTCTTGATGCCGTGGTATTCAAGGCAAACTCCCACCTGGTAGAAGCGGCTTCTCTTGAGCAGATGGCATCTATCCTGGTATATACTTCTGACTCAAGCCGTCTGTTAGGAACCTTGGTTAATGGACGCTGGGTGGTGCGTGATCAACACCACCTTCGCGGTCATCGTATCAAAGAAGAATTCGGTAAGGCTATGCGGGGCATTCGCTCCCGGTAACCGTCATGCGCCTCGAAGAAAAACATCTGTTGACGGCCATCCGATTGACCATCTGGTCAGCGGTCATCGTGCTATTGATTGTGGTGGCTTGTGTGATCTGGCTATTCTTGCCCCATGAACCCAGCAAGGAGCCCGTGGATTTGAAAGAGGCAACAAGCGTCCTCTCCGCCTGGCAAGCGCCTGACTCGACGACTATTCCGCAAACTCCTGAGGGAGATTTAATTCGGTATGGTCAGGAACTTATTGCGCACACGGCAATTTACCTCGGTCCCTCCGGCACGGTTGCCCAAATCAGCAACGGGATGAATTGCCAGAATTGTCACCTCAAAGCAGGCAAGAAATGGAAAGGGAACAACTACGCGGCGGTCGCAGCAACGTATCCAAAATACCGCGCGCGTTCCGGCATGCAGGAAAGTATTGAAAAACGAGTCAACGATTGCCTCGAGCGAAGCCTGAATGGCCAGCCACTGGAGCAAACCAGTCATGAAATGAAAGCGATGGTTGCCTACATCCGGTGGGTGGGTTCTGGAGTCAGGAAGGAAGCAATTCCAGCCGGGACTGGAATCACCGATCTTTCTCTCCTGGATCGTACGGCTGACGGCGGTAAGGGAAAATTCATCTTTTCTGCACGATGTTCCCGCTGCCATGGCTTGTCGGGGGAAGGATTAAGGAAGCCGGGAAGCAACGAATGGCTTTATCCGCCGTTGTGGGGTGAAGGAAGTTTTAATAACGGCGCAGGGTTGCTCAGGCTTTCGCGACTTGCCGGGTTCATTCATGATAATATGCCTTATGATTCGGTTGATTCAAAGTCCAAACTAACTACTGCGGAAGCGTGGGATGTGGCAGCCTTCATCAGCGCACAGCCCCGACCTGCAAGGGACTTCTCACTCGATTGGCCGAATATTACCGAGAAACCCTTTGATCACCCTTTCGGTCCTTATCCCGACGATTTCACTGAGGAACAACACCGGTTCGGACCATTTGGCCCCATCGTGCAGGCCAGGAAGAAGGATTAATCAATTCCGGAGATTCGTTTCGAAAAGTTTAAGAATGCGCTTGTACTCGTCGGTCCAGCTGCTGGCTTCGACAAAACCATGATCTTCCATTGGATAAACTGCCAGCTCCCAATTGTCCTTGCCTAGTTCAATCAGTCGCTGAGTCAGGCGGACAGCGTCCTGGAAGTGCACGTTCACATCCACCATGCCGTGACAGATCAGCAAATGTCCTTTTAGTCCCTGCGCGTGATAAATGGGCGAGCTCTTCACATACGCGATGCTGTCGGTGAATGGCTCGTTTAGAATGTCTGAGGTATAGCCATGATTATAGTGTGCCCAGTCGGTAACCGGACGCAGCGCAGCGCCGGCAGCAAAGACATCTGGCGTGGTGAACATGGCCATCAAGGTGATGAATCCCCCATAAGAGCCGCCGTAGATGCCTATGCGCTTGGGATCAATGTTGTATTTCTCCACAAGCCATTTCGCGCCATCCACATTGTCTTCGAGATCCTTTCCGCCCATGAATCGGTAAATCCCGGTCCGCCAGTCTCGCCCATAGCCTGCACTGGCCCGATAATCAATGTCAAGCACGGTATATCCTTTGTCAGCAAGAAGATTATGAAACATGTACTCACGGAAATAGCTGGCCCACCACTTATGCGCATTCTGAGTATATCCTGCACCGTGCACAAAAATTACTGCCGCACCATTCGAAGAAGTAGGTGTATAAACACGTGCATAGACATCAGCACCGTCGCGTGCTTTGAATGTAGTCACGGAAGGGTCGCGCCATGGATACGATTTGAATTCAGCAGAAAGAGATTGTGTCACTTGCTGTGGAGCGCTTCCGGGTTTGTTCTCTTGTAGATAAATCTCCCATGGCTTGTTGGTGTACGAATACCGGATCGCCATCCACTTCTGATCCGGCGAAAGGCTTACTTCATGAGCGCCCGGCAGGTTGGTTAGTCGTTCTGTTTTGCCTCCGGTCACACGCATGCGATAGAAGTGCCTTTCGCCAGGATGCACTTCATTAGTAGTCAGGTAGAAAAAATTCTTATCTCTTGACAGCTCAACGCGCTGGACTTCATATTTGCCGGAGGTAAGGGCCTGGCGTTTTGAGGTCGCAAAGTCATAGGTGTAGAGATGGGAGTAGCCTGACTCCTCCGACAAGAACCAAATCGTCTGGTCGTTCAGCCAACCAGTGGTATTTACCCCAAATCCAAGGGCCGGACCACCCACCCAGGCATCATCGTGCAAACGGTCAATGGGTATAAATCGCTGGTTCGCAATATCCAATGACACCAACCAGCGATCCTTGTTGTCCAAAGATTGAATGACCACCACATTGTTCTTGCCCGCGTCACTCCACACAGGCCCGAAGTACACCACAGGGCGGTTTTCTATTTTGGGGGGCTTACCATCCTTGACGGGTTTTGAAGGGTAGTCCTTCCGGAAAGCCGGGATGTCTTTGATGCCCGGTATGTCATCATTCTTGACGCTCAGTACCGTGTCCCGCTGAATGTCATAAATCATCATTTCATATTGCATTGGCTGAACGCCTACTTTGGTTCTGGCAGGAATGTCTTCTGTGAAACCTGACTCGGTGACATAGTTGGGGACTATGGTTGACTTGACGGCAGGCGATTTGGATAACCGATACGTTACATACCGTCCGTCGGGACTCAGTTGGATTTGATCTGCAGAGCGGTCATCCAGGTAGATTTCTTTCGGGCGCTTGCCCCGGTCCGCTTTTTGAATTTTTTCAGCCGTCTTGCGATTATCGCTGCGGCGCTTCAGCACTTCGAAATAAGCCAGTTGGTCCGCTTTGAGCCACTTCTCCTGTTCGCTCACTTTGGGCTCTGAGCGGCGCGGTCCTTTTCTAAAGTCGGTAACCTGGGCGAATAATCCTGACGCTATCTCCCAACTATACAAATTGCTTAGTGTGGTAAAGAGCACCTTCTTCTCATCTGCGGAGAATACCGGGTTAGCTTCCCGCTCAGCGGTGTTGGTAATTTGAATGACTTTCGCTGTTGGAATATCGAGCAGGAAAAGATCTCCATTCTTTTCATAGATCTTTTTTGTCCAAGCACGATTGTAAGTGCCATTGCGCGAAGGAAGTAGTCGCCGACTGGCCGCAGCCACCTTGCGCGGTGTACGATCGGTCAGGCTAATGCTGTAAAGCGAGTCTCCGGGATTTTTGTCCGGATTCCAGTTGAAGAAGAGTTGCTTGCCATCCTCACTCCAGTACAGGCTGGAAGGAGCAACGCCGATCCAACGAGGATCTCGCATGATTTTTTCAACGGTGAGCGGTGCCAAATTCTGGGCTTGCGCAGATAAGGCAATGAGCAGGAAAAGGAGGGTCTTCTTCATGGACAAGGGTATGAAAGAAGAAAGTTACCTGATCGACGGACAGCGCCGAGGTCAAAAGTGATGGATGGTGATCGCCTATTCTTTTTCTTTCAGCAGGTCAGAAAACAAGCTATTAAAGATAGACAAGATCACGCTAAAGGCCAGCGCCCACCAAAAGTCATCGACTTGAAAATCAACAACGAAATAGTCCACTCCCAGGATGATGAGTGCGTTGATGACCAGCAGAAAGAGTCCCAGGGTAAGTACAGTGATGGGAATGGTGAAAACAATCAGCAGGGGTCGTATCACGAGGTTGGAGAAGGATACAAGAGCGGCTACCAATAGCGCAGCCCAATAATCTGTAACGTGAACTCCTGGGAGCAAGTAGGCGGTGAGCATCACCGCAACACCCGATAGCAGAAAACGGACAACCAGTTTCATGGCCTCGACTTTATGCCGTGAATATCCTTAATCCTCAGGAACTAATTGAGCGATCAATGACTTTTTAAGCTACAGGTGCCTATGTAATTTCGAAGCGTGTACGCGATTGTTGACATTGAGACCACGGGTGGGTATGCCGAAAATCACCGGATGACGGAGATTGCCATCATTCATCATGATGGTCTGCAAATCACCGGACGATTTCAAACACTGATCAACCCGGGTCGAAGAGTCCCGTTGTTCATTACGGGACTTACCGGCATCACCAACGAGATGGTAAGCCAGGCCCCGCTGTTTGAGGATATCGCACCGGAGATTCATGAGCAGCTCAAGGAGAAAGTTTTTGTCGCCCACAATGCACATTTTGATTATAGCTTCCTGAAGAAAGAGCTGGAGGAAGCAGGGATCAGTTGGTCATCAAGGAGATTGTGTACCGTAAAGCTCAGCAGAAAGATAATTCCAGGGCTCGATTCATACAGCCTGGGAAGGCTGGCGGAAAGCCTGGGTATTGTCATCACCGATCGTCACCGCGCGGGTGGCGACGCGGAAGCTACGGCCCGAATTTTTGATCAACTGCTGAAGCGGGATGAGCGTGGGGTAATTGCCAAGGCGCTTAAAAGAAATTCAGGGGACGCGATATTGCCTCCGAATCTCCGCAAAGAGGATTATGACCTGCTTCCCGCGAAGCCCGGGGTCTATTATTTCCTGGATGGCCGTGGACAGGTTATCTATGTGGGCAAAGCGATCAACCTTAAAAAACGAATTACCGGACATTTCACCGGCGAAGCAGCGGAATGGAACCGGTCCAATATCCGGAATGAAATTCATGGTATTCGCTATGAACTCACCGGCAATGAACTGATTGCGCTTATCCTGGAGGCAAAGGAAATTCGAAGCCGATGGCCCAAATACAATCTTGCCCAGAAAGTACGCGTTGAGTCATGGGGAGTCTTCGACTATTACGACCGCAATGGATTTCGTCGGTTTGTGGTCAATGCAGTGGGCAGGAATGCCAAGCCGCTGGTCACATTTGCCAATAAGAGTGCAGCATGGAGCGCACTCTGGACAAAAGTAAAGGACTTTGAGCTCTGCCCTAAGTTATCAGGACTTCAAGTAGCCAAAGGACCGTGCTATGCACACTTGTCGGGATCTTGTCGTGGAGCTTGCGAAGGAAAAGAAGCCGTGGCTGAATACAATGCGCGAACCGAAACCATGATGGCTTCATTTGTCCCGGGAGGCATGAGCGCAGCCATCTTTGGACCGGGGCGATCGGAGCAAGAACAATCCGTGATCCTGGTGGAGCAAGGTCAGTATATTGGATTTGGGTATGCCAGCGCCGGGCAATCATTGAACGAGTTGGGCGCAATTCGTGAAGTAATTATACCTGACCGGGAAAACCGAATAGCCCAGGGCATCGTTACATCCGTACTTCAAAACCCGGTTGAGCAAGAGGTTATCTACTTTGATTAGGGGCGTAGTGTCATTTCGGCAAACTCCGTCTATCCCTCCCGCGGCCCGTTTTTGAACCTAATTCTTTATTATTGCGCTTCACTTTTTCAGAAATAAGTCATTTATGGCATTCGGAGCAGATCAGGTGTCGGAACACCACAGGAAAATTGACCAGGTCTATACAGAAGTAGCGAAAGTGGTGGTAGGCCAGGATTATATGGTCAACCGCTTGCTGATCGGCCTGTTCACCAACGGCCACATCCTTCTGGAGGGCGTGCCCGGTTTGGCTAAGACATTAACGATTTCGACGGTGGCAAGGGTCTTGCACCTCGATTTCCAGCGAATTCAGTTTACTCCTGACTTACTGCCGTCGGACCTCGTAGGAACGATGATCTATAATCAGCGGGAAGGAAAATTTGAAGTGAAGAAAGGTCCCATTTTCGCCAACATTATTCTGGCGGATGAGATCAACCGTTCTCCCGCCAAGGTGCAGTCTGCGCTGCTCGAAGCCATGCAGGAAAAGACGGTGACGATTGGGGAGACCACTTTCAAGCTGGACAAACCCTTCCTCGTGATGGCGACACAAAACCCGGTGGAGAATGAAGGTACCTACCCGCTGCCCGAGGCGCAGGTGGACCGGTTTATGATGAAGGTTTCGGTCTCGTATCCCACCAAGGATCAAGAGTTGGAAATCATGAGACGCATTTCCAACATGCAGTTTGATTTCACGGTCAATGCGGTCCTGACCAAGGAGGATATCTTCGCCATTCGTGAGGAGGTGAACAAAGTCAAAATCAGCGAGTCGCTGGAGAAGTACATCATTGAATTGGTTTCCGCTTCGCGGAATGCGAAAGAATATAAATTGGATCACGAGGCGCAGTACATTCAATTTGGGGCCTCACCCCGGGCCAGCATCAATTTGAACCTGGCTTGCAAGGCGGCCGCTTACCTGGAGGGTCGCGACTATGTGCTGCCCGAGGATATCAAGGAAGTGGCGCCCGATGTGATGAACCACCGCATCATCCTCAACTATGAAGCAGAAGCGGATAATGTGAAGACCACGGACATCATTAAGGCTATCCTGAACAAGGTGCCGATCGGAAAGTAGCGTTAACACAACTTTATTTCTGTTACCTGGCGTTTAACAGAACGCTATTTGGTTCATTTTTCTAAACCGATCAGTTCCAGGGCGAAAGAACCTTCATAGCCAGATTTCATTATCAGGTTTCGCCGATTTCCAGAGATAATCCCCGTCCCCTTTTAACAATTAGGTAACATCCCCGAATCAGCCGGGTAATATGCCGAATTGACCTTTGTAGCGTCAATTCACATCCTATGCGCTCGCTGATCTTATTCACTGTTTTGCTCCTGGTTTCGGCTGTTTCCATGGCGCAGAACGGCACCATCAACGGCAAGATTGTCGATGCCAGAACGGCAGAACCCATCATTGGCGCCAATGTGGTTATTGAGGGCACTACCGTTGGGGCGGCTACTGACCTGGAAGGAGCTTTCCAAATTTCCAACGTAAAGCCCGGGACCTACACCATCGTGGTTTCTTCCATCACGTACAAGACGCAATCCCTTACGGACGTGATTGTGGAAGGGGGCAAAATCACTACGCTGGATGTTCCCTTGGCTGAGGAAGTGTCAGAGTTATCCGAAGTTGTGGTCACCGCTAAACGGGAGATCAACACCGATGGAAACCTCATCCGGAGCATTCGCGAGGCGAAACTGGTAGTAAGCGGGATCTCCGCAGAGCAAATTACCCGGCTACCGGACCGCGACGCGGCCGAAGTGATGAAACGCGTGCCGGGGGTTACGGTAGTTGACAATCGATTTGTCGTGGTCCGTGGCGTACCGGAACGATACAACCAGGTGATGATTAACAATGCCATTGCACCCAGTACTGAAATTGATCGTCGCTCCTTTTCCTTCGACCTGATTGGCGCTGGCGCGATTGATCAGATGCTTATCTACAAGTCGGCTTCCGCGGAACTCCCCGGAGATTTCGCAGGCGGCATGATCCGCGTGGTGACGAAGCAGCCTTCCAATGAGGAATTTATTAACGTAGGATTCAATGTGGGTTATCGCACCAATGCCACAGGTCAAACCACAATCTCGTCCCAGGGAAGCAGCACTGACTGGCTTGGATTTGACAATGGGTTTCGCGACTTGCCGTCCAACTTTCCGAGTTCAGGCGCCCTGAAAACTTCCGCAAAAAATTCTCCCCTTCGGGAAAGAGCGGGTAAATCCCTGACAAACAATTTCGCCCCGCTCTCCAAAAATGCCCCGGTCAACATGGGGTTCACCTTCAACCTGGCGAAGCATTTCAATGTTGGTCATGTGAAGTTCAGCAACCTCACCTCGTTGGCGTACTCCAACTCCTACATGCATGCCCAGGCCAAGTTTCTTCGCTATAACACGTTTACCCCTACCAGTGCTGAAAAGCGCTTTGAGTATCGCGATGATTTCTACAGTAACGATGCGCGTTTCAATATTGTGCACAACTGGCGGTTTGATTTGAACGACAGGAATTTTATTGAATTCAAAAACCTCTTTGTTCAATTAGGTGAAAATGAAACCACCATTAGAACCGGGGAGGACTACATTCAGAATCCAAATTTTGATCGGACCAATTATGCGTATCACTACCTGAGCCGTTCAATCTATTCGGGCCAGCTGATGGGCACGCATACGCTTGGCGATGGCTCGAGCAAGATCTCCTGGTTGGTAGGGGCTAACCTGGTGAGTCGTAATGAACCTGATTACCGCCGCTTCCGGACTTTCCGTGACAAGGCAGAGGCGGGAACCGAAGGGCCCTACACCATGCAATTGCCAGCCGCTGGAAACGTATTTGAAACGGGACGGTTCTGGTCTAAACTTAATGATCGAGGATTTTCAAATTCTGCGGACTATGTGAAGACGTTTGGCAACCCCGATGCTAAACGGAAGGCGAGTATCCGGGCCGGGTACTACGCGGAATACAAGACGCGCAGCTTCAATGCCCGATTTGTAAACTACCTGTATCCAAACAGTGCAGGCTTCGATCCGGCTGTTGGCGATTCACTTTCCCGGTTGCCGCTTACCAACGTGTTTGCCCCCGAGAATATCCGTAAGTCCAATGGATTCGTGATTGAAGATGGAACTCAGCCGCAGGACACCTATGAAGGAAAAAACACATTGACAGCCGGTTATGTGAGTGGAAGTTTGCCGATGGGCAACTTCGACGTGACCGTGGGCTTCCGGGGTGAGTATAACGTGCAGCAGCTCAATGCCAGGACGAACACGGGACCAATTGCCATCAACAATCCTATTTTCTCAGCATTGCCCTCTTTGAATGTGGCCTATAATCTTGGTAACCGCTCACTCGTTCGTGTTGCTTATGGGAGAACGGTAAACCGTCCTGAATTCCGGGAATTGGCCCCTTTCCTTTATTACCAGTACGAATATGAAGCTGCCATCTATGGGAATCCTAAGTTGAAAACAGCCACCATTGACAACATTGATGCGCGTTGGGAGATGTATCCAAACCCTGGTGAGATTATCAGCGTTGGCGGTTTCTACAAAAGCTTCACGAATCCCATCGAAACATATCTGCAGGTGACAACAGATAATCCGCAGTTCAGTTATGGCAATGCGCCTACCGCCAATTCGTATGGCGTAGAACTTGAATTCAGGAAGTCATTGGCCAGCCTGGGGTTGGCAAAAATCCTACGTAATACGTCGGTTAACCTGAACGCCGCCTGGATTCACAGCAATGTGGACATCGGCACTAACCTGGCCAATGCCAACCAAATCAGGAATCGTCCGCTGCAGGGCCAATCACCGTACATCATTAACGCCGGTCTTTATTACTTCGATGAGGCTTCGGGCTTCTCAGTAAACGTGGCGTACAATGTCTTTGGTCCACGCATCTTCTCGGTGGGTGACAAAAATTTCCCTTCGTGGTGGGAGATGCCCCGCAACTCCGTCGATTTTCAGATTTCGAAAACCTGGGCGAAGCGATTTGAAACCAAGTTCAATATTCAGAACCTGCTGGATGCTACCTACAGCATTTACCAGGACAATGACAACAACAACGAAATCAAGACCGACCAGGAAGCCATCATCCGGCAGTATAAGGTGGGTTCCACCTTCACCCTTGGATTTGTCTGGAAACTCAGCGCCATGAACTGAGCATCCGGGTTATCTCTTCATTAACCGGGCGGAGCTGAGTTAATACGGATGTAACCAATTCTTAATTCCACAGACATCACCAGGGGAAACCGCAAGTCTACTTTTGAAGCAAAATATATTAAAGATGAAAAGAACTTCACTTCTATCGATTGCCTTCATGGCTACGTCATTCATGATGTGCACCGACAATAGCAATAGCGTTCAACCGGTCGCCATCATTACGGTTGATCCTGCTTCTGGCTCGGGAAAGCCAGGGACCAATGTGACGGTGAATCTCGCGTTTGATGCACCTAACGGAGCCAGCGAAATGCATGTATTTGTGGCGGGTGTTGAGAGTGACGTGGTTTCACTCTCCGGGGTGGCATCACCGACAACCTATGTATACACGATTCCGGCAGACGCTGTCGTAGGGTCAAGCATCACGCTGGGATTCCAGGTAGTGGACAACAAGGGATATTACTCAGGAACCGCGAGTTTCCAGATTACTGTCGGTGAAACATTGCAAGGTTCCATTACCGCCAATCGCACATTAGATGCTTCGCAGCAATATATTATCAAGGGACAAGTCTTTGTTGAAAGTGGTGTAACACTCACCATACCTGCTGGAACCATCCTGAAAGGAGACAAGGCAAGCAAAGGCACACTCATCATTAAGCCCGGAGGAAAGCTGGATGCACTCGGAGAAGCAAACAACCCGGTTGTCTTTACTTCGGCGCAACCAATTGGTGCCCGTGACCGTGGCGACTGGGGCGGTGTGCTCCTGCTGGGCAATGCCTTTGTTAACCAGCTAGCGAAGCCCACCATTGAGGGAATTACGCCGGCGGTAAGCTACGGCAGTTCACTGGCCGAAAATGCAACACCCATCACTAATGCAACCGAAAACTCAGGCACCATCCGTTATACGCGTATAGAATATGCGGGCATAGAACTTACCCCCAACAATGAGACCAATAGCTTGACGCTGGGTGGCGTTGGAAACGGAACCACCCTGGAATATGTCCAGGTTTCTTTTGGTGGTGATGATGGATTCGAATGGTTCGGCGGTACAGTGAATGGCAAGTACCTGGTTTCCCACTCTTCATGGGATGATGATTTTGATACGGACTTCGGATGGGGAGGCAATGTTCAATTCGGACTCGCCGTGCGAAATACGTTTTTCGCTGACCAATCGGGCTCCAACGCATTTGAAAGCGACAACCAGGGCAATGGCAACGCCATCGTTGGGGTGTGCGATGGGACTACCCAGGCCGGTTGTACCCGTGGCGTGTTCTCCAACATGACCATTCTCGGCCCTCGTGAGATTCAGTCCCGTACCATTTCTGCGAACTTTCAGAACGCTGCCCACATTCGGCGGAGAACGGCGCTGTCCATCTTTAATTCCTACTTCTCCGGGTTCCGAATCGGCATTCGCCTGGATGACCAGGGCACGCTCGATAACCTTACTGCAGGGGCCGGAAAGCACGCTTTCAACGTACTCTCTGTTCCGGGCACCACGCGCATCGGCGCCTCGACAAGTGCTTCTGATGCCAACTTTGCCACCGGCTTGTCTGGCGGAGATGCAACTGCAGTAGCAACATATTGGACGAACAATTCCAATACGGATTTCAACAACATCACTACGACCACGCCACACAACGACATAGGTGTTAATCCGGTGATCTTCTGGGGGGCCTCGACCTCATCCACCTATCCGTCAAACCCGGATTTCAAATTGCTGGCTGGTGTGGCTGGGAACAGCAACTTGAACAGCGGCGCCAACTTTGCCGACGCAAAAGTGTCTGGGGCATTCTTCACGCCAACGACTTATCGCGGCGCCTTTTCCACAACGGTTGATTGGACGGATGGATGGTCCGAGTTTCAACCCCTGAACAAGCAGTACTAGAATCTTCTTTGTGCCAATTCCCGGAAGACCTGTCATTCCCTGACAGGTCTTCTCTTTTGTGCCTTACCTTTGTATGTCTATGAAACGATTGCTTGGTCTTCTTACGCTCACTGCATGTCTCGGATCGTGCAGTTTTCAGAAGGACTATAATCCTGATGCCCACCTCACCGTCGAACAGCAGGATTTCCTGATGGAGCGGATTATCCGTTATGTCGGCCGCACACCCGATGGGGTTTCGCCCGGTGACCGGTTTAGCCCCATTCATGATAAGCATTATGAGGATCAACGGCGAATTCACAGACTCGACGCTCTCTACAAGGATGGGGAGACCTTTTATTTCCTGGTAAGCCGCGTCGCTCCAAGTCTGTCTGAAAAACGGGTGGCGATCGGGGGAAAGCTGAACATGGACAAAAACATGCGGATCACCTATTACGAGGAAATATTCCGTACCTGGAAAATGGAACCGGACAGCCTGGTGAAACGAAGTGTCTTTCTGTTTGACAAAATGGTAAACGGGGAAGACCTGGAACCCTTTTATTCCAGCCGTTCAGGCAATACCGATTATATCGAGTTTCCGGATGACCACACTTACTTCGATACCGAACAGAGAATCTGGCGAACGAAGTAGTTAATTGACTTTGCGAAGACGCTCCTGGTGCAATTCAATCGCACGCCGGATCGGGATCGTGGTAGCAGCAACTGAATCTTGTGCTTTCTTGTTGTTCACAATCTTTTGTTGGAGAACCAGGTGCTCCAGCTTGTTGGCCTCCAGTGCTTTTTCCAGTTGAATCTTCTGTTGTTCGTTGGTTGTCAGCCTACCCGTAAGGGTCTTGTTTTCATTAACGAGTCGCTGTTGCTGCCTGACCACAATATTCATTGCTTCTTGGGCCTCATTGATTTGGGCCTGGATCTTGTCTTTATAGAACTTGATACCAAATTGATACACCAGTTTTTCAACGGCTTCTTCTACCAACTTGATATCGTTCACCGTCCATTCGTCAGGTCGGATACCCAACCAAACGGAACCTGACTCAGCCCCACCACTGTTCTTGGCATACAGCACACCACTGGTATACACAGTGCCCCCCATGGCAGGGGTTTCAATGAACGAGTAATCGCTGCCGGTTTTTACTTTCCCGAGCCCTTTTAAGTACTTCGACCACGCAGCGGCAATCTCTTCATTCTTCCCTTCCAGCGTAGTAACATAGCCTTCGGTAGATTCCCCTTTGATCCGGTCACTCTTCTTGGTTACGGTCACTTTCTGAGCCTGGGTGACCGTAGTCACAAGAAAAAGAGAAATCAACAGCGCCAACTTTTTCATGGGTGAATGGTTATCTTAAACGTAAAGATCATTCAAATTCTGAAGTTTTGACAAATTCTGTACTCATCACCGGGGCCACCGGGATGATCGGTCGTCGACTAACTGCTATCCTGCTTCAAAAGGGGTGCCGCGTTTCCCACCTTGGTCGTAAGGGCAGCAAGGGAAATGTGCCCTCCTTCCAATGGGATCCCGATCGGGGTGAAATCGACGTTAACGCTTTTAAAGGGATCGATACGATTATTCACCTGGCCGGTGCGGGAATTGCCGATAAACGATGGTCAGCGGAGCGGAAGCATGAGATCCTGGATAGCCGGGTTAGATCCACTCAATTGTTGTTGGAAGCGCTCAGGCAGAACCCCCATACCGTGAAGACTGTGGTGGCAGCCTCAGCAATTGGGTTTTATGGAATGGGACTGGATGACAAGTTCTATCTGGAAGACAGTTTACCCGGAAGTGATTTCCTGGCCGAAGTTACCCGCCGATGGGAGGAAGAAACCGTAAAGTTCAGTACCCTTGGAATTCGGGTTGTTGCGATTCGGATCGGGATTGTCCTTAGTACAGAAGGAGGTGCACTGAAGGAGATGATACGGCCAGTGGCTTGGGGAGTAGGTGCCCCGCTGGGAACCGGCAGTCAGTATGTCAGCTGGATTCATCTGGATGACTTGTGTAAAGTGTTTTCCATGGCCGTGATGAATGTATCCATGCAAGGTGTTTACAATGCGGTGGCACCCAAGCCAGTGACCAACCGTGACCTTACGTACGCGATCGCGGAGGTGCTCCAGCGGAAAATATGGTTGCCGCCGGTTCCGTCGTTTATCCTGAAAGTGCTCCTGGGTGAGATGGCTGATATGGTTACCTTGGGCAATCGCGTTTCTTGTCAGCGATTGCTGGATACGGGATTCACGTTTGAATATCCGGAATTGAAGGGCGCTTTGATTGACTTGGTTCGGACGGAACCCACCTGAACGTGCGTTGTTACTTTTTTTCTATCTTGGATGAATTGAACCAGCAGCAATGGCGAAGAAGAAGAAAAATGGAGATGAACTGATTAAGCAGGCACTCGAGGAAGAGCACAAAATCCGCAAGGCGTTTAAAGACAAGGATTGGTCGGAAATCAAGAGCTCTGACTCCTGGGTAATTTTTAAAGTAATGGCCGAGTTTGTGGAAGGCTTTGAGAAGCTCGCCAAAATCGGACCCTGCGTGACCATCTTTGGGTCGGCGCGGATGAAGCCTGGACACCCGTATTACAAGATTGCTGAAGAGACCGCCTTTCAATTGGTTCAACATGGCTATGGCGTAGTAACAGGAGGTGGTCCCGGAATTATGGAGGCCGGCAATAAAGGAGCACATCGGGCCGGGGGTAAGTCGGTGGGGTTGAATATTTTTCTTCCCTTCGAGCAAAAAGGGAATCCTTACATCGACCCGGACAAACTCATCACCTTCGACTACTTCTTTGTACGCAAAGTCATGTTCGTGAAATATTCCCAGGGATTCATCGTAATGCCTGGGGGTTTTGGTACGATGGATGAACTGTCGGAGGCCTTGACCCTGATTCAAACCAAGAAGATTGGAAGATTCCCGATCGTGCTGGTAGGAAAGAAATTTTGGAGTGGATTAATTGACTGGATCAAGAAGACCCTGGTTACGGAAGCCATGATCCATGAAGAGGACATGACCTTGTTCAACCTGGTGGATACCCCGGAGGAAGCTGTCAAAGTCATCGATGATTTCTACGCGAAGTACCTCCTTTCGCCCAATTTCTAAGCCCTTTTTTGGTTGAATTGAACCGTTTTTGAAAGAATTGACCAGCTTTTGAAACTTTAATCGTAATATTACGATTAAAGCTTATATGGGATTAGCCAAGACAGAAGAATTCACCCTCGAGCAAAACGAGCTCGCCTCGGTGGCAAAGGCCCTGGGACACCCTGCCCGCATCGCGATTTTGCAATACCTGATCCGGCAGCGGTCATGTGTATGCGGGGAAATTGTCGACGAGCTCCCCCTTTCGCAATCCACCGTCTCCCAACACCTAAGCGAGTTGAAGAAAGTAGGACTTATCAAGGGAGACATTGAAGGGCCCCGCGTGTGCTATTGCATTGACGCGAAGGCCTGGGACAAAATGAAAAACAAACTGCAACAGCTTATGGATAGTTTTCAAGATCCTTCCTGCTGCTGAGTAAAACAGAATAGATCACTAACTCAAATCATTATGGAAACCACGCAAGCCTCAAATCTGAAAGAACTGGTGAAAGAGAAATACGGTCAGATCGCTGATCAGAGCAAAACCGAAAACGAGTCCAGCTGTTGCGGAGTGGGCGGCTGTGCCACGATTGACTACACCATTATGGCAGATGATTACACCAAACTGGAAGGATATGTAGCGGATGCGGACCTGGGCCTCGGATGTGGCTTGCCGACAGAACATGCAGTAATCAAACCGGGCGATACCGTGGTTGACCTTGGTTCTGGCGCTGGCAATGACTGCTTTGTGGCGCGCTCACTCACGGGTGACACAGGCAAAGTAATTGGTGTGGATTTCACCGAACGAATGATCGAGAAAGCCAGGGAGAATGCAAAAAAACTTGGCTATGCCAATGTCGAGTTTCGCCAAGGTGACATTGAAAACCTGCCGTTAGCCGGTGGCATTGCCGATGTAGTGGTAAGTAATTGTGTGCTGAACCTTGTGCCCAACAAGACACAGGCCTTTGCGGAGACTTTCCGGATATTAAAACCGGGTGGCCATTTCAGCATGTCTGACATTGTGTTGGTCGGAAATCTCCCTGAAGAGCTCAGGAAGTCGGCTGAGATGTATGCCGGTTGTGTTTCCGGGGCCATTCAAAAAGAGGAATACCTTTCAATTATCCGGAAGGCAGGCTTCAAGAATATCCTGATTCAAAAGGAAAAACGGATCAACCTGCCGGATGAAGTTCTTTCACAATACCTCAGTCCCGCCGAATTGGCGCAGTTCAAAACAGGCGAAACCGGGATCTTCAGCATCACTGTATTCGCGGAGAAACCGGAGGCGTGCTGCGCTCCGGGCTGCTGCGGAAATTGAGCCTGGCGCTACCAGCCGAGGCCGTAGTCTTCGCCGTGGTTACTGGATCCACCCCAAAAGGTGCCGTGTTTCCAGTCAAACCAGATGGCATTGACAGGACCGCTGGTGCGATCTTCATAGGTGAGGCGGTAGCCCATTCTGTTTAGTTCTTTGCGTACATAAGGTGGCGTTTGACTGTTTAGCGTCATTGCGCCGGGCCTCTTTTCGTGATCGCCGAACGAAGAGTACATCTGGAAGGTCTTGAAGCTCGGAGCTTCGCATGACTCTTGCACGGTCATTCCAAACTCGACCATGTTGAGGAAAAACTGTATCAACAACTGATCTTGTTCATCGCCGGCTTGTTTCGCAAACGAGAGAAAGGGTTTGCCGTCTTTCAACGCCATGCTGGGGGTAAGGGTAACACGTGGCCGCTTGCCGGGCTCTACCACGTTAAACGGATTCTCACTGGCTTCAAGAACAAAAGCTTGCATTCGCTGGCTCATGCCCACACCGGTATTGCCGGCGATGCAGGCAGGAACCCAGCCTCCGCTGGGCGTAATAGAAACCACCCAACCCTCTTTGTCCGTCGCCTCAACCGAAGTTGTTCCGGCAGTGAACGATTGAATAAAATTCTCATCCAATGGGTTCTGCATTGAGCCAAGGGAAGCTTGCGAAGTTCCCCACTTCTTCAGGACCTCCGTGTAGGGATTCTGTTTCCCTTCGAAGGGATAGGGATCGCCGGGGGCAACTTTCGGATCATTCATCTCCCAGTTGATCAGCTTGCTTCGCTCCTTGGCATAGTCTTTCGACAACAATCCCTTGATGGGTTCTTCGGGGGCAAAGGCGGGATCTCCATAATAGAAATCGCGATCAGCAAACGCCAGGTTCATGGCCTGGTACAGTGTGTGAATGTATCTCGCTGAATTGTATCCCATGCTTTTGAGATCAAAATTTTCCAGGATGTTCAGGGTCTGCAGCATGACAGGTCCTTGGGTCCATTGCTGAAGCTTGTACACTTCAATGCCACGATAGGTAGTCATGAGTGGCTCCTCGATTTTAACTTTCCAATTCGCAAGGTCTTGTTCAGTGATGAGCCCGCCTTGCTCCTGGCATCCTCTGGCAAACTCTTTAGCGATGTCGCCCTTGTAAAAGCGGTCATAGGCGGCGTAGATGGCTTCTTTACGGCTCTTTCCTTTTTTCAAGGCTTGCTGCTCCGCATCAACCATTTTTTGAAGAGTAGCCAACAAGTCCTTCTGAACAAAAATCTCACCTGCGTCCGGTGCTTCGCGTTTTTCGCCGGGATGAGTCAAGAATACTTTTGCCGAGTAGGGCCATTTCTTGATTTCAGTTTTACCCCGCTCAATAGAGTTGGCGGTTTGTGCCTCAATCGGATATCCTTCGGCCATCTGCATCGCCGGAGCCAATACTTCCTTGAGACTCATTGTCCCGTATTCGGCAAGCATGGTCAGCAACCCACCGGGTGTTCCTGGGGTTACCGCGGCCAGCGGACCGAATTGCGGGGGGTACTTATATCCTTTGCCTTTGAAGAAATCGGAAGTAGCTCCAGTCGGGGCGACACCCAATGCATTGATGGCAATTACTTTTTTCAGCTTAGGATGGTAAATCAGCGCTTGTGTTTCACCTCCCCAACTCAGCACATCCCACATGGTGCAGGTTGCGGCCAGCATTGCGCATGCGGCATCCACCGCGTTACCACCTTTGGTGAAGATGGTTGCTCCTGCAGTGGCGGCCAACGGCTTGCCCGTCACGGCCATCCAGTGACGCCCATGCAGCGGAGGCTTTTGGGTTTGGACCGGAAGATTATTGAACTCCTGCCCGAATGTGATCACCGTGGAAATCAGGATCAATATCAGTGAGTGGATCGCCTTCATGGGATTGGGGTTTAGGTAATTTCAAAAATAACCACCCCGGGTCCTACTTGTACGCGGAAAATGGTGGGTTGGACGGCAGAAGGGAATAGCGGAAAATGAACGGTCTGCCGTTGCAACCTTTGCCATTTCGTCAACGTCTAATCCACTGAACTATCCCAAAACCATGAAATATACCCTGACTACCCTCTTTGCCCTCGCTACCCTCTTGGCAACAGCCCAGACAAAGGATGGAATCTTCCAATTGGACAAGGATTATGCGATCAGCGCGAAAGGCACAGTGAAGCTCAATTCATCGGATGGCAAAGTGTTTATCACGGGCTCCAACCGAACCTCCGCGCATGTCAAAATTTACCGGCAGGTGACCACCAAAGGAATAGTTTTCGGCCAGGAGGAATTTGGTGTGGATGTATATGAAGATGACGGAAATCTTGTCATTCGTGAACGTTCCAATTCTACCGTCGTGGGCATGATTGGCTATCATTATGAGAAGTATGAAATCAATATTGAAGTACCCTCCGGGGTCAGCCTCCAGGTGCGTGGAGATGACGGCGATTACCGCATCCGCAATGTGGACGGAAGAATTTCTCTTGACCTGGATGATGCTGATGTTGAACTCTCCGGTTGTTCAGGAGACTATTTCCAATTTCGTCTCGATGATGGCGATATCGTCATGGACGGAGGGAAAGGAAGTCTCGATATTGACGCTGATGATGCCGACGTACACATAACGGGTGCAGAGTTTACCTCGGTGGTGGCCGATGTGGATGATGGCGATCTTCAAATTGAAACATCATTGGCGGACAATGGAGAATACCTGGTCAACGCACAGGACGGATTGATAGCCTTGACCATCACCAAAGGAGGAGGAAGATTCGATGTTCGCCATGACGACTCTCGCGTCACCACCGAGGGTGATTTTCAGCAAGTGAACCGTTCAGACAACCGGACCTCTTTGGTGCTGGCTAACGGTACAGCACGGGTGGACATTCGGGCAGATGATGCGCGTGTGAAGTTGATCCGCCGCTAAAGCTCATACATCACAAATCCGGATGGCTGCCCGCAATGAGGCCAGTTTGTCGGGCTGGCTGGGAATAAACTCCTGCGCGACGTAGCCCTTGAATCCAGTCGCTACAATCGCCCGCATGATGGCGGGGTAGTAAAGTTCTTGTCGTTCATCGATTTCATTTCGGCCGGGCACGCCCCCGGTATGGTAGTGGGCAATGTAATTGGCGTTGGCCCTTATTGTAGCGATCACATCGCCCTCCATAATCTGCATATGATAAATGTCGTAAAGCAGCTTGAAGTTGGGTGAGCCGGTCTTCTCACAAAGCGCGACTCCCCATGCCGTGTGGTCACATTGGTAATCCTTATGGTCAACCTTGCTGTTGAGCAATTCCATACAAACGGTGATGTTGTAGCGGGCTGCCACTTTCAATACCGGTTCGAGCCCCCGCGCGCAATTTTCTAGTCCCTGTTCACGGGTAAGGCCATTGGCATTACCACTAAAACAAATGACATTCTTCAGACCCGCATCGGCTGCTTTCGGAATATCGCGGGTATAATCCTTTAACAGAGTTTCGTGAAGACTTACATCGTTGAAACCCCGAGTGAGACCTATCGGAGAGGCATAGGCCATGGCACAGGTAAGGCCGTATTGCGCAGCCATGCCCCATTGATCAGCACGAAGCAGATCGATGGACGCAATGCCCATGTCGCGGGCAGCCTCGCAGAGTATTTCCAGCGGGAGATCATCATAGCACCACTGGCAAACTGAATGATTGATGTTTCTTTTCTTGGGGGTTGCATCCATGGCATTCGAGTAGGAAGGAAGGAGGGCAGCGCCGGCCATTCCGGCTATGGATTTCAGGGCCTCTTCACGATTCATCGGATTCTATTTTTCCTGCCGATAAATCACGCCGTCCTTCATGACAAAGGCAACTTTGCGCAGTTCTGAAATACTTTTTGAGGGATCCCCCCGAACCGCCATCAAGTCGGCTTTCATTCCGTTGCGGATGGAGCCAATCTCATTCTCGAGATGTAAAGCCCTGGCGTTGACCGTGGTGACTGCCTTAAGAAGATCGATGGTCTTCATGCCGCCATACTCGGCCATGAGTTCCAATTCATAGACATTTTCTCCGTGTGGAAATACGCCCACATCACCACCCATGCCGATCGTGACACCCGCGTTGACAGCGATAGTGAGACTCTTCTTCTTGTTCTTCACAGCCGCAGGCTCCTCTTCTTTCCCTTTTTTCCATCCCCGGTATTGATTGATGGCATCAATAGCGGCAACCGTCGGAAAGAAGGTGACGTTGTGCTGCTTCATTAACTGTGCAATTTCCTCATCAATAAAATCACCGTGTTCAATGGTCTCAGCACCTGCTAGAATAGCGCGACGCATGGCCTCTTTGCTTTTGGCGTGGCACACAAGGTAGCGGCCGCTGCTTCGGGTAACCTCATTGATCAATTTCAGCTCTTCCAATGTGAATGAAGGTTGATCTTCTCCCTTGGTACCCCATCGGTAGTCGGCGTAAACCTTAATGAAGTCTGCCCCTTTGCCAATCTGGTCGCGCACAACCCTTACTACCTCGTTGCCATCCGCGGGTTCAGCGCCCAGCATGATGGTCATGTCGGTATCATATCCTTTTGGGCCATAGGAGCCGGTTGAAACAATCGCTCTGCCAGCAACGATCATCCTCGGTCCCGGAACGATCCCTTCGTTGATTGCACGCTTCAGTGCAACATCGGAATAGCCAGCGCCCTCCGTACCGAGATCACGAACCGTAGTAAAGCCAGCCATCAGCGTATTCTTTGCGTGCACCGTCGCCCTTACCGTGCGGTAAGCGTCGGATTCTTTCAAAACCTGGGTATCCCAATCGGTGATGTTGTAGGGATATAGGAAGAGGTGAGAATGCCCTTCAATCAGTCCGGGCAACAAAGTGGTGCCGGGCATCGATATTACTTGTGCATCTTTCGGTGCTCTAACTGACCCCTTTGCGCCAACGCCCGTGATCAGATTGCCTTCGACCAGGACAACCCAACCCTCATGCATCTCAACGCCATCAAAGACCCGATCCGGCTGAAGAAGCACAGTCGGTTGATTCTGAGCAAGGGAAAAACAAGTCACCAGGATTAGTAACAGGGTAATAATCTTCTTCATGATAGAGAGGTTGATAATTGAAATGATAGCAGTATGCAGTCCGCGATGAAGGTACCGAAAATATCAATCGACCGGAAGCAGGTCAGCCGGCAAATCAATTGCCGAAATTCTCGGCCTGGTCGATGAGACTGCCGGTGAGCCCCATCAGGTCGGTATACACATCGATCAGGTTGTATACGGCTTCCAAATTGGCCAGGGATGCATTGAGGTAGTTCAGCTGTATCAGGCGAAGGTCAATCGCGTTAATATAGCCTACCCGGTAACGCTCTTCCGCCAGGCTGAGATTCAGTTCGGTGGCTCGCTGGTTGGTCTTGGTGATCTCTACAATTTGTTTTCGCTGCTCAAACAAATCGAACGCGATCTGGAGGTCGCGCTGCAGTGAGAGCTTGAGCTGGTCGGTAGTTTGTTGGCCGATGAGCTCACGGGTCTTTGCGTTTTGAATGTTTCGTTTGATTTGCCCGCCGTTAAAGAGCGTCCAGCGCAGTGTGAAGTTTCCGTAAGTGCCATAAGAATTTCCGCTTACAGTCCGAGCCTCAGGCGCATAGGTTGTGCTGATGACAGGCTGGGTCTTATCATCGAGAAGATAGCCCACGGTATTTTTCACCTCGGTGCCTCCGGAAGTTGGTCGAAAGTTGGCCCGTACCCAATCCAGGCTACCGGTTGCGCCGAGGTTGACATTAAAGGAGGGATATAAGCCAGCGCTGGCCAGCTGAGTGTTCCCGCGAAGTATCGACTGGGATAGGTACTGGTTCTTCAACGTGAAGTTGTTGCGCGTCATCTTTTCTTCCAGGTCGGAATACACAAAGGTGGGAGGGGTGAATCGCAGCGGCTGGGGAAAACTATAGGTCTGATCCACCTTTTCATTGATCAGGACATTGAGGTTTCGCACGGCATTGCGGTAGTTCAAACTTTGCAGAACGAAATTGCCCGAATCGGTGAGAAAATTGCTCTCTTCCTGGAGCACATCAAACGTGATGGCGCTTCCGACATTCTTCTTTAGTTTCACCTGTTCATAACGGGTGCGTGATAATTCGAGGAGTTTGCGACGTACTTCCAGCCGTTCTTTCTCCAGCAACACCAGGCTGTATCCGAGAATAATGCTTTGAAGCGTATTTTGAATAACGATCGATGCGTTTCCTTCTGACTGTTGTTGCAGGCGTTCCAGCTGCTCCTTGTTAATGCTTACCGTGAATCCGTTAAATATTACCCATCCAATATCAATTTGGCCAGGAACACTGTTGGTGATGCTTTGCCCGGGAATGGCAAAAGGGTTGGCGGGTACCCGGTCAACGACCGAATTGGTGCTGCTCAGCAGCAGGTTGATGGTAGGATATCGCCCAGCTTGTCCGGGATTGTTATTGTTTTTCGCGATGTCAACCAGCGACTTCTGAATTTGAATGTCAAAGTTATTCTTGAGACCACGCTGAATGACTGCTTCCAGGGTCAACGGATCCTGAGCAGCCAATGCACCGGCGGCAAGCAGGAAGACAGCGGTCAGCAGTTTTCTCATGATCCTCAAAAATAGTTCTTCAACGCCGAGAGGCAGGAGGAAGTTTTGCAGGTGGTATTTTTTTGATGTAGGATCAGGAAGCGGTTTCCACCGGCTCCCGCAGGCTGATCCAGAAGTTATTGTATCCTTCGCCCACTTGGATATCCAACGTACCCATGGCCAACATTTCAAGGATTGCGAGGAAATTGAAAATCAAGGCAACACGAGTTGGATTTTGCTCCACCATTTCCTTTAACGACATCGCCCGCTTCCGGGTGAGTTCGTTGAGGATATATTCTTTCTGCCCCTCAACGGTGTAAGGGTACTGAACCACCTGGTGCACGGGCCGATTCTTCTCCTCATCATAACGTCGGCAAACTTTTTCGAAGACCAGCATGAGTTTGTAGAGATCGACTTCCTGCAGTTCGGCTTCGACATTGACGCTGGCGGCCAACGTTTTTACTTCGCGCAGGATATTGCCGCGCTTTTCCTTGTGCAATTCGGCATCTTCCATTTTCTGGAAGGTCTCCACAACGGATTTGTATTTCTTGTATTCAAGCAAGTGCTTCACCAGCTCCTCCCGAGGATCGATTTCATTGCCTTGCTCGTCCAGTTGCGGCCGGGGCAAGAGCATCTTCGATTTAATGCGCATCAGGGTGGCGGCGACCAGGATGAATTCGCTGGCCAATTCTACATTGAGTGTCTCCAGGTGGTGCAGGTAGTCCAGGAAATCCTTCGTGATCTTGGCAATCGGAATATCGTAGATATCCAGTTCGTCCCGCTCAATAAAGAACAGCAACAAATCAAATGGGCCTTCAAAAAGGGGCAGCTTGATCTCGAAATTTGCGGGGGTCATAGGCGGGCAAAAATATTCAAATGCGCAGAGAAATCCGCAGAATCCTCAATTGCGTAGATTTGAGGGGAATTCAGGCCAAATAAGCCCCAAAACAGTTACCTTACTTCGTTGTTAAGTACCTAGTATCCTCCGTATGCTTATCACCCCTGGTCATCTCCTGGCCCAAATCAACAGCCCAGCCGATCTTAAGAAGCTCGACCAGGCACAATTGGTACAGCTTTGCCAGGAGTTGCGCCAATTTATCATCGACAATGTCTCCATTTATGGAGGACATTTTGGTGCCAGCCTGGGGGTAACCGAATTAACCGTTGCGCTTCATTATGTATACAATGCACCGTATGACCAGATCGTATGGGATGTGGGTCATCAAGCCTATGGGCACAAGATTCTGACCGGCCGGCGGGATGTATTTCATACGAACCGGGTCTACAAAGGCATTTCAGGTTTCCCCAAGCGGAAAGAAAGTGAGTACGACGCTTTTGGTGTAGGTCATTCGTCCACTTCCGTTTCGGCGGCCCTCGGGATGGCAGTTGCCTCACAGTACAAAGGGCTTGAAGACAAACAACATGTTGCTATTATCGGCGATGGGGCGCTTACGGGGGGTATCGCCTTCGAAGGTTTGAATAATGCAGGGGTCTCAAACACCAACCTCTTGATTGTGCTCAATGACAACTGTATGTCCATTGATCCCAACGTAGGCGCGTTAAAAGACTACCTCACGGATATAACCACTTCAAAAACCTATAACCGGTTCAAGGATGACGTGTGGAACCTGCTTGGGAAGCTCTCAAAAATCGGGAAGAACGCCCAAGAGATCGTTTCCAAAGTAGACACGGCCCTCAAGTCGGCCCTCTTAAGCCAAAGCAACCTTTTTGAGTCCCTTAACCTGCGCTATTTTGGGCCGGTCGATGGTCATGATGTCGATCACCTGGTCGCTGTACTTAATGACCTGAAGCAAATCAAGGGACCCAAAATCCTGCACTGCGTTACGGTGAAAGGGAAGGGGTATGGTCCTTCAGAATCCGGCAATAAAACCACCTGGCATTCTCCGGGTACGTTTGACAAGATCACCGGTGAAATTCACAAGAAGGTTCACGAAAAGCCCCAGCCTCCCAAGTACCAGGATGTTTTTGGACATACGCTTGTGGAATTGGCGAAGCAGAACCCCAAAATTATAGGTATCACACCAGCCATGCCTTCCGGTTCTTCGATGAATATCATGATGAAGGAAATGCCAGACCGTGCATTTGATGTGGGCATTGCTGAACAGCATGCGGTGACTTTTTCTGCGGGGTTGGCCACCCAAGGCCTGATTCCGTTCTGCAACATCTATAGTTCCTTCATGCAGCGGGCTTACGATCAGGTTATCCATGATGTGTGCATCCAGGATCTGCCCGTGAATTTTTGCCTGGATCGTGCCGGATTTGCGGGATCTGATGGGCCAACCCATCATGGAGCCTATGACCTGGCATTCTTCCGGTGCATACCGAATATGATCGTTGCTGCACCGATGAACGAATCGGAACTTCGCAACCTGATGTTTACCGCGCAGTTACCGCGCAAGGGTCAGGCATTTTCTATCCGGTACCCACGCGGCCAGGGAGTCATGCCTCAATGGCGCACTCCTTTTGAAGCAGTGGAGATTGGCACCGGCCGTAAGCTCAGGGATGGTGAAGAGGTAGCAATACTCACCGTTGGCCATATCGGCAACTACGCAGCAGAAGCTTGCGATAACCTGGACAAGCAGGGACTTCGAGTAGCGCACTATGATATGCGGTTTGTCAAGCCATTGGATGAAAAAATGCTTCACGAAATTTTTGGCCGTTTTCACAAAATCATCACCGTTGAAGATGGCTGCGTGCAGGGTGGATTCGGGAGCGCAGTACTTGAATTCATGTCGGATCATCATTACACCGCTCAAGTCAAGCGACTGGGCATACCTGACCAGGTTATCGAGCACGGGGAACAACCCGAATTGTACCAAGAGTGTGGCTTTGGACCAGCTGGCATTGAAGAGGCGGTCCATTTGTTAGTGGAAAGCGTTTCGCGCCCCCGCTGACCATATGCCCTATATCCATTACACCAAACAGGGTAGTAAAGGTCCTACACTGGTTTTCCTTCATGGATTTTGTGATAACCAAGAACTCTGGAGTGAGTTTGTTGCTCCCTTTTTGGAGACCTATCAAGTGTTCACCCTGGATCTTCCCGGCTTTGGGAAGTCGGAAATTTTACCCGTTCCTTTCACGTTAGACCAGATTGGAGATGAGGTGGCAGAATGGCTGACGGAGCAGAAATTGGGAAAGTCATTGATCGTTGGTCATTCCCTCGGAGGTTATGTGGCACTTTCATTGCTCGATCGATATCCGAAACTGATTTCAGGTATTGTCTTGTTCCATTCTACGCCCCTCCCTGACTTACCGGAAAGGAAAGCAATTCGGAACAAGGTAATTGACTTTGTAAATCAGCATGGTGTTGAGCCATATATTGAAACCTTTGTTCCGGGATTGTTCGCTGACAAATCGGACCCACACATACTTACAACTCGCGAGAGAACACGGGCCACCAGGCCTGCTCCGCTAGTCGGTTATGCCGCCGCCATGCGGGATCGCCCGGACCGATCAGCCACCGTTATAGCAGGCCATCGTCCTGTGCTCATCATTGGTGGCATTAAAGATTCATTAATTTCTATTGACCAGTTGCGGGAAATCGCAGAAAAGTCCCCGAAATGCGAACTTTTTGAGTTGGAAAAAGCTGCCCACATGGGCATTTTTGAGGCCAAAACTGAATGTCAGGCCATTATTTCAGGATTTGCAGCGCGAACATTCAAGGATAGTCACTTTTAATTTTTTAGGACATTGGAAATTATCCTCCAATCCCGCTAAATTGGTGATTCCATTAAGATTGCCGAGAATTTGAAGAGTCTTTATATTTGTCTAATTCGATAAACAGAAAACACTACACACCATGGTTGAAAGCCCTTACGCATCCTGGAATAGTTTGGCCCTAAACATAGCCTACGTAGGTTGGGCATTGGGTATTTTGGTTGTTGTGGGATACATCGTGCGACTATCCACGATTCCGGACAACAAGGATAAGTACGACTTTATCAACCGTCATGAGGTGAAGACGCTTTGGTATGCGGCCCTCATCATGATTGTAGGCGCCTGTGCTTTCTTTAATGGTAATATTACCCAATTGACCACCATAATGACTTTTGTGCGGATCTTCCTCACGGCCATGATGGGTACGATTGCAGCCCTGATTGTTCAGAACTTGTTGAAGTTCTATTACCCCTTCTTCATTGAAAAGCGCCTCAAAGTATTGCGCTACAAACCCCGGATTTCCCCGAAGACAGGAAAGCCCATGAAGCTCCTAAGTGAAGAAGAGGAAGACGTTCACCTCGATGAGGGCATGCAAGCTGAAGAAAATGTATTCTCAGTGGACTATGATGTATGGAAGGATGAAGAAACAGGCTTTATCAAGATTGAAAAGTATGCCGGACACCTTCACGCCATTCAATGTCCGGAGTGCAACTACCAGACCTTTAAAGTAAGCCGCGAAGAGATCATTCGCGCCCCAACGGAGGCACTGGAAGGTGAGTTGCTCAAGCATTACCAGTGTAGTTATTGCGGCTACAAGGCCAAGAAAACCGTAGTACTGAAAGCTCAGGTTAAACCGGCACCTACTACCGCACCAGCCTAATAGGGTAAATAGACAGTCAATTTATGAGAAAGCCCCAGTTTGGGGCTTTTCTCATTCATAGGGTGGCGGGTAAGCGTATCTGATCGGTGTAGAAATTGAACCGGCTGTGACGCACATCCAAAGGCACAATTTTTTCGATCATGTCCTTCTTGTGGTTGTAAAAAACTTCCAGGTAGAAATTTCCGAGCAGGTATAGGTTAATCTTGTAGCCGTAGTAACGGATGCTCATCACGCAAGACCCATACTGGTACAAGAGATTAACCTGACGGTCAAAACTTTCGCTTTGAAAATCGGCGAACGAGATCATAGTTAAAATTATTAAAATCCCGTTGGCAGAACAATTCCGTTATGGGGCTACTGCAGGTGTTTCTTAAAGAAAGCCAACGTGCGGGACCAGGCAAGTTTCGCAGCGTCGGCATTGTAACGGGTAGGAGCAGTATCGTTGTTGAAGGCATGCTGAGCGCCATCATAGATGTAGAGCTCATAAGAAATATTGGCTTTCTTCAGCGCCTCTTCATAAGCGGCAATGCCCGCATTGATTCGTTCGTCCATACCCGCATAGTGAAGTTGTACCGCCGCTTTGATTTTGGGAACATCGGCAGCATCCGGTTGACTTCCATAATATGCCACGGCCGCACTTAATTGAGGCGCATTGACGGCCAATTGATTAACCATCCTTCCGCCCCAGCAGAATCCTACCGTGCCAATCTTTCCCGAGCAATCCTTGCGGGAAGAAAGATAATCGAGGGCTTTCACAAAGTTGTTCAGGTTCTTGGGGGCATCAATCTTTTGGAACATTTCACGCGCTTTATCGGCGTCCGTGGGTGTGCCACCCTGGGGCGAGAGCGCATCCGGAGCCAAGGCAAGAAATCCCTCCAGGGCCATACGGCGGGTAACGTCTTCAATATGGGGGTTCAATCCCCGGTTTTCATGAATCACAATGACTGCTGGATATTTTCCGTTTTCCTTGGGGCGAGCCACATAAGCCATCATATCAGCTCCGTCGCCGGGGTACGTTACACGCTCGGTGACAAGGCGGTCATCCTGATTACTGATGGTTTCGGCTTTAGCGTAGTTGACTTCGAGCAACGGCAAAACCGCCAATGCGGCCGCCGTGCTTCCGGTCATCCGGGTAAGTCGTGCCATGAAGTCTTCGCGACTTAGTGGTTTATGAGTGTACTCGTCAAAGAGGTTGATGATACGCTGATCCATGGTGTTATTGTTTGTGAGGCTATTTACAGGTTCATTGGCAAAGAAGCCAGAGAATTTTTGCCGCAGTAGGACAGCGGCCATACCGGTGATTGGGCTAAGAGGGATGCCGATGTCTTGGGCCGAGTGTACTTTTCCAACCCGGCATTGTGACAACGTAGCCGTTCCGGCAGATTATTTGTCTGCCCAATGTAGAATGAACCGTCAGCCCCGGAAACAAGAATGTAAACGAAAAACATAAAAAAAGCCCCTGGCGGGGCTGTGGGGTGAAAGACGGGATGCCGCCCCGAGGCGGGGCGAGCATGCTCGTGCCGTTTCGGCACGGCACTCGATACCCGCGACTCTATTCCGAGGTATTGCCTTTGATAAAGGCGATTATTCGATTTCGTGATTTCATGTTTTTGAGTTTTCGTTCCAAGGCCATTGCCTCTGCTCTTGTTGGGACCGTTTGAGACCAAAGGATGCTCCAGGGAACTTTGGACCGGGAGTACTTTTCCAACCCTGCGTTATGACGGCGGAGTCGTTCAGTCAGATTATTCGTCTGCCCAATGTAGAATGAACCGTCAGCCCCGGAAACAAGAATGTAAACGAAAAACATAAAAAAAGCCCCTGGCGGGGCTGTGGGGTGAAAGACGGGACTCGAACCCGCGACCCTCAGAATCACAATCTGATGCTCTAACCAACTGAGCTACATTCACCGTTTGGGGACTGCAAAGGTAGCCGACAGGGGTAGAAATACAAAGAGCGATCTTATTGAGGCCTGAAGCCAAGGCGCATTCCGGCTTTGGCATCATTCAGTTTACCGTTTTCCCAGGCGAGGTGGCCAGAAACAAAAGTGTGGGTAACGCGGGCATTAAACGTCGTGCCCTCAAAAGGAGACCATCCGGCCTTGGCGATAATATTGGATGGCTGCACCGTCCATGGATTGTCAGGATCAACCAAGGCCAGGTCGGCAAAGTATCCTTCGCGGATGTAGCCGCGGTCTACGATACGGAAGAGGATGGCAGGGTTGTGCGACATCTTTTCCACCATGCGCTCAATCGATAGTTTACCCTGCTTCACAAAGGACATCATCGCAACCACACTGTGTTGAATGAGCGGGCCTCCGGAAGGGGCGTTGAAGTACTTATTTTGCTTTTCCGGCAAGGTGTGTGGAGCATGATCCGTTGCGATCACATCAATTCGGTTACTCAACACCGCTTCCAAAATGGCTGACTGATCTGCAGCGGTTTTGATGGATGGATTCCATTTGATCTTCATGCCCAGCCTGGAGTAATCCGAATCATTGAACCAAAGATGATGTACGCAGGCTTCCGCTGTTACTAGTTTCTTGTCCAATGGAAGATCATTGGAGAAAAGATTGGTTTCTTTAGCCGTGGAGATGTGGAGGACGTGAAGGCGGGTGCCATGGCTGCGAGCCAGCTCTACGGCCATCGAAGAGGAAAGGTAGCAGCCCTCTTCGCTTCGAATCAAAGGATGGTATTCAGCCGGAATATCCTCACCATATTTTTGCCTGAACAACTCTGAATTTTTGCGGATCGTGGGCTCATGCTCACAATGTGTGGCGATAAGTCCGGGGAAACGAGAGAAAAACCCACGAAGTGTTTCGAGATTGTCGACCAAGAGGTTTCCGGTAGAAGAGCCCATAAAAATCTTGAGTCCACAAACTCTCTTGAGATCGGTCTTGAGTACCTCTTCCAGGTTGTCGTTGGAGGCGCCGATGTAGAACGAATAGTTGGCAAGTGAATCCCGGCTGGCGATTTGGTACTTCTGCTCGAGCAACTCTTGCGTGAACGTGGGTGGAATGGTGTTGGGCATTTCCATATAGGAAGTCACCCCTCCGGCCACCGCGGCTCGGGAATCCATGAAAATGGTTGCTTTATGGGTGAGTCCGGGTTCACGAAAATGAACTTGGTCGTCGATCGCGCCAGGGATGAGGTATTTGCCATGCGCATCAATGACCCTGCCTGGTGCGTTGAGTGAGGAGCCAATGCGTTCAATCCGTTCCCCCCGAATGAGCACGTCACCTTCAATGACCTTGCCCTCGTTTACTATCTTCGCGTTTACGATGAGTGTATTCATCGATGCAAAGATAATCCCAAAACGCGTGGAAGTTTCCAACACCCTTGCCTGGACCGAATTGAAACTCAACCCGCAATTGCTGAAGGCAGTTCAGGAAGAGGGATTTCAGGCTCCCACAGAAATACAACAGCGCGTGATACCGTTGGCCTTGGGGGGTCAGGCGATTATTGGCATAGCCCAAACGGGCACGGGTAAAACCGCAGCCTACCTGTTGCCGATTCTGAAGAAACTTACGTACGCCCAGGAAACGGCACCCCGGGCCCTGGTGTTGGCCCCCACCAAAGAACTCGTAGTTCAAATTGCCGATCATGCGACACGATTGTCCCGGTATACCGACCTGAGAACGGTTGCTCTTTATGGTGGCGTGGGCCCCAAGTCGCAAATTGAATCATTGAAGAAGGGCACCGACCTGGTCATTGCTACTCCGGGACGCTTCATGGAGTTATACCTTCGACAGGAAATCACCACCAAATTGATCAAGACGCTGGTGCTGGATGAGGCGGACCGCATGTTGGACATGGGTTTCATGCCTCAGTTGAGAAAAGTTTTTGAGGTAATTCCTCAGAAGAGACAGAACCTGTTGTTCTCGGCTACGTTTCCGCCGAAAGTGGAAAAACTAGCCGAAGAATTCTTGCTCTTTCCGGTCAAGGTGGAAGTTACTCCGCAATCTACGCCCGCCAGGGAAGTTGAACAGTGGCAGGTTCATGTACCCAATCTCAAAACAAAAATCAACTTGCTTGACTACCTGTTGCAGGACAAGGAGAAATTTAACCGCGTCTTGGTTTTTGCACGTACGAAGCAGGCGGCCAATGACGTATTCAAGTACATTGACCGGAAGAAATTGGGCCCGGTACGGGTGATACACTCAAACAAGGGCCAGAATACGCGGATTAATGCGATGAATGAGTTTCGGGAGGGTGGACTGCGGGTGCTGGTTTCAACGGATGTTTCGTCCAGGGGCATTGATGTTTCCAATGTTTCGCATGTGATCAATTTTGATGTACCGCTGAAGTATGATGATTACGTTCATCGGATCGGACGTACCGGGCGGGCACATCAGTTGGGAGAGGCCATTACCTTCGTGACGAAAGCCGAAGAATTCCATATTGCGAATATTGAAAAGATCATTCGCGAGAGGATTCCCACAAGGAAGCTCCCCAAAGAGGTGGAAATAGCCGAGACATCATTGATGGAGCAACGCGATCAGAACCGTGAACTAGACCGCCAGAAAAGACTTGCGGATCCCACGTTTCAAGGCGCGTTTCATGAGAGGAAGCGGCACCGCTGAGCCGGGGAATCGATGTATATGGGCACAAAAAAAGCGCGGAACTTCTCCCGCGCTTTCTATGATTGAGTTATCCTTTAGCCATTCATTGAAATCAGGAACTCCTCGTTGTTCCTGGTTCCCTTCATCTTACTTTGCAGGAATTCCATGGCTTCAACGGAGTTCATGTCACTCATAAACTTGCGAAGTATCCACACGCGCTGCAGTTCTTCTTCCTTCATCAGCAGGTCCTCCCGACGAGTACCCGATGCCGGAACGTCAATGGAAGGATAAATGCGACGGTTGGAGAGTTTACGGTCGAGTTGCAATTCCATGTTGCCGGTACCCTTGAATTCCTCGAAGATCACCTCGTCCATTTTTGAACCGGTATCGATGAGTGCAGTAGCGATAATGGTCAGTGAGCCGCCATTCTCAATCTTCCGCGCCGCACCGAAGAAGCGCTTGGGTTTGTGCAGGGCATTGGCGTCAACACCACCCGAAAGGATCTTTCCGGAAGAGGGTACTACCGTATTGTGCGCACGAGCCAGACGGGTGATGGAGTCCAGAAGAATCACCACATCATGGCCACATTCGGTCATGCGTTTGGCTTTCTCAAGCACAATGCTGGCCACTTTTACATGGCGCTCGGCCTGCTCGTCAAACGTGGAGGCAATTACTTCGGCGCGTACGCTTCGGGCCATGTCGGTAACTTCCTCAGGACGTTCGTCAATCAGCAGAACGATGAGATAGACTTCCGGGTGGTTCTCAGCGATGGCGTTCGCAATCTGTTTCAACAAGACCGTCTTACCGGTTTTGGGTTGAGCAACAATCATTCCGCGCTGACCCTTGCCTATAGGAGCAAACAGGTCAAGAATCCGGGTAGACATGTTGTCGTGGGTCGTGCTGAGCCGCAGTTTTTCATTGGGGAACAACGGTGTCAGGTATTCAAAGGCAACCCGGTCACGGATTTCCTCAGAAGTTTTCCCATTCACATTGTCGACTTTCAGCAGGGCAAAGTATTTCTCGCCTTCCTTCGGAGGGCGGATTTGGCCGCGTACCGTATCACCTGTTTTCAGGCCAAGCAGTTTGATCTGTGCCGGGGAAACATAAATGTCATCCGGGCTGGCCAGGTAATTGTAGTCCGACGAACGGAGAAATCCGTAGCCATCCTGCATGAGTTCAAGTACGCCTTCACTGAAGACCGCACCGTCAAATTCCCGGATGTTGGAAATCCGCTGTTGCTGCTGGCGATCAGGAGGAAGTTCACGTTGCGGTTGTTCACCGCCTTGTGGGCCCTGGGGGCCCTGAGGTTGGCGCGGAGGGCGAGGAGGCTCTTCTGCCCTTGCCTGGGGTTGTTGCGGTTGCTGCTGAGGCTCTTCAAAGCGAGTAACCGTTCCTGCGGGTTCTTTGGCAGGAGTTGGTGCGGGCGCAGGCGCTGCAGCCGCGGGCTTGGCTTCCCGTTCTGTCCCGGGGGCAACGTTTTCGCGACGGCGTGGACGCAATTTGCGTTCACCGGAATCATGGGGTTCGGCGGCACCGGGCGTATCGATCAACGCCTGTTGGTCGAGGATCTTGTAAACCAGTTCTTGCTTGGTCAGTTTCTTGGCGTTTTTCACGCCCAGCTTCTCAGCAATTTCCTTAAGCTCAGACAGGAGTCTGACATTCAGGTCATCAATTGTATACATGAGGTCTAAAAAAAGTGATGTGGATATAAAATGAGTGTGCGATGCGGCGCGAAATCAACAGGTTCCTTGTCTGGAAAGACGCAGGAAGAAATCAGGAGTTCCAGTCACGTTTCAGAAAAGCCGAACCAAGGGTTGATTTGTCTATGGGAAACGGCCTGGGAGGCCCGATTGACCCTGCAAGTATAGGCCAAAATGACGGATTATCAAATTGGCATAAAAAAATTTGTGAGCGCATTGTGGTAGTTTTGCGACCACAAACTGAAGAGAAATGTTACAGGTTACCCGGATTCGGGATGAGAAGGATAAGGTATTGGCTGGCCTCAGGAAGAGAAACCTGAAGGAAGCCGACCTCCTCATTGAGGCCGCGCTGGATCACGATAAAGAGCGCCGTCGCAAACAGGTATTCCGTGATGAGGCCAGCGCAGAACTTAATGTATTGTCCGCTAAAATTGGCGGATTGATGAAGGAAGGAAAGAAAGTGGAGGCCGAGGAGTTGCGTGCCACCATCAGTGGAAAGAAGGAGGCGATCAAGAGCCTGGAAGAGGAAGTGAAGCAGGAAGAGGCCCGGCTCCAGGAGGTACTCTACAAAATCCCCAATGTACCGGCGGAAAAGGTTCCTGCAGGTCAGGGCGCCGATGACAACCTGAATGTTCATCAGCACGGCGCATTACCCTCGCTGCCTCCGGATGCATTGCCGCACTGGGAGCTGATCAAGAAGTATGACATTATTGACTTTGACCTTGGCGTCAAGATATCGGGAGCAGGCTTTCCGGTTTACAAAGGAAAAGGAGCCAAACTTCAGCGAGCACTCATCAATTTCTTCCTCGATGAAGCCGCCGGTCAAAACTACCGCGAGATGCAGCCGCCGATTGTGGTCAACGAAGCGAGTGGGTATGGAACCGGCCAGCTTCCGGACAAAGAAGGCCAGATGTATTTCATCAACGCCGATGGGTTGTACTTGATCCCAACGGCTGAGGTTCCGATAACTAATCTTTACCGCGATCTTATCCTGGAGGAGCGCGACCTTCCGATTCGAAATGTTGGGTATACCCCGTGCTTTCGACGGGAAGCAGGAAGTTGGGGTGCTCACGTGCGTGGCCTCAACCGGCTCCATCAGTTTGACAAGGTCGAAATTGTCCAGGTTCGCAAGCCGGAAGAATCCTATGCAGCGCTCGATGAAATGTGTGCTTATGTACAAGGGCTTCTCGAAAAACTGGAACTCCCTTACCGGAAGTTGCTCCTCTGCGGAGGCGATATGGGTTTTAATTCGGCCATGACCTACGACTTTGAAGTCTTTTCCGGCGCCCAGCAACGGTGGCTTGAAGTGAGTTCGGTGAGCAATTTTGAAACCTTCCAGGCGAACCGCCTTCGCTTGCGCTACAAGAACAAAGAAGGAAAGATGGAACTGCTCCATACACTGAATGGCAGCGCACTGGCACTGCCTCGCATTGTTGCGGCTATTCTTGAGAATAATCAAACAGCAGAGGGCATTCGCATACCAAAGATTTTGCAACCTTATACGCGATTTGACCGCATTGACTAGAATTTTTTAACCCCTCCACCTTGGCCTTTAGTGACTTTAATTTTGATCCGATGCTCCAGGAAGGCCTGGATTCCATGGGGTATGAAAAACCAACACCCATCCAGGAGCAAGCCATCCCGGTTATCCTTCAGAACAAGGATCTGATCGCTTGCGCCCAAACCGGAACAGGCAAAACAGCCGCCTACATTCTGCCGGTGCTGCATAAGATCATTCACACCGATCATCGCCACCTCAACACCCTGGTGATTGCACCAACTCGGGAATTGGCGCAGCAGATTGATCAGCAGATTGAAGGCTTCGCGTATTTCACGGGCGTTAGTTCGATCCCTGTTTATGGCGGCGGTGACGGGGCCACCTGGGACACCCAGCGGAAGGCACTGGAACAAGGTGCCGATATCGTGATCGCAACACCGGGCCGGCTCATTGCGCTTCTCCAGGGTGGAACCGTAGTATTTGATCACCTCAAGCACTTGATCCTGGATGAGGCCGACCGCATGCTTGACATGGGTTTCTATGATGACATCGTACGCATCATCAGTTACTTGCCTAAACAGCGACAGACCATGTTGTTCTCGGCGACGATGCCTCCACGCATTCGCCAGCTGGCTAACAAAATCCTGAACCAGCCGAATGAAATCAACATTGCCGTAGCCAAGCCGGCGGAAGGCATCTTGCAACAGGCCTATATGGTCTATGATGCCCAGAAGCCGGCATTACTCAGTTTTCTGCTGAAGACCCACAATTGGAGCAGTGTGATCATCTTTGCTTCGACCAAAGAAATGGTCAAAAAGTTGGGTGCCTCGTTCCAAAAGAGTGGGCTTCCCGCCAAGCCTTTTCACAGTGACCTTGAGCAATCCGAGCGCGAAGAAATCCTGCGGGCTTTCAAAAGCCGGCAGCTGAATATTCTAATCGGCACGGACGTCTTGTCACGCGGGATTGATGTGGAAGGGATCAGCGCGGTCATCAACTACGATGTCCCTCCGGATCCCGAAGATTATGTTCATCGCGTAGGCCGAACAGCACGCGCCGAAACGACCGGCACAGCGATTACGTTTATCAATGAGCGGGACCAGCGAAGATTCTTCTCGATCGAAGGACTGATCGGATCACAAATTCCAAAATTGGATTTGCCTGCCTCGATAGGCCCAGGTCCTGATTATCGGCCGGAAGATCGGCCGAAGAAGCCCTTCCCGGGCCGGAAAAGCTTTCATCGGGGACCGAGGAGACGATAGCTACTTTTTCAACAGAGAAAGGATTTCGTTTAATTTCAGCAGCGCTTCCACCGGGCTGAGTGTGTTGATATCAATTTTCGAGAGCAGCTCTTTTATTTCTTTCATGCGTGGATCCGCCTCAAACAGATTCATCTGGAAATTTTCACGAGGCAATTCGGATAACTTCTTCGTCTGCTTGTTTTTGCGATGATCCTTTTCCAGGAAGTGGAGAATTTCATTGGCACGCAGCACGATGCGGTTGGGCATGCCAGCCAGCTGGGCCACGTGAATCCCAAAACTGTGCTCGCTGCCACCCTCTTTCAGTTTTCGCATGAAGAGAATTTTGTCCCCGACCTCCTTTACACTGACGTTAAAGTTTTTGACACGAACCAGATCTTCGGCCAGTTGATTCAATTCATGGTAGTGGGTTGCGAAAAGGGTTTTGGGACGGAACTCCGGATGCTGGTGCAAGTACTCTACAATGGCCCAGGCGATTGATACGCCATCGTAGGTGCTGGTACCGCGCCCGATTTCATCCATCAGGATAAGGCTGCGGTTGCTGAGGTTATTAAGAATACTCGCAGTCTCGGTCATCTCGACCATGAAAGTGGACTCACCGCGGGAAAGATTGTCAGAAGCGCCCACCCGTGTAAAGATCTTGTCAACAATGCCCACCTTGGCGGATGAGGCGGGCACAAAACTGCCTACTTGCGCCATGAGCACAATGAGGGCCGTCTGTCGGAGGAGCGCAGATTTACCAGCCATATTGGGCCCGGTAATGATCAGGATCTGCTGATTGTCGTTATCCAGGAACACGTCGTTGGGCACGTAGCTTTCACCGGCTGGCAATTGCTTCTCGATCACCGGGTGACGTCCGTCTTTGATATCCAAAACCTGGGTATCGTTGATTTCTGGCCGTACATATCGGTTGGCACGGGCAGTGGCGGCAAAGGAGAGAAGACAATCCAGCGCTCCGATTACACGGGCATTTTGCTGGATGGGAGAGGTGTAGTCAGCGGCGTGATGCACCAGTTCAATAAAAAGGCGCTGTTCGATGCTGGAGAGTTTCTCCTCGGCGTGAAGAATTTTTTCCTCGTAAACTTTTAATTCTTCCGTAATAAATCGCTCTGCATTGACCAGCGTTTGTTTCCGGATCCAATCAGCGGGAACTTTATCCTTGTTGGCATTGCTGACTTCGAGATAGTACCCGAATACCTTGTTGTAGGAAATCTTTAATGAGCTGATCCCGGTTCGTTCCACTTCACGCCGCTGGATTTGGAGGAGGTAGTCTTTGCCCGCGAAGGCTATGGTCCTCAACTCATCCAGCTCTGTGTTTACTCCCGGCTTGATGATTCCGCCCTGGTGGATGAGCATAGGGGCATCATCGCTAAGCTCTCGCTCTATTTTCTCCAGGAGGAATTCACATGGGTTCAGCTGGTCAGCCAGTTTCTTCAGTTCCGGCGTGCCGGTCGCCAGCAACAACTCACGGATGGGATTTACCACCAGCAAAGAGCGTTTCAGCTGAAGTAGTTCCCGGGGATTGATCCGGCCGACCGCCACTTTCGAAATCAGCCGCTCAAGGTCGGCCACCTGGTGTAAGTGGGTCGTAATCTTTTCCGCCATTTCCCTTTCGCGGAAGAAGGTATCTACAATAGTAAGGCGCTCTTCAATGGCCTGACGGTCCTTGAGGGGCAAGACCATCCACTTTCTCATTTGGCGCGAGCCCATGGGGGTTACGGATTGATCAAGTATCTGCAGCAGTGGCACTCCCCCTTCGTTCGCAGAGGAAATGAGTTCAAGATTGCGGATAGTGAATTTGTCGAGCCAGACATACGTTTCCTCATCCATGCGGGAAAGTGAGGCGATGTGGTGGGTTTCCCGGTGCTCCGTGGCTTCGAGGTAATGAAGGATAGCGCCCGCAGCGATGACGGCTGCATCCAGGTCTTCTACCCCGAAACCCTTCAATGAGGCCGTTTTGAATTGAGCGAGGAGTTTTTCGCGTGCGTAGTCATGGGCGTAGGCCCAGTCGTCCAGCAGGAAGGTGGCGTAGTCCGCGTCGAAGTGCGACTCCAACCGGGAACGCTGACCCTTGGAGAATATCACTTCGGAAGGCGAGAGGCTTTGGATCAGTTTGAGTATGTAGGCTTCGGCTCCTTGTGCGCAATAGAATTCGCCCGTGCTGATATCCAGGAATGCGGCACCCAACAGCGTTTTGTCAGCATAGACTGAGGCAAGAAAATTATTACGCTTGCGCTCCAGCACATTGTCGTTGTAGGAAACTCCGGGTGTAACCAATTCGGTGACACCGCGTTTGACGATCCCTTTGACAAACCGGGGGTCCTCAAGTTGATCGCAAATGGCTACGCGGTGCCCTGCGCGGACCAGCTTGGGGAGGTATGAATCGAGGGCATGATGGGGGAATCCCGCAAGCTCGGTTTCCGAGGCGGAGCCATTGCCGCGTTTGGTCAGTACAATGTCAAGCACCTTGCTGGCGGCAATGGCATCCTCCCCAAACGTTTCATAGAAATCGCCAACACGAAATAGAAGCAAAGCACCAGGGTACTTGGCTTTGATTGCGTTGTATTGTCGGGAGAGTGGAGTGTCTGACCTTGCCGCCATCGAAAAGGCAATTTAGGAGTATCCGCAAGGAACTTGGTGATTTGGGGATGTCATTTTTTCACGACAAGCATGTGCGTAAGAACGTGTGTGGAATGAAATCCCGCTTGATGACACCATAGTGGTTACCGTCTTCGGCATGCATCGCAGGAATTCTGACAGAATCTATACATTAGGGTATGAAGAAGCTGAGCATGGAGGAGTTGGGCAGGCTTTCCGTGGATGAATTCCGGAAAGCAAAGAAAATTCCAGTCATTCTTCTCCTGGACAATGTGCGCAGTCTGCACAATGTTGGTTCCGCATTCCGCACCGCGGACGCATTTGCCTGTGAGCGTATCTTCCTGACGGGCATTACGGGAGCCCCTCCCCAT
Organism: Cyclobacteriaceae bacterium; assembly: GCA_016787645.1. Lineage (GTDB taxonomy): Bacteria > Bacteroidota > Bacteroidia > Cytophagales > Cyclobacteriaceae > ELB16-189. Next base: position 4,621 of record JAEUUF010000020.1, on the reverse strand, counting down.
CGCGAAATCCATAAAACAGCCCTGGGCGCAACCGAGTCGGTAGCCTGGGAATATGTCCTTAAGCCGGAGGACGTGGTGGTCAAACTAAAGTCGGAGGGTTACCGCATCGTGGTGGTAGAACAAACCAACGTCAGCGAGCCGCTGCACGAATTCAAACTATCTGCCCAGGACAAAGTTTGTGTAGTGTTTGGAAACGAAATCAACGGCGTGAGTGACGAGGTCATCGCAGTGGCCGATGCAGCGATAGAAATCCCCCAGGCAGGAACAAAACACTCATTGAATATCTCTGTGTGCGTCGGGATTGTATGCTGGGAGCTTTTCAAGCGGTTTCGCTAAATCCACTCCCCGGGATTTTCCTACATTTGTCGTTCATCCACATCCACTATGAGGCGCGCTGTTATTGTGTTCTTGATCGTATCGGGTTTTGCCGCTTCGGGACAAACCGATAACCCATGTCCTTTGTCTTCGGCCGTGACTGTTGATGGGAATGCGGATGAGTGGCCCATGGTCTGGGTGGAGGATGGAGAGAAAACGTTCAGCTACAATGTTTGCGCGGATGAACAAAATCTCTTTGTTCGCCTCAGGATTAATGAATTTTTTGCCAAGCGGAAGACCGGGGCTTTTGGGCTCACCTTGTGGATTGATCCCAGCGGAAAGAAAAAGAAAAAATACGGCTTGAAATTTCCTGCTGGCGGCGCAGAAGCGGAGGAACGAATGGGCCAGATTAATGCGGAGGGCAAGCCGGGTTCTTCATCAGGGGAGCAGGCTGATTATCAGAAGAAAGCAGATCGTATGATGATTGCTAACCTGGAAATCCTCGAGCTGATTGGATTGGCGGATGACCCCATTACCGCTACACGGTCAGGCATCACCAATGGTATCAAGGTGGCCATTGATGTCGATCCCGCAGGAGCCTATGTGTATGAGGCCATAATTCCGTTCAAGTCTTACCGATTGTCGAGGGCGAATATTTCTGAATTGTCCGTTGGATTTGAAACCGGGAAGATGGTTCCGCCGAAGCAAAAATCGACAGCCAAGAATCCAGCCACGGCCCAAGGCGACCTTACACCGTCCCAACTCAGTCGCATGCAGGGATACCAGGGGATGCAAGGGAATCCAAAGCTCCTGTATTCGTCAGATGTATGGACGAAATTGGTTTTGAAGAAGTAATCCCTAATTTCTACCATGTCCGAACGGTATAGCCAGCGCGGTGTGTCTGCCTCCAAGGAGGATGTGCATCGAGCCATTGAAAAGTTGGACAAAGGACTTTTCCCAAAAGCCTTCTGCAAAATCACCCCCGACCTACTGGGAAATGACCCAGGCTATTGTACCATCATGCATGCCGATGGGGCAGGTACGAAATCTTCCCTGGCCTATATCTACTGGAGAGAGACCGGTGATCTTTCTGTATGGAAGGGCATCGCCCAGGACGCCATCATCATGAATGTGGACGATCTCTTGTGTGTGGGAACCACCACGCCGATTCTTCTTTCCTCTACCATCGGACGAAACAAGAACAGGATACCCGGAGAAATCATTGCTGCACTCATTGAGGGAACGGAAGAGGTGTTGGCCTTGCTCCGCAGCCATGGCCTCGAAATTTATAGCACCGGTGGTGAAACCGCCGATGTAGGAGACCTGGTAAGGACGGTCCAGGTAGACAGTACCGTCATCACGCGCATGAGAAAGAGTGACGTGATTGACAATGGAAGGATTCAGGCCGGTGACGTCATTGTTGGGTTGGCTTCTTATGGCAAGGCTGCTTATGAAAGCGAATACAATGGAGGGATGGGGAGCAACGGACTTACTTCCGCCCGTCATGATCTCTTTCATAAGGATTACGCCAGGAAGTACCCCGAATCCTATAATCCTGAAATTCCGGAAGACCTTGTCTACAGTGGAAAATACCGGGTGACCGATGAAGTACCGGGTGTACCTGTCAACATCGGGAAATTGGTGCTTTCACCGACGCGTACCTACGCTCCCATTATCCTGCCACTGTTGTCGGCCATGCGCAGTAAGATTCATGGCATGGTGCATTGCAGTGGGGGCGCGCAAACGAAAGTGCTCCACTTTATAGAGCAACTTCACGTGATCAAGGACAACCTCTTTCCGATTCCGCCACTGTTTGACCTGATCTATGACCAAAGCGCTACCACCTGGCAGGAAATGTACAAGGTCTTTAATATGGGCCACCGCCTGGAATTGTATGTAAGCCCGGTGGATGCAGACCAGGTGATGAGCGTAGCCAGGAAGTTCGGGGTCGAAGCGCGAGTGGTTGGCCGAGTCGAGGACTCACCCGTAAAGAAAGTTACGGTACGTAGCCCGCACGGCGAGTTTGTCTATCAATAGGGGCATTTCGCCAGCCGTCAAAATACCCCATGAGGGCTTCGTGAGTTTCCTTACTTTGGATAAAATATTCCGCTATGCGTTACTTACTCTTCCTGCTGTTTGTGGTCGCAGCTTTGCCCGGGTCCGCCCAAAAGAAGAAATCGGCCGTCACCCAGGTGGTCAAGAAGATACTCTCCCATACTGACTATGACGGTTGGAAAGAGATCTCCTATAAATCGCTAACACCAGATGGCAATTTCGCGGTATTCACGATCAATCCACAGGACGGCGATGGCTGGGTCTTCTTTAACAATCTCAAGACCGGTGTCGCCGATTCAGCAGCGCGCGCGGATGGCCTGAACCTCACGTTCGACAGCCGTTTTGCCATATTCAAAATCAAACCGCCTCAAAAGGTGGTCAAGGAGCTTCGCCGTCAAAAGAAGAAGAAAGAGGACCTTCCCAAAGATTCCCTCGGCATTTACGCTTTTGGCACGCGTGGCCTTGAACGCATCCCCGAGGTTCGATCCTACCGAATTCCGGAAAAGAGCGGTGGCTGGCTGGCCTACCAACCCGAGCCGCCAAAGGAAGAAAAAGGAAAACCGGGTTCACCGGCCAATGGCAAGAAAAAAGCAAAGAAATTCTCCGATGACAACGGTTATCGCTTGTTGCTTCGCAATCTCAACAATCGCAAGGAGGTCACCTTTGATTATGTTAAAGAGTACTCATTTGCCCGCTATGGACAAGGGTTGATGTTTACCTCGTCAGGAAATGACAGCACGTTAAAAGCCGGTGTGTACTGGTATGACCTGAAGAACGAAAGACTCCAAACGTTATTCACCGGTAAGCCAAAATACAAGATCAAAGGGTTGTCCATCGCGGACGATGGAACACAAGTCGCTTTCCTCGTTGACACGGATACCACCAAAGCGCTGGTGCGCCGGTGGCAACTTTGGCATTGGAAGTCGGGGGAGGCATCGGCCGCATTTCTTGATGTGGAGCGTTCGCTGGGCCTTCCACCGAGCTGGGTAGTGAGTGAAAATTATTCGCCTGTCTTCTCAAAGAACGGATCTCGGCTGTTCTTTGGCTCAGCACCGGTTCCTGTTGTTCAGGACACAACACTACTAACCGAAGAGATTGTTCAAGTGGAGGTTTGGGGCGGTGATGATGATTACATCTATCCCATGCAGAACAAGCAGGTGGATACAGAGAAAAAGCGATCATACCTTGCCTTCGTTGACCTGGCCAATAAGCAGGTGATGCAGTTGGGGGACAAGGAAATCCCGTCGACGGAGATGGGAGCAGAAGGCAATGCATCAGTCGTGCTTGGTGAATCGGATGTGCCTTACCGGAAAATGATCACCTGGGACCCCTCAGCGTTCAGGGACGTGTACTTGTTCGACTTGGAGAAGAAGCAGCGGACCACAGTAGCGAAGAAGATGAAGGGTAATCCGCGCTTGTCACCGCAGGCTCGTTATGTCTACTGGTACAGTGGCCCCGACACAGCCTGGATGAGCTATTCGGTGGCCACGGGTAACCTCGTGAACCTGACCAAGGGTGCAAAGGTTTGGTTTGGCAACGAACTCAATGATGAGCCCGACTTCCTGCCTCCCTATGGCGCTGCGGGCTGGACAGCTGACGATCGGCAATTCATTGTTTATGATCGCTATGATCTTTGGGGCTTGGATCCGGAAGGTAAAAAACCGCCGGTGAACCTTACCCAGGTCGGCCGCCGGGACAAGGTTGTGTTCCGGTACCAGCGGCTCGACATGGAGGAACGTTTCATCGATACCACCAAAGACCTGATCCTTTCAGCATTCAATGAAGAGACCAAGGCTTCAGGCTACTACAAATTTTCGTTGCGCGACAACAAGCTCAGTAAACTAATCATGGAAGACGTGCGGTTTGGCGGCTTGACGAAGGCGAAGAGTGCAGACAAATTGATGATGACCCGAGAGAGTTTCCGCGAATTTCCAGATGTGTGGGTGAGCGACATGAATTTAACGGGATTGAAGAAAGTGAGCCAGGCGAATCCGCAGATGAAAAATTATTACTGGGGATCGGTCGAACTGGTCAAGTGGAGTTCCCTGGATAACATCCCGCTCACGGGCATGCTCTACAAGCCAGAAGGCTTTGATCCCAGGAAGAAGTATCCGATGATCGTGTACTTCTACGAGCGGGAGAGTGATAATCTCCATGCGCATATTCCGCCCACACCTCTACGGTCCATGATCAACCGTTCCACGTACGTCAGCAACGGCTACCTCGTATTTGTACCGGACATTGTGTATAA
>JAEUUF010000002.1 GCA_016787645.1 Cyclobacteriaceae bacterium | reverse complement strand
GAGGTAAGCGCGGAACGTGAAGAAGCACTTCTTCCCACCTTTCTTCAGGCTGTAGAGCAATCCATAGTCCGGGCTCAGCGAAGTGATGGACGTACTCACTTGTTCGAGGGCAGGATTCACCAGCGTTTCCTGGTAGGCGGTGTAGCTGATGCCACCCATCAGGAAGAACGAATGTGAGCTCCGCTTGCCATACAGCGTGGTGCCCACACCGATCCGTTGTACCAGCGAGTAGTTGTAATCCGTGTGCACGGACTCGACGTTTCTTGCCGTGATGTTGTTGATGTTATAAGAGGAGTGCGAAGCGAAGGCAAGCTTGCGCTTGGGGCTCCACTGCACCAGGGCGCTGAGGAGCAGGTCGGTTTCCATGTTGGTGTGGACGCCCACGGAAGGCTCGATGGTCAGCAGCCTGTTCACGTACTTGGCGGGCTTGTCGGTTTGGGCGAAGCCTGCTGTCGTAGACAAGAGGACCGCGATGAGGGAGATAAGGATGAAGCGTTTCATGATTGCGCTAGTTTGATGGTTGGTGTTATCGGTTTTGGAAATAGAAATCGAGGCCTTTGCGGATGTTGGGATTCTTCGATCCCATGTGGCCCAGGTCTTCCTCGAGGTTCTTGGCGATACGCAGGCTGGGATAGTTGTTGTTTAAAGCCCGGAAGAATGCTTCAAAGGGTGCCTGCATCTTGCCGAAGTTTTCCTTGTTGCCCAGGCCCATGAAGACCAGCTGCTGGTTGTTCTTCAACACATTGCGTTCGGCCAATTCCATGCGCAGCGTGACTTCATTGTCAAACCAGAGCGATGGGCTGAGGAGTAAATAATTGCCAAAGACATTATTGTCGGCAACGAACGCGTAGGCGCCAAACAGGCCGCCGAAGGAGTGCCCGAGGATTACACGGCCTGACCGGGAAGTATCCGCGCGGAAATCCACTTCCATCTTCGGTATGAGCTCTTCCCGGATGAACCGCAGGAACTCAGGCGCCCCACCCATGGAACTGCTCGTTTTGGTAGGCGTGTAGTCCAGGTCCCTGCTCCTGCCGTGGCCGATGCTGACGACAAGCACATTTTCGGTGCTGTAGCGCGCGCTGAGCTTTTGGCACTCGGCGGCTACAAAGTTGAAGTTCTCCTCCCCGTCGAGGACATAAACAACCGCGCACTGTCCGGTGGTAGACCCGTAGTCCATCGGCTGTGCAACTTTGATGTCATACGTCGCGCCATTGACGCCCGAGGTGATGGAGAATTGTGCGACAGAATTGGGTTCGGCCACCTCTTCCTGGCAAGCAGCGAGGAACAGCGACGCGAACAGAACGAGAATCGATGTGGTGACTTTCATGTTTTTCTTGCCGAGAGGGATATTGTCTCTTGACGGGACAAATGTGTTGTCCGTGGCCGCCTGGTCATAGGTCAAGAAAGCGTCAGGAAAGGACAGGCCGCTTCTGATGCTGCGAAGGGACTATTTTGGCTTGTGGGCGAAGGACAAGAAGGCGTCGTAAACGGACGGGGGTTAGGGGCTAGGGGTCAGGGGTCAGGCTTGCCCGCCGTAGCTTAAGCGGAGGTGGGGGCTAGTGGGTGTTGGCTGAAGGCTGTTGGCGAAAGGCTATTAGCAATCAATTCACTTCGACATTCATCATTCGATATTCGATATTGGATATTTACTCAGCGCACTCACTTGGTTATATCCTCGGTTCCTTAAGTTCCTTGGGTTTCTTGAGTTCCTTGGGTTCCTAAAGTTCCTTGAGTTCCTTGGGTTCCTAAAGTTCCTTGAGTTTCTTAAGTTCCTTGAGTTTCTTAAGTTCCTTGAGTTTCTAAGGTTCCTTGTAACCCACAACTTACTATCCCCTTGCCCCTGACCCCTAACCCCATTTCACCAACCAATTGCCTAATTTTCCATTTAATTAACCCTGACCGCTCGCGCTAAAATGAAAACCCCAATGATCACCCCGGAAGGAATGGAGAAGCTGAAGGCGGAGCTGGATCATTTGTGGCGGGTAGAGCGGCCGGAGACGACGCAGAAAGTTTCGTGGGCGGCCAGCCTCGGCGATCGCAGTGAAAACGCCGACTATCATTACAACAAAAAGCGCCTCCGCGAAATCGACAAGCGAATCCTCTATTTACGCAAGTGCATCGACGAATTGAAGGTGGTGACCTATTCCCCTTACCAGGAAGGCAAAGTGATGTTTGGAGCGTGGGTTTCGATTGCAAACGACAAAGGCATGAAGAACCGGTTCCGGATCGTGGGCGGGGAAGAAATACTGGGAATGAAAGACCATATCTCGATGGATTCCCCCATGGCCAAGGCCCTGCTGAATAAGCAGGTGGGTGATGAGGTGGTAGTTACTACTCCTGCCAGGCAGTTCGTTTGGCGCATCACCAAGATCGAATACCAGAAATAGGCTAACTCCCCGGCTTAAAGCCCTCGAGCAAATCCCACCGTCTCCCGATACACCTGGGGCGATACATCGGCATTGGTTTTAAAGAACCTGCTGAAGTAGTGTTCATCTTCATAGCCCAATTCTCCGGCAATCTCCTTGATGGGCTTGTTGGTCAGGTACAATTCCCGCTTGGCTTCGATGATGATGCGCTCCGAAATCAGGTCGGTCAGTGTTTTGTTAAAATGCGTCTTCGTGATTTTCGCTAATGCTTTTGGAGTGATGTTCAGCAGTTCGGCATAATTGCTGGCCGAGTGCTTGGTTCTGAAATGCTCCTCAATGGCATCGCGAAGATTCTGCAAAATAAACGGCTCCTTGCTGTCGGCCGAGGCGTTGGCTGCTTCGGGCTGCTGTTGTGCTTTCAGGCGGGAGGCGGTAATCAAAAATATCTTCAGGTAAGAGATCAGCAGTTCGTATTGGGCCAAGGCCGGATTTTGCATTTCGGTTTTGGTCTGCTCAATGACCATTCTTAACGTGCCTTCGGAACCGGCATCGATATAGGTAATGGGTGGACTATAAATATTATTGAAGAGAACGCCGTTACAAGAAACTTCCTTGTGGTGTTTGAGGATACAAAAGAAGTCCGGGTGAAAGTGAATGGCCATTCCTTTGATATCCTTGGCTTCCGAAATCATGAAAGGCTGGTAAGGAGAAAAGGCCAGCAGCGCGTTTCTGTCGAATGGGTACTCCGAAAAATCCGCCTTCAGCACACCGCTGCCTTCCGTCACCCAGATCAGGGTGAAGTAATTATGGCGCTGCACATGATCAAAGCAGCTATGGTCTTCAAACGAGAAGAGCTTGAAAACCAAGTTGCCGTTTTGTGGGTTGACCAGCGTAAAGGAGGATTGATTGAGCATATCGAAGGTTACTATAATAATAGTCAGGAGGCACTTTCCAGTCGAACGGGCTCCAGGATTCTTACCTCGTCACCCACCCGTAGCCATTTCCCCTTTTGCGTAACGGGTATATAGGTGTTGATGGTGAGGTGGTACAAACTGCCATAGGCCGCGAGGTGACTGCCTTCCGGCAAGGTCTTCTCGCGGTGTTTCATCATGCGCCTGACAAACGTCTTGTCGGTAACACCGGTCAGCGGATCCCGCGGCGGCACATTGCACCGGGCCCGCGGGCTTACCCCGATCATTTCCACATCGCCCATGGTCAGTCGCATGCCGATGCCGGGCTCACCCACCAGCTTCTCTTCCCAGTAAGGTTCGACGCCGCCCAGCTCAATCGTCGCACGAAAGCGAAGGCGCACGTCTTCCAGGCTGCGATCGGAGAACTCTTTATGCAGGGATTGCAGCGTGGCTTCGCTCAGGATCGTCACGCTGCTGGCCGTCGGGATATCCATGAGTTGACCTTCCGTATTGTGCACGAGGGATACCGGTTCACCAAAGAAGTTGCTTAAGTACTGCTCCACACCGGTTTGCTCGTTTTGCAAATGAAAGGAAGTTTCCGGTCCACCCAAACGGTCGGAAAAGGTTACCCGGTAGTTGGGGATATCATAGACCGCCTTCAATTCATTCACCCGGCCCGATCGTTTGCCATTCATAAACCGGCCATCGGGGGCCAGCATGGCAAACTCCCGATCATAGCGCAGCGAGTGCGTGCCCACTTCTGCTTCCTGCAGTTCGACAGGATCCAGCGATTTGATGGGATAGATGCGGATGCGTGAAATAAAAGCTTTCATCAGGTTTCAAGGAGATAATGGGTCGGGATGAATGACCCCGACCCATTAAAAGATAACGGTTTAATTGGACACACAACTACTCTTTATACAACTCCCACTTCTTCATGGGCCGTAACGACCGGAAAATCAATGGTTGTTTGGGCGGTCTTGTTGAGGTAGTTCGTGAAAATATTCAGCGCCACGTGAGCCACAATTTCACCCACTTCGCCATCCGTATACCCCGCAGCTTTCACGGCGGCTACGTCGGCATCCGTTACGGAGCCTCTTTTGGCCACCAATGCACGCGCGAATTTCAGGGCGGCATCCGTTTTCGGATTGTTGCTTTTGCCTTCCCTGGCGGCTGTCAGCGACGGGATGTCGATGCCCACCAGTTTTTCTCCGATGAAAGAATGAGCGGAGAGGCAATAATCGCAGGCATTGCTTTCTGCCACCGCCAGCGCGATCAGTTCTCCTGTTTTGGCGCCCAGGGTACCGTGGCCAAGTGCTCCACTCAACTGGAGGTATCCTTCCAGCACGGCTGACGAATTGCCCATCGTGCGCATCATGTTGGGTACCATGCCTAGTTTGCCTTGAATGCCATTGAACAACTCTTTTGTTTTGCCCGAGGCTTGCTCAGGGCTTAATGCTTGTAAGCGTGTCATGTTTTTTTGTTTTAGTGTTCGTCGTTGTTGACGATACAAAAGTGGGGCGCCGGCACACGGCTTACCATGGAGGATTTACGCAGGTTGATGGACGATTTTCCCCGACGGGGTTGGCTAAAGGCCATTAGCTATTGGCTATTGGCTGTTGGCTATTGGCAATCAGTTCACTTCGACATTCATCATTCGACATTCGATATTGGATATTTGTCTCTTTGCCGCGTCGCGGTACCTGGATGATCAATCCTGACATCGGACAATTCGGCCTGCATTCCTGACCCCTAGCCCCCACCTCCGCTAAAGCTGCGGCGGGCAAGCCTGACCCCTCGCCCCTCGCCCCACTTCGACATTCATCATTCGCTATTCGATATTGGATATTTATCTCTGTGCGCCGACTGGCAAATATCCAAATGACTCTCAGCCCGCCTCAACCGCGTCGACGATCAGCGCACAAGCAGCTGGTGATTTTTATCATTGCCTTTCTGGTGTCGCACGACTTTATTTTATGTCATGCTCAGGCTTACTAGTGTATTGCTTGTATTTCTCGCTACCAGGTGCCTTGCTCAACAACCCGCCCCTCCCTCCAACATTCCAAAAGAAAAATATCCGAAGAGTTCTGAGTACAACCTTCACAACGTCAAGGTAGTTCTCAGGGATGGAACCAAATTCAAAGGACGTCTCATCTACCTGGACCGAAAACAGGTTATCCTAAAGCGATATAACACGAATCAACGGCGGACTGTTGCGACGAAAGAAATCGAATCCATAGATATGGTGTCAAAGCGGAGTGTAAGGCAGGCGGCTGCTGGCGGTTTTGTTGCAGGAGCAGTCTTGGGGTTTGCCATTGGGAGCAGTGGGCAACAGATGGCGCTTACTACAGGTGCGGTAGTGGGGGGAATCGGCGCGGTCTTCGGAGCTACTATCGGCGGCATCATTGGATCCCGGAGAACGAAGTTTCCAATCAAAGGACAAGAAGAAGCACTCTCGGACTTCGCGTTACTGATGAAATTGGAAGACTAGGGCTCAAGCTAGGCAGACTCTACCGCCTCTTGCCCCGGGTCAGCAAAGGGGGTTAGGGGCTAGTGACTTTTTATCTCCGCGACCTCTGCGTCTCTGCGGTGAAATACCCACACTACAACTCCACCATTTGAATTGACAGAACTTGCAACATGGCCACCAACTTCAAAGCTTATTAATAATTCACATCACATTCCATTAGCAAGTCGATACTGAAGGATCCAACTAAGGGAAAATATAACGTCCTCCTCAAGTATGTAGCCATACTGGCCAGTGAGGGAAGGCCATTTGAACTGAAACCCCATGCGATAACACCTGTTAAAAGAATTACAATTGAAAACAGGGCACAAGGTGGGTTTAGTACGGATGACCAAGAAAATCGATTCAATAACCCAAAAAGATCATGGGATGAGTGACCAACAAGTGGAGTTAATTTTTAATACCGACCTATATGACGAAGTGAGAATGAACGCGCAAGAGGAAGCAACTGAAGAAAGAAACTAATGAGGCAAATTCTTTATAGAGAGTACAGCCCTGATAATTTCATCGGGATCAAATAAAAGCCCATGATTCACGTCCGCTAAAAGCCCTGTATTCAATCTAGCACCTAGATGGGCAGAATCAAACATTCTCCTGTCCGTAAATCCAGGACCAGCAGACATATAGTAATAAACCAGGCATACTTCGTATGAATTCAAATGAGAGATTATCATATCATAATAACGCCTCTTCTCCTTATCTTCAATTAATTCCGTATCCGATACAAACTTTAGGAGTCCATGAATGCTGCGCAGGTAGTGGCCAAGATACTCTTCTTTTTCCCCAAAAAATGAGTTGAAGATAGAGATCACCAATTGTCTGATCTTCTGCAGATTCTCCCACGTAAACTCACGCGCGCCATTGATTCTTAAATACTCCAAATATTTGACCTTGAACTCTCCGTATGCATCTCGGATAGCTTCTCGCCCATGCTGAATGCGCCCTCCAACTGGCATTGTTAGTTTCTCGGTTAAAGAATTATGAAGATTCAATAGATTGAAAAAAGTCGTCTCGAATCGCTGCTTCTTGAAAGTAATATTCTGCTCCTGAAACTCACGTCTAGTCGACTTCAACTCTTTTCGCTGCAGCTTCAATTCTTTTCGCTGAATCTGCACGGTATAAATAATCCCAACAAAAGCTAATGCGGCAACTATAGAATTGACAGCCCCAATGGCGGTTTCCCAATCAATCGGATTGAGCCACACAGTAAAGGCATAACTTGATATCAACAATAGGACAAGCCAGACCGAAATACTAATCAAGGTATAGTTAAGCAATTTCATCATTTAATGGTGATTGAGAAGGTTAACATTCACTGCGAGATATCAAGTTGGATACCTCAGCGCTTATCAACAAAACTAGATCTTTTGCCAAACGTTATCTCAGGCAAAACAATCTTAATCTCCGACGAGAGGCTTTCTCCTTTCCAGTAAACAACAAAGTCCACTTTTGCAGAAACAGGTATATAGTCCTGTTTTGCTAATTCAGTCAACCGAGCTGTGAACTGACTTGAAAAGAAAAGCACTTGGTGACCCTTAGTGTCACATAGACCGTTCTCCCGATAGAAAAGAGTATCACCCGGTATCAACTTCGAGATGTCCATTTGCATTCTGGCAAACCCATCTAACCACACATCCCGCATTGATAACTGCACTACTATTTGGTCAGGTGCCTTATAGTAGTTCTGGTCGACCAGACGCTCAATGCCCTCAACATTGATATCGTCTAAGTAACCTTGATCAAGATGTATCGTCAAGCTGGTCTTCGCCCGGGTCATAGCTACATATAGCTGTCTATAATCTTCATCCTTGGCAGGACTTCCACCCTTCAGCATTAGGAAAACATTATCAAATTCCTTGCCCTTTGCCTTATGTATTGTCGAAACCAGAATGATGTCAGCAGATGCTGGAACGAAATCATCGACTCTTGACTCCTCAATAAATATTTCCAAGTCAGACCAGTATCTTCGTTTTGGATTACTCAATTCAAATTCCTTGATCATGGCATTACAAACGCTCAGCTTCGTGCTCCTTGCAAATTCCCTATTAAGCGCCTTTTTTGCGCTTACCCAAATATCATCTGAAATGACAGAGCGCTGCTCATCCCCTAGGCAACTCAAAAAGAACCTCACCTCAACAAGGTCATACAACCGCAACCAGTTATAACTTTGTATTAGCCTCGCCGGAATTCCTCTATGCAAAAGAAGGCCCCAAATCTCCAGCGTCTCAGCATTTGTTCTTGCAATCACGCAAGTCGTACCAACAAGTTCGCTTTGCTCGATGTCATCAACCAGCGGCACAATCATTGATCCCACTTCGTGACGAAAGATTCGCAATTTGCCGTAATCCGTATACCTTGCCTCAATCGGCCGAGTCTTTAAACGATCATTAATTCTCAGAACCCACTGATTTGTAAATTGGACTATATTCCTCTTACTTCTATAGTTTAGAGCTAATTCATATTTCTTCGCCCCATATGCGCGTATTAATTGATGCAAATACTTTGCACTTGCTCCTCTCCACTGGAAAATGCATTGATCATCATCCCCTACGGCAATTACCCTCATCCCTTCGTTCTTTTTCATTAGGGCCTCTATCAGTCCAAACTCATGCTCTGTCATATCCTGAGCCTCATCAATAACCAATACCAACTTGGCAATCCTACTGGGCTCAATTTCACCATCTATGATTTTTTTTGTTGCAAGACTTACCACGACTTCTGCATTTCCAAGCGATCCCACCATGCCTAGGATATCAAAAGCAAAGGAATGAAATGTTCTAATTTCAACAGAATTCGCTGCATTGCCGATAAGCTCTATCAAGCGAATCTTGAATTCCGTTGCAGCCGCTCTAGAAAATGTTAACATGAGTAACTGTTCATGCTTTACTTCCTCCATTAAGAGTACTGAAGCCAGCTTGTGAACCAGTACTCGCGTCTTACCACTTCCCGGCCCGGCAGCAACTACCATGTATTTTGCTTTCTTTTCGGTAACGATTGCTAATTGCTCCGGTGACAAGTCCCCAAATAGTCTCCTATATTTAGATGGACTTATATTTCTCTCGATATCTACCCCACGCGTATCCTTAAAGTACTTTCCAAGAAATGAACTGTAGTTCAGACTAAAATAGTCCTCGACAAAGGTCAAGGCACTCCGATAATCGGTTATCATTCTTTTGGCATACTCGCCCACAATATGAATCTGTTGAACCCGGCTCTTATAAAAACGCTCCAATTTGCTATACTCCTGATCCTTGTAACGTCGCCTATTGTCAACTTCCAAGCGATCAATTGTAAGCTGATTGTAGAGGACCATGAAGCCACCTTCTATTTTGATCGCCTCGATTCGTGAGAGATAGAATAGTGCATCCTCCATATCTTCGACAGACGATGAAATCTCGAACAGCTTGGGTCTTCGTTCAAACTCCTCCTTCATCTCAAGGACCGAAAATTCCACTTGCACTTCTTCACTCTCACGATCTACTTGCAAATGATCGCACTTCTCCAAAAGCACTGTCAGAATGAACTTTGCCAATTCAGCTCTCTTGTCTAGTTTGAGCTTAAGGCTCTCAATCGGTAATAGAGAAACCACTTTAACGTAGTTCCGTGAGTCCTTCATGTTTTGGCGCTTGATCCAATTCTTGATAGACCAAATATTAAAGATCGTTGTTATCCTGGCAGGAGTTACTTCCTGGCAATTGCTCAACTCAGCATCCTGATTCAGTTGTTTGACATTTAGTGTCTTAGGCTGCTCCTCCACAATGCTCAACAAAAATCTCTCAAGCCTGACATAAACTTCCAGAAGATTAAGGGGTTGATTCCTGCTCTCCCGTCGCCTAATAAAAGCTGTCAAGTCCTTTCCATCAGCCAGAATCCTTTCCTCACGTAACTTATTAACAATACCAATGACTTCCTCCTTCCGAATACCGAGGTGATCAGCGATATAGTCAATTCTGGATTCGGCCTCATCATCCACAGATTGCTTCCGTCTCTTGCTTGAAATCAGCTTTTTAATGATTCGAGTAGCATTTTCTTTATCCTTCGGATTAAATCGTTCCGAAGCGTTTATCACTTCAATTGCCTCTTGGGCATTCGCTGACTTAATGCTATTAGCATATACACGGGGCATGTTTTGACCACGGGCTATATAACCGGCATCTTCCAGAGCTGCAATCGCTGTTGTCACTCGTGTTTCAATCTCAGATATGCGATCATCCCATCCTGCTTTGCGGGCGATCTCCAAAGCCGATTGCTTTAGATTCTTCTTATTAAATCCGGTCAAGCCCTTTATTGCACCCCAAACCTGCTGTATCTCATCTTTGGTAATTCTGGTTTGATTCAATAGGATGAAATGTTTGTCAAGATCCTCCTCAGCGAATAAAACGTAACAGTCTGCTTGAATGTGCTCATCTCGACCGGCCCGACCGGCCTCTTGTACGTAACTCTCCAGGGAATCCGAAATATCGTAGTGAATTATCAGACCAATATCTTTCTTGTCAACCCCCATCCCAAATGCAGAAGTGGCCACCATGGTTGATACCTTCCCATTCATGAAAGCTTCTTGATTGGCTGTCTTATCGCTCACTTCCATTTTACCATGGTAAGGTTTGGCCGGAAAACCATCATTCGTAAGCTTATCAGCTAATTTTTTCGCTTTACCCGTTCTGGATACGTAAATGATCGACGGGCACTGCTTTTCCTCGAGCAGGCGCTTTGTGGCCGCATATTTGTCGGCTTCCTTTTCAATCGCCAGTACCTTAAAATGAAGATTGTCGCGTGAACCACTACTGGTATATACCTCCAACTTCAAATTCAACTTCGCAAAGAAATACTCCTTGATATCTTCAATCACTTTCTGCTTAGCTGTCGCTGTAAAGCATGAAACAGGAATCCCTTCAGTAAGCTGCTTCTTGTCCTGAAAGGACTTGATGAAGTCGCCGATGTATAAATAGTCAACACGAAAACTTTGGCCCCATGAAGAAAAGCAGTGAGCCTCGTCAATCACAAATCGAACAACGTTTCTGCCCAGCAAGGCGCGCTCAATCGTTCGCGAACGCAGCGACTCAGGAGATATGTAAAGAATCGAAGCTGAACCATCCTCCACTCGATCAATTGACCTCTTTCGCTCGATAGGATCTAGAAGACCGTTGATGGTCACCGCATCTGTTATGCTATGCTTTCTCTCAAGATTGTCAACCTGGTCCTTCATCAAAGCTTGTAAAGGCGAGATGACGACAGTAAGCCCTCGCCTGTTTGCGCCACTCATAAGCGCCGGAACCTGAAACGTTATTGATTTACCTCCTCCTGTAGGAAATACAGCCAAGATGGATTTATTGCTCAATGCGGCAGTTACAGCCTTCTCCTGTAGCGCTTCCCCTGCATATGTCCTGTAGGAATCAAAGCCGAAGTACTTCTTTAAGCCTTTGTGGATATCATATGCCTGGTTACAATAACTGCAGCCACTTAAACAAGGGTTGCCGCGCAACAAGTACATCACCCTCTCCACATTTGGATAATTCTTCAAAACCCATCTCGGGGTGATCGAGTAATGGTCGTGGCAATTAATAAGTGCTAAAGAATATGCCAACTCAATCGGAGTCTCAGCAATTAGCTGTTCCATATTTGCAGACTCACAAACCTCGCTCTTGAATCGTCTTCGAATAAGACTCAGAGCATTCTCTTCAATAGGCTTGAATCCTATGAACCGAAAGAAGGCCCCAAATTCACGATTATCCGCTAGCAGTCGATAGAATATTGTTTTAAGAGCCTCGTCTAAGCTTTCAAAAGCATCCTTCTCTGCAAAGAATAATTCTCTGGCAGCTATTGAATCATTAAGCGGATTATTGAGAGAATCAGGTGCAATCTTGTCATCCTTGATCAATGCATGGTATGGCTTTGCAGGGAAAAACAAAGGGGAAAGAAACAAGGTATCGACGATGTTCCCCTCCTGAATACCAAGACGCTCCAGCAATCCGCCGATGTACTTCACATCATGATTGAGAATATTGTGACCACCTATGAAATCGGCGCCACTCAAAAACTCGGTAAAGCCGGCAATAGAATTCGAGTGAAAGATGCTCCCACTATCCCGGACACCTCCTATATCGAGAATTGACTTGCCGGATGCATCAATCTCCGTATCAATGAACGCGATAGAGCTCATTTACCAAATTTAAAGGCTCCTCACTGTATTGACCTCTGTCATCCACGACCACACCTGCTCCGCACACCCCCCATTCAATTTACCGTCTTTATCCAAAACCTCCACAAACGCTAACATACACCCATGGTCCTTACTCATTCCCTTCTCATACATCCCCCTGACCGGTAATGTCCTGGTCTGCGTCGAAGGATACAACAAAATACTATGGTAGCTCTCCCAGTAAAGATTATAGGCAAATATCTGCTTGAGATCGCCATCATCCGGCCTCAAGTCGTCGAGCACTTTCCACTTTGTATCAACGATATATGTCTCTTTTTCACCTCCCACCGTTCTTGTGATTACGAGGTCTGGACGAATATTTTTCTTCACTTGTTCCGATTGCCAGAAAAGTTTTGAGTTTTGAAAGCTTACGGAGGTATTATCTGGTGCTTCATGCTGAAGTACGCGATAGACATACTCCTCCCAGAGCTTATTCATGTCAAACAACAAGGCCAGCATATCCTCATGACCTCCCCGAATATCCGGGGAATAGTTCAGAATAATCATCTTGGCAATCTGAATTGCTTTTTGGTAATGAATGGTCTTCCGATTCTCTGAAAGTCGCTCGAAATGATGGGCTTGGATGCTCATTTCCTTTATCTCTGGAAAATCCAACATCACCCGGGCCAACCTGTCTTTTATGAACGGACTAGTCGCTATCTGATCCAAAATAATTAGGGCACGAAGTAAAATCTGATTTATCAGATGATCCTGATCGTACACCTGATGATGGGTATAAAATCGCTCCTGGTGAATCAGGTTTTGGCTAATGTTGCGACCAAAATCAAGTCTTCCTTTCAGAGCGGTTACATTTCCTTGGGCGTGTCGGTACTTCTTCGATAGTCCTTGATGCAGAAGCTTATCGACTTCTTGAAGAAAGATCTCAAAATAGAGATCAAGAATTGAATGATGCCGTCGCTCCAGGTTGGCCTCCGAGACCGATTCAAGGTCAATATGCCGGCAGATTGCCAGCATGCGCAGCAGAGCATTTCTCCACTGGGCCGTGACTGCCGAATGTTCGGACTCGGTTCCCTCCTTTTGCTTATCCGCCTTTGGGAGAATCTCCAATGTAAGCCCACCTATCTGAATAACGCCGACATAACTTTTGAACTTGATCCCATGGCGAATCCCGGTAAAGTAAACGTTGTCCTTCCGGTCATTAAAAGCGTAGAGTTTCTCAAGCTCTTCAGGTTCTAGCTTTCTACCCCATCGGTCAGGCCTCAGGGTTAATTGCTCATGCTCAAATACCTGAATCGTTCTAGGCATAAATGGACTTGAAATCTTCCAATTCCCAGTCTTTGTCCGCAATTCGGTAGATCGAACGATTTCTCAAATCTTCCACGACAGCCCCATCGTCATAGCCGTCAAACTCCGCGAAACCAAAATTCTTTTCACTCTCCTTCTGCACAAAACTGTTGCCCAGCACCAGACCGATCTTGCCAAAATCACCAAAGAAGTACTCCTCCAAAAGTGGAATGACCTTATTCCGGAACACGATTCTGAGGTCTTCAATAGTAGCTACATCCAGGAAATAGGAATGCCCTATTTTGTGATCCTTGTCAACCAGCTTGCCAATGCGTTCGTTGATTTTCTCAAGCATCTTGACCAGGTCAAGTTCTCCAAGTTTGCCGGTTGGTTTCAATTTGCCTTCTGATTTGATCAACTCTGGCCTTGACGGCATTTCTGTAAAAGAAAATCTCCTTCTTAAGGCAGTATCCAATGATTCGATGCTCCGGTCGGCTGTATTCATTGTGCCGACAATAAATACATTACCGGGGACGGTAAATTGTTCCTTACTATAAGGCAGCGTTACTTCCAGAGGCTCATCGCCATCTGATCGCTTGTCCTTCTCAATCAGCGTGATCAGTTCGCCAAAAATACTGGACACATTGCCGCGGTTGATTTCGTCTATAATCAATACATAGTTCTTGTCCTTGATTGTCACAGCCGGTTCTGAGGCACCACGGACGAAGAAATTCTTATTTATGCCCTCTTCGTCAATCTTATAAATGGTTTGTTGTGACAAATTGCGATTGTACACCTCAGCGACAGGAATGTTCTTGTCCTTAATGATCCACTCCACGCTACGGGTATGGTAATAATCACCAGGCGCATTGGCATCGAAACCGTATTCTCCAGTCACTCTCCCAATAGCCCGTATATACCGGTTGCCCTTACTAACGATCACATAATTGCCCACCCTCAAATAGTTCTTGAACCGATTCAAGGCGCTAATTGCATAGTCTCTGAGGTTCAGCTCCTTGCCTTTGGCGATAACTCCTGATTCGTCCAAGCCGCTAAAATCAGTTGCCGCCCCAAAACCAAGGGCTATGCAGCCATTCGCGATACAATATTCATAGACCGCCTCGTCATCCGGGTCATTTACATTTCCCAAAGACATCTTGTAAAATGAAGCCTTCTGAAAAGTTTCCTCATTCCAGCCGATCAGCCGGTCGCTCTTTACTTGGGCTGATAATCGATTGTCTTCCGAAAGCCGGCAAATAAGCTTAAAGATTCCATCCTTAATTCTGTATACCACCTGCTTCTCTTCCGTCACTTCGGGTTTGATTCCTTCGACAAAATCCTCGTAGCTGAAAGACTGATGAAAGGTGCAGAAGGCTACTTGTCCGGTCGTATCCTTCCAATCCTTGATCAGGAGCTCATTGAATCGCTCACGCAGTTTATCCCGGTGTTGTGCATGTAACCTGTAGTATTCAGGGTCCACGATCCTGATCGCTTCATTGATGGTGTGGTAGGTCTTCCCCGTGCCCGGAGGACCAAAAAGGATTTGATTCAGGCTCACAGTAGATGGAGTCATGGACAAACGGTTTGAAAATAGCTTATCCCTGTACGATTTATCGAAGGCCGCCTTTTGGAAGAACGGGTTATTATTGGCGAGGTCCCTTGACCGTTCGGTCCTATCCAGTTCAACAGTGCATGCCTTCTTGATATCTGGCAAATAGGTCTCCACATCACTAGCCTGGAGTCTTGAATAGAATGCCTCAGGGAGACCCTCAAAAGAGGAAGTAGTGGCATCAATTTCCTTCGGTGACATCACACCGAATCTGGTCGACTGCTTATCCTTGAATAGCACGAGCGCATACCGATGGCCGATAATGAAACTCAACTGTTGGGACTTGCAGCTAAACGTGATCCGTTCATCCGGCTCACTGATTTGGAGATGACTCAGCAGTGAATCCAGAAAATTGAAATATTCGCTCAGGGTTCGGCCGCTATGAAGCTTCACTACCTCCAGGAATTCAGCTTCATCATCTCCATCTTCGGACAAGTACGTAGTCACCGCATAAATGAAATCCTGAGTGAGCATATGCTCATTATCCTTGAATGTAATGGAAGCGGGAAGGCGGCGCTTGTGTAGTTCCATCAACTCCGCATCAGTCACCAGCACCTTGTTCAACGCTTCGCACATCTTAAGGTACTCCTCCACCTTTCCAAACGTCTCCTTCTTTTTGGTCTTAGGAACGGTCCAGAAGCCGGTCTGCTCACAAAAGCCCTTGAACATCTTGGACTTGTAGAGAAAGTATTTCCCCGGATACCGTAGCGTCAAATAGAGCATCAATACCCGATCGCTCTGATAGTGGACAATATCTCTCCCAGGAAATCCCTTCTTCAGTGCCTCCTCCGCTTCAGCATAAAACTCATTGAATCGTTTCTCCAGCGGAGTACTTTCATCAAATAGGTTCTTGAACATTCTCGAAACCCTCTCTCCATCCTGCTCCGCAAACTGCAGCAACATGGCATAGGGAAAGAAGTTTTGCCCGCTCCATAGGTTGTTGTTTTCCTTGTTAAAAGATTTCTTCAACACGCCCAGGATCGTGGATCCTGTATGGTTGTCGGTCCAGTTTTGCTGGAAATGCCGAACTGTTTCCCATTTGTACAGCTCATTGTATACCACCCCAGGACGCTTGCCGACAATAAGTTGCTTGTACTTTACGATCCACAGTCCAAGACCATCCGCTGAACCAACAGACCCAACCTTTTGATCAACATACTTTCCGGTTATCTCAGCGTTTTCTCTTGCTCTTTGCAAGCCAGTGGTCTTCTCCTTAGGCAAAATCGTAAACCCAAGATTCCTCAAGTAAGCAAAGCTGACTTTGTCCTCTCCTCCTTCGAATTGGGTATGCCTGATGTAATTCCCATCCCGCAAATAACCGGCGAGCGACATAACATACTTTGGTGGGTAGGCAATACCCTCTGCAACCAGATCATACACACTTGATCTTCTTGCGGGAGGGTATCCTTCACGGTCAATGAGACGAAGGGCACTTTCCACATGCTCTTTTGTTATCCCGTGAAACAGATCAGGTTCTTTCATATTACTTAATTCTGAAACTTACTCTTTGTCTTTCTGAGGGCTGCAAACAACTTTAAAGGCAGTTTATTATGCCACACCACAAACCTTTAGTTCGGGTGTTCGTGCCTCTACCTGAAACCAATATCCGCAACTCAGTCGATCACATCTTTCAAGCTGGGGTAACCAAAAATACTTTCTTGGGTTGCGGAATCGAAAATCCAAAAAAATAACCTAAAGCTTTTCATGATAATGAAGCGTTTCCTAGCGCAAGGCGTTTCAATAATTTGAGTCCGTATAGTACTCCTCTGTGGTCAAAGTGAAATCTGGGTCCACAACTTTAGTTTCTTCATATGAAAGCTTGTATAATCTATAAACATGCAAGTCGATTTCACGCTCCAGTTTAGTTGTATCCAAATTCTTTCTCTTCATTTCATATATTTTAGTTGATAACGTGGCTATAATGGAAGCACCCTCTGAAAACTTGATTGGAATTTCTGTAAGCGGCTTCTGATATAATTCCAGCATCCCTCCTTTGGCCTTGCCCTTGAAGGTCAGCCAGACATTATACAACCTTGAATTCAACAAACCCAGCAGATGCATCAAATCAACAGCTCCACTTGGGTCAGTTATATAATAGACATCAGCACTTGCAAACCATGCTTCTGGTACAAATGCAAATGTATTTGTTCTCGATCTTTGGGGAGAAACTATCTTTGGCAAGTCAAAATCAATTTTTCGTCTCACCGAACCAAAATAGAACAAACCCCTGGCGATCGCTTTATCAATGCCATTTGCATTCTCCCTTCTGCCCTCTAGAATAGGCTTGAACCTTTTAAGGTGTCCCATCAAATTGGGAATTCTTGAAATGTCCAAGTCCCTATCATTCGGCCAAAATAAGTCAATCAGTTTATAGTTAGTTTCCATTTTCGCTATATACTTAGCTATGTCAGAATTCTTGAATAATGGCCTAAGTCTAGTTCGCTCGAATCCATTCAGTTTCATTCTATCAACCTCCACCTGCCTGAGAATAAAGATACCATCTCCCAAACTATAGTTAGGATTGTATCCATACTCTCGAAGATGTTTTGGCGACACTTTGTCAGCTCCTGTTCGCAGCCCTTGATTTACTTCACATACATTCCCAAGCAAAACCCCCTGACTCTCCATTTTTGCAAGTATGCCCTTGATTGATGAATCATTCTTCCGATTTCCGGTAGTAACGAGTCTGATATACCTATTTGTACCATCGAAGAGATCTTCCTTTTTGACTTGTCTATAGTCCGTTTCGTGGTCAACATTAGAAAATATCCTTTCAAAGTCATTTGACTCAAGGACGGTTGTTCTTTTCACAGTAATCACCTCAGTGGGAGCATTCATCTGACTCTTTGTCAATACGGTTATCATGTTATGCTGCCCCATTGCACTTGGAAACACTTTCGCCTCGCCAAAGTTGACGAGCTTCTTAACGGTCGCTCTCTGAAATAAGTCCCTTCTCAAATTTGTTGCGCCAGTAGCTGTTACAAAATAGTTGGTTGTAATAAAACATACTATGGCATCCTTTTGCACAAGGTTGAGGGCCAGATGAAAGAAATAGTAGAAGTAATCCATTTTTTTCAAATAGAAATCTTTGAGGCCTCCCAAATTCACGTCCTGAAATTTTCCCTTGTTTCCCTTTTCACCGATGTAAGGGGGGTTTCCAATAACAATGTCAAATCCAGGTTTGAAGACCAACTGATCATTCATTACTTCTGGAAAATCAAGCTTCCAATCGAAGTAGTCCAATTTCTCATCTGGCCTTACCTTGATTTCTTTAAGTCGCTTTAGCCGATCTTTCCAGCCCAGGACATCGTGATAGTTTTCAGTCGCTTTCACAAATTTCTTTTTGTCCGTGAAACTGGCTTCCTTCGGGGCGCTATCCTGATTAGCCAGCTTGATCATTTGCTCTAGCTGATTCGCCAGAAGTTCGATCTTTAATTTTCGGACATCTGCCACCAATTTCTTCTTATCACTCTCCGGGTTAAAGATTTCCTTTTGCTCTAAGCTGATCCGCTCGAGGAGCTTTCTCTTCTTTTCAATCAATTCCGCCCCAAATAGCCCCTGACTTGTCTCATCCGCGTTCCAATCGATATCCACGATTTCACCATCCAGTTTACTTACCAAAGAATTACCCACAACAATCTTATAGTCAAGATTGGGCAAGGCCGTCGGAGCCGGTTCATCCACAATCAGACTAAGCCAGAAGCGCAATCGGGCAATGTCCACCGCGCCTTTTTCAATGTCCACCCCATAGATGCTGTTTTGAATGATATGCTTTTTAACTTCATGCGGCTGCCAGTCTTGGATGCCCCACACGGCACCGACCTTGTCCGGGCTGGGTTCATAAAGCGCCTGCACACTATGAAATATCTCGCTCAGCAACCCCATGGGGAAAGCGCCGGAACCAATGGCCGGATCACAAATCTTCACATCGCGTAAAGCTTTGGCCAGCGGCTCATCCAGCTCAATAACGTTTCCCGCAATCTTCTTCGTGACAAACTCATGAAGGTGGCCTTCCAGTTCCTTCCCTTTTTCCTCCCTGGCCGGCCAATGCTTGTTTGATTGCAAGTACGTCTTCAGGTATTCGTACAGACTCTCCTGACACATGTACCGAACGATTTCCTTGGGGGTATAAAAAGCCCCCTTGTCTTTGTTGTCTTCCAGTAGGTTTTCGAAGATATGGCCAAGCATTTCCGGGTCAACGGCCACGGTATGGTCATCTTCACTGTCTTCGTACACGGTAAAGTTGTAGGCATTCAGAAAATCCAAAAATCCCCTGGCATTCGGCGTGTCCATCTTGTCCACGTGTGAGAAGAGGCGAGGCGGAAACGTGAGTAGGTCTCCCTTCTTGTGGATCTTTTCGTCGATCTCATCGCGCTCAAAAAGGCCTCCGTTCAAATAAGGCACTTTGACCACCTGGCCTGTTGGCAATTTCCAATCATCACCCTTCCGCTTGGTGTTCAACGCATTGAAGAACAGTTCCGAAAGTCCAACCGGGAAGAATCGCTCATCGCCGCCGGTTTGCGTAAACAAGTCATATAGAAAATCATACGATCCATCGGTATACTTCGTGGTTGTCGCGCCCAGCCAGCGCTTCTTTTGCACGAAATAGAGAAATACAATCCGGCCCATCAACTTCTTGATGAAATCCCTCGCGGCCTTCTCGTCGCCATTGAACATTGAAGCCAGAAATGCATGTGGCCGGCCAGTCTTCTTCTCCACCCATTTGCCGCTTTGCTTCGTCAGGCGCTTGCCGGTGAGGTACTCTACGAAGTTTTGATAGTGTTCCTTGTACTCGTCAAAAAAGGCCTTCGTCATTGCCTCGACTGAGAAGGCCGCAATCAGAGCTTCAGATGTAATTCCTTTCGATAGAGAAAGCACCCACATGCGTTCCGCCATTGTTCGGTTTGGCCTATCCTTTTCAACCAGGTAGGTGTATCGTTTGGGATGTGTGGCAGTTTCGATTACCCCTTTAC
Organism: Cyclobacteriaceae bacterium; assembly: GCA_016787645.1. Lineage (GTDB taxonomy): Bacteria > Bacteroidota > Bacteroidia > Cytophagales > Cyclobacteriaceae > ELB16-189. Next base: position 452,641 of record JAEUUF010000002.1, on the reverse strand, counting down.
CCGTAACCTTGCTGTCTTTGGCCACCAGGGTAAACCGCCACATGTCCTTGTTGTCAGGGGCAACAAAATTGACCAATGCCGCCTGGCCGGAAATCAAGAGCTTGCGAACGTACTGCTGGATCGCCACCCGGCTTTGTTCAATTCGCACTGTAGGCTTCAACACCACCTCATAGCAGGTCACATCGGCGCCGTCTTCGAGGTCAATTGACCCATAAATCAGCACCTTGTCAATCACCGCTGTCTCTGTCTTTGTCAAATCAATGGAAGGTTTTTGCGGCTTGTCCAGAAGTTTAAGGGATGCCCCAAACACCGGATGCAAAACACCTTTGACAAAAAGCATTCGGTCGTAGGGGTGCTGTAGCGCATTCTGTAATTCCTTGTGCGTAGCCATTATTCAAAGCTTTGAGTCAATACAATTCTTGGATTGATGATGCCCCGATAACCAGCTTGTTCGGAAAAATGACCGTCCTCCACCCGACTGGAAAGATCATACCGATCGAGGACCGTTTTGAAGAGCAGGTCAAAAAACTGTTCATGATCCTTTAGCATGTAGCCGTTAGCGGCGAAGAAATCGTTGACCGACTTTGGCATCCCTTTGGAAGCAAACGTTCCCTTCTTAATGATTTCAATCACGCGCAACATTGCTTTTCGCTTCTGTTCTGTTGGGGCGTGCTTCACCACGGCATTCAGGTTCTTGATGGCCTTCTTTTCCACATTGCTTAGGCTCTTGCTGGATACACCTTGCAAAGAGTCTTGATTCTTTTCTGACTTGAAGAAGTCAAGCGCGGCAAGCACCTGACTGTGGTGGGACTGATGCAATGGCACGGCCTTTTCGTGCTGATCCGCCCGATACACTCTGGCGGCCTCCAGGAAGTTGAGCTCTACCGCTCCCAAATCAGGAGTGACCAGGCAGAAAATGCCTGGATGATTATCACTCTTCAGGTAAGCAATGGAAGTATGTTGCAGGGGGTAATTTAACTGTTCATCTGCGGTGCTGATCAAGTTCACCTCTTGTCCCTGCGTTGCTTTTCTGCCGCACCGAGCCTTACTGGGAATCTTTGCCAGCTGCTTGAATAGCTTGGGATTACTTTTTCGAAAGGTCCTCAACTCATTCAGGTACTTCAGAATTTCACTTTCTTCCCGTTGGATCTTGCTGCCGAACAATCCGCCTTCGCCTTTCTCCTCGAGCAAAGAGAAAATCTTGTTGTCTTCGCCAAAAGCCGAATGAAAGGCCTGCAGCTTTCGCAGCGCATTGTTTACCAGTTGAATTTGAGCATCACCCTGGGCAGAAGGATAATAATTGTAGACATACACTTGCTTGGCTGTTGATCCAATTCGGTTCACTCGTCCAATCCGTTGCATCAGTCGCGTGGCATTCCAGGGGACATCGTAGTTCACGATCGTATTGCTACGATGTAAGTTGATGCCCTCTGCCAACACTTCAGTAGTTATGATGATGTCGTATTCATCTCTCCACTTCTCCGGATCCAGGTTAGCATCAAAATTATTCCGGATGGTGGCCTCCATGGGTTGCCGGTTATCCGCACTAATGCTCAGTATTTTGTGACCACCCTTTTTGATCAATTTTTCCGTTAACTCGTCGGCTGTTTCCTTGGATTCCGTGAAGACGACCAGCTTTCCGCTTGGGTTTCGCTTCTTAATGAAAAACGTGGAGTCAATTTGTTTCATGAACTCCACCAATTTAGGGTCAATTCGGACGGCCTTCCATCGTTCGATCAAACCATCAATTAGCCTCTTGTCCGACTTCAATAACCCATAAAAGTCCTTCCTGAACTTGGTTGCTTTGAACTCACGGTTATTTCCACCCTTCTGGTTAATCTTCGCTTCAATCTCATCAAATCCCAGGCCCTCCTCCAGCAAAAAGTTAATATCAAGGTCAGGCGCAATGAATACCCGATCATGATCCAACATGGAAATCATGTTATCCACCGCCTTCCCCAAACGCGTCAATGACTGGGTAAATGCATACACGCTGCTCTCCAATCGCTTCACCAGCAACGTTCTCATAATGGCCGACAATCGTCCCGATATTGATCGAACATCGCCATAAATGCGCTTATCCGAGTCGTTGGCCAGGTACTCAATGGCGCGATAACGGTAATAGCCAAGTCCTTCGGTCTCTTCACCATCCTCATCTATACCCGTAATCAATTCCACAGTATCAAGAAAAAGCTGGCTCAATGATCTGTCCAACTTATAGTGAAGCGATATGGGGTCATCAATCTTTGGAAACTCAATTCCTTGCTCCCTTATGTCGTCGAGATATTCTTGATTGTTCTCAATATCCGTCCTTGTCCTGCGAATCACCAATGGCTCGATTACGTCATTTCTAAGTTTTTCAAACAGCTGCTTCAGTTTGGGAATATTAAGAGGTGTCTCACCAGCTAACTTCTGATAAGTATCATTGATTTTCTTAAAATACTCCTGCAAATTCTGGATGTTCTCGAGCGTACAATTCCTTCTGTCCTGAAAGAGGTATAGCTGGTTTTCAATGTCCTGTGGTCGGTTGTTCAGGGGCGTAGCCGATACGAGTATCACCTTTTTTCGCGTGTCCCCATTTTCCGCTGCTCTTGACCGTGGACGTTTGCAGATTTCCTGCAGCTTCACATACATATCCGTGTAGTCGTTTCTGAACTTATGCGACTCATCCACAACGACCAGGTCAAACTCCTCGGGGTTTGGAAAATCTGAATTGTCTGTGTCCAATATTTTGTGGAGACTCCCCAGTGTAATGAATCTGAAATGGTTGTCCAGTTGAAATTCTTTCACGGTAGTTTGCCAGCTTGACTTAATGGCCGGCGGAACGACGACGAGCACTTTCGTATGCGTTCCATTCTCGTAAACGAACTTCTTGATAATCATGCACGCCACAATCGTCTTACCCAGCCCCACCACATCCGCGAGGATGAAGCCATTGTGCTTCATCATGATGGCAAATCCCTGGTTTGCCGCGTCAGACTGATACTTTAGCCTTCGATACTTGTCTGGCAAGAGCAACTCGATATTGTAAGGATCGTAGTCCACCCGCTTACCGAAGTACTCAATGAGCATCTTCATATAGAGCTCAAAAGGTGTATAGTCGTCCCGGAGATAAGATTCCTTTTTCAGTCGCTTCGCTTCCGCAGTCAATATAGGTACCGACTCTTCCCAGAGATGCTCAAACTCGTCGGTAGCAAACTTCACATCATCATAGTCCCGGAGGCTCACATTAAATTCATAGTTTGAATCAGGAAATGAGCCCAAACCGGAGTCCGTCAGGTTAGATGATCCAGTGATTACCTCACAAGGGGCGTGTTCATTGAAGTTAGCCGGCCTGAAAATGTAGACCTTGGCATGAATCTTCTTTTTTGGGTGAGCGCGCAATTCAACTTTCCCCGTAATCAGGTCATCAATAAATTGAAGTATCCCACTTTCTGTTTCATCGTCATAGTCCGCCTCTTGGATATTCTTGAGTGTCTCTTCAAGGAATGCTTCCTTCGTGTCTTCCGGATTCTCCAAATAGTATTGCCCCTTGTCATGGTACTTTTTCGTAAGCTTATCCACATTAATTCCGACTAGAATCCTGATTTTAGGGATCCGGTTGAGAAAGGGTCGTATGTGAAAATAACCCGAAGCCCTGAAGTACCCAACGAGTGCATCAAAGCAGTGAATCGTAGGGACATGGCCGAATACGCCTTCGAACTTTGTCAGGAGGCTGGTCTCAGTACTTTGATTGGTGAAGAATTTAGTGGACATCTATCTGAATATTTTCAGCAATCTTTTGATACCTCAAAATAGCAATATTCCCAATACGTACCGCATTTTCCGGCTGCCTGAGGGAGATTCCATTATCTTTTGACACAAGTTGTCAACTCATAACTGCCATTTGTATCTTTCATTGTATTCCTCCAATACACCCGACTTTTAACCCTATTTCAAATAGAATAATAACTGCTACATCACGTCACACCACAAGGTAAAGCGGCATGAATTCACTAGTTCAAAGCCTAACCTGGGAGAAACTTGTTGACCCGTTCTCCTCCACTAGAGAGCGCATAGTGATTATAATGCAAGCCATCCACGACAAATGGCCTGAAGTAATTTCACAATTCCATGCACTCTGAATTTGCTTTGATAAGCACGAGACAGTTATTCGTTCGGGCTAAGGGAAAGATTGAATTCAATCCTTTTGGCTAAAAAAGACCACTAGTTGAAGCACAATTCAAGGCTGGGGCCATACAAAATATTGCCAGGTAAAATTTATAGTTCTGACATATTTTGGTGGAAATAAGAAATATGGAAAAAGACATAAGTCTAGGCGGAAAGCGAATCAACTCTCAACGACTTCTCGAAAAACTAAAGATTCGAATAGACAAAATATTGCATCTAAAGAAAAAGAATCCAACTCTGTTTGCAGAGAAGTCATTTAAACAACAGAAACAAATTATCTCCGTTACAAGGCTGGTAAGGAATGAGAATCCAGCATCAGTGTTCCAGGCGTTTCAAGTTAGAATCTCCAAGCTTTCTGACTACCTCCAGAACGGAAAGCAAGAAAAGCAAAGCCCACAGACACCAACCGCAATTCAACCAACATCATCTAAAGACACGCCGACAATAGGAAAGACCCTGACACTTGAGTGTGACTGGAATTGCGTAATATTTCAAGATGGCTTTATCCAGGTCTATGTTAGGCCTTTCAAACGATGGGAAAAGAAAATTCAGGAATCCCGTCGTTCATTTGAGCTAATAAAGCCAGCTTTTCAAAGGTTTAATACAGAGCACTTACGATTAAGGGTTGAAAACAATGAAATAAAGGATATAGAGAATATAGACGACTTCAAAAAAACTCTCCTATTTCTGTCCATACAGAATGATGTAAATCAATTTTTTCAACTTCCAGACAGTCGACTAATTGCTTCAATTGGTGGTTCACTAAGGCGAGTAACCAACAAACAGATTATCGACTTCTACAATCTACATAACCGAGGATTCTATATGGACTATTTGTGCAAGAAACATGACGAGTACTTCAAGATTGTTCCCGTTGTAGAGACGCACTCTGATCATCGAAGCGGTATTCTGGCCGAGGACGGATTTATTTTCACCAGACGAAAAGGTTCCAGCCTATTCTTTGTGTGGGAAAGTACCTTACAGAATCGGGCAACATTCATATTTCGAACAACACCAACGCATCACCAAGTTGATCTCCAAAGAGTCTTTGACTTCATCTCTTCCAATCGGGAAAGAAAACGATCAATCATAAGAGAAGCCAGTTACAAGCCAAATCCCCTGGGCGCAATTGGAAGAGTCATCCATTCAAATCATCCAAGTTGGCAAGTAAGTATGAGTAAAATAATGAAAGAATGAAATAGACATATCCACACTTACTAACCTATCTCCCCCCAAACCGCTGCACCCTCTTCCCCGGGTTAACTTCCACCGTGTACAAGTTGCCTTTCGAATCAGAGGTGATGTTGTGCATCCATCCAAACTCACCGGCGTTGCGGCCGCCGTGGCCAAAGGTGCCCACTTCCTCCAGCTGGACTGTAAAACGATCCGCACCTCCATGTTCATGCCGTCGGCAATGTACAGGTAGGTTTGGGCGGCATCGGGTGAAAAGGCCATGTCCCAGATGGCGCCGGTGTTCAGCGTGTGGGTGGCGAGGAACGACAACCCACTGTGCTCAAGCCCAACCTAGAATTCATTGATTACAGCTTGTGTCGCAGTTAAGGTTCATGCCCATTACTATCATGGGCAAATAGGTGGCTATATACCAGCCGGCGTACGCTCGTCTCGAATTCCGTTAAGAATTTCACTCAAATACTCGGTACAATTCTCGATTGTGGCATTTGTCTGGGAGGCCATCTTCATGACGAAAGAGCTCCTTTCACCCAATTCAATGTGGTGTCCAAGTATTTTCTCTATACGTTCCCGAAGTTGAAGATTTTCATACAGTGACCCCTGCATTTCCCGACCGATCACCCGCGCCGCAATCATCTTTAGGTTGGCATTGTCGCTGAACAAATCATTATGAGAATCCCAGATCAAGTTGCTCTGGAGTTCAAAATAGTTTTCAATGATTGCGATGCAGTCGAGAGGATCCTTGTCGCGCTGCTCAGGTCGATCATCGTAAGCAATCAGCTTTAAGAGTACAATACCAGGTAGGGTGGCAATCTTGTATTCCCGGTCTTCCAAGACCCTCGCTGATGCGATATTGCGAAAATAGACCTCCTTGAACCCATTTACTTTTATCCTGTTCAGTCCGCCGCCCGAGACGGCTACCCCGTTATTGACTTCCAGCTGACCGAAGGGCAGAATGTCGACCTGAATGCCGCCCGGTGCGCGAAGAACAAAAGAATTTTCCTTCGAACCTGTAAAAGCATGGTCCACTATCAGTAACTCCTTGAGTCTTTGAAATTGATCTTCTTCCGACACGAAAACCGCAATATCAACATCCCGCGTTCCTCTGCTGGCAATGCGCTCGCTGCGGAACCACACCTCCTTGGCTAGCGCACCCAACACATAGAAATCAAGCCGCAACGCGAGGCACGCTTGTTCCACCGCCAGCAAGGCGTTGCGGAATGGATCTTCCATGGAGCTACCTGATATCGGCTTTAAGATATCGCTCATAGATTTCCTCAGCTATTTGTCCGCAGCGAGGGTCATGGGTATTGAAAAGATCAGCATAGGCCAACAAGGGAGGAACGGCGTTGGGAATTGCCACTCCGGTGACCCAAAACTTGTCATAAACCTGAACGTTGCCATTTTCATCCGGTATCAACCGGTAGTTATTCATAAGTTCAAAGCGCGGCTCGGTAGTATAAAGAGTCAGACTTGCCGGCCGTAAATTATTGGTAAGAATGTCGCCAGCAGGTTCCCCACCCCACCATGTCTTACCCTCCTTGAGCCTAATGTTCTTCCAATTAAAAAACCAGTCGGGTGTAACAAACCTAAATGTACCGACATGCAGCGCTGGCTTCAACCAGCGATCGAATGCGTCGGCCCACTTTTCTATCGCTTCTCGCCTATCCTTAAAAATCAATGTCTTGTCATTAACAGGAACCACAACTTTTTCCTGGATCAGCCCTTCGACGACATTGGTTAATGTCCCCGTTGCCGCCTTCGTATGCTCGGCGATGTCGCGATACGTCCTATTGATCAATCCAGGATTCTGAAGAAATTCAAAAAGCACCTTAATACCTGTTTTAGTAAATGCCTGTGTGCGCTTGTCATTCTTCAGCCTCAACGGCGGATGTTTGGTATCAATTAAGATGTAGAGATCATCTTGCCGGAGGAAGAAATCACCATTGCCTTCCAGGTAGGCTATTTTGTTGTCTCTCAACTCTTCCTTGATCTTCGGGAAAATTCGCCCAGCCAGCAACAGATAGGGAGCATTCCTGCGATTTTGCTCCAGTATTTTTGGAATGAGGAAATTCCGCATTTCTTGCCTGATCTCCACATTGTAGGTGAATGTTCGGTTGTCAATTTTGAAACGGACTTTCCCGTCCAGCACCCTGCCCTTTGCAGGAAGCCACTCACCCTGGATTTTGTGCTTTTTGAGGGCTTCTAAGGCTGTATGCGCAATCTCCTGTTCAGTCATGTTCAAATATTATATTTGTTCTAGTATACGTGAACAAGCAAATATATTGAACAAAATATCGATTTTCAAGTCAAATTAGAATTTATGCTCAAAATCAACCATGGAAATTGAAAATTAGACAACCCTCCATATCCCTGAAGAATTGCTTCCAATTGAGTTCATTAACGATTATTGGTTGACGGATAATCAAGGGACCTCTTCAGCAAATCCGCCCGCCGCCAGAAAGGCCAAAATAACGCAGGGCTGAGCTCGGCGTAGCAGTCGGAGGAATACCAAGTCCTGGCGCACTACTCAAGTCCTTTCCTCCCCCCAAACCGCTGCACCCTCTTCCCCGGATTAACCTCCACCGTGTACAGGTTTCCCTTCGAATCCGAGGCGATGTTGTGCATCCATCCAAATTCGCCGGCGTTGCGGCCGCCGTGGCCAAATGTGCCCACTTCTTCCAGGCTCGACCGCAAAACGATACGCACCTTCATGTTCATGCCGTCGGCGATGTACAGGTAGGTTTGGGCGGCATCGGGTGAAAAGGCCATGTCCCAGATGGCGCCGGTGTTGAGGGTGTGGGTGGCGAGGAAAGCTTCGCGCAGGAATTTGCCGTCCTTCTGAAAAACCTGGATCCGGTTGTTGGCGCGGTCGGTGACGTACACCAAGCCATCACGCGAGAGGTTCACCGAATGCACATTCCGAAAAGAACGGATCGGTTTCTCCCCGGCCACATACGGGGTCAGCGGGCTGTCGTCGGGCTCTTCGCCGTACGCACCCCAGTGCCGCTTGTACGCTCCCGTGGTCGCATCGAAAACAATGACGCGGCGATTGCGATAGCCGTCGGCCACGTACACTTCATTGGCCTCGTCATCTACCGCGATGTCAGCCGGACCACCCAAGTGCAGCGTATCGTTGCTGCCCTTGCTCACACCCCACTCGCCAATCTGCAACAGCAGTTTCCCCTCCTTCGAAAATTTCAGGATCACATCGTCTTTCACGTTGTTGCCGCCCACCCAGACGTTGTGGTTGTCGTCAACAAACAGTCCATGCTCGGAGGTAAACCACTGTTGGGTGGTGTCCTGCCCGCCCCAGGCCTGCACCACATTTCCCTCCGCATCAAACTCGATCACGGCCGGCGCCGGCGCGCAGCATTCGGAAGTGGGCGGAATAGCCACCGCTCCCATCTCCCGCTCGGTCAGGATCCTGCGTTGAAGCACCCACACATGATCCTCCACATCCACCGCCACACCAGCCACTTCGCCCAACAGCCAATGGTTCGGAAGTGGCTTCGGCCAAAAGGGATCGACGGTGAATAACGGGACATCCTGCTGCCCTCCCCCCGGCTTCGTGCCTGGTCCGTTGCAAGCGGAAAGCAGCACTACAACCAGAAGGAAGGCAACAAACTGGAGACGGGTAAGTCGAGGGTGGTATTGCATAAAAACCATATTCATTGATAGACTCGTTCAACTTGACTTCGGGGAATGGACACAATATAGGCAGATTTGTGTCGGCGCTTGCGTGAACGAAGAAGCACGATTTGCCTTGCGGAACGCTCGGGTAACCACCGCAAAGACGCCAAGGCGCAACGCAGCGCAGAGGGCAATGCTAGATCTGACCGAGCACTGAGAACCTAGTACCTAGTACCCAGCAACTTGTACCCGGAACACCGAATCCCAACCTTCTGATTTGCGTAATGTAGCAAGATCTGCAAAACCATTCCTTTCCACGTACTCGTTCTTTACACCACAACAAACCATGAACGGATATGAAGAATGTGCTCCTCCTGCTATTCCTTTTTTCTTGCACCTTGTCTCGCGCGCAGAACGCCAGGGAAACCGTTGAACAATTATGGAAACTGACTGATCAGTATGGCAACTCGTTCGACAAGAAAAGCGTGGGTGATGAATTTACGATTTTGCTGGTACCCACCACCAACGAACCTTTTCGCGTCTATGACCAGCTCAAAAACGTAAAACTGAAACCAAACGTAGTGGTGGTTGGCGGTTTCGGAAATTCGGGAGGACACGGCGGTGCCATGCCGTTGGGGCATCTCAAGGAGGGGTTTATAAACAAATTCGGCAGCGAGTATCTTCCTGTTTGGCTGGATCCGGACAACGCCGTTTTCAAACCTGTCAAGATCAAGGGCCATGCCATTCTCACCATTACCAGGAAGGGTAACGTGTTGAAGAAAGTTGATTTCGGAAACAAGATCGATGACTTCATGAAAGCCATTGAGCCCTTTAAGAATTAGGCATGATCAGGTTGGAAAATGTCAATAAGACGTACCACACGATGGGCGGCCAGGTTCACGCGCTGAAAGATGCCAGCCTCTCGGTAGAAGCGGGAGATAACGTGGTGATCATCGGCAAATCGGGTAGCGGCAAATCTACCTTGCTGAATATCATCACCGGCATCGACCGGGCCGAATCGGGCCAGGTGATAGTCAATGGGTCCGTACTTACCCAACTTAACGAAAGTGAGCTGGCCATTTGGCGGGGAAAGAGCATCGGCATTGTGTTTCAATTCTATCAATTGCTGCCCACGCTATCCGCAGCCGACAATATTCTCTTCGCCATGGAGCTAGTCGGTTCCATTCCAACCGGGGAACGGAGGGCCCGGGCGGAGAACTTGTTGAACCAGGTTGGATTGGCCGACAAGCGGAAAAAATATCCCAACGAATTATCGGGCGGAGAAAAGCAGCGGGTGGCCATTGCCCGCGCGCTGGCCAATGACCCGCCAATTCTCGTGGCCGATGAACCCACCGGTAACCTGGACAGCAAAACCAGTGATCAGATTCATCAACTTTTCCTGGACCTCAACACGGCAGGCAAAACGATTATCAAGGTTACTCACGAAAACATTGAGCATCTCCGCTACAACCGGGTATTTAGCATCACCGATGGTCGCATCAAGGACAACCTGGCACATCCGGCATGAGGGCAATCATCAAAAAGCTATTGAGGGAGTTCTGGGTGGCCAAAGGCAAATTTATTCTTTGCGTGCTGGCCGCCGCGGTTTCTGGATGGGGCATCAGCAGCGTGACCTATAGCTACCTGATGACCGAGCGCGATTTTCACGAGAATTTCGATGCGACCGTTCCGGCGCATTTCTCCATCACGGTGGATGGATACACGGAGGCAGTCAAGGAGAGAATAGCGCGGCATGAGTCCGTGGAGACGGTGGAGCGCAGGGAGATGCTGGGCGGAAGAATCAAAAACAACAAGGACGTGTGGATGTCGTTGGTGGTATTTGGTGTGGAAGATCTGAACGCGCTGAAGCTCGATCAATTCAAGATAACCGATCGCATCGCCAGTGAGAAACACTTCATCCTGATTGAGCAAAATGCCACCGACTTTCTGGAGTACGCCTCCGATACGGCAGTCTTGCAGTTCCCCGGCAGCACGGAAACCGTGAAGGTGGCCAAGGGCGGCGTTGTCCACGACGCCCGCATGGCACCGGCACAAATGGAGCAGGTGGTGTACAGCTATACGCTCATTACCGAACTTGATTCTCTACTCCCCGCGGGCAAAGCGAGACTTCTCATCAAAACCAGGAATACGGAGGCGACACGCGAAGCCTACCAGGAGGTGGCCAATAGAATTACCGAGTTGGTCAAGGCCCAAGGCGCGTCGGTGACGGAAGTAGTTATTCCCAATCCGGGCGAGCATATGCATCAACCCATTATTGATGGAATCGCTTTCCTGCAGAAGAGTTTCGGGGCGATCTTAACCATACTGGGCATAACGCTGCTTTCACTTATTCTATTGACCTGGCTGTTGCCCCAATTGATTCAAGTGGGCGTGATAAAAGCCCTTGGGGCTTCCACGCGCCAAATCTACGTGGGTTACCTGATCGTATTGCTGCTGATCATTGCGGTGGGGCTGTCCATTGGCCTTCCCCTGGGATTCAAGTCCGCAGCGCTATTCAATAAGTTCATCGCCTTCCTTCAGAATTTCACCGTCATTGATGAGCCCTTTCCCATTTATACGCACGGCCTGGTCATGCTTACGGCGTCGGTATTGCCATTTCTTTTTGGTATGATGCACATCCGGCGAATTGCCCGGATAACGGTGCGGGAGGCCTTGTCAACGACGTTTCATTCTTCCTCAAGTGGGTTGATAAAATACTTTCAAACAATTATCCATACCGCAAAGCTTCGTTATGGCATGAGTAATCTCTTTCGAAGTGGTATCCGTACGGCATTGCTTGTTGCATTGCTATCAGCGGGTATCGCCTTGTTTTTTACCGGGTCAAATCTATCCTACTCATTCCGCACCGACTTTGAATCGTACTACCGTGCTTCCCGGTATGCAATTACCATCGGCATGACCGATACGACCAGCAACCGATTGGCCTTTTTAAATCAGCTGCCATCGGTTGAGTCAGTGGCCTACCTGCGGACCCTTCGCAGGTCGTATACCGTACCGCTCACCAACAAAATCAAGAGCACAACGATTAAACAATATCCGCCCGATTATGATATGAATCCTTCGCTGGTCACGGAAGGGCGAATTGACAAGACGTGTGCCGACTGTATCTTCATCCACCCGGCAATGCGCGCGGCTGAGTTCGGCTCCATCCAGTTTGGCGATACCATTTCTGTTACCGATAAGGAAGGCAACGTAACCAAATACAGGTATAGCGGCGTTATTAGGGATATGGGCGGAGCGCACGGCGGAGGTTCCATGTACAGGTTTATGACAGAACAGAACAAAGCCTTTGGCCAGGTGGCCATCCGCTTGAAGGCTGGCGTGCCCATACCTGGCGCATTGCTGGAAATAGAAAAGGCACTGGGTGAGAACAACATCAAGTACTCCGGCATCAGCAATGTGGAAACCCTGTTGGAAGGCGCTTTCAACCACTTCAAGCCAACCTACTACCTGGTGCAGGGGTTGGGACTATTTACTGTGACGGTCGCCTTCCTGGGAATGTTGATTGTGCTCAACCTGACTATCCAGGAACGAACCTTGGAAATTGGAATCATGAAAGCCCTGGGCAGCTCGTCAAAAGATATTGCCAATTTATTGCAGATGGAATTCACTATGATTACCTCTGTTTCGATCCTGTTGGGGTTTGCTTTGTCAATATTCTTTACCGGCACACTCTGTGAACTGTATGGTGAAATGGTCCGCGGTCAACGAATACCGCCCCTGAACAACTATACCGTCATACTCATCACGATATCATTGTTAATGCTCGCCCAGCTTATCTTGATCATAAACTATGGGAACAAGCGAATTCAAAGAACCTCCAATGCGTTGCTCAACCATATAACTTAGATCGCTGAAATGGACAAGCGTATCGAACGCGCTTACGACATCATCAAACGACAATACCTTGAAAAGCTACAGTTAAAAAGGATAGCTTTCCTGGTGGGCGTGTCGCCGTATCATTTTCAGCGATTGTTCACGAAGGAGATGGGAGAGTCACCAGCCGAATGCCTGAAGCGTATCCGGCTGGAGCGTGCGGTTCACCTGATGGTGCTCGACCCCGGCATCTCAATATCCTCTTTGGCTGGAGCATGCGGATATGGTTCTCTTGCGGTTTTTAGTCGGGCATTTTCGAACCGATACGGGCGTTCGCCGCAAGCCTACCTGCAAGGCATTCAATTTCATCATTTACCTCAAGAACGATTACCTTTTGCTGTCGACGTGGTTCAATGCAATACGAGGCATGTATTGTATGTGCATACCAATATGTATTGGGAAAAGCTTGAAAAAGACTTTGAGAAAGCGGAGGCATTGGCGAAAAGGAAGAAAATTACTACGCTGGGTTCACGATTGGGGGTTATCACCCATATCGCATTTCACGGATCAAAAAGAAACTTGAATTACTATGCCGGGGTGGAAATATTGGCTTCATCCATGAAAGGATGGGAAGAACTGTGTTACACCATCCCGGGTGGAATGTATGCCTCCTTCATCGTGAGCGCACCCCACACAGAGCTATTGAGTATACTCATGCGGTTCAAGAACCATTGGCTCGACCACTCTCCGTACCGCATCAGTGAGATTTTTAGTTTTGAGAAATGGGAGGATGATGGCAGCAGGAGAGTCTTTATTCCGGTTAAGCGCAAAAGTCGCCCCGCTCCCTCCCCCTCTCTACGCAGTAGAGAGGGGGCCGGGGGGTGAGTTACTTTTTCACTTTCACCGGGTACGGCGGCCGCACCGGCTCAACAGGAGGATTCTTCTCCAATTCTTTCAAAGCAATCTCGATCGCTTTCATCAGTTGCGGGTCGTTGCCCTTGATCAACTCCGAAGGCATCTGCTCTACTTCGATGTCTGGCTCAACGCCCACGTTCTCTACGACAAATCCGTCGTTGGTCCAGATACCCACGTTGGGTGCGGTTACAGAACCGCCGTCGATGAATTCGGGATACCCAAGGATACCGACCAGGCCGCCCCAGGTTCGCTTGCCCACGATGGTGCCGACCTTGAACTTCCGGAACATCCACGGCAACATGTCGCCGCCTGACCCCGCATTCTCATCAATGATCATGACCTTGGGGCCCTGGATAGAAGCACTGGGCGACTTGAGGTCTTTGCCGTAGCGCATGTTCCAATGCGCTTGGTAAGGTCGCAGCAAGATGTCGATGTAATAATCCGCGAGGTATCCACCTCCGTTGAAGCGCTCATCCACGATGATAGCTTTGCGTTTGGCTTGAGGAAAGAAGTACCTTTTGAAATATTCATGACCTTCATTGGCGGTGTTCGGAACATACACATAGGCAACCTGGCCCTGTGTTGCTTCCGTTACTTTCTTCAGGTTCCCCTCCACCCAGTCGCGGTTGCGCAGTGACCACTCACTTTCTACGGGCACAACTTTTTCCACATGGGATCCCGTATAGTTGGGATTGGGCCCAAGCGTGAGTTCCACAATTTTTCCGGCGGTTGACTCGAAGTACTTGTAGATCTCTTCGGTGGCCAGCAGGTCCTTTCCATTCACGGCAAGGATATAATCGCCCTCCTTGGCATTCACACCGGGTTCGGTGAGCGGTGAACGAAGGCCCGGGTTCCAATTCAGTCCGCCGTAGATCTTCTTCAGCTGGTAACGGCCGCCGGCAACCTTGAAGTCCGCCCCGAGGAGTCCGCCCGGTACGGATGTTGGACTGTTCGGCTTTTCATCGGCGCCATCCTGGAAATGATGGCCCACCACCAGCTCGCTGCCCATCCATTGGATAACACGGTGAAGGTCGCTATGGCATGACAGGTGTGGAATGAATTGAGCATACTTCTTCTTGATCGCCGGCCAATCGGCGCCGTGCATGCCCGGATCATAGAAATAGTCGCGGTTGACGCGCCAGGCTTCATCAATGATCGCTGGCCACTCCGCAGCCGGATCCATTTTTACCTCTAGCAAACCCGTGGGTACCGGTTTGTCGCCCTTTTCCCCCGTGCCGCTGATGTACCAGGTGTCCTCGTGCACGTAAAGCATTTTCTTCCCATCGGCAGACACGGTATATCCGTTCATGGCGGTGACTTCACTGTCCTTGCGCTCCTTGATATCATACTTATGCATGGTAGCCGGACCTGAATAGTCCGGAGGAAAGGCCAGGTAGAGAAGTTCATTTTCTTTGCCCATATCAAGGCCGTGATAATTTCCGGGGCCTACCGGCAGGCTTACAATGCGATGCTGAATTCCGTCAAAGTCAATCCGGAAGGGTTCCTCCTTTTTAGGCTCTTCTTCTGTCTTCTTTTTCTTGGGTTCCTCTTTTACCGGGGCTTTCTCTTCTTCCTTACCTTTTTCTTCATCACTTTCCTTCGCAAAGGGAGAAATGGTTTCGCGTTGAAGTGTGGCCAGGTAGATGCTATAGGTCGCGCGCATGTCAATGCTGGACTGGTCGAACCAGTTGTTTACCGGTCCCGCGTCGGTGGAGGCGAAGAAAAACAGGTATTTCCCAGTCGGGTCGAAGATGGGTTCGGCAGCATCGCTGAGTCCGTCCGTCACCGGGTTCGATTTTCCCTGGTCCAGCGAATACAGGAAGACTCTTCTGAAGTTGGTCTCCAACACTTTCGTATAGGCAATCCATTTTGAATCCTTCGACCAATCGCCAAACATTTCGCGAAATGGCCCTGGCGTGTACAACTCGTCTGCGTCAATCTTCTTGCTGACGCCGGTGGCCACATCCATCCAGTAGAGGTTCCTCCCATTGTCGACGTAGGCGATCTTCTTCGAATCCGGCGACCATTTCAATTGCGCGTAAAATCCTGTGCCGGATAGTTTCACGACACGCGCCGCTCCTTTGCCGTCCTGGGGTTTGATGTGCAGGGCATACTCGCCGCCGGCATCTGAAAAGTAGGCGATCGACTTGCCGTCCGGCGACCAGGCCGGGCCCCTCTCATGGACGCCGGTGGTTTCCGTCAGGTTGCGGGCATCCCCTTTCTCGGCGGGCAGCGTGATGATGTCGCCGCGGAAATCAAATACCGCCCGTGCCCCCGAGGCAGAAATCTCTCCCGTTCGAATATACTTCGCCCCTTTCATCAGCCGCGGGCGCAGTTCGAGGAGGTCGGCGCCGATGCCGAGTTTAAGGCGAGTGACACTTTTAGAAGCGATGTCTAACACATGCAGGTATCCCGCCTGCTCAAAGATCAGTTTATTGGAGGATGTAGTCATTTTCAGCACCGGGAAGTCCTTGAAGTCGGTGAGTTGGGCAATTTCTTTGGAGGAAACATCATACGAATACACATTGAACTCACCGTTGCGGTCACTCCTAAAGTAGACCTTGTTGCCAACCCATTGCGGTGCCGTATCGTTGGACCCTCCCTGGCCTTGCGGAATCTTGACAATGGACTTATCGGCGAAAGAGAACAGCCAGATGGTGGCCATGGTGCCGCCGCGGTAGTGTTTCCACTGGAGAAATACATCGCGCAGCGGAGTATAGGCCATCATCGAGCCATCGGGTGAATAGCAGGCGTGGTAGGCGTAGGGAATTTCCAGCTGGGTGGGAAAGCCCCCGGTTAGCGGAACGGTGAACAACTGCGCATAGCTGCCGGTGAAGACAGCACGTTGGGAGGCAAACAACACGCCCTTCCCGTCCGGCGTAAAGCCCCGGACAGCATCCGAACCAGGATGCCAGGTCAGGCGTGTGGGCACACCACCGGAGGAAGGAATAATGAACACATCCGTGTTCCCGTCATACTGTGCGTTGAAAGCAATCCATTTTCCGTCGGGCGAAAAATAGGGATTCGTCTCGATGCCCTCATCTACCGTGAGTCGTCTCACGTTGGAGCCATCGGCATTTGCCGTCCACAGGTCATCGGCATAGATGAAGGCGATCTGCGTGGCGCTGATGGCCGGGCTCGTCATCATCCGCGTATCCGTCGGATCGATGGCAAAAAGAAGTTGAGGGATGACCACGAGAGCGATAGTGAACATGTTTTTCATAGGCAATGGATTTGGGGATTGTGAACCTACCAATATTTGCGGGTCAGAGCAATCCGGGGAGAACAATTTAGGAAGAGAATAGGCGCATTCCTTCAGAAAATGGGGCTGGCGCTCGGTGCCTTCGCGTACCTCAGGCACCGAGATTGAAGAACACAATAAGAATTTCGCAGTCTCCTGCTGGCTGAGGCTCCCGAAGCCAGCGACATACACAGGCACTCCACTCGGTGCCTTCGAGTACCTCAGGCACCGAGATTGATAAGCACAGTCTCTGCGTCTCTGCGCCTCTGCGGTAAAAACCCCCCGTTCCGCCAGGCACTCATAGCTCACCCCGTTGTGTAATCAATCCAAAAGTAGAACTTTGACCCTTTCCTCACTCCCATGGATCTAGGCATCGGCATGTTTGGCGACAACCACTACGACCCGCGCGGCAAACCGCTGCCCGCCGGGGATCGCCTCCGCGAATTGATCGAAGAAATCAAACTCATGGATGAAGTCGGCATCGACTTCTTCGGCATCGGCGAACACCACCGTCCCGACTATGCCGTCTCCGTGCCCGAAGTGGTGCTGGCCGCGGCGGCTACCGTAACGAAAAGAATCAAACTGGGTAGCGCCGTCACCGTGCTCAGTTCTTCCGACCCGGTGCGCATCTACCAGGCCTTCGCCACCGTCGACCAGCTCAGCAACGGCCGCGCCGAACTGATGGCCGGCCGCGGAAGCTTCATCGAGTCGTTCCCGTTGTACGGCTATGACCTCGATCACTACAACGAACTGTTCGAGGAGAAACTCGAACTGCTATTACAAATCAACCAGCAAGACCGTGTCACCTGGAAAGGAAAGTTCCGTGCCGCGCTGAAGGACCAGGTGGTGCTGCCCCGGGCGGTGAACAACCACCTGAACATCTGGGTGGCGGTGGGCGGCACGCCGGAGTCGGTGGTGCGTGCGGCCAAAGTGGGACTGCCGGTCATGTTCGCCATCATCGGCGGTAACCCGGCGCAGTTCAAGCCGCTGTTCGATTATTACAAAGAGTTGTACGAGCACTTCGGTCACGATATGAATAAGCTGCAGGTGGGCGTCCACATGCACAGCCTATTCGGCGAAGACAGCAAGCAGACCGCCGATGCCTACTACCCGGTCTACTCAGCCCAGATGAACCGCGTGGGCGCCAGCCGAGGATGGCCTCCCTTCTCTCGCGGTCAGTACGACCAGGGCCGCGGCAAGAATGGCGCGTACCTGTTCGGTGATGCCAACGAGGCCGTAGAAAAAATCTTACAGATGCACGAACTATTCGGTCTCTCCCGTTTCTCCGCCCACATGGACGTTGGTGGACCGTCGCATGAGATGCTGATGAAGTCGATTGAGATTTTTGGAAATAAGATTGCACCAGCGGTGAGGGGAGCGGTGAACAGTAAAACGGTGAACGGTGAACGGTAAACAGTGAACGGTGTTTATTGCGAACTTTGCGACTTCGTGCCTTCGCGGTGGTTACCGCCGCTCTCCGCTAGGCACTAGACACTCCGCTCTGGTTACACCGAGCCAAGGATAGACTACAAGTAAAGTTTAAACAAGAAGACTATGGCAGGAGAAGTATTCAAATTCACCGGTGCTCGTCCGGCTTATTATGATCGATACCTGGGGCCTTTTTTGTTTGAGCCGTATGGGAAGGAAATGGCGAGTCGTGTTCCCAAAGAAGGAACAACTGCTGTGCTGGAAATCGCGAGTGGTACGGGCCGGGTAACACGTCACCTGCGCCAACAGCTACCGTCCTCCGTCAAGCTGACCGCCACAGACCTGAGCCCCGACATGCTGGTGATCGCCAAGACCAAGTTCACCTCTTCCGATGCGGTCGAGTTCAGCGTGGCTGATATGCAGAACCTCCCTTTTCCTGAGAATAATTTTGATGTAGCCGTCTGCCAGTTCGGGATGATGTTTCCGCCCGACAAGCAGAAAGCCACCAACGAAGCGTACCGCGTGCTCAAACCCGGTGGAACTTTTTTATTCAGCACCTGGGAGGATACCACACGAGTGGACATCTTCAAGCTGTTCTACGATGAACTCCTGATCCCGTTCTTCAAAGGCGAAGACACCACCCGGTTCAAGGTCCCCTACTCGATGCACGACCCTGGTTTGCTCACCGAATTAATGACCAGGTCAAATTTCAGGAATGTACATGTCGAGCGTATAGTACTCCCCGGTGTGGCGGACACGGCCGAAAGCCTGGTGAAAGGATTGTTTACCTCCCATGCCCTGGGCCAAGAAGTAAAAGATCGCAACCCCCAGGCCTTTGAGTCGATAGCCCAGAACCTGGAAACCGAAATCATCGCCCGCTTCTCCAATCATCCCGTGAAGTGTGAACTCGCTGCTTATTTTGTGTCGGGTATAAAGTAGGGAGTCGGTGAACGGTGACCAGTGATCGGTAAGTAGTAATCAGTGGTCTGTAAACGGACGTTGATTATCGAAGTGTAGATATACATTGGCCAAAAGCCTTCAGCCAACAGCCTTCAGCCAGCAGCCAATCGCCAACCGCCTGTCGTGGGAACACCCCGCTTCGCTACCGGCTCCTACTTCCCCTTCAAGAACGTCATGAACTCATCCTTGCTAGACATGAACGTAAAGATGTCCGTCAACGTATAGTACTCTGACTTTTCGGTGGCGTGGTCGTAGGCGTACTTGACAAACTCCAGCGACTGGTCCTCAAACGAGAAGAGCTTGGCGATGCCGCGGATCTGGGTGTTGGTGAGGCACTTTTCCTTCGTCGCCAGCTTCGCCATGTCCATCTTCTCGTCGCGGAACGACTTCGATGCAATCGCGTTTATGGCACTGGCATACTGGTCGGAAGTCATTTCGCAAGGAGGTGCGGCCGGCAGCGCGGCCTCTGCCACCACTACGGGAGCCACTACCACCGGTGCGGGTGTTGGTGTGGGCGCCGGTGCCGGTGCTTCTGGCAGGGGGGAAACGATCGGTGTGAACAGGTCTTCCACAATGAGGGATGAAGTCCGGTTATCAAACACCTGGGAAATCGTCAAGTCGCCGTCGCGTTCAAATGTCATGCTCCTCCCCTTGAAGTCGGCATCTTCGTGCAAGATCACCCGCATTCCCTTGGGTACTTTCACCGAAGTAATGCGATTGTCGCCGATCCGGAGGTCGGCGGCGTTGTAGCGGCCGGGACCTACCTTCTCTTCAAAGCCGGAATTCACCTGCTCGTAGAGCGTCACAAACAATTCGGATTCAGGAATATCTTCCACCACCATGGATGTGGCGATACCCTCAAACTGGTTCTCCCGGAAGAAATCGATCCCGGTATCTTTTCGCAACACCATGGAGCGTCCGCGGAACGAACCGCTTTCATAGAGCGTGACTTGAAGCCCGCGCGGGATCCGGATGGAAGACACCACATTGTCTTCATAGGCACCGTCGCGGAAATCGTAACGGCCGATCGGAAACTTGGCCGATGTTCCGGAATAATCACCCTTGTAGAGCGTGACCATTGGCACGGTGACCGGCGCAGTCTCCACGATCAGCGAGGATGTGATGTTGTCGAACTTATTCTTCGCAAGATAGTCGGTGCCGGTATCGTGGGTGAGCACGAGGGAGCGGCCACTGAAGTTGTCTTTCTCGTACAAGGTGACCTTGTATCCTTCCGGTACTTTCACCGAAGACACACTGGCGATACCGATGTCAACACCCATGTACTTGCCGGGATCCAATACCTTCCGGGCGCCGTTGTAGTCGCCTTCAAAGATCACCACCATGGGAATGGACTCGACGATGATCGACGAGGTGATGTTGCTGAACAGCGCATCGTGCAAATCGGCAGCGCGGGCGTCGGCGGTGAGGATCAGGGAGCGGCCTTCAAACGCATCGCCATCAAACAACGTAACCCGGAATCCGCGGGGCACGCTGATCGAAGACAATTCATCATTGCGGATACCTAGCCGATCTAACGAATATTTCCCTGCGCGCAGGTCTTTGGAGTTGCCTGTAAAATCGCCTTCATAAATGGTGACTATCGGTTCGGCGTCAGCCGGCTTGGGTTTCGGCACCTCCACTACCGCCGGTGCTACCACCGGAACCACCACGGCGGGTGTTGCCGGTGTCGTTGGTTCCACGGGCTTGGCCGGCTCGGGCAACACTTCCACAATCAGCGAGGAAGCCTGGTCGTTGAACTTATTTCGAATCAGCTCTTCCGCACCGGTGTCGTGCGTGAGTTCAAGCGTGCGCCCCTGGAACCCGCCGTGTTCATACAACACCACCTTGAGCCCTTTGGGAATCTTTATCGACGAAAGCTGATCATTGCCGATGCCAAACGCGCCAAACTCGTGTTTTCCCGGCACCAGGTAGCTGTACGCTCCGGAGAAGTTGTCCTGGTAGATGGTCACATGCGGCCCCTGGGGCTGGACGGGAGCCCGTTCAATAATGAGAGAGGGGAAGTTAAGCGTGTTCCACCCGAAGCCTTTGGCCTGGAGTTCCTTGGGACTGATGTCGCCCATGATGATGAGTGAATTTCCCTCGAAGTTGTCTTTCGCGTAATACGTCACTTTCAACCCGGCCGGAACCTTGAACGAGGCGATGCTGGAGGCGCCGTTGATGGTCAGTTTCTTGTAGTCGTACTGGCCTGGGCCAAGGTCGACGTGCGTTCCTGAGAAGTCGTCGGTATAGACGGAGACTTGTTGGGCATGAGACAGTAGCGGGGTGACCGCAATCAGCAGGACGAAAAGTACAATGCGATTCATAGGTTGACGTTGGGGGTTAGGGTCGAAAAGATAACAACTTTGCTACAAACCTAATGCCAGCGTGAAGAGCTGAAAGTTCAAAGCTTAAGGCTTAAGGCTGAAAACTCAACAATACAACTTTGTTCCCTCCGCTTTTAGCTTTCAGCTTTTAGCCTTTAGCCATTCGCCTTCAGCCAAAAGCCAACCGCCAACAGCCAACCGCCTGTTGTGGGAACGCGCCGCTTCGCTACCCCCACCCTCAAAAATCTTTACTCAATCTTATGGAATCCCACTCCGCGCTGCATCCTACAATAAACTTTAAACGCTTATTGTATGAAAACAAACAACTTCGGCCTGCGCCTCCTAAAGGTGGCCATGGTCATGGTGGGGATCACCCTGCTGTCTGGATTCCGGTCCATTCACGATGCTGAACCGCGGAAAGACCAGCAAATCATGCTCGCCTTGCTGCTGGACACCAGCAACAGCATGGATGGCCTCATCGACCAGGCCAAATCACAGTTATGGAAGATCGTGAACGAACTGTCCGCGGCGAAATGCGGCGACGGCTCAAGGCCCCACATCAAAATTGCGCTGTACGAATACGGCAACGACGGCCTCCCCGCCTCGGAAGGATATCTCCGCCAGGTGAGCGGCCTGACCAGCGACCTGGACCTGATCTCTGAGAAACTGTTCGCCCTTAGCACCAACGGCGGCAATGAGTTCTGCGGTCACGTGATCCGTACCTCACTGAACCAACTGGCATGGTCCTCCTCCGATGCGGATCTGAAAATGATTTTCATCGCCGGCAACGAGCCGTTCACCCAGGGCTCCGTCTCCTACCGCCTCGCCTGCTCCGTGGCCAAAGAAAAAGGTGTGGTGGTCAACACGATCTTCTGCGGAGATTTCGATGAAGGCATCCGCACGAACTGGAAAGACGGTGCCGATCTCACGGGCGGCAGCTATATGAGCATCGAGCAAAACCGCAAGACCGTTTACATCTCCACCCCGTACGATTCCAAAATCGCGGAATGCAACGACCGCCTGAACAAAACTTACATCCAGTATGGCGCTGCCGGCGAACAGAAGAAAGCCGCGCAGGCTACCCAGGACCAAAATGCCGAGAGCTATGGCATGGCTAACAAAGTCGAGCGTGCCGTCTCGAAGAGCTCCCACGCCTACACCAATTCCAGCTGGGACCTCGTAGACGCCGCGAAGGAAGATGAAAGCATCATCGCCTCCGCTCCCGCCGCCCAACTCCCCAAGGAAATGCAGGGCATGTCGGCAGCACAACGCAAGGACTATGTGAACCAGAAAGCCAGTGAGCGCAAGAAGATCCAGGACGAAATCCAGGAGCTGAACAAAAAACGCCAGGCCTACATCGCCTCGAACACACCAACAAACAATGAAGACACTATGCTCGATGCTGCGATGATCAAAGCGATCCGCGGAATCGCGAAGTCGAAGGACCTGGTGTGGGAAGAAGTGAAACGGTAAGCAGTGAACTGTGAACTGCCCTCCCCTCTCCGTCTTACGGAGAGGGGGCCGGGGGGTGAGGCCTACCGCGCCGCCTTCACTTCCGTCAACAAGATCGTCACCGTCGTACTCCCAATATTCTCCACATAGTGCTTACCTACCCTCCCCGACCACTCGGTCATCCCTTTCACCTCTTCGGCATCAAACGGTTCTCCACCTTCCGGGTACACGCGAAGCATCCCGCCGGAAATGACGTAGGAAGATTTCGGGGGATGCGTATGTGGGGTGTCCTTCTCGCCGGGTTTGAGGCTGTATTCAATCACGCGCACGTATTCATTCTCCAGTAGAACCTTCGCCTGGCTAGGCGAGACCACCGCAAAATCAATCTCGGTTGAATCAGCGGGCACAGCTTTTACCGTACGTGTCGATTCATCACTGGTTAGGTCGTTCGCTGGTTTCGCTGACTGGTTGCAAGAAAGAGCAATACAACTGGAGACTATAAGTAGAATAATCCTG
The DNA here is from genome assembly GCA_016787645.1 of Cyclobacteriaceae bacterium. Taxonomy (GTDB): domain Bacteria; phylum Bacteroidota; class Bacteroidia; order Cytophagales; family Cyclobacteriaceae; genus ELB16-189. The sequence goes on along the minus strand of JAEUUF010000002.1, from coordinate 428,974 downwards.
GTCATGGGAAGTTGAAATTATGAGTTGTGACTCCTAAGGTACACGATTGGTCAACAGTACCCATGTTAGGCTAAAGGCTGAAGGCTAAAAGCAGAAGGCCGTTGACTACCAGCTTGGACAAGAGTGACACAAAAGCCAATACCCAACCGCCAATAGCCAATAGCCTGTCGTGTGAATAATTAGCTACTTGGCAATGAGTACCCACAATTGGCTGAAGGCTGAAAACTCTCAGATGAATTATTTGCCAGTTACCTGGCTGACATAGCTTGAAGTCTGGATCATCTCAAAATTCAAATCCGGGAGGAATTTGACCTCAACCACCATTCTTAAGTTGTTTTCCCGGTAGATGCCAACGCTGTTGGCGATATCGTATACGACCTTTCCTTTCCCGCCGCCGGTGACCTTTATTTCATACGGAAGATTGGAGTCAATCAACGTAAATAGAATAGTTATACTCAAGTCCGCCGTTTTGGGACCGATGCTCATCAATTCATAGGTTGATGATATGTCCATATTCCACGACTTATCGAAAAACGGAATAGAAACTAGTGAGTGAGTCACCAGGGTGTCGCCCACTCCCATCCGCCTGGCCGGAAAGTACAGTTCATCGATGCTACGCTGAAACGAATTGATCAGCTTCTTCTCATCGGCATCGCTCAGCCCCGGGCCATTTACCGAATCAATATGTGTCGGGCGGTTAGAGTCAACATGACCAAAAATTACTGTCCCTTGTGGCCATCTCACTTTCTTACTTGTGGTACTGCTGGCCACATATTCCATAGTGAGGAAAAAGGAGGACATTGAGTCTGCATTTCCGCTCGTCACTTTCAGTCTATGCGTGGTGACGACTGTATCGGTTGTCAATAGCGGAGCATTATTGTCCTTCAGGCGCTGAAGCTTATCCTCTGCACCATGCCACCGAATCTGTTGATAAATAATCTCCTTTGTCTCGTGAAAATGGGTTTGCGAAGGAGAGTCCCTGAATTGAAACAAGATCTCCTTTCTTTGCTGCGCCCATCCCGAGAACGAAACAGCCACCAATACACTACATACAAGCCAATTCACACTTCCCAATATACTAGCCGCCAGGCAACCAGAGAAACATAAATTCATTTCTCTCTTTCGAAAAATATCATCAAGCCAACAGCCAACCGCCAATAGCCAATAGCCTGTCGTGGGGATACTCAGCTACGAGCAGCGAAAATCAAGACCTGTCAATTCTTCTGGCCGGCCCGAATTGACAAATTGATGAGGTGCTCGCTGGTCAATGGCGGACAAGGTTTCTCATTAAAATAGAAACACGGCAAGAGGCGCGACAGGTTGAAGTCGAGATTCATTGGACCGGGCGTAGCTGGCAAAAGAAGGTATCTTCCCTTTTCTGGCGTCTCAGTTCCATTAGTCAGGTCCTTGAAGAACACCATAAGGACATGCCGCGGGGCCGGAGATGAACCCATCAAATAATCCGGTGAGGTATAGTAAACCGGCAGCGAGACGGACGGCCCGGAAATGGTGAATGAAATCCGGGTGGCTGGCACAAGTGTGTCGGGCGAGATAGCTTCTGTCGGCGTCAACGCGAGCTCTCCTAACGTAGCCTCTACCCTCAGTTGGTCATCTATGGGAAAAAACTGGGGCTCTCCTTGAACATTGTGCTCCAGGAAATAGACAGACAATTCTTGCCGAAGGGCCGCCTGATCGGCACCGGTCTTTTGTGACAGGGATGTTTCCCTGGCTGATCCCAGTAATGCCACGGCGATCGCCGCAAGCACGGCAAGAACCGCCAGTGCAGACAGGACAATCAGGAGTGCCTTCTTGCGAGAAGTGCTTCTTGCAAGGTCTTCAGAAGCTTTCTCGATAATGGAAGTGCTGTTGAACAGGGCATAAACGACAATGCCGACGACCAGTTGAAAATAGAAAATGAGCCGTGATTTTCGCTCGCCTTCCATGGGACTTCGTTGCTTAGCATTAAGTTACCCGATTGCAGGGCAAAAGTGAAGAATTACTGCCTTTTTAAATTACCTCCTGGCAGGGTCTCTCCTGTTTGTATTCACCAGCTATCAATTCTCAAATGCTCGAATGACAACCATCATTGAAGCACAGTATGTGGGGAGCAAAATTTGCCTGATCATACATCGTTACGTGACAGGTTATTCAAACCCTCAGCCCATGAGAAGGTCAGCTATTTTAATTTCCATAATTACCCTGTTGGCAGTAACCCACTGCAACAAAAGTAAAGATCCAACTCCCGCTCCATCCCTTGTAGGCACCTGGCTAATGACCACCACAGCCATCTCTGGATGCACGGACACAAACCAGAACAAAGCAGAGGGGCCTTGTGGAGGTCCTGGTTACCCGTGTTATACTATCAATTTCACAGACACTATGATGACGATTGCTGTGACCGGTGCGTCGATCTCACAAGCCTATACCGTCAGTGGCAACACCATAAGCTGGACCGATAGTTCGGGACCATCATCAGCCACCTATACCGTGACGAGCACAACCCTGACACTCACCTTCACGGGCACTGGCGGCTGCATTCCGGTCTCGAAATACACGCGCCAATAACCAAACCGAAAAATTAGGCTACTATTCGGTACTTAATAACCAGTACCCACAAGAGGCTGTTGGCTTTTGGCTATTGGCCGTTGGCCTTCATAAGGCAGAGTATCACTAAAGCCAATGGCCAACTGCTAAAAGCCAACCGCCTGTCGTGGGAACAAATAGCTACTTAGCTGCAAGTACCACAATGAATTTTGTAACTTTCATTCCATCCATGAAAACAAAATTCATCGCCCTACTTCTCACCGCGCTCATCGCTGCGCACTGCACGCCGGAAAGAAAAGCAGAAGAGAAAAAGACAAAGGAATGGTTCACGGACGCCAAGTTCGGGATGTTCATCCACTGGGGCCCCTACTCCGTGCTCGGCGGCGAATGGAAAGGCCAACGAATAGAACAAGGTGACATCGCGGAATGGATCATGGAACGATTCAAAATCCCCGTTGAAGATTACCGGAAGGTAGCTAAGTCGTTCAACCCCGTGAACTTCAACGCGCGCGAGTGGGTGTCGCTCGCCAAGCGAACCGGGATGAAATACATCATCATTACCGCCAAGCACCACGATGGCTTTGCCATGTATCATTCCCAGGTGAGCCCGTACAACATCACCGACTACACCGCTTTCGGCCGGAACCCGATCCGCGAACTGGCCGATGCGTGCGCCGCGGAAGGGATAAGGTTCGGGGTGTACTATTCGCACCGCGAGGACTGGGACAGCCCATACGCCTATGGGAACACGTGGGACTATGACTCCTCGCAATCAAGCCTTGATACAATGGCTTACCCGGAGCTGTTCAGGAAATACCTGGATGAAAAAGCCAAACCGCAGTTGAAAGAATTGCTGACCGGCTACGGGCCCATCTCCATCGTGTGGTTCGATCGCGGCATGTATACCCAGGAACAGGGAAAAGAATTTGCCGACATGGTGCACAACTTGCAGCCAGGATGCCTCGTCAACGGCCGCGTGGGGCACTATGACAAAGAACTGCTCGGCGACTACCAGAGCATGACGGACAACGGCATGCCCACCGGAGGTATCGAAGAATATTGGGAGACACCGCAGACGCTGAACGATACCTGGGGCTACAGCAAGTTCGACCAGCATTGGAAGAAGCCTCAAGAAATCATTCGTCGGCTGGTGGCCGTAGTCAGCAAGGGCGGCAACTATTTATTGAACGTCGGGCCCGATGGCATGGGCGTCATCCCTGCTCCCTCTGCAAATATTCTGAATCGCGTGGGAAACTGGACGGCGCGCTATGGAGAAAGTATTTACGGCACGAGTGCTTCTCCCTTTCCGGGCGATCTCCCTTGGGGCTATTGCACACAGAAAGGTCAGCGCTTATACCTGCATGTGTTTGACTGGCCTAAGGATGGGTCGCTGGAGATCACGGGGCTGAACAACGATATCAAAGATGCCTATCTGCTCAAGGACCCCGAAACCATCTTACTACTATCCCGAGAAGGCAGCGCCGTGACGGTTGGTGTGCCCATCAATCCACTTGACTCCATCAACTCGGTGGTCGTCCTCGAAATCACCGGCGAACCCAATGTAGATCCCTTCATCGTCAAGCAAAACGGCCAGGAGACAGTCACGCTCAATTACAACACTGCATCCACGCACGGAAGAGCTGCAAAGCGAGCGAACCGTAAAGGCGAAGAGCAGCAGTTCCATATCTCCCGCATGCAAGGTCCCGAGGATTGGATCGAATGGAAAGCCGACTTTCAGACAGCCGGCACTTATAAAGTGATGCTAACCTATGCCGCAATTCCCGGCTGGGAAGATGGAACCTATATCATCAGCAATGGAACCGAAACCATCCGCGGCAAAGTCATCCCGACAAACGGATGGTACGAATACAAAACCGAAGAAGTCGGCCAGCTGGAAATCAAGCAGCCGGGCATAGTCACGATCCGACTTTACCCCGAGAAGGAACTGGGGCATTACCTCATGTACTTCAGTATGGTGGAACTTGTGCCTGGAGGGAAATAGGGGTCATCTGAGCACGGCACTGGGTACTAGGTACTAGGCACTAGGCTCTCGGGACTCGGAACTTTAAGCCCTTTGCTTTTTGCTGTGGTCACCGCCGTCTGCCGCAAGGCACGACGCCCTTCACCCCTACCATCAGCTTCCAGCATCCAGTACCTAGTTCCCAGTGCCCAGCCACCAGCCAAGTGTGTTAATCTGCCCGGAAACAATATCTTTGCGCCCTTATTTCAAGTCCTATGATCTCGGTAGATGCAGTCACGGTAGAGTTTAACGGTTCGCCCCTCTTCAGCAATATCACCTTTAATATTAATGAGAATGACCGCATCGCCCTCATGGGCAAAAACGGCGCAGGGAAAAGCACGTTGCTCAAGCTGATCGCCGGCGTCAACAAGCCCACCCGGGGCAAAGTGAGCACCCCTAAAGACTCCGTCGTCGCCTACCTGCCCCAGCACCTGCTGACCAAAGATGACTCCACGCTCTTTGAAGAGGCCGCCAAGGCATTCGCGAAAATCAACAGCATGAAGGCCCAGATGGAAGCCCTGAACCACCAGCTGGAAACACGCACCGACTACGAATCGGACGAATACGCGAAGATCATCGAGCAGGTCAGCGAGCTGAGTGAAAAATACTACTCCATCGAGGAAACCAACTTCGACGCAGAAATTGAAAAGACGCTCCTCGGCCTGGGCTTCTTGCGCTCGGACTTCACTCGCCCCACCAGCGAATTCAGCGGGGGCTGGCGCATGCGCATCGAACTGGCCAAAATCCTGCTGCAGAAACCGGATCTGATCTTATTGGACGAGCCTACCAACCACCTCGACATCGAGTCGGTGCAGTGGCTGGAGGATTTCCTCACCAACAACGCCAAGGCAGTGATCGTGATCAGCCACGACAAAACGTTCGTCGACAACCTCACCAACCGAACCATTGAGGTAACCATGGGCCGCATCTACGACTACAAAACCAACTACTCCCACTACCTCCAGTTGCGCAAGGAGCGGCGGGAGCAGCAACAAAAGCAATTTGACGACCAGGCGAAGCAGATCGCCGAGATTCAGCAGTTCATTGAACGCTTCAAAGGCACTTACTCCAAGACGCTGCAAGTGCAATCGCGGGTGAAGATGCTGGAGAAGATTGAAATTGTCGAAGTCGACGACGTAGACACCAGCGCGCTGAACATCAAGTTTCCGCCTGCACCACGGTCGGGCAACTACCCCGTCATCATCGATGGCCTGACGAAGAAGTATGGCGACCATGTAGTCCTCCAGGATGTGAGCCTGACGATCGCCCGGGGTGAGAAGATCGCGTTTGTGGGAAAGAACGGCGAGGGAAAAAGCACCCTCGTGAAGGCCATCATGCGCGAAATTGACTTTGAAGGCAAGTGTGCCCTCGGCCATGGCTCGCTGATCGGGTACTTTGCCCAGAACCAGGCGTCGCTGCTCGAAGGTGAACTGACCGTCTTTGAAACGATCGACCAGATTGCCGAAGGCGACATCCGCACGAAAATCAAAGACATCCTCGGCGCCTTCATGTTCGGGGGGGATGCCATCGACAAGAAGGTGAAAATGCTGAGCGGCGGTGAGAAGACGCGCCTCGCCATGATCAAGCTACTGCTGCAGCCGGTCAACCTGCTGATCCTGGATGAGCCGACCAACCACCTCGACATCAAATCAAAGGACATTCTCAAAGATGCCTTGCGCGCCTTCGACGGCACGCTGATTCTCGTTTCGCACGACCGCGATTTCCTGGATGGACTGGCTACGAAGGTGTTTGAGTTCGGCAACAAACGCGTGAAAGAACACTTCGAAGATATCGCCGGCTTCCTCCGCAACAAGAAAATGGAGAACCTCAAGGAGATCGAGCGGACGATAAATGCGAGGTAATGGGTACTCGGACCTGGGTACTGGGCACGGAAGTCCTCTGGAGTGAACCCACTCTATAGCTTAAAGCTGCAGGCTAAAGGCTGAAGGAAATTGTCCTGACCGAAGAATTGATCAACGCCAATACCCAACGGCCAAAAGCCAATAGCCTACCTTGGGAAGACCATGCTCCGTAGCTGCGAGTACCCACAAAAGGCGGTTGGCTGTTAGCAATTTGCGGTTGGCTTCAATCCTAGCAAATACCTTTACCCAAGCCAATAGCCAACGGCCAAAAGCCTGCCGTGGGGGAAATTAGCTACTTGGCAGCAAGCACCACAATTAGCAGAAGGCTGTTGGCTAAAAGTTGAAAGTGGTTGACGGTTCGGCGATGGCTACACTCCTTTGCGAACTCAGCGCCTCCGCGCCGTTGCGGTGGTCACCGTCACTCTCCGCAAGGCGCTAAATACTTCAACCCTACAACTAGTCACCAGTAGCCACTAAATCCCTCACCACAAAAAAAAGGTGCCCGTTGCCAGGCACCTTTCTCAGTATAACCATTACTTCCTTATTCTGACTTTCCTTCTTCAGAAGAAGAGGCCGACTTCGCTGCCGACATCTTTTCCTTGAGGGCACTCAACGCCTCCAGGTCGCCCAGCGTCGATTTCTCGCTCTGCTGGTTGATGTTGGCGATGGTCTTGCCTTTGGACTCCGGCTTGCGCTTCGCAGCACCAGCCTGGGGTGCGGGCTTTTCTTCCGCTACATCAGCTGACCACATCGCGCGATGGCTGAGGGAAATGCGGCGATCCTCCTTCGAGAACTCCAGCACTTTGAAATCGAGCGACTCGCCGATCTCCGTTTTGCCGCCGTCCTGCTTCGTGATGTTCTTGATCGTGCAGAAGCCTTCGATGCCATACTGCAGTTCGACCACCATTCCCTTTTCGTTCTTGTTCACCACGGTACCCTTGTGCACAGAACCCGGTGTGAAGATCGTCTCGAACGTATCCCACGGGTTTTGCTCCAGGTGCTTGTGGCTCAGCGCGAGGCGGCGGTTGGCCGCATCCAGCTCGAGCACTTTCACTTCGAGGGTCTCGCCTACTTTCGTGAACTCGGAAGGATGTTTCACCTTCTTCGTCCAGCTCAGGTCGGATACGTGCACGAGGCCGTCGATGCCTTCTTCCATCTCCAGGAACAACCCGAAGTTGGTGAGGTTGCGTACGATGCCTTTATGGGTAGTGCCCACAGCGTACTTGGTGAGTACTTCAGGGCGCGTCCATGGATCTTCGGTGAGTTGCTTGATGCCGAGCGACATCTTCCGCTCTTCGCGGTCGATGGTCAATACAACCGCATCAACTACATCGCCCACCTTGATGAAATCCTGGGGATTCCGCAGGTGTTGCGACCAGCTCATTTCGCTCACGTGGATGAGTCCTTCCACGCCGGGCTGCAGCTCGAGGAATGCGCCGTAGTCGGCTACGTTCACGATGCGACCCTTCACTTTCGAGCCCACGACAATCTCGGCGGGCAGTGACTCCCACGGGTGCGGTGTCAGTTGCTTCATGCCAAGGCTGATACGCTTCTTGTCCTGGTCGAAATCCAATACAACGACCTTCACGGTCTGATCGAGTTTCAATACTTCTTCCGGGTGCGCTACGCGGCCCCACGAGATGTCCGTGATGTGGAGCAGTCCGTCGACGCCACCGAGGTCGATGAACACGCCGAAGTTGGTCATGTTCTTGATCACCCCTTCGAGCACCTGGCCCTTGTCGAGGTTGGTGAGGATGGCCGCCTTCTGCTGCTCGAGATCTTTCTCGATGAGCACCTTGTGCGATACCACCACGTTGTCGTTGGTGTAGTTGATCTTCACCACCTTCACCTCGATATTCTTGTTGACATAAATATCGAAGTCGCGGATGGGCTTCACGTCGATCTGTGAGCCCGGGAGGAACGCCTCGATGCCGAACACGTCGACGATCAAGCCGCCCTTGGTACGGCGCTTCACAAAACCTTCGATCACCTGGTCTTTGTCCAGGGCGGTCTGTACATACTCCCAGCCTTTCACCAGTTTGGCTTTGCGGCGGGAGAGAACGAGCTGGCCCATGGCGTTTTCACGCTCTTCAATGAAGAGATCCACCTCGTCGCCGATCTTGAGGTTCGGCATATCCTTGAATTCCGCCAGCGGCACGAGGCCGTCTGACTTGAACCCGATATTGAGAATAACGTCGCGGTTGTTGATGCCCACGACCGTGCCTTTCACTACTTCGCTGTTCGCCACCGTAGCGACGGTGCCGGAATACAGCTTGTTGAGATTTTCGCGTTCCGTGGAGGAGTAGCCTTCGCCAAATCCTTTGCGCTCGAATGCATCCCAGTCGAAGCTTTCAGTGGAGACGGAGGTGGCTGCACTCTGGCGGGCGGTGACATCTTTGATCACCCGGTTGAGTCCCTCCTCTTCTTCGGCGCGCTTGGCGGCCTTGAAGGCGGCGAGATCATCCTGTTCGAGTTCAACCTCCGCGGTCTTTACATCCACATCGGCTTCAGCGCCTTTTACGGCCAGGGGCTTCTTCACCTCTGCCTTTTCAGCGCCTTTTTCCTTTTCTTTCTTTGCCATGCTAAAACTGCCCTGGTTACATGCTCCGGCCGGGCGCCCCGGAAGCAAATTTGGTTGATTAATCAGCCCCTGGAACCTACCAAAGGCCGCCCACCGGTTTGGGGGGCCGCAAATATAGGAATTTTAGCAATTGGAAGGTAGGTCGAGCGTGCCAGAAACTTGGGCCCCGGAGGCCGTGCTGGCCACTGGAAACCAGGCGCAGGGCAACTGGGTGCTGGGCACTCGAAACTGGGGCGCTGGGGTCTTGGCCCCTTTGCTCAGGCCGAGCCACTGGTCACCGATCACTGATTACTGATGACCGATTACCGATCACCGTTCACAGTTCACCGTTCACAGTCCTCCCTAGTTCCCTCCCGTCAGATCCTCGGCTTTCAAAGTACCCACTGCGTACTCGAGGAGGAGCTTCTGGAACACGAGATTATATTCTGCCCTTGCCTTATCGGCCTGGGCCTGCACAAAGGCACGGTTGGCATTGACAAAATCCACGAAGTTGGTCACACCGAGGTTATAACGCTCCGTCTCCAACTGGAAGGCTACTTCTGCCGACTTGAGCTGATCAACAGTGACGAGGTAGGACTTCTTCGCTCCTTCGTAATTGCGCACAGTGCGGATCACGTCATTCTGAATCTGGTATTCTACGTTCTTCCGGTTGAGTTGTGCGTTCTCATACAATTTCTTCTGTTGAGTGAACGTGGACCTGGACTGGAAGCCATTGAGGATCGGGATGGTGAGTTGTAGTCCATACTGCTTGTAGACGTTGTTCTGGCGAAACTGCTCTTCAAACGGCCGGGGCTTGCCCGGGTTGGGGATCATGTTGCCAGTGCCGTCATCAATCGAATCGGGTACGTTGTGCTGGAAGTTGTAGGCCGATCCATAGGTGCCAAAGGCAAACAGCGACGGCATCATTGTTCCCCGGGCGCTTGCCATCCCGAAGCGCTGGGCCGATTCCTGGCGAACGGCGCGGAGGTAATCACCGCGGTGAATCTTCGCCTTCTCGGCGAGTTCATGCATGTCAAGCGTTTCATTGCCAATTGCGTTGACGTCCCAATTGGGTCGCTCCACATCAAATTGCTCGAATGGATCGATCAGCAAGGTTTGCGTCAGCAGGGCTTTGTCGTTGTACAGTTGAATCTCCGCCTGTACCATGCGCAGTTCGGCCGCCTTGGTTTGGGCATCCTGGTTGTATTCATCCACGGGCGACCGCGAACCCAGTGCCGCCTGTTCCTTCACTTGCTCCAACTGCTTGGCAAGGGAGGCGTAGTTCTCCTTGGCGATGCGAAATAATTCCTCGTCCAGCATAACCGTGAGGTATTGCGCGGCCACCGTGTTGATCACATCCTGGGTAACGCGACCCACGTTGTAGGCCTGGGCTTCGAGCAGGTTGTTGTTTTGTTTGATGGTATTGATGGTGCGGAACCCGCTGAAGAGGTTGATGTTGCCGTTGATGGAACCTGTGACGTTATCACGGATACCATTGATTACTGTACCGGACTGGGGGTTGAACGAGTTACCATCGATGCGGACAGCGGTGGAGTTGAGCGACACGTTGGGGCCCATGGCCACGTAGGCTGCCGTCCGCTGCATCTGGTTTACTTCAAGGTTGTTGCGCTGCTGGTTGAGCGTTACACTGTTTCTCATGGCAATACGCACCGCCTCGTCGAAGGTCAGCACCTTGTTCTGCGCCGCTGCCGTTGCGACAACACCCACCAGTGCAGCTGCCATCATTACTTTCCTCATACTCATCACTCGTTACTCTTTATTAAATTCCAACTTCTATCTTCTAACTCCTTGCTTCCAACTCCTATCTGACCCGCTCATCCTTCACCACTGCCCCATCCGCAATACGCACTACCCGCTTTCCACGCTGCGCATTCTCTTCCGAGTGCGTCACCTGTATGATGGTGATTCCTTCATCGTTAAGCTTTTCAAAGATGTCCATGATCTGCTTTCCTTGCTCCGAGTGAAGGTTCCCGGTGGGCTCGTCCGCGAGGAGCAATTTGGGTTGTCCCACGATGGCGCGGGCGATGCCGACCAGTTGCTGCTGGCCGCCGCTCAACTGCTCCGGGAAGAGATCTTTCTTCGCCACCATATTGAAGCGATCAAGGAGTTCCGCCACCATGCTCTTGCGCTGGCTGGCAGCCACTCCTTTGTAGAGCAACGGGGTTTCAATGTTTTCGTACACGGTGAGCTCATCGATGAGGTGGTAGGCCTGGAAGATGAAGCCGATATAGTTCTTGTGCATGTCGCTTTTCTGCTTCTCCTTCATCTTGTGCACCGGCTCATCAAAGAAGTAGTACTCCCCCGCAGAGGGTTCATCGAGCATGCCGACGATGTTCATGAGGGTAGATTTCCCCGATCCGCTGGGTCCCATGATAGTGAGGAACTCACCCTGGTCGACCTGGAGTTCGATGCCTTTGAGTATGAACGTGCGCTGGAAGCGGGAATCAACGTATTTATCAATGTCTTTGAGCTTGATCATGAGTTTGCGCTGGGATTATGCCAATAATGATGCCATGGGGTATTACTGGAGATTAGACGGTGAAATTCAGGAATGGTTGCATAAAATGCGTCCGCACTTGAAAAAAGGTGTCCGGAAGCGGGCGGTTGGGGTAATAGGAATCCACCGAGCAGCGGCGCTGCAATGGATTAGTCTTGAGTGCTTCGTGGCTAAGTGTAATAGGCTAAAAGCTCATAGCTGAAAGCTGTTGGCAGTCAGTAGATGATTAGAAGTATTGCCAAACTACGAGATCATTGAACCTGCTCGCTGAATAGAACAGTCGAGGGCTTTAGCTTTTGGCTTTTAGCCTTCAGCATTTAGCCAATAGCCTGATTCACGCCGCTTAGTTATCCCTACTTCTTCAACCGCCCCTCAACTTCCGGCGGCACAACGCAGTCGGTTTTGCGGCGGGTGTCGGAGAGGCTGTAGATGAGCCATCTTCCCTCGGTGTTCCGGATCAACTGGAAAGCATCGACACCGCAGTGGTTGAATGTCGTATTCAGAAAAAAAGCATAGTCGACCCACACCTGGGCAAAGTCACCGTCAATAAGGACTTTTTCATTCCAGATAAGTTCGTTGTACACATCCTTGTGCGGGGTTCCGATGGACTTCAGAAAATCAGCGAGTGGTTCCTTCCGCAACATAGGGCTGTTGGTCTTCTGATCGCGCAGCACAGTGAACAGGACTGCTGCCGGGTGGAAAGCCCTGCGTAAGGCCGCACTGTCGCTCCTCTTCATTGCCTCAAACACCTGGTGGATGGGTTCCATCACTTTTTTGTCCTCCTGCCCGTGCACGGCATGTGAGAGCAGGAATAAGGGTATAAGAAGTCTGTGCATAAACAGCCGTTTTAATTTCTCCTTCAAGGACAAAATGTCTTTAAAGCTAAGGATAACCATTTATATCTCCCTTCGTATCTTTAGTTGAATGTTGCGTGTGTTGGCGATATTGGTTCTTACCGGTACCCTGGCTTACGGTCAGAAGGACGAACTTCGGAAGAGCATCTATTTCGACGGCGGCAGCTACTTCATTGATGAAGCCCAGGCCTCCGACCTGCTGCATTGGCTCGATTCCATTCCCAACCTGCTCGACAAGTATGAGATCCAGCTCATTAGCCATACCGACCCCATCGGGGGCCGCCGGTATAACGAGTGGCTCTCCCAGATGCGCAGCGAAATGGTTTTTCACTTGCTGACCCAAAATGACATTCCCGACAAACTGATCCACATCAAGGACTGGGGCCTGGAGAACCCGGTGTATGACAACGCCTCCTCGCTCGGCCGCGTCATGAACCGGCGGGTGGATGTCATTCTCAGGCCGGTGATGTTTTAGCGGTCTGCCCCGAAGCTATTCCGTGGCGGTTGTGATTAATGTCTTAATTTTATCGCTATGAAGTATTTAATCAGTAGCGTCTGCTTCTTCGCTGCATTGGCCACCTATGCAGGTACGATCGACAGCCTGGAAAACCAATTAAAGACCGCGCAGGGTGTTGAAAGGGTTAAGGTCATGAACGAGCTGTTCAGGGCTTATATCAGTTCGGACCCCATTGCCGCAGTCGGTTACACCCGCGAAGCGATGATCCTGGCAGAAAAGATCGGGGATAAAAAAGGAATGGCCGCCTCGTTCAATAACCTCGGTGTTGCCTACCGAAATCAGGGTGCACTTGACCTTGCCCTCGCCAATTACTTGAAGTCGCTCGAACTGTATACAACGCTCCAGAACGCCGAAGGCATAGCAACCACCAAGAACAACATCGCCACCATCTATTCCATGAAACGGAATTACTCCCAGGCGTTGACCTTTTATGAAGAATCCAACCAAGGCTTTGTCGCGCTCGGCAATACGGACCAGATCATCGGGTCGATGAACAACCTGGGCAATCTCCACAGCGACCTGCAACTCTACGACAAGGCTCTCACCTATTATACCGACGCCTGGAAACTGGCGGAGAAAGCAGGTATCACTTTCGTGGATCCCCTGGTGAACATTGGCAGCGTCTATTACCGCCAGGGCAACTACCAGCGTGCCGGCGACTTTTACCAGCAGGCGCTTGAACTGGTGCGCAAGCAAGGCAACCGGTCAACGGAATTGTCGATCCTTTCCAACCTGGGCGAGATGTATGAAAAGGCGGCTCAGCCCAAACAAGCCCAAAAATACCTCGATGATGCACTGGCCCTCGCTGCGGAACTGCAGGCTAACTACATGCTCCCCCAGATCCTCAAAAGCATGTCGGCCAATTTTGCCCGGCAGGGAAAGATGAAGGAGGCTTATGAAACCTTGCTCAAGTATGACGGCGCGCGTGAGAAAGTCTTTGGTGAGGAAAGCACGCGTCGAATTACCCAGATGGACATGGCTTTGCAACTCCAGGAGAAGGAGAATGCCCTCGAAGAACTCCAGCTCAGCGACCAGAACAAAACGCTGAAACTCCGCAACGCCCAAATCATCATTGTCGCCGGCGTACTGGCGTTGATCATCGGCATTGCGGGATTCAACATGCTTTACTGGCGCAAAAGAAGACAGCCCCAATGATTACTCGAGAAGAAGCACGTACCCTCCTCGCCTCCCTTACCCAAAGTGCCAGCCTGCTCCGCCATATGCGGACGGTCGAACTGGTCATGGAAGCGTATGCCAAAAAACTGGGCGAAGATCCAGAGACCTGGGCCATTGCCGGCTTGCTTCATGACGCTGACTATGAAGCCTATCCCGACAAGCACCCCAACGTGATCGTAGAAAAGCTCCGCGAATCCGGCAACGAGGTAATCGCCCACGCCATTGCTGCGCACTATACTAAATGGGGTGTGGCCTATGAAACCCTCCTGGATAAGGCTCTGCTGGCGTGCGATGAGCTTACTGGCTTTATCGTTGCCTGTGCCCAGGTTCGGCCCGATGGCATTGCCAGCCTGGAAGCGAAGTCGGTCATCAAAAAACTCAAGGACAAAGGCTTTGCCGCCAAGGTTGACCGGGAGGAAGTATACAAGGGGGCAGAACTTTTCGGTGTTGACCTCGCCGGGCACATTTCTTTCATTATCGACGTGCTCAGGCAAAACAGGGCGGAGCTGGCCATCTGAGGAAATTTAAGGGCTTGTTTGGATCAAATAGCGCGGAACCCTTACATTTGAATTCAATAACCACTGACCTATGTTCTACCAAGTAGTCGGAGATGGCGCCAACCTGTTTGTCCTGATCGTTGCCATTATCATCGGGTTTGTCAACGCTCTCGCGTTTGTGGACGCGGAAAAAGTGAAGAAAGAAGAAGAGCAATCCGGGGAAAACCATTAATTCTCCCTGGCCAAGAAATACAAAACCCTCGTAAAGAGGGTTTTTTTATGGGTTGAAAATCGCTCAGTGGCCGGAGCCGTTTCCGGGGGTATCCGTGTAAGGGGACTTGTAGACGGTCTGAAATTCCGACCACTTCATTTTCTTGAAATAGTCCTCGCCGATAAACTGGATGATGCGATGAAAATCGGGAGCCTTCTGGTAGCCGGGGAGCGGCTGGATCATCCTGAAATTCTCATCAAGAAAAACAACCGTCGGGTAGGACATCTGGCTGTTCAGGAGAGCCACGGCCAGTTCATGCACACCCTTGTTTCCCTGGGGGATGAACTTGAACGTACGTCCATCAAATTCAATGTCCTTTGTTTGTTCTGCGTCAAATTTCACCGGGTAGAATTTCTCGTTCAGGACTTTGGCCACATTGGCCTCGCTGAAGGTATTCTTATCCATGACTTTGCACCAGCCGCACCAGTCCGTGTAAACATCAATGAAAATCTTGCGCTTCTCGACCTTGGAGCGCTGCACTGCCTCTTCGAAGGACATCCATTGCACCGGGCTGCTGGCTGCTTCCTGCCCAAAGGCGAGGGAGGTCACTGCTGCGAAAAATACCAGGAGAAAGTACTTCTTCATGATACCGTGTAATAATGGTCTTGATGCTGCAACAAATGTAAACAGAAAATAGGTCATCCGGCCTTGAATAATCTGGGTGGCCATATTGTAACCCTGTACCAAAACAGGGGTATTACTGTACGAAAAGAATAACCAGGGTGTACGGGATTGAACAGGGCCCCCTCAAAATCTGGTTAAATTTGAAGGTTTTTGAAGTGGTATCGCATTTGCCAAAGAGTTCCCATCGTATGAAAACATTGACTGATCGGTTATGGCTGGTGCTTCTCGGGATCGCGGTAGCGGTCCTGGTGACACTGACGACGATCGTTTGGTCAGGTCCCCTGAAACGGTCGGGCGCCATGAAACCAAGCAGTACTACCGCCGCACCCCGCACGGTGCTTCCCCGCATTTCTGCAAAAGTTCTCCAGGTATTCTCATCGGAGATCGTAAAACCAAAATAGAATTACTTATTCAACGATCTGTATCCTCCTGGTCGTGGTAGGTATAATACTGCAGCACGGTCTCCAGGGCTTTGCGGATGGCTACATTGATGGGATAAAAATCGCGGGCCAGTTCAGGGTCGATAGACGTCAATTGGAGATAATACTGATTCATCACGGGTACCGCCAGTTCATTGTCTATCGCGGCTTCCGCCCGCTGGTAGGCGTCGGCTTGTTCTGTCTTGATAATAGAGCAAGTGACCATCTCCTTCTTCCCATACTTGTTGGTTCGCGCCGAATAACCAAACAGTCTGCAGATGAGTCCGCGGTGCTTGTACTCCGAACACAACCCCTGCGCATCGCTGGTGGGGTTTAGAATCATGCAGACCGGATCCTGGGTTGACCTCAGTTTTTCATACCACTCATCGGCACGACCTGATTTATACAAGTGAAGTGCAAAGGGAATAAACTCGAGTGGCGTCGCTTCAATA
Source organism: Cyclobacteriaceae bacterium (assembly GCA_016787645.1). Lineage (GTDB taxonomy): Bacteria > Bacteroidota > Bacteroidia > Cytophagales > Cyclobacteriaceae > ELB16-189. The sequence continues at coordinate 412,660 of JAEUUF010000002.1, read as the reverse complement.
TCGGGTTTGAAGCAGCACTTTCCGCAACCCCAACCGCAATGCAGGGTCGTGGCCGATTGAAACTGGCTGATGGATTCATCCAATCTGCTGAACAAATCCTGAACCTGCTCGGAAAGCTCTTCAAGGCGCATAATTCTCAAAGGTAGACATTGAGTCGCTAACCCGAATTTCCTATTTTAGTATGATGATGAAAAGAGTTCGTACTTCCGTTATGACCCTCGTGGTCACTGCAGCAATTTTCTCCTCTTGCACCAAGAAGGACGATGCCGCCCCTCAATCCTGTCGCATCATTAGCACTTCAATAAATAATGACGGCCAGACCACTACCACTACCTTCAATTACAGCACTGGAGGCCAGATTATATCATCGCAATCTGTCATGGATGCTACCTCCTGGACGACCACCTACACCTATGACAACGAGGGCCGTCTGATAATCCAGGATGCTTCCACTGGTTTTAAAGAATTCTATTTCTACGGCAACGGCCATCAACTTATTCGCGACTCGCTTTACATTTCCGATGTTGGTAATCCGCTTTGGATAGTAAAGGCCTACACGTATAACGCTGATGGACAGTTGATCACCCATGTGGAAAGGACTGGATTTAGTTCTTGCACTTCCTGTGGCCAGCTTACGACGGTAGAATACACTTATCCTAACAATACAACAAAGAATTACTCATCTACGGTGACCACCGTGGATTCGACTCCCGCTTATACCTCGACTTATGAATATGAAAGTCGCCTGATCCGGTACAATGGCACTCCCGTTCCAACTTATTTTACAGATAATTATCCCAGGAAGATCATCCACAGCATCACTCCGTCACCTTCTGAAGTCAATCTTGACTACGTGTTTAACGCCAGCGGGTATCCGACATCCATCAACATGGTGGTTACCTTCCCAGCTGCAACCATCACACAAACCATTACCTACACCTGCAATTAGTCGAACGTCCCCTCACGACGTGCCATAGCAAAGTGAGACCAAACCAGTTGCGTATTGATTTACCTTGAGGAGTACAAGGTTTTTTCTATTCTTTAAAGACTGAAAAAGCGGCTTCCCACCCCCCAGCAGGATAGGATGCACCGAAAGCCAACATTCATCAACGAGGTTAGCATTCATCAGTGATGAAGTCAACTCAGCACCGCCAAACAGCCAGATGTCCTTACCAGGCGATTCCTTGATCTTCTTCACTTCTTCGAGGGTATCACCAGAAACGAGTCGAGTATCGGCGACGCTGATCGTCTTCAACGTATTGGAAAATACATAGGTCGTAATCCCTTTCCATGGACTTTCACCTCCCATCGATTGGGCAAGCTCAAAAGATTTCCGTCCCATGAACAACGCATCAATCCTTTTGAAAAACTCCGACATGCCGTAATCCTGGTCAGTGAAACACCAGTCAAATTCCCCCTTGGGTCCTTCGATATAGCCATCGAGCGAAACCGCGACGCCGAGAATTACTTTCCTCATGATACCATTTTTTGTGTGATCGATTCCGCTACACTAAGTACTTCATCACCGAGTTCACGGCACTGGAAGCCATGGTCGTGAAGGAGCTGGACAATCTCACCCGGATCAATCGGGTGGATCACCCGCAGGACCCGGTCACAATCGTCGAGGTCAAAATTCCAACCCGACGACCCGACCAGCAGATCCAGCGGATGCCTCAGCGACCGCGCCGCCAGGGCAGAATCCACCGAAGTGGCAAATACCAATACGTTTCTCATGGTACGAATAAACGAGCGACCCCTGACAGCCCTATGTCAAGAGTAATGGGAAATTAAAAAAATTAGTTTCCAACTATTAACGGAGGATTTCCGGATAAGCCTGAATCATGCGCCACGAGCAATCCTGGTCACCGCATCCACAACCCGGTCGATATCACCCATCGTGATGTAAATATTCGGCGAAAGCCGCACCCCTGCCATCGGGGCACTGGCAATGCCATATGTGCTGTACAACTCCCGGTAGATTTGGTCGGAGGTCTTCCCGGGAACATTGAAGAAGGTAATGTTGGCCGTCAACGCTTCCGGTGAGGTGAACTGAACGTTGGGCACTTTGGCCGCCAGCTGGGCCCGCAGATAGCGATTGAGTTCGCGCACCCGCGCCTCGACCACCGGCTTGCCAATCTTTAAATGAAAGTCGACCGCCTCCGGAATCGCCGCCGGCATCGCTTCGTTGCGCTGTCCCAATATTCCGTAGCGGGCATCCACACTCTTGGCACTCTCCGCCCATCCTGCACTGATGATCTGTGGCCAGAGCCGGTCCACCAGCTCCTTACGCAAATAAAGTACTCCAGTCTCAAACGGCCCCATGAACCACTTGTGCAGGCTGCCGGTGTACGAATCGCAACCGAGTTCCTTTAAGTTCAAATCCATGAAACCAAAGGACTGCGCACCGTCGATATGCGTGAGGATGTTCTTGCTCCGCGCCAACGCACAAAGTTCACGGGCAGGAAGTACAATGGCGTTGTGATTGCTGATGTGGGAGAAAGCGAGCACCCGGGTCCGGGAAGTCATCGCTTTCTGGAACTGCTGGATGATTTCTTCCTTGCTCGCAGGGTTCGCCGGCAGGGTAACTTTCTTCACGGTAAACCCGAGTCGCTTGGCCCGGTACTCCCATGAAATGAGGTTGCTCTCGTGGTTCTCATCCCACAAAACCACTTCATCCCCGGCCTTGAGATCGAAGCCGTTGACGATGATGTTGTTGCCTTCCGAGGTATTGCGAGTGATCGCTACTTCATCTTTCGACACCCCGAGGTAGGCAGACAATTTCTCCAGCGAGGTAACTCGGATGACATCAAACTTATCCCTGAACTGAAATGAAACATCCTGACCCAGGTCAGTGAGTGTTTGCTCTACCTTCTGCGCCACACCATACGGCGGCGGGCACAAGTTGGCCGCATTCATCATCACCCGGTTGGTGGGCACCGCAAACTGCTGTTTAATCATCTCCCAGTACCGTTCGTCAAGAGGATCACCGTCAACCGGCATTTCAGGTACCGGCCCCGCTGCCGCCAATGAGGGCAGGGTCATAGTAGCCGCCGCACCAACAAACAATTTTCGAAGAAATTCGCGACGCGGAGATGATGATGATTTGGTCATAAGATTGGTTCTAGGTTCTGGGCCCTGGGTACTGGGCACTGGATACTAGTTGCTGGTTCGGGATACTTTCTATTTTACTACCGATTACTGATCACCGATCACTTTTCACCGTTTACTGTTCACTGTTCACCGATCACCGGTCACTGCCCACCACACTCCCCACCCCATGGTGCTCCTTCAACTCTTCCACCAGCTTTACCAGCGCATGTTTCAACTCCTCAGGTGATTCCACTTCGACGGCGGTGCCATACATCAGTAGCCATCGTGCCATGGATTCAAGGTTGTCCATCATGAACTCCGCCCTGATCCGGTCGCCGAGGTCAGTCTCGCGCACGCTACCATAGAGCGGACGTCCCCGCAGACGGGCTTTGTCAAAGAGGAGAATTACCGGAGTCATCCCCCGGTTCTCCCGAGCTACGGTCTCAAAATATTCCCGCAGTGAAATGTGATCTTTCTTTCCAAAAGATTGGCCCGTATCGACCAGGTCGCGAATCCGATCCGACCGGAAATCGCGATACTCCTGGCGAAGCTTGCACCAGGCGATGAGATGCCAGCCCATGGCATAGTAAGTAACACCCAACGGCTCCACTTCTCGCCGGCTGCTTTCGCCCTGCTGGTTGGTGTAGGTGATCTTCAATACGGTCCTCGCCGCCACCGCCCGCTGGATGGCCGTCATAAAATGGTCCGGAAATTCGGACGGGGCGTTACCCTCCGAACGCGAGCGGAGAAAGACTTCCACGCTGGCATCCAGGCTTTGGAGTCGATCCTTTTCGTTGGCGTCGAGTACCGATTTAATTTTATGCAACGCCGAGGTATACGCTTGCCGCACCGACTTGTCAGTGAGTTTATCCACCAGCTTTCCGGCCACCAGCATGGCGCCGGCTTCGTCTTGGGTGAACATCACCGGCGGAAGGTGATAGCCGTCCACGATGAAATAGCCAGTTCCGGCCTCCGAGCCGATGGGTACCCCCGCTTCCATGAGCGCCTTGACATCCCGATAAACCGTGCGGGTGCTGATTTCGAAACGATCGGCAATCTCCTCCGCCTTCACAATCTTTTGCGATTGCAAATGAATGAGAATAGCCGTCAGTCGATCGATGCGGTTCATACTGCTTACCGAAAAACTTCCTTACCTACCAGAACTTCACGTACAGGGCTGCCAGGATCATCAGAATGGCCATGATAAGAACCCTGGATGACATGTTAATCTTAAACATTCCCCGGTCGATTTCAAACGCTTTGGGGTTGTCTTTCGGTCCGGCCAGGCTCAAGGCCACCATAACGGCCACCGTGAAGAAGAACGACAACGCCATGCAAAGCAGGAAGGGAATTTCATAACCTCCCCGGCCATTCGGGTACGCGGTGTAGAGCAGCGTATCATTGCCAAACCAGGTAGGCGCGTAGTTATTGAATACCACCGAAAGGATAAATCCTGTAAAGATTCCGGCAACAGCCGCAGTACCCGTGGTGCGCTTCCAGAACATCCCCAGGATAAACATGGCAAAGACACCAGGGCTGATGAAACCGGTGTACTTCTGGATGTAGGTAAAACCACCCACACCGCCGATTCCAAGGAAGTCAGACCACGTGAAGAAAATGGAGATCAGCATCGCCACCACCACGGTGGCACGACCGACCCACACCTGCTTCACTTCGCTCGCTTCTTTGTTGAAGTACTTCTTGTAGATGTCCAGCGTGAAAATTGTCGAAATGCTGTTGGCTTTGCCTGCAAGTGAGGCCACGATAGCCGCAGTCAACGCGGCCACGGACAATCCTTTGAGCCCGGTGGGCAGGAAGCCGAGGATGGCGGAATACGCGTGATCCTTGTTGACGAGATCAGGCAGATTGCCTGACTTAGCAAGAACAAACGCGGCGATACCCGGCAACATCACGATCACCGGCATGAGGAGTTTCAGAAAAGCGGCAAAGAGAATCCCTGTACGCGCGGTTTGGAGATCGGCACCCAAGGCCCGCTGGGTGATGTATTGATTGCAACCCCAATAGTTGAGGTTCACAATCCATTGCCCCGCCACATACATGAGGATGCCGGGCATGATCAGGTACTTGCTGATTTCTTCCTGGGAACTTGCTGCCGTGGGTTTATCGAAGATCATGTGAAAATGATCCGGGGCTTTATCCATCAACATCTTGAAACCGGCGATGGCTCCATCCGCACCGTAACTGTGCGCAACAATATCGAGGGCAAGGTAAGTCGTGGCTAGACCACCAATGATCAGCACCGCCACCTGGATGACATCGGTGTATCCAATGACTTTCATCCCTCCCAGCGTAATAATGAGGGCGAAGAAAGCAAGTCCCAGGAGAATAGTGTGCAGCGACTCACCACCGACCAACCCATTAATGGCTACCGATCCCAGGTAGAGGATAGAGGTCAAGTTCACTACAACGTACAGGAACAACCAGAACACGGCCATGATCAGCGCCGCCGTTTCATTGTACCGCCGGGTGAGAAACTGCGGCATGGTGTAAATGTGGTTCTTCAGGTACACGGGCATGAAGTAGACCGCGATGATGATGAGGGAAACGGCGGCGATCCATTCATAACATGAAATCGCAATGCCCACAAAGAAGCCTTCACCGCTCATGCCGATGAATTGTTCGGCGGAAATATTGGAAGCAATGAGTGAGGCACCGATCGCCCACCAGGTCAGCGATCCTTCCGCCAGGAAGAAAGCCTTGGAATCCAGCTCCGTCTTTCTTTTCTGATGATAAATCCAGTATCCATAGGAAGCGACAATAACGAAGTAGGTGACAAAAACGAGGTAGTCGAGGAATTGCATGCGAGGGGATTGATTAGCGGTTCATCCGGTGAGTGCCTTGTGCCAACGCCACCGTGTGAAACTCGGGGGCATGCCTAAAGGAAGTAAAATATTCTTTCGATACCAATGCCTTGAAGGATTCCTCCGAGCCAGGCCGGATGAGGTTGATCGTACATCCCCCAAATCCACCGCCCATCATGCGGGCACCGATCACCCATTCGGGATGCTTCGCTGCCGCGGATGCCAACACATCGAGCTCCGGGCAACTAACCTCGTATTCTGACCTTAGTCCTTCGTGTGTCTGGAACATCAACTTGCCCACTCGCGCGAGGTCACCAGACTTCAATGCCTGTGCTGCTTGCTGGGTGCGTTCCATCTCAGTGACGATGTAATGACATCGGGTAAAGACCTCTTGCCGCAGCAGCGACTTGCCTTTTTCCAATTGGTCCAGTGTGACATCCCTGAGGCTGGTGACCGCGGGGAACAAAGTGGCCAGCTTTGCTGCCCCTTCTTCACACGCCGCGCGCCGGTCATTGTAGGCGGAAGACGCCAAAGAATGCTTTACACGGGTATCGGCCAGAATAATCGTGCATTGACTGGAGGGAAAGGGAACTGCTTCATGCGTATTGGAACGGCAATCGAGCAACAGCAGGCTGTCGCGCTCGCCAAACAAGGACGCATACTGGTCCATGAGACCACACTTGACGCCGGCAAATTCATGCTCCGAGAACTGGGCAATGAGTGCCAGTTCAATTTTAGAGAGGCCCGCTTCGAATAATTCATTCAAGGCAGTCCCCAGGCCGCAGCAAAGCGCCGCAGAAGACGACAACCCGGCACCTGCAGGTATGGTACCCCCAAAAACACAATCAAAGCCATGAACGGTCTTGCCCTTCCTGCGAAAACCCTCCGCCACGCCCATGAAGTAATTGACCCAGTGTGGTCCGGCCACCAAGGCAGTGAGATCGAATTCGGATGATTCCCGGAAATCCGATGAGTACACCCGACAACGATCGGTGTTGTTCGCCGCGATGGCAAAAATGAAATGCTTGTCGATGGCTCCCGGGAGTACGAAGCCCAGGTTGTAATCTACGTGCTCGCCAATCAGGTTGATTCTTCCAGGGGCCATCACCAGCAGTGGCGTTCCAGGGAAGCGGGAACGAAACTCCGAATGAAGTGTGGTGGCCAGGTCTGTCATTCACAAGTTTAGCAAGATTACGGGACTGACCAAAAACGAACACCTTCATTCATTAATGAACAACCTGTATTGGAATAGACCCTGATTAGCCACAATGCGAAGTTGGTACACCCTTTGCCAACTTAGGGGATGCTCAGAAACTTCACCCTCCTCTTCCTCCGCAATCTTCGGAGGCAAAAGCTGTTCTCCACGATCAACCTGCTCGGACTCTCTGTGAGTGTTGCCAGCACGTTGCTGATTTATCTTTACGTGAGGCACGAAATGAGCTACGACCGCTTTCATCACAATGCGGAACGTATCTACCGTGTCAACCAGACTTTCATCTGGGCGGAGAAAGACAACCATCAATTCGGTTCGACCGGACCCGGGGTCGCCTTCGCCCTGAAAGAGGAACTGCCCGAAATAGAACTCATCAGCAGGCTCCACACCCGGGGCGACCTGATCGTCACCCATGACGACGGGTTCGGTCACGTGGCTTCTTTTGTTGAGCCCAAAGTAGTTGTCGCCGACTCCAATTTCTTCCGCATGTTCAACTTCCCGCTCGTCAAGGGTGACCCGGCCACTGCCTTGCGTGAAGCCCAGACCATGGTGATCTCGGAAACCATGGCCCGTAAATATTTCGGGGACGAAGATCCTGTGGGGAAACGACTGAAAGTAGGAACCGCTGACGAGCAGCAGGATTACGAAATCACCGGTGTGGTGACGGATCGTCCGAATAATACCTATATCGACTTCGATATGCTGCTTTCCATGAACAGTTTTCCGGTGATCAACCGAATGTCATGGAGTTGGGTATGGACACAACTGGAAACTTATGTCCGCTTCCAGGAAGGCACGAACATCGACAACACAAAAATCAAGCTGGCGGCCATCCCGCGAAAATATGCAGACCAGACACTTCGGCGCGCGATGAACATCACCTATGACGAATACATCAAGTCCGGAAAGAAGTGGGAGTTATTTCTTCAGCCACTCACGGGCATTCACCTCCCGAATGAGACCGTCTACAACCGGGTAAGTGTTTCCGGCAATATCACCATTGTTTATTCATTGATCGGTTGTGCTCTCTTCATCATCCTGCTCTCGTGCGTCAACTTCATGAACCTGTCCACGGCGCAGTTCATGCGGCGGATGAAGGAAGCCAGTATCCGAAAGATCCTGGGTATTGGTCGTCGCGACCTGACCATCCAGTATTTCATGGAGGCCTTCGTCTTTTGCTTCCTCGGGCTCATCGCAGGAATAGCACTGGCACAAATGTTCCTGCCCCAGTTCAATTCGATCAGTGGCCAGACGCTGACCTTTCAGCCCCTCAGTGACCCATCGTTACTGGCCGCGCTGGGGGCCCTCATGCTCCTGATGGCCATTCTGTCCGGAGCCTATCCCGCCCTTTTCCTGACGTCGTTCAACCCCGTGGAAGCGATCAAAGGGAAACTGAAATCGGGCCAGGAAGGCAAAGCATTCCGCAACGGCCTGGTTATTTTTCAATTCAGTGCCTCCATTGTCCTGATCCTTTGCACGGTCATCGTTTACAAGCAACTGAATTTCATGTCTGAAAAGGACCTGGGCTTTCAAAAGGAAAATCTGCTCGTGCTCAACAATGTGGAGATCGTCAAAGGACGTGAGGCGCTGGCCGCTGCTGCCCGGAATCTCTCCGGGATTCAGGATGCCACCCGGGCCACTTCCCTGCCACCGTACATCTGGGGCGGTGACAGCTTCTCCGCAACCGGGATGAACAACAAGACCTTCCCTCTGAACTTTACCACAACCGACGAACATTTTATTCCCACCCTGGGGGTTACCCTGAAGTACGGTCGCAATTTTTCAGTAGATACCCCGGCCGATACTGGGCGCGTCATTATCAACGAGACAGCCGTGAACCGAATTGGCTGGACGTTGGATGAATCGGTCATTGGCAAGAAGATTGAATATGACCAATCCTCATTTGAAGTAATCGGCGTGGTCGCTGATTTCAACTACTGGCCGCTGCAAACTGATATTGAACCCATGGGACTTTTCCACGTGAAGAGTGCCCGGGTGGTCGGCGACGGTTCCAAGGAATTCATCGGCCTGCGGGTGCGGGCACAGGATGCCAATCAATGGCAATCTACACTGGAAGAATTGAAGAAAATTTGGAAGATCCATGCCGGGGAGTCACCATTCGAATATCAATTCATGGACGAAAACTTCTCCAAGGCATTCAAAACAGAACAGCAATTCGGAAAAGCGCTGACGGTGATGGCGTGCCTGGCCATCCTTATCGCCAGCCTGGGACTACTGGGAATGATTGTTTATTCTCTCGAACTCCGAACAAAAGAAATCGGTATCCGGAAGATTTCCGGCGCCAGCACCTGGAACATACTGACCCTGATCTCGCGAAGCTATGCCTTGCTGATCATCGCCGCGTTCTTCATCGGCGCACCGCTCTCGTGGTGGATGATGGATCAGTGGCTGGGCACTTTCGCCTACCGGATTGCACCCTCGCCCTGGCTATTCGTCGTCGTCGGACTGGCAACCCTGGCCATTGCCTTCTCCATTACCTCCTATCACTCGGTAAGAGCCGCTTTGACCAACCCGGTGGATGTACTGAAGGATGAGTAGGGACTAGGGTTAGGTCACTCCTTCCTGGTAACAGCAAAGCCGAGGCTTCCCAAGACAACCAGGAGCAATATCCAGGAGGAAGCCATTGTAATCTTGTTCCCGACTACATAAGGCTTCGGCTCAAAGCGCATTTCAATCTTGACGTTGCCGGCCGGTACTTCAACGGCACGAAGGACATAGTCGACGCGGAGCAAGGGTACTTCCTTACCATCGACAAAAGCATGCCACCCTTTCGGGTAGTAGATCTCTGAGAAGACAACCAGACCACCGGTAGAAGATGTCGCTTCATATTTCATGAGGGATGGCTTTTGCTCAACCAACTTCACGGTTGCGGCAGAATCGTACTTAACCTCAGCCTGTAGTTTGAATTTAGATTGGTCGATCACCGCCACCTGGTGCGTATTTACTTCCTCCACCGCATTCAACTCTTCCGCGGGACTGCCGACTGCTTTTACTTCGCGTACAAACCACGCCGGGCCGTTGGCCTGGTTGTTCGGAATTACATTGCCTGCATCACCGCCATACATGATGTATTTCACATTGAGCATGTTCAGTACACCGTAGTTTCTAAAATCCGCCGAGCCTTTCTGCAGGTCACCAATCATCTCACGGGTCTCCTTTGAAATGCAGGAATCATACAGATCCTGGTAACGTCTCAGCTTCGCTCCATGGTAACCCCCGATGGAGTAATGATAATAAGAGGCGGAGGCATCGTTCATCGAACCCTGCATATCATAAACCCGGTAGTAAGTTGGATCCTGAAGGATGGCCTGGCTCGCACTGGTCAATGCATACGCGGCCGGGCGCTTGCGCTGGAAGTTGTCTTTGGATAAGTACCGCTTATCCACCAGCGTCATATCGAGGAGTGTCAGCACAAGGATGGAAATCGCGAGGATATAGGGTTTGATCCAACCGCGGGCAGTGGCAAACAGAACACCGCAGGCAATCGTGGCAAACCAGAACGAGCGCCACGCATCACTTTGCAATAAGGCCATCCGGTCATTGCGTAAGGCCGTGCGGAACCACGCAGGAAGATCACCCTCCCCTTCTCTGAGGAATGAACCGGACCCGCCGGTTACCGCCAGCAACAAGCAGATGCCCGGAATAACGAGTGCCCACATAAATCTCTTTTGTACAGTCTTACTCCATTCGAGTCCCAACAACTGCTCGACACCCATCATTCCCAATAGCGGGAGCGAAAACAACGTGAGAATAATCGCAAAGGTGACTGACCGGAATTTGTTGTACCCCGGGAAGTAATCAAAGAGAAAGTAATTAAGCGTAGCAAAGTGATTACCCCAGCTCAAGAGAATGCCCACCACGGCAACACCTACCAGCCATACTCTGTACTTCCGTTCGGCAAAAAGAACTCCAATGACAAAGAGAAAGCACATGATCGCGCCGGCATAGTAGGGCGCTGACATCCGCTGAGGTCCCCAATAAGCCGACGTGTAGGGGGCTAGCTGGTTGGCCGTCTCATTGCTGCCCGAGTTGACGAGTGCCCTGTAGGACTCACTTTTCTCGTCCTGGTACAAGTAAGTTGAACTCGCACCTCCATAGTAATCAGGAATCAGGAGTGTAAACGGTTCATCGATGGCGTTGCTGAATTCAAAGGCATACGACTTGTTCAGTCCATTGGCGTCGGCCGATTTGGGAGCGGCCAGTTCCGAAGGGCCGCGAATCGAAAACCGGCTGTACTCGGTGATGGCCCAGAACTGACCAAAGAAAGTGCCGGCAGCGATCAAAACTGCCGGGACAAGGATGCCAATATTCTTGAAGAAGTCGGCCAGTTGTTTCTCCCGCGCCGCCAGGAACAGTTGCATCAACCCATAACCCGCCACAATGATCATCAGGTAGTACGTCATCTGCAGGTGATTCTCGCGAAGGTGGAATGCCATCCCCAGGGCGGTCACGGCAAATCCCGCCATACGCTTACCCGAAAACGCCAGGTGAATCCCCGCCATCACCAATGGCATGAACGCAATCGCTCCGATCCGCGCGTTGTGACCAGCCATGAGTCCAACGATCATAAACGATGAAAGCCCAAATGCCAGGGCACCAGCCATGGCCAGGTAAGGCCGAACCCGGAACACTAGCAAGAGGATATAGTAGCAAACAAAAGCCAGGAAGATGTTGGATACCGGGTGAGGAAGAAACAGGGACATCACTTTCTTCATGCCGATGACCACACCATCGCTCCATTGCACGTTGACCAGGTAGGCAGGCATGCCACTGAACATGGCCCCCGCCCAAAGTCCTTCTTCCCCGGTCGCCTCCCGATAGTCACGCAGCGTCTTGCTGGAACCCATGTACTGCTGGATATCGTGTTGGCTGAGGGTCTTGTTCTCAAAAAAGATTGGACTGAAAAAAACTACAGTTACCAGCAGAAACAGGAACACAGCCAGTGCATGCGGCAGAATGTCTTTGGAGAAGTTGAGTTTCATGGAATTGAATTGGTCTGCAAAATAGTGAAAAAGTCGCCGGTTGGCGGACTCCAATTTTCCTCCCATGCTTCACCGGATTTCGTATCTTCACCCGCGCCAATCCTTTCGCCATGAAATCACTCCTGTCTCTCGTTGCGCTGGTGATCGTAATGACCGGCTGTGAAAAACCAAAGCCTGCGTATGACGTCAAGAAGGAAGAAGCGGCAGTCCGCGCCGTTATTGAGGCGAGCCAGATTGCCTGGAACAACGGCGACCTGGAAGCATTCATGGCCTCGTACTGGAATTCAGACTCGCTCCAATTTGTGAGCAAGCGCGGGTTTGACCATGGCTGGAAAGAGACGCTTGAAGGGTATAAGGAAGGCTACCCCGACAGAGCCTCGATGGGCACATTACACTTCGAGATCATTTCGGTCACCCCAATGAACGAAACCCACTTTGTAGTGCAGGGTAAGTACCAGGTAACACGTGTGGGCAGCACCCTGGAAGGAGTATTCACGTTGATCTTCAAGAAAATCAAGGGATCCTGGGTGGCAATCTATGACCACACTTGCTAAGGGATAATAAAATGAAAAAATGCGGCTCACCACCGCACTTCACATCAAGTCAAGTTCCTAGCGACCAATTCTTCCCATCTCCTCACGCACAAAGTTCATCAGCTCTCGGATGTAGTCTTTGCTGAAATCAAACTTGATGCCGGCAGCCGAATAGATTTCCGGGATGGTTTTCAGGTTGCCCAGGCGTAATGCGCGCTGATATCCTTCAAGGCCTTCTGTTTTGTTCTTTCTGAAGTTGCGCCACAAAGCAATCGCCCCTAATTGTGCCATCCCATATTCAATATAGTAAAAAGGCACTTCGTAGAGGTGCAGTTGTTTTTGCCACAGGTAATCCCGTGCCTCTTCAAATCCCGACCAGTCGGTTACCGTGTCGGCAAATTCCTGGTAAACAATGTTCCACTGCCGCTTGCGCTGCTCAGGTGAATGGGTCGGGTGCTCGTATATCCAATGCTGGAATTTGTCGATCGTCGCTACCCAGGGAAGAGTCTCAATAATATCCTCCAGTTGATCCTGTCGTGCACGGGTGAGTTCCTTTGGATCCGGGAAGAATACATCCCAATGATCCATCGAAAGAAGTTCCATGGCCATTGATGCCAGTTCGGCCACTTCCATCGGGGGACTCTTGAAATCGGAAAGCGGAAGATCCTTCGTCAGAAAGTTATGGACGGCATGCCCACCCTCGTGCATGAGCGTGGTCATGTCGCGCATGGTGGAGGTGGCGTTCATGAAAATGAACGGAATGCCGATTTCGGCTAATGGATAGTTGTAACCGCCGGGCGCCTTGCCTTTGCGCGACTCCAAATCCAGGTGTCCCATGGCTTCCATGGTCGTGAGGCAACTGCCAAGAAAGGGGTCCAGCCTGCGGAACGCCTCGATGCCCTTGGCAGTCAGGTCCTTGCCACCGGTAAATGCTTTCAGCGGAGGTCTTCCCTCAGCATCCACCGCTTTATCCCACGGCCGCAACGAATCGAGCTTCATCTGCGCCTTGCGGTTCTCAGCAAGCTCTTCCAACAGCGGCACTACCTCCGAAGAAATGGACTCATGGAAATCAAAGCAGTCCTTGGGCGTGTAATCAAAACGCCCATAGGATTTGAACATGTAATCGCGGAAGTTCGGGAATCCGGCGTTGATGGCCACCTTGTGCCGGAGTCCAATGAGGCGGGTATAGAGTACATCCAGTTCCTCCTTGTCTTTCAACCGGCGGGTCGTGATCAGTTTGTAGGCTTCTTCACGCACAGCGCGGTCCGTCTCCTGGAGCAGCACAGACGCTTGTTGCATGGTCAGTTCCTGCCCTTTCCAGGAAATCGTCATTGCCCCGTTGAGCTGGGCGTACTTGTGTGATTCAAGATTGATCTCGGTAAAGAGCGGTACGTTTTCCTCCCGGAAGATCTCGATGTCCTTTTTCAGGTTGCGGATGAGAATGGAGTACCCTGGCTCCCGTGACAGCGCTCCAAGAAAAGGTGACTCGGCCGCCTTGCGGTTGAGCTGGTCGGAAACAGGCGCCATCTTCGGCTGGATATTCTCCACAAAGTCCTGGTACTTCTCCAGCAGCGCCTTGTCTTCCGTATAGCAGGTCATTTTAATGTAGCGCCAACCCAAATCTTCGCTGATCGCCGATTCCAATTCGCTGCGATCCATGAACCACTGGCGGAGCTCCTCTGCGGAATTAATGTTGCGCGCAAGAAGCTTGTCAAAATAAGGTTTTAGGTCGTCCCAGTTGGTAACAGTAAAATTCTCCGTCAGGAATTTTCGAGGCGGGCGTTGCGGGATAGTTGCAGAACTCATAAGGGAATTAAAGCGACAAATATAGAAGAAGGTCAACTCAGTTGATCACTTTCTTCGGTAAGCGTGCGGTTAATAGGTAAGGGCCTTCTTAATCCATTCAAGCGGCCATATTCAAATCATCTCAACATGCCTTATCCAACTGGCATCGTCATCAGAAAAGAGTATATCCAAAGATCAATGAAGTATTGCTAAACGTGTTGGGAATAGCAATAAAGTCCTTCAAGAGATTTCGGCCAGTAAACAGTCGCACTTCGGCGGACAACTTTTTACGGGCAATACCGGCCCCGAAGGCAAAGTTCGAGGAACTGGATACGGTGCGAGTCTGAGCACCCTGAATAGCGATCTCTGAAGAAAGTGCAAAGTCGAGAACAAACGAAGCGTTTAGGAATATCCTGGAATCGGGGTTTAGGTAGATGGAGTAACGCACACCCAACGGAAGTTCAATTGAGGTGTAATTGACTTTATCCTTGGCGGTACCCCGTGTGAATTCCTGGCTATACGTACGATACGTTGGTTCAGCTAACAACGACCAGTGATTGGCGCTAAATCTTACGAAATACTCCAACTCGGCCCCAAGACGGAAAGTTGTGGCAAGCGGGAAACTCGATCGAATAGTGGAAAAACTTGTAGGCGTTTCGATTTCGTACGACGAAAAATTGAGGCCGGGCCGAATGTTCAATTGGATTTTCCGAGATCTTGGAGCGGCTGCGTCATTATCGGTGTACTGGGCTCCAAAACACTTGTTAATCTCTACAAAATAGAGCCGAAGGTCCTCCCGTTTGTAATCGATCGCTTTTACCCGCTCGAGTCCTATCTTTCCACAAATAGCATTTTTGAAAAGCTGATCCTTGTAATCATCATTCCGAAGCTGCTGAAAGGAAGAAAAAGGCTTATTCACACCAACTACCACCGCCCTCGACTCATCATTATCCTTCAAATAGGATTTGGATATCAGCTGCGCAATGGGCGAATTCGCAACACGGTAGAAAAACCTGGATCGGCCTTCGCCATACCAATAGAATAAATCAGCATACCCATCCACAACAACCTGGAGGTATACGGTCTGGCGCTTCCACTCAGGGTCGCGTTGACGGCTGAGTTGCGATACTGCACCCTCGGGGTTTCTATTGATCTCATCCACATCGCTTGAGTAGTCGATGTCCACCGTTTCCCGGATAAATCGAATCCCCTTGTCAAGCCCAAATTCACCAGACTCCCCAACACCCAGCTCTATACTCGCGGAACTCTCATTTTCTTTGTAATAGAAACGACTGGGATTGCTCCTCCAATCATCATTCCGGATTAGGCCGTCGATACGTTTACCGCTATTATCTATATAATAGCCTTTTTCGAAAATGACCTGTCCAATGGAAAGTGTTGAAGTTGCCAGGAAGAGAATAACTAAGACGGATTTGATCATGAGGGTATAGGTTTAGTCAACATTGAGCTAATTACAGTTTGACATAAGCGATGGTAGTTTTTCGCATTACGCAGGTGTAACCATTTCCGTACAATATATTAATTGGATCCCAATTTCCAGAAACTGCAAACCTCGAAACATTAAATGAAACTGGCTCGTTTCATGTACCATGCTTACCCATCAATTTCCTGATTTGGAATGGCTCAAACGCCAGGCCAACAGTTCATTTGCTGATCGGAAAAGCATGACCGGTCAATCGCTTCCCGTTGATGGCTGGCCCAATGTCATTATGAATGCCAGGGCACAGGAAGTGGTCAGGGACAATATCCGTGGACCGTTATCCCTTTTTTCCAATGTGACGGGACGCAGCACTGTGACCGCAGGGAAGAAGCGCGTTACGGTCAGCCCGGACGTTTTGTTCATCACCAACCCCGGGCAATATTATACACTGGAAATTCATGAACCCCGACCGGCCGAAACTGCCAACATACATTTCGGCGATGAATTCAGCCGGGAGGCCTTACGTGCCATCACGCTATCTCCTTCCCAGCTGCTCGAGGAGAGTTCCACGGCGTCCATCCCCAACTTCTTTAACCGAATTGTACCCGCCGGTCCGGAGTATAAATACATTCTCAACGGGTTACTCACCCCCGGGCGAACCGCTCTTCAGGAGGAACAGGATCTTTATCAACTCCTGGTGCTGGTTTCACAAGATGAAGAACAGCTGCAAAAAACGCAGGATCGGGTTAAGGCTACAAAGTCCTCGACCAAGGAAGAGATCATGAAACGAATGCTCCAGGTCACGGATTATTTATACAGCCAGCCCGAAGTCAACCCAGACCTGGAAGAACTCGCACGCATCAGCTGCCTGTCCAAATTTCACTTCCTGCGGTTATTCAAAATCGCGTTCGGGCAAACACCTCACCAATACATCACCTCCATCAAGGTGAACCGGGCACGCACAATGTTGTCCACGTCGAATGCCGATGTCAAAGCCATTGCCACAACACTTGGCTATGCGGATGCCAGCACCTTCAGCCGGGCGTTCTATCGCCAACTCGGCCTCTACCCAAGCCAGTACCGCGCCCAATCCTGATTTTTAATTAGCAATTTCTGTCATGACCCCGCCGACCAGGGTCACGTTACTTTGCATAAATTGTTAATGATTATGGAATCCAATAACCTCCTTACCGCGGCGGGATTCGTAGCCCTTACCGCTGTTTGCTTCCTCCTCGTTTACCGCGAACTGAAAGCCGCCATCGGCAAGACCACCTGGACAGCCGATCGGAAACAATCCATCACCCGGCGATTCAACATGAGCCTTGGATTGTGGACTGTGTTCGTGCTGGCGGTCTCCTCCACGGGATTCTTCTCGGATTTCAGCTCATTCCCTCCACGGATCATGATCGTGTTGGTTGTTCCATTGATCACCCTCATCCTGGTTTCGTTCCGATCAAAGGCGGTGGATGAATTGCTCCAGGTCATCCCGTCACGGAACATTCTTCGCCTGCAGGTTTTCCGCGTCTTTGTGGAAATCCTGCTGTGGGCTTGCTTTGTTCAGAACCTTCTCCCCGTCCAAATGACGTTCGAAGGGCGAAACTTCGACATCCTCTCCGGCGTGCTGGGTATTGTAGCCGCTTACTCCTTCACAGAAAATCGGAAGGCACGCTATGCCTATAACTTCATTGGCCTCGGCTTGCTCATCAACATCGTCACCGTTGCGATTCTCTCCATGCCAACCCCCTTCCGTGTATTCATGAATGAACCTTCCAACACGCTCGTCACGAAGGTGCCCTTTATCCTGCTCCCCGCCATGCTGGTGCCTTTGGCCTACGGGCTTCACTTTCTTTCCCTGAGACAACTGAAGCTCACTGCAAAGACCAGGGACAGTGCTTTTGACTAAGCCTAACTTTCAAATTGAACCCGATTCCAGTACTTTCACAGCTCCACCCAAGAGCTATGAAAAGGATCATTACCCTGCTGCTGGTCACATTGGTTGTCACTGGCTTTGCCCAGAAGAAACCTGCCTCCGACCTCGACAAAAAGATCAAAGAATTTGACGCCTACACGCAGGCTGCTTTGAAACAATGGGAAGTTCCCGGTGCCGGTGTGGCAATCATCAAGGATGGCAAGGTGATTTATCTCAAAGCATTCGGTGTGCGCGACCTCAACACCGGTGCCCCGGCAACCACCGAAACACTCTTCTCCATCGGCTCCACCACCAAAGCCATGACGGCGGTCTGCCTGGGCATGCTCGTCGACGAGGGTAAAGTCAATTGGGATGATCCTGTCGTGAAGTATTTGCCAGAGTTCCAGCTCTATGACCCGTATGTGACCCGCGAACTCAAAGTACGCGACCTGCTGCTCCACAACAGCGGGGTAGGCAATACCGACTTTCTCTGGGGATCGATGAATATTCCTTCCGATGAAATCCTGCGCCGGATGCGCATGGTGAAACCAAGCTACTCCTTCCGAGGTGGATTTATTTATCAAAATGTATTCTACATCGCCGCCGGTAAAGTCATCGAAAAAGTGAGCGGACAATCCTGGTACGACTTCATCATGGCGCGCATCTTCAAACCGCTGGGAATGACACGCACCGCCACTAAACTCAAAAACATCCAGGGCGACAACTATACCAAACCCCACTTCAAAGTCAACGGTAAGATCCAGGTGATCGGGCATACCAACGACGATGAGGTGAACGCCGCCGGCTCCGTATGGTCTTCAATTGAAGACATGAGCAAATGGACACTTTGCATGCTCGATAGCACCAAGTACCCTTCGACAAGCTCAGGGCAAGCCGGCGGACGCCTGCTCAAACCGGCTACGTGGGCTGAGATGTTCAAACCGCACACCTTTGTTACTCCCTCGCAATTTTATCCGACCCAGAAACTGACCAATCCCAACTGGATGACCTATGGCCTTGGCTGGTTCCAGCACGATTACAAAGGACATAAGATCAACTTCCACACCGGAAGTCTCTCCGGGCTCATTGCTTTGCACGCGCAGTTGCCTGACCAATCCCTCGGATACTACTTCCTGGGTAACTACGATCACGCTGAAGTCCGCCACGCGCTGATGTACAAGGCGTTTGACCTATTCGCCCTCGGGGGCACCCGCGATTGGAGCACCGAAATCCTGTCCTTGTATAAAGACCTGAACAACAACCAGGAAAAAGAAATTGCGCGCCTGGAGGGCATGCGCGTGAAAGACACCAAGCCCTCCTTGCCCCTCTCCGACTATGCGGGCAAATACACAGATCCGCTCTACGGGACTGTCGAAGTCAGTGCTACAGCCACAGGGTTGAAAGTCGTTATGAACAATATCGAAACGGCTACGCTCGAACATTGGAATTACGATACCTTCTATGGTCCATGGGAAAAAGCGTGGTACGGCAAGGCCATCGCGCAATTCACGCTTACCCCCTTCGGCAAAGTTGAAAAGCTGGTGTTTGAAGGCCTCGAGCTAAGGAAGGTGAATTGACCTTGCCCTGACACCGGACATTCATAAATGATTCTCCTGAGTGCTGATCTGCAGCCAAGTTGGTATGTTTGCCCATCATCAATCCTCCAGCAACCATGTTTGATAGCCTACTCAACAAGCTTAGAAGGAAGAAGGAATTTAAGGAATACGAATTCCGCGTAGTTGACTTCTTCTTGCCCAAAGACGGCAAGGTGCAGTACGCACAGTGGTTGCACCCCGGCGAGTTTGGAAATGAGGTCCGCCAGGAGAATATTGATTTCTACCGGCAGTACATCAAGCCCGGCGACCTGGTCATCGACATCGGCGCCAACGAAGGTGATACCTCAGTGCCACTGGCCATTTCTGCGGGGAAGAGCGGGCTTGTGCTCGCGCTTGAACCGAATCCGCATGTCTTCAAAGTACTCGAGGCCAACGCCAAACTCAACCCGGCGATCACGAACATCGTCGCGCTGAACTTTGCCGCAACGGCTTATGATGGTGAATTCACCTTTGGCTCCGGAGATCCTTCGTATGGCAACGGCGGCATCGTCGGATTCACACACAACGAAAAACGGAACGTGCGGTTTACGCTTAACGTCACGGGAAAAAACCTGGAAAACTACCTGAAACAAAACTACGCCGACAGGCTCGACCGGCTCTCGGTAATCAAGATTGATACGGAAGGTTACGACAAAGAGATTATCAAAACACTGGAAGGCACAATAAGCAAATACCAACCCGTGATCATCACGGAGTGCTTTGGGCCTTCAACGGCCGAAGAAAAGAAGGAATTATATGCGTTGCTGGAAAGACTCGGCTACCGGATGTATCACCTGCATGATTTCCTGGGCACGCCTCCATCGGAAATCACCGCGCACGACTTGTCCGGGAAAAGAACTTTTGACATCCTCGCGCTTCCGAAAAAATCCTAGCCGATCTCGATGACCACATCATCGGTCATCGGGTGGCCTACGCAGGTAAGGACATAACCTTCCGCGCGCTCGCTGGCGCTCAGTCCTTCTTCTTCATCCAATTTGACCTTACCTGAAATGGCTTTGCCGCGGCAAGCGGTGCATAGCCCGCTTTGACATGAATAAGGCAAATCAATGCCCTTGTCAAGCGCCGTCTCGAGAATAGTCCGGTTCGGCTGTACCACAAATTTATATTCCTGCCCGTCGTAACGCACGGTCACTTCGTGGGCTTTCTTTTCAATGGAGGCAACGGCCTCTTTCTTTTGTTCCTTGTCAATCGTCGGCGTCACAAAACTCTCTTTAAAAATCTTCTCCTTCGGTATCTGTTGCTGGGCCAGCAGCGTCTCCACGTTCTTCATCATACCCTCGGGTCCGCACATGAGGTAAGTGGTCTTTTCGATACCCCAGTTTGGGATGCGTTCGAAAAGTTTCGTCAGCATCTCATGATTCAACAACCCGGAATACCCCTGCCAGTTCATCGGCGCTTCATCGAGCACATGGATAATGTGCAAACGCCCTTCATACTGGATTTCCTTCTTCGTCAACTCCTCCTTGAAAATGACGCTTTCAAGGTTACGGTTGCAATAAATCAACGACACCACGCTTTCCGGTTCCTGGCTCAGGGTGCTTTTGATGTGCGACATCATCGGCGTGATCCCGCTTCCCCCGGCAAACATGACGAGGTGTCGCTTGCGGTCTTTGCTGTATTCCGTGGTAAAGTGCCCGGCTGGCTCCATGACCTTAACAACGTCACCCGCCTTAAGGTTATCAAAAAGATGATTTGACAATAAGCCGTCGTCGACCCGTTTTACCAGTACCACGAGGTCTTCATCGACAAAGGGCGAAGAACACAGGGAATAAGCCCTGCGAACCTCTTTCCCCCCCACGGTTGCGATCAGCGAAAGAAACTGGCCGGATTTGTAGGTGATTTTGCGGCCTTCCGGCTGGGCAAACGCGATGGAGATGGCGTCTTTCGTCTCCCGGACGATAGCTTTCACGGTAAGATTAACGTAGTGCTTGTTGTGGGTATCGTCGCCAGCCGGCTTGGGTGCAGGTTCCGATTTTTTGAAGAAACTGAAGGCCATCGCTCAGGTGTTAAATCAGGCCGTAAAGCTACACCCGCCCGGGGATACCCTCAATTTACTGCGGCTAAATATTCAGCCAATAGGTGAATTTGAAGACCAGTGAATAGTTTTTGCTCGACAAACTGCCCGGAAGATAGTTTTCCGTGTACACCAGGAAGAAATCACTGGCCGGCTTGTAACGCCATTGCAGCCGGGCATTGAGGTTGACGTTGTCAGCCCGGGTGTTGTACTGGAAGAAAGTGGTGAGGAAGATCTTGTCTGTGAGTGTCAAATCAAAGCGCGGGCTGGCGATAAACAGCTGGGCCGCGCCATAGTTGCCAGGCAACTTCACATCATAATAATCCAATCGCAGGGATACGCTCCCATAGGGCTGGTACCGGTAATTGAGTTCACCGAAAACATAAAGATTCGTCCCGTTGTAAAAGGACCCCGGCGCTGTGCCCAAGGCGTACTTCAGCAATTTTCGCTGGTCAGAACGATAAGAAGCCAGCACATTATTCCAGGTGTATTGTTCTCCCGGCAAGAAGTTGGTGTATTTCTCGTGGTCAATGGGATTGAAGCTGTTGGTCAACTCTTGAAACGTGTGCGTGTATTGAACCTGGAAGTTGGCCGTATTCAGAAAGTCAATCATGAACCCCACGTTGGCGCTGCGGTCGGTGGTCACCCCGCTGGGGATACTGGACAGGTTCACGTTCGCCTGCGGGCTGATCTTGACGATGCGCTTGCTCTCTGGATAGAACGGCCTGGTGAACCCAATGGATGTATTGCTGACGCCTGGGTATACGCCACGGCTGGGAACATACCCGGGTTCAGCGTTGAAGTTTTCCTGGATGAACGTCCTCATCGCGAAAAACTGGAGCGTCCGGCGGGTATATTGTACAAACCCCCCGCCCGACCAATTGTCGCTTGAAGCAAATGCATCAAATGACTTACTGAGATAGCCACTGAGGTACCATTTATTGTCCGCACTTAACAGGTCAAGGTCCACGGTCGCCGTCCGGTTGTAGGTATTGAGCACCTTTTCGGTCGTGCTCCCGTTCACTTTTTCTTCCCATAAACTGGGATGAAAGTACTTCACCGAATCGGCGAGGTTGCCACCGATGGACTGCTTATCCACATAAGTAAGCTGGATAGAAGATTGTTTCCAGAAGTTGCGCTGAATGGCCGCCGCCGTATAGGTCTGATCAGGAAGTCCCAGGGCTGCTGTCTCCTTGGTGCGCATGTGCATGAGGCTGGTTCGCCACTTCCGCGACAAAGAGCCACTTAGCCTGGCGCCATATTCGATGGGCACTTTTCTCAGCAATCCCGATGTATCCTGCGCCAACCCGACACGTCGGGAAAAGAAGGGTCGTGCATCCGGCCATCCCGCACGGTCGAACAGGTCGCTGTTCTCCAGGAAGAATTGCCGCCGCTCGGGGAACTGGTACTCAAACCGCGTCAGGTTGATCACCTGCCGGTCGACTTCCACCTGCGAGAAATCAGGATTAACCGTGATATCCAGGTTGAGCGATGGCGTAACTCCCACCTTGGCGTCGAAGCCAGCCTGCAGGTCATTGGCTGTTTTTTCCGGCGTGGTCGTTCGGTCCGCCGAAGTGCCTCCAGCCACATAGGGAATCAACGAAATATTTGCGGTTTGGTGAGGCGGCGGAACATCCCATTTCAATCTCCCACTGTAGGCGAATGAATTCGGTATGAATTGGATAGGAGTCGCAATCCAACTGCTCACCTCGTTTCGCTTCAGATCATAGCGTACAAAGGTGATGTCCCAGGTATCTGCACCATTCTTGTAGCGGAAGCTCTTGAAGGGAATTCGGATCTCGGCCACCCATCGGTCCTCCAGCTTGATTACTTTTGAATACCATTTGTTGTCCCACGACCCGTTGAAATTGCCACTTTCGCGCCCACCGGCGGCGATGGTTCCTTCCGACTGAACTCCCTCCGGCGTTATGGCAAAAAAGAATCCATTAAGACCATCATGATAGGGTCCCAGCATGATGGATGCGTTGTCATTCCCCGAATAGTCAAAATCTCTCCGCAAGGATTGAACAATGTTTGGCATGTCATTGTCGTAGCAAACCAGCGAGATGTATAAGGAATGATCATCATACACCAGGCGTGCTTCCGTTTGAAAGCGTGCCAACGTGGTATCCGCCGGGTAATTCAGGAAGAAGTTGGTGGCGACCGATGCAGAAGTCCAAGCCTCCTCGTCCAGTTTGCCATCCAGGATGATTGGTCCGGTTGCTTTTCGAATCCCCAGTTCAGCACCCGGAGCATTCTTTACTTGTGCGGAGACGGTCGTCAACGCCAGGACGAGCAGCACACAGGGAAGGATCCGAGAAAGCAGTAACATGAAGTCGGCTTTTCGCAGCGCAAATGTCCGTCAATCAACGAAAAAAGCAGTGGAATGGTTAAAAAGAATTATTTTAGCGGTTCAATCGAGCTGCTTGGAACTGAATCCGCTCACGGCAATTTCTCCCATTGATGGACGATACTTCCAGACAACCAAGGCGCTTGCTTCTTACTTTTCTGAATACGCGTTGATCCGCTACCGGATCCGGGTGGAAATCGAATACTTCATTGCCTTGTGTGAATTGCCTTTGCCGGAATTGAAGGATTTCCCAAAAGACAAATTCGCTTCCCTGCGCAAGCTGTATGAATCGACAGACCCGGTGGTCGCGGCGGAAGTAAAAACCATCGAAAAGACGACCAACCACGATGTAAAAGCGGTTGAATACTACCTCAAGAATGCCTTTGACCGCCTGGGGCTGGAAAAGTACAAGGAGTTCATTCACTTTGGGCTCACTTCCCAGGACATCAACAACACCGCGACGCCGCTCCTCATGCGCGAGTTTCTGGAGAAAGAATTTATCCCCGCGGTAAAGTCGGTGATGAGCCTGGTGTTGAACCAAGGTTCGGCCTGGCGGGATATCCCCATGCTGGCACGTACCCATGGCCAGCCAGCCTCTCCTACCCGGCTGGGAAAAGAAATGGAAGTATTTGCTGAACGGTTAAGGCTTCAGCTCAATCTTCTGACCACCATCCCACACACGGCAAAATTCGGCGGTGCGACCGGCAACTTCAATGCCCACCACGTGGCCTACCCGGATGTCGATTGGCTCGAATTTGCCAACCGGTTTGTCACCTTGCACCTGGGCCTCACGCGCAGTCATCCTACCACGCAAATCGAACATTACGATCACGTGGCAGCCCAATTTGACGGGCTCAAGCGCATCAACACGATCTTCATTGACTATTGCCGCGATGTGTGGCAATACATTTCACTCGGTTACTTCAAGCAAAAAATCAATGCGGGTGAAGTCGGCTCCTCGGCCATGCCTCATAAGGTGAATCCCATCGATTTCGAAAATGCGGAAGGGAACTTGGGGCTTGCCAATGCTTTGTTTGAGCACCTCTCCGCCAAATTGCCGATCTCACGGCTTCAGCGCGACCTTACCGACTCCACGGTCCTTCGGAACATTGGCGTCCCGCTGGCTCACAGCTGGCTGGCACTCAAATCGATGGAACGGGGTATCCACAAACTTGAACTCAATGCCGACGCGATACATGCTGACCTTAACGATAATTGGGCCGTGGTGGCAGAAGCGATTCAAACCATCCTGCGCAAGGAAGGGTACCCAAATCCTTATGAAGCCCTTAAAGAACTTACCCGAACCAACGAGAAGATTACTCGCGAAAGTCTTGCTGCCTTCATTCAAACGCTGAACGTTAAAGCGGAGGTGAAAAAACAGCTGCTGGATATTACGCCCTTTAACTATACTGGAATTTGATTGGGCTGAAAAAACAAAATGCCGTGAACCGGTTCATCCGATTCACGGCATTGTTGTTTTCGGGGAACTACTGCACGCCGGTTTTCTTCAGCGTGATCTTTCCAATCGTTGCTTCTTTGGTCGCCTTGCCTGCACTGTAATCCTTGAGCGCACTGCTCTTGATGGCCACTTCGAGCTCGGCAGGAATCCCGCAACCTTCACACTTTGTCAACCTGACATTGAACACCAGTTGCTCATTTTCCTTGAGGCTGCGGAGCGTGCGTCCGTATTCCACAATATTCTCCTTTAGCTCACTTTCGAACTTCGGATAAAGCTCTTTCACCTTCGCATCCCTGTCCTTTTGTGAAACATCCCGCAGGTTCTGGGTGGGCATCATGAACCGGTCTCCCTCCATCTCTGTGCTGGAGTAAACCTTCATGTAATACATCACTCCGAAATCTTTGAGCCGTTCATAACGAACATTCCCCTGGACGTAGTAGGTCTTCGACAAGTCCTCGCGGTAGAGCCGGCCAAAAAGGCTCGATAGCACCTCGAGGTCAGGATCCAGGCTTTCGGTTGTCTCGGTATTAACCACTTTGAGGCGATTCATGAATTCGGCCCGTGAAATCTTACCTTGTTTGAGCTGGTCGATATCCCCACGACGCGCCTCCACGGACAGTAACGGCCGGCGGGATTCTCCGCCACCATTGACCCAGATCATGTCAAATTCAGGTTCGAAATTGTCCGACCGGTTGGTGATGACGATTCGCTCATCGGCTTTCAACCCGCTGATGACATCGCCGTAGTCAGCCAGGAAATTCTTCGACACTTCCATAAACCTGTCCCTGATCTTTGATTCCAGGCTGTCATCACTTTCCATGGCTGCTTTCGGAGCTTTTGCCGTTTTGACCCGGGT
The DNA here is from genome assembly GCA_016787645.1 of Cyclobacteriaceae bacterium. Taxonomy (GTDB): domain Bacteria; phylum Bacteroidota; class Bacteroidia; order Cytophagales; family Cyclobacteriaceae; genus ELB16-189. Next base: position 386,569 of record JAEUUF010000002.1, on the reverse strand, counting down.
ACTGGACCGAACTTCCTCCCGGGCCTGGTCCTGGCTTTTACGGCTGTACGAATACGAAAAACCGTCAGGTGTAACATTAACCATGTCGGGAGGTTCCGGGAATCCGGCGATAGCAAATCGATTCATCCCGCCACCCAACGGAAGCCGGAAGGTAACGCCATAACCAGCCACATAATTACCCCGCACTTCCACCGGGAAGAAGCTCCTTCTCCCCGCTTCCTGCCGAAGCAGGGTTCCAAGAATATTTTCGGCCACTTCAAGGTCGCGGTCCATTCGTTCCGGCGCTGCTGATTGTCCCCAAGCCACGAGGGTGGCCAACAAGAATCCCACACTCATCCAAATTCTCCCCCTGTTTTTCATATGATTCATCATTTTTTTGATTCGATTAATAGCTTCTCTGTGTCTCTGTTTTGCCCGAGCTGATCAGGCTGGTGAGGATTTGCTCGGTATCCTTCTTAAACTGTTCTGTATTCTGCTGCAGGTTGCTCATGTTGGCCTGCACGTACTGCATGTCCTGGCGGCGCTGTTCCTGGAGGTATTTGGAGAAGTCAACCAGGAGCGCCTGCACATATTCCTTTTGACCGTCGGCTGACAGCTGGAGGTAATCCTTCATCAGTTTCAGGTTGTCCGCCTGCAGTTGACCGACGAATTCCCGGATTTTTTCCTGCTGCCCGATCGACACGTTGCGCACAAGGGCATCAATCTTCTCGGAAGACGACAACACATTTTTGCGTATGTTCTCTTCCAAATTTTTTCGATCCTGCTCCCAGGCGGTCTGAACTGCCGCGTTGTTTTGCTGCAACGATGCCTGGATCATGGCCGCCACCCGTTCTTCACTCAACGGTTGTTCCGCCGGGGCCGTAGTGCCAAATCCAATTCGCATTTCACCGGCCTTGTAGGAGGCGCTTAGCCCGAGCAACCTGGCCGCGATCAGAACCACCAGCAATGACGCGGCGATACCCAGGCTCATACGCACATAGCCCTCCTTCCAGAACGAGCGGTGATTGTTGCCCACCACTATGGGCGGGGCGATGACCTCCTTGTCCGGCAGGTGTGACAGGATCGTGCGGGCATCACCCCACTCTTTCAGTCGGTGGCGCTCTTCCGGATGCTGTTGCAGCCATGCTTCAACAAATGCCAGTTCCTCCCCTTCCAGTTCACCGTAGTGATAGGCAACCAGGGTGGATTCATCAGGTCTATCCTTCATAACCAATGGTTTCTCGTGTAATCTTCTTTCTCTCCAAAATCCGTTTCAGCGCCTCCAGCCCGTAGTACATTCTTGACTTCACGGTATTCTCCGAGATGTTCAGGGCTTCAGCAATTTCACGGAACTTCAATCCTTCATACTCCTTCATAATCACCACTTCACGTTGTTCTTCGCTCAGTTGCCGCAGGCAGGCGCTGAGCAGGTCGGCGAGTTCTGACTGCCGCAGGGTTCGCTCCGGGTTGTCGTGCCGGTGGGCCGCCACTTCCCAGGCCTGGCTTTCCTCCTCTTCACCGGGCCGGAGATCATGGATCGACACCGCGTTAGCGCTCTTCCTTCTCCTTAACTCCTCCCGGCAGCAGTTCACGGCGATCGTGTACAGCCATGGCCGGAAGCGGGATACTTCCTGCAGGAAAGCGATGTTACGGTGCATCGCGATAAACGTCTTCTGCGCCACTTCCATCGCCAGGTCGTGATCGAAAAAGAACTTATACCCGAAATTATAGATGCGCTTATACCAGGCCTGCATCAGCTTTCCCTGGGCAAGAGGATCTCCATCCCGCGCGCGCGTCACGAGGTCCTCGGCATGCATCATCGCCTTTTCAGGATACGGTTTAGTCACAATGTGTAGTCAGAATCAATTCCACCAACCTGCTTGTACGTCTGAGATGGCCTTCCGGGCTAAATAGTTTGACAAACCTCGGTGTTTTTTTACACCCGCCGACACACTTTCGGGCAACGCCGCAGCGGTTATCTTTGCGGCCATGAAAAGCCTGATTTCGTTGCTGATTCGGTATATACCCCGGAAATACCTTCTTCGCTTCAGCGGGATCGGGTTTTCTATTTTGGGTCTGTTCAACCGGGGCAATGCGGTGGAGTGCCCCATCTGCCAACATACCTACCGAAAGTTCCTCCCCTACGGGCGAATTAATCCCAGGCCCAACGCCCTGTGCCCCTCTTGCCTCTCGCTGGAACGCCATCGCCTCCTCTGGCTCTTCCTCCGCGAAAAAACTGACTTCTTCAAACGCCCCATGGATGTCCTCCATATCGCGCCGGAGCAATGCTTCATGAGGCCATTCGAACAACAGCATGGCGCGCAATACATCACCGCCGACATCGAATCACCGCTGGCCAAAGTGAAGATGGATATTCACCACATGCCGTTTGCCGATCGTCAATTTGATGCCGTGTTGTGTAACCATGTCCTGGAGCATGTCGACAATGACTTGAAGGCGATGGGAGAAATCAACCGGGTGCTGAAACCCGGAGGCTTTGCCATTCTGCAAGTTCCCTTTTTCTCCCCGGTGCCGGAGACAACGCAGGAGGATGCTTCCGTGACGAATCCCCGCGACCGGGAAAAGTTGTTCGGCCAGGATGATCATGTCAGGAAGTATGGTAGAGATTACGCTGCGCGCATCAACCGGAGCGGGCTGCAGGCACAGCCCGATGATTTTGCCCGCAGTCTGAAGAACGCTGATCGCTTCGGGATCGCAGCCGGTGAAATAGTCTACAAAGCAATCCGCCCCCGCGAATAAAAAATGCCCGGGGTTGCCGGGCATTTTGATAAGGATAAGTGACTTGGATTACTTCCCGAGTTTGTCCAGGACTTCCATCACTTCCTTGACGTGTTTGCGGCTGGTTTCCAGCAGGGCCTTTTCATCATCATTCAGTTCCAGTTCGATGATGCGCTCAATACCGTTTTTACCGAGCACCGCGGGAACACCGAGGTAGCAATTCTTGATGCCGTACTCACCATCCAGTTGCACGCATACCGGGAGAACACGGCGTTGATCTTTCACAATGGCTTCCACCATCTGTGCAGCCGCCGAGCCCGGGGCATACCAGGCGGAGGTGCCCATGAGTTTCACCAATTCACCGCCCCCAACTTTGGTGCGTTCGATGATGGCGTTGAGTTTGTCGGCAGCAATCAATTCGGTAACCGGGATACCCGATACAGTGGTGTAGCGAGGCAGGGGGACCATCGTATCACCATGGCCGCCGAGGATCATGGCTTGGATGTCTTTGGGTGACACATTCAATGCTTCCGCCAGGAAGGCGCGATACCGTGCGGTGTCGAGGATCCCCGCCATTCCCATAACGCGGGTGCGTGGGAATTTCGAAGTCAGGTGCGCCTGGTAAGTCATCACATCAAGCGGGTTGGACACCACGATGATGATGGCATTGGGTGAATGCTTGATCACATTCTCGGTGACCGATTTCACGATGCCTGCGTTGGTACCGATCAAATCATCACGGCTCATCCCGGGTTTCCGGGGGAGACCGGAGGTAATGACCACCACATCCGAGCCCGCGGTCTTGGAATAATCATTGGTTGTCCCTACCGTGCGGCTGTCGTAAAGATTGATGGGCGCCTTCTGCCAGATGTCAAGTGCTTTGCCTTCGGCAATTCCTTCCTTGATGTCAATCAGGACAATCTCATTGGCCACTTCGCGATACGCGAGCACATCGGCACAGGTGGCACCAACATTCCCTGCTCCAACAACTGTAATTTTCATGGGTATGATATTAAGCGTTTATAAGTGAATTGCACCCTGCCGGTCTGGTTTCATGAACGATACAGGGGCGGTTAATCGGGCCGCAAGATATCACCGCCACCCAGAAAGAAAAATGACAAAAGTCGTTATTTGTAAGCCCTCAGCAGCATGGTCAGGACCTTTGTCGTCTTGGGCGTCACCTTAAAACGTTCATCTACGCGATAGCCGGCCACCCACACAATATCATCTCCGGATGTGACTACCGTCACCCGTCCTTTCTCCATCAACGGCACTTGTTCATCCACCAGGAAGTCACTGATCTTCTTGGTATTCTTCATTCCCAGCGGCATGAATGCGTCACCCGGTTTCCACTTTCTCCAGAGCAACGGGAACCTGACTTTGGCGTAGTCCACGGTAGCCAGCATAGGGTCCCTGGAAATCGAACTGCCTGGCTCAAGGTGAAAGTGCATCATCCAGGGGCCAAGCGCCGCCTTGTCTTGCCAGTCTTCGACCAACACATCGTGATACTCCTCAGTGCTTCTGGGTGACACAATGATTTGATCACGATCAACCACCGCTACGTGCGTTAAAGCCAGGAACCGGGCACCCGTTTGTGACGCTGCCGCCGCGCTAACCAGTTGCTTGCAACGGTCAAACTCAAAACCATACTCCTTGAGCCACTCATAGCATACGAAAGCAGGATGTTGGAGCAACAAAAGCAGGTTCTTGTCAATGAAAAGTTCGCGCCCTTCCTTGCGGGTCATGGAGTCCCGCAGCTGTTCGATGCTTCGGCGCATCAGTTCAGCGGCCCCTTCCAGCTTCTCCAGCGTTATGCCGAAAGTGGTCTCCAGGGAAGGGTTAATCTCTTTCAGTTTTGGAATGACCTCATGCCGCATGAAGTTTCGCTGGTAATGCGTAGCCAGGTTGCTGGAGTCTTCCCTCCAAACAATGCCGGCATCGCGAGCAAACGCTTCTATCTCCGGGCGGCCAGCAAACAATAACGGCCGGATGATCCGGTCATTCTTCCGTGGGATACCACACAATTGATCGAGCCCAGAACCGTGAGACCAGCGCAGCAATACCGTTTCCACGTTATCATTCAAGTGATGTGCAGTGGCCAGCCAATGGTAGCGCTCCTGGATCAACAACTCATCAAACCACCGATAACGCAGTTCGCGGGCTGCCATTTGCAGGGAGATATGGTGGGTTTCGGCATAGTTCTTGGTATCGAAGCGGTTACTGTAAAAAGGGATCTTGTGTTTTGCACAGTAGTTACTCACCAACACCTCGTCACCATCGGACTCCTTGCCCCGGAGTCCGAAATTGCCATGGGCGACGCCCACCTCGAACTTTGCCATGCGAAACAGGTGCAACATCACCATCGAGTCCAATCCCCCGCTGACGGCGAGAAGCACACGGTCGGTGGGACCCGCGAGATCATATTTTTGGAGGTAGTCCTGGAACCTGGAAAGCACAAGTCAAAAGTATCAAAAGTCTGGGGGTCTGCCTTCGTTTCCTAACTTTGCCCCGCCCATGCGAAAAATCACGCTTTTCACCTTACTGCTTCTCAGCGCCAGCCTTGCATTCGGGCAGCGGAAGGTGAAGCTAAAGCAAGCGGAAACGCTCCGAGGCTCTGTCCAGGACGGCGTCCGGGCCGACTGGGTCATCGGGAATGTCATCTTCGTACAGAATCAAACCACCATTTACTGCGACTCCGCTATCTTCAACCGGGCCAAGAACTCCGTGGAGGCCTATGGTAGAATCCGCATCGTGGATGGCGACTCAGTCACCGTCACCGCCTCGCGCCTGACCTATGATGGTAACAAGAAGATCGCCTACTTGCGGCGGAATGTAGTCTTTAACAAACTGGAGACCGCCACGCTCTACACCAACTTCCTCGACTACGACCGGGTCCGTAATGTGGCGAAGTATTTCAACGATGGGAAACTCGTAGACAGCACGAATACACTAACCAGTCGAAAAGGCTACTACGACCTGAATGCCAACCTCGCTTCCTTCAAAACGGATGTGGTGGCGGTCAACAAGGAAAACACGTTGAAGTCAGATACCCTGCAATATCATTCGCGCAGCAAGGTGATTTTTTTCCGCGCTCATACGGAAGTGCGTGACAAGGAGGGGCGTACCGGGTATTACGAACAAGGCTATTACGACACCAAGTCCAAAACTTCTGACCTTGCCCGTGGCGATTTTGAAACTCCCAAATACAAACTAAAGGGTATAAAACTTTTGCTGGATGATGTCCGGCAATTTTATCGTGCCCAGGGCAACGTGGTACTTACCTCGAAAGAGGATAACATGGTGATCTACGGCGACGATGGATTTTACGACAAGAAGAATATGAAATCCAAAGTTTATGGCCGGGCTTATGTGGCTCGCGTAGCAGATGATAAGGACACCTTGTTTATTTCTGCCGATACGCTCGTCTCCATCGACAGCACGGACCCTGAAAAGAAACGCCTCCTCGCCTACCACAACGTTCGGATCTTCAAGAGCGACCTGCAGGGACGGGCGGATTCACTCGTTTACAAGGCCAGTGACTCAACCCTTTACTTCTACGGAGATCCTGTGCTGTGGACCGAGGGCAACCAGATGACCGCGGACTCCATCAGCGTGTTGATCCTGAAGAAGAAGATAAACAAGATCTACATGGTTTCGTCCGCCTTTGTCGCCTCATCCGATTCATTGAATAACTACAACCAGATCAAGGGCCGCAAGATGGTGGCGTATTTTGATGAAAAGAATATTCACCATGTCATCGTGGAAGGAAATGGAGAAAGTATCTATTACGCCTTACAGGAACTCAAGGAACAAGTCAAAGATTCGACCATTACGGCCACGATTGTTACCGGCATGAATAAGATTATCTGCAGCAACATGCGGATCAACTTCCGGGCGGGCAAGATTCACAACATCAGCTTCTACGTTAAGCCGGATGCCTCGTTCATTCCTCCGCACGAACTCAAGAAAGAGAATACCATCCTCCGCGGATTTCGGTGGCGGGAAGCAGACCGGCCCAACCGGGGAACGGTTGTCACCCAAAAACGGTGACTAACGAGCAGAGTCAACCCTTATTGTCTGTCCATGCCCCTTTTTTTGCAGTTTCCCTTTGAACGGGTTGAACTTTGAACTATATTTTCACTTGAGTAAGTGTACATTTTATGAGGCGGTGGTTTACGATCATTCTGCTCTTCATTACAGCGATTTCTGGTCTTAGCCAGGGCCTTGAATGGATCGACCGACAGGAAAACTACCAGGCTGGAATTGGCCAAAACGCGAGGATCCCCATACGCATCCGGAATACCAGCGACAAGCCACAGACTTTCATTATCCGCAAGGCATCCGGCGACCTCAATCCTAATCAGAAGGGCTATTTCTGCAGCGGAGCGGATTGTTATGACGGGCTAAATGAGATTACCCAGCGTCTGGAACCCGGCCAAACAGCCTCAAACCTGTTTTTTGTGATCGAGACCGGGATGACCCCCACCTCCAATTCCTTTCGCCTGGAAGTCTTCCAGCGAGGAAGCCCTCAACTGGGCATTGAACATGCTTTTTTGATCAATATTGAGGAAAAACCGCCCCGCTCCTTCGTCTTTCAATCCAGGGATATCACCGTGCATGATATCTATCCGAACCCGGTTACTGACCAGCATGCCTACATTGATTACCGTCTTTCCGACGAGTCGGTTAAGGCCAAGGTGGTCGTTCACAACATCCTGGGCAGCCCGGTAGCACAATACGAAATGATCGCCTCCGAATCGAGGGTTAAAATCCAGTCTGAAGAACTTTCATCCGGCGTCTATTTCTATACGATCTACCTCGACAACGTAGGGGTCCTTACCAGGAAGATGGTAGTCAGGAAATAAGCCCCCACACCCTGTCGTTTTAGTCCTGATTTCAGAAATCTGGGCTGTATCGTATATTTGCGCCCTTCTTTATGGGGATAAATCTAAGAATCTCGATTTGGGTACTGGTCGGATTGGTGGGCCTTGCTTCTTGCAGCAAGTTTCGCAAAATCCAAAAAAGCGAGGACTGGCGTATAAAGTACGACGCCGGGCTCGCCTATTATGAGAAGAAGGACTACTACCACACGGCCATCCTGTTTGAGGAAATCCTCCCCATCGTACGGGGTCTCCCGGAAGGTGAAAAGGTCGAATACTACCTGGCCTATTGCCAGTACTATGAAAAGCAATACCTGCTGGCCTCTAGCCAGTTCAGGACATTCTATGAGACCTACGGACGTAGCGCCTACGCACAGGAGGCCTACTTCATGTACGCCTATTCCTTATACATATCCGCTCCTGCACCCAACCTCGATCAGCGGAGTACGATTGAAGGGATGAATGCCATGCAAAACTTCATCAACCAATACCCGGAGAGCAGCTTCACCGACAGGGCGAACGAGGTAATCATGGTGAGCCAACAAAAGCTGGAAAAGAAAGGCTATGAAAATGCCAAGCAGTACCTGAAGATCCGAAGCTACAAAGCCGCCGTTATTGCCTTTGAGAACTTCCGCAAGAACTTCCCTGATTCCCACTACCTGGAAGAAGTAGCCTACCTCCGCGTGGTCGCCGAATATAACCTCGCCCAGCAAAGTCTTCCGGGCCTCCAACTGGAACGCTTCAACACCGTGATCAGTTATTATATGGAGTTAATTGAGTCCTACCCGGATAGCACCTACCTGAAAGCAGCTGAAAAATTGTACTCCGAAAGTCTCAACAAGATCAACAAACTAAAAAACAATAATTCGTAACCTATGGCCATTCAACCTTCCATCATTACCCGCGATGTGGACAAAATCGCCGCGCAGACGGGCAACGTCTACAAGTCGGTGGTGATTATTTCCAAACGCGCTCGCCAAATTGCCATCAACATCAAGGAAGAGCTCAACAACAAACTCGCCGAGTTCGCCACCACCGTGGACAACCTGGAGGAGGTTTTTGAGAACCGCGAGCAAATCGAGATCTCCAAGTTCTATGAGCGTCTCCCCAAGCCCACCACCTCGGCGCTTGAAGAGTTCATGGAAGGCAAGATCATGTATCGCCAGCGCACGGAAGAGCCAAAGCCGGAAGCATGATATGCTGAAGGGGAAAAAGATCCTGCTCGGTGTCACCGGCAGCATCGCCGCCTACAAGTCGGCCTTGCTGGTCAGGTTGCTCATCAAGCAAGAGGCTGAAGTAAAGGTAATCCTTACCCCTGCTGCCCGGGACTTTGTTACACCCCTTACGCTTTCCACCCTTTCCAGGAATCCTGTTCTGACAGAGTTTCAGTCTTCGGATACGGGAACCTGGAATAACCATGTGGCCCTCGGGCTTTGGGCCGACGCCCTTGTCATTGCGCCTGCCAGCGCCAATACAATTGCCAAAATGGCCAATGGTTTCTGTGATAACCTACTGCTGGCAACCTATCTCTCCGCCCGATGCCCGGTTTTCATTGCCCCCGCGATGGACGTCGATATGTTGGCCCATCCATCCACTCGCGCCAACCTGGACACGCTTCGCGGCTTTGGAAACAAAGTCCTTTCTACTTCGATCGGTGAACTTGCCTCCGGGCTCGTTGGGGATGGCCGAATGGCTGAACCCAGTGAAATCCTGGAACAACTCGAACAATACTTCTCCGAAAAAAAAAAGTTAACGGGTAAAACGGCACTCGTTACCGCCGGACCGACATACGAAGCCATCGATCCGGTTCGTTTTATCGGAAATCACTCTTCCGGGAAAATGGGATTTGCTATCGCCGAAGCTCTTGCGGAACAGGGTGCTCAGGTAAACCTGGTGTCGGGTCCAACGCATGAGGTCACACACCATGCCGGTATTGCACTGCACCCGGTGGTCTCTGCTCAGGAAATGTACACTGAATGCAGCCGGCTCTTCTCCTCCGCCGACATTACCGTACTTTCCGCTGCTGTCGCCGATTTCAAACCCGCGCAAACGTCACTTCAAAAGATCAAAAAAACGGCGGATACCCTGACCATTGAATTGACCCGGACACCGGATATCGCTGCAGAGCTGGGGCGCCAAAAGAAACCAGGCCAGGTACTGGTAGGCTTTGCGCTGGAAACGGAAAATGAGCACCAGAATGCGGAGAAGAAACTCATTTCCAAAAACTTTGATTTCATCGTGCTCAATTCGCTCAATGACACAGGCGCCGGCTTCGGCGGCAATACCAACAAAGTAGAATTTATCAGCCGAACGCAACCCGCAAAGAAGTTCGCGTTGAAGTCCAAAAAGGAAGTGGCCCGGGATATCGTCGAAGCCATTCTTGACCAGCATGCGTAGCCTCCACTTCTTCCTCGTCCCTGTCTTCGTCATGGGAGTTACCGTCGCTCACGGCCAGGAACTCAACTGTAAAGTCACCATCAACGCCGACCAGATACAGACGTCCGACCGCGGGATCTTCAAAGACATGGAAAGGGCCATTGCCAACTTCATGAATACCCGGAAGTGGACGAATGACACCTACAAGAATTATGAGCGGATCAACTGCTCCCTGTTTCTCAACATCAGCCAAATGCCCTCCATTGGGTCGTTCCAGGCAAGTGCACAAATCACGGTAGCGCGGCCTGTCTACAACTCCAATTATGAGACCGTGCTGCTCAACTTTGCCGACCGCGAATGGGAGTTTGAGTACATCGAATCGCTGCCACTGGAATACAATGACAATGCCTACATCAGCAACCTTACCTCCATGCTGGCCTATTATGCCTACATAATTTTGGGAATGGACTACGACTCGTTCAGTGAACGGGGTGGCGATCCCTTCTTCCAGAGCGCGCTGATGGTGGTCAACAATGCCCAGTCATCGAACCGCGCAGGGTGGCAGTCCATCGGGAGCACGCGCAACCGGTACAACCTGATCGAAAACATCAATAACCCCCAGATGGCTGAGATGCGGAAAAGCATGTATCGCTACCACCGCCTGGCCCTGGACACCTTTGACAAGAGTCCGGATGAAAGCCGGCAGACCATCCTGAACGTACTGAAAGCTGTACGGAATGTGTGGCAAATTTATCCCAGCTCCATCTTCGTCATTACCTTCTTTGACGCCAAATCTGCCGAACTGGCCAACATCTTCTCGGAAGGCAACCTGAATGTACGGCGGGAGGCTTATGATATCCTCTCCGTCGTAGACGCCAAGCGAAACGCCTACCAGAAAATTATCGAAACAAAATAGTTTCCCCTGCTTAATTTTGGTCAGGCATGCTCACGAGACTGACCATACAGAATTACGCCCTGATCCGGCACCTGGAGATGATACCGTCGGAAAAGCTGACGGTCATTACGGGCGAAACGGGTGCCGGAAAATCCATCATGCTGGGAGCGATCAGTTTGCTGCTGGGCAGCCGTGCCGATACAAAAGTACTCTGGGATGACTCCTCCAAGTGCATTACCGAAGGTCAATTTGAGATCGCAAGTTATTCGCTGAAGACCCTCTTCGAAGAACACGATCTCGATTACAGCGACCAAACCGTTATCCGTCGCGAAATCAGCCCCGGTGGGAAGAGCCGGGCCTTTATCAATGATACGCCTGTGACGTTGGATGTGATGCGCGCGATTGGCAGCCGACTGATGGACGTCCATTCTCAGCATGAAACCCTGGAACTCGGGACACACCGTTTTCAGTTGGACCTCGTCGACAGTTATGCAAATAACCGGACCGTACGCAGTGAATACCAGGTCGCCTGGAACCAGTTCCAGGAGAGCAAAACCGCTCTCGATACGCTTACCGCGGAAGCCAATAAACTGAAAACAGAATACGATTTTGTTCGCTTCCAGGTGAATGAGCTGCAAAAGGCCTCCTTCCAACCCGGGGAACAGGAGCAACTTGAGTCAGACCTCAACGTGGGTGAGAATGCGGAAGACATTAAGGCAAGGCTTGTTCAGGTGATTGCTTTGCTTGGCAATGCCGAAGCATCGGCGCAAGGCCAGCTTACCCAAGCCTTGGGCTTACTCCAACCCATTCGGGAATTCTCGCCGGCACTTGAACAACTGGCGTCACGGCTTGATGTCATCCGAATCGAACTGAAAGATATTTTACGGGAAGTTGAACACGAAGAAGAGCACGCTGAAATTGACCCCGTGCGGACACGGCAAGTACAGGAGCGACTGGATTTGCTGAACAGCCTGCTTCAAAAGCACCGCGTTCCGGATGTCCCCTCGTTATTGGAGTTGCAGGCACGACTCGAGGAGCAAGCCCGGAAAACTGTCAACCTTGAAGATGATCTCACCGCTGCGAAGAAAAGATTTGATGAATCAAAACGAAACCTGGAAAGCCTTGCCGCCAGACTGACCGAATCCAGGAAGAAGGTACTTGGCGCTTTGTGTAAAGACCTTGTCTCACTCCTGAAACCGCTGGGCATCCCGCAGGCCGTTTTGGAAATTCAGCATACGACCGTTGAGCCGGGTGTGCAGGGCGCCGATTTGATGGAAGTGTTGTTTAGCGCCAACAAGGGAATAGCACCCAGGCCCCTGGAAGCTGTGGCCTCTGGCGGGGAATTTTCCAGGTTGATGTTTTGTGTGAAATATGTATTAGCGGAGAAGACCGCACTCCCTACGCTCGTACTGGACGAAATTGATACCGGCATCTCCGGTGAAATCGCCATCCAACTGGGCACAATGATGCAAAAAATGGCGCAGTCGCACCAGTTGATCACCATCACTCACCTCCCGCAAATTGCAGCAAAAGGTGACGCGCACTACCTGGTCTTCAAGGACACCGCAAACCGCAAGACCATCACCGAAATCCGACAACTGAACGAGGATGAACGCGTTGACGAAATAGCCAAGATGATCGGGGGCGCCAGGCCTTCCACGCTGGCACGGGAGAATGCCCGCGAATTGCTGGGCGTCTGAGCCTCTCGTACGGATTGATTTTCTTTCCCAAAATCTTCTATTTTGTATAAGGAACTTTCTTCCTGTTGCCATGAACATCTTTGTTGCCAGCCTGAATTTCAAAACCAGGCGGGAGGACCTGCAGAAGGCATTTGAAGCCTATGGGCAGGTGATGTCCGCCAAAATCGTCAAAGACCGCGTCACCGGTCGATCCAAAGGCTTCGGGTTTGTCGAAATGCCCAATGACGAAGAAGCCCTGAAAGCCATTGCCGCACTCAATGAATCGGAATTGGATGGAAGACCCATTGTGGTTAAGCAGGCCAACCCCCGCCCGGAAAGAACACCTCCCGATTCTGGTGAGCAGGGTGATCCTGGGAATGGTTGATTCATTGCAACGACTGCTCGGCACCATCTGTGTAATTCTTTTGTCCCGGCAGAAGCATCCCTTATCTTGCTGAAAACATTGCCGAGATGAGCGTGCTCCTTGCGAGAACCAAGTTCGTAGGATTGATCCTTGGCCCGGTTCTGTTCGCGCTCATTGTGAATGCTATCGAGCCGGGTACGCTGTCCGAGAAAAGTATCTTTGTCCTGGGCATGGGCGCATGGATGGTATCCTGGTGGGCTACGGAAGCCATGCCGATACCGATCACCGCCCTCCTCCCCATGGTGATCTTTCCGCTCGCTGGAGTATCCTCTGTGCGGGAAGCTTCCGCACCCTACGGGGATCCCGTGATCTTCCTTTTCATGGGCGGATTCATTCTTGCCCTGGGCCTCGAGCGCCACAAACTTCACCAGCGCATTGCGTTGGGGCTTATCCGCCTCACTGGTACCAGCGGTAATGGTATCATCCTGGGATTCATGTTGTCCACCGCGTTGATCAGTATGTGGATCAGCAACACCGCGACGGCCATCATGATGCTACCCATTGCCACGTCCGTTACCTCGCTGCTTGCTTCCGAATTGGGCACCCACAAAGATGATCCGCGCTTTCAGAAATTCGCCACGGGCCTCATGCTGGCCATTGCCTACTCAGCGAGTATCGGCGGTATGGCCACTATCATTGGTACACCCCCTAACGTGGTCATGGTGGGTTTCATGAAGCGTTTCTACAATATTGATGTCAGCTTCACCAGTTGGATGATCATGGGCATCCCCATGATGATCCTGGCGCTCATCGCCTGTTACCTCATCATCACCCGCTTGCTTTTTGTAAACCGGCTGCATTCCATCGAAGGATCGCACGAACTCATCCAGCGCAAGTACCTGGAGCTTGGACGGCTAACGAAGGCAGAGAAACTGGTGCTGGTTGTCTTTTCCGTCACCTGCTTCTTCTGGATTTTCCGCCAAAACCTGAATAACCTCATCGGCAAGAACCTGTTGGATGACACCACCATCGCCATTGCCGGAGGCATACTAATGTTCCTGATGCCGGTTGATCTGCAAAAGCAGAAGTTTCTACTCGAATGGAATGACATGAAGGAACTGCCCTGGGGAATCCTGCTCCTGTTTGGCGGTGGCCTCTGCCTGGCCGATGGCATGGAAAAGTCGGGGCTTGTCCAAATTGTGGGTAATTATTTTTCGCAGCAAAAAGACATCTCTCCTGCTGTGCTCATTATTTCGCTCACCGCCATTTCGATGGGTCTAACCGAACTGATGAGCAACGTGGCCCTGGTGACCATTTTTGTTCCTGTCGTTTTTGGCATTGCGGATGGCTTCCACATCAACCCCGTTTGGCTTTCCATTCCCGTGACCTTGGCGGCCAGCTGTGCCTTCATGATGCCGATTTCCACCCCACCCAATGCTGTGCTTTTCGCCACGGGTCATATCCGAATGAAGGACATGATCCGGACGGGAATCCTCCTCAACCTGGCCTGCCTGGTGATCATCTCTATTCTTGGACTCACATTGATCCAGTGGCTATTCTAGTCAGCACCCATAAAAAAAGACCCTCACTTTCATGAGGGTCTTCTTGCTGGATTGCAGGAATTCTATTGCTGCTTCTGATCCTGGTTCTTACGCTCTTCGAAGAAGTAGGAAAGCCCAAGGCCAATGCCGCCGAAAATAAACAGCATCGAGAAATAGCCTGTTTCCTCCATATCGAAGGTTCTGTCGAGCCAATAGCCCATCAGGAACCCGATGCCGATGCCGATCAGCAAGAACGACCACCGCAACGTACCCCCACGGCCAATGCGTTCTTTTCGGAACAATTCCGGGGAAATGCCTTTGTCGATCATGGACATACGTTCCGTGTTCTCGTATTTCCGGAGGTAGACCACCATAATAAATGCCCCCAGCGTAATGATGATGGGCAGGAGGACGCCCAATACGGGTACTATAACTCCATTGGATTCCATAGCGTGTGTTTTTGCCCCTTTGACGCCGGGTGGGCAGGCCTGGGTTACACTTCAATTACAAATTCTTTTGTTCCCAATTTCGGCTTGGCAATATGTAACTTGAGGTAGAAAATAAGCGTCCAAGGGCCGTGTTGTCACTCCAGGAGGAAAATGCGCTGATCGACCAGGTTTTGGCCGGGAAACAGGAGGCCTATGCCCGATTAGTCGACCAATACAAGAGCTTCGCGTTTACCATTGCCCTGAAGGTCCTGAACAACCGCCCTGAAGCTGAAGAAGCAGCCCAGGATGGCTTCATCAAGGCCTTCCACTACCTGAAAGGGTTCAACCGCAAGGCCCGATTTTCAACCTGGCTTTACCGTATTATTTTCAACACAGCGATTAGTTATAAGAGGAAGAACCGCCGGGTGATGGAAAGTATTGAGCACCATGATCAAGCTGCCGAGAGCGAGTCGGCCATGGAGCGCGACGACAAAGAGGTATTCATCTCCAAGGCGATGGATCACCTCAATGAAGCTGACCGACTGGCTATTCAGCTGTATTATATCCGGGAATTCAGCCTGGAAGAAGTAGCTGAAATGACCGGTCAACGGATAAATACGCTCAAGGTCAGGGTGCACCGGGCCCGCCAGCGGTTGGCCAACGAACTGACACGTATTTTAAAGACGGAAGCATTAACTTTATGATTCATGGAAAAGATCACCGATAGCCAGGAAGCCCGTCTCCAGGATTTTCTTGACGGAAAACTCGAGGGAGCTGCTCTCCAGGAGTTGAAGCAGGAACTTGGCACTTCCACGGCGCTTCAGCAACGGTTGGAAGAACTACGGCCCGTCCATGAGTTCCTGAAGAAGAATTCCATCCAATCTCCCTCTACCCAGTTTGTAGACCGGGTCATCAGAAATCTCTCTCGTGGTGCATTGACCACCTATCCCTCGCCCAAGAATGGACTTATGCTCCTCGCCGGTGTGATGGTTGCTTCAGGCATGTTGGCCATGATGCTCACTGCTGGAACCTTCGATCAGATCAGTGGATCAATTTCCATCGAACAGATGGAGCCCCTGAAGAAATATGTGACGACTCCTTCCCTTCCCCAGATAAACATCAATGGAAAGTTGGTGATGAATATTTTGATAGGCATCAACCTGGTCCTTGCGTTTATTGTGCTTGACCGGACCATCTTGCGGCCCTTCTTCCAGCGGCGTGCAGGCCACGCGTGAGATAGCCTGAGAATTAGTTGCGGTCAGGACGCATCGGAAACACCATTCGTATCTCCTTCAGGGAGAATTTGAGAATTTCGCCTGAACACTCAACGCAAAGCCGTCCCGATTCATCCACGTTGGTGATCAAACCCATGAACGGGTTGGCCCCGGCTTCGAATAACTGAGGAACCCTGTATTTATACAAAAGCTCAAGGTACTCCGCACGAATCTGCTCATGCGCACCCGACCTCAGGCGGAGGTAATTCGATTCGATACCGACCAATAACACCTCGAGCACTTCATTCAGGCCCAATGGCTGACCCACCCATTGAATGAGCGAACCGGCCTGGGCGTGAGGGACCCTGGTTTGGTTCACATTCAAACCTATGCCGACTATCGAAGTTGAGAGGTTCGCGCCCATGGTCTGATTCTCAATCAGCACTCCTCCGACCTTCAGGTCGTCAACCAGGATATCGTTGGGCCACTTGACTGAAACACCCCTGGAAATCAGGTTTTGGAGGCCTCGTGCAATACCTACCGTCACGGCCATGTTCAATTGAAACTGGTCCATCGCGGCCAGGAAGCTCGGTTGAAACAAGATCGAGAAGGTCAGGTTCTCGCCTTGACCTGATTCCCATGAGTTTCCCCGTTGCCCTCGGCCCCGTGTCTGGTAGTCAGTAATAAAGACGGTTCCCTCTGGTAATTCAACTTGTTCGTGCAGCTCCGCCAGGGAAGAATTGGTAGAATGACATTCTGGCACATAAATCAGTTTCCGGCCAGTGAAAAGGGTATTGGCAGGGATTTTATACAAGGGATTTTAGTTAGTTTTACGGTTTCTAACCAACCCAAGTTAGTGAATGGCGAAGAGACGGAAAGCAGATTCTTCCGAGCGGCTCAGTGAGTTGGTCGTGAAGGGGATGCAGGAGAAGAAAGCCACCAATATTGTAGTCATGGATCTCCGTAAAGTAAAGAATGCAGTGGCCGATTTCTTCGTGATCTGTACCGGCAGTTCTGACAAACAGCTCGATGCCATCGCCGATTCGATCAGCGACGAGGTGTACAAGGGCACCAAAGAGACCGCCTGGCACACGGAGGGTAAAAACAATAAAGAATGGATGCTTCTCGACTATAGTAGTGTGGTTGCCCATGTCTTTCGCAAGGATCTCAGGAATTTTTATGCCCTGGAGCGTCTTTGGGGGGATGCGGCGATCACCGAGATTACAGACTGAACCAAATTAGAACCCACGCGTTAACCATTACAACGACTTAAAAGGAACTTACTTACATGGCAGACAAGGAAAGAAAAGACAATAATATCCCACCCCGGCTACCCCGATCCAATTACCAAATCTGGATCATCCTGGGATTGGTGGCTGTGGTGCTTGCCATCACGCTTTTCAACAAAACCGGCGCATCCGTTGAGATCCACGCCAGCAAGTTTGAAGACATCGTACAAAGTCGCGATGTCAAGAAGTTGGTGCTGGTCGAGAACGAGAAACTGGTTGAAATCACCCTGAAACCGGAGGCCCTTCAGAACGCCAAATACAAGCAGGACCTGGAACGCAGCAGCCCACTGGGATTGAGTGTCAGCGGACCCCATTACAAGATGAAAATCGGTTCCATCGACAAGTTCGTGGAACAATACGATGCGATCACGAAGAATATCTCGCGTGATCAGAAGGTGGATATCATTTACGAAGAGCGGAACGATGTGGGCACCATGCTATTCAACTGGGGCTTCCTCTTCCTGCTCCTCTTCGGTTTCTGGATGCTTATGCGCCGGATGACGGGAGGCGGTGGCCCGGGCGGCCAAATTTTCAATATTGGCAAGTCAAAAGCAGCGTTGTTTGATGCCGAGAGCAAGGTAAAGATCACGTTTGAAGATGCGGCTGGCCTAGATGAAGCCAAGGTGGAAATCATGGAGATCGTCGAGTTCCTCAAGAACCCGTCGAAGTTCACCAAGCTGGGTGGCAAAATCCCGAAAGGCGCACTATTGGTTGGTGCTCCTGGTACCGGAAAAACATTGCTGGCCAAGGCCGTGGCCGGCGAAGCAGGTGTACCCTTCTTCTCCTTGTCAGGATCAGACTTTGTGGAAATGTTCGTAGGGGTCGGCGCTGCCCGTGTACGCGACCTGTTCAAACAAGCCAAAGAGAAAGCACCCTGCATAATCTTTATTGACGAGATTGATGCCATCGGCCGATCACGCGGTCGTGGCCAGATACCCGGCGCAAACGACGAACGGGAAAATACCCTCAACTCCCTCCTGGTAGAGATGGACGGTTTTGCCACCGACAGTGGTGTGATCATCCTGGCGGCCACCAACCGCCCCGACGTTCTCGACTCAGCCCTGTTACGACCGGGCCGGTTCGACCGCCAGATCAGCATCGACAAACCCGACATCAACGGGCGTGAGGCAATTTTCAAAGTGCATTTGAAGCCCATCAAACTTTCCAAGGAAGTGGATGTGAAAAAGCTGGCGGCACAGACCCCTGGTTTCGCCGGAGCTGAGATTGCGAACGTCTGCAATGAAGCAGCGCTGATCGCGGCCCGAAAAGATAAGAAAGAGGTGGAGATGACGGACTTCCAGGATGCCATTGACCGGGTTATCGGAGGCCTTGAGAAAAAAAACAAACTCATTTCACCGGAAGAGAAGAAAATTGTCGCTTACCACGAATCCGGTCACGCTGTTGCCGGCTGGTATCTCGAACATGCCGATCCGCTGGTAAAGGTGAGCATTGTACCTCGCGGCATCGCGGCATTGGGATATGCGCAGTATTTGCCCAAAGAACAGTTCCTGTACCAGACCGACCAGCTCATTGACGAAATGTGCATGGCCTTTGGTGGACGTGTGGCTGAGGATATTGTATTCAACAAGATTTCCACCGGCGCACTGAGCGACCTGGAGCGTATTACCAAGATGGCTTACAGCATGGTGACCATGTACGGCATGAACAAGGAGATCGGCCACATGTCTTTCTATGATAGCAAGCAGTCAGAATACAACTTCCAGAAACCTTACTCCGATTCTACCGCCGAAAAGATTGACAAAGAGGTGAAGGCGCTGATTGATTTCTGCTACCAGCGCACCAGGAAACTGCTCAATGATCATCGCGAGCAGCTTGAAATTATCTCCAAGGAACTACTGGAGAAGGAAATTCTCTTTCAGAACGACCTGGAACGCCTGATCGGCAAGCGTCCTTTCAGCCACCAGACGACCTACGAAAAGTTTACGAATGCGAATGGAGCGGCAAAACCGGAAGTTGCTGCGCCAGCGGCAGAGCCAGCGCCGGCACCGGAGGCGACACCTCCCCAGGAAAACGCATAAGTTCTTCGTTGACCTTAATGACCGCAAAGATGCAGCATACCTTGCTCGGCATCTTTGCGGTTTCTTTTTTTAGCCTCAGCTTCCTTGAAAGTTGTCCGCGCCCTCTTCGGCGGTAGCGCTCAAATAAGTTACTTTTGTGTAAGGAAACCCACCATGGTGACCCAACAGATCGATCTTCCCCCCAACAAGAAACTATACTTCGCCTCCGACTTCCACCTGGGCGCCCCGGATGGATCGACCAGCCTGGAGCGCGAGAAGCAAATCGTTGCGTGGTTGGATTCGACTAAGTCAGACGCCCATGCCATTTACCTGCTGGGCGATATTTTTGACTTCTGGTTTGAGTACCGTCATGCCATCCCGAAAGGATTCATCCGCCTGCAGGGCAAACTGGCCGAACTCCGCGACAGGGGTATTTCCATTGCCTTCTTTACCGGCAACCACGACATGTGGATGTTCAACTACTTCCCGACCGAGCTGGGCATTCCTATCTATCGGGAACCCATTGAACTTCACGTTGGAAATCGCCGCCTGCTGATCGGGCATGGGGATGGTCTTGGCCCGGGAGAAACCGGCTATAAAATCCTGAAGAAGTTCTTCAATAGCGCGATTTGCCAATGGCTTTTCGCCCGCATCCATCCCAACCTCGGCATGGCAATTGCACACTACTGGAGTCGGAAGAGCCGAATCAGCAACATGAAGCGCGAAGAGACATTCAAGGGTGAGGAAAATGAGTTCCTGTTCATCTGGTGCCGCGAGGAAGAGAAGCGCACGCACCGTGATTTCTATATCTTCGGGCATCGCCACCTGGTGCTTGATCTCCCCGTGGGTCCAAACAGCCGCTACCTGAACATCGGTGAGTGGGTTCATCACCAGGGCACCTATTGCGTGTTCGACGGTTCGCAAGCCGTGCTAAAGAAATATCCGGCCTGATGCGCTCTTTATTGATCGCCATCGGCTTGCTCATTGCACAGGTAGTCACGGGGCAACATTTACCCATCACAGTGAATGTTGAATCTGATATCACCTGGGCGGGAATCGACCGGGCTGGCGACCTCTTTGTGGTCCTGGCTAATGGTGAAATCCAAAAGCACGACAAGTCCGGCAAGAAAATAGGTTCGCATCACTTCAATACCCCCCCTACGCTCCTCGACCCCCTGGATGGCGTACAGTCCTTCTTCTACTTTCGGGAAGGACAACGATACGGCACGATGTCTTACGATTTCTCCACCGTAAATGAAAAAGTACTTGACCCGGCCTTTGCTGTAAGTCCGTGGCTGGTGTGCCCAGCGTTGCGCGAACTTTGGATTCTTGACTCCGCCGACTTCTCCATCAAGAAAACCGCACAAAACTCCATGACGATCAGCCTGGAGAACACCCTCAAACACCTGCCGGACAAGAAAATAACCGATTACGTTTCCCTGCGCGAATACCAGAACTATGTTTTTCTGCTTGATAAATCCGCTGGGGTTCACATGTTCAATCCCCTGGGACGGTACGTCAGGACGTTAGGCGAGTCGGGAATGACGTATTTCAACTTTCTGGGCGAGGAGCTGTATTACCTGGCCGGACAGGAACTTGTTTTCGTGGACCTGTATACTGCCGAGAAGCGCAAGGAACCTTTGGACGGAGGCAGCAACTATCGTTTTGCGCTTTTGAATGAAGACACCTTGTATGGTATTGGCCTAAAGTCGGTGACGATCACGGCATTTAAACCCTAACCGCCCACCCTTCCATCCGCAGATTCCAGAGCAATGCTTATTTTGCATGGCTAACTAACCGGACTACTTATGAACAAGTTCCTTCTTACCCTGGGGCTGTTGAATCTCCTGGGTTTAATAGTGCTCGGCTCTTTCTATTTGTCCAACCGTCAGGAGCTCGTTTACGTTGATTCAGCCAGGCTGGTAAACGGGTACCAGGGTATGATCGACGCAAGGAAAAACTACCAGAAGAAAACCGTTCAATGGAAGGCCAACATTGACACGCTTACGGTGGAGGTGCAGCGCGCGATTATGGACTACGAGAAGGGAAGCAGCAAAATGACGGTTCGGGAAAAGAAGCTCTCTGAGGAACTGATCCGGGCTAAGCAGGGCCAGCTTATGCAATACCAGCAGGCCATGAAGGCGCAGGCGCAGCAGGAAGATTCAAAGATGACTTCCGAAGTGCTCACCCAGGTGAACGCCTACATCCGAAAGTATGGAATGGCACACGGCTATACCATTATTCTGGCGGCAACCGAATATGGAAATATCGCCTATGCCAACGAGGCGCTGGACATTACAAGCATAATCCTCGAAGGGCTTAACAAAGAATACAAAGGGCAATAGCTATACGCATGCGATGCTATTCTGTTTACATACTCGCAACTTTGTTGGCACTCATTCAATTGGGTTGCAGGCCAAAAGAGCTTTCATTCAAGGAACTAGCTGCCTACGCGGCCGATCCTGAAAACGGATTGCGCAAGTCAGAGACCGCCGGAGGGATACTGGTGGAGGTGCAGTACCGACCTACGGATCTGTGGGTACACCAGGAACTAGGCGAAACAATGGACACAGCCTCAATCCGAAAGTTGCGGAACAAGTATTCCCAGTATGACTATTATATATTGAGTCTGTCGCGCGACGGCCGCGAGGCCCTCACTCCCGGGGGCAACATGGGATTGTATAGCGAATTGGTTCAGATACTTTCCTTTAGAATGGGGGAATACATTACAATGACCACAGATAGAGGTGACACAATAGCGGTTAGCGACGCAAACCTCAGCAGAACGTATGGAATGGGCCATTCAACCGACATCCTGTTGGTTTTTTCGAGAAAAGAGACAGAGGATCGCGATTGGGTGCAACTCAATTTAAATGAATTCGGTTTGGCCACTGGAAATCAGCGATTTAGGTTCCGCGTCAAAGATTTGCGAAAAGTGCCAAACATAAATTTTATTACATCTGATTGATGCGAATGTCCGACTTAGGTTAAATTGAATTATTCCAACCTAAGCCGCTATGCGAATGGCCATCACTGGCAGGCGCCGATTTATTGCCATTTTCTTACTGATAGTCTTCTTTCTGGAGACGATCACCACTACAGTTAGTTACGCTCTCACTTCCGGTCCGACAGCACCTGAGGCTACCAGTTTCGAGCCGGTGGATACGACGGATATGGTGAATTTAGCGACGGGGGATTTCACTTATAATATTCCTTTGCTTGAGGTACCTGGGCCTTCAGGTGGCTATCCTTTAGCTCTTTCTTATCACGGAGGAATCATGCCTGATGAGGAGGCCAGTTGGGTTGGGCTCGGTTGGTCCTTAAATCCTGGCGCAATTTCAAGAACGGTTAATGGGTTCGCCGATGATCATTTTGGGGCCCCAAATACAGAGCACACATTCTGGTCGGGTGGTGAAAGGACAACATTTACAGTTGGAGTTACCATTGGTATTTCTGGTGTGGGAGGCGTATCGGCCAACTTAGCCTTCTCTCAAGATACTTACCAAGGATTTGGAGTTGGTTCGAGCATCGGGATTTCATTTGGCCTATCAGATCATCTTAATGTCGGTATCACCTATGGTGTGGACCCTTTTTCAGGTCCCTATGCCAGTGCTGGTGTCAACCTTGGACTCGGCGGAACAAAGAACTCAGCCATCGGCCTTAGCGTTGGCGCTGGGGTATCTACCAATTTTGATTCAATAACAGGTTACAGTGGCATTAGCGCAAGTGTTGGCTACGACAAACCCAAAACTGGACAGGGTCCAGGCGGAACCATACCTTCCTCTGCATTCAACAAGGGCAACGTAGGTATCATGGGGGCGTCCATTAGTACAAACCCAAGCAATAGTGTAAGTCTGTCTGTCGCTGGTTGGTCACCGGTTAACAACTCTAAGTCTGATAACATTAGTACCCGAACCAACTCCTTCACTCTTCCTTTACCGTTCGTACACTTGGGTTATAGTCACACGAGGTATTGGATTGATGAAGTTGAAAACGTTCTCACAAATGGAGCTCTCTATAATCCAACAACACCCGTCTCTGGCGGGTTCGATGCAAATGCATATGACTCTTATACATTGCTTGATCCAACAGGGAGCATCGTTGATAATCCAGATCCTGACCTCGTTGCGGGAGGATCATTCCTAAACTATGATAACTACAACGTCAACGCTCAGGGCCTTGGTGGCTATATCAGGCCATATTCATTCAAGAACTTAGCCTTCCGACAGAATCGGAAAAAGACTCAAACCGGATACGATGTAAAGCAATTTCCTTATACGAGTGGATATAGTTCGGAGCCTTTTGAATTTCGTTTCGTTGGAGAATTCTCGAACAAGTTCATCAAAACTGGTGGAGAAATGTTGACCGGTATTGTACCATTGGTCCCTACCTTCAATACTGTCGGCTCTGTTGAAGAAACGGGCGAGAACTCAACCCCTCAAGGGGGACTCCAAAACGGGCACTTAATGGGGTCGCGACATATAGAATGGTATACCAATGCACAAATTCTGAATCTGGACAATTCAAAGAACCCCGAATCGGACGGCTTTATTGATTGTACTTCGACTGGCTACACAAGATCCCACGAAGGTAACCTCGGCACACAGATTGGTGCTTTCAAAATAACAAACGAATCCGGAGTGACCTATCACTTCGCACTTCCGGCGTATAGCTACGACGAGTACTCGTATTCGGAAAACAACCAAAAGGATAAGGGCGACACCTATCGCGAACTAAAACGCCCAGAAAAATATGCCTATACGTGGTTTTTAACTGCCATCACTGGTCCAGACTTTGTTGACCGAGGTGGGGCTGGTAATCAAGCTAATGGAAAATTAGACGAAAACGATTGGGGTTATTGGATTGAATTCAACTATGGAAAATGGAGCGGTAATTATCCGTGGAGAAATCCAGCGACCGGGTATGATAGAGATTTGGACAATGATTTTGATAATTACTCATCAGGAATAAAAGAGGTATACTACCTGGATGCGATCAAAACCAAATCACACACTGCATTGTTCATAAAGGAAGTGAGAGCTGATGCAAAGAGTACTGCATTTGCTCACGACCTTCTGAAGAATAGCGACTACGGCTTCGGTAAGTCATCCTATACTGCTTCAACAACAACCACTACGAATCTAAATCTTGCTAATGATCAATGCTCCTCCCCAAATTCAGGAGACTTTCAAACAACTACAACGACCTACACCCATCAGACGGCACCCGTTAGCACCCTTGCTTTGAGATCAATAAATCTGATTGAAAATTCAAGCTTAAAGAACGCCGTTTTGAATACCCTGGAGTCTAGCACATTAGATGGCCTCAAGACTAATGGCACGCCCAATTATTCTATTCCAATTACCAAGCGAGTAATCACAACGCAAACAATATCAGAATGTGCTCCTACCCCTGAAAGCAATAACTGTGCTTGCAATATATATCAGGGGACAACCTCCAATGTCCTAACCGCTGAATATGCGACACTTCATCAATACGAAAGTGTGCTTGAGACAACCGATTTGTCAAGTACTCTCAATAATGTATTGACATCCATCACAATTCGGAAGATCGAGTTTGGCAACAGCTATAGGCTGGTACCCGAAACGCCAAACAGTTCCAACTTCGTTCATGGGAAATTGACACTAGAAAATTTAAAGTTCTTGGGAAAAGCAGGATCTGATCTTATGCCTCCACTTGTGTTCGGATACGAGCTGGAGAATCCAAAGGAAGGAACCGGTCACTTTACTAAGGATCAAGCGTTACCTAACGACATCTATGCTTTTATCAATACCAGTTCAAGTCTGGAAATCGGAGACATTATTAAAGCAGTCACAGGCAATGGGCTCGTTTATGCAGTGGTTAAAGATATCTTGGGAAACGTACACACTGTTCAAATCCTAGGCAAAAATGTACCTCCAATAAACCAAATATTCTCCTGGTCGCAGACCAAGAATCCGCCCTACCATAATGAAAAGAGGGACCTTTGGGGGATGTATAAAGCAGATTATTCCCTTACTGGCATCGACCTTGTTGATCGCTTAGTTACTGAAATTTCAAGCAAGAATGTTGACGCCTGGTCACTTCGACGAATTATTGGTAGCACCGGAGCGACGATAAGTGTAAACTATGAATCTGATACTTATACGAATTCCATCAAGAAGCTATCAAACTTGGTGATAAAGGACGTGAGCATTGATCAAACCAATCCTTCTCACGTAAAACTTACTTTCCAAAATCAGGTTGACTTGACCACAGTCTCACAGCTTGGACCCAACGCTACGGTCCAACTGTATGGTATGTTTCGTTATCTCGGTCAGGCTAATCCAGGCCAGAACTTCTATGCCTGCGATGGCAAATGGCAAGCTTATGGGTACCATTATGATTTCATTGATGAGAATGTTCAAGTAGTTAGTGTATCCTCCAACTACATCATAGTACAAAATGCTGCTTTGACCACTCAGATTAATACGATCTATGGACAAAAGTACTATAATAGTTACTATGGTAGTTTCACAGCCAGCGGCATAAGCTTTAGTTTCAATTATCCTGGTCAGTTTATTGGCGGTGAGCTCTACATAGAGGGCTCGATGAGCTCCATTGGCGGCGGTTTAAGGGTGACTGCCATTTCGGTTACGGATGGTAACAAAATCTCATCTACCAAATTCAATTACTCTGGCGGTACAACTTCATATGAGCCGCTAAATATGTCGCTACCGCTTTCTAAAATCCCCTCGTGGAACAATAGCTGTATGCAGGAGATGCAAAAGAGAAAGTTCAACGGTTACAAAACTGCACACTTAAATAGCTCCTTCGGAAAGAATTTGAAATTATTGGCAATCTCAAGAGAAATACCCCCACCTGGTGTTGTCTACCAAACAGCGGTCGTGCGTGAGTCTGTAAACGGAATAGATCTACCAAACTCAAGCCTTTACGAGTTCGAAGTCTTTTCCGCGATGAAAGTTGGGCATAAAAGCACTATAGTGAGCGAACCAACTCCAATCCCCACTGGATTCGATGACATCCTATATACTCATGACCTTCGAAAGGATGTGACGATAAGTGATTTCACAAGCAAAGTAGGTCAGCTAAAGAGAATATCCCTAATGGATGCGGCGGGAAATGTGTTAAATGAAACTAGAAATCACTATCTAGATGAGGAGGCTTCAGGGGCCACTTTGGATGCCTGGCTTTCATCTTACGGAAACAAACTTCAGAAATTTAACTCCCAAGGTGTTATTCAGGAAACTATCATGGATGGTCGCTTCGCAAAGCAAGAGAACAATGAATTCACTCTACTTTCCACAGTTTCAAGAAAGCATTACTACCCGACAATCTTAACAGGGCAAACATCCATCAACTATAAGACCGGCGTAAGCACTACAACGCATAATCTCAAGTATGATTTTTACTCCGGAAAAGTCCTGCAAACAATGACTTCTGATGGCTATGGAAACTTTTATGTCATCGAGTCTGTACCATCGTATAGAATTGGAGCATACAGTTCAATGGGTTTGGCAGCTGGTGGAGGGAAAAACATGCTTACCCAAGACGCGGCATCCTATTCATTCAAAGTAAATTCCTCTTATAAGGATAATCCTGTAAATGAGAATATTATTGCAGTTACGGGCGCCAATGCGCAAACATGGAGTGTCTCTGTGCCACTATCTGATGGCATCCAAGGTTCCGGCATCTGGCGAAAAGCCAGGAACTATTCCTTTATTGGAGATCCTCAAGCCGAGTCCACCGGAGATGGACTTTTTCCAATTGGATCGTTTTCAAGGTTTACCGCTTGGACTCCATCAGATCCTGTAACACCGTTTTGGGAACAGACATCTGAAATCACATTGTATGACGTTGCATCTCATGCCCTGGAGGTCAAGGACATTAACGATAAGTTTGCAGCAACAAAGCTGACTGCCAATGGTTTTCAGGTACTCGCTACATCTGCCAACTCCCGATATGGTGAATTCTGTTATTCTGGAGCAGAGGAGGACCTGCCAATTCCGGGAGCCCATGGTGGTGGAGTGTATATAAATGGCGCTAAGACGTCGCAAGCACACACAGGCCTGTGGGGTGTAACCGCTGCCACAGGCAGTCGTGGATTTACTTATACCATGGATCCTTTGCAAAGGACCTATGTCATCAGCGTTTGGTCTTCCCAAGCAGATGCAAACATCAAATACATCCACGGAACCGCTGGAACAGTCACATTACCAGTTACTCAAACTGGCAAAGCTGGCCCATGGTATTTACTTGAAGCCCAGATAGCAGCTGATGACGAATGGTCTACTTTGGAAATATGGTGCGAAGCTAAAGTGGGAACAACGGTCTTCGACGATTTCCGTGTGAGTCCGCTCGATGCAGCAACAACAAGTTACGTGTATAATTCGTGGGGCGAGCTGACACACAGTTTGGACGTCGGTAATTTATTCACCGAATTTCAATATGATGGCATGGGGCGGTTGCTAAGAACCTATCGAGAAGTTTTTGACCAACAGAACATGATTGGAAAGACCAAAATCAATGAGCAGGAGTACAACTTCGCCCTGAATGGGACACGACTTGATGCCAATGTGACGCTGCAATCGTCACAGTCCCTGCTAGCTACCGTGTACTTTGGTCACGGACCATACAAGTATGAATGGATTGCACCAAATCAACAGCCCGTGATAGTGAATTCCGCTTCTTTAACTTCAACTTTTACGTCAACTGAAACCTGTCCACACATTGTGCTGTGTAAAATAACGGATGCCCGTGACGCAACTGTACCTATAGAGACTTTGGCAGGGGCCGAAGTAATCTCAGCACAATTCGATGGCCCACCACAAGAGCAAGCCCTTCAGGCCGGGACTCCTTACACATTTGTAAGCAATTTTGTCGGCTCTTGCGGGCCTTATACAAGAACGTGGGCTGTTGGTCCCCTAACCGGTCCATTCAATAAAGTTGGTGGAGCGTCCATCCTTGAGCACACATTTAGCCAATGCGGACGGTACCAGGTGACGCTCACCATTAGTAATCAATTCGGATGGTCTGAAACATCCTCAATTAATTATTATGTCAGTGGTGGACTTGCATGTATTGAATATTGATTGATAAAACACAGAATCGCAACCAGCTCAATGGTACTAATTGGTAACCGGTCATTTGGGGTTCGAAGGAAATTGCTCCCTTTCCTGATCGCTTTCATGTGCTTTTACTCGTACTCACCAGGACAATCTATCATTGGATCCAACGAAGCTTGCTTTGGTCAATTGGTTTCCTACAGCATGGAGCCACTAGCTTCAAACTACGCTTATACATCAATCCAGTGGAACAAGACCCAGGGAACCACCTCATACTTTAGCCCGACATTAACTAACCTTGAGGCTATATGGACTGGAGGTCCCGGAACTCTTGTTGTCAATTACATATACAATGAACCCGACAATCCAGGACCAACGTGGAGTGGCACGGCTAGCCTTCAGGTCACAGTCATCACGATGACCGATCCGGTGTATACTGTTAGCGGTGGAGGTGAGACATGTTCCGGGTCCTCAGGAGTTTCGGTTAGTCTTAGTGGATCTGTTTCTGGAGTTAACTATCAGCTGGTCCGAGGTGGCCAATATGTTGGACCTCCAAAAAACGGCAATGGATTTCCATTGAATTGGCCAAATCTAACTGTGGCGGGTTCCTATACCGTATTGGCCTTCGACCCTATCAGCTATTGCAGTCATGCCATGTCAGGAACAGCAACAATCAGCCCTGGTCCACCACCGGCCATTTTCAATGTAGGAGGCGGTGGCGTTTATGCTGTAGGTGAAGTTGGGCCAAATATTACACTTAATGGATCTGAAGTCGGGGTTAGCTACCAATTACGGCTGCTAAATGCCAATGTTGGGTCCGCCGCCGCCGGGACTGGCAATGCCCTTGTTTGGCCAGGCATAACAACAGGTGGCACATACACGATCAGGGCCACTAACTCAACTACTTTCTGCACCAGTGTTATGACGGGCGATGCGGTTGTTATAGTATACCCATTGCCACAGTTGACTTGTCCTAATCAAGCAGTCCCGTATTCAATTACACTGCCCTCCGGGCCAAATGTGGGAAATGTTCAGTTCTTGGGCTGGTCAATTATTCAAGGCGTTGGTTCAATTTCCAACCCACAATCAATAGAAACCACAGTGACTTGGAGTTCGGGACCAGGCCATCTGGTGGCCGAGTATTCCTGGGAAGAATTAGACGTGTTGGCTCCACCACTGTTTATTGATTACGTAGTCCACTATGAGTCGCAGCATTTCAGTCATGACATCTTAGCTCCAAAACTATTTGAGGTTAGTGGTGGCGGGTCAGTATGTGCGGGCGCACCAGGAAGAACAATTAGCCTCTCAGGCTCCGAATTAGGTTTCGACTATCAGTTACGACTTGGAGGATCAAATGTAAGTCAACCTATCCATGGAAATATTTCCGGGGGTCCGATTTCATGGACCGGCATATCCGGGCTCGGTACCTACACCGTTCGTGCAACCCATGTCACGGAGGGATGTACTGCGGATATGACAGGAACTGCAATCCTTTCATCAACACCGTCACCTTCACAATACTCACCAACGGCAACCTCAGATCGCTACCGGAGAGCAATCGTTCAAAGCACCGGAATGGGCAATCCCACTACTCACTACTGGCAAACTTCACCCTTAGGTACGGTCAATCTAAATGGGACATCCACATCATCACCTGTTACAAGCACTTTGGTTCTAACAAATTCAAGTGTTGTCTACATAGGGCGATTTGACGTAGAAGGAAATTGCTGGAGTTACTCAAGTGGACTCTCCATCGAACTGAACAACGTCCCACCAGCTGCCACTGTAATTCAAGCGCAATCGTATGGCTATAACACCATTGATCTTAACCTCTCAGACGAAACATTTGCCCTTCAGCATGCAGAATACTTTATCTCTGCATCCGAGAATGTAGAGGCCGATCCTACAAAACTGTGGACGCCAGGATACAAGGTTTTCGGCAATCAAACTTACTATGTTCGGGGCCGGGATATAGCGACCGGAAGCTGGGGTCCAATCACTGCCTTTGATGTCGCACTGAAAAAGGATTATGACCTGAATTACATTCTTGCAAAGTCATTTGATGCCTCTAAGGATGAAGTACTTCTTGCAGAGTCAAAGCAGTATTTTGACAACGCAGGTAAAGTATTGCAAGCGCAAACTCACAATGTTGCAAGCAACAAGATCTTTCTTTCGGAGGTGATTAAAGATCAGTACGAAAGGATTGTCGGGTCATTCTTGCCCGCCCCGCTTGATGGAACACAATTCCGGTACCATCCTTTGCTTAGTTTAACTACTGATGGAGATGCATTTAACTTCAACGACTTTGACAATCCTGTATCATTATCCGACACATACCCAGGGACTATTGGCTGGTATTACAGCGATAATAATACAGACGAATCAAATACGCCGGCAACTACCATTCCCTACAGCAGGAAAACTTTTTATCAAGATGGATTCGGAGAAACCCTCGCCTCTTCCCGGCCGGGTGAAGTTCACAAGATCGGTTCCGGACACGAATCCCTTTCAGGAACATTCCCTGTGCATAACGAACTTGGCGACTACCTAACCCGGAGGATAGCCTTTCTTCCAGGAATCATTCAGGATAACAACCTTCTAAACGAAGGTGTCCAAACAGTGATCAAAGATGAAAATGGTGTATACCCCATAACAAAAAGTACCGGTTACTCAATATCAATCACTGATAAGTCAGGCAAGGTAGTCATGAGTGCGCGACCCGGAACGGCTGCTAACAAAGTTCTTACCGTGGTAAATACAATCAATGCCAACACTTTCGATCCCAATTCCTTATCCTACAAACCATTTGTCTACTTCTATATTTTAACACCGCAGGTTGTTACCATTAGCGGAACCGGTAACTGGACAATTGAAGATATCGTTACGAATACCATCGTCAATCCTATCGGTCAGTGGCCGGCTGGTTTTTACAGAGTGAAAGCGGACGCCAGTACCGATGTGCAAATCACTTATGCAAACTATTATCTGGATGTGTCCTACCAATTCTATGACGATGCCGGTCGCCTCCGCGTCAGCTTGTCGCCGAATGGTTACGAGCAATGGGTGATAAAAGGTATCACAGACATTACCAAACTTGACAAAACATCATACACCTACAATCACCAGGGCTGGCTACTTGAAATGACTGAAGCAGATGCAGATACCACAAAGTATGGTTATCGCAAAGACGGCAAGATCCGATTCTCCCAGAATGCAAAGCAACGCGGTGCCAGCGGCCTCAACCGCTTCAGTTATACAAATTATGATGACCTCGGCCGGCCTGTTGAATCCGGTGAATATACCCCCGCAAACACATCGGAGTATTTTGACCAGGTTCGGTTCAACTCTACCACCCTGGAAACAATCGGAAATTCCTGGATGCAAGGAACCTCCATCAATGACTGGGTCAAAACACACTATGACCTTCCTGCAGCTCCAGCCGATCACCCGGGGTTCTCATTCCCGGCAGGCTATGTTCAAAAGTTCCTGCGTGGTGCCGTGTCGTGGATGGAAAATAAGAACATGCTAACCTACTACAGCTATAACGAGAAGGGGCAGGTCACCTGGATGATCCAACGGCCAAAGGCGCTCACCATTGGAAGTACGACACTGGATATGAACAAGTCATTCCTCCTGCAATACAACTATGACCCTACAGGCAACGTCGTTGATGTTACTTATGTTCCACTGGACAACAGCGGCAACCTTATTCTCAGTGAACGATTTATTCACTATTATGAATATGACGCAAGCAAACGCCTGGTTAAGACCCTCTCGGGCACAGACGGCGTGCACAAGAAACTAAGGGCACAATACTATTATTATCTACACGGCCCACTCAAGAGAATCGAACTGGGGGACAACCTTCAAGGCATAGACTTCATTTACAACATCCACGGCTGGCTCACCGCAATCAATGATCCGAACACCGCTAACGATCCGGGCGGTGACGGAAATCCCGGCACTCACCAGAATTTCAAGAAGGATGCCTTTGGAATGATCCTGGACTACTACGAAAGTTCCCTGGGCGGACTATTTACCGCCAACCTGCTGGAAGATCCCAATTACTTTCACCGGATTCCGGAATTGTTCAAACCAGGGCAAGAAACATCCATTGCCTTAGATAGCCCGAGGCGCGACCTGTTCGGGAATAACGAATCCTTGAACGAAATCAGGCGTGTCATGCAGTACGTGAAAGCAACGAGAACAAAAGACTAATCAGTGATACTCAAGATTCATCAGGCCCCTACTCGACTCGGCGAAGTTTTAGCCTTCCGCGGGGTTCTGGTCTGTGTATTCCTGGTTACCTCCATCGTTGCCTCTTCGCAGTCGCTTGACGGTGATACCCCGGTTTGTCCCGGGCAGAACAGCTTCTATTATTTCACACCACCCGGTGCACCCTACACGCTTCAAAGTGCAACCTGGAGCATTACTCAAGGTACTTACTCTACCTTTTCTCCGTCAGGAAATAACCTCACAGTGGTATGGACCAGCGGACCTGGTACCGTAGTCGTCGACTATGTTTACTATGAGCAGGACGTCCCCGGAGTCTATTATAACGGCTCCCTTAATCTCTCGGTAACTGTTGCTGCTCCTACTGCCTACACGATAGGCGGTGGCGGCAGTTATTGTTCCGGTGCGACGGGTCCTACCGTTACTCTCAACGGTTCACAGTCCGGCGTAACGTACCAACTCAAGGTAAACGGTGTCAACAGCGGCAGCTTTGTTTATGGAACAGGCTCAGCGCTGAGTTGGACGAATCAAACTACGGCAGGAACCTACACAGTAGTAGCAACCATGATTTCAGGCGGGTGCTCGCAAACCATGAACGGAAGCGCATCCGTGACCAGCAACCCACTCCCCACACAATTCACGGTGAGCGGCGGTGGTGCCTACTGTTCTGGCTCTACCGGCCCTACCGTAACACTGAGTAGCTCAAGTACCGGTGTTAACTATCAATTGAAGGTCAATGGCGCCAACTCGGGGAGCCCGGTGGCAGGAACAGGCGCATCGCTTAACTGGACAAACCAGGCAACGGCGGGAAGCTATACGGTAGTAGCCACGAATGCATCCACATCATGTACACAGACGATGAGCGGCAGTGCTACCGTAACCCAGAATTCTTTGCCTGCACCTTACACGGTGAG
The DNA here is from genome assembly GCA_016787645.1 of Cyclobacteriaceae bacterium. Lineage (GTDB taxonomy): Bacteria > Bacteroidota > Bacteroidia > Cytophagales > Cyclobacteriaceae > ELB16-189. The sequence goes on along the minus strand of JAEUUF010000002.1, from coordinate 352,955 downwards.
CGGCGGAGGTACGATCTGTTACGGTGCTGCCGGGGTTACCGTTACCCTTAGTGGATCAGCGTCGGGTGTCAATTACCAACTGAAGATTAATGGCACCAACTCCGGTTCTGCTGTGGCCGGCACCGGGGCCGCACTGAACTGGACCAACCAAACAACGGCCGGCTCTTACACCGTTGTGGCCACAATCGTCGCCACCGGTTGCAGCCAAACTATGACGGGCAGCGCAACGGTTACGGTGAACCCTCTACCAACTCTATATAATATGGGTGGCGGTGGCGGATACTGCTCCGGCGGAACCGGAGTTAATGTCACACTGAGCGGATCACAAACCGGGGTGAACTACCAGCTGAAGATTGGCGGTACCAACAGCGGCTCGCCGGTAGCTGGTACAGGTTCCCTGCTGACATGGGCCAATCAGACAACAGCCGGCACCTACACTGTCCTTGCCACCAATGCCACTACGGCCTGTGCTCAAACCATGACTGGCAGTGTGGCGGTCTCCGTCAACCCTCTACCCTCATTGTTCACTGTCAGTGGTGGTGGAACTATTTGCTCCGGAGCAGGTGCCACTATCACCTTAAGTGGTTCAACATCCGGGGTAAACTATCAGTTGAAAGTCAACGGCACCAACACCGGTTCTGCGGTAGCGGGTACCGGTGCGGCACTCAATTGGACCAACCAAACCGCCGCAGGAAGCTATTCCGTAGTAGCCACTAACGCTACAACGAGCTGCACACAGACCATGACGGGCAGCGCAACGGTGACCGTCAATCCGTTGCCGGCATTGTTCACCGTCAGCGGCGGAGGTACAATCTGCTCCGGTGCTGCCGGGGTGACCGTTACCCTTAGTGGATCAGCGTCGGGGGTCAATTACCAGCTGAAGATTAATGGCACCAACTCGGGTTCTGCCGTGGCCGGCACCGGGGCCGCACTGAACTGGACCAACCAAACAACGGCGGGCTCTTACACCGTTGTGGCCACGATCGTCGCCACCGGTTGCAGCCAAACTATGACGGGAAGTGCTACGGTTACAGTCAATCCCTTGCCAACGCTGTATACCATGGGTGGGGGTGGCGGATACTGCTCCGGCGGAACCGGAGTTAATGTCACACTGAGCGGATCACAAACCGGTGTAAACTACCAGCTGAAGATTGGCGGTACCAACAGCGGCTCGCCGGTAGCTGGTACAGGTTCCCTGCTTACATGGGCCAATCAGACAACAGCCGGCACCTACACTGTCCTTGCCACCAATGCCACTACAGCCTGTGCTCAAACCATGACTGGCAGTGTGGCGGTCTCCGTCAACCCTCTACCCTCATTGTTCACTGTAAGTGGTGGTGGAACCATTTGTTCCGGAGCAACGGGACCAACTATCACCTTAAGTGGATCCACCTCCGGAGTAAACTATCAGCTGAAAGTCAACGGCACCAACACCGGTTCTGCGGTAGCGGGTACCGGCGCGGCACTCAATTGGACCAACCAAACCGCCGCAGGAAGCTATACCGTAGTAGCCACTAACGCTACAACGAGTTGCACACAGACCATGACCGGCAGCGCAACAGTAACCGTCAATCCGTTGCCAGCATTGTTCACTGTCAGCGGCGGAGGTACGATCTGCTCCGGTGCTGCCGGGGTGACCGTTACCCTTAGTGGATCAGCGTCGGGGGTCAATTACCAGCTGAAGATTAATGGAACCAACTCAGGTTCTGCCGTGGTAGGCACCGGGGCCGCACTGAACTGGACCAACCAAACAACGGCGGGCTCTTACACCGTTGTGGCCACGATCGTCGCCACCGGTTGCAGCCAGACTATGACGGGCAGCGCAACGGTTACGGTGAACCCCCTACCAACTCTATATAATATGGGCGGCGGTGGCGGATACTGCTCCGGCGGAACCGGAGTTAATGTCACACTGAGCGGATCACAAACCGGGGTGAACTACCAGTTGAAGATTGGCGGTACCAACAGCGGCTCGCCTGTAGCGGGTACAGGTTCCCTGCTCACATGGGCCAATCAGACAACAGCCGGCACCTACACTGTACTTGCCACCAATGCCACAACAGCCTGTGCTCAAACCATGACGGGCAGCGTGGCGGTCTCCATTAACCCGTTACCCACATTGTTCACTGTCAGTGGTGGTGGAACTATTTGTTCCGGCACAACGGGTCCAACTATCACCTTAAGCAGTTCCACATCCGGGGTAAACTATCAGCTGAAAGTAGGCAGTACAAATGTGGGCGCAGTGAAACCAGGCACCGGCGCTGCTTTGACATGGTCAAACAACACGACTGCCGGGACGTACACGGTTATAGGTACCATAGCAGCAACCAGTTGTGCAGCAACGATGACAGGAAATGCCATTGTCACGGTGCTATCCATACCTAATCTCTACACGCTTTCGGCACCCTCGGGCGCGAGTTATTGCAGTGGTGGGACAGGAGTCACGTTGCAACTTAGCAGTTCGCAATCGGGTGCCAACTACCAACTGAAACGCGGCAGCACCAATGTGGGATCTGCCGTTGCCGGTACGGGCAGTGCGCTCACATGGGCGAACAACACCACGGCGGGAACATACTCCGTATTAGCAACACTGGTTTCCACTTCCTGCACGCTGACCATGACCGGCAGTATCGTTGTAGTTGTAAACCCGCTGCCAACGTTGTTTACCGTCGGAGGTGCAGGGGCAACTTGCCCCAATACTGGCCGCACCATAACACTCACGGGATCGCAAACGGGAGTCAATTACCAACTCAAGTTGGGTGCAGCCAATGTGGGGAGTCCTATTCCCGGGACGAACCTCGCGTTATCGTGGCCCAATCAAACCGCCGCGGGTACCTATACGGTGCAGGCTACCAATGCCACGACTGCTTGTACACGAACGATGACAGGAAGCGCGGTGGTTACTGTTAACCCATTACCCACGCTGTATACCGTATCTGGCGGCGGCGTCATTTGCCCGGGTGGGACAGCGCTGACCATAGGTTTGTCTGGCTCTCAATCGGGCGCTACCTACCAGCTTCGAGTTGACGGTGTGAGTACCGGGTCGCCGGTTTCCGGAACCGGAAGCGCCTTGAGTTGGACGGGTCTGTCCGCGGGCGGATCATACACGGTCCTCGCCACCATAACAGCCACCACCTGTGCCCAGGTGATGACCAGCAGCGCAACGATCACTGCTGTTTCGTCTTCGCCTCCTACCATTTCCGGCCCTTCTTCAGTAGGCTCATCGCCGATCACACTCAATTCTTCCACCGGGGCAGGTTATACCTATCAATGGCAGAAGGATGGCACCAACCTGGCCGGAGCCACAAGCTCGACGCTGGAAGTGACAGATGCCGGAGAATACAAAGTCGCCACCACAGAATCGGGCTGCCAAAAGACTTCCGCCGGGCACTTTGTTTCCAGCCAGGCTCAGCGCTACTATAACGGCATAATTGCCTCACAGAGGTGGCGCACCGACAAACCCTTCCAGGTGGCGGGCAATGATATGAAGGGCATGTTCACCTACCAGTATGACGCGAAGTACCAGTTGAAAGATGCAGAATTCGCTATCCCGGACTTCTCATTGAACACCTTCATTGCTGGCGGAAATCAATTCCGTGTAACCAATTTGAAATACGATCCGAATGGCAACATCCTTTCCCTGAAACGCTTTTCAGAAACAGGAACCGTTCAGCATGATTTCGCTTATCAATACAACGGCAATAATGCCGTGCTTCAAAATAACCAGTTGAAATCCATCCCGGGCTATGCCACCTATCTCTATAATGAGCTGGGACAAATGACGGACGAGGACAAGGCCGGAACAGAACCCGATCAGTATGTCAATTACGACGTGACCGGGAAGGTGACGCAGGTGTACAGCCATCCAAGCAAAGCAAGCCAATACCTAAAAGTTGTTTACACCTACGATGATCGCGGTTTCCGCCTGGCCAAGACCAACATGGTGGGTCAGCGCACCACGTGGTACATTCGGGATGCTGCTGGGAACATTGTCAGCATCTATGAAACCGATCATACCTCCGGCGCCACGACACAAACAGAGATTCCTGTATACGGTTCAGGGAAGATTGGCACCTACTATCCTGAACCCGAGCAAGTCGGTGCGATGGCCTATGAACTGACGGATCACCTTGGAAACGTGCGGGCTCTCGTTAAAGAGAAAAGCAACGAATACATCGCCACGGGTGAAGACAGCAACGTTCCCGACCTGAGCAATCCGCGTGTTCAGGAGATGCAGTACTTTGAACGGTTGTTTGAGACGGAGGTGACCCATCAATACATGAACCACACCCCGCCGTTGCCTACTGTGGCTACGCCCAACAAGGCCGCATACCTTTTCTGGAACGACACACCCGGTACACAGGCCAGCGACAAAGCCATCGGTCCGTCCATCACCTTGAAAGTGGATGCCGGCGATACCTTGAAGCTGGAAGCGTACGCCCGCTATGAGCGCCAGGCGAGCTACAACCGCAACGTTGATTTACTTCTGCTCTCTTCCCTCTTGGGCAACACCTTTGTGGGCAAGAACGGACTCGATAACCTCAGCACCGTTTCTTCCATGTTCCAGAATGGACTGGGCGCAGGCGGATTCCTGGGCGACACAGACCCTACGCGACCGTACGCCTACCTGAACTACATCCTCTTCGATGAAAACTTCCTCTTCGTAGATGGCGGCGCCTGGCGGGTGGACGAAAATGGTGCCTTTGACCCCGGCGGGGAGGTCTTCATGAACTTCGACCATGTGAAGTTCGCGAACCCAATTATCACCACGCAGAAAGGGTATGTCTATGTGTGGGTCTCCAACGAGACCAAGACCGCGAAGGTATGGTTCGATGATGTGAAGGTCACACATGCGCAGGGTGTGGTCACCCAAGCAACGGATTATGGTGCGTGGGGGGATGTGGTTAGGGAATCAAAAACGCCAGCGGAGAGCATTTACCGGTTTGGGTACCAGGGGCAGTTTGCGGAGAAAGATGATGAGACAGGGTGGAACCATTTTGATGTGAGGGAATTCGATCAGACAATTGGAAGGTGGACTACAGGTGATCCACTAGGCCAATACTACTCCCCCTATGTGGGAATGGGGAATTATTCGATAGGCGGTATCGATCCTGACGGGGCTGAATGCAAATCTTGCCCGACCACTCCGGAGTATGATGATTATAGGAACTCAACTCTCAGCTATTTCTATAGCCCAGCAACAAGCGGCGATGGGGTATCGCAAATCTTACCAGAGATTAGTATCTATGGGCCGGCAGGTGACAAAATGAGAAATAACATTTACAATGGTCAACAAGCATTCATAGATCATCCAGTAACTCAAGGCACCTTCTTCTTGGTAACTGGTGTTGTTGGCGGATCTACATCATTGGCGACTAAGTTGGCGACTAAGTATGGAACTGAACTGGTTAAGAACACAGTTTTTGAATTTGGATCTCAATTGATCGTTCAGGAAGGTGACGTCAAAAAGGCGTTGGGCTCGATGGACTTGTTTGACATTGCTACTGGTTCACGCTTTAGTGGTGGTCTTTTTAAGAGTATTCTTGCAGGTGCAGTTGACTTCAGTGCTTCAGATGGTTTGAAAATTGTCGGAGGACCTGGTGCGTATCACAAAGGGTTCCTTGCCGCTGTGGCGGACGGCTTAATTCAATGGGGTACAGGCAGTGTGAGTAACAAGCAACCATTGTTGATAGAGGGAGCTATGGAGATTGCGGGAGGCGCAACGTCAACTTATGCTCAAGGTTACTTAGACAGGTGATGACAGTCAAAAAAAACATAACGTATGGTCTGATCGCACTTGCTATTCTTACCACAATTGCCACATTATCCGGCCTAAACACCGCAAATAAACTAAACAATAAAAGTTCACTCGCTTTGGCTCAAATTTATGAAGTGACGGGTAAGTACTATAACTTTCACTTTGTAGTGAAAAATAAGATGTACGAAGGGGCTTTGCGAATAGGGAGGAATTACAAGTTTAACCTCGGGGATACGCTAATTATTCAGTATTACAATGATGACCCAATCTATCACGCTTTTCACTCAAGAAAGAGTGGCATTGACATAGCCAACTTAGAATTGAAACATTATAACTTCTGGGATGTCTGGTGAAAAAACTATTTCAAAGACCCTCCAATTGTACTTGATTCTGATGGAAGGACTCCATTAGAAAATGTCACACTACCTATCATCAATGAAAAGTGACTGTCATCGCAAGATTCAAAAATAGATGCGCCTTTTAATTCTTCTGTGTTTGTTCACAGTAATCGAAGATCCTGCCTTTGCCCAGGAGAAGCCGAAGACTGCCGTTGATCAAGCAGCCGCCCAACGCCGCCTAGATTCACTCGCTACCCTCAACAAAAGAAAAGCCGACAGCCTGAAGAACCTGGCGAACAAGCCGCAGGAAAAGGCAAATGCCGTCGTTCAGGATGCGAACCGGTTCGTCACAAAACCAGCAGACTCCATCCAAAACAAGCTGAACAACGCCGCGCAATCCATCCAAAGCAAAACCACCGACCAGGTGCAGCAACGGATAGGCAACCTCGGGGAAAAAATAAGTAGTCCCGCGGACTCCCTCCAGCAGAAGTTAAACGGAACGAGCCAATCTCTCCAAAACAAAACCATCACCCCGCTCCAACAAAGTGCCGAGGGCATTGCCCAAAAACTGGCCAACCCCGCCGACAGCCTCCAACAAAAACTCAACACAACCATCGGCTCTGCTCAAGGCTCCATCCGCGCTCCCATGGACAGCCTCCAACAGATGCTGAATTTTAGCGATCCTGCAACCGCGGTTGACCTCAACATCCCCGGAACAAACCTGAATATTCCCGGGACTTCCCCAGCCATTCCTGGAACAACAACAGCCATCCCATCTGCAGCATCACCGAACCTTAGGCTTTCTGGCATCGAAAACACTGGTACCAACTTGCCAGCAACCAGTCTACCAGGAACCAGCTTGCCAGCCACTGCCGTGCCTGATCTTAACCTGCAACAAGGCATCGCCGTTCCAAAAGTAGACGAACTCCCCGGCGTCAAAGACATCAACCAGGTCAATGGCCAGGTTGATCAGGTCGGCGGTCAACTGAAAAAGGCCGGGGATGTCCAGGGCGACCTGGGCAATATCAAACAGGGCAACCTGGAAGAAGTGAAGACCCTGCCAAAGCTGGCCGAAGACGAGGCGCTCAAGGCCGCCGAACTCAACAAACTGAAAGCCGATGCCGACCGGTTCCACATGCAGCACGACCAGTACAAGGCACTCATCGAAAAATACAAGGACAAGAAACGGATGCAGGAGGAACTGGAAAAAAAAGCCGCGGCCGTGGCCAATGAACTCGTGGCCAAAAATGTTTCGGCGATCCAGGATGCCCAGCAGCAATTGTCCAAAGCCAAACGGATGTACGGTAACGTGCAGAGTGTCAAGAACCTTCCCAGCAAGCGTCCGAATGAGATGAAGGACAAACCTTTCCGGGAGCGGATCGTGCCGGGAGTGAACCTGCAAATCTACCAGTCCACCCACCTGCTGATCGACCTTGCTCCCACCGTCGGCTACCGATTTACGGGTCGCTGGACCGCCGGATTAGCCTACACTTTTCGCATCGGCGTTGACAAGAACTTTGACAATTACATCCGTAACGAACAGGTTTATGGTCCGAGGATATTCGCTCAATTCCTCGCCTTCAAAGGGTTCTTCCTCCACGGCGACCTCGAGGCACTGCATGCCCCGGCCGTGGGAACCCCGGAGGAGAGCGCGTCAACGGTCATCGGAAGCTACCTGGGCATCGGCAAGAATTTTAACGTTAACCGAAGAGTCAAAGGGCAAATCACCGGACTCTACCGCGCAGAATTTCAGGGCGCCCTGCCTGCGCAGAACACGTTTAATTTACGGATCGGGTTCAGCTACAACATGCGTAAAATCCAGCGTGTGCCAAAATAGCCTCGTCCTGCTTTCGACCTTCACACATTTTTCCACAACTTGCAGGGCCTAAACCGCGCCCATATGAAGTTCTTTCTTCTCTCCATGTTCCTGGTTGTGTCTATCTCCGGCTTTGCACAGAAAAAACCCGCCAACCCCAAACCCTACGCCGCCACTATCACCGCGGAAGACCTCAAGAAGCACCTCTACATTGTTGCCAGCGCCGAAATGGAAGGCCGCGAGACAGCGACCGAAGGCCAGCGGAAAGCAGCCGCATACATTGAAGCCCAATTTAAGAACCTGGGCCTGCTCCCCGGTTACCAGGGATCTTATCAACAGCCCTACCCGGTCTTCCGTGATTCACTGGTAATCTCGCGAATGTCCGTCAACGGGGCCAGCCTCAAGTCGAATGAAGATTTCCAGGCCAGTACCCAGTTTGGTACCGAAGTGGAACTGTATTTCTCGGAAGTGGTTTATGCCGGCTACGGAGTCAGCGACTCCACCTACACCAGCTACGGCAATACCAATGTGGCGGGAAAAGCTGTATTGGTAGTTGAGGGCGGGCCGTCCGGACTTCGGGGCGGCACGGGCAGGAATTCACCCATAGGTACCATAGCCAAAGTAAACAATGCAAGAACAAAGGGAGCCTCAGCAGTGTTTATTGTCAGCTCCAACTTCATGCCCAGCACCATGGGCAACCGCATGTACCTGAGTTTGTACCGTGATGCACAATACCCCGCTACTTACCTGATCAACGACAAAACCGCCGAGCGGATCATAGGACCGGGCTGGGTCGACATGAGGGAGAAATTGAAAACAGAACGACCAGAACCGAAAATCTTTCGGGCGGAAGTGGAAGTCTCCCTGGACAAGAAACTTCAGAAGCTGTCCAGTTCCAATGTCATTGGCCTCATCGAAGGCACCGACAAGAAAGATGAGTACCTCATCCTCACGGCACATTATGACCACCTTGGCAAGCGCGGAAATGAAATCTACTATGGTGCCAACGACGATGGTTCGGGTACGGTAAGTGTCCTGGAGATGGCGGAAGCGTTTGCCAAAGCGAAGGCGGAAGGCAAGGGTCCGCGCCGCACAGTCATCTTCATGACAGTAAGCGGTGAAGAGAAAGGTCTGTGGGGATCGGCCTACTACGCAACTCATCCAACTGTCAACACGGAAAAAATCACTGCCAACCTCAACATTGACATGGTCGGCCGCATTGACATCGACCGTAAAGCGCCTGATTCGCTGAACTATGTCTACGTCGTCGGGGATGACAAAATCAGCAGCGAGTCAAAAACATTGGTGCAGGCTGCAAACTCCAAATACCTTCACCTTGGTCTCGATTACAAGTTCAATGACCCCAAAGATCCGCAACGTATTTATTATCGCAGTGACCATTACAACTTCGCCAAGGTCGGTGTACCCATCATCTTCTACACAGACGGTGTAACCAAACCCGACTACCACCGCCCTACGGACACGCCGGATAAGATTAACTACACGCTGCTGGCCAAGCGGACCCAACTGGTCTTTTACACCGCGTGGGAAATGGCCAACCGGGAGAACCAGTTGAAACGGGATATCCCGTTACCGAAAGAGTAGGCATTCTCTTTATTGTAACAAAGAAAGAGAGCCAGCCCCGGATCGGGCTGGCTCTGCCAGGCGATAACTAACCTAAACCTGTAAGCTCGATCTGTTATTGATCGCCCGCGCTTCAATTTGATCAAGATCCGGTTGAAGCTACACGCACAAGCTGTTGCCTTCTCGAATAGCACCAGCCATGCTTCCCCCATGCGCAAAGAACAGGCAAACCCCTGAAGGTGGCCTTAACCTAATATTAAAAGGGCCTTAAATCTCAGGGGAAGGACGCGGTAATGAAACAATTACCCGGGTGCCCCGGTCGACCGTCGTCTCTACTTCTATATCACCCAGGTGGCTTTTAATGATGCGGTAGGCAAGGGATAGTCCTATTCCGGTTCCCTTATAGGTCTTGGCATTCTTTCCCCTGTAAAAAGGCTCAAAAAGGTAAGGCAAGTCTTCCGGTGAAATGCCAATGCCCCTGTCATGAAAGTTAAGAATAGTGCGGTTATCAGAACTGCTGATGCGCACCCATGTCTTGTGATCCGGTGAGTACTTGCACCCATTGTCCAGGATGTTGATGATCGCACCTTTTAGCAATTGCTCATCCCCATGAACCTCGAGTTTACCTTCATCGTCCAGGGAAGTATCCATATCAATCTCAATGACATATTCGGGATGAGATCGAATGAGTTCTGCCTTGGTATCCCACAACAGTTGATCTAAACGCAACCGCGTGAATCGCTTTTCGACGTCAGCGGTGCTGGCCTGGGCTAATAGCAACAGTCGATTGGACACCGTGATGAGGTTATTAAGATCTTCCCGGATGGATCTCAAAACAATCTGGTATTCCTCGGCACTCCGGGGGTTGAGGAGGCTTACGTCAATTTGACCCAGGATGGCGGTCATGGGATTGCGCAGTTCATGCGAGGCATTGGCAATAAAGGTCTTCTGCGTGGTGAAGGCTTGCTCAAGGCGTGCCAGCATTTCATTGAACGTATGCGCCAGTTTTGAAAACTCATCGTGTTTGTCACCCTCTTCCAGCCTGCGGTTCAAGCTGGTAGCCGAAATATCGTCCACATCGTGAATGACCCTCGCAATCGGCTCAAGTGCCTTGCTAACGTAGAAATTTCCCGACAACAGAATGATTAATACAGCAATTCCGGAAACGGCGATCAGGATCGTTCTCAGGTTCTGCAGCTTTTGCATGCCAAATCGGTCGATTGCGGCGGCTATCACGACGAACTTCCCGCCCCGGTCCATATAGACAAACCCCAGGCACTCATACTCATCCTGCCGAAAATGAATAGCGTTACGCTGACGAATCCGTGAGAGCAGGGGTTGTGTTACCCCGATCAATCCCTCCATATCGGACGTATAGATCACCTTGTCTTCTGTATTATAGATCTTGATTTCCTCCTCCGGCAAACTGGTCGGATTATCCTTTTCAATCCGCTTCAACACTTCCGGCGTTACTTCATCCACCTCAATTAGCAACTTCGCAGTTATTTTGGCCTTGTTCTCCAATCGCTTGTAGAATTCCTCTTCCCGGTTAGAGGCCGAAAAGAAATAAACCGCGGCTGACGTGCCGGTTAGAATAAGGGCGACAATGGAAACAAAAAGCAAGATGAGCTTGGTCCTGATGCTCATGGGGCGTCATTGATGAAATACCCCAGCCCGATACGGGTATGAAGTAATTTGACTGGAAAGTCCTTGTCAATCTTCTTGCGAAGTATGTTGATGTAAACTTCTACCACGTTGGTGCCTGTATCAAACGATATTCCCCAAACCTTTTCCGAGAGTTCTGCTTTTGAAATCACCCGTCGGGCATTTCGCATGAAATACTCCAATAGGTCGAATTCCTTCGCGGTCAGGGCAATCTCTTTTTCTCCCCGCAGCGCCTTTTTTGTGCTCAGATTGAGCGTAAGGTCTGCCACTTTGAGGAACTCACTTTGCTCCACCACAAAATTCAATCGCTTGGTGAGTGCCCGAATGCGCGCCAGCAACTCCTCAAACTCAAACGGTTTGACCAGGTAGTCATCGGCTCCGGCATCGAAACCAACCACCTTGTCGGAGGTTGTACCCAGCGCCGTAAGCATCAGGATCGGCAGGTTGGGCCTGACTTCCTTTATGGATTTACAAAGCTCTATGCCATTGATACCGGGGATAATTACATCCATGAGTATCACCCCATACGAATTGCCGAGGGCAAGTCTCTTCCCCATCCAGCCATCATAGGCCAAATCTACCTCGTAGTGGTGCTCTTCCAGCCCACTTTTGATAAAGGTCGCGACCTTATGCTCATCCTCAATTACCAATATCTTCATTGGGCTTGTCAGTCATGGTGTTGCAGGATGAAAATTACCGGTTGTTGACCAATCGTGCTTCGGTCTCGAACCACGCTCCGCCATTTTAATCCGGATTTAAGCCTACTTTTAGATCACCTTCAGCCCACTAAGTTACTTTTCTCGCAACATGAACCACTTTTTGACTCGCGAAAATCCATCCTGGAGCCCTGACCAGGCCAGATAAGGTAATAGAGGCCCCCCTCGATCCATGGAAACCATTATCATTGTCATCTTCTTGATCGGCTATTTGCTCATCGCACTTGAGCATCCGGTCAGGATCAATAAAACCGCCACCGCACTAATTTGCGGCGTATTGTGCTGGACTTTGTTCTCCTGGGGTTTGCCGACCGAGACACTTTCTGCCAGCACGCACTATAAAGAATTTACTGAGCAGGTCTCCCCTTCGGCAACGCTGACCGCGAAACAGGTTTTTCAACAGTTTGTTTCCCATGAACTGTCACTTAACCTGATTCAGATTTCATCGATCATCTTCTTCCTGCTGGGCGCGATGACGATTGTTGAACTGGTCGATGCCCACCAGGGATTCCGCTTTATCACGAACCTGATTCAGACCGTTAATCTGCGCAAACTGCTATGGATTATTTCATGGATAACCTTCTTTCTTTCCGCGATCCTCGATAACCTGACCACCGCCATAGTGATGGTCTCGCTCACCCGTAAACTCATACATGACCCAGACAAGCGACTATTTTTTGCCGGAATGATTATCATAGCGGCCAACGCGGGTGGAGCATGGTCACCGATTGGTGACGTCACTACAACCATGCTCTGGATCGGCGGTCAGATTTCATCGTTGGCCATCATCAAAGGTCTATTCATTCCAAGCCTGATTTGCCTTCTCGTTCCCCTGTTGTACCTGAGTGCTCGCTTGAGAGGCACCGTGGAGCCAATCGCTGAGGAGACTGAAAGTAATGTCTCCCTGATGGGAAGCAAAATAATGCTGGCCGTGGGAATCGGATCACTGGTATCTGTACCCATATTCAAAACTGTAACGCATTTGCCGCCCTTCATGGGAATGTTGCTTGGCCTGGGGGTGTTGTGGGTGGTCTCTGAAATCATCAATCCTGAAATGGATGAGCTGGAGCGAAAGCCTTTCACAGCAGTGCACGCCCTTAGTCGTATCGATATTCCAAGCATGCTGTTCTTTATGGGCATCCTGCTCGCGGTGGGTGCCCTGGAGTCCATGCAGACACTTCATCATTTCGCCGAGTACCTTGAGCATTCCCTGGGAGACAATCGCATCATTATTTCTCTAATCGGAATAGTATCCGCCATCGTAGACAATGTGCCGTTAGTAGCCGCCTGCATGGGGATGTATTCCCTGGACATCTACCCCACCGATCACTTGATCTGGGAGTACCTGGCCTATTGCGCAGGAACCGGAGGCAGCCTGTTGGTGATTGGATCAGCCGCGGGTGTCGCCGTGATGGGTATGGAAAAGATTGACTTCATCTGGTACGTAAAGCGAATCAGCGCGCTTGCGCTCATGGGTTATGCCGGGGGAGCGGCCTATTACTTGCTGGTGCATACATTCTGAGGCAGATCGTAGATTGCCCTGACCATAAGGTGGTCGTTCAATTATCATAAAGCAGGTCCTCTGTTGCTTATCTTTGCGAGTGGAACCCCGCCAGGGACTGTACTATTTCAAAATTCAGGCAGAATAACTATCGGAAAACACCAGGACACATGGAATTGAATCTAAACAGTAACGATAAGAAGACGCTATTTGAGGAAATTGAAGGCTACCTCGCCTCCTGTCACCTCAGGGTGATTAACAGAGATGAAAGCAGACCCTGGGGAGGCTTCTTTGTACTCGACGAAAGTCAGGCAAATGTATTCGCCAAACTATTTTTTCCCGGGGTTGAACTCTCTTCCCTGCAAATCAGCGGGAAGTTGAGTCCGAAGATACTGGTTGTCCAGCCGGGCAAGCGACTATCGTGGCAGTATCACCATCGCCGCGCCGAGATTTGGCGAGTCATATCGGGAAAAGTAAGCGTGATCACGAGCGACTCGGATGTGGAAGGCGAACACGGTACGTTGGTTGCCGGCGAGAGCATCCGGCTCGCACAAGGCCAGCGTCATCGCCTGGTGGGGCTTAATGATTGGGGAGTCGTGGCAGAGATCTGGCAGCACACCGATGCGGGGCAACCTTCCAACGAGGAGGACATCGTGAGACTCCAGGATGATTTTGGGAGGTAGGAAGGGCGTCTCGGAGATGGCCCCAAAACACGATCAAATTTGCGCCCAAATTTGCCCCACAATCAGCGATCGGGCCGGGGGTGGGGATTCATCGTTTGGGTTGTCGAATACCGTGGCCAACCATCACAACCCAACCTTTCTAAAATCTAGATAAGGGCAATCAATTCCATCTAATTGATTGACAAAGTGCCGGTAGCTTTCGGAGTTTTCGTACATTATCTCTTGCCGAGCGTTAAGGAAGAATTCCACACCATCGGTTGTTTTCCCATAACTCCCTTTAAGTGACCTAATAACAGAAGTTCCGTTCACTCCTTCTGTAACTACTGGCTTCTTTCTCCCGCCTGCCAAAGTTTCCCAATCTGCCAAGATCCAGTTCTCTATCATCCTATTTGCAACCCCAACTCGGATGTCTTGTCCATGCAGTCCTTGGGCGAACAAGCATTCTCGCAATGCTTCAGCCATTTCATCAAAATTCATGTTCCTAGCCTCCTTGTCTACCAAAACTATTATAGGATAGTATCGGTTACCCCACATTCGAACAAAGGTGGCGACCTTCTTGCAAATCGCTTCAATCGTAACACTCTTCCCGTTAAGGTCTGTTCTGCTAATGGGTCGTCCAGGGCATAACCTCTGGATAATTTCTTTTTCCATAAACCCATCAACAATGAAAGCTGGCTTACTCATTTGAAAGGGCATTGGCGAAATAAAAGTGACCCAATCCAAATCCCGAGAGTGAAATCTCCCTCTTCACTGCCTTTAACCTTGTAATTCGTTTTGCGACAGTACCACCCTCCCTTAAATCCACTTTTATTACCTCCTCCGGTCTGGCGCTATTGAGCAATGATTCGCTATGCGTTGTCATCAAAACAAATGCATAAGATCCCTTTTCACTCAAGTGATCCCTCATTATACTTGCAATCTCTGCCTGCATCCAAGGGTGCAAGAAATTCTCGGGTTCTTCTATTGAGAAAATGGATCTTGAAGTCAAGATTGCCGTAATTAGAGTTAACCATTTTATCGTGCCATCTGACATTGCTGAAAGGGGGAGTACCGCTTCATATGAACCAGTTGTAACCGAAACCTTTACGATTAGCTTATTACTAAAGGGGTCATTATCAACTTCCAACGATTTAATTGTTGAATTGGCAGCCTTCAAATAGGTAATAATCCTTTTCAAAGTTTCAGGTCCGTATGTTCGTAAATGCTCACTGCGCAAAAGCACTCGACTTCTTTCCATTCTGGGCAAGCTTCTCTTACCCTTCTTCATCGCATACAATGTAGTGGCGAGACCAGAACCATCCTTTCTTATTCCCGGTGGGGTAGCAAGATCCTCCAATTCTCTAACTCGACTTGGGATAATATTAAATGTCTCACCACCCTTAAGGTCAGTTTGTATCATCCTTGAGTACTCAACCACTTGAAAAAGGCAACGAACTATAGAGTTATGGGATAACCCATAGTCAAGAAGGTAATCCTTCAAGCCAGGGGCTGACTTTGTAGCGCTGAAAGAAAATCTCGGGGGTATTTTTTCCCTGTTGAATTGCAAAATCTTTAAGTCCTCACTCTCGTCCTGCCCTTTAATAAATTGCACATGAAAGTCCCACTCCTTTGTGTATTTTTTGTCGTCAGGGTCTGACCAAAACTTCGACGCACTTCTTAATCTAATCTCCTGATTGATGAAGTATACATTATCCTTATCAAAGGAGATCTTGATCTCAAAGAAGTACTCATAAACAAAGTAAGTCTTTGGCCGTATTTGAATGCAGCCATATATTTTGCTACTTATTTTATCAACATACCTCTGCTCTCCAATCTTCTGGAATATTGTGCCTGCACCTCCAACAAGGCTAATAGCCGAGCCAATTTCATAGGTAATTATGTTTGACAGGAATTCAAAGAAAAGAATAACATTCGTCTTACCAGAACCATTAGGCCCGACTAGAATATTCAAACCTTTCTTCAACCTAAGGTCAAACTTGCTCAAGGACTTAAACCCATCAACCTCAATTTTTGTAATCATTTCTTTAAGTATTATTGGTAGTCAATTCCTCTGGTGGCTACGCCACCCTCTCCTGATACAAATGCCTCCGTCTTTGTGGAGGATGTCATCGATGTTTTTGAAGGTTTGCTCGAACATGGGCAATTGAAGGGTGTGGATAGACCCTACCAAAATAAACCATTTTCAGCTAAAAACATCTACCCGGATCCAAAGCACACGCCTGCTACTTCAGCTTCCTTTTGGCTTCAATAAACATGGAAATAAGATCCGCCGTTTTGTTCAGAATCCGGTCATCCTCAACAAGGCAATTCGGAATATGTAAGGTTAAATACCCTTTGAGAAAATCATAGTAGCTCCTCTCCAGGTCGGCAAGCGCTCTGCGGGCATTAACCGTATGCGTGAAACCATCCACCTCAATGTGAATCTTGGCCTCATCAATCGAGAGGTCTATATGTTTATAGCCGTCATCCTTCTCGAAGGTGACATTCCATCCACGTTCCATTAATGCCTTGCCAAGTTTATCCGCTTCCGGAGTGCGTTTAGGCGACCACGTTCGTTTTCTGCGTACCTCCTGATGCTTTCTACACAGCGCCCTGCCAAATTTGTCCATGGAGTAATCATGGACCTCCACTTCAATTGATACCCGGCATTCTTCACAAAAATGAGACTTGGCCATTCGTCACTTCTATTTCAGATTAGTTAAGAACAATCCACCATATCCATGGATTGCGCCATTACCATACCTTCAACCTTTATCCGGTTGATTGATGCCTTCTTGACTGAGTTGCCTGCGCTGCAGATCGCGGCGCCCCTCCACAAGATTTCGTCCCACCGAGTAACAATAGAGTGCTGATGGCAAGAAATCCAAATCAATTCCTTCCCATTGCAATCTTCTTGTGATCGTCCGCGTGGTTACCACGGCGCTAGTCAGTTTATTCTTCAGGCAGAATTGCTTTACACTCTTAAGTTCACCAGGATAATCAGGGAAACGGTCTGACCATTTCACCTCCACACACCAAAAAACTCGCTGGGTAGATCCCTCCAAACTGACAATATCTACCTCTCCCCTCTCCCATCGGGCATACAGGAGCGGAGCCGCTTCATCGTGCCACCACTGAGAGAAAATTGCCGTCTCCACCATATTTCCCATGAAGTCGTCCCCATCGGCAATCGGCGCGAACAAGGCGCCTCGGAGCGATGGATTGGTCAAAAAAACTTTGAAGAAATTCGCCCGTTTAAATTTCTTGGCGCTATGATCAATTCGATTTACAATCTTGATCAAGAAAGCAGCTTCAAGATAAGATAGATACTTCTTGATGGTATTCTTTGACACATCCGAACTTCGTGATATTCCCTCAAGTGACATTTCATTCCCGGAATGATAAGCCAGGTAGGTAAACAGGGTATTAAGTTCCTGGTTGTCCTGGATTCCATACAGGCTAGGAAGGTCCCTTAACAACACCTTGTCTACGATGTCATTTTTAATGTACCGTCCAGGATCTTTTTGTATTTCAGGTGAGAGTGAAACTTCCGGATATCCTCCGTAATTGATATACCTAACAAAATGCTCATTCAATTTCCCAATGTCGGTTGTCTTAAAGAATTCACTTACACCATCTTTGTTTACTTCACGAGGCTCAGAGGAAATCAAATCGCCTTGATTTGTCAACGTCAGGTATTCATGAAAGGTCAATGGCGGAAGCTTGAAGTCGGTGAAGCGGCCAGCTCCAGATTCATTGCTCTTAAGTTTCAGCGCAGCGGCTGCCGAACCCGAAACGATAAACTTGACATTCCGATAGGTATCCACCAGCGATTTCAAGTGAACCTCCCAATCCTTTAAATATTGGATCTCATCAAAGAAAACGTACTGCCTCGCCTGGCCTGAACTTCCTGCCTCTGTCAAATAAATGTTAAGCAACTCTTCCAAGGAGATCCCATTAAAAAGAGGGGTTTCAATAGACAGGTAGCAGACGTTCTTACCATTAACGCCTGATTCAAGTAAATTCTGGATGGAGTGAAAAATTAGTACGGTCTTTCCCACCCTTCGAGGCCCCATCAGGACAATGGCTCTCCGGACTTTCTCTTCCAATACCAAGGGCTGAAAAAGGTTGAAATACTCACGGCGACGCATCCGGAGGAAAAAGTCATCTACTTTGCCCGCTTGCCACCAGGGATTTTCCAGCCGAATACGGGTTCTTATTTGGTCGGGTGAAAACTCTATTCTCATACTGATAATCAAGTACTTCCGTAGGTAAAGTAAACGATTTTAGAATAAGATCAAAGTTATGATCTTATTTAAAGGATAATGGAATCCGTTCAAAAATGAACACCTTTGTCCATCCCAGTACAACTACGGGCAGTTAAAGTGCCCCGGTTGGCCCAAAAGCCTGCTGGCACGTTTTTTCCTTAGTTAGTACTACCTAAACCCTGCTTTCGTGAACGACGGCAACCCCGGCATTCGCTTCGCTCAACCGGGGTGACCGCAACTTAAACCTGAAGACTGTGAACGATGGAAAAATACTGATGATTGATGATGACGAGGACGTCCTCCTCGCGGCCAAAATGCTACTCAAAAAGCACAACTACCAGGTCATCATCGAGAAGAATCCCAACAAGATCCCCTTTCTCCTCAACAACGATGTCTATGATGTGATCCTGCTGGACATGAACTTCAGCAAGGATACCACCAGCGGCAAAGAAGGCTTTGAGTGGCTCGCCAAAATCAAGGAGCGTGATTCACAGGCGGTAGTCATCATGATCACCGCGTTCGGTGACGTGGAAATGGCCGTACGCGCCCTCAAGGAAGGCGCCACCGACTTCATCCTGAAGCCCTGGCAGAATGAGAAACTGATCGCCACCATCTCCACGGCCATCAAGCTGAAGCGTTCGTACAACGAAGTCGACAAACTGCGCAAGGCCAAGCAGATGTTGGAAGAACAGATCAGCCAGCCGTTCCGCGACATCATCGGCTCGAGCCCTGCGATGAAGGAAGTGTATGACCTGATTGACCGGGTCGCCGGAACCGATGCCAATGTCCTCATACTGGGTGAAAACGGAACTGGCAAGGAACTGGTCGCTCGCGCTATCCACCAAAAGTCGCTGCGCAAAGACAACTCCTTTGTGGCGGTTGACATGGGCGCCATCACAGAAACGCTTTTTGAAAGTGAACTGTTCGGCCACAAGAAGGGCGCCTTCACCGACGCCCGCGAAGACCGCCCCGGCCGCTTTGAGCTGGCAAACGACGGTACACTCTTCCTCGACGAGATCGGCAACCTCAGCCTGAACTTGCAGAGCAAACTGCTCAACGCGCTGCAGTCACGCCGCGTCACCCGTGTCGGGGCAAACACCAGCGTGGAGGTGAATATCCGGCTCATCTGCGCTACCAACATGCCCATAGAGCAAATGGTCAAAGACGGTCGCTTCCGCCAGGACCTCCTCTATCGGATCAACACGGTGGAAATCCGCATCCCCCCGCTCAGTGAGCGCGTCGATGACATCCCCATGCTGGCCAACCACTTCCTCGACTACTACGCGCGGAAATACCACAAGGACATCCTCTCCATCACGCCCGAGGCGATGACCAAGCTGAAGAAGTACGCATGGCCCGGAAACGTCCGTGAACTGCAGCATTCCCTGGAACGCGCGGTGATCATGGCCGATTCGCAAACCCTCCAGGAAAGCGACTTCCTCTTCTCCCGCAAAGGCGACACCACCATGAACCCCGACACGCTCAACCTCGACGAAGTGGAAAAAGCAGCCGTGGTAAAAGCGCTGCAACTCCACAATGGCAATATCTCCAAAGCCGCCGATGAGCTGGGACTGACGCGGGCGTCGCTCTATAGAAGGATGGAGAAGTACGGACTCTAGATTCTGAATGGGAGCCCCATCCCTGGCTAAAAGCTGATGGCTGAATGCTGAAGGAAAGATGGCTAAAGCAAGAAATTGCCGTTATAATCTCCTGGTCTTCTTGATCAATGCATTTATTGCCTTTTGGAGGCGCCGTAGGCGTTCAATACAATCGTCAGCCCTTTGTTCGTCAAGGATTCCGATTCGCTTTGCTATCGTAATTTGTGTTTCTGCCTCGAAGGCTGATCCCACACTAATTTCAAGGTAGTGACAAAACTCCTTGTCACTGCTCCTGCTGCAGCCTTCAGCGGTGTTTGAAGCAATGGAGACAACCGAACGCCTGACCTGCCTCGTCATCCCATATTCCTCCTCCTTTGGAAATGATTGGGTAACCCCATAAACATAGACTGCCAGTGCAATGCTATCGTGCCAAACCCTTAGTTCCCTGAAATTTCTCATGAACAAAATTCGCAACTCCGGGTTGGCCAACTCATTTTCAGCTTGACGGAAAACATGACATTTTTCATCATAAGTTGACTTCCGCCAACAGCCTTCACCCTTTAGCCTTTAGCTTTTAGCCTACAGCCTGTGGCAAATCCCCTCATTTCCATGTTCCCAACTATTCTTATCTTCCCCAAAAGATCAATTCATGAATTCCCTCCATTCCCGCCGTCAGTTTCTTGGAACGCTTGGCTCCCTCGCCTCACTCCCACTCTTGTCCTTTAGCCAGGAAGAACCTGAGCTTATTCTCCACAACGGTTCGATCTTCACCGTCGACAGCGCAAATCCCCGCGACCAGGCCGTGGCCATCGCCGACGGAAGGTTCATCGCGGTGGGAACCGATGCGGAAATTCTAAGACTGGCAACCGCGCGGACGAAGAAGGTTGATCTCGGAAAGAAAACTGTACTCCCCGGATTCATCGACGCCCACTCGCACCCGGCCATGTCGGGCGCCATGCACCTGAAGCAGGTCGATTGTGACTTACGTTCGATCGCAGCCATCCAGTCCGCCATTCGTCAAAGGACTGCTTCGACACCCGCCGGAAAATGGGTGCTGGGATTCAAATATGACGACACCAAAACAAGCGACGGCAGGCCGCTGTCGATGGCCGACCTGGATGATGCAGCCCCCAACCACCCTGTACTTATCAATCACCGCGGCGGGCACACCAACTATGGCAATTCCATGGCCTTCCGCCTCGCGGGAGTTACCGACAAAACCCCCGACCCGCAAGGCGGATCTTTTTCGCGCGACGCCAGCGGAAAACTTACCGGCATCATCAAGGAAAGCGCCAACAATCTCTTCGAACCCCTCATTCCGAATACCCTGACCCGCGACGACCGTCGGGAAGGCGTTAAGATCATCAGCCAGATGATGGCCAAAACCGGCGTTACGTCCGTACATGACGCCTACGGCAGCCCGGAAGACTTGCAGGCCTACCAGGATGCCAACGACTCCGGCGACTTGCTCCTGCGGGTATATTGCCTCATCGGCTGGATGCATATCGACAAGATGCTGGCCGCCGGTGTACGCACCGGAATGGGCAACGAATGGGTTCGCGTCGGCGCCATGAAGATGACCTGCGATGGCTCCATTTCTGAGCGCACCGCCCGGCTTTCTTCACCCTACATCGGCCGCCCCAATGATTTTGGCATACTGGTCAATAACGAAGAGCAATTGTATGTGCACGCCCGAAAAGCCCACGAGGCCGACTGGCAAATAGGGATTCACGCCAATGGCGACGTGGGCATCGACATTGTGTTGAAATTGTACGAGCGCCTTCAAAAAGAGAAACCCCGGAAAGACCCGCGATTCCGAATCGAACATTGCACGGTGATCAATGCCGACCTGGTCAACCGGATGAAGAACCAGGGCGTTATCCCCACACCTTTCTCCACGTATGTTTATTACCACGGCGAGAAGATGAAAGAATACGGCGCCGAACGACTCAAGAATATGTTTGCCCTGCGTAGCTTCCTGGACGCTGGCATACGCGCCACGCAAGCTTCTGACTATCCGCCTGGACCTTTTGAACCCATGATGGCGCTGCAGTCCAGCGTGACACGGAAAGACATCAAGGGAACTCCCTGGGGATTGGAACAACGCGTGACCGTGGAAGAGGCGATTCGCATCGGCACCCTCCATGGGGCATACGCTTCTTATGAAGAGAAACGCAAGGGCTCGATCGAAGCGGGCAAATATGCGGATCTCGTTGTATTGGGAAGGGACCCGTTCAAGGAAGACCCATCCACCCTCGTCACCATTCCCATCGAACGGACAATGACAGGTGGCCGGTGGGTGTACGAAAGCTAAAGGCTTAAAGCTAAAGGCTTAAAGCTAAAGGCTTAAAGCTAAAGGCTTAAGGCTAAAGGCTTAAGGCTAAAGGCTAAAAGCTAAAGGCCATTCAGAGCTTCTTCAATATCATGGCTGACTGGGGGTCGAGCCAGAGTTTGGTAACGTCAAGCGTTTTGTTGGTGAGCAATTCAAGGTAATTGCCGGTACGTGGCAGAATAAATTGAGCGCGCTCACTTCCCGTATTGAAGAGGACCAGAATTTCACCTTTATCGTTGGAACGCACGTAGGCCAGTTTTCTTCCCTCGGCTACCAGGAACTCCAGTTTGCCGTCCCATAATATCGGTTGTGTACGCCGGACATGAACCAGCTTTTTATACCACTCAAATTGCTTCGGATTGAAACCCACCGGATCTGATGGACTAGTACCCGGCTGAAAATTATTGCGGGCTTCATTATCAAACTTCAGGTCACTCCACCAAAGTGGCTTGCGGTCATGCGGATCATCCGCACCCCACATACCCATCTCTTCGCCATTCCAGATTTGAGGCGCACCTACGCCCGTAAACAAGTTCACCAGGTATAGCCTGAGACGCTGGTAGGTTTCTTCATCTGGTCGACCGGTGAAGTAATGAGGATCATCGTTCGGCGTCGCTTTGAACTTGTACTTGTTGGGATTGGCGAAATCAGTCAGCAGTCTGGGCGCATCATGCGAAGATGAAGTGTTCATCATGGCATGCCGAACGGATTCCGGGAGCCGGTTTAAATGGTGTGTAAGGCTGTCTTTGAATGCCTTTGCATCAATGGGCATTGTGGTCTTCGCAAAGAAATAACGGGCGGGACGATACACCTGGTAGAACATCACGGCATCAAAAACATCTCCCTTCACATAGGGCAACGGATCCATTAAATGATCCGGCCATTGGCGCCACCAGATCTCTCCCACGAGGTAAGCATGCGGCTGTATGGACCGCACATGCTTGCGGAAGTCGCGCCAAAAACCCAGTCCAACCTGATCGGCCACATCCAGGCGGAATCCGTCAATTCCTTGCGACACATTACCATTCGGCGCCAGCCAGCGCCGCGCTACTTCAAACATATGCTGTTTAGCTGCAGGATGAATGTTTCCCTCATAAGGCACCCCTGAGACACGATGGCCTTTGACATCAACTTTGCGAATCTCCGGAAGACTCGGAACATTCGCCCAGCCGGCGTACGCAAACTCGTTGGCAGGAGTCGCCGGGTTGTCAAATGTCTTGATGGCAAACCAATCCTTATACGCCGACTTCTCCCCGTTCTTCAGAATGTCCTGCCACGCCCAAAAGCGCGTACCTGTGTGATTCCAGGAGTAGTCCATGATGATCCGCATCTTACGCCGATGAACTTCCTGGACCAGTTTCAGAAAGAGTTTGTCGGCAGATGTCCATTTCCAAGTGGCCGGGTCAACCGGGTTTTCCCTGGCCATGATGGCTAGGTCACCTTTGGGATCCGGGCCGAAGTTTGCGTCTACGTGATGATAGGAGGTTGCATCATACTTGTGCAGGGAAGGTGCGTGATTGATCGGGTTGAGAAACAGTGCATTAACACCCAGCTCCTGGAGATAGTCGAGTTTATCAAGCAGCCCCTGGAGATCTCCTCCATACCTGCGGAATTGTATTCCTTCATTAAATTTCAGGCCCGCCTTGGATGCCCAGGGTTCTTGTTCATACCAGCTTTTGGTCCAGGGTGTGACCGTCCAACCTGCCGGAGGATACTGGTTCAAGGGAGCAATGGAAATATCTTCGACACGCGGGTCATTCTTTTTGTCCCCGTTGTGAAATCGCTCCACAAAAACCTGGTACCAGACCACTTCCTTTGCCCAGGATGGCGGTGAAGGTTGAGCAGCCAATGGGAGGCTGATCAATAAAAGAGTAGCAACCAGTATTGTTCGCATAGCTTCTATATTTCACTTTACCGCATCTAATTAATGCAACTCCAGCACCAGTGATGAACGAGGCCCCAGCACAAGGGTGGCCAGGTTATCGATTGTTTTGCCGGTGATTACATCCACACCACGGGTCGCTCCGGTGAGACTGCCTGCAAATCGGCCAGTGTTTAACGCTACTTCTTTCTCACTCCCATTCAACACCACCATGACACGCGAATCGCCCAGGGTACGGAAGTATACGTAAACGTTGTTTTCCGGAACATAATGCACCAGTCGACCACCCTTGAAGGTGGGATTTGACTTCCTCCAGTTCAGCAGTTTGCGGGTGTAGCCAAGCACATCGGCTTGTTCGGTGGTAAGTCCCTCGCCGGTAAATGAATTTACCTTGTCGCCCGGCCATCCACCTGGAAAGTCGCGGCGCAAGCCTGCATCTCCTTGCCCATCCGAATCCAACTGGAGTTCTGTACCATAGTACAACTGAGGAATGCCACGCGTGGTCAACAGGAAGGTCAGTCCCAGTTTGAACTTAGCGGGATCCTTTCCTACCGAGTTGGAAAAGCGGCTGAGGTCGTGATTGTCCAGGAAGGTGAGTAAATGATTAGCGTCGGGGTAGATAAAATCCTGCGACAACAGGAAATACAAACGTGCCAGTCCAGTATCATAACCCTCTTTCTCACCCAAAGCGGCGGGAATAGAACCATGCAAAGCGAAATCAGTCAGTGAAGGAAGGTAGGATTGATAACCATCGCGGTTAATCATCCCCTTTTGATAGTACGCTGACGTTGCCACCGCGTTGATCCAGACTTCTCCAACGAGATAGACGGAGGGAAACTCATCCGTCACCCTGCGCGCATACTGTGACATAAACTCCTTGTCAGGATAAGGATAAGTATCCATGCGAATGCCGTCGAGGCCGGCATACCCGATCCACCACAAGCTGTTCTGGATCAGGTAAGTAGCCAGTAGCGGATTGGTCTGGTCCAGGTCAGGCATGTGACCGTCAAACCAGCCTGTGTTCATCTTTACCACATCTTCTTTGGCCGCGTAAGGATCGGACATGGCACTGCCTCTGAAATTGGATTTGGTAAACACCGGGAACTGGTGCACCCAACTCTTCTCCGGAAGGTCTTTGAAAAGCCAATGCTCATTTCCGATATGATTCGCCACCATGTCTTGAATCATACCAAGCCCTTTGGCGTGGCACTGGTCGATCAACTGCTTGTATTGCTCGTTGGTCCCGAACCGTCCATCGACCTTATAGAAATCGGTGAACGCGTAACCGTGATAACTCCATTTGGGCTGGTTGTTTTCCAGTACCGGGTTCAGCCAAAGCGCAGTAACTCCGAGGTCAGCGAAGTAAGAAAGATGATCCCCGATGCCCTTCAGGTCTCCCCCATGCCGACCGTTCGGCTGCTCACGATGAGCACCTTGGTAGTAGCCCGGAACCGTATCATTCTTGACATCCCCGTTGGCGAACCGGTCCGGCATCAACAGGTAAACCACATCGGCGGAACTCAATGCCGGGCGAGGGCTCGTATTTGGTTTAGCTTTCAATTCGTAGGCCAAATTGAATTTCTTTTTTCCTTGGGTCAGCACAAAAGACAACATGCCCGGCTGTGTTTCTTTCCCGATGGTGAGGTAAAGAAACAAGTAGTGAGGGTTCTCCACTTTCCGCACTTCCGTAAGCGTAACGCCCGGGTAGGATAGCGTGACCCCATAATCTGCCACATTGGTCTTACTGTTGTGGAGAAGAATCTGCAAGGAGTGGTCCTTCATGGTTGTCCACCAGAAGGGTGGCTCAACGTGCTCAAACAATGGCGCTGTTTTCTTTTGAGCCCCTGCGGGCAGGAGAAAGGCAGCAAAGAGGAGAGTAAAGAGGAGTTTCTTCATAGACGAAAGTGTAAATGACTAAAGGGAACAGCAACCCGGAGCTATCGTTTAAGAACCTTGTACGTCCGGTTTTGTCCATTGACGGAAATCACCACAAAGTACAACCCAGGTGGATTGCTCCCAAGGTCGATGGTATTTACACCTGCCTCACGAAAGCTAGCAGTCTGACCCAGTACGTTCTTCAACGACCATGAGGCTCCCGCCAGGGCCGGTGGCAAGTCTATCGTCACGAGTCCGTTGGTGGGGTTAGGAAACACCCGTACGCTTCTCCACTCTTGTTCCAGGCCGGTGATCTGGTCAGAGGTTGTAATGGTGAGGATGTTGGATTGGCTGCTGCCATAAACGGTATTTGCCTCTACGGCATATTCATAAGTGGTGAGCGGTTCCAGTCCACCGAGATTGATGTAGAACTGGCTGTTGGCGAACACATCACCCACCTTGGTAAACGTGCCACCCGTTTTGCGTCGAAAAATGGAGAACCCTGTTTCAACGGATGACTTGTCCTGCCACTGGACGTTAATAGCATTGTCTGCTTCGGTCAATGTTAACAATACGGGTGCGATGGGCTTCACAAACTGGATAACCTCGGGCAATGGCGCCGGAAGTGCCACGTTGGTGTAAATCCTGGCCTCTCCGGGCTGGATGGTCATGGTCGATGAGGTGTTGTTGATGATGATGGGGTCACCGCCCGAATAATAGTGATACCAGGTTCCCGTGTGAGGGAAATTGACCGTAATGTCCTTGGCGGAAACATCAAAATTGGCCACGATCACCGCGCTCATTTGTGAAGAATTCGCCGGTGTCGTGGTGAACGGTACCGCTCGCAGCATCAATTGCTTCTGAAGCGTGGTCATTCCCCCAAACGTAACATCGGTAGTACTGAAGACCGGGTAGGTCAGCTTTAGCTTGATCAGCGCCTCGGTCACCTGGTTGAGTTTCTTTCGCACCGGGTCGGCCAGGTATTCCCATTTCACCGGCTTGGCGCTTACCCGTCCACCCTGATCGATGGAAACATCATAGCCGAGCTCACCGAATTGCCAGAGCATCTTAGGCCCCGGCACGGTGTAAAAGAGCGCTGACGCCGCTTTCATGCGCTCGATGGCCGTGGCGGGGTCCTTGATGTTGTAGCTCCCGAAAGAAATCCCCTGAGTAAGATTCCGGTACATCATCCGTTCCTCGTCGTGACTCTCCATGTAACCCACCGCATGAGGTACAGTCCAGCCCCGGGTGCCGTAGAAAATCCAGGTGAAATCCGAATTGGCCGAGAGGCCGATCGTGTTTTGATTGTAATTATAGTTTGAATTCCCCCACAGCATCATCCCATACTGCGCCAAATCCTTTTCTTCGGAATTGTCGGCAAAATGCTCAAGAATTACGTAGGCATCGGGAGTATGCGACCATATCTTGTCGGCCATGCGCTCGAGGATGGCGATACGGGAAGGGTCTTTTTGCCCCCAGGCATTGACATCGGTCGGGTTGTTGGTTTGGGTGAAACCCTTGGAAAGGTCATAGCGATACCCGTCAATCTTGTATTCGTGAAGCCAGTAATAGTTGACCGTATCAAGGTATTTTTTTGTGTACGTGCTCTCATGGTTCATATCAAAAAAGACATTGAACGGGTGCTTGGCATCCACGTTGAACCATTTGTTATTAACGGTGGGTTTGAACGCCACAAAGTCAAAATCCATCATCACGTAGGGGTTGGGAGTATCGTGATGATTCATCACCATATCCATGATCACCGCAATGCCATTTTGATGGCACTTGTCCACAAATTCCTTTAGTTTGTTTTTAGTGCCATAGTATTTATCCGGGGCGAACATAAACGTGGGGTTGTATCCCCAGCTGTCGTTTCCGTTGAACTCTGTGATCGGCATCAACTCGATAGCATTCACGCCCAATCGTTTTAGATACGTGAGCGTGTCGATCAGGCTTTGGTAGTTGCGATTGTTGCTGCCGAAATAATCACGGATCAAAAGTTCATAGACCACCAGCTTCTCTTTGGGTGGTTTTACAAAGTTGGGCACTACCCAGGTATACGGCACCTGCCCGGTTTGAAATACGGCCACACGGTTAAAATACCACTTGTCAGAGACCGCCTTTGCGGGATAGGGCTTAAGGGAGGGGTATGTCGCAGCCGGGATGTACGGATCATCGTAGTAATCCAGGATCTTATCGGCATAGGGATCTGCCAGCTTGAGTGTTTCATTGACGAGGTACTGAAACCCATACTCCATTCCTGCAGTGAGCCCGGTGATCTCCAGCCAAAAATGTTCACCATCCCTTTTCATTTGGTAGGTGGATGAAATGTCCCAGTTATTGAAGTCACCGATGACAAACACCGACGTTTTACCCGGGGCCCAAAGGCTCAGGGTAACCTTGGTTTGATCGGCCTGGTAATTGATTCCGTCGACGATGCCGGCGGGTCTTGGGGCATCTACGGTTGCCGACCGAACCACATAAGTGAACGAGGTTGTTTTTGTTGCCGGTGTGGCATTGGTTGCCTCAAAACTAACAACTACAGAGCCCGATGTTTCCGTCACGGTATGATTGTAGGTCAGCTGCGTCGCTGCCGGATTGGAAGCTACCGTTACTCCTCCCACCTTCAGAACTAAGGAGGCGGTCTCCGAGGCGTAAGCAGTGATGGGTATAGACTCGCCATTATTGACAAAGAAAGAGCTTGACGAAGGTTGTGTAATCTGGACCGCAAATCCCTGGAAGAAATTGACAAACAAGTCAGCCGTTTGCCCATTGGGCCAGTCATTGCCTTTGAGAAGGAACCCCAATTGGTTGCCGGAAAATGAGGCGATGGTTGTACCGAAGAATGTAGTGGGTGTGAATGTGATCGTGTAAACATTCGCGCTCAGTTTTGTCCACTTCGCTGTCGCCCGCAATGCCGCAGACATATTCGAAGCTGGATTGACGTTGGTGGCTGGTGTAACACCGAGGTTGCCGGGTATCCAGGTCCAGATATACACCTCTCCTGCATAGTTGTTCAGACCAGTTCCGGTTACATCCACGGTCAACGTCAACGGCTGATCAGCTTTGGGAAAAACAGGACTCACGGTCACCACCTGGGCAGACAGCACACCCGGAATAAACAACAGCAAGAACCCCAGGAAACGCATCATAAACCCACAGACTTTGAACATTGAACTTTTAACCTTAAACCTATAGTCTCAATATCTATCTACGCTAGACCCGTTTACATAGTCAGTAATACGAAAAAGGCTGCCCGTGAAGACAGCCTTTTTCATATCAACTAAGATTCATTAGCAGCCATAACCGCCCCACTTGGGAACGTTCTGGATGGAAATGGAAGGCCATACTCCACCCGGTGCGCTACGGTTATCGCCATCATTGCAATTGTCCTTCTTCTCCTGGGTACCCCAGCTGGCGTTCAGGCGGAACTTGAACTGGTCACCACCGGCGAGCGGAAGTGCTGCACAATAGACACCCTCCTTGATACGAATCATGTTGGTGTCAGTACCCCAGCCAGAACCGGCGAAACTGCCCACAGCACCAACCACTTCACTCACTGCGAGAGGTTGAGGCGTCAGCATGATCACCGTGATCTGACCTACCACCTGGCAAGCCTGGGGGACCACATAATCCGGCACGCTGAAGTAAGTCTGGCTGACCGTCTTCCCATTGGCATTCGAGCCGATGGCGCGCATCATATAATCACCTGCCGCCAAAGTGCTGAGGCCAGAAGCAGAAGCCGTCCAAGTCACCACAACAACACCGCTGGTGGTAGTGGGCGTGATGGTTCCGCTCTTAACGATCTCAGAAGTTCCCTTCTTGTAGACTTCAAAGTCCACTTTCGAAACGGGATTCGTCTCAGTTCCGTTGACCGTTGCCGAAACATCGGTCGGAACTCCCGCGAAGAGCAGACCAGGTACGTTGAACCCGGCTACCACTGGGCCCTGCTTGGGCAGGCCGTTCACTGTAAAGTCATCCGGGCTGCAGGAAATAACACCTGCTACCAGGAGAACCGCAAACATTGAAACTATTCTTGTTTTCATACTTGTGTTATTCAATTGGTTAGTAGCCCGTGTTCTGTTTCAGGTTCGGGTTGGCAATCACATCGGTGGCCGGAATCGGGTAGATATCCCTGAAAGCCTCCGTCGTTCTACCGTCCTTTACGTTTCCTTTCCAAGGCCACAATCCACGGGGATTGTTGGTGGGGTTGTTGGTGAATACACCGAAACGAATCATGTCTGTACGGCGGTGTCCTTCCCAATAGAACTCACGGCCACGCTCATCGAGGAGGGTATTCAAATCCAGCGAGGTAAGTACACCTAATCCAGGAGCCGTTCCAGTGCCATAATCTGCACCATAAGCACGCTGGCGAATCTGGTTCACATAGTTGAGCGCGGTTACTGCGCTGCCACCTGTACCTCCACGAGTTACGGCTTCAGCATACATCAGGAGAACGTCTGCATAGCGGAACAGCGGGTAGTCGGTATCGGTAAAGGTACCATCCTGACCGGGGACTCCTGCCTTGCTCACGTTTCGGAACTTGGTAACCATGTAACCGTCAGTGAACTGGTTGATATCATTGATCTCCTTGTTCTGGCCAGCGGTATACCAAAGGGCCCGACCATCCAGTACGCCGGTTTCATCCGGGAACAGGTTGACAAGTGCCTTGGTAGTGCGGTGACCTGCCCATGATTGGTTATTACCCATGATCGGGTTGCGTCCACCCACCTGGGGCAAACTAGCCAATTGACCGCCAATCGCGCCATTGATTACCAGCGTAATACCTCCATAGTTCGGAGTCTTGATACCATCCGCCGGAACATAGAAAATCATCTCCGGAGAGGTATTGTTGTCCGTCAGGAAGTTGTCCTGGTAGCCCGGTGACAGGCTGTAGGCCAGGTCGCCACCCGTGGGGGTGATGATTTTATTCAGGACAGAAATACACTCCGTATACTTAGGTCCTTGACCATACACCTCGGCATTCAGGTACAACTTAGCCAGGATGATACGGGCCACGCCTTTGTCAAAACGTCCATAAACGTTGGTGCGCTGAGGCAAAAGTGTCGGCTCAACAGCCAGCAGTTCGCTTTCTACAAAGTTGAAGATGAAGGTGGCATCCTTTTGCTGGGGCTTTTCCGTTCCACTGTTCTCATCACTGTACGGGATGTTGCGGAAGTAGTTCAGTCCATGCCAATAGCTGAGGGCACGCAAGGTCCGGGCTTCAGCCCGGTAAATCGGCAGCGTATTGCTGATAAAGGAAGCCGGAAGTCCGCGGCTAGCCATTTTCGAATCTGTCGTCTCCTTCAAGAAGAGGTTCGCCAATGCGATTTGATAGAAGATTCGATAATAGAATTGCGTAAGGAATGCGCTTTGTGAAGTCCAGCTGTGCGCATGGTAATCCTTCAGGTTCGGGTCACCCCAGAGGGTTACTGCCTCATCCGTTGGCATTTCTTCCGCATTCCAAAGGGCACGCATATACTGAGAGAAGCCCTCATCCCCGGTAGCGATGTCGCCAGCGCCGGCAGGACCATTCTGTCCTGTGTTGGCCAGGCCGAGGTACATTTTCGCCAGGAATTTCTCAACACCTTCCGGAGTAGTCAGAAGTACATCTGACGTAGCCCGGTCTTTAGGCGTGAGGTTCAGGTCGGTACAGGCCATTACACCTACCAGGAGAATGACCCAAGATTTCTTGATAATGTTCTTCATTGCTATTGACAATTAGAATCCAATGCTTAAACCAAATACAAACGTCCTTGCACGGGGGTACAAGTTGTTGTCAATACCATTGACCACTTCCGGATCCAGCCCGGTATACTTGGTCCAAACCATGGCATTCTGTACCGTCACGTATGCACGAATCTTGGCCTTCGCAAACTGGTTGAAGGTGTAACCAAGCGTTACGTTGTCCACGCGAAGGAAAGTAGCGTCCTCGAGGTAGTAGTTCGACAGGTACTGGGGTGCACGGAAGTTGGTCTTCAGTGCAGCCGTCGGAACGTTGTTCGGCACTAATTCGAAGAGGCGATTGAGGTAACCGTTGCTGGAGAGTACGTTGTTGTACACCTGCCCGCCAAGGTTTCCACGAAGCGTAAAGCTGAAGTCGAAGTTCTTATAGGTGAGGTTGGAAGTCAGACCAAGGAACCACTTCGGCTGGGGATACTTCAACGCATCCGGCTGGCGATCCTGGTCGTTCACGATACCATCTCCGTTGACATCTTTGTACATGTCCGCCAGGTTAACAACGCCGTCATTGTTCCAATCGACACCGTCAGTACGAGGCAAGCCGTCCGGTCCATTGATGTGCTGGAACAGCCTGAACGTATTTACCGGGTATCCAACTTTTTGAACCTGTACGTTGTTGCCCAGACCTCCGGAAATTGCACCGGCAGGATAGCCCTGGAAAGTCGGATCGTCCACGCCATCGAGCGAAATAACTTCGCTGCGGTTCATGGTGATATTGAATCCAAGATCCCAATGCAGATCGGCCTTGTCGATTACTGCAGAATTCAAGGTAAGTTCAAAACCCTTGTTATTGACTTTTCCAATGTTCGTCAGCACGCGGTCGCCCGTTTTGGTTGCCGCAGGAACGTTCACTTCGAAAAGCAGGTCCTTGGTATCCTTATTATAGAATTCCATGGAACCCGTCAGTCTCCCTTTCAGGAGTCCGAAATCAATACCAATGTTTAGCGATGCCGTTTCTTCCCACTTCAGATCTTCATCAACCGCATTGGGACGAATCGGGGAAACGAGAGTTCCTCCAAAAGGATACTCTGCAAAGCCGTTTGTCGGTTGGAATGTAGGGATGTACCGGTAATTACCGATTTCCTGGTTACCCGTTAT
Organism: Cyclobacteriaceae bacterium; assembly: GCA_016787645.1. Taxonomy (GTDB): domain Bacteria; phylum Bacteroidota; class Bacteroidia; order Cytophagales; family Cyclobacteriaceae; genus ELB16-189. Next base: position 320,120 of record JAEUUF010000002.1, on the reverse strand, counting down.
CCCATAACCCACACGGAACTTGAAGTCGGAAAACACATCCTGTAAACCGGCAAAGAAATCCTCATCATAGACACGCCATCCAAAGGCAGCCGAAGGGAAGAAACCCCAGCGGTTAGCGGGACCAAATCGAGTTGAACCGTCACTGCGGAGGTTAACCGTAAGGAGATACTTGTCTTTCATCGAGTAGTTGATCCTTCCAAAGAAGGAAATCAAACGGTTCTCATTATTGCTTGCATACAGGAATTTCTGGCCAGTGGCAACGCCCGGGTTATAAAAACCATAAGCATTATCAGTAAGGCCGTTACCGGTATAACCATTACCCGTAGCATTAAAGTTCTGCCAGGAATAACCGGCCGTAACATCCAGTTTGGCATCCATGCTGGCAATGTCCTTAGTGTAGTTCAGGTAGAACTCCAGGAGTTTGTTGATACGGAGCGTATTTTCTGATTGGGTAGTACCCGGGAAACTCTGTACGGCCTGTGTCCGAAGATTAGTAGGCTGGAAGAAGTTCCGAAGACCGCTGGTTACATCAATACCCAGGTTCAAATCCGCTTTCAAGCCAGGAACGAGGTCATCGAAGTTGTAATTGAATCGGACGTTTCCAATACCCCGGTAAACAACACCCTGATTCTTCGTCATATTGTTGTTGGCAACCGGGTTCTTGGTGCCGAGCGGCACGCTTGCCCATTCCCAATATCCACCATAAAGGGGGAACTTGGCCGTATCATACACCGGCTGAGAAGGAGCCATGCTGTACATCTCGTAAATCGAAGCTCCATTATATACGTCTTTGGTCTCAGACGCCTTCATATTGGCTTCCATATTGAGCTTGTCGTTCATCATCTTCTGGTTCAGGTTAAAACTGAAGCTGGTACGACGGGTATTCGAGGTCTTGATAATTCCCTGCTGATCGAGGTAACCGATGGAAGCGCGAACCTGTGTTTTTTCGCTGCCGCCCGAGAAGCCCACGTTGTGGCTTTGTCCCATGGCGGTTTGCAGCAATTGATCCTGCCAGTTAGTATTCGTCTTCTTGAGTGTAGCTGTCTCTACCAGGTTATAATCATAAAGCTTGGACGTTTCGCTGGGGTAGTACAGGTTCACGGTTTCACGGAACTGAGGTCCGTCGAGCACGCTGAGCTTACGGGTAATCTGGGCACTGGAGAAGAAGCCATCGTAATTCACTTTCACTTCACCGGCCTTTCCGCGCTTGGTAGTAATCATGATCACACCGTTAGCAGCGCGTGAACCGTAGATGGCTGCCGCCGATGCATCTTTCAGCACAGTAAATGTCTCAATATCGTTCGGGTTGATGAAGTTCAGCGGGTTTCGCGCGCCGGGAACACCCGTGATATCCAGGGGTACGCCGTCAACTACATATAACGGGTCGTTGCTCGCAATGATGGAGGTACCTCCACGAATCCTTACTGTACCACCGGTTCCAGGTTCACCGCTGTTCGGGGTGATCTGCACACCAGCGATTTTACCGGCAATGAGCTGATCGGGTGCAACAATGGCACCCTTGTTGAAGTTGATTGACTTCACTTCAGCAACCACACCGGTCACATCTCTTTTTTCCTGTTGGCCATAACCAACAACGACCACTTCGGAAAGGGTCGTAATATCGCTCTGAAAAGCAATATTGATCATCGTTTGGTTGCCCACCGTCACTTCCTGTGTGGTGTAACCAATGAACGAAAAGCTCAATACGGAGCTCTCCGAGGATACGCTGATCTTGTAGTTACCGTCCATGTCCGTGGTAGTCCCGTTGCTCGTGCCTTTTTCCAGCACGTTGACGCCAGGCACCGCGGAACCATCCTCTGCGGAGGTAACTTTTCCACTAACAGTTCGCTCCTGCGCCCACGCCGTTAGGCTGAGCAGCAAAAGCACCACTGTCAGATTCCTGCGAATAGACAGATAGAAACTTGTCATACCAAAAGTTGGGTTAGTTTATTAATACAGACCGATTCCTAAAGAAAATCGATGTCAATGTTACAATGATTTTAAGGATGTATAAACAGGAAAAATCCCAATTTTTTGCACTTTTTGCCGTAAACCGTACCGCAACCGATTTCGGTCAAAGCTACGTGTTTGAAAAGTTAAACAAAGTGCATTTCCAATTACACGAGGGTACTCAAACCGCTACATTTGACTCATGTTTGCCCGTCTGAATAGCCTCCTTTTCGGTCTCCTCCTCATCTCCTATACCCCACTCTTGGGCCAGGTGAAGTTTGCGGAAAGTGCAGTCAACTGCGGAATGAAACACGTGGCTATCGCCAGCGACTTTATGGGTGCCGCGGTTGCGGTCTTCGATTATAATAATGACGGCTGGCAAGATGTCTATCTGACCGGGGGACTAGAGCCGGACAAACTCTTCAAAAACCTGGGTAATGGTGTATTCACGGATGTAACCTCCGCGGCAGGCGGCTTCCAGGCTTCCATTGGATACAAGACTACGTCGGTAGTTACAGCCGACCTCAACAATGATGGCTTCCGGGAAATCATTGTCGGCACCGCGCGCAACATGCCTCTGTTTGTCTACCTCAATAACGGAAACGGAACTTTCACTCATATCACCCCCAGCACCGGCATCACCACAACAAAGAATACCATGGGCGTAGTCAGTGGTGACTATGACCTGGATGGAAAGCTCGATCTCTATGTTATTAATTATGTTCAAGTCCCGAGGACGCTCTTCAATTCCAATGGAGATGTGGTGGGGTACAACCACACCTGTTCACCTAATGAATTGTACCGGAATCTTGGCGGGCTGACATTTCAGGAGTTGGGAGCATCCATGGGTGTGGCTGACACTATTCATACCACCACTCCTCCAGGCCCGGTAAATTCCGGCTGCGGACTTGCCGGGTTGTTCACGGACATCAACGGTGACTATCTGCCCGACATTTATGTGGCTAATGACTTTGGCATGTTCACCCACATCGGCAATGCTTACTTTCAGAACACCTACCCGACTACCGGCTTCCAGGATCGCCGTGTGGCTAGTAACCTGAATGCAAAGATTTTCGGAATGGGCATCGCACAAGGTGACTATGACAAAGACGGCAAACTCGACCTCTATGTCACCAACCTCGGCCGCAACATCCTGTATCATCAGACCACACCGGGTGTCTTCCAGGATGTCACCACCGCAGCCGGAGTGGAAGATGGCAAGGACATCAACAACCTTAACGTGGTCGGATGGGGAACGGCATTCCTCGACTATGACAATGATGGGTATGAAGATCTATATGTCAGCAACGGATATGTGCCAGCGGCCAAGACTTATGAGACCAGCCTCAACAGTGAAAACCGTCTATACCATAATCTAAAGAACAGTACGTTTGAAGACGTCAGCCAGGTGGCCGAAGTTAACGACCGCAAATTCCACCGCGGTATGGCCACCGGCGATTTCGACAATGACGGCGACGAAGATATGGTGGTTACCAAGCTGGTTTCTACCGGGGTTCCCGTGTCGGACTACACCTTATATTATGTAAACAAACAAAACCTGGGACATCACTGGATACAGGTTAGCCTGAAAGGAAACGGCACCACCACCAACCGTGACGGATTTGGCAGCACGGTGAAAGTATATTACAACAATACCCGTGGCGTTCGTTCACTGAGCGGCGGGGGCAGTCACGCCTCACAAAGCAGTTCGGTGCTGCACTTCGGGTTGAACACCACAGCTACCGTGGATTCCGTCGAAGTATTTTGGCCGGGTGGGCAACGAACCAAGATAAATAACCCTCCCGTCGATAAACACATTATAATAGAGCAGGGTGTGGCTGGATATGGCATACTCGGCTGCACTAATCCCGCAGCCTCAAATTTTGACGCCTCAGCCACCATCAGCTCAGGCTGTTACATTCCGGTTGCCGGGTGTACTAACGCATCGGCCATAAATTACAACCCATCCGCCAACACCGATAATGGTTCGTGCGAATACGTTACTGCCGTTGAAAAGGAGGTAATACCCATCGCCGCGGTTTATCCCAACCCCGTCAAAGATGACGTCACCATTTATACAGGATCATCGGAAACTACCCGGGTGGAACTGTTTGACGGGCTTGGGCGGCTTGTACTCCGGCATGAATTTGCCGGCGGTGAAGCAACTCTTCGTCCCGACATTCGTCCTGGTATCTATTTTTATCGAATAACCTCACTCGATCATGTCATCAAAACTGGAAAGCTGGTTAAAAATTAGGTCGTGGATATTTCTGTTGGGAATTGCTTTGGTACTCGGCTGTACCAATGATGCTCCTGATAAGAAGCCATCCACGGCGGATGCTTTTCCCAGCTCTTTGACCACCGACTGGATTGATCTCCAACTGCTGTACGCAAAGGAGTCGCCGGGCTTCACTCCCCCGATTGTATCCCGGGCTTTTGGTTACTGTGGGCTAGCCTTCTACGAGTCGGTCGTTCATGGCTCACCAACACAAAAATCGCTCGTTGGACAACTCACGGACTTCAACTTCTTGCCGGCCCCGGAAGCTAACGCCGAGTATCACTGGGCACTTTGCGCCAACGCCGCTGCCGCGGAGATTACCCGTAAGATTTTCGAAAATGCACCTGCGCCTCATTTGACGAAAATTGATTCACTGGAAAATGTTTACCTGGCCAGTTACGCGTCGGTGCCGACAGCGGTAATTGACCGATCGGTGGCTTATGGTAGAATCATCGCCGATTCTGTGTACGGCTATTCCAAGACAGACGGCGGTCACAAGGCGTTCAACCGGAATTTTCCTGCTTCCTATGTCCCCCCCACCGGTCCGGGAAAATGGCAGCCCACCAATTCACAACTTGCCCTGCTTCCTTTTTGGGGTGCCAATCGCACCTTTATTAAGAACCTAAAAACCACGGTAACCACGGCTGGGTTCCCGGCTTTCTCCACTGATCCGGCTTCCGCCTTTTACGCCGAAGCAAATACAGTGTATACCACGGGTAAGTCACTCACTACCGAACAGGAAACCATCGCGTACTATTGGGCGGATGAGGGATTCGTCACCTTCACACCGCCTGGTCATTCGTTTTCCATCTTTACCCAACTGGTCCGTGAAGGGACGTTCAACATGGCAACAGCGGCGGAAGGATATGTAAAACTCGGTCTCGCGATGTCTGACGCATTCGTTTACTGTTGGTACACCAAGTACACGCACAATCTCCTCCGACCCTCCCAGTTCATCCAGCCCAATATTGATGCCCTGTGGATACCGCTGATTCCCAATCCACCTTTCCCGGAATACAGCTCCGGTCACTCCACTCAATCCGGTTCTGCTGCCAAAGTGCTGGCTTCCATCTTCGGTGAGCCTTTTGCTTTCACGGACCTTACGCATACCAAACTCAGCCTGGGACTGGCTCCACGGTCCTTCACCAGTTTTTATGAAATGGCCGAAGAGGCCGGAATGTCCCGGATCTATGCCGGTATCCATTTCCCTTCCGGTAATCTGCAGGGGAGGTTATCGGGTTACGCCATTGGTGAACAGGTGCTGGGCCTTTCGTTTCACCCGTAAACAAAACAAGCGCACCGCCGGATACGTAAAAGGATAGCATAATCCGCTAACTTTCTGCCACCACCCGGCATGGACAATCAATGGCGTTCCCCACTCATTACACAGTTACTGTTCTTCGCAGCAACGGTGCTGCTGCTCGGTATTCTTTTCGCTAGTGACACCTCCTCGCTCCTGCGGATGGCAGTGATCATCGCTGCCGGTGTGCAACTGGTCAGGCTCTCTCAAGGCCTTAAGGCCCAGGAGCCCGGTTTCCTTGCACCTCCCCCGCCGCCTACCATTGACTTGTCCCTGATTACCTTCGATGAGACTTCCCAGACTTTCAAGACCAATTCCAACGACGATACCGTTTACCAACATTGCCGCAAGCTGAACGAGGCGCTTGCGGCCTCCAAGAACACCCGTCGCGAAAAGGATTCCGACTATCAATTCTTCCGAAACATTGTCCAGCACGTGGGCATCGGGCTGCTCACATTCAAGAAAGACGGTTCTGTGCAGATCATCAACAGTGCGGCCCGGAAACTGCTCCGGGTCGGGCAAATCACCAACATCCACCAGCTCACCGAAACGAGTCCTACCCTTGTGGACGCTTTTCAAAAACTGAAAACCGGTGGCCGGGAATTGATCCGGTTGAAAGTCGGCGATGATACGGTGCAGCTTTCTGTTTTCGCCATTGAGTTGACCCTCCGCGGTGAGGAGATCAAGCTGATCTCGATGAGTAACATCCAGAGTGAATTGGAAGAAAAGGAAATGGAAGCCTGGCAAAACCTGGTGCGCGTGCTGACCCATGAGATCATGAATTCAGTTACCCCGATCTCCTCACTGGCGGTAACGGTCGAAGAGGAATTACATAAACAACTTCAGGCGCCGATTCCAGAGATCAAGAAGGACGACCTCGAAGACATGCACCTTTCTCTCCAGACCATCAGCCGGCGCAGCGAAGGGCTGATTCGTTTTGTAAAAGAGTTTCGCAGTCTGACCCAGGTGCCGCAGCCCCGGATGTCCGAAATCGCACTCCAGCCTTTACTGGAAGAAATGGCCGTGTTGCATAAGAAAGAACTGAGCGACCGCGGCATTACCATTACGACACATACCGAACCAGCCCAATTGACCGCACTGGCCGACAAGAACATGATTGAGCAAGTATTGATCAACCTGATCAAGAATGCCATCCAGGCTTTTGATGAGCAGCCTGAAAAGCGCATTGAGCTCAACGCGTTTGCCAGCGACAAAGGAAGGCCGGTGATCAGCGTTCGCGACAACGGGCCGGGCATCGACCCGGAGGCGCTGGAGAAAATTTTCATTCCGTTTTTCTCCACCAAGAAATCCGGTTCGGGCATTGGCCTGAGCCTTTCCCGGCAAATCATGCGGGTGCATGAAGGCCGGATTTCCGTCAACTCCAAGCTGGGGGAAGGCACGGAGTTCTTGCTCAAATTCTAGCCTTTTTTCCTACATTTGGGCGCTTATGCAAACGATCCAGCAGAAAATTACTTCTATCCTTACGGAAAAGATCGGCATTCCCGAATCTGAGATCACACCCGATGCCAGCTTTGTTAAAGACCTCGGGATCGATTCGCTTGACTATGCCGAACTGGTCATGGAATTTGAGCAGACCTTTGACATCAAAATCCCCGACGACGACGCCGACAAGCTGCAGACGATCGGACAAGCGGTTACCTATATAGAAGACAAGCTGAAGGCCGCGAAATAACCGCGTCGCTGCGGCAGCCGCATGTCAGACAAGGTTTTCTTCATCCTTAACAAATACTCCGGTAAGGGTATCCCCGCTCACGTAGAACAGCAAGTTGCCGATGCCTGCAAAGCCGCCGGCCTCGAGGTCACACTGGCCTTCACCCAACACAAAGGACACGCCACCGAACTCGCCCGTGAAGCGCTTGAGTCCGGCTACACTCGGATCTTTGCGATGGGGGGCGACGGGACGGTCAACGAAGCAGCGCGTGCGCTAGTCAACACCACGGCTGCCTTGGGGATAATTCCGACCGGCTCCGGTAACGGCCTCGCACGACATCTGAACATTCCACTGGTTCCGAAACTTGCCCTGGGCGTCCTCCTGAGGGGCAGCGTCAGCACGATAGACACGCTTCGCATCAATGGAGGACTTTCGGTGAATGTTTCTGGGTTTGGATTTGATGGGCACGTCGCCAGTCAGTTCGGCAAAGATGGGACGCGCGGTCTCCTTGGATACGCCAAACTCGTGTTGGGAGATTTTCTGAGCTACAAAGAATTCGATATTCGCGCCAACGTGGACGGAACCATTTCCAATCACCGTGCGTTCATGGTATCATTGGCCAATGCTTCGCAGTATGGCAACAATGCACTCGTTGCACCGGATGCTTCGATCAGTGATGGTGTGCTGGATATTTGCTTTATCCGGAGGATCTCGATCACCGAGGCCATTCCTTTCATGATGAAAATGTTCAGCGGCCACATTCGAAAATCCCGCTTCGTCACCATCGTCAAGGCGAAATATTTTCACGCCGAACTTTCCACGGAACAACCGATCCATCTGGATGGCGAACCCGGTGAGCCCTCCAGGGTATTTGATGTGCAGATTCAGCCGGGGTCGTTGCGGGTGATTATGCCGAATCACTGAGGGAACACAGAGGACTCGGAGGTAGCACGGAGAAATGAGACACTGTTTATATCATGACCATGAGAACTGGATTCACATTTATTCTGATGCTTGTGCTCACAGGAGTGTTGGCGCAGCAAAAGTCGGTGGAGGAATATGTGGAGATGAAAGCATCGAAGCTGGCTTCCAAATCACCCTTTGAGAAGATCATTGACCGCGAATTGCCGGCTACTATTGTGTACGAAAATGATTACGTCATCGCGTTCAAACCGTTGAAGAACCAGGCACCTGTTCATTATCTCATCGTTCCCAAAAAGAGGATAAACACCGTCAATGAGGTTACCGAGGCGGATGTGATGACCTTGGGGCATCTTTTCCTTGCCGCCAAGGTTGTTGCCGAAAAAATGGGGGTAGCCGAAAGCGGGTATCGCCTGGTGGTCAACACGAACCGTGACGCGGGGCAGAGTGAGTTTCATGTGCACATGCATTTACTCGGCGGAGCATACGTTGGTCCAATGGTCAATAATTGAATACATTCCTGATCCCGATTTCACATTTATGAAACAACTCATCCTGCTGACTATACTCACGGTTACTGTGTTGGGTTCAAAAGCTCAGCCCATCTCCAAAGATGACTATTCCCGCGCCGTCAGCTTCCTGTGGGAGAACGTCAATAACAAGAAGGCGTACAACCTTGCCATTGTGCCCAACTGGCATGCCGACAGCACGGGGTTCTGGTTTACGCATTATGTCAATGGCGAAAAGCGCTATGACAACGTCCTGCTGAAACCTCTTCAGCGCAAGCCATTGTTTGATCACACCAAACTGGCGGGCAAACTCAGCGAGGCCCTGAAAGAGATCATCGATGTCAGGTCACTTCCCCTGGAAAACATCAGGTATATCAACCCCACGCAATTTGAATTCTCAGCAAAGGGAAAACCATTCAAATGGAATGATGCCACGGGGGACTTGAGCGTCAATTTGTCGAAAGAGCCGGAGCGCAACCCAATGGAATCGAAGTCCCCGGATGGAAAGTGGATCGCGTACTCCCAAAACTACAACCTCTACATCAAGTCGACGACGGACGGCACCATCAAACAGCTGAGCACCCGCGGGGCAAAGAACTATGAATACGCCAGTTACTATGGCTGGAGTGATATTATAGAGGGGGAAAACGGTGAGCGACCAAAGCGATTTGTGGCCAACTGGTCACCGGATTCCAGGTACATACAAACTTCCATCTGTGATCTTCGGTTTGGCCAAAAGATGTACCTCCTTGACTGGAGCGTGGACACCCTTTACCGCGCCCGGCTTCTATCCTATTACCGGGGTTCACCAGGTGATACCACTGTCGTCCACCTGGTACCGGTAGTTTTTGACATAAACTCCGGAAAGGAAACCAGGCTGCCAATGCCGCGCATTGCTCATGAAGTAGACTACGGCTTTGTCTGGCTGAATGAACCCGGGATGGCAATCGTCAACTACAGGGACCGGGGATTCCACAAAGCCAACCTGCTAAAAGTCGACGTGACCAAATCCACTACCCAGGCTCCCTTTACCGAGACAAGCGAAACCAACATTGATGGGTTTTCCTGGAGCCTCTCCACCGCCAGGGATAAACTGGTGGTGACCTCCGAAAAGACAGGCTGGAAACAACTTTATGCCGTCGACCTGAAGACTGCCGTGGTCACGCCGATTACAAATGGGTCCTTCTTTGTGAATTCTGTCATCGAGGTGGATTCGAAAGCGGGTGTGGTTTATTTTCTTGGTTCGGGGAAAGAGCCTGGCCGAAATCCCTATGAACAATACGTGTACCGCGTCGGACTCGATGGAAAGAAGCTGACCTTGCTGACTCCTGAACTCGCCAACCACGAAATCTCCGGCTCACCAGATCATCTTTATTTCACCGATGTTTACTCCACACCCCAACAAGCCTCAGTGTCGGTACTTCGCGAAGCCAAGAGCGGAAAAGTAATCATGGAACTTGCCAAAGCGGATGTATCCGGGCTCAGCACCATGAAATGGACACCGCCGCAAGCATTCACCGCCCTGGGCAAGGATGGCAAGTCAACGATTTACGGGCTGTTGTGGAAACCAACCAACTTTGATCCCGCGAAGAAATATCCCATTGTCGACAATAGTTATACCGGTCCGCACGGCCAGATCGTGCCCAGGACGTTCGCCCGGGGGATCAACGTCAACAACCAATCACTCGCTGAGCTGGGCTTCATCGTCATGATGGTCGATGGGCTCGGCACAGGCATGCGTTCGAAGGAGTTTCATAACCATTCTTACAAGCGGATGGGCTACAACCTTGAAGACCATGTGCGGGCCATCCGGCAACTCTCCAAACAATATGCATGGATCGATACTACCCGAGTGGGGATCTTCGGTCATTCGGCGGGTGGCTACGATGCAGGGCACGCCATGATGCAATACCCAGACTTCTATAAAGTGGCCGTGGCCAGCAGCGCTGATCACGACTTCCGCATGGAGAAAGCCTGGTGGCCGGAGATGTATATGGGCTGGCCGGTCGACTCTACCTATCATCAGCAATCAAACATCACTATGGCGGGTAATCTCAAAGGAAAACTACTCATTACGCACGGCGGGATCGATGAGAACGTGAATCCCTCCGCGACATTCAAGTTGGCCGAGATGCTGGTGCGTGCGGACAAGCAATTCGACATGCTGATCTTCCCCAGTCAGAAACATGGATACACCGGGCCCCAGCAATACTACTTCACCAAAAGGCGCTGGAATTATTTTGTGGAACACCTGCGCGGCGAAAAGCCCATCTGGGAGTTCCCCTGGAAATAATAGCGCCCTCCAAAAAAGGCACTTCGAGGGCTGATCTTTATTGTATATTGTCCGGAAGAAACCCTTTTATATGCCGAAGTACATCATTGAACGCCAGATTCCCGGTGCCGGAGGTCTTTCCGGCCAGCAATTAAGGTCCATATCCCAGAAATCACGCGAAGTGTTGTGCAAACTGGGTACGGATATCCAATGGATTCACAGTTATGTAGCCGGCGATAAAATCTACTGCATCTACCTGGCCCCCAGCGAGGAACTCATTCGTGAACATGCACGGCTCGGCGGATTCCCGGCCAACAGCATCACGGAAGTTACCAACATCATCGAGCCGCTGACCGCCGAATAACTTTCTGGCCAGCTCCTCTGGCAGGTCCCAACCTGGTAAATTGAATACATCCGTGCAAGCATGCAGCGTGCGCCAAAAAGTAAGACGAAGAAGACCGTGAGCAAAAACCAGGGTGCTCCGGCACCCGCTGCGGAAATCCAGCGCCTGCGCCGGCAGCTGACCGTTGAAGCGGCGCTCGAGAAGATAAGGGTTCACACGCTGGGATGGAAAAACTCCGATGGACTTTCAGGCACATCGGCACTGCTCTTTCGGCAACTGAAGAAAATCGGGATCAACACCCTTCGTACCAGCCTGGGCATTTTTGACGAGCCCAATGATGCCATCGAACTGTGGCTCACGACCACTTCCGACCAGAAAGATGTCGTCCAGGTCCTGGAGTACGTCAATCTCCATGTCCATCCCGTATTTGAAAACCAGTTAAAGGCAAAGCAATCCAAAGAACCGTATTCGCTGACCACCCTGCGTGGAAAACAAGTCAAAGAATACTACGAGAATATGTCCATGTACCTCTCCCTGCCCCGGCAGTCGACGTATCATGACGAGGAACATTTTTACTCCTTCTTCTTTTCGCAAGGCTCGATCAGTGTGATTGTGGAGAAACCGCTGACGGAGGAAGAGTGCGCAATCATGCTCCGGTTCGCGTCTGTGTTTGGCCTTATCTACACGCGGTTCCTGGATCTCAAAAAGGCTGAAGCGCAAGCGCAGGAAGCCAGGATTGAAGCAGCATTGGAAAAGGTGCGCTCACGCGCCATGGCCATGCGCTCATCCACCGAATTGCAGGAAGTGGCCGATGTGCTTCGGGAACAAATGGCTTCACTGGGGCAACCGGAACTGGAGACGGCGGCCGTTCATCTCTATGAAGAGGATCCTGACTTCATCCACTCCTGGCGAGCGTTTCGCCTTGGGACCCGCGCGACCGGGGGCATTACCAAGGGTTTCATGGCCATCCCAAAAGATTCCTGTGAAGTCGTGCGCGAGTGGATGAGTTTCTTCCATCAGGGCCGGAAAGAATACACCATCGAGGTAACCGGGGAGAAACGAGACGAGTGGTATAACAAAGTGCTTTTCAAGATTGCGCCTGACCTCAAAAAGGCTTTGTGGAAAAGCAGGCACGAGCCGCGCTACTATCATTTCTCGACTTTTTCGGGTGGCGCCTTGCTGATGGTGGCGGTGAGTCATCCTTCCGAAGAATCGGCATATCTTCAACTCCGGGCGGCGGGAGTATTTGACCTGGCCTATCGGCGATTCCTGGACTTGAGAAATGCGGAAGCCCAGGCCAGAGAAGCAACGATAGAAGCAGCGTTGGAAAGAGTGAGAAGTCGATCGATGGCCATGCATCACACATCAGAATTGCAGGAGGTCATCAACACGGTTCATCAGCAATTCAAATTGCTTAATATCGCCGCAACCGGCGGAGCCTTCATTGCCATCAATGAAGAAAACGATAAAGAATTAACCATCTGGGGAGCGGGCGGGTTAACGGATTACGCAGAGCGCGTGAGGTTTCCGTTCTTTAACCGGCCGATTTATACCGGGATCCTGGCGGGAATGAAAAAGGGTCCGGCCTTTTTTACCGAAACATTCTCCAGAGAAGAGAAGATTGAATTCTTCAAACATCTATTTGAGCATCCCCCATTCAGCAATGCTGGTCCGGACCGAAAGAAGGAATTGTTATCACGGCCAGGCGGCTACACCCGGTCGTGCTGTGTATCAAAATATACCACGGTCTTCATCATCAACCATCACGGTGAGCAATTTTCTGAGGAGGAAAATCGGATCCTGAGTCGGTTCGGAAGTGTATTCGAACAGACCTACACGCGATTCTTGGATCTCCAAAAAGCCGAAGCCCAGCTGCGTGAATCGCAGATTGAGGCCGCGCTGGAACGTGTACGTGCCAGCACCATGGCCATGCACAAAAGCGAGCAACTGCTGGAGACAGCACAGATACTCTTTAAACAGTTTGGCCAGTTTGGAAAAACTCCCGATCGCATTGGAATCGGAATTATGAGGGAGGAGAAGGGGGTCGTTGAATGGTGGGTGACCCACCAGAAGGGCACTCAAACAACGCATCTGTTTGAATCTTCCATTCAACAACCCACCATTGCCAAGTTTTTTGACTCGTGGAAAAAGGGCAGCGACTCGATTATTGTGGAGTTGGAAGGAACAGCACTGAAGGAGTGGATAAAATTTGTGCGGGAGGACGTGAAGATGCCGATAGATGATTCTCAAATGAAAGGCAAACGGGTTCATCATGCCGCGTTCTTCACACACGGTTTGCTGCTTATCAGCCACCATGATCTCTTGCCGGAAGAGACGATGCAGTTACTGATCCGGTTTGCCAAAGTGTTTGGTCAAACCTATACCCGCTTCCTCGATTTGAAAAAAGCCGAAGCCCAGGCCCGTGAAGCACAGGTTGAGGCTTCCCTGGAGAGGGTGCGCAGCAGCATGATGGCCATGCACCAGAGTGAGGGGCTGCCCGAAGTGATGAAGATTATCGCTGATCAACTGCTTCACCTCGGTGTTCAACTGGATAACGTCTTGTTCCTTCCTTCGCAGCGTGGAGACGATCTTTCCTTTTGGTCAGGCATACCTGAAAAAACCTATCCACTGCGGGTAGATGTCCCTTACACAGAGAATCCGCTCATGACGGGATTGAAGGATGCCATGAAGGAAAGACGTGAATTTTCGACTATTACACTTTCCAGGGATGAGTCGCTGCAATGGTGGCAAAACCTATTTGACCGATCCACTATCGGACCAGTTATTACAGCCGAACGTAAACAATATATTCTGGGTGGCAAAGGTATGACCTGTTCCATCGCCGGGAGGAAGAATTCCTTGCTGGTTATCGTCAATTACAATGCACAGAAGTTTTCAGAAGAGGCGAATACTCTACTAATGCGTTTCGCCAATGTCTTCGAACAGGCATACACCCGCTTTCTCGACATACAAACAGCCGAAGCCCAGGCCCGTGAAGCCCAGGTTGAAGCTTCTCTCGAGCGTGTCCGTGCCAAAACAATGGCCATGCACAACAGCGAAGATGTGGGTGCAACGGTAGCCACACTATTTGATGAACTGGTAAAACTCGGCGTTGAGACCAATCGCTGTGGCATCCTGATTTTTGGTGAGGGCACTGACACCGAAGTGTGGACAGCAAAATCTGGTGCCGACGGACAGGCGGATTTGATCATTGGACATCTGGATGTGACCATTCACCCCCTGTTACAAAAGGTACAGGAGGCCTGGCATTCGAAACAGGACGCCTTCCAGTATGAATTGTCCGGGGATAATATCAACGCGTACTACCAGGCCATCAACAACTATCCTGGCTACCCCACACAATTTGACTTGGGCAAAATCCCAGCCCAGGAATTTCATAGTGACTTCTTCTTCAGCGAAGGGGCCATATTTGCATTCACCTCTACGTCGATCCTTGTAGAGTCGGCAAAAATCCTCAGGCGGTTCGCCAGTGTTTTCGGTCAAACGTATACACGATATCTCGATCTGCTAAAGGCAGAAGCCCAGGCGCGGGAGGCGAGAATTGAAGCCTCCCTGGAACGTGTGCGGGCGAAGGCCATGGCGATGCACTCGTCCAAAGATCTTACCGATTCCATCCAGGTTTTCTATAAAGAACTGCTTTCTCTTGGCTTGCAACCCCGCCGCGTAGGCGTCGCCCTGACCGATCGTGATTCAAAGATGGCCAAGCTGACGACACTCAGCACAACTGAACAAGGCGTCACCAGCATTGTCGAAGGCAATCTCAGAATGGAAGGACACTGGCTGCTGGATGATGCCTTTACGCATTGGCTTCAGCAGAAGGAATTCCATGCCGTGTTGAAAGGAACGGAAATCAACAATTACTACCAGGTTGTGAGACCACAAATTTCCTATCCGGATTACCCTCATGATGCCACCCAGTACGGCTACTATTTTATGTTCCCTGAAGGCAATGTAGTAGCCTGGACGGAAAATCCACTGGCCGAAAGCGAACTCAAGATTTTCCGAAAGTTCACCTCCGTCATCAGCCTTACCTACAAACGCCATAAAGATTTGGTGGATGCAGAAGAGCGTGCCCAGTTGGCCGTTCGCGAGGCATCCCTCGACCGGGTTCGCGCCGAGATTGCTTCCATGCGTCACGCGGACGATCTCCAGCGGATAACGCCCTTGATGTGGCGGGAATTAAAAACCCTTGGTGTGCCTTTCTTCCGTTGCGGTGTACTTATTATTAATGAAGAGAAACGGCGGCTTGATTACTACTTGTCCACCCCGGAGGGTCACCCGCTTGCCGCCCTACACCTCGATTTCAACACGACGATCGAAGTCGTTCAACAGGCGCTACATCATTGGCAGCAGCAGAAGGAGTATATCAACCACTGGAACCGTGAACAATTTGTGGCGTTCGCCCGATCGATGATGGAACAGGGACAGATTCAGACCATGAAATCCTACCAGGGAGGAGACCAGCCCCCGGAGTCACTCACGTTGCAATTTATTCCCTTCGCGCAAGGGATGTTGTATGTCGGCAGTGCCGATGCACTCTCACCGGACCAGCTCAAATTGGTTCATGCACTTGCCGACGCCTTCTCCACCGCCTATGCCCGCTACGAGGATTTCACCAGGCTGGAAGCTGCCAAAGCGACAGTTGAAAATACACTAAGTGAATTGCGCACCACGCAAACTCAGTTGGTGCAGTCGGAGAAGATGGCCTCGTTGGGTGAACTCACCGCGGGCATCGCGCACGAAATCCAGAACCCGCTGAACTTCGTGAACAACTTCTCGGAAGTCAGCAAGGAGTTACTGGAAGAGATGGAGGAGGAATTGAAGAAAGGAAACAGCGAAGACGCACTTCAGATCGCCAAGGACATCATCCAGAACCTGGAAAAGATCAACTTCCACGGAAAGCGCGCCGATGGCATCGTAAAGAGCATGTTGCAACATTCACGTAAAAGCACCGGGCAAAAAGAGCTTACCGACATCAACGCGCTCTGCGACGAGTACCTGCGCCTCTCTTACCACGGACTTCGCGCCAAGGACAAGTCTTTCAACGCGAAATTCGAAACCCAGCTTGACCCTGCTCTCCCCAAGATCAATGTGGTGCCTCAGGATATTGGGCGGGTGGTGCTGAACCTTATCAACAATGCGTTTTACGCTGTAGGCGAAAAGCAGAAGGCTAAAAGCCAAAAGCAAGGCGCAGACTATGAGCCAACCGTAATTGTGTCGACAAAAAGTCTTGGAAACAAGATTGAAATCTGTGTGAAAGACAACGGTAGCGGAATCCCCGCCAATATCAAGGAGAAAATCTTCCAGCCGTTCTTCACCACCAAGCCGACGGGGCAGGGAACGGGATTGGGACTATCCATTAGCTACGACGTTGTCACCAAATCACACAATGGTGAATTGCGTGTGGAAACCCAGGAGGGTGAAGGCAGTCAATTCATCATTCAACTGCCCACCTAGATCTACAGGTTCAAATGTTAGCTGGCAAAGCAGTAAGCACATCCGCGCTCCTGCGCACGCCCCAGCGCCCAAACTCCGGAAGGAACCACCTGAATTCCAGGAAGAACCCCGGCCATGAGTTCCTTCTTCACCTCCGCGGGATCAACACTTGCATTTGCACCAAGCACGGCGGATAATTTGGTCATCGCTGTATTGCAAACGCAGAACATGACGCCGCTGGCCTGAAGTTGCCCTATGCCAATGGCGATGGCTCCTACGCCAGGAACTTTATACTCACCGTCCTTCGGATTTGAAAATGGGTTTCTCAAGGCCGCAGTCTTCGTGGCCGGGTCTTCGGCCTTGAACACTTCGCCGAACTTGTATTTCTCCCACAGGCTATCCTGAAAAGCATACCCGATTGCCTCGTGCCGAAGCACGACTACAACCGAACAATCCTTCTCCGGGGTTCCCGTAGCAATATTTGAATTGAGGAACACGCGTGGCCATGCAAATGGAAAAATCTGATGCGGCTTTGTTACATCAAACACCATTTTGTGTTTGCCTTTAATCTTGTCGAACCAGGCTTCTACTTCCTGCTGATCGGCCGCCTCCGCAGGAATCGAAATGCCGAGTGTGGCCATACCCAAAGCCGCAGCGCCGGTTGCCAGCGAGCCCAAGAACAATCGACGATCGCTGCTTGATTTGTTTTCATTGCTATCCATAGGACTAAGTTTAAGTGGTTGAAACTAAGAGGAAACACAAGGCATTTTGCCCAACCTAAATATGCCCCCATTAATACACATTTCAAACTTAATGTCTGCAAGACGAGAGGAAAAGGTGGTAATAGACCTTGCGAGCCACCCTGATCAAGAATTAAAAACCCCGTTCAGCCCCGTTCAACAATAAAATAACCCCAGTCCTTTGGTACCATGCGATATCTTCGAAAATGCATTATCTTACTTTATTTATGTCACTCGCAAATAGAAATGCCCCGGATATGAAGTTGCTACGATTTTGCCTTCTGTCGATCGCCTGGATGGCCGTGGTCTCAACCACAGCCCAGCCAGTGGACCTTGACAGTCTTAAGCGAGGTCTCCGCAGTTCAAAGAATGATACGGTGATCCTCGTGCTGTCCGGACGCCTTGCCAGGGAATACAAGGAGATAAACCCGGACTCCGCCTATCACTATGCCAACAATATGCTGGGGATCGCCATTCGGTTGAATCTCCGCCTGGAAGAAGCCATAGCGATTGGCGAACTTGGGTATTCCCTGCTCAACCAGGGCAACTACCCACGATCCTTGCAAGACCTGTTAAAGGCCATTGCCATAGCCGAAGATCCGGCCAGTGAAAAGAACATTCTACCACAAAATGTTCCGCTCTATGATGAATTTACCAATCGCAACTTATCCCCTCAATTGCAGCGACTCACGGTGCTAAGCAAAGTGAAGCAATATGCCGCCATACTCTATAGCAATTCTTTGAATTACAAGAAGGCGTTGTTTTATAGCAAGGCAGCCGTAGCACTCGCCAGGGAATCCACCAACATACCCATACTGACAATCAATTATATCACCCTGGGCAGAACCTACATGTACCTCAATCAACCAGACTCTGCGCTTCAGAATCTCCAGAAAGGGTATGACTATTCGCTTAAAGCACGTGACAACCGGTACCTGGGCAGCATATTGCTGAACATTGGAAGGGTGTATCTCAGCGAGCATAAACCAGCAATCGCCAAAACGTTCTTCAAAAGGGCACTGGTGGAGAGCAATAATCGCGACTATTTCAGGGGCGTAGTGGCCAGCGACCTTGCCTTGGCGGATCTCTTCAAAGCCTCAGGGCAGATTGATTCCAGTCAATACCACATCCGCCATGGGCTGAAAGTCGCCAACTACCTGAATGCCCCCGACTTATCCCTGCGTTGCTATACGGCCCTGGTGGATATCTACAAACGAACCAATACCGACAGCACAGTCAAATACCAGTCGCTAATCATTCGTATCAACAACGAGATTTTCAACGCAAAACAAGCCCAGCAATTTCAAAACATCGACTTCGACGAACAACAGCGCATCACGGAGATGGAAGCAGCACGGAAGGAATACCAGTCCAAACTACGGACGAATATTCTTCTTGGCAGTACGTTTACACTCGTGATCATTGCTT
Source organism: Cyclobacteriaceae bacterium (assembly GCA_016787645.1). Lineage (GTDB taxonomy): Bacteria > Bacteroidota > Bacteroidia > Cytophagales > Cyclobacteriaceae > ELB16-189. The sequence goes on along the minus strand of JAEUUF010000002.1, from coordinate 301,250 downwards.
TCTTCCTCTACCGGAACAGCAGAACCCGGCAGAAAGCCAAGCAAAATATTGAAAAGGCATACGAGCAACTGAAGGCAACTCAATCTCAACTCATTCAATCCGAAAAAATGGCCAGTCTCGGCGAACTCACCGCCGGCATTGCGCATGAGATTCAGAATCCGCTCAACTTCGTAAACAATTTCTCCGAAGTGAACAAGGAGCTCCTGGGCGAAATGAACCAAGCGATTGAAAAAGGAAACCTGGACGAAGCCATGACGCTCGCTCGTGCCGTCATGGAGAATTGCGAAAAGGTTAATCATCATGGCAAGCGGGCCGACGCTATCGTCAAAGGCATGCTCCAGCACAGCCGGAAGAGCAGTGATCAAAAGGAACCCACCGATATTAACGAGTTATGTGATGAATACCTCCGCCTCGCCTACCACGGCCTGCGCGCGAAGGACAAATCATTCAATGCAAAATTTGAAATCCAACTTGACCCTTCCGTGCCCAAAATCAACGTAGTACAGCAAGAAATTGGCCGGGTGGTGCTAAACCTGATCAACAATGCGTTTTATGCCTGCACTGAGCGAAGTCGAAGTGCGGCTAGCGAAAAGCTAAATGCCGAAGGCCAAAAGCAGGATGCAGACTATGAGCCAACTGTAGTGGTGTCAACAAAGATTCTTGGAAACAGGATTGAAATTAAAGTAAGAGACAACGGAAGCGGCATTCCTGACCACATCAAGGAGAAAATTTTCCAGCCATTCTTTACCACCAAGCCACCGGGACAGGGCACGGGACTCGGCTTGTCATTGAGTTATGATATTGTGAAGGCACATGGCGGTGAACTAAACGTGGAAACCCAGGAAGGCCAGGGAAGCACCTTCTCCATTAAACTGCCAATTCCCAATTCAGGGAAGTAGAAAAATATAAGGTAAGCACTATATTTAAGGATGCCCAAACCTGTCTCTTTCCTATACCGTGTGGTTCTCCTCACCTTCGCTGGTCTTGGACTTTCGGGCTGCACCGGAAATTCGGACAGCGTTCCGTTTCCAGCCAACGAATCGGAATTCGCAGAGCCGATAGAGCGCCCGTTTAAATTCGGTGAACCCGTGCCGATCAAGTGGGAGACCTACGACCCTTCGACCATCAAGCCATTTGTCACCCGAAAATTCAACATGGCCAGCCTCCCGGCGAAACCTTTTGTAATCGGTGGCTACCCGGAGGCGTTCAAAGCGCCCCCCGAGGAAAAGTCCTTCGATTGGAACAATTTGAAGGACACCATTTTCGATTACAACACGTTGCCCACCCAGCAACTGCGGTTCAAGACTATCCTCATGCAACCGCCCACGGTCGTCAAAGCAGGCTTCCCAACCTTCAGGCCTGGTGCCACCCGCGGGGTTATGGAAGTTGGTGCCGCTTTTGGATTACCCGGCAACGGGCGGTGTTTCCTGCAAGACCAGTCAGGCATGATGTGGATTGGCACTGACAAGGGCCTGGCTCGCTATGATGGCGTGAACCAGGAGATCTATGGAATTGAGCAGGGAATTCATGACCCCAACATCTGGTCGATTTGCGAAGACGCTTTGCACCGAATCTGGATCGGTACGGGCTCGGGAGAAGTATTTGTCCTTGACCGGCTTTCGGGAATCATTCTGAAACTCGCGGACACATTCCCACGGGGACCCAACTTCGGCATTATGCGCGACCACGACGGGCAAATGTGGATTGCCCGGTCTGGTCAAGGTTACATCGTTGTTAATGAGACAAGCAAAACCGTTAAACGATTTAGCCGGAAAGAGGGGCTCGCCGACAATAATCCCGCGATTAAGATCCTCCAAGACAAAAGTGACCGAATTTGGCTCTCCTCATCAGGCGGTGCTACAGTCATTGACGCTAAGGCCAATATCGTGAAGCACGTTCTTTCCAATGACCAAATCTTCAGCCTGATGGAAGATCAGGAGGGAAACATCTGGATCGGGGGTGATGGCGGTGCATACATCGTGAACATCCAGAAAGGCATTCAGCAACGCCTCTCCAGCAAACAAGGCATTATCGGCACCGTTTTCGGACTCTTGCAAGAAAGAAACGGGACTATTTGGATTGCTACAAATCAGGCCAAAGTCTATGCACTAGATCCGCAAATGAACAAACTGGACGTATTCACGATCGGCTCTGATAATCGTATACTCTACTCACTAATGGAAGATGCTGAAGGACAGGTGTGGATTGGATCGGTGAATGCCGGCAGCCAAGTCATTAACCTAACGCACGGACGTCCCGGCAACTTCACGACAGCAGATGGCTTGGGCAGCAATGCCATATGGTCATCCCTGGAAGCGAGGGATGGAAAAATATGGCTCGGCACCGCCCGTGGAATCGATGTGTATGACCCGGCAACCCGGACCATTCGCCACCTCGGCACCGATCAGGGCCTGCCCGTCAACCCTATGAATCATCTTTATGAAGATCATCAAGGCCAGATATGGGCTTTTGGAAACAACTATGGCCTCACGGTCATCAACGTAAAAGAAGGTACGATCAAAAGCATGGGCCACGACCAGGGACTTCGGGATACCGAGATTCAAAAAGTGCAGGAAGATAAATTGGGTCAGCTGTGGCTCTGCACAGCCAGTGGGGAAGTATTCGTCTTCAAGCCGGATGAAAGATTGTACAAAAGAATCAACAACCTCACTTCCTTTAAGGACGATCGGATTCATGACTTGTCCTCCGACTCAAACGGGCAACTCTGGGTCTGCAGCGGCAAAGGAGGAGTGGCCGTGATTGATCGTGAGGCTAATTCGATGAAACTCCTGACCACTACCCAGGGACTGCTCAGCAACACCGCCTATAACGCCATGGAAAGCAGCAACGGAGAACTATGGATCGGTACCAACAAAGGTCTCAACAAGTTGAATCTCACCCGACAGACAATAGCCAATTTCACCACACTGGAAGGAATGGTAAATAATGACGTCTGGACACTGAATGAACGCACTGGGGTCATCTACGCGGGGACATCAAAAGGACTATGCATGATTTCCTCCTTGACCGAAGGTCAGCGTACGTCCTGGCAGTTCATCAACTATGGAAAGACCCAGGGACTTGCATTTCTTGATTTTGACTTGAACAGTGCGATCTTCACCAGAAACGGGGAGTTCTGGTCCGGAGTTGAAATCCAGGCACTCCTGGTGATGAACGATCCCCTGCCCGATCCGGCTATCCCCACCCCGTTCGTCACCGGGATCACTGTCCTCGACAAACAAAAGAATTTCAGACAACGCGCCAGGGCAGAAAAACAATTGGCAAAGGTGGATACGTTGTGGGAACCTATAGAGGGTGCCTTCTTTGCAGATCGCCAAAAAGCATTGTCCGAACGATTTGCCGACAGTGGCGACATCAAATGGGACAGCGTGGAATCCAACTACCTCCTTCCGGTGAATCTTCGTCTCCCTTACCACCAGAATTACCTCACCTTTTCTTTTGCGGGCCTAACGCTGAGCAACCCTGACCATGTGAAGTACCGCTACGTACTCGAAGGCATCGACAAAAACTGGAGCCCGATTTCCACCAACACCCAAAGCGAAAACTACCGCGACCTTCCTCCCGGGAAGTATGTCTTTAAAGTTTGCAGCAAGGGCATGAACGAGCAATGGAGCGCGCCCGCCTCGTTCAGTTTTACCATACTTCCTCCCTGGTGGAAGTCATGGTGGGCCTACGGACTGTATACTATCCTGTTCGCGTTTGTCGGGTGGCATGTACACCTATTTCAAAAAGAACAAACCGTAAAGCGGGAACGCGAGCGCATGAAGGATCGGGAGTTGGCCCAGGCCAAGGAAATTGAAAAGGCTTACAACGATCTCAAGGCGACACAATCGCAATTGATCCAATCTGAGAAAATGGCCAGCCTAGGTGAGCTCACGGCCGGTATCGCTCACGAAATTCAAAACCCTCTGAACTTCGTCAACAACTTCTCGGAGATCAACAAAGAATTGCTCCAGGAAATGAAGCAGGAACTGGAACAAGGGCGCGTCGAAGATGCCAAGGGAATTGCGAACAGCATCATTGACAACGAAGAAAAGATTCTCTTCCACGGCAAACGTGCTGATTCCATCGTCAAGGGTATGCTGCAGCACAGTCGTGCCAGCAGTGGTGTGAAAGAACCTACCGACATCAACGCCCTTGCCGACGAGTACCTGCGCCTGGCCTATCACGGCTTGCGCGCGAAGGACAAGAGCTTCAACGCGGCGATGAAGACGGACCTCGATGCCAGCCTGGGCAAAGTGAATGTGGTCCCACAAGACCTGGGCAGGGTGATCCTCAACCTGATCACCAACGGTTTCTATGCCGTAACGGAGAAGAAGAAATCACAACTAAACGGGTACGAACCCACCGTCACGGTTTCCACGCGAAAGGCCGGCGACAAAGTCAAGATTATGGTTCAGGATAACGGCAACGGTATCCCCCAGAACATCCTTGACAAAATTTTCCAACCCTTCTTCACGACCAAACCTTCCGGTCAGGGCACCGGGCTAGGGCTCAGCATGAGCTACGATATTATTACCAAAGTTCACGGCGGCAAAATCGATGTAGACACCCGTCCCGGTGAAGGCACCTCCTTTATTATCACTATCCCCATCCAACCATCATGAAGATTTTAGTAGTAGACGACGAACAGGATATCCAGGTTCTGTTTGAGCAGCGTTTCAGGAAAGAAATCCGCGACAAGCGCGTTGAATTCTTCTTCGCCTTCTCCGGCGAAGAGGCGCTCGAACGCATGCGCGCGATGGAACACGAAGCGGTGCTCATCCTCTCCGACATCAACATGCCCGGGATGAATGGGTTCCAACTCCTGGAAGAAGTGAAAAAGAAATACCTCAAACCTCCGCCGGTGGTTATGATGATCACGGCCTATGGCGATTCCGAGAATCACCGCATGGCGAAAGAACTCGGCGCAGACGATTTTCTCACCAAGCCCGTCGATTTCAATGCCCTCAAGGAAAAATTAAATCTTGCCGGCGCATGACCAAGATCCTGGTAGCGGACGATGAGGCGGATCTCGAGGTGCTGATCCGGCAGAAATTCCGGCAAAAGATCCGGGATCAGAAATACGAATTCGTCTTCGCTATCAACGGCGTGGATGCCCTCCGTAAAATGGAAGAGCATCCCGACATCGCCATTATCCTCAGCGACATCAATATGCCGGAGATGGACGGACTTACCCTGCTGTCCAAACTCAATGAACTCTCTCCCCTTTCCCGGACCGTGATGGTTTCCGCCTATGGCGACATGGACAACATTCGAGTGGCCATGAACCGCGGCGCCTTTGACTTCGTTACCAAGCCAGTCAATTTTGAAGATCTTGAAGTGACCATGGAAAAGACCATCCGGCACGTCAACCAGATCAAGGAAACCCTGCAGGCCATCAAGGAAAACAACATCCTGAAGATGTACGTGGATGCCAATGTCCTTAATTTCATGGGCACCCGCGAATATGAACAGTCCCTGACCGCGAGTGAAACCCTGCAGGCTACCATCGCCTTCATAGACATCTGTGGCTTTACCACCATCAGTGAGAAGGAGCAGCCGGATACCGTAGTGAAACTCCTGAACCGGTACTTTGAAACGATCGTCCAGGAAATCATTGCTCAAAATGGGATTGTAGACAAATTCATGGGCGACTGTGTGATGGCCGTATTCAAAGGCGACTATCACCTGGATCGCGCTGTGGATGCTGCCCTGGCCATCCGGAAGAAAATTGATTCTCTCCCGACCGAATTCAGCTTCTCTCCGCATGTCTCCATTGGTATCGATAGCGGAGAGGTGGTTTCCGGAAACATCGGTTCGGGATCATTGAAGCGATTGGACTATACCGTCATCGGCGACGTGGTCAATACCGCTCAGCGGCTTCAATCCGCTGCGGGGCCCGGGCAGATCTACATCACCGAGAAATCCCACGACAAAATCAAAGCCTCCTTCCAGTGCGGGCGAGTTGGAGAAATTGCGCTTAAAAATAAGGAACGGCCTGTAGTCGTCTACAACGTCCTTGCATAAACCACCCGCGGTTCTATTCCATCAGCGCTTAAAAAGCAACTTTGTTTTGCAGTTTTCGCAACTGCGTGACCGTCATCATTGACGATTAGTGATATCCACTTATTTATTTGCGTGGTTGTTGCGATGATCATCACGGTCACCGCTTCGGCTGCTTATATTTTTGAGTTGTGGATCGGCGAGAAACTCTCGTCAGGGAATTCATTAAAACTCAACTCTATGAAAATCAAGCTTACCATGCTCACCATTGCACTGCTCTTTGCATCCTGCAACGACAGGTTGGATATATTCCCAGGGCAGGGCGTCAAGCAAAACAGCATTAAAATCGCTGTCGTTTCGGACATTCATTACATGGACCCCTCCCTGTTGGCGAATGGTGCCCAAAACGGGGAGGCATTCCAGAACTACCTGAATGCCGACCCCAAATTGATTGAATACAGTGATGCCATCGCCCGGAAAATGATCGGAGAAATTACAACCGAGAAACCCCAACTTGTGCTGATTCCCGGCGACCTGACGAAAGATGGAGAACGCGTTAGTCATGAATCTATTGTCGAACTGCTCCAGCAACTTCGTGCCCAGAAAATCAATGTGCTGGTTGTACCCGGCAATCACGACATCAATAACCCTGAGGCCGTTGCCTACAATGGCGACCTGGCTACGCCGACTCCCACGGTAACAGCAAGCGAGTTTGCCACGCTGTACAATGACTTTGGATATGGGTCAGCTCTTTATAGAGACGCCTACTCACTTAGTTATGTGAGCGCCCCCTACCTGACTTATGGATTCTGGCCATTGATGACTGTAAGTATCTCCAAAACACAGACATCGCCATCATTGGCGGAAGCATTAAGCCGGAAACCCGTCAATGGGTATTGGATCGTCTGGCCGAAGCAAAACAAAAAAATATCCGCGTTCTTGGCCTGATGCATCACAACCTCATCGAGCACTATACGAGTCAAAATGATCTGGACCCGGAATACGTAACTGACGATTGGGAAATCAACGCGAATGCGTTCATGGATGCCGGGCTCCAAATCATATTTACCGGTCACTATCATGCCAACGATGTTACCTCCCGGACCTACAATGGCAAAACGTTATATGATGTGGAAACAGGCTCACAAGTGAACCCGCCGATGCCGTACCGTATCATGACCCTGAAGCAAAAAGAACTTGAAGTGGACACCCGGCATATTACCTCCATCAACATGGCATTGCCGGAAGGGCTGGACCTCGTTACGTATTCCAACTTGTTCTTTGCGGCACACCTCGATGGCGCATTCTCGTACCTGCTCACGCAACCGCCGTTTGATCTTTCCGAGGCGGACGCTGCTGCCGCTGCGCCTCAATTCCGAAATGCATACATGGCGCATTTCGTCGGTGATGAAAAAATTTCGACAGCTGAACAATCACTGGATGATGCCATCGCTACCCTGTCACCCATGGCCGGAATGGCCCTGGCCACACTGTGGACTGACCTGAATCCTAAAGACAACAAGTTGCACATCACCCTCAAGTAGAGGATCGGTTGGGTAGTTTGCGGGCGCCAGTCCATTATGGATTGGCGCCTTTGTTTTCACCTCTTGATTGGGTCAAGTGAGTTCCTATCTTTGTTAAGACCCTTATACAGACCTCTACGATGGACCACCCTTCGCACCTCGAACACCGGCGCCTATTGCTCAAATTCTTGCTGGGAAGTCCCCTTCTATCCCTTGCTGCTTGCGGTTCTCCTTCCGAGAAAACGGCCACAGCCAAGACAATCAATGACCTGATTGACAAGGCCTCGGACGCGCTGGATGTATTCGATTTTGAAAAACTGGCCAAGAGCAAACTGCCCAGTGCGCATTACGGATACCTGGCTACAGGCGTCGATGGCGATCGTACCCTCCAGGCCAATCGTGATGCCTTTGATAAAGTCAAGCTGCGAATGAGGCGACTGATCGACCCCACCTCGGTCGATATGAGCGTAACCCTTTTTGGAAGAGAACACCCCACCCCGATTTACCTGACACCGCTCAGCAGTCAGCGCGCTTTCCACGAAGACGGCGAATTGGCTACTGCCCGTGCAGCCAAAGCGAAAAATCACCTCATGGCTCTTTCCACAGTCACCACAACGTCTATCGAAGACGTGACGAAAGAACGTGGTGCGCCGGTTTGGTACCAACTCTATGCGCTGAATGATTGGGAAGCAACCAAGGATATGATCCGACGCGCAGAAGATGCTGGCTCTGAAGTACTCGTTTTCACGGTAGACGTTGCTGCAGGCCGCAACACCGTCACCCTGGAGCGCATGCGCCGTATTGACACGCGGGACTGTAACAAATGCCATGGCGACAACCGGTTTGAACGTAAACCCATGGTCTCCAAGAAAGCAGGCATTGAATTCGAAAGAAAACTTACCTGGGACTATGTCGACCAGCTAAAAGATGCCACCAAACTGAAATTGGTGATCAAGGGTCTTGAGACTGCCGAAGACGCACAACTGGCCCTGAAACATGGTGCCGATGGTATCGTCGTTTCTAACCATGGAGGACGGGCCAGCGAAACGGGCCGCGGGACGCTGGAATCTCTCCCTGAAATGGCGGCAGTCATAAACAAGAGAATCCCCATCCTGATCGACGGAGGCTTCCGTCGCGGAACGGATATCTTCAAAGCCCTCGCTCTTGGCGCCGACGCCGTGGGCATTGGTCGCCCCTACATCTGGGGGCTGGCTTCCTTTGGACAAGAAGGTGTGGAAGCCGTGTTGCAGATCATGCGCGATGAACTCGCCCTGGTCATGGCTCAGGCAGGTACTCATTCGATCAAAGACATCAATTCAAGTTATATCGCCAGCTAATCACGACATGAGCATTGTTTCATGCGATATGGACTATCAACGTTCCAAAGTAAAATGGCGCTTGCCCGTTGCCATCGTGACGATGACTTTGATTCTTTCGGCCTGTTCTCAAAAAAGTGGAGAACCCGCCGAACTGGATATTGCTGCCGAAAGCATGCGCACGATTGACCTGCCGGGTTATCCCGACTTCCTTGCTGCTGATGGTGAGGATGTGTGGGTCACCAACCGTGACACGTTGCAGAAATTGTCCGTCGATCGGAAAACACCCGTGGTCGTTGCTTATGCGCCTGGTGTTTGTGGTGCTCCCGTCGTTGCTTTTGGATCCGTATGGGCGATGAGTTGCACTGAAAAGGCGCTGCTCCGCATTGATCACCTGAGCGGTAAGCTCACCGCCCGAATTCCTTGCGGTATCATTGACCCGGCCGGTGAATTCAGCTTGGCCGCCGGCATGGAGGCAGTGTGGGTACTTTCTGATTCCACGGGTATCATGTCGCGGGTTGACGCCAATAAGAACAAGATTGTCAGCGAAATCAAGGTGAAAGCCAACTCCTTCTGCGCCGCCTTTGGTTTTGACGCCGTGTGGATCACGAATACAAAAGACGGAAGCGTTCAGCGCATTGATCCGGCCACGAATACCGTAACCGCCACGATTGCTGTCGGACCACAGCCTCGTTTCCTGGTGGCAGGTCAACATGCCTTGTGGGTACTTAACCAGGGAGATGGCACGGTGACACGGGTTGACCCTCAGTCCAATTCGGTGGTCGCTACGATCGAATGTCATGTCCCCGGTAGCGGCGGTGATATTTCTTCCGGCAAGGGATTGGTCTGGGTGCGCGCGAAAAATGGCCGAATGCTGCAGACCATTAACCGGGAAACCAATGAGGTGGAACGCATCTATGGCCCCTTGAACGGTAGCGGCGGTGTGCGTGTAGCGGGGGCCCTCGTGTGGGTCACCGCCCATGACATCAATAAAGTGTGGGTACTCCGTTAGTCATTCCACTGTCAGTCGACACGATTATTTGATCACCAGCACGCGCTGGTTTACCGGGTAAACCCATTCCACGCCACGCTCGGTCACTACCGCGTCATCCTCCAGGGGGATTCTCAGTTTCTTGCCTCCCCACTCTGGAATCGGCGTGTACGCAAAGAGTTCAATGGACAACAGGTTGGTGGGCTTAACGACATAAGTAAGCTGCACCGGGTTAAAGAAGGCAATAGACGGGCCCGTGCCATGCCCCCAGTCACCCACCGCATGGCAACCGATGATCACGTCCGTCTTGCCGTCGCTATTCGGCTTGTTAAAAGGGATCTTGCTGAAGCCGGCAGCGGCTAACGCCTTATATACATTGTCTTCATTCAGCTGGGCCGTCACTCCGGGCTTAATGGTCTGCACGACCACATCGCGCACTTTAACCGCTTGGTCAAAGGCATGCTGGATGCTGGCTGGAACCTCTTTCTCCCCTTCTTTTAACACATAGGCCATGCGCTTCATGTCTGTATAGTAGTTCATTAAACCAACGCCCCAATCGAGCATCAGGATGTCGCCGCGCTGGATGATCCGATCCGTGGATGTGGCCACAATGCCCTCCGGCCCGGTAACATAGATGGAGGGCATGCCAAAAGATGACTCCAGGTTGTTCCGGTGCAGTTCTTCCTTCATCCACCAGGCTACTTCCTCCAGGGTGGAGACGCCCGGTTTAATCACTTCGTTGGACAACGCGCGTTCCGCTATGCGGTAGGAATAATCGCCGGCCTCCGCAAAAGCGGCCAGCCCGCTGGCGGTATTGCGCGACCGGAAATCAGCATAGAGCTTTTCCGCAGGCACAAAACGGGCTTCGTATTTCTTCCCCAGTATTTCGGCGAGTTCCATACGGCCCGTATAGGAAAGACCGTCTGCACCGCCGATATCCTTCGACATGTTCAGGCCGATCCGCTTCGGATCTCTTTTTAACACAAAATCCTTCAATTCACTTTCGGATCCGAAGTAATCATAGGCTTTCGTCTGCTCAAGCAAATACCCGTCGATACCCAGCACCGCCCGCTCGATGCGGGGGCTTCCGGTGTCGGTAAAAATATAGTAACCGTTATGTCCTACATACCCCTCGCCCAACATCCGATAGAGCGGATCGAAGTTGCCTTCCCGGCACATGACGATCCACATGTCGATATTGTTCTCCCGCATCACCTGGGGCAAAATGAGATCAAACTTGTCGCGAAGGACCTGGCTCGAATTTCTCCAGCGACGATAGGATTCCTGGCCATAGCCCGGTGAGGCCAGTAACAGGGTCAGGACAAGTACTAACTGTGTATTTCGATTGAAAAGAAATTTTGGCTTTCGGGTCATTGGCTCGCGTTTTTGCTCACCCGCAATGTAAAGCGCAAAAGCCCAATTGTAAAGAAACCTGATGAGGCACTTGCTTGCCCGCACAAATGAAAAAGGGGACTACCCCCCTTTTCAAATTTTCAAATCACTAATTTTCAATTTGGCCTAGAGCGCCTTTCCCGACTCCAGTGTTTTCACCGCCTGCTCCAGGAAGCTCTTGTTGAGATCATCCGGCGCCTGGGCAACAGCCAGCTTGGCGTGTTCGAGCGCTTTCTTCAAGTCACCCATGGCCGAGTACCCGCGCATCATACCTACGTTGGTCGGCCAGGCACCTTTGTTCTTTTTGAAGTTCTTTTCGAACACCGCCATCGCTTCCTTCACGCGCTTTTCACCCAGCAATTGACGACCATATTGGTGCATCTCCAGGGTGGTGGCATTTTCCAATGCTCCCTGCATGATCTTGTCGGCTTCCGCTTGCTGATTAAGTCGGGTGAGAAGACTTGCCTTGGTGGAGAGTGCGCTGAACGTTTTAATATTACCCATGTTCGGATCCGTCACGATATTCATCCACCCCAACGCTTCTTCATAATTGACCTTCTTGCGCAGGCACCACCCGGCGGCGGCTTCGAGGCTGGGCGGGTCGAAGCCGATGGCGCCACTGAGCTGTGAGCGGATTTCAGCCAGCGACGTGTTGATCAAATCAACTTCCACAGTGAACGGAATCCGCCAGCGTTCCCACTCCAAAGCCACCTCGATAGAATGATCCGTCTCCTTCGAGAAAATATAATCCAGTCTTTCGCGGCTTTCCTTCATGTCCTTCTGTTGAATAGCAGTGACCCGGAGCGCATCCAGTTCTTTCCGATAAAAATAGCTTCCCCAGCCTTTGGTATTCTTATTGAAGATCAGCGTGCACGAATCGGGATATACGGCGATAAAAAAGCCATAGCTCCCGGCGGGAAGTTTCTTGCCATTGATCGTCACATCCGTTGAAAAGGAAATGGTGGTGCTCTCATTGGCGCCTGCCCGCCAGGGTGACTCCACATTTGAGCCGAATCCCAACACGGTAAAACCGTACCATGCAATTGACGTCCCCCAGATCTTTCCTTCACGACCCTTAACGCCAGGGGCGTTCCAACTGATATCAATGTTCGTTACCCCGATTTTTGTCCCGGTCTTGCGCGGGAGATTCACCCCGTCATCCGGAAGCCGAAGGGCTTGGGAAAAGGAGGAGGTTTGCAACAATAGGAGGGCAACAAGGGCAATCCACATGCGGGAGGAGGCTTTCATAGGGAAGTTAGGGTTGGTGGCGTTAAACAAAGGTATGGTGCCTATTACGGATGAAATGCAGGCAAAGTTTACTTAATCCTGGATATCCCCCAGATTGGAGTGACTCGCGCGCTTTTCTTGGACACAAAACTTGTGCACAATTCAATTGCATAAATCGCAAATCAACCCGGCAAGAGATGCGAATTTCACCTAAGGGCACAGAATTCAAATGGCGTATCTTTCTCTTAATGAAAGCACTCAGAGCAATCGGTGGCTTGCTGACCCTTATCCTGTCGATAGATTCATTGGCTCAAGATTCTGCCGCGCTGGTTCAGAATGACCATAGTTTCAGGCGATGGGATGTGTTCCCGGCCATCAGTTATGCGCCCGAAACCAAACTCACGCTCGGCGTAATCGGCATTCGCTACTTCAATTTTGGAAAGAGCGTTTCCACCACCCCCTTGAGCAACATGGAGTTCCTGGCGGTTTACACCCTGAACGAACAGATCCTGATCGAGAGCCGCTGGGAATTTTTCCTGAATGAAAGCCGTTGGCGTACCCGGGGGGAAGTGTATTACAATCGGTATCCCGACCGGAACTACGGAATTGGGAATCATGCGGCTGCCCGCGTGATGGAAGTGGATGAGAATAATAAACGGGACACATTGAACTACTGGAATTTCAATTCGGACCGTGTCAAGTTTTCCCCCGTGGTGCTGCGACAACTGCGGCCCCATCTGTTTGCCGGGCTTCAATATGACCTGGAGTCGCTTTATGGCGTCAAGCCAATCGCGAAAGAGTACCAGTTCCTGAATGCGGACGCGCAGACCATTGCAACGATGCCGGTGGCAGGCCTTCGCTCCGGTTTGGGCATTCAACTCTTATACGACACCCGTGACTATATTATGAATCCGATTCACGGAAGTCTTTTTGAACTGAACCTGATCAACTATGGCCGCTACCTGGGCAGCGATTATTCTTTTACCAGTTTCTCGGCAGACCTCCGTCACTACATCAATACGTTCCAGAATCACACCCTGGCGCTCCACCTCTATGCGTCCGAGCAATGGCCGGCAAACAATGTGCCCATGCGCGCCTTGTCCCGTGTTGGAGGTTACAAGTTTGTTCGGGGGTACTTCAAAGGAACCTATCAGGACGCCAGCATGGCAGCATTCGAAGTAGAATACAGGTTGCCGCTGTGGAAAGAGGATTCGGGTTCAAAACTTTGGCAAGTATGGAAACGCCTCGGCATCGTTGCTTTCCTTGCTGGCGCCCAGGTTGCGCCGGAATTCTCAAAACTTGAGATGAACGAATTCAATTTGGCGGCCGGCGGTGGATTGCGAATCCTGTTTAACCCGGAGACCCGGTTAAACATTCGAATTGATTACGCAGTAGCGTTGGCGGATGAATCAGGTGGTCCTGGCAAACGACAAACGGGGCTTTATTTTTATCTCGCCGAGTCGTTCTAGCATTCAGGTATTATCTGTGAATAGAGGAAGTTGTTATCTTTAGCCATGTCCTCCCTCCTCCCCGGCTACGACCTTCATCAGCTATCATAAGAAAGACAACAAAAGGTGATCGAGGGAGAAGACCATCGATGACTAAAGACAGTAGCGAAACATTGATGACACGTTATCAGTCTCTATTTCCGACCGTCGGATTAATCCTTGCCTTCGGCTGCCTGTCGCCCAACGCGGCATGTCAAACTACAGCCCAGGGTAAAGTTTGGCTGAATATGGATCAGTCCGAACTCGACGCGGCCTACAACCAGCGGAACTGGGCACCTAACGCGGCCGAAGTCCAGGCTCGATACAAGTCGGCGAGCGAGAAATTTCGGTCATCGCGGAAACCACCTCTCCGTTTGAAGTACGGTCCTTCCGACATTCAAGCTATGGATATCTGGGCGCCCGAGAAACCGAACGGGAAGGTTCTCATCTTCATTCACGGAGGTGCCTGGTCCGGGGGAAGCGCGGCTGAGTATTCATTTCTGGCACAGCCTTTTCTTGACGCCGGAATCATGGTTGCCATTCCCGACTTCACCACGATACAAGAGGTGAATGGCAGTTTGGAGCCGATGGCCGCTCAGGTTCGCAACGCGATCGCGTTTATGTTCCGAATGGCTGGCTCCCTGGGCGCCAATCCAAAGAAAATGTATGTCGCCGGTCATTCTTCAGGCGCCCACCTGGCCGCGGTCGCCCTTACTACCGATTGGTCCTTGCTGGACCTGAAGTCCGACATGGTGAAAGGCGCCATTCTCTGCAGCGGTATGTACGATTTGAAGCCGGTCAGGCTCTCTTCGAGAAGCAAATACATCAACTTCACTGACGGGATGGAGGAGTCGATGAGTCCGCAGCGAAACCCCAAGCACTTGTCCGCACCGATCACATTGGCTTATGGTTTGAAAGAGTCGCCTGAATTCAAACGCCAGGCCATTGACTTTGCCGCTGCCCTGCGAAAAGCAAAGAAGAAAGTGGAGGTAATTACCGAAGACCTGAATCACTTCGAAATCCTTGAGGCACTGGCGAATCCACAATCTGCGCTCTGCCAGGCCACCATGAGGATGATGAAATAGTGAGGTTGGCGCCGATGCATGCCCTCGTGAGCTACCGACAGGGCAACAGGAATCAACCCATCCTTATTATATTTGATAATGTCCTCCCTCCTCCCTGGATACGAGTACGATCTATTCATTTCCTACCGCCAGAAAGACAACCGCGGCGATAAGTGGGTGACGGAGTTTGTACGCGCACTGAAGACAGAACTCGACGCTACATTCAAGGAAGACATTTCCATCTACTTTGACGAGAACCCCCATGACGGATTACTGGAGACCCATCACGTAGACAAGAGCCTGGAAGGTAAACTGAAGTGCCTGGTCTTCATTCCGATTCTCTCACAGACCTACTGCGATCCAAAATCCTTTGCGTGGCAGCACGAGTTCTGCACCTTCAACCGCGCCGCACAGGGTGATACCCTCGGTCGCGACATCCGCCTGCGCAATGGCAACGTCGCCAGCCGGCTACTGCCGGTACGGATACATGACCTCGATGCGCAAGACCAAGCCATGGTGGAGCTGGAAACTGGCAGTGCCCTGCGTGCCATCGATTTCATATACAAGGAACCCGGTGTCAACCGGCCGCTGAAGTCGTCCGACCCCCGTGACCTCAATCTGAACAAGACCGACTATCGCAACCAGGTGAACAAAGTGGCAAATGCGGTGAAGGAACTTGTTACTGCCATTCATAGGGCGCCTGCCCAAGGGCATAGTTCAGTACAGAAGCTTCAGATTTCCATGAAAAGGAGACCTCTTCCCTTGGCACTCTCCGTCCTGGCGATCATCTTGACGGTCTCATTTGTCATCTGGAAGTTTCAGAACACGCCCAGCACAAGCAATAACTCCGCTATTGCAGTGCTGCCGTTTGCCAACTTCAGCCAGGACACTACTGATTTATATTTTGCCGACGGCATAACGGAGGATATTCGGGGTCACCTCGCAAAACTGGCTAGCTTGCAGGTCATCTCACGTACATCGACTACCCAGTTTCGCAACAGCGCGAAATCGGCGCCCGAAATTGCTGACCAACTTGGTGTCACGCATATCCTGGAAGGCAATGTGCAGCGATCCATCGACCGAGTTCGAATCCGGGTAATACTGATCGACGCCAGAAAAGACAATCAGGTCTGGTCGCAGTCATACGACCGACCCATGAACAACCTCCTGGACCTTCAGAGCGAAATTGCACTTGCCATCACCGAGCGGCTTCGGGTATTGCTCACGCCCGAAGAACGCCAACGCATCACTCAGCCGGTTACCGCAAACCAGGAAGCTTATGACCTATACGTGAGAGCGCGCGAACTTCTGATGGCTGGCTTTATTTCCAGCGAAGAGGAAGCTACGGCACAAGAACTGCTCAAGCGCGCCATCCAACTAGACCCAAAATTCGGTAAGGCTTACGCCCTACTTTCCTATTCACTAATCTTTGACTTCGATCGCAACCTGAAACTAGGTCGTGACTCTGCCATACTACTGGCCAACCAAGCCCTTGCCCTGGATAGCAACCTTGGCGAAGCTTACTATGCCCGACATTTGATTCACTATACCAGAAATCAATTCATTGCAGCTCAGCAAGATCTCCAAAAGGCACATCAATTGGAGCCCAACGATGCTGATATTCTGACTAGCTATGGATTTGAACAAGTACACAACGGAAATGACCTGGAAGGGTATCGTATGATCCTAAAGAGCATCAGATTGTCAGCCCCAAAAAACAGCCTGGGGTTTTTTCTCAGACTGGCGATCATTTACTCCAAGGCGGAAGAATATGAGACCGAGATTGAACTCTTTAAACAAGCGACCGACTTCTATCCGAGGAAGGCTGGGCCATGGATTGGGCAGCTCATGGCCTACTTTAGAATGCAGGATTTTATAAATGCACGAAGAATCTACAAGAAAATAGACTGGGAGAAACTCGAAGTACAAAGTACCACTTCTTTGAAGACCTTTCAATATCTTGCTCTAGGTGAAATTTATATGCATGAAGGAAAACTGGACAGTGCAGAACTGGTTTACCGCTCCTATCAGCATCTGGAACAGGATGACACCATCAACCATCAATTGGTTCCCTTCCGCCATTTGCTGGGCTATACCCTGTGGAAGCAAGGCCGAAAAGCAGAAGGCCTCCGGCTGATCGAAGAGGATCTCCGGCTTCATCATGAAATTCTTCAGTCCAAGCGATCCTATGGCGTGTATGATGTCAGCTGGACGCAATACAACGCCGCCGCCATGTATGCATTTCTGGGCAAGAAAGAGAAAGCTATGCATTACCTGGACTCCGCATTTCTGTCTGGCGATTTTGGCGTCGCCCGCAACCCGCTCTTTGATCCGATTCGCAACGACAAGGAATTTTCTGACTACTACGCTTCCTGGAAGAAAAGATTCGAAGCCTCTAAATTAGCTGCCAAACAAGCATTGCGGGAATTTGAGGCAGGGACAGTGAATATCAATAAGTAGCCAGGATATTCCTTACAGCACCGTGTACGAAACCCCCAGTTGGAGAAGATAACGGCGGAACATTTCGCCGGTCAACTCCACAGACGCCGTATTCCGGTTAGGATGAAAATGCACTACCGTCGCTTCCAACACTTCCCGGTCAATCCACAACTCCACATCGCCCTCTGCGTTATTCAATATCCCAAACGGCGAAACCGCCCCGGGCTCAACGCCGAGTTTCTGCATCATCGTCTCCGGGTTCACAAACGAGAGCTTCTTGTCGCCGACTTGCTCAGCCAGCTTCTTCAGATCGGTCTTCTGCGCGGCCGGCAACACCACCAACAGGTACCGGGTCTTCTTCTGATCCCTGAGAAAAAGATTCTTGCACGCCAACCCGGGAACGCCATATTGCGCCAACTCGTCACAGGTCTGCACCGGGGGATGCTCGTGAACTTTAAAACCTATTCCCCGGGAAGTGAGATATTCTTCTACCTGAATCATAATGGTGAACTGTAAACAGTGAACTGTAAACAGTTGGCAATTAAAGAGGTTTGAAGCGGGCCTGGAAGAACCTCAGGTACTTCGGCTCATAGACCATCTTCAAGCCCTTGATCTTCTTCCTCCGGTCATAGACGGCGGCCACCGATTCGGCCACCACATCCATGTGGGCCTGGGTGTAAACCCGACGCGGGATGGTCAACCGCACCAACTCCAGTTTTGGATATCGGTTCTTGCCCGTCTTTGGATCACGGCCGGCCGAAACTACTCCCCGCTCCATACTCCGGATCCCGGATTCCAGGTACAATTGGGCGGCCAACTGTTGAGCAGGATACTGATCCTGTTTGATGTGTGGAAGGAATGCGCTAGCGTTCAAGAAGACACCATGTCCGCCGACTGGTTTCACAATCGGAACGCCCGCATCCGCAATCTTCTTGCCGAGATAAAGTACTTGTCCAACGCGTGCATGAATATGATCATAACTGACCGACTCACCGATGCCTATCGCCATCGCTTCCATATCCCGTCCGGCCAACCCGCCATACGTGTGAAGTCCTTCATAAACCACGACCATATTGCGCGCCTCTTCAAAGACCGGGTATTCGTTCAATGCGAGGAATCCCCCAATGTTAACCAGTGCATCCTTCTTCGCACTCATCGTCGCCCCGTCGGTATAGGAACAGATTTCCTTGATGATCGAAGCGATTGTTCGTCGGTTATATCCAGGTTCACGCTCCTTGATGAAATAGGCGTTCTCTGCCACCCTGGTCATGTCATGGATAATCCGTATCCCATGCTTTGATGTTAATTCGCGCAAAGCCTTCAGGTTCTCCATCGAAACAGGCTGACCGCCTGCCATGTTAACGGAGGTGGCCAGGCTCACGTAAGGGATCTTCTTCGCGCCATATTTCCGGATCACCTCGCTGAGTTTTTGCAGATCGATATTACCCTTGAAAGGGTGTTCATTCTCCGGATCATGCGCTTCAGGGATGATGACATCCACAAAGTGCCCGCCCGCCAGTTCCTGGTGCAAGCGCGTGGTGGTGAAGTACATATTTCCAGGAATCACATCTCCCTTCTTGATCAACAGCTTCGAAATGATGTGCTCGGCGCCCCTTCCCTGGTGCGTGGGAACAAGGTATTTGTATCCATACGTCTTCTGAACGGCCTCCTCCAGGTGATAAAAATTCCGGCTGCCGGCATAGGCTTCATCACCCCGCATCATACCGGCCCATTGCTGGTCGCTCATCGCCGAAGTGCCGGAGTCCGTCAGCAGATCAATGTACACCTCCGCCGACCTTAATAAGAATGTATTATAACCTGCGTCTGCAATGGCTTTGAGCCGTTGTGCATGGGTGGTCATGTCCAGCAATTCCACCATTTTAATCTTGTAGGGCTCGGCCCAGGACTTTAGCTGATGCATATCACATTTTTTTACAAAGCAATACCCCTTCCGGGGAGGGTACCATGACTTCCGTCAGGGAAGTATGCCGGTGAATAAATACCACCTGAAATCCTGATTTTGATCATTTCCGGTAGTTACCAATCTTCCTAAATCGAAGGATCAGGTAGCCATTTCCTGACCTTCGAACAATGACCGATCGCATTCAAATACTTATCCAGGGCCTTGACACTAATTCGGTGGCCTCCGTAACCCGAACGCTCGACCAGGTAAAGAACCTCGAAGACCTCACGGTGGACGAAAAGATTTGCCTGACCGAAGCTTTCTTTGAAATTTTCGCTCACGCCCACCATACCAATTCTACCTCGATGCCCAAGCTCGCCGTGCGGGCAGGAAAGCGTATTGCCAAGTTCGGTCCCGAAATGATGCCGGTGCTTTTTAACCGTCTCGTGGAAGCCGACAGCGAAACAGCCAACTACTACGGTAAAGCCCTGGCCCGGAATGGCGTGGCGGGTTTGAATTACCTGTTCCCCAAATTGAGTGAACATCGCAGCCGGGATCACGACCTCATCAACCTCATCCAGGCACTTGCCTATTTCAAAATACCGGACGCTGCCAGCACGGTGCCTTTTGTGCTCAGTGTTGCCCAGCATGTAAACCACCAGGTTACCTCGATGGCCCTGTACACCATCGGGCGACTGGTTCAGCAATTGCCCCCCTCCGCCTTCAGCGATGAACTTCGTCAGTTCATATTCAGCTCCTGCTTCCGTTTTCTCTCTCACGCGCAAGGGCTTGTACGTAAAAACGCAGCCCGCACATTGGGTAAAATGCTCCGCAAGGGCCTGCTCTCGGCTGAGAATGAGAAGAAATTGTACAAAGCCTTTCTCTCCATTTGTGGGCGCGATGAACAGCACAACTGGGACCGCGCCTTCATCGTGCGCCGGGAAGCCGAGGATTTTCTTCCCTTCTTCCATCATCAATCAGTTCCCGTACGCCGGTATACCCAGAGTTACAAGATTAAATCCAGGCAGTTGCTGTGTGCCAACACGTACCACCTTACCATCGAGGCTCCCTTGATTGCACGCAAAATAGAAGCCGGCCAGTTTGTCATCGTCCGTCCGCACATATTCAGTGAGCGCATTCCCTTGTCCATCTGCAACTGGGATCGCACCAAAGGCACAATCGACATCATTGTATCTGCTGTCGGGAAGACAACTACGGAAATCAATGCCATGAACATTGGCGATGCGTTTGAGGACGTGGTCGGTCCGCTCGGAGAACGTTCTGCCTTGCCCACTTCACCCGGCACCAGCGTGCTGATTGGCGGCGGTTATGGTACTGGGGCAATTATCCCGACAGCCCGCGACATTAAGGCTACCGGCAACAAAGTAATCGGTATCGTCGGCGCCCGAAATAAGGAAAACCTCATCATGGTTTCGGAACTTCAGGCGGTGTGTGACGAAGTAATTCTTACCACCAATGACGGATCTGCCGGCATGGGCGGCCTGGTGACCGATGCCTTGCGCGAAGTGCTCCTCCGGGAGAAGGTAGTGTATGTCCTGGCGATCGGCCCGGTTCCCATGATGAAGGCCGTTAGCGAGATGACCCGACCGCAGGCCATCCCCACGTTTGTCTCTCTCAACGCGATCATGGTCGATGGCACCGGCATGTGCGGTGCTTGCCGGGTAACGGTGGGTGGTGAAACCAAATTTGCGTGCTTCCACGGCCCCGATTTTGACGGGCACAAAGTGGACTTTGAAAACCTGATGAAGCGGCAAAAAATGTTTGTGAAAGAAGAACGACTGGCGTTTGAGCACTTGAAAGTATGAACGAAACGACTCCTACACCTCGCCCCCTGAGCAACCGTGAACGCATGGGACTTCCCCACCAGGAGATGCCCCTGAATGACCCCGTTGCACGCGTCAAGAATTTCGACGAGGTCCCCGTCGGTTATTCCGAGGAAATGGCACAGGCTGAAGCGATGCGATGCCTCCAGTGCAAGAAGCCGGCTTGTATCGGTGCGTGCCCCGTCGGTATCAATATCCCGGCTTTCATCAAATTGATCGAACAAGGTAAATACGGTGATGCGGCCAAGAAAATCAGGGAAACCAATTTCCTGCCGGCCGTGTGTGGCCGAGTCTGTCCACAAGACAAGCAATGCCAGGCGGTGTGCGTTGTTGGGCGAAAGAATATTCCAGTAGGCATTGGCAATCTTGAACGGTTCGCGGCAGACTACGAGCGAAACAATCATTTGCTGGAAATGCCGTCGATGAACATGCCGACCGGAAAACGGGTGGCCGTGATTGGCTCTGGTCCCGCTGGCTTATCCGCAGCCTACGAACTGGCTATCCGTGGTCATGAAGTGGTCATCTTTGAAGCCTCTCACCGCGCCGGTGGCGTTATGGTCTACGGCATCCCTAGATTCCGACTTCCGCTACGGATAGTTGACGAGGACATACGATTCCTGACCAAGCTGGGCGTGCGGTTTGTGTATAACATGGTTATCGGTAAAGTGCTCACCATCGAAGACCTCCTTCAGCGCGAAGGCTTTGACGCGGTGATGGTCGGCACAGGAGCAGGCTTGCCCCGAATGCTCAACGTTCCCGGCTCGAATGCCAATGGCGTGTTTAGTGCCAACGAATACCTCACGCGGATCTACCTCATGGATGCCCACCATTTCCCGAAATACAGTACCCCGCTATCCTCCGGCAAGAAAGTCGCCGTGATCGGTGCCGGAAATACAGCGATGGATGTCATGCGAACGGCCAAGCGGCTGGGCGCAGAAGTGACCTGCTATTACCGTCGTTCACATGATGAAGCGCCGGCCCGTTCAGAGGAACTGAAGCATGCGGAGCAGGAAGCCATCAACTGGCGCTGGTTATCCAACCCGGTAGAGTTCTTCGTCGACGAAAACAACTTCGTAAAGCAGATCAAGTGCGAACGGATGACGTTATCTGAGCCTGACGAGACCGGCCGTCGCAAACCCGTACCTACCGGGGAATTTTTTGTGGAAGAATGCGATACGGTCGTCATGTCGCTCGGGTGCAGTGTCAACCCGATCATTCCTTCTACCGACGCGGAGATTCACACCAATAAATGGGGCGTGATCATCGTTGACCCCGAAACTTGCCAGACCAGCAAGAAGGGCGTATTCGCCGCGGGAGACGCCATTACCGGCGGGTCAACTGTAATTCTCGCTATGGGCCAAGCCAAGAAAGCCGCCGCCGCCATTCACGAGTACCTCATGGGGAAACCCACCGACCCGAGTCCTGCTGTAAATGATGCCGAGTTGAAACAAGACCTGGTGAACACTAACCGGTAAGGGGATCAAGTGGAGGTTCCCGTTGCAATGTGTATCTTCACTGCATGCACGGTGGCCATCTTGTTGCAAAGGTTCTTCTTGAAGAAAACGTAAAATTCCTGTTCACCTTATGCGGCGGGCACATCTCGCCGATCCTGGTGGGTGCAAAGCAAGCCGGTATCCGGGTTATCGACACGCGACATGAAGTCAACGCCGTTTTCGCGGCTGACGCAGTAGCCAGGCTTACTGGTATACCGGGGGTAGCCGCAGTAACCGCAGGGCCGGGGATCACCAACACCATCACGGCCGTCAAGAACGCCTACCTGGCGCAGTCACCCTTGGTACTACTCGGAGGGGCCGCTCCCACTTTGCTCAAAGGAAGAGGTGCATTGCAAGATATCGACCAAATGAAACTCATGCGTCCCAATGTAAAATGGGCTGCGGCCGTCAGAACAGTGCGCGATATCTACCCAACGCTCAAGAAAGCTTTTCAACTGGCGCAGGCCGGTGTGCCCGGGCCTGTGTTTGTAGAACTTCCCCTCGACTTATTGTATGAAGAAAACGTAGTTCGATCTGGTTTTGAAAAATCATTTAAGACGCCCTCGTCACTCTCCCAGCGAATAACGGCGTGGTACATCCGGCGTCACCTGAAGAATGTGTTTGAGCCAGGGGAATCAAAAGAAGGCAATAAGTCCCAACCGGAGATTCCAGGTTTCGGATCAAGCGATATTGAACGCGGCCGCGAAGCTTTAAAAAATGCCAAACGACCTGTTCTCCTGGTGGGCAGCGGAGCGATGATGATTCCAACGCTGGCCAATACCTTGGCCGACTCCCTTCCGCGCCTCCAAATACCCGCATACCTTTCTGGGATGGCGCGCGGCTTGCTCGGCAGTCACCATCCGCTGCAATACCGACACCAAAGGAAGGAGGCCCTTCGGGAAGCTGATCTTGTTATCCTGGCCGGAGTGCCGTGCGACTTCCGTTTAGAGTATGGACGCCACATTAGTTCAAGGGCAAAAGTTCTGTCCATCAACCGAAGCACCAGCGACTTAACCAAAAATCGTCGACCCACCATCGGTATTCACGCTGATCCTGCTCAATACCTCATCGCACTGGCCGAAAATCTCCCGAACGCAGCACCTGCTGCCTGGGAGGACTGGAAGCATACACTGATGGTAAGGGAGAATTCACGGCAAAAGGTCATTCAATCCACCGGCGTCGATTCAAAAGGAATTCATCCCGTTCAACTTTTTCTGGAACTCGAGAAGGAACTTTCCGATCATTCCATAATAGTCGCCGACGGCGGTGACTTTGTGGGAACATCTTCCTACATCCTACATCCGCGTGGCCCCCTTTCGTGGTTGGATCCTGGTGTATTCGGCACGTTGGGGATTGGCGGCGGGTTCGCGCTCGGGGCAAAACTTTGCAACCCGGACGCGGAAGTGTTTGTTCTCTACGGGGATGGGAGCTCGGCGTACAGTCTAATGGAGTTTGACACATTTGTTCGGCACCGGCTGCCCGTCATTGCGATCATCGGGAATGATGCCAGCTGGTCACAGATCGCCCGCGACCAGGTGGATATTTTGAAAGATGATGTCGGAACGGTCCTCGCTCATTCAGATTATGAAAAAGCAGCCCAGGCCTTTGGAGCAAAAGGTCGTCGGGCAGACTCGCTGTCCGAATTTACGTCTGCCTTGCAGGAAGCGAAGGAATCAGTCAGACAAGGGGTCCCTTTTCTCATCAATGCCATCATTCAGAAGTCAGAATTTCGCAAGGGTTCACTCTCGATGTAGGCCGTGTCAGATTGCACAGAGCTGTTCATACGCCATCGGTCCAAAACTCATCTACTATTTAATGAAATCTGTTGCCCCGGCAGTGATCTGCATGAGGATTTTGACTATCCTTGTGAAGCAGGCCGTAATTGCTCAAATAAGAATCAGTAAGTAATGAACCTTCACCGCTCTGCTCCCAACCGACGAAGGCACATTACCAGTCAAAAACCAAATCCTCAGACTATGAAATACATTCAAGCGTTGCTCCTCATGTTCCTCTGTTCCCTTTCTCTACGAGCTCAGGAGTTCAAGCCACCTGCCAAAGGAATGTCTGTCATCTATTTTGTCCGGATGCAGGCCGGCGCCTTATCCATGGCGGATTTCTATTTCTTCGACACGGACAAGCTGATTGGGTATTTTCATGGCGCCAAATATCTTCGGTATGAGTGTGCTCCCGGGGAACATATGTTCTGGGCCCGGTCTGAGAATCGTGATTTCATAACCGCTAATCTCCTGAAAGACAAGATCTACTTGATTGAAGCCGTACCAGTCCTCGGGGCAATGAAGGACGGCGTCCAGTTCGATTTTTTGGATATGAATGACAGTGTGATCCGCGAACGGCTCAAGAAAATTCTAGCCAAAGAACCAGTTACCCTCACCGATGAAAAACGGCAGAAGAAAAGCGAGGAACTGAAAGATCCAATTGCCAAAGGTCTCGCCAAATACAAAGAAGAAGTAGCGGCCGGGAAAAAGATGCTTCGAATCGAGAAAGAGATGTTCATCAAATAGACACGGCTAATCTTTTTTTTCCTGAAGAAACCCGTGCGGCTGAACAATTTCGAACTACCGCTGTTATTCAGGCATGTTTAAGTTGTTCACCAGAGACCCCCTGAAAAACCTTCAAAAGAAGCGTAACCGGCTATTTGAAGAGGCTATGCTAACCCAGCGCTCCGGCAACCTGCGCTTGTACGCAGAGAAGATGGTCGAAATTGATGCCCTTGAAAAGAAAATCGACATTCTCCAATCTGCTGCTGGACCCAAAGCTGCTTGACGCCACCACAACCCTATTTTGGTTTCGGCGAGATCTGCGGCTGGAGGATAATGTTGGCTTATATCATGCACTGAAGGAAAACATCAACGTTCTTCCGGTTTTCCTGTTTGATCCGCATATCCTGGAAAAACTGGAGGACCCTGCAGACGCCCGTGTCACCTTTATTCATGATAGCCTTTCGCTCCTCCGAGACGAGCTGAAGGCCGCCGGCTCCTCCCTGCTGGTTCTTTACGGCAAGCCCGAGGAGGTATTTGGACAACTATCTGTTAATGCAGTCTACACCAATCACGACTACGAACCCTATGGCCGATCTCGCGATGAAGCTGTCGGCCGCCTGCTGAAGGCAAAAGGAATACTCTTTCGATCCTTCAAAGACATGGTGGTCTTTGAGCGATCGGAGGTCATGAAAGGCGACGGCACCCCGTATACCATTTTTACACCCTATAGTCGCAAATGGAAAGAGGCCTTTGAGCATTCCATCCCCCGACAACTATCAACGAAGTCATTGCTCAGTAACCTGAAGAAGTGCAAACCACTTCCGTTTCCTTCTCTTGAAGAGTTGGGATTCTCCCGGAGTGCGTTGGTATTTCCTGAACGAAAGATTCCTGCCTCCATCATCAAGGCCTATGCCCGTCAGCGCGACATTCCGGGCATCCCTTCCACCACACGTTTGGGCGTGCACTTGCGCTTCGGTACCGTCAGCATCCGCAAGCTGGTCAGCATCGCCCGAGACAAGAGCGAAGTGTGGCTCAATGAACTCATCTGGCGCGAGTTTTACCATATGATCCTTTGGCACTTCCCGCACGTGGTTGAAAGGGCCTTCAAGCCTGCCTATGATCGTATCCCATGGGTAAATAATCCCGATGAATTCAAGCGTTGGTGCGAAGGTCAAACCGGTTATCCCCTGGTTGACGCTGGCATGCGCGAACTGAACCACACAGGTTTCATGCATAACCGGGTGCGCATGGTCACCGCCAGCTTCCTTACCAAGCACCTGCTGATTGACTGGCGCTGGGGCGAAGCTTACTTCGCCGGAAAGCTGCTGGATTTCGACCTGGCCGCCAATAATGGAGGCTGGCAATGGGCAGCCGGAACGGGTTGCGATGCGGCGCCCTATTTCCGCGTGTTCAACCCCCAGTCACAGGCCGATAAGTTTGATCCGGACATGCGGTACATCCGGCAATGGGTACCTGAGCTGGGAACTCCCGCTTACCCAAAACCGATGGTAGATCATGCCTTTGCCCGGCAACGCGCGCTGGATGTTTATAAAGAGGCATTGGGATAAGCGTTCGCCGAAGTCAAACAATTGGGTCTGAAGCGTGTTTAACGTATGATGAAAGTCTATACGTTATACCGAAAGCAGTTCCTGCCCATATCCCTGCGTACTGCATGGGATTTCTTTTCCACACCTTCGAACCTGGGATCAATCACTCCGAAACACATGAATTTCAAGATTCTCTATAAGTCCGGTGGTGACACTATGCATGAAGGGCAAATCATCAAATACAAAATCACCGTACTGCCGCTGGTCCGGGTGAAGTGGGTAACAGAAATTACCCGGGTGAAAAATTTCGAACAATTTACCGATGAGCAACGCGAAGGCCCCTACGCACTTTGGAAACATACCCACACCTTTCGGGAAGTAGCCGGCGGTGTTGAAATGACCGATCATGTCGAGTACGCCATTCCCATGGGGCCCATCGGCGAGCTGGCTCACCGCTTATTTGTAGGGCGTGAAGTAAACCGTATTTTTGATCATCGATTCAAGGTGCTTGCATCGTATTTCAAGAAGTCATGAACTCCTCCACCCTGCTTACCATCGCCTTTTGCTCGCTGATTACCATCGGCACCTTCCTCTTCTGGGAGTTCGTTGCCTGGTTTACACACAAATATGTCATGCACGGATTTCTTTGGGTGTGGCATCGGTCGCACCATACCGTTCATGACCATACCTTCGAACGCAATGACTGGTTTGCCGTTGTTTTTAGCTTGCCCTCCATCGCCCTGTTTTACTATTTCAGCCTGGTAAAATACAATCCATACGGGTTGGCGGTGGGCCTGGGAATTTTCTGCTACGGAGCCTTCTACCTCATCTTCCACGATATCATTGTTCACCAGCGCATCCACTGGCGGCCGGCAAAACGAAGCCGCTACCTCCAGCGTATGATTCACGCACACTATATTCACCACGCCAAGCATACCAAGGAAGGCTGTGAGGCTTTTGGCTTTCTCTATGCGCCAAAGAAGTATGAGCCCGCGAACTTCACTTTCAAGAAGGACCGGAAAGAAACCCAATAGCGGAACCTATGTCGCGGTACCTTTATCTCGCACTGGATCTTGGATCCGTCCTGGTTCCCCTTCTTTTCAGCTTTTATCCTAAGAAAAACTTTGCTTCTACATGGAGGGCATGGCTACCCGCCATTCTTTTCCCAGCCCTGATCTTTATCGTGTGGGACGAGTGGTTTACGGGTATGCGCGTATGGGGCTTTAATGTCACTTACCTTACGGGTGTCACCCTTGGTCATCTCCCCATTGAGGAAATCCTTTTCTTTCTGTGCATACCCTATGCCTGCTTGTTCACGTATGTCGCCGTCAATTACTTCAGAACCACAGAACCCATCGCGGACCAAGGCCGGCGGGTGACTTGGGTACTGGTTGTGGGCTTACTGGCTGTTGGAATAAAAAACTATGATCGCTGGTATACCGCGGTCACCTTCATTTCTCTCGCCGTTTTTCTGTTGGTGCTTATCCTTCGTGTGAAACCTGCCTACCTGGGACGATTCTATTTTAGCTACCTGTTCATATTGATCCCCTTCTTCCTGGTCAATGGCATTCTTACGGGATCATGGATTGAGAACCCGGTGGTGTGGTACAATGACGAGGAGAATCTGGGCATTCGGATGGGGACGATTCCCTTTGAAGACACGTTTTACGGGATGTTGTTGATTTTGATGAATGTGGTGATTTATGAATACCGCATGAGGCACGGGGTCACCCAAAAGCAAGGTGCACCCACCCATCAAAATGCCGCCCTTACGGGGCTCATTGAATAAAATCAAAGTTCAATCATATTGCCGCTCCTATCGGAGTTGGATTAAGCAAAGTCACAGCCTCGCCAGGCGGAATAAGCTATCAGCCCCGTCAGGGCGGAATTATGCTAGCCCCGTCAGGGGCGAAATTATGCTAGCCCCGTCAGGGGCGAAATTACGATAGCCCCGTCAGGGGCGGAATTATGATAGCCCCGTCAGGGGCGAAATTATGATAGCCCCGTCAGGGGCGAAATTATGATAGCCCCGTCAGGGGCGGAATTATGCTCACAAGAAAAAATCAAACAGATATCTAGAATCTGCTTCCACCTCAAAATCTTTCAGCAGGCCCATGTATTCATCTCGAAATGACAAGCTGCCGTGGTGTTGCTCCTGGTTCATGATGTATTTGATGACGGCATCCCGCTGGCTCACAGAATAGCTAAATCCGCCGTAACCCTCCTGCCACTGAAATACACCATCAACAAAACCCCGTTCACTAATCCATTTGGAACTGTTCGTCTTCACCACACGAATAACGTCTGAGAGGTTTCTTGTGGGAGGAATTCCAAATAGAATGTGCACATGATCTGACCATCCTCCAACGGCCAATGATTTCATCCCGTCCTTGGTAAGTATCCCTGAGATATAGCGGTGGAGTTCGTCCCGCCAGACTCCAGTAATTACATTCTTTCGGTTCTTGACCGCAAAAATGGCCTGAACAGTGAGCTCGGTGTAGGTATTTGCCATAAAAATGATTGAGCCCAAAAGATCGGCTCAATCACCTGGCAGGCCAAAAAACAGCTTGACGGTTTTCCTGATCATTTAGGAAGAACCGTCACCGCAAACTCAATTCATCTTCATCTTCTTCCAATCCGCATTTTGCTTCAGGAGACTGTATGCTTTGTCGACCTCCTGCAATTGCTGGTTGGTAATGGTATAAACTTCCAATTGCTGATCCGTGGGCGGACTATCCGCGCTGGATACAATACCCTCCTTGCTCATCGCCAGAAAGCGTTCCAGGACCTGGGGAGGATTCCTGAAAATATCCATACGAGCACCGGTAGCATGAACATCGGTAAGTTTTGCCTCCAGCTGGTAAATCTTGTCCTCCAGCGCCAGGGCGGTCTTGGCCAATTTCTTGTCCGTTGCCATGGCCAGCAGTTTTGCACGCATCTGTTCCATTTCATCAATCAGTTTCAGTGTGCTATTGATGGAATTGAACAAATTAACTCCCTGCACAAACTGCTTCTGAATACTTTCATCCGAACCTTTTGCATTCGGGTCACGAAGCACTTGGAGCGATTTCGGGATTTCTTTTCCATGCGCTTTCAGCACGATGGTATACTCTCCGGCAGGAACCATCGGAGCGGTGAGGCCGGGACCGATGTCAAGGTCATAAATAAACATATCGCGCGTTCCATCCGCGTTGAGCTGTACCCAATCCTTTCCACGAGGTTTGGTACGGAACTTGGGCAATACATAGTCTTCTAATCGCAGGTCCCAGTATACCCGGTTGATCCCCGGGCGATTCCTGCCCTTGATCGTCTGAACAGTCTCCCCCTTTTGATTCAGGACGAGGATTTGCACGCTGTCCGCTGATTTTGATTTGAGGTAATAATTAATGTCAGCGCCAAAAGGTGGATTTTGTCCATCCACCATTGTGCGTTCCGCCTTGATGGCGTCTTGCCGTTGAAACCGGTAAGCGGAACGAAGTGAGAACAGGTGGGCCTCGCTTTGTTGCACGGCCTCAGAAAATTCGCGAATCGGTGTGATGTCGTCCAGGATATACACACCGCGACCATAAGTACCCAGCACAAGGTCACGGAAATTTCGTTGCACCACGATGCCATAAATAGGTACTGGCGGCAGGTTGTTCTTCAGGCGGATCCACTGCTTGCCATCATTGGGCGAGAAATACAGGCCGTTATCGGTGCCAAGCCAAAGCAAACCCTGCTTGTCAGGATCTTCAATCAGTTGATGCACCACATTCGAATTTGAAGGAGGCAAATCGATGTTCAGCCGGGTAAAGGTCTTTCCAAAATCGGTGGTCTTGTAAGCATAGGTTCCAAAATCCCCATTGTGCATGGCGTTCACAGCCACGTAGCAGGTGCCTGCGTCAAAATAAGATGCATCCAGGTGGCGGATCGTTGCCCATGCCGGCAAGCCGGGCATGTTCTGACTCACGTTGGTCCACGTCTTGCCGCCATCTTGGGTGACGCTTAAGATTCCGTCATTACTGCCAGCCCAAAGAATGCCGGGCTTTACTGGCGATTCTGCGAGGGAGTACAGTGTGCTTCCATCCCAGGTCATGAGGTTGTCGCTGGCCATGCCACCCGAATTCTGCTGATGGGTTTTATCATTGGTGGTCAGGTCTGGGCTGATCACTTGCCAGTTCTGACCCCGCGTAGTCGTCTCATGTACAAACTGACTTCCTACCCACACTTTGCCGGGTGTGTGACGGGAGAGGACCATGGGAAAATTCCAATGCCACCGATATTTGGCATTGGCTGGCGTATTGCCGATTTGGGTTTGCGGCCACACGCGAACGTCGCGCATATGCCTTGTAGTAAGGTCAAAGATGTCGAGGCCGCCGTCGTAGCATCCTGACCAGACAATATTATTGTCAAATGGATCAGGTTGTGCCCATCCGCTTTCACAACCTCCTACCCCATGCCAAAGGCTCAGGGGTATGGACCAGCCCTCAAGGCTCCTGCTGGGGCCACGATAGGACCATGCATCCTGCCGATTAGAGTACACGTAATAGGGCACCCGATTATCCACCGCTATATGATACATCTGGGCAATCGGAAGATTCACGTTGCTCCAGGTACGGCCACCGTTGTAGGAAAGGTTGGCGCAGCCATCATGTGCACACATCATTCGGTCAGGAATTTTAGGATCAAACCACATGTCGTGGTTATCGCCGCCAGCCGCCCATTGGGGATAGTCTTTCACAAACGTCTTTCCACCATCAATGGACTTCTTGATTCCCACGCAAATAGTATAAAGTTCGTTTTCATTCTTGGTAGAAACTCGCAGGCGAATGTAATACCCTGCCCGCTGGCCCATCGAATGATCTTTTTGCATGAGCTTCCAGCTGTCACCCCCATCTTCCGATCGGTACAGTCGCGGCTCTTTATCTTCAACCAGGGCATACACAATCTTTGGATTGGTAAAAGCAACATCCACCGAAGTCTTTCCGACCGGGTGATTCGGGCCGCTTTCCAAACCATTGCGCAGCGGTTCCCAGGTCTTTCCTCCATCCTTGGTCCGATAGATGCCGCTGCCCGCTCCGCCGCTTCGGAGGTTCCAGGTCTTGATTTCTACTTCCCACATCGCGGCATAGAGGATGTCTGGGTTTTTCGGATCCATCGCAAGGTCTGAACTGCCTGTATTTTCATTCACAAAGAGCACTTGTTGCCACGTCTTTCCTCCATCGGTTGTCTTGTAGATACCACGGTCGCGGGAAGGGCCGTGGGCGTGACCTAGGGTTGCTACGTATACAATGTTGGTATCTGTGGGATGAACGATGACCCGGCTTGTCAGGAATGTTTTCTCCAGTCCCATTTTTTGCCACGTCTTGCCGGCATTGGAAGATTTGTAAACACCATTGCCTACCGCGTGGGCAGGGCGGATCAGGAAGGTTTCACCCGTTCC
This sequence comes from Cyclobacteriaceae bacterium, assembly GCA_016787645.1. GTDB lineage: Bacteria > Bacteroidota > Bacteroidia > Cytophagales > Cyclobacteriaceae > ELB16-189. Next base: position 269,095 of record JAEUUF010000002.1, on the reverse strand, counting down.
CGCCCACACCTGCTTGGGGTTGGAGGGAGCGATGGCCAGTGCACCGATGGAAGAATCATCCATTTGGTCGAAGATGGGTCGCCAGTGAAAGCCCATGTCCTCCGTTTTCCAGATTCCTCCGGAGGCTGCGCCGATGTAAGACACATTGGGATTGCCGGGTTCACCTACCACGGCGATAGCCCGGTTGCCGTCCGGGCCGATGAACCGAAAGTTCATTTGATTAAAGTTTTTCGGATCAGGCACCTGGGCAGTCACAGTTACTGTGATCAGGAGGCAGGCGAGGGTAGAAATGATTTTCATAGCAACAGGTATGGTGAACCAATGTAATGAGGTTGGGTGGATAGAAAAAGCCCCCTTGCACCAATGCTAATACCGCGTGATAAATGGCCGTAAATGAAGAAGCCGGTTCTCCGTACTGTAGCAGTTTCAGTTGGCTACCGGATTACGCAAACGCTCAACTTGCAGCGAACTTTCGCTGAAATTTACACCGCGGTACCAGTTAGTCATTTGTCGCTTATCAAGAAGAAAACAGGTTCGCTCTTATGAAGGCCATGAATCCAGATTGTGTCTGACGCACTTACCTTAATTATTGAATCCCCCCTTTGCAAATTTACCAATCCAACAACTTCGCCATAGCCATGTCCAATTATCCGCACTTTCTTTCCACTGGAAAGAATCAGCCAGGCTTGACCGACACACCGCATTTTCGGTGGGCAATACAACTCCTCGATCCGGTCATATAACTGATCTGACTTCTCAATAAGTAAAAACTCGGCATTGATTTTGTCAATCATTTCTCCCGTCCTCCTAATGCTCGCCTCTCGATAGTTGAGCATAATTATTGCGAACCCAAGAATAACAACTGTTGCAACAGCGTATCTCGCTAACTTCATATTCCAACGTGGCTCTATTTCCGATAAATCATAAATGAAGAAGCCGGTACACTGTACCGGCCTCAAACATAACCTTAACTACCTTACGTTTCTTTTTCAGGCAACCTGTGCCACGTCCGAAGGCTCAACTTTTGCCTTTTTGGGCTTGCTTCTCTTTAGTTCTTTCTTCAGCAATTGAGCAAACGCGCTGGCCATCTTCTTGGTGGAACGGCTGATAATCTTCCTCACCTTCTTGTTGGGTTCCGGCAGGTGAAGTGTCACCAAGGACATCTCTACAGAATGATGCAGAAGCGAACGGAGCTCCTTCTTGGATACCTTTTCTTTCTTTTTCTTGGCCGGACTCTTTTCCATGGGACGGGTGATTTGGTAATACGTCAAAGCTACCACCCCTGCCGCACAAGTCAGAAGCCCGCATGAGTGAAGAAGCCAACATTCTGTCAACATTGGCAAACTTCACTAAATCAAGTACTTAGCGCAATTTTTGTGGATAATATGGCTACTCGTATCGCAACGATTTCACCGGTTCGACGGAGGCTGCCCGGATCGCCTGGTAGGAAACCGTAAACCAGGCAATCACAATGGCCAGTAGACCGCAACCGACGAAAACCAGCGGGGACAGGGTAATCCGGTAGGAGAATGAACTCAGCCACCAATTGGCCACATACCACCCGCCGGCAATGGCGGGGATGATAGCAATGATTACCAACCTGGTGAACTCCTTGGAAAGGAGGAACGTGAGGCTGAATACAGAGGCGCCCATGGCCTTTCGAACACCAATTTCCTTGGTTCGCTGCTCCGTGGTAAACGCGGCCAGCGCGAAGAGACCGAGGCAGGCTATGACGATAGCGAGCAGGGCAAATACCGAGAAGATATCCCGAAGCCGCATTTCGGCGCGGAATAGTGAATCAAATTTCTGGTCAAGGAAAGCATACTCAAACGGTTCGCCGGGGGCTATGGCTTTCCATTGCTTCTCCAACGCGGCAATCACGGGGCGCGGGTCGCCCTCGTATCGAACGGTCAATTCCCTCCCTGTATCCGCCAGGCGAATAACCACAGGCCGCACTTTATCTTTCAGGGACTCGAAATTAAAATCTTTAATCACCCCAATTACACGCACGTTGACGGGAACTGGGCCATTGTAGTCAGTTATCTCGCGGCCAATCGGATCAGTAAATCCAAATTCCTTCACCGCCGCCTCGTTAATAACTGCAGAGAGACTATCCGCTGCGTTGTCGCGGCTGAAGAATCTTCCTTGACTTAGCGTCATCTTCAGCGTAGTCACGTGATCCCAGTCGGCGGAATAGGTTCCCATCAGGTGATCCACTTCTACATTTTTTTCGCGTACGAGGTTGGTATTGTTGGTCCCCGGGAAACTATTTGTGGTATAGCTGGCTGAAACGACTCCAGGCAACGACGTAACTGCAGTCTTGAAGGAGACCGCGTTGGTTCCCAGGCGACGGGCCCCGGTGACCGAAATAACATTCTGCTTGTCCATGCCCAGGTTTTTGGATTGCATATAGTCCAGCTGCTGAATGACGATCGCTGTCGCGATGATGAGGAAGGTGGATACGGCAAACTGAAAGACCACGAGTGAACTGCGGATCCCGCGGCTCTTCACGCCTGCGCGCACCTTCCCTTTTAATACTTCAACTGCGCTGAAAGAAGTCATGTAAAAGGCTGGGTAGCTTCCTGCCAATACCCCGACGATGACCAGCAGGATCAAGGCCGCGCCAATAAACTGCGGGCTCGTCAATGCCGCCAGGGTGAGTTCCTTGCCCGCCAACAGATTGAAATACGGAAGCACTACATAGCTGACCGCTATTGCGCACAGGATGGCCACGGCGCTGTACAGGAATGATTCAGCAAGGAACTGTCCGATCATCTGGTTCCGCTGTGAGCCCAGGGTCTTTCGCAAGCCCACTTCCTTGGCTCGTCCCGCCGAACGCGCGGTAGACAGGTTCATGAAGTTGATGCAGGCGATCAACAGGATAAAGATTCCCACTCCACTGAAGACATAGACATTGGTGATACTTCCATTCGGCTCCAGGCCATCCATTAAGGTGGTCCTGAGGCGAGTGTCTGCCATGGGATACAGGTAATAACTATAGATACCACCCTGGCGCTTGAATTCCTCAAATGAAATTCCAAGTCCTTCTTCCAATTCTTTGCCCATGTTCTTGGCCACCAACTCATCGAGCTTGGTATTGATTTCGGCAATCGAAGTTCCAGGCGTCACCCGCGCGTAGGTTTGCCACGAGTTACCACCCCAGCCAGAGAAATAGTCTTTTTCCACAGTGGCAAATGAAATAACAGCCTGGTAGTGAAAATGTGAATTGGAAGGCGCCTCAGTGGCCACACCCGTAATCTTGACCGCCTTGCGATCATTGCCGACCACGAGCATCCTACCGACCACATCAAGTGTCCCAAAATATTTTTGCGCGAATTGCTCCGTGACGACCATGGTGTTGGGCTCATTTAAGACTGACTTGGGGTCACCCTGGATGAGCGGGAAATTAAAAAAGGTAAAGAAGTTTGAATCCGCCAGGATAACCTTCTCCTCCGTGAATACTTTATCTTCATAACGGATCGCATACCCAGCCCCTACCGTGGCAAACTTGAGGCGCAAAAACTCCTCCACCCCGGGGATCTCCGCCTTCATGGCCGGCCCCACCGGTAAACTGGAATTGGAGGTCGTCATTTCCTGTCCGCCAATACGGCCATGCAGCGCGATCCGGTAGATCTGCTGATAGTCCTTGTGGAAAGTGTCGTAGCTAAGTTCATCTTGCACGTAAACGAACAGCAGCAGGCAACACGACATCCCGATGACCAGCCCGGCAATGTTGATCAGTGAAAAGAACTTGTGCTTCAGAATGTTTCTGAATGCAACGGTAAGGTAGTTTCTGAACATAAGGGTGGGTTTTGACAATACGATCCGCCTCGGGTCCAAATTGGACACGAAACAAGAGCATCTCTCCAGGTTAGGATTTGAATCTTAGACGCCGCTACCGCCCACTATGTTGCACCCCAGGGTAAAATAAATATTACTCATCCCGGAGGACATTGGCCGGGTTAAGCCGGGTGGTGCTGTATACTTTATAGCCCACAGACAAGGCGGATACCACCAGGAGAATAACCGCAGAAACGATCAGGGTCACCGGTGTGGCGTTGAGATAATATTTCCAGATGCTTTTCATCAACATGCCGGCCATCCATGCACCGGCGAAGGCGCCGATCACACAAGAAATGAGCAGGATGATGGCAAACTCCAGGTTGATCACACGAGCGAGATTGGCCACCGAGGCACCCAACACTTTTCGCACGCCAATCTCTTTCATCTTCTTGATGATATTCAGCGATACAAGGGTGAACAAGCCCGTCGCGGACAACAATAAGGCTACCGTTCCCAGGAAAATAAACATGATGACAATGTTATTGTTGACCGTATTGGCTTCCACAATTTCCTCATCCATGAAGCGGCCATTGTATACCCGGTTCGGGAACAGTTCCTTCCACTTCTCGCCCATAAATTGATTGACAGACTTCAACTTATCGGAAGGGGCTTTTACCAGAATGTGGTTCACTTTGTCTTTGGCACCATACCGGAACATGCAAGGTTCCATTTGTTCCCACAGACCGTGGTTGTAGATGTCTTTCACAACTCCGACAATGTAATACTTCACCGTATCCATCCAAATGAGCTCCTTCCCGATTGGGTCCTTCAGATCGAGTTCACGCACCAGGCCTTCCGTGACAATCACGGATTCCTTTCGATCGGTCTCGCTGTCCGTGGTGAAATTGCGGCCTTGCAGCAGGGTCAAACCCACCGTGGGCACATAATCCTCACCCACATCAAGGATATCCACTTCGATCTCCTTGTCCTCGTGTTTGATGGGGTCATTAAAAGAAGAAGAATATACATGGTGCTGGGAGCCGGCAATAGAGGTGATATCCTTATTCTCTGAAATCGCATTGCGAAAGGTTTCAAACTCGGAGCGTCCATTGACGTAAGTGAACACCAGCCCTTCCTTGTTGAATCCAAGGTCAAACTTCTGCTGAAATTTAGCATTGTCGGTAAAAGCAAAGCTGCATACAATACCAATCAGCGAAATGGCAAACTGCATCGTCAGGAGAAAGCGGGTGAAATAGTTCGTACCTCCAAACTTCAGTTTGCCCTTCAGGATGCTCGTGGGCTGAAATTTGCTGATGTAAAATGCCGGGTAGCTGCCCGCCAGCAGGCTGGTAAACATCAGGGCCGAGCCCATGAAGATCAGGAAATTCGGTCGGCCAAAGTAATCAGGCTCCAACTTCAGGTCAGGCCACAAGTCGTTAAAAGCCGGTATCAGAAACCATTCCCCAATGGCAATACCCAGCACGAGCGCCAACAGGCAGGTGAGGGTTGTCTCTCCGATAAACTGAAAAATGAGGTGCTTTCGCGTACTCCCCATCACTTTGCGGATTCCAATCTCCTTCAGGCGTCGGGATGAGATGGCCACAGCCGTATTGGTCAGGTTAAAACAAGCAATGAGCAAGACAAAGATGCCCATCACACCGATGCCTACGACGGCCGCCAGTGGAGATCCTTCCCGGGTCCACGTACCCGGCCTTTCATTATAACTGTCATCTACGGCCATCCCCACCAGGGATTGCAATACAAATTCCCGGATGATAAAGTCTTCGCGAATCTTGTTATTGTTTTCTGTGTAGGGCTTCAATTGGGCCTGGATCGAGGCAACCCGGAAAGGATCCTTAATCAGTAGAAACAACGTATTGCGGAAATACCAGGTATTCTCATTGTACTGCCGATCACCGACAAACTGTTCCGCATTGAATTGGTTCTCATAGCGAGTAAAGGCCGGATCCGGGAAACTGGAATTCGTCGGCTGCTTCCGGAAAATGCCCGCCACGATGAACTCTTTGGTTTTTCCACTATCCAGGACCTGGACCATCATCTTGCCCAGGGCACTTTCATTGCCGAAGTATTTCCTGGCCAGTTCGTCATTGATCACCATCTGGCTCTTGTCCTTCAGCTCTCCGTTTCCTTCCAGGAATTCAAAAGTGAACAACTTGAAAAATTCAGGGTCCACGTTGGTGACATTAGTCTGAAAGAGTTCATCACCGAGTCGAAAATTGCCGCCTCCGGGTGAATAGCGCACCACCGCGTCCACATCGGATACGTTCTGCCGGATCGCGTTGCCGAGGGCAATCGGCACATAGCCGTAGCTCGTCTGCCTGCCCTGGAATTCACGCACCGAATTCACCCGGTAAATCGACGCCGCGTTGACATGGTGACTGTCAAAGCTGACGTTAAAGTCCCAGTTAAAATAAGCGACGATGCAACAGGCGATGGCGATGGCCATGCCGACGATGTTGATGGACAAGAAGAGCTTGTTCTTCAACATGCTCCTCAGGGTGATCATCAGGTAGTTTTTTATCATCAGGGGGGGGATAATAGAGTAAAGACTGTATTCCGTGGAAAAAGGTTGCGCCAGGAACCCCAATATGCATGCCATGAGCCATTCATGCCTATTTGACGTCGAATCAGGGTAGCGCTGTTCAGCATCGTACAGTGCGATGTCCGTTTTGCCGCAAAACAGAAAACCCACCCTCTCTCAGCAAGTGCTGGCGGAGGATGGGTTTATCTAACCTAAACCTAAAACTATGAAGAACGCATCAGGTCAACCATGTGCCTGAAATCTTTAATGAACCCGGTTAAGTACCGGTCCGAATGCCTAAATATGGAAGTGCTCCTTGATGTTCTCGGTCACTACCTTACCGTCAAACAGGTTGACGATCCGGTGTGCGTAGTTGGCGTCGTAAGGCGAGTGCGTAACCATCACGATGGTGGTACCCTCCTCATTCAGCTGGGAAAGCAACTTCATTACCTCTTCGCCATTTGCCGAGTCAAGGTTACCCGTCGGTTCGTCTGCGAGGATTACTTTGGGCTTGGCCACAATCGCGCGTGAAATAGCGACACGCTGCTGCTGACCACCGGAAAGCTGCTGCGGGAAGTGGTTGCGGCGATGCATGATATTCATGCGCTCGAGTACTTCCTCGACGCGCTTCTTGCGCTCCTGCGCAGGCACCTTCATGTACAGCAACGGCAGTTCGACGTTTTCGAAAACCGTCAGTTCGTCGATCAGGTTGAAGCTCTGGAATACGAAGCCGATGGAGCCTTTGCGCAACTGCGCGCGCTGGCGCTCGCTGTACTTGGCCACTTCGTGCTCGCCAAAGTAATACTCGCCATTGCTCGGATTATCCAGCAACCCGAGGATGTTCAGCAAGGTTGACTTGCCGCAACCGGAAGGGCCCATGATGGCCACAAATTCGCCGTCTTTGATCTCCAGGTTAATGGAGTTGAGCGCGGTGGTTTCCACCTCTTCGGTGGTGTACACTTTCTCAAGATTTTTCAGTCGTATCATAGTATTGGGCGTTAAGGGTTAGATGCGTTGTTTGAAAGAATAGTTTTGTTCAATACTCGGTTTTTTCTCATTAGTTACAGTCCATTAGACGCTTTATCCCTCAAATAGTTGCACTACTTGAGTATTAAAACTTCGTTCGTGCCAAAGTTCTCATACGATGAAGTGATCACCCGGTCGCCCGGTTTGAGCCCCTCCAGCACTTCGAAGAACTCGCTTCCCATCTTCCGGCCCAGGCGCACATTCCGCTTGACGGCCTTATCTTCTCCCTCCAGGATAAAGACCCAGTTGCCGCCGGTGTCCTTATAGAACCCTCCCATCGGCAGCAGCAACTCTTCGGAAGGCTGCCCCAACTCGATGCGCATGCGCAACGATTGGCCGCGACGCAGACCTTGTGGTGTTTCTCCCTGGAAATCCATGTCGACCTCAAAGCGCCCGCCCACAATGTTGGGATAGATGTAAGTAATGACCAGCGTATAGGTCTTGCCGGCAAAGTCGGTGGTGGCCGTAAGCCCCGTGCTAATACGCGGGAGGTATAACTCATCGATCGGGACGCGAACTTTGTAGCTGCCCACGATATCAACCTGTCCCATGCGCTGACCCGTGTTGATGGCCTGTCCTACTTCCCAGTGCGTCTGCGAGGACAGCTGCCCGTCGATGGGTGCCTTGATGTTAAGGTTCTCCAGAATGGTACGCACCGATATCAGGTTTTGCTTCATCCGATCTTCCGACACATCAATGTCTTTCAAGGATTGCAGGCGTCCGATGGAATCACGCTTGTACGCCTCGTAGGTAAACTTGCGCCGATCAATGTTGTATTTAAAATCGGCCTCTGTCCGCTCAAAGTCCTGCTTGGCGATCAGTTTCTTCTCGAACAATACTCGCTGCCGCTCATATTGAGGGCGTAGGATAGCCAATTGATTGTCGATCTGAGCCAACGCCTGCCGTTGGTCCAGGTCGTTTCGCAAAATAGCCAGGCGCGTATCCCTCGAACGGTTAATGCTTTCCACGAGCTGCGCTTCTTGCTGCAGCACCGCAATTTCCCGGTTCAGGTTGGAGATCTCCATGATGAGGTCGCCCTTACGGACGAGGGCGCCGCTTTCGCGGACAACGCGCTTAACGTTACCACCTTCAAGCGCGTCGAGGTATACTGTCCGACTGGGCTGAACCTCGCCGGTTTGCGGAATGTATTCCTTGAATTGCCCGATGCGAATCTCGGAAATGGTAATCTTGTCCTTCTCCACCACCAGCTTAGAGCGCCGGTCGGCAAATATGAACTGGTAGGCAATAAATACACTCATCAGCGCTATTCCGCCATACGTCGCAATCCGCTTGAGGGTCCACGTCTTCTTTGCAATCTTCTTGTCCATCCGGGTGACTGTCCTGATTTGAGATTTTTGGGTGCCTTTTGCCGCTTTGGCCTAATTGGGCTACCAGCTCATGCCAACTTCCATGCCAACGGGAAAAACACCCCAAAGGTTATCCTTTTTGCAAAATCTACGTTCAAAGCTGAACGCCGTCGTCCGATTGCGGACGGAAAGCAGAGACTGCCGAATGCCCCTGGGAACAAGAATTTCCATTGAGGCTCACCTGATAGGCGGCTTCTACTTTGCCGGCGCCAAGGGCGACAAACGACCAAAATGATCTGTTTATGAACGAATCGAAGCGCGGAAAGATCCTCATCGTGGATGACAACGAAGACTTGCTGAAGGCGGCCAAGATGTACCTCAAGCGGTACTTTGCACAGGTAGACATTGAGAAGAATCCCGAAGCCATTCCTTCCCTGCTCAGCAATGAGGATTACGATGTCATCCTGCTCGACATGAACTTCACCAAAGATGTCAGCAGCGGAAGTGAAGGGTACTATTGGTTGGAAAAGATCCTGCAGATCGATCCCTCCGCGGTGGTCGTCCTCATCACCGCATATGGCGATGTGCAAATGGCCGTCAAAGCCATCAAGGCGGGTGCCACCGATTTCGTATTGAAGCCGTGGGAGAATGAAAAACTTCTGGCCACGCTCTATTCATCGATGCGTTTGCGCGAAACACGCGACGAAGTGGAGACGCTGAAGATCAAGAACCAGGAAATCAACCAGGCCATCAACAACAAGTACCTGGAGATCATCGGCCAGAGCGGGGCCATGCAACGCATATTTCAGACCATTGATCGGGTGGCTCATACGGATGCGAATGTGCTGATCCTTGGCGAAAACGGAACAGGAAAAGAACTCGTCGCACGTGCCATTCACCGCAATTCGCCGCGTGGGAATGAAACGTTTGTGAGCGTTGACCTCGGCTCCATCACCGAGACGCTTTTCGAAAGCGAATTGTTCGGACACAAGAAGGGTTCGTTTACCGATGCAAAAGAAGACCGGCCGGGTCGCTTTGAGTTGGCCAACCGCGGCACCCTGTTCCTCGATGAAATCGGAAACCTATCCATGCCGTTGCAGGCCAAACTCCTCACGGTACTTCAAAACCGGAAGGTCAGCCGTGTGGGCTCCAACAAGGACACCCCGATTGACATCCGGTTGATCTGCGCCACCAACCTTCCCCTCTACGATATGGTGAAAGAAAACCGCTTCCGGCAGGATTTACTTTATCGGATCAACACGATCGAAATAGAGATTCCCCCGCTACGGGAACGCATGGAAGACATTCCACTGCTCTCCGCCCATTTTCTGAAACACTATGCCGACAAATACAGCAAGAGTGTAACCAAGATCAGCGAAGCGGCCATGAGCAGGATGAGCAAGCATCCCTGGCCCGGCAATATCCGGGAGTTGCAGCACGCTATTGAGCGAGCCGTCATTCTTTCCAACAGTTCAGTGCTGCAACCGGAAGACTTCACGTTCAACGCCAATACGGGAAAAGAAAATGAGCAGCCACTCAACCTGGACCAATTCAACCTGGACGAGGTTGAAAAACTGCTAATCCGGAAGGTCCTGAAGAAATACAACGGCAACATCACCCAGGCGGCGGCCGAACTCGGGCTAACCCGATCCTCCCTGTACCGGCGCCTTGAGAAACATGGCCTGTAGTCCGATTTTGTCCCGGACTAAACCGTACTTTCACACGCAATGAGCAGTGGACGATGAGGATTCTTCGTGACTTTCGATTTCGCGTAGCCCTTCGGGTGGTGATGATCGGGCTGGTGATGGCCCTGTTTGTATACATGATCAATCACCCCAACATGATATTTGCCGCCATCCTCACGGGGATCATCATTATTGGGCAACTGGTGGAATTGTACAGTTTCACCTCCCAGACCAACCGCAAACTCACACGGTTCCTGGAATCGGTGAAATACTCCGATTTCATCTCCGGCTTTACAGCCGATAACAAACTCGGCGCCAGTTTCCGCGAATTGAATGCGGAGTTCAATGTGGTGTTGGAGGCCTTCCGGAAAGCCCGCTCAGAAAAAGAGGAACATTGGCAATACCTGAACACAGTGGTTCAGCAAGTGCGCACGGGCATTCTTTCTTTTGACCCGGAGGGTAACGTTCAACTGATTAATGCCAACGCGAAGCGGTTCATGGGCGTTACGAACCTGAAGAACATCGAAGAGCTTCAAGACCGAAATCCGGCCCTTCTGCAAGCCATTCGGGATGTGGAGCCCGGCAAAGGCACGTTATTCAAATCCGGACCGGATGTGCTTCTCACCGTGCAGGCAACCGAACTCCGCATCCGCGGCAATACGATGAAACTGCTCACGCTGCAGAACATTCAAAGCGAACTGCAACAGCAGGAAATTGAAGCCTGGCAAAACCTGACCCGGGTCCTGCGGCATGAGATCATGAATTCCATCACACCAATCTCCTCGCTCACCTCCACCCTTCGTGAAATCCTGGATCACGACATGACCCGAAAGAATTCCCATTACGAACTGCGTGAAGAAGGCGCCGACGATTTACGGGAAGGACTCACCACTATCGAAAACCGGAGCAAGGGACTGATCAAATTTATCGACGCGTATCGCGAATACACTTCCCTTCCTCAGCCGAAGTTAAAAACCGTCAATGTCAAAGCTTTCATCGACCGGATTGGTCAGTTGCTTCGCCCGGAAATCCGGAAGACAACCATTGAGTTGGTTTGCACTTGTGAAAATGAATTTCTCACGATCCAGGCCGACGAAGAAATGCTGGAGCAAGTGCTGATCAACCTGGTCAAGAACTCGTTGGAAGCGCTTGCCGACACGCCGAAGGGAACCATCACGGTGGCTGGCTACTATGCCGATGCACATGTGGCTATTGACGTAACTGACAATGGTCCCGGAATTATCCAGGAAGCCATGAACAAAGTCTTTGTTCCTTTCTTCACCACAAAGAAAACAGGGTCAGGAATTGGTCTCAGTCTTTCGCGGCAAATCATGCAGATGCACAATGGCTACCTGACGGTGACCTCGACCCCAGGGATCAAAACTACATTTACCATGAAGTTCTGATTCAATTCAGAATTTGAAGGCAAGCCCCACGCTGGCCTGGAACATCGGAGCAAATGTCATTTCAGTAGCATCGTTTCCGCCCGCCGGCTGGGTCAAAAATCCTATATCGAGGAACGGTCGGAGTTTTTCGCCCTGGTACTCCAAGACTCCCGACAGGTTGATGGCTAAACCTGTTCCCGCATTTCCGCCATAGCTTCGGTACCCCACATAAACGGGAATCTTGATAAGGAACTTCTCCCCGGCGCGGAAGCGACCCTTGGCAACGAGACCAAGCTCCGCCATGCTGACATTTTCGAAAGCCCAATAGTACGGATTGGCATACGTAACGTATCCTCCCAATCCGATGTAATCAGAAAAGTATCCCACATAATCCACTTTGAGGATGAAGGACTCGCCAACGGATCCGTAGCGGTTGGGCTGCCAGACATATACTTCTCCTTCAAAAAGATAGCCCGCCGAAACTGTGATTTCACTTTTGGGCAGATCCTGCCCAACAACGACAGATGACAACAGCACCAGCCATGACCAGAGCAGACGTTTCATAGGTTGAGTGTTTGATTAACGATGGATCAACAGGAAATTGCACAGACAAAGTTTATCCTGTTCCAAAACGGAAACCAATGACGATGATCAGGAAGGGAAAAGATCAGGCCAGGAATTCATCCCATTCGCGCTGGTTCATACCACTGAGATCGCGAAGGAAAAGCGTATACGAAGGTTTGAAGGGATTGTGTCGCATCACCATTTCAGCCTCCTCGGGAGTGTAGTCACCCTTCCGGGTATTACACCGTTTGCAGGCCGTCACCAGGTTAGTCCAGCTGTGGGAACCCCCGCGCGACGTGGGCATGACATGGTCCAGCGTCAACTCACGCCGCGTGCCGCAGTACACACACTCAAAGTTGTCGCGCTTGAAGATATTCTGCCGGGTAAGGGTTACGCCTTTGTAGGGCGCATGCACATAGCGGTTGAGGCGGATGACGGAGGGCATCGGGAAACTGCGGCTGATGCTCCGCAACTGGTGACCGTTGGCGGTACGGATCATTTCGCTCTTGTTCAGGTACACCAGCACAAAGGCCCGCTCTACCGAGCAGACCATCAGCGGGCTGAAGTCCTGGTTTAATACAAGCACACGACTATCCATGGTGAAAAGATAAACCCATTCCCTTGATTCTGCAAGGAGGTTGCGTAGGTCAGGAGATCACCCGGCGGATGGAATGCAGGAAGTGCGTGTAAACCTTTGTTTCAGGAACGATAATCCCCTCTTCGTTGATCATGTCCATCCGCACCTGTCCCGCAGCATGAATGATCTTGTCTTCTCCAACCAGGATACCACAATGTGTCGGGGTATTGCCTTTGGAAGTAAAGAACGCCACATCCCCGGCACGCCCTTCACTGAAAGAAGTGAGTTTCTTACCCTGCGCCATCAATTCGCGCAGGTTGCGAGGCAGCGGATATCCCGCAATGCGAAAGACCATTTGCACCAATCCCGTATGGTCAATGCCGAATGGGCTCTTGCCACCCCATTGAAAGGGAGCCGCCAGATACTTGCGGGCAGTAAGGCGCACAAACTCGGCATCCCTTCGTTGCCCCAGGCCCTTCGATTCTCCGTTAAACGCAAACTGCTCCTCAATCTTGAAAAGTTCCGAACTGGAAATCGGCACGATACTTCCCATGACAATGGTCAATGGCATTTTTTTGAAAAGCACCGGCGAAGCGATGTCCGTCGTGATCTTATAATCGGTCTTGTTGATCTGCTGAAAGTATTCTTCGGAGATCGCATGATGCTGGCGGTGGTCGATCCATCCTTGGCAATGATCTGCGTAAATGCGAATTTGAATCCATTGCTTGTCGGAGGACTGATCGATCACCTCATAGTGATCACCAAAAAGAAGTTGTGTGACTTGTTCCGAAGAATGACCGGGGTCCTTCCGGACAGGTATTACCGACAACCTGCAAACACCGAAATCCAGCGTGGCCATGACTCCCAAACTAGTTTAAAATTTGATGCGCTGCAATTCACGACGCACATCCCGCTCTTTGATGCTCTCTCGTTTGTCGTGAATTTTTTTGCCGCGCGCCAGGGCAATCTCGAGTTTAGCATACCCACGGTCGTTGATGAACAGGCGGGTTGGAACGATCGTAAGGCCCTTCTCTTCCGAACGCGCCTTAAGCCGCTTGATCTCGCTCTTTTTCAAGAGCAATTTCCGATCACGGGCCGCCTCGTGGTTATAGTGTGTTCCCTGGGTGAAGGGAGAAATGTTGATGCCTTTAACAAACGCGTCTTCGTTGTGAAAATACACATAGCCATCCGTCAGGTTGACTTTCCCTTCGCGAACGGATTTTATCTCCGTGCCTTTCAGCACCATCCCGGCGACGTAGGTGTCCAGCAGCTCATAGCCGAATGAAGCTTGCTTGTTTCTAATATTTACGGTCTTCGAAAATCGTTCAGCCGCCATGACCAGTCTTTTTGAGCAGGGCATTCAGTCGTTCCTTCTTGAGCATACGCTGCCCGGTGACGCCATCTGCAATCAGGCGGTCACCCACCCTGGCCTCAATGTGGCACAGTAGCTCGTTGCCTTCAATTTTATCCACGGTGGCTGTGATCACTACTTCTTCCCCGGCAAAGGCGAGGCTTCGGTGATAGATTTGCAGAAACGTTCCCACCCCTTCTTCGTCATCCTCTTTCATGTCAATAAAAAATAACCGGGACGACCATTCAAAGTCCCGTGCGAGCGCAAAGGTAGCGTAAACGGCGTGCAATACACTTCCATGGAATGCGGCCAGGTCTTCCTGGGCTATGGTCTTACGGTAGATTTTCTGATCTCCCTTCTCGTAGATTCTTTTCATTCGTGGTGAGTAGCGAAATGGAGATTAGGAACCGGGGCGATGTCGGCCGGAGCAAATTGTCCATTGAGAAACTTGAAGTGAGCTGCCATGGCAATCATGGCTGCATTATCTGTGCAATACGCCAACTCCGGAACAAAAATATTCCACCCTTGCTTTGCCGCCCGTTCCCGAAGTGCTTCGCGCAGTCCTGAGTTGGCCGATACACCACCGGCCAGCGCAATTTCCCTGATGCCGGTTTGACGGCTGGCCTGCTCAAGCCGGTCCAACAACATGCGAATGAGTTTTGCCTGCAGGCTGGCGCAAATATCCGGCAAGTTCCTTTCCACAAAAGCAGGATCTGCCGCCACATGATCGCGGATGAAATAAAGGAAAGCAGTCTTGATACCACTGAACGAGAAGTCAAGCCCGGGCATATCGGTATCCGGGAAACGAAAGCGATCGGGGTTGCCTTCCCGGGCATAACGGTCGATAAGAGGTCCACCGGGGTAAGGAAGTCCCATGATTTTAGCCGCCTTGTCGAACGCTTCACCAGCCGCGTCATCCTGGGTTTCACCAATGATTTCCATGTCGAGGTAATCGCGTACGACCACCAGTTGTGTATGGCCGCCGCTCACGGTAAGGCAGAGGAATGGAAACGATGGCACAGGATCGTCTATGAAGTGAGCCAGGATGTGGGCTTGCATATGATCCACATCGATGAGCGGGAGACCGGCTGCCCAGGCGAGACCTTTGGCGAAAGATCCACCCACGAGTAAGGCGCCCATGAGACCGGGTCCACGTGTAAACGCCACCGCGTCAAGGTTGGTCGGTTTCACGCCGGCGCTGGTCATCGCTTCGTCCACCACATCAATTATTTTTCGCTGATGTGCGCGTGACGCGAGTTCAGGCACCACACCACCGTATTTGTGGTGCACATTTTGCGAGGCTATAATATTATTGAGTACCTTGCCGTTGCTGATCACGGAGGCGGACGTTTCGTCGCACGATGATTCGATAGCAAGGATCGTTGGCCCCATAATGATCTAAATGGTCTGGCAAGTTATTAAAATTAAGGTTCTGCAATGGCTGAAACGGATCATCGTGTATGGCCTGTTCGGAACCTTGGTTGTACTGGTGGTCGGGTTCAGCATCCTCCAGATTCCCGCCGTTCAGAAAACCCTCCTCAAGCGAGTAACTGACGGATTCTCCCGGGTTTCTGGATTTACGATCGAATATGACCGGTTCTATCTCCTTTGGTACGACCGGCTTGAAATCACCGAGCTGAACATCACCGACCCGCAGCAAAACACGCTCATCGAAGCCGGCCGGTTGTATGTCAACTTCACACTGGAATCGCTGATCAAAGGCAGGAACATCAACATTGATGCCGTTTTGCTGCAGGAAGGAGTCGTCAACCTGGTGACCATCCCGACCAGCGACTCCACGAAAGAACTGAACATCGATGTTTTTATCGCGGAGATCGGTAAGCAGTTCTCTTCCGGCGCGGACACCACCAAACGGGGTGGCGGAAAATTCAACATCGGGGAAGTAATTATACAACAGTCGCGTTTTTCCCTTCATCAATCCGACGCGGATTCGGTGACGAGGGGGTTCGACCCCAACCATTTCCGCGTTTCAGTGGACGACGGGAATCTCAATAATTTCCAGGTGATCGGGGATACCATACAATTTAACGTAACCTCGCTGCGCATCAAGGAGGAAAAGACAAACCTGACCATCTCCAACCTTCGCACGTATTTCCGGATCTGCCAAACCTCGATGGAATTCCTGGGCATCGATCTTTCCACCCTTCAAAGTCATGTCTCGGATACTGTCATCCTGCGCTATAACAGCCAGCGTGATCTGGGTGACTTCGTCAACCTCGTCACAATCGACGCCCGGCTGAAGGACACGCGGCTGCACCCTGAAGATATTTCGCACTTTGCGCGCGGCCTTGATACCTGGAAAGAAACCGTTGCGCTCAGCGGACACTTCCGGGGAAAGATCAGCCGGTTCACCTTCCGGCCCATGGAAGTCTCACTGGGTTCCACCACCGTCTCAGGCAGCCTCGAAATGGATGGGCTGCCCTCCATTCTGGAAACGTTCATCAATCTCCGGCTCAAACCCTCTGTGGTATACGGTTCCGACCTTGCCTTCCTGTTTCCGGATTATGTCAACAACGCACTCATCCCCCTGGGACGGATTCAGCTAAACGGCAACTTCCTTGGCTTCCCTAATGATTTTGTGGCAGACGGCAGCCTGAACACCCGCCTCGGCCGCATTACTTCCGATATCAACTACAAGATCAGTGAAGGCAACCTGGGACTTTCCTCTTACCGCGGAAACCTCACGCTCGCGGATTTCCAATTGGGCCAATTCTTCAAGGACACGGTCAACTTCCAGCAGGTTAATCTGAAAGGCAACATCAACGGCAAAGGGTTTTCGAAGGACAATGCCGACTTTGTACTCAAGGGTGAAATCTCCTCGATCGGCATCCGGGGATACAACTACTCCAACATTCATTCCAATGCCCGCTTTGCAAACGAATATTTCCAAGGTAACCTGACCATCGATGATCCCAACTTGCAATTCAGCATGGATGGGTCCATCGACCTCCGAAAAAACATAGACCTGATCAATATCAAAGCCCGGTTGGACACGGCTTTATTCCATGAGTTGAACCTCACCCGGCAAGCGTTCTTCCTGAAATCGTACGTGGACATTGACAGCCGCGGCCTGCAATTGGATTCGATTATCGGAACGGCCTTGTTCCGGAACACCCTGATGAAGTTCAAGGACGAATCCATCACCCTCGATTCGATCCGCATTATTTCAGAAAAACACACCGATGGACGATCGCTGACCATGCGCAGTTCGTTGGCCGACCTTGAGCTCACGGGCAATTTTTATTACTCCACGATGTTCAAGGATATCCGGACATTAATCGATGAGTTTCTTTTAAACATTCGCAACGATCCCGATGCTATCGAGTCATATTACGCCACCAAGACCGCCTCGGACCAGAGCTACAAGGCAAAAATTGGCATCCGGGTTCATGACGCCAACCCGCTGTTTGATATGCTGGATGTCAAACTCCTCGTCTCGCCCGAGACAAATATCCAGGGTGAATTCTCGAACAGCACCACCTCGCGGTTGCATATCCTCACCTTGATCGACAGTGTGGAGTACGCCGGCAAGAAATTCTACCAGAACGAGATCGAGTTTAACGGCTCCAAGATCCGGGATAGCACCCAGGTCCTCGCCCAACTTACCGTCATCTCCGACCGACAAGTGCTCAACAAGAACATGACCACCAAAGACCTCTTTGTCGAAGGCATCTGGAACCTCAATCACATTGACTTGCGCTTGGACGCAGAACAGGTTGGGTACGACAACCAGGTGAGGTTAAACACCGAGATCGATTTCCTGGACGACAGCACCAAGATCAAGCTGCTGCCGTCCGTCATCCGCCTGTTGGGCGAAGACTGGGAAACTCATGGTCAGAATTATACACTGGTAAAAGGAAAGGAGTGGAGCCTCAACCATGTGGGATTCTTCCACGACAATCAGTCCGTGAAGATCGACGGGTTTATTTCCATGGACTCCACCAAGAGCCTGGTCATTGATATCCGTGACCTCAACCTCGCCTTGCTCAACTTCTACAGTTCGGAAAAATTTGGCGGAACGCTTAATGCCAAAGTCATTGGCAAAGACATGTACGATGACCTATTCATCGAGAACAGTCTCGAAATCGACTCGCTCACCATCAATAAGTTTCTCGTGGGCGAAGTTAGGGGCAATAACATGCTGGACCCGGTTACAGGATATTTCAACATTGACCTTAAGGTTGATCGTCTCGACAATCGCATTCTTGATATTGAAGGATTTTATAATCCCGGCGACGCGGCAAGCCCCTTGAGGGCCAAAGCCATTCTTGCGGGGGCCAGTGTCCAATTGATCGAACCCGTGGTCCGTGGTTTATTCTCCCAATTGGATGGAACACTCACCGGTGAATACGATATCCGTGGCACCTTCAGTGAGCCCCGGATTACCGGTGAAGCCAAGCTAAATAATGGCCAAATCCTGATCGATTACCTGAAGACGCTTTATAAAGTCAGCGGCACCATAGCTTTGACACCCACCGAAATTCAGTTCAAGGGATTCACCCTCACTGATGTATTCCGAAACACCTCCAAACTCCAAGGGCAGATCACGCACCGCAACTTTTCCAGAATGACCGTTAAACTGGACGCGTCATTCACCAATTTTCAACTGCTCAATACCAATATCCGGGACAATGAACTTTTTTATGGACAGGCATTTGGCACCGGGACGCTGAGTATCGTCGGTCCGGTGAACAACCTCAAGATTTCGTCGACTGCAGTGACCAACCGGAATACGCGGATATCGCTGCCGCTCGGTACCACCGGATCGTCGCAGGAGAAGAAGGAATTTATCGAATTTGTTTCGTTCACTCAACATATTAAGGCACAGCGCAAGGCACCCGCGCCCCGTCGGGAGCTTTCCGGCATTACCCTGGACTTGAATATTGATGTCACGCCCGATGCCTATACGGAGATTATTTTCGACATCAAATCGGGGGATATTATCCGCGGCAGAGGACGAGGGGACCTGAGGCTCCAGGTGGACACCAAAGGCGAGTTTAACATGTTCGGCCGTGTCGACTTTACGGAGGGTGCTTACAATTTTACCCTCTATGACATCATCAATAAAGAATTTCAGATCAAACCCGGCAGCCACATCGCGTGGTATGGCGACCCGTATGAAGCTACCCTGAACATCACCGCCAGTTACCGGCAGTTGACCTCCATGGCTCCCGTCCTCCAGGATCAGTCGTTGGCCACCGATCCGGCCATCCGACGAAAATACCCCGTGGAGGTACTCCTTAAACTCGAAGGCATGATGCTATCGCCCCAGCTCAATTTTGACCTGGCCGCCCGTGATCTTCCTGACAACGTAATCACAGCAGATGGCCGGTCCGTACGGCTGCGATTCGAGTTTGAAGCCTTCAAAACCAAACTGGACGAAAATGAATTAAAGATGCAGGTGTTCAGCCTGATTGTGCTCCGCCGCCTGTCGCCACCCAACCAGTTTGCGACCAGCGCCGGCAGTTCCACCCTTTATAACAGCGTGAGCGAATTGCTTTCCAACCAACTCAGCTATTGGCTCAGCCAGGTCGATGAGAACCTGGAGATAGATCTTGACCTGGGGACCCTCGATGCCGAAGCGTTCAATACATTCCAACTGAGGCTCTCCTACTCCTTCCTTGGCGGTCGTCTGCGCGTCAGCAAGGATGGCAGTTTCGGTGGCAACCAGCCCAACCGGTCTGAATTGGCCACCATTGCCGGTGACTGGACAGTTGACTATCTCTTAACGCCTGATGGAAAATTCAAGGTGAAGATGTACAGCCGGTCAAACGTGAACCAGCTTCAAAGTTCACTTAATACCCAAACTGCAGCCGTTACCACGGGTACAAGCCTGATGTACACGGAGAACTTCAACACGTTCAGCGAGTTGCTGATGTCGGCCCGCGAGCGGCGGCGGCGTGAGCTTGAACTGAATCCGGCGCTGGCAGATGAGAACGAGGACCCAAAAGGAAACAAGTAGCTTTCCGTACCCGTGATTCCTCCATCAGAAAACCATGATCGAAAATGGCGAGTTCGCCTGGTGCTATTCCTTTCCCTGGGAATCTATGCCTTGATCATGCTGGCTTTAGGCACCGCATGGTACTCTTCTCAGTGGACCTCCAGCTTTCACTTGTTCAATGATTGGCCTGAATGGCAACAGATGGACAAAGTGGCTCA
Organism: Cyclobacteriaceae bacterium; assembly: GCA_016787645.1. Classification (GTDB taxonomy): domain Bacteria; phylum Bacteroidota; class Bacteroidia; order Cytophagales; family Cyclobacteriaceae; genus ELB16-189. The sequence continues at coordinate 248,695 of JAEUUF010000002.1, read as the reverse complement.
CCTGTTCTGGACCTTCCACACGTGCGTGTTGGCGGCCCGACTGTTCCGATGGGCGAAGCTGGGTGACCCGGAGGCTTCCCGCGCCGGGGCCTTGCTCGGGTTTTTCCTGGTCTCCGGCATTGAAGTCTTTGATGGATTTTCCGTGGCCTACGGTGCTTCACTGTTCGACATCCTGGCGAATGGAGCAGGGGCGTTGGTTTTCCTTGGGCAGCAAATCTTCTGGAAAAGAATCCTGGTCTGGCCTAAGTTTTCATTTCACCCCACCTCGTTTGCACCACTTCGTCCTGAACTGCTTGGCGATGGATTCCTGGAGCAGGTATTGAAGGACTACAACGGCCAGACTTTTTGGTACAGCGGGCATGTACCCTGGTTACCGCTCCCCCGCTGGCTCAACCTTGCCGTGGGCATCGGGGCTGATGGTATGATCTTCGGCAGGGTACATCAGAACGAGGCCGCGCAACTTCACCCGGATCGGAAGTATTTCCTTTCCATTGACCTTGATTTCAGTCATGTGAAGACTTCCTCCAGGGCACTTGGCACTTTCCTTTACGTTGTCAACATCATCAAGGTGCCGGCACCCACGCTGGAGGTTTCCAGCCGTGGACTTCGTTTTCACTGGCTCTATTTTTAATGATGCACTTTGATCAGAATTACCTAATTTCAGGTCAATTCTAGCTGTCAATCCTATGGACCTGACGAAATTCATGAAACAGTATGCCGACGAAATCCGTGGGCAGTATATTGAATACACACAAAATCTTTCGGTCATCATCATGCCGGTTTCCGGGAACCGGTTCCAGACGGTGATGGGCAATATCAAACAAAGCAGCCTTTACAATCGTCCGGTCATTATTTTCACGTCCAAGGTCTGCCCGATGAACGACAGCATCGACTTTAAGATGCTCCTGGAACAGACCGCATACTTCAACTACTGCCGGTTCACCATCGCCGAAAACTACCTGCAGGTGGAGGCTGTCTCTTCCCTCGCCGGCGTAAACGAGCAGGATATTAAGGAGATGCTTCAGGAGGTGGCCAATATTGCGGACCAGTTCGAGATGAAGATCGCTGGCTCGGATATTCACTAAGCTGCCACCGCCGGCAAATCCCGGCACCTCGCTCTTTTTCCTTACCTTTGCCCTGCAGGCTATCCTATCGCCCCGTCGCAAGCCGGGGAGGAAAGTCCGGGCAACATAGAGCATCGTACTTCCTAACCGGAAGGACCCCGGTTTAAAAGCCGGGGGCCAGAAAGTGCCACAGAAAGTATACTACCCCCCAGGACTTGTCCCGGGAGGAAAAGGTGAAAAGGTGGAGTAAGAGCCCACCGCTCCGACAGTGATGCCGGGGGCATGGCAAACCTTACGAGTTGAAAGGCCAAACAGTGTCGCCCTGAAAGGGATTGGTGGCTCGCCAGTGAAGCCTCGGCTTCAGCGCCACGGGTAGGCTGATTGAGCCCGTCAGTGATGACGACGCCAGATAAATGATAGGAGCCCCGACGTGTCGGGGAGACAGAACCCGGCTTACAGGCTTGCTTTTTTTAACATGAAACCTGTTGCGTGAAAGCGCAGCAGGTTTCGCTATTTTTGCCCATGCCCAAAATTCTCCTCATCGAAGACGAAGCCAGCATCCGCGCTGTGCTCAAGGATATTCTTCTCGATCAGAAAGAACTCAAGCTGGAGGTCGACGAAGCCCGCGATGGTGTGGAAGGACTCCAGATGCTGGAGGCGACCTCCTACGACCTCGCCTTCTGCGACATCAAGATGCCGAAGATGGACGGCATGGAAGTATTGGAGAAAGCCAAGCAGAAAAACATCGCCTGTCCCTTTATCATGATCTCGGCCCACGGCACCACCGAAATGGCCGTAGATGCCATCCGGATGGGCGCCTATGATTTTCTGCAGAAGCCCCCGGACCTGAACCGGCTCCTGATTACCGTTCGCAACGCACTCGACCGTCAGTCGCTTATTCGCGAAACGAAATCACTTCGCAAGAAAGTGTCGCGGAAATACGAGATGATTGGCCATTCACCCGCCCTGGAACGCGTGCGTGAGATGGTGGAGAAGGTATCACAGACGGAAGCCCGGGTACTGATCACAGGTCCTAACGGCAGCGGCAAGGAATTGGTGGCCCGGGCCATTCATGAAAAGAGTCAACGAAGCGACGGTCCTTTTGTCGAGGTGAACTGCGCATCAATACCCAGTGAACTGATCGAGAGCGAACTGTTTGGGCATGAAAAGGGGTCCTTCACCTCGGCGGTCAAGCAACGGATCGGCAAGTTTGAGCAGGCCGAAGGAGGCACGTTGTTCCTGGATGAAATCGGTGACATGAGCCTCGCCGCACAATCCAAGGTGTTGCGTGCCTTGCAGGAAAACAAGATCACACGAGTGGGTGGGGAAAAGGATATTCCGGTGAACGTGCGGGTATTGGCTGCCACCAACAAAGACCTGAAGAAAGAAATTGGAGAAAATCGGTTCCGCGAAGACCTCTATCACCGGTTGGGAGTCATCCTGATCACCGTACCCTCCCTGGCTGAGCGCAAGGAGGATATCCCGGTATTGGCCGAAAAATTCCTGAATGATTTGTCAGAAGAATACGGGTCAAAAAAGAAGAAACTGGACCCGAAGGCGGAGAAATTGCTGGAGAGTTATCCGTGGACAGGAAACATCCGCGAGCTCAGAAATGTCATCGAGCGGCTCGTGATTATGGCCGGCGATATCATCAAAGCCGAGGACGTAAAAAAGTACGTCTAGGGCTCTAGATGCGGTTTTCAACCGGCCGCTTCACTTCCTTCTTGCTGTAGGTAGGGCAAGTGTATTGGCTGCAGGAAGCGAGCAGAACAACAAGGGCGACAAAGGCGAGTACTTTCTTCATAGTGATGGGTTTACTTCAAGCAAAAATAGGAAACTGGGTATTTAAAGCAAATTGAACCGGCTTTTTTGTCGATCTACCGATAAAAACGCCCTATTCTGCCAGGAGGTTACAGCCCCGGGCATCACTGGCGTCTATACGGCCAAGTACCTCAAAGTGACCCTCCTGGTCCCATTTTCCTAAATCCTCGGTTTCAATAAATGCGCAGGAATGGGCATTGGCCAGGTCCACCACATTTATTTTCCCCGATGGACTGTTTAACGAAGCAAATGGGTCATTTAGTTCCTTCAGGACCACCCGCATCGAGGGAGGGCACTGAAAAATCCCCTCGCCTGTCGAATAGGCCTGAGAGAGCAATTCGGTCATCCCATATTCTGAATAAACACTTTCTATGTTGAAATTATTCTTCAAAACCTGGTGAAGTTCCTCCCGGGTGATCTCCGGCCGGCGCCCTTTCATTCCACCGGTTTCCATGACGATGCAGTTGTGCAGGTCCAGTTCGAATTGTTCGGCCAGGTCAAGCAACGCAAAGGTCACACCGAGCAGCAAAACCTTGCGATCATCCTGTATGGATTCCAGTACCTGGGCCAGGCGGTCCAGGTCTCGCAGAAAGAAGTCTGAATAAGATGACCGGCTCTCGGCGATGAAATGATTGGCCATGGCTACCAGCGACGAACCGGTTCGTTCCAGGTAGGACGGCAACAAGCAGAGCACATGGAAGTTGCTCAACGGTCCAAATTGACGCTCAAAGATGTGCTGGGCATGCCGGAGGTAAAAGTCGCGCGAATGAACGAGATGGCGGCTGGCGGTTTGTCCGGTGGTACCGCTGCTGGTAAAGGTCACTTCAGGCTGCCATTCGCCGGTTTTCACCACATGAGTCTTGAACAAGCTGATCGGCAGGAAAGGGATTCCCGGAACGGAGGTTACCCTTACCGGATCTACCGCGATATAGGCGAGGTATTGTCGATAGACGGGATTGTTTTCAGCTTGAAATCGGAAGAGTCTCAACGCAATTTCGTCAAATGCGCTGGCGTTGGAGGGATATAATTCCCCTGCGAAACTTTCAAAAGTCTGCAAGCGTTTCCAATTTTACGGGCTTATAAATGTATAACTAAATGAAATGGCCGGGAAATGCGTTGGTTTACATGGGTTTCGCGGCCCTGTTCCTGGCCTCGTGTTTCGAGCCGCCGGTCTACTCACCTATCCCCGCTATTGAATTTGAGAGTGTTTCGTTCGTGGATGTGACCAACGTATCCAACCCGGACTCACTGATTCTTACCATCCGCTTCAAAGACGGCGATGGTGATATGGGCCTTGATGCTAACGACCCGAAAGACACGTTGTACCCCTTTCAAGCGCGTACCTTCTTTGATACTATTCCCGACAGCCCTCTCCGGTATTACTATCCGGGTGGTGTGGACGACATCTACATCACGTACAAAACCAAGCGCACCAATCCCAATTATGACACCCTGCCGGCATTTGTGAAGCCTTATAATTGCATCAACTGGACCATCATGGCGGTTAACAATAAGGTAGACACGTTCTATTATCAGCGGAATCCCAATCACTACAACATCTTCGTTGATTTCCTGGTGAAGAACAATGACGGCTCATTCTCGGAATTTGACTGGACGACCGAGTTTGCCTATCCGCAATGCGGGCTGACGTTTGACGGACGCTTCCCGATTCTTTCGAAGGACGCGGCCACCAATGCTGCCCTCGACGGACGAATCCGGTATGCCATGCAGTCCACAGGATTCATGATTCTCTTCAGCATCAAGACCCTCAAGCTCCGCGTCACGATCCAGGACCGGAAACTGCACAAAAGCAATACCATTGAGACGCCGGAGTTCACCCTCCAGCAAATCAAGAAAAAAGGATAGTTGCTAATACAGGACCGGGTAACGGCCTGGATCTGACTCGTGCATCATGGCATAGATGCGATCCACCAATTCTTCCGTGTTTGGCTTTGAAAAATAGTCGCCATCGCTGCCGTAGGCCGGGCGATGTTCTTTGCTGGTGATTGTTAGTGGCGAAGCGTCCAGGTAACGAAAGGCTCCCTGTGTTTCCAGCACCTGTTGCATCATGAAAGCGGAAGCCCCGCCGGGAACATCTTCATCGGCGAACACCACCCGGTTGGTTTTCTGGATGGAAGTGAGAATCGAATGGTGAATATCAAAGGGAAGTAACGATTGAACGTCCATCACCTCGCAGGAAACGCCCAACTTATCAAGTTCAGACGCGGCTTCCATCGCGATGCGGCACATGGAACCATACGTAACGACGGTCACATCCGATCCTTCGCGCAACACTTCGGGAGTTCCAAGGGGCACAGTAAACTCGCCGATGTTCGAAGGCAAATGTTCCTTGAGCCGGTAACCATTCAGGCATTCGATAATCAGCGCCGGGTCATCGGATTGGAGCATGGTGTTGTAGAAACCGGCGGCCTGGGTCATGTCCCGGGGTACAAGCACATGGATACCCCGTATACTTCCCAGGATCATGCTCATCGGTGAGCCAGCATGCCACACACCTTCGAGCCGGTGACCGCGTGTTCGAATAATAACGGGCGCTTTCTGCCCTCCCTTCGTGCGATACTGAAGGCACGCCAGGTCGTCGGACATGATCTGGATGGCGTAAAGAAGGTAATCGAGGTACTGAATTTCGGCGATGGGACGAAGCCCGCGGAGGGCCAGGCCAATGCCCTGCCCGAGGATGGTACATTCACGAATGCCCGTATCAGTTACACGCCATTCGCCATACTTCTCCTGCATCCCGGCCAGTCCCTGGTTCACGTCACCAATCTTCCCCACATCTTCACCAAAGGCCACCACACGGGGATCACGATCGAAGGCAGCACGGAAGCACGCCTGCAAAATTTCGCGACCATCCAGCAAAGGAGCATCTTGGGGAATCACGGGTTTAACTTCCGGTATACGAAGCGGCGATCGCTCCGATTCGGAGAAAAGGTGTGAACTGAAGCGATCATAACTCTCCTGTTTGCGTCGCTCAAGCCAGCCTGCAATCTTGTCTCGAGCCTCCACCTGTTGACCACGCAGGAGCCACACGGCCTGGTGAGCCGCTTTCATCGCGTCCATACGGAGCGGATTGACGGTGGTCGATAGTCGATGGTGCACATTCGAAATCTCAGGGACCGCGGCGGCAGCCTCCGCCAGGTATTCTTCCAGTTCCCTTTGTTCTGCCTGGATGTCTTTGTTGAACGATTTCCAGGATGCTTCACGCTCGGATTTCGCAAATGCCTTCGCTTCCTTTTCCAGGTCATCCAGTTCGCCGGTCGTGCAGAACTCGTTGTCCAGGATATACTCGCGCATCTTCCGGTTACAATCGTGGGCCACTTCCCAGGCGAGCCGCTCTTTGCTCTTGTACCGTTCATGCGAACCGGAAGTCGAGTGGCCCTGGGGCTGAGTCATTTCTGTGACGTGCACCAGTACGGGCACATGTTCCTCTCGGCAAATGCGCTCTGCCTGGTGAAACGTTTTGATCAGTCCTTCATAGTCCCAACCACGTACGGTGAGGATTTCGATTCCCTTTTCGGTGCTGGTACGCTGGAATCCTGCGAGAATTTTTGAGATGCTTCCCTTGGTGGTCTGGTATTCGGCGGGTACGGAAATACCATAGCCATCATCCCACACCGCGGTGAGCATGGGAATCTGGAGAACGCCTGCGGCATTGATCGCTTCGAAGAACATCCCTTCGGAAGTCGAGGCATTGCCGATCGTGCCGAACGCAATTTCATTTCCTTCGTGCGAGAGATTCTTGAATTGCGCCAACCCCTTGTTTTGACGAAAGAGTTTTGAAGCATACGCCAGACCCACCAGGCGGGGCATCTGTGAGGCCGTGGGGGAAATATCGGCGGAGCTATTTTTGAGATTGACCACCTCCTTCAGGTTACCCTGGTCGTCCAGCATACGCGTGGCATAGTGCCCGTTCATGAGGCGTCCGGCGGATGATGGATCGGCGTGCACATCAGGGTGCGCATAAAGCTGGGCGAAATATTGCTGAATTGTAAGCTCGCCGATGGCAAGCATGAATGTCTGGTCGCGGTAATATCCGGAGCGGAAGTCGCCGGGGCGGAAGACTTTGGCCATGGCGATTTGTGCAATCTCTTTGCCGTCGCCGAAGATGCCGAACTTGGCCTTTCCCATGAACACTTCCTTGCGGCCGATGAGACTCGCTTCACGACTCGCCACGGCGAGGCGATAGTCCGACAGAATCTCCTGCACATTCTTGCTCGTTGCAGGCGCTTTCATGGTGCGTGTCTGGGGCATGGCCAAGGGTAAATTCAGTCGGAGGAGTGTGCTCAAAAGTAGGCAAATTCAACAGGTCCTTCAAACGATTGAAAACCTCCAAACAAAATAACGGGGGCCCTCTCTGGCACCGAAGATTTTTACACAATTCACCCTTTTTGCCGAAGGATCAGGGCCATCTGCGGGAGGGATAAAACTACCCTGAATTCTTCTAACTTTGGCCCGCGAATTAAGTGGCTAGTGAAATACACCGAGACCTCAACACCTTAAAATATTATCCCATGATCGTCGGAGTACCCAAAGAAATCAAGAACAATGAGAACCGCGTTGCCCTGACTCCTGCCGGTGCGCAGGAACTGACGCGCCGCGGTCATACGGTGTACATCCAATCCACGGCCGGTGAAGGCAGTGGCTTCAGTGATGATGAGTATCTTAAGGCCGGCGGTAAATTACTTCCCACCGCGGGTGACGTATTCAACATCGCCGAGATGATCATGAAGGTGAAGGAGCCGATTGAGCAGGAGTACAACCTCATCAAGAAGGATCAACTGGTATTTACCTATTTCCACTTCGCTTCCTATGAGCCCCTCACCCACGCCATGATCAAGACCGGCGCCGTGTGTTTGGCCTACGAGACTGTAGAGCGTGTCGATGGCAGCTTGCCATTGCTGGTCCCCATGAGTGAGGTAGCCGGACGTATGGCCATCCAGGAAGGAGCCAAATACCTGGAGAAGCCCCTGAAAGGTCGTGGCATATTGCTCGGTGGTGTTCCGGGTGTTATGCCTGCTAAGGTGTTGATCCTCGGTGGTGGTGTGGTTGGCACAAACGCAGCCAAGATTGCCGCGGGCATGGGTGCCGATGTGACGATTACCGATCTCAACATTAACCGTCTTCGTTACCTGGATGATGTGATGCCGAAGAACGTGCACACCATGGTTTCCAACGACTACGTATTGCGTGACCTGGTGAAAACGCATGACCTCATTGTCGGCGCGGTACTCGTTCCTGGTGCAAAGGCTCCCAAGCTGATCACCAAGGACATGCTCAAGACCATGCGCCCCGGTACGGTGCTGGTGGATGTAGCTGTTGACCAGGGCGGTTGTATCGAGACATGCAAACCGACCACACACGAAAATCCGACATACATCATCGACGACGTCGTTCACTATTGTGTAGCGAACATGCCTGGCGCAGTACCCTATACTTCCACGCTGGCGCTCACGAACGCCACCCTGCCCTACGCGATCAAACTCGCAGGCAATGGTTGGAAGAAAGCCAGCCAGGACAGCATGGAACTTCGCAAGGGACTCAACGTGATCAACGGCAAGGTCGTTTATAAAGCCGTTGCGGAAGCGTTCAACCTGCCTTACACGGACGTTAAGGATTTCCTCGTTTAGCACCGGGGTTACCCCGAGCGCACAGTATTCCCACGACAGGCGGTTGGCTGTTGGCTATTGGCTTTTGGCTAATGGCAAGACTGAAAAATCTCAGATTATTATTGCGTAACCGAAAGGTTACATTACATTTGTAACCGATCAGTTACACGATCAACCTATGCGCAGAGACGTATTCCAGGCCATTGCCGACCCCACCCGGCGGGAGATCCTCCACATGCTGGCCCACAAGCCGTTGAACCTCAACACCGTGGCGGAGAACTTCGACGTGAGTCGTCCCGCCATTTCAAAGCACATCAAGCTCCTCACCGAGTGCGGGTTGGTCACTATCCGGCCGCAAGGGCGTGAACGCTACTGTGAGGCAAGGCTGGAGAAACTCAGTGAAGTCTCCAACTGGGTAGAGCAATGCCGCAAATTCTGGAACCAAAAGCTTGACGCCCTGGAAGACTACCTGAAGATCCTTCAAAGAGAACCCAAGCAAGTATCAACCTCAAAATCAAGAAAGAAGTCACATGGCAAACGAAAGTAAACCCCTGACCATCACCCGGCTGATCGACGCGCCAGTCGCACTGGTCTTCAAGGCCTGGTCTGATCCTGAACTCCTCGCCCAATGGTGGGGACCCGGCGGATTCACCGCACCCACGATCAAAGTTGATTTCCGCGTTGGCGGTAAGTACCTCTATTGCATGCAGTCGCCCGAAGGACAACAGTTCTGGGTTACCGGCATTTACAAAGAGATTGTGCCTCTGAAGCGCATCGTCTGGACAGATTCCTTTGCCGACGCGCATGGCAATGTCGTCCCTGCTTCGCACTACGGAATGCCTGGTGATTATCCAGTAGAGATGCAAGTGATCATCGAGTTCGAGGACTTGGGCAATCGCACCCGGCTTACGTTGGTACACATCGGGTTGCCTGACGCCATGGACGAAATGACCGGTGCCGGATGGACTGAATCGCTGGTCAAACTTGAATCCCATGTAGAAGGAAATGTACCTGGGCCGCATCGGAAAGAACTGGTCATCTCCCGCATCTTCAACGCACCGCGTGAACTGGTATTCAAAACCATGACGGAACCTGAGCACCTGGCGCATTGGTGGGGACCGGTGGGCATGAAGCTGGAAGTGCTAAAGATGGATCTTCGTCCCTGCGGAATTTTTCATTATGCCATGGTAGCCCTCGGTAAACAGCCGATGTACGGAAAATTCGTTTACCGCGAGATCAAGGCCCCGGAACGGATGGTATTTATTGTATCATTCTGCGACGTCAAAGGGCGAGTGCTCCGCCATCCTGCCAGTAACACCTGGCCGCTGGAGATGCTGAACATCATGCAATTGGAAGAGAAGAATGGGAAGACCATCCTCACCCTGCGTGGCTGGCCGATCCACGAAACCGACGAAGAGCGCGCAACGTATGAAGCAGGATTCGCGAGCATGAACCAGGGCTTCCACGGAACCTACGACCAGCTTGAAAAATACCTTGCCACCCTTCTGAAATAAATCAATCGCGCCTATGGAATTGAATGATAGCCTCAAGAACCGACGGATGAGCATTAGCCGGTTGATCAAGGCTCCACGCCACCTCGTATGGGAAGTGTGGACCAACCCCGAACACATAAAACACTGGTGGGGACCCAATGGGTTTACCAACACCATCCACAAAATGGAGGTTAAGCAGGGCGGGGCTTGGGAATTCATCATGCACGGCCCCGATGGCACGGACTACAAAAACAAAAATGTGTTTTCGGAGGTTGTAGAAGGAGAGAAACTGGTTTATAACCACGTGACCGGGCCCTTGTTTGAAGCTACGATCACGCTGGTCAGCGAGGGCGATGATACGCTGGTCACCATGACATCGGTATTTGAATCCGAGGAGCAGTTGAAGAAAGTAATCGAAGTCTTTAAGGCCGATGAAGGCATGAAACAAAATATTGATCGACTGGAGCGCTATCTTGCGCAACAGATCAAACTATTTGACCATTTATGACAGCATTGAAGAGCGTTTGGGCCGTCCTGGCGGGAATTCTGATCAACGTGCTGCTATCAACCGGTACAGATACAATCCTGGAAAAAGCCGGCATTTTTCCACCGCAAAATGCCGGTTCGTTCACCACATGGATGCTGGCGACCGCCCTGGGTTATCGGCTGGTGTACACCTTCCTCGGTGGGTACGCCACTTCAAAACTCGCCCCGGATCGTCCATTGAGACATGTGATTATCCTCGGTGTGATTGGTACAATCCTCTGCATCATCGGGACCATTGTCGGCTGGGACCTCTCTGAGCATTGGTACCCAATTACTCTCGCGATCACGGCCTTCCCTGTCACGTGGATGGGCGGGGTTAGAGGAGCGATAAGAGCCAAGTGACCGGATTGCGGCATTGGTGAATTTGTTAACTTGTCAGTTACCCATTTCTTTAGCTTTTAGCTTTTAGCTTTTAGCTGAAGGCTGAAGGCTAAAAGCTCAAGGTATAAGGCTAAAGAGGCAAAGCAACACTCTATAGATTATGCAGAAGATAACCACCTACCTCTGGTTTGACAGCCAGGCCAAAGAGGCTGCGGAATTTTATTGTTCCGTTTTCAATAACTCACGCATTCTCAGTGCATCACCTATGATGGTGGTGTTCGAACTGGAAGGCCAGCGCTTCATGGCGTTGAATGGCGGGCCCAAATTCAAGTTCACGGAAGCCATCTCGCTCTATGTCGATTGCCAGACACAGGAAGAAGTGGACTCGTTGTGGAATAAGCTCACCTCGGGCGGCGGGTCCGAGTCGATGTGCGGATGGCTGAAAGACAAGTATGGCTTATCCTGGCAGATCATTCCCAACCAATTGATCAAGCTGATCAGCGACAAAGACCCAGCGAAAGCCCAACGCGCCATGCAGGCGATGTTGAAAATGAGGAAGATTGATATACGGGGGTTGGAGGAAGCGGTGAATCGGTGACCAGTAACCAGTGAACGGTGAACAGTGAACGGTAATCGGTGAGCGGTAAGCGGTGCTGGGGTCTCGTGGAACTTTTTTAACTTCATTAGCGAGTAATCATGGAAACACTGTTGCCCATCCTTCGCCGTGTTGGCCTTTTCCTGACCCTGGTTGGGGCTACACTTTCGCTGTGGCTGATGTTCAGGGCGGGACAACGGAATGAGTCTACCCTGCTGATGACTATGTTCACCATCTGGGTTGCCCTTCCCTTTATCTGCCTTGTGCTCGTTGAGATGCGCTCTTCTTCCTGGACGCCGGTGGCGCGGCTGGTCCTTTATGCGACCATGGAAACGATCGCCGTAATCTCCGTCATTGCCTACAGCGGTATCCTTAATACACCGGATATGAAGAATGCGTTTATGTTCCTCGTAGTACCCGCCTTCTCCCTCGCTATCATCGCGGTGGTGTTCCTGGTCGGAAGCAGGATGCAACCTCCCGCGCAGTGATCCCACATAGAACCACAGGCAACTTGCCTTAGGCCGGGCCGTTTAACTCGTCCATGAGACAATTCATCATCATATGCTCCCTGTTGGTCACCCTCACGACCTACGGGCAAGACAAATCCATCAGCAAAGAAAAGTGGCATTGGGGACAGACCCTCAAGCAGGATACCTCCGCGGGATACGTGCAGGTCCTCAAAGTGGATAACATACTTTACATCTCCGGGGCGGTCGCGCTGGACGTCACCCCCCAGGGCATCACCAGTGTGTACCGCGCGCTGGAGCGTTCCCTTCAGGCCTATGGTGCCGGGTTTCAGAATGTCGTAAAGGAAAATCTCTACACCACCGACATCGAGGCGATGAAGAAATACAATGCCGCCCGAAAAGCTTTCTATAAAGGCGACTTCCCCTCGGCCACCTGGGTACAAGTCTCGCGACTCTATATGCCCGAAGCTAAATTGGAAGTGGAACTCGTCGCGCATCTTCCCAAATAAGCAGAAGCCATGATTCGGTTCTTCATTCTTGTACTTTACGTGCTCACCATCTCTACGGCGGCCCGAGGGCAGACGACTGAAGTGGCATTGGTGGCCTAGACCAATCATTCGACCGTTCAGTTTTCTGTACCCATCTCGCTTGGCATCACCCGGATTACGGGGAAATTCAATGCATATACTATTGCACTGACGATTCCTGATGGTGACATCACCAAGGCTTCCATCAAAGCGGTGATCCAGGCCGGCAGCATCAATACCGGCGATCCCGCGCGGGATGAAGACCTGAAATCCAAAGACTTTTTTGACATCGCCCGGTTTCCAGAAATCATCTTCACCAGCGAGCACATTCAAAAGGCCGGCGACGGCTATCTCGCCATAGGCACGTTGCAGCTACATGGCGTGACCCGCACGATCCAATTGCCTTTTACAATCACCGAACGGCGCACCGAAACTCTTTATGGATTCCGCTGCCGCACCTCTCTCCTTCGCAGCGACTACGGCGTAGGCACCACCTTCAAGCACACCACCGACGACCACTTTATCAGTGATGAAATTGGGGTGGAGATTGATTTCTGGACGAAGAAAGCCAAACGTTGATGAGAAGGGGTCAGGGGCTAGGGGTCAGAGATTAGAGGGATTAGTTAAAGTAGTTTTGGCTAAGTTGCTTTCCAGGAATGAGGTCGGAACGAGGTTGGTTTTTTCACTAGCCCCTGACCCCTAGCCCCTAACCCCTATTCAACGCCATGAGCACCCCCGCCAACAAATTGCTGTTCATCAAGCTGCTGCACACAGCCATTTGGATTTTCTTCAACGTCGTGATCTTTTACATGCTCTACGCGGTGACGCTGGGGACAATCGACCGGTGGCTTTGGATCGGTTACGGCTTCATCGCTGCTGAAACGCTTACCCTCCTCCTGTTCAAATTCTATTGCCCCCTCACCGTCTGGGCACGCCGTTATTCCGATTCAACAGCCGCCAACTTTGACATCTTCTTACCGGAATGGCTCGCGAAATACAATAAGCAGATTTACACGGCGATCATGGTTGTCATTCTGGTACTCACGGTATACCGGGTTCTTCGATAGAATCTAGAAGCTAGAAGGGGAATACGGAATTCAGAATTCGAAAAACAGAATATTAGCTTCTTCACTGCTCTGATCACCGATTCACCGATTCAGATTACAGATTACAGATTACGGATTACCGATCACTCCCGGCCCTTACCGAGGTTTCTTTTTATATTTACTATAGATCACCCAGATTTTCACGAAATGGGCTCACCCCGTTGTATACTAGTTATTCGACAAGTAAACGCGATAGCTGTTTGCCTTGCTGCCCTGTGGAATGCCATACCTTCGTTCTCTCAGGATTCCCTCACCAACGACATCCTGACCACCCGCGTGTTTCGCAAGGGAATCTACCGGTTCGCGGATGAATTCCGCACCAACAGTCCCGGCGAAACAGGCGAGTTCACCGTGAAGTATGACACTGGGAAGTACGAACGCTTCATCCTTTATCAAAAGGGGAAAAAGGTCCGGTATATGTATGGGTTCTCAGACGGAAAGGCGGTCTATCTCAACGCCAAGGTGTATGGACAAACCAATTACTTTGTCAGGATACTTGTGCTCGGGCCGATCAGCTACCTGGAAGATGCGCGAGCAAAGGAGAGCGAGTATTTTGAAGGAGCTATGTCTACCGCATTTGCTGGTGGGGTGGTGGGGGGCGCGGTCATCGGTGCCCTCGCAGGTGCCGCGGCTTTCGACTATGGCATAACTAATCCGGGCTGGGTAATTTACCTACCCGATACGGACGGCAAAGCCTATGCCCTCGACAGGACAACGATGGAGTCCATCATGACGGAAGCCAACCCCGAGTTGCTCAAGAAATTCGACGCGGAAGAGAAGAAATCAAAGAAGTCTCACCAGTTGTTGATGAAATACCTGCTCGAGTTCAACCAGCGGGCTCTGGCAAAACAGGGGGTTTCGCAGAAATAGCCGGGTTGCCATTCTTAGGGTATAGAAGCTAGAATCTAGAAGGGGAATACGGAATTCGGAATTCAGAATTTTGGAATACAGAATAAAGAGGTTATTCACGTTTCTGATCACCGATTACAGATCACCGATTACGGATCACTGCCCACTATCCACTACCCACCCACCTTCGGCACCACATACCCATTCTGATATCGCGCCTTCTTCCACTCGTTAGCCTCCTTCTCGTTGAAGGCATCCTTCTCCGCGTTCCACGACACCTTGCCTCCGACTTTGTACGAGATGTTGCCCATCTGGCAAACCACGGCCACGTGTGATCCGGCCTGGATCGGCGCGGTGAGGTTTTCGAACTTCCTGCTCTTGACGGCCTCTATAAAATTCAGCGTGTGCAAATCGAGACCGGCTGAGGGTTTCTGCAATGGCATTGCTTCCATCCGCTTTTCATCCGGGATCACTTCCCATCCATTGCGGTCGAGCACGAGGGTTCCGTTGTTGCCGATGTAGCTGATCCCATGATCGCGCCCATAGTTACCATTGCTGATACTTTGGGCGTGTTCCCAGATCATGTTGTAGCCATCGAACTCATAGATAGCCGCCAGTGTATCGGGAGTCTCTTGCGCACCATCCGGGTAGGCAAATTGGCCGCCCGAGGCGATCACGCTCTTGGGGAACTTCGCATCCATTCCCAGCAACGCATAGTCCACCAGGTGCACACCCCAGTCCGTCATGAGACCTCCGGCATAGTCCCAGAACCAGCGGAAGTTGAAGTGAAAACGGTTGGGATTGAAGGGTCTCTTCGTTGCAGGGCCCAGCCACCGCTCGTAGTCGACACCCGCAGGAACTGGTCCATCCGGTTTTTTCTCGATGTTGGTCATCCATCCCTGGTACGCCCACGCCTTTACCGTTCGGATCTTACCGAGCTTGCCTGTGCGAATGAAATTGAGTGCATCCACGAAGTGGGGAACACTCCGTTGCCATTGGCCCACTTGCACGGCACGGCTATAGCGCTTTTGAGCAGCCTCCATTACCCGGCACTCCTGGATGGAGTTGCCTACGGGCTTTTCGACATAGACGTCCTTTCCCGCGGCGCAGGCCTCCACCATTTGCAGGCAATGCCAATGGTCCGGTGTGCCGATTACCACCACATGGATGTCCTTATCCTCCAGCATCTTCCGGTAATCGGTATAGGTCTTCACCTTCACCTCCGATTTGCTTAGCTCCTCGGTGCGCTTGGCGAGCACATTGTTATCCACATCGCAAAGGGCGACTACGTTTACTTCGGGCAGTTTCATCAGCGACTTGATGTCGGACCATCCCATGCCGTTCACCCCAATCGCCGCGACGTTAATTTTGTCCGACGGCGCAACCCCGGGCTTTCCGAGAGCAAAGAGATCAGAAGGAAGGAATTGAGTCAGCCCGATACCGGCCGTCGCCGTTGCTGCCGACCGGATGAATGCCCGTCGTGTTTTCATAGGTGCCCGTTTTAGTGAAGCATGAATATACCAAAATGGCGCACACTAGGTGCTGGTCTCTAGGCACTGGGCGCTCGGCACTGGGAGCTAGGCGCTAGGCACTGGGCTGGGCGCTGGGCACTGGGCTGGGCGCTAGGCACTGGGCTGGGCACTGGGGACTGGGCGCTGGGCGCTGGGCACTAGGCGCTGGGCACTAGCCAGTAGTCTCCACACCCCTTGCCCCTAAAGGGGAACTACTAGATGAACCTGGACAGATCCACTACTTACTACTTACTACTTACTATTTACTGCTTACTGTTCACAGGTCACCGTTTACTGTTCACCGTTCACCGCTCCCCGTCACTCGCTCCTCAACGACTTCACCGGGTTCGCCAGCGATGCGCGGATGGCCTGGTGACTGATGGTGAGGAAAGTAATCACCAGCAAGAGCAGCAGCGTGATCCCGTAAGTCAGGATGTCCAGCGTAATGTGGTAGGTGAAATTGTCCAGCCACTTGTTCAGGAAATAGAACGACAACGGCATGGCGAGAATAAAGCCCACGATGATGAGCAGGATGAATTCCCGGTAGATGAGCTGTAAGATGCCGAGCACCGATGCGCCCAGCACCTTGCGGACACCAATCTCTTTTACTTTGCGTTGCACCACGAAAAGCACCAGTCCGTACACGCCGAGGCAGGAAATCAGAATCGCTACCGCGGTGAATGTGCGGATGATCGCTCCAAAGCTGGTATAAGCTTCATATTGGTTATTGAGTTGCTCGTCGAGGAAGGAGAACTCGAAGGCCTTCTCCGGGAACATCGTATTCCATTTGGCCTCGATCGTCTCGATCGTGCGTTCGACCTGATCGTTGTCGAAGCGGATGGAGAGCGCGTTGAACTGGTTGGGATTCAGCTCGAAAATGACCGGAGAAACCGGTGAAGTGAGCGAGGTGAAATTGAAATCTTTCAGCACACCGATCACCTTCCCGATCTTGCCTTCGCGGTTGATGGTTTTGCCCAGTGCCTTCTCGGGAGTCTCCCATTTATATTCTTTGACGGCCATCTCGTTCACGATGAAGCCTTCCGCCGGGTCCGTGCCATAATCACGGCTGAACCACCTGCCTGCGACCAACTCCATCCCGTATGTATCATTGAAGTCATAATCGACGGAGAAGTTGGCGACGAACAGGTTGTCTTCTTTGGTGAATCCTTCCGGTATCGCACCACGGTAGATGGCACCCAAACCCGGCGCGTTGGAAGACAACGTAGTCTTGTGTACGCCAGAGAACGTTTCGATTTCATCGCGGAAACTTTGGAGCCGCGAACGGTACACCGAGTCGCGCTGGCTGAAGATGCCGTTCATGTTCTGGCTGAACAGCGGCACGGTGATGACATGTTCCTTTTGAAATCCCAGCGGTCGGTCCTGGAGGAAGCGAAGCTGTTCAAGGATGGCAATCGAGCCCACCATGAGCAGGCTGGCGATGGTCATCTGGAAGACCACGAGTGTTTTGCGAAGCCACTGTGAGCCCGACCCCGCTGATCCTTCGCCCTTCAGCGAGGCTACCGAGCTAAAGCGGGAGACAAAGTAAGATGGGTAACCTCCGGCGAGCAGCGTCATGCACAACAAAATTGCTCCCGCGGCGGCAAGGAGGCGGAAGTCGATCACTTCGTTGAACTGCAGGTCCTTGCCGGTGAGTTCGTTGAGGTAAGGCAGCGCCATGTAGAAGACGCCGAACGACAACACCAGCGACACCAGGCAAAACAAGAAGCTCTCTGCGAGGAACTGGAGGATGATATGTCCCTTGCCCGAACCCATGATGACCCGGATGCCGATTTCCTTGATACGGGTGAACGATTGAGCCGTGCTCAGATTGATGTAGTTGATGCAGGCGATGAGCAGCGTGATGATACCCACAGCAACGAAGATCAGCAGGTTAGTCACCGAAGTGGTAGAAGATGGTTCAGCAAGGACTTCCGAGGTAAGGTGGATGTCCGTGAGAGGCTGGAGCGTGAACTTCTGTCCGACGCGGACTTGCGGCTGGGCATACTTCTCCAGGAATGCCTGCATGTTGGCATCCACGCGGGCCGGGTCGGCGCCGGGTTTGAGCAGCACATAAGTATAAGCGTGGCTGATGACGAAGTTCATGGCGAAGTTCTTGCGCATGACCTCCGCCGCCCGGTCATTTTCCATGTCGTACATATTCTCATACGGCACGAGCATGTGGAAGCGCAGGTGTGAGTTTTCAGGGAAATTCTTGACCACGCCGATCACTTTGAAAGAATGCTTGCCCGAGAAGAGCAGCGGCTCGCCAATCGGATCCTGATCACCGAAATATTTCGTCGCCATTTCCTCCGTGATGAGCACGGTGAACTCATCGTACAGCGCGCGCTCCGGGCTGCCTTTGACGAATTCGAGGGAGAAGATGTCCGTGATTGATGAGTCGGCGAAGTAGACATCCGACTCTTCGAAGGCTTCCGCCTGGTCGGGGCGGCGGATGCTGACGTTGCGGTTGTACATGCGGCACACTGACTCCACTTCCGGGAAGAAGTCCTTCATCACCGGCGCGATGGGTGGCGGTGAGGTGGCCAACACCAGGCCGTTGGGTGTGTCGTACCGGATGCGGTAGATGCGGTCGCTTTTTTCGTGAAAGCGGTCATAGCTCACTTCCGACCGCACATAGGCGAAGATCAGGAGGGCCAGGGCCACGCCCGAGGTAAGCCCGATGAAGTTGATGGCGGCATAGGTCTTTTGGCGGCGAATGACCCGGGAAGCGGTAGTGAAGAAGTTTTTGAGCATGAATCAATATACGGGAAAACGACATTCGGAGTTGGGTCCTGCCTGGCGGGGGGAGTGGGTGACCACCGCCAAGACGCGAAGGCGCAAAGGTTCGCGAAGTGTCTATCCCTTTCGGAAAGCCAGCCCACGGGCAACGACTTTCATTTCGTAATCAACTTTCTAGATTTTACATTTCGCCCTTCAATTCCCCATGATCCACAACTACCTGCTCTTTACCATCGCACTGGTCTTTGCTGTATTGCTCCTGGTTATGGCCGGGGAGCGTTTAAAAGTCAGTTACCCGATCTTCCTGGTCCTGGGCGGGCTGTTGATCAGTTTTATTCCCGGCATTCCGCCCATCGCCCTTGATCCGGACATTGTGTTCCTCATCTTTCTTCCGCCGATTCTCTACGCCGCCGCATGGTACACCTCGTGGCACGACTTCTGGAAATGGAAGCGTGCGATCGGGCTCCTCGCCTTTGGGTTGGTATTTCTCACGGCCACGATTGTTGCCTACGTCTCCGAATCGCTCATTCCGGGCTTCACCCTGGCGGCTGGCTTTCTGTTGGGCGGCATCATTTCGCCTCCCGATGCTGTAGCCGCTACGGCTGTGCTTCGCGGTATGCCCATCCCCCGGCGCGTGATCACGATCCTCGAAGGCGAAAGCCTGGTGAACGACGCGTCAAGTTTGATCGTCTTCAAATTTGCGCTCGCGGCCATGGCCACCAATTCGTTCGTCATGGGTGAGGCGGTAACTAGTTTCTTTGTCATGGCAATCATGGGAATCTTGGTCGGTCTCGTCATTGCTCTCGCCGCTTACTACTTGCACCGGTGGCTTCCCACCACGCCGAGCATCGACATCGCCCTAACGCTGATTACCCCCTACGTGATGTACATCACCGCGGAGACGTTTCACTTCTCCGGCGTACTCGCTGTCGTGACCGGCGGGTTGTTTCTCTCCTACCGATCACACAAGTTCCTCAGTTCACAGTCACGCCTGCAGGCCACCGTGGTATGGCAGACACTGATCTTCCTGTTGAATGGCACGGTTTTCATCCTGATCGGCCTTGACTTGCCGGTCATCGTGCACGGCTTACAGGATGTCTCACAGTTCGACGCCATTCTTTATGGGTTGATCATCTCCGCCGTCATCATCGTCATTCGGTTGTTGTGGACACACACCATGGCATTCTTGCCAAGAATTTTGTCCCGTTCGATCCGGGAGAAGGAAAGCAATCCGACGTGGAAAGGTCCATTCATCGTGAGCTTCGCCGCCATGCGAGGTGTGGTTTCTTTGGCGGCGGCCTTTTCAATTCCGCTGCTTCTTCCCGGTGGTGAGGCGTTTCCTTACCGCAACCTCATCTTGTTCATCACCTTTGTGGTCATCCTTGTCACGCTCGTGGGCCAGGGATTGCTCCTTCCGTACATCATCCGCTGGATCAAGGTGGAAGAAATTGATCCAATAGCTTCCGAAGGAGAGCAGGAGGCCGAGCTTCAGCTTTACCTGAAGCAGGCATCGCTGCGCATTCTCAAGGAACGCCATAGCCGCTATGTGGAGAAGAATCCGCTCGTCGCCAACCTGCACGCCCAACTTGAGAGCGACATCGCCCTCACCGAACAGCGCATGGCGTCCTTTGACTGCAACATCCGGGAACAGGAGAATTACCGGAAGGTGCTCACCGATGTGCTCAACGAACAGCGCGAGGAACTGGTCAGGCTCCGTGGAGCAAGGCTGTTCTCCGAGGAAGTATTGCGCAAGCAGGCCGCACAGCTCGACCTGGATGAAGCGCGGTTGCATGGCGGACTGAGCTAGGTCGGGCAGACGGCGAGGGAGTTTAGGAGGGAGCCTGAACGGTGAACTGTGAACGGTAAACTGTGAACCGTGAACTGTAAACTGTGAACGGTAAGCTGTGAACGGTAACTTTGAACCTTGAACTTTGAACTATAAACTTGAACCCCAGGTTAACCCATGAAGCATTTACTCACTGTGGCGATGCTAATCAGCTTAGGGAGTTTTCAACTCGTGGCCCAGTCCTCGGGCGAAACACCGGCAACTTACCTGGCAAAACATTCCCGGTCGCCGGAAGACTATGTCATTGACAAATTCAAGACCAACGATGTGGTTCTCTTTGGGGAGCACCACCTGGTGCGGCAGAACCTCCTCTTTGTGCAGCAACTGGTGCCCGCGCTTTACAAGAATGGCATTTACACCATTGGTATGGAATTCGGGGCGAGCGAAATGCAGGACAAACTCGACCAGCTCGTCAACGCCGAGGTCTATGATGAAGCCCTCGCCCGAGAAATCATGTATGCCTACAATGTCACCTGGGCGTACCAGGAGTACATCGATGTGTACAAGGCCGCGTGGAAACTCAACCGGTCCCTCCCTCCTGCCGCCAGAAAGTTCCGGATCCTGAACCTGAGTTACATCTACCATTGGGAGCGCTTCACCGGGCGAAATCCGGAATCGATGAAAGCCGTGTTCCCGAAAGGCACGGCCGACAAGTACCGCGCGGAGATCATTGAAAAGGAAATCTTCGCGAAGAATGAAAAACTTCTCGCCCTGGTAGGAACGCCTCACGCCTATACCCGATACGGCAGTGCGTTCTACAAATACAACGGCGACAACTTCTACGACTACGACCGGGACTGGCTGGGAAACCGGCTGCTGCGAAATCACCCGGGCAAGGTCTTCAACATCTTGTTGCACCAGGATTTTACCAAAAAAGTGGGCGATGCCTATGTTCCGGTGTCTCCCGCGGACGGAGCTATTGAGAAATTGATGGAAGCAATGGGCAACAAGCCCACCGGTTTCGACTTGCTGAATACCCCTGTCGGAAAATTACCCGACACCAGTCTTCACGCCGTCGGCTACGAAGGCTTTACCCTCGACCAGTTCTTCGATGGATACATCTTCCTGGAGCCCCTGCGGAAGTTGCAAGGTTGCACGGTGATCGAGGGGTTTGTCACCGAAAAGAATCTCCAGCATACCCTGGAGCAATTCCCCGATCCCGACTGGCATGAATCGGTGAAGACACTGGAGGATGTGATTGAGTTCATTCAGAACAATCCGAAGCAGGTTGGGATTAAGTACAGTAAAATGTGAACGGTGAGCGGTGAACAGTGAACAGTGAACGGTGAACAGTGAACGGTGAACAGTGAACGGTGAACAGTGAACGGTGAACGGTGAACAGTGAACTGTAAACGGTGATCGGTAATCGGTACCGGTGAGCTGCGAACTTTGAACATTGAACCTTTAACGTGCCATACGGCTTTGCGCCTTCGCGGTGACTATCCTAACTTTACCAAAAATCAACCGCCATGCTCACCCCCGACCTCCAACAGAAATTCAACGACCAGATTCAACGCGAGGCACTTGCCTCCAATTCCTATCTGTATATGGCCTCCTGGTGCGAGAGCCGCAACCTGCCGGGCATCGCGGCGTATTTCTATGACGCCAGCGACGATGAACGTGAACATATGCTGTCGCTCTACAAGTACCTGAACACCCAGGGCGGCTTCGCGGAAGTAAAGACCCTCCCCGAGCCGAGAAAAGAGTTCAAGAATGTGATGGAACTCCTTGAGCACACCCTCCACCTGGAACAGACCGTAACCAAAGCCATCAACGAGCTGGTGCACGATTGCGACAAAGCGAAAGAATATGCGCCGTTTCATTTCCTGAAGGAGTTCGTGCTGGAGCAGGAACAAAGTGAGAACTCCGTCCGCGACCTGATTGCCAGCGTCAAGCGCATCGGCGTTGAGGAGCGGAACCTGTATTACCTCGATAAGCACTTCATGAAGATGATTGCGGCGAAGAAGACGGGGGGCTAGGATCGATGAACCCGAGGTAATCGGTGACCGGTGAACAGTGAACTGTAAACGGTGATCAGTAATCGGTGATCGGTGGGCTGTGGACTTTCAGTGTGAACCTTGAACCTTTAACTTTGAACTTTGAACGTACCACGCCCTCTGCGTCTCTGCGGTGAATAACCCCTACTCTCCCAGCAAGAACCCTTGGGCTTGATACAATTAAGCAGACACAGCTACCGATTACCCCTCACCGGCTTGTAGAGCCCATCAAACGCTACACTCCATGCAGTACTCCCATCCATACTTACCTCCCACAGTTGGCGCACTGTACCATCAGCGTTGGGGGTCCAGGTGATGCGGTCGGTTTGGAGTTGGCCCTGGCTGTTTTTGGTGGGTTTGCTTTGGAGGATCATGGTTGACCCGTTCCACTCCCCTTCCAATTGGAGGTTGCCGCCCTGGTTATCGATCCAGAGCTGTTGCCATTTGCCGGTGGAGGTGTTGTAGAAATTGTAGCTCGTGCCCGTGTTGCCCCCTCCGGTTGCTATCCAGTTCTCCTGCATCACGCAGTTGCCCTCCATGAGCACGATGCGGTTGGTCCCCACCAATTTGCCTTTTGGGCCATACACCTCCCACTCCCCGACCCAGAAATGGAACTGCTTTGCCTTTTCATGGCAGCAGGCGCAGGGAGGAGTGGTTTGGCTGTATGCGGTGCTTGAGAGAATCAGCAGCAATGCGGGGACGAGGTGTCTTGATTTCATGTTTCTGTGTGTAGGATAAACTTCTGCCTAGTTAGCGGGTGATTCGGTTAAACGCGAGACGTGATGTGGGGGATTGTTTGGAGATGTGGGAATGCGCGAACTGCCGGCATTGTTCCAACCCTTCGCTCCGTTCGACAAGCTAAGGAACCAGGCAAGTCCTCCAGCATCCCGGCTCGCTGCATACTCGGGCTGTTTGCAGTACCAGAGCGCCGGACAATTTTGCCATTTGACGAAGATTCAGCTTTTAACATTAGTCTATCAATCCAACTTTTGCATTTCGTCTACATCTTTTAACAACTCATTTACAAAAGGGGAAACAAAGACTCGTAGTATTGTTGAAATTGATACTGGACAAATGATGAAATACGCCTGTGGTTTACTCTTTATGCTCATTCTTGGCACTGCCTGCAAAGGACCAGCTAAAAGGGACTTACCAAAAGAACATCCAAAACTTATAAAAAGCATCGGCTCACCGCGATATGGTAATGTTCAATGCAGCCTGCAGGACAATGCCGGTAACCTTTGGTTCGGAACCACCGAAAATGGACTATATAAATATGACGGTAAATCGTTTAGCCGGTTTTTAATGGCCGATGGGCTAAGCAGCAATAATATCCATTGCCTGCTGCAAGATACAAATGGCAAGATTTGGATAGGTACACAAGCCGGGCTATGTCTTTATGACCCTTCAACTTCCCTCAGGGCAGGTGGGAAACCATTTACCAAAGTCGAGATTCCTTTGCCAAAAAATCTGCCCACCAACAAAAATGAACTCTATGCCAACTCGCACTGGGTCTTCAGTATTATGCAAGCAAAAAACGGAATACTATGGTTCGCAACAATAGATGGTGTTTATACCTACGATGGCAAATCCTTTACTCCATTCATAGTTATTGAAGCCCCAGGCGGCTTTCTTAGCACCAACAATAACATGGAACGCATGTTAGAAGATAAAGCGGGTAACATTTGGTTTGGCGTACGGGCTAATGAAGGTGTGTATCGATATGACGGAAGATCTGTAACCAACTTTAAGCTCGAGGAATTATTTCAAGATGGGCCAAAGCCAAAACCGCACAATTGGGCATGGCCGCAATTGCAGGACAAGGACGGCAATATTTGGTTCAGCAATTGGGGCGGGGCCTACCGCTATGATGGCAAATCGTTTACAAGCTTTACAAAAAAGGATGGCCTACACGGTGGGGTTACCCGGATAATAGAAGACAAAAAGGGAAACCTCTGGTTTGGTGGTGATGCGGGTGCTGGACTTAGTCTTTACGATGGTAAATCTTTCACTCGTTTCACAACCAACGATGGACTTATCAATAACAGTATTTGGTCAATCCTGGAGGATAAAACTGGCAATATTTGGATTGGTACGAGAGAAACAGGTCTCTCACTTTACGATGGAACAGCATTTATTACTTACTCGGAATATAAAAACTAGCCTTGCAAGGGTATGACATCATGCCTGCCCACTCTTCTCTGTATCATGAGGTCAATTATTTCCGCGGTCTGTTTCTTATCGCTTTGCACGATCGCAACGGGTCAAGGGATCTCCAAAACCCAATGGTATAGCGAAACCAATACTAATGGCATAGTAATACAAAACAGCTTCCCAAGGGGCGGGCCGTACACGGGGCCAACAAAAAAACATTTTAACTATACTCACCTGGTGTTCTTTACTCGCGTAGTAAATGAAACCGAGGCTCCCATAGAACTGACCATTCATTTTTCCGCTGATTCCACCCCAATTCCTAATTCACCAGACACTTTCGTAAAATTATTCCTGCCTCCGGACACCATGACCCACGCCAAACAATCCGTATTTGACTATGGTGTTGCACCCTTGAAATCCTTTGATCAACCGACCAGATTTCAAAGAACGATCAAGCCTAAAGAGGAATGTCTTTTCAATATCGTAGCCATCTTCTATCAGACCATTGCTACACCTGAATACCGGGATAGACGCGGCAACCGGGCAGAGCTTGTCCTCAAAGGAAAAGACCTCTTCTATAGAATTCCCCCCGCGATTGATTGGCTTCCGTGCGGACAGATTGTTTCTAGGAGATGAGTAATGTCGGGTGACCTGTATCCACTGCTGCTGGTTCCAGCTTATAGATTAAACACCTCTCACTCCAGTTTCTACCTCGATGCGCTACATAAACTTCTGCACGGTTAGCTGTAGATATCTTAAAAGCTGGACGGGTGGTGGGGGATTGTTTTGCGAAAATGAATTGGTGATATTAGTAAATACGAATACATGATTTTGTCGATATAATAAGAATAGACTCAACATATACCAAAAGATACAGCTATGAACACGTTTTGCATTCTCGGAGGAATAGGATTCCAAGAGCTGTTACTAATAATAATATTCCTAGTTTTCTTTATTGGAGTGCCAGTTGCCTTGATTGTATTAATTGTGAAACTGGTACAGAAAAGAAATAACCCTGTATTGCCAATTTCAACGGTTGATAAGGATTTAACGCCTATCCTTAAGAATGCTGAAAAGCTCAAGACGCTAAAGGCACTTCTTGAAAAGGGTATAATATCAAGTGACGAATTCGAAAAGGAGAAAAAACAAATACTAGGAGAGTAGTGATGGATTCTCCATTGCGTAATGTCAATACCAAAGTACTTGCTCTCGAACTAATAACATGCATTCAGTTATGAACCTTATCCGTGGGTTTTTATCAATAGGGATAATATTAGCATGTCTACTTGATTGGGTTGATATTGAAACGAAAATGTTTCTTTTTTCTTTGTCTGGTTTAAAGTGGATGCCCTCGATAATACTACTATATGCATCAATCTTGACAGCGGGCTATGCATTCTATAATAGCTACAGAAACTTTAATCAGAACAGTTGGATTTACCCCACATGTGGACTTTACGGGGTCGGTGTTAGCGCTTACATTTACCTAGCCGTAATACAAAATGTGAATATCATATATGAGTTCGTGCCCAATAGACAAACTAGTTCGCTTGCTTTCAATTTTGGTCCAGGCATTTATCTGACGGGCCTGCTGTCATTCCTGCTCTTTCTAACCGGTTTTGCCAAAACGAATAATCCACAAAAGGAAACTCAAGCGATAGATATACAACAAAACAGCCCCATAACACAGCTGACCAACACTCAATCAAAGGCACAAGAGAAACTTGACAAACCAAGCTTACAGGAATGGATAAAAGCCAATCCAGGAAAGTCAATCAATGAGTACTTTTCCAATTATAAATGAAAGCTTGAAAAAAACTACTCAATGGTGTATGTGCCGGCCATTGTAATCTCTTGAAATAAATACTTAACTTCGTTTCGACTCGGTGCATAGTGGCAAAGTAGTGGCTTGCCGGCCTAGGCAAGCCCACCTACCACCCACAAAACTGCAAATCGTCAACCGTGCAGGTCAGCCACCTAGAAGACGGGACTTAATAGAATATTTTGACAGACCACTTACACCTTCGATAAAATCAAACTTTATGAGCGAATCAAAAATCCACGTTAAAGTAGGAATTGTTGAGTTTTCGGGTGAAGGAGATAAAGATTGGCTAGCCGAACAATTGGACAAAATTTTAGAAAAAATCCCCGAATTACTAAAGATCGAAGTGACAAACCAAGGATCGCAAATTAACAATGGGAATGGCGGAGGTTCTGGTACCGGCAAAATATCTGGTCTTTCAGTAATCAATATTGCAAGCAAACTCAACTGTAAATCGGGCCCTGATTTAATTATTGCGGCCGCTGCCTATATTCATTTTATCGAAAAGAAACCCATCTTTTCAAGGGACGATTTAAGTCAAGCAATGAGGAAAGCAACGGGTTACTTCAGGGATTCTTACATCAGTAATCTTACACCTAACTTGGCTAGCCTGGAAAAGGCCAACGCATTGACTCAAGCGTCTAATACATACTCACTCCATATCAACAAAGTGAATGAATTAAATGCAATACTATCTAAGTAAGGATGCGTTACAAACGCTTCTCTCCCGAGCTGACATTTCCAGACTAGATAAACTTCTCCTGATTTTGTTCTTCGACAATGAAGTGCCGAAGACCTTGTCACGTATTAAAGAGCTCGGCTCAAGCAATGGCTTAAGGGAATGCATTAAGTGGAATATATCTGACATCTTAAGTAAATCTCAAGGTAAAGCTACATCAATTAAGAGTGAGTGGAGCCTTACAGCTCCTGGTCGCAGTTATTTGGTTACCCAAAAACTTATTACTGAAAGGAAGACTCAATTACACAAGGACGTAGCAGACTTGAGATCGCATCTGACAGCTATTTCAAATCCTCAAACAAAAAGCTTCCTTGAAGAAGCTATTTCTTGCCTTGAGGCGGATCTAAATCGCGCGGCGGTAGTTTATTCGTGGATTGGTGCAGTCGCTGTTCTTTATGATGAAGTAGTCAATAAACATTTGACCACTTTTAATGCAGAAGCTGTAAGAAGGGATTCAAAATGGAAAAATGCAAAAACAACCGATGATCTATCAAGAATGAAGGAGCAGGAGTTTCTAAACATTCTTGAGTCAATTTCGCTAGTTGGGAAAAATGTAAAACTGGAACTCCAACAGTGCTTACAATTAAGAAACGCCTGTGGACATCCCAACACCTTAAAAATAGGGGAACGAAAAGTAGCTGCACACATTGAAGTTCTAATTCTAAACTTATTTACGAAATTCTGACAGTGGAGTGTGGCCGACCTAAAACTCAAGCTCCGGCAATCCTGCATTTAACTGCCCATCGATCTACCTCGCCCTCCATCAACACCACGCATTCGGATCCAGATTAACCCAAGCCTTCCCCGGTTGTTCCGTAAATACTACCTTACGTCCGTCAATCAAGCCATCCGTGTCCGCGATCAAGAAATTATTAGCCCACTTCGACCGCTATCTCTCCCTGGACGACCAGGAAAGCCAGGCTTTAACCAGCCGCCTGACGGAGCGGAAAATAAAGCGGAAGCAATACATTCTCCAGGAGGGCGACATTTGTAAGTACTCCACCTACGTGGTGGAAGGATGCTTTAAGATGTATGGGGTAGATCCATCAGGGACGGAACATAACCTGCTGTTTGCCGCCGAAGATGAATGGATCGCCGACTTTGACAGCCTGCACAAAGAGCATCCCTCCAAACTGTTTATTGAAGCCCTCGAACCCTCCACCATACTTCAGCTCTCCAAGGGCGACCTTTGGTACCTGTACACCAACCATCCCAAGTTCAACCGGCACTTCCGGGTAATCATTGAAGACAAATACACGGAACTTCAAAACCGATTGCTGCAAACGTTCAGCACCACCGCCCACCAACGCTACGAAAGTTTCCTGGAGCAGTATCCCAACCTCTCCAACCGGCTGCCCAACACGCAAATTGCCTCCTACCTCGGCATCACGCCGGAATTTCTCAGCAAAATAAGGAGCGAGAGAAGCGGCAAATAGCGGGCACTCTTAATCTAGTTTAAGACTATTTCTTAAGCCAGTTCATCGGCGCCAGCGTACCCTCCCGCCCATCTTTGCATTGTCAATTTTGACGCAGGACAAATTCAATACCAAGTAAAATGAACACAAAAACAACTGTAGCCATTGTCGGGCTGGGTAAAATTGGTGAGGTCATTGCCACCAACCTGGCCAAGGGAAACCAACCGGTAATTCTTGCCTCCAGGGATTTGGAAAAGGCCACATCGCTGGCCACCAAAATCGGCAGCCTGGCCACCGCCAAACCCATCGCCGAAGCCATCCGGGAAGCCGATGTCATCATTCCAGCCCTCTATTTCAACCTTCTGCAGGAGTTCTTCAAGACCTATGCCCAGGAGCTGGCCGGCAAAATCATTGTCGATGTTTCCAATCCCATCGCTCCCGACGGAAACGGCGGCTTCAAGAAGATTATCGGAGAACGTGAATCGTCCGGGCAAATTCTTTCCCAATTGATTCCGAAAAGTGCGAAGCTAGTGAAGGCCTTTGGTACACTGGGTGCAGGTTCGTTGGCAAGCGCCGCGTTTAACCAGCCCGAACGAAAAGTTCTCTTCTATGCTTCCGACAATACCAACAGCCACCAACTAATTGAGGAGCTGATCACCAGCAGTGGCTTTGAGCCCTTTCATATTGGCGGCATCGATCAATCTATTCGAATAGAGGTCTTTGGTGACTTGCACGAATTTGGTCGCCTGGGCAGAACCGTAACTCGTGAAGAAGTCAAAGCCGCACTCGCCCACGCTTAAATCAAAACCCCATGAAACCCCTGGCTCTCACCTCCACGCTCATTCTATTGTTGGCCGCTTGCCAAAACAAGACCGAAAATCAATCAAACCCTTCCAACCAAACTGCCATGGAACAGACAACCGAAAAAACCGCCATCCAGAAGACGCTATTCGCTTACCGTGATGCCTTGAATGCCTCTGATGTAAACCAAGTGCTTCCGCTCTACACCCACGATGGAGTGTTTATGCCCTCCAATGCGCCGTCGGCTATCGGGCAGGAACAGGTGAAAGCGTCCTACGAATTTGTCTTCAAAACCATTCAACTCAACATTGAATTCTTCATTGACGAAATAGTCGTTAACGGCGATTATGCCTTTGCACGGACTACGTCGAAGGGCACCACCTTGATTCACGCCAACGGACAAACTGTGCCGGAAGAAAACCGGGAGCTCTTTGTGCTTCAAAAGTCGAATGGTACCTGGAAAATAGCCCGCTACATGTTCAACAAGATGAAATAAGCCTCCGAAGGCATCGCCACACTTTACCTGGCCAGCGGTCTGTTGGCGAGGTAAAGTGTGTCGTTTTATTTTCCCTTCTTTATCTCCCCCTCCATCAACACCCACACATTGGGATCCAGCTTCACCTCCCCCGGCTCTGTTGCTGAAGAGAAAGTCACTACGGTTGATTTCCCGTTCAACAAAACCTTCTCGATCACCGGCCGGTCCTGGCCCTTATAATATAGACCGATCTCCAGCGGCATTTTGAACACGCTGCCGTCGGCTTGGGTTTGGTCGAGGGTGAGCTTCACTTGTTTGGCTTTTGCATCGTACGTCCAGGTGCCGCTGAGTTGCAAGGCGCCGGGTTGGTAGAGCCACTGCTCGAAGAACCAGCCCAGGTCCTGCCCGGAGGCTTCCTCCATGATCCGGCGGAAGTCGGCGGTGGTGGCGTTGGCGTTGAAGTACTTCGCGTAGTAGGTCCGGATGCCTTTTTGGAAACTCTCCTCACCCACCACACCCCGCAGCATGTGCAATGTCCAGCTGCCCTTCTGGTACGTATGCGAACTGGTGACTTTCTCCATGTCGGCCAGGTTCTTGTGGATGATGGTGTAGCCGGGGTTCTTGGCGTGGAAGTTCATAATGGTCTTCTTGCTGTCGCGCAAGCCCTGCACGAACTCGTCGCGGCCATAGGCGTGCTCGATGTACAACAGGGTGAAGTAGGTGGCAAAACCCTCGCTCAGCCAAACGTCGTCCCAGTCGTACTCGGTCACCGCGTTTCCGAACCACTGGTGGGCGATCTCGTGGATGATCACGTTGCGCCAACGGAGGCTGCGTGTTCCGGTCACCGAACTCTCGTTGTACAAAATGGCGGAGGCAGCTTCCATACCTCCGGCCGCACTGTTGGATTGAATGTTGGCCAGTCGCTCGTAGGCGAACGGTCCCACGTAGTCGCTGTAAAACTCCAGCACTTTCTTTGTCGGCTCGGCAAAGTCCTTGAAACCTGCGTCGCGGTCCTGCGCGTACACCCAGGTCTCGATGGCTTTGCCGTCAAATTTGTCCACCGTCTGCATCGCCATCCGCGCGGCGCCGAGGACGTACAGCCACGGAGCGATGGGCACGGAGTTTTTCCAGTGCGTCAACCGCATCCCGTTGGGCTGGTCCGACGTCTCGATGCTGAGGCCGTTGGAAACCACCTGGTAATGATTCGGTGCCGTCACGATGAACTCGCTGGTGGCCTTGTCGTAAGGGTGGTCGATCACCGCCAGCCAGTGCCGTGCCTTGTCGGGCCAGTTGTCGCTGAAGAAAGAGCGGTCGCCGTATTTGTTCTTGGCAATCTTCAGCCCTGTGGCCGGGATACCCTTATAACTCACCACGTACTGCCGCCGCTCGTTCACCGTCGGCACGGGCGAGAGTGCAATCACCAGCGCGTTGTTGGCGTGGGTGTACTCAACCTTCTGCCCGTCACGCGTCACACTTGTCACCGTCATCCCCTTGCCAGCGGCGGCATTCACCAGGTCGAGCCGCAGCGCCGTCACCCCCTCGCCCACAAACCGCACATCCATCGTCAGCTCCACCGAAATCTCATCCGTCGCATCCGAAAGTCCGATCCGGAACGCGTAGTTGAGGGCGTCGATTTTGGGGTTTTTGGGGTAAGTGTCCCCAAGCGTGGGAACCCACAGACCAAGCGAAAATGCAATAAGCAGAAAGTGTAGTTTCATCATGCGTACTAATCTACTACGCATTAGTGACTTCCACTCATCGGGTACTGAAGAATTTCCATGACTGGTGTGCCTCTGCTGCGAGTTAGCATTCCCACGTGTCTGAGATTGTCACTTTTCTTTTGCTTGTCCAAAAGAAAAGTAACCAAAAGAAAAGGACCCCACGAACACTGCGCAGCGAGACCCGCCCCGCCTAATCAACCGCACATGCCGGCCATCCCACATGCCCTCGCTTTGCGCCGCGCTGTTCGTGGACACCCGCCCGCATTCCCAACAGCTCATAGTCACCAATTGGTCGCCAAATTACCGATTACCGATTACCGATTACCGATCACCGATCACCGATTACCGATTACCGATCACCGATTACCGATCACCGATTACTGACTACCAATTACAGTTCACGGTTTACGGTTCACGGTTCACTGCTCACCGGTCACCGTGCTCCCCCACCCCTTGCCCCTAAAGGGGGAAGAAGAGGATTTACATTTTACAGGTCACCGTTCACTGTTCACCGGCGGCCGAAATTGAATCACCCCGTTCTCTTTTATCGTGCGCTCCACATCTTCCAGCTTCGACGGCACAAACGCGCTCAGGTTCTCCACGCCATCGGCTGTGACCACGGCCACATCTTCGATGCGGATGTAGAGGCGTTCTTCGGGGATCCAGATCATGGGGTCGATGGTGAAGACCATGCCGGGTTGCAGGGGCACACCACGCACACGGCCAACATCGTGCACGGCCATGCCCACGGGATGCTGGAAGTGCCCGCGGAAAGTGATGCCTTCTTGCACGGCTTTGAGGTGCGCGGGCTTCGCAAATTGCTTGCCAACCAGGTATTGCTTCATGTCGGCAGCGGCCCGGTCAAGCACATCATCGGCGGTGACGCCGGGCTTGATGTACTTGAACAGCGCATCGCGATAGGCGACAATGAAGTTGTACAACTCCGTCTGTGCCTTGTCAAACTTGCCGTTCACCGGCCAGATGCGGGTGACGTCGCTGGTATAATAGCGATAATCCGGGGCGTAGTCCATGAGCACGAGGTCGCCATCTTTCAGCACATCGGTCTTGTGGAAATAGTGGCCGTAGAACGCGTTCGTTCCACCTCCGATGATGGAGGCATACCCATCGCCGCGGGCACCATTGAGGTGGAACACATACTTCGCCGCCGCATCCAACTGGTATTCATACACTCCGGGCGCGGTCGACCGCATGGCTTCCATGATGCCGTGGCCGGCGAGCAAAGTGGCTTTGCGGATGAGTTCAATTTCTTTGGGGCTTTTGATCAGCCGCATCGCATCGAGGGTCGGCGACAGGTCGCGGATCTCAAACTGGGGGAACCGCTCTTTGACCATTTGAACGAACCGCGCTTCCCTGGACGGCTGCCCATCCCACGGATCCGCCGCGGCGCGCGCCTGGCCGCCGAGCAGCTCGTCACGGCTGTCGTTGCCGATCTCCGCGGGGCTGAGCGGCGTGTAGAAAGTCATCGCGGGAGGTTTGATCAGGTCGGCACCAACGAGATCGGACGACAGGAATTCAATCCCCCGCACGTTGTCGACACCTGTCAACTTCTTCACCAGGTCGGCATCTTCGGCTGAAAGTGTTTTCCCTTCATTGGATTCCCGTCCTTCGTTGCGGTGCGGGAGGTAGAGCGTGGTTTTGCGGCTGCGACCATTCAGAAGCAAATACGCGTGCGCCGATTCCAAACCAGAGAGGTAATAGAATTCATTCGACTGCCGGAAAACGCTGAACCCGGCAAGTCCGCTGGCACCCTGGATGACCGCGATGCCATTGTTGCCGATGGCCTCATACACTTTGGCCCGGCGCGCGGTGAATTCTTCGGTGGAGAAATCAGTCTGGTAATAATGTTTTTCCTGCGCGACCGCGAACAGCGATGAGGCTAACAGGATGGTAAGGAGAAAGTTTTTCATTAGCTAAATATAGAAGAAAATCAGGCGCGGGTAAGAATCAGGAACCAGGGTACTTAATAAAGTGTGTGGCTGTAGCTACATGTGTGAATACGATAGATCGTCCCCGGGCTAACGCCCAGCGCCATCATAATTTCGCCCCTAGCGGGGCTTGACGAAGTGAAACACGAAACGAGCAACCGTACCTGGCACCCAGAACCTAGTGCCTGGCACCTAGCACCCAGTACCAAGAGTCTGGCACCAATCACTCAATTACGAGGCGGACTTCTTCATCCGCAGCAACACGTAGTTCACGGTCAGCACCCCAACGAGGCTGAACAGCTGCATGAACCAGAAGGCAGCATAGGAAATCGTCACCTCTGGGCGAGGGAGCACCTCGACGAACAAGTGGTTGCCGATCGGTCCGACCGAAAAGACATTTTGTTGCACCAGGTTCCAGCCGAGGTGGATGGCGATGGGCACGTAGAGCGACAGGGTCTTCGCAAAGCCATAGGCGAGCACCAGGCCCATAGCGCCGGTAATGACAAAGGTGATCGCCATCGCCCCGGGGTTTCCCCACGAACCTTGCGAGAACCAATGGTAGACGCCGAAGGTCGCGCCGCTGATCCAGATCGCACGGTGAGCGCCGATTTTTTTCATAAGGACATAAAACAAAGCGCCGCGGAAGATCAACTCCTCAAACAGCACCGATACAAGTGTCCACCGCGCCCCCTCAAGCAGGCCCCCTGCCGTGACCGCTGGATTCAGCACCCACTGCTGTTTCGCGATCAGCATCTTCAACCCGAACCCGCTCGCACAAAACGCCGCGCTGACCAGGAAGAAAACAACGAAGTCAAACGCCCTCCGCCGGCTGGGCATGAGTCCTAACGGCGACAAATTCCCGCGCTCAAAAACCCAAAGCACAATCCACGACAGCGCAAGCTGTATCAAAATTCCAATCATAACTTCATTGTTGATTATTGCACTCCTCTCCCTCTCCGCCCAGCGGAGAGGGGGCCGGGGGGTGAGGTGCTACCTCCCTCTCCAAACAAAAAACAACCCCGCCGTAATCCCCCCAACCACTGCGACACAAAACAGCAGCAGCTCAAACGTCGTCTCGGGGAACTTCGGTGCCTGCACGATGAACGCGAAGCCGAGCAGGAGGATGACCAGGCTCAGGCCAACAGACAAGATGATGCGCTGGGGGCGGTTGGTGGAAACCTCGATGTCTTTTTCACCGATTTCCAATCGCTGCTGGCGGGCGTTGCTCATGAATTCATCGAATGAAAGTTCGAGCACCTCGGCCAGTGTCTTGAGGGTATAGCTGCGGGGGATGAGGTCGCCGTTTTCGATACGCTGGATAGAGCGTACGCTGATGTTGGATTTTTCGGAGAGCTCCTTTTGGGTCAGTCCCCGGGATAGTCGCCCCTCGCGGAGCCAGGTTGCCGTCATTTGCTTCTGGTTTGAATTCATGACAAAACTATCCCGGCGCCAAAGGTAGGACTAATTTTTAGCGTGCCAGTAACGTGACGTTTGGGCGACATCCGCGGCAAGGGCCTTATATTGCCACGGAGGACACGGATGAACACGGATAGCCGGTCGTGAACTGGGCCTAACTATTTCCTCGCTCATTCGTAATTAGACGCAAAATCCCTTCCTGTTTATGACTCGATGTCTTTTGATTCTCGCCCTGCTGCTGTCCGTCATGCCTTCATGGGGCCAGGAGAAAACACTTACGCTCGCCACCTATACCTATGCCACGAACAATCGGCTTGAAAACCTGCGGCCATTGGGAGCGTTCCTTTCAACATGGACGGGTGCGCGGGTGAATGTAGTCAGCTATCCAACGGTGAAAGCGCTGATTCGTGCCATCAACCACGACAGCGTCGACCTGGCGATGATGAACACATCGGGCTACCTGGTCTTGCAACGCAACCAGCCCGGGAAAGCTATTCCGTTGGTCAACCTCGCTATGGGCAACGCACAACAAACCAATTATGGCGGGTGTCTCCTGGTCACGAAGAATACCGGCATCACATCCGTTGACCAATTGAAAGGAAAAAAATTGCGACTGGCGTTGGTGGCCAGCTCTTCAACGTCGGGTAATCTTGTGCCGAGGCTCCTGTTAAATGCGGCGGGCATTCCGGACGCTGATAAAGTAATGGAGGTGTACTATGCAGGAACACACAAGAAAGTGGTGGAAGACCTGCTGGCCGGCAATGCTGACCTCGGGGGCTGCGGCTGCGCGGAGGTGGATGCTGCAAAAAGAGCCGGCCAGTTTGACTCCAAGTTGCTGGTCCTTGCCGATTACAACAACATTCCACTGGGACCGATCGTCTACCGCAAGGGGATCGACGCGCAGCTGATTGAAAAGGCTCGTTCCGCTTTGCTGGAAGTGCACCGCAAGGATCCAGCAGCCTTCCTTCAATTCTGCAAAGGATGGACGGAGTTTGCCCAGGCCACCCAGTTCACCCCAGTTACGGATTCCGCTTACGACCCGTTTCGCCAGCTGTTTGGAGATAATCAGCTCCTATGGAGATTGATTGAGTAAATTCATCATCGAGCATTGCCACGGCCTGGTTCGTATTTCGCGCAAGACTGACCCGAAGCTCCAAATTCGCGTTGCGCATCGGCGGGCAGGCGCCTACTTCCCAAACGGCACCTTCACAATTACCGTCTCTCCTTTCCCCTTGTCGTTGGCTATGCTCTGGATCGTCCACAAGTCCAGCAGGTTGTCGCCATCGATAATACTGCCGCTATAGTCGCCCCAGGCAACACCATCGGCGGCACCCGTTCCTTCGCCGGCACTGATAATTGGTCGCAGGGTTCCCTTCTTGTCTTTTGACAACCGGAATGCAAACCGGGGACTTACAAAAGATTGATAGTTTACTTCCTGGAATCCCACCAGCACGTCGTTCTGCTTGTTGACGGCGATGGTGGTTTGGATGTAATTGCTGGTCGCGCTTTTCAGCAGACCGGTCTGGAGGATATTGCCCGTCCTTGCACTAATCCGGTGCCACTGCACGGCGGAGCGCCCATCGCACTTGACTGCATGTGAAAACCAGATGCTGCCATTCTGAAAAACGAGGTTCTTCGGGTTGCGGTCACCGCTGGAGATCTTCTGCTCTGTGCCTTTCTGAGGTGACTGCGGCGGGTAGTCGATGCAGGTCAGCCCGTGCCGATGGCGGACAACGAGCTCGCTATAGGGCATACCATTTTCCCCCTCAGTCACTTTTCGTATCGTCCATTGGACACTGTCGAGATCGAAGAAATACAAATCATCAACATCATCTTGCATGAAAACGGGATGACCGAGGCTTCCCTTGAAATGATAAATTGTAGCTGGTCTACCAGCGATCGCGTCTGCGGTGCGTAGGATGAACGTGTTCTCCTCGCCGCCCGGGTATGAATAGCCGATCCACTTCCGGCTATAGCCAATGCCTCCACCGTCCACCTCTTCCGTCCTGGAGATGGGATAGATGTTCCACGCTCCTGACGGGTTGCTCGTGGCTGATACGGAAATGTTCACGGGTTTGGTCTTCTCCTTGTCGTAATACCACCAGAGATCGAACACAAAAACTTTGTTATGGATATCGAAGTACATCTTGGGGTCGATCCCGTTGTTAAAGCATTTCTGCGACACACCCTGAACAAAGTTTCCTTGCTTGTCATAGATGAGCAATCCGTTGTTGGATCCTTCCAGGACATATCCACCACCCACGGCAATCTGTGGGTCGACCTGCCGGTTCCCATCCATGGAGCCGTTGAACACCTGGTAACCGTTCACCATCCGCGGGTTACCCCCCTGCCTTCGCTCGGGACATTGGCCCTCATTGGTGAAAGAAGTCTTGTGCAGGGGGACCACCGTTTCCGTACTGGACGGAAAAGTTCTCAACACGAATGACTGGGCCGTTGCCGTGGAAAAAGCAAGAACCATGAGCAGCAGGAACAGGTATTTCATGAGAAGGCTGGTTTATGGCGCTTAGGGCCATAAGGCAAGATAGTAAAACATGAAATGATGATAGTCGACTTGCATTAAGCTGACCACTACTAACTAATGCAATAGCATACAATGGCGACAAAATATCCGGCTCTACATTAAGCACCGCATTTGCAATCCGTCATAATGGTTAGTTTTGCGCCCGATGAAAAAATACGGCATCCTGGCGATCGTCCTGTTGGGGTTCTGCGGCGTCCAGGCACAGCAGAATCTGTTCAACATCCCTTCGGGTGACATCAATCCAAAAAACAAACTCTTTTGTCAGCAGCAGCTCAATATTTACGCGGCCACACAGCTGGAGTCAAAGACTCACCTTGTCTACGGACTTGGTCGCGGGTGGGACACCGGGGTCAACCTTGTGGACTTGCCGGTGAACCTGGGGGGCGGACCCGTTTTTTCGCACAACGACAATTCCTTGTTCAAGCCGTTGTACCCGGTGATCATGGGCACGCTGCAAAAGCAGTGGGTGGTTTCTGAACACACAGAAATCAATGTCGGCACCCAGGTTGGAACAAACATCACAGATGATTCGAAGAACATGAAGTTCCTCTATTTCAACTATGGAATCATCCGCTGGGCGCCCAGCCAACCCCTTCACCTCGTAGGTGGATTTTATCACACCAATGATTATTACGCCGGCGGTACCTCGGGCCAACCGGTGGGGTTCATGCTTGGATATGAGTACAAGCTTTCCCGAAAACTATTGCTGATGGGTGATTTTATTTCGGGGAATCACAAGAAATCAAGTACGGTGCTGGGTGGCGGTTATACATTTGGAAACCGGGTACAGCTATTTGTCGGCGCGCTCCTGGCATTTCCCAACAAGGAACTACAGGACGGCGTGGTCCTTGAGCTGAACTGGTTTGGCTGGAACTTTATGGAGCCTTAAGACTCTACCTGTCCAGCCACTCCCTGAATTCCTGCACCCGCTCACGGGCGACGATGACCTCCGGATCTTCCGAACCGTGGAGCAACAGTTTCAGTCGGCTGTTCGTGTGACTGACCATGTCGCGGATGGCCTCCACCGACACCAGGTACTTGCGGTTGATGCGAAAGTACCGGGCCGGGTCGACCAGGTCTTCCAATTGATCGAGCGTATAATCAAGCACGTGCTTACGGTGGTCGGCCGTCTGGGCGAAGGTGGCCTTCTCCTGGCTGAAGAAGAAACGGATATCGGCGATCTCGATGGAGCGAAGATGCTCCCCCACCCGAATGACAAACCGCTCCTTGTATTTCTTCGACAGCATCCGCATGGCGTCGGCGATGCTTTGCATCATCTTGTCGGGAGCCACGCCCGGGCCGCGGAGCGCCAACAATTTATCCAGCGCAGCCCGGAGCTCCGCCTCGTCTACGGGCTTGAGCAGGTAATCGATGCTGTTCACCTTGAACGCCCGCAAAGCATACTCATCGTAGGCCGTAGTAAAGATCACCGGGCTGGTCACATGGACCTGGTCGAAGATGGCGAAGCTGAGCCCGTCGGCCAGCTGAATATCCATGAGCAGCACGTCAGGTGCCGGGTGTTGCC
This sequence comes from Cyclobacteriaceae bacterium, assembly GCA_016787645.1. Classification (GTDB taxonomy): domain Bacteria; phylum Bacteroidota; class Bacteroidia; order Cytophagales; family Cyclobacteriaceae; genus ELB16-189. Next base: position 209,630 of record JAEUUF010000002.1, on the reverse strand, counting down.
GGAGCCAGCCGACACTTTGTGTCACAGAATCGAGGGTGGCCAGCACCTGGGCTCCGGGCCGAAGGCGCGTAATCAGCCGGCCCAGGCGGTCGGCTGCCTGGGGTTCGTCTTCGATGATCAACACGTTGAACGCGCTCATGACGGGATCAACGGGAGGCCCACTTCAAAGTTGCCGGCAGCTTCCCGCACCACCACGGGCTGGCTGGAGAGAAAGCTATACCGGCGGCGAATATTCTCCAGCCCGATACCCCCTGGATTCTCGGGCATTCCGGACTTCTTCTGAAGCGTGTTGGACACCCAGAGGTACCCGTCGTTACCGAAAAGATGTACGGCCAGCGGCTGGTCGTCAGCGATGATGTTGTGCTTGATGGCATTCTCCACCAGCAATTGCAGCGCGAGCGGTGCCACCTGGCCGGAAAGAGATTCTTTTCGAACGTCCAGTCTCAGCTTATTGCCGAAACGGATCTGCTGAAGGAAGAGATACGCATCCAGAAAGTGTAGCTCCTCCTCCACGTTCACCAGTTCCTTGTCGCGCGTGTCGAGCACGTAGCGGTACACTTCCGACAATTGCTTGATAAACCGGACCGCCTCATCGGGCTGCTGGTGGACCAGGTTGGTGAGCGCGTTAAGGCTGTTGAAGAGAAAGTGCGGGTTGACCTGGCTGCGGAGACTTTCGTACTGCGCCTTGACCGACTCGCGTTTCATTCGCTCGGCATCCACAGCCGCCTCACGCCAGTTGAAGAGAAAAGCCCGACCCGTCATGAACATGGTAATGATCGTGGTGATGACGAGTGTACTGAAGAACATCCCGTTGAGGTCGTCGCCAACATCAAAGTTGAGAACGTGGCGGAAGAACAAGATCAGCAGATAGACAATGCCGATGGAATACACCAGCATCCCGATGATGCCGGCCACAAAGCGGGCGACCGGCCGGTCGTGCCACGAATAACGTTCGTTTAGCCACTCGTTGAGGTAGCTATTCCCGAGCCAAAGGAACAGCCAGATGAGGATGGTGAGCGTACCCACATAGAGCGAGGTGCGCAACGACCAGCCGGCACGCAAAGCCATGACGGCATTCATGAGCGAGGCGATGAACACCAGCCACAACGCGATGGACCGCGACTCACGAAGAAAACCAAGAATTCTAGCCATAGCCGACCTCAAGTTAACTATTTCAGCCTGCTCAGGGGGCCAGGGCAAGACTGGCATCGATGAGGACATGGATGAAGATCAGTCACTCCAGCCTTCGATACTTCATCAGGACAAACAAGTCGAAGCGCCTCCATGGCCTGTGATTATGGGTTGCACTTCTTCACCATCGACTCGGTCATCTCCTTTCCCCACCGCGGGGCGAGGGCGTCATCGTTTTTAACGGCATCAAAAAGACTCAATGCCTTCTTGGCCATCCCGCACGGCTCCGACGTCGAACTGCCGAAGAACTGGGCCGTGCCATATTGCATCTGCGCCATCAGCGACAAGGCTCTCGGGTTGTTCGGGTCGGCCTTGATGGCTTTGTTGAAGGCCTTCATGCTCATTCCTGAAAAGCGTTGACCGCGCGAGCCAGGATCGACCGACACGCGGAGCATGTGAACAAACCCTTCGAGGGCCAACAGCTCCGAATTATCCTGGCTGATTTCCAGGCCGCGGTTCACACGCTCCAGGGCCTGGTCGAGGTAGCCGTCCTTTTTCTGTGCATCCTTTTCGCGCGTGGCCATCATGAGGCAGCCGAACGCTCCGTAGTACAAAGGTTCCCACCGGCCCTTTTCCGCCTGCCCGATGCGGTCGAGGGCATTAACGACACCCTGCAGCTCATCGACGGTCTGAGCCGTGTAAACGGCGCCGATTTGTTTACCCATGGCCTGCAGGAAGACTTCGTCACCGGCGCGTACCGTGAGTGCCATGAGGAGGAGGAGAATAGTTGCTTTCGTTTTCATAGTTTGTGTTGGTTTATAGACTTGGTAGTTGGTTAATGCCTTTGTTTTTCGACAGCGTGATGAAAATGCCAAGGAATAGAAAGCGTGTGGCCGGCTGCCGGATTGCGCGGCCGGCGTAAACACCTTGGGCATCGGGTGTCGTCGCGTAGGTGTATCCGAAGATGTTGTCGTAGCCGAGCAGGTTAGTGCAGGAGAAGTGCACAATCATCCATGAGGTGGGGAGGTAGCTCACGTTGGCGCTCAGGTCGCTATAGTTGGGTGTGCGACCCTGGAGGAAGCCGGGGCGGTTCGGGTCGTGGTAGGGGCGGGCGCTCGCCAACGACCAGGTCACGCCAAACTGCGTCTTCAACTTGGGAACAAAGTGCTTGTACACGACTGAGAAGTTGTGCGCTGAAGCGAATGACGGCACTGCCGCAGTCGGATAGTATAGGTATTCGCGGCGCGTATCGAGGTAAGAATAAGAGATCCAATAGTCCACGTTCCGGAAGGTCCGGTTGTCGCGCCAGAATAGTTCGGCGCCCCGGGCATACCCATTGCCGGAGTTGTCCATGGCTATGTTGAGCGGCTGGAAAGCGGAGGGCAAAGTGCCCGGCACCGTAAACCGGACCAGGTCGTCATACCGCTTGTAGTATACTTCCGCGCGAAAAGTGCGGCTGTTCGTAATGAGCTGGTAGCTCAGCATCCAGTGCTCGGCCTTCTCGGCATGCAACTGGTTGTTCGCACGCAGCCACTGGGTCTGTGGGCTTTGACGGAATCGTCCGTAGGCGAGCGACAGTTGTCCCTGCCCGAGTTTGCGCGCCAGGGACAGGCGCGGGTCCAGGGCGGCATTGTGGGTGAGGCCGTTGTATTCGCCCCGGACGCCGGCACGCGCCACGAAGTTCTTGCTGAAGGTGATATCCGCTTCCCCGAACGCCGCCGTAATGGGCTCGTGAAACGACTGGGTCAATGTCCCTTGTTGCTCGTCGGTCCACGCAGACCGGTAGTCGCGGTCGATGAGTTCTCCGCCCGTCCGTATTACCACGGAAGAAGTGGTTTTTTCAAACGCCGCCTTCACGTGGAGAGCGGTTCCCCGTTCCCGCTGCGCAAGTGTGGCCAGGGTATTGTCGTAGGCGCTCGTGTTGTATGACACGCCGGTACGCACCGACCAGTCGCGGGGGAGCACGACCTGGTAAGAGAGATTTCCGTAACGGTATCGGTTGGTCACCTCCAGCGGAAGTTTGCCGGTGGGGTCTGCAATGGCGTGTTGATAGAGCGAAAAGTTCGCTTCGTTGGCATTGCCATAGAACTTGAGCAGCCCTTTATCGCCGAATCGCTGGCGGACGGCTCCGCTCACTTCCGTGGAAAGGGGTGGCGTGATCCAGTCGACTTGCTGGTTGATCAAACCCATGTAGGGGCGCAGGTTGGTGTATTGTACCTTGGCTGCCGCCGAACCTTTGGTCCACGCCTGCGTATGCGCCACGTCCGCTCCCACCGACAATAGCCCGACATCCGTGCGCGTGGTCTCGTCTTCATCCTTAGAATCCAGCGCCAGCGCACTACTCAAGGCCTGGCCATATTCGGCCGAATAACCACCTGTACTGAAACTGGTTCCCTTAAACATGAACGGAAGAAACCGTCCACGTGAGGGGGTGTTGGGTGCAGAGGGTGAATACGCATCCAGCACGACCATCCCGTCGATAAACGTGCGCGTCTCGTTGTCGTCGCCACCCCGAACGAACAGGCGGCCGGTCTCCCCTACCTTCTGCGTACCCGGAAGCGTATTCAAGGCGCCTGCAATGTCGGCCGTGGCGCCGGCCGTGGAGGCGATGTCCAACGACTTGAATGTCGTGCGGCGGTCTTCGTCCCCGGCGGTAAACGAACCAGCGGTGATTACAACCGCATTGAGTTCGGTGACCGCTTCTTTAAGAACGGCAGAAACAAATACTTCCTTGCCGGAAAGTTCAACAGGTTGTTCTTCGGGCTTGAAGCTGATCGCTGATATGACCAGGATTTGAGGGCCTTTCTCCGACGAGACAAACACGAAGGCGCCATTGTTGTCTGTGCTCGATCCGTCGTAGGTTCCGCGCAAGAGAATGTTGGCCCCAGGAATGGGGTTTCCCTGTGCGTCAGTGACCCTGCCCCGGAGGTTGGTTTGCGCCAACGCAGTGCCGGAAAGAAGAAACCAGAAGATTGTCAGTCGTGTAACCATGTTCACGCGTTTTGTGCGATTACACGGTAAAATTGACGATCAAGGAGGGTTACTGCCGAACCAGAGTTTCCGAACTGTCGGAGTTCACGGATGGAGTGTCGGGAAAACCGGATGATGACAGCCCGGTGCAAGGTCGCTACGCTGAATGCCGGGCATCACTGAATTGACTCATCAGCACGCTGGCCGCTCATATCCGGGATTGATGACGGTGCTGGTCTGTTCCGCTACTTCCTCACAATCACCACGTCGGTGGCTCCGGGGAGTTGAACCAAGGTTTTGGCAGTTGCCTTTTCAAACAGCACATCGTTGACCAGCAGGTATTCAGGGGTATCCGTAACCCGGTCATTGGCTTCAATGGGCATCGGTGTAAGAATTTCACTTCTATTGTCCATCAGGTAGACAGGCCCGGACAGGTAGCAGTCACCGTTTTCAGATCCATACGAATTCAAGTTGAATGCTGAAACAAGCAAAGTGTAGTTCACATTCAAATCATACCGAACCATTCCTTCGTATGGCTCCGGAAAGTCCAGTTTTGATTTGGCGAGAAGCTGGACGAAGGTGATCGAATCCTGAAGGGGGCCAGGGTCGTCCTTAAACTGACCCCAGCAACTGCATTCCTTCAGGAGGGAAGCGGTGGTCGTGCCGTCCCGCTTGTGTATAAAGGGATCGAGCACTTTCAATCCCGGGGAGTAATCCGCACCATCCTTCGAAGCGATTTCCTTGATGGTTGACCAATGACCCTGTAGGTCCAATTCAGAGATGCAGGCAAGAATAGGCACACCTTCATCCTCGGTACGGCTGTCAGGATTTTTCTTCAGTGCTTCATATTTGTTATTAAATGCTTCATCTGATCCTGACCGGGCATAAGCAATGCGAAAGCGGCCAGTGACACTGTCTACCCAGGAGATACGAAAGTCGAGGTCGCGAGGTAAGTCATCGGATATCCGCACCAGCGGCTTGCTGGTCTTGTAGTTCAAAAAGAAAATACCGTTGACGGTGACAACATAGACCCTCGCATTTTTCAGATCCCACAGCACATCCAGTGGTTTGTTAAGAAACCGTGCTATCCGAACAGGTTTCCCATTCGGTAGTCCTCTCATGAAAAAATCCGTGTACGCAGTTGTACCCGGAGGTTTCGGGTCCTCAAGACGCTGGTAGTGGGCAAGGACAGCACCATAAGGCAGGGTATCCGGCACCGCTAAACTGGTAGAATCGATGCCCTGAAATCCTCCGGCCACCGGTACCGGATCAAACAGCGGCGCCACCTGACTGTCAGCGGAGGATGGAGTGTTGACCGGGCTCGAAGTGGTTTCAGCCACTCCGTTCTCAGCCGGTTTATCATTTCTGCCGCAAGAAGCAAGAAGCGCGAGAACAAGATACAGTTTGATTCTTAAGGCAGCCGAAGTCATGGAGTCTTTGGGTAAGGGAGTGTTTTAAAAATAAGTGAAAAGAACTCATGAAACCAATCCGTTCCCTTTTCGGCAGATGGCTGTTGAGTTTGAACCAGCGGCCGTGACAGTTTGCTGTGTCTTATGGCACTCCCCATGAAGAAACTGCTGAAATCTTAGCATCTTTGAATGCTCAACCAACCACAACTATGCTTACGCCATCCTTGACAAGGGCCCTCGACGAGCCCTATCCACTGACGGCAAAACATGTTGCCTTCTACCAGAAACATCGCTTCATCAAATTGAAAGAAGTATTCCCAGGGGAGGCGCTTGAGTTCTTCAGTAATTGTATTGGCAAAAAGGTCGCCGAGAAAAGCGCCGGCAAACCTGACCTCAACCAGCGCGACACCTACGGCAAAGCATTCTTGCAGATCTTCAACCTTTGGCGTGAAGATGATGACATCCGCGAACTGGTTTTCTCCAAGCGACTCGCGGGCATTGCCAGCGGCCTGATGGAGACATCCGGTGTGCGGATCTACCACGACCAGGCACTCTTTAAAGAAGGAGGCGGTGGCATCACGCCGTGGCACGCCGACCAATATTACTGGCCGCTGGAGACCGACAAGACGGTTACGGCCTGGATTCCGCTTCACGCTGTGCCCCTGGAGATGGGCCCCCTGGAATTCAGCGCGGGCAGTCACCAGGTAGTCGAGGGCCGCGACCTGATGATCAGCGACCAGAGTGAAGTCGCGATCGAACGGCGGCTTCGCGTCACGGATTTCCCGCATGTCATCGAACCCTTCGACCTGGGTGAAGTCAGTTTCCATTCCGGCTGGGTCTTCCATCGCGCGGGAGCGAACACGACGCCGGAAATCCGGAAGGTGATGACGGTGATCTACATGGACAAAGACATGAAACTCAAGCAGCCTGAAAATGACAACCAGGTGGATGATTGGAATACCTGGTGCCCGGGGGCGGAGGTAGGCAAAGTCATTGATACACCGTTGAATCCGGTGGTCTAATTCGCTGATTTACCGATTCGGTGATTCGGTGATTCTGGAATGGATTGACTGAATGATTACTTTTGCCTCACCGGACACTTCTCCATTACTCACAAGACATCGCAAATGACTAAGATTATTCCCACCCTGGTACTTATCACGCTTCCGCTCTTCCACTCATTGGCTCAGTTGCCTGCGGTGTTGACGGGCAAGGTGGTGCGGGTGGAGAATTTTATTTCTGAATATGTGACCGCCCGCAACATCGACATCTGGTTGCCGGAGGGATACGATGGTAAAAAGAAATTTGCGGTGCTGTACATGCACGATGGCCAGATGCTGTTTGATTCCCTCGCCACCTGGAACAAGCAAGCCTGGGAGGTGGATGATGTGCTCGGTCCCCTGATGAAGTCCAAAAAGATCCGCGATGTCATTGTGGTGGGCATTTGGAATGGCGGCCCAACCCGGCACACCGACTATTTCCCGCAGAAGCCCTTCGAGTCACTCAGCCAGGCGCAGCGGGACACGATTTACAAAGCTACCCGGACCAACGGCTATAGTGTATTCGGCGACGGCAAGGTTCACTCCGACGACTACCTGAAGTTCCTGGTGACTGAAGTCAAGCCTTTTATCGATAATACATACGCTGTCCGTAAAGACCGATCGAATACTTTCATCGCCGGCAGCAGCATGGGCGGATTGATTTCCATGTACGCGATCTGCGAGTACCCGGATGTTTTTGGTGGTGCCGCATGTCTCTCCACCCATTGGCCGGGCATCTTCAGCATGGAGAACAACCCCATCCCTGCTACCTTTTACAATTACCTGGCCGCACACTTGCCGAATCCCAAGAAACACAAAATTTACTTTGACTACGGCGATGCCACCCTGGATGCGCTCTACCCTCCCCTGCAGAAAGAAGTTGACGAAATCATGAAAGGCAAAGGATGGACGTCAAAAAACTGGATGACCCGTTTCTTCCCCGGGGAAAATCATAGCGAACGCGCGTGGCGTAAACGTTTCGACATACCCGCCACTTTCCTCCTCGCCAAGTGACAACTCCTTATCCAGCATTTTCAAATCTTCAAATCTCCAAATTTTCAAATTCCCCACCCCTCCATGACGAAGCAACTTCTCTACCTGGTGATCAACGTTGCAGTATTAGCCGCCTGTTCTACCACGCCCAAGAATGACAGTGCGATAGTGGTTGGCGATACCATCACCACTGAGTCCGGGTTGAAATACGTTTACACCAAAATTGGAACCGGTCGCCCGGTGGAGACCGGCTCAAAAGTGTGGACCTACCTGGCTCTCAGCGTCAACGGCAAGGAAATCTGGAACACGAACGGCCCGCCCGATTCATCGTTTGCCTTTGTGGCGAACAAAGACCGGATGATCAAAGGCTTTACGGAAGTAACCATGAAACTACGCGAGGGCGATGAAATCGTTGCGATTCTGCCTCCCGCCATCGCGTACGGTGAAAAAGGAGTTGGTTCTGACATCCCGCCCAATGCCACCCTGGTGTATACCAAGTACATCATGAAGAAAGTGAACGAACCCAAGCTGAGTCTTTCCGACACTTTGTTTGCCGCCTACCAAACCGGTGGTCACGCGAAAATGATTGCCACCCGTGAGCGCCTGCTAAACAGCGCGGATACCTCAAAATACTATTACGACAACAACCAATATCGCATTCTATGGAACCTGCTCAACGATGCCAACATGCACCAGGAAAACCTCCAGATGATCGCGTTCATCAATACAAACAATGATTCCGGCATGCGCTGGTACCGCGTGCGCACACTGGAGAAGATGGGCCAATACAAGCAATCCCTCGACAGCCTGGATGCGCTCCTTAAATCAGACACGTCCATGGCGTCCAACCCCCGCGCCACTCAACTTAGAACCGAACTGCTAGAGAAGATGAAGGGCACAAAATAAGATGCCGCCTTACCTCCCCCATCTTCAAATTATCAAATCTTCAAATCTTCAAATTACTCCGCGCGCAGGCTGTTGACCGGATTCGACTTTGCTGACTTGATCGCCTGGTAGCTCACGGTGATGACCGCAATTGAAATGGCGGCGATGACTGCCAGGGCATACACTTCCAGCCCGACCTCCGTGCGGTAGGCAAAGTTCTGGAGGATCAATTTCACTTCATAGTAACCCGCGGCCACACCGACGAGTGAGGCGAGGATCACGATGTTGGCGAATTCAACAACCATCAGTTTCCAGATGCTGCCCACCGAGGCACCGTGTACCTTCCTGACCCCGATTTCCTTCGTGCGTCGCTCCGCGGAGAAAGTCGCGAGGCCGAACAAGCCGATGCATGCGATAAAGATTCCCACATAGGTCAGTTCCTGCATCATGGTGCCCAGTTTACGGAACTCGGAATTCTGGTTTTCGCGGCCGTCCGTTTCATGCCAGATTTCAAACGGCCAGCCATCATCGTAGCGCTTCCATGCCGTCATGATCGCCTCCTCGGTTTCTTTGCGATTCTCACCCGTGAGTCGTAGGGCAGTATAACCGAAATTATTCAGCATGGTCGTTACAAAACCTATCGCCTGGATCCTGACGGTGAGCGGCTCCATGTGAAAATCTTTCAGCACGCCGATGACCGTATACGCGCTGTCTCCTTCGTATAGCTTCACCTCTTTGCCGATGGCGTCCGTAGGCGTCCAGCCGTAATCGCCAACCGCCGTCTCATTCAGGAGAATTGTATGCTTGTCTGTCAGGATGTCGCGGGAAGGGAAACGTCCTGCCACGAGGGGAATACCCATGGTCAATGCATAATCGGGACCGGTGTTCATGATGATGGCCCCCTTGCGTTCGGTCACCGGCATTCCTTCATATTGTACGGTCTCATAAGAACCGCCCGCCACCCCGGCGATGTATTGAACACCCGGAAGATTGTCCACTTCCGTGATGAAGCTCTGGTAGTTGTTGTTCTCCTGCCGCATCTTATCGGACGAACGCATGTACACCAGCCCCTCAGGGTTGTAGCCCATGTCTTTGTTATTCATGTAGGACAACTGCTTGTTCAGCGTGATGATGCCGATGAGCAGCGTCGTGACGACGATGAACTGAAATATCACCAGTCCTTTGCGGACAAATAATCGATCGGTAGGACCCTGGCTGCTCTTCAGCGTGAGCACCGGCTTGTAGGCCGCCAGGAAAAAAGCAGGATAAATCCCTGACAGAACCCCGATGAAAAGGCTGATGGCCACGAGGCTGGCAATGGACTGCATCGAGAGGAAGTCAATTTCCAGGCTTTGATCGAGGTTGGCATTGAACACCGGCAGGAGCAGATAGGCTAATCCCGCCCCCACGATAATTGAGATCAGGCTCAGCACAATCGATTCGCCCAGGAACTGAGCCACCAGCGAAGTTTTGTGTGCCCCCAATGTTTTGCGAAGACCCACTTCACGGGCTCGTCGAACTGAGCGCGCGGTGGTCAGGTTCATGAAGTTGATCGAAGCAAGGATCAGGATCAGGAAACCTACGGAAGATACGGCGGTCACGTAAATAACGCTGGAGTTTTGGCCCAACTCGTAGTACAGGTTTGAGTTGAGGTGGATGTCCGTCATTTTGATGACCGGCAGGTGCGCGTTCTCGCCCCCGTAAGCCACCGGGAAATGTTTTTTGATGAAATTGTCCAGCTCCTTTTCGTTGAACGCCTCCGCTCCCGCTTCATCGGGGATATAGACATAAGTGTGCACCACGGGGTTGTTCCAGTTGTTTTCAACCTCCTTGCGCCGGGGGTGGTTATAAATGGGGAGCAATACGCCGTAGTTGAAATGCGAGTTCCTGGGCATGCGGCTCACCACGCCGAGCACGGTGTAGCTTTGATTCGTTTCCAGCAAAGTAAATGTCTTGCCCACGGGGTCTTCCTCGCCGAAAAGATTCTTGGCTTCTTCTGGCGTGATGAGGGCGTCGTTGGTTTGCGTGGAAAATTTCAGCTGGGCTTCGTCCTTGCTGCCTTTGACGAAGGGAATATCGAACAGGTTGAAAAAGGAGGTGTCGACAAAGAAGATGCCGTTCACGAACAGGTTGCGGTTGCCGACCCGTCCGCGGTCGCCGCCGGCGAAGGCAAAGCTAGTGGCCTCCTGGATTTGGGGGTAGTCGTCGACCAGCGCCTGTTTGATCGGGAACGAGATATCGGCGGTGGTGCCCCCGTCGTTGAACTTCTGGTGAACGCGGTAGATATGTTCGGCCTTGGTGTGAAAGCGGTCATAGCTCAGTTCGAAATAGACCAGGCTCAGCGTCAGGAAGAAGATGGCCATCCCCAGTGCCAGGCCCATGACGTTGATTACGGAATAGCCTTTGTACTTGAGGATGTTGCGGAGGGCGATGACAATGTAGTTGCGAAGCATACCGGTCGGGGTTGAGATTCATTACCCAATAACGAAATCAGCCTAACAAAGTAACAGTTCATTCGAAGTATCTCATGGGTGGTGACAAAATGTTACAAACGGGTTACCCCTGGGAGGGGAAGCCCATTTAACTGGCACGATAGGCTACCTACAAACCTATTATTATCTTTGGGAATTGCCGTAAACCAACCCCGCATGCCCACATGAGGAAGTTCATTCTGCTGCTTGCTTCCATTGTGTTTTTTGCCCAGGCGTGGGCCCAGCCCGCCAACGACAATTACGCCTCCGCCACCGATATCTCCGGACTAATCGGGGGATGCTCGGCCAATGCCGCCTACACCACGGTCAACGCAACTGCAGACCTTAACAAAGGCAGCCAATGGGATAGTGGTCCTAATTACAATGTGTGGTTCAAATTCACAGCCACAACCAACTACATGAAGGTGCAGTTGAATACCGGGGCGCCTGAAGGAACCCTGCAATATCCCTACGTGGCTTTGTGGGCCACAAACGGTACTACAGAATTGGCCTCGATGAACCGGAATGGTCAATACACCGACCTCGAAGTGGATTACTATGGACTCACTCCGGGGACTGTCTATTATATCTCTGTGGACAACGTTACGGGGGTGGGCTATCGGGGTACGTTCAAGCTTTGTCTAAGCGATGTAGTTGGCAACAACTTCTATGAAGGCGCTACGGATGTTTCAGGCTTGATCAATACTTGTTCGGCGGATGCCGCCTATTCAACTGTGTATGCCACCGCCGATAAAAACAAAGGCGCCAACTGGGACAGCGGCCCGAATTACAACCGGTGGTTCAAGTTTACCGCCACCACCAACTACATGAAGGTGCAACTCAAAACAGGAGCACCCGAAGGCACGCTGCAATACCCCTACCTCGCCATGTGGGCCACCAATGGTACCACGGAACTGGTCTCTGTAAACCGCAACGGCCAGTACACCGACCTGGAAGTGGATTATTACGGGCTCACGCCAGGAGTGGTCTATTACATTTCCGTTGACAACCTCACCGGCACCGGGTATCGTGGCACTTTTAAGTTATGCCTCAGCGATGTAGTTGACTACAACTTTTATGAAGGCGCCACCGATGTCTCCGGGTTGATCAACAGTTGCTCAGCCGATGGAGCCTACACGACGGTAGATGCCACGGGTGACAAGAACAAAGGAGTCACCTGGGACAGCGGCCCGAACTACAACCGGTGGTTTAAGTTCACCGCCACCACCTCCTACATGAAGATTCAACTCAAGACGGGAGCGCCCGAAGGAACACTACAGTACCCTTACCTCGCGTTGTGGGCCACCAATGGTACCACAGAATTAGCCTCGGTGAACCGCAACGGCCAGTACACTGACCTGGAAGTAGATTACTACGGCCTCACGCCAGGAGTAGTCTATTACATTTCCGTTGATAATCTCACGGGTACGGGATACCGGGGCACCTTCAAGTTATGCCTCAGCGATGTGGTGGGGTACAACTTCTATGAAGGCGCCACCGATGTATCTGCCTTAATCAACAATTGTTCAGCCGATGGTGCCTATACCACTGTCGATGCCAGCGCCGACAAAAACAAAGGCACCAACTGGGACAGCGGCCCCAACTACAACCGATGGTTCAAGTTCACGGCCACCACCAACTACATGAAGGTGCAGCTCAAGACCGGAGCACCCGAAGGCACGCTGCAATACCCCTACCTTGCCATGTGGGCCACCAACGGCACAACCGAATTGGTATCCGTAAACCGCAATGGCCAATACACCGATCTTGAAGTGGATTACCTCGGCCTGACGCCCGGGTCGGTTTACTATATCTCGGTTGACAACCTCACGGGTACCGGCTATCGCGGTACATTCAAACTTTGTCTGAGCGATGTAGTCGATTACAATTTTTACGAAGGCGCTATCGACATTTCTTCGCTCATCAATACCTGTTCCGCCAATGGCGCCTACACCACCGTGGATGCAACGGCGGACAAGAACAAAGGCGCCGCCTGGGACAGCGGACCGAACTACAACCGGTGGTTCAAATTCACGGCTACCACCAACTACATTAAGGTTCAATTGAATACCGGTGCACCGGAAGGTACACTTCAATATCCGTACCTCGCGCTGTGGTCGACCAATGGTACCACGGAGATTGCGTCGATGAACCGAAATGGGCAGTACACTGACCTCGAAGTGGACTACTATGGACTAACCCCGGGTAACGTCTATTATGTGTCGGTGGACAATCTCACCGGCACCGGGTATCGCGGTACCTTCAAACTCTGCCTGAGCGATGTTCCTGATTACAACTTTTACGAAGGAGCCATCGATGTGACCAGCCTCATCAACAACTGTTCAGCAGCCGGGGCCTATACCACCACCAATGCAACCGCCGACCGGAACAAGGGCACCAATTGGGACAGCGGGCCCAACTATAACCGATGGTTCAAATTCACCGCCACGGCATCCGGTTACATCCGCGTCCAATTGAATACAGGAGCTCCGGATGGCACGCTTCAATATCCTTACCTCGCCCTCTGGGCCACGAATGGTACCACCGAACTCACGTCAGTGAACCGCAACGGCCAGTACACCGACCTGGAGGTGGATTACCTTGGGTTGACACCCGGCGTGGTCTATTATATCTCGGTTGACAACCTCACCGGAACCGGCTACCGCGGCACGTTCAAACTTTGTCTTTCCGATGGAGTGGGTAACAACTATTACGAAGGGGCCACCGATGTATCCAGCCTCATCAACGGCTGTTCGCTGGATGGCGCCTATACCACCGTCGACGCCACGGCCGATAAAAACAAAGGAAGCACGTGGGACAGCGGGCCGAACTACAACCGCTGGTTCAAGTTCATCGCCACGACCACCTACATGAAAGTTCAATTGCTGACCGGCGGATCAGAAGGCACCTTGCAATATCCCTACCTCGCACTCTGGTCAACCAATGGCACCACCGAGCTCACGTCCGTAAACCGCAATGGACAATACACAGACCTTGAAGTTGATTACATGGGCCTTGTACCCGGCGTGACCTATTACATTTCGGTGGATAACCTCACGGGCACCGGGTATCGCGGCACTTTCAAGCTGTGCCTCAGCGATGTTCCAGACTATAACTACTACGAGGGAGCCATTACGCTGACCGACCTCAACAACTGGTGTTCGGCGGATGGCGCCTACACCACGGTCAACGCCACGGCCGACAAGAATAAAGGCGCTTTATGGGACAGCGGCCCGAACTACAACCGGTGGTTCAAGTTCACCGCCCTGTACACTTCCACGACCATCCAGTTAAAGACCGGCGCTCCGGAAGGAACCCTGCAATATCCCTACGTTGCCCTGTGGGCCAGCAACGGTACCACCGGCCTCGCTTCCGTAAACCGGGCCGGACAATACAATGACCTGACCTTGACCTACAACGCGCTGGTGGTAGGAAATACGTATTACATATCCGTTGACAACCTGACGGGCACGGGATACCGCGGTACGTTCAAATTGTGCATCACCAACGTGGAACCTACGGTGTTTTATTCACGCGCGAATGGTGACTGGAGTGTCAATTCCACCTGGTCGACCATCGGGTACGGTGGTGCGATAGCGGCTACACCACCCACCGTAGGCAGCATTGCCAACATCCAGGATAATGCCGTGACCGTCAGCGGAGGTACCCCGCAAGTGGCCGAGGTGAATCTCTCCAGCAGCGGCGCCAACACGTCGCTGACGATCGACAACGGTACGCTTCAAATTAACGGAAAGGCATCCATCAACAACTCCACGAACAACTCGGTGACCACCACCATTCAAAATAACGGTGCGTTTCAGGTGGCCAACAATTTAACCCTCACCCGCAGCGGCGGGACGGGTGCTATCCAGGTCAATGTCACCAGCGGCACCTTGTCCGCCGGTCAGGATCTGTTATTGACCAGTTCTGCCGGCACCGTAGCCACTAACAGCCTGACCTTCAGCAACGCGTCCACGCTGACTGTGGGGCGTGACTTGACGCTGACGAACTCCGGCGGACCTAAAACAGGATTGACCTTCAACAACACCACCGGGCTCACGGTGGGCCGCGACCTGACATTTACTTCAGGTGCCGCCTTGCTTACCGAATTGGTTTTCAACAACAGCTCCACGATGAGCATCAAGCGGAATATCGTTCGCGGCGGTACCCCTTTTGGGATGCTTACTTTCAACAACACGGCAACATTGACATTCAATGCCACCGGCAACCAGCAGATCATTCCCGGATCAGCAGGCTCGGGCGGTGATGCGGTAACGTACCGGAACGTTGTCATCAACAACACCAGCGGTTTTGCCACTGATTTTACCATGGGAGGCCTGGCTAATATCCTGGGCAACCTTACCCTTACCGCGGGCGTCGTTCAAACCACCGGGGCCAACTACCTGGCACTGGCCAACGGAAGCACTGTCAATATCGGAAGCGCGAGCACCTTCGTGGATGGACCCATGTCGATCGACCTTGGATCGAGCGCCACCACCACCTTGAATTTCCCGATCGGCAAAAGCGGTACTTACCGGCCGATTGTACTGAATGTTACACATTCCGATGCTACAAATGTGACTTATACCGTGGAACACTTCAACGCGTCAGCGGCGGCGCTGGGCTACACGTTGCCGGGTACCATCGACCGCGTATCGGGCGTACGCTATTGGAGCGTGAACCGGTCGGCGGTTGCCAACCTGACCACCGCAACAGCCACACTCTATTATGGGATCGGCAGTTCGGATGGAGTCACTGATCCCGCCAACCTCCGCGTGGTGAAAACCAATGGCGCAGGAACCGTGTGGTTTGACGTGGGTGGAACCGGATCGGCCGCAGGCTCCGGGACAATCACCTCCAATGCGTTCAATACCTTCAGCATCATGACGATTGGCAACTCCACGGGCGGTGCTAACCCCCTGCCCATCGAGTTGAAGTCTTTCGAGGCACGACCCACCGGAACCCGGGTTGAATTGCGTTGGGTTACAGCTTCCGAACTGAACAACGACTATTATGACCTTGAACGCTCACCCGACGGAACTTCCTTTGTTGCCTTTGCACGCGTCGAAGGGCAGGGAACCAAAGCGGGCGAGACTACATACACTTTCGTGGATGAAAAACCGTTCTACGGCAGGTCATACTACCGGCTGAAGCAAACTGACTTTGACCAAGCGGTTCACTATTCAAAGGTTGTTTCAGTGGAACTGAATTCGACGGGGCAACCCACTTTCGTGGTCTATCCGAATCCTGCCTCGGGCGATCAGTTCAACCTTCTTCTAAATGGAGTCAGCGCTGACGAACGTGTGGCGGTCCGTGTCTCAGACCTTCTCGGAAGGGTAGTTTACCTTGCTGAATTCTCCACGGGCAAGTCCCTTTCCCCCGAGATCCAAGTCCAACGAGCAGGATTGCCCTCCGGAGTGTACATCGTTACCGTGTTGCACAACGGAGGTCAGACTTCGTCCCGCCTGGTTATCCGGTAGCCGCGCGCAAGGAGAATAGCAAACGTATTCCAATCAACGCGATTCATCCGTAGTTTAGCGGGATGAAAAATCATATCCTTGGCGCTCTGCTGTTGATGGTCGTTTTTCAGGCTGTCGCCCAACGTTCCACCCTTACACTCTCGCATGGGTGGAAATTCTACCCAGGTGATCAGACGGCTGCACAAGGCGCGGATTTCAACGATAGCGATTGGCCGACAGTGACCATACCCCACGACTGGGCCATTGCCGGCCCGTCAATTCCCGACGGTGACGGCAACACCGGAAAACTGCCCTGGAAAGGTGAAGGCTGGTACCGCCGATCACTTGAGATTCCTTCCTCCTACGCCGGTAAGACGATCTACCTGGTTTTCGATGGCGTGATGGCTTCGCCCAAAGTATATGTCAACGGTCAACTCGCTGGCAGCTGGGATTATGGATATAATTTATTCTACCTGGATATTACCAAACTCATTCAGCCCGGGAAGAAGAACAATGTCGCTGTGCATGTCGATACCCGGCAGCACGACAGCCGTTGGTACCCGGGCGCGGGCATCTACCGGAAAGTGCAGATGATCGTTGCTGATCAGGTGCACACGGCCCTGTGGGGCACGTCCGTGACAACTCCTATCATTAAACCGCATTATGCCGATGTGCGCATGGCCACGACGGTGAACAACCACAGCAACAGCGCCGAAGAGGCAAGGATTGAATACGCTATTCTGAATCCATCCGGCGTCGAAGTGACAAAGAAGGAAGCAAAACTTTCCATCAACGCCGGAAAAACTGCTGAGAACGAAATCACCATCACGTTATCCAATCCCACGCGCTGGGACATCGATCATCCGGCACTTTACCAGGTGCGCACCACCATTTATCGCGGAGACAAAGTGGCGGATGTGTCGATCACGCCTTTTGGCATCCGAACGATTTATTTTACAGCGGACAAGGGATTCTACCTCAACGATCGTCGAGTACAGCTGAAAGGAGTTAATCTCCATCACGATCATGGGCCCCTGGGTGCGGCGTTCAACACGCGGGCCATGGAGCGGCAGCTCGAAATCATGAAAGCCATGGGCGCGAATGCTATTCGGACCAGCCACAATGTACCGGCGCCCGAAGTGCTTGAACTCTGCGACCGTATGGGTATCCTCGTCTTCGAAGAGATCTTCGACAAGTATGATGGGAAAGCCGACCTGGCTCAGGACGCCAGCTTCGACGAATTTGCCCAGCGGAATGTAAAGAACTGGATCACACGCGACCGCAACCACCCTTCAATCTTTTTGTGGAGCGTGGGCAACGAGATCGGCGATGTACAGTACAACATAAATGGCGGGTTTGCCAAACTGCAATCGATGGTGAACTACGTGCGCAAGTACGACATGACTCGGCCCGTCACCCTCGTCTGCGACAACCAGCCCAGCGCCAGCCTGCGCCATTTTGACTATTATGACGTGCACAGTTGGAACTACGGTCGCCGCTATGCCCTTGCCCGCCAATTGGAACCTGGAAAGTCGGTAATCATCAGCGAATCGGCATCCACCGTAAGCACACGGGGATTCTACGAGCTACCGCTGCCCAAAGCGAAGACTGATTTTACCAAGTCGTTGCAAGTCAGTTCCTATGATCTCAATGCGCCCGACTGGGCCGAGATCGCCGACGATGATTTCATGTGGCAACAGGATGAGCCTTACATCGCGGGCGAGTTTGTGTGGACCGGCTTTGACTACCTCGGGGAGCCCACTCCGTACACCAACCAGGAAGTAAAGAACATGGGGTTCACCAACAAAGAAGCCGCGCGGGGTTCTTACTTCGGCATTGTCGATATGTGCGGCATTCCGAAAGACCGGTACTATTTGTACAAGAGCTACTGGAAGCCGGAAGAAAACACCATTCATATTCTTCCCCACTGGAACTGGAAGGCCGACATCGGGAAAGTGCCCGTGATGGTGTACACCAATGGCGACTGCGCGGAATTATTTCTCAATGGGAAATCCATGGGGCAACGGTGCAAGAATCCCAAATCGATGAAATCCACTGAGCGGTTTCGATTGATTTGGGAAGACGTTACTTATCAACCCGGTGAGCTGAAGGCGATCGCCTACAAAGAAGGTGTGAAGATTGGAGAAGTCACCCTGCGCACAGCGGGTGACCCAGTTTCCCTGCGGCTCACACCCGATCGTGTGAGCATCAAGGCCGGAGGTGAGGATCTCTCTTATGTACTGGTAGAAGCCATCGACAAGAATGGCAACCCATGCCCCCTGGCCAATAACTCACTTGACATTACGCTGACCGGCCCTGCGCAGATTGCCGGCGTTGGCAACGGCGATCCGCAATCGCTTGAACCATTCCAGGGAAACAAAGTCAAATTGTTCTACGGCAAGGCGATGGTTATTCTCTCGGGCGGGCAAAAGGGTGAAGTGAAGTTGGGACTTTCCGGCACAGGGCTCAAAGGAACCACCACCATCAAAGTAGTTGACTGATTCTTCATGCGCATTTTTCTCCTGGGGTTGATCCTCTCCGCTGTAGCTGCGTGTACACCGAAGTCACAACTTGACTCCGCACAGGCGCAGCGATTGCCATTGATCCTGGCTCCTTCCCTTGAAACCAGCCGGGCGCAACTGCAGCAGTCCGTTGATTCGGCCAGGGAAATTGTACGCGCTTTCGCGGAAGAAAATGGCTGGCAGGCTTACACCCGGGATGAATTCATGGACAGTGTCATGATCCTCGATGACAAGTTGATGTTCAATCAAACGTTGTTGAAGCTCCTCCAGGAAGATACAACCACCGCGCTGCCCGAAACGTATTGCGCCGCCCTGGAAAAGAGGGTACTGATAACCATGTCGCCAGCCTTCTACGCACAGGTATATCCCGAGGGAAAAGAGGCACATTCTTTCTCCATGCTGCTGGCGCACGAGATGGCTCACCGCCTTCACATCCGTATCCTCGGCGGCAACGAAGAAGCCATGGGACCTATTTGGTTTTTTGAAGGCTTTGCAATCTACGCCGCAGGGCAGTTGACCTACGTCGACATGAGCCTGACGAACGAAGAGCTGATACAAATTATCAAGGACCCGGATCGGGGCAGTTATGTGAATTACAGTGTACTCTTCCACCGGCTTGCCGCGTTGATTCCTGTTGGTGAGCTTGTTCAACGCGCGGGGCAGCCCGGCTTCAATGACGAAATGATCCTGGCACTGCGAAGTAAATAATCCGCTTACCCTCAGGCCGCCTTCGCATACCACCGGCGCTGAAACCAAAAGGCAAGGTTAACCAGGAGAATCAGCGCGGGTACTTCAATCAAAGGGCCAATGACACCGGCAAATGCCTGGCCGGAGTTGATTCCGAAAACGCCAACCGCAACCGCGATGGCCAGCTCAAAGTTGTTGCCCGTAGCCGTAAACGACACCGAAGCATTCTCCGCATAGTTTGCCCCGAGCTTCCGGGCCAACACGAAACTCAGGACAAACATGATGATGAAATAAAGTACCAGGGGTATGGCAATGCGCACGACATCCCACGGGATATCTACGATCATTTTGCCCTTGAAGCTGAACATGACCACGATCGTAAACAGCAGCGCGATCAATGTGAGGGGGCTGATACGCGGCACCACCTGCTGAACGTACCACTCCTCTCCTTTGGTTTTTATGAAATACAAACGCGTGAGGAAGCCGGCAATAAACGGAACACCGAGGTAGAGAAACACACTCTCAGCCACATCCCGCATACTTACATGAACGATGACGCCGGTCAAGCCGACATAAGGCGGGAGAAACGTGATGAACAACCACGCGAACAAACTGTAAAAGATCACCTGGAAGATGCTGTTTAAAGCCACCAGGCCCGCCGCATATTCCTTGTCTCCTTTCGCCAGGTCGTTCCATACCAGCACCATGGCTATGCACCGGGCCAGTCCGATGAGAATCAATCCCGTCATGTAGTCGGGCTTGTCGCGCAAGAAGAGGATGGCCAGGATGAACATGAGTACGGGGCCAACGAGCCAATTGAGGACTAGTGAAAGCGCGATAACTTTCACGTTGCTGAAGACCTTGCCGAGGTGCTCATAGCGCACCTTGGCCAGTGGCGGGAACATCATGATGATGAGTCCTGCCGCGATGAGCAAGTTGGTGGTGCCGGCCTGGAAGAGGTGCATCCACTCCTGGACAGGAAAGAAATTTCCCAGCAACACGCCGACGATCATAGCCAGGAAGATCCACAGCGTGAGGTACCGGTCTAGAAAACCCAGTTTTGGCTGAGCGGTCATTTCGCCTGGGGTTTCACCATGGAAAAAGCGTAGAGCAACTCACGGCCAATTTCTTCGACCCGCTCTTTGTACTTTGCTTCCTCTTGCGGCGTACCGTCAAAATCCTTGGGATCATCGTAGGTAAGCGCAATGCGCGTGGACGCACCAATGACCACCGGGCAATTCTGGTCGGCGTGTGAGCAGGTCATGATGGCGGCGAAGTCCCGCGTCGGGTTCACTGGATCATCGTAGGTTTTGGAGAAGACAAGCACAGGGTCTGCAGTGGTGGCGTATTGCACTTCATAGACAGGATTCTCCCCTTCTTTGCTGACGTGGATCGAAAAACCGGCTGCCTGCATGGCCCGCACCGCCCTTGGGTTGAAGGCCGTTGCTTCCGTTCCCCCGGAGTAGCACCGAATACCCGGTATCCCGTAGTAATGCGCCGCGGTCAAAGCCCAGAGCTGGGCAATATGACTACGTCTTGAATTGTGGGTGCAAATGAAATTCAATTGGGATGGTTTCCCTAAGCGGGCATGGTCTTCCACGAAGCGAGAAAATTGCGTGAGCCGATCTTTGCGCGAGGACGGGATTTGATCAAATTGTTTGATCAACTTCTCAACCAAATTAGCCAGGGGGGCATTCAGGGTATTGTTCGCTCTCTGCATCCGATCAGGCATTACGAAATCATCGTTGTGTAATAATACGCGATAACGCCCAAAATAGCATATGAATTGATTGTTGCCAGAAATACCCTGCGGCAACTAGACAAATACCTGAACAAGTTGGATCTGAGAATCTGGGTAAGAAACAGAAAGCCTATCATTTGATTCAATAAATTAGCATACCTATCATGATTCACCAGCGCATCATCCTACTGCTATTGCTCGCCGGGCTCACGCTGCAATACTGCACAGTGCAAAAAGAACGAAGCCCCGGGTACTATGAAGAACCATGGCGCCCTGGTTTTCATTTTTCACCGGAGGCCCACTGGATGAATGATCCCAATGGGCTGGTCTACTACAATGGCAAGTACCACCTGTTCTACCAATACTACCCCGACAGCACCGTCTGGGGCCCGATGCACTGGGGTCATGCGGAGAGTACTGACTTGCTGCATTGGCAACACCTTCCCATTGCGCTATATCCCGACAGCCTCGGCTGGATTTTCTCAGGTAGCGCGGTGATCGATCAAAACAACACGGCGGGGTTCGGACCCAACGCCATGGTCGCCATCTTCACCTACCACAATGACGAAATCTGGAAGGCCGGCCGAAAGAACACGGAGAGCCAGGGCATTGCGTACAGCCTGGATGAGGGAAAGACCTGGACGAAATACAAGGGAAACCCGGTACTGAATAATTCCGGGGAGCAAGACTTCCGCGATCCCAAAGTTTTCTGGAACACCATCCTGGCACGCTGGACGCTGACGCTCGCGGCGGGCGACCGGATCAAGATCTATTCTTCTGCCGATCTGAAAAGCTGGCAGCTCGACAGCGAGTTTATTCCCCCGGTAAGAGAGGAATATGGCGTATGGGAATGCCCCGACCTGTTTCCGTTGAAAGCAGGTGACGAAGAAAAATGGGTGATGATTGTCAGCCAGAACAAGAACGGTCCCAACGGCGGATCGGCTACGCGCTATTTTATTGGAAACTTCGACGGGAAAACATTCACACCGATCACCTCATCACAGTGGTTTGATTATGGCATGGACTTCTATGCGGCAGTCACCTTTGGTAATGTGCCTGACGGCAAACGGATTCTGCAAGGCTGGATGAGCAATTGGGAATACGCCACGAGAACTCCTACCACCGTATGGCGCAGTGCGATGAACCTTCCGCGGGAATTGCAATTGGTGAAGGAAGGAGATTCTTATGCCCTCCGGCAAGCCATCCCCGGCCAGTTTCAATCGCTTACCTCGCCCCTCTTTACGGCCAAGGAGGCAGGAGAATTGCCAAAATCCGGGCTCCCGCTTTCTTCGTCTCTCATTGAATTTGAAATTCCGGACACGACGAATTCATTTGACTTGTCGCTCTCCAATTCTGCCGGAGAAATACTGAGCATTGCGTGCAGAGACAACCAGCTGCAAATCGACCGGGGCAAATCCGGTAAAGTGGATTTCAGTCCGGAGTTCGCCCGCCAGGTTCAGGTCATGCCGCTCACCGACCCGGTACGGCGACTTCAATTGATTGTTGACCAGTCGTCGGTGGAAGTAGTCGTGAACGACGGCACGCATTGGATGACCTGCCAGGTTTTTCCTACCCAGCCGTATGAGACTATCAACTCCACCAAACCTTCTGTGATTAGAAACCTGAAAGTTTGGAAAGTTCAGCGGACGTGGTGAAATAGTTCTCCTAAGGATCAGCGAAGACAGCCGTTGCTGGCAACTCCTTGTTGATAAAACTGAAGAGTGCCATGTTCTCCGCGGTTGAACCATTGGTTGCAGTCGGTCCACGGAAGGCCACCCACTCGGCACCCCAGTAACAGAAACCGGCACCTTTTGAATTTTGCTTCAACAAGGCTTTGATCGCCAACAAGAAGTTCTTCTGCCCTTCCGGTGTGGCGGGATAAGCCGGGATGAGCTGGGAACTGTTGCCAAGAATGTTGTTGGTGAAGTCATTGTAGCCGAGGGTAAACGGGTACGCCGTCTCCGCGATGAGGAGCGGTTTGTTGTTGGCCGCAATCAACCCGTCGATTTGGGTCTTGAGGTCAGTCAAACTGAAACCGTGCCACATCGGGTAATACGAGATGGCCATGAGGTCATAGTCCACGGAATTGGTTTTCAATTGCGTGAAGAACCAATCGGCCGAGGATGTGCCGGCAAAGTGGATGAGGATCTTGGCAGATGGGGCCACCTCACGTACTGCGCGGCATCCTTCTTTCAGCAGGGCGATGAAATTCCCGAGCTGGGCGATGCGACCCGTCTCCCAGAGCATACCCCCGTTGACCTCGTTGCCGATCTGGACATAGTTCGGTTGTACGGCGGCTATTACTTTCTTGGTATATAAGTACACACTGTCCTTCAGATCGGAAAGCGAAAGCCCTTGCCACGCAGCTGGTGTCGCCTGGTGGCCGGGATCGGCCCAGGTGTCGGAGTAGTGAATGTCGAGGTATACTTTCAGGCCCGCTGCTTTTACGCGGGTAGCCATGGCGACGACTTCAGGCAACGCACTGTGAGCGTTTGTCGGGGTATGCCAAAGCCGCAAGCGGATGGTGTTGCATCCCCGCTCTTTGAGAATCGTTAGTACATCTTTCTGAATATCCGCATCGTTCTTAAAAGTGGTTCCCTCCGCCTCTACCTCCGGGAGGAACGACAGGTCGGCACCCCGCATGAAGTCGGCATACGGAGTAACCGGCGGGGGATTGTTATTGGGCGGCGTGGGTGCAGGGGCATCTGAGCTGCTGCTGGAGCAGCCGTAGGCGACGACGGCGGTCAGGAAAATGAGGCTACGAATTCCCATGAAACCTGAAACTCTACAAAGGTACGTTACAATCGGGTCAAGTCGGATCGGGTTGGGAAACTTATGTATATTAGATTGTTCCGCCTAATGCCCCGTGGGCAGATTCGGTGCTTCGAACATTGGCACTTTGCTTGCCACACATTCCCGCGCAACACCAAAGCAAGCAAAAAGCATAGAGTGACGCTAAATGAGCATAGAATTTACTAAAAAAATAAATATTCATAGCAGTTCCTCCTACAATCAAATTATTAGGAATTAAAACAAGCTTATTTATGCAAGCAATAAATAACGAGGTAGTAGAAAAGTACTATTGACAAAAATACGCTTCGATAAAAATTATGAAAAGCCTTTTCTTTAAAACTTACTTCGCAGTCTTTTTTCTTACTACATATACCTTATTTGGACAATCGTCAGAAAACTTACCAGAGCCGAAAAGATTCATTGACAAAGTGGAGGCATTTGGCGGTGTGGCCTTAGATTTTCCAAATGACAAAGGGTGGGATACTTTCATCTCTAATTCTAGTAACGGCAAAACAATTTATGAATCAAAGGAAAAGACTGGATATATCATTGGTATTATTCTAATTCATTCCTTGAAGAAAAGGTTTGAAATACAAGGCAGATTTTCTTTAGAACAAAGGAAGTATTTTGAAAGCTATGTGACTTTAGACAGCTATGGTCAACCATACTCGAAGTCGATTGCTGACCAGAAAAATAACTATATAACTTTTTCATTAGTACCCACCTATTTCCTTTTAAAGTCAAATCGCCTCCATCTCTTCTCTGGTCTCTCATACTCATATCTCACCAAATCATTAGCATTTGGCGAGACCTACGTAAATGGCCAATATGTTGGCAGTGCATGCATCGATACCATAGATGGATTTGAAAAACAGGTTGTTGATGCATTAGCAGGCGTTGGCTACTTTTTCTCTCTTAGTGAGAAATTCAGTTGTGTAATAAGGATTCAAGGTAACTACGGCCTATCTAATTCAATCATGCAAAACAATTATAGGTTAACTGTCAACAGTTTATCATTGGCGTTAGCAATTCGGTATAGCAGATAATCAATTAGCAAACCAAACTTATATGAATAAACTTTTAAACCATCTCAATCTTTTACTACTTGCAGTAACTCCATTGATTTTCTTTGGATTTTGCGCGTCTGGCCAAACTATCACAAAAAACACAACATCTGTAGTGTCTGGCACAGTGTGTCCCGGTAGTTCAACATCATATAGTGTTAGTATCCCCAGTAATTTTGGCACATGCAAAATTAAGTGGACTGTTACAAATGGCGTTATTAATGGGGCTGATAATCAACAAAATGTTTCAGTTACATGGAATGACACACCTGGAGCTACATCTACGATTACTGTAACATTTTCCGGTTGCACAAGCGGTAATCCAAATGAGGGTGTTGCATCAAGCAAAAGTGAATTAATATTATCAGTTAAAAATCAAGCGTGGGATTCTTATGGCAGTTCTATAAACGTTGATTACTGCACGAAAGCACAAGTGTTACTAATGGTGCCTCGTATGTTTGTGCTAGGTACCGGTGGAATTGCTCAGCCCCCTCTTACTGAGGTCGCCTATGCTTGGACATTACCAAGCGGCTGGAAAGAAGTAGGAACGAACAGAACAGGTTTTTTCGGCACCCCAACAAACTTTATTACTATCATTCCCATTGATTGTGCGAAACCTGGTAATGTTACTGTTTATGGCACATTGGTTGGAGCTGGACCGTTTTGTAATTCCGCAGAAAAATCTGCAACCGCTACCATTTCACTTAATGGAGCCAATCCCATTGCTACGGTTGGACCACAATCCGGATATACGGGAAGTTCAGCTTGCAACATAACGCCTGTTACTTTTTATGGAACTACAAATGTTGCACTTGGCTGCATAAGTAGTTATAGCTGGGCATACCCTCAAAGCTGGTCATTAGTAAGCCAAAGTGGTAATTCAATCACATTAAGGCCAAGTGGCACATCAGCTGACTCTAACCCAATCAGAGTTTCCATTAATTTCACTTGCGGTTCATCGATTACAAGTGGAAATTATATACCGCCTTACACTCAGCCTATCATCGACGGTCCCAATCTCATTTGTAGTTCAGGCACATTCACAATACAAAATTCGAGTAGTACTTCCGTCACATGGACATCATTAAACACAAGTGTGCTAACAATCAATTCTTCTGGCATAGCGAGTCGTCTTGGAAGTGCAAGCGGTTCAGTAACTCAACTCCCCTGTTTCAAAGAACGTTCGCTCACGGCACGCGTTGCAAACGCGCGCCATATTGTTTGGAACAATGGTTTGAGCAGGATCAATCCGGCGGGTTGATTACGCTTGAAAAGGCGGAAGTGATTCGCTACAAAGCGGGAAACAAACGGTCCTGACCAGCCGTCATCATTAATGTACAGCCTCCCTTCGCTTACGGATGGAGGGCATCCACGGGTACGGTCTGACCCTCGCTTTCGCTTGCTTTCACACCCAACTGCAGCGCCAGCGCTCTTACCCGCTCCCGCAGCTCCGGAAGAATAGACTGTACAGGCGTTGAAAGCTGCATGCTCAGGGGCTGCACCCGGTCAATGGAAACGACAAACAGATAAATCCGCGGAAGCTTGTCCAGCAACACCAGTCCCTCGACCAGGTCTTTCAACCCGATCTCGTGCGTACTCATGGCGCTGGGGAAATCGGCAGCAAACTTCGGTTCGATGAGACGGATCGTTCCCGCGGGACGCCCGTCGAGCGTGGCATCCACCATGATCACATTCGGGTAGCTCTCAAGGTCTTCCATCAACCGGAATCCCGCCGTGCCGCCATCGAGGAGCTTCACGCCTGCCGGCCAGGATTCCGGTTCAAGTGAGCGCACAAAATGCACGCCCACTCCTTCATCACCCATCAGGTAATTGCCAACGCCCAGGATGAGGAGGTCACCTTTCATTTCTTTTCGTGTGCCTTGTCGGCTTCGTCAAACACTTCCTCCTCGACAAATTTCCATCCTCCGGCCATCGATGACAGTTCTCCGCGGCCTTCTACGTAATCGTGGTAGAACACGAGGTACACGTGGATGATGGTAAACAGGATGAAGAACCACATGATCCAGTGGTGGATCTGGCGCAGCATGAAGTCGCCTCCTACCAGCGGGGCCACCCAGCCGAAAAGATTAGGCAACCACCAGTCGCTCATCGCAGCATAAAGCCCAAAGCCGGTCAGGCACTGCAGTCCAAAGGCGAAGAACGTTAGTAGGTAAGTGAGACCGGCCAGTCGGTTGTGGCCGACCGTAGTTTCCGGTTCACGCTGCGTCATGAAGATATCGGTCTTCAGCACGTTCATGATATCACTCCAGAATTTCCTATTGGAAGGAATGAAGTTGTGCCAATTGGCATACTTATTCCCCACAAAACCCCAGTACAGCCTGAAGATAAAATTGAAAAGGAACAGGTACGATGCGGTGAAATGCAGAAACCGCGTGGTACCGAACCAATAGTTCTGGTACGCTTCTTTTCCGGAGAGAATGGCCGGCGGATCGCTGATGATAAAGCCGGTGGCCACCAGGACCAGGATGCACGCCGCGTTGATCCAGTGATAGACGCGCACAGGAAGTTCCCATACAAAAACCCGGCGCAGCAGGTGTGGATGTGTGAGTGTTCGCATAACCCGGGGTTAAAGAACTTTTACTTTGCTTATATGCTTTCCTTCCTCGTCATACAGGTGCACAGCACAAGCCAGGCACGGGTCAAACGAGTGGATGGTGCGCAGGATCTCCATCGGCTTGTGCTCGTCGGCGATCGGCGTGTCTTTCAATGCCGACTCATAAGCTGATGACTTGCCTTCCTTGTCGCGCGGTGAAGCATTCCACGTAGAAGGCACCACCAGTTGGTAGTTGGCGATCTTCTGATCTTCAATCACGATCCAGTGGGCTAGCGCACCGCGGGGTGCTTCGGTATGCCCAACGCCTTGCGCCTGCTTGGGCCAGGTTTCGGGCTTGAATTTCTCCATGTTGGCCATCCGGGTGTCTCCATTCTTGATGCTGTTGATCAATTGGTCATAGAACTCCAGCGCCCAGCCGGCCACTAGCTTGGCTTCCAGTCCGCGGGCGGCAGTGCGACCGAGTGTGCTGAACAGCGCGGTCACCGGCACGTCGAGAGTGCGGAGTGTGCTATCAACAACTTCCTTATACTCTTCGCGACCACGGGCATAACCTACCAGGACACGGGCCAACGGGCCCACTTCCATGGCATTGCCTTTCCAGCGCGGAGTCTTCAGGAAGCTGTATTTGTCTTCGACATTCAAATAATCATACGGAGGCTTCGGGCCGGTGTATTTCACTTTGGTCTCCCCTTTCCACGGGTGCAAACCGGCATCATCACCGCCGGCATATTCATACCAGCTGTGGGCGATGAACTCCTGAACTTCATTGTCGGCGCGGAGGTCAACATCCATCACTTCACCGATGTTCTTATTGAGGATGGCGCCAGCCGGGAACTTGTATCCCGCTGTATCCTTATAGCCGTTGGGCGACAAGTCGCCGTACACGAGGTAGTTGCCCAGGCCTCCGCCGATTGCGCCCCAGTCTTTGTAGAAAGAAGCGATAGCGACCAGGTCAGGGATATACACTTGTTCAACAAACGTCTTCGCATCCTGCAACAGCTTCTGCACCATAGCCAAACGCTCTGCGTTCAGTGCGCTGGCATCGTCGATACCGATGGCACAGGCCATGCCGCCGACGAGGTAGTTCGGGTGCGGGTTCTTGCCGCCGAAGATGGTGTGCACTTTCACAATCTCTTTCTGCCACTCGAGGGCTTCGAGGTAGTGCGCCACACCGATCAGGTTCACTTCGGCGGGAAGCTTGTAGGCAGAGTGTCCCCAATAGCCATTGGCGAAAATGCCGAGCTGACCGCTTTCCACGAATTTCACCAGCCGCTTCTGCAAGTCGCTGAAATAACCCGGTGAGCTCTTCGGCCAGTTGCTGATGCTTTGTGCGATCTCCGATGTTTTCTTCGGATCTGCCTTCAGCGCGCTGACGATGTCTACCCAATCCAGGGCATGGAGATGGTAGAAGTGCACTACGTGGTCGTGCATGTACTGGGTGGCAAACATGATGTTGCGGACCGTTTCCGCGTTGGGCGGGATGACGATGCCGAGCGCATCTTCCACGGCGCGCACGGAAGCGAGGGAGTGCACGGTGGTACACACGCCGCATACCCGTCCGACATACGCCCACGCGTCGCGCGGGTCGCGGCCGCGGAGGATTTCCTCCAGCATTCGCACCATGGTGCCGGCGCTGTAGGCTTCACTGACTTTTCCGTCTTTTATCTCCGCTTCGATGCGCAGGTGCCCTTCGATGCGGGTGATGGGATCTATGACAATGCGATTACTCATGGCTATAGGGTTAGAGTTCTTTTTCTGCTTCTTTACCTTCCTTGATCAGGGTGTCCACGGACTTGCCTTTGCGCAGGTTGGTGGCCACCGCGTGAGCGGCAATGCCTGCAGCGGTAACGCCGAGGGCGACCATACCCACCTTGTCGGCCGTTGATTCAATACCAAAGCCGGCCAGGTTCGGGATGCGTTCGTAGATCGGGCCGTTGTCCCAGTATTGTTCTTCCGTGCAGCCGAAGCAGCCGTGCCCGGACTGGATCGGGTAGCTGACGCCATTGTTCCATTTCATGATGCCGCAGGCGTTGTAGGTACTTGGGCCTTTGCAACCCACTTTGTAGAGGCAGTACCCTTTCTTGGCGTTCTCGTCGTCGAAGGTTTCGACAAACATGCCTGCGTCGTAGAATGGACGGCGGTAGCAGCTGTCGTGGATGCGTTTGGAATAGAATGCTTTCGGACGTCCGATGCCATCCAGTTCAGGCAAACGGCCAAAAGCGATGATGTGAACCAGTGTTCCGGCCATGACTTCGCCAATCGGAGGACAACCTGGTACTTTCACGATGGGCACTCCTTTTACCAGTTTGTGAATGGGTGTAGCGTGAGTGGGATTCGGCTTGGCGGCCTGTACACAACCGTTGCAGGCGCAACTTCCCCATGCGATGATGGCCTTTGCCCCTTTGGCAGTCTCCTGGAGAATCTGTACGGCTGATTTTCCGCCGATGCAGCAATATTCTCCGTCACCGAAGGTGGGTACAGAACCTTCCACGCAAAGCACGTATTCCCCATAGTGATCTTTCATCGTCTTCTGCATGGCTTCCTCGGCCTGGTGGCCGGAAGCGGCCATCAGTGTCTCAGTATAGTCGAGCGAGATCTTGTCGAGAAGAATGTCGGCCGTAATGGGATGTGACGTGCGAATGAATGATTCGCTGCAGCAGGTGCACTCCTGGAAGTGCAGCCAGATCACCGGTATGCGCGGTGTGGACTTCAGGGCATCGGCCACCTGGGCGATGCCGCTTTGCTGCAATCCCATGTAGGCGGTAATCATGGTGCAGAACTTCATGAAGTCGCGGCGCGTGTAGCCTTTCGAACGCAGCTCCTCATAATAGGTGGGGCGTTTGGCGAGCGGGTCTGTTGTCATATCCATCGTGGGTTAGTGTTTTCGGATATTTTCTGGAAAAGGATAAACAAGTCTACTATTCCTGCCCCATTCTGCACATGACTTTCTTCAGGCTGTGGGGTGACGAGGATCATGAGAAGAATTTAGGAATGGAAGTAACTCGTAATTCATAAACTCTTCTTTTATGAAAAAAATCCTCAGCCTCCTTCTCGCGGTGTCTACCGTTCCTGTGTTTGCACACCCCGGTCACGGAACGCAAAATCCGCTCAGCCCCGGCCACTATATCGCCAACCCTGAGCATTCTATTCCGCTGACCCTCGCCATTGGCGCGGCGGTGGTGCTGACGGTGTGGCTGCTAAACCGACAACGCGCCTCAAAATAGTTTTATGCATGAACTGTCGATCGTGATGAGCATTGTCGACCTGGCCGAGGAGCAGGTGAAAAAACACCAGGCCCGGGAGGTCGACCGCATCGAGCTCGATATCGGCACCCTCGCCGGCATTGAGTTTGACGCGCTGGATTTCGCCTGGGATGCCGGGGTAAAGCACTCGGTGCTCGCCTCCGCCGAACGACAGATCAACCGCATCGAAGGCAAGATGCGATGCATGAAATGCGGAAGGGAGTTTACCGTCACCGAACCCTTCCAACCCTGCCCCGACTGCAACGACTACCTCAACGAATTTATCCAGGGCAAAGAACTCCGTGTAAAAAGCCTGACCATGAAATTCTAACCCCAGAACAACTTTCAACCTTGAACTTTAAACTATATGTGCTCAACCTGCGGATGCGATCAACCTGGCGGCGTAACCATCACCCGGGCTGGTGAGGACCAGGTCCAGTTTTCCCCCCTCACACCTGGATCAGGGAGTCCACTGGCCTATCCCCATCAACATGGGCACAGCCACGACACCCGCGTGATTGAAATGGAGATGGACATCCTTGGTAAGAATGATGCCAGGGCACGCCACAATCGCGATCATTTCCGCAAACAAGGCATTCTCGCTTTTAACCTCGTCAGTTCACCGGGCTCCGGAAAGACCGCTTTGCTGGAACGTACCCTTAACGATCTGAAGAATGATCACCGGTTCTACGTCATCGAAGGCGACCAGCAAACCATGAACGACGCCAACCGAATCGCGGCCACCGGAGTTGAAGCCATTCAAATCAATACCGGCAAAGGATGTCACCTCGATGCCGACATGATCCACCGGGCCTTGCACAACCTGTCCCCCGCCAATGACTCTATCCTCTTCATCGAAAACGTCGGTAACCTGGTCTGCCCCGCGTTGTTCGACTTGGGCGAAAATGCCCGGGTGGCCATCATCAGTGTAACCGAGGGTGACGACAAGCCCCTGAAGTATCCTGACATGTTTGCGTCCAGCCAGCTCTGCATCATCAACAAAATTGACCTGCTCCCCTACGTAAACTTCAAAGTTGAGCGCGCCAAGGAATATGCTCGCCGGGCCAACCCCTCCATCCAATTTCTCGAACTCTCAGCCACAACCGGGCTGGGCATGAGCAGCTGGTATCAATGGTTGGAAAAGCGCATCGCCGAAAGAAAGCAGGAGGCAGTACTCGTATAAACTATGCCCACACGCCAACTCCATATTGAAGGGGTCGTACAGGGGGTTGGTTTCCGGCCATACGTTTTCCGGCTGGCCAATGCGTACCAACTCAAAGGCTGGGTGAGCAATGACGTAAAAGGTGTACACGTGGAAGTGAGCGGGTCACCTGAAAACCTTGCTCAGTTTGAGTCCGACTTGCTCACTTGCCCCCCGGAGAACGCACACATCAGCCGGGTGCACCGAAAAGAACTTCCGGAGACCGGCTACCTCACCTTTCAGATCATTGAAAGCAACCCCGTGGGCGAGCCGACTGTTCTGCTTACTCCTGATCTCGGGTTATGCGAAGCTTGCCGGCATGAACTTACCGAGGTGGGAAATCGGCGCAAAGGATACGCCTTTACCACCTGCCTGAACTGCGGGCCCCGTTATTCCATCATCACCAGCCTTCCTTACGACCGCCCTCTAACCAGGATGGCCCCGTTCACGATGTGCCCCGTATGTCAGAAAGAGTTCAACGATCCGGCGAACCGGAGATTCTATTCACAGACCAATAGTTGTCCTGACTGTGCCGTAGCGCTTAGTCTTGTCGGTCACTCCGGAAAAACGCTGAGTACAGATCCTGAAGTTGTCCTGGCTGAATCTATTCGGTTGCTGCAAGAAGGACACATTCTGGCTGTCAAAGGTATCGGAGGGTACTTGCTAATGGCCGATGCAACCAATGCCGCTGTGGTCCAAACGCTGCGTGACCGTAAACACAGACCTTCCAAACCGTTCGCCCTGCTGATGAAGTCGGTAGAAGCTGCACGGCATTATGTAGAAATCCGTGAAGCCGAGTCACAAGAGCTCCAATCGACCCAGAGCCCTGTAGTATTGCTTCGTCGGAAAAATCAGGCGTCGTTACCGGGTGTGGCACCGGGACTGGATAGGCTGGGCATTATGCTGCCGTACACCCCTCTCCTCGCCATGCTGGCTGAAGGATTTAGCGGACCGTTGATTGCTACCAGCGGAAACCTGAGTGGTTCACCGATATTTTACGAAGACCACCAGGCGTTCAATAACCTTGATGGCATCGCCGATTTCTTCGTAGTAAACAATCGTTCGATCGTCGTACCGCAGGATGACAGCGTTGTACAATTCGCCCGGCACGGAGATCACCGCATCGTCCTGCGCCGTTCTCGTGGCATGGCACCACTCGTCTTCCAGCATCCGCTTACCTCAGCACAAACCACACTGGCCATGGGGGCTGACTTGAAGAGCGCGTTCGCCCTGATGGTTCGGGGAAATCTTTATGCAAGCCAATATCTCGGTGACCTTGAAAACTTTGATACCCAACGCGGCTACGAACATACCCTTCACCATTTGCTTGGACTGATGAATACGCGGCCAGCTGAGGTGATCATTGACAAGCATCCCGCCTACTTTTCTTCGCAGACCGGAATCCGAATGGCCTCTGACTGGCAAGTACCTGTTCGGGAGATCCAGCATCACCAGGCTCATTTTGCGGCTGTGTTAGCAGAAAATAACCAGCTTGACGCACCGCAACCGATCCTGGGTGTGATCTGGGACGGCACCGGCCTTGGCGATGACGGCCAGGTCTGGGGCGGAGAATTCTTCCGTTATGAAAATCACACTTTTGAACGGGTGGCTCACCTGGACTACTTCACGCACTTCCTCGGCGACAAATTCTCGCGAGAACCCCGGCTCTGTGCGCTTTCGCTGACCGCTGACCATGCCGAAGCGATTCCACTGGTTGAATCCAAATTCTCAGACAGTGAATGGAAATTGTATCGTGCGATGATTACCAAGGCCACACTGAAAACCTCCAGCATGGGTCGCCTGTTTGATGGCGTTGCTTCACTCCTTGGTTTGTGCGACCATGCGAGCTACGAAGGTGAGGCGGCCCTGTTCCTGGAGAATTGTGCCTTGCGCGAAACCGATCAGGTGCTGGAGCCGGTCCGCGATCTTTCCACCAAAGGCATCATCGACTATGTCGTACACCACCTGCACCTCGGCAGTCACCGCAGCGCGATCGCGTGGCAGTTCCATGTGGCGCTCGTGCATTGGATTGCCCAGGTGGCCCGCGAGCAGGGTTGCCGTACCCTCGCCTTCAGTGGCGGCGTATTTCAGAATGCGCTGCTGAATGACTTGTTGCTGAGTATGCTTTCCGAAGAGTTTGAGTTACTCTTCCATGATGAACTCTCTCCCAACGATGAATGCATCAGCTATGGCCAGCTGGCTTGTGCCCAGGTTGAAAATAAACTCGTTGCTCAATCCCATCAAAATGAAATAGTATGTGCCTCGCCATTCCCGGTAAACTGATGGCCATCACTGGCCAGCTGGATGAAACCTTCCGCGTCGGAAAAGTTTCGTTCGGAGGAATCCTGAAGGAAGTGAACCTGTCCATGGTGCCCCAGGCACAAGTGGGAGACTATGTGCTGGTTCATGTCGGCGTAGCCATCGGCACGATCGACGAAGAGGAAGCCCACAAGACCTTTGAGTACATCCGAAAGATCGGAGAGCTCGATGAACTTGGACCGGATAAACCCGCCGCCCTATGAAATTCCTCAGCGAATACCGGGATAGCGCGCTCGTCAAGGAGTACATGGATCAGCTCCACAAGGTGGTGACCAGGCCCTGGACGATCATGGAAATTTGCGGAGGGCAAACGCATAGCCTGGTGAAGAATGGCATACTGGAGATGTTGCCAAAAGAAATCACCATGGTTCATGGACCTGGATGCCCGGTATGTGTCACACCTCTCGGTATTATTGACGAGGCCATCCTGCTGGCTCAAAAGCCGAACGTGATACTCTGCTCCTTTGGCGATATGCTTCGGGTGCCCGGTTCTGTGAAGAGCTTGTTGGAAGTGAAGGCCGAAGGCGGCGACGTGCGGATCGTGTACTCGCCACTTGAAGCTGTGAAGCTTGCAAAAGAAAATCCCGATAAGGAAGTTGTCTTCTTCGCCGTCGGCTTTGAAACAACCGCCCCGGCCAACGCCTTGTCATTGGTACAGGCAGAAAAAGAGGGAGTAACCAACTACAGCATATTAGCTTCCCATGTATTGGTGCCCCCGGCGATGGAGGCTATCCTCAGCGATCCCGAAAGTCGCATCGACGCGTTCCTGGCGGCCGGACATGTGTGCACCATTATGGGGATGAATGAGTATGATCCCATTGTGGCCAAATACAAAGTGCCTGTGGTGGTCACTGGGTTTGAGCCGGTAGATCTCCTGCAGGGCATTCTCATGGCTGTGCAGCAATTGGAGAAGGGCGAGGCGAAATTGGAGAACCAATACGCGCGTGTAGTTACCCGCGAAGGCAATGCCCTCGCTCGTTCGGTGATGAATGATGTATTCGATGTTTCAGACCGCGCCTGGCGTGGCATTGGCACCATCCCGATGAGCGGGCTGGAAGTCAATCACAGGTTTGCTGCCTATAACGCACGCAACAAGTTTCACCTGGCCGACACGGAGGTCAAGGAGAATCCTGACTGCATTTCCGGCGCCATCATGAAAGGTATGAAGAAGCCCCATCAATGTCCTATGTTTGGAACAAGGTGTAAGCCCGAACACCCGCTTGGCGCCCCTATGGTCAGCAGCGAAGGGGCTTGTGCAGCTTACTACCATTATTCACGCGTTCCGCAAGAAGTTTAGATAGGTATGAAACCTTCTGTCGCCTTTAACTGTCCCCTGCCGAAGCTCGACTTCGATGTGATTACCATGGGGCATGGCAGCGGAGGGCTCCTCACCCAGCGACTATTACAGTCCGGTGTTTTCGATCTCCTCAAGAACGATCATCTCGATGAGCAGCATGATGGCGCGTTGCTTCCCTTAAATGGAACGGTGGCCTTCTCCACCGACAGCTACGTCATCTCTCCCATCTTCTTTCCCGGAGGTAACATCGGCGAACTCGCCGTGAATGGTTCGGTGAACGACCTGGCCATGTGCGGGGCAATACCAAAATATTTATCATTGGCCTTCATCCTTGAAGAAGGACTACGCATGGACGAGTTTTGGGAAGTGCTCGTTTCTATCCGGCAGGCAGCGCTCAAGGCGGGCATCACCATCGTCACCGGCGATACGAAGGTGGTAGAGAAAGGCAAAGGCGATAAAATCTTTATCAATACCTCCGGCGTGGGCGAACTCCATCCCCGCGCCAAAATCTCCTATCGCAACATCCGGCCTGGCGACAAGGTCATTGTAAGCGGCAACATTGCCACACATGGCATTGCCATCATGAGCCAGCGCAAAGGCCTGGAGTTTGAGACGACCATAGCGAGCGACACGGCGCCGCTGAATCACCTGGTCCGTTCAGTCCTGGATGTGGCTGGTGATGCTATTCACTTTTTGCGCGACCCAACACGCGGCGGTGTTGCCACCGTAATGAACGAATTGGCCGGCCAATCGAAGCTGGGCATCTCTCTTATACAGCAGCACCTTCCCATCGACGAGCAAGTGGAAGGTGCCTGCGAAATGCTCGGCCTGGACCCGTTGTACGTCGCCAATGAAGGAATCTTCCTGGCGGTGGTCGATCCGTCAATGGCCGATAGTGCCTTGAAAGTCATGCGAACCCATGAGCTTGGGACGCACGCCCATATCATTGGCGAGATCGCCTCAGAACACCCCGGTCAAGTGGTGCTGCAAAGCGCGATTGGCGGCAGGCGCGTGGTGAACTACCTCACCGGGGATCAACTGCCTAGAATCTGTTAGCTTCTGATCACCGGGTGAGAAGACTTAGTTTGTCTTCTTGAGGGTGTAGTACAAGCCGATGTTGAACACGGAGCCTGAACCGTTGCCCTGGCTAAGGGTACTCGAGCCGATCGTGTTTACTCCAAAATCAAATGAAGTGGTGGTGCCGGCATCATTGCCATTGTTCTTGCGGCTCACGCTTTGGTAGCCCAGCAATCCATATTGCCCGACCGCCGTGAAGCGAGGTGACAGGGCGTAAGCGATACCCACGCCAAGACGCAGGCCAAAACCAGAATACTTCTGTTCCGTCGTGTTGCCACCGCCGTTGTAGTTGGTCGTGCTGCCGTTCGAAATGTTGAGGTACAGTCCGCCAAACGCGCTGAAGTTGTCGGTGATCTTGAAGAACTGCCTTCCGTAGATGGTAGGACTGAACGCAGAGGAAGTGTAGATGTCGCCATTGTCATCCTTTTGGGAATCTCCGCTCATCCCGAGGTACAACCCCAATTGGATGTTGTCCTTTAGAAAGGTGCCGACCTCCGGGCCAAACGCATAGCTGGAGGTAGTTGTTTTGAAACCGCCGGGTGTCTTGTCGGTACTGGAGGAATATCCAACTACTCCGCCCACGTACCAGTTGCCTTTTTGGGCAAACAAGACAGGAGAAGTAATCATCAGGAGAATGATAAGGGGCATTCTTTTCATACGTGGTGTTTTTTGGTTGAACAAAGGGCCAAAATTACATGAAATCGGGGCGCTGGATATGGGCGCTCCCGTCATCCTGCCGATCCTGCAGGAAATTCACAGAAAAATGAAAAGCGTCATGCATGGCTAAACAGGAAGCCAGGAGTGGCCAGACTAGCCGCGTTGAAGCCAGACCCTGAGTTGACAAACATCACATAACCGTACGCCGGAAAGGATGTATCTTCGCATACAAATTCAAAGAGGTATGAGATACCGTTCCTGCGTGTTTGCCTTGGTTATTCTGGCGATGGTTGCCGCTCCTTCCTTTGGCCAATCCAAAAAAGACAAAATCATTTCCGACTCAAAAGAGGCCAAGGCCGAGTTCATCAAAACTGACCCGAAAATGGCCGGTTTGTTCAGCAGCGCTTACGGTTATGTGATCTTGCCCAACGTGGGCAAGGGCGCCATTGGTGTTGGAGGTGCCTCGGGCAATGGGATAGCGTATGAACGAGGAAAGATCGTCGGCACGGCGCGTATGACCCAGGTGAGTATCGGCTTCCAACTTGGTGGTCAGGCTTACCGCGAAGTGATCTTCTTTCAATCCAAGA
Source organism: Cyclobacteriaceae bacterium (assembly GCA_016787645.1). Classification (GTDB taxonomy): domain Bacteria; phylum Bacteroidota; class Bacteroidia; order Cytophagales; family Cyclobacteriaceae; genus ELB16-189. Next base: position 171,510 of record JAEUUF010000002.1, on the reverse strand, counting down.
AAGACCTTGACCGGTTCAAGGAAAACCGCGTTGAGTTTTCCGCCCAGGTATCTGCCGTGGCTGCCACCGCCGGTGCCTCAGCCAATGCCAAATACGTCGATGGTGTCATGGTTTTCACCATGCAAAAAGGAGGACTGATGTATGAAGCCTCGGTAGGCGGTCAGAAGTTCAAGTATGAAAAATAGAATTTGATTAATCCGGGCCGGCAGGATGTGCCTGGCTCGATGTCATGCGTCAACTGTGTCTCATTCTAATTGCCTGCTTCTCCCTTGAAGCTGCTGCCCAGGTTACTCCCGCGACAAAGCAACTGAACTATCACACCCAGGCGTGGTATTCCCTGAACTCCACTTTCCGCTTTTCAGAGCAGTGGGGAATGGTTGGCGATTTTCATGTTCGCAAGGAAGGAGCCTGGGGTCAAGATCGCTTCTACCTCCTCCGATTTGGAGCGGTGCATTGGATTCAGGGCAAATACCCGGTCATCCTTGGCGTGGCACGGCTGTGGCTGGCCCCGCCGGAAGGACTCAACACCTGGAACATCGAAAACAGGATCTACCAGCAATGGTCTTCGCTCAGCGAACAAGGAAGAGTAACAATTCTAAGCAGGATAAGAGTCGAGGAGCGTTGGAGAGACCAGATCGTCAACGACCAGGTGGTGGGACCCAAACAGTTCAGCCTGCGCCTGCGTTACCTGGCCAGTTTCCAGGTTAAGGTTTTCAACCAATCTTCCATGCCCGAACTGGTCGCCTCCGATGAAGTGATGGTGCAGTTTGGCTCAAGCATTGTGTACAACACGTTTGATCAGAACCGGCTCTTCCTTGGGATTCGCTTTCCCATTGGCAAGAACCTGAGCATGGACACCGGCTATATGAATGTATTGCAGCAGCGCACCACCGGCAATGCCTATGATCTTTCCAATGTCTTTCGGGTATTCCTGTATTGGAGTGTGGACTATTCAGCGCTGGGAAAAGATCGCCGCTTGCACGAGAATGCGGACTAACGGGGTGGTTTGATAATCTTCACTTCCTCCGTCTCATTCTGCCCGGTCACCCACGAGGTGGTAATCTGCACGTAGGTGTCCTCACGGATCTCGACAATTTCCACTTCCAATTTGAGATCGCCATCCATGTCGAGGTTGTTGTCGTTACGAACCACCTTGAATGGCACGAGCCGGAAGGTGCATTCGTCGAGCCATTCGGTGAGGTACTCAACGACCACGCCCAGTTTTTCATTCTCTTCCCGCTGCACCCCACCTTTTCGGGTGATCACCGAGACGCCGTTGACCTTGTCATGGATTTCAAACTTGCCTTCCTTCAAGCTTACGCACCCTGAAGGCAGCTGAGCCATCGCTGTACATGTGCATAGCATAAAGAAAAGCAACCATCTTACACGACGAGGTAAACAACATTCATGGCTCAACTTAATCATTGCGTGGAATTATTGGATCGTCAGAATGCATTTTGACTGGTTCATGATGGGCTCAACCGACTTAATTAAAGGCTTAACCTGGAAGTCGAAATCAACCGGCTTGCCCGTGAAATCGAGCCGGATAGCCACGAGCCCGGATTGGGACATCTTTTCAACCACGGATTTATCCACGATGAACCTAGGTGAGAATGAAGTCAACTCCATCGTCGTGGTGACCGCCGTCCCCGATCGGCTGGTGATTGACGTTCCACTCGTATAGGATTTGCTTTGGCTAACAGGCTGCACATCCGCCATAGGTCGGAAATGAAAAACTGAACCATCAGCCAGCTTGACAAGCACAGAATCATTTACAGTCATCGGTTTCTGGATATCCCCAGCGTGCAAGAAGGTCATTTCAATAAGAAACTTTTCTCCTTGCCTAATGGACGCCCAAGTCCATCCTCGGTTAGTGTGCACCACGGTTACGATCTGTTCGCCGGTAAAGGGGTCCTTCTTGTTTGTTGTGTACTTGCATTTTTGAGCACTTAACAATTGGGTGGATATGACCACCAGCAAAAGGGTAGTTATTAGTTTCATATGGTCCAATTTGATGGCTTATCAAATATACTAAAACAAGAGACAGCCCTTTATTGAACCGAGGGAAGTTAAATCAGAGGGGACGCTATCAAAGGCCGTTTCATTACATTTAGGTGCAGCAAATGTTACACAGGCTTCTATCCATATTCATTGTGTTGGTTGTGAATTCCTGCACGAGCAGTACCACACCGACGCCGATGCGCACATACCGCATGGGCTTTGCCAATTCCGCCCCGCGTTTCGATGATTTCAATCTTGTCCTCCAAAGCCTGCAAATCTGGACCACCCGGGCAGACGCTGCCATCGTCAATACCGAAGTGCCATGGGACACCCTCTTCAGCGGCACACCGGCAAAGGATTATGTGGCACGGCACTATGCGGGGCTTGTCGACTTTTACCGAAGCAAGAATTTCAAACTGTGGGTGTACATCGATCCGCAGAATGGATTGGACCGCGCGAATGATGCGCTCGAGCTGGTGGCCATGGGTAAGAGCATCGCCGACCCTGAAGCGCAGGCATTGTACCGCAAGTTCGTTCTCGCCATGGACAGCGTGCTGAAGCCAGAGCACCTGGGCCTCGCCCTCGAGACCAACCTGATCCGCGCGGCAGCATCCAGTGCGATTTACCAGGGTGTGAAAAAAGCGGCCAACGATGCGGCGGCCGAACTTGCCGGCCGCGGAACAACGGCGAAGTTGAGTGTTAGCGTGCAGGTGGATGTGGCGTGGGGCAACCTCGGCGGTGGCGGATACGTCGGTGTAGCCCAGGACTTCGCAGACTTTCCGTTCATTGAAGAACTGGGGCTTTCGTCCTACCCGTATTTTGGAATATCCAGCCCAGACCAATTGCCCGATAACTACTATTCAAAGCTTGTTGAAAGTAAATCGCTTCCGGTATTCGTCTCAGAAGGTGGCTGGTCGTCGGGATCCGTGTCGCTGGCAGGAACCAGCTTCACCAGTTCCCCGCAATTGCAGGCAGCGTACATCAAGCGACAGCGAGCCCTGCTCGACGCGGCGAAGGCGATCGCCTGGTTTCAACTGACGTTTACCGACATTGACATCGCCAGCCTCACACCACCCATACCAGAAAATCTCGGCTACTTTATTTACCTCGGACTGGTGGACATCAATCTACAGCCCAAGCCTGCGCTGTCGGCCTGGGATGAAGTGTTTGCGGTACCCTTGAAATGATTCCAAAATCAGCTCCGGGTTTTAACCTGGGCAGGTCCCCCGGTGGCTTCGGGAGCCTCAGCCACCGGGCTTCCAGTACACCACATTTAAGAAAACCGTCAGGCTGAAATTATCTTGGCCTCAGGTGGCTTTGGGTGCGATAGTCACCGATCAAGGAAACCCCGTCAGTGGTGAAATTATTGTAGCCTCAGGTTTTAACCCGGGGATAAAAAGCAAAAACAAGAATGGAGGGCCACAGGAACTTTCTTTCTGTGAGTTAAATCTGATTGGCCCGCAACGGTGAACGATCATTGGCGCACGCACTTGAGCGGACGCAGCTCCACCGGTGGCTTCGGGAACCTCAGCCACCGGGTTTCGAGCGCAACAGTCATCGGTCGGCAGGAATCTCCCGACCAACTGAATACTCAATCCGATGGACTTCAGGACAAAGAACCTATTTTCTCAATCCCTTCAGGACCTCTTTACGGATCATCGCAGCGATCTCAACGCGCGGACCGGCCAACGTCGGGATTCGGTATTCTATTGAAGTTCCCAAGACCTGGGTTGCCTCATTGAGGGCAAGGTGGTAGTCCGATTGTACCCACTCGAGTAGTCCAAGCGTGGCGAGTTTAAGGGCTTCTTCCAGCGTCTCGGCCGTCGCCAGGGCCACCAGATGTTCGGCGTCCTCAATTCGCGGGAAATTGATCTTTAATTCACTGGATTTGATGACGCGGGTCACCAGCGAAAAGTCAACGGATGTCTCCAGCGCGTCGCCGGTAATTTCCCCATCTCCCTGAAGGGCATGGGCATCGCCAACATACAATAAGGCGCCCTCATGAAATACCGGCAGGTAGACCGTCGCACCCTGCGCGACCTTGTAAAAGTCCATGTTCCCTCCAAACTCCCCCGCGAAGTACGACTCCGGCTCCTTGTCTTTTAGCGGAGCGGCAACCGCCACACAGCCCATGAAGGGATTGAGGGGAACCTTGAAGTTGCCAAGATGTTCGTGTGCAATCTGGGGGTATGCGTAACCCGCGCTTCTGTCCAGCGTCCATTTCACCAGCTTTGCATTTCGGGCATACACAGGTTTAATCACCTCGAAGGGCAGGCTTCTTCTTACAAATTGCTCCAACGTTGTGGCATAGTCCCTGTTCAATGAAACCTTCGTCAACGTCACGGCCAACACATCACCCGGCATAGCCCCCTCGATGTAAAACGGTCCGGTCTGGGGGTTGCCTCGCTCTGTTACGCTCTTACCCGTTTTATCATAACCCACTGCATCAACCGTTTCACTCATCAAGGTATCACCCGGGAAAATCTTGAGCACAGGAGGAGTCTTGTGGGAGAAATTCCTGTAATAAGCTAATGGTTTGTACGTCGTAGCTTTTGGCTGCCCAAACGCCGCGAACGCACAAATAGCTAACCCGATCGTCAGTGTCCTTCTTATTTGTGCTATTGTGAAATCCTCATCCATAAGATAAGAGTGATTCTTCACTGGGCAGGGCACTCGATCTGGAAAACGTTGCCCTCCGGATCTTCGCCATCACAGAAACGCGACGAAAAACCTTCGAAAGTCTTGATCTCACCGATCTTGATCCCTTCGTTCTGAAGCCTGTTTCTGAAACTGTCCAGGTCGCCTGTAAGCCGAAACACCAGTTTGGTATTGCCACCGACCACAAACTTCTCACCCGGCGCTGGCTCATATCCTTTGCCCACCTTGTGCAGTGCCAACTCGAAACCCCCACAATCCAGGACGACCCACTCCCCGGCAATTTCCTCTCGGATGGTGCAACCAAAATTTCGGACGTAGAAAGATTGAAGCGCACCCAAATCAGCGCAAAAGAGGATAACACGCGAAAGCGTCAATCGAAAGCCAGCGATGGGGGTCATTCAAACTTAGACTTACTTCGCGGTTACTCGGTTAATCATGGATTTATCCCCGGTCATTTGCCAATGCACCAGTGACACCGGGATGATGCCCACCTGGTTGAATTCGTCCATGAACTCCTTCAAGTTGAACTTGCCCTCCCGCTGCCGGGCGTACTCGGCAATGAGCTGATCGATCAGCATCTTGCCGATCACGTAGCTCTCGCCATAAGCAGGCTGCTGAACATAGAAATGCTCTTCATGCTGGATCGTTCCTCCATCCGCAGGAAGCAGTCCCCACGGCACCCACTTGGATGCAAACTTAGTGGCCTGGTCGAAGTCCATCAACTGACCATGCTGATACAATCCACCCAAACCACGGGCGCAGCGCTGGGCGAGCATGATGTGCACGAGCTCCGTTACCTGCGGGCGGTTCTTCAGCATGCCGGCATTCAATACCAATTCCTCCATGGCCGTGGCCATTCCTTCAGCACGGTTATCGAAAATATTGTACAGCAACGGAACACGTCGGATCGGGCTCTCCACGGGCTCTTCGATTTCCCTAGCTTTATCAATCCAATGAAAGAAATGCGCCCGCATCGGCATGGGGTCGCGGTAGTCCACTTCATGGAAGAAGCCGCGGAGGGCATTGGGTTCCGACAGTGGCGTGAACGGAATGATCACGGCGCGCATGGCGGGATCCATGTAGGGCTTCACCGTCATCATCTCTTCGCCGAGAAATTTCATGAACTCGTCTATCGCCAGGTTTTGACTTTTCGCATAGGCTTCCGCGGTCGGCGCACGGGGCAGCGGGGGCAAATTTCGGTGGCTGTACTCGGCCAATCGCATGGCTTCGTGTGCCCGGGCCAATTCACGCTCTAGCAATACCACTTCTTCCTGCCACGTATAAGGAACGAGGTGCACATTTTTGAGGTACCAATCGTAGTCCGCTTTACCGATGCCGGATACCCCGGTCTTTGTTTTGGCCTGTTCAGTTACCCAGTCTGCAAACTGGTTCGCCGCATCAATCGCTTCGCGTGCAGCCGCCGCAAGATCTGGATAAGTGGGCTCCTGGGAAGCCGCAAAAGTTTTCAATTCATCCGTCTGTTCACGGATAGAACGCGCGCCGAGTGTCCAGAGGTCTTTGCCGTTGCCGGTGAGATTTTTCTTGGCCTGCTCATAGACTGCACCTGCCTTCCGAAGGCGGATCGCGACTTCGGCTGCTTCGGGGGTGGAAAGGGGCTGCTTGTAGAAAGGCATGTCCACCGCGCCATGAATATTCGGACCTTCCCGCTCCGGCACATCGCTGGGGGAAAGATAAAACCACACATAAAACGCCGGATCGTTCGCCCAGGGCCGCACCACCCGGTGGTCAAAGTCCAGCCCATTCATCTCCGCCCAAATCAGGTACCAGTCCACCTGGTGCTTGACCGGCCAACCCGAAGTATCAAACGCCTGCAGTCGCTGCTGCCACTTTTTCAGCTCCGCATGCTGCTTCTGCATGGCCGCAACCGAATAGTCCGGCACACCCTCGACCGTTTGTGGATGCTGGAATTCGCGCCACTCCTTAAACAACGTGACGAGTTCGTCGTAGGTCTTCGCCTTAGGCACGTCCTGCTTTGGCGGCGCACACCCCGCGAACACAACTACGACAACCAGCATCAGGATAGTTCGAGAATTGAATTTCATAACTGTGGGATTAATTCGATGATTCGATGATTCGATGATTCGGTTATTCGCTGATTAGATGAGTCGGTTATTCACTGATTATTGCTCCATATAACTTCAACACGTCAACACTTCAACACGTAAACCTCACAAACGTCCCCATCGGCAGATCCTTCCCCTGCTTTGATTTCAAAAAGAATTCACCCCATTCCATCGCCGCCTTTGGGAAGTGTGTCTTCACCACGTTGAGCCCCACGGTGGAGGAAAGCCCGACGGCATACATCGAAAGGATAAAGAAACAAGGTTTGTCCTCCAACAGGCCCTGGCTCACTTTCACTAGTTCATTCAGTTGCTCCTGGAGCGTCCACTTTTCTCCTTCTGGCCCGCGGCCATAAGGTGGCGGGTCCATGATAATGCCGTGGTATTTATTTCCCCGCTTCAGTTCCCTCTTTACAAACTTGAACGCATCTTCGTACACCCAGCGGATGTTATCCTGTTGGTTCAACTGCATGTTTTGATTCGCCCAGTTAAGTCCTGGCCGTGAGGCATCGCAATGTGTTACCTCCGCTCCTGCCATCCGGGCAACGACCGATGCAGCGCCGGTATAAGCAAACAAATTAAGGATACGCGGCTTCTCGTGTTTCCAGCCTTTCAGGGTATCGTAAATGAAATTCCAGTTGCTGCCCTGCTCGGGAAACACACCGACGTGACCAAAACTGGTGAGCGCCAACCTCAGGGTAAGGTGAAGATCGTTATAATCATACCGCACCTGCCATTGCTCCGGCATGTCCTTGAGCTTCTTCCACCCTCCCTTGGCCTCATCCGTAAACCTGAATTTGTCACTCTGCTCACGGTTAAAATGAGCATGGGCAAGGCGCTTCCATTCGTTGAGGGGAAGAGTCCGCTCCCAGATGGCCTGCGGTTCGGGCCGGATGAGGGTGTACTTGCCAAACCGTTCAAGTTTCTCAAACTCGCCCGCATCAAGCAGCTCGTAGTCAGTCCAGGAAGACGGGTGGTAAAGGTTCACTTCGTAAATATAATCGCTTGGGCCGAACGATTTCAGGGATTGCCCCAATACACTAACTTGGGGCAGGGGTCAGGGGTTAGGAGTCAGGAGTCAGGGGTCAGGGGTTAGGGGTCAGGGGTCGGTGGCTTTCGTGAATGGCTGATGGGTATCCTCGATTTGTACCAATAACACGAAGACTTGAACGTTGAACTTTTGAAAGTTGAAGCCAGGAACGGTCATAACAAGTACGCAGAACCCCAAAGTCAAGAGCCTGTTGGCTCTGGAAAAACCCCGCGAGCGGCGACGCCAGCAGTTGTTCATCATTGAAGGGAAAAAAGAAATCGGCATGGCCCTTGGCGCTGGTTACACCATCGGCAATCTCTTTTATTGCGTGGACCTGTTCCCCGAGCATGACCTGGCGACCCTGGGCATCCACGATAAATTCCTGGTCCCGGTCACCCAGGAGGTATTCGACAAAATTGCGGTGCGCGAAGGAACCGGGGGCGTAATCGCCGTCGCCGAGATGAAGACGCACCGGCTTGACGATCTTGCTCTTCGCAAGAACCCACTGGTGCTGGTGCTTGAATCGGTGGAGAAACCCGGTAACCTGGGTGCCATTCTCCGCACCGCGGATGCGGCCGGCATCGATGCGGTGATCGTTTGCGATCCTCAAACCGATCTGTACAACCCAAACGTGGTTCGCTCCAGCCTGGGTTGTGTGTTCACCCAACCGGTCGCCACCGCGACCTCCGAAGAAACGATCGCGTGGCTTCGGAAGCATAACGTAAGGATTTATTGCACCTACCTCGAGGCCTCAAAGCCGTACCATGAAATTGACTACCGTACTTCCTCCGCGATCGTCATGGGAACTGAAGCCACTGGTTTATCCGACATCTGGGTCAAGAACGCTGATGCCAACATCATCATTCCGATGCAGGGCAAAATTGACTCCATGAATGTGTCTACCGCCACCGCGGTGGTCGTGTTTGAGGCGTGTCGTCAAAGAGGATTTAAGCCCGCGAACTAACCCGTTGATTATTCATCCCGCAACGCATAGACCGGATTCGCTCGTGCAGCGCGAACTACATGGTAGCCCACGGTGACCAGGGTAATCACAAAAGCCAACAGCGCAGATAATAAGAAAGTGGGCCACTCACCGGTCATCGGGATCCGGTAAGCAAAATTCGAAAGCCACTCTTCGGTGAAGTACCACGCGGCGGGGAATGACAAGGCCATGCCAATAAACACCAGCAAGAAGAATTCTCGCGACACCAGTACCACCAACCCGCTAACGCTGGCACCGACCACCTTGCGAACCCCTATTTCCTTGGTACGTTGTTCGGTAGTGAATGCCGCCAGTCCCAATAACCCAAGGCAGGCAATTACCATGGTCAACCCTGAAAATGCGGTGAAGATCTGGCTCCGCTTTTCATCTGCTTTATACTGCGTGTTCAAGTCCTGGTCAAGGAATACATATTCAAACGGCGATCCCGGGTACACGTCCTTCCAACCCTTGTCCAGGGACTCCATGTAGGACCGGAGATCTCCCGGGTTCAAGCGAACAAAAACATAGTTGACTTCCGGGTTGAGCAACACCATCAGTGGTTCTATCTCATCATAGAGCGAGTTTTGGTTGTAATCCTTGATGACGCCGACCACCTTTCTCACCTGGGGCGGGCGACCCTGCCCTCCGCCAAATTCAAAGCGCTTGCCCATCGGATCCTTCCAGTTCATACGCTTCACCATGCTTTCATTCACCAGGGCCGAGTTGCTGGTATCCCCGGGATTGTCACGCGAGAAATTGCGTCCGTCAACAATGGTCATGCCGAGCGCTTCCACAAAATCGTAATCGGCTTCAAATAGATCGACACCCCGGTCTACCATCTTACCCTCCGCATCCTCTACCTGCATCAGTCCCTTCCCTATTCCCTCACCGGGTGATGAACTGGCCCGGCCTACTGAAACCACTTCCGGAATTCCCTTGAATCGCTGGACCAAAGCCTCTGACTTTCGCATCATCTCGCGATTGCTAAGGTTGAGACGAACCACGTTCTCTTTATTAAAGCCAAGGTCTTTCTCGCGCAGGAAAGTCAGTTGATCAAACACTACCAGCGTGCTGATGAGCATAAAAATGCTGAGCGCAAACTGGATAGCCACAAGCGACTTTCGAAACAACACACTGCCTCCGCGCGCCGCCAGTTTGCCCTTCAGCACATTGACGGGATTGAACCCGGAAAGATAGAAGGCCGGGTAACTGCCGCCGACCAGGCCGGTAAACAGCACAATTCCAAGGAGGCTGAGCGCGATGGTCGGATGTGCCAGGAAGGAAAAGGGAAGTTGCTTGTCAGCGATGACGTTGAAATAGGGAAGCAACAAGTAGATCAAACTGAGACTCAGGATCAGCGCCAGGATCGCCATCACGACTGATTCGGTTAGGAACTGGGCCATAATCAGCCCTCGCTGCGAGCCCATTACCTTTCGTAAGCCTACTTCACGGGCACGGTTTACAGATCGCGCAGTAGCCAGGTTCATATAATTGATACAGGCAATCACCAGCATAAAGATGGCGACCGCTCCAAAGATGTAGATGTAGGAAATGTCTCCTCCGGCTTCTGCCTCATCCTGGATTTTAGAATACAAGTGAATGTCTGTAATTCGTTGAAGCCCGTACTTCACGGAAACGCCCACCTGGGCAAACACCGGATCCACCTTCTCCTTGACAATCTTGTCCAGGCTCTCCTGGATCTTGTTCAGGTTGTACCCGGGAGGCAGCTGGATGTAAGTGGTCACTCCAAATCCTCCCCAGCCGCCGGTAAACTGGGCCCTGGAACTGCGGGAAATAAGCGCGTCAAAACGAAAGTGAGAATTCAACGGCACATCCTTGATCACCCCCGTGATCTTGAAGTCCTCATCACGGCGGTTGGCATGAATGGATTGATTGATTGCCTCTGCAGGGTTCTCAAAGTATTTTCGCGCAACGGACTCCGTAAGAACAATAGATAACGGAGCATCCAACGCCGTGGCAGGATCGCCCGCGATGAACTCATAGGTAAACATCTCAAAGACCGTGGAGTCGGCCAATTTGAAATCTGACTCGTAGAATTCCTTATCCCCTACTTTGAACAGGTCGCGGGCCATTCCAAAGATTCTGACGGAGTTGATTACTTCCGGGTAGTTATCCTGGAGTTCCTCCTTCAGCGGCATCTGCGTCGATGCCCAGGTAAACGCATCATCTGGCTCCTTGATGTTGGAGACGATCCGATAAATGTTCTCTGCGTTGACGTGGTACCGGTCGTAACTCAACTCATCAGTGATGTACAACAACAGCAGCAAACTGCAGGTGATCCCGATAGTAAGCCCGGTCAGGTTGATGAACGTATACCCTTTGTCCCGAACGAGGTTCCGGAAGGAAATGGTCAGTAGGTTTTTTAGCATAGGGACGGGTTATTAAATGGAAGTTATACGCTGGGACGCAAGTGGCCGTTGGACCTATGATGTTAATTATCGTTAAATAGTTTTGTCATCGACCAACAAAAAAGCCTCACCCGGTTCAGGTGAGGCCTTTTCTCTTTGAAATTCAAAATTCAGTTCTTGTTCAATCCCGGTTCACGCTTCAGGAATTCCTCGTAGAGGAGGGTCTGCCGGCTCTGCATCGGCATCTTCCAGCCCTCGATGAACACATGGCTGACCTGGGTCTTGGTCTCGAAAATGTCACCATCACAAACAAACAAGTTCGCCGACTTGCCTACCTCGATAGACCCCATCTTGTCGCTCACGCCGAGGATCTCTGCCGGGACAATGGTTATAGCCTTGAGTGCATCTTCTTTGGTCATGCCATAGGCCACAGCGAAGCCAGCGTGGTAAGGAAGGTTTCGGTAGTTGCCATTACCATCCTCATTGGAACGAATGGCCACTTTTACGCCGGCCTTTCTCATTATACCGGGGTTGGCATATTGCGCATCATAGCGGTCGTAGTCACGGTTGGGTATGGCAATCACCGGGCCGGCCAATACGGGAATATTTGCCTTGGCAATATTTTCCGCTTCACGCCATCCCTCCGACACGCCCATGAATACCACCTTCTTCACTTTTTTGTCTTTCACCCACTTCAATGCAGCCTGGATATCCTTCTGCATGTTCACTTCAATCAGGAGCGCGCGTTCACCACGGATTACGGGTACCATGGCCTGCATCTCAGGATAGTACCCAACTCCCTTGCCACCGGTTGCAGAATCGAGTTTGTGGTATTGAATAGCCTTGTCCCACGCGTCATTCAGTGTGGCCAAAGCCTTCTCAGAAGCCTTCTTCAATTCATCTTCGGTACGGCGATCGCCGAAGCCCCGGCGACCCGTGTTCGGGAAGTTCAGTACCACTCCTTCAAAACCGGCGTACATCTGGTCAGGCGTGTAACCGTGGAGGTTAACCAGCGCTGCCGTTCCGGGCAGCAATCCGCCCTCCGGAAGAGTCAGCGTGGTGGTAACACCGGCAATTCGAGTAACCGGTATGGCCGTTGCATTCGGGTTGATGGCGGTAAGGGCCCGCATCTGAGGAATGATATCACCACTTTCGCGTTCATCAGTTGCTTGGGGAATCTGTCCGATCTCCAGCAAACCGATCTTCGAACCGGTGTCGATCATCCCGGGATAGATTTTTTGTCCATTGCAATTGATGACCTCCGCACCGGCAGGCACCTGGATGTTGGTTCCCACCGCGGTGATCTTCCCGTTACTAATGATGACTGTACCATTCGCAATGGTTCCCCTGGTCACCGTTTCAATCGTCGCGTTGGTCAGGGCAAAGGTGCCGTTCTTGGCCTTCGGCGATTGCGCTTCCGCGAACATCACCCCGAGGCAGATGAGGGCTACGAAGATGCCGTATATCGATTTAGTGTTTTTCATGGTCGTCTTCATTTTTTGTTGTTCTCCACTTCCTCAAACAGCCATTCGGTTCCAGACATGCAGAAATCGTAGGCATGCCCTGTCTCATACATGGTCGCATCGACAGTCTGCTTCGGGTCAACCATGATGCGTTGATCCCCGGCATCCTTTTCGCGGTCAAACCGGACTATACCGTCAACCAATGTGTACTGGGGAACACCATAGATGGACAACGGGTGGTTTTTAAAGATCGCGATGTCGCCATCCTTTCCATTTTCGATGGAACCAATCCGGTTCTCCACACCCAACTGCTTGGCCGGGTTGATGGTAATGAGTGCAAGCGCCTCATCGTCGGTCAGTCCCCCATATTTCTGCGTCTTGCCGGCCTCGTGGTACAGGTGGCGGATCAGGTCGGGTGAGTCGGAGTTGATCGACGTTACCACGCCGTTGCGGGTAAGAATCGTCGCGTTGTAGGCCGTAGAGTAATATACCTCGAGTTTATACTGCCACCAGTCGGCGAAGACAGAGGCCATGGCGCCGGCCGCGGCTATCTCCGGGGCCACCTTGAAGCCTTCATTCGTATGCTGGAAGACCACGCGGGTTACGCCAAAGTCCTTGCAGACTTTCAGCAGCATCTGTATTTCATCCGCGCGGTAACTGTGGCAATGCAGAATGATCTTACCACTGAGAATATCCGCCAGGGTCTCGAGGCGCAGGCTGTAGGCAGGCGGGGCTCCCCGGAATCCTTTGACGAGTTTGGCTTTATTGTAGGCATCCCATTTCGCTGAATATTCTTTGGCTTCATTAAATGCCTTGCGAATGACAAACTCGACACCCATGCGGCTTTGGGGCTGGGTCCCATCGCGACGACCGTGACCAGTCGGGTTCTCCCCGAGGGCAAACTTGATCGTCCGCGGAGCGCCTTCCATCTTCAGCGAATTGGCATCGTAGGTGCCCCAGCGGTGCTTGATGGTCTGCGATTGTCCACCGATCGAGTTGGCTGAGCCGTGCAATGCGTGTGATACCGTGCAACCTCCGGCCAGTGCCCGATAAATGCTCAGTTGAAAGGGATTGAGCGCATCTCCAGTATACACCTCGGGCGTAATCGCGTTGGTCCCTTCATTGATCTGATCCAGGGCAATGTGCGAGTGCGCATCGATGATGCCCGGCATCACAAAGAGGCCGGTGGCGTCAATCACGCGTACACCCTGGGGCGCCGCAATTCCCTTGCCCACCTGGGCGATCTTGCCGTCCTTGATGAGGACGTCCGTATCAGTCAGCGTGCCTTTCGTTACGGTAAGCACAGTTCCGTTTTTGATCAGGACACTGCCTTTATCCTGCGCGAAGCCAGCCGTGATAAACCCGACGGCGACAATTGCGATGAATATCTTTTTCATGGTCATGTCTTTTGAATCTTAGTTCTTGGGATCTTTCGTTCCTTCAATCGGCGTCGTGCGGTTCTGGCCAAAGCTGAGGGTTCCTTTAAAGGAATCTCCCTCCACGGTAACCTCTCCGGTTATGGTAACCGTGTTGGCACCAAAGGACATCGTGTATTTGAACGTCAGGGCATTGCCATCCAGCGTCACCTCGGTGAGGTCGACGGGTGATGGCAGCCTTCCGCCTGATACTTTACCACTGTAACCGCTTCCCTCTTTCTTAAACGTCAGCTTGCCTTCCGCGCGGCCCTGGGGACTTTCGGTCACCGTCGACCAGCTGCCTTCCAATTCCACTTTGGCATTAGGATCACCTTTCTTGGCTTCCTTCACCTCCATCTTGTACATCACGCCGTCCACAAACACGTAGCGCACTTTGGCTTTTTCATTGAAGTACGACTTATCCGTAATGACAAGGTTCGCCATCTTCCCGTTGTCAACCGTACCCATGCGGTCCGAAAGGCCAAGCAGTTGGGCAGGGTTGGTAGTCAGCGCGGCCAACGCGGCATCTTCCGATAGACCGGCGGCGATCATCCGGCGCAGGTTGGCCGGGATGTCCTTCGTCTTGGCACTCATGGTCGAGAATCCGAAGGTTACTCCAGCTTTCTGGAAAGCAGCGGCTTGCGCAGCGTAATTTTGGATCGCTTCCATCTTGCGTTTCTCCAGGGCTTCCTTCTCTTGTTGCGCAGGAGTGGAAGCAGCTGCCTCTTTCTTCTTGTCATCTTTCTTCACTTCCTCGGGCAGGTCAATAGAGAGATACGTCTTTACTCCAGCCGACTTGATGGCAGGGATAATCGGCCAGGCGTCCTTCACATCAGCAATGGCCGCGGAGAAACCAAGATCTTTCTTCAGGGTGAGCACATGGTTGACATCCAGCAGTCGTTCGGAACGGAAAATCACCGCCATCTTTTGATCGATCACCGGATAAAATGCTTCGAGATTCCGGTCAGATACCGGGCGCTCCAGTCCGGAACGGTTTGATGCATACAGTGCATCATAGGATTTAGCCTGCACGGCATTGCGATACAGGTCACGCCAGGTGGCCATCACGCCCAGCAGTGTGGCCGGATACACATTATTGGCGCCAGTCAGTTCCGAATACATGCTGCTCCTTCCCTGGATCACCATCTGATCGGCAGATTTGCCACCGGCGAGTATAACAGCAGCCTGGCCGGGCATCAGGTTTCCATAAGGAACAATTTGTGCAGCCGTAAATCCAACGCTTCGTAGATCATCTAGTCCCTTGTCGCCTGGATTGATGGAAAACCGGACATCGGCATATGGTGTAATCCCTGCCTGGTCCGGCGGCGGATTGCCCGGGTCCTTGGGACGCTGGCGGTTCTCTTCTTTCGGACGAGTAACGCCCGCCCGGGTCATACCATCAATGAATCCGGCGTAGACATACATGGAGTCTGCCTTGATCACAATGGCCTCTGCCGGAATGGCTATGCCTTTGCCCACGGCTTTGATGAGCCCGTCTTTGATGATAACGGTGCCCATATCAATCTTCCGGCCGGGGGCCTGGATGATATTGACGTTGGTAATAGCGTAAGTCCTTGTAACGGGAGAGAGTTCCTGCTCATCCTGCGCCAGGAGGCCCAGGGGAATCAGCATGAACAGGAGAATGGGAATGAACGGTCGCAGTCTCATGCTAGGTGGTTTAGTTTTTTCCAATAAAGGCCGGTAAGCTATAAAGAAACTTGTAACGGCAAGCAAGGCCTTACAGGAGTGGCAATCGTCAGGAGCAATGCGATGGATTTTCTTTATTTTTCATGGATTAACCAACAAAAGCATGGATTCAAAAGTGGCCGAAAACATCCGGGGTCAGTTCCCTTCCCTCCAACGGCGCATCAACAACCTTTCCGTAATCTTCATCGATGGTCCCGCAGGCACCCAGGTGCCTCAGTTGGTCATTGATGCAGTCACGCATTATTATACAACCTCCAATGCCAACACGCATGGCTCCTTCCCCACCACGAAGGAAACAGACCGGGTGATTGAATCCATGCGCCATTCCATGGCTACCCTGTTGGGCGCAGAAGGACCCGAAACCATCTCCATCGGTCAGAACATGACGACATTGAACTTCGCGCTGGCCAGGGCCATGTCGCGCGTATTACAACCTGGCGATGAAGTTCTGATTACCCAGCTTGATCATGAAGCCAATCGGGGTCCTTGGCTCACGCTAAGGGGATTCGGAATCAATGTGCGCGAAGTCCGGCTGCAGAAAGACGGCAGGCTTGATTACGCTGACTTTGAAGAGAAGATCAATGAGAAGACCCGGCTGGTGTGCATGGGAATGTCAGCCAACTCGATAGGGACGGTCAATGATTTCAAAACGGTTCGTGAACTTACTTACCGCCATGGAGCGTGGCTGCTGCTGGACGCGGTACACTACGCGCCGCACTTCAGCATCGATGTACAGTCTATCGGTTGTGATTTTCTTTTATGCTCGGCTTACAAATTCTATGGGCCGCATGTCGGACTTCTCTATAGCCGGCCTGGCATGCTGGATCGCTTGCCGACCGACCGGCTACGTACCGCAGCGCAGACAGCGCCTTCTTCCATTGAGACCGGGACGCTGAATCATGCCGCAATAGCCGGAGTGGATGCCGCCGTGAAATTCCTGGCCACATTAGGAACTGGCTCCACGCTGCGCCAACAACTGGTGAGCGCATACGCCGGCATTGCCCAACATGAATACACGTTGGCGCGATATCTCTATGAAGGTCTGAGAAAAATCGACGGCATTACGCCGGTGGGTCAGGACTTCTCGTCCACGAGCCGTACGCCCACGGTTTCATTTACGATGAAGTCAAAGACACCCGAGTACGTGTGTCAGCGGCTGGCCGAGAAGAACATCTGCGCATGGGATGGCCACTTCTATGCCATCCGCGCCATTGAGGTATTGGGATTGCTCGAAGCGGGTGGTGTAACACGACTCGGAATCTCCTTATATAATACCCAGGAAGAAGTTGAGCAGGTGTTGTCAGTAATCCGTACGATAGCCGGGCGCTGAGGCAGGATTCCGTTACCCAAAAGAGGGTTTTTTGGCTATATTTGGTTTATGCCTTCCCTGTTGCCTGGCTACGAGTATGACGTCTTCATCAGCTACCGGCAGAATGATAATCGGTCGGGCT
Source organism: Cyclobacteriaceae bacterium (assembly GCA_016787645.1). Lineage (GTDB taxonomy): Bacteria > Bacteroidota > Bacteroidia > Cytophagales > Cyclobacteriaceae > ELB16-189. The sequence goes on along the minus strand of JAEUUF010000002.1, from coordinate 154,353 downwards.
GGGTAACACAATTTGTGGAGGATCTGCGCGCAGAAATTGCCGCCACGATCAAGGAGCCGGTCAATATCTATTTTGATGAGAACCCGCATGATGGAATTCAGGATACCCATCATGTCAATAAGAGCCTTGAAGGTAAGTTGAAATCAGTGCTCTTCATTCCCATTTTGTCTCGAACCTATTGTGATACGAGAAGCTTTGCATGGAATCATGAATTCCTGGCATTCAACCAACTCGCCGAAAATGACTCCATTGGTTCTCATGTCAAGCTCCCATCCGGCAACGTGACGACCCGTTTACTTCCTGTACAAATCCATGACATTGATAAGCGTGACCAGCAGGTTTACGAAAGCGCTACGCATGAGCCGCTTCGCTCAATTGATTTTACATTTCGCTCCCCGGGTGTCAATCGTCCCTTATTGCCCGGCGATACCCGCTCAGAGAATTTGTCCAAAACCGTTTACCGGGACCAGGTAAACAAGTTGGCTATCGCTTTAGCTGAGGTCCTGTTAAGCCTGAGCTATGAAAATCCGTCCGAACAGGCACCAAGGGTGCACCAGAAGCAAGATGCACTTCATTCGAAACGTTCAGACAACCCTGTGGTGTGGTTCTTAAAGGAGCTCAAACGGAGAAATGTGATCCGTGCCGGGCTCTTCTATGCGCTTGGAGCTCTGCTCCTTCAGCAAATAGTTGCCCAGTTTTTTACCGGATCAGAATCCTTTACTCCCCTGTTGGGAACACTTCTTTTCTTCGGGCTTTTCATGGCTGTAATCCTGGCCTGGCTTTTTGAATTTAGCCCTCAAGGATGGATTAGGACAACTTCCAAGGACGCAGAATCAAATCCTTATCCGGACTCGCGCAAGAAGCCATTCACAAACTCATGGGTAATTCTTGGCTTCCTGGCATTGATCATCATTATTTACTATTGGGGGCCGCCTGCCCAAGTGTCACCAACCGACAAATCCATCGCGGTGCTACCCTTTGAGAATCGAAGTGATAACAAAAGCGATATCTATTTGTCGGATGGATTCAGTGATGAACTTATCAATCGGCTTTATCTCTTAGGAGAATTGCGGGTGATCAGCCGAGCATCAAGCCAAACCTACCGCGATTTGAATAAGTCGATTAAGGAAATTGCAAAGGAGTTAAGGGTATCAACCATACTTACTGGCAGTGTCCAACGAATTGCCGATAATGTAAAGGTAACCGTTCGACTTCAAGATGGCTCGAGCGAAGAACTCATTTGGGGCGCAACGTTTGTGCGAACCACGAAGGATATTTTTTCCGTGCAAAACGAAATTGCAAAAAAAGTAGCCAGCGTGCTCAAAATCAAGGTGACCGAACTGGTAGAAGCCAGACTTGAAAAGCGCCCAACAGAAAACAACACTGCGCTCCACTATTTCCTAAAGGGTCGGAGTCTTTTCAATTATACAAATCCTGATTCCACTGATCTTGCGATTGAACAATACAAGAAAGCAATTGAATTGGATCCGGACTATGCCCTGGCCTATGCTGGCCTGGGCGATGCTTACGGTCAACTGCATGCGCAATTTTCCCGGGGAATACAGTGGATCGATTCCAGCATTGTCGCTGGCCGAAAAGCCGTAAAACTCGATTCGACATCCTCGGATGCGTACAAAGCCCTCGCACTGGCACATAGTTATGCCCGGCATTATGACACAGCCTTCATCCTCCTGAAAAAGGCCGTTGAGAAAAATCCGTACAATGCCCAGGCGATAGGTAATCTGGGAACAGCTTATTTCTTGCGACTTGAATACGGGGAGGCTTTGCGGCTTCACAAACGCGCAGCAGGATTGAATCCCCGGAATGCAGTACCCTACCAATTAGTTGGTTGGATCTACCGCCTGCTTGGAGATTTGCCCGAAGCGGAGTCTTGGTTGTCTACCTCACTTAACCTGAATGGAAAATTCTGGGATACCTATCGGGAACTCGGATTCACCTATTGCTCCCAGGGAAACAAAGAAGCCGCCCTTAAATTGATACCCAGAATGTTTGAGGCAATCAAACGAGATACCCGGCCTCTTGAAATGGCTGGACGAATCGCGCATTTTGCAGGTGATACAGAATTGGCAAAGTCTTTATTCCTGGAATCTATCCAAAAGAATGCGTCCTATAAAAATGATCCCAACACCGTCAGTCCGATCGGATTAGGACAAATTCTATTGACTGAAGGCAACCGCATTGAAGCGGAGATCTACTTATCTCATGCGCTTGAAATGAACATGAATGAAATCCAAAAAGGTTCTCCAGACGATGATCCTCCCTTCAACGTTGCTGCCATCTATGCCATTCAAGGCAAAAAGCGTGAATCACTGGAATGGCTTCAAAATGCAATTGACAAGAAGTGGATTGACTACGCCCAAGTTGAGTTCGGACCCTATTTTTCCAAGTTCCGCGATGATCCGGACTTTAAAGAAAAGCTTTCCGTCGTCCGCAAGAAGGTCGCCGAACTCAGTGAGGCCTCAACAGACCGTTAGTTTCGTCTAGCGGGGTGGTATTCCCTCCCTGGCGCGGAAGGACAAATTGTGAATCTTGGTCCTACGACAGGCTTGGCGCTATTCTTTGCGTGAATCACGCCCGAAATAACTGCAGCGGCCATTGATGTGCCTGAAAGGGTATTGAATAATGTCACTCCGGGCCTGGCTGGGTCACGATAAGTGGAGAAAACTTTGGAACCAACGGCGGCAATATCTACCGGGGCACCGTAGTTTGAATAACCCGCACAATCCCAATTGCACTCCATGGCCGAAACGGTAAAGATGTTTTGATTCAACGGTGCGTTACCATTTAAACACCCCGGGAAACATTGAGCGGCATCACCCCTGTAATTACCCGCAGCCATAACAATGAAATTCCCGTCATTGGCAAGGTTTGTAAGCACTGAAGAGAATCCAATAGGATTGGCTGGGTCAGATGAACATAATGCGGCATCCAAGCTTCCAAGACTCAGATTGATAACGTCCTTGGTTCTCGGTGGATATTGTGACGCAATATGATTAAGCGCACCAAGGACGTTATGCCATATGCCATTACCCCTATTGTCCAACACCTTGAGTGGAACAACTGGCGCCCGTGGAGAGACACCAAGCTTAACACAGAAAGGAATACTACCAATCCTGAATTTTGCCTTCGTGGCCGCGGCAATGCCAGCCACATGGGTCCCATGTCCATTATCATCGTCCCATGTTGCCCCAATAAATGACTTGGCAAAAGGCGCACCCACGATATTAGGTAAATTGGTATGTGGACCTACTCCAGTATCAATGATCCAAATGAAATTACTGTTTGGGTTCGGCGTGTCGTCATCCTTAATCGGCCCTCCTGCTGCCTTTACGGCGCAAGAAGTTAAACACTTGCCCGAGGGGGGAGGACAACTCCCCTGCGCTGGATTGCATCCCGCCGGCATTTGAACCAAATTCCTTTCACTGAGAAACTCATCCTCCTGCTGCATGGGATCGTCTTGCTGCATGGGGTCATCCTGCTGCATGGGATCGTCAAGTTTAAACGGATCGTCGATGGAGGCAGCGCTCACCTCAGAATACTCATTATCCTCCTGATTGTTAAACTGCTCCGCCATCTCTTCGCTGAGCGTCGTAACAAAGGCAACAGCCACGTCAACATAAATCAGACTGTCGGAATAGGCTAAGTGGTGCTCGTTACAAAACTTAATTACACTCTGCTTTTTCGTCAAACGCAAATTGTCAATTTCCTTAACACGCGATGAATCTGAGGATAAATTGATGATGATCGCTTTCCTCGAAATTATCACGGGCTCTTCCTTCAGGTAGACAATATACCGATGCGTGGCAATTTTCGAAGTTTTCGCTGTGAGCAACGGCCTTATGAATTTCGCAACCCTCGGATACGAATAATGCACAGCCACAGCCACGGCAATAGCAATGCCAATGATTATCCACCAATAATATCCTCTGAATTCCTTGGGTGCTGTCATAGTCTTGGTGTTTTGGATTAAGGTCAGTGAAAATAGAGAAAAACCCGTGACCCACAAGTTGAGCGACCCCAATAGCTTTTGCATAAATCGCAAATCTGCCACCTGAATGACCAGAAGACCTTACCAAACGGACTCCTTTGCCTTAACCCGGAAGCTTTCTAAATTGGAACGATACCCAATACCATGGACAAACGCACCTTCCTCAAATCCCTCTCCCTCCTCGGCATTAGCGCCGCCAATCTGCAGGCTTTCGAATCGATGGCTGAACCCCTCAGCCACGTCAGCGACCTCCCGCCAGATGAAGTGGCCAAAGACGAGGACTTTTGGGCCAACATCCGCAACGGCTACAAACTCAAACCGGATTACATCAACCTGGAAAACGGTTACTACTGCTTCCAGCCGCAAGAGACATTGGAAAACTTTATCAACCATGTGCGCGAGGTGAACTACCAGGGCTCGTATTACATGCGCACCGTGCAGTGGGAAAACAAAAAGAAAGTGGCCGCACGGCTGGCACAGTTGGCCGGATGTTCTGCGGAAGAATTGATCATCACCCGCAACACGACCGAGTCACTCGACATGATCATCGGCGGCCTCAACTGGAAAGCCGGTGACGAAGCCGTCATGGCGGAACAGGACTATGGCGCCATGCTCGACCACTTCACGATGATCTCCAAACGATTCGGCATCGTCAACAAACGCATCAATGTCCCCAACCATCCATCCTCCGACGAAGAAATTGTAAATACCTATGCCAGCGCCATCACCCCCAAAACCAAATTGCTGATGGTCTGCCACATGGTCAACATCACCGGTCAGATTCTCCCCATCCGCAAGATCTGCGACATGGCCCACAGCAAAGGTGTACTGGTGCTCGTTGATGGAGCCCACGCCTTCGCCCATATCCAATACAGCATCCCCGACCTGGGGTGCGACTTCTACGGCTCCAGCCTCCACAAGTGGCTTAGCGTGCCACTCGGCGCTGGCATCTTGTATGTCAAAAAAGAACACATCCCCACCATCTGGCCCCTCATCGGTGACGGAAATCCCAAGATGGAGGATATCTACCGACTCAACCACATCGGCACACACCCGGTACATACCGACCTGGCCATCAATAATGCCATCGACTATTACCTTGCCTTGGGTGCTGAACGGAAAGAAGCACGATTGCGCTACCTTCAAAATTACTGGACGAGCAAAGTGAGAAAGGTTCCCAACATTGTGCTCAACACGCCCGAAGATCCCACGCGCTCCTGTGGCATCGCCAACGTGGGGATCAGCACCATGAAGCCGTCGGACCTCGCCGATACCCTGATGAAAAAGTACAAGGTCTACACCGTGGCCATCGACGGCGCCAACGTGCACGGCTGCCGGATCACCCCCAACGTGTATACTACTACCGCTGAACTCGACACCTTCGTTGCCGCCCTGAAAGAAATGGCCTCCGCCTAATCCGTGCCCATCCGTGCCTTCCGTGGCAAACCAAACAAACATGAAAAAGCTGACGCTCGCACTGGGACTTACCCTGATTACCGCCCTCCTCTCCGCTCAATCCTTCAATGGTGTTGGCGTAGGTATGGACAACCTTTATCGCCTGTCCAAAGCCAAGACGCGGTCGATTAGTCCCGAGAATCCCACCGGAGAAAAGGGAAAGGGCGGCATGGACAAAGAAGGAGTCGCTTCAGGACCCGCTCGCGAATTGGGACAAGGCTGGAAAATCAGCCCCTTCGTAATTATTGAACCGGGAAAGACCCACACGATGGCCGAAATTTCCGGCCCGGGTGCCGTGCAGCACATTTGGATTACACCTACGGGCAACTGGCGGTTCACTATCATCCGGATTTACTGGGATGACGAAACAACCCCATCGGTGGAAGCACCGCTGGGTGACTTCTTTGGCATGGGCTGGGGAGAGTACGCGCACTTAAATTCACTGGCGGTTTGCGTCAATCCCGGCAGTGCCTTCAATAGCTACTGGGTGATGCCCTTCCGAAAGAAATGCAAAATCACGCTTGAAAATATCGCCGGTGAAAAAGTCCGCATGTTCTACCAGGTAGACTACACCCTGACCGAAGTGCCCGATGATGCCGCCTATTTCCACGCTCAATACCGGCGCACCAACCCGGTGAAATACAAAGATGTCTATACGATTGCAGAAGGTATCAAAGGTCGAGGTCACTATGTGGGAACCTACCTGGCATGGGGCGTTCACAACAATGGATGGTGGGGCGAGGGCGAGATCAAATTCTATATGGATGGCGACAAGGAATTTCCGACCATCAATGGCACAGGCACGGAAGACTATTTTTGCGGATCCTATGATTTCGATACCCGGAAGAAGGATCCGGCGATCGACCCTGCTGCCTACACCGAGTTTTCCACTCCGTACAGTGGCCTTCACCAGGTGATCCGTGGCGACGGTCACTATAAAGTCATGCAGCGCTTCGGCATGTACCGATGGCACATCACCGATCCCATCCGTTTCGAGACCGATCTTCGCATCACCATCCAGGACCTGGGCTGGAGGCACGATGGCCGTTACCTCGCACAGCAATCTGACATCGCCTCAGTGGCCTACTGGTACCAAACAGAACCGCATGCACCCTTCCCCAAGCTCCCTTCAAAAGATGAGTTGGAAGTGAATTGATATGCGCCAACTCTGGCAAGTTACTACTGCAGCAAATTGGCAGGCTAACACTTTGTTTACTTACGGGGATTTGCGACCTTGAGAAAACCCTCAACCCCTAACCCCATGGAAAGTCGCAGATCATTCATTAAGAAATCCGGAATGTTGCTGGCCGCCGGCAGTTTGCCCTTCGGCGCCCTCGCCTCCCGACAGCAAGGTCAAAACATTGTAATAACGCTTAATGTGGATACCAGTACCGTGGACAAAAAGGATGTGAATGCCTCATGCAATTTCGGGCAGGATGAGTCCATCCCTAACGAAGAGTACACGGTGCATGCTCAGATCGGGGACACGATCACCTGGCAAGGCGCCTCAGTCAATGCGCCAGAAACCGATGTGGTCAATATTGTCTCCATCAATTATGAAGGAGGCAAAAATGTTTTTGGGCAGAATATCCTGGCCGGGGATCGTAAAAATCCGCAACGGGTTTCCGGAAGAGTACAGTTTGCCACCCCCGAAAACCAGGATTACAAATACAAAATTTCCTTTACCGTATCTAACAACGGTAAGCAACGAAACGGAACGTTTCACATCGATCCCAAGATCCAGGTACATTGATGAGTCGTACCCGGTGAACCCGTGCGCTTGCTGAAACCCGTTCTTCAACGCTTCTGGTTGTTGACCTCCAGGGCCTTCATGGTCCTTGTCTTCTGTTGCTTTGTCTCCTGGCCGGCGTCAGGCCAGGATTCACCGTCCCTCGATAGTCTCGAATCCGTATACGCCTCGGGTAACTTTGATCCGGCGAAAAAGCTTTATATCCTGAGAGAATTGGCCGTTAATCACCCTGACACAGAAAAGAAACTCCACTATAGCCAGGAATTGATCAAGAATGCCGATGTCCTGGATTCCACCAGCGCCCTCTTCCAGGGTCTCCTCGAGCGGGGTAATGCCTTACGCCTCAAAAGCGACCTGAGCAGTGCCCTCCAAAGTTATTTTGATGCTGCCAAGATTGTCGGCGAAGGAAAAGACAGCCGGCAACTCGGCGTGGTGTACATCGCGATCGCGGATGTCTATGCCATCATGGGTAATCACCAAAATGCGGTGAACTATCATCAGGATGCCATTCGTATCTTGAGAAAAGGAACGGATTCACTCAGCATTGCCTCGGCCCTCCTCAACGCCGGTGACGAATATATCAACTTCGGCAAACTTGACTCCGCGCTGATCTACACACTCGAAGCGGAATCCATGTTTGGCCGTATCAACTACCCGCTGGGTGAGGCCTACAGCCTGGGCAACATGGGAATGATCTATGCCAAAATGGGAGACGATCGGCAGGCCGAAGCGAAGATGAACGAAGCAATTGTGTTGCTGGAACAAATGCGCGAGCATTACCCGATAGCCGTTTATCTCAACTACATCGCGGATATCTATCTCGAAAAAGGAGAAAACGCCACCGCCCTCGTTTATGCCAAACGCAGCCTGGCCCTCTCCCAAAAGAATGGCCTGAAACAACAAGTCAGCGAAGCCTATCTCAAACTTTCACAGATCTATGAAAAAATCGGCAACCTCGCCGAATCGTTCCGGTATTACCGCAATCATATCACCTACAAGGACAGTGTAAACAATATTGTGTCCGTTCAGCAAATGGCCGACCTGCGGACCAACTTCGAGGTCTCCCGCAAGCAAATTGAAGTTGACCTGCTCAACCAGCAGAAGAAAAATCAGCAAATCATCGTGATTGCCACCGCGGTAGCTACCGTGCTTATTGCCATACTGGCCTTCGGACTATTCCGGCGTTATCGGTTTATCCGCGAGACAAACCTGATCATTGAAAAGGAGAAAAATCGTTCAGAGTCCTTGTTGCTGAATATCCTGCCAAAGGAAACCGCACAGGAACTAAAACTGCACGGAAAGGTTCAGGCCAAGCGATTTGATTCGGTCACCGTCCTGTTTGCGGACTTTAAGGGATTCACCCAATACGCCGAGAAGCTTTCCCCCGAACAACTCGTTGAGAAGGTGGACTTTTACTTCTCCCGTTTCGATGAAATCATGCAAAAGTACGGACTGGAAAAAATCAAGACCGTTGGCGATGCCTACATGTGCGCGGCCGGCCTACCCTTCCCCACAGCCGATCATGCCCGACAAATGGTCATGGCTGCAATGGAAATGGCAGAGATCGTGCGGAACGCACAATCTACTTTGACGGATGATCCCGCTTTTGAAGTCCGCATTGGGATTAACACAGGCCCGGTGGTTGCCGGTGTGGTGGGCACCAAGAAGTTTGCCTACGACATCTGGGGAGATACCGTCAACATTGCCTCCCGCATGGAATCCAACTCCTCTCCCGGAAAAATCAACATCTCAGAAACTACCTATGCCCTTGTCAAAGATTATTTTGATTGCGAATTCAGGGGCGAACTTGATGTAAAAAACAAGGGGTTGATGAAGATGTATTTTGTCAAGGGGGTATTGTTGGGGAATCCGGTTACCCGGTAATCACACGACCTTTTATTTGCCGGGTGCTGCCGCGAGGACTTCCACCTCGTAGATGAGAGTCCTGTTGGGGCCCACATGAAACCTCTTCTCTCCTTTTCGTTCAGGCGGATAATAACCGCCCGCACCGTAAGCCTGGTCGGCAGGAACTATTAATACCCGTTTCTCACCTTTTCGCATCCGGGAAACTCCCGCATCAAATCCGGGATTAATGCTGGTGGTACCCACTACATAACTAAAGGGCTCCGGGTTAGTTCCGTACCAGGGCTTCCCGTCATCGGCCGTGCTCACAAATGATTCCCCATTGGGAAACTTTCCGGTATAGCGCATAGTAAGCACAGTGCCGGGCTTCGAGCGAGCGCCCTCCCCTTCAGCAATTACCTGGTATCTGATCAGCGGACGGGCATCGGGCCACTGTTGACGGATATACGCCTCCTCTTCCGCTCGCTGCTGCTCCTCCCGCTCCCGCACCCGAATCTTCGTTTCTTCCACCATGGTCCTGAATGATCCGGTAGTGGGACGGAAAGACTCCGCTGCCTTCCCTACCCGCATAATCTTGATTGTCTTTATCAAATCTTCTTGCGTTATGGTCGTGATCACTTCCATCCCCTTGACCACATGCCCAAACACCGTGTAATCTCCATCCAGGTAAGAGCGGTCGGCCAATGTGATATACCACTGGCTGCCGTTGGTGTGCGGGCCGCTGTTAGCCACTCCTACCGCACCGGCGTGATCGTGGCTTAACCCCGCAACTATTTCATTGGGGTATTCGTATCCCGGACTTCCCGCGGTACTGTTCGCGGGCATACCACATTGAATAACATGCCCCGGAACAACCCGGTGCCAACGCGAACCATCGTAGTAGGGTTTGCCGGGCGCCAGCACAGCGTTGTCGATAGTCCCTTCCGCAAGACCAACAAAGCTGGCAACAGCTACCGGGGCTTTTTCAAACTCCAGTTGGAGCACAATCAGTCCCTTGGTGGTGCTTACTTCGGCATAGAGTCCATCCGCGTAAGTCGTTTTCTTTTTCTGGGCCTGGCTCCCGGTAATTACCAGGCAAGCCAGCAATACAACGATCCACCTCATGACTCAATCGTTCTTGGTCGGCGGCGGGCTGATCATGATATGGGCCCGGTGCGTGCCGGGATCCATAATCCAGGGTTGTCCCGGGAAGGTGGGTTTCAGCGGCAGGCCGGTACTCTCGCTGGTGGCATAAGGGATGTAAATGACATACCGGAGATAAACATTGGTCGCCGTGCCCGTGGCAAGATCATAGGCATCGGCAGAATACACATACAGCGTGGAGGGATTAGCAGGCATCTTCAGTTTCCCCGCCTTCACTTCAGCTTCCCGTATGTCAAAGATTTCCTGAAAGGATTTCCCTTCCGCCTTCAGCGCGCGTCCACGAGCCATGAACGGCTCCAGGTCGATATGGTATGCTGAAACGTTTATACCCTTTTGCTTTGGATCATCACCCAGGCATACCATCGCGTTGGTCCCTTTGCGAAGAACCGTCAGCTCACCCTGAGGATTGTATCCATACACCATAGCACCATCCCGAAGCTCGGCAGGTGCAGCGAGAACAGCTATTTTGATTTGATCTTCTGTTGAAGGAATAGCCTGGGCAGCAGCTTGAAAGAAACCCGTAACCAATAGGAATGCAAGGAGCTTATTCATAGTCAGATTCCAGTTAAGTTTTTTCGTCCGTTCAGCTATGCAGTTTACTCAATTTCCAATAAATAAGGGGTGATCATAGTCAATCGGAGGCACACTTCGTGTTTTTGACTTTATTCAACGCATTTTTTTTCGTTCCTTCCCTTACAAAAACAAAACCGCTCCCTATGAAAGGCCTCATGATGGACTTCCACCTTACCGTGCCGGTGATCCTGCGAAGAGCGGAAACGCTTTGCGCCAACAAAACCATCGTAACCCGGCTCCCTGACAAATCCATTCACCGGTACACCTACCGGGAAATGGCCACGCGATCAAAACAGCTCAGCGCTGCCTTGAAAAAACTCGGCGTCTCCGAGGGGGATCGGGTCGCGACCTTATGTTGGAATCATTACCAGCATCTCGAAATCTATTTTGCCGTTCCCGGCATAGGGGCAGTGTTGCATACGCTTAACCTGAGGTTATCCCCTGACGACCTTACTTACATCGTTAACCATGCGGAAGACAAGGTTATTATCGTTGACCAGGTCCTGCTCCCGCTCTTTGATAAATTCAAGGATCGCATAAAGGTCAGCCACGTCGTGGTCATCGAAAATGGTACTGGACCAATCCCGGCAGGCTACACGGGATATGAGTCACTGCTGTCTTCCGGTGATGCATCCACCTTTACTCCTTTTTCCGGCGATGAGAATACCGCCGCCGCCATGTGCTATACGTCGGGTACAACGGGTCAACCGAAAGGTGTTTTGTACTCACACCGTTCCATCGTCCTTCACTCCATGTTATCCGCGTTCACGGATGGCATGGCAATCGGCGAAGCAGACGTAGTCTTGCCTGTGGTGCCCATGTTCCACGTCAACGCCTGGGGTTTGCCCTTCACTTGTACCATGCTGGGTTGCACACAGGTATTTCCCGGCCCACACCTGGACCCCGCAAGCCTGCTTGAACTCTACGAAACAGAGAAAGTGACACTCACCGCGGGTGTTCCCACCATTTGGATGGGAATCCTGAATGTGCTTGACGCAAATCCCGGCAAGTATAACCTCTCGTCTATCCGGTGCATGCTGGTCGGCGGTTCCGCTGCACCACGTTCCATGATCGTTGGGTACCAGGAGCGACATAATTTACGCATCCTTCACGCCTGGGGCATGACAGAAACTTCGCCGCTCGGAAGTATCTGCGGCCTTACCGCTGAACTGCGGAAGGCGGCGCCCGAGGTGCAGTACACCTACCGGGCCAAACAAGGTGTTGCCGCGCCGTTGGTTGAAATGCGCGCCCGCAACGAAAACGGAATCGTACCCTGGGATGGTACAACCATGGGTGAACTGGAGGTACGTGGCCCATGGATCTCAAGCGCCTACTACAACACACCCGACGACGAAGGCAAATTCACAGCTGATGGCTGGTTCCGCACCGGCGATATCGTGACGCTGGAGGCCAACGGTTACATAGAGATCAAAGACCGGAGCAAGGACGTCATTAAGTCGGGCGGAGAGTGGATCAGTTCAGTACAACTCGAAGGTGCCCTGATGGGTCATCCGGCTGTGGCAGAAGCGGCTGTCTTTGCCATACCGAGTGAGAAATGGATGGAACGCCCCATGGCCGCCATCGTGCTCAAAGAAGGCAAGTCAGTCACCGTCGAAGAGTTGAACACATTTCTCGAACCACACTTCGCGAAGTTCTGGCTGCCAGAAGCTTACGAGACTGTAAAAGAAATCCCTAAAACGTCCGTGGGGAAATTCAAGAAATCAACGCTGCGGGAGATGTTCAGAAATTATAAAGCCTGAGCCGGGGATCAGTAATAATAGACCTGGATTACCGCCCGTTTCTTTACGAGGTCAACAGAAATGACTTTGACACGTTGTATCTCCAGGCCGGTCTTTGCCCGGAGGTCAGCGAGCAACTTATCGGCCTGCTGCGGCACGATGAACTCCAGCGAATCCAATTTCATTTCGCGCATGTGAATACTTTTGGAAAGCCACTCCTTGTCAAGACCATAGGCAAGACCAACAATCACCACATCCAGTGTAATAAGTTCGTGATACGGTCCTGACATCGTTGCATTCACCAATCCCAGGGTAAGCACAATAAACAGATACGTCATGTCCTTCATGGAAATAGTATCGGTTCTGAGCCGTAGCAAGGAAAAGAAGGCGAGCAGACCAAAGGCCGTACCCATGCTGCTGAACGCGCTGGTCTTGTTGATCAGAAACGTGATGATGAACACCAGGAAATTCAACACGATAAACGTGAAGAAATAGTCCTTCTTGCGATGGATGGGAAGGTAGACCAGCATTACCAGGATCACAACGAAAACGGTATTGATGATCAGGCGTGTATAAAAGAACGGCGTAAACAACTGGGGCCTGATCGTCGGGGCGCTCTTCGCACCATCCGCCTGGTCCAGGGCCAAAGCCGGTTCAACAATAAAGCAAAGGAGAACAACCACTAACAACAGCATCCAGGATACTTCTGCCCGGGCAAACTGCACTGATCGGAAAAATGGTTTCATGGGTCTTACTTTTGGCATCCCTGTTTTCAGGGATAACGGCTAAACAATATACAAAACTTATGGAGCGCGGAGAGTTCTCCACGAAATACAATCAATAATTCTATCTTTACTCCCATTCAAAACTTCCTATTGTGACTGACGCCGTTTCGAACATAGAGGCCCTGATCAACCAAGGGCGTTACTTCGAAGCACGCTCCCTGGCTCAAAACGCCCTGAAGACATCCGACAGCCTGCGCCTCAAACAATTGCTTGCACTGGCCGTTTCCAAGGCTGGCGTTCCAAAAGCCGCTGTAGAAATCCTTGAACCGGTATACCGCGAGCGCGCGGAAGACCCGGAAACAGCCGGCATCATGGGCGGTATCTACAAGGAAATTTTTCGCAAAGACCAGGACGCGAAATACGCCGTACTCTCCCGTGACACCTACCTCAAGAACTTCACAACAACCCGGAACTATTATACGGGAATTAACGCCGCAACGATGTCGGCCATATCAGGGCAGGTTTCCAAAGGCCGTGAAATTGCCGCTGAAGTCATCCAATTGATTGGCCAGTCGCCGAATGACTTTTGGCAGCAGGTCACCCTGGCCGAAGCCTTGTTGCTCACCCGTGAACGTGATAAATCAGTGGCCGCCTACTTTGAAGCTAAGAAAATGGCCGGCACAGACTGGGGTAAAATCAGCACGGTCTACAACCAACTTTGGCTGATGAATCACTATGTGCCGGTGCCCAAAGAAGTGCTTCGGGTGTTCAACCCGCCGGGAGTGGTCTCCTTCATAGGCCATATGATTGATCACCCAACCCGACCAAAGCCAAGGTTCCCCTCCATCATTGAAAACCAGGTGCGCGATGCCATTGCAAGCGCGATCAATACACTCAACGCAAAGATCGGCTTCTGCTCGCTAGCTTGCGGAAGTGACATACTCTTTGCGGAGACCATGGCGGCGGCTGGCGGAGAAGTGAACATCTGGCTCCCCTTCGCGAAAGAGGATTTCATCGAAGCAAGTGTGCGTTTCGCAGGAGGCGACTGGCTGGATCGATTTAACCGGCTGATGGACAAATTTCCGGTGAACTACATCACGCATGAGCCCTACGCCGGGTTTGATGACCTCTTCTCCTTCCAGAACCGCGTGATTTTCGGTTCCGCCATTATCCGCGGCACCATGAATCACACCGAACCCACCCTGATGACGGTGCTTTCAGAAACGGACCTGAAACTCAAGGAAGGCGGAACGCGCGACACGCTGAACCTCTGGCCGTTTCCTGGTCGCCACGTCAACATTAACCCGGATAATTATTTTTCTCCGTCAAGCATTCCACCCCCCACGGTGGCCCGCGAGGAGGTTAAGGCAATCATATCCACGATTGATCGACCGGTGTTGTATGGCGTGGCGGCCGATCTTCCCGGCATGAACGCCGAGGAACAACGAAAGGTCTGGGCCGATATACGGGAAAAATTGGACCTCCCCATCCTGGCACCGGTCACCTTCGAATCGGACAACACCCTGATCGTTTCCTTTCGTTCCATTTTGGGCGCGATGGATCTTGCCAAAGTCATCCTTCGGGAAATGCGTACGCACTTCCTTTCCGACCGGCTCCGCATGAGCCTCTATGCCAGCCCGGTCCTCCTGGAGCCAGGACCTGAAGAAAAGCAAAAGCAAATTGCCCTGACCACCAAGGGCCGGCTTTTGGAACTCCACAGCCTCGTCCCCTCTGGCGCGGTCTTCGCCTTTGCCCGTTTCTCCTCCGCCCTGTCCCTGGATGTCAACCATTATTCGGTGGACTACGCGGGCATGGTGACGACCAACTGGTTCCCCCAGCCCCTTGAGATCTTCAAGGTCAATCTCATGGACGGCCCCAAACGACCTGCTTAGGCCAACTTTCCGGCTCACTACACCATTTCCACAACTCAGGGCATTGCGGTTGCCACCGCGGAACCCACTGCCCACCTTTGTGCGTCTTATGTCTAAAAACAACGCAATGAGACTCCCGCTTTACGTCCTTTTTTGTCTGGTAGCCCTGGTGTCCTCCGGTCAATCAATTTCGGTACAATCCCGGAATGGTACCCAGAAGACCACCTATAACCGCGGAGGCATGTCCAGCTTCAGCGTGGAAACACGCGGGAAAATGGAGGTGACCGATGACGATAAAGACATTAAAAGCATGTCAGCAGACGGATACCTGGAGATCACCAAGACGGTATTCGGCAGTAAGCGCACGATTGTCATCAGCCCCACATCCAATGGGCTCAAGAAAGAGTATTACGAAGGCCGCTCCCTCGTACCCTTCGAACCGGAAGGACGAAAATGGCTTGGCGAAATTTTGCCGGAAATTTTGCGGGCTACCACCATTGCCGCTGAAAGCAGGGTTAACCGAATTTACCGCACCAGCGGTGTGAATGGGGTCCTGCAAGAAATCCGCATCATTGAAAGCGATTATGTCCGGGCCGCTTACGCGAACTACCTGGTTCGTCTGAATCAGCCGGCTCAAAATCTTCCGGTCATCGTTCGCGAAGTGAGTGAAATCATGGATTCCGATCACTATACGACCGAATTCCTCACGTCGAACATGAAACTGTTTGTGTCCTCGAAGGATGCGATGCAGTCTGTCTACGCGGCCACCAAGAACATGGACTCTGACCATTATAAAACACAGGTCATCCAGGATGCCCTATCGACGGGTCCAGCCAGCCTGGAAAGTGTATCCGTAGCCCTTCAGGCAACGAGTAGCATGGAATCCGATCATTATAAGACCGAAGTGCTCACCACCCTCCTTCGCCAGGACAACCTGACGGACCCCATCATGGGAGAAATGATCAATGCCACGAAGAACATGGAGTCAGACCACTACCGGACCGTGGTGCTGAGCAAGGCACTTTCCAAACCGGGCTTGTCTTCCACTTCCTTCCAACGGGCACTCGAGGCGGTGAAAATGATGGATAGCGATCACTACAAAACAGAAGTATTGACCAACCTGCTCAACAACGACCTTACGCCTGATGTGCAGACCATCCTGATTGCCGCGACGTCATCCATTGAATCGGATCACTATATCACCGTTGTGGGCAAACAAATTCTGAAGAATGTCTCCCTCTCAGACGAAGCCTTTCAAAACTTGTTGGAAACCATGGCCAGCCACCAGAGTGATTATTACACCGCTGAATTTCTCAAGGCGGCTGCTGATCGCCCGAAAGTCACCAAGGCCAATCTCCTGGCAATCATGTCCGCGGCAGGTTCCATTGAATCCGATCATTACATCACGGAAGTGTTGACCAACCTTGCACCCACGATCCGGATGATGAATGACCCCGCGCTCAAAGATGCCTATCGTGCCACCGCAAAAAAGATAGAATCAGAAACCTACTACGGGCGTGCGCTGCGGGCCATTGATTGATCCCTGCCCCGTTTTTGCAACCCTGAAAAATTGCTAGCTTCCGGTTGTTATGCGACTCGCCCTCCGGGTACAGCCCTTCACCGTGCGAAAATACGCGTTGCTGCTGGTCGTCTGCACGACCCTTGGAGTCGTGTATTACCTCTTCATTGCTTATGGCGATAAAACGCTTGCACTTGCACCGAGACAATTCGGGAAAGAACTGCTACTTGCTTCGCTGAGCACATTCCTTTTTGGGGCGCTCGCACTCTTGGTCGATGGATTGTTGGATAAAGCCATCCACTGGCGTTCCAACTTCCTGCTCCGCTTCATTTGCGGACTCGGTATCAACACGTTGCTGGTGATCGTCTTCTTTACCCTCATCGGAAAATACGCTTTCAACGCCACCACCGAAGTAGTACTCAAACTGAACATGCTCTTCATCATCACGGTGTTCATTTATGAGATCTTTTATGGTTTGTTCTACTCGTACCGTTATTATGCAGTCACCCAGGCTGAGCAGCTGCAATCGGATCGGTGGCAAATGGAACTTCAGTTTGAGTCCCTCAAAAGCCAGATCAGCCCGCACTACCTGTTCAACTGCCTCAACACGGTCTCAGCGTTGCTTTACAAGGACTCCAGGGTTGCCGAGGAGTTCGTCCGACGTATGGCCGAAACTTTCCGGTACGTGCTCGGGAACCAAAAGCACCGTCTGGTACCACTTCGCGAAGAACTGGAATTCGTCAAGTCTTACTATTTTCTGCTTCAGGTCCGCTATGAATATCACCTGCAGATGGAAATCAACCTGCCCTCAAGCCTGCTTGATACCTGGATTCCTCCAATGACTCTTCAACTCCTGGTCGAAAACGCGGTCAAACACAATGCCATCAGCAAAGACCAGCCGCTCCTGGTCTACCTGGGCGCCAAAGACAATACCCACCTGATTGTCTACAATACCAAGACACAAACCCTGCAGCCCCAAAATAGCTTTAAGGTTGGGTTGGAAAACATTCACAAGCGATACCAGTTCTTTACCGAATTGCCCGTCCAGATAACCGACGGCGAAAAATTCATGGTTCAATTGCCTGTCATTCGGGAACTGCCCACTTCCACTGGTGTATGAAGAAGCTTTTTATTCATAACCCGTTCTTCCGCATACTCACCCCACCTGTGTATGGCATCGTGGTCTATCTCATTATTCTGCTGGTAAATAATAATGTGGAGCAAATCACCACCCTGATCAGCAACCAGGAGGTTTATGTCAGTATGGCCCTGAGCCTGATCGCGTTCGAATCCATGCGGCTGACCATCATACTCCTCGAAAGGGTGGGAATTCCGGAGCGCCGGAAGATGGTGCTCCAATGGTTAAGTACCACCGTAGTGGCAGAAGTGATGGTGCTGCTTGCCATCAGCCAATATTATACATGGGTTATCGGATTTGACATCAGCCTTCGCGAGCTCGGACTCTTTGGAGTGATCTTCGCCCTCACCGCACTCTTGTATAACGCCCTTTACCTGGGGAATCGGTATATCCTCTACGAGAATACGCAGTTGATTGAGCAAGAGCAGAAACTGCGGGAAAAGCTCGAAGCTGAATTCACAACGTTCCGCCGCGAAATCAACCCCAACCTTCTGTACGACAGCCTCGAGGATCTCATCCTCTGTATGCACACGCAAGCCGACCTTGCCGAGGAGCTGATCGACAGCCTGGCAGCCCTGTACCGATATCAGCTGGTGAATCGCCATCGGGAATTTGTCTCCCTGGCGGAGGAACTCCAGGCAGTGAAACATCTCCTGCGACTCATCCATGCGCGGCATCCTCGTCAACTCATTTGGAAGGTGACCATCCCTGACCCGGAAAGCCTCCAGGTCCTGCAAGGTTCACTACTCACCACCCTCGACAGCATTGTACGAAACACACTCATCTCCGAGCAGGCGCCCTTGGTGATCACACTGAGCACGGAAGAGGATGAGGACTACCTGGTGCTGACCCATGGCCTGAATGACAAACTACTGCTTCATCCGGAAAGTCAGACCGCTTTTCAGCAGCTGCAGCGATCGTATTCGATTTATAGTGACAAGCCCTTCATCCAGGTTAAAGCCGGGCGGGAAAATTATGTTAAATTTCCCCTCATCACCATACAACAATCCGCGATCGCATCCGCATGAGTCTTTCCCTGAACGTCCTTATCGTCGAAGATGAAACGCCGGCAGCGGAAAAACTTCAGCGCTACCTGCAGCGCTACTCTCCCGCTATTCATGTGCTCCAGGTATGCGATAGCGTGGAAGGTGCCGCTTCGTGGCTCCATGTACACCAGGAGGAAATCGACCTTATCTTCATGGATATCCAACTGAAGGACGGCCTCAGCTTCGCCATCTTCAACCAGGTAAACGTCATCAAGCCACTCATCTTTATTACTGCCTATAACGAATATGCCCTTGAGGCTTTCAAGGTCAACAGCATCGCATACCTCCTCAAACCTGTCACCTTCGACGACCTGAAGGCCAGCCTGGACAAGTTCGAAAACTTCCGCTCTCAGTTCCTGGTTACCGACCACCGGGCCGAAAAAGTCAAGGCCCTTGCCGGCGATAACTCCCCAAAAACTTTCAAAAACCGGTTCATGGTCAAAGTCGGCGACCATATCCGCTCCATTACCACAGACCAGGTCCTCCTCTTCTTCGCAGATGGACGTGATGTCTATCTCGTAACTCAACAAGGTCGCAAATTCATAATTGATTTTACCCTTGAATCCCTTGATGAAGTCCTGGACCCGTCAATTTTCTTCAGGGTAAACCGCACGTATATCGTCAACATCACCTTTATCCAGGACGTGGTCATGTATTCCAACAGTCGGTTGAAGATTTCCACCCAGCCTGCCTGGGACAAAGAAATAATTGTCAGCCGGGAAAAGGTTGGCGAGTTTAAAAACTGGTTCGACGGAAAACCGCTCTAGAACTTCAGGTACGCGTAACCCTTCAATTGGTATGTGGTCACAGTTGTAAGCATAGAAAGGGCTGGCTTTACTTCAGGTACCATTTTCGTTCGGTCCACTTTGCGGTTGATGATCGACTGCCCACAAACGAACATTCTTACCCCAGCTGACTGCAGTTCCTGGTAGAGCTTCAGATTTGGATTGTCCATTTTGTATTTGGCACGATACTGCTCATTGTTCAGGGTGGTATAGGTAGCGCCTCCATGGATGGCCAGCACAACATTGACGTTGGCAGAAGGGACACCACCCACGGAAAGCAGATTCAGCAGGCGGGCTACATTATTCAACGCCCAGTTAATGGTGTCAGGCTTTTCACTTTCACGTTCCACCTCGACAACGATGTTATAAACCATGGCTGGATCCGGCTTTTCCACTGCAAAGGGAATCTCAAAAATGCCACCCTGGCTTTTGATGATCGGGTTAACCCGCTGTGATTGTGCTCGTACACTTACAACGCATAATACAACACCGAAGAAGAGAGCTAGTTTTTTCATGACCAATGATTGATGAGAATGTTCATACCGGCAATAAAGATGAGAAGAGCGGTCACCCGGCGTATCTGGGCGGCCTGAAATTTCCTTGCTCCCCAACGGGAGCCCAGCTGGCCTCCCAGTAAAACTGCCGCCAAGAGCGGAAGGATCAAACCCCAGTCTAAGGTGGCCGATCGGGTAAATTGCCCGGCAAGACCACTGATTGAATTAACCAAAATAAATACACTGGCCAGTGCAGAGATATTCCGCGCCTGGTCCCACCGAAGAAAATGCAGCAAGGGCGATAAGAAAATGCCGCCACCTATGCCCACCAGCCCCGACAGAAATCCGATTCCCCCGCCCAGCAACGCACCTGAAGCCATAGAATGGTCTACTGCTGAATTTGCTTCGTGTCGGAATCGATCGTAAAACCACAGGAAGAAAGCAGCCACGACCAGGGTGATCCCAAGAATCCGAAAAAATGCTGCCTCACGGATGGGATAATATCCACCCAGAAAGGCCATAGGAAGGCTGAAGACCATGAAGGGCCAAATTCGCCGAAGGTTCAACAATCCTTCGCGATAAAAGATAATTGTCCCGCCGGTGACTACCACCACATTGCACAACAGCGCCGCGGGCCGCATCACTTCGAACGATACGCCCATCACGGCCATCAGGGCAAGGTAGCTGGTGCCTCCACCAAACCCCACCGATGCATAAATGAGCGCAATTAGAAAGAAGGATATAATTAATAGGTAGTCCATCCCGCTAACCACCGATCGTTGACATTGACTCAACGATATCCGGGCTGCTTCTTCGGGACTCAGCTTCAAATCCGTCTTTGGGACGATTTGAAAATGCGCCCAGCAGGATATCCTTTACGGTGGCGTTGGAATGACCTAAACGCAACAGGTCCCTGAGGTTCAACACCCCGCTATCGTAGAGGCATGTCTTCAGATCGCCCTGCGCCGTCACCCGGATGCGGTTGCATGTGCCGCAAAATGTCCGGCTGAAAGCAGCAATTATCCCCAGGTCGCCAGGATGCCCCGGAACCTGGTAGTGCGTTGCCGTAGCGTGTGGTGGATCCGGGCGTCGTTCAAGGGTTGGATAAATTCGCGTTAGTTCGGCAAGAATTCTGGAATGGGTCCAGTGCAATACGGGGTAATGCTGACCCTCGCCATTAAACGGCATCTCTTCAATGAAACGAACGGAAACAGGATATTCCTTCGTGAGGGCCGCGAGGGGCCTGATGTCCTCCGTATTCTTTCCGTCCATCACCACCGCATTGATCTTGGTGGGAATGTCGTTCTTCACCAGGGCCTGGAAGGTCTCCCAGACTCGGTCAAATTCATCGCGACGTGTGATGTCGCGAAAGCGTTGACGATCCAGCGTATCGAGACTGAGATTCACCGAGGCGATTCCCAGCGCTTTCAGATTGGAAACATGTGGCGCAGTCAATACGCCATTCGTGGTCAAATGAACTTGCTCAATACCTGGGATTCCCACAATGGCATTTAACAATTTCATCAGGTCATTACGGACAAAGGGTTCACCCCCGGTGATGCGGACTTTTGAAATTCCCATCTCTGCGAGCAACCGCACCAGTCGTTCAATCTCTTCAAACGTCAGTAACTCCTTTTTGGGCACATACCGTATGCCTTCCTCGGGCATACAATAGAAACACCGAAGGTTGCACCGGTCCGTTACGGCCAGCCGCAGGTAGGAAATGGGACGATGGTGGTTGTCGAACAACATGGCGGAGGCCGTAAGTTAGGCATCGTCCAATGAAAAAGTGTAGCTTGAAACTCCAAATCCATGAAGGTCCGAATTACCGCATACGGAATTGCCCGGGAAATAACCGGGGGAATCACGATGATCGAGGTTTCGGGGACTACCGTCCGCGAGGTGAGAAATGCCCTTCTGGAGTCCTATCCCGCCCTCCGGGAACTGTCCTCGCTCATGATCGCTGTAAATGAGGCTTATGCCGACGAGCAAACCGTACTCGAGGCCGGAGACGAGGTGGTGCTCATACCGCCGGTCAGCGGTGGCTAACGCCCCTACAGGCGATTCCGCGCTGGTTTGTGCCCATCCGACATCGGTTGGAAATATTCTGACAAAACTCATTGACCGCCCCGAGTGGGATAGGTACATTCATTCAGTAATTTCTGATACTCAAAACACCACTCATATGATCAAGATCACCGAAAAGCCGATTGACATCCCAAAGGTCATTGAAACGGCCTCCAGCCTTGGTGCGGGGGCCGTTAATGTTTTTATTGGTACCGTACGAAACACGGCACATAACAAGAATGTGGTGTGGCTGGAGTACGAAGCGTATGAAAGCATGGCCGTGAACGAAACACGAAAGATCATCGACGATGCCGCTCACCGCTGGCCATTGATGGGATGGGCTGTGAGTCACCGCGTTGGCACCCTCAAGCCGGGAGAAGTGGCTGTCGTTGTCGCTGTCTCCACAAAACATCGAAAGGAGTCCTTTGAAGCCTGCCAGTACATTATCGATCGGCTTAAAGAAAACGTTCCGATTTTCAAGAAAGAAGTGTTTGAAGATGGGGAAGAATGGGTTGGGGCACGGCCACAGACCACGGCGTCCACCCAACTTAACTAGCCATAACTTCTACTGGCCCGCCAGTTTCACAAAGACCATATAGCCGGCTGTAAACAGCACCGCCGACATGACGAACGATATCGCCAAGACCATAACCAGGTCGACGAGGATTGGATTGATTTCCGGTAGTACAAATTTTGATCGCCTCATAGCCACTAAAGACAGCAGACCAAACTAGTACCATTCCCCTACTCAATCACTGCAATTGTATATACAGAGGCCGGCCTGTAGGGTTTGTGGCAAATTTTGCAAAAGAGTTGCTCCAGCAATTCAATTTTAAATTGAATACACGGATCGTAACTGACTTATCATGTGGCCATTTCAATTTGTCAGGCACCGTCATGGAAATCTTGCAAACCATGTAAGGTTTGTACACTCCAGCACCAGAAATCCTATTGGCGCGTGAAATCCCGCTTACCCCCCTTCTTGCTCATCAACTGGATTGATTCGATCCGGATGTCGTGGGACAGGGCCTTGCACATATCGTAAATTGTAAGCGAGGCTACCGCGGCCGCTGTGAGTGCCTCCATTTCAACCCCTGTTTTCGCCGCGAGGGATGCGGCAGCATTCACAATGGCGTACTCCCCTTCTACGTGGATGGTAACCGAACAGTCATCCAGGCCAAGCGGATGACAGAGGGGAATCAGGTCAGCCGTCTTTTTTGCACCTTGAATACCTGCCAGGATAGCCGTTTGAAAAACCGGGCCTTTTGCGGACATGAGTTCGTTCTGCTTTAACTCGCGGATGATACTTCGACCCAGCCACACCTTCGCTTGTGCCTGAGCGGTCCGGAGAGTAACCTTCTTGGCCGAAACATTGACCATCCGTGGATTCCCGGACGGGCCCACATGACTTAGCTTCCTCTTCATTTCTTTTTATCTTGAATCAAAAATAACCATTTCATGGTCAGTGTTGCAGAAGCCACCCGGCTTATCAAGGAACAATCGCTCAAGCCCGCCGTGGAGCGCATCACGATCGAACAAGCCGAAGGACGCGTGCTGGCTGAAGCGATCAAAGCCGACCGTGACTTCCCGCCTTTCGACCGTGTGGCCATGGATGGCATCGCCATAAATTACCAGGCCATTGAGGAGGGCTGGGAAGGATTTCGCGTGGAGGGAATGCAACCAGCAGGTCAACCTCGGTTGACACTCAAGAACGACAAGAACTGCATCGAAGTAATGACCGGGGCTATGTTACCAATCGGCTGCGATACCGTGATCCGGTATGAGGATGTTACGGTTGTCAACGAATTGGCCAAGATAAAAACCAAGAACATCACCCGTGGCCAGTGTATTCATTCCCGCGCGCTGGACGCCAAACGCGGGGATACCATTCTCACTCCGGGTATTCGCATCGCCTCCAGCGAAGTTGCTTTGCTTGCCGCCGTGGGGCGACTGGAGGCAGATGTATATCGATTTCCATTGACCGCGATCGTTTCAACAGGCAACGAGTTGGTCGACATTCATGACCGCCCCCAGCCACACCAGATTCGCCGCTCCAACAGTTATGCACTGAGCGCTGCACTCCACTCCCTGGGGTCTACCCCCCAGCTATTTCACCTGGTGGATGATCGCAATGCCATGGAACGGGAACTGGGCAGGCTGTTCAACACATTTGAGCTGATCATCTTGAGTGGAGGAGTTTCAAAAGGGAAGTTTGACTTCGTACCAGCCGTCTTGAAGGATCTTGGCGTCACCACCATTTTCCACCAGGTCAGCCAAAAGCCCGGTAAGCCCCTGTTCTTTGGGACGACGAGAAAGCAAGTCATTTTCGGACTGCCAGGCAATCCCGTGTCCTCGTTCCTCTGCTTTTACCGATACATTCGGCCCTGGTTGCTTGGAACTATGGGCATTTCGGAAGAAGCTGAGTTTGCCGCTTTGGCTTCCGCTATCGATATGAAGAATCCTGACCTCACCCACTTCCTGCAAGTCAAAGTAAAAAATGAAGGCGGTACCCAGGTTGCCTACCCTGTACCGGGAGGTGGTTCCGGCGATTTTGCCAACCTCCGTGAGGTTGACAGCTTCCTCGAAATCCCGTTGGGTAAGCCCTCCTGCGCTGCCGGCGAAGTACTCCCGCTGATACCGTTCCGTAAGGCGTATTAAGCGCCATTTGCACCCCTTTGCCTATCCTCCTATCTTCGCGGCTTAAGCCAGGATTCAACACCTCGCCCTGGCCATATCGAACAAAAATCCTTAAATCCTTCCATCCAGGTAATGTTTGAAAGTTTAAGTCAGAAGATTGAAAAGGCCATTCAGACACTGAAAGGTCAGGGCCGTATTACAGAAATCAACGTTGCCGGTACCATCAAGGAGATCCGCAAGGCGCTCATCGATGCTGACGTCAACTACAAGGTGGCCAAGGAAGTCACGGATGAAATCAAGGTGAAAGCAATGGGCGAAAATGTGCTTACTGCCATTTCACCCGGCCAACTGCTGACGAAAATAACCAATGACGAACTCACCCGCCTGATGGGCGGCGAAAGTGAAGACATTCGGATTGAAGGCAATCCCGCCGTAATTCTCATCGCCGGGCTCCAGGGATCCGGTAAAACCACCTTTTCAGGAAAATTGGCGAACTACCTCAAGCGCCAGGGTCGTCAGGTACTGCTGGCAGCCTGCGACGTATATCGGCCCGCTGCGATTGATCAGCTAAAGGTGTTAGGCGGTCAGATCGGTGTCGATGTGTATGCGGACCTGGAAACAAAGGATCCCCTGAAAATTGCCAGGGGGGCCCTTGACCATGCCCGCAAAAGCAACCATCGCATCGTCATTATCGATACCGCGGGTCGCCTTGCGGTCGACGAAGAGATGATGAATGAAATTGCGTCGCTGAAGGAAGAGTTAAAGCCCTCTGAAACACTCTTCGTCGTCGACGCCATGACCGGACAGGATGCGGTGAACACGGCCAAAGCCTTCAACGATCGAATTAACTTCGATGGTGTAGTGCTCAGCAAAATGGATGGTGATACCCGTGGTGGTGCCGCGCTCTCCATTCGCCGGGTAACCGAAAAACCTATCAAGTTTACCAGTTCCGGCGAGAAGATGGAGGCCCTCGACCGGTTTTACCCGGACCGAATGGCCGGTCGCATCCTTGGTATGGGCGACGTGGTCGGCCTCGTGGAAAAGGCCCAGGAATCCTTTGACCAGGAAGAAGCAGCCCGCCTGCAAAAGAAGATCCGAAAGAACCAGTTTGACCTGAACGACTTTCTCAACCAGCTGGCCCAGATCAAGAAAATGGGCAACATGAAAGATCTCCTGGGAATGATTCCGGGCATGGGAAAGGCAATGAAGGATATCAATGTGGACGATAATGCATTCAAACCGCTGGAAGCCATCATCAGGTCAATGACCCTGGAAGAGCGAGAGAACCCTGAAATCATCAACAGCAGCCGGAAAGAGCGAATTGCCCGCGGAAGCGGAACCACTATTCAACAGGTTAACCAGTTATTAAAGCAATTCTCGGACCTCCGTAAGATGATGAAAACCATGAACAAAATGGGAGGCGGTAAGCGTGCGTTGTCTGCGCTGAATCCCTTTGGGCGGTAGACCCAACGTCTCCAAACTTTGTCTTTAAAGGCTGAACCAACGGCAGTATCCTGCCGTTAGAAAGTCATCTATTCGTATCAACTTAAACCTTCCATTCTTATGAAAAGAACCCTTTTTACGGTATTCATGCTAGCCCTCGCTTGCACGCTGGTGCTGGCCCAGGACAAGAGCAAACGCCCCAGCCCGCCCAAGACCGCCACAGGTACAATCGACGGTGTGAAGGTCAAGATTGACTGCTCTGCACCCTCTGCCAAAGGCAGGAAGATGCTGGGAGGAATTGAGCCCTTCGGAAAGGTGTGGCGCACAGGAGCCAATGAAGCTACGGTCTTCGAGATTGACAAGGCCATCAAAGTGGAGGGACAGGCTCTCGCCGCCGGGAAGTATTAACTTTTCACCATTCCCGGGGAATCAGAATGGACAATCATTTTTCAAAACCACAAGGGACAATGGGGCGCTTACGATTACAAGCAGGAGAATGATGTACTGAGGGTCAATGTGAAAGCCGGCAAGACTGCTTCATTCGTGGAAACCTTTGCCATGGCCGTGGAGAAGAATCAAGTTACCCTTCAGTGGGAAAACACCCTGGTGGCCTTTTCCATCAAGAAGGGTTAGCAGTTAGTAATTTCCAGGTTTCAGATTCGAGGTGAATCCTCGGATTTGAAACCTGGGATTTGCATTCAGAGCGTATTGAAGTAGTCGATCATCAGCATCAGGTCACGCTCCCGGGACAAGCTCAGCTTATTGATCCTTTGAAATTTGTCCATCTCTTGTGCCCTCTCACTCCAGATTTTTGTGAGCTCTTTCTTGTTCAGCGGCCGCAATTCAGTGCCAGGACTGTACAACATGATCTTCTTTTTTGATATCTGGTAATTCTTGTTACCCGTGGCCAGCGCCATGTTGTAGTTTGGTCTTAGCAAGGTTGCCTCAACGTAGGAGTAAACATCCACCTTTCCCCAGCACAAAACCTCCAGGAATCCATGTACAGGCACTCCATCCCGTGTAAAATCCTTTCCATTGACAAAGCGATGAGGCAGGTTCGTCAGCGAATCTTTGTATTCAAATGACTGCACAAGACCCCCATCCAGGGATTTTAATACATCATTCTCGAAAAGAAGATCGATGCCGTAGTTAAGAACATCGTACTTCAAAGCATGAACCTGATAGGTCTTGTTTTCACGGTATAATGTGATAGTCCCTCCACACCACGAAGGCGTAAAATAAGGGTCTCCGTCAACTTCAGGGCCATTACTGGCACTTCGAAAGGGTCTCGATTCCCTTTCCAGGTCCTTGACCAACAATGTTGTTCGTAGTTCCGTGTTGCTTACCTGTCCTACCACTATCAACGGGAGGAAAAACAAAAAGCAAACCTGTGTTATTATCCGCATCATCCCACAATAATAAGAAAAGCCCGGCTTTTTTTGCCGGGCTTTTCGCTAAACGGTTAATCGATGATTAGAACGTCAGACCCGCAGGCCAGGTCTTGCCTGCCCGTTGGAGTGTCGTGGTTCCTGCATCTCCGTAGTCATTGGACCAGTTAATAGTAAGTACTGTACCTGTATTACCGGTGATGACAAAGGTGTAGATCAAACCATACTGATCACTGCCAGTGAGCGACAGCTTGTTACATGCATCGTTGAGGGTAACACCTGATGCCGGGTTATCATTCCAGGCACAGGCATACTGACCAAACGTTGCATCAGCTACTGAGTACGCTCCAGGTCCCAATACGGTCCAGGTCGTCGTACCACTCACCGAAGGCAAGCAGGGGGCTATCGGCACCACGGCTGCAGTTACTACAGTCGTATAGCTGATGCTTCCACCGATATCCGAAGGGCAAACTACCGCAACGACGTTCTGGAAAGGCGATTTATATACACCCCCGCCAGAAGCGATGGCAGTACTTACGTTGTTGCTGGAGAACACGCGGCCATCAGGGAAGTTCATCGCCTGGCGATAAACAAACTGATCAGAACCTTCGAGTTCACCGGCTACAAGGCCAAGTGCCGTCAACGTCTCCGGAGCGGTAATGCTAACTGTCAAACGAGGCAACCCGGTGGTTGGATCATTCACAAACTCCGCATTCTGGTACGTCTTCAGTTTCACTTCGGCTTTGGAATTGTTTCCATTGGGCGAGGTCGGTGTCCGATCGGTGAACTTTACAAACACATCCACCGAAGTGAACAGCCTGCCGCGGTCGCGATCGTTGGCCTCCAGGACCAATTCATACTTGGCCGAAGGAATATTGAACTTGTCAAAAGCAACAGAAAGCACACTAACCTGTGACAAAATACCTCCGTTGGAGTTGTTCAGTTGATCAAAATCAACGGGGTAAGTGCTTTTGTCCGTGCAGGAAAATCCCGCCGCCATCAGCAACAGGAATACTATAAAACCATATCTCTTTTTCATGATGTTCTTCAATTAGATTAATAGATAAATCCTGCCGGGTTTGTGTCCCAGAACACCTGTACGTCGTTATTCGGTTTCTGCACGGCCTTGTTGTTACGAACGATGTAAACGCCAGGGTACGTGTAGGACCGATAAATGTGGCCAGGGTTGGCCGCAAGGGCAGGCTGCATGTTAGCCGGCTTACCGGTCCGGCGGTAAAGGTTGTAAGCCTCAACACCGTTACCCCAGAGAGCTACCCAATATTCCTTGGCAATAATGTCCAATTGGTTCTCCGCCACAGTTGCATTCGGGGGGATAGGTGCACCATCATAACGAGAGAGCACCACGTTAACGTAGTTGTTAATACCCGTTGCCGAAGGAACAAACGAGGGGTTCGATGCCGAAGGTATAAAGTTAATCACCTTGTTAATCGAACCTCGGGTGGCTTGATCCAACAATACACGTGCGGCTGCCGAGTTGTTATTCAAGGTGAGCTCATACTCAGCAAGCATGAATTGTACATATGAACTCAGCATGAAGGGAAGAATACCCCTTCCTCTTCCGCCCGATGCAAGACCTTGATCGGTCACTGGTTTAGCATCATTGGCATCAAACCGTCCGCCGGCGGGGTATACTCCGTACGTAGTTTTCTTCAGACCATCCGGAGGAGTTCCTTCGAAATTCAGGTGGTCACGTCCCCAATAGCCTTCCGGCAATTGGCAATACGCCGTTCCAGGAGGGTAGTGAGCAGGTGGGAAGGTCGTATACGGGAATACAGGAATTGAACACGTCAACTCGTTTACATCCGTCGTAGGCTGGTTAACCTGGCGATAGAAATAATACCGAATACGCGGATCCTTCAGGCCCTTAGCGTCATAAAGCTCTTTCATGTACGAGTTCGACATATAAGGACCACTGCTGGTCAGGTAGCTTCCATAAAACCAGGGATGGTACGTATTTGGAGCGCTCTGGCTATTGGCAGAGTACGTAAACACGAAGTCATCAGCGCTGGCAGTAATCAGATTCCCGCCAGCCACCAGGGCCGCAATTGCGGTCTTGGAGCCAGCAGCATCAATAAGACGGCGATTGAGATGCCACTTCAGCAGAAGCGACGTGGCTGCTTTACGCCATTTCACCGCATTGCCCCCATAGAACATGTCCTGGGCAGGCTTAGGAGTACCAGTTACCACTGCTGCAAGATCCACCACGGCTGCGTCCAGCAAAGCTTTTGCTGAGTCATAGACTACTGCGCCACTCTGAGCGGCAGGAAAGAACTCAGCAGGATTCAATGCCTCAGCATAAGGTACATCACCGAAGAAGTCAACCAGCGTCATCAGTGTATACGCTTTCATCACTTTGGTAGTACCCTGGTAGAAAGGATTGTATTCCACTTCTGCAGTGGCAGGATTCTCCTTCGTCTTGCTCAGAAGGAGATTCCCGTTCACCATGATATCCGAATATGCGCTCAGCCAAATGCCGTTGAAGCTGTTCTGCGTATACGCGTTTTCATAAGTGGCACCATACAGGTTCCGCATGCGAGTAATATCCTGACCGAAATCCGTGACATTCAGGAAGAAGTTCTGGAAGTTCAGCTGGATGCCGTTCCAAACAAACTCATTGCTGGCTTGTTCGGGCGACAAAGCGCTGGGGTTATTCAGGTTGCTGTCCAGTCCATCCGTGCAGGCAATTGCTGAAAGCAAGCCTATCGCGAAGACTACCCCAGTTACGTAATTATTTTTTATGTTCTTTTTCATGGTATTCATCGATTTAGGCTTAGAAGGTAAGTCTGATCATTCCGCCAAAACGACGTGCGCTGGGACCGGTAAACATGTCAAATCCAAGACCGTTACCCACCCCTGTGCTCAACACATCCGTGTCGAAGTTAAGCTCTTTGGGGAAGTTCAAGGCCTTGAACCAGAGGTTCTGGCCCGATACACCCACCGTCACCCGCTTGAACGGAGTCTTCTGGATCAGCGATTGCGGCAAGTCGTAGTTGAGGCTGATGTCACGCAGACGAATCGTTGTTCCATCATATACCTGCAGTTCACTGGGACCAAACGCAACGTTGTTGAAGTACACAGCTGCTGAAGTGATCTGGATGTCGTTCGGGATGTACTCTTTTTCACCGTTGGTCGGAGTGTAGGCAGGATTCTGCTTCACACCTGGCAGGGTGAACGTACGATCGTGATCAAAGTCAACAAACTTGGAAACACCACGTCCGATCAAAGCAAGAGCTGTAGTCGACCAGATGTCACCACCCTGACGGTACTCCATTTGAGCACTGAGGGTAAAGCCCTTGTACATGAACGTGTTAAACAAGGATGCGTTCCACATAGGGTTCGGGTCGCCGATGCGCCGAATGTCGTCCGAATACAAGTAGTTGCCGGCTGCATCCACGATACGCCCACCACTTACAGGGTCACGGGGTACATAGCTGCCGTAGATTACGTTGTAAGGCTCACCCGGTACTGCGTAGTTACCCAAGTCCTGGAATCCACCACCCGGAATCTGAACGCGGGTAAGACCGCTGCCGAGCTTGTCAATTGTGGACCGGTATGCCCACCAGTTCAAGGTTACATCCCACTGGAAGCCACCCATCTTGATGGGAGTACCACGCAGCGACAATTCGATACCCTTGGTTGAGCTCTCACCAACGTTGATTCGAGTAACGGTGTATCCGGTTGACGGATCCAAAGGTGTATCGGTAATCAAATCTTTGGTTGCACGGCTGTACATGGAAAGGTCAATTCCCAAGCGGTTCTTCAGGAAGCTACCTTCGATACCAAATTCGATTTCCGAGAAGAGCTCAGGTCTCAGGTTCGGGTTTCCTAAACGGTTTGAAAGCGTATTGGACACCACCGGTTGACCTGAAGTTGCCAGGAATGAGCGGGGGTTAGATACCAACACGTTGCGAGTTCCATAAGGGTTAGGATATCCTGCGCTGGTTCCGTAGTTCAAACGAACCTTGATCTGGTTGATCTGGTCGGATTCAAACCCGAAAGCCGTTGTCGGAATGAAGCTTAAGCTAACGCTGGGATAGAAGATACCCTGGTTGGCTTTCTCCACCGTCGACTTCTGATCGTAACGACCCTGGAAGTTCAGGTATGCGTAATCCTTGTAACCCAGGGTGGCTGTACCATAATAGCCGTACAACTGTACTTTCTCCTGATAGTTGAGGTTAGCACCTGTGAAACTATTGATGTTATTGTGCGTCAGGAAGTTGGAGTGGTTCATGAAACCAAACACCACCTGCTGGGCGCTTTCCATACCATCTTGAGTATAGTTGTCCTGGCGATTCTGCATTCCCACCGTGAAATTCAGGTTGAAATCTTCGTTGAGGTCCTTGTTATAAGACACGAAGATGTCATGGTTCCAAATGGTGTTCTGGCCAGTAACTGTGCGATAGAGACCGTTGATATTCTGGGGACCACCTTTGTTGATCTTGTACTGCTGGTACTCAGTGTAAGTATCCAAACCAATACGATAGGTGATATCCAGTCCTTCCATGATCTTATAGCTGAAAGCTGTCCGACCGAAGAAACGACGTACATCGTTGGTAGATGAGGAGTACTTGGCCGTCCAACGGGGGTTCTCCAGATCATTACCAGCGCGATAATATGCGCTCATGTGTGTCGTGGGGGTCTCAAACGGGAGGCCCATGAGGTCAATGTTCCGGGGAACGAAGAACACGTTGGCGAAGACAGAAGATCCAGCGCCGGCCGTTGAGTTACCGGTGGCTGCCGAAATCGGAGGTGTCTTTTGATCCGTTGCTGCATAGTTGAAGCTCGTGCTCACATTAAACTTCTCTGTTACCTGGGCATTGAAACCAATACCGAAATTCAATTTCTGCAGGGTATTGTTTGGGATAAACCCTTGATCTTCCAGGTAGCTGAGGGAAGCGTTGTAGCTCATGGTTTCGTTACCACCACTTACGTTAAGGGAGGTGTTGGCCGAAAATCCCTGCTTGAAGAAGTCTCTTACGTTGTTGGGATATGCCTGGTAAGGCACTTTTGTTCCCAGCAACTCAGGGAATTCGTTCTTGGTTGCGTTGGTGTTCGTTACCGGGTTCGGGATCGAGTCAGGGGCATTTAAGCCGCCAAACTTGGGACCCCAGTTACTGAAGAAGAATCCCCAGTTTTGGTCGAATCCGTTACCATAGTTGTTCTGCAACTCCGGCATGGAAGCGATTTCGGTCACGAAATAAGTCTGGTTAACGTTTACTTCGAAGCGCTCCTTTTTCTTACGAGCGTTCTTGGTGGTTACGATCATAACCCCGTTCCGACCTTGCTCACCGTACAATACCGCAGCGCTGAGTCCTTTCAGGACGTCGATACGCTCAATGTTGTTTGGATCGAGGTCAAGAAAACGGCTGGGAGTGGCCTGGTTACCACTGAGGAAGTCGCCCTGTGCGTTGGTGCTTGAGTTGAATGGCACACCATCCACAATCCAAAGGGGCTGCTTGTTACCCGTAATAGAGGTATAACCGCGGATAACGATGTTCGTACCCGTTCCGGAAACACCACCTGTATTGGTAATGTTAACGCCGGGGATCTTTCCCTGGAGCAAGCGACCAAGGTCAGCCTCAGGCTTCTGAGCGACCATGTTACCGCCCACACTAGTTACTGAGTAACCGAGTGCGCGTTTGTCCTGCTGGATACTTTGGGCCGTTACCACCACTTCCGTCAATTGCTGGACGTCAGAGGCAAGACCCGCATCAACAACTGAACGCTCACCGATCGCCACTTCCTGGGTGGCATAGCCAATGAAAGAGAACACTAATGTGCCCCCCGTCGATGGAACTGACAGCTTGTAGTTTCCATCAGCATCGGTAACCGTACCGTTTGATGTGCCCTTAAGCACTACGTTTACCCCAGGTAGTCCACCTCCGTCTTCCGCGGAGGTAACCTTACCTGAGATCGTCCGCTCTTGCGCAAAGGCACTCAACGCAAAAGCAAACGCAGATAATACGAGTAAAAACTTCCTCATAATATGTGGTTTAGGTTTATGAAAGTGCTAAAGTTATAAAAGCACCATTCAATCAGGAAAACCAGACAGGGTTATTTTTAACAAATTAATAACGGTCAAAATTATTACTATCATATTTGATAGTAATACTACTCACGTCATTTTCGGTGTTTGGGGCCTTCAAACTCACTTCCAATACAGTAGATTACGCGAATTAGCCGGCATCCTGACCAGACATTGCAATACTTATTAAAAGGAACCACAGCCATGCACAACCGAGGTGACTTCCCCGTTTTGATCCTGGGGCGCTCTGACCGCGTGGATCTTCCCGACCTGGGATTGGACAATATCCATGCAAAAATTGATACCGGTGCCTACACTTCGAGTCTTCACTGTAGTAGCGCAAGGGTGGTGAATGGGCATCTCGAGTTTATCCTCCTGGATGAGGAACACCCCGAATTTACCGGCATGCCTTTGCGCGTAACCACTTATGACCAGCGCGAAATCCGCAATTCCTTTGGAGAAGCAGAACTCCGGTATGTTATCAAGACCAGAATCCGGATACACGGCCGGCTGATTCGGGCGGAATTCTCGTTGAGCAATCGCGGAAATCTCCGCTTCCCAGTATTGCTGGGCCGCAAGATTCTACGCCACCGGTTCTTGATCGACGTCACTAAAAAAGATTTATCTTACCTCCATAAACTGCATTCCTCTCCGAAGCAGCCTCCGCTCCCCGACGCATGAACATTGCTATCCTCTCCCGTGATTCAAAATTGTATTCCACCCGCCGACTGAAAGAGGCCGGGGAAGAACGTGGACATAGTGTGGAAATAATCGATCACATGAAGTGTATCCTGGTGATCGAAAAGAAGAACCCCATGGTGTGGTACAAGGGACGCAAGCTCGATTATTTTGATGCAGTCATCCCCCGGATTGGTGCTTCAGTAACTTTCTACGGGGCTGCTGTCGTGCGGCAGTTTGAAATGATGAAAGTCTTTTCGGCCGTCGAGTCACAAGCCTTGATCCGTTCACGCGACAAACTCCGCAGCATGCAAATCCTTTCCCGGGCAGGAATGGGGCTTCCCAAAACCATTTTCATGGACTACTCCCGCAACACGGAAGGTGTCGTGGAAGCGGTTGGCGGTGCTCCGGTCGTGATTAAACTGCTGGAGGGCACTCAGGGACTTGGGGTTGTCCTCGCCGAAAACAAGAAGGCTGCCCAATCCGTCATCGAGGCTTTCCACGGGTTGAAAGCGCGGATAATCATTCAGGAATTCATTCGGGAAGCAAAAGGCTCTGACCTCCGGGCCTTTGTTGTCGATGGTGAAGTAGTTGGGGCCATGCGCCGGCAGGCACGGGATGGGGAGTTCCGTTCAAATCTCCATCGTGGCGGGCAGGCCACTGTAATCAAACTCAACCGCCAGGAGAAACACGCCGCAATCACCGCAGCCAAGAAACTTGGGTTGGCGGTTGCTGGCGTGGATATGTTGCCTTCCAATCGGGGACCACTCATCATTGAGGTTAATTCCAGTCCCGGTCTTGAAGGGATCGAAGGAGCAACCAAAGTGGATATTGCCGGCCGCATCATCCGGTACCTGGAGCGAAAGGCTGGCACCATGCGAATTCAAAAAGATAAAGTGAATGCCTGAATCCCCTGTTGCCCAGGACCAGGATACACTCCTGTGTCAAAGAATTGAGAATCCTGCATGAAGGAAATAGCCACTTATCTTTTCGCCGCCGCCGGCACAATCTATTTCGCATTAGGCGCAATACATTGGTGGTATACATTCTATACCCGGAGGTTTAATCCTGAAGTACCTGAACTCATGGCCCAGATGAAAGCGATTTCACCCAGAATATCCAAGGGCACCACCGTGTGGAAGGCCTGGATGGGCTTCAACGCCAGTCACAGCACAGGTGCCATGTTTTTTGGTTTTGTGCTGGTCTACTTACCCGCCGCGCTCGACGAATCTGCCATTTTTACTACTGCCACGGTCATTAACTCCTTATATTATGTATGGCTTGCCAGGACCTACTGGTTTCGGATTCCCCTGATAGGTACAGCCGTGGCCGCAGTTTTTGTCTTAATCGCGCTGTTGATTCAGGTATTCGGCTAGTCAAGATGATTTCATGAAAGATTTAGTAATAGCCGGTCAGTCCATACGCCCTGGTGAATTCAAAGAGATCGTCATCAACATCGCCCGGCTGCCGTCGCGTACGCAGATCGACACTCCTATATATGTATACCGGGCACCGCTCGATGGCCCAACGCTTGCGTTGACTGCGGGGATGCACGGGGATGAAATCAACGGGATGGAAATCGTCCGACGGATGCTGGATGCCGGCCACAACAAGGTGTTGCGGGGTACTACCGTTTGCATGCCCATCATTAATGTATACGGATTCCTTAACTACTCGCGGGATGTTCCGGACGGAAAGGATGTCAACCGTTCCTTCCCCGGCAGTCGAAGTGGTTCACTCGCCTCACGCGTGGCTTACCATGTGACCCATGAGGTGATCCCCTTCATTGATGTGGGTGTAGATTTCCACACCGGTGGGGCTATGCGCACCAACTTCCCGCAAGTACGCTGCGTTATGGCAGAGCCAAGGAATGTGGAACTAGCTGATGCGTTCCATGCGCCTTTTACCATTGACTCGCCCTTCCGTCCGCATTCCCTGAGACAGACAGCTGCCAAGCACGGGAAGAATATTATTGTCTATGAAGGCGGTGAATCTCTTCGGATGGATCATCATGCCATCGAAGAAGGAATCAACGGCACGTTACGGTTGATGAAGTACCTGAAGATGATCGATTGGGCTCCAGAGCCTAAGCAATCCACAAAGATCGTCTGGAATTCATCCTGGATTCGAGCGAGAACTGCAGGCATCTTTCATCCGACCGTACAAGCCGGGGACCTTATTCGCAAGAACCAAATCGTGGGTGACATCACGGATCCTTTCGGTGAATCGCGCGAACAAATAAAATCACCGGTGATGGGCTATATTGTTGGCCTCAACAACAACCCGGTCATCAATGCCGGAGACGCATTGATGCACGTCGGCATGGACGATCACTGCAAGATTCATCCGAACGATGATTAAATGTCAGGCGGATTCGCGGGAGCCGGATGGGGCCCATCAACAATCCAGGCTAGAAGTCAGGGCAAGGAATAATGAGTTTGTCTTTCGGCGGCTTGCGCGGGTTGCGGGTAGGCCACGAATAAACGAGGCTGAATTCATGAGCACCCCCGCTGGCCGATCCAAGCTGTGAAATGGTGTAGTCGTAGCTATAACCAATATTCAGAATATCCTTCTCTCCTTTCAGGGTGAGGCCAACCAGCAATACAATACACTCATTGTTGGTGTACCCATTCACTGAATTGAAAGGTATTCCTCGATACCAGGTACCGACAATGAGCGGTTCGAACGTATAATACAACCCGAGGTCGGCCTGGCTATAGGGACCCTGGCTACGATATTGAAAAACAGGTGCAATGCTTCGCTCCCTCGGCTTGGCGAGGAAACCCGTACCCATTACACCGGGTCTGAAGAAAAACTTCCATCCGCCGTGTATGGAAAGTTTCCGATTGAGGTAGTCATTCTCACCGAGTATCGATTGGTTGGGTTCTGTCAGGTGATGCACGGCCAATCCCAACCAGGCATTTTTAGAAAAGAACAGTCCACCAAACGAGAGATCCGGGAAGAAAGCACTCTGTCCGTTGTTCAGGGCCTCCCCGGTTGGGTTCACCAACTGGCCAGTGCTCGGATCAAACTGATCCCCAAAACGCAAGTCATTGAAGTTGATGGACCGGTTATAGACTGCCACCTGTACTCCCGGTCGAAAAGATATGTCTTTCGTCAGCTGGAGTTGGTAGGCATACTGCAAACCAAGGCTGATTGATTGAAGCCCAACAATGCCTACATAATCTCGGGTGAGAATGGCCCCAACGCCGCTGTTCTTGTCTTCGATGTAGAAGTCCGCAAAAGCTGACACCGTAGTGAAGTTGGCGTCGATGGATGGCCATTGGTTACGGTAGTTGATACCTACACGACCTTGCTGTGTTGAACCGGCAAAGGCTGGATTCATATACAGGGGTGCCGCATAGAATTGGGAAAACTGCGGGTCCTGGGCAGTTACCGAAAAGGAGACTGCCGGAATTAATGCGACCAGTAGCAGGAGTGACCTGTACACCAGGCTGGGGTAAAGCAGTTTCCTCATCAGAGCAAAGTAAGTCGATTTGGCTGGTTTATGAAAGTGAGCACTCACCGTTAACTAACGACAAATTCGGTCAAAATATATACTTTCGTGGAGTTTGATCGTTTTAGTTTTGCCATGGTAACTAAGAATCAGCAGGTTGGGTCATGGAGCGATTGAATGTATTCTTACACATGAGAAAACTCACCTCCCTAATTCTATTTTTCCTGCTGGCGGTAACCGGTTTTTCACAGAACCTGGAGCGGTATAATTGGTATTTTGGGAACTCCACACAAGCCATCCGTTTCAATCGGACAACCCGAATTCCTGGTATTGTCTCCAAGGCCATTCCCTTCGGCACTGGTGGAAGTTCTACGGCGTCCAGCCCAACCAACGGCAATCTTTTCTTCTATACAGACGGTACGAATATTTTCGATGCCACTCACCTGGTCATGCCCAATGGCGGCGGGCTTACCGGTAATTCTGCCGGCAACCAACCGACCGCTATCTGTCCGGTGCCCGGCCAGCCGGGCAAGTATTTCATTTTCACCAATACCGCCAATTTCCCAGCTGGCGGTTCTATCAGTGTAAGTGTCGTTGACATGAACCTGTTTGGGAATGCACCCTTTCC
The DNA here is from genome assembly GCA_016787645.1 of Cyclobacteriaceae bacterium. Lineage (GTDB taxonomy): Bacteria > Bacteroidota > Bacteroidia > Cytophagales > Cyclobacteriaceae > ELB16-189. Next base: position 115,899 of record JAEUUF010000002.1, on the reverse strand, counting down.
CACGCCCGCTCTCGGCGATGTTGAATCAAAGAATTTGGCAGTGCCGGGACTGGTGAACCGGGCGGAGGGGATGATCATCATTCCGGCGAATAATGGAATTGATTTCTTTCTCGTCACCCAACAAATCAATTCGCAAAGCTATTCCGTCACGACCATCAATGCGGCAAGTTATACCGGGACTTATGTAACTATTAGTACTTCTGGCATTGCACTACCCACCTCTGTCGCCAACTTCAGTTATCACGCGGGTACAGGACGCATTGCCGTGTCGCCACAGGATACCAACACCGATGCCATTATCCTCACCTTTAATAATGCGACGGGCGCTCTGGCTTTTGACCGCTTCATCTTCAATTCTGGTTTGCCTACCTTCTCCAATCAATCCATTTATGACATCGAGTTTTCAGTAACCGGGCAATACTTGTACCTCTCGCGACATGGAGATGGAACCGTCGTGCCGGATGTGCTGCAATACGACTACGCAAACCCGTCTTCTACCCTGCTATCGATATTGCCAGCACCGGTGTTCAGGAGTTATGGACTTCAGATGGCTCCTGACAGCAGCATCTATCATTTGTATCAGGCTGTTGCTGCCGGCCCATTTTTGCTGGCGCGCATTGATGATTCTGACAGCATTGCGGCCAAAGTGATTTATACACCGTCGGTGCTTACCGCCACCTCGTTCAACGGAACCCAGTTTCCATCCTTCGCACCGAGAACGCAGGTGACGTTAACCGTCGATTTTTCTTTTGCCGGCACTTGCCAAAACAGCCCCACTTCATTCTTCCCCCTGGTGACCCCTGGCGCTGACAGCCTTCGGTGGGATTTCGGTGATTTAACGGGGTCTACCGATTGGAGCCCTAATCACACGTATGGCGCCCCGCAGAGTTATAATGTCCGTCTCACTGCCTTTTACCAGGACCAGACACTAAGCACAACCAAGCCCGTAACGATCCAGGCTTTTCCCTTACAGCTCGACCTCGTTCAGGACACCACCGCATGTCGCAGCGAGTTTCCTCCGCCCCGGGGTTCATCTTCTCCCACACAATTTTCCGTAACTGTGAAAGTGACAGGCGGAACTGCAACCAGTTACCTATGGTCCAATGGGGATACGGGGCCCAAGCTCACGCCAGATTCCGCGGGATACTATTATGTCGTAGTTAGCGATGGCTCTGGCTGCTCCGCATATGCAGGCGTCAACGTGAAGGAGTACGGCTTACAGGACCAACGGTCCAACATCTGGTATTTTGGCAATAAGGCAGGAATTGATTTTAATATTCCACCCCCGGTACCCCTTTCCAACAGCGCCATGAACGCTCCTGAAGGGTGCGCCATTATTTGTGACCGGAATGGAAAGACTATCTTCTACACGGATGGCAACAATGTATACGACAAGACGCATACCCAGATTGCCACGGGCATCGGAGGGGATCCGCTTGCCTCACAATCAACTATTATCGTTCCGGTGCCCGGTGATGAAACACTCTATTATATCTTCACCAACGAGGCTGTTAATGGAGGGTCCGGCAATGTGGTTCGCTACAGCCTGTTTGACTTGAAACTCAATGGAGGGTTGGGTGACATTGTTCAACAATCCCTTCCCCTATTCTCCCGCAGCACCGAGCGAATCACGGCTAGCGGTCGTTGGTTGATCATTCACGAGGCAGGCAACAACAGTTTCCGCGTCTATCCCATTAGTTCCAATGGGATTGGGAATCCCGTGATCACGGCCATCGGATCCGATCACCTGACCAGTCCCCTGGAAAATTCTGAAGGTTACATGAAGCTCGGACCCAACAACGTAGTTGCGGTCGCACTGTCGACGCCGGGGACCAGCAATTTACTGGAACTATTCACGCTCGTTGACTCAAGCGGCGTGCTTACCAATTACCGGAAGATTGACCTGAAGGAACCGAATGGCCAGGTATATGGTGTTGAGTTTTCGCCGGGCGGCAACAAGGTCTTCGCCACGGTAAACAAAAGTGCGGGCTCCTCACACATTTTTGAATACTTCATCGATTCGATCGGCAACCCTTACTTCAAGCAAAAAATTACCCAACCTGCCGAACTTGGCGCCATCCAGATTGGGCCCGATGGCAGGCTGTATGTTGCGGTAAACGGTGCCGGCAGTGATTTCCTCGGCACCATCCAGGCCGTAGATGATACCACCCAGTTTTCGTCGTTTACCCTCAACGGCTTTGCGTTGGCAGCCGGCACCAATTCACGGCTGGGATTACCGAATTTCATCCAGCAAATTTCAAATGCCACCGGCGGTCCAAGTCTTGATTTTTCCGGAGTTTGCCTGGGCAGCCCAACGCGTTTTATTGGTACGCCCACCGATGCGATCGACAAATTTTTCTGGGCTTTTGGCGATGGTGCCACTGCCCTTGATAGTACGACGATATCACACACCTATGCTGCGGCGAATACTTACCTCGTTAGCATGCGGCTTACCAACCGTTGCGGACTTGACACGACGCTCACGCGGAATGTACCTATCTATAATCCGCCGGCACCACCAACGATTCCCGGCGCCGCCGCATTATGTAATGGCCCCGTCACCCTGGACGCCAATACCGGAAACATTCCCGGGCTGACTTACCTCTGGACTGGAGGTGCCACTACCCAAACCCTCATTGTCAGTGAGCAATCCATTGTGGCTGTGACACTCACCGATACAAATGGGTGTACTTCCAATGGCACAAGCCTAGTGGCTGATAACCGACCCCAGCTGGATCTGGGGCCTGATCAGACGCTGTGTCAGAATTCTTTCACCTCAGCACTTAATGCTCTTAATCCCGGGGCAACCTATTCATGGACGGTAACGGGACCCAATGGCGGTGGAGCGACGAGTGGACAAAGTCGCGCTCTGCTCACCACGAATCCGGGTGTTGATAGTTATACGGTCGTGGTTACCGATCCGATTACTACTTGTTCGGTCACCGAAAACCTGGTAGTCACCATTGTGGCCTCACCCTCCTTTACGCTTTCGGGCACGAACCTGACAGGATGCAATATGGCTTTGCCCGATGGAACACTTGCCGTTCAGTTACTGACCACCGCTCCACCCACTGGACCTTATTCCTATTTCATCACTGGTCCTGGTGGATACAATCAACAGGGGATCGATCAGCTTGCTCCCCAAACCATCAACTTCAACGGGCTCGATGCTGGTGTTTATTCGGCCATTCTTAACGATCAGATTTCAGGTTGTACGATTTCGCAATCCTTTGGCCTGTCCGAAAATGCATTCACCGCCAATGCAGCAGCGGTTGCCCCCAACTGTGATCCCGTGACACTGCAAGTCACTACAACGGCAGTGGCACTCCCCTTGCAGTACCGGGTATTGGAAGGATCTGGTCTTGTCGCTGATTCAAACACAGGCATTGGCACAGCGGTGTTCAACACGGGTCCGATCACTAAAGGAAATTATGCCGGGACCTACACCATTGAAGTGACTGACAATGGTGGTTGCACGTTCAACATCAACAACTTCGCCATCAATCCAGGAGCACCCATTGCCATTACTTTTACCAACAACATCTGCAACTCGCCACCCACGATCACTGCAGTAGCTCCAGGTGCCACTACTTTCACCTGGACCGGCCCGGGCATCGTCGGAGCAACCAATGGCGCTACGATCCAGGTCTCGGGTCAAGGATCATTCACGTACAATGTGGCCGTCACGGGTGGGGTGGGCACTTGTCCGTCCAATCTCGACAACCCTGTGGTGTTAGATAATCCGGTCGCTGATTTCACCCAAAGTGACCCCTGTCAGAACTCGGTCATTCTTACCGCGACACCTTCAGGCAATTATACGTATCGTTGGTATCGAAATGGTTCCGGTGCGATCTCCGCACTTGGTCAGTTTGTTTCTCTTGGCGTCGTCGATGACGGAGCGACTTATCAATCCGAAGTATTCAGCACGCTCAGTGGTTGCACTTCTCCACGTTCTGCAGCCAAGGTCGTTCAGGTCACGGGTGTGGTCAATGCCAATGTCACTTCGACTCCTGCTTGCGAAGATGGCAAGCCATTTACCTTGGCTGCGGTTACGACCGCGACCGGGGTAAGTTATGCCTGGTTCCGCGACAATGGTGTTCTGACCGGCGAGACGGCCTCCACTACCAGCCAGACCATTGAAGGCAACTACAAAGTGGAAATCTCCAAAGCCACGTGCACTACTCCCGCGAGCATACGAATTAGCCGCGCGCCATTGCCGAACGGACAACTTCCGAATCGACTCGTGATCTGTAACGATCCGGAGAATACGGACCCCAGTACAAGCCAAGTGGATCTCGACCCGGGATTATTCACCACGTACGAGTGGTTCAAGAATGAGCTCACATTGAATTATACCGCCCAGGTGTATACCGCCGACAGTGAAGGACTTTACCGCGTTGACCTGACCAACTCCTTTGGCTGCCTGGCACCGGATGAAGTGGAGGTTCTCAATGACTGCCAGCCCGTGGTCGAGGCACCAAACGCCTTCCGGCCGTCTTCATCGATATCTGCCAATAAATACTTCCAGGTATTCAGTAGTTTCATCACTGACGACTTTTCCATCTTTATCTTCAACCGGTGGGGTGAGCTGGTTTTCACTGCCAAGGATAAAGACTTCAAGTGGTATGGGGATACCCCTAACGGGCAACCCGCCCCTGGCGGATCTTATTCCTACGTGATCCGGTACGTCAGCTCGTTCCGGCCCGAGTTGGGCACACTGGAAAAGCGCGGTGGTGTAGCCCTTCTCCGATAGGGTTTCCCCCAGGGACTTTCAAAAGAAAGAAAGGACCCTTAACTATGTGTCGGCAAAGCCTGGCATAGGCGTTGCTGGTTTCAACCTCAGATATGAACCCACCTTTATGAAAAAGCTGTTAATCCTCGTTATCATCTCATTTGCTTCCCTTCCGCTGAGTGAAGCCCAGATCATCAAAACCACACTCAACCTCACCGTTCGGGACGAACTGGGTAATACCGTGGAAGGTGCAACGGTATCTATTTATGAAACCGAAGCCAACTACACCGCGGAGAAGAATCCTGTCGCCACCGGTACCACCGACAAGAAGGGGGTTGTGAAGTTCAAGGAACTACAACCCATCTCTTATTTTGTTATTGTTCGCAAAGGCGACAAGGATAACATGGGCGGCGGGGAGCAAATCGGCAAACTGGAAGCCAATAAAATCAACAAAGCCACCGTCATTATCCAGTAGGCATGTTGATTGCCTTAGAGCATCTCCTCCAAAAGTATTTGGACAGTTACAGTCATGAGCGAGTCATCGCGGAACGATACCTGTCCCTGCTCAGGCATCCTGACGCCTATCTCCGAACACATTTGCCGGGGCACATCACTGGTTCAGCTTTTATTGTTTCGGAAGACATGTCCAAAACTTTATTGGTCCATCATGCCAAACTGAATCGCTGGCTGCAACCGGGCGGTCACGCTGATGGCGATACCGATGTTCAGGGGGTTGCCCGTCGGGAGGCCAACGAGGAAACTGGTGTAATGCGGCTTGAACTTTTGGGGACTGGTATATACGACCTGGACATCCACCTGATCCCGGCGCGGAAGGACTTTCCTTCCCACGACCATTATGACGTTCGCTTCTTGTTCAGCGCTTCAGAACACGATCCTCTTGTCGTCAGTGAAGAGTCACATGATGTTCGTTGGGTTGCCTTAGATGAGCTGGAGCGATACAACCCGGAGATTTCTTTGCTTCGAATGCGCGATAAGCTGCCGCGCTAGTATCAAATTTTACTGCAACTTTGCAACATGACAGAGGCCACGGTAGGACCATCGGTTGCCATTGCCCGGAAATTCCTGGAGGCAGGTAAACTCGTGGCTGTTCCCACCGAGACGGTGTATGGCCTGGCAGGCAACGCGTTAGACCCCGATGTCGTCGCCACCATTTTCGAGGTGAAAGGACGTCCTCGGTTTGATCCATTGATCGTTCACGTCCCATCCTGGGACCGGGCACAGGACTATATCCAGGCTCCGCCGGCAATCGCCGAGGCACTCGCCGCCAAATACTGGCCTGGACCGCTCACCATGCTCCTCCGCAGGAATCCGGTGATTCCTGACCTTGTCACGGCGGGGCTTGATCGCGTTGGACTTCGTTGCCCTGACCATCCGCTCACCCGCGACCTGCTGCAACAAATCAATTTTCCCCTCGCCGCACCCAGCGCCAATCCGTTCGGTTATGTAAGTCCCACCACCGCGGAACATGTGCGGATGCGCCTGGGTAGAAAGATCCCCTATATCCTTGACGGTGGTCCGTGCCGGGTAGGCATTGAATCGACGATCGTGGGATGGGAAGATGGGAAAACAATCATCTACCGCCTGGGTGGCGTGAGTGTCGAACAAGTTGAATTGGTCACTGGTCCTGTGACTGTTCATTCACACTCTACTTCACAACCCCAGGCACCTGGCCAGTTGAAGAGCCATTATGCACCCGCAAAACCTTTCTATCTCGGAAACATTGAAGCGATCATCAAGGAGCAGAACCTGAGCACGCCCGGCATTTTATCATTTCAGCATCGGCTTGGCGGGTATTCGAATAACCTCGTGCTCTCTCCTTCCGGTGATCTTCACGAAGCCGCGCGTAATCTCTTTGGGATGCTGCGCGACCTGGACCATCGTGAAGTCGATGTTGTTGTTGCGGAAGAAGTCCCCAACCATGGCCTTGGCCGCGCCATCAACGACCGACTGCGACGCGCGGCCGCGGAGCGTTCGTGATCCCCATTCCAAATAGCGCAAAATCATAGCGCACCGGATCATCCGGATCGAGCTTGCGCAAGTTGGCAGTAAGTTCCAACGCCGTATCCCAATCCAGCGATTTTCTTCGGATCAGCCGAAGTGACCGGGCCACCCGATCCACGTGCAGATCACATGGACAAACCAGTTGGCGCGACGCAATCGTGGTCCAGAGTCCAAAATCAACACCACGATCATCGCGGCGGACCATCCATCGAAGGTACATGTTGATCCGTTTGCAGGCAGACTTCCGTTCGGGAGTGGAAATATGCTTGCGGGTTCGATGAGGATGATCGGGGAGACTGAAGAACGCTCTTTGAAAATTAATGAGGCCTTTTTCCACCGTCACATCATCCGGGGAAACTGAAAACAAGTTCTCGAGTGAATCATGCCTTCGGTAATGATGCTTCAAAAACTCAACGAAGTACAGCAGGTCCGTGGCATTGAAGGTGCGATGGACGAAGGTTTCCAGGTGCTTAAGGTCCGCAGGGCGATGATTCTTTATAAAGTCATAGGGAGTGTGCCCCATCATGTCCATAAGCCGCTGGCAACTCTTGATGATGGTCCCCCGCTGCCCCCATGCCAGGACGGCGGCGAAAAGCCCTGCAATCTCGATATCCTGCCGCTCGACGAAAAGATGAGGGATAGAAATTGGATCATCCGCAATAAACCCGGGACGGTTAAACCGATCGGTCATTTCGTCCAGCATTTCCTTGAGCGCCGACGGAGAAAGGGATCTGCTTTTCGGCATCTACTTCAGAAATCGTACTTCTACCCTGCGGTTGATCATACGAGAATTGTCATCCTTGTCGGGGACAAGGGGCTTCTGTTTGCCATACCCATTTGCCGTGAGCCGGGAAGGATCCACACCTTTGGAAATGAGGTAGCTCCTGACACTGTTGGCCCTGTTTCTGCTCAATTCAAGGTTATACTCTTCGCTCCCGATATAATCCGTGTGTCCTGAAAGTTCCGCACGCCAGGCAGGTTGCCGCGACAGGATATCCACCACACGATCCAACTCTGGAAAAGATACCGGCAACAGCACGTATTGATCAAACTCGAACTGAATATTCTTGAGCACATAAGTCTCTTCGGGTTTCACTTCCTTACCGTCGCTCCAGACCATGGGCGGCGTAACGGGAATGTCGGGGGGATCGAGTGGTATGACCGACACATCATCAATATAAAAATAGGCGCTCCCATTCAGCATCGGGCTTTTCCCTTTGCGGTACTCGAGCTGCGTGAACTGGGTGCTCAGGTTATCAAAGAAATTTCCGATGATGATATAATGTTCGCCTCCGCTGGCCCGATAGTCGCCGGAAGCCAGGAGCCATCCAGAGGAAGTAACCGGCTCGTCGCCAATCCAGGATAAGGCAGGTACGCGGTCGATAACCTGGTCGTTGGGTTGGAAAAACAATGTATCCATCAGCATCATGCCGATCCGGTCAGCCGTATACACGGAATAGGATGCCAATTTGAAATAGAATTCCAGTCGATACCGCTTGCCTGCTTTCAGCGGCTCTGAAAGTTCTGCCTGCACATACTCCCGGTAACTTCGTGGCTTCGCATTGGGGCGGTTCCAGACATAGATCCCGGCGTAAGCAGCGCCTGAGTGTGCGTTGGATTCTCCTGCCCAATTGAAAGGCACGTCACAATCCCCCCAACTGCACTGGTTGAAGTAATCCGGTGTGCCCATGTTAGCCGACTTCCACCCCGGGAGATTGAAATCACGGTGGTTGGCACTGAAATTATTGGGGCACCGTGTGCGTTCCTCAAAACTGGGATTGATTACCAGATTTTGTCCCAGGCAGGCACCGGAAAAAGCGAGGGAAGCAACCATCCACAGGCCACTCGCTTTCATAGGACTATTTGTAATAGGTGATCTCGGCGCGGAAAGTTGCCTCGCTAGCTCCGAGCCGATCGTAGGCAGACTTGGAAATGAAGATCAAGACGGAAGAATCGGGTGTAGCAGGTGGTCCGATTACACGCACAAAGACCTCCTGGTTTGTGGCGAGGTTCCTGATCTTCAGAATCGTCCCGGGCTTGATGGTAGCATGCTGCGCAAGGTATTTGCGATTCCCTTCCGTCCCTTGCAATAACGATGCTACCCCAGTTTCTTTTAGTTCGTTGACACCGCTGAGACCTTCCGAAATTTTCGCTGCTTCCGAAGGAGGAGTTGCCGCGGGAGCCACAACGACCGCGGGAGCGCTGGCCGGTGCAGTCGTCGAACCTGGAGTTGGGGTCATGGGAGTTCCAGGGAGCGGTGCGGCCACACTCAGCACTTGCCCAATCTTGACCTCATCGCCGGTGATATTGTTCCATTCTTTCAGCTGGGGAACAGTCATACCATATAACCGGGCGATCGAATAAAGCGTCTCTTTGGGCGCTACGGTATGTGTTTTGGCAGCGGTAGCAGGAGGCGCAGCAGCTGGTTTCACCTCTGCTGGTGCCTGCCTGATCAGGATCTCCTGACCCACGGACAAATTGCCGTCCTTCAGGTTATTCCATGCTTTTATGTCATCGACCGAGACATTGTAGTGTCGGGCGATGCTGAACATAGTCTCCTTGGTCGCCACACGGTGCACAATTCCTTGCGACGTCTTCACGGCATCGGGGGCCTTCGGTTTGCCGCCGTATGGAATCTTTAAGATCTGACCTACCTCAAGGCCGGCATCTGCGGTCGGATTCTGCGCCAGGATATCCGCCACCGTAGTGCCATACCGCTTCGAGAGACCATATAAGGTCTCCTTTTCCCCAACCTGGTGGATCACATGGGGCTTTCCGTTGATCATTTCTGTCCGCAGGGAGTCACCCGGGAAAAAAGAAACCAGACTCATCAACAATACCTGTAACATAAGTGCTTGGCTAGAACAGCTAAAATTACCACATCATCACCCCTTTCTACAACCCCTACGGCGTTGATTTACTTAGTATTTTTGTCAAAAACATTCGAATGAAGGCTTTTGGCTTCCTGTTGATTCTCGTGGTAACCGTATTCGCGTCTGCATTTACTTTTTCGCAACCGAAGCCTAAAGTCATGGTGATGGAGATCAAAGGAGAGATAGATCCCCGGATGTTGCGCTATGTTAACCTTGCACTTGAGGAGGCGGAAAATATCCAAGCCGACATCGTCATCATCGAAATGGATACTTATGGTGGGTTGCTCAATGATGCCAAGGAGATTGTGGACAAGATCATGGGTTTTCGGAAACCAATATGGGTCTATATCAACCGGGATGCTGCCTCTGCGGGCGCTTTGATTTCTATTGCCTGCGACAGCATTTACATGGCACCGGGAGCAACGATCGGCGCCGCCACTGTGGTTGATGGGGTTGGCGGTGAAGCAGCGCCAGACAAATATCAATCCTATATGCGGTCCATCATGCGTTCAACTGCTGAAGAGAATGGCCGGGACCCCCGCATCGCCGAGGGCATGGTGGATGAGAAAGTGGTCATCGACAGTATTAAGCAGGCTGGTAAGGTAATTACCTTCACCACTTCCGAGGCCATTGACCATGGCTACTGCGAGGGAAAGGTTGAGTCCATCAGCGAAATACTTAAGCGGAACAAGGTGGAAAACTATGAACTCGTTACATTCAAACTCAGCGCTACTGAAAAGATTATTGCTTTTTTTCTTAATCCTTTCATCAGCGGCTTGCTCATCCTGGTGATTATAGGGGGTATTTATTTTGAAATGCAAACACCCGGGATTGGCTTCGCGTTGTTTGCCGCGATTATCGCCCTTGTGCTTTACCTGGTCCCCTATTACCTAAATGGACTGGCTGAATACTGGGAGATCATCGCTTTGTTTGTGGGCATCCTCTTGATCCTGCTGGAGATATTCTTGATCCCGGGCTTTGGGGTTGCTGGGATCACCGGTATTGCCCTCACGGTAACCGCCATGGTGCTCATCATGCTGAATAATGATTTCTTCAACTTTGAGTTTGTACCCCTTGGCGACATAGTAGTGGCCATGATCTCAGCCATGGGCGGTCTCACCGGCGGTATTCTCTTGCTTTTCTTCGTCGGACCCAAACTGGCAAAGACGCGGGCGTTTCACAACATCGCCAATATGGATACCCAACAGGCCGGTGAAGGCTACACTTCCAATGCCTTTCCTCCGGCCATAATCGGAAAAAAGGGCACCACCTATACGGTATTGCGGCCAAGCGGCAAAGTGATCATTGAAGGAAACCTGCACGATGCCTACACCCGTGGCGATTTTATTGATAAAGGTGAGACCATAGAAGTAATTGCCGCCGAAGGAACGTCCCTTCGTGTTAAGAAAGCAGAATGAAGATTTTAGGAGTTATCCCCGCACGGTACGCTTCTTCGCGTTTCCCCGGCAAACCGCTCGCTGACCTTCTGGGTAAGTCCATGGTGGAACGTGTTTACCTTCAGTGCAACAAATCACAATTCCTGACCGACATCGTGGTAGCTACCGATCATAAAGAAATTTATGACCATGTCATCGCATTTGGTGGTCACGCCAGCCTTACCTCCGACCAGCACCCCAGCGGGACCGACCGGTGCTATGAAACCCTGACCCAACAAAAAGAGCGATTTGATTTTGTGGTGAACGTCCAGGGTGATGAGCCCTTCATTGATCCCGCACAGATCGATTTGCTGTGCCGTTCGCTGGATGCGCAAACTGAATTGGCCACCCTCATTCAAAAGATCACTACCCTCGACCAACTCCTTGCGCCCACCGAAGCCAAGGTGGTGCTGAACGACAAACAGGAGGCACTTTATTTTAGCCGTTCACCCATTCCCTTCGTTCAAAAGCATCCGCAGGAACAGTGGCTCGACCATGCCACGTTTTACCGACACATGGGACTCTACGCCTACCGGAGCGATATTCTTAAGGCGATAACCAACCTGCCTGTTTCTCCCCTTGAACGTGCTGAGTCGCTGGAACAGTTGCGATGGATCGAGAACGGTTATCGCATCAAGACCGTGGAGACCGATGCGGAGGAAGGCATGTGCGTCGACACGCCCGAGGACTTGGAAAAGGCACGGGAGTATTTGAGAAGAGTGGGCACGCCAGATTAACCGATTCCGTGGGGGTTGCCACGGATGGCACGGATATTCACGGATAGAGACAAGCTAATTCTGGCGGGGGACCAACCTGAGTTTGACAGTAGCAAACTCATGCACCGCCTTGGTCACGGCTTCAATGTCTTTGGACACGATATGAGAACCGAGTACGTGACCGCCGGCATTGGGAATGGGAACCATTACTTTCAGGGAATCAGGAGTTCCCAATTGTTGATTCATCTCCTGCATCGCACTCACCTTCACGACAGGATCTTGTTCCTGCTCATTCTTGTAATAGTACAGGGTTAATGAGGGACATTTCACCATCGAGAAGGTTTCAGCGTTCATCTTGTCCTGTACGAGTTCTTGTAACTCGCAGACTGCTTCCAGGCGATACGGGTTGTTCCAATACTGGTCCTTAGCAGGGTCGGGCGGAAATGTTCGGCTTTTACCCCCAATGGCCAGCCTTGCCAACTGCAAGCCCCAGGGTTTGTCCAGCAGCCAAGCTTTGTCATCATTGATCGCAATATTGGGTGACATATTAATCATAGCGTAGACATCCTCCGGGTAATAGGCCGCCAGGATCAACGACATGGTTCCGCCGGTCGATGTGCTCATAAGGATTACTTTGTCGCCAAGGGCTTTACCGATCGCCAGCGCTTCCTTGCTGCTTCTCCACCACCGGTCAGCCGTGAAGTAGAGAAGTTGGTCAGTCGTATCAATTCCGTGGTCGGCCATCCGGGTGAGATAAAGGTTACAGCCAAAGGTTTTTGCAAACTGCTCGTGCACGGGATCTCCTTCTTCCTGGCTGGCAGAGAAACCATGAATATAGACAACGCTGTAAGGCGTTTTTGAACGTGAGCTGTCGGCCCAAATAATGCGCGCCTCGTTGTCGGGCTTCAGCTGGTGTTTCGCTTCATTGTCGGCCACATACTTCTCCAAGGCATCGGGTGTAGTGGGCACTTCCACTTTCGCGGTGTCCCAGGTGGGGCTGTCGGGCTCTGGGCCCAAGGCGTAAATGGCAATGATGACAAGGAATGGGAAGGTGATTCGAATAAGGAGTTTGTTCATAGCAGTAGGTTATTCCAAAGGTAAGCAATGGAACGTAGCTGGGCACTGGGTACTAGGTACTGGGTGCCAGGTACTAGGTGCTGGGTGCTAGGTACTGGGTACTGGGTGCTGGGCAATTGGAACGTAGTCATATATGTAACACAATAGCATAAAGCTAAAAGCATAAAGCCCAGGGCCTAGAGCCTAGCACCCAGAGCCAAGCGCTTTGAGCTTTGAGCTACTGCCCCACCATATATCGTTCCGTCAGTTTGGGCCAAGAACAGAAAAGCCGCCCTCGTACAGGCGGCTTTCCAGGTTAAAAAACCTTCGACCGGGAGCAGCAAAAAATCACCCCGAACCGTCGCGGCGACTGCCAATAATCGCCCGGTCAAAAAGAAGGCACTCCGGCGCCGGCAAAAAATATTTACTGCCAACAACCACTACGAATGGAGTAAATGGCCAGTCGCGCCGGATGTGCCATGTCATAGATACCCTTGTCTTGTCTACCATCACGCTACGGTTGTGCTCACCACGAACCACCCGAAACCACCAACGGATGATCCGGGGAAACACCGACCAGTTACGGCGGACAAAAAGAGGATATCGCATCACGTTAATCGACGTTATCGTGCAGGAACTTGTTATTACCCAACAGCGAGTTGTCATCGTTCAGGTTATACTTGGAGATGAACCGCTCGGAAGAATGAGGGACGTTCTCCATCTTCACCCCACGACGGAGGTAAGCGGGCAATGTCCATTTTTCGTTGAACTCTTCCTTGCTCATTTCCTGTTTACGTGATGACTTCAACTTCTCGCGGCGTTCCTTGGCCTGCTGCTGAAGGCGCTCTTTTGTTTTTCTCATTTCCATCATTCCTTCGTTGTTAATCACTTGATCGGCCGCAATCTCCTTTCCTACCTCAAACTCTTCACGATCGTCTCGAAACCGCAGGTCCTCTTCTTCGTGTTCTTCCTCCTGCAGTTCGACTTTATGGGCGACTACGTCCTCCTGATCGAATAGCGGCAGAGGGGGCAGCGGTGCCTCTTCCTTCTTCAGAGGCTTCTCTTCACGCTTCTTCACTTCAGGCTGTACCGGCTTTATTTCCGGCTGGGGCTCAGGCTTCATTTCCGGGGTAATTTCAGGAATGATTTCAGGCTTGACCTCCACCACAGGAGCAACCATTTTGGGCTCTTCCAAGATGGGCTCCTCAGTTTCTTCCTGGCTCATCTCCGGTTGTGGGTCGACCACCCACTCCGTCTGAACTGATTCAGCACTTTTAGCTACAGGAACAAATTCCATAGCAGCCTCGTGTTCTTCCTTGGTCTCCGGAAAGTCGTTGATCGGTTCATCGATATAGGTCTCCTCGTAGTGAATCTCTTCCGTTACCTTCAATTCGATGTCATAGTTACGATCGGTGAGGGTCTGATCTTTCCACTCCTCGACAAAACTCTGGCTCTTCTCCAGGTCGAGGACTTTCTTTTCCTCCACCTTGCGGGTATTGCTCTTTCCTTCGCTGGCAAAACCGGTGGCTATGACCGTCACCCGAATCGAGTTGCCGAGCGCAGCGTCGACGCCATGACCGAAGATCACTTCGCATTCGTCACCCGCCTGCTCCTGGATATATTCGGTGATGGTGCTAAGCTCATCCATCTGAAGCTCGGCTTCCTCACCGGACATGATCGAAAGCAGGATGCGCTTGGCGCCCATGATATCACAATTGTCAAGAAGCGGGCTGGCCAGCGCTTGCTGTGCGGCCCGGATGGCCCGGTCTTCACCGGTTGTCTCGGCAGACCCCATTACGGCCGCGCCGGCATTCAGCATGACCGTACGTACGTCCTGGAAGTCTACGTTCACGTAGCCAGCCAACGTAATAATTTCAGCGATGCTTTTGGCCGCCGTTGTCAATACGCCGTCGGCCTCGCCAAAGGCCTGGCTGATGGACAGGTTGCCGAACATCTGCCGCAACTGATCATTGAGGATGGCGAGCACCGTGTCGCAGCTCGAGCGCATGGCGTCCAGGCCCAACTGCGCCTGGCCCAGCTTCTTTCTGCCTTCGAAACCGAAAGGCATGGTTACTATGCCCACGGTGAGGATGTCCATTTCCTTGGCAATCTTCGCGATTACAGGCGCAGCACCCGTTCCTGTGCCACCGCCCATACCAGCCGTGATGAAGACCATCTTGGTGCCATGCAGCACCTCGCGAATTTGTTCTTTGCTTTCCATTGCTGCCGCGCGACCCACTTCAGGGTTGGCGCCGCAACCCAACCCTTCGGTCAGGTTAGTGCCGATTTGCAGCTTCGTAGGTACGGGGCTGCTGTTGAGTGCTTGCAGGTCGGTGTTGCACACGATAAACTCAACATCCTTGATGCCGAGCCGGTACATGTGATTGACCGCATTGCTGCCGCCTCCGCCGACGCCGATCACCTTGATGATCGACTTCGAATGCCGGGCCGGCAGGTCAAATTTGTAAGCTCCGGATTGAAACATGGTTATTGGTGGTTTAGTGGTTGATCCTAGTATTCATTTTTTCCATCGAGGTCATCAATCAACAGTCCTTTCGTCTTGTTGAGAATGTTGGTGAAGAAATCACCGGCCGGGCGCTGCTTCTTCACTTTCACCGTGACCTTGTTCTCAAGTGCTTCCCGGTAACGCTCTTCCCGCTCGTCGAGTGAGCGGAAACCGGCGAGGACAAGCCCTACGGCAGTGGCATACATTGGGCTCTTGACTGCTTCGAGTTTGCTCTTGCCGAGGTGCTCGTTGGGGTAGCCGATGCGGGTGTCCATACCCGTCATATACTCTACGAGGTGCTTGAGGCTGTTCAATTGCGAGCCGCCGCCGGTGATCACAATGCCGCCTGCGAGACGATTCTCGTAACCGCAACTAATGATTTCCGTATGCGCCATTTCGATGATTTCTTCCATGCGTGCCTGGATGATGTTGGAAAGATTCTTCACCGAAATTTCCTTGGCCGAACGGTTCCGGATGCCGGGAATGGAAACCACTTCATTGGGGTTCGCTTCCTCCGCGATGGCCTTACCGAACTTGGTTTTTAGCTGTTCAGCTTGTTTGGCCATCACCATCAGGCCCGTTTGGATGTCATTGGTGAGAATATTGCCGCCAAACGGGATCACCGCAGTATGCCGGATGATGTTGTCATAGAAGATCGCGATATCGGTGGTGCCCCCGCCGATGTCAATGATGCAAACGCCTGCTTCCTTCTCCTCATCGCTGAGCACGGCCAGGCTTGACGCGAGGGGCTCGAGGATCAGGTTGTCGATTTCGAGACCTGCCCGACGCACGCACTTATTGATGTTGTTGATGGCGCTGGTCTGGGCAGTAATGATATGGAAGTCTGCCTCGAGTTTCACCCCGCTCATGCCAACAGGGTCCTTGATGCCTTCTTCATAATCCACGGTATAGTCTTGCGGCATCACGTGAATGATTTCGCTTCCCGGAGGTATGACAATCCGGTACATGTCCTCCGTGAGCCGGCTCACGTCTTCGATGCTTATTTCGTCATCGTTGGACGAACGGGTGATGCTGCCGTGGTGGATCGTGCTGCGGATATGTTGGCCGGCAATACCGACGTTTACCACGCCGATATCGATGCCCGACATCTCGCTGGCTTCCTTGACGGCCTTTTCGATGGCATAAACCGTCTTGTCGATGTTGGTCACAATGCCCTTGATGACGCCCTCCGACTCGGCTTTGCCCATGCCCAGGACCTCGAGTTTTCCGTACTCGTTTTTACGGCCGACGATCGCACAAATCTTGGTTGTGCCGATGTCGAGTCCTACTACTATTTTTTCCTTTTCCATAGCTCAAAACGTGGTTTAGTGGTTGTTAAAAAAATTGGGTATCGTATGGTTTAGTGTGCGATGATTTGTCCTTCGTAATTCAGGTTCACTTTTTCATATTTTGTCCATCCCTTCTGGGGCAGAATGTCTTTGTAAAACACCATCAGTTTGTGCAGCTTATCCTCGTACTTCTCCGGCGTACCGAACTCCACCACCTGGCCAGTAACCTGCGGGTAAATGGTGATCTCCCCTTTTGTATTAAGATCCATCTGCGCGATCTGGGCGGTCCAGAATCTATCCTCGAGGATGTACTCAATCATTTCCTTCAGTTGCCGACCCACTTCGGTTTTGGTCAGGTCACCCGATTCCACGATTTTTTTCATTCCTGCTCCGCTGAGTATCATCACCCGTGAGGAGAATTTGTCTGAAATCCCCATGATGACGCCATCTTCGGCCACGTAGGCATCCGGCGCATCGTCCTGTACGATTCGCGCCATAGGTCTGCGCAACTCCACACGCACAATCAAGTTGCCTTTCAGGTCACCATAGAGCTCAGCGTCTTTGATATGCCTATCGAGGAGCAACGTTTGCTCTATCGCCCGCAGGTCGATGCGGCTGATCGCTGTTCCCTTCAACTCGGGCGTGCTGTTCTGAACCAGCCGGGCGATGTCAGCCTCATCCATGAAATGATTGTCCTGAATATTTTCCAGCTCAACGATTATGTTAGTACAAAGAACTCCGCCTTGCTTCCTTTCGCTAAAGGCGATGAGGAAGAAGACGAGGCCGAGGCCGGCTATAATCTTTAGCTCCGTCCGTATGTTGAACTTAACCTTCATAACGTTTGCTGAGCATTTTCCGAATCGGTTTTACAAACAGGTCAATATCCCCGGCGCCTACGGTGGCCATCACTTCGATGTCCATTGCATCCAGGGTGGATAACAAATCTTTCTTCGATGTTTTCACTTTCACCGGGCAGGTAAGCTGGCTGAAGATGAGGTCAGAAGTAACCCCGGTGATGGGCAGTTCACGAGCCGGATAAATATCCAGCAGCACCAATTCATCGGCGATACTGAGGCTCTTCGCGAAACCATCGGCAAAATCGCGGGTACGGGTAAACAGGTGTGGCTGAAAAACGACGGTCAGTTTCCGACCCGGATACATCGCCTTCAGTGACTTGAGGAATGCTTCAATTTCGGCCGGATGGTGCGCGTAATCATCGACATAAACGCAGCCATTCTTGCTGAACACAAACTCAAAGCGCCGTTTCACACCCTTAAACGATGCTAAGGCTTCCCGAATGACCTGTGGGTCGATATTGAGGTGGCGCACCGCGAGAATGGCGCCAATGGCATTCTCCACATTGTGATATCCGGGAACACCCAGGTGGATTGAATCAATCTTCCGGCCGTTGCCCTGCAGATCAAAACTAAAGAACCCGCTGTTCGCGGTAATATTTCCCGCGATAAATTGCCCATGATCCAACCCGTACGTTATGATCGTGATATTCTTATTAACCGAAGCCAGCCCAGCCACCGCGTGGTGGATCGCCAGAAAACCTTTTAGTTGCACTTGCCGGATAAACTGCTGATACGCTTCGAGCATAGTGGCATGGTTCCCATAGATATCCAGGTGATCCGCATCTGCGGAGGTCACCACAGCGCTATGCGGGTGCAGCTGGAGGAAAGAGCGATCAAATTCATCCGCCTCGGCAACGACAATCGTGTCACCATTGATTTCACCGTGCATCACCAGGTTCGAGTCGTAGTTGGTGGTGATGCCGCCGAGGAAGGCCACCATGTTGCGTCCTGCCGATTTGAGAATGTGGGCGATCATCGACGACGTAGTCGTTTTACCATGCGTACCAGCCACCGCGATGGTATGGTAGTCCTTGGAGATCAGGCCCAGAACTTCCGACCGCTTCAGGATCGTAAATTCCTGTTCCTTCAAATAGTTGAATTCCGCATGATCCTTCGGAATGGCGGGAGTGTAAATCACAAGGGTCCTCTCCTTCGTGATGTAACCAGGGATGAATTCAACTTTGTCGTCAAAATGCAATTCCATCCCATCCTCCAGCAATTCGTGAGTGAGCGGAGTGGGTGTCCGATCATAGCCTGCAATGCGGAGGCCTTTCTGTTTGAACCAGCGGGCCAGTGCGCTCATACCAATTCCGCCGATGCCCAGGAAGTAGATACTATCGTAGTCGCTGAATCTCACACTAACAGTTTTTCGATTTCAGTTACAATTTCCTCCGCAGCACGAGGCCTGCCCAGGGTTCCGATTCGTTCACTCAGTCGCTGGCAACGCGCCGTATCATTCAACAGGGAGATCACCTCTTTAGTCAACATGGTCTTCGCATCCTTGTCAGCAATCATGCTGGCCGCCTCTTCCTTGACAAGAGCCATCGCGTTCCGCGTTTGGTGATCTTCGGCCACGTTGGGCGACGGCACGAGGACTGACGGTTTGCGCGTGAGGCACAACTCCGAGATGGACAACGCCCCAGCGCGCGAGACCACCACATTCGCAGCCGCATAAGCCAGGTCCATTTCCCGCAGGAAGTCATACAGTCGCACACGGCGCAAGTCTTTGTCAGCTACTTGTGCTTTTACGCTCTCGAAATAAACCTTTCCGGTTTGCCAGATCACCTGGATGTTGGAGGAGATCAACTGATCGAGGCCAGCAAGAACACTTTCATTAATGGTGCGTGCGCCACCACTGCCACCGAGAACCAGCAGGGTCTGGCTATTATCCGAGAAACCAAAATGCTTTAGCGCCTCCGGTCGTTTGCTGGTGACATCGAGAATGTCTTTGCGGACCGGGTTGCCGGTCATGACAATTTTCTCTTGAGGGAAATAAGCTTCCATTCCGGGATACGCCACGCAGATGCGCTGGACTTTGGCCGCGAGCTGCTTGTTGGTAAGGCCCGCATACGAGTTCTGCTCCTGGAGCAATGCGGGGATTCCCATCCGGGTTGCTGCCAACATCAACGGGCCACTCGCATATCCGCCGGTGCCGATCGCCACGTGTGGACGGAAATTCCTTACAATCTGGCGAGCCTTCCAAAGGCTGGCTATCAGTTTAACAGGGAACATCAGGTTTGACCACGTCAACTTTCGCTGCAACCCCGCGATCCATAATCCCATGATCTTGTAGCCCGCCTCCGGTACACGTGTCATTTCCATTTTCCCCAAGGCGCCCACAAATAGGATTTCAGCGTCAGGATGCCGTTCACGGAAGGCATTGGCAATGGCAATCGCAGGAAATACATGGCCACCGGTTCCTCCACCGCTGATGATCAGGCGATATGGTTGCGTTGCACTCACGCTGCCTTGGCTTCAATGTTTTTGGATTCGTCACCACTCCCCGCCTGTCCCCAATTTTCCTCTTGTTCACCACGGCTCACGCTCAGGATGATTCCTACCGACAAGCCGGTGAACAGCATAGCCGTTCCGCCCATACTGACTAAAGGAAGCGGCTGACCGGTGATGGGGCCCAGTCCGACCACCACACCCATATTGACCATAGCCTGGCACACCAGGTCAAAACTCAATCCTGCAGAAAGCAGGCCGCCGAACGCTCGCTCTGAATTGTATGCCGCCTTCATGCCACGGTGGAGCAGGATGAGGTACAACAGCAACACCACTACCCCTCCGACCATTCCATACTCTTCGATCACGATGGCATACACAAAATCCGAGTACGGGTGGGGTAGAATATTGCGCTGGTCACTGTTGCCCGGGCCTTTGCCGAAGATGCCCCCGGTAGCTACGGCGATTCTCGCGTGCTTTGCCTGGAAGGGAAGCTCAGAGCCGTTGATGAAACTGAGGATACGATTCTTCGCCGTCTCCCCACGTACACCAAACTTCAGGGCTACAGCGCCCGCCAATAATCCGATCAACACCAGCATGGCCAGGTACTTCACCGGCACACGTCCGATAAACATGACCAGCATACAGGTCGCGAATAACAGGATGGCTGTAGAAAGATTGGTGAGTGCGATCAATCCACATATCACACCGCACCAGATCAGCATAGGAATAAGTGATTCCTTGATGTCATCGATATTCTGCTGTTTCTTAGACAACATACTCGCCAGGTTGATGATCAGCGCAAGGCTGGCAAAGTCGGAGGGCTGGAAGGAAGTATTGATGATGGGAAGGGTGATCCACCGCGCTGCATCATTGATGGTGGTACCATTGGTGAAGGTGTATACCAGCAAAGGAACACTTACCCACAGTGCCAGCCTGGAAAGCCGGGAATAGTAGCGGTAGTCTATCTTGTGACCGATCCACATGGCGCCGAGTCCAAGGAATACCATGAAGGTGTGCTTCACGAGATACATCTCGGGTGCCACGGTGCGCTTATAGGCGAGTGTGCCAATCGAGCTGTACACCACCAGGATGCTGATCATCGACAAGGCAAACACCACTGCCCAGATGACCGGGTCACCCTGCAAATTATTGTCCGCCCATTCCTTGACCTTTTTCATATGCTCAGGCGTTAACTTTTTCTTTTTCCGCTTTCAATTGAAGAACCGCAGCACGGAACTGATCACCCCGGTCTCCGTAGTTTTTGAATAAATCGAAACTGGCACATGCGGGGGAAAGGAGCACTACATCTCCCGCTTTTGCTTCCTCCAGCGCCAAGCGTACCAGCGACTTTACATCCTGTGTTTCTACCACACGAGGCACCAGCGGACCGAAAAACTTCTTCAGTTTTTCATTATCCTTGCCCAGGCAGATCAGCGTCTTTACTTTTTTCTTAACCTCGTCTTTGATGAGGTTGTAATCGTTGCCTTTGTCGATGCCGCCGGCGATCCAGATCAATGGATTCTCATAACTTCCCAGCGCATAGATCACCGAATCCACGTTGGTGGCTTTTGAGTCGTTGACAAATTCTACACCGCCAATGGTGGCAATGCTTTCCAGCCGATGAGGGGCGTTCTTGAACGTCTTGAGTCCCTCCCGGATCAGGGCATCCGGAACTTTAGCCAGGTAAGCGGCAGAAACTGCGGCCATGGTATTCACCAGGTTATGCACGCCTTTGAGTGTCGTGTCTGACTGGGCAATCTTGAACGATTTCTTGCCAAACTGGAAGACCATCTTCTTACCGTCGAAGTGCGCCGAAGTAATGGCCTCATGATCCAACGAAATCTCTACACGGTAGGCTTCTGTGGATCGGTGCCTGGCTTCCTCCCCCGAAACCTTATCATCGACGAAATACACGAAGTAGTCCCTCGACGTCATGTTCTTGATCAACTTGAACTTGCTGTTGACATAATTGGCCATCTTATTGTCATAGCGGTCCAGGTGATCGGGCGTGATGTTGAGCAATACACCGATGTGCGGATGAAATTTCTTGGTTCCATCCAACTGGAAGCTGCTGATCTCCAACACATACCAGTCGTAGTCGGCGGCAGCCACCTTTCGGGCCAGGCTTTCACCCACATTACCGGCCAGCGCGACGTTGAATCCTGCGGTCTTGAGGAGATGGTAAGTAAGCAGGGTGGTAGTCGTTTTGCCATTCGTTCCAGTGATGGCGATGATCTTTCCCCTCAGATAGCGGCAGGCAAATTCAATTTCATCGATGACCAGGATTTTTTTGCCCTTGGCTTTCTTCACGATTTCCGCCTTCTTCGGAATGCCCGGGCTCTTGATAATGAGGTTTGCCGTAAGAATCTTCTCTTCAGTATGACCGCCTTCTTCAAACTCAATGGCGTGATCCGTCAAGTCCTTTCGGTAATTATCCTTCAGCGGGCCCTGGTCAGAAACGAAGACATCGAATCCCTTCGCTTTGGCCAAAATCGCCGCGCCTGTTCCACTTTCGCCTCCGCCCAATATGACAATGCGTTCACTCATGTTACCGGAGTTTCAGGGTTGCCAGGGTGAGAATGGCCAGCAGGATTCCCACAATCCAGAACCGTGTGACAATCTTCGCCTCGTGGATATTCTTTTTTTGATAATGATGGTGCAACGGTGACATCAGGAAGATGCGGCGCCCTTCTCCATATTTGCTGCGGGTATACTTGAAATAGGACACCTGCATGATGACGGAAAGATTTTCCACCAGGAGAATGCCACAGAGCAGTGGAATCATGAGCTCTTTCCGGACAGCAAGGGCCACCACGGCGATGATTCCACCCAGGGACAAACTGCCGGTATCGCCCATGAAGACCTGGGCCGGGAAAGCATTGTACCAGAGGAACCCAAGGCAGGCGCCTACGAATGCTGTGCAAAAGATTACCAACTCTCCCAGGTTCGGGATGTACATGATGTTGAGGTAGGCGCTGAAGTCCACACGACCCGACAGGTATGCGAAAATGGCCAGCGTCAACCCAATGATGGCACACGTGCCGGCGGCCAGCCCATCGATACCATCTGTGATGTTGGCGCCGTTGGATACCGCCGTGACGATCAGGACTACCACCAGGCAATAGACAATCCAGGTGTAATGCTCATCCACAAACGGCAGAATACGGCTGTAGTCGAGTTCATTGTTCTTGACAAATGGAACCGTCGTCTTGGTCGAGCGCACGTGCTTCATCGTGGGCGCTTGATCAGCCGGCACCGTTAATGAAGCTTCAATGGCCCGCTCCGTAGTTACTTTCTCCCCGATCACAACACCTTCATTGAAGTATAATGTGAGACCAACAATCAGCCCGATGGTCACCTGTCCCACAATTTTGAATCGACCGGCCAGGCCTTCCTTGTTCTTTTTGAAGACTTTGATGTAATCATCCAGGAAGCCAATCAGTCCAAGGCCGATGGTCGTCAGTGTGAGCAGCAGGATATATACATTATCCAGTTTCGCGAACAATAGTGTTGGAATCAATATGCCGCCCAGGATGATGAGTCCTCCCATCGTGGGTGTTCCTTTTTTTTGCAGCTGCCCATCTAAACCCAGGTCGCGGATATCTTCACCCACCTGCTTCTTGCGGAGGAATCCAATGAGTTTCTCACCGAACGTGATGGTGATCAACAAAGACAAAACTGCTGCTGCCCCGGCGCGGAAAGAAATGTATTGAAATACACCTGCGCCGGGGAAGTTAAACTGTTGGTCGATATAGGTGAAAAAATAGTACAGCATCAGTTCGCAAACATCTTAAGCATACGATGAACCACTTCACGATCATCAAACGGCCGTTTGACTCCTTTTACTTCCTGGTAGGTCTCGTGTCCTTTTCCAGCCACCAGGATGATATCCTTTTCCTTGGCCAGCATGCAAGCCGTCTTGATCGCTTCTTCACGGTCAACCATTACCAGGGTTTTCTTCGCGTCACTCGGACCTACCCCTTGTTGCATCTCTTTGATAATTTCCTTGGGATCCTCATCCCGTGGATTATCTGATGTGAAAATCACTTTGGTGGAATACTTGCATGCAATGGCCGCCATCAAGGGGCGCTTGGTCCGGTCACGGTTACCGCCACATCCTACTACCGTAATGACTTGTTCGGTGCCCGACCGGAAGTTGGTGATTGTCTCCAGCACATTCTTGAGGGCATCGGGGGTATGGGCGTAGTCAACGATGACGGTGAACTTCGATCCGGGAAGTACACGCTCAAAGCGACCTACCGCCCCGGTAAGGGAGGATAGGCGCAGGAGTACTTCTTCCGCATCTTCACCGAGCAGCACGGCCGCTGAGTATACCGCCAGCAGGTTGTAGGCGTTAAAATCGCCGATGAGCCGGAACCAAACATTGCGGTTATCGAAGACCAATTCAAGACCGTCCAGCGAGTTGGTGACCACCTTCGTTCGGTAATCGGCCATTTTCTTGATCCCGTAGGTTTTTTTCTTCGCCTTGGTATTCTGAAGCATGACCATGCCCCGCTTGTCATCCACATTGATAAGTGCAAAGGCATCCGAAGAAAGGCCGTCAAAGAATAGCTTCTTGGCGCGGATGTAACTCTCAAACGTGTGGTGATAGTCGAGATGATCGTGGGTGATGTTGGTGAACAATGCCCCAACAAAATGCAAACCTTCAATGCGATGCTGGGCACAAGCATGGCTGCTTACTTCCATGAACGCGTGTGTACAACCCGCGGTCAGCATCTGGGAAAGCAATACATTGATCTGGATCGGGTCGGGTGTGGTGTGCGTAGCAGGAAGCACCTCATCCACGATGCGATTCTCGACCGTGGAAAGCAAACCGCACTTCTTGCCCATGGCGGTGAAGAGCTGAAACAACAGGGTGGCCACGGTGGTCTTGCCGTTGGTTCCTGTAACCCCCACCAGGGTCAGTTTCTTCGACGGGTTGCCATAAAA
The DNA here is from genome assembly GCA_016787645.1 of Cyclobacteriaceae bacterium. Lineage (GTDB taxonomy): Bacteria > Bacteroidota > Bacteroidia > Cytophagales > Cyclobacteriaceae > ELB16-189. The sequence goes on along the minus strand of JAEUUF010000002.1, from coordinate 91,011 downwards.
ATTGGCGCAGATGACGCCGAGGGCCAGCGTCGTATCTTTTACAGTGATGTAAGTAATGCTGTTGTTGATGCTCTCCGGCAATTGATTGCATACCACCACACTCGCTCCAAGGGTAATGGCTTTGTCGATGAAAGCATGGCCATCCGCCTGCGTGCCTTTCACGGCGACGAAGAGAAATCCGGCTTCCACTTTGCGGGAGTCAAAAGCCACCCCCTTCACTTCCAGGTTCATATCCCCCACCGTAGAAGTGATGCGTACATTATAGAGTATGTCGCTTACCTGTGCCATCAGCTGAGTTGGAGATAGATTCTTGCCCCTTTTGAAATGCGGGTGCCCGGCGAAAGCGATTGCTCGGACACGCGGCCCCTTCCCTGGACGGAAACGCGGAGGCCGTTCTTTTCCAGCAAGTAGATCGCGTCGCGAAGGGTCATTCCCTGCACATCCGGCACGAGGCCCTTGATCACCTGGTTTTTACGCCACACTACCGAGTTTCCGTTTTTAACTGCCTTGATCCACTCCTCATCCGTAGTAGAGTGGTTTGATACTCCTAATTCATTGCAGAGCATCACCAATTCCTCCTGGCGTCCGGCACGAATCGTAGGGAAAACGCCGGGCTCACCGACGGATTTCTTTTCCATGGCCTGGTGAAGCTGCAAGTCGCGGGAATAAATATTATCCGCGATCCGTTTGAACACGGGGCCTGCGACACTGTTGCCATACTGGTAGATACCGCGCGGATTTTTCACCAACACAATGGCCGAGTACTTAGGCTCATGCGCGGGGAAATAGCCCACAAAACTGGTCACATATTTCTTGGTGTACTTTCCTTTCTCAAGGATTTGGGCTGTCCCGGTCTTGCCGGCAATCCGGTAGTGGGCATTCTTCAGGTTGCTGGCGGTTCCCTGGTCTACCACACTCTCCAGGAGCAGTTTCAATTGATTGAGCGTGCGCTTCGAGCAGATTTTTGAATTCAGTACCTCGGCGTCAAATTCTTCCACCACTTCATCCGCTTTCATGATACGCTTTACAATGATCGGCTTGATCATTTTGCCATCGTTAGCCACCGCATTATATAAAGCGAGTGTGTGCATGGGGCTCATCTCAAACCCATAGCCGTAGGACATCCAGGGCAGGGAAATACCGCTCCAGTCCTTGTCTTTCGGGCGCGGAATTTTCGGTGAAGATTCACCAGTAATCTGCAGGCCCAGGGGCTTCGACAAGTGGAGGCGGTCGGCGTACTCGACAAACTTCTCCGGTTTGAGTCCGAAATGCTTGTCGGCCAGTTTGGCCATGGCAATGTTGGAGGAAACTTCAAAAGCCCGCTGAACGGTTATGGTACCATATCCGCCTTCGTCATGGTCGCGTACTTTGCGGTTGTAAAAGAAATATTCACCATTACCCGTTTCAATTTTATCATTCAGCTGGACGCCGGTGTCTTCCAGCAAGGCCATCATGGTCACGAGCTTGTAGGTTGATCCCGGCTCAAATGAACCACCTATCGCGTGGTTGAATTTTTCCACATAATCACCATGACCATCACTGCTCAGGTTGGAGATCGCTTTGATTTCTCCCGACTTCACCTCCATGACCACGACCGTGCCTTCATCGGCATCATGACCCTTCATCGCGTCGTAGAGCGCCGTTTCAGCTACATCCTGCAGGTTGATATCGAGCGTAGTCTGGATGTCCAGGCCATCGATCGACTTGATGTTATTGGCGTCAAAGACCGGCTTCCAGGTTCCTCCAGCAATTTTCTGAAAGAGCGCTTCACCATCTTGTCCACCAAGGGCTTTCTCAAAGCTGTATTCCAGTCCGGCTCCATTGCCATTTTCATTGACAAAACCGATCGTGCGCCGGCTGAGGTGACTGAACGGACGGTAGCGAACATCGATCTTTTCAAAAAGCACTCCTCCACGCAGACGTCCTTCACGGAAGATAGGCCAAGTCGACATTTCCTTTTTTGCCTGGTAGTTGATTTGCTTGCGGTTGACAACGAGGTATTGCTTATTGCCCAGGCGGGCGTCACGGATCATCCGTTTGTAATCTGTCGCCGAACGATCCTTGTAATACCGGGATAGCAGGAGCGAAAGGGAATCGATTCCCTCCCGGAATATTTCCTCCTTGGCCAGGGTAGGATCCATGGCGACTTTGTAAAAAGGCAGGGACGTAGCCAGCAGGCTTCCGTTGTCCGAGAAAATGTTGCCGCGGGTGGCTTTTACCTTCTTATAGTCAAAGGAAATTTCGCTACCCATCTTTATCCACTTCTCGCCTTCGACAAACTGGATGTGTCCCACCTTGGCGCCGACGCTGATCGCAAAGACCACCACGGCCAGGAAGGCAATGCGGACACGGATCAATATGGACTTCTTGATATTCACTCTTCGACAACGACTTTGGTAGGAGGATTGAGGCTTTCTTTCAGGCCCAACGACTTCACTTTCCGGGCTACTTCACTCTGCTTGCTGGCAAACATGAGATCAGACTTCAGGGTAGTGTAATCCGCGCGCAGATCCTCGACATCCGATTGTACCTGGTCGATACGGCGGACAGTCTTTTCTGCATAATGGGTGTTGCTGATGTAAAGTAGCCCCAGCAGCATGATGAACAGGATTTTCGGGAGGTATTGAACCGGGAAACCTTCTTCGAAATAGTTTTCCAGTTTCAGCCGGCGCTCAATGCCGGAGAACAACGTAGGCCCACCTGCCGATGACTTCTCGCGCGGCTGGTTAACGCCACGTTCAGGTTCGATTCGAAATTTGTTCTCTGCCATGCTCTTCTTACGTCTGTCTTCTAACTCTTGTCTTTGGGTTCCTGCTTCCTTCTTTCTCCTATTCTCAACTTTGCGCTTCGTGCTCTTCCATTTTGTTCAATTTCCTCCGGCGTCGCCTCAATGGGCCGGCGGTTCACCGGGTCGAAGGGCCTGACGACGTTTCCGTAGAAGTCCTTCTCCTGTTCACCGAACACCTTACCGGTGGCGAGGTAGTTCTTTACCATCCGGTCTTCCAGGCTGTGATAGCTCATCACCACCAGCCTTCCGCCTGGCGTGATCACTTCGCTCTGGTGCAAAAAATCTTCAAGTGCTTGCATCTCTTCGTTCACTTCGATGCGAAGCGCCTGAAACACCTGGGCGAAGTATTTATTTTCTTTTCCACGGGGGGCTATCGGCCCCAGCGACTCCTTGAGGTCTTGGGTCGTTACCAATTTCCGGGAGGTCCGGACCCTAACCACAGCCGCGGCTGCCGTGCGCGCGTTTTTCAACTCACCATACATTCCGAAGATTTTGTGAAGTTTTTCTTCGGGGTATGTGTTAACAACAGTGGCCGCTGTCAATTTTGAGGAGGTGTCCATTCGCATATCCAGTGGACCGGAAAACCGGGTAGAAAAACCTCGCTCGGGTGAGTCAATCTGGTGGGAAGAGACTCCCAGGTCGGCGAGAATGCCGTTTACCCGGGTGACTCCGTGGAGTTTCAGGTACTGCTTCATGTACCGGAAATTCGCCTGACAAAATGTAAAAGAACGATGCGCTATTTTCTGTGCTTCCTTCGCTGCGTCTTCATCCTGGTCCATGCTGATGAGCCGACCGCCCTTCAGCTGCTCCAGGATCGCCATGCTGTGTCCGCCACCCCCGAAGGTGACATCGACATACGTCCCTTCCGGGTCTACGTTAAGCCCCTCGAGGCACTCTTTCAGCATGACAGGTTGATGGTAGGTCATAGCACGAAGCCAGCCCCTACTCATTCAAATATTTCCCTGCCAGTTTTGACAACTCACTAGGATCGGTGATTTGGTGCTTCTCGTAGACGGAGGGATTCCAAACCTCGACTTTGTTGCCCGTGCCGACCAGGATCGCTTCCTTGTCCAACTGGGCATAGCTGAGCATGTTCTTGGGAATCAGCAGGCGGCCGTTGTTATCCAGCTCGACCGTGACTACGCCAGACAGGAAGTTCCGCTGCAGTTTGCGGTACTCCTCGTTGAACTCGTTCAGCCCGGAAATTTTTGAGAAGACCTTCTTGAACTCCACCATGGGATAGAGAATGAGGCACGGCTCAAAGCCCTTGCGGATCACGAGCTCGTCGCCCCCGCCTTCGGGGAGCTGAGCTTTGATCCGCGAAGGCAGAACTAACCTGCCTTTGGCGTCGAGCTTGCACTCAAATTCACTGGTGAAGAAAGTCATGACGAATAGTGGTTGTCTTGAACTCCCCGGTCCCCTTGCGGTTTTCGGGTCCTTCTTAAGCAAACTTATGCAATTTCAACCCACTTTCCTCCACTTTAAACCACTTTTTTACCAATAATCCTCTTTTTCAGCACATTCAGGGCACTTTTTTGGAAGAGACAGTCTTCACCAATGGGATTGGAGCAATTAGATAAATGATTAGTAATGAGAGTGTTAAAAAAACGGGATTTTGACTTGCCGAAGCGTGGGAGCTAGTGGGAGTATATCTTAAGAAAAGACTGGTTTGGAAGAACCAGTTAAGTCAGAAGTGCCCTAAACAAGTATTTAAGACAAGTGGCTTAAGACTTCAGTAGTATGCTCTCCCAAGTGCGGGGGTGGACTGAGTGCTGATTGAGTGAAGCCACGTGCAACGAAGGTTCGCAATCCATGAAGACCCCCACCTGCAAGGGTTAAGTAGGTGGCAGCCGACACTTGGAGTGCGTCACGAACATCTTTAATTATTCCTGCGGGAATTTTATGCAGGTGCAGTGCCCCAATGAGTTCAGCGCTCTTGGTCTGACCGATGGCATTGTTCAGCAGCACCTTGAGTGACTCCCGATTTTGCACCCTTTGCGGATTGGTCCTGAATTTAATCCACTGCGGATGTGAGGGGTCCAGGCCCAGCACCATAAGTAATTCAGCAAATTGACGGTCATTACCCACCGCCAGAAGCAATCGCTTCCCATCGCGGGTTACAAACGAATCCCCATAAGGAGCAATGTTCGGGTGGGCGGAGCCTTGTCGCGACGGCACCTTTCCCCCTACCAGCCAGTTGGTCGCCTGGTTAGCCAACGATGCCAGGGCTGTCTCCAGCAACGATACCTCCACCTTGCCCCCCTCACCCGTCTGTTCTTTTCGAAGCAAAGCGAGGAGCAGCGCTTCCTTAAGTTGATGAGCCGCCATGATATCGATCAAGGCCACAGGCATTTTAGTCGGCGATGAAGAAGGTTCGCCATTAAGATCCATAAAACCAGACTCCGCCTGGATGACCGCATCATAGCCAACCCGGTTATCGTCCGCACCATAGCCGGATATCATCCCATAAATAATGGCCGGTTGAACTTTTCGGAATGTCTCATAGTCCACACGAAGTCTTTCTGCGTCCCCGGGCTTGTAACTTGCGATAACGACATCTGATGTTGAAGCGATTTTGGTGACGGCTGACTGGCCCTCCGGGGTACTAATATCCAGTAAGACTGATTTCTTACCCCAATTGCAACAGGAGAAGTAAGCGGAACGGTCGTCGGTTTTCTCATCTGCACCTTTCCACGTGCGGGTTACATCACCACCCGTGTGCGGGTTTTCGATTTTGATCACCTCGGCGCCCAACTCGGCGAAGAACTGGCCCACACTGGGACCGGCCAGGACGGAGGCCAATTCCAACACCCGGAGTCTGGTGAACATTTCTTTATTTTGCACCGTTCTATCCTCAAAAATCCCGTCAAGATGCGCTTTTTGCTCCTTTTCTCCTCTATTTCACTTATTCTTTCTTGCCAACCAAATCCTCCCGACCTCAAGACCGGTACCTGGCGAGGCGTCATTGCCCTGCAGGGAAAAGAGCTGCCCTTTACGTTCGATGTGGAAAAGACAGGTAATAGTTACCAGGCCTACCTCAAGAATGTCACTGAAAAGATTTTGCTGGACGAAATCAGTTTTCGGAATGATTCCGTGTTTATGACCCTTCATGTTTTTGATGCGGATCTCCGCGGCAAGGTAAGCGGGAACATGCTGACGGGTACCTTCTACAAGAAGTACGCACCCGACTTCAGCCTGCCCTTCACCGCATCGTTGGGAGACGACTACCGGTTTGTCAAAAATTCTGAGGAAGCAACGGCCCCCGATTACTCGGGTACATATCAACTGGAATTCAAACCTGACAAAGATCCCGCTTATACTTCGGTGGGAGTTTTTGAACAAAAAGGCAATCACCTCACCGGAACATTTCTGACTCCGGTGGGTGATTACCGGTACCTGGAAGGGAATGTCGTGGACGGTCAATTAAACCTCAGCACCTTTGATGGTAACCATGCCTTCCTGTTCACGGCTACCCTGTCGGGCGATTCCATTCATGGCGATTACTATTCGGGTAAGAGTGCCCATGAAGTATTCTATGGCGTGAAGAATCCCAATGCAAAAATGCCCGATCCTGAGTCGTTGACACTCCTTAAGGAAGGCTACGAGCGGATTGACTTTACCTTCCCTGACGTAAATGGCAAGCCGGTAAAGCCGACAGACGAACGCTTCCGGGATAAAGTCCTCATCCTGCAGATCTTCGGTACGTGGTGTCCGAACTGCATGGACGAAACCAAATTCCTCAGCCAATGGTATCGCGATAACCATGATCGCGGGGTGGAAATCCTCGGCCTCGCTTACGAAAGAAAACCCGAGTTTGACTATGCGTCGTCACGCGTGATCAAGATGAAAGAGAAGCTGAATGTGCCTTATGAATTTGTTATCGCTGGGATTAACGACAAGGAAGAGGCGGCGAAGACGCTGCCTATGCTCAACCGAGTCTTGGCATTTCCCACAACCATCCTAATCGGACGGGATGGCAAGGTGAAGCACATTTATACGGGTTTTGAAGGGCCCGGCACCGGAATCTATCACGAGCGGTTCAAGGAGCGATTTAATCAGCTCATCAATGAACTTTTAAACGAGAAAACGACTTCTTCCATCAATATAAAATGAAGAAACGGGTGGTGGTTGGCCTTTCTGGCGGCGTCGATTCAAGCGTCGCCGCATACCTGCTGAAAGAACAGGGGTATGAGGTCATCGCCATGTTCATGAAAAACTGGCACGACGATTCGGTCACTATCAGCAACGAGTGCCCGTGGCTGGACGACAGCAACGACGCCATGATCGTATCCCAGCAGCTGGGCATCCCGTTCCAGACCATCGACCTCAGTGTGGAATACAAACAGCGGATTGTGGATTACATGTTCGCCGAATACGAGCGCGGCCGGACGCCCAATCCCGATGTACTCTGCAACCGCGAGATCAAGTTTGACATCTTCCTGAAAGCTGCACTTAAACTGGGTGCCGATTTCGTGGCTACAGGTCACTATGCACGGAAAGGTGAAACCACCGTGAACGGAAACACGGTCTATCGACTACTGGCGGGAAAGGACCCGAACAAAGATCAAAGTTACTTTCTCTGCCAGTTGCGCCAGGATCAGTTGGCCAAAGCGCTGTTCCCGGTCGGCGAACTGCTCAAGCCGGAAGTGCGTGACATTGCGCGCAAGGCCGGCATTTCTACTGCAGAGAAAAAGGATTCACAGGGTCTCTGTTTCATCGGCAAAGTCCATCTCCCGGATTTCCTTCAGCAGCAGTTAAAGCCCCGGAAAGGAAAAGTTGTTGAAGTTCCCGCGAACTCATCGATATTCTCCGGTGCCGCTCATGCCGTTGAATTAGCTGAATTGACACAACCGTATCCACTGAATCCCGACTCCGGGGAAGTGGTGGGTGAGCACAACGGCGCCCATTATTATACGATAGGGCAACGACGCGGCCTCAACCTCGGTGGATTTGAGCGCCCCTTGTTTGTGATTGGAACCGATACGAAGGATAATATATTATATACTGGCATGGGTGAAGACCACCCGGGACTCTACCGTCGCGGCTTGTTTCTGGGCCATGAAGATCACTGGGTTAGGCCGGACTTCAATCTCAAACCTGGCGAATCGAAATCGTACATGGCACGGATTCGATATCGTCAACCCCTGGAACCTTGTACACTTTTTCGCAGGGATGAAGGTATATATATCGTATTTGATCGTCCGCAGCGCGGGGTCACTCCAGGGCAGTTTGCCGCCTGGTACGAAGGGGAAGAACTGGTGGGGTCAGGGGTGATTGCGTAATTCCCGTACTTCCACTGGTGGCTTCGGGAACCTCAGCCACCGAAGCGGGACTAAGGTAATGTCGTAAACGACACTACTGCTCCATAATAGATCCGAGTGAAGTCGTTGTTGGCGGCGAAGCTTCGGTAGAAGTATGTAGTAGCAGGAAGAAGCGTCTCGACTTTGATGCTGTATGGTTGAGGACTCGATGTGGTCCCGGTAATATTTTTGTTCGGCGCAGAAGCGAGGGTAAGATCATTGCCCTGGATATCCCAAAGAAATCCATACTTGATCGGTCGAATGGGGCCGACCCCTCGGATTTCAGCTTCCATTACCACACTGGTTGCCCCGATCTGTTGCGCGGGTTTGGTAAGTAACTCCGGTGCATCGGCTTCGTTTTCCTGGCAACCGACCAATAGCATCATCAATAATAGCAACCGTCTCATGAGGCTAAGTTACCGGGAGTTTCCTTAAATCCCGAAACTCCACCGGAGATGATAAACTTCATGGCCTGTGACCCGGAAATGTTCAGCGGCTTCACATTGGCCCGAGAGACCACAAAATGGTCTCCGGCAAACGCATACGACTGTGGAAAATACACCACCACCATATCCGGCAGGCCGATGTCGGTCAAATCCGATTGCGTGATAAATCCAACCCGATGAAGGGTGTTCTCCTTGTTAATAGTCACGAGCACGGGTTGATTAAACTTACGTTTGTCGCCTACAAAGGCGGCCAATAGGTCCTTGACCGACCCATAGATCAGCTTCACCATGGGGATGCGGCTCATCAAGCTATCAAACCAATTGGAAAAAGTTTGAAACGCGAAGTTGGTTGTGAAATAACCAAAGAGTGTGATGGCGGTAAGAATGATGATGAACCCGACACCCGGGTAAGGCAGGTTCAGGCGGCTGTCAAGCCAGCGGAAGCCGACAATAATGACATAAATCGTGGCAACCAATGGAACGATAAAAAGCGTCCCATTGAAGAAGTACCGAACAATCTTACCAGCAAGGTTTCTCATAAAGCGAGAACCTCCCCGTTTTCCTTCAGATCAGGAAAGGAGGAGGTTCATGAATGTTTAATACTTACAGCGAGAACCCGAGGAAGCTCAGGAATCCCAATGACATCAGTCCGACGAGGATAAACGTAATACCCAATCCCCTCAGCGGGGCGGGCACGTTCGAGTATTTCATTTTCTCGCGCACACCGGCCAGCGCAACGATAGCCAGCATCCAGCCAATCCCTGAGCCTAATCCAAAAGTGGTGGCCTCGGCCAGGTTATAGGGACGACCCACCATGAAAAGGGCCGCGCCAAGTACCGAGCAGTTCACCGCAATCAGCGGCAGGAATATCCCGAGCGTTCCATACAGCGCAGGCGAAAATTTCTCAACCGCCATCTCAGTCAATTGTGTCATGGCCGCGATCACAGAAATAAATACGATGAACTGCAAGAAACCCAGGTCGATCTCGGCAAATTCAGGGCCCAAAAAAGCGAAGGATCCCGGAACAAGGAGATAGTTTTGAATCAGCCAGTTGATTGGTACCGTAATCCCAATCACGAAAATTACGGCTATGCCGAGACCGAAGGCCGTTTTAACTTTCTTGGAGATAGCCAGGAAAGAACACATGCCCAGGAAGTAGGCAAAGATCATGTTGTCGATAAAAATCGACCGGACGCCAATGTTGATGATATTCTCCATGATACTGCTTCTTTAGTGTGACTCCCGGTATCCGTTCATTGTTCGCTGTACCCAGATAATGACACCGAGCAGAATACAGGCTCCTGCCGGCAACAACATCAGGCCATTGCCCTGGTACGGAATACCCAGTGTAGCAAATACTTTGAATCCCCATAATGAGCCTGCGCCGAATAGTTCGCGAACTACTGCAAGGGTCATCAGGATCATTCCATAACCAAGCCCGTTGCCCAGTCCATCGAGGAATGACGGCCATGGCTTATTGCCCATGGCAAAAGCTTCCAGTCGACCCATTACGATACAGTTCGTAATGATCAGACCCACAAACACGGACAACTGTTTCGAAACGTCATATACATAGGCCTTCAACACCTGGTCCACGAGGATAACCCAAAGCGATACGACGGCCAGCTGTACAATGATCCGGATGCGTGAAGGAATCGTGTTGCGCATCATGGAAATGGCCACGTTCGAACTTGCCGTCACAATCGTGAGCCCCAGTGACATCACAAAAGCCGGCTTCATCTGGGTAGTTACGGCCAGCGCGGAGCAAATTCCCAGTACCTGAACGGTAATGGGATTGTCAATGTCCAATGGGTTGGACATCAGTTTCTGGTTCTTCTTGGAGAAAAGAGGTTCCGACTTTTTCTCCTTCACTTCTTCGACTACTGCTGTCTCTGCACTCATGATCTTATTGATTTACGGGTACACTCTTCTTCTTCAGGTAGTTCTCATAGCAAGCAAGATAGTCCTTCAACATGTTGTTGACTCCCTTGCCTGTCAATGTGGCACCAGACATGCCGTCCACTTTATGGGGATCGTTCGAATAATCATGACCTTCACCCTTCTGCATGTTGACGGAGACCAGCGCACCGTTGTCAAAGATCGCCTTGTCTTTGTAGCGATCCTGGATCTCATCGGAAGCGATACGGGCACCCAATCCCGGTGTTTCACCAACATGCTGAAACTTGACTCCCTGTATAGTTGAGAAATCTGATTTCACCGCCACAAAACCAGAGATGTTGTTCCACAATCCGTAGCCAAATACCGGCATTACTGCGTACTCCACCTTATTCGGGTCACTTTGACTGCGGAATTCATAAACCGGCAATAGCCGGTCAGCAGGAGCTTTCTTATACTCTTTTGCCAGGTCAACCTGCTCAGGTTTTAGTCCTTCTTTGACATTGCCGGAATAATCCAGCACAAAACCTTTCACCTGGCTTTCATAAATGGCGTTAATGTCATCACCTTCTTTGAGGGTAATCACCGAAGAAAGGATGTTTTGCTTTTTCTCCATGGCAATGTTGGCATCCTGCTTTTCTTTCAGGCTGACGGATGCAAACGCCAGGAGGCCTCCGCACACAATCGTGATCGCGGCGGAGTAAAGAATGATGTAGGTGTTAGACTGTCGCACGTTGTAATCTTCGGTTTTTGTTGGCACTCACGACAAAATAATCGATCAGCGGAGCGAACACGTTCATCAACAAGATCGCCAGCATGATCCCTTCCGGGTAGGCCGGGTTAAATACACGGATGAGCACGGTAAATACGCCCACCAGCAACCCGTAAATCCACTTACCAGTTTCCGTTTGCGCGGCTGTCACCGGATCGGTAGCCATAAACACGGCACCAAACGCCAGGCCACCCATTACCAGGTGATAGTGTGCCGGCAACTGGGTAAACGGTGTGCTCCCTACCGCATTCATAAATAGTCCCATTCCCCACGCACCCGCGAAGACACTCACAATGATCTTCCAGCTGCCCACTCCGGTAAATATCAGGATGAACGCGCCAATCAGGCACATCAACGTAGAGGTTTCACCGATACATCCGGGGATCGTACCGAGGAACATGCTCTTTAAGCTATAGATTCCATCTGCCCATCCACTTCCAAATGCACCAAAATCATTTACGACATTGCCGGTGCTAGCCGCGGCAACGGCCAGGGGTGTTGCCCCAGAGTATCCAGCCACCGGCTTGACCCCATCACCCAGCAACGTCCAAACTTCACCAGATATTTGTGAAGGGTACGCGAAATACAAGAAGGCTCGCGCGGTCAGCGCAATATTCACCACGTTCATCCCGGTACCTCCAAAAGCTTCTTTGCCAATCACGACGGCGAATGCTGTCGCCACGGCCACCTGCCAGAGCGGAATATCCGGTGGCATCACCAGGGGAATAAGCATCCCGGTCACCAGGAAACCTTCGTTGACCGGGTGGCGTCGGATGGTGGCAAATACAAATTCAATTCCCAGCCCCACACCGTAGGATACAATAATAATGGGTACAGTCTTTGTCAGACCGATCAGGAACGCATCCATGAAGGAGCCCGACTGTCCAGTAGCCAGGAAATGCTGATAACCGACATTCCACATCCCAAAAATGAGACAGGGAATCATGGCAATGATCACGGTCATCATCAGGCGCTTCAGGTCAATCGCGTCGCGAATCTGGGCCCCTTTGGCATCAGTTGTTGTGTTGGGTGAAAACAGGAAAGTCTCAAAAGCCTCGTAGGCAAAGAAATACTTTTCCCACTTCCCTCCCTTTTCAAAATTATGCTTGACAGAATCAAGCTGGTTTCTCAGAAACTTCATAAGTCGGTTAGCTCAAGCGGATCAATTCAAGTCCTTCCCGCAGGATACCCTGCACATTATGTTTAGATACATCGGCGAACTCGCAAAGCGCGAGGTCTTCTTCGATGACTTCGTAAATTCCCAGTGCTTCCATTTCGTCGATGTCTTCAGCCAGGATACTCTTGATCAAGTGGCCCGGAAGCAGGTCCATGGGCACAAGCTGTTCCCATACGCCAGTTTGAACGAGGGCGCGCGGTTCGCCATGGGTATTGGTATTGAGTTTAAATTCTTTGCCCGGTGTGAGGAAAGAAAACAGACCCCATGCGCGCTGAACGCTGAGTTTGTTTGCGCCCGGCATGATCCATCCCACAAACTCATACTCATTACCTTCGGGTAACACGGTCACTTGAAGATCATGGAATCCGAGGTGCCCCTCTTTACCGACGTTGGACCCGGTCAGCGGGTTGCCGGAAATGTACCTAACGTTTTCACCGGCAACATTATTGGCCGTAAGGCTTTTGATGGAAGCCCCGGTGACGGTCTTCACATATTGAGGATTCTTGACCTCTGAACCGGTGACCGCCACAATCTTTGACGCGTCATAAACTCCATTCAGGAAAAGCTTACCGATCTGGATTACCCCGAATGGATTGATCGTCCACACCACATCCCCTTTGTTGATTGGGTCAATGTGGTGAATTTGAACACCCACACACCCAGAGGGATGGGGTCCTGAGAACTTATTGATTTCGGCACCTTTCACCTGGGAGAACACCGTGGACAGGTCACTGGCCGTATGGATGTTGACGTGAACAAGCCCGTTCGTCAGTTTCTTGAGAATATCAATACCGGCCTGGAAGAAATGGTCCTGCCCCTTGAAGAGAATGCTGTACTCTGGTCCCAACGGAGAAGTATCGAACGCAGAAATGTGAATCGCCTTGGGTGTTACGGATGGATCCGCCAAAACTCCAAACGGCCGTTGTACCAGGTTTGCCCATACACCAGAATCCAGCATCTGGTTTTTGATTTCCTCCGCAGGGAGGTTGGCAATTTCCGAAACCGTATACTTCCTGAAAGGTTGATACTCCGTGGACTTATCGGCCAGGATCACTACTTCGGTGAGCTTGCGCTTTTCACCGCGGGTTATCCGCACCACTTCTCCGCTCACGGGCGAAGTAAACTGGATGCGTTCCAGCTTCTTGTCATGGAACAACGGGCTTCCCGCTTTGACGGTATCACCTTCTTTTACAACTACTTTTGGAATATAGACACCGTGAAAATCGTCCGGCTTGATGGCGACCGTATCGGTTGATGCCGAATCCCCAACTTTTGGGGCCGCTTTGCCTGCCAGATTAATGGTGAATCCCTTCTTGAGACGGATGAATTTGCCCATGGCTTCAGGTATAGGAATAGGGGCTTTTTAAGCCATGGCAAAATTAGTAATTCTCAACTCCCTGCAAGGTATTTCTGGCCTTTTTTGAGGGTTTTTGACCGGCGGCAACCGATTCTAATTTTTGCGCGCCAGGATACGTGCAAGCGCCAGCCGAACTACCTCGTCTACCTGCTCTTCGACGGTGATGTGTGATGTGTCCAATTCTATGGCGTCACCCGCTTTCCGGAGGGGACTCTCCTTACGGGTGCTGTCCAGTTCATCGCGCTTAAGGAGGTTACTGATAATGGAGTCTATATCAACCAATTCATCCCGCCCCAAGAGTTCCTTCTGCCGGCGGAAGGCCCGGGTGAGAATGTCGGCACTCATAAACATTTTTAGTTCGGCGTCCGGGAATACGACGGTTCCGATATCGCGGCCATCCATCACCACAGCCCGCTCCTTGCCCATCCGTCGTTGCTGTTCAACCATGGCATGCCGAACAGCAGGAAGGGCACTCACCTGGCTGACATTCTCAGACACCCGCATGTCCCGGATTTCCTTTTCGACATTAAGGCCATTCAGGAACGTTTCGGAACGTCCCTCTTTGTTTACGCGGAACGTGATCTTGATTTGTTCAAGCGCCCTGTCGACCTCCTTCGGGTTGGTCAACGCAACATGATGATCCAGGAAATAAAGAGTGACAGCCCGGTACATGGCCCCGGTATCGATGTAGCGGTAACCCAGGATGCGCGCCGTTTCTTTTGCCGTCGTGCTCTTGCCACACGCCGAATACCCGTCAATGGCAACGATGATCTTTCGCATAGCTCAGCAATCTTTCTGCGGGCAGGGAATGGGTTTGCCGGGCTTTAATTTCTTATGCGGTTTGTGCTTGTTGGAGGCGCACGAAGCCGACACCAGCAGGATCAACACCAGGAAAACGGTTTTGGTCCTACGGAAAAATTGGGGAAAGGTGATAGTAAGCTTCAAGGTTCTAGGTTCAAATTGTGGTCAGCCTTCCAGTTTTCCCTGGTAACTCATTCGGAAACCAATCTTCTGACCGGCGCCGAGTTCCAGGGTTTTTTCGATCTTTTGATGGAGGGTAATAAACTTCACCTGGTTGTAGGGAGGTGCTGTGAGATCATTCTCAATGGCGAGGGTCAGGGCCAACTTAACCAGAATGTTGAGATCCGTTTCTGTGATCGGGCTCTCGGAGATATGACTGAAAACCACCCCGAGTTTTCCCTCTCCCTCGATGATATACCGGCCTTCGTGATTGATTAGCAGCCGTGCCAGCAAATAGCCAGGGTCATTGATCCGATGGAACTGGAGCGAATCAGACATGAAATTGTAAATCATGATCTGCCCGAAATACCTGTTAATCTCCGCTGACTGAATATAGGCGTCCTTCATCACGTCATGGGAGTCCTCAAACGTCACAATGTTGGTATGTAGCACAAAGATGACCATATCACCGGCCACCTTGACCTGGAATTCGTGCTCGTTAATGCGCTTGAAATCCAACGTGACATCGGCGTCACTCGGTTTTGCCCGTTTTTTGAGTTCACTGATTACCCGCTTGGACTCTTTGGCGAGGGTTTCGAACGCATGGATAAGTCGTTTATACGTCACCTGCTTGGCAGTCGACTTGTATTCCAACAACTGCTGGATTCGGTTAAGGGGATCCTCGTCGACACCTTTTTCCATGCGATTCGTTATTAAGTCCGTAATTTAGGTAATCAATACCAATCCCGAATGTTATGGAAACCCGTGAGGAAGGCAAAGCAGAAAAGATTCTCAAAGATTTCGGCAAACGGCTGGATCAGTTTGTGGTAGAGGCCCGCGAGGCCAGCACCCGGGTCGAGGCCGATTTGCGCAAGAAGTATGAGGAACTGAAAAGTTCCGCTGAAAAACTCAAGAACGAGGCGGAGAACAAGGAGCGCTGGAAAGAGGTAGAAACTGCACTCAAGAAAGCTGGTGAAGAACTTGAACGTGCCGCCAAAGTAGCTTTCGGAAAGCGGGAGAATCCGCCTTCGGGCAATTGACCATCACTGGGGAAAATAAAAGCTAAAGGCTGAAAGCTAAAGGCTGAAGGGTCAAAGCTAAAGGCTGAAAGCTGAGGCTCAAGGGTTAATGCCTTTCGCCTTAAGCTTTGAGCCTTTAGCCAAACCAATCGCAGGGTTAAATCTTCACCTTCTTCCACGTCCCACGCCTAAACAGGAGGATGGCAATCACCGCGATCACAGACTCTGCTATCGCGATCGCCCAGAAGGTTCCAGTGACTCCCAGTCCAGTTTGCCTGGCCAGTACCCAGGCCAACGGAACCTGGAAAAGCCAATAGCAGAACAAGTTAAGGATCGTTGGTGTGCGGCTGTCGCCGGCACCGTTGAAGGCCTGCACGATGACCATGCCGTAGCCATAGAACACGTACCCGAACGCCACAATCCGCAGACATTGGGTTCCATAATGAACAACCTGATCATCCGCAGAGAATATGCGCATGATCGGTTCGGAAACGAAATAGAACACAATCGAAACAAGTCCAAGAAACACCATATTCAAGAATCCTGCGCGCCATACGGAAGTTTCCGCACGTTCGGGTTGCTGGGCGCCTAAGTTCTGTCCTACCAGTGTTGCCGCGGCGTTGGCCATGCCCCAACTGGGAAGGATGGTGAAGATGATTACACGGATGGCAATCTGGTAGCCCGCAAACGCTGCACTTCCGAAGGTTACCACAATTCGGGCCAGGAACAGCCAACTTGCCGTGGAGATGAGGAACTGGCCCACATTCCCCGCCGCCACCTCCAGCAGACGAAGGATAACGTTTCGGTCCGCCCGAAGACTTCCCTTTGTGATCTGGATCACCCCACGAGTTCCCATCAGGAACAACACCTGGTACAAGACACCGGCTCCTCGCCCAATGTTGGTGGCGATGGCGGCGCCTTCCACTCCGAACGAAGGAATCGGTCCCCAACCGAAAATCAATATGGGATCGAGGATCATGTTGAGAATGTTGGCGATCCAGAGCGATTGCATGGCGATGGCCGCATTGCCAGCCCCCCGGAAGATGGCATTGACCAGAAAAAGAGCGACGATCGTGAAATTGCCGGTTAACATCCACCAAGTATATCCTGACCCTACTTCGACTACACCAGCCGAAGCGCCCATGAGGCGAAGGATGTCTTTATAGAAAATCAATCCCCCAATTGAAATCAGCACCGAAATGAATGCACCGATATAGAGTGCATTGACGGCGGCGATCGAAGCACCCGGTCTGTCCTGCTCACCCACACGCCGCGCGACCATTGCGGTTGCTGCCATCCCCACGCCCATGGCCAGGGAGTAAACGATGGCAATCACCGACTCGGTGAGTCCTACGGCGGTAACCGCGTCATTATTATTAAGCCTGCTGATAAAAAAGATGTCGACCACCGCGAGTAGGGACTCCATGGCCATCTCGAGAATCATCGGGATGGACAGAAGAAAAATGGCGCGGTTGATGCTCCCCTCGGTAAAGTTCTGTTCCGTACCGACGATAGCCTGCCTGAAAAGAGAAAGAATATAGCGTGCCTTACGAAGCGCTTGCATGTGAGAATATTAAAGGTAATAAATGAAGTAAGAACCCGGAGGGAGTCTTCGGCCGGGACCGGAAGGATTCAATGCAGCGCTTCGCTTGATTGAATCAGAAAATAGACTTCATAGGCAGTGCTGAAAAACAACAGGCAAGTATACGAAGTTCAGACGGAATTGTTGCTTCGGCGGTCAGGCAGGCTTACTTGAGGTAAAATACCCCCTTCAACCGCGCTTCTTCCCACGGACGCTGAGCCCCATTGGATAACCGTTCTACCGCGTTGCGGGTATTCATAAAAACGTCTTCAATTCGCTGGGAGACGCTTAGTTGCTTGATCAGTTCGCCGGTGTACAATCCATTAGCCCGGTCGCCATCAGAGGCGACTGACCCTGGATCCGTAGAATACGCGATCAGCGTACCACTGGGGGTTTGTACCCTCGCCAGGCCTGAACCGCTGCTCCGCTTGCCTGTGGGAAAAGGGTTGTTGCGGCAAGCGTCGAGGATGATCATGTTCAATCCTTCATCATTGGCAAACTCCATCGTACGGATTACCCCGGTTAGCGGAATGGCCTTTTGTTTTACATCCAACGCAGATTGAATGTCGGCATCGACGGGCACGAGGTAATTGGTGCCATCTACTTCCAGACCGTGACCCGCGTAGAAAAAGATAGATACATCGACCGATTGCGCCCTGTCACCAAAAGCATAGATCGCGTTTTTCATTTGCTCGTAGCTACCATCAAGCACTTTCATCACCTCGAAGCCGAGGGCCTGCAACTCGACGGCCATGCTTGCCGCGTCGTTGCGTGTATTCTTAAGTTTGGCAGCCGATGCATATTCTGCATTTCCGATCACGAGGGCGAGGCGCTTACCCTTAAACTTGGCAGGGTCGCCCGGTTTGCCGCCTTTGGCTGCAGCCGCCTTGGGCTCATACGTGACATAAAAATCTTTCTCCGTAATCACCGACTCCGTGTTTTGGACAGTGACTGTGATTTTGTTCTTACCTTTTTCTAATGGTACGTCGTAATTGAAACTCTTCCCGTAGTCAAAGTTGGCCGTTTCGCCATTGACGAAGACTTTTGAAATCTTATCCGTTCCTTCAATCGCACCTTCCACGTGAAGTGTCGGTTCGGTGACTACCTGGTCGCCGTATCCACGGTTCAAGCCCGGCTTAAGGATTTTAATATCCGGGGGATCGTTGCGCACTACCTCATAGAGATTGACCACGCCATTGGCTGTTCCGACGGCGAGATATTCTCCATCATCGGATAATGCAATGGAAGTAGGCTTCTCGTCGACGGCCACACTGCTTCCGACTTCAGATTTCTCGAGATTGAGGAGGTTAATGGTTCGGCTATCTTCTGAGTAATAAGACACATGGTTGGGGCCGGGGCCGAGGGCCATGCCATCAACCCGGTAACGAAGCGGCACGCGCTTGACTTCCTGCCCGGACGTCCAATCATAAACCACAATCATGTTACGGCGCTCCATCATATTGCCCTTTTGGGATGCTCCTTTCGGGATGAAGACTTCCTGCATACCCAGCAAGAACCTGTCTCCTCCGCTGTTGGTGGCCGCAGAATGAATGATAGTGCGGGAATTGGCAAATTCGCCGCTTTGCAGTTTGAGTTGCCGGAGCAATTTTTGATTCAATGGGTTGTAGGCAAACGCATCGCCCTGATCGGAGATGGCGGCGAGTTGCTGGCCAAAACGGTCGTAGCCGATAAAACTGCATTTCTTGATAATCGGGTTGCTTGGCACACGGCCTGCAGTCATACCCGATTTGAGGTCATAAATCTGTACTTCGTTATTGGCATTAATCCAGGTGACGTACTGTTGGGTGGGGTCAAGGCAGGCCACCTTCACGCTTTTGTCTACTTCAGTGGGCGTGCCGATATTGAATTGATCGGTCGAAGCCTGGAAGATCTTGCCTGTATTGTCCTGGTAGATAAATGTTTTGTCGTTGTCAATAAAATCCTGAACCGTGAGGCGCGGCTTGGAGGCGATTGATTTCACCTCCTTGCCGTCCTCGACCGTTCGTATAGAAATGATACCTGCTGATTCAACTGATATCCATTTGGATGATGAGGAAAAAGCGATCGAAGAAACCGTCTTAGTCCCAACTGTAATTTTCTTGTAGGGATACAGGTAGATATCCTGGGCCAATGTGGTTCCCGCGAGCAGGAAACAAATGGAAGAAAGTACGGGGACAAATTTCCTCATAACCCGACTAAATCAACGCTTTCCGAAAATATAGCCAAGACCCGCGTTGAGGATGAAGATGTTGGTTCCTTCAACAAATACTAAGTTGGGGCCAATATCAACGTTGACACGCTCCGTCACATAGTAGCGGAGACCTGCTTTCAGCGTGAAACCGGTTTGCGATCCAAAGCTTGAACCCAGGTTGTAAAAGGTAAGACCACCGCCCGCATAGGGTACCAGCATGGCATTCGAAGTGAGGAATGAATAGTTGGCAAACAGGGTCAGGTTCATCGTGGTTTCTGTGGAGATCGTCAGGTAAGGAGAAGCACCGATCTCCACCTGATCCGTAATGAACTTACTGGCGTTGAAGTAGACAGAGCCGAAATCGAAGCCTTCCACACTATAATAGGCCGCCTGGGCCTGCAATTGGAAGTCACCCTTCTGTTGCTGGGCATAAGCGGCAGAACCTGCCGCCAACAGAACCAATAGGAATAGTAGTTTTTTCATGACACTTGGGTTTGTTTGTGTAATTCAAAATAAAGTACAGCCGGAAGTGAAAGCAAGTGCTGTTATGTAAAATTCGCGAATAAACTGCTTAGAAAAGAAAAAGGGGAACATTAATGCTCCCCTTTAAAACATGACATTTCTCAGTTATCCGATCGTCACCCGGCGGAAATCAGCCACGGCCAATCCCTTGGATACTCCATCCAGATACTGCGCAACCGTTTTCGAGTTATCCTTAACAAAGATCTGGTGCACCAGGGTGTTGTCTTTGTAGAACTTCTGCAGTTTACCCTGGGCAATTTTATCCACCATGTTGGCCGGCTTGCCTTCGGCGATAATTTGCGCTTTAGCGATTTCCAGCTCTTTTTCGATCACTGACTGATCTACTGATTTCTCATCCACGGCTACCGGGTTCATGGCCGCGATCTGCATGCCCACATCCTTGCCGGCATCCGTAACATCCTTGCCGTTGACACCTTTAAGGGACACGAGGACACCCAGTTTGCTGCCTGCGTGGATGTAGGGCACGATGGCCTCACCGCTCATGCGGACGTATTCGCTCACCTCCAACTTCTCCCCCATCTTGCCTACGAGTTCGGTGATTTTTTCTGCCAACGTCAATGCACCGGCCTTCGTATTTAACAACGCATCCTTATCGGCTGCTTTCGTATTGAATGCGGTGTCTACCAGCAACTTGCCCATGGCCTGGAATTCATCATTCTTGGCGACAAAGTCGGTTTCGCAATTCAGGGCGATGAGCACGGCCTCTTTCTTGTCGTCGGATACCTTTATAAACACCGAACCTTCTTTGGCTTCCTTGTCTGAACGGGAGGCGGAAACCTTTTGTCCTTTCTTGCGGAGGATTTCAATGGCTTTTTCAAAATCACCATCGGCCTCGGTCAGGGCCTTCTTGCAGTCCATCATGCCCGCGCCGGTCATGGAGCGGAGTTTGTTTACATCTTGTGCTGAGATCATGTTCGTTTTATTCGTTGTTCGTTATTCGTAAAAAAATCGTCCTGCCTCCCCAGGGGTAAGCAGGACGAAAAGTTCCTGTCTATTCCCCTCGCCACCCGGGGAGAGGGCCTGGTCGTGATTAAGCTTCCTGTACCGCCTCGTCTACGGCGCGCTTCTCGTCCTCTTCCTTCTTAAGGGTAGATTCCTCTTTGTCCTTCTTGCGCTCCATGAGGGCCTCCTCGATGGCTTTGCCTATATACTTAGTAACGATCGAGATCGACTTGAACGCGTCGTCGTTGGCAGGGATCGGGAAATCAATATCGGAAGGATCCGAGTTGGTATCCACCATGGCGAATACCGGGATGTTCAGTTTCTGTGCTTCAGCCACGGCGATGTGTTCGCGTTTTACGTCAATCACAAAGAGAGCGGCCGGCAGGCGATTGAGTTCGGTGATACCACCGAGCAATTTTTCCAGTTTCGCCTTTTCGCGGGCAATCATCAGGCGCTCGCGCTTCGCAATGTTGTTGAAGGCTTCATCCTTCATCAGCTTCTCGATCTGCGCCAATTTCTTGAGCGACTTGCGGATCGTGGCGAAGTTGGTGAGCATACCGCCGAGCCAACGCTCCGTTACATACGGCATATTGAGGCGAGTAGCTTCTTCGACGATGACGTCTTTTGCCTGCTTCTTGGTCGCGACCAACATGATTTTGCGGCCGGAGCGGATGATATTCTTGATGGCAAACGCTGCTTCCTCGAGGGCCCTCTGCGTTTTGTTCAGGTCGATGATGTGGATGCCGTTGTTCTCCATGAAGATGTACTCCGCCATGCGGGGATTCCACTTGCGGGTCAGGTGTCCGAAGTGAACACCGGCTTCCATGAGTTCCTGAGTTGTGATTTTTTCTGCCATGCTAAAAGATGGAATAGGATTAACGTTTGCTGAATTGGAATCTCCTTCTGGCCTTGCGACGTCCTGGCTTCTTGCGCTCGACCATTCTGGAGTCGCGCGTAAGCAGGCCTTCTTTCTTCAAGGGGGCGCGGTTCTCGGCGTTGATGGTGACGAGAGCGCGGGCAATACCGAGGCGAATGGCCTCTGCCTGTCCTTTGTTTCCTCCGCCTTCAACGTTCACCGTCACGTCGTAGCTTCCTTCCACCTTGGCAAGGGTCAACGCCTGCTTGACCGTGGTCTGATGAATTTCTGAAGTGAAGTATGATGCAAGTTCACGGTCGTTGACGACGATGGTTCCTTTGCCGGGCTTAACGTACACCCGGGCGATGGATGTCTTTCTGCGGCCGATGGTATTAATGATCTCCATGTAAAAGGCTTAGAATTTGATGACTTTGGGTTGCTGCGCTTCGTGCGGGTGTGCGGCACCAGCGTAAACGTGCAGGCTGCGGAACAACTGACGACCAATGCTGTTCTTGGGAAGCATTCCGCGAACCGCATGCTCAATGAGGCGCTCGGGATACTTGGCCCGGATCATGGTTGGGGTGTGTTCCCGCTGACCACCATTGTAACCTGAGTGAGTGAAAATCACCCGGTCGGTCCATTTCTTGCCGGTCATCTTTACTTTCTCAGCATTGATGACAATGACATTATCGCCACAGTCCACGTTGGGGGTATAGCTGGTCTTGTGTTTGCCGCGAATCACCTTGGCCACCTGGCTGGCCACGCGGCCCAGCACCTGGTTTTCGGCATCTACCAAAACCCAGTTCTTCTCGACGGAAGCCTTGTTGGCGTTCTTGGTCTTGTAACTGATCGAATCCACTTGAATTATCGGTTTAACTGCGTAAAAAGGCCCTTTTCAAAAAGGGACACAAAAGTAGACCCAATAATGGGATTATGCAAGAAGGGCTTCCTTTTTAGGACCGGTTGGCAGCCAACTGCCTCAGCAAGGCGGAAAAGTCCTTCGGATACGGAGCCTGGCAACGTATGGGCATCCCATCCAATCCCCTGAATTCCAATGAAAACGCATGCAAAGCCATCCGCTTGATCAAGGGCTGCTCCTCGGTGTCCTTCTTCACCCGGAAATTGCGTTTTACGGAAGAAACCAGGAAAGTCTTGCCTCCATACAACTCATCCCCGGTGATCGGAGCCCCGAGGGAGGCCAAGTGAATACGGATCTGGTGCATCCTCCCCGTCACCGGCCGGCACTCTACCAGGGTATGCCGGGTGAAAATCTCCAGGGTAGTAATCCGGGTTTCGGCATCCTTGCCACGCGAGGACAGTTTCACCTGACCATCCGGTTGCTTGAGAATCCGCTCGCTCACCAGCACCTCATGGAAGTCATGGCGGCCATCCACCACGGCATGATAGACTTTGGTCACGGTCCGATGTTCAAACTGCATGCTGAGATGCCGATACGCTTCCGGGTTCCTGGCAATGGCCAGCACCCCTGAGGTATCCTTATCGAGGCGATGGGCCACCTGGGCTTCTGGCTCATAGTGCCTTGCCAGGGAAAGCAAATTGATCGCCTCTACCCGGTCTTCAAGGGTGGAAAGGAAGGCAGGCTTGTTGATTACCAGGAAGTCCTTATCCTCGTGGAGGATCAGGTCAGTGAAATGGATGGACTTTTGCCGGGACATGCGTTTGACCTAATCGCCTTTTGAGCGGGGTAACTTAAAACTGAATACAGATCCTTTCCCCACAGTGCTTTCCACATCCGCCCGGGTGTTGTGACCTTCGAGAATATGCTTTACGATTGCCAGGCCAAGCCCCGTCCCTCCTTTTTCCCTGCTGCGGCTCTTGTCCACCCGGTAGAATCGTTCAAAGATTCGGGGCAAGTGTTCGGGAGGGATCCCCTCGCCGGTGTCTGACACCAACGTGGTGATGTTTTTCTTCCCGATATCAAAGGAGATAGACACCTCTCCTCCTTCGGGCGTGTAGTTGATCGCATTGGACACCAGGTTGGTTACAACCTGGGAAATCCGATGGGCATCGGCATACACGCTCAGTTTCTGATGTGGATCGGCGAGGCGCATCCGAATATCTTTTTTCCTCGCCTTTCCTTCGAGCTGATCAAGGACATCGCTGCACACCGGCACGAGGTCAAAGTAGTCAAGCTTCATTTTGATATCCCCCGTTTCCATTTGTGACAACGTGAGGAGATCCTGAACAAGCATGTCGAGGCCGTCCATGCTTCGTGCAGCCTTCTTCAGGAATTTGTCGCGTACCTGCTTGTCATTCATGGCACCATCCAGCAGGGTATGAATAAATCCCTGGGCTGCGAAGATGGGCGTCTTGAGTTCATGGGAAACATTGGCGATGAACTCTTTCCGAAATTGTTCGAGTTTCTTCAACTCATCAATCTCCTTCTGCTTGAGCAGGGCAAAGGCCGTGATCTCCTCGTTGATGCTGCGAAGCGGGTTGAGGGCGCCTGGTTTCTGACCGGCGACCTGGGTAAGTTCTTTCTTGCGGACTTTTGCGAGCATCTTGTGAATCTTGTTGATTTCGCGAAAGACCATGAACTCAAGAACCACGTACACGAGCAGGTAAGAAACCGAAAAGCTGATGAGGCCGGCCACCAGCAGGGCGTCGAACGTGACGCTCTCCACGAGGGAAAGAAACAGGACGGTCACCAGGGCGATGAACACCGCCAGGAGCAGGGCCATCGACCGGGCGCTATAGACCATGCTAAACGAGGTTGAACTTGTAACCGACTCCTTTTACGGTCACAATGTAGTCATCTCCGATCTTTTCACGCACTTTCCGGATGTGAACATCCACGGTGCGGGCCAACACATATACATCCGAGCCCCAGATATTCTGCAAGAGCTCATCCCGGTTAAAGACCTTGTTCGGATGGCTGGCCAGGAAGAAAAGCAATTCAAATTCCTTCTTGGGAAGGTTGATTTCCTTGCCGCGAAGCCGGACGGTATAACTGGAACGATCGATCACGAGGTCGCCCTGCGTAAGCGGTCCTGAAGGAGCAGCCCCCTTGGACTCGCGGCGGAGCAACGCCTGGATACGGCTCATCAAGGCGCGAGGCTTGATCGGTTTGGTAATGTAATCGTCCGCCCCGACATCAAAAGCAGCTACCTCCGAATACTCTTCCGAGCGGGCCGTGAGAAAGACAATAAACGTGTTGAGCAAGTCTGGAATGGCACGGAGCTGGCGACAAGCCTCCACACCGTCCATCACGGGCATCATGATGTCCAACAACACCACATCTGGCTTGAACTTGCGAGCCGTTTCGACGGCAGCCAGGCCATTGCTGGCTACTTTCACTTCATAACCTTCCTTCTCCAGGTTGTATTTCAGCAACTCAAGAATCGCCTCTTCGTCGTCTACCACGAGAACCTTGTACGCCGGTTTCTTGCCCATGTTAATTGGCTGTAATAAGCAGCTTCAAAACTACCCAAGATTCAATCCAATAGGAAATTGGAACCTTGCACTTAACAAAACCTTAATGTGCCTTTCATACCTATAAGGATGGGTAAGTGGCCCGGTAGTAATTGATCATGTTCTTGAGATTCTTTGAAAACCGGTTGTTCCAATCCTCCAGCATGACGTCATGCTTTGATTCATACGTGCGGAAGGACATGAAATAGGTGTTGTTAGGTAAACGTTTCGCGAAGCGGCTACTCCTCCGGCGGCCATCGCTGAACCGGATGGTATCGAAGGCCTCTACAATCTTCCGGATGTAATTTTCCTTCCGGGTCTTTTTACTTTCCACGGATTCTGATTCTGTCATCGTCTGGTAAAGGCTATCCAGTTTTTTGGTGGCGCGCAGCATATGATCGGCTACTTTGCGGTAATCACCGTCCTGGTGAATATACTCCTGGAATTGACGTGAGGTATCGCCAAACGCCTGTTTCAGAAAAAGCTCGGCACCGCGGTCACCAATAAATGATGCCAGGTTCTCATTAAAATCAGAACTGTCTTTTACGTAAATGGTCGCGTGCACCATTTCATGAATGATGAGACTGGCCAGGTCGCCTTCACTGCGCATCAGCATGCCGCTGAGGATCGGATCGGTAAACCAACCAAGGGTGCTCCATCCGTCCGGGTTGCGAATACTGACATCCCATCCATCTTTCTCCAGTCCTTCACGCTCTTTAAGCGCTTTCTCTTTATTGAAGTATCCCTTGTAAGGAACACTTCCGATGACCGGAAATTCCCAGCGTTTTTCCACGAGGCGGAAAGGCTCACAGGCAATAACTACCCACATCAACTCCTCACCTTTCTGATCAAAAAGAGTAGTGTAATTCTTGGTGTCATGAAGACCCAATGAATCGATGGCATACCGGCGTGCTTGCTGGATCAATCGCAGCCTCGACTTGAGCGAATCGGGAAAGCGAGGATCAGCCAGGAACTCCTCCACCGGCCGCGCTTCACGCACAATCTTTAACTGCCCAAGTCCCTGGCCAACGCCGTAGGTTATGAGTGACCAGTAGTAAATAGTTAAAGCCGCGAGGATAAGACCGAGGGCGACCAGGATTCGCTTCAGCATGAGTTAATGTCGGGTGTTGGCGAGAAAATACCGCGCCCGGTAGTTGAGATAGAAACCGTAGGAGTACTGAAAAGTTCCGAAGGCAAAGTCGTAGTAAGGTTCGTAGCGGAGTGAAAGCGTCAATGGCTTTGCCACCGGGTAATTATAGAGGAAGCGCAGGATGAGCAGTTTGGGGGCCGGTTGAAGTGTTACGCCATCCTGCGGAGAAAGTGATGGATACACTTGCCCGCCCTGAATGGACAAGTACTCCCGGGCTTGCCAGTAACTCGCCATCACCTCCAGGCCAATGTGGGTTGTGAGACCTCCATTCAAATAGGCACCGTCGCCATCCAGGTAAGGTTGCCGGGTTTGCGTGATGTCCTTATCAAAAACATAATACCCGCTAAGGAAAACCTCTTTTATAAAACCCCCAATTGGTTGAACCCAATTGAGTCCCACGGCGGTATTCACTACAGTTTGAACGGCGAGCCCGGCCTTGTCAAGCTGACCACCCTGGTGACGGGCAAGTACCTGGACCGGGAGATTGATTGTTCCTGATCCCACCCGAAGCAATCGCTTCTGGATCGACAGTCCGCCCACAAACTGTTCTTGCTTTGGGTCATTCCAATACTGCATGTATTGCCAATCAAACCAGGCGTCGGCGAACAGGCCGTCATGATCGTAGAGAAACTGCACGCCTGTTTCGAGCCGGCGATTGAGAACGCGTTCAAAATCATATAGCGGTTCGATGAGGCGGTGATTCAGGCTACCTTCGAGGTTTCCAAAAATTGCCGAGAAGTCTTTTGACTTCCACTTGATGGAAAATGTGGGTGCGGCGGTGGAATATTTGTCATTGCCAAAGTCTTTTTGCAGGAAGGCACCCGCATCGATTCGAATGGCGGGTGTGAGGTGGTAGCTAAGAAAAGGCTGCAATTGGTACCCGAAAAGGGTATAGCCCTCGATAATAGTCTGCTTGTACTCGTTGTTCTTGAAGAAACCCAGGGCGTTGACACCGAGGAAGAGTTTGCCGGAATCTGATGCCTCTATGGACATACGGTCTTCAAAGGCCCGGTTGTTGAGCTGGCACCAGGCAGACGAGGCCGTCAGCAGGCAGAAAATGATACCCAGG
Organism: Cyclobacteriaceae bacterium; assembly: GCA_016787645.1. Lineage (GTDB taxonomy): Bacteria > Bacteroidota > Bacteroidia > Cytophagales > Cyclobacteriaceae > ELB16-189. The sequence continues at coordinate 63,531 of JAEUUF010000002.1, read as the reverse complement.
GAGCGCATGAAAGTGCAAATTAAGATTGTTGCCCGTTAAACGTTAAGGATTAGTCACTTAAAAAATGATCAGGATTTCCTTCACAAAAGAATTCCCGCAGGCCGGGATTACCTATTAGTATTGTAATGGTAACTTGAACCCCGCGCAACCCTCTGTGACACAAACTGACACGATGACTGCGTAGGTTTGTTCAATAAACACGATACATACTAACACGTATACCCATGAGCGACGCAAAAGAAAAACTGAAAGCCCTTCAACTGACCCTCGACAAACTCGACAAGACGTATGGGAAAGGAACGGTGATGAAACTGAGTGACGAGAAAGTCATTGATGTGCCCGCTATCTCAACGGGTTCTATCGGACTGGACGTCGCCCTTGGCATTGGGGGCATTCCCCGCGGCCGGGTAACCGAGATCTACGGGCCGGAATCTTCGGGAAAGACTACCCTTACGATGCACTGCATCGCGGAGGCTCAGCGCAAAGGCGGACTTGCTGCATTTATCGATGCCGAGCATGCTTTTGACAAGGCATATGCCGAAAAGCTGGGCATCGACACTGAGAACCTGCTGATCTCTCAGCCCGACAACGGCGAACAAGCACTGGAAATAGCGGATCACCTGATCCGGTCCGGCGCCATCGACATTATTGTAATTGACTCTGTTGCTGCCCTGGTGCCGAAAGGTGAATTGGAGGGCGAGATGGGTGAAAGCAAGATGGGATTACAGGCCCGCCTGATGTCGCAGGCACTTCGCAAACTGACCGGTACGATCAGCAAGACAGGCTGCGCCTGCGTCTTCATCAACCAGCTGCGTGAGAAGATTGGGGTCATGTTCGGAAACCCGGAGACGACTACAGGCGGTAATGCACTCAAATTCTACGCCTCGGTTCGACTCGACATCCGTCGCATTGGCCAGATCAAAGAAAGCAGCGATGAAATTACCGGCAACCGAGTGCGCGTCAAAGTGGTGAAAAACAAAGTGGCCCCTCCGTTTAAGGTGGTTGAGTTTGACATCATGTATGGCCGCGGAATTTCCAAATCCGGCGAGATCGTTGATCTTGGGGTGGAGCTGAACATCATCCAGAAATCGGGTTCTTGGTTCGCTTACAACGGCAACAAACTGGGCCAGGGCCGCGATGCCGTAAAACAGCTTATCGAAGACAATCCGGAACTCTGCGACGAACTCGAGAAGAAAATCAAGGAAAAGCTGATGACCGGGCACGCCACCCCTGAAAAGGAGAAGGCAACGGCAGAATAATTTCCTCAATAATTTCCCTATCCCATTGCAACCGGCATTAAAGCTTGTGCAATGGAATCAGGGATTAGCGCTGTTGGCACTTCACTCCAACGCAACTTCACACACCGATTGAACGACGGCGCATAGCCGCCTACCAGATTTTGATAACGGTAGTCAGATGATTTTAATTCGCCCGAATCGCGATCACAGGATCCATTCGAGCAGCTACGGCTGCAGGTACGATTCCGGCGATAAGACCGATGACTGAAGATACCCCAAGGCCGAGGATAATGTTCTTGGCGCTCAAGGCCACCTGGAGACTTCCGAAGGGAGCAAACGTCAGCAGGAACACCAGGAAGATGCCCGCCAAACCGCCGATGAGACTTAGGAATACGGCTTCAAACAGAAATTGAAAGAGGATGAAATAGTTTTTCGCACCCAATGACTTCTGTAAGCCGATGATAGGGGTACGCTCCTTTACTGACACAAACATGATGTTGGCTATACCAAAGCCACCCACCAGGATGGAAAATCCGCCGATGATCCATCCGGCGATGCCCACCACATCAAACAATTGACCAATGGCATTGGCGATGGCTTCAGGGCGATTGAATGCAAAATTATCTTTGTCGCCGGGCCGTAGTCCTCTCCGCCCGCGCAAAAGGCCACGCATTTCATTTTCAAGTTCGACCAGCCCCAGGTCCAGGTCGGAACCTTTGACGCTGATGGTGGATTCAACTTCGCGCCAGTTGCCGGTGCCCGTTTGATACAACTTGCGGAACGAATTGTAAGGAACCAATACCGAATAATCGCTGCTGCGCATCCCGAGGAAACTTTGTCCTTCGCGCTTGAGTATACCTACCACCTTATAACTCAGGTCTTTGATTTTGATATTCTGGCCGATGGGGCTGCCGTTGGGGAACAACGCTTTGGCCACTTCAAATCCCATGATGGCGACACTGCGCCCTCCGTTGATGTCATCGGGGGTGAAGTAGCGGCCATCTTCAACGTTGATGTCATTGATCTCGTCATATCCTTCGCCGACACCCCGCAAGCCAATGTCGCCGATGCTGCTACTGCCCCGCTTGATGGTGGCTCCGCCCCTGGCCGCATGGATCGAAATGGCCGTTTTGTTGCGCAGGGTGGCTTTGAGGAAACGAAATTCATTTACCGTCGGGGTCGGACGACGAAAATATTCCCACCACTTATACGGCCCATTGCCTTCCGGCGCCCAAGGCATCTTGCCAACATAAATGGTACCCGTGCCCAGGAAATTGAAGCTGTCTTTGATGTTCTTCTCCAATGAATCTACCAGCGTGAAAACGGCGATGATGGCGAATATCCCTACGGTGACCCCCAGCAGGGACAGGATGGTGCGCAGAACGTTGGATTTAAGTGCCTTCCAGGCGAAGGCGAAACTCTCTCCGATAAGGCGAAGTACTAGCATGGCCAAATAAACGCGAAAAAAATCATTTCGGTTATGAAAATGGCCTGAATTAAGACAAATGCCTTATTTTTGCAGCCTTATTCAGCAAAAAGGCCTTATCTGACGAAGAGGCCTAAGCCCGTAAGCTTATGAACCAACCGTCCGGCACCCCTACACCTATGTTTCATGCCGGCCATTTCACTTTAAACGCCGGCATTCTATGAAGTTATCCGAATTTAAGTTCGACCTGCCCAACAACCTCATCGCGCTCCATCCCGCAGAAAATCGGGATGATTCACGTCTCATGGTTATCCACAAGGATACAGGCAAGATCGAGCACAAGGTATTCAAGGACATCGTTAACTACTTTTCCGAAGGCGATGTGTTCGTCGGCAACGATACCCTCGTCTTCCCGGCACGCCTGTACGGTCGCAAGGAGAAGACCGGCGCCAAGATTGAAGTTTTTCTTCTTCGCGAACTGAACGCCGAGATGCACCTGTGGGATGTCCTCGTTGACCCGGCCAGAAAAATCCGGGTAGGCAACAAACTCTATTTCGGTGACGGCGATCTCGTGGCCGAAGTCATCGACAACACCACTTCGCGCGGACGCACCATTCGTTTCCTGTTTGATGGCGACTCCGAGGCCTTTGACAAAATTGTCGAGCAATTGGGTGAAACTCCCCTGCCAAAGTACATTCGCCGCAAGATTGAACCCGCCGACAAGGATCGCTTCCAAACCATTTATGCCAAGAAGAAAGGCGCGGTGTCTGCTCCTACGGCAGGACTTCACTTCACCAAGCAACTGATGAAGCGGATGCAACTGAAGGGTATTGAAATGACCTACGTTACCCTTCATATCGGGCTGGGTACTTTCCGCGCGGTTGACGTAGAAGATCTCACGAAACACAAGATGGATTCTGAGAATTTCATCGTCGGACCCGAAGCGGTGAAAATTGTCAACAAGGCGCTGGACGAGAAAAATAAAGTCTGTGCCATCGGTACAACTTCCATGCGGGCGCTGGAGACGGCCGTCTCAGCCAACAACCGGCTCAAGGAGCGTGAGGGATGGACCGACAAGTTCATCTTCCCGCCTTATGAGTTCAAGATTTGCAGCGGTCTCGTAACAAACTTTCACCAGCCCGAATCGACTTTGCTGATGATGGCTTGCGCTTTCGGCGGCTATGACCTGATCATGCAGGCCTACCAAACCGCCAAGAAAGAGAAGTACAAATTCCTCACGTACGGGGATGCCATGCTGATCATTTAGTTGCGGAGCCGCACGAGGTAAATAAACATCCCGATACCCAACGGATAGATCAGCAGGTAGACAGGCGTTGGACGCATAAGTCCGGCGATCATAGCTACCGGTAGCAATAAAAGAATAATTCCAGCAGCGAGTTTGACGCGCTTGATTGTTCCGGACTCATCCAACTGGTAGATCCGAACGAGGGCATATAGAAGGAAGCCAAAAGCAACTGCATTAAGTAACAGGAGGAGAATACGGGGCATGGTCGACGTTTTGAGTAAATTTAGTGACTCCGTAGCATTAATAATGGATTTCGATTGAACCTGCCATGAGGAAGGAATTCGCCCTGATTGTTGCCGGTGGTAAGGGAACCCGGATCAAGAGCGCTACACCCAAGCAATTTATCGGGCTGTGTGGAAAGCCTGTTCTCTTTCATACCCTGGAGGCATTCCATCGGTACTCACCTTCCCTGCCCATCGTACTGGTACTGCCCGCCGATGATTTTGCCACCTGGAAACAGTTAGTGGTGGAACATCGGTTTACTATTCCTGTTACAATGCAGTCCGGTGGCGAGACCCGTTTTCAATCGGTGAAACGTGGGCTGGAAAAAATCAGTGGGCCTGGGCTCGTTGCCATCCATGATGGAGTTCGCCCCCTGGTGAGCGAAGACATCATTGGCGCTTCTTTTCGGCTGGCGGCCGTTCATGGTACAGCCATCGCGGCGGTTCGACTCAAGGAATCCCTTCGCATGACAGACCAGGATACCACGCGAGCCGTAGATCGATCTAAGTTTCGGCTCATTCAAACTCCGCAGACCTTTGATCTTGACCTGATCCGGAAAGCCTACGAACAAAAGGAAGATCCCAGTCTGACGGATGACGCAAGTGTTGCCGAGCGCGCCGGACATTCCATTTCGCTGTTTGAGGGGAGTTACGAGAATATCAAGATTACGACGCCGGAAGATCTGGTCCTGGCAGAGGCGCTCCTTGCCCATCGGAAGTAGCACAATTACATTCCATCGTAAAAGAGAATGGCACCGGTCAGGGCGCCATTCACAAAAGGTTATTGCTAAACAGTAGCGTCAGTATTCGTCTTCGTTAAAGAAGAAGTCTTCCTTGGTGGGATAGTCCGGCCAGATTTCTTCGATGCTTTCGTAGGGCTGACCGTCGTCTTCAAGTTCCTGCAGGTTTTCCACCACCTCAAGAGGCGCTCCGGAACGGATAGAAAAATCAATCAGCTCATCTTTGGTTGCCGGCCAGGGAGCATCTTCCAGGTAGGAGGCCAATTCCAATGTCCAGTACATAGTGGTGTCTAAAATTCCCGCAAAAATAGAATTAAATCCCCCATAGTCAATAGGCAACAGCTCCATTGTTACGCTGGACTGGCAACCCTTCGAACCGCCTTGGAATTGGGCCTTTTTGCCGGTTGTAGGGTTGATTAAAAACTGCTTATTTGCCCGCCTAAATGCATTCTTCCATCCATGGCTGACGAAAAAATCATCTTTTCCATGACGGGGGTCAACAAGATCTACCCGCCCGGAAAACAAGTTCTCAAGAACATTTACCTCTCTTTCTTCTATGGCGCCAAGATCGGCGTGCTGGGACTGAACGGTTCGGGCAAGTCCTCCCTCCTGCGGATCATCGCAGGGATCGACAAGGAATACCAGGGTGAAGTCGTGTCCGACCTCACGTACACCGTCGGGATGCTCGAACAGGAGCCCCAACTGGACAAGACAAAGACCGTGAAAGAAATTGTTGAGGAGGGCGTAAAAAGTACCGTGGATCTCTTGAAGGAATTTGAAGTCATCAATGAAAAGTTCGCTGACCCCGAGGTGTTGGAAGATCCCGACAAGATGGAAAAACTCATCGCACGACAGGGTGAAGTCCAGGAAAAACTCGACGCGATCGGGGCCTGGGACCTGGATCACAAACTTGAGCGCGCGATGGACGCCCTTCGGTGTCCTCCGGCCGATGCTAAGGTAGAATATCTCTCCGGCGGTGAGAAGCGACGCATCGCACTCTGCCGGCTGTTGCTCCAGGAACCGGATGTGTTGTTGCTCGATGAACCCACCAACCACCTTGACGCCGAGTCAGTACAATGGCTGGAAGAGCACCTCCGCCAATACAAGGGCACCATCATCGCGGTGACACACGACCGTTACTTCCTCGATAATGTGGCCGGTTGGATTCTGGAACTGGACCGGGGCGAAGGTATTCCCTGGAAAGGAAATTATTCCTCCTGGCTTGACCAGAAGCAGAAACGACTGCAACAAGAAGAGAAGTCTGAATCCAAAAGGCAAAAAGCCCTTGAACGGGAATTGGAATGGGTAAGGATGAGTCCGAAGGGGCGTCACGCCAAAGGCAAAGCCCGATTGAGTGCCTATGAGAAATTACTGGGCGAAGAGGCTCGCGAGAAAGAAGAAAAACTCGAGCTGTACATCCCACCCGGTCCACGGCTGGGAAACAAAGTCATTGAGGCCAATGGAGTTTCGAAAGCGTATGGCGACAAGCTACTTTATGAAAACCTCACGTTTTCCCTCCCCCCTGCGGGCATCGTGGGCATCATTGGTCCCAACGGCGCGGGAAAGACTACGTTGTTCAAGATGATCACCGGCAAGGAGAAGCCGGATTCCGGAACCTTCTCAGTAGGTGAAACCGTCAAGATCGCTTATGTCGACCAGGAGCATGATGACCTGAAGCCGGACGACACGGTATTTGAAGCCATTACGGGTGGAAATGATTTAATCCTGATTGGAGGCAAAGAGATGAATGCGCGCGCGTATGTCGGAAAGTTTAATTTCAATGGCACCGATCAACAAAAGAAAGTAAAGGAACTTTCCGGGGGGATGCGCAACCGTGCCCACCTGGCCATCGCTCTGAAGCAAGGAGGCAACCTGTTGCTGCTTGACGAGCCTACCAATGACCTGGATGTAAACACCTTACGCGCCCTGGAAGAAGCGTTGGAAAACTTTGGCGGCTGCGCCGTAATCATTTCCCACGATCGTTGGTTCCTTGACCGCGTGTGCACGCACATTCTCGCCTTTGAGGGCGACTCGCAGGTGTTTTGGTATGAGGGAACATTCAGCGAGTATGAAGAGAACAAGAAAAAGCGATTGGGTGATGACCAGCCGCATAGAATCAAGTACAAGAAGTTGGTGAAATAGTTCAATCATATGAGGACTGCCCTCGTCGGATTGCTTGGATTATTTTATTCGATTGCCGCACCCGCGCAACGACCAATCCTGTTACGTACTCCCCTCGAGCAGGGCATGGTGCTTAATGGGCAGCGAGTTGGTGTTTGGAAATATTTCGATTACCCCGGAAGACTGGGGATGGAAATTGATTATGAGACCATGCGGCTACTCTATTTTCAGCCCGATTCCGGAATGTATGTAGTTCAGGATGGGGGGCTCTGGACGAAGCAGCGTTTGACAAGACCCTGTCGGCCTCACGGCTCCGGGATGTCGGTGATCGAGCATTATCAAAGGGAAATCCGCGTACCATTCGAACTACAACGACGAGCGAAGGAGAAGAACAGTGTAATACAAACCATCCTTACGTTCGATGTAGATCAGAATGGAAATGCCGGCAACCCTATCGTTACCGGCTATACCGGTTTTGGTATGGAGAAAATGATGATGGAGACCTTTGAAGGCGCCCCCAATTATTGGATTCCGGGCGTCAAGGTCGATGGCACACCAGCCAGTTGCCGATTTGGAATCACGATTACGATTTGCCCGGATAATTGCGAAACAGTTGAACCAAACTCATTTCGCGTGCTCACAGGGATAAAAATAGCCCGCGGCGAGGCCAGAATACGGCCCTGGACTTTTTCGGTCGAGCCCACGGGGATTCGTTTTGCCCCTGACAACGAATGGGTCCTGGTGGATGCGAAACTCATGTCCAATACCGGCGGCAATGGATTTATGGTTGTTCCGACAAAACCCAATCCGCTTAATCAGTTAACCAAGTATATCCCTTACGGCAACATTCAAAATGGATACTGGCTCGATAAGCGGAAGATCTCTTTCAAATACAAGTACGGCATGGCAGGATCACAACGAGGACTTTACGATCTTGAAAAAGACAGTGTGCAAACGCTGCCCGATTCGCTGACGTATTTCGATCGAATCTCCTCAGATCTCACCACATTGTGTACGGTTGAGTACAAAGACAAAACCAGCAATGTCTATCTAATTGACCTGGCTACCCAACAACGGAAGAAACTGCCGATTGACCCCTTTCTCAACCCGGTTCCGTTGGCATTTTCACCTGACCGACGGTCAATAATTTTCAATGGACGAAAGGAGCTCAAAGATTTCATGTATCACCTGGACCTGGAGAGTGGTGAGGCCAAACAATTGCCCATTCTGAACACCGAACTCTGCGGGTGGAGCAAGGATGGTTCCACGGTCTACGTGTATCGGACTAATTTCCCCCTTACAAACTACTCCGGTGAACTATTTTCAATTGACCTCAAGTCAATGACTTTCAAGGAGGTTACGGGTAAGGTCAACGAATTGTTTTACCCAGAGTATTCAGTCGCTGCCGACCAGTTCCTGGCAATTCGCAGCGACGATCTCTACTTGTTCAGCCCGGACAACAAAAAATGGGAGCCCATTGTCAAAAATGTAACCGCCGCACACTGGAGCAGGGATGGTCGGAGCATTGCGTATGTTTCTGAAAAGGGTACGTTGCTGAACCTGCACGATGTCGCCACCAGACAGACAATAATTCTGCATAGCCAATTACCCAACAAAAAGTGAAAGCAATCACTACCATCCTCCTATTGGTTGCCTCCAATACGTTCATGACCCTCGCCTGGTACGGTCACCTCCGGTATAAGCAACTCACCTGGGCAGAAAACCTCGGCATCTGGAGCGTCATCTTCCTGAGTTGGGGGATCGCCTTGTTTGAGTATATGCTGCAGGTACCCGCCAACCGGATCGGCTTCCGGGAATTCGGGGGACCCTTTTCGCTGGTTGAACTCAAGGTTATCCAGGAGGTGATCACCCTGGTAGTGTTTGTCGTATTCTCCCTGATCTTCTTCAAGAATGAGACGTTCCGGCTCAATCACCTGATTGGGTTTGTTTTCCTGGTACTGGCGGTGTACTTTATTTTCAAGCGATAAAACCGGCTGAAGTGTTAGTGTTTCAACTTGATCTGCCTTGGCATTCCGGTGCCAAAGTAAAATAGAGAACTGATCACTTCCCTACCGCTCCTCCTCCCCAGGCCTCGTTTTCCATCGCTCATGCATCCAAACCCATTGTGCCGGGTGGCGGCGGATGCCTTGCTCAAGGATGCTGGTCAGCACCTGGGTGTTGGTGATCATATCTTTTTCCTCGTCACCGGTGTTGATCATCTCCACTTCGGGATAAAGAATCATGTGCTGGAGATTATCCTCGCCCAGGTGAATAAGGACAGGGATTACCGTGGCGCCGGTCTTCATCGCCATCAATGCCGCCCCCACCGGGGTTGACGCGGGCATCCCGAAGAAATTGACAAAACGGCTTTTCACCTTCGTATCCTGGTCGATCAACATTCCCACCGCCCCGCCGGACTTGAGGGTTTTGATCAGCTTAAAAGTTTCCCTCCCCCGTGTGATCGGTTCCGAACCATGCTTGGCCCTGAACTGAACCACGATATCGTTGAGTCGCTCGTCCTTCAAGGCTGTACCGACCACCATAAAGGGCATTCCATTGAGGCCCATGGCGGTGATCATCAGTTCGAAAGCACCAATGTGCCCTGTAAAGTAGATGATTCCTTTGCCCTTCGCCTTGGCGCGCTGGGCGTGCTCAATGCCTTCCACCTTGACAAACTTCTGCAATTGCTCCAGGGTACTCACACTCCATGAACGAATCACATCCGCGCCATTCTTGGCCAACATGACATATACTTCTTTGCTCAACGCAAGAATTTCTTTAGTTGACTTTTCCTTGCCAAAGGCGAGCCCAAGGTGGTAGATCACCAGGTCCTTAAACCGGGAGGGGAATGCATAAACAATTTTGCCCATCCAACCGAACAGGGCCAGCCACCACGTCCGGGGCATGAGGCGGGAGATGAAAATGGTGAACAGTACGGTCCAATAGATCGCCGTGTATTTCAGCCGCTTGCGAAAGGGTCGTCCACTCATGCGGCAAAGATAACGGGCAAGGGCCGTGGATTTAGAATTCAGGGATTTTTCCTCGCTAACTTTATGGCATGAAGACCTTATACCTCCTTCGACATGCCAAGTCAAGCTGGGATAATACGGACCTGGATGATTACCACCGTCCGCTGAACCACCGGGGTGAAAAAGACGCCCCGAAAATGGGAAAACGGCTGCGCCGTGCCGGCGTCAAGCCCAACTTGATTTGTTCAAGCTCCGCCACACGCGCCATCACCACGGCCAGGCTTGCCGCCGAAGAAATGGACTACCCCACCAAGTCCATACGCGAAGAGAAACGACTTTACCACGCCGGCCCTGATGAGTTACTTGATTTTCTTCACTCCTTGAACGACGGGGTAGACATCGTGATGTTGGTCGGACACAACCCGGGACTCACGGAGTTTGCCAACAGCTTGCTGGACGATGAGATAGACAACATCCCCACCGCGGGTCTTGTCGGCGCACAACTGGGCGTCAATTCATGGAAGGATGTCAAATGGGGTTGTGGAAAGCTGACGATAAACGATTATCCCAAAAAGGACAAATAGAAAACTGTTTACTGCGGGTCTTTCTTCTTCCAGGGTGGAAGTAGTTCCCATACACTGTGTTTAAGAAAACCCCATTCGGCAAATCGCCATCCAAACAGGATTCGACCTGTGGTGGTTATGCTGCTGAACCTAACCTGCTCAAAGCCCACATTCCGCTGCTGACTCGAAATGGTAATCCCGGTAAAGAAACGATCGGTGCTGTACCCGATAGCCATGCGCGCATCTACAAAACTGTTGACCCGCGTATTGGTATGCTGCACGTCATTGGTGTCCTTGAATCGGAAGTCCTGGAGCGCCGGTCCTATCGCCAGCAAGAGGCTCACGAAAAATTTCTTCTTAATAATAAAGTTGTGCGCATACCCGGGGGCAATGGCATAGGTTCGGTAATCCAGTGACGTGAACGATTTGCTTTGCCCCAATAAGGAGGAATAGAACGGGTTAAGAATGGCCGAATCGCCGTCAATCTCAAACAAATTAAAACTTCCGCTGAGGAGAAATCCCCCACTGCTTTTCAACTGGCGGTCGGCAAAGGTAAACGAAGACCGGAGGGAGAACCGGCGTCCGTTGAAAACATAAACTCCATTTACTCCAAGGTTTTCAGTCACGATGTCGGGGCGTTGCGGGTAAGGCATTCCCGGGGGAATCGGGGTATCCGGATTGGAAAGATAGAATCCTTTGTAGCGCTGGTACACCAGGTCACCGCCCCAGCGGCGACCCAGCACATTCAATTGGAGATCCGTGGCCCGCGTTTTTCCATACATACTCTCCTTTTCCTGAGGAAGGGTCATGGGAAAAACAAATTCCAATCCAAGATCGAACAGGTATACACCCAGGCCGAGGCCATAGGCATTATTGGGCTTGAACTCAACGTTCTTGCCGCTGGTACCCGGATCCTCCAATCGAAAAGACAGCGACCGCTGCTTGGTCACAGGCCAGACAAAAAACTTATCGCGATAAGATTTAATGTAGGTAGTATCGACGTTCTGGCCATTCGCGGAGAAGGTGATCAATACCCACAGCAGTGCCAGCCCGCGCGCCCGCATATCAAAGGATGTATTCGCTGAGGTCTTTGTTTTTGGAGACTCCCTTCATCCGTTCTTGCACCATCGCCCTGGTAATTTCAATGGTCGCTCCAGCCTTGATCCGGTCGGGAACATCAAACAACTGCTCATTCAGGAGGCGGCTGATGACTGTTTGAAGTCGCCGTGCGCCAATATTTTCTACCTCCGCATTGATGTCAAATGCAGTTTGCGCAATGGCTTCCAGTGCCTCATCATCAAAACGAAGCGTTACTCCTTCCGCTTCAAACATCGCTTCATACTGACGGGTAAGCGCATTCCTTGGTTCTTTAAGGATACGAACAAAATCCTCTTTGGTAAGACTGGTGAGTTCTACACGGATGGGAAACCGGCCCTGGAGCTCCGGGATCAGGTCGGAAGGTTTAGATACGTGGAATGCGCCGGCTGCGATGAAGAGCACGTGATCTGTCTTGAGGACGCCATGCTTGGTATTCACTGTGCTTCCCTCCACAATCGGAAGCAGATCACGTTGCACGCCTTCCCGGCTCACGTCAGGACCACCACCCTTCTGGTTACCGCTCGCGATCTTGTCAATTTCATCGATAAAGATGATACCGGTTTGTTCTGCTTTGCGCAGCGCCTCCTCTTTCACTTCATCCATGTCGATGAGCTTGGCGGCTTCTTCTTCCAGGAGGATTTTGCGCGCTTCCCCAATCGTCACCTTGCGCTTCTTGGGCTTCTTGGGCATCATGCCACTGATCATGTCCTGGAGGTTCATCATGGAAACTTCATCGATCATGCCGGCGCCAATCATTCCTACGTTCGAGCCTCCGCTGCCTTTGACCTGGATGTCAATTTTTCGTTCATCAAGTTCACCCCGGCGAATCTTTTCGCGAAAGTGATTGCGAGTACGCTCATTCAGTTCTGCGTCAGACCCCGGTTCTTCGGTACCTCCGCTTTCCATGGATTCAACGGTCCTGGTTGTGCTCGTTCGCATGGGCGGAATAAGCGCATCAAGGATAATCTCTTCGACAACCTGGGCGGCCTTTTCTTTTACCTCTTCCTTCTTGCGCGCCTTCACCATATTGACGGCCTGTTCGGCCAGGTCACGCACCATGCTCTCCACATCGCGACCAACATATCCCACCTCGGTGAATTTTGACGCCTCCACTTTGACAAACGGCGCGTCAGCCAGCCGGGCGAGGCGACGGGCAATTTCCGTCTTCCCTACGCCGGTCGCCCCGATCATGAGAATATTATTGGGGACAATCTCACCCTGCATCTCCGGGGACGCGTGCATTCGTCGCCATCGGTTACGCAAAGCGATGGCCACATTGCGCTTGGCATCAACCTGTCCGATAATATATTTGTCCAGTTCCGCGACGATCTGCTGCGGCGTGAGGTGAGAAGAATCCATTTGCGGCAAAAGTAAAGAAATCTCAGCCCACCTTGGGCTCAGTCAATTTAAATTCCAGGGGTCGCTTCACCTTTTCTTTCAGGAGTGCATGCTTCAGCACCTCGTCTACGGTATTCACGTAATGAAAGACCAACCCGCGGAGGTAATGTTTTTCTATCTCCTCGATGTCTTTCCGGTTTTTGGCACTGAGGATAATCTCCTTGATTCCGCTGCGCTTGGCGGCGAGGATCTTTTCTTTGATGCCTCCCACCGGCAACACTTTGCCGCGCAACGTGATCTCGCCGGTCATGGCCAGCCTGGCTTTCACTTTACGTTGGGTGAAGATCGAAGCAAGGGAGGTGAGCATGGTAATTCCTGCCGAAGGACCATCCTTGGGTACTGCACCCGCAGGAACATGCACGTGCAAATCGTACTGCTGAAACACCCGGTGGTCAATACCCAGCGTTTGTGCATTCGACTTGAGGTAGGAAAGCGCGGCCATAGCCGATTCTTTCATCACATCGCCCAACTGTCCCGACAAAGTGAGTTGTCCTTTACCCTGGCTTACGCTGGATTCCACGAACAGGATATCCCCACCGACCTGCGTCCAGGCGAGACCCGTAACCACGCCGGCGGTTTCATTGTCCTGGTAGAGTTCTTCATCAAAGATTTCCGGTCCAAGTACCTTTTGGACAAATGCCTCGGAAACCTCTTTGGTCGTGGCTTCATTCATCGCCACAGATTTGGCAATACTTCTTACCACGGAGCCTATTTTGCGTTCGAGGCTGCGCACGCCGGATTCCCGGGTGTAGTGTGAAATGATCTTCAGGAGCGATTCCTTGGTGAACTTGTAATCCGTGTCACCCAGTCCATGTTCTTTCAGTTGCTTGGGAACCAGGTGTCGAATGGCAATCTGAAGTTTCTCTTCCACGGTATATCCGGTGATTTCAATAATTTCCATCCGGTCGCGCAAGGCAGGCTGGATCGTGTCAAGCGTGTTGGCCGTGGCGATGAAGAGCACTTTTGAAAGGTCGTACTCCACCTCCAGGTAGTTATCGTTGAAGGTATTGTTCTGTTCAGGATCCAGTACTTCCAGCAGCGCGGACGATGGGTCGCCCCGGAAGTCGCTCCGAATCTTATCGATCTCATCCAGCACAAAGACGGGGTTCGATGATTTGGCCTTCTTGATGTTCTGAATAATTTTTCCCGGCATGGCGCCGATGTACGTCTTGCGGTGACCGCGAATCTCGGCTTCATCGTGCACACCTCCGAGCGACATCCTCACGTAGTTTCGCTGCAGCGAGCGGGCGATGGATTTTCCCAACGATGTTTTACCCACTCCCGGAGGACCATACAGACAGAGAATTGGTCCCTTCATATCCTGCTTGAGCTTCAATACGGCGAGGTATTCCAGGATCCTGGATTTCACTTTCTCCAATCCGAAGTGATCCTTGTCGAGAATTTTTGCGGCGCGCTTCAAGTCGAAATCATCCTGCGTGAATTCTTCCCAGGGAAGGTCAAGCATGAGTTCCACATAATTCATGGAGACCGGGAATTCAGCCGCCTGGGGATTCATCCGTTGCAGCTTATCCAGTTCCTTGTTGAAGTGATCGGCAGCCGCCTTGGGCCACTTCTTGGTGGCACCGCGCTTGCGCAATTTCTCAATCTCCTTGTCAGGTCCATCATAACCCAACTCATCTTGTAAGACTTTGATCTGCTGACGGAGAAAATAATCCCGTTGCTGCTGGTCAATATCCGTATGGACCTTCTTCTGGATCTCATTCTTGATTTCCAGCATCTGGATCTCCTTCAGCATGTACTGGAGCAGCAGGGTGCCCCGATCGATGATGTTCGGTGTTTCAAGAATCTTCTGCTTGTCAGACACCTCCACGTTCAGGTTGCTGGACAGGAAGTGGATGAGAAAGGGTGGGCTCTGAATATTGTCGAGGGCCACTTGGGCTTCCTGGGGAATCTCAGGGTTTAACCTCAGGATTTTCGAGGCGGAATCCTTCAGTGACTGGACGAGCGCCTGTACTTCCTTGCTTTCCAGGTTCAAGGTCGGCTCCACCTGTAACTCTACCCTTGCGGTGAGGTAAGGGTCTTCCTGCAGAAATTCCTGAACTGAAAACCTATTCTTACCCTGCATGATTACCGTGGTATTGCCATCCGGGAGCACGAGCATTTTGATGATGCGTGCGATTGTACCGTAACGGAAAATATCCTCCACAGCAGGATCTTCCACGTTCTTGTTCCGCTGGGCAATCACACCCACCATTTTATTTCCCTGGTAAGCCTTCTTGATCAACCGGATTGATTTCTGGCGCGTAACGGTGATGGGGATCACAACGCCGGGAAACAAGACCGTGTTCTTGATGGGAAGAATGAGAAGATCACCGGGTATATCTTCCGGCTTAAGATCAGATTCCTGGTCCGGGTTGATCAACTGTACCAACTCTTCCGAATCTTCCTGGACCACGGGGGTAATTGCTAACCGTTTGAATGAACTCATGCAATGTCAATATGACACATTAATACTATACGAAATCCTCCGATGGGGAGGCTGTCAATATGGTCAATAGGGGTGCCAAAGCGTTGTATATCAGTCAAAATTATTTGAACTTTCGGTATTCCGGTGGTGCTTGCCAATTTTTCCCGACCCGTGAAACTGTCATTTTTTGTCCTTTTTGCACTGATTTCTTGCCTTTTGGCTTCGCCCGGGTATGCCCAGAAGTCGAGGAAAAAGCTGAAGAGTGCAGGCACGGTTCAATTGAATGATTCCCTCACTTCATTCAGCCAGTCTGACATATTTGTCTTCCCCAATATCAACGTTGTTAGTTTCTATTACGACGCCAAAAAATACAAGAAGTTGCAAGAGCTGAAGGCCAACGGCCCAGTTGAGCAATACTACCAGGCTCTTCGTACTTACGTGAGCAACTTCGGGATTCGTAATTTCCATGAGAGCACGGCCATGATCTGGGAGCTGGCCCGACTTTCCAGAAAGGCCGGACCGCCGGGGGAAGCCATCCTTCTCTACAAATTGGTTTTAAAACACCATCGTCAGGGCATAAACATTGAAGATGTGTTTCGCGAATATGATTCCCTGGAGCGCGACAAACAACGGTACTATGTTCCGCTTGAATATTACTACCAGTTGGTTGCCTATCGCCAGGAAATTGACACGCTCCGGCCGCCGCATGCCGTGCTGGTAAATATGGGTGACAACCTCAACTCACTCAAGGAGGATTACGCACCCACCATCGGCAACGTCGATACGCTCCTCTTGTTTACCTCCAAGCGGAACAAGAACAACCTTGATAACCGACAATACGACGAAGATTTATTTTACAGCGAACGGGTTGACGGATTCTGGATGCCGGCCAAACCGTTTGACAAGATCAACACCATCTACAATGAGGGTTCTGCCTGCATGAGCCTGGATGGAAAGACGTTGATCTTCTCCCGCTGTTTTGATCAGAACTGTGACTTGTATATCGCTGAACGTCCTGCCCTGGACAGTGCCTGGCGCAACGTACGGAACATGGGCCCCGGCATCAACAGCAGTGGTTGGGACTCCCACCCTTCGCTCACCCATAGCGGAGATACACTTTTCTTCGCGTCCAACCGGGTGGGTAGTTTCGGGCTTTCCGATATTTTCTACGTCACCCGCGACGAAGAAGGCCAGTGGGGCAAGGCGATGAATATCGGGCCTGTCATCAATACAGTTAACAGCGAAGTGAGCCCCTTTTTTCATCATACGTACAACATTCTCTACTTCAGCTCCAATGGACATGCACTCAACTTCGGTGATTTCGACATTTACAAATCTGCGCGGTTGCCCCACTCGTGGGGAGAGCCGCGGAACATCGGGCCATTGGTGAACGGAGCAGGAAGCGAATACTACTTCACCATCGACTCCAAATCGAAAGAACTCTTCTATGCGCGATCGGAAGCGGAGGACAAGAAGAACCTGGATCTGTTTTCGTTCCCCGTTCCCATGGAAGCTAAGCCGGAAGCTACTGCCCAATTGAGGGGTTCACTGAAAGACAAGACCGGGCAGCCGCTGAAAGGCATTGTTTCTGTTATCGATTTGGATCAAGGTGTCGAAGTTGCCCCCAAGTATCTCCGGGAAGATGGAACCTTCGACTTCAGTCTCATCAATAAACGCAACTATCTGTTGGTGATCCAGGGCGATGAATTTTTCCGTATTGAGGAAATATTCTTCATGGACGGGGAAATGGAAATCAACAAGGTGGCAGAGCCCATTGAAAGCAAGATTGCCTTTGAATCCCTCGAATTTGAAAACGGTAAAGCCAATATTCTTCCTGCCATGCATGCTGACCTGGACAAATTGGCGAATTTCCTGATTGATCACCCGGAACTTCACCTGACCATTTCGGGGCATACCGATTCCGCCGGAAAAGAAGAATCAAACTTAAAATTGTCGCAGGCCCGCGCCGATGCCATCAAGAACTATCTCGTGACTTCATTCAGCATTGATGATACCCGGATTAAGGCCATTGGTTACGGAAGTTCCAAACCCATCACCCAGGAGTTCACCGACGAACACAAGCAACTTAATCGCCGCGTAGAATTCGAAATAACCAAGGGCCACTAGGCCCCGCCGGTTTCCACCCGCCTCAATTGGGCTGGAGTCATTCAGCTTTTCTTGCCATATTGGATGACCTAAATCCAAAACCCATGCGAAACCTCCTGACGTTCGTACTTCTTATCGCTTTTCTCCCGGCCACTGCCCAGACCGAGATCAATCCAAAAGTAAAAGGCGACAAAGACAAGCAGTTTATTCTTAATGAAATCGACAAGCACGCGGCTGTATACAAAAAAGTGTCGCGCGATATCTGGGGCTATGCCGAACTTGGCTTCAACGAAACCAAGAGCACTACCGAACTGCAGGAGCTGCTAAAAGGTAATGGATTCACCATTGAAACCGGTGTTTCCAATATGCCTACTGCTTTTGTGGCCACTTATTCTTACGGCACCGGAGGTCCCACCCTCGGTCTGCTGGCTGAATTCGATGCGCTGCCTGGGTTATCACAAGACAGCACGTTTACCAAAAAGCCCATCATCGATGGTGCCGGAGGTCATGCCTGCGGTCATAATCTATTTGGGACTGCCTCCTCGGCGGCGGCCATCGCCTTGAGAGAATGGCTCATTAAGAACAAAAAGGCAGGAACCATTAAACTCTATGGAACTCCCGCGGAAGAAGGTGGAAGTGCGAAGGTGTACATGGTTCGCGATGGACTTTTCAATGGTGTAGATGCGGTGCTGCACTGGCACCCT
The DNA here is from genome assembly GCA_016787645.1 of Cyclobacteriaceae bacterium. Classification (GTDB taxonomy): domain Bacteria; phylum Bacteroidota; class Bacteroidia; order Cytophagales; family Cyclobacteriaceae; genus ELB16-189. The sequence goes on along the minus strand of JAEUUF010000002.1, from coordinate 45,213 downwards.
TCTTCGGCCAACGATGCGAGCCCATCTTCCTGCCTGTCTATCAAGCAGACCATGTTCCGGTTCTATGGTCGTGCGGCGCACGCCGCCGCTGCTCCGGATGCCGGTCGTTCGGCATTGGACGGCGTGGAATCGATGAACTACATGGTCAACATGATGCGTGAGCATGTGCCGCAAGATGCCCGCATCCACTATATCATCAACAAGGGTGGCCTGGCCGCCAACGTAGTTCCCGACTTTGCAGAAGTGGAATACATGGTGCGTCACCCGGATGCCCGCGTGGTGGAAGAAATATGGAACCGCATCGTGAAGGCCTCGGAGGGTGCAGCTGCCGGAACTGAAACCACCACCAAATATGAAGTGGTCTCCGGTTCCTATAACCTGGTGCCCAATGTGACCCTCGCCAAAGTCATGTATAGCAACCTCGTCAAGGTGGGTGGAGTCATTTATACACCGGAAGAGACGGCCTTCGCCAAAGAAATTCAAAAGACGATTCCCCGGGCACCTGACCTTTCACAGGCCGCCGAGGTACAGCCTTTCAAGACGGGTGGATTTTTCCCCGCTTCAACAGATGTAGGTGATATTACCTGGGTGGTACCCACCGTTGGGCTTGGCACTGCTACTTGGGTACCCGGCGCCCCGGCGCACTCCTGGCAGGCAGTGGCCACCGGCGGCATGAGCATAGGCCAGAAAGCCATGCTGAATGCTGCTAAGACGTTGGCTTTGACCGGCGCTGATCTCTTCAATAATCCCGCGTTGCTTCAGCAAGCGAAGGACGAACTGTCCAAAACGCTTGGTCCCGGCTTCACCTACAAGTCGATGATTGGTGACCGGAAGCCGCCGCTGGATTTCCGGAAAGGAAAATAGCCTGCCGGCGTACCGAATAAAGTCTAGCTGCCGGAGATGGCTTTGGCGATGTCGTTGTAGAAAACGAACACCATCAACACCAGGAGAATGGCCATCCCTATTTTGAGGGCCGTCTCGAAGACCTTTTCGTTTGGCTCGCGACCACTGATCATCTCATAGAGAAGGAACACCACGTAGCCACCATCCAAACCCGGAATCGGCAGGAGGTTCATGAAAGCCAGGACCATTGACAACAATCCTGTCATGCGCCAGAACCGTTCCCAATCCCAGGTTACGCCAAATGCTTGTGCCATACCTACGGGACCAGAAAGCGATTTCCGGAAAGAAATGTCACCGGTGAATATCTTCTTGAAGGCCTTGAGTTGTACAAAGATCACATCGAATGCGCGAACCGGTCCCAGCACCAATGATTCACCGAAAGAATACTTAGTGGTTACGAGCGCCGATTCAGGGACGAGTATTCGGTTGACATAGAATCCCAATGCAGTTTCCCCCTTGAAGTAGGATTTGGTACTAATCACTTCACTGCCGCGCTGAACTGCAAACTGAAGTGTGTCGCCCTTGAAGTCCTTGAGGCCAGAAACCACCTCATCAAAATAGGTCACGGCTTTTCCGTCGATTTGAACAATGCGATCTCCTTTGGTCAGCCCTGCCTTTTGCGCAACAGAACCTTCCTTAATCTCTTCGACCACAGGGGTGATTCGGGGTAACACGAAGCGGGAGATGGCGTCGCGGGAATTGAATTTCTCAATGAAATTGGTGGGTATGGCGATCTCCACTTCTCTCCCATCGCGCAGAACGGTGTAATGTGAATTTTCGGCCAACAGCACACCGGGCTTCGTAATGTCATCGAAGTTGGTCACTTCCTTTCCATTGACGCGGATGATTTGGTCTCCAGTCTGGATACCCAGCTCCTGCGCCAGTTCCAGGGCCTGAATGCCTCCGTGCTCATTGATGTATTTCATGGGGATGAATTGATCCCCGATAAACCAGGTCAGCCCAATGAAGATGAGCATGCCGACGATTACGTTGACAATGATACCTCCCAGCATGACGATCAGGCGTTGCCACGGTTTCTTGGACCGGAATTCCCAGTCCTGCGCGGGGGCCTTCATGGCATCTTTGTCCATGCTTTCGTCTACCATGCCTGCGATCTTGACGTAGCCGCCCAGCGGAAACCAGCCAACACCATATTCGGTGTCGCCTTTCTTGAACTTCAGCAGGGAGAAGTTCATGACGTTGGCCATCGGGAACAGGAAATCGAAGAAGAGGTAGAACTTCTCGACGCGGATGTTGAACATCCGGGCGGCGAAGAAGTGGCCCCATTCGTGCACAACAATCAATATTGAAAGGCTCAGCAGGAGCTGCGCCGTCATAATCATTCCATCCATGAGGGTCTGTTTATCTGATCAGTTCATTTGCCCGAATCCGGGTCATTTTATCCGTCTCAACGTAATCTTCCAGCCGGGGTTCACGGATATAATCCATTTTGGCCAGGCATTGTTCCACTACTTCTGAAATTCCCAGGAAAGAGAGGCGGTCGTTCAGAAATTCGGCCACGGCCACCTCATTGGCTGCATTGAGCACGCACGGCATGTTTCCGCCGCGATCCAGGGCATCAAAAGCGAGCGCAAGATTACGAAAAGTTTCCGTATCGGGCTTTTCGAACGTCAGGGAGGGATACTGGGCAAAATCAAACCTGGGGAAGTCGTTCTTCAAACGTTCAGGGTAGCTCAACGCGTACTGGATAGGCAATCGCATGTCCGGCAAACCCAGTTGGGCTTTGATGGAGCCATCCTCAAACTGGACCATCGAGTGAATAATGCTTTGCGGATGAACGAGCACTTCAATTTTTGAGGCCCCAAGTCCAAACAACCACCGTGCCTCGATTACTTCAAGGCCCTTGTTCATCAGCGTTGCCGAGTCGATGGTGATCTTGGCGCCCATGCTCCAGTTGGGATGCCTGAGTGCCTGCGCTTTGGTTACGGTCGTGAGGTCACTTCGTTTCCTTCCCCTAAAAGGCCCCCCCGAAGCCGTGAGAATAATTTTCTCTACCGGATTATGCAATTCGCCTGCGAGGCATTGGAAAATGGCAGAGTGCTCTGAATCCACGGGTAGAATATTGACCCGATGTTCCCGGGCCAACTGGGTGATGAGTGCACCTGCCACCACCAAGGTTTCCTTGTTGGCGAGCGCAATGGTTTTTCCAGCCTCAATGGCCTTGATGGTGGGTTGGAGTCCAGCGTAGCCGACTAACGCCGTAAGTACCACGTCGACTGACTCCATTTGTACCACCGAGGAAAGTGCCTTCTCGCCGGAGAATATTTTCAAGGGCTCTCCGGCCAGCGCTTCCTTCAGGCGTTCGTATCCACCCTCATTGACGATGACCACCACATTCGGTTTGTGCCTCTTCGCCTGTTCAATAAGCAGGTCCACGTTGCTTTGCGCTGTCAGGACCTCCACTTCAAAGTGATCAGGATTGGCGGCAATGACATCCAATGCCTGCCGGCCGATGGAGCCGGTGGAACCCAGTAAGGCGACACGTTTTTTAAGGGGAGAATTCATTCAGGAGGAAGAATACAGAATATCCAATGAAGATACAATGGTGAAGATGGCCTGGGATTTGATCGCAAACTTTGAAGTTCAATTTTCAACACTCGACATTTTCCTGGCGGCCAGTTCCCCGGCAAGCTTCCGGTCATTCGATAACCTGGGGACCTTGTTTTGCCCCCCTAGTTTGCCAAGGCTTTTCATGTAATCAATAAAGCTATTCCGTTTCAAGTGTGTGATGACCAGGGGCCGGAGAATGTTTCCCGAGATGAGGTCGTCGTAATAGGTATTAAGCGCGCGTAGCTGATGATCAAGTTCTGCGGCAAACGCACCAAGATCTTTCGGTGGATTTCCAAATTCAACCAGCCACTCATGATGGGGCAGTCCACTCACGGGCGTTACCTGGGGGGCGACGGTGAATTCCACCAGTTCGACTTCCGAAAACTTGGTCATTGTCCGCTGCATAGCTTTCTCCACCTCTTCGCCAATGACGTGCTCGCCAAATGCCGAAATGAAATGTTTGATTCTTCCGGTAACAACCAGTCGGTACGGATCATTGGATACAAACTTGACCGTATCCCCGATGGAATACCCCCAAAGTCCTGCGTTATTGTTAATGATCACCGCATAATTCTTTCCCAGTTCAACCTCACCGATCGTGAGGCGCCTGGGATTTTCACTGAAGTATTCATCGGCCGGGATGAATTCAAAAAAGATTCCCGAACTAAGAAGTAACAACAACCCCGGCTCACGCTGAGAATCCTGGTAGGCGATGAAACCCTCGGAAGCCGGGTACATTTCTATCGAATCTATTTTCTTCCCGATGGACTCCACCAATTTTGCCCGATAGGGTTCGAAATTCACACCGCCGTAAGCAAACAGCGAGAAATCCGGGAACACATCCTTGATCTTTTTCCCGGTGCGCGCCTGGATACGATCAAAATACATCTGAACCCATGGCGGGATTCCTGAAATAAGGGTCATGCGCGCATCAATGGTTTCGTCAATGATACGTTCCAGCTTCTCTTCCCAATCTTCGATGATGTTCGTTTCATAGGAAGGCCGTTGGTTACTTCGCAAGTATGCCGGTACATGATGATTGACAATCCCCGAAAGCCGACCGGTGGGTATTCCCGCCTTTGTATCCAGTGCAGGGCTACCCGAAAGAAAGATCAGTTGCCCGTCGATGAAGGCTGCGTTGCCGGTTTCATGGATGTAGCTGAGCAGCGCGTTGCGGGCGCTGTTGATGTGGTTGGGAATGGACTCACGGGTGATGGGTATATACTTTGTACCGGACGTTGTCCCGGAAGTCTTGGAGAAGTAAGCGGGCAGCCCGGGCCAGAGTATGTCGGGCTTGCCCTCGAGTACCTTTTCAATGTACGGTTTAAGCACTTCGTAATCCCGGATCGGCACCTGACGGACGAAGTCAGCATGCGATCGTATTTCTGAGAAGCCGTGGTCTTTACCAAAAAGCGTTGGTGCCGCCTGGCTTACGATTTGACGGCGTAAAGCTTCCTGGGTTTCTACCGGGCGGGAAGCCCAGAAGCGCGTCTGAGACGCCACCCAGGCGGCAAATGGGCGAGCAAGGACAGAACGGAAACCCATGATTAGCAGCTAGCGATCACAAAGGTGGCCACCAATTGGAACTTAATAAAATCGCCGTCGTTTTATATTTGCGCAAATTTCAATCGTACACGCATGGCGAATCTGCTTAGGACAATCGTGGTGGCATTTCTGGCTGGTATAGCGGGGGCCTATGTTTTTGTTAATTACCAGAAACAACAAGATCCAGGTGGCTCCAGCCCTGACGCATCCTACACGGTAAATACGTTTGAACCGGACTCCGACTATCACCCTACAGTCGTTGCGCCGTCCGAATCCTCAAGCCTTGACAAAGTTGACTTCAGCGAGGCTGCCGCCAAGGCCATCCCCAGCGTGGTGTTCATCAACAGCATTTCCCAGGGCGTCTCTTACTCCAACTGGGATTGGATATTCGGCCGCGGGGGACAAAGCACCCGTGTGTCCAGTGGTTCTGGCGTGATCTTCACCTCTGATGGTTATATCGTTACCAACAACCACGTGGTGGAGGCCGCTGAAAAACTGCAAGTGATTTACAACAAGAAAGTGTATGACGCGGAGCTTATTGGCACCGATCCGTCTACCGACCTGGCTGTCCTGAAGATCAACGAAACCAATTTGCAGGCAGCCACCCTCGGCAATTCCAAAACACTCGCCGTGGGCGAATGGGTAATCGCGGTGGGAAATCCATTTTCGTTGTCGTCCACGGTTACCGCAGGTATTGTGAGCGCCAAAGGACGTCGCATTAACATTGTAGAAGATCGTTACCCGATTGAATCTTTCATCCAAACCGATGCCGCAATTAACCCCGGCAATAGCGGCGGAGCGCTGGTTAATAAGAATGGTGAATTGGTAGGGATAAACACCGCCATCTCGTCTCCCACTGGATCGTACACCGGTTACGCTTTTGCCGTTCCCATTGACATCGCCAAGAAGATCGTCAACGATCTCATCAAACACGGCATCGTCCAGAAGCCTTTTTGGGGTGGTAGTGTACTGGACTACGATTTCCAGGCGGCACAGAAATATAACCTGAAGACCAACGGCGACTTCCGGGGCGTTGTCCTGGCCGAACTTGAGAAGGAAGGTGTGGCCCGCAGCGCCGGCCTTGAACTCGGCGACATCATTATCAAACTCGGTGATGTGGAAGTAAACAGCAAGAGCGAATTTGAAGAAGAGCTAAGCCATCATTACCCTGGTGAAAAGATGACCTTCACTTATCTCCGCAATGGAAAGCCTGGCATTCTCAGCCTGACGCTCGTCAACAAGAACGGGGGTACAAGCCTGATCAAACGGCAGATCTACAGCGACGCCGGACTTGGCGCTGAACTGGAAGCTGTGGACTACGGTGTGAAGGTTTCGAAGATCAAGGACGGCCTGTTCAAACGGCTCGGCATTCCGGAGAATTACACCATCATTTCCCTGAACCGTCAGCGGGTGAAAAATCCCCAAGACGTCATTGATTTCTTCCAGAAATACCGGGGCCGGGTGTTGCTCTACGGCATCACCAGTTCCAAGGAAGAATATCCGTTGCAATTTAACCTGAATTAAGATCAGGAGACCATCCTCATCTTGAGCTTTTTGGAAAGCTCATCCACCGAATTCTTAAAGTTCGGATCGGTTTTCATCATGTCCTCTACTGACTCCAGGGCATGGATCACGGTGCTGTGGTCGCGACCACCGAAGTTCTCACCGATGAGCGCGAGGGTCAACTGGGTGTACCGCTTGCAGAAATACATGGCCACCTGGCGGGGGATTACAATTTCCCGCTTCTTGATTTTACCCTTCATCGCGTCGAGGTCAACGCGGAAATAATCGCCCACCGTTTTCTGGATAAAATCTACACTTACGTCCGACTGAATTTCTTTGACGATGTTCTTCATGACCTCTTTTGCAAGGTCAAGGTCGATCTCCTTCTTGAGGAGCGTAGCGTGGAAAATCAATGAATTCAAAACGCCCTCCATATCCCGGAGGTTGGTATCTACACTATAGGCAAGGTATTCGGCGACTTCCGTAGGAATCTGGATGCCGTCAGACTGCATTTTGTTATGAATGATGGCCAGCTTGGTCTCGAAGTCCGGCTCCTGCAAATCCGCCGTGAGGCCCCACTTGAACCTTGACAACAGGCGCTCCTGGAATCCTTTGAGATCCCGGGGCGGGCAGTCGCTGGTCATGATGATTTGCTTGCCGGTTTGGTGCAGCTGATTGAAGATGTGAAAGAACATCTCCTGGGTCTTCTCACGACCAGCGAGGAACTGCACATCATCGAGAATCAACAGGTCAACCTGCAAATAGAAATTCTGAAACTCCTGGAGCTTGTGATTTTGAAGTGCGTTCAGAAATTGATTGGTAAAGTCGTTCTGGTCAACATACAGTACAATCTTCTCCGGAAGTTTTTGTTTGATTTCATTGCCAATGGCCTGCACCAGGTGAGTCTTGCCTACGCCAACGCCGCCATAGAGCATGAGCGGGTTAAATGAAGTAACGCCCGGCTTCTTGGCCACCGCAACGCCGGCCGAACGGGCAAGACGGTTACAGTCACCTTCGACAAAATTGTCGAAACTATAACTGGGATTGAGCCTTGAATTGACCGTGCGCGGATCAATGGTGCGCAGGGTGAAGGGGGAATACTCATCCAGGCTGCCATTTCCATTCCCTTGAGGGGCGGCCAGGCCTGTTTTTCCTTTTCCGTTGGGATAATTTACCGTCAGGGGTGGGTTGCGCTGGTTGCCACTATCAACAATGACCGAATATTCCAGGCGGGCATTCTCACCCAACACCGTATGAATGGCCTTCTTCAGGATGGGAACATAATTTTCCTCCAGCCATTCGTAAAAAAACTGGGACGGCACCTGGATCGTCAACACATCACCTTCGTGGCGAAGAGGCACGATCGGTTTGAACCAGGTATTGAAATTCTGCTCGTCAATTTGTTTTTGAATTACATCAAGACAATCAGTCCAGACGGTTGCAGAATCAACTTCCATAATGAATCAAGTCAGTTGGAATTATTTTGCCCTGAAAAAACAGGGCAGGGGGACAAAGGTGTAAAAAAAGAGGACAACAAAAAACATTCACTCCGCTTGATTTTTATTCTCGCGGGAATGCGGGGAATTCGTGCAATTACCTCTGAAAAAAATTGCTTAAGTAGCACCGTTGTTTATATTTAGAAACGACAACGTTTGCGCCCGTGAAGAGTACGGAAAAATTGTTTGATAATTTCACCGCCACCGATACAACCGCGTGGGAAAAGGCCGCCCGGGAAGAATTGCAGGGCGAAGATCCCTGGAAAAAACTCACCCGATCGTACCAAGGCTTTTCCATACGGCCCCTATACGGGCCAAATGAATCGTCCGGCATTGATTTTAAACTCAATGCGGCCCTTGAATCAACCCGTGGAGCCAGAACGTGGTACAATTGTCCCCGGGTAACGGTTAACGACCCCGTTGAGGCCAATGCCTCCGCGCTTGAGCACCTCCAACAGGGCGCAGATGGAATATTCTTTGAACTTAATGAGCCAATCCGCTTTGCCCAACTGCTGAGAAACATTGAGTGGCCGTTTTGCGCGCTCAATTTCTTAGTAAAAGATCACGAAAATGCCCACCAAGAAGCCATCCTTGAACACTTGGGCAAACAAAAGGGTACTACGTTGGGTATCTGGTATGGAACCTCCACTAATATTTTACCTTCCCATCCCTCCTTCCGCTGGATTGGACGTTCCATTGCTTCACCCGGAACAGCCGATGAAATCGCAGCGGCCCTGGAAAGTGTAGTGAGGCAATTAGGCCCATCCTTCAAGTCCCGTTCTGCCGATTTTGGCTTTCGAATTGAAATCGGAACTGATTTTTTTGTTGAAGCAGCAAAGCTCCGCGCCATCCGGGCCGCCTGGCAACTGATTTTGCGCCGCATGGAGGCACCTGATTCTTCTTTGTTCATCCACGCCTGCTCACCTGCATGGACGCAGGAGGCATACCAGCCTCACGGCAACATGCTCAAAGCCACTACCGCTGCCATGGCCAGTATTCTGGGTGGTTGCGACCTGCTAACCCTGGATGCCGAAGATTCAACCCAATCCATGATGAGCCGGGTGGCGCGCAACGTCAGCCATATTCTTCGAGAAGAGTCGCATTTTTCCAAAGTGGCAGATCCCCTTTCGGGCTCCTACCTGGTGGAGAACCTGACCCAACAGCTGACCGAACAAATCTGGAGTAAGTTTCAAGCAAATCATTCCGCATGAAACCAGCACCTCCATCCTCAGGCCCCTGGATCTCACCGGAAAAAATCACCGTGCGCGCCGACTATGGACCAGAAGAATTTGAACACCTGAAATTTACTGCTGGTGTACCTCCCTACCTGAGGGGTCCTTATGCCACCATGTATACGGTAAGACCCTGGACGATCCGGCAATATGCAGGGTTTTCAACGGCCAGGGAATCAAACGCCTTCTACCGCCGGAACCTGGCGGCCGGGCAAAAAGGATTGTCCGTCGCCTTTGACCTGGCCACGCATCGGGGATACGATTCCGATCACCCCCGTGTCGCCGGGGATGTGGGCAAAGCTGGTGTTGCCATCGACTCGGTGGAGGACATGAAAATTCTCTTCGACCAGATTCCACTGGGTGAGATGTCGGTGTCAATGACGATGAACGGCGCCGTGTTGCCGATCATGGCCTTCTACATCATTGCGGCAGAAGAGCAAGGGGTAAAACCGGAGCAATTGTCGGGAACCATTCAGAACGATATCCTGAAAGAGTTCATGGTGCGCAACACCTACATCTATCCGCCGGAATCTTCCATGCGCATTGTTGCCGATATCTTCTCTTTTTGTTCTGAGCGGATGCCGAAATTCAATTCCATCAGCATCAGTGGTTACCACATGCACGAAGCCGGTGCGCCGGCACACCTTGAACTTGCCTATACCCTCGCCGATGGACTTGAATACATCCGCGCCGGGCTAAAGGCAGGAATTCCCATCGATGATTTTGCGCCACGCCTTTCGTTCTTCTGGGGCATCGGCATGAATTTTTTCATGGAGATAGCCAAGATGAGGGCAGGACGACTACTGTGGGCTAAACTGGTATCCAACTTCAAGCCGAACAATCCAAAGTCCATGGCCCTGCGCACACACTGCCAGACCAGTGGATGGAGCCTAACCGCTCAGGACCCTTACAACAATGTGACCCGCACCACCATCGAAGCGATGGCGGCCGTGCTGGGAGGAACACAATCGCTGCACACCAATTCCCTGGATGAAGCCATCGCATTGCCCACTGATTTCTCGGCGCGGGTGGCCCGCAATACACAGCTTTACATTCAGAAGGAGACCGGGGTAACCCGGGTAGTAGACCCGATGGGCGGATCATGGTACCTCGAATCACTCACCCATGAATTGGTGCAGCAGGCCTGGACTTTGATCCAGGAAGTGGAAGGTCTTGGTGGCATGACGCGTGCGATCGAGAGCGGAATACCTAAACTGCGTATCGAAGAGGCCGCAGCCGCCAAGCAAGCTCGTATCGACTCCGGTGAAGATGTTATTGTTGGTGTGAACCGGTTCATCAATGAAGACCGGCCTGACTTCAATATTCTTGAAGTGGACAATGCAGTAGTGCGTGAAGAGCAAGTAAAGCGACTGAATCAGCTGAAGCAATCGCGGGATGGGGCCCGAGTAAAAGCTGCCTTGGACCGTTTGTCAGCGTGTGCTTCGGGAGGCAAAGGCAATCTCCTGGACCTTGCGGTCGATGCAGCCAGAGTGCGGGCCACGTTGGGAGAAATTTCCTCGGCCCTGGAGAACTCATTTGGCCGCTACACCGCTCCCATCCGAACAGTTTCCGGTGTATATTCAAGCCAGATGAAAAACGCTTCTGTCGTCGATGAGGTGCGTAAGATTTCGGACCGAGTGGCCAAAAAGGAGGGTCGACGTCCGCGAATACTCGTCGCCAAAATGGGCCAGGATGGTCATGACCGTGGCGCTAAAATAATTGCCACCGGGTTTGCCGACCTCGGTTTTGATGTGGACATCGGTCCCTTGTTCCAAACACCGGAAGAAGTAGCACGACAGGCGGTGGAAAATGATGTACATGTCGTGGGCATCTCCAGCCTCGCTGGCGGACATAAAACCTTGATTCCAGCCCTGGTTGCCGCGTTGAAAAAAATGGGGCGCCCGGACATTCTCATTGTCGCCGGCGGGGTTATTCCTCCATCGGATTATTCCTTTCTTGAAAAGGCCGGCATTGCAGGCGTTTTTGGTCCTGGCACCCCGGTCACCACTGCAGCCAAAACGATCCTGGAGCGGTTGCTTTAATCCCGGCGAACGCTCGCGACTTCATTCTTCCATTCATTTACCATAAGGGAGCAAATCTGTATCTTAGCCTTCCAACACTCCACATATGCGTTTTCGTGTCTTCTTAGCACTCATCGTCATCATTGCGGCGTATCCCGCCCTTGCGCAAACCAAGCAAGAGAAGGCCCTGATGAAACTGGAGAAGGGCCTGGTAAAGCCCGAGGAGGCCTATGCCATCGGGAATTATAAAAGTGCCAAAAGCCAGCTCGCCAAAGCCAGAAAGAAGATCGTTGCCAAACTTGGTGCGCAGAATGCGCTCTCCGCACGCATGTTTCTTCTTGATGCCAAATGTGACCTTGGATTGGGCATGCCCAAGGATTTTGAGGCCAACCTGCAAAGTGCTGTAAAAGCCAGTGCAACGGCCAACTCTGAAGCCGGGGAAAAATATGCGGCCGTGCTCATTGAAGCGGCCGACCTCTACAACCAAAATGGCTCTTACCGTGTTGCTCGCGAATACATAGACAAAGCAAAGCAAGTAATCGATGTGGGCAGCTTCAACAAGGATGCGCTGCGAGCTCAACTTGATATTGTGACGGCCGAAACAATGGTAGGCCAGGGATTCTGGAACGACGCCCTCCAGCTCGCTCGCGCCCGGGAAGGATACTATGCCAAACGGGCAGTCAAGACGGAAACCATACCCGATGGGAAAGGCGGTTTGAAGAGTCGGAAGATTCCTGAGGAGGAACTCGATCAACGACTAAATGATTATGCCCGGGTGCTCACGCTGATTGGTAATGCTTACGGTCACCAGGGCAACCTGCGCAGCGCCGACTCTGCTTTTGTTTTTGCCGCCACATGGATCAAGCGCAATATTAACGACCGGAACATCGCTTACCTGAAGAACCAGTACAACAATGCGACCATGCTGGTGGAGAACGGCAACGAGAACCTGCCGAAGGAATTGGAGTTCGACCGAACACTGAATGTGTTGAAGTCCTATTTCTATCCGTCCCACATGCTGGGCGTAAGAATGTACGAGTCCTACCTCACCGAACTGCTTCGTACCGAGGATGAATCACGGTATGCCAATACCAAGTCCGAATACGAAAGCATGATCAAGAAAGAATACCCGGACAAGAGCATCTATACCGTGCGCCTGAAGGCGGTGGAGTTTGACAAGCAACTGGACGCGCAGAAAACCAAGAACCTGGAGAAAAATGCGTTGGCGCTGATTACTAACTCTCCCATTCTACCCAAAAACAACATCACCACCGCCGAGGTATTGGATTTCCTGGCCTCCCTGGCTATTCAGCAAAAGAACTATGGCAATGCCGAGAAGTACCTGAAAGATATTATTGACATCAAAACCGATCTCTACGGAGAGGCCGCCCCGGAAACCCACCTGGCTCGCTTGCAATTGGCCAACTTTTACCTGGACAACACCAACAAGGTTTCCGAGGCAGGCACGATTTATGAAAATAGTTTTAACAAGATAGTCGCTGATCAAATTGGCGTCTGGCATAAGGATCACCTCGAGTTACTTAACCACCTGGCCGCCTACTATGAGATGGTGGACCAATACACCAAAGCAGTAGATGCCCTTGAAAAAGCTTCGCTGGTAGCCCGTGGCAAGTATGACGACAAAGACTTCAAATACGGTGAAGAGCTTACCCGCATTGCACGTCTTCAGATTCGGCTAGGCAGGTATGAAGAAGCGGAAGCCAATATCAACAAGTCGCTTGCCATCCTCGAGGAATTCAGGAAAGATGATACCAAGAAGGGACTTCTCGTGGAGGCCATCGATACCCAGGCCGTATTGTTTGGAATCAAGGGCCTTTTTGATGAGGCTGAAGATGCCCTTAACCGTTCTGGCAAAATTATTCTAAAGGCAGAACGGCCGCTGAACATCGACGAACTGAGTACCGCACAAAACCTGGCCAGCCTATTCATTCAACTCGGGTATTACAGCGACACCAAGGAAATTCTCGACAAAACCATTACGGAATACACGCGCATCTACGGCGACCAATCGCTTCGGTTGATTGATCCGCTGGTCAACCGTGGCCGACTTCTGCTTGCCCAGGGAGATTACACGGAAGCCGACAAAGTTGCGCAACAGGCCAACAACATTGCTGTTAAGATCTATACCGAGAAATCAACAAAGACAGCGGCTACCCAAAAACTGCTCAGCGACGTCGACTACATCATCGGCGACTATGACCTGGCCGAAGATAACATCCTGAAAGCGCTCGCCAGCCAGGAGAAACAATTCGGACGCAACCACATTGAAGTCGCCAAATCACTTTCCCAATTGGCGCTGATCAAATTCTATAAAGGTGACAGCCCAAAGGAAGTTGAAAAGCTCATGCTTGAATCACGTGACATCATGGGCAAGCGCCTCGGGACAGAGAACCCTCAATATGCCGACATCCTGAAGAACGTGGCCATCGTCTACATCTCTGAAAAGAAATACGACGTTGCCTTCAATTCACTCACACAAGCTGAATCCATCTGGCGCAACAAGACGGGAAGAAAGAACAGCATCCAGGCCGCTTCCATTTTTGCCCTCACCGGCGACGTTTACTACCAGCTGAAGAAGTACGACCAGGCCGAAGCTTTCTACAAGAAGGGCAAAGACATTTATGAAAAGTATTTTAGCGACACTCACCCTGAATATGTAAAGATCCTTTCCAAGATCGCCAAGGTGTATTACATGGAAAAAGATTTCAAGGGGGCCAAGAAGAACATCGAGCAAGCGCTCAACAACTACGAGAACTTCATCAAACAATTCTTCCCGGCACTCAGTGAACGCGAAAAAGCCAAGTACTGGAATACCATCAAGGGTGACTTTGAGTTTTACAATACCCTTGCCTTCGGCCAACTGGAGGACTTCCGCGACTTGAGTGGGAAGGTGTACAACTACCAATTGCTCACCAAAGCGCTGTTGTTGAGTTCCTCGATCAAGATTCGTGAACGTATCCTGAACAGCAAGGATGAAGCGCTGAAAGCCAGCTACCAGGCCTGGGTTCAGAAGAAGGAGTTTCTCACTAATGTGCTCTCGATGAGCAGCCAGCAGCTGCTCGAGAACGGCATCGATCCGGCTGCCTTGAGCGCCGAAGTAGAGAAGTTGGAACGGGAACTAAGCGAGAAATCAGAAATCTTTGGGCAGGGATTTGAGAACAAAAGGATCACCTACGAAAATGTGCAATCGGCCCTCGGAAAGACTGAGGTGGCCCTGGAGATGGTTCGGTACCGGTATTTTGATCACAACTTCACGGACTCAATTGTTTATGTCGCCCTGTATGTGAAGGGTGAACGTGGACGTCCCCAGGTGGTGCAGCTTCCCCAAGGTCGGCTCATGGAGGGGCGGTACTTCCGGTATTATCGCAACAGCATTATCCGGAAGACGCCGGACGAAAACTCGTACAAGATTTTCTGGGAACCCATCCAGAAGGAGATCGGTCAGTACTCCACCATCTACCTGTCTCCGGATGGGGTATATAATCAGATTAACCTCGAGGCCATTCCAACACCGGACGGCCGCTACGTAATCGACAATTCCAACATTGTAATCGTCAGCAATACAAAGGACCTCTACTTGCGCAAAGCGAAAGCTAAGACGGCCAGCAGCAGTTCGAACAATGCCTCCATGTTTGGAAATCCAAAATTCTACCTCACGGCCTCCGCCCAGAAGGAATGGTCAGACCTTCCCGGAACCGAGAAAGAAGTGGATGAGTTGAATGCCCTCCTCAAGCAAAAAGGCTGGGTTGCGGAAGAGTATATGGAAACGAATGCCAGCGAGGACCAGGTGAAAGCCATCAACAGTCCCCGTGTTTTTCATATTGCCACGCACGGATTCTACTCAAAGGCTGAAGCCACCACGGCGCAGGAGGAATTGACCGGTAACGAAGCTATGCTGGCCGAGAATCCGCTGATGAAGTCAGGGCTGTTGCTCACCGGCGCAGGCGATATCCTGGCAAAGACTAAACACAACTACAATATCGAAAGCGGTGTATTGACTGCCTATGAGGCCATGAGTCTGAACCTGGACAAGACCGACCTGGTGGTGCTGAGCGCGTGCGAAACCGGGTTGGGTGAAATTTCAAATGGAGAAGGTGTCTACGGTCTGCAGCGTGCATTCCTCGTGGCCGGCGCAAAGGTGTTGATCATGAGTATGTTCAAAGTAGACGATGCCGCTACCCAGAAACTGATTCTCAACTTCTACAAGAAATGGCTGACCACGGGCAACCTTCGTCAGAGCTTTATTGAGGCCAAGAAGGAACTCCGTGTTGAATACCCCGAACCGATCTACTGGGGGGCATTCATGATGATTGGACTGGATTAACCACTGATAGTAGGGTCTATACATTAGGGGAAATCGGAAGCATCTTTCTAAGTTTTCCCGTGTCTTTGGTAACCACAGGGCTACTTCCTGAGTATACCCCCTTATTCCCTTTGCCATGCTAAGAAACTACCTGACGACCGCATTCCGCAGCTTGCTGCGCAACAAGCTTACTTCATTCATCAATGTGGCCGGATTGGCCTTGTCCATGACCAGCGCATTGATGATCTACCTCTTCGTAACCGATGAGTTGAAATTCGATCGCTATCACAGCAAGATTGACAGGACTTACCGCGTAACCCGCAATTTCCTGGACGCCCAAGGCGTGCCTCGACTGCACCTTTCATCTGTTGCACCCCCCATCGGTCCATTGCTGAAAAATGACTACGGTGAAATCGAAGCCATGGCGCGGACCCTTCAGTTCCCGCGCGTAATGTCAATTGAAGAGAATGGCGAGCGGAAGAAAATTGCAACGGAAAACGATGCATTCTACGCTGAGCCAGAACTCCTTAAAATATTCGACGTCGAAATTCTCATCGGGAATCCCGACAATGCCCTCAAACAGAAGCATACAGTCATGCTTTCAGAATCCATGGCGATGAAATATTTCGAGACCACCGATGTCATCGGCAAGCATCTCATGGCGGGACGCACTAATGATCTTGAAGTGACAGGCGTCTATAGAGATTTTCCCAAACAATCGCATTGGCACCCTACCTTCCTTTTGGCTTTTGTTTCACTTGAGGACAGCGTCCTATATGGCCGCCGGGCGCTTGAGACCAATTGGGGCAACAACGCCTTCAGCACTTACCTCCTCCTTGCTGAAGGCAGTGACGCAAAAAAACTGGAAAGCCGATTCCCTGAATTCCTTGACAAGCACTACGGCCCATTTGCCATCGCCAATTTTGGTGCAGGTCCCAATTTTGTCGCGTCCAGGGTTACGACTCTTTTTTTGCAAAAAGTCTCCGACATCCACTTGAAGTCTCACCTGGACGACGAACTGGAGGTTGGCGGGAACATTAACAACGTCTACATGATGGGTGTGATCGGCGCCTTCATTGTGCTGATTGCCTGCTTCAACTTCGTCAACCTATCGACGGCCCGCGCAACGAAACGTTCGAAAGAAGTAGGGCTCCGCAAGGTGGTGGGCGCGTTTCGGCGACAGTTGATCGTGCAATACCTTAGTGAGTCGGTTCTTGTAGCCATGTTGGCCTTTGTGTTGTCAGTGCCCTTCTCCTTCATTGCGTTGCGCTGGGTTAACGACTTTACCGGTAAAGCCATAATACTAGACCATTTGACCTCGTGGCCCATTTTTGCAGGAGTACTTCTGTTTGCCTTGGTCGTAGGGGTCCTTGCTGGCGTGTATCCAGCCTTCGTCATTTCCGGCTTCAGGCCCTCTTCCGTTCTCAAGGGCAGCCAAGGCTCATCGCGAGGCGGTGCGGCCATTCGCAAAACCCTCGTCGTCACCCAATTCGCCATCTCGATCGTACTGATCATAGCGACAGGGATTACTACACTCCAACTCAACTACCTGAACTCAAGCGAACTCGGTTTTGAAAAGGATGGTGTGGTCACGCTACCCATCTACCCGGAATTGTCCGACAGCTACGACGCATTTTACAACGAGCTTACAAAATCCTCAACAATCCAGAACGCGAGCCGGTCGTCGCGCGTTCCCACCGGCCGCCTACTCGACTCACAAGGGGCTGCAAGCATCCTGATCAAAGACAGCCTGACTAATACTGGAGTCACCCTCAAGATGGTCAGCGTCGACTATGAATTCTTTGATACCTACGGCATCGAACTGGCAGCAGGCCGCTCCTTTTCCAAAGCGATACCTACCGACGATACTCTGGCCTTCATCATCAATGAAACCGCGGCGCGCGAAATGGGCTGGAAAACAAATGAGGAAGGTATCAATCAGGACTTCCTCTATGGTGGAGTTAAGGGAAAACTTATTGGGATAGTCAAGGATTTCCACTTTGAGTCACTGCATCAGGATTATGTGCCAATGTCCTTTTTCATCAACAGCAATTTTTACAACAACCTGAGCGTCCGGTTTGCCGGGGCGAACAAACAGGATGCGTTGCAGCACCTGGAAAAAACGTGGCGTTCTTTCCTGCCTATCCGTCCATTCGACTACCAGTTCACCAGCGACCAGTATAACCGGTTGTATGACTCCGAGCAGAAGCAAGGCCAACTGTTTACCATTTTCTCCGGCCTCGCTATCTTCATTGCTTGTCTTGGGCTATTTGGATTAGCTACATTCAACACGTTGCAGCGCGTAAAAGAGATTGGCATCCGGAAAGTACTGGGGGCCTCGGTGCCGGGGATCCTTGTGCTTCTCTCCCGTGAAATTGTGGTGTTGATCCTCGTTGCCAACCTGATCGCCTGGCCGGTAGCCTGGTATGCCATGAACCTCTGGCTGGGCAGCTTTGCCTTTCATGTGGACATGAATCCTGTGGTGTACCTGCTGGCGGCCCTGGCTGCAGTTGCGGTGGCGTTGGTGACCGTCAGTACACAGACCTTCCGGGCAGCGATGACCAATCCTGCCAACACCCTTCGCTACGAATGAGTCTCGGGGGGAGCCGGGGCAATGTGCAATCGTCGCTCGGCAAGCTTTTTGACCAGGAGGCCGACCAGCAAGCCAAAGGTTCCGAATCCCAGGAAGACGAGAAGGCCGTTTTCTTCAAATGACTTCGGGGTCAATTGCAAGTAGCGGCCGGCGAGGTATCCTGCCGTGCTCACCGCGCTGGACCAGAGCAGCCCGCTGGCAACACTGAACCCCAGGAAATGAAGGGGCCTCACCCCTGTCAGGCCGATCATGATGGGCAACACGGCCCGAAGTCCGTACAGGAACCGGTAGGAAATCAGGATCTGGAAGCGGTGCGTCTTGAAGAAATGATGCGCGGGATCAAGTTTTGCACGGAGCGATGGCCGCCGCTCTACGAAGTAAATCCCATTGACGCGGCCGATCGTGTAGTACATCCAGTCACTGAGAAATGAACCAAAAAAACCGAAGAAGATCGTCTCCGGGGCATTGAAAAGACCACTGTACACCAGTGAGGAGGCCACCAGGATGGCCGTCTCTCCTTCCACGAAGGTGCCCAGGGCAAGGGCAAAGTAGCCGTACTGGTGAAGGAACTCTTCCATGTAGCAAAGGTACAGCGCTCCGAACACTCGTACGTCGCGAACTTTTCCAACCAAAAAAACGTACTAGGAACTTGATAATGTAATTCAGGAATGATTTACTTTTGTACAAACCTTTTTTAGGCTTTTAACAATGGTAGACCATTAATTTGGAACAACGAGCTTGAAAAACCACTTCACCCTCTCCGTGCACGAAGCGTCGCTTCGCCGCCGGTTTGCCTCTCTTCCCCTGGTGATCAGAAGTTTCCGACGACTAATCCGGATTTGATACCGCACCCCGCGGTACTCCTGTCAGCCCGCTTGAGCGGGTTGTCGGCCTTCTTTATTTCTGTTTTTCAATCTTTCTATTAACCACCACTGACCATTGGAACCTAACATCATTGTTCGGGAAGCCACCCCGGACGACAAACCATATGCTGAAACGATAACCGAAGAGATGGCGGAATCGGCAAAGGCCCGCGGAACGGGTATTGCCAAGCGCTCCCCGGAATACATCCAGTCCAAAATGGATGAAGGAAAAGCCGTTATCGCACTCACCGCTGACGGAACCTGGGTGGGCTTTTGCTACATCGAGGCATGGGAACACGGAAAATATGTCGCTAATTCCGGACTCATCGTTTCTCCTTCCTTTCGCAAATCGGGTGTTGCCCGTGAGATCAAGCGCAAGGTCTTTGAACTCTCCCGCAAGCGATACCCCGATGCCAAGATTTTTGGCCTGACCACCGGGCTGGCTGTCATGAAGATCAACTCCGACCTGGGCTACGAGCCCGTGACCTACTCGGAGCTGACCACCGATGAAGAGTTTTGGAAGGGTTGCCGCAGTTGCGTGAACTACGACATCCTGATGAGCAAAGAGCGGAAGAACTGCCTTTGCACCGCCATGCTGTTCAACCCTGCCGAGCAGAAATCACCCCAAGTGAATGGTCATGCAGTCACCGAAACGGTGAACCATCATCATCACCGCAGGGTGATGGCGGAGAACCTTACCCTCTTCGACCGGTGGGTGCACTTCAAACAGTTTGTGCTCCTGAAAGGCTGGAGGAAAAAGGAAGGCGAATCCACCGACAAAGGAAAGTCGGTGCTGAGCTTCCTGTTCTTCTGGTAGCCCGGAACCGACAAGCCGGCTATTATTTTTCTGTAACACACTCAACCCTCACCTCTTTCCATGAAGAAAGTAGTTTTAGCCTTTAGTGGCGGCCTCGACACCTCCTACTGCGCGGTATACCTCTCCCGCGACCTGGGCTACGAAGTACATACGCTGACCGTCAACACCGGTGGATTTTCGCCGGCTGAACTCAAGGAAATCGAAGCGCGGGCGCTTCGCCTTGGTGTGGCTTCACATCGCAGCGTGGATGAAACCCGCAACTACTATGACCAGGTTATCCGGTACCTCATCTATGGAAACGTATTAAAAAATAGTACCTATCCGCTCAGCGTGAGTGCGGAGCGTATGTCACAGGCGCTTGCCGTGGCCCGCTATGCCCGGGAACTCGGGGCTACTGCAGTAGCGCATGGAAGTACAGGTGCCGGAAACGATCAGGTGCGTTTCGACATGACGCTCCAGATACTTGCACCCGGATTGGAGATCATCACACCCATCCGCGACAAGCGGTTGAGCCGGGAAGAAGAAATAGCCTACCTGAAAGCAAAAGGTATTGAGTACAACGCCGCCAAGGCCGCCTACTCCATTAACAAAGGGTTGTGGGGAACCTCCGTGGGTGGCAGGGAAACCCTGAAGTCGATGGGCATGCTTCCGGAAGAAGCCTGGCCTACACCGATTACCAAGTCAAACCCGGAGGAAGTTACCCTCGGATTTGAAAAAGGTGAACTCAACTCCATCGATGGCAAACTGTTTGCACATCCCGTGGAGGCCATTGCTCACCTCCAGGCGAAGGCGGGTCCCTTCGGGATTGGTCGTGATATCCACGTGGGCGATACGATCATCGGCATTAAGGGGCGTGTCGGATTCGAAGCGGCTGCTCCCGTCATCATCATCAAGGCCCATCATGCTTTGGAAAAACATGTGCTCACCAAGTGGCAGCTGTCGTGGAAGGATCAACTGGCACAGTTTTATGGCAACTGGCTGCACGAAGGTCAGTATCTCGACCCGGTGATGCGCGATCTGGAAGCATTCTTAACATCCGCCCAAAAGCATGTCACCGGCACGGTAAATGTCACGCTGGCGCCGCATCGCTTTCATGTCAATGGAATTAACTCACCCTACGACCTGATGTCCGCGAAGTTTGGGAAGTACGGTGAGATGAACCTGGGCTGGACCGGGGAAGATGTGAAAGGCTTTACGAAGATCTTTGGAAACCAGGTGGCCATCTATCACCAGGTGAAAGAGGATGCGGCCGGCAAATCGTAAGTTTAACCCATGAATACAAAGAAGATAAGGGCCGGAATTGTTGGCGGTGCAGGGTATACCGGCGGAGAAACGCTGCGACTCCTGCTCCGGCATCCTTTCGTCGACCTGGTCTTTGTACAAAGTCGCAGCCAGGAGGGAAAATTATTGACCGATGTTCACCACGATCTCGCCGGGGAAACCGCTCGGTTATTCTCCGGAGGCTTTGATCAACCGGTCGATGTTCTCTTCCTCTGCCTGAGCCATGGAGAGAGCAAGACCTTCCTGGAGCAGAACGCATTTCCAAAAGAGACCCGGATTATCGACCTGGGCAACGACTTCAGGTTGGGGGCCTCCGCGGCTGGACGTGCCTTTGTATACGGTCTCCCCGAGTTTCAACGTGACACGATCCGAAAGGCCAGCAACATTGCCAATCCCGGTTGTTTTGCCACTACAATTCAATTGGGACTGCTCCCCTTGGCGAAGGCTTCGAAATTGAAAACCGTGCACACCACAGGCATTACCGGTTCTACGGGTGCAGGGCAAAAACTCCAGGAGACCTCCCACTTTACCTGGAGAGCCAACAATGTAGCGGCTTACAAAACCCTGCAACATCAGCACCTCGGTGAAATCCAGCAGACCCTCAACACACTTCAGCCCGGTTTTGGCAAAGTTCATTTTGTTCCCTGGCGCGGCGATTTTACCCGGGGAATTTTCGTGACGTCCCTCATCGAATGTTCGCTGACAACCCGTGAAGTAACCACTTTGTACAAGGAGTACTACAAGGACCACCCGTTCACCCACATTTCTGATACCATGGTCGACCTGAAGCAAGTGGTGAATACCAACAAGTGCCTCATCCACACCGAATGCGTTGACGGTATACTTGCTGTTCATTCTGTCGCTGATAACCTCCTCAAAGGAGCGGCGGGGCAAGCGGTTCAGAACATGAATCTCCTGTTCGGATTGGAAGAAACCGCCGGGCTAATGCTCAAAGGTGTAGGTTATTAGGCATCAAGGATTGAAAGTCATCGATGAAACTGTTTGACGTTTACCCGCTATTTGCGATTGAGCCCGTAAGAGCCGAGGGATCGTGGATTTGGGATAAGGCAGGTACAAAATACCTTGACCTCTATGGTGGGCACGCGGTGATCTCGATTGGCCACAGTCACCCTGCGTTTGTAAAAGCCATCACGGATCAACTCCACAAGATTTCTTTCTACTCCAACAGTGTAGAGAATCCCTTGCAGCGAAAACTGGCAGATAAACTAGGAGAATTGTCCGGGTATCCAGACTACCAATTGTTCCTATGCAACTCCGGTGCTGAAGCCAATGAAAATGCGCTGAAGCTCGCTTCCTTCGCCACCGGCCGGAAAAAAATCCTGGCTTTCCGCAAGGCTTTTCACGGCAGGACTTCCGGAGCTGTGGCGGCCACCGACAATCCGAAAATTGTTTCTCCGTTCAACGCCGGCCACCAGATCGAGTTTCTTCCGCTGAATGATCAGGCTGCCTTACAGTCAGCTCTTACTCCGGAAGTGGCGGCTGTGATCATCGAAGGTATCCAGGGTGTCGGCGGCATCCAGGTTCCAAATGATTCTTTTCTTCAATGGGTTGCCTCCGCCTGTCGCAAAAACAACTCCCTGCTGATTCTTGACGAAATCCAGTCCGGCTACGGCCGTACCGGGAAATTCTTTGCGCACCAATACGCAGGCATCCGCCCCGATCTGATTACTATCGCCAAGGGCATGGGCAATGGGTTCCCGGTTGGCGGTGTGCTGATTCATCCCGACATCAAGTCCTGGCACGGCATGCTCGGCACGACCTTCGGTGGTAGCTACCTCGCCTGCGCTGCTTCCCTGGCGGTACTGGAGGTGTTGGAAAAAGAATCGCTGATTGCCAACGCGGCTCAATTAGGCAGTGCGTGGATTCAACGACTCAAATCCTTTGCTGGGATTCTTGACGTTAGAGGCCGCGGGCTGATGATCGGATTTGACCTTCCGGTCAATCACACCAACCTACGTAGCAACCTGCTTGAGGTCCATAAGATTTTCACTGGCGAGGCAAAACCCAACACCATACGCCTGCTCCCCTCTTTGGCAATTACTGCCGGCGAAGGCAATCTTTTTTTTGACGCCCTAACCCGCGAACTCGCATGAAAAGCTTCACGTCGGTCAGCGATGTCGATAACCTGGAGGAACTGGTCAACCGTGCCCTGCGCTATAAAGCCGATCCCTTTGCTGACAAAAGTCTGGGCCAGGGAAAGCGCATCGGGCTGCTATTCTTTAACCCCAGCATGCGGACGCGGCTTAGTACACAAGTGGCTGCCTCCAACCTGGGTATGGAGGCCATTGTATTTAATGTCGGGCAGGAAGGCTGGACTCTCGAATTCGGTGACGACGCCATTATGAACGGCACTACCGTTGAACACGTGCGTGACGCCGCGCCCATCCTCGGCAACTACTTTGATATTCTCGGCATCCGCACATTTCCAGGCCTCAAGAACCGTGAAGAAGACTATAGCGAACATTACCTCACCCAGTTCATCCGCTATTGCGGCATACCTGTGGTTAGCCTGGAGAGCGCGACCCTTCATCCACTTCAAAGCCTCGCCGACATCATCACCATGACCGAACTGTCCAGGAATGGACGAAAACCCAAGGTGGTACTCACCTGGGCTCCGCACGTGAAGGCGTTGCCGCAATGCGTAGCCAATAGTTTCGCGCAGTGGGTTAACGCCTGGGGACAGGCTGAGTTCGTGATCACGCATCCGGAAGGAATGGAGCTGTCAGAATCCTTCACCAAAGGGGCCATCATCACCAGTCGCCAGGATGAGGCTCTTGCCGGGGCAGATTTCGTTTATGTGAAGAACTGGAGTTCATTTACCAATTACGGTGCGCTAGCCAATGATCCATCGTGGATGATGACCCCTCAGAAACTGGCAATCGCTAACCAGGCCAAGGTGATGCATTGCCTGCCGGTTCGCAGAAATGTTGAACTTAGCGGCGCCGTACTTGATAGCCCCTCCAGTGTGGTGACCCAGCAAGCCGGCAATCGGGTATGGTCGGCGCAGGCGGTGCTCGCAGAAATTCTCAAGACATTATGACCTTTAGCAGACATGAATAAACTTTATGTGACCAAGATCGGCGGCAATGTCCTCGATGACGATAATGCCCTGAACAAGTTTCTCAAGGATTTTGCTTCCATCCAGGCGCCCAAAATCCTCATTCACGGAGGTGGAGCGATGGCCACGAAGATCGGAAACAAGCTTGGCATCGAATCCAACTATGTCAACGGCCGTCGCATCACCGACCGCGAGACCCTCGACCTGGTGACCATGGTCTACGGCGGGCTCATCAACAAACAAATTGTAGCGCATCTTCAACAGTGGGGATGCAACGCCCTCGGGGTAACCGGCGCCGATGGAAACATGATAAAAGCTGTTCGACGGCCCGTGCGGGAAATCGATTTTGGGTATGTGGGTGACATTACGCCCGATAGCGTTAACTCTACATTATTGTATTTCCTGTTGAAGCAGAACGTCGTACCTGTTTTCGCGCCACTGACCTATTCGGAAGGACAAATGCTGAATACCAACGCGGATACCATTGCTTCGGTATTGGCCATTTCGCTCAGCAAGCATTTCGATGTGCGGTTGATCTTCTGCTTTGAGAAGAAAGGAGTACTTCGGGATGTCAACGATGAATCCTCTGTGATGCGCATGCTCAATGAGGCGGAATACAAGAGGCTGCTCAAGGAAGGAGCGTTCCATGACGGTATTTTACCGAAACTGGAAAATGCGTTTTCAGCGATCCATTCCGGCGTCAAGGAAGTATTGATCGGGCAGGCCGATGACCTGGTGCGCAATACGCGGGTGGATACCGAAGGCACCTTGATAACCCTTTGACAGTTCATGGCGAACCTCGATCACCTCCAGCAAGAAGCCATTGCGTTGCTCCAGCAACTCATTGCTACGCCGTCGTTTAGCCGGGAGGAGGACAAGACCGCGGATCGCATCGTCGAATTCCTGAATTCCCATGGTGTCACTCCGCGACGGAAGGGCAACAACGTGTGGGCAGTGAGCAAACATTTTGATGCATCCAAACCCTCACTTCTCCTCAACTCACATCACGACACGGTGAAGCCGAATTCCGGCTACACCCGCGATCCCTATAAGCCAATGGTAGAAGATGGAAAACTTTACGGGCTGGGCAGCAACGATGCCGGTGGCGCAGCAGTCTCCCTCATCGCAGCTTTTATTCACCTGCACGAGCGTACTGATCTTCGATACAACCTCGTACTGGCGATTACCGCCGAAGAAGAGATCTCCGGCGTCAACGGAATTGAAAGTCTCCTCCACGACTTGCCCGCACTTTCCTGTGCTATTGTTGGTGAACCTACCCTTATGGATTGCGCGGTGGCTGAGAAAGGGCTGATGGTTATTGATTGCGTCGCACATGGCAAAGCCGGGCATGCTGCGCGCGAGGAGGGTGACAACGCAATCTACCATGCGCTTCAAGATATCGAATGGCTGCGCACGTTTTCGTTTCCCAGGATCTCCCCAACGCTCGGACCCGTGAAGATGTCGGTCACCGTGATCCAGGCGGGACAGGCCCACAACCAGGTCCCTGCCGAGTGTCGTTTTACAATTGATGTTCGCGTTACGGATGCCTACACCCTGGAGGAAGTACTGGATATTATTCGCACCCACGTCAAGAGCTCTATCGTACCCCGGTCACTGCGACTCAAACCTTCGGGCATAGCCATGGACCACCCGTTGGCGGTTGCGGCAAAATCGTTGGGCAGGAAACTGTACGGTTCCCCCACTACCTCCGACCGGGCGCTCATCCCGGTGCCTTCAATCAAAATGGGTCCGGGCGATTCGGGCAGG
The DNA here is from genome assembly GCA_016787645.1 of Cyclobacteriaceae bacterium. GTDB lineage: Bacteria > Bacteroidota > Bacteroidia > Cytophagales > Cyclobacteriaceae > ELB16-189. The sequence continues at coordinate 19,218 of JAEUUF010000002.1, read as the reverse complement.
TCACATAGTGCGGATGAATATATCTTCCTGGAAGAAGTGGTCGATGGAATCAGGGGCTATGTGGAACTTATTGAGGCGCTGGGGGCCTGCCCGCCGATAGGTAACGCGACATGAAAGGCTTCGGATCAGCGTTGTCCGCAAATTGGACGAGTCAACCGCTAAAGGCAGGCGGGCTAGGCACTAGGCACTAGGTGCTAGGCACTAGGCGCTGGGCACTAGGTGCTAGGGGCTCAAACATTTAAATTGCAGAAATCCTGGTACCCAAAACCCAGAGCCTAGCATCCAGAACCCAGCACCCAGTACCCAGAACCAATACCCGGAACCCAGAACCCAGTATCCAGTACCTAGTACCCAGTACCCAGAACCCAGCACCCAGCCCCGCACCATGAAACTTTGGACCAAATCCTCCGACGCCCTCTCCGAAGTCACCGATTTCACCACTGGCGATGATTTACGCTGGGATGGCTACCTGGCGCGGTACGATGTGCTCGGATCCCTGGCCCACATCCGGATGTTGCAGTCCATCGGCTTGCTGACCGTGGAGGAACACCGTGTCCTGGCCGATGAACTGAAGAAGATTTACCAGGCCATTGAGAACGGGACCTTCGTTATGGAACTGGGTGTGGAAGATATCCATTCCCAGGTGGAACTGATGCTCACCCGCACACTGGGCGATGTAGGAAAGAAAATCCACAGTGGTCGCTCCCGAAACGACCAGGTACTGGTTGACACCAAACTTTTTCTGCGAAGCGAGATGCACGACCTGGTGGTCGATATCCGTGAACTATTTGATCTCCTCATCCGCAAAAGCGAAGAACACAAAGGCAAACTTTTGCCGGGCTATACCCATTTACAGTTGGCCATGCCCTCTTCCTTTGGGTTATGGTTTGCGGCCTATGCAGAAGGCCTGGTCGATGATCTCATCACGCTCCAGGCCGCCTACCGGGTGACCAACAAGAATCCGCTCGGTTCCGGGGCCGGTTATGGCTCCTCGTTTCCGCTTGACCGAACGATGACCACACGACTGCTGGGCTTCGACGATCTCAATTACAATGTGGTTTATGCCCAGATGGGCCGGGGCAAAACAGAGCGCATCGTCGGTGCAGCCCTGGGCAATGTCGCCGCCACGCTCGCCAAGCTGGCGATGGATGCCTGCCTCTATCTCAATCCCAATTTTGGGTTCATCAGTTTTCCCGAAGAACTGACCACCGGATCCAGCATCATGCCCCACAAGAAGAACCCGGATGTTTTTGAAATTATCCGGGGCCGGTGCAACACGATCCAAGCCATCGCCGGCGAAATCGCTTTGCTGACGGCCAACCTGCCGTCGGGCTACCACCGGGATTTGCAGTTGCTTAAAGAGAAACTATTTCCCGCATTTCGTTCGCTCCGCGATTGCCTTCGGATGACCGGGGTGATGCTCTCACGCATCAGCGTCAAAGACAAGATTCTGGAAGAGGAGCAATACAAGTTCCTCTTTAGCGTGGAAGAAGTGAACAAGCTCGTGCTCCAGGGTATGCCCTTCCGGGATGCCTACAAGAAAGTAGGTATCGATATTGAACAAGGACGCTTCGCTCCTGCACGAATTGTTAATCACACACACGAAGGCAGCATCGGCAATCTCCAGAATTCCGAAATCATCCGGATGATGGATGAGCAGGTGGCGTCATTTCAGTTTGAAGAGGCCGAGAAAGCCATACAGCAACTGGTCCAAGACTAAAACATCATGAAACACTACTTCCTTTTCATCGCCGCCGTTGGCCTATTTTCCTGCGGCGGGCCTAAAACGGCTGACGAGCAACCCGCCACTTCACCCGAAGCAGAGGCGGTTTCTTTCCTGGGTACCCCGCTGTATGCGAAAGCTCCCGACTCTCTCGCCGCGGTCAAAAGCGACAGCCTGATCAACGCCATCCGGGCTAAAGAAAACCTGTCTGAAGATGACTATGTGGCCATCGGACGCTCGCTGGTAGGGCTGGGAAAATTTCGCAGTGCTGTGGATGTCTATACGGAAGGCCTGGCGAAATTCCCCGATTCCTACAAACTTCTTCGTCATCGCGGACATCGTTTCATCAACCTCCGTCAATTGGACAAAGCCATTGTTGATCTGAACCGGGCGGAAGAGCTGATTCGCAACGAACCCCCGGTGTACGAATATGATGCAGCCGGCAAGCAGGGTGCTACCTACCAACATCAGATCTGGTACCACATAGGCCTGTATCATTTCCTGAAGCGCGATTACGCCAAGGGTGCTGAGGCATTTGAAAATAGCCTTGCCACGGCATATTCTGGCGGCGACAAAGCGGGTGCCAGCGATTGGCTGTACAATTGTTATATGCGCGCCGGTGCGAAAGACCAGGCCGCAGTGGTGGCCAAACCTTTCACACTCGATTTTGAAATTGAGAACAAAGACTACCCCTATTACCGCCGATTGCTTTTGTTCAACGGCGTGATCAAGCCGGCGGAGCTGGTGGACGAAAACAAAGCGATCGGCGAGATGACGCTCTATGAGATCACCAAGTTGTACGGGCTCGCGAATTACTATGCCTACCAGGGTGATTCCACGCATGCGCAGACGCTGTACAACAAGATTCTTCAATCGTCGGAGTGGGCTGGTTTCGCGTATGCGTCGGCGGAATTGGATGCGCGGCAATAAGCATGAATGCTGGCATGATTCTCATCCTGCTGATCGTCATCACCCTTGGCGGTTATGTTTTCAATACACTACTTGAATTCCTTAACCTGAAGGCAGAGCGTCGGGAAATTCCCGACGAGGTTGCTGCATTTTACGATCGTGAAAAGTATATCCGTTCCTTAGACTATCATCGGGAGAAAACCCGGTTTGAATTCATCACTTCGGGACTAAGCATTTTAGTCTCGCTTGCCCTCCTGGTTTTTGGAGGATTCGGATTCATCGACAGCATTGTCCACCGCTATTTCGAAGCTCCCATACCGGTAGCACTCGCCTTCTTTGCCTTGCTGGGAATTTTGTCTGATTGGCTAACGATGCCTTTCCAATGGTACGCCACCTTTGTGATCGAGGAGAAATATGGTTTCAACAAGACTACCCTCAGAACATTTTTCCTCGACAAGTTGAAAGGATACCTGCTGGGCGCAGTGATCGGTGGCGGATTGTTGGCGGCACTCATCCTTCTCATCCAAAAGATCGGGCCAGGATTCTGGATCTGGTTTGGACTCATTGCGGCGGTATTCATCCTCCTCATGAATATGTTTTACACTTCATTGATTCTTCCCTTGTTCAATAAGTTGACCCCGCTACCCGAAGGCGAACTGAAGTCCGCGATTGAATCGTTTGCGTCGAAGGTTCATTTTCCGCTGGACAACATCTTCGTTATCGACGGATCACGCCGGTCCAACAAAGCCAACGCGTTTTTTTCAGGGATTGGACGCAAAAAGAAGATTGTGCTGTTCGATACGTTGATTCAGCATCATTCGAAGGAAGAACTCGTTGCCGTCCTGGCCCATGAAGTAGGGCACTTCAAGAAGAAGCACATCATCCTGAGTTACGTTTTTTCCATTGCCCAGATCTTCCTTATTCTATTTATTCTTTCCCGAATGGTTTTCAGCCCTGAACTTACCCTCGCGCTCGGTGGCCAGGGCATAGCCATTCACCTGAACCTGCTGGCATTTGGAATTCTCTATTCACCGATCAGCGGGGTGCTGGGATTATTCATGAGCCTGTACAGCCGGCGCAACGAGTATGAAGCCGATGCCTATGCCCGTGAGACCTACAGTGCCGAGGCACTGGCGGAAGCCCTCAAACGGCTTTCGGTGGACAGCCTTAGTAACCTCTACCCTCACCCGGCCTACGTCTTCTTCTACTATTCTCATCCCCCGCTCCTTGATCGCCTGCGCGCATTGCAGTCAAAGGCTGGATAAGAATTTCCATCATAACCCTTAGTTTTAAGGAAAATCAAAAAGCTATGGTTTCCAGGCACACCCCCGCGCGACTTATTTTGTTCACACTGGCTTTGACCGCCTCCATCAACATTCACGCTCAAGACACGGTTGACGAGCCGGCTGAAGAGTTGTCTATCCGGAAAGGTAAAGTATTGCTGGGTTCTTACTTCAATTTTTCCATCGCCACGGTTGAGAAAACCCGTGCCAACAGCCTGGACACCAAATCCGATGTGCTCAAGGCGGGCATCAACCTCACGGGCGGCAAGATGCTCTCCGACCATTGGGGCATTCTTCTGATCGCCGGCTATAGCCAGTCCTCAACGACCACTCCCGTGAGTGTCGGTTCGATCAATACTGTTTTTGAAGATTTCAAGGAAGATTACACCATCGCGCCGGCTGTTCGCTATTACAAGCTGATCAGCGACGCGACCTATTTCTTCGTGCAGGGTACGGTGTTCGTCAGCCGGGGCAGCAGCACCTCCGACGAAATCAATGGCAACAACAAAGTAAACGTCAAGCTGAAAACCCAGGGGTTTGGAGTAGGGATCAGCCCGGGGTTCAGCTATTTCATGACCGACAAATTGAGTACGGAAATTTCGATCGGGGTGCTGGGGTACTCCATCATCAGCGGCGAAGACGACCAGGGGAACAAGACCGTGGCCAAGACATTTCAATCATTACTTTACCTGAATTCCGTCAGCCTGGGATTTGTGTACTATCTGTAAGTTGCCCCTTGAAGACGCCCTGCAAATGAAATGACCGCGCGGCCCTTATCGGAATATGCCACCCTGGAAGCAACAGCCGCACTCCAGGCAGTGAATAGCCGTGAACAGGGCCTTACGGAAGCGGAAGTCCTTGAACGCAGGAAGTTGTTTGGGCGAAACGAAATCGGGTCGCAAAGCCGTTTTGCCCTGGTCGTTGAGTTTCTCCGGCATTTTCAAAGCCCCCTGGTCATTATCCTCCTGTTTGCTTCCGTGGTATCGTTCGTGGTGGGTGACGAAGTCGACGCGATCATCATCATCGGGATGGTCTTCATGAGCACCGTGCTCGACTTCTTTGAAGAGAAGAACGCGCACGAAGCAGCCGACAAACTACGTGACCGGGTCAGGACAAAGGTCTCCGTCGTTCGTAATGGGGTCGTCGGAGAAATCTTCTCTGCAGAACTCTGTCCCGGTGATATCGTCCGGCTGAACGCAGGCAGGATTATCCCTGCCGATTTGCGTCTTCTCGCCACCAATGAATTCTTTGTCAACCAGTCGGCACTCACCGGGGAGTCTTTTCCCGTGGAGAAGCATACCAACGTCATCCAGGGATCTCCGCAATTGGATGAACTTACCAACATCGGGCTGATGGGTTCAAGCGTGGTGACCGGCTCTGCTACAGGGCTGGTAGTGGCCACGGGCGTGCACACTTATTTCGGCAGCATTGCTCAACGGCTGATTGCCCCTTCGGAAGAATCGAGTTTCAGCAAAGGAGTCCGTGAATTCGGATACCTTGTCTTGAGGATCACTATCCTGCTCATTCTTTTCATCTTCCTCGTGAATGGCGTGCTCCGGCATGACTGGTTTGAGGCCTTCATGTTTGCTCTTGCGGTAGCTGTAGGGCTCGCGCCGGAGCTTCTCACCATGGTCATGTCGGTGAGCATGGCGCGCGGCTCGCTTCGCATCGCTCAAAAAGGCGCTATCGTCAAACGGCTGGCAGCTATCCCCAACTTCGGAAGTATGGATGTATTGTGTACCGACAAGACCGGCACACTTACGCAGGACAAAATTGCGGTTGTTCGATACACCAACCTCCGCGGGGAAACAGACGCTGACGTGTTGCGGTATGCGTTTCTAAACAGCTACTTCCAGGCGGGAATGGTCAACCCGCTCGACAATGCCGTGCTTGACATCCAATCCGTTGCTTTGGATGGCGCTGAAAAGGTGGATGAAATTCCATTTGATTTTATCCGCAAGCGACTGAGCATTGCGGTGAAAGACCGGGGACGATGTTTGCTTATTTCCAAAGGCGCTCCGGAGGAGGTGCTTCGCGTTTGCCGAAACCCGGATGACGAGCAGGCCATGGCACAGCAGCAATACCAGGAACTTAGCTTGCAAGGGTTTAAAGTGCTGGCCATTGGGATCCGGGAACTGAGTCCCATTCCTAAAGCCCTTCACAAGGAAGATGAGCGCGACCTTACCCTCATCGGGTTTATTTCTTTTCTCGACCCGCCCCGGCCCGAAGTCGCCCAGACGATCCAGCGCCTGAATCAACAAGGCATTGAAGTCAAGATCATCACGGGCGACAATCACCTGGTGGCCACCAAGATCTGTTCAGAGATCGGCCTGCCTATTCACGGTATTTTGCTGGGTGCCGATCTCGATATCCTCACTGAGGAAGCCTTGCAGGTCAAGGTGAAAGAAACTACGCTGTTTGCCCGATTCTCCCCCGAACAAAAAAACCGGGTGATCAGGGCCTTGAAAGTGCACCACACGGTAGGCTACCTCGGCGACGGCATTAATGATGCGCCGTCGTTGAAATCCGCCGACGTAGGAATTTCGGTGGAGAATGCTACGGATGTTACCAAAGAATCAGCAGACATCATTCTTACCCGCAAGAGTCTTTCCATCCTGAGTGAAGCGGTCATGGAGGGCAGAAAGACCTTTATCAATACACTGAAGTACATCCAGATGGGTCTCAGCTCCAATTTCGGGAACATGTTCTCTATGGCCATTGCGGCCATATTTCTTCCGTTCCTTCCCATGCTGCCTGTGCAAATTCTTCTCAACAACTTCATTTACGACTTCTCCCAGATCACCATCCCGACCGATCATGTGGATCGTTATTTCATCACCAAACCACAATCCTGGGACTTGTTATTCATCCGGCGTTTCATGATCGTTTTCGGAATAGTGAGTTCGGTCTTTGACCTCATTACCTTCTACATATTCTATGTCGTCTACAGTTCGGCGGAGCACCAATTCCAGACGGCATGGTTTCTGGAATCACTGACCACACAATCGTTGGTGATCTTTTCCATCCGAACACATCATCGTCCATTCTCAGGGAGTCACCCCAGCTGGCAGCTGACTGCCAGTACGCTGGGCAGTGTGGCGGTCGCCTGGCTGATTCCCTATACCCCGCTGGGCGGTTATTTCAATATGGTGCCACTCACCCTGGAAATGTCGCTGGTCATCTTCCTCCTGGTATTGATTTACCTGGTCCTGGTGGAAGTAGTGAAGCGATACTTCTACCTGCGGAAGTGGGGAAACAACCTGCCTCTTTAGTGGTTCGGCTTTACCAATTCCCTGATGCGGATATTACGGAAACGGACCACGGACCCGTGTCCGAGGAATCCGATATGCCCACTGTGGCGCTTCAATCCCGGGTGATCCTTTTTGTCGAGTGTGCCGTTGGATGATGCTTTGGCCATATCGCCGTCGACGATGACCACGCCATTGACGGTCACTTTGATTTTGTCACCTCGCACCTCCACTTCTTCCTCGTTCCATTGTCCAACGGGTCTTAGGACACCCCGTTTGGCGGCGATGACTCCATATACCGAGCCATGCGCTTGCCAGGGCTGAATATTGGAGTACGTGGGATGGCCGTCATCGAGGATCTGAATTTCTTTGCCTACGTAAGCTGCATCTCCTTCGAGCGGCGCGTGAATGCCCAGTCCATTGTTGCCGGCGGGCGTCAATTGAAACTCAAACCTGAAAACAAAATCGGAATATTCCTTTTCGGTATACAGGTTCCCTTTCCCGCGTTCAGTTGGATAGATCGCGATGACATGGTCGTCGACCACATAGTCCGTCTTGTTGCCAACCCAGTTGGAAAGGTCATTCCCGTTAAACAAAACTTCAAAGCCTTGTTGCTTCTCTTCGGCCGTTAGCTGGTAGGGTTTGTTCAACTCTCGAACATATACGTTGCGAAACGCAAGCTCGGTTCCGTGTGCTTGCAGTTCAATGGGGCCGTCGGCAAAAATCGGGAGCTTGCGGTCCCAGTAATTCTCCATGACCACGTTGTCCACCACCAGCAAACCGTTCAAGAAGACAGTAACGCGGTCATTGATCATGGTGATCCGCAGGGTGTTCCACTCGCCAATTGGGTTATCGGCAACCACGACGGGATTTCGGTTGACCGTATTATTGTATAGCCCACCGGAACCTACCTGGGCTCCAACGTCAACCCGCGAAGTGTCCCAGATCTGAACCTGCGGTGTGCCGCGCAGATAGATCCCGCTGTCGCCATTCTTGCTGATCTTCCAATCCACCAGTAGTTCGAAGTCGCCGTAGGTGCGCTTCGTACACAAATTGTCGCCGGTGCCCGTAAAGCAAATCATGCCGTCCTTCACCGACCAGCTTTGGGATAGTTTGGCATCTGCCTCCGCCTGTTTTTTAGCCAGTTCTTCCTTCGTCATCTTCGCCCGGGCAATTGGGTTTTCCACCAGGCCTTGCCATCCGCTGAGATCCTTACCATTGAAAATAGGTTCAAAGCCTTGCGTGTATGGCATTTGATCAAGGTAAGTCTGCAGGTCGATCCGGTCGTACTGGCTATCCGGTCCTGTGAGTTTATCCATCACTTTCTGCAGGCCGGTCCTGACCTCTGAACCAACGAGTCCTGGCTGCGCATCGGCAGTGGGCAAGGCAATCCGCATCGCTGACCGGCTGGCCACCGTACCAAGTTCCGGATCGTCGAGGTAGCTGGATACAAATACGAACGAGAGAAAGGTCCTGACGTTCCCCGCCTCGCGAATAACAAGACGTCGTTCGTCCGGAGTGGAAGCAAGCGGAAAGATTTCTCTCAGCCGCAGGAGTTTTTGATCCATGGGCCAATCGGTGTTCATCACCTGTTTCACACCAGCGGAAAATGCGCGTGCATGTTCTGGGCTATTCGGCTTCCGCAGGATGGCCAGCAAGGATGGTACCGCATCCCCGTTTTGCCAATTGAGCAACGCAGACAGAGCCAGATCGCGCTCTTCTCCTTGTCCCTGGTCGAACGAATTCTTGACCGTCTTCAGTGATTGCGGGTCCTTGAGGTAAGGCAGTACCGGGAGCAGGCGGACTTTTTGAGTGGCTGAGGCTTTAAGGATCTCAGCCGATGTCTCAGGGCCTGCGATGGCGATGAGGCTTTGCTGAACCGCAGCAATTTCCTGCGCAGATGAAACTGAACTCAACAGATTAAACAATTGGGGCAATACCGAAGGTGAGGAAACATACGGCAATGCCAGGAATGCGGCAGTTTTGATTTCAGGATTTGATGAATAGGTCTGTGCAATCACGATCTGTTCATCGTCTACATCCCTGCGAGCTGCCACAATGCCCAGGATAGCTACCACGGCATCGGGATTTCCTGCCCGGATTTGCTGCGCAAGCGTATGCACCTGTGCTTTTTCCGCCACCTGCAGGAATGACTTCACTGCTTCCTCCCTTTCCTGTTTTGTGACGTCGGCTCTCCACAGAAATTTGCCGGCGACATCCGCATAGCGGGAGTCCCGTGTGGCAGCCACAGCCCGAAGCGCCGCAACTCGGACGGATGAATTTTTGGAATCGAGGGCGGGTACCACTTGCTGGCTGAAAAATTCGGGATTGCTGTTCGCCGAGGCCAACATCATGAGAACCTCCGCCTGCTTCTCCCGAGTCGATTTCTTATAAACCTTAATCCAGGCCTCCCGGGCTTTTGGATCCTGTGCCGTTACCGATGCGATCATCAGCACGTCGCGGCGATACCCCTCGTCAAACCGATCCAGTTCGCCGTTGAGAGCCTGCTGCGAAGTTGATGGGGCCTCCCTGACGAGATCTCTCAATGCTGCCAGCCGATAATGACTTTGCTCTTTCGCAAGCGTGTTTTCCAGCAGGCTTGTCCTGACCGTCTTTGTATTGGCACCAGCTCGTGCCCTGACGCCCAGGTATTGCACCAAGGCCTCCATTTCCTGCGCTGGACTGGTTTTGTAGCCCGCAGCTGCCGCTTGCTGAAGGAGCGTCGCCTCCGCTTCGGCGCTTCCGATCACCGCGAGGGACCAAAGGGCTTCGCGTTTGAGTGAGACACTGGACGATTTGGCCAAAGGTATCAGCAGTGTCACCGATGAGGCATCACGCCGATTTCCCAAAGCTTTAATGATTCGAACCTGCAACTCCTCCGGCTTGTTGGCCAGTCCATTCCGAAGTGCCTGATCGGCGGCGGTCGTTCCAATAGATGTTAATGAACCCACCGCAGCGTCAGCCAACGTTGGCTCGCTGAGCAGGGAAACCAACGCCGGGACAGACCGATCGGTTCCTATCCGCCCAAGATGGTAGAGATAGTAAAGTCGCACTTCCACCTGGCTGGATTTGTTCAACGAACTCAGCAGTGAGTTTTCGACACGCATCCGGTCACCAACATTCACCGCCATTTGCGTCAGCAGGGCCACGGCATAGCGATTAGGTACGCCCAGCGGATCTCCCGAGGGTCGAACACCTTCCACTACGCTATTGAGGCCCGCATCATCGAGCGCCATCAGTTCAGAGAAAGCCTGGGCCGAAGTGGCGCCATCCTTGGCGGGAAGCAAGGCAAGCGCATCGGCTATGCGGGTTGCGGTGGTACGGTTGTCCTGGCCGAGGACGGGTTGTGCCAATATTGAAAGAACAACCAGGAAGAAAAATAGAATGCGTTTCATGTGATGAAGTGCGAGTTAGATTTTCCAGGGACCACGCATCGGCTGGTGAATGAGCCGGTTGGCGGCTTCGTCGTTGATGAATTCCTGCTTGACCGGGTCAAAATCCAGCGACCGGCCGAGTTGCAGCGCGATCTTGCCCATGTTCACAATCGTGGATGATCGGTGGCCATTGCGTTCATTGAGTGCAAACTTCTTTCGCGTCCTCACGGATTCCGAGAAGGTGGTTATTTGTGTGGCTGGCTCAGGAAGCGTGTCGAGGAACTTAATCAGGTTGGGAATATCCGACCGGAATCCTCGGTAGATCTTGCCCTTGGGTCCTTCGATGTAGGGCACCGAAGTATCCTTATTCTCACCGTCGAGGACAATTTTGCATCCATCGGCGTACGTGAATTCGATGCGACGCCAGGTTCCAACTGCGTCATCGTGTTGCTGCGGTGCGTCGAGGTCAACACGAATCGGGCTCGTGTCATCCTTACCCAGGAGGTATTGCACCGGGTCGATATAGTGTTGGCCCATGTCGCCGAGGCCGCCCCCGTCGTAGTCCCAGTATCCCCGGAACGTTCCGTGCACACGGTGTGCGTTGTAAGGTTTGTAGGGAGCAGGGCCGAGCCAGAAATCGTAGTCCAGCGCGGCGGGCACAGGTTGAGGTTCGAGGTTGGGCTTGCCCACCCAATAAAATTTCCAATTGAAACCCGTAACGCCACTGATGGTAAACTTCAATGGCCAGCCGAGGATGCCGCTGTCAACGAGTTTCTTGATGGGCTTAACCGTTGTGCCCATCCCATAGAAGTTATCCTCAAAGCGGAACCAGGTGTTGAGGCGGAAGATCCGTCCGTACTGCTCCATGGCTTCCACCACGCGCTTGCCTTCGCCGATGGTGCGGGTCATGGGCTTTTCACACCACACGTCTTTTCCCGCCTGGGCTGCCATCACCGACATAATGCCGTGCCAATGCGGAGGTGTGGCGATATGAACCACATCGATGTCGGGGCGGGCCAGCAATTCACGAAAATCCTTGTAACCGGTTACCCCGGGTCCTGCTTCCTTGAGGGCGTCTTTGAGGTGGTCGCTGTCGACATCGCACACGGCGAGGAGCCGGCCTTCATACCCGAAATGCCCGCGACCCATCCCTCCCACGCCGATAATGCCTTTGGTGAGCTGGTCGCTGGGGGCGAGGAAGCCAGGGCCCCCCAACACATGGCGGGGGACGATGGCGAAGGCCCCGAGGGCGAGGGCGGATTTCTTGAGGAAGTCGCGCCGGCTGTTGGGTGTTGATCGGTGACTCATGCTGTGCTGGTTGAGAACCCAAGTTGAACAATTATCCCAAAAACCGGAAGCAGGTTAATCCCTGCGGTGATCCATCCGGAGGAACGGAAGCTACATCAGCATTTTCTGCAATCTCGTTGGGGCTCCTGCGGTGATCGTTGCGGATAATGCCACAATTCAAGACGGGCAGTTGCAAACATAGCGTCACAGCCTGAGCGAGCGGCTTCTACATTTCCGGCCTGATCGGCACTCGATCGTACCCGTGATCCGACCGCCAGAAGACATGACTAAACTATCTCCACGATGAACGCACTCACTCATCTCCAAATGATCACGCTATTCATACTGATTGGCGCCGAAGCCATCGTGAGTTATATATACAGCCTTGATACCTATGATGTCCGGGACATCCGCACCTCCCTGATCATCGGTGTGCTCAGCGCGGTCGTGGTATTTTCAACTACGGGCTTCTACCTCGGAGTACTCTTCTTCCTGTCCACCTACTCCCTGTTTGATATCCAACCGGGTGTTCTTTCCTGGATCGCTTTGTTCCTGATCTGTGACCTCTCCTACTACTTGCTTCACCTGCTGAGTCATAAGGTGAGGTTCTTATGGGCTTCCCATATGCTGCATCACTCCTCGCACAAGTTGAACTATACAACCGTATTTCGCGGCCCGGTGGTGTACCTCTCCTTTCGGATGATTTTCTGGACACCAATGGCGCTGATGGGATTTCCTCCCACCATGATCATAGTAACCGATACACTTATCCAGTTGTACACCGTCTTCACCCATACCACAACCATTGGACGACTTGGAATACTTGAATACGTGCTGAACACCCCAGCCCATCATCGCTTGCATCACGCCGAGCAACCCGGAGTACATCGACAAGAATTACGGCGGCGTGTTGATACTCTGGGACAGGATGTTTGGGACCATCGTCCATGAGCAAGCCAGTCCAGTTTTTGGCCTGGCCGAAACTCGCGGTGTTTACAACCCTGTTCGATTGCTCTTAATGGAGTGGAGAGCCATCGCCAAAGACCTGAGAGTGGCTCGCACCTGGCGTGGACGGTTGACTGCCCTATTCGGAAAACCGGGGGCAGATATTTCCAAACGATAAAACTCATGTTTAACCAATCCCCATAATCAATGAAAAAAGTAGTTTGTTCTTTCGTGGTTGTCTTTGCAGCATGGACGGCTTCGGCACAAATTGAAAAAGGTACCTGGCTTGTCGGGGCCAACTCCAACCTGGGCTACAACAGCTATACACCTACCAGTGGAGGCAGCAATCAAAGCTACTTCAACATCGGTGTGCGCTCGGGGTATTTTGCGGGCGAGAACTTCCTGGTTGGCGCGAATCTTGAATACCTCAATGCCAGTAGCAGCGGTCCAAGCAGTTCGGTGACTACCATCGGGCTCTTTACCCGGTATTATTTCAGCAAGGTGTTCCTGGGCGCAGGCTACAATTCGCTCTCCCAATCGGGTTTTTATTCCAACGGCACTAGCTGGGGCAGCATTCCCATCGAGTTGGGTTTTGTCGGTTTCATCACCCGTAACATCGCTGTCGAACCTGCCTTTGTCTACACGATAGCCACCGACACGGACAAAGGCGGGATGCCTGGTTACGCCGGCCTGCCATTTCCTGCCAAGTCAGGCTTCGGCATTCGCATCGGATTCTCCCTGTACCTGGGAAGGCCGGCGGCTTCTGAATGATCGATTAGAAATTACAAAAGCGCGGCACTCCCGTTGGTCCGGACATTCGTCCGGACCTATTCGAAGCACAGACTTCCATCAATGGACGGACTTTAGTCCCTAACGTCACCTCGCTTCTACCCAACACCTGTGCTGGTTTGTCTCGTTCCGAATTTTGGGGTGTTCCTAATCTGTGCAAAGACCCTTAAACACCTGATGAGAAATTCCTTTCACTTCCCGATCAGCCCTGGCGGCCAAATTAGGTTTGGACTAAAGTCCGGCTTCGTATTACGAGGACTCCAATGGGTCGGGAGGAAACTCCCGTCCAACTTAGACCCTAATCAACTATCGGCTTATGCCCGATCGGTTTTATCTTGATCCCAACTTGGACAAGCTTCCCTTGTATGCGTTTGAAAGAAACCGATACTTTATGAAACGCAGTATGCTTTCCTGAAATAGCATACCAACTCTTAGGATCAAGGCTTGTTGTATGGAAAACAATATCAAGACCTTTGCTGCCATCATGAAATTTATCAATCACCACAACCTTATGAACTTCATGATTTGTTACCATGTCCAGAAACTCAGCCGCAGCAAAAAACCTGACCTCTCCAAAGCTTGTTGAAAAAACCCTGGCCCCGACCGAATCCGTCTCGTACACCTTAAAAAAAGTCTCATAGTAATTCGCGGCATTGGTAACTACGACTTCATTGTTAAAAACAAAAGCAGTGCTTTTTGATTTAGGGAATTGAACATAGGTCAGAGTGGCAATATCCTTATTTGAGAACACCTCGTTCAGCACCTCAGAAAAGTTTTCATTTAGTTGCGCCGATGTCGGTACACATATTCCAAGAAGCGTTGCAAAAACTAAGATAATCCGGATAGGTATGGGTAGAAGTTTCGGCTTCACGTTTGGAATATCTAAAATAACTTGCGCCGGTCCGGACATTAGTCCGGACCCATTCGAAGCCCAAACTTCCTTCGAGGCACGGACATTTGTCCCTAACTGCACATCACGCATACCCATCACCGGTGCTGGCTTGTGAGCATGTAAAATCAACAACCACCTTATCATTTAACTAATATAACAAATCTCCACCAGCCCCTTCCGCTTCGTCATGTAATCCCGTGCCGAACTAAGTACATAGTGTTCCGGCTCATCGACAATTCCAGCCGCTACGGGATTCATGTGGATGTAATCAACTTTTTGCCGGGTGAACTTGCCCGTGTAAAGCTCAATGGGACGCATCCCCGCTTGCCAAACCTGGTGCTCTCCCGTCGCAAGGGTGAAATGAGATTTCAGCCACATCCGACGACTTTCAAATTCAGTTCCAATTCCATTAAGCAGTGCCTTGCTGGTAAATCGTTTGAAATCCCGCATCACCTCCGATAGACTCATTTCGTTGCCGGGAGCCACCGAGGCAATCATATGCAAATGACTGGGCATCAAGCACCAGACATATACCTCAAGTCCCTTCATCTCGATACAATAGTTCATTGAATCAACTACCACCATTGCCAATTCCCGGCGCGTGAACAAATCAATCCAATCGACGATGGTATGCGTCAGGAAGTGAAGACGATCCGTTCGAATAGCGTATTTGAATCCCATGGACGCAACTTCGCCCATCTACTCCTTATCAGGCAATCTGGTTTTCCGGACAAGTTTACCTCATGGGCTCAAAACCCTCAAACACCTGATGAGGCACTTCTTTCACTTCCCACTGCGCCCTGGCGGCCAAATTCGGGTTGGACTAAAGTCCGGCTTCGCATTACTGGCACCCCCCGATGGGTCGGGAGGAAACTCCCGACCAACTTAAGGCATTCGCATCCGGTTCTCGCTGTACCTGGGAAGGCCGGCGGCTTCTCAATGACTAATTAAAAACAATTGCGAAAGCGCGATGCTTCTCGTAGCGTCGCGCTTTTGTGTTTTGTTTCAATTCCCGCGCTTTATACATTTGGCAGTTATCAAGCGGGAGTAGCTCAGTTGGTAGAGCATCAGCTTCCCAAGCTGAGGGTCGCGAGTTCGAGCCTCGTTTCCCGCTCAGGACTAGGATGGTAGGATGATAGGATTTGAATATTCTTTCGTCATTTAAGGGTCGTAAGAATCTTAAAGAGACCAAAGCAAAGAAACCCGGAATCCTTCACGGAGTTCGTGCCTCGCCTGCCCGCCGAAGCGTCTCGCAAAGGAGGGTTTCCCGCTCAGGACCAAGATGCTAGGATTACAGGATTCAGAAATTCTTAGGGCCAAAGCAAGAAAGCCGGAATCACTTCCGGCTTTCTTGTTTATGAGTTCTTTTCTAAACTACTTCTTCCGGATATACAAATCCCCGTTGTAGTTCTTCATGGTGATCTCCGGGCCGCCGCCGTTGATGTCGCCGCGTTTCCACTCGTCGATCTTTAGCTTGAAGGCACCGGACTTGGGATCCTGCTGCTTCACCGGGCCGCTGCTGGTGATGTTCATGTCGAACCCGGTGTAGATGTCGCCTGCCTCCGTCTTCATCTTAAACGTGGCTTTCGTCGCGGCCGGGAAAGTCAGGTCTACATCGCCGTTGTAGGTGGAATAGGACATCGGCTTGCCCTCGGTAACCTTGTCGAACGTGACGCGGACGTCTCCGTTGTAGGTTGTGGCCACCACCGAACCCGAAATGTTGAGCGCGGTGATCTCCCCGTTGTAGTTGGTTAACTCCACTTCACCTTGGATATTGGTAATCATCAGGTCTCCGTCGTTGTAGGTGCTCACATTGAGATCCATGCCCGAGGGGACTTCGATCTCCAGGTTGGTCTTCACGTTCCAGCTGCCCGAGGAAACTTTCACCAGGTTGCCATTCTCGCTGGCTTCCAGTTCCAGTCCCCCGCCGCCGATCCGCTTCAGCCCATCGCGGCTGGTGGAACCGCCATCCTTGTCTTTGTGCTTGTCGCGGTCATGATCCTCATCATGATCGTCATCCTTGTCGGCTTCTTCCTTGTAACGCACCAGCACATCCTTGCGCGCAGTGCCTTTTACCGTGATCGAGCCGTAGTTGAGGTGCGCTTTAAGTTTGCCCCGCTTGGCGGGATCGCTCAAGGGAATGGTAAACTCGTTGTTGGCTGCCTGACCGAAGGCGAAGGTGACGCCAATGGCGAGGAGGAATATCAGCAGAAATAGTTTTCGGTAGTTCATCTTGTTGGTGTTCATTGTCGGTAATCAGTAATCAGTAATCGGTAATCAGTAATCAGTAATCGGTAATCGGTGATCAGTAATCGGTAATCGGTGATCAGTAATCGGTAATCGGTAATCGGTGGTCAGTGAACTTCGTTTGGTTTATTTTTCTCTTAAATAGACGTCGCCGTTGAAGGTTTCAAAATCGAGCAGTGGGCCTCCCTGCCTTACTTTGTACCGGTTGCCGCTTACGCGGTATCGGGTACCTTCACCGCCACGGTCGGTCTTTTCCAGAACAACGGCCATCGGTACAATCTCGTCGACGGACGAGTAGAATTCGCCGTTGAAGCTTTTGAACGCCAGCTGTGCGCCGAGGCCTTTCCGGAAATTTGCATTGATGTCGCCATTCAAAGAGTAAAACCTCGAATCTGCTGGAGGGTTACCGGAAAAGTCAAGATTTACACTTCCGTTGATTGTCGATGCCTGGGTGGCTCCGGAAATTTCTTTCATGCGGATGCTGCCATTGACATTCTCCGCTACCACTGACCCGGTCACCGTGTTGACTTCCACATCTCCACCATTGATGGTTGAGGCTACCACGCTAACCGATGAAGGCACCTTGATGGTAAACTCCATGGAATAATCATACCGGTCTTCGCACGCATTCCTCCCCCGCTGATCGTCCCAGTTATATCCCCAGCCATTGAACTTCCGCTGCCAGTTGCGGCGCTTGTTCAGGCGGCCAAATGTCGAGCAGGTTCCATTGACATAAAGGATGAGGGTATCGGCACGGTCGATGACACCCAACTGAATTTCCTCTTTGCCTTCCTGGAGCCGCTGGTCCGTCTTGGCTTTAATGCTCTTCCTGACTTCCACAATGACTTTGTCCCCGGCATAGCCCTCCACCTTCACGTTGCCATTGATATTCAACACCATGAGTGTATTGGCGACCCCTTTCTTTTCAAAAACCAGTTCACGCTGGATCGTCTCCGAATGCGTCTGTCCAACTGCCGGCAGAAACCCGGTCAGCATCACCAGTAGTACTCCGATAGGTTTCATGGTCTTCATTTAGATCAAAACTTCAATACTCTTGCGAATTTTTTCTTTAACCTCTTTAGGCGTCTTGTCGCTCTCCATGAGCTTCTTCAATTCGTCCACCGATTTCTTCTCCTGCATGGCCACCATCAGTTCGGCGAGGTTGACCTGGACGAGCGGGGAATCCTGGAGTGCGATAGACCTCACCAGCTCTTCGCGCACGGCGGCCTGGCTGGTGAATGGAATGAGCGCTTCAAGGGCGGCGAGCCGGACATTCACATTGGGGTCGTTATTGAGGGTAGCAAACAGTGCTTTCGTTACCTTTTCGCTGGCATTGCCGAGTTCACGGGTGAGGCTGACTGCCCGTAACCGGTCGGAGGCGGACTCGTTCTCCAACAAGGAAAGCATCATCATCTCTTTCAACTCCGTTACTTCTTTGGTAAGCGCTGTCACATCACTGTTTTCGGAAGGCCTTCTCAGCCAAAAGCCGCCGGCAAAACCGAGGATAAGAATCACCGATGCCATGGCAAGTCGCGGCATGAGGAAACTCCAGGAGGGCCATTGGAAAGAATAGCCACGCTGCTTCTTCTTTTCGGCAGCCAGCATGGCATAAAATTGGTCATCCAGCCGCATGGAAGGCGCGCCTGCATCGGAAGCAACGACCTGGCTGTCCAGTGCTTGAAGTTCCCGCAATTGCGTTAGCAACACAACACCTTCCTCAATCAGGCGTTCGAGTTCTGCCACCTCCGCGGGATCGGCGAGGCCTTCGTTGTATTTGGCGATTAATTCCTCCGTTTTCATGTTGCTGGGTTCTGGTTGCTGGGTTCTGGGTACTAGTTATTGGACGCTAGGCACTGAACCCCATTCATTTTCAAATAATCAAATCTTCAAATCATCAAATTTTCAAATCTTACATCCGTTGTTCGAGTTGTTTGTACAGCACTTTCAATTCTTGCAAGGCGCGAAATACTTTCACTTTTACGGTTCCTTCCGAGCAGCCGAGCAGTTCGCCGATCTCTTTGTACTTCTTTTCCTGGTACTTGCTCAGCAGCAGGATCTCACGTTTCTCTGGTGGCAGCCGCTCCATGGCCAGCTCGAGCATCCGGTGTTCATCGGCCAACTGCATCTCCGAGTCCCGGCTGTCCGTGTGGCTGATCCGGTTTTCCCAGTTCTCGACCGCTTCCTTCACCTTGATCTTGTTCTTGCGGAAGTGATCGTGGCTCACGTTGCGGGCAATGTGGAACATCCACGTCTTGAAGTCGCCGTCGCCCCGAAAGAGGTGGCGGTACTTGAGTATGCGAAAGAACGTGTTTTGGACAAGGTCCTCGCTCAGTTCCTGGTCCCGGTTCATTCCGTAGAAGAAGCCATACAATGGCCGTTTGTACCGCTCAAAGAGCAGTCCAAGCTTGTCTACGTCGCCATCGCGAACGCCGGCCATCAAGGCATTGTCGGCTAAGGCTTCCAATGAATCGGTTTAGAGGGGTAACTCAGGCTTTTTGAAAAGGTTACCGAAGATAGGAAG
>JAEUUF010000003.1 GCA_016787645.1 Cyclobacteriaceae bacterium | reverse complement strand
GGTGCAACCGGGGCGAGGCACCGCGGAACCCGCCTCGTCAATCTACACAACTCTTTAAAACGAAGATAATAGATTTGATTTTAGTAAACTCACCAGCCATGAAGCATACACAGTGTTATGCAACGTGGCTTACTATTCCGCTTCAATCGGAACCCAACTAGTATTGAAGGACTCGCCGGATTGACTGTCACGCACGTTCTAAGCACTACTCCAGTTCGCATATTAAAGTGCAGGCATTTTTTTCTGTGATTCTCACCAGGCGAGGCCCAACCGAATTGTTGCTGCGTGTCCCAGCCATTTTCGCATAACGGTTGGCTATTTGCAGTTGCGGGCAGAAGGAGGGCTTGCTAAAGGCGCCGGAACAAGCCTGGCAAGCCCGACCAGCTGCGAGCGTTCCATCAACCGTCACTGCGTTTGAAATCTACTCTTCAATTTACTGCGAACGCCCGCAATTGCAAATAGCTGGTGTTGTAGGTTGTGCGCAAATCACTCTTTATTAGTGGGAATGACTCTCGGCAATTTTTAGTCTTTCAAGCACTTTTTTTCTCAGCTCGCCATTCATCTCTATCCGATCAACTTTTGATATCAATTCCTTTATGTTAATACTGTCATTAATCGGGGAGCTCAACTTAGAAAGTATCGCTTCCATCTCTAATCGGGACTCTTCATTCGCCATCGTTCTAAGGACCAGGTCCGTCTGTTTGTCAATGATTTGAAAGAGAACTTCATTGCTAAACTCCGAAAATTCTACATTGTTGCTACATTCTTTTCCGAATGTATATAGGAATGCCTTTACATCCTTCGACGTCAATTTTCCTGCTTTGTTCTGTGTCGAAAGGACAACATTAGTGTCACATTTGTTTCCTATTTGTGCCTCAAGTGTCTGTGATGAAATTGTAACAACTAAGAAGACAATGGGAGCAAATTTGATCGTGCTGTTCATTTGATAGCGCATTACCTACAACGTTTGGCTATTTGCAGTTGCGGGCAGAAGGAGGGCTTGCCAAAGGCGCCGGAACAAGCCTGGCAAGACCGACCAGCTGCGAGCGTTCCTTCAACCGTTACTGCGTTTGAAATCTACTCTCCAATTTACAACGAACGCCCGCAATTGTAAATAGCCTTTGTTAGCTGCAGGGCTGTCTCCATAAACATGAAAGGTCAACACTTTTTGCAGTGTCGACCTTGGAGTTTTTGGCTTAGGAATGCTTATTTCTTTACAGTCAGCAGCCCGTTGATTCCAAAATTCGTATAAAGTCCCGTCATCACCTGTTCCAAGTGTTCATTGTATTTTTGTACGTGGTCACCCATGCCTAAGAAATCAACCGTTGTTCGAAAAGCTTTTTCGCCATACGGTTTTTCGATTAGGTCAGCAATAGCGTCAGCAACTCGTTGTGGGTTTTGTTGTGGATTACTCTTCAGTACGTTTTCAAAATTGCCAAACATTTGTTCAGGAAACTTCATGAAATCTCCATATGAAGTCGTTTGACTATTATCGGTTGGCTTTAATAAGTTTTCCATAAATGTTGTCGGATAACCACCAGGCTCAACAATACAGTTTTCAATTCCGAATGACGAAAGTTCCACCCGATAATTTTCTGCCATTGCTTCTAATGCCCACTTTGAGGATTGATAAGGACCGTAAAATGGTAACGCAATTCTACCTAATAGACTTGAAGTGTAAATGATTAGTCCTTTTCTATTCTTACGAAAATATGGCGCGACCGCTCGGTTCATTCGTTGAACTCCAAAAACGTTTACATCAAAAAGTCTTTGATAGTCAGAAGTGGTGAAGAACTCCTGCATACCAAGTGTGCCAACACCCGCATTATTAATCAGAACGTCCAAACCACCTAAATCTGCTATTGCTTTGTTTACTCCGTTTATTACGCTTTGGTCATTTGTGATGTCCAAATCAATAATTTTTGCTCCTGCTTTGCCCAATTCATTAGCAACGGCTTTATTTTTTCCGTTAATGTCTCGCATCGCTGCTGCTACATAATGCCCCCTACCGATTAAAGTTTTTACGGTTAGTTTTCCGAAACCACCACTCGCGCCTGTTATTAGTATCTTTTGTGTCATTTTGTTGAAGTTTTGTTGACACAAAAGTCCTCCCAATTCGCTGTATGGTTATGGTGTTAAGTTCAGATTAAATGGTGTTAAGTTCAGATTTGGCCATTTGTCTGAATTTCTTTGGTGTCGTTCCTACATAACTTTTAAAGAATTTGGTAAAATTTGAAGGGTCAAAAGTCATGGATTGCGCTATTTGGGCAATAGGTCTGTCAGACGAAAGGATAAGTTCTTTGGCGATTTCAATAAGTCTTTCTTCATAAATGTCACAAGGCGATTTTCCTAAAACCTCGTGGATAGTATTACTTAAATGTGTCGGGTGTATAAAAAGCAAACTTGCCAAGTCCTTTATTTCGAATGTGTTTTCAGCTTTGCCTATTTTCAACTCAGCTAAATGCTTGTCCAGTTCGTGCAGGTACTGTGTAACAATTTCCTGTTGTCTGTTTGAAGATTTGTCCTTGTTCTGTTCCATTATTTTGTCCAAGATTTTAATACTTTACTGTCATCACAGCCTTGCAGCTAACGCTCAGTGTATGCAGCGTGCCGGGATGTAGGAGGGCTTGCCAAGGCCGCCGGAACAAGGCCGGCAAGACCGACCAGCTGCTACTCCCCCACTGATCACTGAGCCGAAACGAAGTTAACTATTTATTTCAAGTGCGAACGCCCGGCATGATTGCATACACGATGTTGGGTGCCGTTTTTTTAGTCCACACTATATATGTACGGTTTCCTTCTTCCCAATTTTCTTTCTTGTCCGTCTTTAGGAAACGCAACTTTCACGTCTCCTTCATAATTAAATCCTGCAAAAACGTAATTCTCCTCGTTGTATTGTTTTGTTGTCAGGCTGTCCAATTTAAAACCATCACTTAAACTATAAACCAATGTCGGGTTGTAAGTAAATAGTAAAATGTCTAAAGAGTCTACAGGATAAAGTGCTTCACTAAAAGATTCAATTCCAAAATACTTAATCTCGTCATTGTCGGCCTTGCTCACTTTTGAAACCTCAAATGAGTCTTTGAATATTTTTCTTATCCCGCTTTTGTCGGCTTGAATAATTGTTAATTCACGAGGACAACACCCATACTCCGCTCCAAATAATGCTATATAATATGTGTCCTTAATTTTTTGAAGGAGAATGTTCTTTGATGAAATCTCATTTTTGATTTCTATTGCTTTTGATTCAATAGTGTCGTAAGCGTTCTCGTCATATAATTCAAACACAACTTTGTCTGCATTTTTGAATTGGACTTTGTTAAAGGTCCCGTTTTCAATTAAAGTGTCCGCTGTTAGAATTATCTCTGTGAATAGGTCATTGTCAGCCTTTATGTCTTCAATTACCTTGTCTGAATTTGAGTCCGCTCTTTTGTCAACCGTGCAACCAAGTGTCGTTAGTCCAATTAGTAGAATTGTCAGTCTGTAATTCATTTATTGTCTGTCGTGTCTTTAAAAAAATGGCACCCAACGCTCAGTGTATGCAGCGTGCCGGGATGTAGGAGGGCTTGCCAAGGCCGCCGGAACAAGGCCGGCAAGTCCCGACCAGCTTCTACTCCACCACTACTCACTGAGTCGAAACGAAGTTAACTATTTATTTAAGTGCGAATTCCCGGCATGATTGCATACACAATGTTGGCTGGCGTATTACCCTACTCTATTCTCTTGTCGTTGACGTATTTTTCTATTTTAATCGTGTCACCGCTGTTTGAATAATATGCCCAAGTGCTGTCCCTTAACCAGTTGATATTATAGTTCGTGCTTGATTCGGCCACTTTCATTTCACTCTTGTATATCTCCGTTCTTGTTCTCAGACTTGTTGATCGATCTGAGTATTCCAGGATCTTATATTGATACCCATCTTTATAGGTATAGCGTTCGGAATCTACTTGGTCCGTAATTGCTAGGCCGGTACCAATTATTACTAGAACAGGTATTGGTGTCGCCAGTATGATTCCAATTTTGTCCCAAACATTGTTAACCAAAATCTTGGACCTGACAACGAGTAGTACAAGTACAATCAATGAGAGCACCCAGAAGCCGAGAATAAAAAATCCGTATCCCAGAGAACTGCTTGGATCTGAAAGTCCTTGGAAATAGAAAGTCAAAGTTGTTAGGTAATAAACAACGTTGAATGCTATAAGTCTATGGTTCACTTTAAAGGGTAATATGGCTGCCAACGGTTGGCTATTTGCAGTTGCGGGTCGTAGGAGGGCTTGTTAAAGCCGCCGGAACAAGGCTGACAAGCCCGACCAGCTGCGCAAGTTCCTCGAACCGAGACTGCGTTTGAAATCTATTCTTCAATTTACTGCGAACACCCGCAATTGCAAATAGCTTGTGTTGGCGGCTGGCGCTTTCTCCGAGATTAATTTATGGTGTCTCCTTTTAATGCTTTCAAAATGATATTCCTTTGTGCTTCTCTCTCTGCAGTGTCGGGTACTGGCAATTTAATAGTGTAGTCCCTACTCAAATCAATCGGATTATTCTGTCTATACTTTTTGTAAGTCTTGTAGTCGACAGCCCTGGATTTTGTCCCGCTATCTGTTTCAATGAATATCTCCGGCTTTGGAACTGAGCCATCGTCTATCAATTCTTGGATATAGTTGTCTATTTCTTCAACCGTATACCTCTCGCTTTTGAATCTTCTTTCAATCTCTTGATAGTAGTCCCAGGAGGCTTTCTCCTTCTGTCCAAGAGTCATGAGTGTCAACGAGTCTGTGGTCGTAACATTATTTTTGGATTGTCGGTCTTGTTGACAGCTAATTAGTGCTAATGCAATTAAAAAGTGCAATCTCATTTCTTTAGCGCTTGCCGCCAACGGTTGGCTATTTGCAGTTGCGGGTCGTAGGAGGGCTTGTTAAAGCCGCCGGCACAAGGCTGACAAGCCCGACCAGCTGGGCAAGTTCCACAAACCGAAACTGTGTTTGAAATCTATTGTTCAATTTACTGCGAACACCCGCAATTGCAAATAGCTTGTGTTAGGTGCTGGGCGGTTCCGTTCAATCACTTCATGACAAAGAGTTCGTTGTCGACATGCAAGGTGACCAACCTTCGAGCCTCCTTCAAATCCTATCTAATATAAAATGCAAAAGCAATGTTTATAAGAAAAAGTATTATTGTTAATGGAATTCTTATTCTTTTGTTTATCCAGTCAATCAATATAAAGACCAGAATAGTCAGTGCGCCAAAAATAGGTGGGAAGTAGTAATTTGCTAGAGCCCCAAGTTCATACTTATCCACATCGACACTCAATGCAATTTTAGAGGAAGCAATTGTACCCAGAAGTAAGAGCCCAATTGCTGTCCATTTATTCATCTTATTAATGGTCTTTCTTGTCGAACCGCCTTGCACCTAACAACTTGGTATTTGTATTGCCTATATTATTCTTTTGTCAGGAGCGTATGTATGTCTTGAAATTGAAGAAAATTCAAACAAAAGAGTGCTGGACTTATACATAGCCAAATTCAAAAGTCAATATCAAGATTTTCTAGTGGACTCACAATGCCGGACAATTTTTTTGCTGAAACGTGTGCGTAGATCTCTGTAGTCTTCGGGGAGGAATGGCCAAGGGCAATCTGGATGAAGCGCTGATCAGTTCCGGATTCAAGGGCGTGGGTGGCAAAGGAATGCCGGAGCGTATGCGGTGATACGTTCTGCGCTATCCCGGCCTTGGCGGCACTGTTTTTTACGATGTTGGTCACACTCTTGGCACTATAAATTCCGCCCCGCTGTCCTTCAAATACATACTCTTTGGGGTGGTATTGATCAATGTACTTGTCAATCAAACCGATGGTCTTATCCCCCAATACGGTGTGTCGGTCCTTCTTCCCCTTCGCCTGGCGCACCAACAAGAGGTTTCGGTCGCGCTTGAGGTCCGGAAGCTTTAATTCCAGGACCTCCGATAATCGTAAGCCACAGGAATACAACGTGGTTAGAATGGTCTTGTGCTTGAGGTTCTCAGTAACCTGGATCATGGCCTTTATTTCTTCCTTACTCAAAACACCCGGCAACTTGAGCTCCTTTCGGGGCCGTTCAATGTCATAGAAACGCCGAGGCATGTTGAGTACCTGCTCATAATAGAACTTGATGGCATTAATGGCCGTGTTCTGCAGCGAGGACGACTTGCCGGTCTGAACAAGGTGGCGGGAGTAGGCGCGAATGTCCAGCTCATCGAGCTCCCGTAACTCCTTGTCAGGGAAATGATTGATGAACTCCGTAAACTGGGTAATGTACGTTTTAGCGGTATTTAAACTATAACGCTTCGTCTCGAGCAGGGCAATGTATTCCTCGGGGCAGGTTTTCCTTCCCTTGGAGGCCGGTTTTCGCAAGGCACTTAAGTCCACTGCTTCGGCATCAGGACGGATGGGGCGGTCGCGAAAGAAATAGCGGCCTTCCACCCAAGCTACACCCCGGAACGTCTTGTAAAGCAGTGAGAGATTATCCGGGCTGTTGGGGAAATGATGCATCCGGTGCTCATCCGAATAGTCCACGCCGGGAAGCGAATCGATGAGAGCCTGAACCACTTTGTTGGGGTGGAATTGAAGGCCAATCCGAGGCTCCTGGTCGAGCATCAGGTGACGGAGTGTTACGGCAGGTAAAGTTGTCATGTTTTTCTTGGGCCAAATTTTAGGGGACTGGGGATAGTCCGCAATAGCTTAGCCGAAGCAAAACCGGACAAACCGGAAAAAGTATGGTGAACGAAGGAAATAGTCAGGATTACCGGCAGTGCCCCGTCTGCAAGCGACAGTTCTCCGGCCGATCCAACAAAAGATATTGCAGCGAGAAATGCAGAACCATCTTTAATCAATCTCTCCGCCAGACCAGCGAAGCCCCGCTCACCGATGCCCTCAGCATCCTGCGACAAAACCGCAGC
The DNA here is from genome assembly GCA_016787645.1 of Cyclobacteriaceae bacterium. Lineage (GTDB taxonomy): Bacteria > Bacteroidota > Bacteroidia > Cytophagales > Cyclobacteriaceae > ELB16-189. The sequence goes on along the minus strand of JAEUUF010000003.1, from coordinate 20,296 downwards.
CTTCTCAAAAGACTTTGCCCAAACAAAACAGCAACCGTGAAACGAGAAATCCTGGAGGCCATGGGATTCAATCCCACCGTCTTTTCATCAATACATGTCAGCGGGCGACACCGCCGCTACTATTTCTGCGCAGATTATGGGTTCCTGCCCTTCCGACAAGAAGGGCTCGACTTTGCACTTATCATCAGGCGAGAGCCGTATGCGACTTCGATGGACCCATGGAAAGAAATGGATACAACCCGGTCAAGCAGCTGAAACTTGAATCAGGACCCTACGTCACCCAATGCAACGTCTCGGCCTGCAGCGGGTTGCGAAACTCGGTGCCCTGTTCCTGGGCCGCCCGCCATTGCTTCTTCAATTCATAGTACCAGCGTGCCTGCGCATCGGGCTCACCCACCAACATCAACGGCGGATCGTTCTCCAGTCCCTTGGCCAGTTTTTGAAACACTCCAACATCCTGGCCAATAAAAGTCCTACCCAGGCTCTTCAACGGCCACCACAGCCAATTGGTGATCGCCAGCGAGGAGTAAAAGAAATGATTGAGCTCGGTACGATGATCGTCAATCGGCGTGAGGGTAGTAATGGAGATGATCTTATTGGACTTGCCAATGGAAATGTGCTCAAGCCGGTTACCCGGAATATCAAAGAAAATCTCCGTAGACACGTCACCCTTCAACACATGATAACCCTTGGAGTTCGCCGAGGGCGCATGACGCACCATCTTCCACCCGCGGGGTATCGGTTCGAAATTCTTGGTCTTCAATTTCAACGACTTGGCCGTACGCCAGAACCAGGATTGGTGTACAAACGTCACGTGCGCGGGATCAATCAATCCAATGACCGAGTGATCAATATTGGTCGGCATCACGATGCACTCCACGTGGCGAAGCGTCTCCCCTGCCCCGAGGTGCAGATCAGGTACAGGCTCCTTTGGTTCAATGTTCGGAGACAATTTATCGGGAAGATAGATCCAGATGGTTCCGTTCATCTCCACCACGGGATACTTGGGTACGCGAATCTTGGTCACATCGGCCTTTGACTCGGGTGGCAGGGCCGGTATCTTCCGGCATACCCCGCCGCTGTCAAACTCCCATCCGTGATAGCAGCATTGGATAGTCCCGTTGTCCAGCAAGTTGCCCTGCGACAGCGGCACACCCCGATGCGGGCAGTTATCGCGCAACGCGTAAGGCTTACCCTCCGCGTCACGCCCGAAAACGATTCGCTCTTTGGCAATCGTCCGCCCTACCACTTTGCCTTTCTTCAATGCCCCGGAGGGCAATGCGAGGTACCACAAATTTCTCAGGACCAGTTCACCTTTGTCTTCTTGCATAGGGTCTTAAAAACGGTACAAGTTTACGATTTTTTGGTGAAGCCGCAGTTGATCTATATCAGTGTAAGGAAATATTCGCAGGTGGTTTTAAGGTCTTGAGCTAGATGCGCTCTACTTGGTGCCTTCGAGTGCCTCAGGCACCAAGATCAAGAAGACGGCACCAACACCCGCTGGCTTAGGCTCCCGAAGCCAGCGACAAAGCGATGACAGACTCATTCCACTTGTTCTCAAGCATTCCCCCTTGGTGCCCTCGAGTGCCTCAGGCACCAAGATCACTCAGACAGCACCACTACCAGCCGGCTGAGGCTCCCGAAGCCAGCATCGAACCGAAGGCAAACAAGTAGAATTTCTCACTACTCGCTGGCTGAGGCTCCCGAAGCCAGCGACAAAGCGAAGGCAGATTCATCCCACTTTTTCTTCAAGCACTCCCCTTGGTGCCTTCGAGTGCCTCAGGCACCAAGATCAAGAAGACGGCACCACTACCAGCTGGCTGAGGCTCCCGAAGCCAGCATCGAATCGAAGGCAAAAAAGTAGAATTTCCCACCCCGCTGGCTGAGGCTCCCGAAGCCAGCGAACCCAGGCACCAATCTCAAGAACGGTATTTGGATCTTTATTCCAGAAAATTCCCCAGTCTCCTCCGGTCACGATAGGCTATGGCCAGCCGTGGAAGCAAATCAATTCTTCCTTTAATCAGCGCTTCCTTCTTTGTCCTTCTCCAGCCTTGAACTTGCTTTTCTCTTCTAAATGCATCCTCAACCCTCGCATATTTCTCAACATAAACCAGAGTGACGGGTAGTCTTTTGCTTGTATGATTTGCGCCAAGCCCCAATGTGTGCTGCTTTAGACGCAGTTTCAAATCACTTGTGCTCGCTGTATAATAACTCTCATCAGCGCATTTAAGAATGTACATCCAGCCGATCATTGCCTTCAATCTTAAAAAATGGGTAGTTCACTGAGGAACTCCCCTTGGTGACTTCGGAAACCTCAGGCACCAAGTTCAGATAGTCGGATAAAACCTCATATGATCACAACAAGAATATCACATTTTCCAGCTGACTGACACTCACGTAAACAGTGAAACTAGAAGCCAACAGATACCCCTTGGTGCCTTCGAGTGCCTCAGGCACCAAGATCACTCAGACAGCACCACTACCAGCTGGCTGACGCTCCCGAAGCCAGCATCGAACCGAAGGCAAACAAGTAGAATTCCCCACCCCCCGCTGGCTGAGGCTCCCGAAGCCAGCAACAAAGCGAAGGAAAAAAGTAGAATTCCCCACCCCCGCTGGCCGAGGCTCCCGAAGCCAGCGACAACGTGAAGACAGACTCATTCCACTTGTTCTCAAGCACTCCCCCTTGGTGCCTTCGAGTGCCTCAGGCACCAAGGTCACTCCGACGGCACGACTACCCGCTGGCTGAGGCTCCCGAAGCCAGCAACAAAGCGAAGGAAAAAAGTAGAATTCCCCACCCCCGCTGGCTGAGGCTCCCGAAGCCAGCAGCACTCGAAGGCAAATACCAATCGTTACTGCTTTATTGCCGTCACCTCCATCTCCACCAGATACTCGGGCGCAATGAAACCGCTCACCTGGATCATGGACGTGGCTGGCTTGATGTTTCGGAAGAACTCGCCGTGCGCTTTGCCCACCGCCTCCCATTGCCGGATGTCGGTGACGTAGGTACGGGTACGAATAACGTCCTCGAGCGTGTATCCTGCCTGGGCGAGCACGCCTTCGATCTTCTGGATGATGAACCGGGTCTGCGCGTAAAAGTCTCCTTTGCCGACAACTCCCTGCTCGTCGACGGCCACGGTTCCTGAAACTTCGAGCACGTTGCCAATGCGCACCGCACGGCTGTAACCGACAATGTCTTCCCACGGCGCTCCCGAGGGTATGTTCTGACGTCCTTGCATACTGGATTGGTTATTGGTTTACAAAGTAGCAAAAGTCGACTTCCCGCGGGCTGGAAGGCAATGCGAAACAAATACTAATTTGCAGGATGACTCCTCCTTTCTCAGCCGACGACCTGGAACGCTATAGCAGGCATTTCGTGCTCCCCGGCTTTGGAGTGGATGGGCAAAACAAACTAAAAGAGGCCAGGGTAGTCGTGATTGGCGCGGGCGGCCTGGGTGCGCCCATCCTCTCCTACCTGGCCGCCGCCGGAGTCGGCCGTTTAGGCATCATCGATCATGACGTAGTGCAATTGTCCAATCTCCAGCGTCAGGTTCTTTTCACCACCGCCGACATCGGCAAACTGAAGTCGGAATGTGCTCAACGGGTACTTACCGCCATGAACCCCGGTATTAGTATCGTGGCTGCTCCCGTGAAAATCACCTCCGCCAACGCCCTCCAACTCCTCGCGGAATTTGATGTCGTGGTCGATGCTACGGATAACTTTCCTACCCGCTACCTGCTCAACGATGCCTGCGCGTTGTTAAATCTTCCGCTGGTCTACGGGTCCATCTTTCGCTACGAGGGACAGGTAAGTGTATTCAACTACGCTGGCGGCCCAACCTACCGCGATCTCTACCCTGTGCCTCCGAAACCCGGAACGGTGCCTGACTGCGAAGAAGGTGGCGTTCTCGGTGTATTGCCGGGGATCATCGGATCCATCCAGGCCAACGAAGTCATCAAACTGGTAACCGGCATTGGAGAACCGCTATCGGGACAGCTCTTCATCCTTGACAGCCTGACAATGCAATCGCGGAAAATCAGCCTCCCAAAAAAACAGGATCACGCCATCCGGAATCTGATCGATTATGATCAATTTTGCGGCGTAGGAACTTCCAGAAACAATTCCATGAAAGAGATTACCGTGCAAGAGTTGAAGGCGTTAATGGATGCCAAGGCTGACTTCCAGCTGATTGACGTACGCGAACCGCATGAATTTGAAGAAGGAAACCTGGGTGGTGAACTTATTCCTATGGCCGAGGTTCCTACCAATATTGGGCGCATCTCCACGGCAAAACAGGTGGTCATCCATTGCCGCAGTGGCGGGCGAAGCGCCAACATCATCCGTTGGCTCGAAAACAACCACGGTTTAACGAACCTGTACAACCTCAAAGGCGGAATTCTCGCCTGGGCCCAGCAAATTGATCCGGAAGTGGCTGCGCACTAAACCTACTCGACTTTAACACCCAGGTGGTCGCCTAACTCAAGGAATTGTTCTGTCCATTCCTTGGAAATTTCTTCTGGCTTCTTTTCCCGGTTTTCGAGTGACATTTCGAAATACAGGTTCTGGCTGCGATGCAGATTGGGCGCCAGGTCAAACTTCGACAAGATGGTAAACGCACGGTTCAGGCGGCTGATCCGCTTGAGGTTATCGCGCTCTGTATTGATGCGCAGTAACTCCTGGTAAATGCTGTCGCCAGCCAAACGCTCAAGTGTGCTCGGATCTTCTATCTTCAGGTTCCAACGCTTCATTTCACCCGCAATACGATCCAGCAACTTCATGTTGATGCGGTCTGGCCGGAAACATTTGATGAGATCCGCATTCAGGATGTACTCAAAGGTCGTCCGGTAGGCATTGGGGATCGGGATGTCATTGTTGGACAACGCATTTACCAAAGGGTAATCCCGGTTGTATGTCCGACGCAGGGACATCTCTATATCTTCAAGACCCTGGCGGGCAATCATGTCGAGAATTTTGCGCTTCTCCTCTTTGAAGAGGTACCAGATGGAGTATTTCTCCGGACCGAAATAGGTCTGCATGATTGTCATGATGTCGCCAAGTCGTCCATCCTCAAAAGCGTCGATCATCCGGAATTGCATGCTGGAGAATTTGTCCAGTTCGATATTCAGGGAAAGATTACCAATCACATCGTGCTTGCCCAGGTAGATAACTGCGAAGGCAAAACGCTTCTCCGACCGTGTCACCAGCGAGCGGACCTTGGTAATGCCAATCACCAGTTTCTGTTCACCGGCTTCCTTCTTGACATAAAACTCGTTGGTGGCCATGTAATTGAACAACGGCAGGTTTTCAGGCTCCTCTTCAAAAATGGAGGACACCGCGTAGTGCATACCCACGCGCGAAAGGTTCGTTTTGGAAGGAAGTACACATTTCTTGTACACTCCTACGCCATCCTTGTACATTGGCAAATTACTGGGCGCTTTCTCCAGCCGCTTCAAAAACTCACCTTCCAATACCCGTTCGGTCAATTGCTTTGAGAGTTGCACCGCGCGGCAGGCATATTGAATAACCTGAACGGTCTCAATGCCCGAAAGTTCATCGAAGAACCAGCCGCAACTGGTATACATGAGCATGGCATGGCGCTGCAGCTCCAGTAACCTCAAGCCCTTATTAACATCCACATCGCGGGCAGCGTACTCGTCCATGAACCGGTCAATCGATTCGTCGCTACGCTCCAGGATCACCCGGATGTATTCATTTCGTGCACGCCATGGATCGTAAAACAATTTCGAACCTTCCGTCTCGAAAATCTCAATCATGGTGTCCCGTAACCAGTCCAGCGCCTCCCTAAGCGGGGCGCGCCAGTTCTGGTTGTATCCCTTCCCGGAATTACACCCACAGTTGCTGCGCCAGCGCTCAATGCCATGAACACAACTCCACGAACTATTCTCAATGATCTGCGCCTCATGCTCCGGGGGAAACATCGACAGAAAATGACCATAGTTCGTCAGGTTCACGTCCGGATTCTGATCGATGTACTCCAGGCAAAAGGCCAGTGCCATATCCCCACTCTTGTGGTGATGGCCATAGGTCTCGCCATCGGTGGCGATGTTTACCAATTGTGGCGAATGGTCACCGTCGTTAAAGCCCTCGATCAAGCGGTCGGCGAAACGCTTGCCGTCGAACAGCAAACCATTGAAAGCCACCCCTTGCGAGATATCACCGTCGTAAAAGAAGAGGGCAATGCTCTTGCCGGACGGAAGGTTGCAGCGGTAGGCTTTGTGGGTGTCTACCGTCTGGTCATTCACATTATTCCAATGCTCATCGCCGATGCGCCGCGTTGCTTTGGCCTGACGGGGGGCCAATACAGTAAATACGATGCCTTGCTCAGCCAGGACCTCAAGCGACTCGGTATCCACCGCGGTCTCTGCCAGCCACATTCCTTCGGGCTTCCGGTTGAAACGTCGCTCGAAATCACGGATACCCCAGATCACTTGCGTCTCTTTGTCGCGCCGGTTGGCCAGGGGCAAGATCATGTGGTTGTACACCTGCGCCATCGCCGACCCATGCCCGCCGAACAGCTCCATGCTTTCCTTGTCCGCTTCCAGGATGGCCTGATAAGCTTCTTTGTCGTTGCGCTCCATCCACGAAAGCAGCGTGGGGCCAAAATTGAAACTGATACGGGAATAGTTGTTGGTGATCTTCTTGATCACCCCGCCTACTTTGTCGAGAATTCGGGATGCGGAATTGGGCGCGTAGCACTCTGCGCTGATTCGCTCATTCCAGTCGTGGTAAGGGTGCGCGGAATCCTGGATTTCAATGACTTCAAGCCACGCGTTCTCGCGCGGGGGCTGATAGAAATGGCCATGGATGCAGATGTACTTTTGTTGGCTCACGGCTCAAGGGGTTAAACAACCTAACTGCCTAATTCAAACTCCGCCTCTTCGCGCTCCAGCTTAATGACGCTGATGCCCAAAGGCGGCAACACCAACGTGATCGAATAGTCTTTTCCGTGGTATTTGACCGGTGTGGTGATCATCCGGCCACCGTTCATGATGCCCGTACCACCAAACTTCCCGTGGTCTGAATTGAATATCTCCTTCCAATAACCCCGGTTCGGAACACCGACGCGGTAATGCTGCCGTACTTCCGGGGTAAAGTTGCACACCACCAGCAAAGATTCGTTGGGCTTATCGCTCTTCCGCATGAAGGTGACTACACTGTTCTGACGGTCTTCATAATCCACCCATTCGAATCCTTTGTGATCAAATTGGTACATATATAATGCCGGCTCCGTGGAATACAATTCATTAAGCGCCCGAATCACTTCCATAATGCCTTTGTGCAACGGATGCGAAGTGACATGCCAGTCGAGGCTGCGGTCGTGGCTCCACTCGGAAGACTGCCCGAACTCCGCGCCCATGAAAAGCAGCTTGGTGCCCGGGTGCATGAACATATAGGCATACAACAGCCGGAGGTTAGCGAACTTCCGCCATTCATCGCCCGGCATCCGTCCTAACAGCGAGCCCTTTCCATGTACTACCTCGTCGTGAGAGAGCGGCAACATAAAATTCTCGGTGAAGGCGTACATGATGCTGAACGTGATGTCGTTCTGGTGGTACTGCCGGTAAATGGGATCGTTTTTGAAATACCGAAGCGTATCGTGCATCCAGCCCATCATCCATTTCTGCCCGAAGCCCAGGCCACCGAGGTAAGTCGGCCGGGAGACACCCGTCCAGGCGGTCGACTCTTCAGCGATGGTGACAACATCAGGGTGAGTTCCATAAACGGTCTCATTGAACTCCTTGAGAAACATGATCGCTTCAATATTCTCATTGCCGCCGTACTGGTTGGGAATCCACTCGCCGGCCTTTCGGGAATAGTCAAGGTATAACATCGAGGCCACCGCATCCACACGCAGCCCATCAACGTGATAATTTTCGAGCCAATACAACGCGTTACTGATCAGGAAGGCCCTCACTTCCGGCCTGCCGTAATTAAAAATGTAACTGCTCCAGTCGGGATGAAAACCTTTGCGCGGATCAGCGTGCTCGTAAAGATGGGTTCCGTCAAATTCATAAAGTCCATGCGCGTCGCCAGGAAAATGGGACGGCACCCAATCGAGGATGACGCCAATGCCCGCCTGGTGAAGAGCATCCACCAAAAACCGGAAGTCATCCGGATTGCCGTATCGGCTGGAGGGTGCATAATATCCGGTGAGCTGGTAGCCCCAGGAACCAAAGAAGGGGTGCTCCATCACCGGGAGAAATTCCACGTGAGTAAATCCCATGTGGCTGACATATTCGACCAGGTCCTTGGCCAATTCCCGGTAGGATAATGACCGGTTGCCGTCTTCCGGTTTGCGGCGCCAGCTTCCCGCATGCACTTCATAAACAGAATATGGCTTCGATTTCCCAACGGATTTCTTCCTTGCCTCCATCCATGCATCGTCATTCCAGTTGAAATCCGATTTCCACGTCACTGATGCCGTCTTCGGAGCAACTTCGGCATACACGGCCATCGGGTCGGCCTTTTCCAGGTAAGGTCCTAAGTTCGAGTGTATGGCAAATTTGTAGGCCTGCCCAGCTCCGACACCTTCAAAATATCCCTCCCAAATCCCGGACTCGTCCCAACGGGGCTTAAGCACATGTTGATCGGCTTTCCAGTAATTGAAATCCCCAATCACCGAAACCTTATGCGCATTGGGCGCCCAAACTGCAAAATAAGTTCCCTGTTTGCCCTCGTGCTCAACGACATGAGCGCCCAGTTTCTCGTAAAGCTTGAAGTGCTTGCCGGACTTGAAGAGGTAGATATCAAAATCCGTGAGCAGGGAGAAATTTCCTTCAGTCGCCGGCTTGTCTGCCTTGGGTGGTGTCTTTTTGGCCATGGATTCAATCCCTAATGTAGTTCACAAACTTCAATTCACCGATACAGCTTTTGACTTGCGGTTCTCTTTTTCCTTGAAATAACGGTTCATCTGGTACTCGATGCCACGAAGCGGAATGATGGTCCACGATGGGCGGCCATTGAGCTCGTAGCCCAGCTCATACACCGCCTTCTCGATGAGGTATGTCCGGATGAGCACATCGTCTTCGTTGGGCAGTGTCGCACCCAATCCCATCCGGTCCATGTATGCTCCCAAATAGTACCGGCTCACATAATGCTGCCACTGTTCCGCCCACGCCTCCAGGATTTCAATGTCCTGCCGGCGGTAATTTTCATTTAATAATATCTTTCCAAAAGCGGCATAGTGGAATGATCGCATCATCCCCGCCACATCCTTGTAAGGACTCTTCTTTAACCGCCGCTCACTGAATGAAAAGCCAGGTTCTCCTTCAAAGTCAATAATATAGAAATCCTTTCCGGTGAACAGGACCTGGCCAAGATGATAATCTCCGTGAATGCGCGTCTTCATCGCGCGGATACGAATGGAGTAGATCTCCGAAAAACATTCCAGGATTCCATCTTCCAGCAACAATACGCGTTCAGCCACTTCCCTCGTCTCCGGATCCAGCTTACCCAGCGATTGCCGCAGCAACTTGAAGCGGTCTTTCAACAGTTTGCGCAGCGAAGAGTATAATGATCGTTGATAGTTGCTCGTGAATGGCTCCGGTGCGAATTCAGGGTTTGAATTATTCGACGCAAGCGCCAGGTGCATCTCTGCCGTTCGGTGTCCGAGGCGCACCACGCGCTCATAGAAGCCGCGGCCGATGAATTCCTGGATCAACTCAGGTGTCTCTTCAAAGAGAATCGCCGGCTTGTTGACCAGCATCGGCAGCTTCTCCTTCTTGGCCTTGGCCAGGACTCTTTCGTAGAATCTCCCCACCGAATCAATGGTCATATTCCACGCGTCGCCCTGGTTGTCCACTTTCTCCTGGAGCAGGCCAAACACGATGGTGTGACCTTCATTGTCCCGGTACTCCATGCTGCCGGAATAGCGCGGACTGTTGGCGAAGCCCGTGCTTTCCGTGAGGAACCGGGTTATTTCAAGGTCCGGATTGATTTCCCGGTCGATCTTGCGGTAGAACTTGAAGAAATACTTGTCGTTGAAAATGATCGCTGTGTTGGTACTGTCTGCTTTGAGGATCTTTGACTCGATCTTGTCGGCCTTGATCTTCGAGAAGACACTAGAGTTGAACTCCAGCACGCCGTTTGTATCCTTGATCTTTACACTCTTGGCCATCCTGGAAAACAGGAAGTCCCTGAACGCCCGGTCATAGGAGCTGTCAAGGATAAACCCGGTTTTGCCCTGAACTTCCGCGCGACACACCACACTCTGGGTCGTGTATTCCACGCGGTCCATGATCACTTCCGTCGGGAAGAAGGTGATCGGAAGGAAATACATCTCCGGCAACCGCTGGACATAATGAACCTCGATCAGCACCAGGTAGTGCACGGTCTTCCCTACTTTCAAGGTGATGACCTTATTGATACTCATCTTGCTGATCGTCTTCGCCTTTCCTCCAAACCAGCGGCATTTTTTCAGGAACGAAGGGAAGATCTTGCGCTCAAAGTCGCGCGCTTCCTCGAACCGTGTAAATACCTTCTCCCACGATAAGGGCGATTTGAACAACAACAGTTCACTGCCATTGCTACCTGTCTCCTTCTTCTCTTCCTCATCTACCTGGAACCAGAAGTACCCATACGGCCCCAGTGTAATGGGGTACTCGCCATCTCCCACATTCAGGAACTTATTCTGACTGAAGGCTTCCGTAATGGCGCAATTCTTGAATTCCGAAAGGTCAAGAATGGTGGCTTGCGAAAACTGGGAAAGATTGGCGACGATAATGATACGATGTGACTCCAGCCAACGCACATACGAGAGTACCTTGGCGTTGCTGCTTTCTATGAAACGCAAATTGCCACGACCGAACACATCGAGGCGCTTGCGCATGGCGATGACATTCTTGATCCACCACACCAGCGAGGTAAGGTTCTCCTCCTGGATGGCTACGTTCACCGCCTCGTAGCGGTAGACAGGATCGGATACCAGGGGAAGGTGTAATTGCTGCGGGTTGGCGGTAGAAAACCCGGCGTTCACCTCCATGCTCCACTGCATAGGCGTGCGGATGCCGCTCCGGTCCCCGAGAAAAACGTTATCGCCCATGCCGATTTCATCGCCGTAGTACATCACCGGGGTACCGGGAAGTGACAACAAAATGCTGTAGAGCAATTCGATTTTACGACGGTCATTGCTCAACAACGGCGCGAGACGGCGACGGATGCCAAGGTTGTGTTTCGTTTGCGGATCACTGGCGTACGCCTTGAACAGGTAGTCCTTCTCCTCTTCTGTCACCATTTCAAGACCTATCTCGTCGTGGTTGCGGAGGAACACGGCCCACTGGGTGTTGGCAGTGGCTGCCGGTGTCTGCCCTACAATATCAATAATGGGATAACTGTCTTCAGTTCGCAGCGCTAGAAATAGGCGGGGCATGAGCGGGTAGTTGAAACTCATGTGGCACTCGGTTCCCTTGCCGAAGTAAGATGCCGCGTCTTCCGGCCATAAGTTGGCGTCAGCCACGAGAATCCGGTCCTTGTATTTTCGATCGATGTGCGCGCGGAGCTTTCGCACGAAGTTGTGGGTCTGCGGAAGGTTTTCACAACTGGTTCCCTCCTGCTCAAAAAGAAACGGAACAGAAGCGAGCCGAAAACCATCCACACCAATCTTCAACCAGAAATCAACGATCTTCATCATCTCCAGTTGCACATCACTGGATTCATAATTCAGATCCGGTTGGTGGCTGAAGAACCGGTGCCAATAGAAGCTCTTCGAAACGGGATCCCACGCCCAGTTCGACGACTCCTCACTCGGGAAGATGATCCGCGCTTCCTTGTACTTATCAATGGAGTCACTCCATACATAGTATTCCTTAAGCCTTGATCCAGGCTTTGCTCTCCTGGATTTTTCAAACCAGGGATGCTGGTCTGACGTGTGGTTGAGAATGAACTCGATGATGACCCGGATATTTCGGCGATGCGCTTCTTTGAGGAAAGCCTTGAAGTCAGCCAGGTCGCCATAGTCCGGGTGCACATCACAATGGTCGGTGATATCAAACCCATCGTCCTTCATCGGCGAAGGATAAAACGGCAGTAACCAAATGGCATTGACGCCGAGATCCTCCAGGTAGTCCAGCTTCTGGATGAGTCCCCGGAAATCACCAATACCATCCCCGTTGCTGTCGAAGAAAGAGCGGACGCTTAGTTCATAGATAACCGCATCTTTGAACCACAATGAATCCTCCTTGCTATGCGCAGCCATGGCCTTTTACATTTGAGAAGCGTGAATTTCCATTTTAAAGAGGTGGAATGGCATCTTGTGAGGCTCCAGCTCCACGTAATTCCATTCCTGTGTCCAGGTATAATCTTCCGAAGTGATCAGGTCGCGCAATTTGACATTGATCAGCCGGCCGATGCCCAGCTGATGCAGCGGCAGTTGCACGTAGCCGGAATGCCGTTGGTGCGGATCCAGGTTGATCACCACCAGGATCAGGTTGCTGAGATCATCCGTCTTTTTCAGGTACGCGATGAGATTGGGATTCTCGACGGCACAGAACTGAATGTTCCACGTCGTCTGCAATGCACGGTTTTCCTTTCTCGCCCGATTAACCAGCGTAATGATATCCGTCATACGATTGGTTCTCCGCCAGTCGTAATGCCTCAGTTCGTATTTCTCAGAATTGTAATACTCTTCTTTTCCTTCCACCGGGGTGTTCTCCCCGAATTCGTAGACTGGGCCATACATCCCGTAGTTAGAAGAGAGCGTTGAAGCCAGTGCAAACCGGATGATGAACATGTTCTCACCCTGCCGCTGCAAATGCCACGGGAGGATGTCGGGTGTGTTCGGCCAGAAATTGGGACGGAAGTAGTTTCTCGACGGTCCGTTCACCAACTCGTTCATATACTCCATGATCTCCCCCTTGGTCACCCGCCATGTGAAATACGTGTAGGACTGAGTGAAACCCAGCTTCGCCAGGGCAGCCATCACCTTCGGGCGTGTGAAAGCTTCTGAAAGGAAAATGACATCCGGGTGCTTCTTGTTCACTTCACCGATCACCCATTCCCAAAACCGGAATGGCTTGGTATGCGGGTTGTCCACCCGGAAAATGGTTATCCCCTGGCCGATCCAATAGAAAATGACCGACTTAAGTTCTTCCCAAAGTTCCTTCCACGATTCCGTTTCAAAATTGAAGGGATAAATGTCCTGGTACTTCTTCGGAGGATTCTCGGCATATTGAATAGAACCATCCGGGCGCTGGCGGAACCATTCCGGGTGAGCCTTTACATACGGATGGTCCGGCGCACATTGAAAAGCCAGGTCGAGCGCTATCTGAATATTGTATTTCTTCGCCTCTTGCTGGAGTCGTTTGTAGTCCTCAAGAGTCCCCAACTCCTTGTGAATTGCCTTGTGACCTCCTTCATCACTCCCAATCGCCCACGGGGATCCCGGCTCTCCCTCGGCGGCGGTCACACTGTTATTCTTTCCCTTCCGATTCAACTTACCGATGGGGTGAATGGGCGGCAGATAGAGCACATCAAAGTGCATCGCCGCAATGCGGGGCAATAGCTTGATGGTGTCCTGGAACGTGCCGTGTTTGCCGGGTGATAGTGAACTGGATCTTGGAAACAATTCGTACCAGGTGCTGAACAACGCCTTGGCATGCTCGACCCGGATTTCCAATTCCTTCTCCTGACGGGCCACATGTCGCTTGAGCGGATGGCGATGCACGGCGTCTTCAAACTCATCGGACATTACGCGCTCCGTAGCTTCCTTTACTTTCGTTGGATCTTCCAGTACGTCGGCCCACCTCATCATTTCCTGGTGTGTGCCGGCCACGGCGCGGAGAAACTCTGCTCCTTCCCGCAACTCCAGCGAAACATCCAGCTTGGCGGCAATCTTCTTCTTGATACCATCATACCACGTATCGAAGTGATCCACCCAAGCCTGTACGTAGAAGAAATAAGATCCCTTTTCGGTGACATAGAAACTGGCCGACCAGTTATCGTTGACAGTCGATTCCATCTCCACGCTCATCCAGGTGCCCAACTTGCCAAACTTGTATACCACTTCGGCGCGCAGGTGATCATGGCCATCCGAGAAAATACTCGCCGTCACATCCACGCGCTCCCCGACCGTCCGTTTGGCCGGGTAAGCTCCCGCATCTACCTGTGGTTGAACATCCTCAATCAATACTCGTTGCTGCGCCATGTGGTTAGTTATCGTTCATATTAGTTTGGTGCTGGTATGACCTGGTATATTCGCGAGCCATAGGCAGGCAATAAAAAAGCTGCCCCTTGGTCACGCGAAAGCGTCACGGTAGTCGTATCTCCAAGCAAATCTTTCAATCCATATTTCTGTGCAGGCTTGATATCCCACTGATCAGCCAGTTCGGGTGTCAAAAGAATTCGAACCTGCTCCGCCTGGTAATTGAAGCTGGCCATGATGATCAGTTTTTCATCCTGCGTCCCGCGGGCAAAGGAAACTACCCGGTTTGAAGAACCCTTGTTGGCCAGGATGTGATTCGTTAGGTCCCAATACTCCCCTTCGCGGATCGCTTCGTGATCACGGGCCGTCGTCAGAATCCTGCTGTACGCAGCACGCAGTGATTTTTGTGCATCGCTCAATTGACCTCCATCGAAAGCGCCCTGGTTCATCCATTTCTGATGCTCCGGCACTCCCCAATAATCGTAAATTGTTGTCCGTCCATCGTTGTCACCGAAGCCCTCGGCTCCCGCACCCGGCTCGCCGACTTCCTGGCCGAAGTAAATCATCACCGGTCCTTGATCAATCGTCGCACTCACTACCATGGCAGGAAGTCCTTTTGCGGCAGCTCCGGCAAACAAAGGGGATGCGATGCGTTGCTCATCATGGTTCTCCATAAAATGAACCATATGGCGATTGTTGGGTTTCAGGGATTCCTGGATGTCCCGGATATCCGAGGCAAGCGGCTTGCCACTGATCAAAAGCCGAAGCGTGTCGTAGAGTTGAACTTTATCATACAAGAAATCAAAGCGGCCACGATCCAGGTAATCACGGTAAAGTGATGGGATATAGATTTCGGCAATGAAGATGATCTCCGGGTTAACGGCCTTGACCTGCGGGATCACCCAGCGCCAGAATTCAACCGGAACTTTTTGCACCATGTCGCAGCGGAAACCATCCACGCCGTGGCCCGTCCAGTAAACCAGTATATCCCTCATCTTGTTCCAGGTATCCGGGATTGAATCGAAGTGGGTTGCCTGGTGATTCAAGTAATCAACACCATAATTAAGCTTGATGGACTCAAACCATGAATCCGCCTTGGGTTTGGAAGTAAACAGGTCATCGCCGGTTGCTTTGGCAGGCGTTTCATCAAAGCGGCCATCCATTCCTGAATAGAATCGCCTGAACCGGTTGTAATGATCAACGGGTACCTGGAACGATTCCCCGGGCAGGTAATAAAAGTTGTTGGAAGGACTGAAGACCTTCGACTGGTCATCGCTCGCACCAAAGTCCTCAGCGTTTTCTGGTTTGGCATCTGAATGGTACGTGCGGGCAACATGATTAGGGACGAAATCGATGAGCACCTTGAGCCCGGCCTCATGGGTGCGATTCACCAATTGATCAAACTCATTCAACCGCTTCTTGACATTCACGGCCAGGTCAGGATTGACATCGTAATAGTCCTTGATGGAATACGGCGAGCCAGCGAGCCCTTTCACCACATCAGGGTCGTCCTTGGGGATGCCCTGCGCGGAGTAGTCGGTCATTAATGCATGTTCAAGGACGCCGGTGTACCACACATGAGTGACTCCCAATTCCTTAATACCGTTCAGCGCGGATACAGTTATGTCGTTGAACTTCCCCACCCCGTTTTCTTCGAGGGTGCCAAAAGGCTGGTTGGTGGCATTCGTATTTCCAAAGAGCCGTGTCATCATTTGGTAGATGATGATCTTGGATTCCGCCGGCTTCATTTCTGGTAACGCCGGAATTTTTTCACGAGCGGGTGTACACCGAAGGAAGGTTAGAGCAACAAGAAGGAGTGCAACCAGCGAGGCGCGCATAGTCAGTTCGAAGGTCCAAGATAGGGTGCGCACAGGGATGTGCAAAAGAGAAGAGGACAAGAGTGACAGACGGATTTCCGCAATCGTTTGCTATTCGCATGTTGGTTACAGGAGCGACTAAACCCAGGAGAGAAAGTGGGAAAAACCTGCCGGCTACCAGTAGGCCGGGCACTCAAGTCCCTTGTGAATCTTAGGAATTCTCAACCGGTAATTGATCATGATTTCATGAGATCCCAGCGACACCCGGTTGAGGTCAGAGGTGGTGAAGTCATACGCGTAACCCATGTGGAAGCTATCCGTGATCTGCAGTTCAAACAGCCCAACAATTCCATCGTTCAGCCGGTAGGAGACGCCCAGGCCGACCACCTTGTAGAACACGAAAGTTCCGTTGACATCAAAACTCATCGGGGCATTCTCCTGGTACCGGATAAGCACCGAAGGCATGAACATTACATTGGCGCTAATATCCCGGCTGGTTCCGGCCATTAAATAATAGTAGCGTTGTTGTACCGCGAGGGTATTGGCACTGATGTCCACCACATTGTTTTCGATAAGGTAGGGCACGGATAAACCCACATACACCCGCTTCTTGCGCAGGAACACACCGGCGCCCACGTTGGGATTGTACTTCGACGTGGTACCCGTCAGGTTAGGATCACCAATATTCTTCAGATTGAGTTTGTTGTAGTCCGACTCGAGGTAATTGAACCCGCCCTGGATACCCATGGACAACGACATATCTCTCGAGAGTTGAATCTTGTAAGAATACACGCCATAGACAGATAAGTCGCTGTGCACCCCGATCTGGTCTGAACCCAGGATAAGACCTAAGCCCATCTTCGACTTGAGGAACCCTGAATGAATGGTGGTAGTGAATGTCTTGGGTGCTCCCTCCAGGTTGACCCATTGATTCCGGTAAATCGCCGTGGCACTGAGCTGAACCTGTGTTCCTGCATAGGCCGGGTTGAGTACCAACGGATCAAACATGTACAATGACTGAATGGGTCGCTGCTGCGCACGGGTCGATCCAACCAACAAGCTTAAAGCAAATCCTATGATCAATGCGCGCCTCATCGTGTCAATTCAAGATAGCCCGAAATAATTTTGGAACCATTCCGCTTGTCAATCAGGTAAAAGTAAGTACCCGCCGGCAAGAGGCGATCCTGGAAATACAAACCATTCTCGCCTGTACCTTTGAAGCAAACTGGGGTCGGTAATTGAGGACTGGGTTCACAGTTGTTGTACCCGTTGCCTTCATAGACGAGAATACCACTTCGGTTGAAAATCTTGACGTTGTTGTTCGGGAAATTGGAAATGCAATCGACGGTGAAATGGTCGTTCAGTTTGTCACCGCCATTGTCCGACACACCGTTAAACGCGCCGACTTCCGTTTCCACCAGCACGGTTCCTTCTGCTGTGCACCCTTTCGAGGTCGTGATGTCGGCATGATAGAGGCCCGGGTACAACCCAAATACTTGGACGCCTTCGCCGGCATTTCCGCCAAGTTCGTCTGTCCACACGATCCGGTCGATGGTTACCTCGGCGGTCAGTAAGTTGAAGGTGGCCGACCCTTCACCCGGACGCCCCGTGTCCGAACAAACGGAAGGCGTCGAGGTAAGCTTGAATTCAGGGGTAACGCGCTTATCCAATACGTCCACCACACCGGGGGCCGACGTACAACCCGTATTTACATCTGTAGCGGTAAGGGCATACGGTCCAATATCCAGCTGTTGGTAATCAACTCCCACAAAGTCAGCAGCTCCAGCCGCCGTGTTGCCATCATACCAATTAAATGTGTAGCCCAGCGTTTCACCACCGACAGTAGCAGTAACCCAACCATCCGGAGTGATGCAACTGGTGCGATCAAACACTACCACCGGAGTCGGGACAGGAGGATTGACAGTGCCGTCGGTAATCTGGCCGGACTTATCACTGAAGCAACCGGTTGTGTTGTTCGTCACCCGAACAGAGTATGTTGCTGCCCCCTGGCCCACCAGCAGGTTGTCCGTGAGAATCACTCCAGTAATCGGTGTAGGCACTGAAGGTGCTTTTACCCATTCAAAGGTATAACCACCTACGAAGCCACCATCAGCGCTGGCGGACAATTGACCATTGGCCCGTGTGGGATCGCAAATGGTCAGCGGATTATCCTCCACAATCGCAACGACAGGGTTGGTGCGGTTATCGAGTACGTCACCTGTCTTCACGGCGGTACAACCGGTATTATTATCAGTTATGCGCACCGTAAATGTTCCATTGACCAGCCCGGTCTGGATGAAATTCTCCTGGAAGCCGGTCACATTGGGCATGTTCGGGAAATCCGGAGGATTGGACAGGTTGGGCGTCGCTCCTATATATAAGTCGGAAGTGAAATTCAGCGGGAAAGGATAGGCCGAAGTAATATTGGTCACCCTGGAAAGGAAGCTTCCATTTTGTCCAACGCAGAAAGTCCGAGGATCGCCTCCTACTGAAATTTCGGGACGGAAAAGCGGAGCATCATCAGGCACAATGTACACCGCGCTGGCCGTGCAATTGGTGGCGATATTCCGCACAGTCAAAGAGTAATTACCGGTCAACAGGTTATTTAACGTTGAGGTGGTTGCAAAGACGGGAGGCGTACTGGTAAGATTCCGGAACCAGTCGAAAGTATAATTAGGATTGGCATCCGTCTGACCATCCGCGGTGGAAGCCAGTGCAGCCGTACCCGTGGCCGGCAAACAACTGATCTGCTGAGCGGTCTGCACAATGTCAATTACCGGGTACACAATGTTGTCATCCACGATCTGCACTTCCGTCGGGCCTGATTTACATTGTGTGGTGTTATCACGTGCCACGACAAAATAACTTCCCGGTGCGATCGCATTGATGGCCGGTGTGGTCACCGCGGTAAGCCCACCAGGGAAAGAACCGCTATACCACTCATAAACAAAGTCGGTGGCGAGCTGTGCACCCGTAATCAGTGGTCCACCATTAATGGAGATGCCCGTCACCTGGGCACTGCCGCTGGCGAGGCAATCCAACGGATCGGACTTGCTGGTGTTTACAATGTTTGGCGTACTGAGGTTTGTGTCTTTGATGACGTCCAACCCGGCCACAACCTGGCAACCCGTGTTGGAGGTATTGGTTACCGTGAGGACATAAGTCCCCTCGAACGAATTGCCCAACTGGCTTGAATTGCTGGTGGTTGTCACCGAAGTGACCGGAGGCAACGGTGCTGAATTCAAGGTCCAGGCAAAAGAATAGGTATCTCCATTTGCGCCGTTTTGCTCAGAAGCATCCGCAAACACGGTGCCGTTAGGATTTACCGGATCGCAACTGGAGTTAGGCAGGTAAGTAAACTGAACACGTGGATCCGTAGACAAGTCCATGACTTCTACACGGAATGGAGGAGTTTCACAGCCTGAACCTGAACCCGTACCTGGGATCTTCACCGCCTTCACGAAATAGATGCCTGCCCCCATGGTAGGGTACTGCGTGGCTGCCAAGCCCGGCACCAACGTACCGACGGCAATCGGAGCAGCAAAATTGTCTACCAACAATGCAGAGGCAGGACTGTTGAGGTACCACTCATACGTGTAGTTGCCGGGAATTCCTGAGCTTAAGCTCGACACTGTAATGGAACCATCCGGGTAACAAATGAGCTGGTCATTCTTCGATATTCCCAGGATATCCACCGGCTGAGGATTCAGCAAGACTTCCGTGGGCGCATCCGTGAAGCACTGGGTCACTGTATTCCTCACCCGGATCACATAAGCCCCGGGACCGATCGCATCAGCACCACCCGTCGTATGCGGGCTTGCGGCGGCCAAGGCATCATTGACCACTACAGCGCCACCCGGGTCGCTCTGCCAGAGGAAATCATAATTTGAGCCAACGCCGGGACCACTTGCTGTCGAGGCGTTGATGGTTATCTGCCCATCAAAACTTCCATCACACGCTGTGCTCGATTGCACGTTGAATGACACCGTCGGCACCACGCGCTTGTCCAATACCGTGAAGGGCAGCGGCGCCGTCACGCAACCCGAACCGGTTACCCCCGGTGTGGCTGGTGAAACCACTGCGTTCCTGGTTGCCTGTACAAAATATGTCCCTGCTGCCAGGCCCGCCAGCGTCACCGCCGGGTTCAGCGTAACCAGCGGACTGCTCATATCTGCATTATTATCCCAGGTGAACCGGTAGTTCGCCGGATTACCCGGTCCCGGGGTCTCCGCGATCGCCGTCACCGTTCCCGATCCGTTCGGCGCCGAGCACAACGTCTCATCCGTCGCCGTCACGTTGCCCACGCTCATCGGGATCGTCGTC
>JAEUUF010000024.1 GCA_016787645.1 Cyclobacteriaceae bacterium | reverse complement strand
ACCGCCTACCAGGAAACGCTGGTGAATCCTGCCCTCGAACAAGTGAGTACGTCCATCACTTCGCTGAGCCCGGACTATGGATTGCTCTACAGCCTGAAGAAAGGTGGGAAGAAGTGCTTCTTCACGTTCCGCGCTTACCTCCCGCTGTACCCCTGGCCGCTGAAAGGATCAGACATCAACTACATCGATGCCAACATCGGCGCCATTTCCCTTGAGTTTGGTGTAGGAATAAAACTAAAATGATGAACACTGCTGCCTGGGCTCCCGAAGGAGTTGCCTAAAGTTCCCGAAGGAGCTGCCTGAGGCTCCCGAAGGAGCTGCCTGAGGTACTCGAAGGAGTTGCCTGAGGTTCCCGAAGGAGCTGCCTGAGGTACTCGAAGGCAGCGACAAAACAAAACCAACCCATGAAAACTCAACCACAAATCTCTGCCTGCTTCTACATCATGAATGGTGTAGAAGTACTGGACTTCGCCGGTCCTATGGAAGTATTCGCGCTCGCCGGCTTCAAGGTGTTCACCGTTGCCCTTACCAAAGAGCGAGTGTTGTCGCAGGGAATCCTCCAGGTGATGCCGGACTATGCGATCACTGATGTGCCGAGCGCGGATGTGCTGGCCGTCTTCGGGGGTAACCCGGCGTCGTTCAGGAATGATACGCTCATTGAGTGGATCAAAAAATATCAACAGGATACCGACTATGTCTTTTCCGTATGCAGTGGCGCCTTTGCCCTCGGGCACGCCGGCTTGCTGGACGGGCAAACGGCCACCACGTTTCACTCACGGATTGAAGAGATGCGCACTGCCTTTCCTAAGGTGACCGTTCTTTCCGGCGTACGCTTCGTGGACAACGGGCGGATCATCACCACGGCAGGCATCTCAGCCGGCATCGACGGGGCGCTGCACCTCGTGTCGCGGCTAAAAGGAGAGGCGGCAGCCAGGGCTGTGGCCGAGGAGATGGAATATGACCGGTGGATACCGAACAACGGACTATTAACAACCAAACAGACTTTACTATGAAACTCTATTGGACAATGCCTTCCGGGTTGAAGGCTTACTACCTGAATGAACTGGCCTTGTATGAGAAAGAACTGGCGGAAGGCGGGCTGGCTGGTGCGTGGCATCACCTCGAGCGGGCTCATGTGCTCGGGCAAGCGTGGCCAATGGAACACAACCGTGTTCATTGGCTCATGTTGAAGTTTGGAATCCGGATAAAGAATGGAAAGGAAATCCTCGGCCAGCTGCCCCGGCTGATACTTGGCGGCGTGAAGTCCTTTGTCGGACGCATTCCCCTGGGCAATACCGGTGGCGCCAACGTTCCCGGACTTCAGCCCATGGCGGTGACGGGAGACCTTGAAGTGTTGCTGAAGATCTACCGGCCTGAACTCACGCAAACCGTCGCACGATGAAAGCCACATTAATCGGTATCGCCGTTGGGATCGCGGCCATCGCCTTCATTGCCTCGTTGAGAGGACTTGACCGAAGGACCCTGTACGGTCTCGCGCTCACCGGCATCGCCTTCTTGTATGTTGGATTCACCTGGTCGGATCCGTTGTCGCTGGCGATCAACATTGTTCAGGCGTTGATCTTCGTCTTCCTGTCCTACTATGGGATCAACAAGAGTACGTCGATCCTCATCGCCGGGTACTTCCTGCATGGAGCCTGGGATCTCGTTTATACCTACTTGCCGCTACCGGCCCTGAGACCCCCTCACTATGACCTGTTTTGTCTCGCGATTGATTTTACCATGGGACTTTACCTCGTGATGACACAGGGGAGAATGGCGAATAGTCGCCAGCCCTTCTTTCGTGAGAGTACGATCAACAAATGATAATTCTAAAACAATCAAACACTACGACATTATTAACCTACCTTAAAACAACTATCAACATGAAAGCAATAACCTACACACAGTACGGCGCGCCGGAGGTTCTTCAGCTCAAGGAAGTGGAGATGCCGTCGCCCAAGGACAATGAAGTTCGGATCAGGGTGAAAGCCACCGCCGTCAACTCTGGTGACTGGCGCATCCGGAAAGCCGATCCCTTTGCCGTCCGGCTGATTTTCGGGATGATGAAACCGAAAATGAACATACTCGGCACCGTCTTTTCCGGTGAAGTCGACAGTGTGGGCAAGGACGTCACCCGTTTCAAGATTGGTGACAAAGTCTTTGGTCATACCGACATGCGCTTTGGTGCGTATGCAGAATACATCTGCCAGCCTGAAGCAGGAACCTTGGCATTAAAGCCCGGCAACCTGACCGATACTGAAGCTGCCGTTATTCCTTTTGGAGGGACCACTGCATTTCACTTTATTAAGAAGGCAGCAATTCAGCCAGGGCAAAAGGTGCTTGTCTATGGGGCGTCGGGAGCGGTGGGCAGTACCGCCGTTCAACTGGCCAAGTACTTCGGAGGTGAGGTTACCGGTGTCTGCAGCACTTCAAATATGGAATTGGTAAAATCCCTGGGCGCCGACAAGGTAATCGACTACACCAAAGAGGATTTTACCAGGAGCGGTGGCAAGTATGACGTAATCATTGACACCGTAAACAAGATTTCGTTTTCTGGCGCGGTGAAGCTTCTCAACAAAGATGGCCGCCTGATCCTCAGCGCCGCGGAAATGCCCGAAATGCTGAAAGGCTTTTGGACATCAATGACGACAACCAAGAAAGTAATGACAGGCGTAATCAGCCACACAGCGGAAGACATCGATTTTCTTAAGAAGCTGGTTGAAATCGGAAAGCTGAAACCCGTCATTGACAGAACGTATCCCTTAGCGCAAATGGCGGAAGCCCACTCTTATGTAGAGAAAGGCCATAAAAGAGGAAATGTGGCGATTGTCGTAGCGTGAAAGTTGAGGACTCTGCGCCTCCGCGTCTCTGCGGTTAATACCATGACTCGGACTGTTTAACCGCAGAGGCACAAAGGCGCAGAGTCCCGATTGCAGTATAGAATTCCTCCGTTCGTGCTATCTTGGATCAACCTTCATGCAGGTTGATCCAATGAAACTAGCCTTCATCGTTCCCTCCACTGTAGAATTGCTCGACCTCTCTGGCCCCGTGCAAGTATTTGTCGAAGCGCAGTTCCACGGCTTCAAGGCGGATATCGAGTTTTACTCCTACCTGTCGGACCCCATGAGCACCGCAGGAATAGGTTTCGCGAATGTTCGTGGCTACCGGGAGGCGGAGTTGAATGAGGGCGATTTTTTGTTTGTGCCCGGGATGAGCAATGATTACGTCATCGGCGAAGAGTTTAAAGAAGAGCGCGTATTTTTTCGATGGTTGAGAGAGAACGCCGATCGAAAGGTGAATGTCTGTTCCATTTGCAACGGCGCCTTTGCGTTGGGTGAGGCCGGGCTCCTGGATTACCGGGAGTGCACGACCCACTGGCGGCGAGTCGAAAGCCTGCAGCAGCGGTTTCCAAAAGCGAAAGTGCTCACCGATGTGATGTACGCCAAGAGCGATAACATCTACTCCAGCGCCGGCATCAGCGCGGGCATTGACCTGGCATTGGGTATCCTGGAAGAGATGAAGGATCCTCGGTTTGTGCATAAGGTGGCGCGGGGGCTGGTCGTCTACCACCGGCGTCAGCAGAGTCACAGCCAGCAGAGCGTCTACCTGGATTACAGAAACCATATCAACCCGAAGATCCACGAAGTCCAGGATTACATGGTGGAGAACCTTGCCGCGGAGAACTCCATTGAGACGTTGGCCTCGATGGTCGCTATGAGCCCCAGGAACCTCAGCCGTGTTTTCAAGGAGGAGACTGGTTCTACCATCGTGGAGTATCTCACCCGGCTGCGGCAGGAGCATGCCCGTACTCTGCTCAACAACCCATCCTATACGATGGAGTATATCGCCGCGCAATGTGGATATAAGACAGCCCGCCAGTTGCAGCGTATCCTGAAGTGATATTGACTGTCCACCTTCTGGGTCAGGCCACGATGAGATGATCCAGGGTACGAGACTTACCCAACGGATGCACAAAGCTCAGCACATTTCAGTATCTTGATTGAGCCATGAAATCAAACGCCGACTCACAGTCCATCCATCCTTACGAAGAAGGGCGCCTGCCCATGACGGAAGAGGAACTGCGCCTGATGGAGCGGAACCGGAGATTGACCAGGAGGATCATGGTGCCCATGATGGGTATGATGGGTACTAGCGGACTGGCGGGGGGCTTTTGGGCCATCTCGACGGAGACGTTGGCCGTGGGCATCGGCCTCGCTTTTTCGTCACTGATCATGCTGGGCTTCGCTTGGTTCTATTTTTCTGATACGAGGAAGCCCGTGGAACGACGGGAAAAATTCTTCGTCACCGGCGTGATCACCGGCAAGAAGAGGAGAGGCAGTGAGTTTACCAAGGTGTATTATGAGCTAGTCCTCAATGGCGGAAAATACGTGTGCTTTGTCTATAAAGAGGAAGCTGATAAAGTGAGGCTTGGTGATATTGTCCAATGCGAAAGGCTGGAGGAAAACAGCGTATACGCCGACCGCGTAACCGTGATGACTCGTGTGAAGTGATACGCACTGAACCCCTGGAACCTTTGGAACCCCTGGAACTTTTGGAACGCTTGGAACAATGGCATAGAATAGAAGTATTGACACGAACCATAAAATGCTAACGAAGTACATAAGCATAGTATTCCTGTTGCTCTTCAATTGCTCAAACCCTGCAGGACAAGAGCGACTAGGTCAATTGTCAGATGAGTTCGCTGACCCCCCGGCATCCTACCGGCCGGGCGCCTTTTGGTGCTGGCTGAATGGAAACATGACAACCGCGTCGATCACCCGTGACCTGGAGGCCATGAAATCGAAGGGAATCAACCGGGCGGAAATCTGGGATGTGGCCGCAATCAAAAATCCGACATTCATTCCTGCGGGTAAGGAATTCCTCGGTGACGAATCCGTTCGCCTGATCCGGCACGCCATCGCCGAAGGGAAGCGATTGAAGATGCGCATCGGGATCGTGGCCTCCAGTGGCTGGAATGCCGGCGGCTCGTGGGTGACCCCGGATTGGGCGTCAAAGAATCTTTATTCTTCTACTGTCGAGATAGCGGGCCCACGTAAACTCGCGATCAACCTTCCTTTTCCCGTAGTCCCGGAAGGGTGCCCGATGAAGGACAAGGATACGCCTGTTTTCTATAAAGATGTTGCGGTGCTGGCAGTTCCTCAAAGTGCTGATAAAACAATCGCGGATGTTTCGCGTGTGGTAAGTCTTACCGCGCTTTATAGAGATGGAAAATTAACGTGGGATGTTCCGCCGGGAAAATGGACCATCCTGCGATTTGTCTGTTCAAACAACGGCCAGCAGTTGATTGTGCCTTCACCAAATTCCAATGGCCTGTTCATCGACTTTCTCGACCCGCAGGCCACAAGAAGACATCTGCAATACTTCATGGACCGGCTGGGCGTCACACCCGAAAATTCCGCTGACGCCGGGCTGGACTATTTTGAGTTCGACAGCATGGAGCTTTCCGAGGGCACACCGTGGACCGACGCCTTTCCGGATATCTTTAAAGAGCGCCAGGGGTACGACCTGGAAAAATACCTGCCCGTGTTGGCGGGTTATGACATCAAGAACAGCACCGAGCGATTTCGTTATGATTTCAAGAAGACGGTCAGCGATCAGTTGATTTTCAGTCATTACGTGACCGGCACGGAATTCCTGAAGAAGTACAATGCCGAGCTGGTATCTGAATCTGGCGGTCCTGGTCCGCCCGTATGGGATACCTGCCCGGTGGATGCGCTGAAAGCCCTGGGAAGTGTATCGGTGCCGCGCGGAGAATTCTGGATCAAGCATCGGAACATGTTTTTGATCAAGGAGGTCTCCAGTGCGGCCCATATTTATGGAAAGAAGATTGTCGATGCAGAGTCGTTTACCACCTGGAGAAGATGGAAGGACTCGCCCTTTGATTTGAAGAGGGAGGTGGACAGGGCCTTTTGCGAGGGTCTCAACAACATCACCTTCCACACGTTTGCGAGCACGAACCCGGAAGATGGTCTGCCGGGCAGGACCTACCACGCAGGATACGACATGAATCCCGGCACCACCTGGTGGGACAAGTCGAAACCCTTTGTGGACTATCTCTCCCGCTGCAGTTTCATGTTGCAGCAAGGACGGTTCGTCGCCGATGTGTGCTATTACTATGGCGACCAGGCACCGAATTTCTTCCCACTTTTTCATGACGTCCCTGAGAAACCCCGGATCAAAGGACTGGGCAAGGGATACGACTTCGATGTGATCAACACGGATGTGCTGCTGAACCGAATGTCAGTTAAAGACGGTCGGTTGACACTGCCGGATGGCATGAGCTATTCGGTGTTGTTGCTTCCGGAGCAGCCGCATATGACTTTGGAGGTATTGGAGTCGCTGGCCGAACTGGTAAAAGCAGGGGCAACGGTGGTGGGACCCCGCCCAACAGCCGTGCCAGGGCTAAAGCAATGGGAGAAAGACTACGATTCCCTCAACAAACTTGCGGGTGAATTATGGGGAGAGGCAAATGGCACAACAGTCTCTGAGCATGCCTACGGAAAGGGCCGTGTGATCTGGGGCCTGAGTCCCGATGATGTACTGAAGAAGAATGCATTCGAACCGGATTTCACTTACTCAGCATCATCGGAAATTGACTTTATCCATCGCCGTGCGGATGTCGGTGAGATCTATTTTCTGAGAAATGGCCAGGACATGCCGGTCAGCGCTGAATGCAAGTTCAGGGTCACAGGCATGTACCCGGAACTTTGGGATGCGGTAACCGGTGAGGTCCACCGCGTGGCATCCATGAACGAGGAGGGAGGCACTACGACTATTCCGATTGATTTCCCCCCGCATGGTTCCGCTTTTGTTGTCTTCAATAAAGAGAACAGGAGGTCGCTGCCTGCATTTGCCGGTACCCAACAAGGAACGGAGAATGAAATCAGCGGACCATGGGAAGTAACCTTTCCGCCGAACTGGGGTGCGCCTCCTTCCGTTGCTTTCAATGAATTGATTTCCTGGACAGAATCAGAAAACCCAGGAATCAAATATTTTTCAGGTACGGCCACCTACCATAATTCTTTCAACCTCCCTTCCGGGGCGGACCAGAAAAAGATTACGATTGACCTGGGTGAATTGCGCGATGTGGCAGAAGTTTTTGTGAACGGGAAGTCAGCCGGGATCTTGTGGACGAAGCCCTACCAACTGAATATCACATCGTTGGTTCAGCAAGGCAAGAATGACCTACGAATCGAAGTCGTCAACCTGTGGGTGAACCGCTTGTCAGGAGACATGCTATTGGATCCCAAGGACCGGTTTTGCAAAACCAACCAAACCTACATGGAGAAAGAAGTGTGGCCGGGCGGCGACGAGCCATTCCGAATTCAGCCCGCCGGACTGTTTGGACCTGTAAAAGTGAAAGAGGGGAGGTGATTCGATAATTCGATAATTCGATGATTTGATGATTTGATGATTTGATGATTTGAAAATGGTCGTCATACACCAATACCCTCTAACTTTACAAGAGAAACCTTTGGAGCTCCAGGAACTCATCAGCCCATGGAAGAAGTAAAAGTCAACGACCAACTCACCCATAAAGATTTGTTCGCGGCCTTTAAAGTTCAGCTGGCGAAGGATTTTCAGCAGAGTAATTTCAATGCTGACTTTGTAGAGGCCCTCGAACCCAACTACGGCCGGATCCATAAAGCAATTCTGCAGGAACTCCAGCGGTCGAAGAAGTTGGCCGACGCCGACCTGATGCAGCTGCTGTACCGCGTTGACATCAGCGAAGCCCAGCTGAAGCGCTACCTGGACGAAAACCCCGGTGAGCATCACCTGAGTACCATCGCCGAGTTAATCATTAAAAGAGTGTTGCAGAAAGTGGTGATACGACAGTACTATAAAGGTGAGTCAGACACTTAGACAGCCAGCCACATAGACACCTAACTAGCCCCTAACCCCTGACCCCTGACCCCTACTCCTTGAATCTACCTGCTAACAAACTAAATGAAATCCTTCTGGCCATTCAGCTGCAGGTCGGACCAGATATCTTCCACTACCCGGAGGAGGACTTTGTGCGATATATCTCACACGAATACCTGGCCTCCGAGCGCTACCAGACCGATGAGGTGTACCGGATGCATGAAGGCAACCTGCTGCACAAAGATTCCGGCTTGCGGATCACTTACACCACCACGGAAGACTACTATGGCGAGCATGTGGAGTATAAAGTCATTGCTTTGTTTATCGTGACGAGAAGTGGTGAACGAGCTGAAGTTGTCAATGTAGATTTTGAACGACGTATTTTTGATACACCCGATAGACAGGTTTTATTTACTGAGGTGGACCGTTTATATTAGTATATCAATTACCGCTATGAATCGATTCGTTCCGCTCATTGCGATCTTCTGCTGTGCTGGTTATGGGGCCCTTGCTCAGCAAATCAAAGCCAAGGATGCCAAGAAACTTTTACAAGATGGCAAGCTTACTGGCATAGATCTGTTGCTGCCCGACCGGTTCAAGCCTGGCACCCCGCTGACGCTGGAGGCCAAACTGCTTTTTCCGGGTGGCCAGTACGGACTCGCGTCACAGATCAAGGGATTTTGGGAGGAGGCACAATTGTTGGTTAATGATTCGCTGGTCCTGGTTACGAAGGATATCCTCGAGGATGATGGAGTTCTCATCGACCCGTGGACAGCTTCAAAATATTATCCGGAGAAGAAATTGATGGTCGCCGTGAAGTGGAAGGGAGTGGAGGGCAGCAAACCGGTGGAACCTGACTTCTGCCAGGAACAACTCCTCATCGAAGAAATTGGAGCCAATGGCGCGAACGGTGTTGGTGGCTATCAGTTGGCGGGTGGCCGGGGCATGGATGGCAAGAATGGTGAACCTGGCCCGGATATGGAAGTGCGCTTTGATGAGGCGATGATTGGAGGCAAGCAGCACCTGGCGATCGTGTGCAACAAGAAGAGCTATTTCTTCCAATTGGGCTGCGGATCAGTGATCATCCGGAGCAAAGGCGGTAACGGCGGCGGCGGTGGTGCGGGTGGCCAGGGAAATGATGGAGATAACACGCAGACCTACATCACCTCCGGCGGACGCGGTGGACAAGGTGGTGAAGGAGGGTA
>JAEUUF010000022.1 GCA_016787645.1 Cyclobacteriaceae bacterium | reverse complement strand
CCCACCTTTGATGCAACCTCAGGAACACCGAAAGGTATCGTGTCTTATATGAAAGGAGACAAGTCGATCATGCGGCCAGTTATGGGGAGTTCGGATAACCAGTCCACCAGCTTCGGGCCTAACGGGTACACCAAACCCTCTGCGGCCTTGACCTTGCTGCGTGAAACCATCATGGGTCCGGAATTATTTGACAAAGCGTTCAAGGAATATTCCAACCGGTGGGCGTTCAAACATCCCAAGCCGGCGGATTTCTTCCGGACTATGGAAGACGCTTCCGCCGTTGACCTGGATTGGTTCTGGCGAGGATGGTTCTACACCACCGATAACGTTGACGTAACCCTCGATGACGTCAAGTGGTTCAAAGTAAAGGGGACCACTGTCGATCCGGAGAAGAAGTCGGTGAAAGTATCCCAAGGCGACCTGACCGTCAGCGGGGGCAAGTCGGGGAAAGGCCCCGATTTCAGCAAAGGGCCGCAGGAAATTACGGTTCTGAATACACCAGAAACCGATTACCGGGACTTCCGGAACAAGGTGGATGACAATGCCATTCGCACCAGGCTGGAGGGAAAGAACATCTACGAAATAACCCTCCGAAATACAGGCGGGCTCATCTCTCCGGTCATCATCGAATGGACCTTCAAGGATGGATCAAAAGAAATTGACCGCATCCCTGCCGAAATATGGCGCATGAATGAAACGGAAGTGAAGAAAGTATTCGTCAAGGATAAAGAGGTTGTCAATGTGGTGATTG
The DNA here is from genome assembly GCA_016787645.1 of Cyclobacteriaceae bacterium. GTDB lineage: Bacteria > Bacteroidota > Bacteroidia > Cytophagales > Cyclobacteriaceae > ELB16-189. The sequence continues at coordinate 623,230 of JAEUUF010000022.1, read as the reverse complement.
ATCCTAACCTCGAGACAGCCGATATCAATACTCGGGACAATGTTTTTCCCAAGAAGGCAGAGGAAAGCAAGTTTGACCGCGTGAAAAAAGGAAACAACTAAGCGCCCGAAAAAAGCTTGGCGGCGCGCTCAAGATCGACGTTCCCGCCCGATAGGATAATCCCGACTCGCTTCCCGGCGAATCGGGATTTTTCTTTCAGTACGGCGGCGAAAGGGACAGCACATGAAGGTTCAACGATAATCTTCAGGCGCTCCCAAATGAGGCGCATGGCGTTGACGATCTCCGGATCGCTGACCGTGATGATGTCTTTGACCTCCGCTTGAATAATGGGAAAAGTCTTCGTGCCCAGGGTGGTTAGAAGGCCATCGGCAATTGTGTTGGATTGGGCGGGCTCAATTTTACCGCTCTTCATCGACCGGTAGGCATCATCCGAACCAGCAGGCTCGCCGGCGAGTACTTCGGTGGATGGCGAAAAGTACTTAGTTGCCAAAGCAGTTCCACTCAAAAGTCCTCCACCACCGACAGGAGCGATAAGAACATCTATCCCTCGAACTTCTTCAAATAACTCCTTGGCGCAAGTAGCCTGTCCTTCGATCACATCATAGTTGTTGAATGGATGGATTTCCACGGCCCCGGTTTTGCGGATCACATCCTCCAGGGTTGACTCCCTCGCAGCGAGGGTTGGTTCGCATTCAAATATTTGTCCGCCGTAGGCCCGAACTCCCTTCTTCTTGATTTCCGGAGCTGTCTTGGGCATCACGATGTAGGAAGGAACTCCCATGATCTTGGCTGCCCGGGCGAGCGCCTGGGCGTGGTTGCCAGAAGAATGTGTGGCGACGCCTTTGGTCCTTTGTTCCGGGGTGAGTTTCAGAATCGCATTCATGGCCCCTCGTGCCTTGAAGGCGCCCACCTTCTGAAAATTTTCGCATTTGAAGAAGATAGAACAGCCAGCCATTTCATCGATTGAAGCGCTGGTAATTACCGGCGTAAGGTGAATGTAAGGGCGAATGCGGTCGTGAGCGGCCGCTATTGAAGTTTTGTCAGGAAGGTTCATGATGCCAATAACGGAAATGTTTTTAGCGGGTTATCCATTGAGTTACTTCATCCACGGGCCGCCGTAAGCGTGCAGCAGGCCATTCCTTGGGCACGCCAAGATGAAAAAATCCGATGAGTCGGTCACCGGACTCCAGGCCGAACAGAGGTTTTGCTTCCTCAAAGTAGGTGATGCCCCCGGTACTCAGGTAACAACCAAGTCCGTAGGCGGCAGCCGTGAGGTACATATTTTCAATGGCGCAGAAGACAGCACCAGCTTCCTCAATTTCCGGAACGCTTGCCTTCGGATCCCGTTTCATGCCAATTGCAATGATGCAGGCCGATTGCAACGGTTTGGTCTGTAATCCTTTATACCGCTCTTCCTTGAATGTATTATCGGCTTCGGTCACTTGGCGGTAGCATTCCGCCTGCATTTCCGCAAGCCGGTTAAGGCCCTCCCTCATAAACACCACGAAACGCCAGGGTTCTGTTCGTTTGTGTGTCGGTGCGCAAGTGGCATTCTCGAGCAGGGTACGAACCACCGCATCATCCACAACGGCTCCCGTGTAATGGCCGGGCATGATGGAACGTCGAGCGTGCATCAATTGGTTTATTTTCTCTACCTCAAATTGCATCTGAGTATTTTTATGGCGAAGTTAACTCTTCCACACACCCCCTGTCTATGCGTTACCTTATTGTTTTGGCTTTCCTCACATCCTGTTCGCCGTTGTATTTGCCAGCAACCCGGAATGCCCCCATGTTTACTGAAGGGGGGGAGGCCCAATTTTCGGGATATGTCTCATCAGCAGGCGTTGAAGGGCAGGCTGCTTATTCGCTTTCCGACAACATTGTGCTGATTGGTAGCTATGCCTACGCGAGCCAAAAGAAGAACAATAGCCAAACGCAGGAGTCATATACCCGCAAGAACAGCTATGCCGAACTGGGCATAGGTCTCTACAACACCACCCGTTCCACACGATGGGAACTCATTGGTGGCTATGGCTTCGGGGAAAGCACATCGAGTGATGTATATTATTTTTTCAAGGAAGAATTTGGCCAGGGCGTTGAAACCATAGCGACGGGCAAACTGCAGCGTATTTTTATTCAGCCATCTATCGGAACCAATAACCGTGGAACCAACCTCACATTCACACCCAAGATATCCTGGGTGGATTTTTCCGAATTCACCAGCGGAGCATTTACTGAAAAACCGAATGAGAAGCCCATGATTTTCCTTGAGCCCGCCCTCACGCTCAAGATGCACCTGGCCGGCAATCTCTTCGGTATTGCCCAGCTGGGCTTGGCAGTACCGATGTCGGGCGATGCCTATTTCAAGTATCAGCAACTGCAGGCTTCCATTGGAATTCAAATTGACACCGGAGGACTGAAGACAAAAGTTTACTAAGACCATTCTCGATGATTCTCGCACTTGATATCGGTAACAGCGACATTACAATGGGCCTTTGGAAGGAGGGCACCTGGCAGATTTGGCGAATTCCCTCCCGCCAGGATCAACCCGAATTATTTTATGGGATCAAAGTAAGAGACTATTTTCTTGAAGCGGGACTCCCCGCGGAAGCAGTCGATACCATCGTGCTGAGCAGTGTGGTCCCTGGACTCACCGACAAAGTCAAAAATGTACTTCGTTCACTTTTCAAACGTGAGCCGGTCGTGCTGGGTCCGGGAATCTACGAGAAGCTGCCGATCGAAGTGCTCAATCCCTATGAGATCGGGTCCGACCTGGTTGCTAATGCGGTCGGTGCTCACTTCCTGTTCAAGGAAACTTGTATCGTAGTTGATTTTGGCACTGCACTAACGTTCACCACAGTTTCTGGCCAGGGAAGGATTCTGGGCGTTTCGATTGTGCCAGGGTTGAGGACTGCGCTTCGGGCACTTTCCCAGAATACAGCAAAACTTTTTGATGTACCGCTGGAAATGCCCGCTTCGGCATTGGGAATAAATACAGTCACTGCCATCCAATCTGGCGTGGTCATTGGATACGAAGGGTTGGTAAAAAATATGGTACAAGCCATTCGTGCTGAAATTAAAGTCGAATGCCCTGCCATCGCCACCGGGGGACTTTCATTTGTCATTACTTCACTCCGTGGGTTTTTTCATAGGGTGGAGCCCCAACTTACCCTGGATGGTCTGCGGATCATAGGTGAACTGACCAATGGAAAGAAAGGTCAGGAGGGCGTCTAATGGCAATTAAGGTCGCTGGTTAGAACGGCAGATTAAGCAATATCCTCGTAGCTTTAGGTAGTCATCCGGGCTCAGCATCCATGAAAAAGATTTGGTTGATAGTCTCTTGGACCTTGCTCCTGTATTCCTGCAAGGAAGTTTCCTTTCGGGAACCTCAGCCGGCCGGGGTAGCCCCCTTGACCGAGATTCCAAAAGCCCTGTGCGGAAAATACGTTGGCCTGGACGATAAGGGAAATGATACCGACACCCTGATCGTGGAATCATGGGGTTACCATTTCCGCGATGCCAAGGACAATGATTGGCTCGGCAAAGGCGTAATCAGCGATTCACTGGTTGTGAAGTTCTACAAGAATTATTACTTCGTGAATTTCCGAAGCGGGGACCAGTGGGTGCTGCGCTTAATTCAGCAAAAGCCAAGTGGCTCGATCGAGTTCATGACCATTCCCGTCAGCGATGATGCCAAGCGAAAAGACATCCTGAAGAAACTCTCCAAGAAATTTACCGTCAAGGAAGTTCAGCGAAAGGATGACACCTTCTACCAGATCAACCCCACACGGGATCAGTTGATGCAGTTGATCAACGAAGGATTCTTTACCGGGAATGAACTCGTTAAAGTGAAGTAGATCTCAATTCTTCTTTTTCTTCTTCAGCAAGTCCTTCAGCTGCATGAGTTGATTGACCGGCTCTTTTTTCGTGGTGTCTTTCTTAGTAGTATCTGCCTTGGGCGCACTACCCAAATTCTTAAGCACATCTTCCGGCTTTGCGCCTTCCAGCAGTTGTTTAGTTGCTTCCTGCGTTTTCTGGGTGACCACCGCTTTGGCAGCTTCTTTCGCTTGTTCCTTCTGTTCGGTGGCAATTAGTTTGGTCTGTGGATTCCTGACGGTTCCGCCCACTCCGATAGTAACAGGGATCTTGTCGGTCGGCTTCGTTGAGCCGGTGTATTGATTCATGAATCCCTGTACTTGTGATCCCAATTGCCCCGCTGGAACCATCATCTTGAGGGAATAGTCCAGGGACATGTCCAGGCCTGTACTTCCGCTGATGGTAGTGGCGTAATCCCCGACCTTTACTTCAAAGGGCTTCACACTGAATCTGCCATTCGTGATGCTGGCGGACATGAGTACGTCCTTCAGGCTTACCTGGTCGGTGTTATTCAACTTGGTAAGTGAGGTTAATCCAGAGACGAACGATGATTTTGTGAGTGCCGCCTGTGCAATCTTGATCAGGCCCGCTCCGTTCACAGTGGCAAGGTTGGGAGTCATTTGGTTGGTGAGTTCACCGTTAATTTTGAAGTCAGTGGAGAAGTTACCGTTCACCAGGCCGGCAATGGGCGCATAACTATTCACAATAGAAAATGAGCTGGCAGCCTGCTGAATGGAGAGCTTCTCAATTTTAAGATCGAGGTCATATTTGGGATGCTTAAGGTCACGGGGATCATAAGCACCCGATACACCAAATGCACCCCCGAGCATGTTAAAGCGGAGACCACTGAGATTCGCTGTGCCGTTCCGAAGTATGATGTCACCGCTGGCGTTGCTGATCGTGTAATCCATCATCTTGACGGTACCCACCGCTGATTTCATGACAAAGTCTATGTTCGTGGGAATCGGGATTACGCCAAAGGAGGTAGTGTCTTTGGCGGCGGGAGTACCGCTGTCCGTCATGAATTCATTGAGATCAAGTAGCGTGGAGCTGAAGTTGACCAAGCCACTGATTGTTTCTTTACGGAACACATAACCCAGGTAATTTTCAACCTTGCCACTGACTTGAAAATCACTTCTTCCAATAGTTCCATTCAATTTGTCCAGTTGAATTTTCTTCGGATCAAATGAGGCAATCGCTTCAGAAAGGGTAAGCTCAGGGGTACCCTTCGAACGGTAGCTGAAATCACGCAACGACATACTGCCGCTGGCGGGGATGATTTTGCGCTCGCTGTCATACACACCTTTCGCCGAGGCGTTCATGCTCAGCAGCCCTTTGAGGGTTGTGCCTTCGAGGGGAAACATTTGTGATAATTCAGCCAGGTTCAATTTGGCGTTAATGGCACCGTCGAGGCGGTAGTTCTTGAGATTTTCCACCAACAATCGTCCATCCACCGGATTTGAACCAAAGTCGAGGTGTAGCTTTTTGAGGTTGATCGTGGTATTGTCAATGATGCCGTCCTTATTGTCCACCAGCAGGTCAACATGGATGTTTTTCACCGCGGTGGGAAGATCGGGGTATTTGAACATGGCATTTTGAACCCCGAGGTTGAGTTGGAACGCCGGCATTTGCTTTTCGCTATAGGTGCCCTTCACAAAGCCCGAAAACGTCAAATCCCCGCTGGTTTCAATGTTTTTAAAGTTCTGGGTATACATCCCGGGAACCAGCGAAAGCAGGCTTTTGAAGGTATTGGCGGGGCTTTTGTAAGTAATCTCCATCGCATAGTCCGACGGGTTCATTTTGAACCAACCATCGAAACTCATCGCAAAATCATTGAGGAGCGCTTTGTTCTCCTTGAAGGTAAACTTGGAGTAGTCCTCACTGATCGAGATGACGGCATCCACCTCAGCCCGCTTGTTGGTCAGAAAGGGGGTTGCCCCCATGGCGGTGGTAACTGTATCAGCCACGGTATGCGTCCTGAGATCAAAAACATCCTGCGTGAAGTCACCGCTGCCCGTGTGACGAAGACCTTTCAATTGCAAATAATAGGGAATGGATTGGTCATCGTAGGTGAGCTCACCGTTGATGATTTCCCAATGATCAATCCCAAATGAAAACTCGGAAGGTTCTTCCGCTTTTGAAGTGGTATCGGTGGAGGGGATCGCAATGTCGTAATTGGCGCGACCATCGGGGAGAACTTTCACGTTGATCTGTGGCCCGACCAGCGTAATACCCTTAAGGCGCAATTGATTTCCAAAAAGCACATCGCTCAGGTTAACCTCCACGTCTAATTGATTTACGATAAAGAGGTGCTCGCCTTCAAAAGGCGCCCGGTTGAATACACCAAGCTCCTTAATTTCTGCGGTGATGTTCGGGAAATGTCGGAAGACGCTAAGGCTAAAATTGTTGACATCAAATACCACATCGGCATTTACGCTTTTAGCCAACTGCGCGTCGATGGCCGCTTTGATGTCATCCTTGAATACCATGGGCAAAATGGCTGCCGCCGCAATGAGCAAAACCAATAGGACAGCCAGGGCGATGAGAACTTTCTTCACGATTTTCATAGCAACAACGCCGATTATGGCGATGCAAAATTACGAATAAGCGCCTAGAACCACTTTAATAAAAGATCAACGATCTTCTTCATGCGGTTGGTATAGGGAGGATAGAGCAAGTAGGGTGTTGCCCACCCGCTTTTTTGCCGGAGTATCGGCTTTTCGTTGGAAAAGGCCAGGAAGCCGTATTGGCCATGCGATTTGCCGATTCCGCTTTGATTCACCCCTCCAAAAGGGAGGTTAGGATGCGTGAACTGAAGTACACATTCATTGATGCAGGCAGTTCCGGAACTGGTATGGCGCAAAAGGTGCTCCTGGAACCCCTTGTCATGGCTGAAGATGTACAACGCCAGCGGTTTAGGTCTGTTATTGATGATTTCAACAGCCTCGCCGACGGATTCAAATGTCTCTATAGGGAGAACGGGCCCAAATATTTCTTCCTCCCAGATCCTGGCGTCGGGCGATATTTCAGTCAGAAAAACAGGTGCCATAAAATTCACTTTCTCGTTGAACGTTCCCAATCGCTCAGCGTGTGCACCGCGTTGCAGGGCATCTTCAACCAGTTCGCTAATGCGATGATATTGACGGGTGGTTGCCAGTCGAGCGTAGCTTGCCGACTGTTCACTCACCGACCCGCTTTCACCGAAAAGTTTTAGCACTTCTTCCTTAAGCAATCCAACAAACCTGTCGTGCACAGTCTTCTCCACCAGGAGGTAGTCGGGCGCAATGCACGTTTGTCCATTGTTAAAAAATTTTCCGAAAGCAATTCTTTTGGCTGCGTCATTCAGGTTAGCGGTTCGATCAATCAGCGTCGGCGACTTTCCTCCTAGTTCCAGCGTCACGGAGGAAAGATTTTTGCCGGCCGCTTGCATCACCAACTTGCCAACCGCGGTGCTCCCCGTGAAGAAAATATGATCAAAGGGCAACTCCAGCAATTGCTGTGATACCTCGACTCCGCCCTCGACTACAATGGCTATATCCTCTGAGAAAACTTCAGCGACAAGCTCACGCACCAGTGCTGATGTGTGTGGTGTCAACTCCGAGGGTTTGACAATCGCATTGTTCCCGGCCGCCAGGCAAGACACCAGCGGACCCAGGCAAAGGTTGAAGGGAAAATTCCAGGGCGCGATAATGAGGCATGTTCCTTTGGGTTCGTAGCGAATTTCTGAACGAGTGCCCACAAACGTGAGCGTAGCGTCGATCTTGACCGGTCGGGCCCATTCTTCGAGGTGGCGGAGCGCATGACGTAGTTCAGCAAGTACCGGGTAGATCTCCGATGTATCTACTTCGAGAAGTGGCTTCTTGTAATCATCGTGGATCGACTGCCGAATCCGATCGCGGTGGGAATGTATCCAACTTTCAAGTTTTCTGAGCCTGGCCTTCCGCTCACTCAAGGGTTCATTTCGGAGCCGCAGGCTGGTGGCCTTAAGCCTTTGGAACCTTGATTTCAAGCTCTTTTCGGCCAAATTCGCTGTTTCCGGGCCCATAGAATCTAGGGTTGATGCTAAAAGTAGGCAGATCTGCGGTCTGCCGAATGTTAAGTTAATGTTAAGTCATTGTTGCGAATGTTACGAAATCATTACTTTCATTACGCTATTGTTATGAGACGCTTTGTTGGTTTGTGGTTGGTAATGCTGGTGATGAACCTGGGAACACAGGCTCAGCGCCTGGATGAATGGCTGAATGCAACGGGGGCCAAGGCGTCTGAGAAAGATGCAGCCCATCGCGAAGTAAGCAGGTTGATGACGTCATTCGGGGATAACCAGCCGACGGATCAGCGCCACCTCTGGAAGGTATTTCGCAAGATTCACAGCACGGTGCTGAAGCAGTACGAAGCCTATGTGGATTTCGCGTCACTGTTTACCACCGGAAATTACGATTGCCTGACGGCGACCATGTTGTTTTCACACTTGCTTACTGAGTTGGGATATGATTTTGAAGTAGTTGAAACCAATTATCACATTTTCATTTTAGTGAAAGCTGCCGATGGACGGGTATTGTTGGAGACAACGGACCGGGTGGGAGGGTTCATCACGGATGAGAAGATTATCGCCCAACGAATTGAAAGCTATCGGAAAAACGAAATGCTGTCATCCACGAGTCATGATGCTTACCGGTACCGCTGCAGGCTTTACCAGACGGTGTCACCTGAGAAACTATTGGGATTGCTATATTTTAATCAAGCGGTGAAGGCATACAACCGGGGTGATTGGCTGAAATGTTCTGAAAGCCTTGAGCAAGCCCACACCCAATATGCGAGCGATCGCTGCCGCGAATTGGGAGATATTCTTATTCAGACGCTCCTGGAGCGCAAGGAAGTGACGCCGGAAGTAAGAACGGCGTGCCTGGGCCACCTGAAGTCAGTGGTCATTCACCGCGCAGGGTCGGTGGCATCCAATTAATTCCAGATTTAGTTATCAATAATACGGACCTCAACACGACGGTTGAGCTTGTGGGCCTCTTCCGTATTCTCTGTGCTTAATGGCATCGTTCCCCCGTAAGCTTTTAATTTGATTCGACTTTTGCTTACACCACGACGCACGAGGTAATTTTTCACGGACTCAACCCGGTCTTGGGACAATTTCATGTTGAGGCTTTTATCGCCCCGGGTATCCGTATGACCTTCCAGCTGTATGACCATATTCGGATTAGCGTGTAACATGTCGGCTACGGAGTTGAGTTCAGGGTAGGATTCCGGGCTTATAATGGCGGAGCGTTGATGAAAAATCAGCGCTTCGAGGCGAATGACTTTACCTACATGATGTGTGGTGGTTGCCAAGGTGGGAGTATTGGCTACAGGCTCAACGGGTTTTCCCAATTCGACATTCTGGATCACCTTACCACCCTTCGCGTTTGCGGGATCAAGGGTATACTTGGCAACTTCGAATCCGGGTGCCTCAACGGTAATTTGGTAGGACAGCTTTCCATAGAGGGGAATAGAAAACTCAGAACCGTTCATGACACCGACGATGTTACCATAAGGGAGGCTTTTGTAAGAAATCTTGGCCGCCACGGTTTCGCGCGTGACGTGATTAAGAATTTTACCCTCGGCATAAATCAATGAGTCCTGGCTTTGGCCGAAAGAACCGTGGCCACAAAGGCTCATTACAGCCATCATGAGAACAAAGCGCTTCATGAGTACTTAGAGTTTAACAATCTTGAATTCTACACGGCGGTTCTTGGATCGACCTTCCCGGGTAGCATTTGAGTCGATGGGTTTCGTTTCGCCGAAATACTGGGTATTAATTCGGTCAGCAGTTATGCCTTGTCCCACCAGGTAACTGGTTACCGCCTTGGCGCGACGCTCCGAAAGGCCCATATTATAACTGGCGGGGCCGGTCGCATCCGTATGCCCGGTGACTTCCACGATCATGCTGGGCCGCTCATTCATGAGTTTGACAATGCGGTTCAATTCGGGGAATGATTCGGGTTTCAATACGGATTTATCGAAATCGAAGAAAATGTTATTCAAGGTAATAGTTGACTCTGCCTCGATGGCGGCTACCGCAATCGGGTCAAGCGTAATATCGGGAGCTTGAAGATTTGCATCCTTGGTGTATGCGGTGAGATCCAGATTTTGGTTGGTGGAAATATGGTCAGCTGCCTCAGCACGCACCCCGTACCGCTGTCCGCCAGGCAGGAGAATCTGGTATTCGCCCGTTTCAGGATTTGACTGGGTTACACCAATTTGTTTTCCGTCAGGAAGTCTTTCATAAATGATCTTAGCACCAAGGGGTTTGCCGGTCTTGGCGTCAATGAGCCGTCCCTTTACAAGTATGACGGGTTCAGGACTCTTATAGATCGGCAATTTTACTCGGAAAATGTCTGTATTGGTATCGGAAATGCCTCGGGAGTAGTAGGCATATTCTCCAGAACTGGGCACGTTGAAGAAAAGATCATCCAGTGGTGAATTGATATCGGGACCCATGTTTTGAGGTTCTGACCAATTGGTCCACGTGTCGTCGAGCCGCGTGCTCATGTAAATGTCATTTCCGCCAAATCCGCTGAATCCATTCGATGAGAAATAGAGTGTCTTGTTGTCGGCAGCAAGGAAAGGAGCAGACTCTTCATTCGCGGTATTGACCACATCTCCCAGGTTGAGTGGCTCAGACCAGGTATTATCATCTTTCTGAAAACTAACATACAAGTCCCGCGACCCGTGCGAATCATCCCGCTCTACCGACATGAGCAGGCTGGTGCGTGTATTCGTCAGGAAGTAATTGGCCTTCTCGTTGTAGTTGTAATCGTTTTGAATCTGAATCGGAGCGGGAGGAGTCCAGTTGCCATTGATCTGGTTGCTAAGTGAGACGCCGGCAACCATCTTACCATTGGGCAGATACTTGTTGCCAAGCACCAGCACGGTTTGCCCATCCGGTGTGGAGTTAACCGCGTTGACGAAATTGGGACCAGCATTGTTGAATTGAGGCCCCATATTCCTGGCCAGTGTCCATTTTCCATCAGATCCCAATTCAGAATACCAGATATCCTCCTTGTCCTCAACACCTCCGACGTTTTCAGGATGGTTCTTACGAGAGAAATACATGGTTTTCCCATCGGGGGAAAGCATGGGATTCAATTCGGTGTAGTCACTATTTACGTTCTTATCCAGGGCTTCAATCACCAAACCCTTGCTGAGGAGTTCGGGTGTGGGGATGTCTGCAATGATGGGAATTCCGGCATCCGCCAGGGCAATGGCATCAATGGAAAAGTAATCGGTAACAGCCTCTCCGTCAAAAACCAGTTTCACGGACGAGACTTTATAGGCAGTGCGTTCAACCATGACGTTGAGCATCCGGCCTTTCTCAGGTACCGGTCCGGGATTCAGGCTATGCAGGAGATGCTCAGTGCCGGCCTCATCATAAGCAAAGACTTTGAATAATGCTCCTGGATTGTAGGATTCGGCGATGGCCACCTGGCGGATTTGCATGGGGGTGGTAAACCCTACTTTAATAAACTCTTGCCGTTTGGGTTTCTCTGGCGTCCAGGCATTAGGATTTTGCCCACCAGCGGGGAGCACATTTGGCTTGCCAAGGATTTGTTGTGATGAGTACTGAACGGGAGTAAGTTCACTGGAGAACTCAATCACTTTAGAGGCCCATTGGACCGTTTGCCCATAGCCTTGATAAAGGCAAAATAATAGGGCAACTGCGGTAATCAGACTGCGCTTCATGAGGGGTGCGGGATGCGGATTAAGGGACTAAACATAGCAAAAAAACGAGAATTGGAAGCGTTCTGAAATCCCGATCCTTGTAATTGGGCTATTCCAGCGAATGATTGTTGAACAGCAAGAACCCGACATGGAGAAGAACACCCCACTGGACCTTAGGATCATCGTAGTAATTAACACTAAAACTGACGGGCCCGACCGTAGTATGAAGTACCATGCCGGCAGTTCCCGCGAAATTAAACTGCCGGATTTCACGGCTCAATTGTGGCTCCTGGTTAGGTCCCTTGACAATGGATTCGAATGCCTTGAACACATAGCCCTCCAGTCGAAAATCAAGCTTCTTCCTCAGGGCAAAGACGTTGCGCCAGCCGCCCGCCACGAAGTTGAATGCCCTGAAGTTCTCCAGGATCAGGGTGTGAGAGTCTTGGAGGGGATAGAATCCCGGTGCATTGACTAATGTTCCCATGTAATTTGAAAACAAGGGTTGATTCGACAAGGTAGCGTGTACGTAGTATCCGGAACTGTAAATGCCGGTACGAAAATATTGCTCCAGGATTACTGTTCCCCGAATCCATTGACGCTGATAGGTGACTGGGACCCCCACCGAGTAGGTGGAGGTATTGCCAGGTAACAGTTCTTCTTTCAAATTGAACCAGTCGACGCCAGCGTAAAAGTATTTACCCGCTGATGCGTATTGCTTCCGGTTGAGGCTGTTAGTCGACAGGTTAAGGCTGAATCTTGAACCGGTCAGGGTAAGTTCATCGAGGGTGTCCGACGCTACGAGCACATCGGTATTGATGTATTGATCATTGTTGCTGATGTAAGAGGCTTCAAATCCGGCGCGGAATTGCCGGCCCACGGGCAATCCGAGCATTGCACCCATCTTTCGGTCAATCCTCTTCAACACCGTGGCGCTTGATCGCTTGACCACGATGTCATTCCCCTCAATGTAATTCCAATTGTTGAACGTGGCCTCGGGTTCCAGGTAAAAGCGGGCCTTGCCGGCAAAATCAATCCGGGCCTTCGCTTGTGCCGACTGATAAAAACTACCTGTGTGGAAATTGGCGCTGATGTGGGTGAGCAATCGGTTAAAGGTGTAGTAATTCAGCCCGAGGTATAGATTGCTGATGTTTCGTGTTGCAATCACTCCCCCAAAGTCAACCAGGAAATTATTTTGGGGTCGCTTGGAAAGATTGAAATTGAAACGATTGGTTTGATCGTTAAAGGAGAAGCTGGGGTAGAGGCTCTTGAAGTAATCTTCGGAGACCAGGCTGTAGTATCCGCGTTTGACATCGGTGAAGGTCATCGGCCGCCGCTTCCGCTGGAAGAGGCGATTGATGTAACTTTCCTGGTGTGGATTGTGATCACTCACGGTGACATTGTCGATGAGAAATGGGACGGCGCGATTGTTGAAATGATTGCGCCGCGCGGCAACTTCTTCACAAGTGCGGCGCAGGGCAATCCGATTCTTGATCTCGGGCATTTTACGAATGGTCTCATTGTACCCGCTGTCGATAATTGCTTTTGCTTTGGCAAAATCCAGGCTGCTGAGCCCTTCCAGGTTGGGCTGAAGATAGATCCCCCCCGGGGGCATACTCGCCGGGTTGGATTTGTCCATTAACAAATACAACATCGACCTTGAGAGTAATTTGTCGTCTTCATTGGTCGGGTACGTATTGTGGATCTTGGTGGAGACATTGCAGCCAATAATAACGTCGGGATGAAATTCGCTTTCGGCGACATCCACCGGAAAATTGTTGTAAACTCCTCCATCAAAAAGGTATTGGCCATCGATTCGAATCGGCGTATAAAAAAAGGGAACGGTTTGAGTAGCCCGCAACGCATTCCCGAGATTGCCTTTCCGGAGAACAACTTCCTGTTGAGTAAATATTTCGGATGCCATTACGCGAAGAGGAACAAATAGACTGTCAAAGTTGTCGCGGGCAATGGCGGAAGGCTGAGCCATTTTTTCAGCAATGGCAAAATTCAGAGCTACATCATTGGCAATGCTGGTGTTAAAATTGATATTGAAGGTAGTATCCAACTGAAGATTAAGCCGGACGAAGGAAGGCTGAATGTCGTCTTTGTTATAGTAGTAATTGTAGCCGTCCTCAAGATTTCCATTTACCCAACGAAGCAAGTCATCGCTGAGCATAATATCCTCGATTTGGGCCGGGCTCATCCCGGCAGCGTAGCAGCCCGCTACGATACCGCCCATGCTGGTGCCGGCGACATAGTCAATCGGGATCTCGTTTTCTTCCAGGGCCTTGAGCATGCCCACGTGGGCGAGGCCCTTGGCAGCGCCACCACTCATCACGATGGCAACTTTCTGGGCAGCGACAGGCAGACTTAGCCCAAAAGCAAGAATAAGCAGGGAAACGCGTCGCATGGCGCCCCTAAGTTACCGGCCACGCGGATAAGATGGAAGTTTAGTTTTGGATAACGGCCAAGGGAGGCTCCGGCAGGATGATCTTGTCCAGACGACGGATGACCTGGAGGCGAACCGCCTCGAACTGTGTAAAGTAGTCAGCTTTCACGGGCTGTGAGGGTGGCAATTCGACGCGCAGCGCGTCCACCTGTACACCATTCTTCCAAAAACGATAGCAAAGATGCGGGCCCGTAGCGAGTCCTGTGCTTCCTACAAATCCGATGGTTTCTCCCTGCGTCACACGGTCACCCGGATGCAATCCGGAAGCTATCTTGGACATGTGAAGATATTGCGTGCTGTAGGTGCTGTTGTGTCGGATTTTAACATAATTACCATTGTTCCCATTATAACGTGCCTCCAGCACCACACCATCCCCGACGCTCCGTATTGGTGTACCGGCGGGGGCGGCAAAATCTGTTCCTTTGTGCGCACGAAATACCTGGGCGATAGGATGAAAACGACGTGGGTTGAATCGTGAACTGATCCGCGTGAATTCTATGGGATATTTCAGCAGCGCCTTTCTGAGGCTGTTCCCTTCATAGTCATAAAAGTCAAGTCCCTCGCCCTGCTCAAAAGGGATGGCGTAGTAGGGTTGGCGGGCATGCTCAAAGAAAACACCAAGAATTCGGCCGATGCCAATGATCTGTCCTTCCACCACTTGCTCCTCATAGAAAAGTTTGAAACGGTCACCGCGCTGAAGCCGCTGAAAATCGATCTGCCAGGCAAAAATGTCCACAAATCGGTTGGTGAGTTCGGGTGAAATGCCAATCACCCCAATGGTTTCTGCCAGGGTGGAACCAATAACTCCGGCTACTTCCCGTTCCCGAATCTCTACAGTCCTGTGCCCCGCCTCAACCCAGACTGAATCCCCAAAGTGAAAGATGAAATAATCGATCGGTGAAGATTCGTAGATGAGCGCGCGCAAGGTGCGAACACTGTCCCGTTCAGCGATCAGGGTATATTTCTTGTTGACGGCAATCTTCCGGAAATCAAAAGTTTGTCTCGGAATCAGATGAAGTTGCTGATAAGCTGCCGGGTTTACCGCGAAGCCATTGAGCAAATCGACAAAACGCTGGTCGCGCCGAATATGATCCTGAGTCACATGGAGGTGATTGACCATCATGCCGAAAAGTTGTTCAATCTCTTTCTCGGTACGCTTTACGGTATCCTGCTGAAAGTCACCTTCACGGAAATAGGCAAGGGAAACCTGGTCAATGAGAGGGACACTGATCACGAGAATTCCAGCCAGGATGGCCAGAAGGATTAACCACTTCTTCCTACGCGTTATGAATTCTTTCAACGCGGCAAAATTACGAAACTACGGGTAAAGGGATTTGTACTTCGATTGGCCACGCTCCAGGAAGTCAATGAAATTGGCTGGGTTGCGGTCGTACCCATAGGGCCAGGCGAGTACGCGCTCATCGGGGCCGACGAGGACATAGAAGGGCTGTGCATTGTTGTCCAGGTGAGTAATCTGCAGATCCGCATTTTGCTTGCCGATGGTTTTCTTCTCTTTCTTGTCATAGGCCGAGACATACCATTCGTTTTCCGGAAGCAACGTCTTATCGTCTACGTATAGCGCCACCACCACGAAGTTATTACGCAATCTGTTCAGCACATTAGGATCACTCCAAACCACGGCTTCCATTTCACGGCAGTTGGTACAGCCATGACCGGTAAAGTCTATAAACAGGGGTTTCTTTTGCTGACGCGCACAGGCCAACGCCTGCTCATAATCAAAATATCCCGATAGTCCGTGAGGCAGGTGCAGGAAGTCGGCATATTTAGGCTGCTCACAACCGGCGAGGTCTCCGACGCGCTGCTGATCTTCCGCAAGGTTAAAATCGTGCGTGTACATGGGAGGCAAATAGCCGGCCAATGCTTTGAGTGGCGCACCCCACAACCCGGGGATCAGGTACACGACAAAAGAGAATACCAGGGTAGACAACAAAAGCCGTGGTACCGTCAAGTGGTCAGTCGGTGTATCACCTTTCATGGGCAACTTTCCGAGCAGGTAGACGCCAAGCAATCCAAAAATGACGATCCATAGTGCGAGGTTGACATCCCTGTCCAGGAGTCCCCAATGATAGGCCTGGTCGGCAATGCTGAAGAACTTAAGGCACAGGGCAAGCTCGAGAAAGCCAAGGGTCACCTTCACCGAATTGAGCCATCCGCCGGATTTGGGCATGCCCTTGATCCACTCCGGGAAAATGGCGAAGAGCGTGAAAGGGATAGAGAAGGCAAGTGAGTAGGAGAACATGGCCAGGATGGGCTTCAGGACTTGCCCGCCAGCGGCAAGTACCACGACGTTACCGACAATGGGCAGCGTGCATGAAAAGGAAACCAGAACGAGAGTTGCGGCCATAAAGAACACGCCGACAAGTCCGCCTTTTTCTGCCTGTTGATCGGCCTTGTTGACCAACTTGTAGGGAGCGGTGATTTCAAACAATCCAAAAAAGGACAATGCAAAGACGATGAAGGCCGCAAATACAAGGAGGTTGGGTATCCAATGAGTGGCGAGTGCGTTCAAACCCTCCGCACCCAGGAGCACAGCGAACAAGGTTCCTGCAAGCGTGTAGATCAGGATAATTGAAAATCCAAAAATGATGGCTTTCCGAATACCTTCCTTTTTGGTCTGGTTGTCACGGAGGAAGAAAGTAACCGTCATGGGCACCATCGGGAAGACGCATGGCGTGATGAGCGAGGTTAATCCCAGCAGGAAGGCAAATACCAGGTAACCCCAGAGTGACTCCTCACGGATGGTTGCTTCGCCCTCCAGAATTGACTTGTCGAGGAGTGGACCTTTGGCTGGTGCAGCTTGAATGGGCGTAACCGAGGGAGTAGCAAATGGGTTCTGCGGAGTGCCGGCATCTTGCACCGTAATGCCGCCAATGACTTGCACGTTGACAGTAAAGTCTTCGTCGAAGGGTATACATTTTCCATCCACATCACTGCAGACCTGGTAATCGTAGTTGCCCTGGATTTTTAATGGAGAACCAAGGAGCTTCACTTTCTGAACGAACTCGCCCTTGCCCTTGAAAATCTTGATGTCACATTCAAAGGTGTCATCGTGCTTCTTAATGGGGTTCACAGCAACCAATCCGCCCACGAGTTCATAACTGCCATGTGGCACGAAATTGATCGTGGTCTTGATCGGGCCATCGTCGCAATCGAACTCATTGGAGTACAGATACCAGTTCTTATCGATCACGGCTGTAAATCGAATGTCAATGACCTCTCCGGCCTTGGCCGATGTCACGGACGGGGCAACGCTCCATTGCGCAGGTTCAAGTATCTGTGCGTGGGAATATGCCCACAGGAGCGAAAGGCAGGAGATGAGAAAGTATTTCTTCACAAGCGATTCAGATTAGAGTTGAACGAACATCCGCCCCCGGGAGTTCCGCACCTCATCGTGTCCCACCAAATTGCCGGTGAAAGGCGACAATCGTCTCGATGCCGATCAGGAAGTTCTGTATCCCATAATGCTCGTTGGGAGAATGCAAGGCATCCGAATCAAGACCAAAACCCATCAGCACGGTATCCAACCCCAATTCCTTTTTGAACAGGGCTACAATCGGGATGCTTCCGCCATCACGGGTTGGAATGGGGGTTTTGCCCCAAACCTCTTCAAAAGCCCTTGCTGCTGCCCGGAAAGCAGTGGAGTCGGTGGGTGTAACAGCGGCTTCGCCACCATGGTGGGCTATCACATTGACTGAAACCGACCGGGGGGCGATTGATTTGAAATGGCGCGTGAAGAGTTCAGTGATCTTGTCAGGATGCTGGTTTGGCACGAGCCGCATCGAAATTTTGGCGGAGGCGGTAGAAGGCAATACGGTCTTGGCTCCTTCACCTGTGTAGCCACCCCATATTCCGTTAACGTCTAAGGTGGGCCGTATCCCGGTTCGCTCCAGCGTAGTATAACCTCTTTCACCTTGTACCTCCGCAATTCCAAGCTCCTTCTTGTATTCGTCGAGATCGAATGGCGCTTTGTTAAGGGCGGCACGGTCAGCTGTAGATAGCTCAGCGACATCATCATAGAATCCCGGTATGTTAACGCGGCCATTTTGATCATGCAGCGAAGCAATCATCTGGCACAGGACATTGACGGGGTTTGCCACTGCTCCACCGTAAACTCCGGAGTGCAGGTCACGATTGGGTCCGGTTACCTGGACCTCCATGTAACTCAGGCCACGAAGGCCCACAGTAATGGAGGGTTGATTCAGGGAGATAAGCGCAGTATCAGAAATAAGGATGACATCGGCTTTCAGCCTGGCTTTGTTGGCTTTCACAAAGGCACCCAGATTGGCTGAACCTACTTCTTCTTCTCCTTCGATCATGAACTTGATGTTGCAGGGAACATCGTTCTGCTGAATCATGATCTCAAGCGCCTTGATATGCATATACACCTGTCCTTTGTCATCGCACGATCCGCGCGCATAGATCTTTCCATCGCGGACCGTAGGTTCAAAAGGAGGAGAGTTCCATAAGGCGAGAGGATCTGGGGGCTGAACATCGTAATGCCCGTATACCAGAACGGTAGGCCGGGAAGGGTCAACGGTTTTCTCTCCAAATACAATGGGGTGCCCGCCCGTCTCCATCAGTTCAACCTTGTCGGCCCCGGCTTCCTTGAGTTTATTCATGACAAACAAGGCCGCTTTGCGAACGTCATCTTTGTGCTTACTGTCTGCACTGACAGAAGGGATGCGGAGCAAGTCGAACAGTTCGGATAAGTACTTCTCTTTGTTTTTTTCGATGTGATCTTTTACGGTGCTCATGGGTAAATGCCGTTGAGGAAGTGCCAAAATTAGGCCTTCGTGAAGTCATTATGAAATAGGAGAGGCCGCCTTCCGGGGCACAAACCAGCCAGTATGGTTTGTTGCCCTACGGCTGTTGATTGAGGTGTTCGGGAACACGAAATACGGCAAAGACCGGTTCGGTGCGAACACCGGCTTCTGTCATTCGTTTACGGAGTTCCTCGGAGTTGATCACCTCTTTTGCTTTGTCGATGTCATCGGTGGCAAAAAGGATGTTGACCATATTGGGGTTGTCGGCATTGGTCGAAATAGCGCGTAACTCCAGGTTTGCTTTGGTACGGACCGGCTCGTCCTGATCGAAGATCTTTTTCCAATGATCATAGTCGCTCACTTCGTGGGATACGCCGAGGCGATACTTTTTTTCTGTGGGAACGCTCATGCGAAACTTGATGTCGAAATAATTGAGCAATGGCGCCGTGGTTACCCCTTCTTCTTCCAGCGTTTGCCTGAATTCAGGTGAAGTGAATAAGGTGCGGGCCTCTTCGTGACTTTTGGTAAGCTCAAACACCGTGATCAGGTTAGGATCTTCCGGGCTGGAAAAAACACTAAGCCGGGAATCGGGATCCGACATCCTGAGATAGGCTTTCAGCCACGAATCAAAGTCACGGACCTCATGGGTCATGGCGACGGCCGTATTGCCGGAATAGGGGGTGATCTTCACCGAGTCAAAGGCCTCCGACTTAGATTTTTGATCGGTTGAAGCAGTTCCACAAGCCGTAAAAATTAGGATACCCAACAGGCCGGGGTAAACCTGGAATAAGCGCAACGTTGACATAGGAGGAAAAGTTAATAAAAATCCCGTATTCACGGGGTGTTACCTCCAGGTCAAGTTCCGGTTAAATAGCGTCTTATCACTTGAACTACAGGGTGTTGAATTCCGTTATTTACACAACCACCACTACGAATATGAAAACATTGCGAAAACTGGCCATCCTGGAGTCCCTGGATGCCATGGACCACATCCAGATGGAGAAGGTGATGGACTACATCCGTGAAATCCTCAGGCAGGAATCAAAAGTCCAGGACCGGAGAAAGCGAAACCAGGCGATGGAGCAGATTCGGAAAGCACTACAGCCTGAAAAGAACCTCAGAGCTCAATTCTAGGGCGTTCTGGGCAACTTTTGGGTTTGCCCGTTCAGCAACCCAGGTTCTTCTTGAGGTTACGGGGAGGCAGTCCCCCGAAATTCAGATTGTCCGCTGATTCATCGCGGGGTTCCACTTCTTCGCTTCTCTTCTTTACCGGAGCACTCTTCTCCTTCTTTTTTCTTTTGCTCTTTGCCGACATTTTCTTCTCGTTTAGCGCAAGGAACCATTATTTTCAGGAAAGTCCTGTACACCCTATATTCGTCCATTATTTATACTTGTTCTAAATAGAGTGTCGGTTGTCTCCAAATCTGTTGCATCCATGAAGCCCGGCGAAACGGCAGTTATCTCCGGCTTTACAGATGAGCAGCTATCTGTTAAACTACTGGAGATGGGATTCCTTCCCGGCACGGTTGTGCACTTTAATTTCAGCGCTCCTTTTGGCGATCCGGTTTGTGTAAACATTTCTGGATTTGACCTGTCCCTGCGGCTGGACGAAGCGGCCACTATCATTATCCTTGACTAATGGCACCGGGAACTCGCCAAAAGATTGCCCTGGTCGGGAAACCCAATTCAGGAAAATCATCGCTCTTCAATCAACTCACCGGATTGAAACAGAAGATCGGGAATTTTCCAGGGATCACGGTTGATAAGCGGACCGGTCGCTGCGAACTTGATGCAGAGACCGATGCAGAAATTATTGACTTGCCAGGGATCTACAGTCTTTACCCGCGAACCCTGGATGAGAAGATCGTGGTCGAAATTCTTACCAATCGTCGCAACCCGGATTATCCTGACGCCGTGGCGGTAATTGCCGATGCCACGAATCTCAAGAACTGCTTGTTGTTGCTGACCCAGCTGGTTGACCTGAAACTTCCTGTGGTGCTGGCGCTTAATATGATGGACCTGGCCGCAAAATCAGGACTTAGCCTGGACATCAAGAAATTGTCTGCCGCCCTGGGCCTTCCGGTGGTGATGATCAACGCGCGGGAAGGCCGCGGGATCGAACAGCTCAAGCGGGTACTTGCCCGTGGAGTTGAAGTTCCGTCACAACATGTGTTCAGCCCGACCAACCTGGGCGAGTCCGCAGTAAGTGAAGTACAGGATCACTTCCATCTTTCCACACCCTACGAAGCCTTTCAATATCTTCAGCAGGTTGACAACCTAACCTTCCTTTCCCCGACCGACCGTACGTTTATCAAAGAGGTAGCTCGTCGCCATGATTTCTTCCCGCACAAGTTCCAGGGTGTGGAGACCATACATCGCTACGCATTTATTCAAAGCATCCTGGATGGCGTCATTGTCAAGTCCCCCCGGAAGGACTGGAAAGGCGGGTCGAACAAACTGGATAAAATTCTCACGCACAAGATCTGGGGCTATACGATCTTTTTTGCCATCCTTTTCCTCATTTTCCAATCCGTGTTTGCCCTCGCTCAGATTCCGATGGATGCGATCGACAGGGGTTTTGCAGGACTGAGCAGCTATCTCGCCAAGAAATTGCCGGAGGGCCCCCTGTTTGAATTGATCTCGAGTGGTATTGTACCCGGCATCGGCGGCATAATTATTTTCATTCCGCAAATTGCCATCCTCTTCGCATTTATTTCCGTGCTTGAGGAAACAGGGTACATGTCACGCGTGGTGTTCCTGATGGACAAGATCATGCGGAAATTTGGACTCAGTGGACGGAGTGTTGTTCCCTTGATTTCGGGCATGGCCTGTGCTATTCCGGCGATTATGGCCACGCGCACCATTGACAACTGGAAGGATCGCCTGATTACAATTTTTGTGACCCCGCTGATGAGCTGTTCGGCGCGACTTCCCGTTTTTGCGATCCTCGTAGCCCTCATTATTCCCAAGGTCCGGCTCCTGGGATTCATTAGCCTGCAAGGTGTTGCGTTGATGGGTTTGTACCTGCTCGGTTTTGTGGCCGCCTTGCTTTCGGCATTGCTGATGAAAGCAATTGTCCAGGTAAAAGAGCGCAGCTACCTGGTGATGGAGATGCCGAC
The DNA here is from genome assembly GCA_016787645.1 of Cyclobacteriaceae bacterium. GTDB lineage: Bacteria > Bacteroidota > Bacteroidia > Cytophagales > Cyclobacteriaceae > ELB16-189. The sequence goes on along the minus strand of JAEUUF010000022.1, from coordinate 601,298 downwards.
CTATCGGATGCCCAAATGGTCGAATGTGGGGTTCACCATTGTGGAGAAGACAAAGGCGTTTGTTGTGGAGGCAGGGAAAGTTATCATCGCCGTATCCATCATCCTCTGGGTGTTGGCGAGTTATGGCCCCCTGGACGTCATGAACAATGCCCGCAAGACGGTGAGTGAGCAAACGGCTAATCTACGGCTGACGGAACAGGAATATGAAAACCGGGTGGCGGCTTACAAACTCGAACACTCCTATGCAGGCACAATCGGGAAGTGGATGGAGCCCGCCATTCGTCCGTTGGGTTTTGACTGGAAGATTGGTATCGCACTCATTACGTCATTTGCCGCCCGTGAAGTCTTTGTGAGTACGATTGCGACCATCTATAGCCTGGGCAGCACCGATGAGAGTGCCACTATTAAAGACCGGTTGAAAGACGAGATCAATCCTGAAACGGGCGGTCCCCGGTTTACGCCCGCTGTGGGCTTTTCTCTTCTTGTCTTTTACACCCTGGCGATGCAGTGCATGAGTACATTGGCTATCGTTAAGCGGGAAACGAAAGGCTGGAAGTGGCCACTGGCACAATTATTTTACATGACGGGTCTCGCGTACACATCCGCATTGATCGTCTATCAAGTGCTGTCGTGATTGTCTATCTTTCGGCCTCAACGTTGTTGCCGTAAGTGAAAAGCAAATCCATAGGTATTCTCGGGGGAGGCCAGCTCGGCCGGATGCTGATTCAAAAGGGAATGGATTGGAACATCCCATTCTCCGTCCTGGACCCCGACCCGCAAGCCCCCTGCTCCCAGTTGGCTTCATTCACCTGTGGTAAACTGACAGACTACGAGGCAGTGCTTGCATTTGGAAGTTCCTGCGACATTGTTACAGTTGAAATTGAAAATGTCAACACCCGCGCGCTGAAAGCGTTGGAGCAACAGGGAAAACAGGTTTTCCCTCAACCGGAAGTAATTGAGCTCATCCAGGACAAACGAACACAGAAGAAATTTTTCGTGGATCATGGTATTCCCACGGCGGATTACATGCTCACTGCCAATCGGGCGGATGTTGCTTCCAATGTCGATTTTCTCCCGGCGGTCAACAAGTTGGGTCGTGAGGGATATGATGGTCGAGGCGTGCAAGTGCTTCGAAGTGCCGAAGACCTTCCCAAAGCCTTTGATGCACCGGGATTACTGGAGAAACTGGTCCCTATCCATAAAGAGATATCTGTCATTGTCGTGCGCAACGGCGAAGGCCTGGTGACGGCCTTTCCCCCGGTCGAAATGGTTTTTCACCCCGAAGCTAACCTCGTGGATTTTCTTTTTTCTCCGGCCGAGATTGCCCCTGAAGTAGCCGAACGAGCGCTTGTCATCGCTAAAGAAGTGATCGTCGAGCTCCGGATGATCGGCATCCTGGCGGTGGAAATGTTTGTCACGCCGGAAGGAGGAATTCTGGTCAATGAAATTGCTCCACGTCCCCACAACAGCGGCCACCAGACGATTGAGGGAAATATGACCTCTCAGTATGAGCAGCATCTTCGTGCCATCCTTAATCTTCCCCTTGGCGACACCCGGGTAATTCACCCTACTGCCATGGTGAACCTTTTGGGTGAAGAAGGGTTTGCCGGTGAAGCCCGCTACCTCGGATTGGAGGGAGTGCTTACCATCCCTGGGGCGTACGTTCATCTTTACGGAAAAGTGATTACGAAACCATTCCGCAAAATGGGCCACGTCACGATTGTTGACGATGATCTCGATAGCCTGAAGAAGAAAGCCAATTTTGTGAAATCCACCCTAAAAGTAACTGCATGGCCAAGCCACTAGTTGGAATAATCATGGGAAGTCAGTCCGACCTGGGCGTTATGAAAGAAGCCGCCCAATTCCTGGAAGAGATGAAAATCCCATTTGAGTTAACGATTGTATCAGCACATCGCACACCGGCGCGAATGGCGGACTATGCTGCCAATGCCCGGAAGAGGGGCCTGCGGGTAATCATCGCTGGAGCCGGAGGTGCCGCCCACCTTCCAGGCATGATAGCCTCCATGACGTCGCTGCCCGTGGTGGGTGTACCGGTCAAGTCCTCCAACTCGATTGATGGATGGGACTCAGTGCTCTCCATCCTCCAGATGCCTGCTGGCGTGCCGGTGGCCACGGTTGCTCTTAATGGGGCCAAAAATGCAGGAATTCTTGCCGCCCAGATACTCGGGTCAACGGACAAGGCGATTGCCAGCCAACTGGACAAGTATAAGCGGTCGTTACAGGAAAAAGTGGAGGAGTCTGCAAAAATTGTGGGCAGGAAAGGCTGGAAGGCGTCCTGAGCAAATTACCCTCCGCCGTCTTCCGGGATTTTCTTACCTTCTCAGCCGTTTTCAATCGTGCATGAATCCCCGCGCGAAAGGTTGGCTAAAAGAATACCTGCAGTTTCGACAGCAGTTGTTCTTTGATTTGTCCTCCCAGGGCCTCCGCGCAGCCCATCCTGATTTTTCGTTGTATAAGATTCTTCAACCCACCGGGCTGATGTACGGACAGCCGGTCACCCCTTTTGAATTCAGCGAGGCGGCCAGTTGGAGTACCCGGGAGCGGCTCAAGGTTCTGCTCGCCGAAAGCCTCATAAGCAGTTCGCTCATCTTCTATGATCGGAGGGTAACCGAGTCGCCCGAACTGTCTGCAGCGCTGATCAAAACCATAGAGGACATCAATAGCTTCTACCAACAAGTGTTTCCGGAAATGGCCGCTTCTTCCAGGACGTTCCTGGGAAGAAAGAAAGAGCCCATTGAACTGGCGGAACAAATCCTGGCGCACCGGGTCGAGAAGCTGGACCTGAGCGGCAATTTCTGGGTAAGGTTCTTCAATACGAGCCTGTTGTTTTTGGACGTTTTCATCTTCGGTCAATGGTCACACACCCATGCCGATAAAATGGTTTCAGATTTCTTTCAGTATGAGCGGGAGGAATTGCGCTCTTCTGTGGTAAGGGTCATGGCGGTGGCAGCACACGCTAACCGCGTGCTTGCGTATGAAGAACGAAAGCTACTTGAGTATTTCCTCCATAGTTCGGGGCTCTCCGCCGAGCGCAAAAAGGAGGCGATGGAAATTTTTGAGAAGGGAATCCCGGTTGAAGAACTAAACCTTCCGACGAGCAATTCCTGGGTTTTGAAAAAGTACTTCCTTGAACTGGCCATTCTTACCATGTGGGCCGATCGTCGAGTGGAAGCGGCCGAGGTGGAGGTACTGCACCGACTCGCACAGACCATTGGTTTTACCGCCGATGATGTGGAGAATAGCCTGCTGTCGGTCGAGGGTTTTGTGCTGGAACATTGGAAGGAACTGGACAACCTTCAGGACAAAAAGAGTTTTGAAGAAGTAAGCCAGCAATTTATTCAGCGCATGGCCGCGTTGGCCTCCAAGAGCAAGGCCCAGTTGCTGGAATCGACCCGGGCCAATCAAGAGCTGATGACCCTCCTTCGACAAGCGCGCTCAAGTGAGTTGGGTCATGAAGAGAAAGAGTCCATGCGGGGAATGCTTATCGACGTGTTACGCGGCATTCAAACCCTGGGCATCATCACCTTGCCCCAGCACTTTTTGACGTTGCCCGTGCTGATGCAGATCTTGCCAAAAAACTTTGTGACGGAAGCGCAGTCCGTTTAGTCCCCCAGGTTTTCAAGGATACTCTTGTCTTTCTTGGGAATAATCACCGAGAAGACAATGGAAAGCGTCAACGTGAGAATAATTACGGCGAAGGAGAGTACAATGGGAATTTCAAAGTGGATGATCTCCAGGAGCATTTTAGCCCCGATAAAGAAAAGGATGATTGAGAGGCCTTTTTGCAACAGGTAGAATTTGTCGATAATACCGGCGAGCAGGAAGAACATTGCCCGCAAACCCAGGACGGCAAAAATGTTGGAGGTATAAATCAGAAATTCATTCTGCGTAATGGCGAAGGCGGCGGGGATAGAGTCCACGGCAAATATCAGGTCCGTGGTTTCAATGAGTACAATGACGAGAAAGAGGGGAGTGAAATAGAATTTCCCGTGCGTTTTGAAAAGGAATTGACCCCCATGATCGTCTTTACTGATGGGAAGATAAGCCCGGCAGAACCGCATGATGGGATTCTTTTCGGGGTCGATTTTTTCATCGCTGTCCTCAAAGTAGATCTTGATCCCTGAGTAAATCAGGAACACGCCAAACACATAAAGAATCCAATGGAATTGTCCGATCAGGTACGCGCCAACGAAAATGAAGATTCCCCGGAAGAATACCGCCCCGAGGATTCCCCAGAAGAGCACCTTGTGGTAAAACTCTTCTTTCACGGTGAAGTATTTCAGGATGAGCAGGATGACAAAAATATTGTCGACTGAGAGCGCATACTCGGTGAGGTAAGCGGAGAAGTACTCCAGGAGCGCATCTGTTCCTCCATCCGGACTGTCGTCAAAGAGGTAGACAAGGTAGCCGAACAGGGTGCTGACAAATACCCAGAAAATGGACTGGTAGAGTGCTGATTTGGTCGTGATTTTATGGGCAGTCTTATTCAGGACCCCCAGGTCAATCAGCAGAAAGACCACGATAATGACCGCAAAGACCCCAAATAAGATCGTCTCAGCCTGGCTATGGTTTCTAAACAGCGAAAAAAGGAACATGGACTGGGACGGTGCTTGGGGTAAAAAAGAGGTGACTACCGGTCTTGTTTGGCCAAATAATCACCACCTACTAAGGATCAAAGCTAGGAATTTATATGAAACACGTAACACGGGCAGCCATGTATACAGCTTCGTGGCCGAAGGGAACCTTGCCGGGTATCATTTTGCCCTACCAGTGAATGGTTCCGACAATGGCCAGGTGAACGGTATCCCTCAGGGCAACTTTTTGGTACCCCTTGATTTGGAAGGAGGACAGTAAGAGCTGATCATGGATTTCGTCAAACTCCATGACGAGGGTACGATGGGCAGAATACAATTGGTTCGTCTCGGTTACTATTCCTTCCAGCCGCTTCATCTTATTCAGATTATCGCGGTAATAAATGCTGAACGAGGTGAGCGGTGCCGAAGAGGCAACGTATCGCAGTATTTGCAGGTTGCTTCGAAAGTCACGCAAGGGACCTTCCCGGTGATATTGGTCCCGGTAAAGGTCCTTGTTGATCATGCCCAGCTGCCTGAAGGTTTCCAGTTCAGATTTCCATTCTGCTGGTGATGGGACAAGGACAGCCTCAGTCGTATCCCGGTCAATCGTCGCACGCTTGGTGAGCTGTATATTTCGTTGACCAAGTTGATAGATTTGTTCGTCCAGGAGGGAATCGATATTAAAAGCGCCTCCCGGCGTCATCGATCTTTTCGGCGCGCAACCGGTTGCCAAAACCGCCCACAAAACAAGCAACCAAACTCGGTTCATTGAATCAGAGACCCTGAGACTCCGAAAGCAATTCTGCAAGGTCTTTCACCTGGACGCTTGCCTCTTTATTCTTGGCTTTTACACCATCGCTCATCATGGTCATGCAAAATGGGCAGGCGACGGCGATGGTTCCAGCGCCAGTGGCCAGGGCTTCTTCGGCACGCTCTACATTAATATCCTTGCGGCCTGTCTCGGGTTCCTTGAACATTTGGGCGCCACCCGCCCCACAACATAAGCCCGTGGTGCGGCAACGTTTCATTTCCACCAGGTCGGCATCGAGTGATGCCAATACCTCCCTCGGTGCTTCATAAACTTCGTTTGCTCTACCCAGGTAACACGAGTCATGGTAAGTGATTCTTTTACCCTGGTAAGATCCCCCTTCCTTGATTTTGATTCGTCCTTCATGGATCAACTCCTGCAGGTACTGAGAGTGGTGAACCACTTCATACTGACCGCCGAGATCAGGATATTCATTTTTCAGCACATTGAAGCAATGCGGACATGCAGTAACAATCCGCTTCACCTGGTATCCGTTGAGCACCTGGATCACGCTGGTTGCCTGCATCTGGAAAAGAAACTCATTACCAGCGCGACGGGCCGGGTCACCGGTACAGGTCTCTTCGGTGCCCAGCACGGCAAAGCGAATGCCGGTGGCTTGCAGAATCTTGACAAACGCCTTGGTGACTCGCTTGTACCGGTCATCATAAGATCCGGCACATCCGACCCAAAAGACAATTTCTGGAGACTCGCCCCGGGCGGTCATTTCAGCAAGGGTTGGTACAGGATTCATCGCATCAGGAGTTTTCTTTTGACCAATTAAACCGGTCAGCGGCAGGAAATTTCCAGGGGGCAAAATTGGTTTCAATATTCTGGAACATCGAGTTCCATTGCGCAGGAGATCCAGACTCCTCCATGGCCACGTACCGACGCATTTCCAGGATAATGTCCAATGGACTGATCATAACCGGGCAAGCCTCCACACAAGCGTTACAGCTGGTGCAGGCATTGATCTCTTCTTTGGTAACGTAATTGCCGAGCAGGGACTTGCCATCTTCGAACCCGGGCTCACCACGTTTAATTCTTTTGCCGACCTCCTCCATCCGGTCTCTGACATCCATCATGATCTTCCGTGGGGAAAGCTTTTTCCCCGTCTGGTTGGCCGGGCACTCCGAAGTGCATCGCCCGCATTCTGTGCACGCGTAGGCCGACAACAGGGTGTTCCAGGTGAGATCATTGATATCCTTGGCCCCAAATCGGCCGGGCTCACCCGAAGGGGCTGTCGAGGCCTCTAATCCCAACATGGATCGAACCTCACGGGTGACCACAGGCATATTTTGAATGTAGCCCTTCGGTTCAAGCCGCGCATAATATGTATTTGGAAAGGCAAGGAAGATGTGGAGATGCTTGGAGTAAGTGATATACACCGAGAACCCAAGAATTCCGACGATGTGAAACCACCAGCAAAATCGCTCGATCATCACCAGGGAAGAAACTTCTGTGCCGTTGAGTACCGGCATCAGGAATGAACTGAAGAAAAGCCGGCCAGTGGCTGTATAATGTTCATGTTGCCCCTGCAGGAGTTGATCGCTGGCATTCATAAACAGAATGGCCCACATGAGAATGATTTCAGTAACCAGGATGAGGGCGGCATCGAGTCGGGGCCATGCTGTCATCTCAGCGCTCCAGAAGCGCGGAAGCTTAAGCACAAACCGGCGAAGTAGAAACAACACGCAAGCAGTCATGACGGCCACTGCCAGGAACTCAAACAAGTTCATCAAGAGCGGATATACGGGCCCCAGCCAGGGTGCAAATATTCGGTGTGTGCCGGCCAATCCGTCAATAACAAATTCGAGAACCTCCAGGTTGATGATCAAAAAGCCCCCGTAGATGAAGAAGTGCAACAGCGCAGGGAGCGGGCGCTTGAACATCTTTTTCTGACCAAAGGCCACGAGCAAGACGTTTTGCCAGCGGTCACCCGGCCGGTCAGTGATCGTGTTTTCTTTTCCAAGCCGGATCGTATTCCGAATAAACAGGATTCGCTGGCGGAGGAAAAACCCGGCCACCAGCAGCACAACAGAGAATGCGATTTGCTGAATCATGATCGGATTCAAATTAATCAGGAATTCCTTAAATCCCCCACGGACGACGGAATTCAGAAGGAATTTGCAGCCTTTCTAATTTTATATACTTTTGTGGCCCCCGTCAGAAATGGCGGCGAACTTCCCTGGTGACGTAGCTCAGTTGGTAGAGCAAAGGACTGAAAATCCTTGTGTCGGGGGTTCAATTCCCTCCGTCACCACTTCAATGTTCCGGCTCCGTTGCTGAGCCGGAACCCCAGCAACCCTCATTGGAAGATATCGATTTGGCCGGCAAGCAGCTGGTCCAGGGTATCACGTTGACGAATCAACCGGGCCTGGCCGTCGATGATAAGCACTTCCGCTGGACGAAACCTGGAATTATAATTCGAGGCCATGGAATATCCATAGGCTCCTGCATTGTGAATTATCAGCAAGTCACCCTCTCGTACCTCGGTCAATTCGCGATCAGCAGCGAATGTATCGGTCTCACACACATTGCCTACTACCCAGTAGTTTTTCTTCGGCCCCAATGGATTGGAGACATTGGTGATGGTGTGGTAAGCATCATACATCATCGGGCGAATGAGGTGGTTTAACCCGGAATTTACGCCCACAAATGTTGCTTTCGGTGTAACCTTCACCACGTTTGTCCTCACCAATAGGAATCCGGCGTCACTTACGAGGAACTTGCCCGGCTCCATCCAGAGCTGAAGCTCGCGACTTTCGCGGTCTTTAAAATCGCGGAATGCCATCGATAAGCGACGGCCGAGTTCAGCCACATCGGTCGCTCCGTCGCCGGGTTGGTAAGCCACCTTAAGCCCTCCTCCGAAATCGAGATATCGTACACTGGAAAACTCTTTGGCCAACCCAAATAAAATGTCGGCCATCTTCATAAAAACATCAATGTCGGTAATCTCTGACCCGGTGTGGATGTGCAGCCCCTCGAGATTCAGCTGGTAGCGAGACACGAGGGTACGGATTTCATCCAGGGAATGAACAGAAATGCCAAACTTGGATTGGCTGTGCCCGGTGGAAATCTTGTAGTTGCCGCCTGCCAGTATGTCGGGATTTAGTCGGATCACACAGGGGACATCGCCGCCATACCTGGCGCCAAATTTCTCGAGCACTGGGAGGTTGTCGAGGTTCATGGTAAGACCCAGCTCCACCCCCTGTACAATTTCTTCAAAGTCCACACAGTTCGGTGTGAACATGATATCCGCGGGCAAGTGCCCGGCCAAAAGGGCGAGTTGTGCCTCCTGGATGGAAACCACGTCAACGCCCACGCCCTGGAGTTTCATGAACCGCAGGATCGAACGGTTGGTGAGCGCCTTGGCGGCGTACTTGATCCGGATGTTTTCAAAGGAGGCGCGCAACCGCTGGATTTGGCGGGAAATGGTTTCCGCATCATACACGTACAGCGGAGTGTCAAATTCCCGCGCCAGGGTTTCAAATGAAATGCCCTGAAGGGAGGTAATGGAAGGATGGCTCGACATAACGAGGGCCAAATATACACTTCACACAGGATGCGTACCTTTGAGTGCATGAAGTTGTTTTTTCGTCAGTCGGGACAAGGTAGTCCACTGATTATTCTCCATGGTTTATTTGGGTCCTCCGACAACTGGTACACGCTCGCCAAAACTTTTGCTGAACATTACTCGGTGTATGTGGTGGACCAACGCAACCACGGCCAATCCCCTCATAGCGATGAAATGAATTATCGCGTGCTGGCCGAAGATCTGCATGAATTCATTGTGGAACAGGGCCTGCAACGACCCGCCGTCATTGGCCATTCCATGGGAGGTAAGGCCGCCATGAATTTCGCTGTCGCCTACCCGGACCATATTGGTAAACTCATAGTGGTGGACATCGTTCCCAAGGCCTACCCGGTACATCACGATGCGATCCTTGATGGATTGCATGACATACCCCTTGCTTCCATTGCTTCACGGTCGGAGGCTGATGCACGCCTTACTTCATTTGTTCCTGAGCCCGATGTGCGGCAATTCTTGCTGAAGAACCTGAGCCGTAAACCCAGCGGTGGCTTTGAATGGAAGATCAATCTTTCAGCCATCGACCAAAACATAGAAGCACTTGGCGAAGGCATGATTTACTCAGGAAAACATGACGGCCCGTCACTTTTCATTCGCGGAGAAAAATCCAATTATTACGCACCGGGCGATGAAGTACGGATCAAAGCCATTTTTCCCAATGCGGATATCGTAACTATGGACACCGGGCATTGGGTGCAGGCAGAGAAACCGGAAGAATTCGCACGAATCGTGTTGAATTACTTATCCCGCTAATGGACGAATTTCGAAACATTCTTTTCATCGACATTGAGACGGTAGCATGCTCCCCTTCGTACGAAGGCTTGGATGAGCGGCTGAAAGTGCAGTGGGCGCGCAAGGCCAACTTCTTCAGGCAGAAGGATGCGGCGCTGACCGATGAGGATCTTTTTCACGAGCGCGCCGGCATTTACGCCGAGTTTGGGAAGATAATCGTTATTGCGATTGGCAAATTTGCGACAAATGAAGCCGGAGAACGCACCCTCCGCACGAAGCATTTTGCTCATCATGACGAGGCCTCGTTGCTTGAGGAATTCTGCCAGGCTTTGCAGAAGATGGATAAGTCCCAGGTTCGATTCTGCGCTCACAATGGCAAAGAGTTCGATTACCCTTACCTGAGCCGGCGCATGCTTGTACAGGGTATACCGCTTCCTGAATCCCTGAATCTATCGGGAAAGAAGCCTTGGGACATTCCCCATCTCGACACGCTGGAAATGTGGAAGTTTGGCGACTACAAGCACTATACCTCCCTTGACCTCCTCGCGACCCTCTTCAAAATACCTACCAGCAAGGGCGATATGGATGGATCCCGGGTGAACGAAGTGTACTATCGCGAGAAAGACCTGAAGAAAATTGCGGAATATTGTGTCAGCGATGTGGTCGTTGTGGCCCAATTGTTCCTCCGCCTGAAGGGTTGCCCCCTGGTGGAAGATAAAAACATCATTCGCGCCTGAGGCGGCACCCCATTAACTATGTCTAAAAAGAAATTCAAGGAAAGAAAAGAAAAACGCCACAAGGAGGTATCCACCTCATTGAAAAAGATGCTGCTTTCACTCTTCGACGAAAGCGCGGGCGCATCCTTCCAGTTCCGGCAATTGGTTCGTGAACTCGGTGCGAAGAGCAAGGCCGAGAACAAGGAAGTCTTCCGCCTGCTCGACGAGCTGGAGGAGGCAGGCAAGATCAAGCAACTGGCAGACGGAAGTTATGCCTCTACCAAGAAAATAGCCACCCTGGAAGGCGTCGTAGATCATGTAAACCCGCGCTTTGCCTATATCAACACCGGCGCGGAAGAAGACATCTATGTTCGCACTCAAGACCTGGGTACTGCGCTGCATGGTGATACCGTACGTATTTCGATCATCAGTCAACGCAAGGGACAGAAAGCAGAAGGACGGGTAGAAGAAATCCTCAAGCGGAACCGAACCCGGTTTGTGGGAAGATTAGACCTGACACCTAACCGGTTTGCGTTTGTTATCCCTGACTTTAAGAAGATTTATCAGGACTTTTTCATTTACCAGGAAAACGTCGGCAAAGCCCAGCACAACGATAAGGTATTGTTTGAAGTCACACGTTGGGGTGATGGCGACAAGGCGCCTGAGGCGAAGGTGATTGAGATCCTCGGCAAGACCGGTGAGAACGAGGCAGAGATTCACTCCATCATGGCCGAGTTTGATCTGCCTTTCCGCTTTCCGCCTCATGTACTTACCGAGTCAGAAAAGATCAGTGAGCATATTTCCGAGAAGGAAGTGTCCGCCCGAAGAGATTTTCGGGCGATTACCACTTTTACGATCGACCCGGAAGACGCCAAAGATTTTGATGACGCACTTTCTTTTCGCAAACTGGAGAATGGACACGTTGAGGTCGGCGTCCATATTGCGGACGTCACGCATTATGTAAAAGAGGGCACTTCGCTGGATGAGGATGCCTTTGACCGGGCCACTTCCGTTTACCTGGTGGATCGGACCGTCCCAATGTTGCCCGAGCGATTGTCCAATAATCTCTGTTCACTTCGGCCCAAAGAGACCAAGCTTACGTTTGCCGCGGTATTTGAAATTGATCAACGTGGAAAGATCCACAGTGAATGGTTCGGCCGCACTGTGATTCATTCGGACCATCGTTTTAGTTATGAACAGGCCCAGGAAGTTCTCGAATCAAAGCAAGGAATGTTTGCTGAAGAGCTTACCATCCTGAACGACCTGGCGCACAAACTCAGAAAGGAGCGCTTTGCCCGTGGTGCGGTAAACTTTGAAACGGCTGAAGTGAAGTTCAAGCTGGACGAAAAAGGCAAGCCGCTGGCCGTAATTCCCAAAGTGCGCAAGGACGCTCACAAACTCATTGAAGAATTCATGTTGCTGGCCAACCGGGCCGTAGCCACGTACGTGCACAAAATGGGTAAGGGAAGTGATCGAAATACGTTTATTTACAGGACGCACGATCTTCCGGATGCTGACCGGGTGAATGACTTTGCCGAGTTTGCAAAGCAGTTCGGACACAAGGTAAATACAGAAGAAAAGGGAATCTCCCGATCCCTCAATAAGTTGATGGATGAAATCGAAGGGAAACCCGAACAAAACGTGCTGCAATCATTGGCGGTGCGGGCCATGGCAAAGGCCAAGTACACCACGGAACCCAAAGGACACTTTGGCCTCGCGTTTGACCACTATACTCATTTTACCTCTCCGATCCGTCGCTACCCCGACATGATGGTGCATAGGCTGCTTCAGCATTACCTCGATCATGGTAAACCGGTGAACAAGACCACCTATGAATCAAAATGTGTGCATTCTTCCGAGCGTGAGAAGCGGGCGGCCGATGCTGAACGAGCCTCAATCCGGTACAAGCAGGTGGAATTCATGAGTCTGCAGACGGACAAGCTATATAGAGGAATCATTACCGGTGTGACAGACTTTGGAATTTTTGTGGAGATCATAGAAACCAAGTGCGAAGGAATGGTGCGCCTGGCTGACATGAAGGATGATTTCTATGAATGGGAAGAGCGCAACTACCGCGTGATTGGCCGGCGCCGAAAGAAAGTATATCGGTTAGGCGATGAAGTGGAGGTACGGGTGAAGAAAACCGACATCGACCGCCGCTTGATGGACCTGATTATGGAATCTTCCGGAGAGATGCCTTTATGGGAGGAAAAAAGTCGCCGACCGGGTCGTCGTCGTTAACGGATGAAAGAGCTGCAACAACTCATTGAAGCAGAAATCCGACGGTTCCGGTTTACGAACCAACCGCGGTCACTGTATGATCCGATCCACTACATCATGACCCTGGGCGGTAAGCGGATGCGTCCGCTGCTTACCCTGCTTTCCTATCAATTGTATCGTAACGATCCGTCGTCGGTGGTACCGTATGCCGTTGCTGTAGAGGCCTTTCACAATTTTACCCTGGTGCACGATGACATTATGGACAAAGCTCCTCTTCGGCGGGGGAAGGCAACCGTACACGAGAAATGGAATGTGAACACGGCCATCCTGTCCGGTGATGTGATGCTGGTGAAAGTGTACGAACAATTTCTCAGCCTTGAGCCCACAAAACTCAGACGCGTCCTGGCCTTGTTCAATGCCTGTGCGGCGGGCGTTTGTGAGGGTCAGCAGTGGGACATGGAATTTGAAACGTTGTCACGCGTCAGCGAAGCCCAGTACCTGGAGATGATCCGTCTGAAAACAGCCGTGTTGCTTGGATTCAGCCTTGAACTGGGCGCCGTGCTTGCTGAAGCTCCTGAACGGGAACAACTTATTCTCCGTCAATTAGGCATTGACCTGGGGATCGCGTTTCAACTCAAGGATGATCTGCTGGATGTGTACGGCGATAAAAGAATGTTTGGCAAACAGCAAGGAGGAGATATCATTTCCAACAAGAAGACCTTTCTGCTTATCCATGCCCTCCGACGGGCAAAGGGTAAAACCAAAACAGAACTGTCCCGGTGGCTGTCAGCAAAAAAATTTGACAATAAAAAGAAGGTAAAGGCAGTGACGGCAATCTATGACTCGCTGGGAATTGAGTCATTAACCGAGGCGGCTATCAAGGCATATCTTGACAAGGTTGATGCCTCGATGGAGCAGTTGGGGTCATCGCAAAAAACAGCCGCACTCCGGGGACTTATCAACGGGCTTTCAGGAAGGCAGAAATAAGACGTATGCTTCAGGCATTCAGTTCGCGCCCGATTTTTTCCGTCGGTATGAAATCAATTTTGAGCGTTCTCCCTTGGCATTTTCGCCCAGCGTAAAGAATCCAGAGCCGTCTGCCGCCCAGGCTACTGCCTCGCCCTGCGGCTCCTGGTCATAGGAGAGTTCAAACGGTGGTTTTGCAAGAGCAGTTGCCACAGACTCGGAAGGCAGCCGCTTCCAATAATAAATATGGGTGTATGTCTTAAGCAATATTTCCAGCCCATCTGGTGAGATGTCACCAGCAACCACGCCGGTGACGGGTAACCTCAGTACTTCACTTGCCTCTAAGGTGTCAGTACTAAAAGGGTTTTTCACTTCATAAAGTCTTCCTTCTCTTTCTCGTTTACTCACGAGGTATAGATTACGCGAAAGGGGATCAACCATGAGCGCTTCCGTGTCACGGGGTTTGCCTTCCAGGTGGACAATCAACGTGTCCGATACATAGATTTCTCCCGGAGAATCCGGGTCGGGTTCAGGAAGGCCATAAATGATTTTTACTTCATGGCGACTGTTGTTATCACCAATATCGCCGATGTAGATCCAGGTGGTGCTGTCTGGCCCGGGGCCCAACGCGATGTCTTCCCAATCGCGATTTCGGATTCCTGCCAGGCGGATGGTGGCGACTGTTCTGGCAAGGGAATCAATCAGGAATAGCTCGGCGGGATGCCCGCTGTCGTTGTGTGTCCAAAGGAATCCCGGATAGCGTCGACTTGCCGCTAGCCCGGAGGCTTCCTCAAGTTGCTCGTTCGTATTGACGCCCAGCACAGCACCGCGCTCAAACGGACCTTCGCGTGGAGGAGACGATTTACATGCGCCAAGGAAGATGATCAATAGTAAAACGCGCAAAACCATTCCGAAAGGTGAATTTTAAGACACCAATTTCCTAAAAGTATTTTTTACGGAAATTGAATGCATTAAATTAGTTCATCATGAATGCATCTTCCATTTCATTTGAATCCCTTTCTCCAAATCTGATCGTGGCCAACGTGAACCGGTCGGTCCAGTTTTATGCCGATGTATTTGGTTTTACCCTTGTCGCCTCGGTTCCCGATTCAGGGTCGTTGAACTGGGCCATGGTGCAGCGGGAATCGGTGACGATCATGTTTCAAACTCTCGCAAGTATTCAGGAGGATGTGCCTTCATTGAACCTCAAGGCAGGAAGTGCGGCGATGACCATGTACATCAAAGTGAAAAACATGGACAATCTCTTGTCAGGGGTGCGCGGTAAAGTGCCCCTCGCTGTTGATCTTCGCACTACGTTTTATGGTGCCAGAGAGTTTGCCATAAAGGACCCGGATGGAAATGTATTGATGTTTGCCGAGGACAGCCCAAAGGAATTATGAAAAGGATTTTGTTTCATTTGATTCTCCTTGTTGCTTTTCAGCAGGCTGCCGGACAAGCCGTCGGCCGCTTCTACTACAACAAGTATTGGGAGTTGACCAGGAGGGAAACTGCCAATTATTTCAGGGTTTGTGTACTGGATACGGTGAACTTGCAATTCGCTGGAGTCGTTCGGGATTTCACCAAGGATGGAAAGCTGGTGATGACTGGGAACTATGTGCGGGGGATGAAGAATGGAGAGTTTGTATTTCAATACCTAAACGGTAAGATTGAAATGCAGGGACAGTTTGTTGATAATCAGCGGACAGGTAGGTGGAAATACTTCCACCCCAACGGACGCCTCAAGCAAGAGGTCCAATTTGTCAACGAAGGTAATTTTACGATCGAGTCATTTTATGATTCTGTGGGGAACCAATTGGTAAAGAGTGGCACTGGCCCATGGCGTGAAGAGTATCGTGTGTACAAGTACTCCAAGAGCATTATTACACGGGGGAAACTCAAGAATTACCTCTTCGATGGCGACTGGACATCAATTTCGTCGGATGGAACCTTGCTGTTGGAAGAAAGATACCGCAACGGAAAGTTTGTCAAAGGTGAAGCTCATGATACCACCGGAAGGCCATTGGGAATCCTTCAGGAAGCAATTCCCAATAAAGTAATTGTACCCTATCAGCTGGCTGTCATGGAGACGTTTAACTACGCGTATGGTATTTCCGGGGACGACTATCCGCTGCTCCGAAAGGTGCTTCCCTATAAACGAAAGTTTCCTGCCGACTCAACGCCCATTTCCAATGAGATCTATACCATTGTTGAAGAGTCGGCTTCTCCTTCTTGTGGCATGGGCGGTTTTTACCAGACAGTGGCGAACAACATTCGCTACCCACCCGATGCCCGAAGAATGGGAATTGAAGGAAGGGTGTATGTAGAATTTGTCATTGAGGCGGATGGAAGCCTGAGTGATTTTCGCGTCATTAAAGGCATAGGCAAGGGATGCGATGAAGAGGCGCTAAGGGTCATTGAGATGGCGGCGAAGCAATGCGTCTGGAACCCAGGGGTGCAAAGAGGTAAGCCCGTGCGTCAACGGTATACACTGCCTGTCATCTTTAAATTAGGCTAGATTTGCGGTCATGACCCAAATCGACGACCCGGAAGAGGAGCAGGACGACGAATTATTCGAACACCACCGGATCGTGGTGGATGCCAAGCAAAGCCAGGTGCGGATCGATAAGTTTCTGATGGATCGGCTGGCTAATGTTACACGTACCAAAATCCAGGATGGTATTCACGAAGGGTTTGTTCGGGTCAATGAAAAACCCATCAAGCCCAACTACAAGATTCGCCCACGGGATGTTATCACCATTTCGTTTCCTGAACCCCCGCGGGATACCGATGTAGTCCCCGAAAACATTCCGCTGAACATTGTCTATGAAGATGACCAACTCCTGGTGATCAATAAGCAGGCGGGTATGGTTGTTCACCCTGCTTTTCAAAATTGGACGGGCACCCTGGTGAATGCCCTGGCCTATCATTTTCAAAACCTCCCGCAAATGGAAGGCAACGAAGGCCGGCCAGGACTGGTGCATCGCATCGACAAGGATACTTCAGGACTTTTGGTCATTGCCAAGACAGAACTGGCCATCACAAAATTGGCGAAGCAATTTTTTGATCATTCCATTGAGCGAACCTATTGGGCTCTGGTGTGGGGTGAACCCGTGAATGAGGAGGGGACCATCAATGTCAATGTCGGGCGAAGCCTGAAAGACCGAAGGGTTACTGTGGCTTTTCCTGCCGGTGATTTTGGAAGGACAGCCATCACGCACTACAAGGTGCTGAAGAAATTTCGATACGTTTCCCTCGTGGAATGCAAACTGGAGACAGGACGAACGCACCAGATACGTGCCCACATGAAGTACCTGGGACATCCCCTGTTCAATGATGTCACCTATGGCGGTGATCAGATTCACAAAGGGACGACGTTTTCAAAATACCGTCAGTTTGTAGACAACTGCTTCAAGATCATGCCCCGACAGGCCTTGCATGCCAAGACGCTTGGATTTGTACACCCAACCACCGGGCATGCAATGCAGTTTGATTCTGATCTTCCCGATGATTTCCGGGAAGTGATTGAGAAGTGGGAACACTACGTTAAGTATAACTAAGCGCAGCAGGTGTCCCCTTGCTGCATGGGTGGACACTTTACCGTGCCATACGAACAAAATACGCAGCAATAGCCCGCTTTGGCCCGGAGCATCGCCTGACAATTTTCACAAGGATAAATTACGACGCACGCGTTCATCGGCATCTCCTCTTCCTTCTTGAAACCGCATTCAGGGCAAGTAAGGATCGATTGGGTTTGGATGGTGGAATGAGGTGCTTCCATAAAAGTTCACTAGATCGACTCCGCAAAAAATACACGCTTCACCCGATCGCTGGTGCTCGTAAGAATTTCATAGGGGATAGTTTCAATCCACTGGGCAACTTGCTGCAGTGGTAGGCCAGGCCCGAAGATAATCGCTTCATCACCTTCCTTCGCGGGAATACCTGTGATATCTACCATCGTCATGTCCATGCAAACATTGCCTTTCACCGGAGCCAGTTTTCCATGGATAAGGACGTTGCCATTGCCATTGCTGAAGCGACGGCTGAACCCATCGGCATAACCAATGGCCAGCGTGGCAATGGTCGAAGCACTGCTTACTTTTCCCCGACGGCCATACCCGATGGTGTCACCAGGTTTGGCGTGCTTGATTTGTGAGATAATCGTTTTCAGGGTAACCACCGGCTGCAGACTTGCCGTGCCCTGTTCTGTCGGATCAATCCCATAGAGTCCAATCCCGAGGCGCACCATGTCAAACTGGTATTGGGGAAATCGAAGTATGCCGGGAGAATTTAACAAGTGACGCAACGGACGATACCCCAGCACTTTTTCCAGCCTGTCCGCGATCGCAATGAATTCCTTTGCCTGGTTGTCGGAAAACGCATCGTGGGTGCTCTCGTCAGCGCCCGAAAGATGAGAAAAAATGGAAGCCACCCGGATATGGCGATTCTGCTTCAGCAGGGACTCGACCTCTTCCAGGTCTTCCGGCACAAAGCCAAGTCGTCGCATTCCCGTGTCTATCTTAAGATGAATGGAGCAGGGTCGGCCACTTAGAAATTCCAGGAGCGCGTGAAACAAACGCAGGCTGTACACCTCCGGTTCGAGGTGATGCTGCAACATAACGTCGAAGCTTTCCTCGGAAGGATTCATCACCATAATGGGTAGCGTGATGTTGTTCTTTCTCAGTTCAACACCCTCATCTGCAAATGCTACCCCCAGGTAATCGACACGATGAAACTGCAGGAGATTGGCCACCTCCTCACTTCCGCTGCCATAGGCAAACGCCTTAACCATGGCCATGATTTTGGTTTCCGGCTTCAGCCTGGATTTGAAATAATTCAGATTGTGCACCATGGCCGTAAGGTTGATTTCCATTACTGTGCCATGCGCTTTCCGCTGAAGGCGGCGGACGACGCGCTCAAACTGGAAAGGGCGCGCCCCCTTGATTAACACTGCGCTATCCGCAAACTGGGCAAGATCAAGTTGGTTTAGAAAAGCATCGGTAGAAGGAAAGAACTGGCCATGGGGGAATGTGTCATGGTATTTACTCAGCACCGGACCAACCCCTATAAATGAAGTAAGATCGCTCTTCAACAGGCTGTCGATGCGTTTGATCAGTTGATCCTCTTCCAACCCTGACTGGAGAAGATCGGAAAGGATGAGCACCTTTCTGCTTTTTTGCTGGCTGTAAAGGAAGTCCAGGCTGATCTTCAACCCGGCCAGATCATTGTTGTAGGAATCATCGATCAGTAAACTCCGGTGCACGCCTTGCTTCAATTCCAGTCGCATGGGAACAGCACGCAGGTGACTGATCCGCTCCTGGATAACGACAGGAGGATAGCCCTGGTAGATCATGAAAGCCACGACGTGAAACGCATTCTCCTGCATCGATGGATCCTGGAAGGGGAGTATCAGCTCAAATGACTGGTCCGTCAGCGTAATTCGGAAGCGTGTCGGCTCAAGACGCTCCACGCGGATGTCCGCCTTTTCATTAAACCCCCAACTCAACGTCGGAATGTCAATGCGTCGAAGGGATTCCTCGACGAGCGGATGATCATTGCAGTAGAGGGTCAGCTTGCAGTCTTTGAACAACCTGGCCTTTTCGTTACCCTTTTCCTGTATCGAATAGAATCCTTCACTGTGGGCAGTGCCCAGGTTGGTAAAAATGCCGATGGTGGGTTGGATGATGGCCTTGAGCTTCTCCATCTCACCCGTCGTTGAAATACCCGCCTCAAAAATGGCCAGGTTGTGCGACTCGTTCATTCCCCAAACAGAAAGGGGTACCCCAATTTGTGAATTGTAGCTTCCTGGATTCTTGATCACCCGGATGTCTGGCGAAAGCACCTGGAACAACCATTCCTTGATCGTCGTCTTTCCATTGCTTCCCGTTATACCCACCACCGGGATAGTGAACTGGGAACGGTGATGAATGGCCAGTTGCTGCAGGGCAGTTAAGGTGGAATCGACCTCAACCACGTTGGCCTCCGGCATAGCGGAGACATTCACCGCTGATTCCACCACAAATTGCCGCAGGCCCATACGGTATAATTCCATCAGGTAGCGGTGACCATCGTGGCGTTCGCCTCTGATGGCAAAAAACACGGAGGCCTCACTGATCACAGGTTTGCGACTGTCGGTGACCAGGGTTTCAATCTTACGGTCTTTGGGCAATTGGATAAGCCGGCCGGAGACCAGGGTGGCGAATTCAGAGAAGTGCATAGAGTTTAAAACAACCGCGCCCCGTTAGGCACAGGCTTATCAATTTTAGCAAGTACCACGTGGCCTTGCTCATCAGGAAAACCGGTGACGAGGACCTCGGAGACGAAGGTGGCAATTTGTTTTGGGGGGAAGTTAACCACGCAAACAACTTGCTGTCCCGGCAATTCGTCCACGCGGTAATGTTGGGTGATTTGGGCACTGCTCCGGCGGGTACCCAGGTCAGGCC
Source organism: Cyclobacteriaceae bacterium (assembly GCA_016787645.1). GTDB lineage: Bacteria > Bacteroidota > Bacteroidia > Cytophagales > Cyclobacteriaceae > ELB16-189. The sequence goes on along the minus strand of JAEUUF010000022.1, from coordinate 581,232 downwards.
CCAAGTCTACCCAGAGCTTAAAAGCAGGCTTTTTGGCCTCAGGGAACGGTTCTGCCCGGACTATTGTCCCGGCTCGTAGGTCTACCTTACTAAAGTCATCCCAGGTTATCATCTATTGAGTAATTTTGTATATTAGATGCCCCGCCAAACCCTTCGTTCGGCGGCAACGTTCAAGGATTAGACTATGAAGGTTTCGCATTTTCTGATTCCAGTGGTGATCCTGATCTCCCTTTCGGCGCGAGCCCAGGAAGAAACGCCAATCATTGAAGGTCCCGATCCTTTCCACCGCGAGGTGAACTACAACGAAGATAAGACTTTGATTTATGATCAGTCGGCCCAGCATCCCGGCGTGAAAGATTCTGTGCAGGCAGTGGTTCCCAAAACGATCAGCCGGACTACCCGGCAGGAAATGCCCAGGGAGGGACAAAAGCCCCGCCATGAAGAGGACGCGCTGAAATTCAATTTTCTGTTCTACATCATCCAGAAGTACAAACTCTCCGACCTGATAGAGAATTAAGCGCTCTTAAGGCACCTCCTTTCCCATTAGTTCTTTCAGTAACGCAAACCAATCCTGTCGATTGAGTTTTATGCTCAGGGATCGCGCTGCTTCTTCCATCCGTTCTGGTTTCGTCGTACCAATGATTGGGAACACCCCGGATGGGTGCGCCATCATCCAGGCCAGAGCCAACTGGCTGTAGGTAGCGTTGTATCGCGCCGCCAGCTGAAATATTTCCCGCTCATCGATTGGCAACGGCTTGCCGCCACTCAATGGTGACCAGGCCATTGGACTTGCTTTGAACTCCAGGAGGGTGTCAAGATCACCATTGAACAAGGGCTCCAGGTGTGAAAAGGAAAACTCAATCTGGTTGGTGACCAATGGAAATGGTAACCACCTCTGAAGCATCCGGAATTGGGAAGGTGTGAAGTTTGAAACGCCGAAATGAAGAACCTTCCCTTCCTGCCGGAGCGCGGCAAATACTTCGGCCACCTCGCCGGGATGCATCAATGGATCGGGCCGATGGATTAACAGCACATCCAGGTGATCGGTGCTCAATTCAGCCAATGAGTTTTCGACGGACCACCGGATATGCTCGCGCGTTGTATCATAGTGTTTGACACGGGTTTCCGGACGGCGGCCTGAAGGAAACTTGATACCGCATTTGGTAATCAACTGCATCTTTTCCCTGAGGCCGGCATTCTTTCGGAGTACATTTCCAAATCGCCCCTCATTAGTGTGATCGCCGTAGATGTCGGCATGATCAAAGGTGGTGATGCCTTGGTCGAGTGCGGTATGGACGAGCCTGTCTACCTGTTCGGGAGATACGGTATGCCATCGCCAGGCACCGGCAATGATCCTTGAACATTCAGGTCCCTGCTCATGCAGTTTTCTTCGCTCCATGCGACGAAGATAGCGAAACGATCAGTTGATCAGGGATCCGCGGAGACGGAGGAGCTCCGTTTCGGAGACCTTCGCATTGAAGCGCGCAGCAATAAGCCGGTTGTAGGCATCCGCGAGGCTCTGCTGAGCGGTTCGTAATTCAATAAAGGTGGTAATACCGCGACGGAATCCCTCCAGGGCAATATTCACATTTTCCTTCGCGAGTAAAATGTTTTCCTCCTCAATGCGGAGGACTTTCAGGGCGTTGTCATAGCTGGCAAAAGCAATGCGGATGCCGGCTGTGATGATCGTCTTCTGTTGTTCGTAAATCAGTTTTTGACGCTCGAGGTTGACCTTCGACTGTCCAATGAGCCGGTTGGTGCTCATCCCATTCAGAATGGGGATGGTTACCGAGAGTCCATAGTTGTATCCGCGGTTTCGAATATATTTCTGGGCAATGGGGCTTGTCACCAATTCATTTTCTACCCGGTTGAAATTATAGGCCGATGTAAGGTTGATGATGGGTGAGCGACCCGCGCGGTTTTCGCGCAGGGATTGTTCGGCTACCGAAATACTTTTTCGTGCGGCCACGAGCGCCGTGTTGGTCATCTCCACATTGTTCATGATCTCGTCCAGCGTCAGTGTGGTACTGATGGGAATGGTATCCGTCACTTCATAAGTGCCCGGCAGTTCCAGCGCCAGCAGGGAATTCAGCTGATCTTTCAGTTGTTGGATCAGTGTCTCCTGGCTGAGGGCCGCCGTGCGAAAGGCATTTAGATCGACCTTGGCTTGCAGCAGTTCCGGTTTTCCGCCGGTGCCCACCTGGAGTTTCCGTTCGGCAAGCTTAACACGCTCCTCGCTAACGGAAGTTTGCTCCTGGATGGCTTTCAGTTGTTGCTTTTGCCGCACGATGCCATAATAGGTGGCGATGACATTCGCCGCAGTATTCACCATTTGGTTCCGTGAATTCAACTGTCCCAGGGCCTCCAACTCGGCGAGTCGGCGGTGCGTGGCAAACATCCTGGTTCCGTCAAACAGTGTCCAGACCAATTGAATGGATCCATTCACGTTCGTTGACTGCGCCCCCGTCCGTATCGTCTCTACATCACCAAAGGTGACGTTGCGGGAATCTACGTTGCTTTTGGAATAGGAGCCTTGTCCATTTATCGTAGGGAGATAAAGCCCAAAAGAAAAACGACTGTCATTCGCCGCCAACGCCGCAGAATTCTGAAACAACCGAACGTCATAGTTTTTTTGCAGCGCCAGTTGAACAACCTGCTCGACCGTGAAGGACTGGGCAACGGAGGCAACGGTGACCATCAAGGCCACCATAGTCACGTAAATGTTACGCCTCATATACAGGTTGCTTCGCTGGAGGATTGACTTCCGGGAGGCCATAGTCAATGTGTTTCTTCTTACGCGACAGGTACAAATACATCGCCGGAATCACGTACAGGGTAAGAATGAGTGAGAAGAGCACGCCACCCACGATCACGATACCCAGGGGGATCCGGCTGGTGGAGGCACCCCCCAGTGACAAAGCAAGGGGAAGTGATCCCAGCGTCATGGCGAGGCTCGTCATTAGAATGGGGCGCAGTCGCAGGCGCGAGGCGGTGAGTACGCTGTCCAGCTTGGACAATCCTTCTTCGCGCTTCTTGTTGGCAAATTCCACGATGAGGATACCGTTCTTGGTCACCAAACCAATCAGCATAATCATGCCGATCTCCGAAAAGATATTGAGCGTTTGCTTGAAGATGTACAAGGAAATAAACGCACCGCAAATGGCAAGCGGAACGGTAAACATGATAATCAGCGGGTCGGCAAAGCTTTCGAACTGGGCAGCGAGGATCAGGTAGATCAGCACCAGGGCAAGAACAAAGGCGAAAGTGGTATTTCCAGAGCTTTCTGCGAAATCACGCGAAGAGCCGGACAACGAAGTTTGGAAAGTATCGTCCAATTCTTTCCTGGCGATTTCACGCATGGCTTCGATGCCATCGCCAATAGTTTTGCCGGGGGCGAGACCTGCGGAGATCACGGCCGATTTGAAGCGATTGAAATGGTACAAGGAAGGAGGCGTGATGGATTCTTCCACGGTAACCACGTTGTCAATGGAAATCAACTCGCCGGAATTGGTTCGCACATACAGCCGTTTGAGGTCCTCCGGGTCATCGCGATCAATGCGGGTCACCTGGCCAATCACCTGGTATTGTTTGCCCTCTTTGGTAAAATAGCCGAAGCGAAGATTGCTGTAAGCCAGTTGCAAAGTCTGGGAAATATCCTGGACACTGACCCCCATTTGCGTTGCTTTCAGCCGGTTGATCTTTACGAGTAGTTCGGGTTTGTTGAACTTGAGATCAACGTCCGCGTTCTGAAGTACGGGGTGGTCCTGGGCGGCTGTCAGTATCTTGGGGATGGCCGTTTTGAGTTTTTCAAAGTCGTTATTCTGGATAACAAACTGCACGGGCTGCCCGCCACGCCGGCTCACGGCGATGGTCTGCTCCTGCGTGACAAAAGCGCGGCCTTCGGAAAAGAGCGGCAGGTACTTGGTGACGTCATCAACGATTTGCTGCTGGGAGCGTTTCCGCTCGGACCGGTCGATAAGATTCACCCGGACGTTTCCATTGTTGGTGGAGCCGAATCCTCCGCCACCGCCTGAAAACGAAACTACGGTTTTCGCTTCGGGTACGGAATCCATTACGAAGCGCGTTACCCGGTCAACATAGGCATCCATGTAATCGAAGGAAGTGCCTTCGGATCCGACAAGGCTGATGCGGAACTGATCGCGGTCTTCGAGGGGAGCAAGTTCCTCCTGGATGTTGTTGCTGATCCAATACACCGTACCCAGGCAAGCAGCAATGATGACGAGCGCCATCCACCGAACCTTCATGAAAGCTGCCAGGCTGTTGCGATAACCGTTTTCCATTCCGATGAAGAAGGGCTCGGTAACGCGGTAGAACCAGGAATGTGAGTGGTTGCTTCGGGTAAGTTTTACACTCAATACCGGAGTGAGCGTGAGTGAAACGAAAGAGGAGATCAGCACCGCGCCGGCTACGACGATACCAAATTCGCGGAACAGACGGCCCACAAATCCGGGTAGAAATACAACGGGCAGAAAGACCACCGCCAGCGTAATGGAGGTGGAGATAACGGCGAAGAATATCTCGCGCGAACCTTCAATGGCGGCGCGGTACTTGGGCATACCGGCTTCCAGCTTTTTGTAGATGTTCTCTGTCACCACAATTCCATCATCCACCACGAGACCCGTGGCCAGCACAATTCCCAGCATGGTAAGTACGTTGATGGAGAATCCCAGGAGGTACATGATAAAGAAAGTGGCCGTGAGCGAAACCGGGATGTCAATCAGCGGCCGGACTGCGATAAGGAAGTCTCGGAAAAACAGGAAAATGATGAGCACCACGAGGGCGAACGAGACCAGGAGGGTCTCTTCAACTTCGATAATGGCTCGTTTGATAAAGCGGGTTTGATCGGTCGATACATCCAGTTTGATGTCGGCCGGCATTTCGCGCCTGATTTCTTCGAGTCGCTTGTAGAACTCATTGGAGATGGAGACGTAGTTGGCGCCAGGGAGAGGCACCAGGCTCACCGCGATCATCGGGGTGCCGCTTTCTTTCAAGCTGGTCTCTTCATTTTCAGGACCCAGCACGGCCTGACCCACATCGCGTACCCGGATGTTTCCTTGCTCGGTGGACTTCACAATGACGTTTCCGAAATCATCTTCCGAATAGAGCTTACCGAAAGTACGCACGGTTAGCTCGGTGGCATTGCCGCTGATTTTCCCGGAGGGCAACTCCACGTTTTCACGATTCAGGGCTTGCTGCACATCGAGCGCGGTCAGGTTGTAGGCACTGAGCTTGGAGGGATCCAGCCAGATGCGCATGGCATATCGCTTTTCGCCCATGATGCCCACGCTGCTCACACCCTCGATGGTTTGCAGCCGCTCCACGAGAACGTTGTTGGCATATTCGGTAAGCTGCAGGGAATTCCGCGTGTTGCTCTGCACCGTCATGCTGATGATGTAATCCGCATTGGCATCCGCTTTTTGCACCACCGGGGGAGAACTCAGGTCTTGGGGAAGCGAACGCGCCGCTTGCGATACCTTGTCGCGTACATCATTGGCGGCGGCCTCAAGGTCAACATTCAGGTTGAACTCCAGGTTGATGTTGCTTCGCCCGACAGACGAGTTGGAGGTGATGTTGCGAATCCCCGGAATTCCGTTGAGCGCCTTTTCGAGCGGTTCGGTAATCTGGGACTCGATGATGTCGGCATTCGCGCCGGAATAGGAGGTGCTGACGCTGATGTTGGGAGGATCAATGGCCGGGTAGTCGCGAACGCCGAGGTAAGAGAAACCAATGGCGCCGAACAACACCAGCATGATGTTCATCACAAAGGTGAGTACAGGGCGCCGTATGGAAAGCTCGGAAATGTTCATACCACCTTATTGCTTTTCCTTGACCACCGACAATTTCACTTTGGAGCCGGGCCGGATGGCCATGAGGCCCGTGGTAATGATGGTATCTCCGGCATTGATGCCTTTGAGGATTTGAATGTAGGACGAATCGCGAACGCCGGTTTCGACCACCTGGAAGACGGCACTGTCTTTACGCAACAGGATAACGCGTTTGTTGCGTGCCTGCGGAATGATCGCTTGCGTAGGGAGCATAATGGCTTTGGTGTCTTGTCCCAATTCAAGATGAACCCGCGCAAATATTCCGGGGACCAACTCCGGATGCTTGGAACTTACGAGCGCCCTCACTTTCAACGTGCGGGTCGTTTGCTCCACATTTCCTTCGGTGGCCAGTACGATGGCCCCGTGATCCACCTGTCCGCCGTCTACGCGAAAGTGCACCTGGGTTCCCCTGGCAATGTTCTTGGCGTATTTCTCTGGTACGGAAAACTCAAGCTTCAACTGGCGAACATCCCGGAGGGTAGTGATGATGTCGGAGGGAGAGAGATAGGATCCGATACTGACTCGGCGAAGGCCGATCTGACCTTCGTATGGCGCGCGAATTTCTGTTTTGGAGATGGCAATTTCCGTGGATTGGATGTCGGCTTTGAGATTGTCAACGTTCAGCGCGCTGAGGTCATAGTCCTGCTGACTGATGCCGTTGATGGCAAGCAACTCCTTTTGGCGTTGCACGGTCTTGATGGCGATCTGGAGCTGGACTTTGAGTTTGCGGAGCTGTGCCTGCTGGTCCTGGTCGAACAATTTCACCAGCATGGCGCCTTTGGGAACCACGGTACCTTCCGGGATATTCAACTGGATAATCCGGCCGCTGATCTCCGCACGAATCTGCGTCTCTTCCAGGGGCATCAGCGATCCTGGAACTTCAACATCTTCGCTGATGGAACTGATTTTGGCAATGAAGGCCTCAACCGTCAACGGGCCGCGTTGACGGGGATTTTGACCCATGCCAGGGCCGGCCTGTTTCTTGGTTTCGCAGGCAGACAACATCAGGACAACGGCCAGTAACGTCCGGGTTACGAGGGTGCACGAGGACATAGAAAAAACACATTCAGCGGGCAAATTTCGCAGGAAACCGCCGTTTGACCTCAAAAGAGTGGCAGGCGGTCAAGGACCATGACCGTTGGTTGCCGGAGGAAGGATTAAGACCTGAAATTCAGGAGCCTTTGTGCTGGTAGCACTTTCCAGCCTTGTTCGCTGTCATGCGCTTGCATCGGGTGCCATCAGCGGTCTTGCCGGAGCAACGGACGGTCTGATCCTTGAAGTGGTCATTGGGTTTGCAGATGGAGCAGGGACCCTTACCGGCTTTCTTGGCCGACGCGAGGGTCATGTCTTTCGCATCGCCCGAAAGATTGCAATCGGCGGTGTGGTACTTTTCACCTTTGTCGGAGGCGTAGACGGTCTGGGCCGAAACACGCAGTGTTGTCATCCCCAGGAGGACAACAGCGATCAGGAGTATTCTCTTCATACCGGTTGGATGGTTGAACTAAGGTAAGCGATGCGCCGGTGAGCAACAAGCGCATCAGGCATGCAGGGACAATGTCCAGATAGGGCAATCGGTATGGTTAACGACTTTTTCGGCGATGCTTCCGCTGAAAAGGTGCGACAGCCCGCGGCGACCATGCGTTCCCATGGCGATCATGTCGGCGTTGATTTCCACGGCAAAGTTCATGATGGCGCTCGATTCACGGAATTCGTCGCGGGTATTGATCGTGAAGTTGGACAGCCCGTGTTTTTCGGCAAAGGCCTTCAGTCGATCGGGTTCATCTGCCCGACGCTCCATATTGTACGGGGTGTTGATCATGAGGAGGTGAAGTTTGGCCTGAAAGAATTCCTGCAAGCCCCTCACTTCCCGCACAAGCTGATCGGAAGTTTCGAAGGTGGTGGGAAAAACGATGTTCTTGATGGAATCGAGTTTCGGGGCTCTTCGGATGGCGAATACCGGGACCGGTGAAAACCGGACTACCTTTTCTGTGTTGGAGCCGATGAGGTACTCTTCCAGTCCCGTGGCGCCGCGCGTACCCATGACCACGAGGTCGATGGAATGTTCTTTGATGAACTGTCGGATGGTGGGCGTGACCGGGCCTTCCTGGACGAAGAATTCCGTTTTCACCTCCGTCGGAAATTCCGCTTTCATTTTTTCAAACTGGGCCTTCGCGTCGTCCTTGAGTTCTTTGATGAGGGTGGGATCGAAGTAAAACGGGGCGGCGCCCAACGCGCTTTCATACATCACGGGCAAGTCGACGGCTTTGAGAACATGCACCAGGCCCTGGGTGCGGGCCGCCAGTTGCAGGGCGAATTGGTACGCTTCCCGTGATTCCGGCGAGAAGTCGCATGGGACGAGGAGGCTTTTCATGAGGATCTCTTTTAGGTAAGATAGGTTCAAGGGATGAAAGGGGGAATGACCTATGTCAGGGCGTAGAGAAGGATTACGGCCGGTCAAGGGCCTGAATCAGGCTGATTTGCAGATTTACCAATCGGGTTTAACTTTGCAGTCCCTTTTAATCGAAAAGGGGTTTATCCGGCAAAAACCGGGATTACATATGCGGGAGTAGCTCAGTTGGTAGAGCACGACCTTGCCAAGGTCGGGGTCGCGAGTTCGAGTCTCGTTTCCCGCTCGGATCGTCAGAAAAGTGTGGGTTCAGCTCACACTTTTTTCGTTTAGAGGGATGTTATGCCCGGGTGGTGGAATTGGTAGACACGCAGGACTTAAAATCCTGTGGCCAGTAATGGCTGTACGGGTTCAACTCCCGTCCCGGGTACTAATTTGGTGACGCTGAGGGACTTTATTTGAGCCCATCAGTGAAATGCCTCCGCGTCTTTTCCTCGCTGAACTTCCCTTGATTGAATGCAGCCGACTGCCCCTTGGGGATCGAGAGCGATTTGAACTCGTCACCCTTCAGCACTTTCGCCTGGTAAATGATCTGCCCGATGTGTGAGGCGTAATGTGCCAACTGTCGTTGAATAGCTTCAGTCACGGTCTGACCCTCATTACGGATGTAAATGATCTTAGACAAATCGGATGGCTGAAGCGGCTCCAACGCGGCGAAGACACATGACCAACCCGCCTCCCACGCGGTGATCATGGCCGCCTTATCGGCATACGCTTCGTCAAATTCTTTTTCGCGATCACGCCACGGCTTCTCACCATCACTCGTCAAAAAATCAGTGAAGCGCGAAAGCATGTTGCCGCTGAGGTGATGTACGATCAGCGCGATGCTGTTGCTCGCGTCATTGGGTTTGTGCAGCACCTGCTCATCAGTGAGTTGGGCCATGGCCTTTTCACCGAGCCCTTTGTAGTAGCGAAACAGCTTCAGCGAACTCTCCAGAAAATTCTGCTCAACCGACGGCGACATGATCCTCGTCGGTTTGCAGTGAAGGTGCAGTGGTCTCGTATTTCTTCTTCAGTTCCAACGCCTCTTTCTTGTTGTGCGAATACTTGATGTAGTCAGGGACACCCTTCAGATCCCAGATGAGCCCCACCGCCGCGAATGCGCGGAGGATGTAATACGTGATATCAATCTCCCACCAAAAGAATCCCTGGCGCGAGGCCACCTCGTAATAATGGTGGTTGTTGTGCCATCCTTCGCCCAATGTGAGCAGCGCCAGCCACACACTGTTCTTCGACTCGTCGCCCGTCTCGTAACGAGGCTTGCCGAACTTGTGCATGATGGAATTGATTGAAAATGTACCGTGGTAAAGAATCACCGTGCTGAGGAAGAAGCCTATAAACAGGCTGGAAAAGCCTGCGGTGGTAAACATCGCGGTAACACTGCCGCCATTCACCCAGCCACCGAGAGCCATGATGATCAACGCCAGCATGGTCGGCGCAACGAGGTAGTGCTTGTTCAGCCAAACCAGTTCGGGATACTTTGCATAGTCACCGATAGTTTTGAAATCGGTTTCCTTGAAATCCGGTCCCACGATCCAGCCAATGTGTGAATACCAGAATCCATAAATCTTCATCGAGTGAGGATCTTTCGGCGTGTCGCTGAAGCGGTGATGATGGCGGTGGTGGGCGGCCCACCAGAGGGCGCCTTTTTGCGCTGATGTTTCCGCCATAAACGCGATCACAAACTGAAACCACCGTGAGGTCTTGTACGATTTGTGCGCGAAGTACCGGTGATAGCCGCCCGTGATCCAGAACATCCTGAACACATAGAAAAAGATGCACATGACCCAGTCAAACAAAGTCGCCCCGGTCCACAACGCGCCCAGGGGCAGGAGGTGGATGATCAGGAAAGCGATCTCCTGCTTGAGTATAGGTTTTCGGCGTACTTCCGGGGTCAGCGTGGCATCCATGGGCTTCAAAAGATAAGGACACAAAGTTAGGCCGAAACGTTCAAAATCAACGAGGTATTTGCTTGACAGCCAAACGACTGTAAGGAAGCCGTTAACGGAAATCGCAAGGAATACCCGGTAAATAGCCTTACCTTTGTAAGACGTATGAACCCCGCCCAGGCCATCGCCCTTTATCAACCGACGCTTCATCGCATCGCGTACAACCTTGTGCGCTGCAAGGAAGACGCGGAGGATATTGTGCAGGAGACTTTCCTGAAATGGCTCAGCCAGGAATCGACCAAGATCGAAAACACGAAGGCCTATCTCATCAAGGCGGTGACCAACAACTGCCTGAGCCACATGCAGGCGCTGAAGCGCAAGAAGGAAGAATGCCTGGATGCCATCAACAATACGGAATGGATGCACCGGTTCAAGGAAACCAGCTTTGCGCACCTTGACCTGGAGGCAGATTTGGAAAAGGCGTTCAAGTTGATTCACACGAAGCTGGAACCGCTGGAGCGCGCCGCGTACTTACTGAAAGAAGTTTTTGATGTCGACTATGATGCGCTGCAAACGCTCATCGACAAGAAGAAAGACCACTGCCGCCAGCTGGTTTGCCGCGCCAGGAAGAAATTGAACGACGAGACTTCGCGCATTCACTTTGAGCTTCCCGACATCAAGGCAAGGGTGGCCAGTTTCCGCAAATCCTGCGAAATGGGCAATGTACGTGACTTTGTCCAGGCCCTTAAAAACGACGTTTCCACGTCGGTTTCTTAGATTTCCTCACTTTTTTCACGAATTCTGTCACAAACCGGTCACGGGCGTGTCTTGCACAGTACAGTCCATAGTGGATTGTGTTTTGACCCTAAACCTGACCTGACATGTTAGCTGTTCTTGGCTTTTTTGTAGCCCACTGGTATTTATCCCTGTTTTTCCAGACGTTTTTTCTTCACCGGTACGCTTCGCACAAGGCGTTTACCATGAGCCCGTTTACGGAGAAGGTATTCTTTGTGCTCACCTGGATTTTCCAGGGATCGAACTACCTGAGCCCATTTGGTTATGGCGTGATGCACCGCATGCACCATGCCTATGCTGATACGGAAAATGATCCACACTCACCGACTTACGATGAGACCATCTGGAACATGATGTGGAAGACCAAGACCATCTACTCCGACATTGCCAGCGGCCGGGTTGTTCCGGACAAACGATTTACAGAAGGTGTGCCGAAGTGGGAGACCTTTGACCGTATTGCCCGCTCGTGGCCATCACGGCTTTTCTGGGGTTCGCTGTATGTTCTTTTCTACCTGCAATTCGCCACCACCTGGTGGTTGTGGCTCTTGTTGCCCATTCATTTCCTGATGAGCCCGATCCACGGTGCCATCATCAACTGGTTTGCCCACAAATACGGGTACCGTAATTTTGAAGTCCGCGACACCTCGATGAATTTTCTCCCGGTCGACTTTCTTATGATGGGGGAGAGCTACCATAACAATCACCACAAATACGGTTCGCGGGCCAATTTTGGCGGCATTCGCTGGCACGAAATTGATCCCACCTATCAGGTCATTCGCTTGCTGAACAAGCTTGGCATAATCGAAATGGCCAACCAAAAAGAACTTCACGTAGAGCGCATTCGGAAGGCTGCTTAAGCCACCTTCTTTCAAGATTCTGCTAAACCAGTAAGGGGATTCCCCTTGCTGGTTTTCTTTTATGGCCGTACTTTGGTTAGCCAATCCACATCGTATGAATAAACTATCTATTGCCTTAGCGCTGGTCCTTATAGTTGGGTCTTGCTCACCCAAAAAGGAAAATGCCGTTGGTCCATACCCCGTCACCGCGAAGGTGGATACGGTTGATAATTATTTTGGTGTCCAGGTAAAGGATCCTTATCGCTGGCTGGAGAATGACACCACGAAAGCCACCGCAGCCTGGGTGACTTCGCAAAACGAAGTGACGTTCAATTACCTGAAGAGCATTCCGTTCCGCGATGCCATCCGCAGGCGATTGGACGAGCTGCAGAATTACGAGCGGCTGGGTGCCCCGCACCGGGAAGGTGAATATTATTATTACTGGAAGAACTCCGGGTTACAAAATCACAACGTGCAATACCGGCGCAAAGGACTTGAAGGTGCGGAAGAAGTTTTTCTCGATCCCAACACCTTTTCAGCCGATGGCACGATCGGATTGGCGGGCATGAGTTTCTCCAAAGATGGTTCCTTGCTGGCCATCCAGATCCAGGAAGGAGGTTCGGATTGGCGAAAGGCGGTGGTGATGAATGCGGTGGACAAGACCGTCATCGGCGACACCTTAAAAAATCTCAAGTTCACCGGCATTTCGTGGCGGGCCAATGAGGGCTTTTATTACAGCAGTTACGATAAACCAAAAGGATCTGAACTTTCTGCAAAGACGCAGTACCATAAAATCTATTATCATAAGCTGGGCACGTCTCAATCCACCGATGTCATGATTTTCGGTGGAGAAAAGACCCCTCGACGCTATGCCAGTGCTGGCCTTACCGAGGATGAGCGATACCTGGTCATTTACGCATCGGTGAGCACAACGGGTAATGAGTTGTACATACAGGATTTGAAGAATCCCAAAGGCAAGCTGATCCCGATTGTGGCTAACACGGAGCATACCCATTCACTCCTTGATAACGATGGGTCAAGGCTAATCATCCAAACGGACCTGGATGCACCAAACTATCGCATTGTCAGTGTTGATGCGACTGCACCGGGTCCCGAGAATTGGAAGGACCTCGTACCTCAGTCGGAAATGGCGATACGAGGGGTTTCGACGGCCAGCAAGCGACTGTTTGTCAACTACCTGAAAGATGCCAGCACCCTGGTCTCACAATTTGATTACACCGGTAAGTTGGAGCGGCAAGTTCAGTTACCTGACATTGGTACTGCATCTGGATTTGATGGACGCGCTGATGAAAGTGTGGTGTACTACTCGTTCACTTCATTCACTACGCCATCCACGATTTATTCGTATAATATACTGTCAGGAAAATCCACCGTCTATGCAGCGCCAAAAGTAGACTTTGTTCCTTCGGCCTACGAGACCAAGCAAGTATTCTTTACCAGCAAGGACGGCACAAAGGTGCCGATGTTCATTGTGTATAAGAAGGGTATTGAACTGAACGGCAAGAACCCCACCTGGCTTTATGCCTATGGTGGATTTGGGCTTAGTCAGACACCCGGATTCAGCACTTCACGGGTGATGTGGCTGGAGAACGGGGGTGTTTTTGCGCTGCCTAATTTGCGCGGAGGAGGCGAGTATGGTGAGAAATGGCATGACGCGGGACGGTTGATGAACAAACAGAACGTTTTCGATGATTTCATCGCCGCGGCAGAGTACCTGATAGCTGAGAAGTATACTTCCTCGAATTACCTGGCTATTTCAGGAGGATCGAACGGAGGCCTGTTGGTCGGAGCCACCATGACACAACGACCCGACTTGATGAAGGTAGCACTCCCCGCTGTGGGTGTCATGGATATGTTGCGCTATCATAAGTTTACCGCCGGAGCCGGATGGGCCTACGACTATGGAACCTCAGAAGACTCCAAAGAGATGTTCGACTATCTCCACAAATATTCACCTGTGCATGCACTCAAACCCGGCACCGCCTACCCGGCCACTTTGGTCACTACAGCGGATCATGACGACCGCGTGGTGCCCGCGCACTCCTTCAAATTTGCTGCGACGCTCCAGGAAGATCATGTGGGCTCCAACCCCGTGCTGATCCGGATTGATACCAAGTCCGGGCATGGTTCTTCCAACCTCTCCAAGGCCTTGGATGTTGCGGCAGACCAATACGCTTTTACCTGGCACAACATGGGAGTCACACCTCCCATGATGAAGAAGGACATGTGAGGTCATGGCCAACCCGGTGACCATTCGTGTCGGACGAAAAGAGGATCTTCCCCGGACGCTGGAGCTGATCAAAGAACTGGCGGCTTACGAACGCGCACCCCACGAAGTGATCACCACCGTTGAACAGATGGAGCGTGATGGCTTCGGACCTCAGCCCATTTTTGGATCGTTTGTCGCTGACCGGGGTGGACACATCATCGGGATTTCACTGTATTACTGGCGCTATTCTACGTGGAAGGGCAAGCGGTTGTACTTGGAGGATATCATTGTGACCGAAAGCGAGCGTGGAAAGGGAGCAGGAAAATTATTGTTTGACCGCACCATGCAGCACGCCCTCGATGAAGGATGCACCGGCATGATGTGGCAGGTCCTGGAATGGAATGAGCCGGCCATTAATTTCTATAAGAAATATGGAGCGCGGCTGGATGATGAATGGACGAACTGTAGTCTAGAGCAGGATCAAATCAAGGCACTGCTGAAGGCTCAGTAAACCGTCGATTGATTGTCTTTGCTGATACGCTCTACGCGAACAGAGTTGATCGCGTTGTACTCCAGAATCCACAGATTGCCACTCGAATCAATCATCCCCCCGGAAGGATTCCATGGAAATGAGGTCTTGTAAACGACTTGTTCTTTTCCATCTGAACCAAACTTCTTTACCAATCGCTCACTGGAAACGGCGGCATAAAGGTTCCCTGCAGGATCTGACCAAATCCCCATCACGGAGTTTTGATTGTCCGGGGTGGAGGTGGTCCATCGCTTGTTGGCAATCTTGGGAGCCACTGTAGTCACATTGCCACGGGAATCAATTTTTTTCAGATCCTGGAAGTCGATGAGAAACACCGATCCGTCCGGCAGGATTTCAATCTTGCGGATGTTCTCGAAGCATTGTCGTGTGATCGGAGAAACGGTGTTGTCAGCTTTCTTTTTCACCACGGTCTGACAGGGTTTGGACCGGTCTGCCCAATACATATTTCCAAAGTGGTCTCTGACGAAGCTATAGTTCTCCATGAACCCCTCCGTATCGGGAATGACCTTTTCTACCCGGCCGGAAGGAGACAGCCTCCATACGTAGTAGCCCCACGTGTCTTTCTGTTCTCCATTGTACCAAAGATGTTCCCCATACACATTATCCTGGTCATCAATGTAAAGTTCATGGGTATGCACATTGGGTACGGCAACGGATTTCTGTCCAGCCGGTGTGATTTTCCAAACCTGCTTGAGATCGGTGTAATACACGTTGCCCTTTTTGTCCTGCAGAATGCCGACGCCGGGATGTGCCTGAAGTGGAGTGATACCCACGGCGAGAAAAAGGAGACTTGCCAGATATTTCATAATCAACGGTAGCCCGGAACGTTGCTTCCCAATATAATATCGCGAGTTCCCTCCCATACCCCTTGTTGATTTTTAGTCAGGTGGATGATGCCGCTTCCGCCTCTTTTTTCCTGGCGACTGCGCTCATCCGCGGTCAGCAACGGATCATCATCAAACAAATATTCATCGATATAATAGTATTGCCCGGACGGTTCGAGGAGGATCGGATGAATATGTTGTGCGGCGCGACGACTGGGATACGCACCTGGCCGAATGGTCGTAAACCGGTAGCGACCCTGCGTGTCTGTTTTCATCCACCCCCGAAGATGACCATGACGATGGCTTGAAGTCTGTCCTTTCGCCGGGGAGTAGTAGCCACGTTCATCGGTGTGGTATACATAAAGAATGATGCCGGCCGCTGGCGTTTTTCCGTCAGGTTTGTAGATGGTGCCGCTAATAGTCAGGGCCTCGCCGGGTTCAGCGGCATCAGAGATTTGCGTGGACCAACTCAAGCGCGCAGGCATTTCTTGAAACATCAGTTCGCAGGCCTCGCAAGGGCCCAGGGATTTTTGAGCCTGTAGGGGTATAGGGGCAAGAAGGAGGAGGAATGAAAATAGCCTGGACATCTTGCGGCGGTCGTTTCTTTCCATATACGGAATTTGCAGGCCCGAAGATGCTCAACCTGCAGGATTCAGGAATTTCCAATAAATTGAGCCTATTATGGAACAACCGGAAATCGAAGACAAGTCCCGCACCCCTGAAGAACTCCAGAAGAAGGAATTCAAGAAGGGAAGAAAAGAGCTTGGATTTGAACGAGTGAGGTTGGCGCTCGAACGCCTTCAGCTGGCCTGGCTGCGCACGGCGATTACCTTTATTGCCCTCGGATTTACCGCCTACCGCTTTTACTATGATCGGGTGTCCCAGGGGGATGAACCGTTGTCACATTATTTTAATGGGCTGGTCATTGGCCCGTTTCTCATTTTCGTAGGATTTCTTGGCTTGTTCCAGGCTACGCTACAGCATAGGAAGAACTGGAAACGGTTGGGCAAGTATTATCCGGAACTCTCGTACTCTGTATCGGAGATACAGTCCTACCTGGTTCTTGCATTCACGTTCACCCTGCTGATTATCGTACTCTTCAATCTCTGATTAGGGGTCATCCCACTTCTTCCAGCAAGGTTCTGAACGAGGCTACTTTCTCACCGAACTTCTTCTTTACATCTTCGCGTAAAGCGGGAGCAAATTTCTCCAGGTATTGCTCAACCTGGCTGATGGATTTGGCCTGGTACTGAATGGCGTATGACACGGTGTCGTCCTCACCGGCGGCAAGCACCCGATACATGCGGTACCCCATGAACATCTGGGTCTTCATGACGTGGGGGATGTGGACTTCTTTCATCCATACCAGCCACTCTTGTTCAATGCTTTTGTCGACTCCGCTCGTGACGTTGTAAATCAGCATGTTCAAAAGTAGTGCGCCAGCAAGGCATTACAAAGACTGTTCAGGCGGTTTTCGGGGATGAATAGCGTTGCCCTAGAAATAGCGCGACGAGCACAAGGAATGTTCCTCCTACCGTATATCCACTGATCGGCTCGTTGAGCAGCACGGCGGCGAAGGTAAGGCCGAAAATGGGGCAGAGAAACAGCCACAGCGAAGCCCTCACCGCGTCCACCTTTAACAGGTAGAGCCAAAGTTGCACGGCTCCCACAGAGACAGGAACAACCAGCCAAAAAACGCTGGCCCAGAATCGACCATCGAAGTGATTTTCGCGCTGTGGAAACAAGACCGCAAACGGCAGCAACAACAGTCCACCCATCAATACCTGCCAGCCATTGATCGCCGTGCGCGACAATGTCCATTGAACCCGGGCATAGTATACCGAACTGAACGAATAGGCCACCATGCAACTGGCCATGAGCACCAGTCCAAGCGGTGTGGCATAACTGTGTATCAACAAGGGATAAGAAACGATAGCAACTCCGGCTATTCCCAGGCTTATGCTAACCCATTGCATCGACGAAACCTTTACGCGCAATACGAGTGCCGTCATGGCACCAATGAGCAGCGGGTTGAGGGCTAATGCGATGGAGGTGACACCGGCAGTCACCTCTTCGAGCGCAATGATAAACACACCCAGGTAAAGGCTGGTGTTAAAGGCACCAAAGATGAAGAGATGCATCCACTCTCTGCCACGTGGAATGCGGTCCCGTTGGATCCCGATTGACCAGGACAGCAGCAACATACCAGCGATCAGGAAACGGATAGTAAACAGGACCAGTCCACCAGCGGATTCAAGACCAATTTTTCCGGCCGAAGACGCTGAAGACCAAAGGATAGCAAACAGGAACCCGGTTGCCAGGTAGCGAAAGGTCAACGACGGGGGCATCATAAGCTCAGTCCGTCAGCAAGGGATGGAACTATGGGGAAACGTAGTCACGCAAATATTCAAAATGGGAAGTAAGGTCGCCGTTTTCCGCAATGGTGGCACGGGCAATGATGCCCTCCGGATCTTCAAGCAGGAGTGGGCGAAGTATACGGTCAATCAGATCATGTCCAAATTCCTCCGAAGCACTGCGGGGAAGCTCGCAGGGCAGGTTGTCAATGGCCATCACCGTAACATGATCGGGATGACTCAGTGGTGGGTGAAGTTCCTTCGTGTCGGGGTTATAGTCATACAACGGATCGTCGATCGAGGTGGCGTGCTTGGTGCTGGGCACTGAGCCATTGATGTCGCAGGTAATGTCCGCGATCACTTTGATGCGGAAATCGGCAGACTTCATGCTGTCTTCAGTAAAGAGCACGGGGGCTTTGGGATTCCAGAAGGCACCGGCCAGGAGCAGGTCGGTCACTTTGGTAAACTCGCCAAAGGTAGAAGCATACCGTTCGGGTTCCCGGTGGAATTCATCGCGGTTGAAATGACCCCCTTCTTTCCGGACATGATAGTCGGCGCTGCCCAGTTGAACATAAACCGGCTCATCAAAATCCCGGGTGAGGTATTCTGCAGGACTTACTTTACGAATGCCAGCTGTGTCAAGAGTTTCCATTGCACCTTTGGCGACCCTACCGGCCCCGGTGAGGGCGATTTTGATGGGAGGCAGTGTTGCTTTGCGCAATTCCAATTTTAGGTCGTTGATGTCAAAACATTCAAAGGCGCGGCGCAGTGAAAATAAATTGAACCGCTTTCCATACGTGAGCAGACCGTTGTAAGCCCCCACAATGCCGGCGAATCGTCCGAATGCCACAAGACGGTTTCCCTGGGAATCTTTCAAGGTTTCGTAATCAATTAGACGGATCTTCTTTTTCAATATTTCCTGAAGCAGCTTGCGGTTGTAAGGCTGCTTCTTCAAAGTGT
The DNA here is from genome assembly GCA_016787645.1 of Cyclobacteriaceae bacterium. Lineage (GTDB taxonomy): Bacteria > Bacteroidota > Bacteroidia > Cytophagales > Cyclobacteriaceae > ELB16-189. The sequence continues at coordinate 562,541 of JAEUUF010000022.1, read as the reverse complement.
GAGAGAAGAAGAGGTAGGTCTTGTTGGCGATGAGATCGGGAATTTGAACTTCCTTGATTCCCATCAGGATATCACAATCGGTGACGTTGGAAACTACGGGAATACCCAATTCCTGGTATTCTTCGTCTTTGTAGCAACGGACTGGGCTTGTCTGGCAAAGCAAGATAACATTTGGAAATCGCTGCACAATCTCTTCCGCCTGCAACGGTGTGAAGGGAACCCGTTTGTCAGGAGGGATGCGCCCCTCCCTTATCAACCCGATGGTAATGGTTTTCATACAAGTAGGAATTGATCAGCCGTAGCCTTCCAAAAATACTCAGTTATCAGGAGACCTTTGTCAAATGAGCTATCTTTAACCGTATGAATTACGTGTCACTCGTGGCGGGCTGGCTGGTTTATTTTCTGCTGCACAGTCTGCTGGCTTCGATGGCGGTGAAGAAGGGTGCGCAACAAGTTCTTGGGAGTGCGTTCAGGTTTTACCGGCTGGGTTATACGCTTGTCTCCAGTGTTGGATTGGTGGTGCTGCTCATTATGAATGGCAGCATTGAATCAGCTTACTATTTTGAACGTGGTGGAGTGGTGCGTTTTCTGAGCCTGGTATTTACCACATTTGGCGTTATGCTCATCCAGGTTTCTTTTCGTCAGTATCGGTTGAAGGCATTTCTTGGATTTGAACCGGAAGTGAATTCCTTACGCCTTCATGGTGTATTGACCTGGATCCGACATCCCATCTACTCGGGACTCATTCTTATCCTGATCGGATTCTTTCTTTTCATCCCCAATCAGCCCACGCTGGTCAGTTGTGGTTGCGCGTTCATCTACCTCCCCATTGGCATCTACCTTGAAGAAAGAAAGATGATCCTGGAATTCGGACAACGCTACCTTGATTACCGGAAGGAGGTTCCCGCACTGGTTCCGCGCTGGTCCAGGATCACCGGACGTCTAACTCTCAAAGAACCCGCCGATGAGTGAGCTGGCTTCTTTCCGGCGATTTGATCCATAGGGGGACAGTGCCTGTACCAGTTTCCGTATGGGCATGGACTGGAGCCAAACTTTGCCGGAGCCTCGAAGGGTGGCGAGAAAAATGCCCTCCCCGCCAAAAATCATGGAGCGAAGACTTCCCGCGGTTTCAACATCAAAGTCAATTTGAGATTCAAAGGCCACCACGCAGCCTGTGTCTACACGCAGTGTTTCGTTGTTGAGCGTTCGTTCGATAACGGTACCCCCGGCATGAACGAATGCTTTGCCGTCTCCAGAAAGTTTTTCAAGAATGAAACCTTCTCCACCCACGAGACCGGCCCCGATTTTTTTGTTGAAAACGATACTCAGTTTGGTGCCGAAGGCCGCACAGAGAAAACCATCTTTCTGCACAATCAATTCATTGTTGCGACTGGTGGCAAGGTCAATGGGAATCACCGTGCCCGGATAAGGAGCGGAAAATCCTACTTTGGCCTTCTTGTTTCCGCGGTTGGTAAAATGCGTCATGAATAGCGACTCACCGGTCAGGACCCGGCTACCCGCGGAGATTAACTTATCAAACAGCCCTTGGTTGGGTACTGAGCCATCGCCCATCTTGGCTTCGAATTGAATGCCTTCCTCCATGAAAAGCATTGCTCCGGCCTCGGCGATGACCGTTTCCATAGGGTCCAATTCCACCTCCACAATCTGGATGGATTCCCCCTTGATCTGATAGTCAATGACGTGTGAACTCATAACTTAATGAATGCTGGTTACTTACTTTTTTTAGGTCGCTTCTTCTTCTCATCGTGCTCACGTTGCTCAATCAACTTCTTGTCTTCGACGTGTTCATCGAGAAATGAGTTGATCTTCTCAATGTTCATGCTTGACTTGATTTCGCCAAACGGATCAATGGAGACTTCGAGGCCGCTCAGGTTCTTATGAACGCGTGGCTTGCGAGCGGGTTTCGATTTCCTCTTGGTCATACGTTTGAAGTAGGTACAGCGAGTTGCTTTAAGGCGGTCTGGATACGCAGGGCGGTTTCCATTCCCCCGAGAATTTCAATTGTTTGCATCAGATCGGGGCCACTCATTCCACCGGTGAGAGAAATTCGAAGGGCCGCCAAAACCTGCCCCGGCTTGATGCCCATCGCCGCGCAGATTTCTTCCAGCATTAATTTGGCATCGTTTGCCGACAATGCCGGGGCTGACTTTACTTTCTGCTCGTATTCGTGTAGTACTTTAACAGCGTCGGAGGTCCATTTCTTGCCGACGGCGGAAGAATCAAAGGCATCCGGCGCAGCAAAAAAGAGTCTGCCCTGCTCCCAAAAATCCTGTGGATAAGTGACGCGGTCTTTCAGTGCTGCGACAATCTTCAGGGCCCGGTCCGGCGTACAGGCAAAGCCTTCTTTCTTCAGGGAGTCCAGCAGGTAGCCGGATAAGATCTCAGGGGAGAGGGCTCGCAAGTACTGTTGGTTGAACCATTGTGCCTTTTGGATGTCGAATTTGGCCCCGGCCTTTCCAACACGTTCCAGGGAAAATGATTGGATCAGTTCATTCAATGAAAAAATCTCCTGCGTGGTGCCGGGATTCCATCCCAGTAAGGCCAGGAAGTTGATCATCGCCTCAGGCAAGTACCCGCTTTCTCGAAATCCCTTCGATGTTTCGCCGGTTCGGGGATCGGTCCAGGTCAAGGGGAAAATGGGGAAGCCCATTCGATCGGCATCGCGCTTACTGAGTTTGCCGTTGCCATCGGGTTTGAGCAATAGCGGGAGGTGTGCGAAGCGCGGCATCACGTTTGACCAACCGAAGAACCGGTACAGCAACACATGATGAGGCGCCGAGGGTAGCCACTCCTCCCCGCGGATGACGTGGGAGATTTGCATCAAGAAGTCGTCTACCACATTTGCGAGGTGGTAGGTTGGCATGCCATCCGATTTCATGAGGACCTTGTCATCGAGTTGCGAGGAATGGACCTTCACTTCGCCGCGAATAAGGTCATTCAAATGAATTTCTTCGTTGGATGGTATTTTCAGCCGGATAACGTAAGGCTCGGATGTCAGAAGCTTTTGTACTTCCTCCTTTGGCAAGGAGAGCGAGTTTTTCATCTGGAGGCGCGTGGTGCTGTCGTATTGGGCATTGGGCGTACGCTGGCGCATGGCCTCGAGGTCTGCTTCTGTATCGAATGCGTAGTAGGCATGCCCCAAGTCTACCAACTCCCTGGCGTGCTTTTGGTAAATAGCTTTTCGCTCGGATTGGCGATAGGGCGCATGCGGGCCTCCGGGGCCAACGCCTTCGTCAATTTTGATCCCAGCCCAGGCGAGTGATTGAAGGATATACTCTTCGGCACCGGGCACATACCGATTCTGATCAGTGTCTTCAATACGGAGGATCATGGTGCCACCGGTCTGGCGAGCCAGCAGAAAGTTATAGAGCGCAGTCCGGACACCGCCGATGTGGAGGGCTCCGGTGGGACTGGGGGCAAAGCGGACGCGAACGTTCATACAAAGGGCTGAACCCAAAGGTACGAATTTCACTTACGCAACGACGCGATGAATCGCTTCACGGAGTGGGCGCAATTGAAGCTGAAAGTTGGACCACACGATAAAGTAGATGGCGGCAAGAAGCAGGGCGCCACCCGAAAGGTAGTAGGGGTTCTTGAGCTGATAATAGGCAATCGCTGCGCTGAGCGCAATGAACACAGACCAAAGCTGAACCAGTACCCGGGTGGTGGGGAATAGGGTATAGTTCAACAACAGCAGGCAGCCGGATGAGGTTGCTTCCAGGCGGCCGATGACCAGGGGTGCATAATGGGTAGGTCTTCGGCTTCGCAAGGAGAGGCGCATGCGCTCAGGCAATACCCATCCGCTGAAAAGCAGTTCTTGCTCATCGCCCTGGAGAAATGGTTTGTTACTGGTGCTGGCTGCCAGTCGTTCGTAGGTATCGCGCGCATTCCACCGAAGCACCAGCGTTTCCCGGAAGGAAGGCAGCAGGGAGATCACTTCACGGCAATACAGGAAATTTCCACATTCACATCCTTGGGCAGGCGACTCACCTCCACGGTTTCCCGGGCGGGAGGCTCGCTGGCAAAATAGGATCCGTAGACAGCATTCACCTTGGGGAAGTTATTCATGTCCTTGAGGAAGATGGTAGTCTTGACCACATGGGAGAAATTGTATTGTGCAGCGGACAACACTTCAGCAATGTTCATCATCACCTGCTTCGCCTCTTCTTCAATCGTACCGGTAACCAATGTTCCCGTCGCTTGTTGAATGGCGATCTGACCAGAGACAAACAGCAGGTTATTGACCTGGATTGCCTGGCTGTACGGCCCGATGGGCGCAGGAGCGGCCGGCGAAAAGATTACATTTTTAGCCATGTGATTCTCGTGGTACTTTTGATCAAATATCTGAATTTTGGCGCACAAAAAACGATGATCGCTTTCGGCACATGAAGCTCCTCATTATTGGTACGAATGACCAGGTCGCCGAATGTCGGGAGAAATTTGGCGGTGTGAATTTCATTTCATCCGCAGAGAGTCTCCAGAGTGCGACTGACCAGCTTTCCTCATCCGATGTAGTCTTCGATTTTGCGAGCCCAGGCCATCCCGAGCAATTGAAATATTATCCATCAGCAATGAATGGTGTAGTTTTTCTGGATACGTCCTTGGTTCGACTGTCGTCTCTGTTAGCGCAAGCCCCGCAGCTGCGCCATTCTACTTTTGGCTTTTGTGGTTTGCGGACCTTGGTAAATCGCGAGTTGCTGGAGGTGACCATTTCAGCTGAAACGGATCGTGATCGACTGGCAGCCGTTTGCCAGCAGTTGGGTACCGCCTATCAGGTGGTTGCCGACCAGGCGGGAATGGTGACGCCAAGGGTCATCTGTATGATTATCAATGAAGCATACTTTACACTCGAGGAAGGCACCGCTTCGCGCGAGGATATCGATTTGGCGATGAAGTTGGGAACAAACTACCCCTACGGACCTTTTGAATGGGCGAATCGAATCGGGTTATCGAATGTGGCGAAGGTGCTGCGGGCCGCAGAGCAGGATTCAGGCGATGAGCGCTACATGGTTTGTCCGCTGCTAGTACGCGAGGCTGGCCTCTGAGAGCGTAAGTTTCAGGTAGTGTGCACCCGCAATGGGGTTGGAATAATAGGATGGGATCTCCACGAATCCCACTTTTTGGTATAGCGCTCTTGCCTCTTCCATGGACTGAAGGGTATCAAGGAGTACTTCAGAGTATCCCAGTCTTTTCGCTGTGGTCAGCACATGAGCTACCAGTCTTTTTCCAATTCCCTTTCCGCGGAAAGAGGGTCGCACGTACAGCCGCTTCATTTCAGCCGCATTCGGATAAGTATCGTTTTTGAGGGGCCGAAGCGCACAGCATCCGGCCGCTTGACCATCGGCTAACGCCAGCAAAAGTACTCCACCCGGCGGGCGATAATCACCGGGCAGTTCCCTCAGTTCCCGATCAAATCCCTGGAAGCATAGATCAATACCCAGTCCTTTGGAATATTCTTCAAAGAGCGAACGAATATCCGCCATGCGCGGCGAAGTGGCTTCGTGAACAAGTTCCAGTGTAAGGGGTGCAGGTTCCAACGTGCTTGCGCAGTGGCTATTCTACCGTTACTGATTTTGCCAGGTTCCTGGGCTGATCCACATTGGCTCCACGTAACACAGCAATGTGATACGATAGGAGTTGGAGTGGAATTACGGAGATAAGGGGCATCAAGGGTTCAATGGTCGGAGGAACGGCAAGTGTGAACTCTGCCATTTTTGGGATCTGCGTGTCGCCTTCGGTCACCACCGCAATGACACGACCTTTCCGGGCCTTTACCTCCTGGATGTTGGATACCACTTTTTCGTAGGAACTATCTTTTGTAGCAATAAACACTACAGGCATTTCGTGATCGATGAGGGCAATCGGGCCATGCTTCATTTCAGCGGCCGGATAACCTTCTGCGTGGATATAGGAAATCTCTTTCAGCTTAAGAGCGCCTTCGAGGGCCACGGGGAAGTTGTAGCCACGTCCCAGGTACAAGAAATTCCTGACGTCTTTGAATTCAGCGGCCAGGGTTTTGATGGTATCATTGAGGGCCAACGCTCTCTCCACCTTGGCAGGAATATTTTCCATTTCCACGAGCATCTCATGATACTTCTGCTCGGTAATTGTTCCTTTTTGACGGGCAACAATCAGCGCGATCATGTTCAGCACCGTGAGTTGTGCCGTGAATGCTTTCGTGCTGGCCACACCGATTTCGGGACCGGCGTGCGTGTAAGCTCCGGCGTGTGTCATCCGGGGGATGGAAGATCCTACTACGTTGCAGACACCAAAAATTATAGCGCCTTTGGACTTGGCCAGCTCGATTGCGGCCAGGGTATCAGCGGTTTCGCCCGACTGTGAAATGGCAATGACTACGTCGCCTTCGCGAATGATCGGGTTGCGGTAGCGGAACTCAGAGGCATACTCCACTTCGGTGGGGATTCGACAGAACTCTTCGAAGAAATATTCCGCGACAAGGCCCGCATGCCAGGAGGTCCCGCAGGCAACGATGAGGATTCGGTCAGCGTGGACCAGCTTCTGGATGTATTCCCGGAGACCACCAAGGATCAATCGGTTCGACGCGGCATCGAGCCGGCCCCGCATGCAATCCTGGATACTTCGAGGTTGCTCAAAGATCTCTTTGAGCATGAAGTGTTCATAACCCCCCTTTTCAATCGCTTCCAACTCAATGTCGATCGTTTGAATGTAAGGAGTAAGCGGAAGGTTGGCGACGTTCTTGATCGTCAGTTTCCCATTGTCCACTATGGCGATCTCCTGGTCGTTAAGATATACGACCTCATTGGTGTATTCGACGATCGGCGTCGCATCAGAGGCCATGAAGAATTCTCCTTTCCCCACACCAACCACGAGGGGGCTCCCTTTGCGGGCGGCGATGAGCAGGTCAGGATTTTCGAATGACATCACCACGATGGCGTAGGCGCCTACCACCCGGGAAAGAGCAAGCCGCACAGCTTCATCGAGGGGGCATTTTTCTTTCTCTTTAATGTCTTCAATAAAGTGAATAAACACTTCCGTGTCCGTTTCACTCAGAAATTGATGTCCCTTGCGGAGAAGTTCTTGTTTGAGTGCAGCGTAGTTCTCTATGATCCCGTTGTGGATGATGGCCAGGTTCTTGGTGGCGCTGTAGTGGGGATGCGCATTTTCATCGCTGGGCTCGCCGTGGGTGGCCCATCGCGTGTGCCCCATACCAATATGGCTATCCAGGTCGAGGCCTTTCAGATAGGATTCAAGTTCCGACACCTTGCCTTTCTTTTTGTAGACATTCAAGGCTCCATTGAGCAGTGCAATGCCGGTGCTGTCATAACCCCGGTACTCAAGACGTTTTAGCCCCTTGATGATGACCTCACTGGCCTGACGGTGACCGACATAAGCGACAATGCCACACATAGAGCTACGGCAATGAAGTTAACGGAGTGGAATAATAAATCCTCACTTTGGCGGAGCTTGGAGCAAGCTTCAGGATACTGACCGATTTGTTGAACTCATTATCCAATGGGTGGAGAGCAAAGGACAAGGCGCGGCCCTTTTCATCTTTATGAGAAATGATTTGCTGAAAGAACTCGGTCATAATCGTTAGACCAACTTTGCCGGTGGCTTGGTTAATGGAAGCAGTGCTTCCGGTCAGTTCATTAAAGAGTGCCACGCGGGTTTCCTTCCCGACCGCCAGGGGAACAACTCCATTCTTTACTTTGACCAAGTAGGGATCATTAACTTCTTTGCCGTTCACAAGTGTATCTGCGTAGATGTCCCTGAACTGGTTCAGTGAATCAAGGAGCAGAAGTTGAAATTCCTGTGGATTCCGCCCAATGTAAGTGTTGTCCAGGATCATCTCGGCAGAATTGATCACCGCGTAATTGACGGTATCGAAATAATCATAAATCTTCTTCAAGTTAAACTTGGACATAATCCCAGTCCCACTTTGAACATACATCTTGCCATCCCCCGGGTTGTGGTCCTGGAAAGGGATTAATCCGTCCAAAGGGCCGCCGCTTCGGTTGGGTTGAAGATTAGTGAAGCTGACTACGGGATTAAAAATATTGTTGATTGAAGTGTAGTAGATCGGTAAATCTAATTGAACCGTTGTGTTATTCTCGACGTATTTCAAGATCAGGCGAGAATCAACGGTAGTCGGGGTAGGAAGGCTGTACACGGGGGTAAAGCCCAGAATTTTATTGCCCACCGGCATCGTGATGGCTAGTCCAGGATACTTCGCACTGAATTCCGCGAAGTCGTTAAGGATGTTGCGATTGTTGATGAGATCGTCAAGGAGATTAGGGCCGATAGAGCCCGATAGCCTGATCGGAATGCTAAAGAAGACATTGTTGGTTGCATTGTTGTCCGTATTCTTGATCCAGGCATCAGCAATGGCGTCGGGACCTGGTGCAAATGTGGTGTCACCTATGGCGGGTGCGTCATAGAGTACCTGGGTTCCGCTGTAATAGATACGATCAGGCGTCATTTGTTCGAGGATCTCGTGAACCTGAAGTTGAAGGTCTGAACTGTCGGTGGCTCCAAAGACGTAATAATCAAATTTCAATTGCAGGGTTAGCGACACAAATGTGGCAGCCGCCGTAGGAAGGTCCTGCTGAATAGGGGGAGAAAAATTAAAGAAAGCTTTGGCTTCAAGGCTTCCAAAGTCAGGATCGGTGGCTTTTCCTACGAGCAGTCGGGAGACATCATCGGTAGAAATATTCTGGGTAATGATGGGCTCACGCAAAATCACGCTGTTATCCAGGGGGATTTCGACAAAACGCGTTGCTAATCTTGGATCCTTGCGAAAGCCGACCAGGGAGGCGTCGTCTTTACAGGAAAGGATAAGAAGGAAAACCCAGGAAAGAGCAAGGGCGACCGGTTTAGCCGGCCAACTCGGTATACAGGTTGTAAAATGACTCCGTATAGTTGTCGTCCTTCTCAATGGTTTCAACTTTCTTCTCTTTAATTTTCTTAACTAATCCTTCCAGCTTCTTATTGTCTCCGGCAACAGAAACAACATCTGCAAATTGGGCCCCCAATTTAATAAAGCCTTCGTAATCGGCTGTCTTGAGGTGGCCGAGCATATTGTCTTCAATATCCATCATCTTCACCTTGCCCATTAGATCACCCTTGAATTTGTGGGTAAAGCTATTGTTGTAGATGGTGAACACGGTTTTTGTATTCTTAAACAGTGGATCGTTCTTATAGGTTGTCTTCAGGTATAATGGAATGAAACTAGTGATCCAGTCATTGCAATGCACGATATCCGGTCCCCAGCCTAGCTTGCGGACCGTTTCTATCACGCCCTTGCAAAAGAAAATGGCGCGTTCATCATTGTCTTCGTAGAAACGGTTCTCCTTGTCGTGAAACATCGACTTGCGGTGAAAATAGTCTTCGTTGTCAATGAAGTACACCTGCAACTTGGCATTGGGAATGGAGGCGACCTTTATGATCAGGGGTTTCTCCTCATCGCCTACCGAAATGTTGATCCCGGAGAGCCGGACAACTTCATGAAGGCGGTTCTTGCGCTCATTGATAAGCCCAAAACGCGGCACCAGAATGCGGATTTCCATGCCCTTTTCCTGCATGGCCTGAGGAAGCTTGCGTACGAATTCTGCGACCTCCGATGTCTGCAGAAAAGGGTTGATCTCACTGGCTACATAGAGGATCCGGAGTTTGGACATAGTTGTATTTTTTTGGAGAAACGAGGGCACAAAGATACGGGAAATCCAACCCTTATTCAACTCAGGCTCAATTATTAAGCCTATATTTGCTCCCTTCCGAATTAGGGCTGGGAATGCACGTTTTTGAGGAGATCACGGCTTTGCGAGCCCAATTTCAAATACTCCGTTCTGCGTTATATGCAGCATGCTTCGTACCCCTCAATTTGTTCCGTAGCACAACTTTCTCCCCTTTGCATAGCCCCGTCAAACCCTTCTCCCGGGCGGCGTCGATCTTCCCTGCTTTGCGGTTGCGAGACCATCAGACTACGCAACCCAACCTGATTTAAACTTCAAGCGCCTACCGTGCAACGATTACGTGTCTATATCCAATACCTGATTATGATCCTGCTCGCAGCCGCGTTACTGTGGCTTTCGCTGCGAGGACTCACCGTAGGAGAGGGGGAGAACAAATTTGATTTCATCTGGAAGGCATGGCAAAAATCTTCCAAAGGTTACCTCCTCCTGATGGTGGCGGTAGCATATGTCAGTCATGTGTTGCGCGCTGAACGATGGAGGATGCTGCTGGCACCTACGGGCAACAGAGTTTCCCTCGTCAACAGTTTTCTTTCCTTGATGGTGGGTTACCTCGTCAACCTGGCGATTCCACGGGGTGGCGAGATTTCGCGTTGCTATAATCTCCTCAAGCTTGAAAAAACTCCGGTCGAAGTTTCTTTTGGCACCGTAGTGGTGGAACGCATCGTGGATGTGCTCTCCCTGCTTCTGGTGATTGTCCTTGCATTCCTGGTTGAATGGGACAAATTGATGGAATTCATGGCCTCCCTGGGGATTGGCTCAGGAGAGGGTAAAGCATTTAAGGTCCCAGCGTGGCTGGTGGTGGCGGTGCTTGGCGTGCTCGCGATAGGCGGCCTGGTGTATGCATTCCGAAAGAATCCGCGGCTCCACAAGATTCTTGAGGGCTTCAGAGCCGGACTCCTGTCGATCTTTCAAATGGAGAACAAGTGGCTATTCATCTTCTATTCGGTGGCCATCTGGTTTCTTTACTTCCTGATGAGCTATTGCGTCATCCTTGCATTTGATACGACGCGGGAGATGGGTGTGGGTGCGGTACTCACCCTGTTTGCCCTGGGGGCCATCGCGATGGCGGCGCCGCTTCCTGGCGGTACGGGATCCTATCACACCATTGTGCCCCTTGGCCTGGTAACGTTATATCACCTCCCTCAGTCGGATGCTATCGTATTTGTATTCATCTTCCACGCCTGGCAAACCGTCACGATGATCGTCGGCGGCGTCTTATCTTTGATTTTCAGTTATTGGATTATTCGATGGAGAAGTCAGCGGACAAAATAAGGAACCTTGAGGAGGCCAAAGCCCAGGTGGCCGAGTGGAAACGCCAGGGCAAGCGCGTGGTGTTTACCAATGGCTGCTTTGACTTGCTTCACCTGGGTCATGTCGATTACCTGGAGAAGGCGAGGAACCTGGGGGATGTGCTGGTAGTCGGTTTGAACACAGATGACTCGGTTTCCCGGTTCAAGGGCCCTCAACGTCCCATCCAGGATGAGCGTTCCAGGGCAAGAGTGATGGCCGCTCTTCAATCGGTTAGCCTGGTGGTGTATTTTAATGAGGACACACCTTTAAAGCTCATTTCTGAGCTTGTTCCGCAGGTTTTGGTCAAGGGCAGTGACTATTTGGCAGAAAACATCGTTGGCGCAGATGTTGTTAAAAATGCTGGCGGGGAAGTGAAGACCATCGATTTTGTGCCGGGGTATTCCACCACCCGCATTGTAGAGAAAATTAAGACAACCTAACAGGATATAACTATGGGATTTGGCGCATTGATCATTGGCGGATTTTTCATGATTGTTGGCTGGATAGTAAGCTCCCGCCTGAAGAGCAAGTTCAAACAGTACTCGCAGACTCACCTGACCAAGGACTTGACTGGGGCAGAGATCGCCCGGCTTATGCTGGCCGACAACGGCATCCATGATGTCCAGGTAGTGAGCGTGGAAGGTCAGTTGACGGACCACTACAATCCGGCTACCAAGACCGTAAACCTGAGTGAGGGCGTATATCATGGACGTAATGCTGCTGCCACCGCTGTGGCGGCTCATGAATGCGGCCACGCTGTGCAACACGCCACAGCCTACTCCATGCTCCAGTTTCGTTCGGCCATGGTGCCGATTCAGAACATCAGCGCGAGCGTGCTGAACTTCATTTTCATGGCCATGATCTTCGGCGGATTCTTTGCCGGTAATATCCTGCCGTGGACTACCGCATTGCAGATCATGATTGTCTGCTACGGTGTTTTTGCGCTGTTTGCCATTATCACATTGCCGGTTGAATTTGATGCGAGCCGTCGCGCCCTGGCCTGGGTTCGCACCCGGAACATTGTAACTACCGGTGAGTATGACATGGCGCAAGATGCCCTGAAGTGGGCTGCGATGACCTATGTGGTGGCTGCCATCGGAGCCATAACAACCTTGATTTACTATGTCATGATGTACCTCGGTGCAGGCCGCGACGAGTAATCAGCCTTAAGCACAACAGGACCTCGGCCATGGCCGGGGTCTTTTTGTTTTACATTACCTCAATCCTTACTACTTTCAACTCGCCAAAACCAACTTGGTCGATGAATTTTCAACTTACTGAAGAACACCTCGCCGTACAGCAAGCGGCTCGTGATTTTGCGCAGAATGAATTGCTGCCCGGAGTCCTGGAGCGCGACAAGCATCAGAAATTTCCGGAAGAGCTCCAACGGCGTATGGGTCAACTGGGCTTTATGGGAATGATGACCAGTCCCAACTACAATGGCGGCGGCATGGACACCATTTCGTACGTCCTGGCCATGGAAGAGCTTTCCAAAGTAGATGCTTCTGCCTCCGTGATGATGTCGGTCAACAACTCGCTGGTGTGCTGGGGTTTGGAGATGCATGGGTCAGAGGCACAAAAGGAAAAATACCTTAAGCCGCTCGCCGCGGGAGAAAAGTTGGGAGCATTCTGCCTGTCGGAACCCGAAGCCGGATCGGATGCCACCAGCCAGCGGACTACCGCGGAAGACAAGGGGGATTATTATCTGCTCAACGGCACAAAGAACTGGATTACCAACGGCAGCAGCGCCAGCGTTTATCTGGTCATGTGTCAAACCGACGCGGCTAAAAAGCACAAAGGAATTAATTGCCTGATCGTGGAGAGGGGCATGCCCGGTTTTGTAATTGGGAACAAGGAAGACAAGATGGGAATTCGCGGCAGCGATACGCATTCGTTGATGTTCACGGACGTTAAAGTTCCTAAAGCCAACCGGATTGGTGTGGAAGGATATGGGTTTACATTTGCCATGAGTACACTCAACGGAGGGCGCATCGGAATTGCTGCGCAGGCACTCGGGATCGCATCCGGAGCGTATGAATTGGCCCTCAAGTATTCCAAAGAGCGGAAGGCGTTTGGCAAGCAGTTGTGCGATCACCAGGCCATCCAATTCAAGCTGGCCGAGATGGCGACGAAGATTGATGCAGCGCGACTCCTCATTTGGCAGGCTGCCTACCTGAAGGATCAGAAAAAGAATTTTGTCAAGGCAGCTGCCATGGCCAAATTATTTGCCTCGCAGATCGCCCAGGAAGTTACCACCGAGGCGGTACAAATTCATGGTGGCTATGGCTATGTGAAGGAATTTCATGTGGAGCGCCTCATGCGTGATGCCAAGATTACGCAGATTTATGAGGGCACAACAGAGATACAGAAGATGGTGATTAGTCGCGAACTCCTTCGCTGAGATTATGAGGAGATGCTGGATCTTGCTGACCGTATTGGCTGCTGTTGGCTGTTCTCCCAAGATCCAGGCAGTTTATAATCATTATGATGCACAGGTGGCTCCGCCGCCGCCCGACTACTCTCGTTTGGAACACTGGGCTTCCCTGCCCGACAAACGTGATGCGGCAGATAGTATTCCTCTGAATTCCACACTCCGGAACCAACAAGCGATTGCTGCCGCCGATGTCTTTTTTGTTTATCCAACGATCTATACCGGCAAGCCCAACGAAAGACACCCCTGGAATGCTGATGTTAATGACGTCACACTCAATCGGGAAATTCAAATTTCGACGATCCTTAATCAGGCCAGTATCTTCAATGGAACTTGCCGCGTCTATGCGCCTTACTACCGGCAAGCTCATTTGTATGCCTTTTATACCAACCACCCGGAAGATGGTGAACTCGCGTTGGAACTGGCCTACCAGGATGTGCGGGCGGCCTTTCAATATTACCTGGACCACTACCACCAAGGCCGCCCGATTGTGATTGCGTCACACAGCCAGGGCAGTTACCATACACAGCGGCTGATGCAGGAGTTCTTCGATGATAAGCCGTTGCAGCAAAAATTGGTAGTTGCCTACCTCGTCGGCAGGGCCATCCCCCGCGACGCGTTCAAGAAAATTGTTCCTACCGAAAGACCTGGAGAGATTGGTGTCTGGGCATCCTGGAATACTTTTTCCCGTGGGTATACACCCAAGACGTATGATAAGTATTACCCGAAGGCATTATCCGTTAATCCACTATTGTGGAATACCACGGAAGAATTTGCTTCCAAAGAACTGAATGCAGGTGGGGTTGGATTGAAGTTTACGATGGTACCTCAACTTGCTGATGCACAAAATCACAAGAACATGCTTTGGATTAACAAGCCCTATGTCAAGGGGCGGGCATTGTTACGAACCAAAATCTGGCACCGTGCTGACATGAACCTGTTTTACAACAACATTCGGGAAAATGTAGCGCTTCGGGTGGTCACGTACCTGGAGCAGAGCGCTGTATCCGGCACTCGGAACTAGCGGATCACTTTTTGACTTTCTTTTTTGGCTTGCCCGATGATTCTGATTTTGTCTTCCTTGCCAGGATTCGCTTTGAGTGCGATATGGATTTAGTTATGGTTTTTCCGCTGACCAGCGCTGACTTATCTTTTAATTTTCCAAGCGAGTGCGCATAGGCTTCTTTGATGAGCTTCTTGATATAACCGGCTGGAAACTTCTTTAGATCGTGCACGAGAAGGTAACGGTATTGATTTCCCTTGCCGATAAGCAGCTTTTCCGGATCGCTCAGTGCAGCGCCATAGTAGAAGCCGAAATGCAGGTTGCCACTGGTTCTGCCCATGGCCATCGTACAGAACACATGCCCCAGCCTGTCGGTGATTGACCAGCCGAAGGCAAGGGCATTGTAATTGTCATAAATCAGTTCGTTGGAAGTGGGGTACATATCCCAAACAAAATCCCGCAGCCAAAGGGCCCTTGCCTGCATATCTGGCGGGAAGGGTTTCATGAAGCGCAGCAAGTCCTTTTTATCAGCTTTGCCCATCGGTTACTATCTCCATGAATTTATGAATTAGAACAGTCCTAACCAGTGCCATAAACGTGATGTTCAGCTAATCTTATTCCGGAAGGTGTATTTTCCCTCAGAATGGGTCAGTTTGGGTAACCTTGCAATAAAAACGAAGTACTCATCAGGTGACCGATATCATTTTGAAAGCGCCGTGGATTTCTGAGTTTCGTCCATCCATTGAAGTTCTATGATTCAAAGTTATTTGCGCTCGACATTGCGGCTATTGGTGAAAGATAGGCTTTATGTCTTCATCAATGCTTTGGGCTTAGCGATTGGACTGGCCACCTGCTTCCTGATCTTTTCGTGGGTCCAATTTGAAACCAGTTTCGATACACAGTATCCAAACTATGATCGCATTTACCGGGTGGTCACTGATTGGGACGAATCTTCCGAGCCGGGAATGGCAACCACTTACCCGATGGTTCGAACGCGGGTGCTTTCGCAGTTTCCGGAAGTGGAAACCAGTGCGCGATTGTTCAACCAGGGATTCCTGGGCAGCAAAACCCTCATCACGACGGAAGGACGGGTGTTCACCGACACCCGGTTCTTCTATGCCGATTCGACCTACTTGACCCTCTTTGGATTTCATATGGAGGATGGAAATCCGGCAACTGCGCTTTTACGTCCGAACACGGTTGTTCTTACCCGGAGCGCAGCGCGAAAATTCTTTGGCCATGAGCCCGCCGTTGGAAAGATGATTCGCGTGGGTAAAGACCGGGATATGGAGGTGACCGGAGTGATGGAAGATCTTCCGCCCAACACACATACTCACTTTGATGCGCTGGCCTCCATGCGCTCACACCCATGGATCAAGAACGCGGAGAACAGTGTCTGGAGTGGTATCGTGTTTCATACCTATGTGAGGCTGCAACCTGGTGCCTCCCCGGTGGCGCTGGAAGAGAAGGTCGCAAAACTGCTGGACAATTTCCCCGATGATCCTGAACATGTCGGAAAAGGGCTTGACTTAAGGCTTCAACCGGTCGCTGACATTCACCTTACCTCGAATCGAAAATTTGAGCTGGAGGCGAACGGGAACAATACATATGTCTACCTCTTCGTGTCCATCGCGATATTGGTCTTGCTGGTGGCGATGGTGAATTATACGAACCTGGCTACGGCACGGCATATGCAACGGTTCAAAGAGGTAGGTATTCGAAAAGTATTGGGTGCATCACGCAAGCAATTGGTCACCCAATTGATGACCGAATCACTGATGATTACATCGTTGGCCTTTGTCATCGCAGCCCTTCTCGCGGAGGGTGGACGGCCTTTACTGATGGGGGTGACCGGGCAGACATTTTTTGCTCAATCGTTTCTGCAGCCACGCTGGTTGGGGATGGCAGCAGCCATTGCTTTCTTGGTCGGTCTTCTCACGGGCGTTTCGCCGGCCTGGGCGCTTTCTTCTATTGAACCCGCCAGGCTATTTCGACCTACTGGAGGATCCATCTCGCGGGGAATCAGCACAAGAAAATTGCTGTTGGTTTCCCAGTTCACCATCTCCATTGCGCTCACCATCTGCACGGCGATTACTTACAAACAGGTAATGTTTCTTCGAGATACCCGCCTGGGATTTCAGCCTGACCATACCTTGGTGCTGGATGTGAATCTGCCAGGCATACGGGAAAAGATACCTGTTTTGAAATCGGAGGTACTGCGCCACCCTGATGTGCTGGGTGCAACGGCGACTTCTCAACTGCCTACGGACATTCAAACCGCGGAAAATATTGACGTCACATCTTCACAATCCCAAGGTGTGTATTGCGTATCTGTGGATGTGGACTTCTTCCGGGTAATGGGCATTCCAGTGAGGCAGGGCGAAACCTTGATTCAAAGCCTGCAGCCAAATGATTCAATGAACCGCTTTGTGTTCAACCAACAGGCATTAAATGCCGTTGGTTGGACGGAAGAGGATGCGTCGGGAAAACTGATCAGCATACGGCACGGTAATCAAAAGCCGGGACCGGTGATGGGTGTGGTGGATGATTTTCATTTTCAATCGCTGCATCACACGATTGGCCCCTTGGTCTTCGAGTTCAATCCGGATAGTTACCAGTATCTCCTGGTGAAAGTGAAGCCGGAGCGACTGACGGAGACCCTGAGATTTCTTTCTGACACGTGGAATACGCTGGCAGAGGGTATACCGTTTGAGTACCAGTTCCTGGATCAGCAATACAACAATCTTTACCGGTCTGAGCAACAAAGTGGATCATTATTCATTGTCTTTGCGGCGCTGGCTATTTTCATTTCAATGCTGGGGTTGTTTGGCTTGTCATCCTTCGCCATGGAACGCCGTACCCGCGAGATGGGCATGCGAAAGATCCTTGGCGCGGATGCCATTGGGGTAATTCTCCTTGTGATCAAAGACTTTTTAGTGCTGATCCTCGTGGCCTTTGTCATCGCAGTACCCCTTGGGTACCTGTTTGAACAGAACTGGTTAACCAGTTTTGCTTTCCGGACAGAAATTGGGGCCGGCCTCTTTCTGATCTGCGGGTTGCTCAACGGATTATTAGCTGTCGTCACACTACTTTACCACGGGATAAGAATCTCCCGGATGAACCCGGTGGATACGTTGAGGTATGAGTAAAGGCTACTTCTTATTGAGGACAATAGGGGCGTTAAAGCCCTTCACGATCATTCCCAGGTAGAATTTCAGTTTCGAATAATCAGCAGAGGAATAAGTGGATTTCTTTAGGACATAATCAGCCTGAATTTCGAGGTCACTGCCGTACAAGGTATGGGCCAGTTTTACCTGGGCGATTTCGTTGTCCATCATGATGGGCTCAGGAAGTGCCTCCACCGCGTAGCCATCCGGGATTGACACGGTGGTCTTTACCTTGCTGTTTTGAGGAAAGATAAAGTCAACCGGGTAAGTGCGCGATGCTTGGTGGAGCGGATTCTCTTTCAGCGAGAAACCCAGGAGTGGCTGCACGACAATTTTGTTGCCGATTTTTTCGAGGGGGATAGTCCCCTTGAAGACCATCGCATAAGGGAGTTTGGGCTTGTCATAACTGAGGAACTGGATCCCGGTAGCTTTCACCTGGTGTTCTTGCAACAGGTACTTTTTGAATTCAGCAGAATCATTCTCGAACTTCTGTTTGTACTCGTAGGCTTTGTATTCAGTGCCGGCAATTTTACCGGAAATCGTGGCGATCGCTTGATCGGGATCAATTTTCAGGTTAATTGTTTTCTCGTCCAGGCTGGGCAACCGTGGTTCCAGGCTTACCCATTTCACTTCATTTTCAGATACTACTAGTCCTTTTTCATTGATACAGCGAATGGGGATTCGGTCGTAAGCCAGCAGCCGATCAGATCCATCCATCAGGAAGCTTCGCTTCCCGTTGACCAAAACAATGGTGGCATTAAAGTAATGACCAAATGGGTAATCGGCTCTGATCTTGCCATGCGCCCGCGTACTTAGAATTACCGGATCGGCGTTGATCCCGGCCTCCCGCAGCAAGCTGACGAGGAAAAGATTGATGTCGCTGATATTCCCTGATTTCTGCTCGACAAATTCCTTGGCAGACTTGGAGGCAAAATAGCCGAAGTAATTATCCCATTGGAAGCTGGTACGAACATACTCGAGGATGGCCTCACATTTCTTTTCTTCCGGCATATCTGGCGCCAGCACAAGTTCCTTTTCCAGGATTCGCTTGGAAAATTTTGTGCTGTTGTTAAGGTATTTTCCAAAGCGTTCATTAGCCAACAGCTCTTTGTTCAGCTCAGGCCATGTAGTTATGATAGTCTCTGATCCGCCCCTGGGCCGATTGAATTTTGACAATTGAAAATCCATCTTCATGATGTAGTCTTCGGCGGACGTGATGAGGGATTCATCCGTAAAAGCAGGAATGTTCTTCATGGCATAGGTATGAACCATGTCCGAAAACTCGAAGCCAGATCCAGTGTTGCCCCCATGGTTCTCCGTTATGGTTCCCCATGCGCGTTTCTTTTTGGAAACTTCTGAATTCTGATAGTCAAATTTGGAAATGCCCTGGGCAATAAACACATACTCATAGAAGGGAATCATCTTTACGGTGTACTCGCTGTACAGCGTGGGAACTTTAGCCTGGAAGTTCCAGTCCGGCAAGTTGAATTGGAAGGGAGTTTCCAGTACGTACTTGTATTCCAGGATCGAGCCTTCCTGTACATCCGGGAAGGCAAATTTCTTCAGGCGATAGAAATTATTGACTTTCTCTTCGAAGACTGTAGAAGGGTCGAGTGCTTTCTTGTAGACCAAACCATCCTTGAAGTTGTAGGTGTAGGCTTCAATGGAGACAACTTTCTCTGTTTTGGTTGGGCTCTCCACATAGAATGGGATAGATACGGTAGAGGCTTCCTGGATTCCCGCCCGCGAAAGGACTTTGAGACGCTTCATTCGCGTGAATCGGATGTCATAGCCATTATCTGTGTCGAAGAAATAGGAATCCCCGATATCAAAAAGGACGACAGCCGGGGCTTCAGGATCAGCTTCATAGGAGGTCATCGCCCTTTCGCTGTCCGTAAGAGTGCCAAACACCGGAGTGAGTCGCTGGGCACTGGCCGGGACGAAGGCAGTGAACAGGAGAAGAATGATCAGGTGTGTCTTCATGCTGTAATCTGTCTAATTGGTGTGGTAGATCAAATTCCGTTGTGATATTATGGTTTAGGCTCGAGAAGGAAGGACGATTCCCGATTGCTTTCTTGGATCGACCCCATGAAAGCAAAGAATTCATTGTACTGGACAAGGGGAATAGTTCCTGGATGAACTATTAGGTGCCTTTCCGCCCGAAGGGTTTGTCCCTCATGGGTATAGCGAACAACATAGGACCCATAGGTTGACCGGCGTTCAATATTCCTGGGTAGCGTCACTGCATAGTTTGTAAGGGTAGGCAAGTGATAGGTGAGTATCTGCTCCTCGTTGATGGGATAGTTGATGCGGACGGGCGTGGTTCGCTGCCCGGGGTCCTCCAGGTCAATGGTAGGGAAGGGCAAGGATTTTACCACCAATGATTTCCCTAGCCTGCGGACCGGGTCCGTAAGTTCCAGGTTCAGTTTAACATGAAGGACTGGGGTGTCTCTCGTTGGCTGTTGAATTTCCCAGCGAGTGAGCGAAAGCCCATTCCGCGGAAGGCTGCTTTCAATGACCGAACGGACATCCTGCTCCTGGCTGTTTTGCTGATGGTCTTTGAGCGTTTCGAATTCATCTCCACGGAGTTCCCAACTTGCGGTGGCCCGGTTTGTGCCCTCCATGTCCAGGTGGAAATTGAATTCCTTTCGGCAATAGACCTGGTCGAGTGTCAGTGCGGGCGTCCGAACGAGCCGACTGTGCTCTCCATTCACGACAAGGGCAGGACGACCCTGCGTGAAAGTGCCCAGATAATTGTATGGCAAAGAGTTGGCCGTATTCTCTAACCATACCGTATCGCGTCCCATGGGAACACATAAGATAATGTGATTGAATTGCTGTCCAGGAATCTGAGGACGAACGGTTCTTGGGTTGCGAGCACCATTGATTTTCGTATAGTAAGAAGGGATCCCAGCAAAATTCAAGATCGATTTCATGAAGATGGTAAGGGCTTTGCAGTCGCCATACTTGTTGGCACTGACATAGGAGGCGGGGAAAGCCTTCAGTCCGCCCACATCCAATGAAACATTGATGTACCGGGTGTTGTCCTGTAAGTAATGATACAGTCTCTTTATCGTATCGATACGGTTGGTTCCGCCTTTCAGCAGATCAGTTATCTTGTATCGCTCCAAGTCCGGGAGATCATCTGAGTTCGCGTTTAATTCGGCCTGCCACATACCAAAGGAAGCCCAGGAATCGAGTTTACCCGGGATTCCATAAGTAAACATTTTGGGAGCGACAATAATGCAGGGAATCAAATCAAAAAAAGCCGGAGATAACTTTTCTTCTTGGAGTTTAGGGATATTCAAGAATTCCCAGCTGCGAATTACCTTGCCCTTGAGGGTCACGGAATCTTCTTTAAGACCAGGTGGTCGATAAAGGGTTACTGCAAGATCCTTTGGATAAGTTACCCGAAGCGTCGCTCTCCGGATCGGCGTGTTTTCAATGTAGGGGTACCAGCGGCAGAGGTAGATATATTTGTTGGTGGTGATGCGATAGCGATACTGAATCCTGTAGGGAAACTGATGCCATTTCAGTTTGAATTCATCGACCCAACTATCTTCAAAGAATACTCCGCCCGATCGATAATTTCTTGTTTTGATTTCCTTTTTGCTGACCGCCCGAAGCACTTTCCCTTCCATGTTCAACACATTGGCCTCAAGAACTTCGGTGTTGTCGCCTTCCTGGTAGAATATGGAGACGTCGGTCAACCACTCCATATCCCGGTTGTTGATCTGAATCAGGACGGTTTCTTCGGTGATGTGCTTGCCGTTCTCCATCCGGATTTCTGTGGTGTAGTCAAGGACTTGACCCGTCGCACACAGAAAGGGGAATGAAATTACAACCAGAAGAGAAAATTTAATCCGCATGAGTTGGCGGATCAGCAATGTGTGCTGGATTGAAACCGATGTCAATGGCTTCCAATCGTTCATCAAAGGCAGAGGGTATTTCAAATATACAAAGAGACTTTCTTTGGAATTGTGTCCCTGGGACAAAGCTGTAAACCTTCGACTACTTCTCTACGCGCTGGTTCCACTCCCATACTTGCTCACTGATTTCAGTGAGCAAATCGGGGTCTTTTTCGAGCGCATTGCCGATCACGATCATGTCGGCACCGGCCTCCAATGCGGCAAAGGCTTTCTGGGGGGTGTTGATTCCGCCGCCAACGAGAAGCGGAACATTGATGGTCTTCCGGACGGAGGCAATCATCTTGCTGCTAATCTCGCGCTCAGCACCGCTGCCGGCATCCAGGTAGATGAGGCGAAGGCCGAGCATTTCTCCAGCCAATGCGGTGCAGGCGGCGAGGGAATATTTGTCATCCGGAATGGGCGTGGTATTGCTGATGTAAGCAACTGAAGAGATACGCCCGCTGTTGATCAACAGGTACCCGGTAGGCAGGACTTCAATCCGGTTGTTCTTCAGAATGGGAGCGGCTTGTACGTGCTGGCCAATTAACAAGTCCGGGTTCCTGCCGGAAATGAGGGATAGAAACAGAATCGCGTCGGCACCAGGATCAATTTGCAACGAACTGCCCGGGAACAATACCACAGGGATGCTGACATTGTCCTTGATTGTGCGAATGACATCGGCCAGGTTAAGGGTGGTGATCAGGCTGCCGCCAACGAAAAAGAAGTCGATGCAATTTTCGTTCGCCAGGTGAATCAAGTGACGAAGACGCGACAAGTCGTCAATCTTGTCGGGATCAATGAGTACGGCGATGGATTTTTTTCCTGCCTGGTGTCGCTGTTGGATGATCTCAAGAATGGTCATCCTTCGTATTTCGTGAGGCAAGGTATTCTTTAAGTCCCTGGCGGGCGAGGTCAAGCAGGATAACGGAAGCCTGGTTGAGTAACTGATGACCCATCTGGTTGATGAACGAGGGTGAATCATCCTCTTCCGGTTCCTCCGTTTGAGTAATGCCAGGTTGCTCGGCCGCCTGCAGGGCGAGCTTTTTCTTCTTTTTCTTTCTTCGCTTGGAAAGCGCCGTAATGACAACAAACGTCAGTGCCAGTGAACCGCCGATGATGAGCGCATTTTTCAGCACGCGGTCAGTCTTCTGGGTCAGTTCGCTCAACTCCTTCTCCATGGCGCGCTTGTGGTGATCGGAAGTTTCCAGCAGCCGTTTTCTCTCCGGGTCTTGGGTCTCGAGCAATTCCATGGCTACTTTTCTTTGTGTTTGATCACTTTCATCAGCTTGTGTTCAAAGGTCGCGTAAATGCTTTTTCGGAACACAAAGAGTATAAGGAAAATAAGTCCGTACAGGCCTGCCACCGACCAATAGCCGAGGTAAGCCGAATTCAGATAGGCGGTGATGAAATGGGCCAGGCCGACGCTGAGGAAAAGCAGGAAAAGAAAACCGATGAGAATGAGTGAAATCACCACGATGGCGCGGGCAACCGTCTTCGCGATGTCCTCGCGAATCTCCACCTTCATTAATTCAATCCTGGCCTCCACATACCCGGTCACGTGGTTCACCAGGCTGTCTAATTTCAGGAACTTCAGGATGGACTCAGCGATTTTATCCATAGGTGCAATATAGGTGATTTTGGCTTTTTAGCCGGGAGCAAAAGTCAGTTTTGAAACCAGTGAGGACCGCTTTTTGGGCGAATTTACTTCTGGCTGATCTTGCTCAGTTCTTCCAACAGGATTACCTGCTCGAGTGAATCACGGGTTTCACGCTTCACCAACAGGTAGTTTCCTGCGCCGATGTAGCTCAGCGTGATCGGAAGGTCCTGACGTTCGTATTTTTTTTCGAAGACATAAACCGAGTCCACCGAAAGTCCGGAGGTAAGTTGGAACAGGGGAAGAATTTCTTTGATGCACATAGTGAACTTTCCCCCACTGTCCTCTCCATCCCGGCAAAAGCCCGGTCGATTCATCTCGAAGAGTTCATTGTTGATGATGAGCAGGTTGTTTTTGTGATAGACCGAATAAATGCGGGAAGGGCCGGAAGTCTGCTCCCCGGGATATTCTGTCCAGCTGCTGATGAATTGGTTTTGAAAGGTTCGGGTGATCACCGTGGTGTTGCTCCTAATCCCACCCTCCAGGCGTTGGTAGGTGAGCTCGGTCACCGCAACAGCATTCCGATTCCAATAGATCAGGGAAAAAGGGATGATGAAGAAGGTAAGCAGCAGGTAAGCAAAACCAACCATCCGGTATTTCATAGTCAGGCGTCCAAGTCCGGTTGCCAGGGTAATGGGTAATTCGCGAACGCCGGGCAACAGGTAAAAAAGGACAAGGCCGATGAAGTTGAAGAGGAAGTGGGCAATCGCTATGCTAATGGCCGCATTGGAATTCACCATAGCCGCCACGAACGCACTGATGGTCGTCCCAATGTTGGCGCCCAGAATAAATGGAACTGCTTTCCGGAGCTTGACCACACGTTGCGCCACCAGGGGAACCACCAGTGACGTGGTCACGGTGCTGGAGCGAATGGCCGCCGTGGTGAGAAATCCCCACCCAAATGACTTCCAGGCGTTGTGAAAAAAGAACTGCTGGAAACGATCGGGTGACCCAAAGCCAAGAAGTTGGGTGAGCACTTTGCGAAAGAAAAGGATGGAGCCAAATAGAATAATGAGCGATGCGATGATGAGCACAAAGGCGTTGTCGATCGTAAGGGAAATCCAGTCGGTAACGCGACTGAGTCCACCGCCAAGAAGTGTGAAGTTGGCGCCATCAAAGCCCACAGGCTCACTAAAAAACGTCTTGGCTATGAACTGGGCTATACCTGAAAGAAATTGAAAATAGTATTCGAGGGGAAACAGTACAGTCGCCGTGAGGATGTTGAAGAAGTCATGATACGTACCTGCCGAGACAGCGCGCCGGAATTCTTTCTTGCGGGGAAGAAATCCCAGCGAAACAATGGTGCTGGTGATGGTAGTCCCAATGTTGGCGCCCATGACGATAGGGATCGCGCTCTGCAAAGGAAGTGAGCCCGACGCCACCAGGGCTACCGTCATCGAGGTGGTCGCCGTGCTGCTTTGTATGATGGCAGTCACCAGTAATCCAATAAACAGGGCGGTGAAAGGATTGGAGGTCGCCAATATGATTGTTTCTGCAGCCGTCTTGCCGAGGTGCTGCAACGCGGACAACATGAGGTCCAGGGCAAAGAGGAAAATCAACAGAGCGAAAAGGATATACGCCGTATTCCTCGCCACTACCTTCCAGTCGGTCGTTTTAGTGGGAATTAACTCAGGTGTGGGACGACCGTCTTGCATGGCCATGGTAAAGATAGGGACGGGCGGTCAACCATAAAGGAATTAACACAGACTTAACGCTGGCCGAACGATCAATCGGCCAATTCGCGGAGTGCCATCCAAGCCATCAGACCGGGTCCGAGGCTCAGGGCATCTTCATCAATGTCGAACGTGGGTGTGTGGACATAGGAAGTTATTCCCTTGGCTTCATTCCGTGTGCCAAGGCGATAGAAAGATGCGGGTATTTGGTGGGAATAGAACGCGAAGTCTTCCGACCCCAGGGTTATATCAAGGTCCACCACCTTGTCTTTTCCAACATATTCTTCCGCGGCCGCTCGAATCCGTCGCGTGAGTTCGGGATTGTTCTCGAGATAGGGATAGCCACGGGAAATAGTTACCTCACATTGGCCACCCATACTTTCGGCTATGCCTGTCGCCATAGTGGTTATCTTCTGGAGGGCATCAGCGCGCCACGATTCATCCAGTGCCCGGAAGGTGCCTGCGATGGTTACCTCGTTAGGTACGATGTTGGTAGCGCCATTGGCAGCTATTTTTCCAAAAGAAAGAACGGTGGCTTGCCTTGGATTGGCATTGCGACTGATGACTTGTTGCAAGGCAACAAGGATATGGGCTGCAATGATGACTGGGTCAACCAGCAGTTCAGGAGCACCGGCGTGTCCCCCCTTTCCAATCACCTTGAGGTAGATTTCATCGGAGCTGGCCATATACATTCCTTCGCGGAAGCCAATGGTCCCGGTTGGAAGCAGGGGCATTACATGTTGCCCGATAATGGCAGCCGGAGCAGGATTCTTTAATGCGCCATCCCTGATCATCAACGAGGCTCCGCCTGGATTTTTTTCTTCTCCCGGCTGAAACACAAACTTGATGGACCCTTCGAAGCGATCACGAATTCCGAAAAGGATTTTGGCCGTTCCCAGCAGCGAGGTGGTATGAACGTCGTGACCGCACGCATGCATCACGCCCGGATTCTTTGAGGCGTAGGGAGCGGTATTGGCTTCGTGGATAGGCAGCGCATCCATATCGGCACGCAGGGCAATGGTTTTCCTGGATGGATTCTTTCCTTCCAGGAGCGCAACCACGCCGGTGCCCGCTATACCTTCTGTAGGGTTCAGGCCTATTTCACGCAATGTGTCAGCCACAAAGCGCGCCGTCTTCACTTCCTGGAAAGAGAGCTCTGGGTACGAATGGAGGTGTCGGCGCCACCGCACAACATCAGGGGCGATGGATAACGATTGCTGGCGGACCAGTTCCAGGAGAGACATCAGCGGACCAGAATTTTTTCGGGAACGAGGATCGCATTTGAAAAGATCTGCTTCAGCCGAAGGAGATCTTTTTGCGCTTCCAGGCGGGAATAATAACTCCCTACCCGCACCCTGAATTTGGGCTGGTTGTATTCGAGCAAGGCGTTGAGGTTGGTTTCGGCTGATAGCTTCTTTTTTACATTCATGGCCTCCTCGCGGTTTTGCCCGGAATACACCTGGATCGTGAATCCCTCAATGAATTTCCGGGTGACGTTAAACCGATTGATGCTGTCAAGTACATCGTCTACCCTTTCGTTGACATTGGCCGTAGCAGCCACAAAACGTTTAGGCTGGTGAGCGGGCGATTCGATGACTGTATCGACCGGTTCTTCGTAACGAGGACGCAGGCCGTAAAGATCTTCATGGTAGTAAGCGCGTGTACGTTGGGCATAGAGGAAATTGGAAGTGCACGCAAGAAGGAGCGCAATCATTGCTGCTCCCCGGGGGAGGGCCAACAAGATGCTTATCAATTTCTTACGGCTATTCATGCTACTGCTCAATAACAATGCATCGGCCACTGGCCACGTCATCCTCTACTTTCTTGTATTTCACATCCTTAAGAACGCGTCCATCCGGATATTGTACAGTTACCTTATCATTTCGGCCGGCAATTCGTTCGGATTTGACGGGGGCAACCTTCTGTTCCACCGGTCGCTGCTGTTGTTCTGCGGATTCATTGCCGCCTTGAAGCAAGGAACGCGACTCATCCTTCTGTTCGCTATACCGCTGTCGTTTCTGAGCTCGCGCCTCTTGTACCTCGTCCTGTTCCTGGATGGGAATCTCAGCCTTCATCAGGAAGGAAATGGTCTCTTCATTCACCCGGGCGATGAAACGCTTGAATGCTTCGAAGCCCTCGAATTTATAAATGAGCAAAGGATCTTTCTGTTCATACACCGCGTTTTGCACGCTTTGCTTGAGATCATCCATGTCCCGCAGGTGTTCCTTCCATTGCTGATCGATGATGGCCAGGGTAATCATTTTTTCCATGGCACGAATCAGCTCGGCGTTATTCGTCTCAATGCACTTCTTGAGTGGCGCGGAGACCCCAATTTGTTTTACGCCATCGCTAAAGGGAACCAGTACGTTTTCAATGGTTGCGCCACGCGTCCGGTTGATCTCCTGGAGAATGGGTAAAGCTTTTTGTGCAGCCAATTTGTTCTTTGCTTCATAATGTCGCAGCGCCTGTTGGTAAAGTTGCTCCGACAGGGTAGCGACATCCTTGCTTTCGAATTCCTCCTGGGTGATTGCAAAATCCAGGCCAAGCGAGGTCAGGACGCTCATTTTGAGGTTATCCAGCGATTCAGCCGCCTTGGCATTGGCGACAATGTCGTCGCAGGTATCGAACAACATGTTGAGAATGTCAAGCTGCAGACGCTCACCATAAAGTGCGTTTCGGCGTCGGCGGTAGATCACATCGCGCTGCGAATTCATCACGTTGTCATACTCCAGCAGGCGCTTCCGGATGCCGAAGTTATTTTCTTCCACTTTTTTCTGGGCACGTTCAATGGAACTGGTCACCATCGAATGGGAAATCACCTCCCCCTCTTTCAAGCCCAGGCGGTCCATGAGGCGAGCGATCCGCTCGGGCATGAACAGGCGCATGAGGTTGTCTTCCAGCGAGACATAAAACTTCGAGGTTCCTGGATCCCCCTGGCGGCCGGAGCGTCCCCGCAGCTGGCGGTCGACACGGCGTGATTCGTGACGCTCGGTACCAATGATGGCCAGTCCACCTGCGGCACGGGATTCAGGAGTTAGTTTAATATCTGTACCACGGCCGGCCATGTTGGTAGCGATGGTGACTGTGCCGGGATGTCCAGCCTCTGCCACGAT
Organism: Cyclobacteriaceae bacterium; assembly: GCA_016787645.1. Taxonomy (GTDB): domain Bacteria; phylum Bacteroidota; class Bacteroidia; order Cytophagales; family Cyclobacteriaceae; genus ELB16-189. Next base: position 534,547 of record JAEUUF010000022.1, on the reverse strand, counting down.
CTCTGCTTCGCGTTGGTGTTGCTTGGCATTGAGGACGTTGTGCTTGATCTTGCGCAGTTGTAGCATTCGGCTCAGCAGCTCAGATATTTCGACGGAAGTTGTTCCGACAAGCACCGGCCGGCCTTCCTTGGTCAGTGTTACAATTTCCTCCACCACTGCATTGAATTTCTCGCGCATGGTTTTGTGCACAAGATCATCCATGTCAACGCGAGTTACTGGTTTGTTGGTGGGAATGACCACCACGTCCAGTTTGTAGATATCCCAGAATTCACCGGCTTCGGTTTCAGCGGTTCCCGTCATGCCCGCCAGTTTGTGGTACATGCGAAAGTAGTTCTGCAGCGTAATCGTGGCGTAGGTCTGCGTGGCATCTTCCACTTTCACATTTTCCTTTGCTTCGATCGCCTGGTGCAGACCATCGGAATAGCGTCGGCCCTCGAGGACGCGCCCCGTCTGCTCATCGACGATCTTCACTTTGCCGTCCACAATGATGTATTCGGTATCCTTCTCAAAGAGGGTATAGGCTTTCAGCAACTGGTTTACGCTGTGAATGCGCTGGGATTTGGTGGAGTATTCGCGAATGAGATTCTCCTTCTTTTCGAAGCGGGCCTGGGTATCAAGGGTGGAGTCTTTTTCGATCTTATTCAATTCCATCCCGATCTCCGGCAGGATAAAGAACCGGGGATCTTCTCCCTCACCTGTAATTAGGTCAATTCCTTTGTCCGTCAGGTCAACGCTGTTGTCCTTTTCATCGATGATAAAGAGGAGGGGAGCGTCGGCATGCGGCATTTCTTTCTTGTTGTCTGCCAGGTGAAAGTTCTCCGTCTTCTGCAGTATTTGTTTGATGCCAGGTTCGCTGAGGTATTTGATCAGCGGTTTGAATTTTGGCATTCCCCGGTGAGCACGAAATAGCGCAAGACCGCCATCTCGTTCGTTGCCTTCCGAAATAAGTTTCTTGGCGTCATTGAGAAACTGGGTCACCAGTTTCTTCTGGGCCTCCACCAGCTTGAATATGCGCGGCTTGAGGTCGTAGAATTCATGTTCATCGCCCCGGGGAACAGGACCCGAAATAATGAGCGGGGTTCGTGCTTCGTCAATTAACACGCTGTCCACCTCGTCGACCATGGCATAATGATGACCGCGCTGCACCATCTCTTCCGGATCGCGGGCCATGTTGTCGCGCAGGTAATCGAAACCAAATTCGTTGTTGGTTCCATAAGTAATGTCCGCCTGATACGCATTTCTGCGTGCGTTGGAATTTGGCTCATGTTTGTCAATGCAATCACAACGGAGGCCATGAAACATAAACAACGGCCCCATCCATTCACTATCGCGTGTGGCCAGGTAGTTATTGACCGTGACGATGTGAACACCCCTTCGAGCCAATGCGTTGAGGAAGGCGGGGAAAGTCGCCACAAGTGTTTTTCCTTCGCCTGTAGCCATCTCGGCAATTTTTCCTTCGTGCAACGCAATGCCGCCAATGATTTGCACATCATAATGCACCATGTCCCACGTAACCAGGTTACCGGCCGCTTTCCACTGGTTGGCCCATCGCGCTTTGTCGCCCTCAATGGTTACGTTTTCATACTGCGCAGCGAAGCGATGGTCTTGTTCAGAGGCCGTCACTTCGAGGACAGAATTTTCTTTAAATCGCCGGGCGGTTTCGCGCACGATCGCAAAAGCTTTTGGAAGGACTTCGATAAGTACCTTTTCAAGCTCTTTATTCCGGGTCAGCCCCAGCGCATCAATCTGCTGAAACAAGGCTTCTTTTTCATGCAGGTCCATCTCCGGGCTGTCCGCGATCTGTTTATGTAGCGCGGCAATCTGGTCGTCGATGGGCTTCAGGGCTTCCGCAATGCGGGATTCGATCTGGCGGGTTTGGTTCCGGAGTTCGTCATTGGAAATGCTCAGCAGGGCTTGACCCTCCTGTTTGGTCTTTTCGACCAGCGGCATCATCCGCTTAATGTCCTTGTCTGATTTGGTGCCAAACAATTTGGCGATGAGCTTCAGCATGAATCGTCGTTGTTCGTTGTTGGTTTTTCGTTGCCCGAAAGCGGCGGATCAACAGGGATTTGCCACAGAGCCACGGCCAGCCAATAAGAGGCGTAAAGTTATGGTTTTCAGGGGTGCAATTATAGGCCCAAAGTGGTGGAAATGGGCATTTTGTCAGGTCGATGGCAGTGATTTGTGGCTCAAAAGACATAGGCTGCGCGCACATCCATCTGCTCGGCCTCCTGGGCATGAGCTTTCAGGGAGATACCCACCGAAACTTTCATGGCGATCAAATAGGTGATGGCGTACCGCTGGAAAATGTCTGTCCGGAATGCGTAATCCCGATAGGTGTAATGCCCAATCTGCTGACTGAAGCCGAATCTTCCGAAGCAGAATTGATGACCCCCGAGTATGGAAAAGAGCCAAGGGCTTACTACTTCACCATTACGCTCACCTTTTTCTTTGATGGAGCCGTCGTAGGAGAATTCAGTGCCGATCAACCAGGCGTTGGTGGTGGTAAATTTCTTCAGAATGCCCCCGTAAATCCCCAATTGCCATCTATTGGTGCTGGGTTCGGCCGGGGTGGACTCAACGGTTCGCAGGTTGCCAAATCCACCGATGAAGGGATGAACCTTGCGATCCACCACAGCCTTTTCTCCCCGGGGTCTTAGCACGACAGGGTTCAGGTTGTACTCTACGCCAAGATTTAGGGTGGGAAAATTCATTCCCTTGTTAGGTTGCTGGAGACCGCCGTTGGAAATGTGATTGTAGTGCAAGCCCAGGTTGGTATTCCAGTGCGGGCTCCACGAGTAGTGGGCCGAAAATCCAACCATGAGAAACCCACTCAAAGAAGAGCTGAAAAAGAGATTGGTGGGGTTTGTGTCTGCATCATAGATTTGGTTCAGGTAGGTGAGCCCGGCACCCGTTCGAAACCGAAAGTTGAGCCTGGGCCGGTAGGTAAGAAGAGGTTCCATGTACGCGATCAGGTTGTAGGATGAACCCAAGACCGTGGGGTTTTGATAGTTGAAGTATGCAAAACTTAATCCCACCTGACTATAACAGTTGCACTTGTTCCAGGCTCTGGCTGAGCGATTGATCCGACTTACATCCAGTTGAAATCCTACCGGGCGAGTGCCTGAGACATTGATGATTTCAGTTGAATGTGGAATGATAAATCCTCCGTGGGCTTTAACTCCGACGAAATAGGAATGGCGGAGGGAATCATCAGGCTGGCCCTTCGCTGGATGCGGCGAGCACAGCCAAATAACGGCAAAGAGTCGAGGGAAATGGCAGGCTCTCCGTATGGTAAAATATTGCCACATAGCCCGTTTTCCGGTTGGCCTCAGATCTCCAGTCGGGTTTCAAAAACCAGTTGAGCGGGGCCTATAAAGAAGAGGTTGGTAAACGCGCCGTCCGGTTTGGATTGGAATTCTACCAACAGGTATCCCCCGCGGGCCTTTATTAAAATAGGCGATGGCAGATCGTAGCGCCGGGCAGCCACCAGGGCACAAGCGGTTGCTCCCGATCCACTTGAAAGTGTTTCATCCTCCACACCGCGTTCGTAAATCCGGAAGGCAATTTGTCCGCCGGCTTGCCGCTCCACAAAATTGGCATTTGTTCCGCGTGGATAGGAGGAGCTGTACCGGATTTTCCGGCCCTCCTCCACGACTGGATAGTTGTCGAGGCCCTCAACAAAGCGGACATGATGATCAGTCCCCGTGTTGATATAGAAGTCATCGGGACCTTTTGGCTCAATCGTACGCACGTCGTTCAGCGATACTCGAATATTTCCATCGTCAAGGATCTGGGCTTCGTGTCGTCCATCGTGAGCCATAAACACGGCGGTGCGATCAATGACGTTAAGCACCTGAGCAAAGTGTACAATCGCGCGGCATCCGTTTCCGCAAAAACTGGTGCTTCCATCGGCATTGTGGTAGACCATCCGGAAATCAACACCGGGTTCCTGGTTTAAGAAAATGATGCCGTCGGCACCTATGCCAAACCTTCGATGACAAAGTCCGGCAATTTCTTCTGAAGAGAAGGCATACTCCCCGCTGCGGTTGTCCACCAGGAGAAAGTCATTGCCGGCAGCCTGATATTTGTAAAAATGGACAATGCTCATTGGTCAAAGAATATGGAATGAAATGAATAGAAGGATTCGAAGATCTACTTGACCTCTTCGTAGTCCACGTACTCACCGCCTTTTATTCCCCCCTTGCGCGGTGTTCTTTTAGTGGCATTATCTACATGTACGCCATCGCCGGAAGGGGGGCGAAAGTTCTGCGGAGGGGCTTGGGGGCGTCCCATGACCCGGAAGAGTACCACCGAGATCTTGTTCAGTAGGTAAATGATGAGAACCAGGATGATAATCAGCTTCCACATAGCTCCTGAAAACGAGGCCTAAAGGTAGAAGTTTCCGCCAACTTGGGAGGGAAAACGGCAGTTTTGGGCCATTTTGACCGAAATTGGTTCGGAAGGCAAACCTATTTCTACTTTCTATCGTCTTTATTTCATGTTCTCAAACTTCCTGCGCGTCGCTATCCGCAACCTGGTCAAGCAACGCATCTACACAGCCATCAACGTCACCGGGCTGGCGGTCAGCATTACCGCCTGCCTCTTAATCGTTTTGTATGTTCGTTACGAGACTTCTTACGACACGTTCGTAGCAGACGGGGATCGGATATTCAAGGTCGGACTGGAACGAAAGTATCCCAACCACTCCACCTTTTATGGTGTAATCCCGCACAGTTATGCGCAGGTCATGGAGCGAGATTATCCCGAAGTGGAATCCAGTCTCCATCTGCTGGGTCCCAATAACGAAGTACCCTTTAACTACAAGGTTTCTGAAAACGAGGTCCGCACGTTTGAACAAGACAACGTCTACCTCACCGACTCAGCATTTTTGAAATTCTTTCCGGTGAACATGCTGAAGGGTGATGCGAAGACTGCACTAAATCTTCCGAACCAGGTAATTATTAGCAAGGCCGTCGCCGACAAGTTCTTCGGAGCAGAAGAGCCCATCAACAAAACGCTTTATGGCAACTTTGGAGAGTTTAAGGTCACAGGCGTGTTTGAGAACTGGCCTTCTAATTCACATGCGCAGTTCGAGTTGGTGGCGACCTTCAATTCCGCCCAGTTCTTCGCACAGGAAAACTTCATCAGTTTTGATTCTCATACTTATATCAAACTCAAACCCGGTTCTGATTACAAAACACTCGAAGCGAAGTTCCCGGCTATGGTGGATCGGTATGCTTCCGGTCAAATTGAGCGCGAGCTAAAACAAAGCTGGGAGGACTATAGGAAAGCCGGGAATGGATATCGGTACTTTCTTCAGCCGCTGACTTCTATCCACCTTGATCCCACGAACCTGGAGTTTACGGCAACCCCAAGCGGGAACAGGAAGTATGTGTGGGGCCTCTCACTGATCGCCGGGCTGATCCTGGTTATCGCCTGTATAAATTTTATGAACCTGGCGACAGCTCGCTCAACTTCGCGTGCACGTGAAGTGGGAGTTCGAAAAGTGCTTGGATCGGTGAAGAACCAATTGATTATTCAGTTTCTGCTGGAGGCCATTTTGCTGGCTTTCCTGAGTACGGCCCTTGCGGTTACCGCGTCCTATTTCCTTCTGCCATTCTTCAACAACCTGGTGGAGAAGACGCTTCCGCTGGTATTTGACCCAATCCTGGTCATCGCGCTGGCCGGTTTTGCCTTGCTGGTGGGCGTGTTGGCAGGACTTTACCCTGCCTTCGTTTTGTCCTCATTCAAACCCGCGGAAGTGATGAAGGGCTCCTTTAGCCGGAGCTCAACAGGTTCATGGCTTCGAAATGGCTTGGTCGTATTTCAATTCATGATTTCCGTATTTCTTATTGTGGCCACTTTACTGGTAGGCCGGCAAATGGATTTCATGATGAATAAGGACCTGGGTTTTGACAAGGAATCTGTTCTTATTGTGGAACGAGCGTTTGCCCTTCAACAAAGCGAGGAATCATTCATTGAGAAAGTTCGACAGATGCCAGAAGTAAGCGCAACGGCTGGAACTACTTCGCGCGTGGGTAACCGCAACGACAACTTCGGGCAGATGTTTCAGCCGGAGGGCTCCAACGAAGTACTCACAGTCAAGTCGATGATTTTTGATGATGATTTTGCGCCGGCCATCGGCTTTCATATCAAAGAAGGAAAATTCTTTTCGAGAGAGACGAACGATTCACTGAGCATCTTGCTCAATGAAACAGCCGTTAAAACCATTGGTCTGAAAGATCCTGTCGGATCGCGACTTAAGAATTCAGATTTGTTCCGGGGAGATACAGTCCGTCAGAAGGAGAGACTCTTTACGGTGATTGGGGTTGTCAGCAATTTTAATTTTCAATCCCTCCGGGATGAGATCACGCCGTTGGTGATGTTCAGCTCAGAGGTATTGAACAAGCCGTCCAACATGCCTTATGTAGCCATTCGATTGAAGGGAGATCCCTCAGCGGGCATCCAGAAAATCGAGGCGCTCTGGAAGGAATTGGCTCCCACAGCCCCTTTCCGATATGAGTTTCTGGAAGATAACCTGAATAAGGACTATGCCCAGGAAAAGCAATCCGGGAGAATCTTCCGGGTATTCTCGGGCCTGGCCATCATCATTGCGTGTGTCGGACTGTTTGGATTGTCGGCATACACGGCGAGCCAGCGAACCAAGGAAATTGGAATACGAAAAGTGCTGGGCGCATCTGTGCCCGGTGTGGTGCTCCTGCTGTCCAGGGATTTTGCCAAGTTGGTCGTGATTTCTTTCGTGGTAGCCATGCCGCTGGCCTGGTATGCCATGGATGCATGGCTGAGCGGCTTTGCTTACCGGATTCCAATCGGTATCGACACGTTTCTCATTGCCGGATTTATCGCGGTGGCCATTGCGATGCTGACGGTGAGCTATCAATCTATCAAAGCCGCTGTGGTCAACCCGGTTAATTCTCTCCGCAGAGAATAATTCCAAAAAATATCCACAAACGGGCCGCCCCTGGTCGGGGCTACAAACGGGCCGCCCCTGGACGGGGCTAACAAACGGGCCGCCCTGGCGGGGCTACAAACGGGCCGCCCCTGGTCGGGGCTACAAACGGGCCGCCCCTGGACGGGGCTACAAACGGGCCGCCCCTGGACGGGGCTACAAACGGGCCGCCCCTCGACGGGGCTACAAACGGGCCGCTCCTGGACGGGGCTAACAAACGGGCCGCCCCTGGACGGGGCTAACAAACGGGCCGCCCCTGGACGGGGCTACAAACGGGCCGCCCCTGGACGGGGCTACAAACGGGCCGCCCCTGGACGGGGCTACAAACGGGCCGCCCCTGGCGGGGCTACAAACGGGTCGCCCCTGGTCGGGGCTACAAACGGGTCGCCCCTTGCGGGGCTACAAACGGGCCGCCCCTGGCGGGGCTACAAAAAATAGTCAGGATTTCCAGTCCCGGTAGGGACGTCCAGTTTGTAGAAATACCGTGTTATTGCGTGACACCAAAGCTCCATAGGAGCGACCCGTTAACATGCCAAATACCTACACACAGATTTATATTCATGTTGTGTTTGCCGTCAAGGGACGACAAAATCTCATCTATAAACAAAACCGCGAACAATTACACAAATACATCACCGGAATAGTACAGGAACGCGACCACAAAATGCTGGCAATCTTCTGCATGCCGGATCATCTCCATTTTCTCGTGGGACTGAAGCCACGAATGGCCATTTCGGATCTGGTACGCGATGTGAAAGCAGGGTCGTCCAATTTCATCAATGGTCAGCATTGGATTCAGGGAAAGTTCTGCTGGCAGGAAGGATTTGGAGCCTTCTCGTATTCACGCAGCCAGATCGATTATGTTATTCAATACATCCTCAACCAGGAGGAGCATCATCAACAAGAGTCATTTCGGACCGAGTATGTCCGCCTGCTGGAGGATTTCAACATCACCTATGATGAGAAATACCTGTTCGAATTTCAATGATGTAATACAGCACGAGTGGTAACTCTTAAACCTACCGGCTCAGGTACAAATTCCTTTCGGAGTAGATGTTCATGAAGTAATCGTCCATCAGGTCGTCGATGAAATAGATGGCCTCACCGGTGGATTTCATTTCCGGTCCCAGCTGCTTGTTGACATCGGGGAATTTGGAGAAGGAGAATACCGGCACCTTGATGGCATAACCCTTCTTGGTCGGTTTGAAGTTGAAGTCTTTGATCTTCTTTTCACCCAGCATCACCTTGGTGGCATAATTCACGTAAGGTTCGTCGTAGGCCTTGCAAATGAAGGGAACTGTGCGTGAGGCCCGCGGGTTGGCTTCGATGATGTACACCTTATCGTTCTTGATGGCGAACTGGATGTTGATCAATCCTACGGTCTTCAACGCGAGGGCAATCCGTTTGGTGTGACTCTCGATTTGTTTAATGACAAAGTCACCGAGGTTGTACGGAGGCAACACGGCGTAGGAATCTCCACTGTGAATACCTGCCGGCTCGATGTGTTGCATGATGCCGATGATGTAAACATCCTCACCGTCGCAAATGGCGTCGGCTTCGGCTTCTATTGCGCCATCGAGAAAGTGATCCAGCAACACTTTGTTCTCGGGAAGGTGCTTCCAGATGTCGAGAATGTGATCCTCGAGTTCCTTCTCATTGATCACGATCTTCATGCTTTGTCCGCCCAGGACATAAGAGGGGCGCACGAGCAAGGGAAAGCCTATCGTTTTTGAAACTTCGAGAGCCTCATCGGCGTCGCGGGCTACACCGAAGTGCGGATAAGGAATGCTGAGGTCTTTCAGCAGCGTGGAGAAGCTGCCGCGGTCTTCGGCGAGGTCGAGCGCTTCGAAAGAAGTCCCCATGATCTTCACACCGTATTTGTGCAGCTTCTCGGCCAGCTTCAGGGCCGTCTGCCCGCCGAGTTGAACGATGACTCCTTCGGGCTTTTCATGTTGGATAATGTCCCAGAGATGTTCCCAGAACACAGGTTCAAAGTAAAGTTTGTCCGCAATATCGAAATCCGTGGATACGGTCTCTGGGTTGCAGTTGATCATGATGGTTTCGTAGCCGCACTCCTTGGCGGCGAGCACCCCATGTACACAGGAGTAGTCAAATTCGATACCTTGGCCGATGCGATTGGGCCCCGATCCAAGGATGATCACCTTCTTTTTGTTGGAAACCGCGGACTCATTTTCGGTGTCGAAGGTAGAGTAGTAGTAAGGTGTCTTTGCTTCAAATTCTGCGGCGCAGGTGTCTACGAGTTTGTATACCCGGTAGATGCCCAGGGCGCGACGTTTCTTGTGAACTTCGCTTTCCAGGCAGCGGAGAAGATGGGCAATTTGCCGATCGGCGTATCCTTTCTCCTTGGCTTTTCGCAGAAGCTCCTTGGGGATCGTATCCAGGTTATACTTCTCGATTTCCTTTTCGAGTTCAATCAATTCCCAGATTTGCTCGAGGAACCAGGGGTCGATTTTGGTCAACTTCTGGATAGTCTTCATCGAGATGCCGAGTTTCATGGCATCATACACATGAAACAATCGGTTCCAGCTTGGATGCTCAAGGCTATGAAGTAAATCCGCCTGTTTGGTAAGTTCCTTGCCATCCGCACCCAGTCCGTTGCGGCGTATTTCAAGTGATTGACAGGCTTTCTGAAGAGCCTCCTGGAAATTTCGGCCGATGCCCATCACTTCGCCAACCGATTTCATCTGAAGGCCAATGCGGCGATCGGCGCCGTGGAACTTGTCAAAATTCCAGCGGGGTATTTTCACAATCACATAATCGAGCGCAGGTTCGAAGTAAGCCGTTGTGGTGCCGGTAATGGCATTCTGCAATTCATCGAGGTTATACCCGATGGCGAGCTTCGCCGCGATCTTCGCAATGGGGTACCCGGTGGCCTTGGAGGCCAGGGCGGAAGACCGTGACACGCGAGGGTTGATTTCTATGCCAATGATCTGGTCATCGTTGTCCGGGTTCACCGAGAATTGCACATTGCATCCGCCTGCGAATTTTCCGATTCCATTCATCATCCGAATCGCGAGGTCGCGCATGTGCTGGTATACCGTATCGGGTAGCGTCATGGCCGGGGCGACGGTAATCGAGTCGCCGGTATGAATCCCCATCGGGTCAAAGTTTTCGATCGAGCAGATGATGATCACATTTCCGACGCCATCGCGAAGAAGTTCCAGTTCATACTCCTTCCAGCCCATGATGCTCTGCTCCACCAATACTTCGTGAATGGGTGAAGCATGCAGGCCACGGTTCAGTGCCTCATCAAAGTCTTCAGGCTTCTCGACGAAGCCGCCTCCTGTACCGCCCAGGGTAAAAGAGGGCCGGATGACAAGGGGAAAACCGATTTCCTGTGCAATCTCCTTGCCTTGAAGGAAGGAGGTGGCGGTAGCCCCTTTGCATACCCCTACTCCCAGTTCATGCATTTTCAGCCTGAACTTCTCGCGGTCTTCCGTGGTCTCAATCGCCTTGATATCCACGCCGATGATGCGGACGCCATAATGTTGCCAAATGCCGGCCTTATCGCATTCGATACAAAGGTTAAGCGCCGTTTGGCCGCCCATGGTGGGCAATACGGCGTCGATATGATGATTTTCAAGAATTTCCCGGATGTACTTTTTTTCCAGGGGCTTGAGGTAGACGTGATCCGCATTGATCTTGTCGGTCATGATCGTCGCGGGGTTGGAGTTGATCAACACCACTTCGATTCCCTCTTCCCGCAGGGAGCGGGCGGCCTGGGAGCCGGCGTAGTCAAATTCGCACGCCTGGCCAATAATGATGGGACCGCTGCCGATGATCAGTACGGAGCGGATACTTCTGTCGCGGGGCATTCGGGTAGGAGGGATGGTTAAACCGGCGACAAAAATAGGCAGGAAATTCAGCAACGGACGCCTACCGTCTTCACTTTTAATTCGGCGTTAACCGGGATTTCCCGGAAAGAAGACAATCAGTGAATTTTGACCACTTTTCGGGTAATGATCCGGTTGGCCATAGCAATGCGCACCAGGTAGACACCATCGGGTTGATCGGCCATGGGAATCTCCAGTCGCGACGCCATCACCGTTTCTGTGCGATACAATACACGCCCCTGGACCGTCAATAGTTCAGCCGATCGGGAACCTTGCAGACCATCCTCGAAGGAAATTTGAACCGTTGATTTCACGGGATTGGGGTAAACCTCCAACGTGTGGTCGTTCACATCTTCAAGTCCCGTAATTACGTCCAGGGTTTGTTTTACTGTATCCTTACAGCCATTCGCAGCAGCAATCCGGAGAGTGATTTCATAAGCATCCTGCGTTTGGTAAGTAGTGCTTGGATTTTGATTGGTACTGGTCAACGAGTTCCCAAAATCCCAATTCCAGGAAACGGCTCCTGTACTCTGGTCAGTGAACTGGATGGGTGAAAAAGTTTTCAATGCTCCGGACATGGTAAAGGAGGCCACCGGAGCAGTGATGTTGGTTATTGTAACGGGTATCGACGTAGATTGACAGGCAGGTGCCAAACTGTTAACAGTTACCGAATAGTTTCCCGGGGCACTTACCTGGATGGCCTGGGTTGTTGCGCCATTGCTCCAGAGGTAGCTGTCTGCCTCGACGGCCGAAAGAGTCACAGATTCATTGCTGCAAATCGATGTCGATCCGGAAGTTGAAACCCTGGGGTTCGCCTTGATGATTACTTTTGCCGGTGTGCGCACGCTTTCATATGTGTTGTCTGCATTCGAAACATAGAAGGTAGTGTCATTGAAAAGATTGCCGGTCGTGAACACTGGGCCCGAAAAGAAAGGCTGCCCACCCGTGAAATTCTTGTACCAATTGAATGAAGTCGCTCCAGTTGCAGTCAAGGATGTTCCGCCTCCATAACAAGCGTTGGCAGCAGCCACGGTTGGCTTGGGTGCATTCACCGTGTAGTTGTATACAGTATCAGCGTATGCCGCGGACTGTTGAAGTTCTGCAAAGTTCTGTGCGGCGTGAAGGGCAAATGCCACTTTGATTTCTTGTCCCGCGGGAATAGTAAAAGGCCCCGCGCTGACAACATGGCTAACATCGCCTCCACCGTTCGCGACGCCCGCTTCTGGCCGACTGCTGGACAAGGCAGAGAATTTTTCACTGTCCGTGAAGCCATCATAAAGTCCAAAGGGATTTCCGACGACACTCTGGTTGTTATCGATGGCATAATACTGCGGTGAGCCCGTGAGCAATTGAATTCCGGTGTGAGGCAAGCCGGACCCGCTGAAGGGATAAACGTACCCCAACCGGTTGGGGGCGTCCCATTTGGCAGCATCCTGTGCACCATTCTCGGTGATATCCCAGTCGGCAAATAGCCCGAAATAGAAACCGTTGATTGCATTCGGCGTAGGGTTCGAGATGATGTATTCCATAATGACAAACTTGTCATACGGAGCCTCTTTCCAGGCAAGACTGCGGTACTTTAACTGGAATGCCTGTGCCGACCCGGTAGTGCTGTTGCTCAGGGTTCCGGAGATTTCGGAGGATGAACGGAGCCCGGGAGTGATTTCCCCGATCCGCTGGCCGATAGAAACAAAATCCTGGTCGAAGGTGTTGCTGGTGGCCCTTACGTTATTATAAAGTTGAGTCCCCGTGCCGGTCCCCATGATGATCCCCATTTCGTAAAGTGTCGAGTTGTTATCAAACACAAACCCTGACCCTTTGGTACGGATATCGCTCTCGGTATCCTCATAACCAATCCGACCGGTATTGCTCACTGTTGTCGTAACCAGGTTCTCATCCACATCGATAAACGTTGGGTTGAGCAGAAAAATCACCTCTTCCCGATCCTCATAAGCTCCATCCTTGTAAGTGATCGTGACGGGAATCTCAAAATTATCTGGAACAAAGCTGGCGATCTGAAGTTCAAACGGAGAAAGTTGATTGTTGATGGTTCCACCCGCAGCTATGGCACCAGGTCGAATTGAACCTTTCACAACGCTGACAAAGGCGGAGTTCTCTGAAATACTGATTTCAAGGGCGGATGAGGTGGCGGCCAGGATATTCTTGAACGTCATGGTGAGGTAACCCTTCTCTCCCATTTGGGCCGGGGAACCACTTGCGTTCAATAGCTTTGGATTGGAGGCCCTGACAGAAGGAGAGATGTTGGTAAGCGCTGATTTAACATCCAGCACCCCGAATCCCAGTTTGCCGACGAAGACGGGGTTGTTGGCATCCAGTTCAGTCCGATTGGCCGTAACCCGGAGCTGCTCGGCCACTTGTTGGGACGTGTATGTGGGGAAGTGAGCTTTCACAAGGGCTGCGGCTCCGGCCACAATCGGTGAACTGAAAGAGGTCCCTTGCGTTGAAGTGTACTTGCTGTCAAAGGCGGTCGTGAAAATCGCAACACCCGGCGCGGAGATATCGACATACGATCCATAGTTGCTAAAGGTGGCTTTGACGTTCTGCTGGTTGACAGCCGCCACCGAAATCACATTGTCATATGCAGCGGGGTAGAACGGGGTATCCGTTCCATCGTTGCCGGCGGCGGCAACCACAACGACCCCCAGGTCGGTGGTGATGAAGTTGATAATGTCCTGGATGATTTGGCTGCGATTGATACCACCCCAGGAAAGGTTGATTACATCGGCACCCGCCAGGGCGGCGTAGTACATACCATCGTAGCCGAGGTAAATACTTCCATTCGTGGTGGGCTGATTATCGGCCGAGTGCTTGGTAAACATCAGCTTGGTCTTGAATCCAACGCCAGCGATGCCGATGGCGTTATCGGTCGTGGCGCTGGCGCATCCGGCGACGTTGACACCATGCCCCAACAATCCCCCCACCGTCAACTGCGGATTGTTATCGCCGACGAAAGCTGGATCATTCAGGTTGGCGAGGTCACCACCAATGAAGTCCCAACCTTGGGAATCATCAACATACCCGTTACCATCATTGTCAATCCCATCCGAGGGATCAAGCGTGTTGGTGTAGAGATTTCCTATGAGGTCCTCATGAAACAGATCACCTCCGGAATCCACGATGGCGATGGTTAGCGAAGGATCCCCCTTGGTGACGTCCCAAGCTTCGATGGCCTTGATGTTTGAGATATAATACTGGTTCATTAACTGTGGATCGGAAGGCGTGTAGAACATCCGGTTCACATACTCGGGCTCGACCACCTCGAAATACCCGGTGCCATAAAGCCCGTTAATGAAATCCTCTATGGAGGTCCCGGGTGTGCAGAAAATGCGGAAGTACAATCCCGTATCTACATTGGAAAAGCTTCGTCGGGGGCCGTTCTTGGTCTTTGCGGCCAGCACAGCCTTCGAGGGCATCAATTCACGGACAGCGGAAATGCCTGCTGCGGAAAGTGTTGAGGTTGTCCGACCGGAAGTGCCTCGGAACTTGTCCTTATGCTCGGGTTTCAGTTTGGCCAGGACAAAGCGATGATCGTAATCAGCCGCGGTAACTTTGGATGGAAAGTGGAATGATTTGATTCCGGGCTGACCATAAGCTTCAAGCGCCGGAAACATCAAAGCCACCAGGGACATTGCCGCAAAGGCGATCCGCAGCCCTTTCATAACGTTTTCGCCAACGTGCGATTTCATAGGTTCAATGAATTCCTTATTCCTTCAGATGGTAATCGACTACATAGTTTGTGATGCCACTTCCGCCACCTTCTTCCAGACGCGGAAGACATTACCGGAGCAGATCTTCTCAATGTCCGATTCCGTGTATCCCCGCTTGAGTAAGGCATAAATGAGGTTGGGATACTGGGACACATCCTTCAAGCCAGTTGGGAGGCTGTCGCCGACGCCGTCAAAGTCTGATCCTATTCCAACATGGTCAATGCCCACCAGTTTAACCACGTGATCGATATGGTTGGCTACGGTTTCGACATCGGCATAAAGCGAAGGGTTCTCTTTTCGAAACTGATCGATGATTGGCTTCGCGAGTGAGTCGCGCATGGAGAGGCCTTTTTCTTCGAGGAGGGCCCGGAGCTTCTTCCGGTTCTCATCGTTTTGTGCTGACACAGCCGAATCCAGGAAGCCAGAGCCAAAGTTAATTTGGATGACGCCACCATTTTCGCCGAGTTTCTTGATCATGTCATCATTCATGTTGCGCTGGAAGCCGGGGGTAAAGCGTCGGCAGGAAGAATGAGAGGCGATGCATGGCGCCTTGGTGATTCGCATGACCTGGTAGAAGGTGCTGTCGTCCACGTGTGAGATGTCCACCATGATGCCGACGCGATTCATTTCGGCGACTACCTCCCGGCCAAAGGGACTCAGTCCTTTCCAGGTGTGCAGGGTGTCATACGAGGAGTCACAAATTTGATTGTCCTTGCCATGGGTAAGCGTGATGTAGCGGATACCTCTGTCGTAGAAGTACTTTATATTCTTAAGATCGTTCCCAATGGGTGC
This sequence comes from Cyclobacteriaceae bacterium, assembly GCA_016787645.1. GTDB lineage: Bacteria > Bacteroidota > Bacteroidia > Cytophagales > Cyclobacteriaceae > ELB16-189. The sequence goes on along the minus strand of JAEUUF010000022.1, from coordinate 519,200 downwards.
GCCGTTTTCCATCCCCATGGGGAGCGAAATGAGACCCTTGTTGAAATTTTGCTGCACTTCTTCCACCGAGCCTGCCAGCGCAAACTTGTCAGGGAGATTCTCGGCAATTCCACTAATCATGTTGATGAGTGAATCAGCCAATCCCTTGCCCATATCGGGCTGCAACTGGTAGGAGGAAGGGATGTAGATGGACATGAATGGAGCATCAAGTCCGCCTTTTTTGGCCCGCTCATAGTCAAAGTCTCCTTCCTCCGTTTTGATGGGAATGCCCATGTATTCCCGGCTCACCACAAACTTGTCCATCTTGAGACGGAACGGAAGGTCGACGTGACCGTCGGTGATGATGTATTTGTGCGCGAGCTCATCTGCATAAGCGCGGAGTTGCTCGTCGTTCATGCGGTCCACGGGTTTCTTTTCAGCACAGGAAAATGCGAGGAATGCGATGAAGACCCAAAGGATCGTGAAAGATTTCATAGGTTTGATTTTTTAGAATCAGAAAGATAAAGAGTTTAGCATTCATGGGATCCTTTTTCCAGGAAAACCGGAATTTTGGCGCCGTACTCGCCATTTTCTGTCACGCCGGGCTAACCCATGAAGAGTGATCTCCCGCTGGTGACCCTGGCGCAATTGTCGTTGCGGTACGGCCAGGATAAGCCCCAGGTTTGGATTGCCTACAAAGGTCTTGTGTACGACGTCTCCCATTCCCGAATGTGGAAAGAGGGCAAGCACTACGAGCACTGGGCAGGCCAGGACCTGACGATGGAGTTGCCGGATGCACCACACACCGATGAGGTATTTGAGCGACTAACGGTTATAGGCCGATTGGCCACTATTTCCACTTGAAATTGACCATCATTCAAACCAATTCATCGATCTTTGAAGGCTAGCGAACCCCAAAATGATTCTCGTAGCCGATAGTGGAAGTTCCAAAATTGACTGGCGCCTGTTGGCTGAAGATGGAACCATTCAGCAGGCGCAGACGCCGGGATTCAATCCGTATTATCAGCCGCTCGAACACCTTAGAACCAGTATTCAGGATCAATTGCTTCCTGTTGTCAGTGGCGAGGTAACAAAGATCTTTTATTACGGCACGGGAGTCTCTTCACCACGAAACCAGGAACTTGTCCGGTCAGTTTTTCTTGAATTTTTTTCAAAGGCGTCGGTAGATATCGAATGGGACCTGTTGGGTGCTGCACGGGCATTGTGCGGACGTGAAAAAGGAATTGCCTGCATCCTTGGGACTGGCTCAAACTCTTGCCGCTATGATGGAATAAGAATCGCCGAGCAGGTTGCCAACCTGGGATGGATCCTGGCAGATGAGGGATCGGGTACCAGCTTGGGAAAGGCACTGCTGGTGGATTACCTGCGCAAGAAAATGCCGGAACAACTGGCACGACAATTTCAGCAACGGTTTCCGTTCACCCGCGAGGAGTTCCTGGAGAAGATTTATCAACAGGAGAAACCGAGTACTTTCCTCGCGACCTTCTCTAAATTTATTTTTCAACACCTGAAAGAGCCTTACTGCTACCAATTGGTGTATAACGCATTCGCTTCCTTCTATGAAGAAAATGTGATGAAGTATGAAGGATACCGGGAGATGCCGGTTCACTTCGTTGGTTCGATTGCATTTTATTTCAGTGATTTGCTCCGACAGGTGGGAAATGACAAAGGGATCACCGTAAGGAACATTTTGGAGACACCCATTGCAGGGCTTGCACTGTATCATCAGAATGACCTTAGGCTATCATGAGTACGACAGAATCAACTTCTTGGTACGATGATCTCGAACGCATGAGCGTAAGGCGTCTTCTCATGAACATCAATAAGGAAGATACCACAGTGCCAAAGGCATTAAAGCGGGTGATTCCAGCCATGGAGTCGCTGATAAAAGTTATTGTCGAACGGATGGGTGCGGGAGGGCGGCTGTTTTATATCGGGGCGGGAACCAGTGGCCGGCTCGGCGTCGTCGATGCGTCGGAGATTCCGCCTACCTATGGCATGCCTGAAGGAAAAGTAATTGGATTGATAGCGGGAGGAGACAAAGCCATTCGTCGTGCGGTCGAACACGCAGAAGATGATACGAAACAGGCCTGGAAGGACCTCCAGAAATACCGCATCAACAAAAAGGATGTGCTCATTGGCATCGCAGCCTCGGGCCGCACACCTTATGTGATTGGCGGACTGAAGGAAGCCCGGAAGAGGGGCATCACCACGGCTTGTATCACCTGTAATGCCGGAAGCGAACTAGCGCGGCATGCGGATCATCCGTTGGAAATAATCGTGGGACCAGAATTTGTGACCGGCTCAACCCGGATGAAGGCAGGGACGGCACAGAAGCTCGCACTCAACATGATCTCGACAACCACAATGATTCGCCTGGGAAGAATCAAGGGTAACAAAATGGTCGACATGCAGCTCACGAACAACAAACTGATTGACCGGGGTACACGAATGATCATGGAGGAGCTTGGAGTTAATTCGGCGAGCGCAAGTCGTTTGTTAAAAAAATACGGATCGGTTCGGAAAGCAGTGCGCGCGGCGGGAAGGCAATCCTAGCGATTGCTGCCAACCAGGGCATCCGCCGCAATGAGGTAGTTTCGGCGTGAGACAATCTCTTTACAGAGCACCCGGGTTCTTCTCAACTTTCCTTTGGCAAACCATCGCCCCCGAATCTGGAACTGGCTTCCTTCCGGCAAATCGGCCAGTCGGAGCGCATCTTTTTTTTCTTCATCGTATTGATGCAACACACGGGTAAGATGGGCATCGGTCAGACTGGAAGCTTTGGGGTTTTTCAAATGTCGCCTTAACGCAAGGGCGACTTCTTCCGGAAAGATTGCAAGTGTAAAGAGCGGCTCACAAAGTGAACGAAAGGCCTCCTTCCATTCCCGCCCATGCGGGGCTGCTTTCCATCCGAGGCGTGAATGCACGCGAAGATGGGCTACTTCATGAACATAAGTAAGCAGAAAGACGTAGGGATGACTGTCGGCGTTTACAGTGATGCGTGGTGACTGACCGGGGCGGCAGGTGAAGTCACCGAGCTTGGTGACCCGCGAATGTCGAAGGGTGAATTGAAATGGGTTTTCCTTCCACAACTGAAGGCAGTAATCCAATGAGCCCGGAGGGACTTGTTTTTCCAGCAAGGAGCAGAGCTGGGCCAGTTGCATGAAGGCAAGATGGACAGAAAAACAAAAAGGCCTCAGTTTCCTAAAGCCTTTTTGTTTTGCTGGGCAGGGACCAATTACTTCATCTGTGTAGTGTCGGTCTTGGTCGTGTCTGCAGGAGCTGCGGTAGTGTCTTGAGCAACTGCAGTTGTGTCGGTCGTTGACTCAGTCTTGGAACCGCCACCACCACACGATGCAAATGCAAGGGCAAAACCGCATACCATTACCAGTGCGATTACTTTTTTCATAGTTTACAGGTTTTAGGAATTTAGGCTGCAAAATTAACTGAATTCGCGACATTCTTGAGGATTGGGGTCGAATAATTTTCCCAAATGGCCGTTAGCTGGCCAAAAAACCTGAATTGCCTATTTCTTCCGAAAGAAGAGACGAACGGGCACGCCCGTGAAGTCGAAGTTCTCCCGGAGCTTGTTCTCCAGGAAACGTTGATAGGATTCCTGAATGTACTGGGGCAGGTTGCAGAAGAATGCAAACGTTGGCGTTGCGGCATTTACCTGCGTAACGTACTTGATCTGGATGTGCTTCCCCTTCGTGGCCGCAGGAGGATAGTGAATGATCTCCGGTAACAGCGCATCGTTGAGCTGCGAGGTAGGGATCTTCTTGATCTTGTTGTTGTAGACTTCTACGGCCTTCTCCATGACCTGGTAGATCCTTTGTTTGTTCAAGGCGGAGGCAAACAAAATCGGGACATAAGTGATTGGCGCCAGGCTTTCCAGCATCTCTTTCCGGATCTTGTCGGCCGTCTTGCTGTCCTTCTCCATGAGGTCCCACTTATTGACCATAATGACAATTCCTTTGCCTTGCTTCTGCGCCAGGGCGATGATGGAAACATCCTGCGACTCGAGGCCTCGCTGAGCATCCACCACGACAATACAGACGTCACATTCTTCCATGGCGCGCAACGACCGGAGGACTGAATAGAATTCGATGTCCTCATGCACTTTACTTTTCTTGCGGATCCCGGCCGTGTCGATGAGGATAAAGTCATTGCCAAACATTTTGTACCGGGAATGGATGGCATCACGGGTTGTGCCGGCCTCGTCCGTGACAATACTCCGCTCTTGTCCAAGCAACACATTCAGGAACGAGGACTTTCCGACATTCGGGCGTCCGAGGATGGCGATCTTGGGAATGCCGGCATGGGGATCTTCAACGCCCTCCTGGGGAAAAACCTTGACGAGGTCGTCCAGCAACTCGCCGGTTCCACTTCCATTTTCTGCCGAAATCGGGTACACCTCACCGAGCTTCATTCCATAAAATTCACTGGCGAGCACCGACTTATCCGGGGTGTCTGCTTTGTTAGCAGCAATGAAGACCGGTTTCTTTGATTTGCGAATAATGTTGGCGAAGTCCCGGTCAAAACCAGTCAAGCCATCGCGACAATCGACCATGAAAATTACTGCGGTGGCCTCCTCAAGGGCTACTTCGACCTGCTTCCGGATCTGAGATTCGAACTTGTCCTCCGAACCAGTGACGTACCCGCCGGTATCAATCACGGTGAAATACTTACCAGTCCACTGCGCGTAGCCATAATGGCGGTCGCGCGTGACGCCGGGCATGTCGTCCATAATGGCCTCGCGCTTTTCAACCAATCGGTTGAAGAAGGTGGATTTCCCGACGTTGGGACGACCGACAATGGCAACTATGTTTGACATGCTTGGTGAAAAATCGGGGCAAAGGTAGTTATAAGGATCGGACCCGACCTATTCGAGGTAACCGAACATGCGCAGCTTCTCCTTTTGCTTACGCCAATCAGAGGCGACCTTGACGTGTGTCTCCAGGAAGACCTTCTTCCCAAAGAACCGTTCCATATCTTCCCTGGCTTGCGTGCCCACCTTCTTCAGCGAGGAACCGGCCTTGCCGATGAGAATTCCTTTTTGAGAATCACGTTCCACGAACAACGTGGCCCGTATGCGAATTAGTTTCTCTTCATCCTTGAAATCCTCGATGCCTACTTCAGTGCTATAGGGTATCTCCTGGTTATAGTTGTAGAAAATCTTCTCACGGATAATCTCCGAAGCAAAGAAGCGTTCGCTGCGGTTGGTAAGGTCATCTTTGGGGAAATACCCGGGATGCAGGGGCAACAGGTTAAGGAGCGCCGGGAGAATTTGTTCAACATTCTCCCCCGTGAGCGCGGAGACCGGAATAACTTCTTTCACCGGCAAGGCACTCTTCCAGTAATCTATGATCACTTTTCGGTCTGTCCGCGGCGCCTTGTCAACTTTATTGACCAGCAGGAGAATGGGCACCATCATCGACTTGAAGCGTTCATGAAGAACAGGATCAAACTTCTCTCCATATTCAATCACCAGCAGGACTACATCCGCATCCTCCAACGACACCTTAACATAGTTCATCATCGCTTCATGGAGCGCATACTTCGGTTCCAGGATGCCGGGCGTGTCGGAATAGACGATCTGGTAGTCGTCGGTGTTGAGCATGCCCATGATGCGGTGACGTGTGGTCTGGGCTTTGGGGCTGATGATCGACAGATTTTCGCCAACCAGCCGGTTCATGAGCGTGGACTTCCCCACGTTCGGTTTGCCGACAATGCTGACGAATCCGGCTTTGTGCTGTGGGTTCATGGATTTCGTGCAAAAGTACGGCTTTTGAGGGCGTTTACCTTTTGGGCTCCTCAGGTATTCAGGTTATCTGCCATTATCAGTTTCGATTCTTTGGCATTTTTTGGTTTTGGGTTTTATAAGGTTGAAAAGGCTGCCCGCCAGGCAGCTTTTTCTTTTTTACCCAATGCCGTAATTTGAGGAATGAAGAAATCGGATAAGCTGATTGCCCGGAGAAACGCAATCGTTCCGGAAGGCATGGGGATGTTCACGCCCCTCACCATTGCGTCGGGGAGCGGCGCCATCATCCGCGATGAAGATGGGAAATCGTATATCGATTTTGCGGGAGGTATTGGTGTGCTGAACGCAGGACATTGCCCACGGCCGGTGGTGAATGCAATCATTCGTCAAAGCCAATCATTGATCCACGCTTGTTTTCCAGTGGCCATCTATGAGCCTTATGTGGAGTTGTGTGAGACCCTGGCAAAACTCCTGCCTCACGGAAAGAAAACGAAAGTGATGCTGACCAATTCAGGTGTTGAGGCAGTGGAAAATGCCGTGAAGATCGCCCGGCAGGCAACCGGCCGCCCGGGTATCATTTGCTTCACAGGGGCATTTCATGGGAGGACATTATTGGGGATGACACTTACCTCAAAGACTGGATATAAGATTGGCTGCGGTCCCTTTGCGTCGGAGGTATATCGACTGCCGTTCCCCGATTACTATAAACGAGGGGATGGATTATCGATGAAGGCCTTTGTAAAACGTGAACTACAATCCTTCGACGATGCGTTGCACACGATCGTCGATCCAACACAGGTAGCCGCGGTGATCGTTGAACTGGTGCAGGGCGAAGGCGGGTTTGTGGTCGCGCCCAAGGAATATATCCTGGGACTATCCCGCATCTGCAAGCAGCACGGCATTTTACTCGTGGTAGATGAAGTGCAAACTGGGTTTGGTCGCACTGGAGCATGGTCAGCCTATTCGCATTATGGTATAGTCCCGGACATTTCCACCTGGGCGAAGTCCATGGGTAGCGGTATGCCGATTGGTGCGGTCATCGGCCGGGCGGAGGTAATGGACAAAACTACGAAGGGAACCTTGGGCGGAACATACCTCGGCAACCCCGTTGCCTGCGCGGCCTCCCTGGCCACGATCGAGTACATGAAAAAAATCAAGATCAACGAGAGGGGAAAAAGAATCGGCAAAAAGGTGATGCAGTTTTTCAGCGCTCTCCAAAAGGAATGTACTGCCATCGGGGATGTTCGTGGACTTGGCGCCATGACGGCGTTTGAACTTGTGAAGAACGGTGACCCCCATCAACCCGATGCTGACTTGACAAAGAAACTGCTCAACGCGTGTTCGGAGAATGGACTGTTGATCATCAGCGCCGGGACAGGAGGGAATGTTGTTCGCGTATTGAGCCCGCTCACCATAACAGATGGCCAATTGAATAGAGGATTACAGATTCTCCGGAAGCAATTGTTGCAATTGACTAACACGAAATCATGACCATAAGAAATTTGTGCGTGATGCTGGCTCTGGTGCTGGTTGGCGCGGGAGCGAATGCCCAGAAAACAAAGCCACGCGGCCGGGATCTTGGAATTCCATTTGAGGGAACGACGGGGGCTTTCAATGCCATTACCGATGTGAAGGGAGTCGAGGTAGGATTCAAAACATTGATTTCCGGCAGTGGCAAACTGGTGGTTGGCAAAGGGCCTGTTCGCACTGGGGTGACCGCTATCTTCCCCCGGGGCAAGGGTTCACTCGACCGGGTCTTCGCGGCGTGGTTCACCTTGAATGGCAATGGTGAAATGACCGGTACAACCTGGGTGGATGAATCGGGCGGCCTGGGATCGCCCATCCTGATTACCAATACACACAGTGTTGGTATTGTTCGTGACGCCGTCATTGAGTGGTACGCCAAACGTATGAAGCCAGGAAGTTATGATGGCGATGTGAGTTTACCGGTGGTGGCCGAGACGTATGATGGTTTTCTCAATGACATTAACGGATTCCATGTGACGAAACAGGACGCGTTTGATGCGATGGAATCGTCAGCTCCAGGGCCGGTGAAGGAGGGAAATGTCGGGGGAGGCACCGGGATGGTTTGCCATGGATTTAAGGGTGGCACTGGGACATCCTCCCGTGTATTGGAGACGAAGCAGGGTGGATACACGGTGGGCGTGCTGGTGCAGGCGAATTACGGCCGACGACCGTTATTGCAAATTGCCGGCGTGCCGGTTGGGAAAGAAATTCCGGATCTGCTTCCCCAGGAAGGTAAGCCAGACACCGACCAGGGCTCGATCATTGTGGTTGTCGCTACGGATGCTCCGCTGCTGCCGCACCAGCTGGAACGTATTGTGAAGCGGGTTTCTCTTGGCCTCGGTGTGGTGGGTGGCCGCGGAGGAAATTCTTCCGGCGATATATTCATCGCCTTCAGCACGGCCAATCCGGAAGTGTCCAAAAACGAAGGCATTGCCCACCTGGAGATGCTGCCCAACGATCAAATCAGTCCATTGTTTGAAGCTACCGCCGCGGCGACGGAAGAAGCCATTGTGAATGCGATGATTGCCGCCGAGACGATGGAAGGGATCAATGGAAACAAAGTCTATGCGATTCCGCATGACCGTCTCGTGGCGGCGCTGAAGAAGTATGGGAGATTAAAGTGAAAACCTAAAGCCTTCTACATTTTACATTTATCGTTTTACATTTTGCGGTTCTTCACTTGGCTTTAACCGCAAAATGTAGAATAGCGAATGTAAAATGTAAAGGTGGGTGATTTCTACTTCTTCTTAGAAGTTGCCTTTTTCTTTGTCGCTGCCTTTGAGGGCTTCACCAGCGTCTTGGTGTAAATGCACACCTTCCGCATCACGCACTCCTCGCACTTCGGATTGCTCGGACGACAGATCTCGCGGCCGAGGAAAGAGATTGCCATGCCCACCTCGCCCCAGTCTTTTGGATCCGTGGCATCCATCAATTGCTTCTCCAGCTTTTTGGGATCAGTGCCCTGGGCGATGCCAAGGCGGGGAGCCACGCGCACGACGTGGAGATCGACAATGATGCCCACTGCGGGCTGACCCATTTCACGAAGGATGACATTCGCCGATTTTCTTCCTATTCCGGGAAGTTTGGTAAGTTCCTCGAGGGTGGTGGGAATGTTCTTGTCTTCTTTAATGGTGCGGGCAATCTCCAACAGCCAACCCGTTTTCTTCCGGTGACCGAGTACCTTCTGGACAAAAGGAATAACGGAGTCAGCGTCCGCAGCGGCCAGCGCGGCCATGTCGGGGAACGCATTGAAGAGGGCGGGCGAAAGCTTATTGATGTTTCGGTCGGAGTCCTGCGCCGACAGCACCACCGCCACGATCAACTCATAGGGTGTGCGGTGATCGAGCGGGTGCTTCTTGCCACGGTACTTTTGCAGCAAGGGTTGAAGTTCTTTTTTCCAGTTGACGGCTTTCATGCAGCGCTGGTTATATCGAAAGATACCAGAAAATCAGATGGAGTAAGTGAATACCCGAATCAACCTGTTACCTTCCGCCGATGCGAGGACCATTTCCGAAAGGAACCTATACCGGGCATATTCTTCCGCAAAAGCGACGAAACTGGGGACACCTGGAACCCGGTAGACGATATATCGTCAGCCGGGAGTTCCTGGATTTTGACAATGACCTGCATGCGCCCGGAGTGTCGTGGGTTTTCCTTGGTTATTCCTATCATCACATGGATGAAGGGTTATCGCTCTTTGTGACTATGGATGGCGAACAGGAGTGGTACCTGCCCTTGCAGGGTGGTGCGGATCGACAGGGCGGGGTGATGGATCAATTGGAACTTTACATCAAGTTGGAGACGGCCGATCGGCCGTAGGCTACCGTGGCATTCCCGATCTCGGTTGTCGGCCGTACCGCCTACTTCTTCCTCTCAATTTCGAGCAACGCGGCGTCGATCCATTTCATGCGATCTGCATTCGCCCGTTGATAGGTGACCTCATCGGGCCAGCCAGCCATCCGGCCGAGGATCATGAATGCGGGGTAAGCGTGGCCAGTACTTTTCCAACGGGCCATGTCCGCCAAGGGATACAAGGCCTCTTTTCGCAATTTGGCCATTAGCCCAGGGTTTCTGTCCGAGGTCAACGAGACTAGCAGGTTTGCGCTTTTGTTGAGATCAGACCACGTTATAGAGTTCATCATTTCAACAAAAGGCGTTGGGTCGATTGAAACATCCACTTTTGCCTGCCTGAAGTAATTGTCCAGGATGCCCAGGGCCCTGATGGCGTTATTGCGCACGTCTTCGCTGGGATCGCTGGCGGCTTCAACAAAATCCCGGACAATACCCTGCTTGTCTTCGGCAAAGGCTATCACCCAACTGGCCACTTCACGGTCCTTGTCATGTCTGGAGTGGTGTAGTACCTCCCTAAGCGTTGCCAAATGGGTTGAAGCATAGGCAGCAAACAGTCGTTGGGGTTCAATTGCTTTTGGAAAGCGGAAGAGGGCATGGCCCTTTGTATCATCTTCATCGGCCTGGCCAGTTTGAATGGCTATCATCATCCCACCAAGCAGTGTGTCATACGCAGCAACCAATTCGACAGGAAGTCTTTCATCCAACGTAAAGGATCGATGGGCTTCGGCGGGTGCGGGATGCGGCAACACGCCGACAAAGATCATGACCCTGTTCTGCTCGTCGCAGCAAACCCCTTCGAGCTTGACCTGTTTTATACCTGGAAGTTTCTTAAGGCAGGCGATGGTTGGGTCTTTCCAAATATTCTTGCTTTCTGGATCGAGCTGGTCTCCCGTCTTGAAGGCGAGGCATGCCTCCACCTGGCTTTTTGCAGGAGCGCCCGGCGCGGAAAGCCCGTAGTAGTCTACTATTCCAATCTCAAGTTTCTGCGCCATCGCCCCACTCCATTGAACCGCCAGAAAGAAAAAACCAAAAATGTACTTCATACCAGCAGGTTTTGTGTGCTTCAGTATTTAATAGACGGCATCGCCGGCAATATTATCCGAGACGGATATTTCACTCCCGAATGCACTGTGTTCCTCGCGGGGATCAAATTCTTCTCTTCCGCGATCACTCTCCCCGTATTCGGATTTGGATCATAATGCGGTGCCTTGCTGCTGGTTATGGCCAAACGAATGCGGTGACCTTTCAGGAATCGATTGGCTGTGTACACCTGACCAAGCCGGATTTTGTAAACCTCCCCGGGTTTCATCAGCTCCTGGTATTCAAAACCACCCCGGTATCTCATCCTCAAATAGCCGGCATCGAGTCCGTGTAGATTGATGGATCGACCATCCGGATACACATCAGAAAGCGTGATGCTGAAATCGGTATCCAAAGCACCCGAGCTGACAAACAGCTCAGCTGCAATTTCACCGATCACTTCGACATCTTCCGTCAGCACATCACTGGTGTACACCAACACGTCAGGGCGTGATTCGTTTTCCCGCTGATCGTAGGGATAGGATTTTTCATACGACTTGTCCCAAAACGGATTGGAGGGATCGAAGACATACGTGTCGCGGGCATCCTTGCCGGGCTTGGTGACGAGCGTTCCCAATTTAGATGCACCGGTACCGGAAAGATAAAATGACGTGGGCACAGCACGTGTCAAGGGCCACTCTTTCTCTGTTCGCCACTCGTTTACTCCCATAACGAAGATGCTCACCGCGGGTATTCCGCTTGAAGATTCACGCCCTTTCAAGTGCCGGTCATAGAAGCGCAGCAATTCAGCGTCATAGTCCATGCCGGCGTTGGGCCCAAAGTCCATCTCACCGAATTTGGTCTTCCGGGTATTTAACGATGTGTGATTCCAGGGGCCGAGAATCAAGATGGATTGTTCCCGTGCCTCCGGTGTGGCTGCCTCTTTCCGCATTTTGTTGAAACCCCGGGTTGCTCCTTCCGGACCGTAGGCCGCGTCGTACCAGCCGCTTTCCAGGAAGACCGGGTTTCTCATCTTTCCAAAATCCTTTTCCACGTTGACGAAGTCCCACCAGGAAGAAAGTTCCGGGTGCCGAAGCCATTCGTAGTACTCTGGGGCATAGGGTTTGAGTAAGGGCAAATCGATCAACGGACGGAATTGATACCATTTTCGGCGATCCGATTTTTCCCATTCTTCTGTCGCGGGCTCGTCATCCCAGGGTCCGGAAATATCATTGGCGCGCTTGCGTTTGTCGGCGAAGATGTAGGGCACAAACCAGTCGAGCCAAGGATGCGAAAAGGCGCCACCATAGTAAAAGAAATGGTGACTGCCGATCGGCGTCATTTCCGGAGCAGCCGCTGCGAGATGGGGCGGTGCCTGCGACATGGCCAGCCATTGCACAATGCCGGGATAGGAGCCACCGTAGGTTCCTACTTTTCCGGTACAGAAAGGCCGTGTACCCATCCATTCGATCACATCATATCCATCCGGCTTTTCTGTACGGTAAGCCTCGAAGTTCCCCTCGCTTCTCAAACGACCTCTGACATCCACCAGCAATACGGCGTAACCTTGCTTGGCGGCCTTTAAAGGAAACTCTGCATAGCCATCATAGTCATCGATACTGTACGGTGTCCGGTAAACAATACCAGGAAATTTTCCAGGCTGATCGGGTCGGTAAAGAATACCCCCGAGTTTCACCCCGTCACGCATCGGAACCATGACCTCTTCGCGCACGACATTGTATGGGTGTTGGGCAAATACAGGCGAAATCGTAATCGCAAAAAGGAACACCAGGCAACGAGATACCATAAGCGGAGGAGTTAGCGTTTGGTGGAGCCTGCCAGGGATTGATAGTACACCTTGGCCTTGATGATATCATCGAGCACAGTTGCTTTTTCCTGTTCAGTTCGATACGAAGCAAAGGCACCGGCCAGCTTTTCGAGTCGCTGTGTCCACTGCACAAAATAGGCCCCGGCTACCGCACGTTTCGGCGATTCAGCGCCTCCGGTAAGATAAACCGGATTTGTGCTCGCATACGGATAGAGATCCATCACTTCAGGAAGTGCCTTGGAATTCCAGGCGCGCACCAGGAGCCACCCTGACTCTTTCACGGCAATCTTCCCGTTGATGTCAAGGGTTGTAGCCGGCTGACCATTGATGAGCGAGGCAACTACTTCGCCATTATAAATTACCTCCAGGTGATCCACCGGTGCATTGCTTCGCAAAAAGACGTGGTAGCTGACTGATTTCTTTTTTGCGGTCAGCTTAAGGCTGTCACCCGGAACTTTTCCCTCTACGTCGAGACCAATTAATGGGCCATTGGTGACAAAACTTCTGCCGGCCTTCAGTTCTGTCAGAAAAGCTTCCGTAGTCATGTCATTATTCCCACGAACATAGACGCGGTTCAACCCGACTGGCCCACGCAAACTGGAATAATTAGCCATGGCATCAGTGCCAGCCGCCGCCGGAATCTTGAGTCCCGCATTCAGTAGTTGGTACCAAACTGCTTCCGAGGCGCGGTGATCGGAGAAGCCGACCAGTTCATAGTAGTCCACCTTGCCCAGGGCCGCATCAACCGGGAGGGCGTTGGTCAGTGTAGCCGATTGATTGGGGAAAATTTCAGATTGTTCAAATGGGTGAACGTAACCTACCAGGGCCTGTTGTTCGTGCGCGCGGTCAGCGATGAAGCTGTTGTGGGGAAAGGTACTGGCCACCGCCGTTTGGGGGTAACCGGAGTAGTCCGGCAAAATAAGATGCTCCCTCAATTGAAGCAGGCCAAGATGGCCCCAGTAACTGGTATGGAATTCCTGGCCGTGAAGGACAGTAACCCCAGGTGTTGATGTGTTTGTCGTATTGGAATTGAAGTAACTCACATCAGGAATTCGTTGCTCCTTGTTGACGATAAGATTGAATACAAAATTCAGATCCTCTGCAGCCGCCTGGTTGGCGAGTTGCCCGGGAGTGTTACGGTAGTTTCCTCCATAGTTCATGTGTACGTGCACGTCTCCGCTCCGCCACGTTCCAAAGACTGCGGGGATCTCGAGACGCGGAATCTTAAGCTGGAGAGCGACCGCATCAACCTGTTTAGCAAAGACCTTACCGTGTGTTACCACGTGATGGGGCCCGTGGCTGGCCGTTACCATGATACTGTCCTTGGGAATCTGGATGACCACTTTTCCGAGGGCATGGAAGTAATGTGTTTCTGTGGATTGCAGGGACGGGTAATAGGCGTCATCGGCGTGGACCCAGATGTCGTCCGGGCTGTAGAATTTTCCGCGGCCGTCTACCAGGCTAATGCGCGCCGGAATTCCGTTTCCCTGGTCATCCTGGACAGAGAGTGTAAGGGGCACGTGAGGCAAGAGATAATTTCTTTTTTTCACAGCTACCCGCGTTTGTTTGCCGGAATAAGCATCGAGTAACCAAAGCGAAGTGTTACCCCCCTGGTTGGAAATGAAAGCGATGGTTTTTCCATCCGGAGACCAACGCGGAAAGATTTTGTCGTAATCACCGTAGGTAAGGGGCACCGGGTAGCCACCTTGAACCGGAAGGATAAATAGTTGGTGCCAATTTTGCCCGAGGTAGCTGCTGTACACAAGGCGTGTTCCGTCGGGGGAAGCATCGGGCCGGGTGCGCCAGTTGGTTTCCTCATCGCGAATGGTTTTGATTTCGCCGGAAGTAACATCGATGGCGCTCAGGTTTCCGGTTCCATGGGCAACTTCCCGGTTTGAAATGAAGTAGATGAGCTTGCCATCCTTCGACCAGGTTGGATTAATGGCATGATCGAACGCGCTGTAGTAGTACCGCTTGGCTTCGCTTTTCCGATCGGGGATGAGGGCCTTCGCATTGATCAACTGGTTGTCGCGCACAGTGCCGGTGTGAAGAACAAAGTGACCGGTATTCGCCGTGGATACAAAAGCAATCGTTGTCCCGTCAGGCGACCAGCGCGGCTCGAGATTGACTGTCTTGCCCTCGGTGAGCCGGAAAGATTTCTTCGTGCCCAGGTCGAATAGCATGAGATCCATCGCTGCGCCGGTGTACCGGACGAAGAGCACTTGCTTTCCGTCGGGGGAGACATCGGGCTGGTAATCGTAGCCGGCATCATCCGTGAGTTGGGTGGCATCTTCAGTTCCGATGGACTGTATCCAAAGGCTACCCGCCATGGAATAGACCAGCCTATTTCCATCAGGCATCCAGGAAGCGGAGGAGGGACCGCTTGTCAGTTGAGGGAGGTAGAGCTCGCGGAAGTAGTAACTGTGCGGTAGGTCAATCTGGTTGAGGACCGGAATTCGTTGTGCGGTTGTTTCAAGTGAGATGATGAAACAAACCTGCAGGAGCACAATCATCCTATGCATTCCTAAATGTAATCAGAGTCCTCGATTTTTTTGTGGACTTTTATGTTTGGTTTCCGGGACGATTTGAAGCGATAATCCTGATTGAAGTTAGGTTCACGCAAAGGCGCAGGTTAAGGTGCAATTTTAAGGCGCAAAGTATTTGTGCCAAACATTCATGTCCTCCATCCCTGAATAGATCATGCAGTTCTGTGTCATCCTGCCACCAAACGTGTATCCCAGTTGATGAAATACTTTATTCATACCGAATGAAGCCGACCGAGCAATGGTGTAGCAGCAGGTGATGCCGCGACCCTTCAGATTTTCTTCCAGCGCCAGGAGCAGCGCACGCATGTACCCTTTTCCCTCATGGCCTTCCGCCGTAGCACAATCAGTGAGCTCCGCGTTTTTGTATTTAACGTTGATCTCCGCAGAAGCCGCACTGATCACTTTGTCTCCTTCGCGGACGAATGCATAGACGGTTCCTTCCTCCATGGTTTTTCTGACATGAGCCGGGTCATATACCGGTGTAGGATAAATTCGGAAAGCTTCCCGATAAAGACTCGCGAGATTTTCAGCATCCGCTAGCTCTGCAAATTTTACGGGGATGAGTGTGGCGGGGAAAGAGGAGGAAGGAGTCAACAGCACAGCACGGATAATGGCTGCTTCGTCGGCCTCCCGCGGCGAGTGACTTCGTTCTGATGATAGATAGCGCACCATGAAGTACATGTCGATGCCTGAAAAGTAACCCGCGATGAAGGCTTCCTGCTCAAACCCTTTGCTTTTGAAAAAGGCGACATCCTGGGGGCGAACCTTGAGAATCAGCTTTTCTGCCCACGATGGTATGTTTTGGTTTATCAGTTCCAATACAGCGTCCAGCTTTCCAGTATAATCATCCATACGGATACGGCGGCTGAACTCGTCTTCATAAACGACTACGGTTGCGTTTGCATGATGAAGCGTACGGGTCATTCACGAGGCGGTTGTGCCGCACCAGTCGATCAGCACACGGGAAAACACTTTCGCCGCGCGGATCATTTCGCTGACTTCGATGTATTCGTCGGGGTAGTGGGCCATTTTGGTTTCGCCGGGTCCGATGACCAGGGTGGGGATGCCACCTACTTTGGCCAGCAACCCACCGTCCGTGCCCCAGGGAGATGCCTCAATCTTTACCGGCTTGCCATACACTTCCCCGAAAGCGGACCTGACCGTTTGGGCAAACGGATGGTTTTCGCTGAGGGAATTGGGTACCCACTGCGCGCCGAAGAATTCCAGTTTGGGAGGATGTTCGTTCAGCCATGGGTCTTGTTTGCAAAGATCGCGGAGACAAGCACCCAGCTCTTCTTTCACGGCTTTCATTTCTTCTTCCGGGGCAACACCGATGCGCCCTTCGATGGTGACCAGGTCAGCCACGGACGATGGCCACGAGCCTCCCTGGATTTTACCCATGTTGATCGGCACGGGAATCGGGATTCCTTTATAGAGTGGATCAGTAATGCGTGCGTTTCTCTTGGCTTCAAGCTGGAGAATCGCCTGGTGCACTAACACGGCCTTTTCAATGGCTGAGACGCCTTCATACCGGGTACCCCCGTGCGCGGACCGACCTTCAACACTGACGCGGAACCACATCGAACCCTGTTGTTTGATAAACAACTTCATGTTTGTCGGCTCCGGAATAAGTGCAGCATCTGCCTTGTACCCACTGATCAATGTAGCGAGCGTACCAACGCCACCCGATTCTTCTTCAATGACAGAATGAAAAATCACATCGCCTTTCAGTTTGATTCCAGAGCGGAGGAGTGATTCCAGGGCGAACATCATGGAAACATTTCCGCCTTTCATGTCAGTAGTGCCCCGGCCATACACCCTCCCGTTTTTCAAAATACCCGAGAAGGGATCATCTGACCATTTGGTGCGATCACCCTCGGGCACCACATCAATGTGGCCATTGAGTATGATGGAACGGCCGCCGCCCGCGCCGCGAAGGGTGCCCACCACGTTGGGACTTCCGGCATAATTGATTCGGGAGGGAACAAAGTAGGGATGAGTGGCCAGGACACTGTACTCGGGATCCCAGACGTCGACTTCAAGGCCCAGCGATTTCAATTTCTGGATCACCACGGCCTGTACGCCCTGCTCGTTACCCTGGGTACTGGCTTGCTGGACGAGTTTGCTCAACAAGTCACAGGCCTCCCGTTGATGGGCGTCAATGTAGGAGTATATTTTTTCGATGTTGGACATCCGCTGTTGATTGGTTATTCAAGGTAGGGTAGTCCTGAATTTGATTCAAGAGGAATCTCACACTTTGCGCCTGGGCGTGGTAGCAGGGTTTTGTGGTCTCGCAAAGGCGCTTAAGGCGCAATTAAGGCGCAATTAGGCGCGAAGGGTATTAGCGGACACTATTGACTAATATGAACTTTGCGCCGGTCTTTTCCTGGACCTCGGGTAAAGTTGCGCCTGGCATTAATTCATCCAGTCGCAGTGTGCCCCCTACAATGCTGAACACAGCCAGGTCGGTGATGATCTTTTTCACGCAGTGGTAGGTGGTCACGGGAAGTGTGCACTTCTCCACGATCTTCGGTTGCCCGTCTTTTTCACAATGCGTCATCAGTGCGATAAGGTTCTTGGCTCCGTACGCCAGCTCCATGGCACCGCCTACACCGGGAACACGTTTTCCGGGAACAATCCAGTTGGCCAGATCGCCAGCCGCACTGACTTGCAAGGCACCCAGGATCGATACATCGACACATCCACGCCGAATCATGCCGAAGGCGACCGCGCTGTCAAAGTAGCTGCCGCCTTTCAGGAGGGTGACGGGATAGCCCGCCGCGTTGCTCAGGTTCCCATCGGCGTTTTGTTTCGGAGTCGGGCCCATGCCGAGAATTCCGTTCTCCGCCTGAAAGAAGACGTTGAGCGATGGGTCAAGGTAATCGGGAACAAGGGATGGAATGCCAATTCCCAGGTTCACGATCATCCCATCGTTTATTTCGCGGGCGGCGCGTTGCGCGATGATTTGTCGGGCATCTCCCATATCCATTTCCAGTTGTAGCCCTTTGAGGGCACGATGTGTTTCACATAGATCCCGGGCACAATGATCTCCTCCGGGTTGAGCTCACCCATCTCCACGATTTCATCCGCTTCCACGATGGTGATCTTGCCGGCCATCGCCACGTACGGATTGGTGTTCCGTGCAGTCTTGTCGAACACGAGGTTGCCGAAGGTATCCGCTTTCTTCGCGTACACGATGCTTACGTCGCCGGTGATTGGTGCTTCATACATAAATTCCTTCTCGCCGATCTTTACGCGGGGCTTGTTGTACTCGAGCTTTGTGCCCATGCCGATCTCGGTAAGAAAGCCATTCAACCCCACACCGCCGGAGCGGATGCGCTCCACGAGGATTCCCTGGGGAGAAAATTCTACTTGCAGTTTTCCCTGGTTCATCAATTCGCCGGCAATGGGGTTCGAGCCGATGTGTGAGGCGATCAAGGAGGTTGCCCGCTCCAGGCAAATGAACTTACCCATCCCGATCCAGGGGAACCCGGCGTCGTTGCCGACGAGATGAACATTCTTGACTCCCGACTCAATCAGGCAGTCGACCAGGCCGGGAGGTGAGCCTACCCCGCCAAAGCCCCCGAACAATAAGGTCATGCCGTCGAAAAACAATGGACGGATCGTGGAAAGATCGGTGACTTTGTTGAAGGAAGGCATGCGTCAGTGCAAGCTAGTCAATTTGAAAATTTGAAGATTTGAGAATTTGGAAATGAATAGGGCCATTGTTGTTCCTGCTGCCTATTCAACACTCATCGAGGGATTTTACGAGTCTTTCTAAGAGGATGTCACATTCGGTGCGGGTGATGATGAACGGGGGAGCGATGAGGATGCCGTTTTCATCTTTGCCTTCCGGGCCACCCACAGAAGGGTACACGAGCAAACCATTCTGGAAACAGCGATCAATGAGCTTGGCCTGATGGCCTTTCTGCGCCGGGTCAAATTCGACGCCCAACATCAGTCCTTTTCCTCGCACGGTATGAATTACAGGGAAACGACGCTGAAGTGCCTGCAGGTTCGCTTTGAGATAGTCGCCTTGTGCGACGACATTATTGAGCAATTTTTCTTCTTCCACAATTTCCAGGACACGGAGTGCGGTGGCACAGGAAAGCGGGTGCCCGCTGTAGGTGTGGCCGCTCATGATGAGTCCGGTACCTTTCTTTATCGGCTCCAGTACTTCATCGGTCATCAGGGTTGCGGCTATTGGAGCGTAGCCAGCACCGAGACTTTTTCCTACTGCGACGATGTCGGCTGTTTCATGCCAATGCTCCAGTCCAAACCATTTTCCGGTCCTGCCCAGGCCGCTCATTACTTCGTCGGCGATGAATAGAATATCGTTTTCCTTGCAGACAGCTTTTATTCGGCGATAATAATCTGCGGGTGGGGTCAGCGCAGTACCGGCAGCCCCCACGATGGGTTCAGCGACAAAGGCCGCGATCGTGTCGGCTCCCATACGGTCAATGACTTCTCGCAATTCGCGTTCGTGTACCTCGATTGAATCCTTTTCAAGATCCGACTTGAGCACTGGATATTTTTGCAGTGTGGTTTCAAACCGTTGACGGCGGAGCGGGTGACCGGAAAGGGAGAGCGCGCCCATCGTAATTCCGTGATAGCTTTTCCAGCGACTGATGAATTGAATTTTGTTCGGCTGATTCCGTTCCAGCCAATGCTGCAGCGCGGTTTTCATGGCCGTTTCAATCGCCTCGGTTCCGCTGTTGACAAAAAACGTGTGACGGTAGGCGTTCTGGGGAGAAAGGGCAAAAAGTTTAGTAGCCAACTGCTCCGCTTCGACGGAACCAAATTGTGAACGATAGACAAACTGAAGTTTGCCGGCCTGCTGGCGGATCAGCTCAACGATAGCCGGATGGGAATGCCCCAGAGAACAAGTCACCGCGCCCGAAGAGCCATCGAGGTACTGTTTCCCGTTTTCGTCTTTGATGTAGATGCCCTGGGCGGAGATGGCCTTCAGGTACTCTTTGTTCAGCAGGGGTTGGATGTTGTGGCCCATGAGTGACTCTAGTTAGTTAAAGTCTGTGCAGGAGTCAAGACAAGTAAGCGGGGAGGTCCATGAGAGTTTCTAGCGTGGGTCGTGACATCGGTGGCTTCGGGAGCCTCAGCCACCCGCTTCAATCACACGATGGGCAAGGGTTTGACCACATTTTCATAGCTTTGATTAACACCCTCTATGGCTGCCCGCTTCCCGCACACGCTCCTCATCATTGTCATCTTTATTCTGTTGGCGGGAGTGGCCACGTACTTACTTCCCAAAGGAGAGTACCAGCGCCGATTTGATGAGTCTGCTAAGCGCGAGGTTGTGGTTCCGGGTTCTTACCATGTGATGAGTGCTGAACCGCTCTCTCCCTTCGAGATCCTGGTGGCGATTCCCCGGGGGATCGTTGCAGGAGGAGAAGTAATCGCGCTGATCTTCATGGTTGGCGCATGCTTCTATGTCATTGAGAAAACCGGCGCATTGAAAGAAGGAATCGTGCTGCTCACCCGCCGGCTCAAAGGAAAAGAGGAAGTCACGTTAGTACTCACCGGGCTTTTCTTTCTTACCGGTGGAGCCTTGGAGGGTATGGAAGAGGAGGTAATCCCGCTGATACCTGTGCTCCTGATGCTCACACGGAGGCTGGGCTATGATGCGTTGGTGATGGTAGCCAGCAGCTATGGGTGTACGGTCATAGGAGCTTCGTTCAGTCCGCTCAATCCCTTCGGCGCCGTCACTGCACAGAAGATTGCCCAGTTGCCTTTTCTCAACGCGGCAGGATTTCAGGTAGTAGCCCTGATGATTGCATTTGCCTTATGGATGACCCTGGTAATTCGCTATGGCCGCCGCCATCGATTGGAGATTGAACCCGGGGAGGTGACGATGGAGGGACCGGTCTCCTTTTCCCACAAACTTATTCTCCTAATTGTGGGACTTGCCTTTGTGATCCTGATCATCGGGCTGATGGCCTGGGGATGGAGCTTCAATGAAATGGCCGCCGAATTCTTTGTGGTGGCTGTACTCGCCGGGCTGATGGGTAAGCTGGGGGTAAATGGAACTTGTGTTGCCTATGTGGAAGGACTTCGTGAGATGACGTTCGCCTCCTTGATTGTCGGATTTGCCCATGGCATTTCACTCGTACTGATCGATGGCAAGATTCTGGACACAATTATCCATGGACTATTTATCCCGATGGAAGGTATGCCGCCTGCCATATCGGCGATTGGGATGATGATGGCGCAGTTCGCATTACACATTGTAGTCCCCAGCTATGCCGGCCAGGCGGTACTCACCATACCGATCCTTGCTCCACTATCAGATTTAGTTGGTCTTTCGAGGCAGGTCTGTGTACTCGCTTTCCAATATGGCGCAATTCTCATGAACATGATCAGTCCCACGAATGGTGCGTTGATGGCTATCATCGGGCTGGCAGGCATAGGCTATGACCAATGGTTTCGGTTTGCGATCCGAAGGCTGATCGTGATCGGAATCTTTTGTGTGGCTGTACTGGTGATTGCCGGGGTGTTGATGTAAGTTCGGTAGTGGATTAGTTCAACTATCCTTGAGCCTATGCGTGAAAATCCATTTCGTGATCTGCAATGGGATCGATGGGCGTGGTCTTCCGTGTGCTTTGTGTTTGGCGGGCTCGCCTTCCTGGCGCCTGTTTGGCCGGGCAATGCCATAGAACACTACCTCGGGGAACTTCTGATCTGGGTGGGCATCCTGGAAATCCATGATGGCTTCAAGCGACCCGACTGGACTTCCAGGATATCTACACGACGCAGTGCGGCCCTTAGTTTTTTGATGGCGATCATCCTTATCAACGCCATTCTCTTCCAGGCCCGGGCGCTTTACCTGTTCATCATCGCGGTGTTTGCCATAGATGGCTTCCGGTATTTTTGGATTTTCTTCAAGGCAAAGCGCGGCAGGACGCTTCGCTGGGTTGATCTCGCGGCGGGAGTCGGAAATGCACTGGTGGTAGGCACATTACTTTTTTGGGAAGGGAAAGGGCAAACCTGGTTGCTGACGTTAGCGGTTGGATTTCGGTTGATAGGTATTGGATTCAATATCCTTCTCGCAAAAACAGGTCAGTTGGATCGCGTGGATGAGGACGTTGCTGCTAAAATCGGATTGGCGGGCAACCCCCAGGTAGCGGCTGTCACGGAACGCATCAAACAAGAAGAGGAACAGAGCGCCGCTCACGATAAGCGATGGATCATCACGTTCATAATGGTATTGTTTGTCATTCATCTGGGTCGAATGGGATTGGACCGGAGTTATCTCGGCATTCTTTCCCCAGTGGTTGCCACCATTGGAGACATGGTAATTGCGCTCATGGTTACTTACGTCATCATTGCGCCCTTGCGTCTCCTATTCCTGAAGTTGATGCGCAAGCGAGCGCAGCGGCTCTGGAGTTGGGTGTCTGAAGTTGAGGAAACGCAGCGGCGGTGGTATAGCCCGAGAGGCCTCATCGCCGCATGGCTCTCTCACCGGATTCGAGGAGAGGTCCGGTTCATCAAGGTCGGATACTCCCTTCCAACCGCCATACGGACAGGTTTGAAATTCGGACTTCCCTGGGCAGCCTTGCTCGTTGCAGTAATGCCGGTATTGGGTATGAGCTGGTATTTCGATACCGAGAACTGGGCGTCTGGTATTTGGGACAAATGGGCTGCCAACCGCGCCGATACCTGGCGGGTGGCCATGATTGAAAGTTCAGGCGAAGGATTGGGCCCGAAAGCTTTTCGGTTGCAACCACCCGGCGTGCCGGCGAATGGTGACTTTTCATTTGTGGTGATCGGCGATACGGGCGAAGGCGATGCGTCCCAGCTGGTTCTCAAGGATCAGCTGATTGCCGTCAGCAACAAGCCCGAGGTGAAGTTCGTGGTCATCTCCTCGGACGTGGTATACCCGACCGGCGCACTGCGCGATTATGAAAAGAAATTCTGGATGCCCTTCAAGGGAGTGACCAAGCCGGTCTACGCCATCCCGGGCAACCATGACTGGTATGATGCGCTCGATGGATTCGTGGCTACGTTCTTTGAACCCGAGGCAGCACGGAAAGCGATTACGGCAAGGGTGCGGTCAGATCTCAAGATCAGTTCGACGACGCAGTCAGAGATTGAAGAGATGATGACGAAGACAGAATATTGGCGCAAGGAATACGAAGTGCCCACCGGGCATCAGAAGGCGCCGTTCTTCCAGGTGAGCACGGATAACTTTGTGCTGATCACGCTGGAGACGGGTGTCGAGCGGCAGATTGACTCGCTCCAGGGGCGCTGGCTGGTGAACGTGCTGGAGGCCTCACGCGGAAAATTTGTGATGGTTATCCTTGGTCATCCTTTCTATGCGATAGGTGAATACCAGGGAAAACTGAATCCCCGGTTCGATGTGCTGCATGACCTGTTGCGTTCGTACAACGTACCCCTGGCGATGGCGGGCGACACGCATGACCTGGAGTATTACCAGGAGCCGTATACAAAAGGAGATGGAAAAAGTTCCATGATGCATCACTTTGTCAATGGCGGTGGGGGAGCCTACCTGAGCATCGGAGCCCAGATGGCGGAACCCGGAAACATGCCTACGAAGGAGTATGCGTTTTATCCGTCGCACGATCCCCTGGCGAAGAAGATTGAAGACAACACCAAATGGTACAAACGCCCGGCGTGGTGGTGGGCGACGCAGTTGAACGGCTGGCCGTTCTCCGCTGAATGGCTTTCCGCGATGTTCGATTACAATGTCGCGCCCTTCTTCCAGAGCTTCATGGAGATCAAGGTGCAGCCATCGGAGCGGAAAATTACCCTGATCCCTTACAGCAACCACGGAAGATTGAGGTGGCGAGATTTAACGAGTACCGAGGGGGCACGGCCAAAAGGGGCAGGTCCAGATGATTTGGTAGAGTGGGTGGTGGAGATGCAATAGTGAAAAAGAAAGTGTCAAAAATGAAAATGGCGACCAATCAGTCGCCATTTTCTCTTTTTTGTAGCGGGGGCAAGACTCGAACTTGCGTCCGCCTCTTGGCGGATATGAGCCCAACGAGCTAGGGATTGTTCAAGACTAATGCCTAAATGAATCTCCTTCCAGTGGCAGACTTGAGTTCTTTTTCCCTTTTTAAGGCATCTTTTTTAGATGCGAAGGATTCGAAGTGGATCAGTTTCCACGGCCTAAACTTGATGGTCCAACCCTTGGTTGCTAATTCATTGTGTGATCTTAGTCTTGACTCAAGATCTGAAGAGTAGCCAACGTATATCTTCCCGAAGGCTTCAGAATATATCACGTAAACCGTAAACATAGAAAAAGCGGCCATTGGCCGCTCTTTACTTGTAGCGGGGGCAAGACTCGAACTTGCGACCTTTGGGTTATGAGCCCAACGAGCTACCAACTGCTCCACCCCGCGATTTAGGAGGGACAAAAGTAGCCCAAGGAGGGTCAAATTACAAATGCCCAGTTTATCTTCCTGCCAATAGGTCCAATAACGGGAAATTTGGTGCTCCGCCTGCAGCCTTTAGCTTGTAACTTTAAGCTTTGCATTCATTCAACGAAATTTGAAATTCGATGACTATCGATCTCCGCTCAGATACAGTAACCAAGCCCACACCCGCCATGCTCGAAGCCATGATGCAGGCCCAAGTTGGCGATGATGTGTTTGGGGAAGACCCCACGGTGAAACAACTCGAAGAAAAGTGTGCCCGATTGCTGGGCATGGATGCCGCTGTCTATTGCCCTTCGGGAACGATGACCAACCAGATCGGGATCAAAGTGTTGACACAGCCCTACGATGAAGTAATATGCTACAAGGGTGCACACATCTATAAATACGAAGGCGGTGGACTGGCCGGGAACAGCCACGTGAGCGCGCGACTGCTCACCGGCGATCGCGGGCGAATTTCTGTGGAAGAAATAGCGCCCAATATCAACTCTTCGGACTCCCATTACCCCCGCACTTCAGTCGTGGCCTTGGAAAATACCGTGGTTAGGGAAGCTGGAAGCTTTTACACGTTGAAGCAGATTGAAACGGTATGTGATTTTGCGAAATCGAAAGGACTCAAAACCCACCTCGATGGCGCCCGTCTGTTCAATGCACTGACCGAGACAGGCGACCGGCCGGACACCATCGGCATACACTTCGATACGGTTTCAGTTTGCCTTTCCAAGGGACTTGGAGCGCCTGTCGGATCTGTACTGGTGTGCAAGAAAGAACATGAAGCCAACGCACGGCGCATGCGCAAGGTGTTTGGCGGTGGAATGAGACAAGCGGGATTTCTCGCAGCCGCTGGACTTTACGCCCTGGATCATCATATCACGAGGTTGAAAGAAGATCACGCCAGGGCGAAGGTCATTGGAAAGACGGCGGAAAAACTTTCTTTCGTGAAGTCGGTCATGCCCGTCGATACTAACATCATCATTTTTGAGCTGATTCCTGAAGTGACTCCGGAACGGTTCCTCCTCGCGGTGGCTGGTCAAGGACTGAAAGCGTTGGCATTCAGTGCCACAGAAATCCGTATGGTTACCCATCTTGATTTCGATGACCGTCAGCTCGAAAAGACCATCGACGTGTTGTCCAAACTTCGATTCTAGTATGGACGAGTTGGAGAAAGCTGCCCCGCTTGGAGAAGGAATGGTGGCCGCCGAGGAATCGGGGAAGCCTAAGCGGCATAACGAAAACTGCCTGAACTGTGGTACTCCGCTGGTGGATGTGTTTTGTCACCACTGCGGTCAGAAGGATTTACCCAAGCGCCAGACGCTCGGTGAGCTTTGGAACAACTTCATCTCTTCGTTCTGGAGCTACGAGGGAAAGTTTTTTCTCACCACCCGCTACCTGATCACACGACCCGGTTTCCTTGCTATGGAATACAACGCGGGCAAGCGAGAGCGATTCTTTCACCCGGCGCGTATGTATGCGTTCATCAGCTTTGTTTTCTTTCTGGTCTTTTTCAGCCTGCCGGAAGAAAAACAGTCAACTGAATTAACGGAGGAAGACAAGCTGGAATTGGGACAAAATGACCGCAAGGTTAAGGAGAGCCTTGCCGCATCCGAACTCGATACCGTGATCATGAATGGAGTGGATACCATTGTACAATCCAAGGAGGGTGCTGTCCGTTACAACCTTGCGAAGACCGGGTTCAAGACGTTTGAGGCCTATGATTCAGCGCAGGCCCTGCTCCCCGAGTCCGAGCGGGATGGCTGGTTTGGCCGGAAGTTCATGAAGCGGAGCATCGAGCTCGATCAGAAGTATGGAGAGGATGATTCGCAGTTTGGAAAAGAGTTGATGACCGCCATCAAGGACAATTTCTCGAAGATGCTGTTCTTCCTGTTGCCTGTGTTTGCCCTGGTGTTGAAACTTCTCTATGTCCGCCGTAATTACTTTTACAGCGAGCACCTGGTCTTTTCTATTTACTACTACAATTTCTTCTATTTTGCAGGGTCCGTCGTCATGCTGATTGGGCTGATTCCTTCGATGGATTGGCTGTCTTCGTTGGTCGGATGGTGGATCTATTTCTATTTGCTCTTCGCCATGAAGCGAATGTACGGGCAATCATGGGGCAGAACCATCCTTAAGTTTGTCGCCTTTTCTTTTCTCTTTATGATAGCGTTTGTACTTGCATTTACCGTGAATGTCCTTGTGATTATCATGTTCATTTGATGTCCCTGCTGAGCACTTCCACACCTCCTTTGGCCGAACGCATGCGCCCGGCGAAGCTCGATGACCTGGTAGGTCAGCAGCACCTCGTTGGTCCAGGAGGCATCATCCGGGTAGCGATCGGATCCGGCAACATCCCTTCCATGATTCTTTGGGGACCCCCTGGTGTTGGCAAAACGACTATCGCGAATATTATAGCGAATGAAGTTCGACGACCATTTCACACGCTCAGCGCAGTGAGCGCCGGAGTGAAAGATGTTCGGGAGATCATTGAAAAGGCAAAGCTGACTAACCGGCCAATCCTATTTATCGATGAAATACACCGCTTTAATAAGTCGCAACAAGATGCGCTGTTGGGCGCCGTCGAGAAGGGCACCATCACCTTAATTGGCGCCACCACTGAGAATCCGTCATTTGAAGTGAATTCAGCGTTGCTGTCGAGGTGCCAGGTCTATGTGCTGAAACCTTTGAACGAGTCGGATCTTTTACAGTTGCTCAACCGGGTCATTGAAAGAGATGCTGAGTTGAAAGGTCGGAAGATTACGATCCGGGAGCATGCGGCAATGTTGAACATTTCCGGGGGTGACGCCCGGAAGATCCTCAATCTACTCGAATTGATTGCCGAGTCAATCCAGGGTGAAATAGTCATCACCGACCAACTTGTGATGGATGTGGCACAAAAGCACATTGCCATCTATGACAAAAGCGGCGAGCAGCATTACGATATCATCTCCGCGTTCATCAAATCCATTCGAGGCAGTGATCCAAATGCCGCGGTATATTACCTGGCCCGGATGGTGGAAGGAGGAGAGGATGTCAAATTCATAGCTCGCAGGATGGTCATTCTTGCCTCCGAGGACATCGGCAATGCCAACCCCACGGCACTTGTACTGGCCACGAGCGCATTCCAGGCCGTGAATGTAATCGGGTATCCTGAAGCACGCATAATTCTCGCGCAGTGCGCCACCTACCTGGCCTGCTCGCCTAAAAGCAACGCCAGTTACATGGCCATTGAAACGGCCATGGGTAAAATGAACGAAACAGGAGACCTCCCGGTGCCGTTAGCAGTAAGGAACGCTCCAACCAAACTGATGAAGGACCTGGATTACGGAAAGGGGTACCAGTATGCGCACGGATTCGAAGGAAATTTTGCTTCCATGGAATTTCTCCCTGAGGCAATTAGTGGAACGAAATTCTATGACCCAGGGAAGAATCCGAGAGAAGAAGAGCTGCGGAATTTTCTGCGAAGCCTGTGGAAAGAGAAATATGGATATTGAAGGAGGAATGCGCACATTTAGCCCGGCATGCAGCGTCTAATATTCGATTATAGCCCGTTCTATTTTGTTCTTTGTTTAGCCTTAGGTGCCGGTTACGCCTGGCTTCTGTACAGCGCAAAATATACATGGGGCAAGACCGTGAACCGCCTGTTGTTTTTGCTCCGTGCTGTACTGGCTTCGGCCTTGCTGATCCTGCTGCTCGGACCGGTGTTGCGACAAACTGTAAATCAATTTGAGAAACCAACCATCGTTTTTCTGGTGGACAATTCACGTTCTGTTCGCACTACCGCTGATACCGCCCGGGTGATGGCAGGTCTTACACGCGCTGCGGAGGTGCTCCGGCAAAAGGAGTTCCAGGTTGAATGGAGTTCATTGAGCGGGGCAACAGACCTCATTCAGTTTACCGGTGCCAACTCGGATCTCTCCGGAGCTTTAAAGCAAACCACCAGTCGTTTCGAAGGAAGGAACCTGGCAGGAATTGTACTGGTTACCGATGGAATCTACAACAATGGAATTTCTCCCCTCTACCAGCCACTACGAGTACCCGTGTACACCGTGGGAACTGGTGACACCGTGCAGCGCACTGATCTGGTAATTCGAAATGTCGCCTATAACCGGGTGGTGTACCAGGGAAACAAATTTCCGGTGCGTGTAGAGGTAGGAGTTATTGGATTGCCCAACGAGCAAGTCACTGTATCGATCTTGAGCCAGGGAGTCGTACTCCGTGATCAGACAAAAAACAGTGCACATCGTTCACTGCTCGATTTCGATTTTCAGCTGGATGCCGCAAAGCAAGGCATCCAACGGCTGGAAGTCAGGATAAGCAAACATGCGAATGAAGCCAATGCTGCCAATAATCGGGGAACAGCCTTCATCGAGGTGGTGGAAGGCAAGAAGAAGATACTGGTGATAGCTGCCTCACCGCACCCGGACATCAAAGCTTTGCGAACTGTGGTGGAAAAGAACCCGAACTATGAATTCCTGGTTCACCTGGCGGGAATCAAAGAGTTGCCACAAACTTCACTCGACCCTGGCAAGGTGGATTTGTTGATTGCCCATCAAAGTCCGGATGCCGCAGGAAGAACCAACAGTCTATTGATGAAATTTCTCAAGGCCAAGGTGCCTGCGCTGTTAGTAGTCGGCGGACAAACGCAGCTCCGGTCGCTTCCTTCCGTTGGAGTTCCATTGACGTTTGAATTATCCAGCCAGCGCGATGAGGTGCAACCTGTCCTCAACGCCGCGTTCCAGGATTTTGGCTTTTCCGGAGATGTGGGTTCATTGGTATCCCGATATCCGCCCGTCTCGGTTCCATTTGGAAAACTTGCCTTTGGAAGAGTAATCAAACCCATCTTGTTTCAACAAATTGGCAACGTAATCACCGACCGACCGCTGCTGTTTACCACAGACCAGGAAGAACAAAAGCTTGGTGTTTTTGTGGGGGATGGGCTATGGAAGTGGCGCCTCGCGGAATTTCAGGAAACAGGAAAAACCGTCGGGTTTGATGAACTGATGTCCAAGTTACTGCAATACCTTGGCACACAGGATGACCGACGGAAATTCAGATCGTTCCCGATCCAGCATGAGTTCAGCAGTGACGGTCCGGCGATTATCGAAAGCCAGGTGTACAATGAATTATTCGAGCCCACCTACGGCCATACTATTGAAATTGAAGTGAGGGGAGAGCAGGGGAAACCAACCAGCTACCGGTATGTGACCGGGCCAGGAAGCGCCAATCGCTACCGCATTGGAGGGTTGGCTGAAGGCGTTTATCAGTTTACGTCGTCTACCGAAGTGAATGGTAAACGGGAATCCGCCCGGGGTGAATTTCTCGTGGTAGAACAGAACCAGGAATTGCGCAACCTTACCGCGGACTTTGGACTCTTGCGAAAACTGGCCGAAGCGACAGAAGGAAAATTTTATAGGGATACGGAAACAGATGAGCTAATCAATGATCTGACTACACGGAAGTTTGCTTCCACTATTCACACCGAAGAAAGCTTTAATCCGCTGATTAACCTCAAGACGGTTTTCTTCTTGTTGCTCCTGCTGGTTTCACTGGAGTGGTTCCTTAGGAAGTATTCGGGTTCGTACTGAGCGGAAACAAAAAAGGCGACCCGGTATGAGTCGCCTTTCAATTAGATAGTTGTTTTACTTCTCCTTTGAAGCTTTGGTCTTCTTAACCTTGATGGTGAGCGCATCGCCTTTGCCATCGTAATCGGCGAGTATGGTACCACCTTCTTCGACTTCACCTTTCAGGATCTCTTCGGCCACAGGATCTTCCAGGTATTTCTGGATCGCCCGGTTAAGTGGTCTTGCGCCAAACTGCTGGTCATATCCTTTTTCGGACAGGAAGTCCTTGGCCTTGTCCGTCAACTCGACATGGTAGCCAATCGAAAGTATCCGCGCAAAGAGTTTGGCCAGGGTGATGTCGATGATTTTGTGGATGTGCTCACGCTGCAGGGAGTTGAACACAATCACGTCATCAAGCCGGTTCAGGAATTCCGGCGAAAAAGCTTTCTTCAGTGCACTTTGAATGGTGCTCTTCATGATCTCCTCTTCGCTGGCCTGCTTTGACTTGGTGGCAAAACCAATGCCGGATCCGTAATCCTTCAGATCGCGAACACCGATGTTCGAGGTCATGATGATAATCGTATTGCGGAAATCGACACGCCGACCCAGGCCGTCCGTAAGGATGCCGTCATCCAGGACTTGCAACAGGATATTGAACACATCCGGGTGAGCCTTCTCGATTTCGTCGAGCAGTACTACGCTGTAAGGTTTGCGTCTTACTTTCTCGGTCAACTGACCGCCTTCTTCATAACCCACATACCCGGGAGGGGCGCCGACCAGTCGCGACACGGAGAATTTTTCCATGTATTCACTCATGTCAATGCGGATGAGCGCGTCTTCCTTGTCAAAGAGATAGGTCGCGAGCACTTTGGCCAGTTCTGTCTTTCCGACGCCGGTCGGCCCAAGGAATACAAATGAGCCAATGGGCTTTTTGGGATCTTTCAAACCGACCCGCGTGCGCTGAATAGCCTTGGTCAGTTTCTTGATCGCCTCTTCCTGGCCGATCACCTTGCCGCTGAGTTCAGTAGCCATGCCCAGGAGCTTATTGCTCTCTTTCTGAGCAATACGATTCGTCGGAATGCCGGTCATCATGCCAATGACATCCGCCACGTTATCTTCCGTTACCGTGTATTTCTCGGTGCGGGTCTTTTCCTCCCAGCGTCCTTTGGCCAGCTCAAGCTGCTCGATGAGTTTTTTCTCTTTGTCGCGCAGTTGTGCAGCCTCTTCATATTTCTGACTTTTCACAACGCGGTTCTTCTCTTTTTTAACGTCCTCAATCGCCTCTTCCAGTTTGACAATTTCTTCGGGAACGTGGATGTTGTTGATGTGCACGCGCGCACCTGCTTCATCCAGCACGTCAATAGCTTTGTCGGGAAGGAATCGATCACTGATGTATCGGTCGGAAAGCCGCACACAAGCGATGATGGCCTCCTTGGTATAGGTCACGTGGTGGTGATCCTCGTATTTCTCTTTGATGTTATCCAGAATTTGAATCGTCTCTTCTACCGTGGTAGAATCAACCATCACCATCTGGAAGCGGCGTGCCAGGGCTCCGTCTTTCTCAATGTACTGACGGTACTCGTCCAGCGTAGTCGCTCCAATGCATTGGATCTCTCCGCGGGCGAGGGCAGGCTTAAACATGTTGGATGCGTCCAACGAACCGGAAGCTCCGCCAGCGCCGACAATGGTGTGCAATTCGTCGATGAAGAGAATGACATCCTGTGATTTTTCAAGTTCATTCATCACGGCCTTCATGCGCTCTTCAAACTGGCCGCGATACTTTGTTCCGGCTACCAGGGAAGCAAGGTCAAGTGTAACGACGCGTTTTCCGAAGAGTACGCGTGAAACTTTTTTCTGAATGATACGCAGCGCCAGTCCTTCTGCAATCGCCGTTTTACCCACACCGGGTTCTCCGATGAGGATGGGGTTGTTCTTTTTGCGGCGAGAAAGAATCTGGGCCACGCGTTCAATCTCCTTTTCTCTTCCTACTATCGGGTCAAGTTTGTTGTCCTCGGCCAGCTTGGTGAGGTCGCGGCCAAAATTGTCCAGGACCGGAGTCCGTGATTTTTCAGCACCTTTTTTCTCCTTGCCTTGGCCTGCGCCTGAGCCGGAAGCACCGAACATCTTCGATGAATCATCATCGGGATCGTCGGTATCGGAAGATGCCGTAGGTTGGTCGTTCTGGTATTCGAGCATTTCTTTTACGACGTCGTAGGAGACGTCAAATTTGTTGAGGATCTGTGTGGCCAGGTTATCCGGATCACGAAGAATGGAGAGCAATAAGTGCTCCGTGCCGATCAGCTGGGCTTTAAAAACCTTCGCTTCGAGGTAAGTAATCTTGAGCACCTTTTCCGAAGCGCGGGTGAGTGGAATATTCGACAGGTTCTTCACCTGGTGTGTAGCGGTTCCTTTCGAAACTTTTTCAATTTCATTGCGCAACTCGTCGATGGGCACACCCAGTTTTTTGAGCACGCCAACGGCAACCCCTTCGCCTTCGCGAATCATGCCAAGGATAAGGTGCTCTGTCCCGATGTAATCGTGTCCCAAGCGCAATGCTTCCTCACGGCTGAGGGAGATTACTTCCTTGACGCGGTTAGAGAATTTGGCTTCCATGCAGGCGATTCGGGTTTAATAGTTATAAATGTAGCCGGACGAGGATTCATATGCAACATGCTGTTTCTGCCTTGAATCACCCGTCAGTGGCTCGTGATATCTTCTTAACGCAACTCGGATTTTATTTGTTCAGTGAGCCCATGGCGCTGGCCGTAATGATCCGTCCGGCATCAGGTCCCACGCAGCACACCAAGTCCAGCACGCTGAGGTTAGGTACAAAAGAGCTGCCAAACACCTGGCGGTAGGGGAGCGGCCGAAAAAATACCCTGCTGAGAAAGTCTTCCTTGGCCAAAATCATGTTGCGGAGGTCCGTCTGATCGGTTTTTGGCTCGTAGGTGGGGCTCGGCAGGATTCTCTTCTTCCAGCCCAACCAATTCAGACACATTGACAGAATCGCCTGGTTCAGGACAAAAAGGTAGGGCTCTCCCGAAAAGAGAATGGCGTGAATGTCGTCGCGATAATGTTCATAAAACGGTGCTTTCGCGTAGGCACTCTGCAAGGTTCTCCAGGTGTTGGCCTGCCACCGCGTGCGGTAGTCAATCCTGACGTCCGTGATCGGAACCTTGCCGTGTTTATCTGTCAACGGAACGGTAAGTCGCTCGACACCATGCACAGCCAACACGTAGCAGCGATTGCGATAGCTTTGCTTGACGTAATGCTCGTGTGCTTCAAGGTGGATCGGGTCATAGGGATGCAGCGCGCAGAAATATTCAATGCTCGGGAAGAAGTGGGATTCAATGAGCAGCCCGGGCATGGTCAAACTGGAAAGACGCCGAGACCCTGGCGAGTGATCACGGGCTCACCCGAAGTGAGGTCAACAATGGTGGAGGGAATGTTGCCACTCGGCCCGCTGTCAATCACGAGGTCCACTTTGTTCTTGAAGACTTCATAGATCTCCCCGGGATCGGTGGTGTACTCCTTGATTTGATCTGAGTTCTTAACTGACGCAGAGACCAGCGGATGGTCGAGCAAAGTGGCGAGTTCGCGCGGAACCGGATGATCCGGAATGCGGATGCCGACGGTCTTCTTGTTTACACCCATTATTCTTGGAACCAGCGACCCTGCCTGCAAGATAAAGGTGAAAGGGCCCGGCAAAGTTTGCTTCAGCAGTTTGAACTCACTTGAATTCAACTGCATTACATAGCGTGAAACCTGGCTGAAGTCAGAGCAGATGAAGGCAAGCTGGAACTTATGTGGCTTCACATCAACAATCTGTCCCAGACGATCGATGGCTTTCCGGTTCATCAGGTCGCACCCAATGCCATACACGGTGTCGGTCGGATAGATAATGACTCCACCGGCACGGAGGCAATCCAACACCTGGTTGATTTTCCGGGGTTCTGGGTTTTTCGGATGAATGGGGAGCAGGGGGCAAGCCATGCGACGCAAAACTAACGCTTTCTATCCCATGTCGTTTTCTTATTTTTGCGACGCTTATGGCCACGTTCAAAAAGTCGAAGATGATCATCTTCCTGGTGGGCTCCACCTTGCTGATCACCTTCGTATTCTATTTCTATCAAATCCTGTTTACGGCAAACATCCTGGTGGATGAGGCTGACCGCCTCTTTGTGATCAAGTCAGGTACGACCTACCGGCAAGTGCTTACGGACCTTCATCGTCAGCGCTTCGTCAATGATATGGTGTCCTTTGGATTCCTCGCGCGACTCAAAAAATTTGACCGGAAGATTCAACCTGGCCGGTACATGCTGCGACGCAATATGACCAATCTGCAAGCCCTGGATGCATTAATGGGCGGCCGTCGCGAAGTAGTGACGATCACATTCACACACGTGAGGTTGTTAAGCGACCTGGATGATCGCATCACAAAAAATATCGGGGTAACCACGGAAGAATTTGAAGAGGCCCTCGATCATTTCATCGAATCAAACACGGAGGGATTTACCCGGGAGAATATTTTGTCCATGTTCATCCCCAACACGTACCAGGTCTATTACAACGTAGTTCCTGAAGAATTGGTGGAGCGCATGAACATGGAGTACAAGCGATTCTGGACCGAGGAACGACGGGCGAAGGCCGCTGCGGCAGGCCTGAACCCCATTGAGGTCTCTATACTGGCCTCCATTGTCCAGGCGGAGACCATCAAACAAGATGAGGCGCCGATCGTGGCAGGGCTTTACATCAACCGGCTCAAGAAGGGTATTCCCCTGCAGGCTGACCCCACCTTAGTATATGCCATCGGCGACTTTTCCATCAAGCGGGTGTTGAATGAACATAAGGAAGTGGACTCACCCTATAACACATACAAGAATGCGGGCCTGCCGCCGGGCCCCATCAATATGCCCACCATCGCCAACATTGATGCGGTCCTGGATTACGACCATAATAACTTCCTCTATATGTGTGCCCGCGAGGATTTTTCGGGGTATCATAATTTTGCCACCAACCTCAGTGCCCACAACGTCAACGCGGCGCGTTACCAGCGGGCACTCACGATTGAGCAGCGCAAGGGTGCAGCCCTTCGGAGGAAGAAGAAGTAGTAGGGCCTGACTGGCATTCAGATGTTGGGTGGGTGGACTACTTCATGACAATGGTCAACTGCCATTCCCACGACAATCGCTAACTTTCCATCGATGTATACCTCAGAAACCCGAATCCGCGTACGCTACAGTGAGACGGATCAGATGCAGTACGTCTATTATGGCAATTATGCGATGTACTATGAGGTGGGTCGCGTAGAAAGCCTGCGCCAATTGGGAATGACATACCGGGAACTAGAGGCCATGGGGATCATGATGCCCGTGCTGGAGAATCATTCCGAATTCCTGGCGCCGGCTCTTTACGATGAATTGCTGCGGGTGGTCGTCACGATCAGGGAGAAGCCTACGGTTAAGATCCGGTTTCACTACGAGATCTTTAATGAAAAGAATACATTGATCCACCGCGGCGAAACGCTCCTGGCCTTTGTGAACCAAAAAACTGGCCGGCCGTGTCGGCCCCCGGAAGCTTTTCAACGACTTTTGGAACCTTTCTTTTGACGTAACGCGAACGGGGCATGCATTTCACCATTCGTAAACGTATCCTGCAGATTCCCGCGGCACGCGCCGTCAAAGCATGGTCCAAGAAAGTGCGGGTTCCGGGCGATCACCTTTCACTTTACCAATTCGGAAAGATTTTCATCATCAACATCCAGAAAGATGAGATCATGGATAGGGCCAATGGCGTGGCCTACAACTTTGTGCTGGCCATCTTTCCGACCGTTATCTTTCTCTTCACCCTCATCCCGTACATTTCCGCCTATTTCCCAGCCATCGACCGCGGAAACATCATGAGGTTCCTGGGTGAGTACATGCCGCCGAGCATGTTTGAAGTGGTTTCTTCCACCGTGATGGATATTCTCGAGAAACAACGCGGAGGCCTCCTCACATTTGGTTTCCTGTTTGCCGCCTGGCTGGCGACCAACGGGATGCAGGCGTTGATGAGGGCCTTTAATGCTTGTTACCAGACGGTAGAAAAGCGCAGCTATTTCAAAATGCGCCTTACAGCTATCGGGTTGACTTTCTTGCTGGCGCTGGTATTGTTCTCCGCGGTCATCCTGCTGATCGGTGGTGAGATTGCACTGAATCGGGTTACAGACGAATTAGCGGGCCTTAGCCGGGTTCGACTGGAAGGCTATTCCCTTTTTGGACTCTTTGCCCTGCGCTTTGTCGTTATTTTCATTGTCTTCTTCTTCGCAGTTTCCTTCATCTACTATTTTGGACCGGCCATACATTACAACTGGAAGTTTTTCTCGATCGGATCTTTCCTGGCCACACTGGGTTGCCTGGCCGTTTCCTACGGATTTTCTTATTACATCACCAACTTCGGGAGTTATAATAAGGTGTATGGTTCAATCGGAGTGCTGATCGCCCTGATGATCTGGATCCAATTGCTCACTGTGGTCTTGTTGTTTGGCTATGAAATCAATGCCAGCCTTCACTATGGGCAAAAAATGGAGGCCATTTCGCAACACCAGCGAGCACGCCGTCGCGAATTGCTGCGAGGATCCAAGTCCCTCACGATCTGAAGGCCGGCACGGCAACGTTGGTCCGCTCCACTTTATCTTCCTACTTTTGCCTGACCCGCCCAACTGATCTTTTCGTATGATTTCAAACACCTGGCTGCTGATCCTGCTGGCCATCACCTCGATAGCGAGTGTGGTCTTTTTCTTTAACTATCATTATTACCGGAGCCTGGTCAAGCAGAAAGGATCCTTCCGGAAATGGCCCATTCGTTCCATAAGTCTGGAGGAAGTGGACCCGATCTTCAAGACCAATGAGTTCGGCCCGACGCTGGAGACATCGGTTCAATTTGTTGGCCGGGGACACCTGGTGGTACCCGGTGGGACTTCGGATGCGGAAGCATGGGTGCTGGCGGTGTTGGCGAAGAAGGCGAAGACCATCTTTGAATTCGGTACTTGTACCGGAAAGACCTCCTACCTCATGGCGTTGAACTCATCGGCGGATACCAAAGTGACGACCCTCACGCTTCCGCCGGATGGCGTGGAGACCTACTCCACCAACACGGGTGACAGCAGCACGGCAACCCGCAATGCCCTGAAGGAATCCGCATTCGTAAAGTTTTTGTATACCGGCACGCCCGTTGAACCCAAGATTACTCAACTGTTTGGTGACAGCAAGCATTTTGATGAGTCGCTCTATGCCGGCAAAATTGATTTGATTTTTGTGGATGGCTCGCACGCCCTTTCTTATGTACTGAGCGACAGTGAAAAGGCGTTCCGGATGGTGAGTCCCGGAGGAATTATTCTATGGCACGACTACCGTGGGCCCAGCATCAATAAGGATGTGTACAAGGCATTGAATGGCATTTCCAGGTCAAAGCCGCTGGCCCATATCGAAGGCACATCATTTATTATGTATCGAAATTCCTGACCCCACCGGCCTTGGAACCGACTGCCCACTCCGGTTTTCCAGGATAATACTGACAAGAAGTACTTCTCTGATGAATGCTCTGGAAATCGGTATAAACTATTAGTTTTGCGCCTTCACAGAGGAGTGGCAGAGCGGTTGATTGCACCGGTCTTGAAAACCGGCATCCCTTCACGGGGATCGGGGGTTCGAATCCCTCCTCCTCTGCAACACAAGTACAAGGCAAGCCCCGGTCTCCGGGGTTTTTGTTTTGGCTGAGTGCCGACCTACTGCTCGCTATAATCGGGAAACGTCTTCCGGATATCCTTACCACTAGGCGTTTGCTGCGGATCGGCCGGCAATTTCAGAGAAGCTACAGCGTCGCTGTTGATGAGCCGCGCCAGGTCGTCACGATCCAATTCAAACTCAGAACCACGCCGATTTGACTTTAGCGCGTACTTGCGGGCGAAATAGTTCCCCTTCAACTGAAGTTGATTCCGCAGATCGCGGTTGGTCTTGATCTGGTTCTGGTATTCCTGCGCGTTTTTTCCGATCACCTGGCCGGCCTCCAGGGAGTTCAGGGTCAACACAGAGGTGCCGCCGACTACGGAAACGGTCTTCGATTGATCGGGTTGCAAAATGAGCGGCGAAAGGCCCGTCATCGCTCCCAGCGAGGCATTGAGAATCGTGCGGTTCTTCTTCCCCTTGCGGGCGCGGTTGTACAACTTCTCCAGCCGCTCATTGGTTTTGTCCAGCAATTCGATCAGGTTGAACGCAGAAGCCATCGACTGGGTGTACTTCTGGCTGAGTACTTTGTCTTTTA
This sequence comes from Cyclobacteriaceae bacterium, assembly GCA_016787645.1. GTDB lineage: Bacteria > Bacteroidota > Bacteroidia > Cytophagales > Cyclobacteriaceae > ELB16-189. The sequence goes on along the minus strand of JAEUUF010000022.1, from coordinate 480,894 downwards.
GCTCCACGTTCTCTGTGTCGGTCACCGTAACCCGAATCTTGCGCTGCGCCCGGTTGTTACTCTTGTCAATTACGAAGAAAGTGAAAGTGACCTCTTTCTTCTGGATAACGTCATCTACGTAGTCATATCCGGGAACCCAGGCAAACTCGCGCTGCGTAATGGAATTCTCTTTCAGCGCCGAATGAGGCACAGCTACCTCTGAACTTACAAAATCAACTTGGTCAATACTCTCTTCGCCATTGGGATCGGCGACATAGATCTTGAGGTAAAGCACTTCGTTTTCACGAATAGTGTACAGGCTGTCTCCGGGGACCAGGAAAATGTTGGGCGGAAGGTCAAGCTGAGTTTGCTTGATGGTAATGCGGGCCACGGTCTCGAGCTTGGCTGGCTGGTCCTGGATGACTACTTCGAGGGTCAGCGGGTTGTTCTTTAAGGCGTTGAATTGCGTGCGGGAAGGTGTCCAGGTGAGTAAACCCAGCGAGGAAATACTGGCGCCTTCCGGCATCAGGGATTCCCGGGCTTTGGCGATGATCGGATCGCCATCGGGATCGAATACATACACGGTATTAATCTGGTAGGAATTGGGTACACCTTGCTTGACGTAGAACACGGGCAATTCTTCCGCTACAGGTGGGCGGTTGATGTGCTTCACAATGAATGTGGCCGATTGGCGGACGCGCTTCCCGTCGGGTAGCGAAGCGTGAAAAATCATGGGGAATTCCTTTTGACCCGAGAGCCGATCGACCAGGTCATAAGATGGCGTCCAGGTAAAATTTCCCAAGGAGTCAATGACCATACCCAGTGTATTATTCCCTTCAAGAGAAAACTTGGCCCCATTCACGGTCTCGTTAAGCCTGACCGGAAAGCTGACGGTTTTTCCTTCTTCAACTGTCCAGCTGATATCGGATGGAAACACGAGGTGCTGCGCCTGCGAGACAGTGAGCACAAGGACCCACAAAGAAAGCAACACCCCAATTTTCATAAGGGCACAAAATTAGTAGGTTTTCAGAATGGCAAGCAGGAAACTTGACGACCTTTATGTAACATCGATTTTATGGCGACGAAGCAGCAAAAAACAGAGCCAAATTTCTTCGAAGATGTTTACGAAGTGGTGAAACTGATTCCGAAAGGTAGGGTCACCAGTTATGGCGCCATAGCCCGTTACCTCGGCACGGGCATGAGCGCACGCATGGTGGGATGGGCCATGAACGCCGCGCATGGCCTTCGAAATGTACCGGCTCACCGGGTGGTGAATAGCCAAGGCCTGCTCACCGGAAAACATCATTTTGGGTCACCCACCGCGATGGAAGACCGGCTGGCCAAAGACGGTGTCAAAGTCGTAAAAGACAAGGTGGTGGATTTTGACAAACGGCTTTGGGATCCAACCAAAGAATTGCTGTAAGTCAGATCGGCCGATATCCGTATTCAGGCTTTCGCGAAATAAGGTAAAGGCCAAGCATCGTAATCAGCCCATTGACGACCAGGATTTCATAGCTGAACTTGTATCCGTTAAACCACGCTACTGAATTAGCACTGATTCCGTATGACAGCGCCGGTGCCAGGAGGCATACTACCGGTACCCATCGATCCGCTACCCGACGATTGGTCAGCAACCCGAAGGCGAAGAGGCCCAACAGTGGCCCGTAAGTATAGCTAGCCACATTGAGCACCGCATCAATCAAGGCTCGCTCGTTCAGTTCTTTGAACACCAAAATGATGATGAGGAACAATACGGAAAATCCCACGTGCACGATGTTCTTCTGACGTCGCTTCACCTCTTCAGGTTTGCTCTTGAAATCAAGAAAATCAATGCAAAAAGAAGTGGTTAGCGCCGCCAGTGCAGAATCCGCGCTGGCATACGAGGAGGCGATGATGCCCAGGAGGAAAAAGATCCCGGCTACGAGACCAAATTCTCCCAAGGCCAGCCTGGGAAAAAGTTCATCGCTGAACTGCGGCAGCCCAATTCCCCGTGCGGCACTATATAAATAGAGCAAAGCGCCCAGCGTCAGGAATAGCAGGTTGACAACGACAATGGAAGCCGTGAGCCAGAACATATTCTTTTGTGCTTCAGGAAGATTTCGACAGGTGAGATTCTTTTGCATCAGGTCCTGGTCCAGCCCGGTCATGGCGATGGCGATGAAGGCACCGCCGAAAAATTGTTTGGGAAAATAAAGTGTGCTGTTGATGTCATCGAAGTAGAACACCCTGGAGAGATCGCTCGCAAATAAAGTGGAAGTCATTTCACCCAGTGACATTCCTAGGCGATCAGCAATGAGGTAAACACAAATGATTACCGAGGAAACCAGGAACGTAGTTTGAAAAGTATCCGTCCATACAATGGTTTTGATGCCTCCTTTGAACGTATAGATCCAGATGAGAAATATGGTGATGATTACCGTGATGTAAAACGGAACATTCCATGCATCGAAGAGGAAAAGCTGAAGCACCGTGGCGGAAAGGCAGAGCCGGAGAGAACTTCCCACGGTGCGGGAAAGCAAGAAGAACGCGGCGCCGGTCTTGTAAGACCAACGATCGAAGCGCCGCTCCAGGTAAGTGTAGATAGAGACCAGGTTCAGGCGGTAGTACAGGGGCATCAACACCGTCATGATCACCGCATACCCGACAATGTATCCGAGAACTACCTGGAAATAGGCGAAGTTGGTTTTTCCCACATTCCCCGGAACGGAGACAAAGGTGATGCCGGACAGCGAAGCACCAATCATCCCAAAGGCTACGAGATACCAGGGGGATTGGCGATTGGCTGTGAAAAAGGTATCGGTCGTGGCTCCCTTCGAGGTGATTACCGAAATGGTAATTAGCGCCGCGAAGTAAATGACCATCACCGTAACAACCAGCAGAGGGCTCATGGGAGTTAATTAAACAGGCCAAACTTGGCAATTTTTTTTACTTTTGGAACTGCGTAGCGCAAACAAATTGCCGGATGTCATGAGGAATGCGGAGAAACCGATGCACGAGATGGAGACAACCGTAGAGTTGCTGGAGGAGGATATTGATGTCAAAGACCTGGTAGTGTTCAATGATGACATCAACACCTTCGATCATGTCATCGATACCCTGATTCGGGTGTGCCGGCACTCCAAGGAGCAAGCGGAACAATGCACTTGGCTCATTCATTATAAAGGAAAGTGCACAGTAAAGACGGGTTCTTACGATGAACTTAAGCCACTGAAAGACGGCATTACCGACGCCGGCATCGACGCAAAAATTCTTTAACTCATGTCCATGAAACCGCGGATTATTTTTCTGTGGATTGTTCTGGCTGCTTGTTCGCCGGATAAGAAGAATGAAGAGAGTGGGGTGAATATTTGCCCCGATCTGCAATGGTTGGAGGCCATCAAGACATCGATCGTGCAAAGCGGAGTCAAAGGTGAGATTTACCTTACCCGATATAACGGGACACGGGCATTCGAGATTAATCCGTGCGTGACCGGCTGCGCAGACGCCATGACGACCATCCAGGATTGCGAAGGGAAAATCCTCTGCCGCATCGGCGGGATAGCAGGGTTTAGCTGCCCTGGGTATGCCCCCACCCCCGCAGAGCGAACATTATTTTGGAAGAATTGATGAGGTAGCCGAATGGAATTTCCTTCAAAGCTGATCGAGGATGCTGTAAACGAGGTGGCCAAACTTCCAGGAATAGGGAGGAAAACGGCGTTGCGACTTGTGCTCCATTTGGTGAAGGAGAAAGAGGATAAAACCACAGCACTTACTGAGGCGCTTCAGCGATTGCGGACCAATATCCGGTTCTGCGCCACCTGTCATACCATTTCCGATGAGAGCGAGTGCACGATTTGCCGCAATCCACGGCGTGACCACAGTATTGTCTGTGTCGTGGAGGAAAGCAAGGATGTCATGGCGATCGAGAATACTTCGCAGTACACAGGGATTTATCATGTGCTGGGAGGCATCATTTCACCGATTCAAGGTATCGGGCCCGCAGAACTTACCGTGGATTCCCTCATGACCAGGATCAGCAGTGGCTCCAAAGAAATCAGGGAAGTTATTCTCGCCCTTAGCCCTACCATGGAAGGAGACACCACCGCTTTTTACCTCCACCGCCGCCTGAAAGACTTTCCCATTAAGATTACATCGATTGCACGCGGTATTCCCACAGGCGGAGACCTGGAGTATGCCGATGAGATTACGCTTGGCCGGAGCATTACCGCTCGTGTGCTCTTTAGCTGAAGGGTACCGGGTCTTGTTGCGTACATGACCCAATAATGCCGTTCTTTGCTACCACTTTATCTGACATTATCCTTTTATGACCAATCATCTTTCCCGACGGATCGATTCCATTGAAGAGTCGGCCACCCTGGCCATGGCGAGCAAAGCCCGTGAATACAAGGCCCGGGGTATCGATGTCATTAACCTGAGTCTGGGTGAGCCGGATTTCAAGACTCCTCAGCATATCTGTGAGGCCGCGAAAAAATCTATTGATGAGGGGAAGTACTTCACTTATCCGCCCGTGGCAGGTTACCAGGACCTGCGCGAGGCCCTGGCGTTGAAATACCAAAAGGAAAACAAGGTGCCCTATAAAGCGGAGAACATTGTGGTTTCCAATGGCGCCAAGCAATCCATCGCCAATGTGATGTTTGCGCTGATTAACCCCGGTGACGAGGTGATTGTCTTTTCTCCGTATTGGGTGAGTTACGATGCGATCATCCGGTTGGCGGAAGGTGTTCCCGTCATGGTGAAAGGCGGCATCGAAAATGACTTCAAAGTCTCGGCTGCACAACTGCAGAAAGCGATCACGTCGAAAACGCGTGCCATCATCTTCTCATCACCCTGCAATCCTACCGGTTCAGTGTTTTCAGGAAATGAACTCCAGGCCATTGCCGATGTTGTACTGCAACATCCCGGCTTGCTGATTATTGCCGATGAGATTTATGAACACATCAACTTTACGGGTGACCAGACAAGTATCGCATCGCTCCCGGGTATGTTTGAGCGTACCATCACAGTGAATGGATTTGCCAAGGGATATGCCATGACGGGTTGGCGTGTAGGCTACATCGGCGCACCGAAGTGGATCGCGGATGGGGCTATCAAGATGCAGGGCCAGTTGACTTCGGCCAACAGTTCCATTTCCCAAAGGGCTGCCTTTGCTGCCGTCACCGGCGAACTGGCCCCTACACACCGAATGGTGGATGAATACCGGAAGCGCCGTGAACTGGTGTATGGGTTGCTTAAGGAAATTCCAGGGCTAAAGGCCAATTATCCGCAGGGCGCTTTCTACTTCTTCCCTGATGTGAGCAGCTTTATTGGCAAGTCAGATGGAACCCACACCATAAAGGACGGAGACGACCTGTGTCTTTACCTGCTTGATAAGGCACATGTGTCACTGGTTCCCGGCGGCGCATTTGGCGACCCCAATTGTATCCGAATTTCCTATGCCGCTTCTGAGAAAGACCTGGTGGAGGCGCTGCGTCGTTTGAAAGAAGTACTGGCCGGACTCAAAGAAATCAATCCCTCTCATGCAATCGTGGCCTGACGTTTTCGCCGGGTTTTCAAAACTAAAGGTGCTCATCATCGGGGACGTGATGGTGGATGCTTACATCTGGGGAGTGGTGGAGCGTATTTCTCCCGAAGCCCCCGTGCCCATTATCCAGGTGACCAACCGGGACAATCGCCTTGGTGGTGCAGCCAACGTGGCCCTGAATGTCCTGTCTTTGGGAGCGACGCCAATTCTTTGTGCGATTAGCGGTGAAGATGACAATGGCAAACTGCTGGACAAACTTCTCGCCGATAAAAAACTGTCAAGGGAGGGTATTGTGAGGAGCACTACACGTCCCACGACGGTAAAGGCCAGGGTGATTGCTTCACACCAGCACGTCGTACGGATTGACCAGGAGTCGGACCAGGTCGCGACCGCAGGGGAAGAAAAGGAATTACTGAGCCGCATTGAAAAGCTGCTTCCAGGATGTGACGTGGTTGTCTTTGAGGACTACGACAAAGGCGTCATCACGCCTTCACTCATCGCAAAGACCGTACAGTGGGCCAAGGAGAAAGATATACCTACAGTCGTTGATCCGAAAAAGCGGAATTTCCTGCACTACAAAGACGTGACGCTTTTCAAGCCCAACCTCAAGGAGTTACGCGAAGGACTCAAAATCGAAGTGGATCCACGTGAAATGACTTCCGTGAAGGAAGCCGTTCGACTGCTCAAGGACCGCCTGGCCGTGGAAGGAGTGATGTTGACTATGTCGGAGCATGGTGTTTTCATTGACCATCGCGCGGCGCAGAAATTGATTCCTGCGCACAAACGGGAAATAGCGGATGTTTCGGGGGCTGGGGATACTGTGGTGAGTATAGCGGCGCTTTGTGTGGCGCTTGGTCTCACGGCCGAGGAGATTGCCTTTTTGTCCAATTTGGGCGGCGGGCTTGTTTGCCAGCATGTTGGGGTCGTGCCGATCGATCGAAACGAACTTTTGGAAGAGGCCAACCGGGAATCAGCCGGTTGATCAGCGCACGTAGCTGCGCGTCTCCTCGATTCGCTTTGCAACGGTATTGAAGAATTTGGCTCGCTCCCGCTGAGCGTTATGACTGATCAGTGTGGATTTACTGATCAGGTTGTTGAAGTGCTGCTCCGTCTGGTGGCAGAACGACTCCTGTGAGGTGGTAAGAATGTCAAAGTTATTGGCGATAACAAAACTTACCCGTTTTTCTCCCATCCGGAATAGAATACTGTTATCGCCAATAAGGACTTCATTGTGATAGATTTCATATTTAGCGCCGTCCTGGTAGAATGGAGGCGTTCCTTTGTTGCCAAATTCTGCCTGCTTGTTCATTCGTTCAATCATGGCGTTGCATTCATCGCACAACCGAAGGGCATCGTCTTGAGTCGCAAAAAGTCCGCAGTCTTTGGTGAATTCGATATTTCGTAAGGTGGTCATCATTACCTCGGCGCTCATGATTTCGATGCTGGGTATAGAGGCGTATTTTTCCCAAATGCGCATGCCCAGGCTGAGGGTGTCTTGTGAAATCGAAGACGGGTTAAACTTTTCAGAACCATTGTCGGGATTGCGCACGAAGAATTTTTGCCAGAAGTACATCTTAAATGCCGAGAGCAACGGATACTGAAAGAAGTGAAAAATGGGAAGGTCCTTGGCATGGTAGATCACTTCTTTCTCGGAGAATTGACTAATCATGCTCAACTTTTCAAAGATGGAACGCAGCCATTTCTCAAAAGAAAAGTTCTCGGTATTCAGGGCGCGCACCTGGAAGGTAACTACCTCCGAGGAAGGAGAAAGAGCGTCATCCAGTGAAATTCGGAAATGATCGCACATCTTTTTCACTTCATCGAGTGAGAGCAATGTCTCACCACGGATTCGTCGGTACGCGGAATCCCGGCTGATGTTCAGCAACTCGGCAAGTTCATCGGCAAAACTCAGGGATGGCGAAAGCTTGCTGCGAACTTGATTAAGGAAGCTGGATTGGATATTCTCCTTGTTCATAGACGAGCCTTACTTTAAATATAACCCTTTAGGTGGTAATACAAAGTGAGGAGGATCCGTTTGCAAGCCCATTTCGAGCTTAGTTGCATTTTTTGCAACTCTTGAGTCATGGCAGACACTTGAACGGCAACCAGCACCGTAGTCTTGATCTGCTGTTGCAATAATTGATAGCTACACTTCGTCAGTGCCTTTTTTCATCTGGATCGTTGCGGTCTGTACCAAGTGTGCTGTCAAGGTTGACTCCTAACGCAGATCCTGCTGACGAAATCACGGAGAACCAGGTAACACTCGCCATTCATGAACAGACGCTTACAGAAAACGACTCAATCTGCAATTCTTCATATCGTCTGTGCGCAAGGAATGACATCAGTTCCGATGGCGCTCCGGCCACCTTTCGTGCGTGAACCAATCACGCACGAATATGAAAACTGGAGCAAAAAAAATCGGATTAGGGCTGGTCCTGATGATGGCAATGAGTACCCTCTTTCGTTGTGCACCCATTGCTTCGGAAATGCAGAGCGCACGTCTCGCCGGCAAGGGCCAGGTAGAAGTAACGCCTCAATACAGTGAAATTCATTTTCGCCAGGTCTCTGCGATGCCTGATGAAAGTAAGAACACTGAGGTAAAGGGTCATTTGTTGGGGCTGCAGGCCGCCTACGGAGTAACCAACACCATGGACATGAGGTTGAGGGTTGAGCAGATTCGGTTCAGGGGCAACACGCAATATGTATTTTCTGTTGGCCCGAAATTCAGCCTGGTCCGGGATCGCATCGCCTTGTTCGTTCCGATCTGGTTTGTAGATGCCAAACCGGCTCAAACACAACCCACACTTGTCTTCACCTTACCGGTGATCAGGAACAAGGTGGAATTTAACCCATCCGCCAAAACGATAATTAGTGTCAGTGGCTATGACCCAATGAATGGACTCATGATTGCTTTCAATGCCGGTTTCGCAATCAGTACAGATCTTTCCCGCTGGGCCTTACGTCCGGAGTACAGTGTAGTATACGACATCAAGGGGGGCAACCGCCTGGGAAGCTTTAGCCTTGGGCTCAGCCTCAATTTGAACACCATCCTCCACAAAGGGAAGTGAATAAGGAAGATCAGAATTTTTCGAACTGCTTCTCGAGGGGACCTTCGCGCTCAAGATCGGCAATGATCTTCGCATCCAGCGGACTTCCTTTGATGACATTGTAATTGTCCCAGAACTCCTTGTTGTAGGGGAGGTCCTGGTACTGCAAACCATACCGTCGCATCTTGGAGGTAATAGGAATGCGCTCGTGGGAATCCGGGAACACCCGGTTGATCATCAATCGCTGAGCAAGTTCCGTTTCAAACTTGAGGCTGTCTGTCTTCAGGTCGTACCAATTTATTTTTGACAATACTTCTACATAGTTCAAGTACAACTTGCCCTGGTAGTATTTGTAGTCAATGGTCTTCTTAAGACCCACAAACTTGCTCATCAATCCCCGTTTCTTGTTCATGGGCTGTATGGCATTGTTTTCATATTCCATCCTCAGGATGCCGAAGGTCTTCTGCTCAATGAAAAGTTTTAAGTAAAAATCACTGTTGATGGAAATGACAAAAACGTCATGACCATCAATGGTGCTATTGGCACTGCGGACCAGTTCATCATAAAACGGCCCATCATCCCGAAATTGCCGGTAACGAATGTTGTTATGCAGGAGGACTTCCTCGAGAAGATTGTCCGCATCGAAATAGGAGGTGAACCGGTTGCTGTAGCCGAGGCTTCGACGCACTGCCAGCAATTGAACGCGTTCTCGTAGTTTGAATTTATTCCGCGGCTCACGAAAGTCTTCATCGTAGATCTTGATGGCCGCTTCCAGGAGAGACACGTAAGTATCTGCGATCTTCTTGATATCCCGGTAAAAGCCCTCCACGAGATAGGGCGTGGTGGGATAGTTCTGGTCCATGCGCTGGAGGGCAATCTGAAGAATCTCCCCGCCGTTCAGTGAATCGGATACCACCAACGCACTGAGGAGCGTATTCGATTTTTCCATCCAAATCAGGTTCAAATCCTCTTTGAGAAGAGAAGAAACGTCAGCCGAATAATTCTGGTAACCGACCATGCTGATGATCAGGGTCTGGTCGATCAGGTCCGGGGGAATATGAAAGTCGAATTCCCCCAGGGCATTGGTTACCGTACCAAATGGCTGACCAAGCAGTCCAACCGAAGCGTAAGGCAACGGCTCGAGCGTTTCCTTGTCGAGGGCTTTGCCGGAAAGCGTCAGCATTTGCCCATGGGAGGCAAAAGAGCAAATCAATAAAAACCCTGTCAGAATGGTTATTCGCATGGCCAACTACGGTACACTAAAGTTAAGTCATTGTGAGGATCACTTTTCCGGTCACTTAACGACACTAATGACGTTCTAGCGTCTCCAGACGACACTTTGTCTGCGATTGTGCACTTATCCATAAATTTATACTGGAGTTTACATTTCCGTCGGGGGCGGGATTCACATCGTGCGGTGGTTAGATAACATACCTAAAATCTGGAAGCGGGCCTATATGGTCATCTGCCTGTGGTATGCCATCAATTTTGGGATCAGTACTTTTTTTGAATGGAAGCTCAAGCGTCCGTTCACCTATGTACTATGGAACGGGCTCTACCTGTGGGAAGCTCTCTGTGTTCTGATCGTGCTTATTTTTCTATATGCCCACTGGCTATTTCGCTTTCGCGCCATTACCCAAATCATTGGCCACGCGCTGGGCCTGGTGACCTTCTTCCTGGCGATGGGATCCCTCTCGTATTACTTCACTGACTATGTGGACGGGTTGGTCTATTTCGATAACTGGAAAGAGTTTATGGTGGAACTTCTTAACTGGGACGCCCTCCGGTTTTACGATCAGTACATCATAACCGTCGCCGTCTACTATGTCATCTCCTATTTCCAGGGGCTGCAGCGGGAAGAAAAGGAAAAGACGGAATTGATCCTGAAGAACAAGGAGATGGAAATTTCGCTTCTCAAATCGCAAATCAACCCCCATTTCCTGTTTAACACACTCAACTCAATTTCGACGTTGATGCATTCCAGCAAGGACCAGGCCCGCCGGGTCATTACCCAGCTTTCCGATATTTTCCGGTATGCGTTGGATTCCCATTCGGGCAAGGTGGTAAAGCTGACCAACGAGGTGGATTTTATTGAGAGTTATATACGCATTCAGCAGGTTCGATTTGGTGACCGCCTGTCTTTTGTCAAAGAAGTTGATCCTTCCTGCCTTGGACTGAGCATCCCACCTATGATCCTTCAGCCCTTGGTGGAAAATGCAGTCAAGTATGGCATCGGCCCCAAGGAAGAGGGGGGAACCATTTGCCTGATCATCCGACGGCAGCCTGGCCAGGTCTACTTCGAAGTGAGTGATGACGGGCTGGGCATCCACGCGAAAAAAGTCATGGACGGGAGTTCGAGCGGTGTCGGTATGAAGAATACTGACATGCGGCTCAAAAGTTATTATGGCCCGACCGCAGGATTGTCCGTGCAAGCCTCTGAGTCCGGCTATTCAGTGAGTTTCTGCATACCGGTGCTTGAGTCGATTGAGAAAACAGGAACACCCACACCAACCCTTGAAAATCAATTGTTATGAATACGACCTGTGTGATTGTTGATGATGAAAAGCTGGCACGTGACCTGCTGCGCGAATACCTGGAGGGATACCCGGAGATTTCCATCGTGGCGGAGTGTTCTAAAGGCAGCGAAGCTGTAGAACAAATCAATAAGCATAAGCCCGACATCCTGTTCCTCGACGTTCAGATGCCGGGGATGAATGGCTTCGACGTCCTCGATGAGATTGACCATGATCCCTACGTAATATTCACTACGGCTTACGACCAGTATGCAATCAAAGCCTTTGAAAAAAACGCCGTGGACTACCTGTTGAAGCCATTGGACGAAGAGCGTTTCCGCTCGGCGGTTAGTCGCGCACTGAAACGCAAGACCACCGAGAAAGGAACCGTGGAGGAATTGATACGAAATCTTCGCCCCGAGAACCGCAATTTCGAGTCACATATATTCGTACAGAAATCAGAGAAGCTATTCAACTTGCCCGTGGAAGATATTGTCTACCTGGAAGCCTCGGGAGATTATACCATTATCACTACCCGAAACGATCAATTTGTCAGTTCATCCGGAATTGGCAAGCTGGAGGAAATCATGGATCCGGACACGTTCATCCGCGTGCACCGATCCACCATCATTAATATCAACTCATTAAAGGAGATTGAGCGCCACTTCAACGGAGGCATGGTGGTCAAGATGCAGAACGGGAAGAGTTTCCCCGTCAGCCGCACATACGCGCGTCATATCCGCAAGAAAGTTGTGTAAGTTCAACGATTCGCCACGAACTCCAGCTTCACCCAAACGGTTGTCGATTGGGGCTTGCCGTCTTTCAGCGCAGGTGACCAGGGTGGTCCGGAACGGATCAGTCGAATTACTTCCTCATCGCAACCGAATCCGATGCCTTTCAGAACTTCGAAGTCTGAAAGCGAACCGTTCGACGCAACGGTAAACCCAATGGTGACTTTTCCCGTCAGTTGTGCTGCTCGCGCGGCTGCCGGTATTTGCTGATTGGTTTCGAGGTAGGCACCGTAAGCCGAAAGGCCGCCAACGGGTGCAGCGAGAACAAGTGGTTGACTCGGTGCAGATTCTCCGCCGGAGGGAGGAAATACAATCACTTCGCTACGGCGGGAAGCGTCATCTTTCAGCCGGACATCAAGCCCTGACTGGCTCCCGGGTCGTGTCTCAAGGGTCTGAAGGCCATTGTAAGAATATTGGAGTATGGTGTTTTCAGCGGCCTGTATGGTGTAGCTTCCATCAGCTGCCGTGCTGGCTACTTGCTGCGTTGCCATGTCGCGGATCACGGCCCCAGTAAGTGGAACACCATCTTCTGCTTCGGTTACTTTTCCAGTGATGGTTCTCAACAAGGGTTGAGATTCTGCTCGCTGCATTCGCGAGGCGGGAGCGGCCGCTTTAGATTTTTTTTCGGCGTTTTCCTCCTCACGGAGTTCGTCAGCTGCAGCAAGGTCAAGCGTCTGAGGATCAACAACCGGCGTGGTGGTTTTGGACGGTAAGTCCTTTTCAGTGGCGGTGATGTCCGATTTCTTGCTTGCTGCGGGGGTCGTTGCCTTTTCTGTCGGGCCTTCAGCGCTTTTGGCGGATTGCTCGACTTTGGGTTCAGCCAGGGTGAGCAAGCGGCTGGCAGAATCGGGAGCCGGTGAGGCAACTGAGTCGTTCACCTTTTGTGCAAGGGGTTCAGGGGTGGGAACTTGCTCCCGGTAAATTAACCAGCCAACGGTAGCTACAAGAAGAACCCCCGCAGCCATCCGCAAAGGCATGCGCCACGATGACTTGCGTGAAACGGTCGCTTGGCGAGAGAGCGATTGTACATCCTTTTCGAACACCGTAGAATCGATGCGTTCGGCACCTTCCAATGCGTCAGCGAGAAAAGGATCCGTCAACGCTCTCTTTTCAAAGGCATGTCGTTCCTGGTCGGACATCAGGTTGTTGCGGTAACGCTCGATATCGTTTGAATCATCCGCCATTTCGTTCCATGCAAATTTTCAAGTTTCGTTTTCCATTCTGAATATAGCTCTTCACCTGGTTGTGGTCAAAGCCGGTCAAAGCCGTGATTTCCTTGTAACACTTCTCCTCGAAATAGAACAGTGTAATGCACCGCTGTTGAGCCTCCGCCAGCGTTTGGAGGCATTTCTCCAGCATTTCGGTATCCTGGCTTAGCATGACTTCTTCTTCGGGATGCTCAGCCAGCCCATTTTCCATAAGCGCCGGTGGCAATTCTTCTTTGGCTTGATGCTGTCGGGACCGGAGCAGCATGAAGCAATGGTTTCGCGTGCTTACATAGAGCCATGCCCGGAAGTTTTGTACATCATGTTTCAGCAAATCACGGATGAGCTTTTCATGGATATGCATCACCGCATCCTGGGCCTCATCGCGATTCCTGAGATACTTCAGGCAGACACCGTACACCAGGGTGACGTAACGTAAGAACAAGGTGCTTACCCGATCAAGTTGTTCGTCCGCTTGATACAGCCGTATCAGTTCCTCGTCGGATTTTTCATTATCACTGCCACGGAAAAACACCATGCAAGGTACAATTTTTTGAAGCGTCCTGCCGATGACGATGAGGATCAGCTAAGGAGGCGGCTAACGCAAAATAAAATCGATACTTTCTCGTTATTTTTGTCGAATGGTCAAACTCAGCGGCGTCATCATCACCTACAACGAAGAGAAGAACATCGCGCGATGCATCGACTCTCTTCGTGCGGTGGTTGATGAGATCGTGGTGGTGGACTCGTTTTCCAGGGATCGTACGCGCGAAATTTGCCTTTCTAAGGGCGTTCGCTTTGTGGAGCACACCTTCCGAAGTCATATCGACCAGAAGAACTATGCATTGACCCAGGCAACGTATCCCTATGTTCTTTCACTAGATGCCGACGAGTACCTTTCTGAAGAATTGGTTCAATCGATACTGGCGGCAAAGCGCGAGTGGCCTGCCGAGGCGTATAGGATGAATCGCCTTTCCAGCTATGGCAGTCGCTGGATTAAGCATGGCTCATGGTATCCCGACCGGAAGATTCGCCTCTGGAACCGAGCGGTGGGCATTTGGGGCGGGGAAAACCCGCACGACAAAGTGATCCTGAAGCGGGGAACAAAGGTGCGTCAATTGGAAGGCGACATTCTGCATCGCGCCTATAAAGATTCGCGGGAGACACTCGACAAGATCCAGCGTTATTCCGACATTTTTGCAAGCGAGAACGTGGGCAAAAGGTCCAGTTCGATCTTGAAGATATTCATTCATACCACTTTTGCATTTAGTAAAAGTTATTTCATCAAAAGAGGTTTCCTGGATGGGTATGAGGGTCTGATGGTGGCCAAAGCGGAAGCCAATCATGCCTTTTATAAATATGCGAAGCTGTTTGAAGCAAATAAGCGGAGCTCCATTGGCAAGCGTATCGTGATCAGCCGCACGGATAACCTGGGTGATGTTATTCTGACACTTCCGTTGCTGGGCTATCTCAAGGCCATCATGCCGGAGATCCGAATATATTTCATCGGAAAGCCGTACACCCATGCCGTGATTGAACGATGCATTCATGTTGACAAATTTCTTGACCGCCAGGAGATTCTCGTTAATCCGGAGAAGCTTCGTTCCATCCAGGCCGATTCGATTCTTTTCATTTATCCCGATCGTCAATTGGCCAAACTGGCAAAAGAGGCGGGCATCCCTAAACGTGTCGCCACAGCCCATCGGTGGTTCAATTGGCTATACTGCAATTACCGGGTGGACTTCAGTCGCCTTCGCTCAAAATCACATGAGAGTCAGCTGAACTTTAAATTGCTGGCGCCCTTCAAGATCTACTGGGACTTTGACCTTAAGGAGTTGGCTTCCCTGTATGGCCTGGTTCCCACATTGAGAAATCACAGCGCGTATCTTTCACCCGCGCATTTCAATCTCATCATTCATCCAAAATCCAAGGGCAGCGCACGGGAATGGCACCTTGACCACTATTACGAGTTGGCTGCTTCCCTCCCGGCTGACCGTTACCGGATCTTTGTCACCGGACTGAAGGAAGAGGGCGAAGCGATCCGAAGGGAAATGCCCCGATTGTTTGCGCTGGATCATGTTACAGACATGACGGGAAAGTTGACCCTGGACGAACTCATGTCTTTTATCAGTCAGGCGGATGGCCTGGTGGCTTGCAGCACAGGAGTACTTCACCTGGCAGCGGCGCTCGGCAAATTTGCCATTGGATTATACTCACCCATGCGCCCGATCCATCCAGGCCGGTGGATGCCTATTGGCAATCAGGCCAATTACCTTGTAATCAACAAAACCTGCAGCGATTGCCGGCGGAGTAAGGAGTGCAGGTGTGTCAATGAAATCACGCCAGCGCAAGTCCAGCAGCGCATTCAGCTCTTCGCTGAATCAGCCCTACGGAAACGGTATGCCGAATCCTGAACGGTCCAGGATTGTCATCGACAGCTCACCGCTGCGGTATCTTCATACCGGATTGGGTCAGTTCACGTTTCACCTGCTGAACGAACTCAGCAAGCTCCCGTTTCCCGAAGCAATCTTGATCGCGTTGGTTCATCCACGCTATTCGGGGTTGATTCCAGATGGTATTTCACCCGAATCAGCTACCTGGCTGCGACGGCATGCACCTGCTGCACTGCAATCCTTTTTACACAGGGATTGCAAGGTCTGGCATATGACGGCGGAGAATAATCGACTTACAGGTGTACCTAAAAGCGCAGGAGTGGTGCTAACACTTCATGGGCTTCACTTCCTGGATGAGGCTTCGCCAAAGGAAGCGCAAAAGGCATTGAAAAAGGTTCAAATGCTGGTTGACCGTGCCAATGTAATTACAGTCGTTTCACACTTTACTGAAACCTTGATTCGCGCTCACCTGAGGCTGGGTACAACACCAATCCATGTTATTCCTAATGGAGTCTCATTTGAAAAGCAGCCGGTACAGAAACCCTCCTGGGCGCCAAAGGATGAATTCCTGTTTTCCATCGGCACCTTTTTTCCCCGAAAGAATTTTCATGTTCTTGTTCCCATGATGAAGTACCTGCCGGAATACAAATTGGTGCTTGCCGGCGACAGCGGATCGGCGTACGCAATGCAGGTGATGGAAGAAGTGCGTAACTCAGGCTTGTCAGACCGCGTGTTGTTCCCGGGTGAGGTGACCCAGCCTGAAAAGCAGTGGCTTTTTGAACACGGCAAGGCTTTACTTTTTCCCTCCTTGTCTGAAGGATTCGGTATACCGGTCATTGAGGCTTTCCATCACGGGAAACCGGCGGTCTGTTCGCGATTTGGTAGTTTGCCCGAGATCGGTGGTGAGCATGCGGCATTTTGGGAAGATGAAACACCGCAACAAATGGCCACAACTGTCCGAAATGTCTTAAGTCGGGAATCGCCCCAGTTGGTTGATTCAAGGAAGGTATATGCCAGGAGATTTTCCTGGGCCGCAGCGGCAAAATCGTACCAGGAAATATATCGAAGTTTGCTTTAAGCATCATGTGATTCATGAAAGTCTGCGGCTTCACCATTATTCGAAATGCAACCAAGCTGGATTATCCCATTGTGGAGGCCATCCGGTCGATACTGCCGGTCTGCGATGAGTTGATCGTGGCAGTCGGTAAATCGGAGGACAACACCCTGGAGGTTGTGCGCGCAATTGATCCGGCCAAAATCAGGATCATCGAGACCCTATGGGATGATCGCCAACGCCAGGGAGGTCGTGTACTCGCCATGGAAACAGACAAGGCGTTCGCGGCAGTGCCAACCGACGCAGACTGGTGTTTCTACATCCAGGCTGACGAAGTACTGCACGAGAAATATCATCAGGTGGTACGAGAAGCGATGGAGCGATTCCTTCCTGACCGTCGTGTCGAAGGCCTGCTCTTCAATTACCGGCACTTCTATGGTTCCTATGATTATGTCGGCGCTTCCTGGAAATGGTACCGCCGCGAGATAAGAATTATCCGTAATGACAAGAATATTTTTTCATACCGCGATGCGCAAGGGTTTCGCAAGCGACCCAATGAAAAGCTGAAGGTTAGGCTGATCGACGCGGAAATTTTTCATTATGGCTGGGTACGCGAACCAAAAGCGATGCGACGTAAACAGGAAGCCTTTAGCCAATTGTATCATGATGACCAGTGGATGGAGCAGAACATTCCCAAGGCAGAGGAGTTTGACTACGGTGAGATTGATTCGCTTGAGCGTTTTGAAGGGACTCATCCGAAAGTAATGGGAGACAGGATCCGGAGGCTAAACTGGAAGTTTGATCATGATCTGTCCAAGAACCGCCTGGAGGTCCGCGAGCGCCTGAAGCGATGGGCGAGCCGGTTGCTGTTGGGGTACCGGGTAGGGGAGTATCGAAACTACAAACTCTTGAAATAGTCCTTTCAATCGCTGGCGTTTTGGCTAATTTTGAATCCATGGAAGAAAGTGCGCGCCCGATCTATACGGAAGCTGAGAAGCAGGAAATCTTTGACAAGGAATTCCTGCCGCACATTCACGCCATGTATAATTTCGGCTATCGACTTACCCTCGAGCGGGACGATGCGAAGGACCTGGTGCAGGACACGTACTTCAAGGCATTTCGGTTCATAGAATCATTCCAGAAAGGAACCAATGCCAAGGCCTGGTTGTTCCGCATACTGAAAAACAGTTTTATCAACGACTACCGGAAGAAGGCCAAGGAGCCCGGTAAGGTCGACTACCAGGAAGTGGAGTCCTATTATAACTCGGATGACGTCCACCGGCAGATCACACCGGACCTGCGGGTGGAGGCACTGAAGGATATGATCGGGGACGAAATTTCCAATGCGCTGAACTCCCTGGACGTTGATTTCCGCACAGTCATTATCCTGTGCGACCTGGAAGGCTTTAAATATGAAGAGATGGCAAAAATACTGGATATCCCTATTGGCACCGTACGAAGCCGGCTACACCGGGCCCGTCACCTGCTGAAGGAAAAACTCAGTGAGTATGCCAGGTCCATGGGCTACAAAACAGCATGATCTATGAGTGATTCTACCAACCCGTTCACTTCGCCTTCGGGAAAGCGAGCTACCTGCATGGAGATGCTACAGCTGTACCTCGATGGAGAAGTCACCCAGGAGCAACGCGCGTACTTCTTGCATCATATGGATATGTGCATGCCGTGTTTCAAAGGATACCAGGTGGATATGGCTATCAAGGAATTGCTCAAGACCCGATGTTGCGGTGAAGGCGCCCCCGGGGACCTTGTCCAGCAGATCAAGGCGCAGATCGCACAACAGAATTCCTGATGGCAGGAAAGGCCCTGATTTTTTCCGCCCCTTCGGGTTCCGGCAAGACCACACTGGTGCATTATCTCCTGGAGCATAATCCAACGCTGGGATTCTCCATTTCCGCCTCGACACGTGATCGCCGGGGTCGCACCGAGCAACATGGCAAGGATTATTACTTCCTGACCCCGGAAGAATTTAAGAAGAGGATTGACAACGATGAGTTTGTGGAATGGGAAGAAGTGTATGCAGGCAACTTCTATGGAACGCTCAAATCCGAAGTGGAGCGCATCTGGAAAGAGGACAAGGATGTTATTTTTGACGTGGATGTGAAAGGAGGAATAAATCTTAAGAAGTATTTTGGCGACAAGGCACTTTCCATCTTCGTAAAAGTTCCCTCGCTTGAAGTATTGGAGGAAAGACTGCGGAAACGAAGCACCGAATCCGACGCCAGCCTTTCCCAGCGCCTTTTCAAGGCCAAGTTTGAGATGAAGTTCCAGGATGATTTTGACGTTGTGCTGGTAAATGAAGACCTTACCCATTCGTGCGCGGAAGCGCAGCGGCTCTACGACGAGTTTCGGAACCAATAACCCTCCATCAGGGTACCGTGGAAACGACTACACAAAAGATCGGCCTGTTTTTTGGATCGTTCAACCCGATTCACACCGGCCACCTGATTATCGCCAACATTATGGCGGAGAACACCGATCTGTCCAAAGTATGGTTTGTCGTGTCTCCCCAAAATCCGTTCAAACCTTCAAAGTCGCTCCTTCATGAATTTGACCGCTATGATATGGTAAGATCGGCGATAGCCGGGAACTACAAGCTGGAAGTATCCGATGTCGAATTCAGAATGCCCAAGCCCAGTTATACGATTGATACCCTCGCTGTTCTTTCAGAGAAGCACCCCCAGAAGAAATTTGTCGTGATCATTGGGCAGGACAACCTGGAGAATTTTGAGAAGTGGAAGAACCATGACCAGATCCTCGATCATTATGGATTGTATGTTTATCCTCGCCCGGGTGTAACAGAATCGCCGATTCTACGTCATAGCCATGTTCGGCTTGTGCCGGCGCCATTATTGGACATATCTGCCACCTACATCCGGCAATGTGTTCAGGAAGGCAAGTCAATTCGGTACCTGGTGCCTGAGCCGGTTGAGGAATTGATTCGCTTGCGCAATTTTTACAAGTAATATTGGCACACGCGGCAACCCCCATGAGCATCTTTTCGTCTTGGAGAGCAATGAAATCTACTTTGCTGGCCATCCTGCTGTTGGTTTCCGGGTCTGCCTGGGGAGGCGGGGTGCGGGGTACGATCAAAGGGGATGACGGTGCTTACCTGCCTTACGCAACCATCTATGTCCGCCAGACTGAATCAGGGGCAGTCAGCGATCCCAACGGAAACTATGAGATTACGTTGCCGGCCGGCCGCTACGACCTCGTCTACCATTTCCTTGGATTTGAAACCGTAAGCCGCACGGTTGACATCGCAGAAGAATTCATAACACTCGACATTGTGCTCAAGGCACAAGTCATTCAACTCCAGGCGGTAACTGTTAAGGCGGGCAAGGAGGACCCAGCCTACACCATCATGCGCAAGGCTATCGCGAAAGCGAAATACCACACGCAACAAATTGACAAGTACACCGCCAAGGTATATATCAAGGGTAAGGGCCAACTCAAGGATTATCCCTGGCTGGCGAAGAAAGCACTTGAAAAGGAGGGGATCACCAAGGACCGGGTCTTTATCCAGGAATCGGTCAGCGAAATTACCTACACACGGCCCAACAAGTTTGATGAAAAGGTGATTGCAGTTTATACGAATGGAAACAACCGGAACACTTCGCCCAATGCCTATGTTTTCGGGAGTTTGTATGAGCCCGAGATTGCAGAGACAGTTTCCCCGTTGTCACCCAAAGCCTTTTCGTATTATCGATTTACCTATGAAGGCACGTTTAAGGATCGCACTTATGATATCAGCAAGATCAAGGTTACCCCGCGATCCCGCGGCGACAATGTGTTTGAGGGGACCATCTATATCGTGGAGGACTGGTGGAGCATCCATAGCGCTGATCTGAAAGTCACCAAACTGGGCATCAAATTCCATGTGAAGCAGATCTACAACCCTATCGAGGACAAGGCCTGGTTGCCGGTATCTCAACAGTTCGAAGTAGAGGGACGCATTTTCGGATTTGAGTTTGTCGCAGAATACCTGGCGACGGTAAAAGACTACAAGATCACGCTCAATCCTGCCCTGCCCATGGAGATGACGGTGATTGATGAAACCGTGCAGAAGGAGCAGGCCAAGGACATTGAGAAGAAGTATGGCAAGAAGGGACAGCAACTGCAGGAGCGACTTGAAGCCGGGAAGGAAGTGACCCGCAAGGAGCTCAACCAGATGGTGAAGGAATATGAAAAGGCTGAGCGGAAGGAACAGAAACAACCGGAAGTCATCGAGGAGACTACGTTCAAAGTGGATTCATTAGCCTACAAGAAGGACTCCACTTTCTGGGCCGAGATGCGGCCGGTGCAACTCACCAAAGAGGAGGTGCGGGGATACAAAGTAAATGACAGCATTTCGGAAGTTCAGCGCCGGAGAGATGAGGGCGATTCCTTGAAACCGTCCAAAAGCAAGGGATTTCAGCCGTGGGACTTGCTGACGGGTGACCGCTACTCCCTGGGCAAGAAAACAGATTTCGAGATTCATTTTCCGAACGGAGGGTTCAATACCGTGGAAGGATGGAACCTGATCTACCGTGTAAGTTTCTACCATCGGTGGGTAAAGCGCGACTCCCTCAAGCCGGACCAACCACCACGAACTTCTCGCCTGCAAGTGACTCCAATTTTCCGTTATGCGTTTTCACGGAATGTAGCATCCGGTATTCTCCGGGTGGATTTCAGGAACCGGGGCAACCGCTTTACCCTGGAGGGCGGAAGGTATGTTCACCAGTACAACTCGGATGAACCCATTCATCATATCGTCAACTCCCTTACCACATTGTTTCTCGAGGACAACCTGATGAAACTGTATGAGCGCCAGTACGTGGACTTCAAATGGCGCGACCGGATCAGCCAGTATGTGACGGCTTATACCCAATGGACCTGGTCACGACGCTCGGAGCTGGCGAACAGCAGTGACATTACGTGGGTTGACTACAAGGAAAAGCAATACACCCCCAACGCACCGGTCAGCGCGGAGCTTCCGAATACCAGTTTTCAGCCCCACAATGCGTTTGTAGGTATCGTGGGCATTGAAGCGCGGCCGTGGCAGAAGTTCAGGCTTCGCAATGGAAATCGTCAACGCGTTAGTAATTCCTCTCCCGTGTTAATGGCTGAATACCGCAGAGGATTTGGCGCCCTCAATAGCGACGTCTCCTACGAGATGCTTGAATTGGGAATTCGTCAGCAAGTGAAGTTCGGCATCCGGGGCACCCTCGATCTGTTGGTAAGAGGCGGCACCTTCTTCAGCGGAAGAAGGATGTATTTCATGGATTACAAGCATTTCCTGGGTAATAAAACACCCTTTGTCACTACGGATCCCGTGGGCAGTTATCGTTTGCTCGATTACTACGCGTTCAGTACGCATGACAAGTACCTCACCGCAAACGCGCACTACCACCTGCGCAAGTTTTTGATCACCCGCATCCCGTATGTCCGGTTGATGGGCATAACGGAAAACATTTTTGTCAACTACCTGGCCAGTCCCACAGCGAATAATTACGTGGAACTTGGCTACGGCCTGGATGGCATACTGAGAATATTCCGCCTGGAGTTTGCGGGCTCTTTCCAGCAAGGCAATTACCTCGCCTCAGGATTCCGCATCGGCATTGCTTCCAACATTGGCATCGCTTTCGACGACTGAGCAACTCAAAGAAAGTCTGATTATTTGCGAACTTTGCGGTTCATCAGCCGCCCATGCAACTCGCTCTGCAAGAATTTCTATCGCTTCGGCATGAATTGCCGGTGATCGATGTTCGCTCGGAAGGAGAATTTTCGGCCGGTCATATTCCAGGAGTTCATAACGTTCCCCTCCTCAATGATGCAGAAAGGGCAGTGGTGGGGACTATTTACAAAACCAGCGGACAGCGAAAGGCGATTCATGAAGGATTCAGGCTGGTTGGCCCGAGGTTGTTGGACATGGTAACGACGGCCGAAACAATTACCGCTGGCAAAGATGCTATTGTTCATTGCTGGAGAGGCGGCATGCGATCCGCCAACTTCGCCCAGTTCATTGGCATGGTGGGTATTAAGTCCCACGTTCTCGCCGGAGGATACAAGACTTACCGGCAAGCAGCGCTTGAAGCGTTCAAAAAGCCTTTGAAGCTGATCTCCATCACGGGTTGCACGGGGAGCGGTAAGAGTGATGTGCTACGGGAATTGGCCCGACAGGGACAGCAAGTAGTGGACCTCGAAGCAATGGCGCATCACAAGGGATCCGCGTTCGGAGGCCTGCTTCAACCACCGCAACCGACCACCGAACAGTTTCAAAATCTTTTGTTTGAGCAATTGATGAACCTCCAAGCTGATCAACCTGTTTGGGTAGAAGATGAATCGATCGCTATCGGTAAGATTTTCCTTCCTCCAGATTTTTGGGGACAATTGCACGCAAGCCCGCTGGTCCGAATGGACGTGCCGAAAGAGGTTCGCGTAAATCGGCTGGTGGAAGAATATGGTCCGGCTGATCGCAAAGAATTCCTGACCATCATGGAGAAAATTACCAAAAAGCTGGGCGGCCAAAATTTTAATGCGGCCAGGGAGAAGTTGCTTCAGGATGACATGCCTTCTGTCATCGATATCCTGCTCACTTACTACGACAAGGCCTACCAACGTAGTATGGAGAAACGTGTCAGCCAGTTGCGGTTCTCTGCACCCTGGGACGGCAAGAATCTTGAACAATTTGTTAGTGACCTTATTCAACGCAATGTCAGATCCTAAACTCACCCAATTTTCCCATGGCGCCGGTTGCGGCTGCAAAATTTCTCCCGCCGTGCTGGAGACTATACTGCATAGCACCTCGGTTCAGAAAGTTTTCCCGAAACTGCTCGTCGGAAATGAGACAAAGGATGATGCGGCGGTCTATGACCTCGATGGGTCGCAGTGCATCATCAGCACCACTGATTTTTTCATGCCCATCGTTGATGACGCTTATGATTTTGGCCGAATCGCGTCGGTTAATGCCATCAGTGACGTGTATGCCATGGGTGGCAGCCCGCTGATGGCTGTCGCCATATTGGGATGGCCAATTCAGAAACTTCCGGCTACCCTGGCACAAAAGGTCCTGGAGGGCAGCCGTGCGGTATGTGATGAGGCGGGAATTCCTCTGGCCGGAGGTCACAGCATCGATAGTCCGGAACCAATTTTTGGACTGGCGGTGACCGGCATCGTCCGCAAGAATCACATCAAGCGCAATGATACTGCTACGGTCGGGGATGCAATTTACCTTACCAAGTCAATCGGGCTGGGGATTATCACTACGGCGCAAAAGCGCGGGCTTGCCGCAGAAGAGGACCTGGCGGAAGCCGTCCGAATAATGTCGCAATTGAATTCCTCAGGCCGGCGTTTTGGGGAGCTGGATTCAGTTACTGCTATGACTGATATCACCGGCTTCGGCCTGCTGGGACACCTCATTGAAGTGTGTGAAGGCAGTGGCCTTTCAGCGGAAATCAATTACAGCAGTGTACCGTTGATCCATAACCTGGACTCTTACACCTCCCGCATGATTTACCCGGACAACACGATGCGGAATTGGAGTAGTTTTCAGTCCCGGGTGGATGGGATTGGCTCTACTTCGCTGCTCACGCTATGTGATCCGCAAACCAGCGGTGGCCTGCTGGTTTGTGTTAAGCAAGGACAGCAATCCGCGTTTGAAAAGATCCTTCAAGAGGAAGGATTGTCTGTGCATTCCATTGGCAAAATGATTCCGAAGGGAGAGAAGGCAGTGGTTGTCCGCGAAGGGTAGTACTATTTCGTTTCCGGGATAACCAGCCAAAGTACTCCATAAATCAGGCATACGGGCACTACGGCCGTGATCACGCCAATGAGCACAATGCCGATTCTTACCAGCGAAGGATCCAGTTTGAAGTAATCAGCAAGTCCCCCGCAAACGCCGGCCACCATGCGATCGGAAGTAGAACGGGTAAGCCTTTTTTCTTCCATGTTACAGGTCGCTTCGTTTAGAACCCTCAACCTCGAGGATCAGGTCCGGGCCGTACGCCATAGAGGGGGTTTGATACCCAGGTTTGAAATTCCCGGAAATAATCTTTTCGGCGATCAATACAGCTGTTCTGGCCGTCAGGGTGTAACCACTGGCGGTGACCAGGCGGGAGGTGCGTTCCTCACCATTGGGCCCAGTCACTTTTCCCCACAGAAAGCTCTTGCCTTTCTCTCGGCGTTCTTCACTGGGACCAGGTGGACGCCGGTCGATTTGTTTCATCATGTAGTTCTTTACCCAACGCATCCGGAGCAACCAACCCAGGTAATTGCTAAGCCGGGCATTGCGAATCATGGAATCCGTTGCGCCCATGAACACTTCAATGTTGGGGATACCGGTGCTTCGCCAGGCGGTGGAAATATCCCCCCATGGAATGCAAAGCGCATTCATCCGAAAGGCGCCGAAATCAATATTCATCGCATGACCAAGAGGAACGGAGGTCAATTTGCCTTCTTTCCTGATTACGCCGCCATAACCCAATCCCTCTACAGAGGTTTTCTTAGTGCCGCGTGACATGCCAGCTGCAGAAGAAGCGAACGCCAGTTGAAGGTGGGTTGCCGAGGGCAAACGGGATTTCAGGTGAGCGGCCAGGCAGTCGGACGGAACCACATCGAAACCTGTCCCGGGCATCAACGTGATGCCAGATTTTCTGGCCTGTTCGTCCATACCGGCCAGCTGTTCGAAAACCTGGTACTCACCCGTTATATCCGTGTAATGTGTTTGCGTCGCAAAGCAAGCCTCGGCCATCGTCCGGGCGGTGTGTTTGAATGGTCCACCACAATGGATAACCACCGCGGCGGGTTCAAGCAATTTCTTCAGCGCCTCGAGATCACCGCTGTCCACCACCTGATACGGATAACCGGATTCCATGCCCTGTGCGGATAGCGCGTCGGCATTCCGTCCGGCCAATATGACCTGCAATTTTTTCTCACGGCAAAGGTCCACGATGAGCTTTCCGGTATATCCGTAAGAGCCATAGACAACGATAAGGCGGGAATTTTTCAACAGCTGTTTATTGAATACGCTCTACTTTATTCACAAAGTACTTCGTCTCGCCTCTCCAGGGGAAGGCCATGTAGCGTTTGTTAAAATAGAGATTAACCCGCTCTCCGCTTAACGCCACTTGCTGGAGTGCCTGGATGACCTCCGTGTTCTGGCCCTCGACGGAGAAGTCGAACGATTCTGCAATGGGGCTGGTCCCTTTGAGGGCACCGAATGATTCCAGGTTCAATTTTCCTTCATAGGTTTTGAAAAGGACGCCTTTCTCGCTGATACGAATCACCTTGCCGGCCATCACGCCGGTCTCATATGTTCCCCAATAGAGAAAGGAGAAGGTAGCGGCGCCTAGCACCAGAAGGATAAGGAGGAGTTTTTTCAAGAAGCTCTTAGTTTTGCGAGCAACTTTTTGACCGAGGTTTTCTTCATTCATGTGCTTGGGTTAGACGGTCATGATCTCGGCTTCCTTCTTTTTCATCAGCGCATCAATCTTGGCGATGAACTCATCGGTGAGTTTTTGCACGTCGTCTTCGGCGGCTTTGACATCGTCTTCGGGGGCACCCTTGATTTTCTTCAGTTGCTCGTTTGTTTCTTTCCGAACACTCCGAATACTCACTTTGCCCTGCTCGCACTCATGGTGTACTTGCTTGACGAGTTGTTTGCGACGCTCCTCCGTGAGCATGGGGATGTTGATGATCACCTGTTGCCCATCATTTTGCGGGGTAAGTCCGAGGTTGGCGGCCATGATGGCCTTTTCAATTTCCTGGATGAAGCTTTTTTCCCAGGGCTTGATGAAGAGGGTCCGGGGGTCAGGTGAGGTAATGGAGGAAATCTGTTGCAGCGGGCTCATGGCTCCATAGTAGGGAACCTGGATACCCTCCAGCATGGCTGGGTTGGCCTTGCCGGCGCGAATCTTGGTCAATTCATGGCCCACGTGAGTAAGGACCTTGCTCATCTGGTCGCGAGCATCATCGAGGTAAAGATCAATCTCTTCCATAACCTAAAAGTAATTTATCAATCCGATCCGTTTTGGTCAGCTAATCAACGTGCCGGCTTCATCACCCTGGGTAATTCGCTTGAGGTTGCCGGATTTATTCATGTCGAACACGATGATTGGCAATTTATTTTCCATGCACAGCGTAAATGCGGTCATGTCCATAATATTGAGGTTCTTCTCATAGGCTTCCTGGAACGACAATTTCGCATAGCGCGTAGCATCCGGAAACTTCTCAGGGTCCTTGGTATAAACGCCATCGACACGCGTGCCTTTAAGCACCACATCAGCCTGGATTTCAATGGCACGCAGGCTGGCGGTCGAATCGGTGGTGAAATAGGGATTGCCGATACCCGCACCAAAGATAACAATGCGACCCTTTTCGAGGTGACGAATGGCACGGCGACGAATGAAGGGCTCGCACACTTGCTCCATCTTGATCCCTGCCATCAGGCGGGTATACATGCCGTGGCGCTCCAGGGCACTTTGCAGGGCCATGGCATTAATTACAGTGGCCAGCATCCCCATGTAATCTCCCTGAACCCGATCTATACCCAGCGCTTCCGCCTGCCCCCCACGGAAGATGTTGCCGCCGCCAATGACAATGGCCAGTTCAACCCCCAATTCGTGCACCGCTTTGATTTCCATGGAATACTGTTCCAGTACCTCGGGGTCAAGGCTGTTTGTCTTCGATTTTCCCATCAGGGCTTCACCGCTCAGCTTGAGGAGGATTCGTTTGTATTTCATGGAGAGGGTTGGCTAAGTCACACAAATATGTTCAGGATTTTCCTCATTGAAAAGGATATTCATCCTGCCTGGCGGTTATCCGACCGGTCTGACGATTACTGCCTATCTTTGCAATACAATCCCCTGTGCTATGATTGAAGTCACATCCGCAAATGAGGCTATCCAGCTGGAAGAAAAGTATGGTGCTCATAACTATCATCCGCTTCCCGTGGTGCTCCACCGGGGCGAGGGTGTTTTCCTTTGGGACGTTGAGGGGAAGCGCTATTATGATTTTCTTTCCGCGTATAGCGCGGTTAACCAGGGTCATTGCCATCCGAGAATCATCCGCGCTCTTACCGAACAAGCCGGTGAGTTGACGCTTACCTCGCGTGCATTTTATAACGACAAACTTGGCTTGGCGGAGAAATTGATCTGCGAGACCTTTGGTTATCAGAAAGCGTTGTTCATGAACAGCGGCGCAGAAGCCAACGAAACGGCGATCAAGCTGGCGCGAAAGTGGGGTTATACCCAAAAGAGAATCCCCGACAACCAGGCCGTAATTGTTGCGGCAAAGAAGAATTTTCATGGGAGGACAACAACGATCATTTCTGCTTCTACTGATCCCACGGCTCGTGCTGGCTTCGGACCCTTTATGCCCGGGTTTGACATTATTGACTATGACAACGTCCAGGCAATCGAGAAGGCACTTGCTAACCCGAATGTTTGTGGATTGTGGTTAGAGCCTATCCAGGGTGAGGCGGGTGTTTATGTTCCCAAGGAAGGATACCTGAAAGAAGCTGAACGTCTCTGTCGAAAGCATAACGTGTTGCTCATGATGGATGAGATTCAGACCGGCATTGCCCGCACCGGAAGGATGCTTGCTTCCGATCACGAAGGCGTTCGGGCTGACATCCTCATTCTTGGCAAAGCGCTGAGCGGCGGAGTACTGCCTGTCTCCTGTGTTCTTGCAGATGATACCATCATGCTGGTCATTCATCCGGGTGAGCACGGATCTACCTTCGGAGGGAATCCCCTGGCTGCCGCAGTTTGCATGGAATCGCTCCAGGTGGTGAAGGATGAGCACTTGGCTGAACGGGCTGAAAAACTGGGAATCATCTTCCGGTCGAGGATGAATTTGCTCGTGGCCAAATCGGAGAGAGTCAAACTAGTACGGGGCAAAGGCCTGCTCAATGCGATCGTCATCAATGATACCCCGGAAAGTGATACGGCCTGGCAGATCTGCTTGAAGTTCGCCGAAAACGGACTATTGGCCAAACCCACGCATGGAAACATTATCCGGCTGGCTCCGCCGCTCGTGATTACGGAAGAACAGATTCACGAGTGTTGCGATATTATCGAGCGGTCAATTCTTGGGTAAGACGATCCGGTGAATGTGGTTCGTGGCGTAAGCCAAACAGAATCCGATAAACACAACGCCAGTCAGCACGATAGGAGGAAGGAAGGTGAACAGTAGATTGATCAGAAAGGCAACTCCAAAAACAATCAGGTTGATGGAGGTGAGCCCTTTCCAAATTGTTGAGGGCAAGTTCTTCTGAAGCAGGTACAAGGTGATCACTCCACTAAACAAGTAAAGTAGCGTGAAGGAAGCACTTAGCGCCGTGAAGATGTCCTGCATGGTGGGATGAAAGTAGGGCCCCACATTATTCAATTGATAGCTGGCCATCAAATCATACAACTTCTGCTCGCTCTCATTGGCCGGTATGCGATTTCTGAAGAAACTCATGGCATGAATCCCGGCTGTGATTAGCTGTAGAATAGCCGTTGTTCGTAGCCAAAAATGATGCCGGTTGGACATGGTAGTCGACAAGTCGAAGCTATGAAAAATTGATCACACTTTAAACCGCTCGAGTTGATTAGGGGAGTGTGTTCAAGTTGCGAATTCCCGCCGCCCAATACAGCGT
This sequence comes from Cyclobacteriaceae bacterium, assembly GCA_016787645.1. Classification (GTDB taxonomy): domain Bacteria; phylum Bacteroidota; class Bacteroidia; order Cytophagales; family Cyclobacteriaceae; genus ELB16-189. The sequence continues at coordinate 451,751 of JAEUUF010000022.1, read as the reverse complement.
GGCCTTCAGTTTTTCATAGTCGGCTTTCAGTTTCAGCAGCTTGGTTTGCGCCTGGATCACTTTCTCCTGCTGGACGTTGATTTTGAAGAGGTCACTCTCCCCTAACTCCACGTTCATCAGTTCGGCTTGGAGTAATCGCTCATAGTTCTGAGCCATTGACGTTTGCTGGTTAAGAATCGTATGGGTGTTTACCAGCTGGTTGAATACCTGCTGTACCTGGTTCAATATTTCACGTTCGGCCTGTGTACGCTCCAGCTGTGTGTTACGGATCTTCAGTTTGGTTTGCCCCAGTTTGGCGCGTTCTTTCCGCAGCAGAATAGGCATGGAAAAATCAACCCCTAACTTGTAATTGTTGCCCAGTGAGAAGGACTGGAAACTACCGTCTGGGCCGATGGGCTGATTGATAAAGCCATAATTGAGATCAAGTCGCGGCTTGAGGTATTCGGTGGCCAGTTTGCGATCAACTTCCAGCTGATTCAATTTAATATTGAGTTTCTGCAACTCCGGGTGATTTTGGCTGGCCATGAACTTGAGTTCGCTCAGCGTCTGGGTGCTCAAGAGTGTTTCATCACCAGGAAGTAACACAGGGGCAACCTGTGCGGAAAGGAGTACCGGCTGCTCATCAGCATCCCATAGATAATTGGAAATGCGAATACCCTGGTTAATAAATTCCAGGTAGGCCTCCTGTCGCTCAATGAGTCTCTGCTGAAGGGTGATTTTTGCTTGTACCGTATCAACAGCGGATGCTTCGCCGTGGACCGCATTCAGGTGCACACGACGAAAGATTTCATCGGCAATTTGTGTGCTTCGATTGAACAACCGGTAGCTGTAATAAGCATAGTACCACTGCCAGTAATCCTTGGCGGCCTCAAGCAGAATCTTGTTGATCAACTTCACCTGTTCGGCCTCGGCCAATTCAGTGAACAGCCTCGCTTGTTTCACGGCCGCGCGGCGCTCATCCGTCAGCAGGCCTCTACCTACCGGAAGTCGGATCCCGGTAACGAGCTGACGATACTGATCTGTCTCGGGAATAGAGGATTCGGGGTTAATGTTGGTGCCCTCATTTTTCTCGAATCCGATTTTCGGATCAACCGGAAACCAGACGGGAATGGTGAGTGAAGCGGCAAACTTGTTATAGTAATCCTTGTCCTGGAATTCTTTGGTAGCATAGGTGGACTCCAGTTTGGGATCAAACGACCCGCGCGCCAGCCGTACTTCCTGCCGGGCATTATCGCTCAGTAACCTCGCTTGCTTTACCATGGGATGATGGGCCAGCAAGACCGCATAGAAATTGTCGATGGAGAACGTCTTTACGGAATCGGGAAGCACGAAAATGGAATCCAATGATGCTTGTGCCCGACCATGAAGCGAGTTAACCAGGATACTAATGAGAATGATGAGCAATGACCTTTTCATCATTTCGAAGGATTATCAGTGGAAGGTGACTTTTTGGCGGACTTGTCCTTTTTGGTACCCACCTCAGGTTCTTTGTACAGACTGGGCGGAAATCCATTGAGTTGGCGCCAGAGCTCATACCATATGGGCACACTGTCCAGCATTACCCATCCCAGCGTGCCGCCGCCGATGCGAAGCTGCTTGGGCCACGCTGTATCCGTGCTGTCAGGCGTAACGAGGATCCGAAATTCACCAGGATGCGTGTTGACGTAGTCGATCACCCGAACGGTACCGCCAAATGTGCCTACTGAAATGCTTGGCCACCCTGAAAATTGGAGTGCCGGGAAACCGTCGAATTCAATCCGGACCTTCCGACCAAGGCTCAATAACGGAACATCCATGGCCCGTACATACATCTCCACCGCAATGTCGTCACTCAACGGCATGATAGTACATAGGGCATCGCCTTCCTTGATCGTCTGGCCAATCCCGGCAACCGTGGCTTTGACCACAAAGCCGGCTTGGGGAGCAAGAATGTAGTATTGCTGGCTTCTCACCTCCATGTTGACATATTCATTCCGGAGCTTGGATAGGTCAGCCTGTGTATCGAATTGTTCTGACAATGTGTTGTTCAGGTCGGACTCTGCCTTGTTGATCTTGTCGAGGTATTCCGCCTGCACGCGCTGGACTTCAATTTCTGCATTGATAAAATCGGCTTCACTTCCCTGGTACTTGTATTCAATATCCTGGAATTTCGTGAGTGGAATATTCCCCGCCTCAAACAATTTCTTGTTACGCTCATATTGGTTTTTTGCGTTGTTAAATCGAACACGTTCTCCTTCGAGCTTCGCTTTAGCCTGATCAATTTTCCCGCGCATAGCTTCTTCCAGCGATTGAATCTGCCTTTTCAATGCCTGTGCTTTCTGACCCTTGGAGTTGAGGCTCTGTTCTTTTGAGTGGATTATTTCCCTAAGGCGATCAAGAAATTGGGGATCGAAGTACTTTTCCCGAATCTCACTAAGAATGGCAATGGTGTCACCGGCATCCACAAATTGGCCTTCGCTGATCCTCCACTCCGATACGCGTCCGGCGATGGCCGTTTCGATGGTTTGCGGGCGATTGCCGGGTGAAAGTGCGGTGACGGCACCCCTTCCATGAATATTCTGCTGCCAAGGCAAGAAGAGTATGATGAATGTGATGATTCCAAAACCCATAAGGATGCGGGCAAGCCGCTTACCACCGCTGGGCGTTTGGAGCGTACGCAATGAATACATGGCATCCGGGGGCAGTTCCTTTTCAATCGAATCTTTTGAGATGTTCAGCATATTCAGTCAATGAAAGTTTTGATCTTCTCATTCTTCATAAGTTCGGAAAACGGACCGATGGAATTAATCCGTCCACTATCCAGCACGACCACACGGTCGCAGGCGGACATAATCATCGGGTCATTGGAGACGGCGATCAGCGTCCAGGGACATGATGGATCCGTGACGGCCTCGATAAGCTTGAGTTTCTCCGACCTGGGCAACCCGATAAAGAGGTCGTTCAGTACCATCAACTTGGGTTGCTTGGCGATGCATCGGGCAAGAATAAGTTTTTGAATAACCGTGTCAGATATTCCTTTGCCACCGCTTAACAAATGTGTGCCCAGTCCCTCGGGCATGGCATTGATGATATCGGTCAGCCCCACTTTTTGCAAGGCAGCCATCACCATCTCTGGCGTAGTGCGGGCGTTGCCTACGGTCAGGTTTTCCAAAATGGATCCATCAAAGAGATCTTCTGCGCTGATGTTTTTGGCGATTTTTTCCCTCAGGTGACTTAGGTCCAGGTCCCGCATGGAGTAACCGTCCAGGGTGATCGAACCCTTGAAGTTGGTATACAATCCAGTGAGTAGACTGGTCAGGATGGTCTTGCCGCTGCCCCCGGGACCGGAAATACAAATTCGTTCGCCCGGCTCAACAGCGAGGTCAACGTTCTCGAGTTTGAAATCTCCGTCTGGAAAAGTATACGACAGGTTATGCACGCGGAGGGCAAATCCTTTCTCATTTTTTGGGATGAGGTCCAGGCCGCCGGCGCGCTCAATGGGCAGGTCGGTGACATGAGAAATCTTGTCAACCGCGGTCAGCAAGTCATACACCACGTCCATGTACATGATGATCTTTTCTACCGAATTGATGATCAAAATGATCACAATCTCGGAGGCCACCAGCTGACCAAGCGTAATTTCACGGCTCACCACCAGCGTTGTACCCACGATCAGTAATCCGCCCACCACGGCTGCCTTGAAGAATACAATAAAGGAGAATTGCGTGAGGAGAATGTTGAAATGAATGGTTCGATGCTTGAGGTAACCGTTAATGTTGTGATCCGCTTTGCGCAGCGGCAAATCCGTAGAGCCGCCGAGTTTGAATGACTGAAGGGCACGCCCGAGCTCTTCCAGCCAATGAACGACTTTGTATTTGTACTTGGATTCATTCATGGACGACTTGAGTCCGCGGGGACCCGTGATATAGAAGATGATGCCGAGAACAGAAATCAGTAATAATCCAAAGAGAATGAAAAACGGGTGGTAGAGAGAAATCAACAGAAGGCCAAAAAGAATCTGGATGGCCGCGGAAGACAGGTCAATCAAAAGCTTGGGCAGCCCTTTCTGTACCGTCATTACATCGAAGAAGCGATTGATAAGTTCAGGTGCATATTTTCCTGACAGAGACTCCATGCGCAGGCGTGGAATGCGATAGGCAAATTCAAGTGCCGCTTTAGTAAAGACCCTCCGCTGGAGGTAGTCGACCATGCTGATCTGGATGATTTGTAATCCGCCGCCAGCCAGTACGCCGGCAATTACGAGGAAGATCATCAGGTAGACCGAGCTGAAGAATACGCCACCCGAGATAAGCTCGACGGTAGTTTGAATGCCCAGGGGCAAGGCCAAACTCACCAAGCCGACCAGCAATGCATAAAACAAAATATAGAGTATCTCTTTGCGCTCCGTATTCAGGAGGCTGAATAGGCGGCGCACAGGATTGAGATTGCCTTCTTCTACATCGGTAGGACTGACCGGGCTTTCATAGATTACGGAAGTAAGGCAAATCACCTTTCCATCCGGGTTCTTCAGCTGGCTTTCCGGAAGTTGTGGGTTCCAGGCAATGGGGGTCCGGGCATCGGATTCCATCTGGAGCCCTTTGATTTTTCCCCGTTCCGGAAGCCAAAGGATGGGTGAAAGTGCTTCTCCGTCCGCCAAGAAGGTAACCACGGGGCTTACTTGTTCGCGGAGAAATTGCTCCAAGGTATTAACCGGTATGGCATTCTTAAGGAAAAGAATACGGGATGGATTGCCGGCCTCAATGAGGTCTCGCTCAAATTCATGGATATCCTTCACCCCGTAGGTCCGGGTATTCAATTCCACCTGATGGAGTTGATGAAGATCGACCGAGTGTGTTTGTGTCAGCCCGATCTCGCGAATGAGACGGACAATCGATAGGTTAGAAAGCATGGCTATTTTCCGATAGTCTTGAAGACAATGGTCTCGATGAACTTTTGTAATTGGGCATACTGTTCGGGCCGGGGCAGCTTCCTGTCGATGCTGGAGAGGGCTGGCAAGTGTTCCATGAAGAACATCTGCTCATTGGCGGCCAACAAAATGGTGCTCACCAGCGAATTCGGAAAGGGGTATTCCGGGGCTATTTCCTGGATATAGTCGGAGATCTTTCGTGTCAGTGCCTTGAAGCCACTGAAAAGACCAGCTTGATTGTCTTCATCCACCCACTTCGTGAGATAAGTCTTTTCCAGTTCGTTGATAACGATGCGGTGAAGCGCTTCTTCGTCGACATGCCCGAAAGAAGGATCAAATCGCTTTTGCTCGGTAATGACCCTGATCGCCGCCCGAAGTTTTTCTTCCGTCGATCCGAGGTTATGGGTGGCCATATCAAGCCGGTAGTCCAGCCAACTCCAATACCAGGCCGTCAAGTAGTGAAGCAGCCGATGCTTGTTCTCGAAATAGCGGTAGATGGAGGGCTCAGTAGAATTTATCTGGGTGGCCAACTTCTTAAAGGTGAAGTGCTCAAATCCCATTTTATCAATCATGGCGATGCTCATCTTGATGATATTCTGGCCCAGTTCAGTACTCTGGGGATCCCTCAGGAATAGCTTTTCATTAAGCTTAAAAGTGAGTTGGCTCATTGTATAAGATTTACTTGCAAAAGTAGTAGTAATACTATCACAATGCAATAGAAAAGTTTACAATAGGTTTACTTGACTAAAAAATCAGCCTAATTGAGCTCTCTGAAAAGAATATAGACCCCTGAAACAAGGATAAACCACCCAAAAGACCTCCTCAGCGTGTCATTTTGGAGGCGCCGGGAAAGGCGATTTCCAACAAGGATTCCAATAATGGCCAATGTGGTGATCAAGAGCAGGAAGGGCCAATCCATTTCAAAATTCAGTACATCACCAACAAACCCGATGAGGGAATTGGCAGCAATAATGAAAAGAGAGGTCCCCGCGGCTCGCTTAAAAGGCAGACCAGCAAGGAAGATCAGGGCAGGTATAATTAGAAACCCACCACCTGCGCCAACAAGCCCGGTAGTGAATCCAATAAGGAGACCTTGAAGAGCGAGGGGGAGGGCCCGAAGTGGTCGATCTACGTCATTGACCTTTTGCGTTCGGATCATTGGCCAGGAAGCACCAATCATGAGAATGGCAAACAGCCCGAGTAGCAGCAACCGACGGGTCAGTTCGAATTCTCCCAACGTGATCAAGATGTCGGGGAGGAGCGGGACAAACCATTTTCGGGTTATAAAAATGGCGACGATGCTGGGGATGCCGAAGATCAAGCCCGTTCGCAGGCTCACGTGGCCTTCGCGGTACTTTGGAACCGCGCCGATGAGGCTGGTGATGCCCACAACAAAGAGCGAGTAGGCGGAAGCCCGAACCGGGTCAAGCTGGAAGAGGTAAACCAGGACGGGTATGGAAAGAATGGATCCTCCGCCCCCAAGCAAACCCAGGATGAGTCCAATGCCAATGGCTGCTACGTAACCGATGAATTCCACAGCTGCGGTTAAACCGTCAACGTATTCGATCAAATTCAGCGATGAAAGCATCCGGGTACTTGTTCCGAATGGATTCCCGGAATTTGTCAGCCTTGGCGCGTGTTGAAAACCCGCCAAGAATCAATGCATAATATTTTGTTCCATTTACATTCTTCACCTGGACGATCACCTTCTTTTTGTAGGACGTTTTCAGGTTGTCGGCCATGCGAATGAGGTTAACGAGCTCCTGGTAGGTACCTAATTGAACACCAAATCCACCAGGGTTCTTTCGCTCAACATCGAGGTCATAAAATTCCTTTTCATCGGGCGGGGCAGAATCCTGGATGGTGACCGGGACCGTGCCTTTTCCATCGCCTGCATCCAGCACCAAGAGTGACACCTCGGCAATGCCCTGGTTCACAAATCCAAGCTGTTCGGCTGCCGACTTGGAAAGGTCAAGAATGCGGCCATCCACATAGGGCCCGCGGTCATTGATAACTACATCCACCTGCTTCTGATTGGCCAGGTTAGTAACACGCACCTTTGTGCCGAAGGGCAGCGTTTTGTGGGCCGCGGTCAGGTTCTTGTGACGGTATTTCTCACCGTTGGCAGTAAGCCGACCTTCAAAATTGTCGGCATAGAAGGAGGCCTTGCCAGTTTGGGTTTGACCCATGCTGAGAAGGGTGGCGCACAGCCCGAGAATGGTGAGAAGTGTCTTCATGTGTGTAGCAAGTAGAAAGTAATTATGGCCCCGGATCACGCTCTCCGACGTTCAAATATACAATTTGCTGAAGCGAGCAAGACAGGAAGGATTGCAGGAATTGCCATATCCACATTTTCACCTACCTTTGACCGGCAAATAAACAATCCAATTTATTTGCCATGGCCCTCGATCCCGCCAAGTTCCTTTTTGAAGCCCTAACCTACGACGACGTACTCCTGGTTCCCGCCTACAGCGAGGTGCTTCCCCGCGAAACCAGTACGATAACACAGCTCACCGGGAATATCCGGATGAATATCCCCATTGTGTCAGCGGCAATGGACACGGTCACCGAGTCTGCGCTGGCCATTAGCATCGCCCTGGAAGGAGGAATTGGCTTCATTCATAAAAGCATGAGCATTGAGCTCCAGGCTGAACAAGTTCGGAAGGTAAAGCGATCTCAAAGCGGTATGATCCTGGACCCGGTAACGCTGCGCGTGAATTCAACCGTACGGGATGCCGAGAAGATCATGCGTGAATTCAAGATTGGGGGAATCCCGGTGGTGGATGGCAGCGGGAAGCTCGTGGGCATCATCACCAATCGTGACCTTCGTTTTCAAAAGAACATGTCTGTGCCCGTAGAAGAGATCATGACTCGTGAGCATTTGATCACCGCGCCGGAAGGCATTACCCTGGACAAAGCAGCCACCATTCTGCAGAAATATAAGATCGAGAAGCTTCCGATCATTAATAAGAAAGGAAAGCTCACGGGACTTGTCACTTACAAGGATATTCTCAAGAAGAAAAATAAGCCGCATGCCTGCCATGACCAGTTTGGCCGTCTTCGTGTCGGGGCTGCCGTCGGCGTTACCGCTGATATGTTTGATCGCATTGACGCACTGCGCACTGCCGGCGTTGACGTGATCAGTATTGACACCGCACACGGGCACTCCAAAGGAGTCCTCGACGCGGCGAAAAAAGTGAAAAAGAAATATGGTGACCTGGACCTGGTGGTGGGCAATATTGCAACCGGGGAAGCTGCCAAGGCGCTGGTGAAAGCCGGAGCTGATGCCATCAAAGTGGGCGTAGGACCAGGCAGCATCTGCACTACGCGCGTGGTAGCGGGCGTTGGACTGCCGCAGTTGTCGGCTGTTTATGAATCAGCCAGGGCTGTCAAAGGATCCGGCGTAAAGATCATTGCCGATGGAGGTATCCGTTTTTCCGGTGACATCGTAAAGGCGCTGGCGGCGGGTGCGGATAGCATCATGATCGGCTCATTGTTGGCGGGTACCGAAGAGGCTCCGGGTGATGTGATAATATATGAGGGACGGAAATTCAAGACCTACCGCGGCATGGGCTCCATGGAGGCCATGGATGACGGATCAAAGGACCGTTACTTCCAGGATGCGGAGGATGACATCAAGAAGCTCGTACCGGAAGGAATTTCTGGCCGGGTACCTTTCAAAGGCCTGGTTTCAGAGGTCCTCTACCAACTGGTGGGAGGCCTTAAAGCGGGGATGGGTTACTGCGGGGCAAAGAACATCGAGAAACTCAAGCAGGCTAAGTTTGTGAAGATCACTTCGGCCGGCATGATAGAAAATCATCCCCATGATGTAACCATAACCCGGGAAGCTCCGAATTATAGCAGGAAGTAAGTTCAAAAAACTTGCGATCTTAGCAGGCTCTTGTTGTTCGGGAGCAGAACAAACCTTGTGAAGACCAAAGCTCTTGCCCGCTTTTCGTTCCTCGCGGCCACCATCGCCTGGCTGGTCATGCTTTTTTCGGACGTTACGGTGCTCTTCAGCGACCTGAAAGGTCTCATCCCCGATCTCCCGGTATGGTTGCCCAAGGTCATGCTCGACCTGTATGTGATCAGCCTTTACTATTATTACAAATTCAAGATCGAGCGGGACGAAACGCTCAATTTCACCGACCTGTTGTGGAGGGTATTTGCTACCGGACTGGTGGCCACCGTGCTATCACTCGCTCTTCGCCTGCTTGATTTCCTTCTTGGGTCCACGAAGCTTTCGTCCAATATCTTCTTTATCGAAGTACAATACCTGATGAACCTCGGTTTGTTCATCAGCTTCATGACCGCGGCCTTTACCTGCTGGAAGCGATTGATCCTGTATCAAAAGTCAAAGTGGCTTATCCGGGGGTGGACGTTGTTTGAGTTTGCCTTGTTGGCCGTACTCCTTTCGGACATCGTCCAACTGTTCCAGGGAGAATGGATGTTGAGCATCGTCAGTGTGCTGACCGGCCTCCTTGCGCTCGTGCTTTCCGCTAACATGAAGTGGGTCGCTTACCTGAATTTCCGGCAGAAGTGGACGAGCCTCCTCTTATTGATGCTTTCATTCTTTTACCTGGGTTATTTCTTTTACACCACAAATCGCTTTTCCGAAGAGATTGCCGCTCAGTCGTCGGCGTTCCTGGAGTTCAATGGTCACATCTTTAATATCTACCTCTTCTCGTTTGTCATCCTTTATGGAATCTTTTCCTTCCTGGTCATACTTTTCAATCTTCCAACTTCATCCGTATTCGAACAGAAGTTGGAAGAAGTAGTGAATTTTCAACGCATCAGCCAGTCGGTGCAGACCGAGCAGAGTGAGGAAAGCGTTTATGACATCTTGCTGGAGAGTTCGGTAAGTTCGGTGTTTGCGGATGCCGCCTGGCTCGAAATCAAGGGTGACCACGAGCAATACCGACTTCAAACCCGGAACATACCGGAAGCTGAAGCAATTCGTATCCAGGAACACCTTAGTGGTCGGAACGTAAAGGGAGTTCTGGATCAAAGTACAGACAAGACGCGAAACCTGTCCTCGCACCTGGCCACCCTGAAAGGAACCCGGTTCCGCTCGATCATGGCTTTCCCGGTGCAGGTTAAGGGAGAAAAGATTGGAACACTTGCGCTGCTCAAGGAATTGCCGGACGGTTTTAATAAGGAGATGACGCAGATCGTTGCCGCTTTTGCCAACCAGGCAGGGATTTCCATCGAAAACTTCCGCCTGATGAAGGAGGCGATACAAACTGAACGGTACAAGGAAGAGCTCAAGATTGCGAAGAATGTTCAGAAGAGTTTGTTGCCTAATCGCCTTGAATCCGGAGCCGATTTCGAGATTGCAGCGTTTGCTGAATCTGCGGACGAAGTGGGCGGTGACTATTATGATACCCTTCGCATCAGTGACCACCAGGTAGGACTGATCATCGCCGATGTGTCTGGAAAAGGAACTACGGCGGCCTTTCATATGTCGCAGATGAAGGGAATTTTTCACAGCCTCGCCCAGCAGGCCCTGGATCCCCGTGAGTTTATGATCCGGGCGAACCAGGCGTTGCGGTATTGCCTCGAGCGGGGATCGTTCATTTCAGCAACCTATTTTATGCTGGATATGCATGAAAGGAAGATCCATTATTCACGTGCGGGTCACTGCCCGGTGTTGTACTATCGCGCAGCAGAAAAACAATCCACTTTCCTCGTAGATAAAGGCGCTGCACTGGGCATGGTAAAAGGGCAGGATTACTGCCATCATGTGGAAACACACGCGATTAACTACGCCGTGGGTGATGTTATGGTGCTGTATACAGATGGGATCACGGAGGCCAAGAATCCAAAGGGTGAAGAGTTCGGGCTGGAACGGCTAAAAGAGACGATGATGGAGGTGTCAGCGGGCACTCCCCGGGAAATGCAGGAACACCTGATCCGGAGGCTGTATGAGTATACCGGCACGGAGGAAATTGATGACGACTATACCACCATGATTGTTAAGTTCAAATAGGAAAAAGAACATTCGAAAACCAAATACGTTAGAAACCTATGGTTCACATCAAGCGCTTACAGGAGGAGGGGATTGAGATCCTGGCCATCGTGGGGGAAATCGACGCCAGTTCATCCATCGAACTCGACCTGGCCATTGCCAAGAGCGTAGGCGAAGGATTTACCAAGATCCTCGTTGACTGCAGTGCCTTGGAATACATTTCTTCCGCGGGACTCGGTGTGTTCATGTCATATATCGAAGAATTCAAAGACAAGAAGATTACCATGGTGCTGTACGGAATGAAGGAGAAAGTCATCAATACTTTCCAAATCCTTGGATTGGCCAACCTTCTTCAGATCCAACCCACCAAGCAGGACGCAAAGAAAAAGTTGAATGAATTATCAGCATAAGATCGGCTGCAGCCTGGAGAACCTCAAGGGCATCCGGGACTTCATCCGGAAGTCACTGCGCGGGCACGTGACTTCCGATGTTGTGCTGAATGAAATCATCCTGGCGCTTGATGAGATGTGTTCGAACCTGATGATTCACGCTCATCACTGTAACCCTGACCATTTCCTTGAACTCAGCATTGACGTTCCTAAGAAGGGTCAACTGATTTTTGAAATCTCTGATGATGGAGAGATGTTTGATATTAACCAATTCAGTGAACCCACCTTGGATAACCTCGTGCACGAAAAGCGAAAGGGAGGTTTGGGTATACGGTTGGTAAAGTCGATCATGGATGACGTGCAGTACATCACGCGGAACGGGAAATTTGTTTGCCGCCTTTCCAAGCAACTGAAATAACCGGTTTGGCTATCCGGGGACACCTCGTATTTTTGCGGGTTCCAACGTCAATCCAGCGTGCGAATTCCATTTCTTTTGATGCTTTGCCTGGTGGGTGGCCCTGTATTTCCGCAGGCTCGTCCGCCCAAGGACAGGCCGTTGACCCTTTTTACCCTCGGAGGTACCTCCGTATCTACCGAAGAATTTCTTTACCTGTTTAGGAAGAATCACCCCAGGAAAGAAGATCACACAGAAGCCAAGGTGAATGAATACCTGGACTTACTGGTTGCTTTCAAGGCAAAAGTTACCGAGGCGAAAGAAAGAGGATATGACACGACCAGAGCTTTCCAGAGAGAGTTCGCCAATTACCGGGAAGAACTTCGCAGACCCTATCTCAAAGGTAATGATGTGCTTGATCGGCTCACCCGCCAAGCCTATGAGCGAATGAACCTCGAGGTGCGCGCTTCGCACCTGCTAATTGGAGTAAAGAATGATGCCCCGCCAGCCGATACCCTGGCTGCCTTCGAGCGGATCATGAAGTTCAGGGAGCGGATACTGGCCGGTGAAGACTTTGCGACCCTGGCGCGCACTTATTCGGAAGATCCGAGCGCACGAATTAATGCCGGCGACCTTGGGTACTTTACTGTCCTCCAGATGGTCTATCCATTTGAAGAGGCTGCCTACACCCTGAAGACAGGGGAAATATCAAAGCCGGTCAGGACACGCTTAGGGTATCACCTTATTAAGGTGGTTGATCGGCGCCTCGCCCGGGGCGAGGTGGAGGTTTCGCACATCATCTTGCGTACCGGCACACCCGATGATAAGAAAGTGAAGGCCAAGATCTTTGAAATTCATACCCAGCTCCAGGGTGGACGCGCCTGGGATGAACTTTGCCGAGAGTATTCCGACGATCAGTCCACGAAGAATTCCGGTGGAAGACTGCGTCCCTTTGGCGTCGGTGCATTGGCGGGCGTACCTGAATTTGAGGCGGTGGCGTTTTCCCTTCACGAACCCGGCGAGGTGTCGGATCCTTTCCAGTCTGCGTATGGATGGCATATTGTGCGGCTGGAACGGCGGATACCTGTCCCTTCTTTTGAAACCGCTCAGGAATCGTTGCGGAGACGGGTGAGCCGCGATGAACGGTTCCAATTGGAGGAAGCGCAATTCAACGCTGCCAAATTGAAGTCTTTTGGTTATCAGGAACAACCCGGAATCCGAGCACAATTGTTAGGGCTGGCAGACAGCTCGATTCTCCGTGCGACGTGGAGATTTCGCGGATCGAAGGAATTGTTGGAGGCGCCCTTCTTTTCATTGCGTGCAAGGCCCTACCTGGTTTCTGAAGCTGTTTCGTTTGTCAGGCTGGAACAACAACCTCAGACGCTGGCACCTTCGTCCTACATGGAGCAATTGCTGGATCGTTTTGCCCGGACAAAAATGGAAGAACTGGAGGAGGAGGAAATCACCAAGACCAAGCCAGCGTATGGCTATCTCCTGAATGAATACCGCGAAGGCATCCTGCTCTTCACCATCATGGAGAAAGAAGTTTGGAACAAAGCCACGGAAGATTCCCTGGCGCTACATGCCTATTATGAGCACAACAAGGATAAATACCAGGCGGGTGAGCGGGTACGTGCTACCTTGTTGGCCACCGAGGACTCTGTGCTTCATACCAACGTGCGCACTGTGCTGCAACGCGGGGATTCGTTGCGACCGGACCAGGTAAAGAAATTCAGGTCGGTCCAGGGACCAAGAAATTTTGCCCCTGGCGAGAGTAAAGCCGTTGATCGTGTCCCCAGGACCATTGGCTTGCATGCCATTCGGTTGGACGAAACGTATTATCTTGTTCAGATAAGTACGCTGGTACCACCCGGCATCAGGGGTTTTGCAGAAATTCGCTCGCAGGTGATTTCGGACTACCAGGACCAGCTGGAGAAGGAGTGGGTAAAACAACTTCGAACAAAATACCCGGCAAAATTCAATAGCAAAGGAAAAAAATACGTTATCCAAGAGTTGACACGCCCATGAATATAACCTCCTATCGCCTGGTGGTGAGCTTTGGCCTGATTTCGCTTCTCGCCGGGGGATGTGAACTTATCCGACGCAAGCAGGAAGAAAAAACTCCAGCGCAGTCGCCTCGTCCCGTGGCAAGGGTGAACGATGTGTATCTCTACCCTGATGACTTGTTGGGTATTGTCGACAGCAAGACATCTCCGGAGGACAGTGCGGCCCGTGTTTCGGCTTACGTCAACAGTTGGATCCGGAAGCAATTGATCATCCAGGAAGCCACGCGGACCATGAATATTGATGAAGCGGAGGTCGAGCGCAAGGTGCTGGAATACCGGTACAGCCTGATCGGCTATGAGTATCAGAACTATTACATTCGTCAGCACCTGGATGAAAATATATCGGAGCAGGAAATCACGGACTACTACAATAATCACCTCGACAACTTTACCTTGAAGCAAAGCATTGTGCGGGGAACATATATCAAGGTGCCGCGTACGGCTCCGCGGACCAATAAGATCAAGGAGATGATTTTTTCCAGGAAGCCAAAGGACCAGGAAGAACTGCGTTCATATTGTCTGAGTTTTTCGGCCGCTTATCACCTGGGTGACAGCCTTTGGATTGAGTTTGACAAGCTGGTGGTTAATAGTCCGATTGCAGAGATTCCCAATAAGGTTCAGTTTCTGAAGAGCAATCCCTACTATGAAGCGGGTGATAACGAATTTCTCTACTACCTGAAGGTAGACAAGTACAGGATTTCCGATAACATCTCTCCGCTTGAATTCGTAAAAGAAGACATCCGTAATATTCTGTTAAACAAAAGAAAAGTTGAACTTGCGAGGTCTTTGGAGAACGAAGTGTATGAAAATGCAGTCAAACAGAAGAATTTTGAGATTTTTGATCGTTAGCGTACTGCTGCTGGCCGGGGTTCGCCTCAGTTTGGCGCAAGAGAGCAAAGGATTTGTGGTTGACAAGATTATTGCCAAGGTGGATAACTACATCCTCCTCAATTCCGAGTTTGATGGAGCCTACCAGAATTATCTGAGCAACGGTGGCCGGCCTTCCGAGCAGGCGCGTTGCGGAATATTCAGCCAGCTGGTCATCAACAAGTTGTTGGTCGCCAAGGCGGAGATTGATTCGGTGGTGGTAACCGATCTCGAGGTGGACAACAATACCGATCAGCGCATGAACATGATCCTTCAGAATTCAGGAAACTCGCCTGAACAACTGGAGCGAACCTATGGAAAAACCCTTGAGCAGATCAAGCTGGAGCTTCGTGATCAGATCCGTGAGCAAATGTTGGGTAACGCGATGCAGCGAAAGATCACCAAAGGGCTCTCGGTTACACCGGCCGAAGTGAAGCGATTCTTCTCCAAAATTCCTACGGACAGTCTTCCCTTCTACTCCGCGGATGTGGTGGTGGCCCAGATTGTGAGGAAGGCGCAAATCAGTGACGAACAGAAATTGGCCACCAAACTCAAGCTTACTGAAATTCGTCAGCGTATCCTGGATGGAGAAGATTTCAATGAGCTGGCGCGCAAGTTTTCGGAAGACCCCAGTGCCCAGTATAACGGGGGGGATATGGGATACGTCGGGCGTGGAGCTATGGTCGCTCAATATGAAGCAATGGCATTCAAGCTCAAGAAAGGAGAGATTTCCCAGCCATTTGAATCGATGTTTGGTTTTCACATCATGCAGCTTATTGACCGCCGGGGGAATGAATACCACTCTCGTCACATTTTGATTTCAGCGGTGCCTTCCCGCGAAGATCTTAACCGGGCCGAGCAATACCTTGACAGCCTCCGCCTGGCTATACAGAGAGATAGTATTACGTTTGAAGATGCTGCTAAGAAATATTCAGATGACTTGCGCACGAAAGGCTTTGGTGGATATTTCACGGACGAGGATGGAGGATCCAAAATTTCGGTCAAGGATATGGACCCCATTGTTTACTTCAATATTGATACCATGAAGGTGGGATCCATTGGAAGGCCTACTATCTACCGGACCGATGACGGAAAGGACGCTGTCCGAATCCTTTACTTCAAAGACCGGCAGCCACCGCACCAGGCCAACCTGAAAGATGATTGGCACCGCATCCAGGCCGCGGCATTGGCTGAAAAGCGAGACAAGATGCTTGCCAAGTGGTTTGAAAAAGCAAAGAACGACGTATTCATAAAACTGGACCCCGCCTTTGATTCGTGCGGCATCCTGCAGTAATCCAATCACCTTATTTTAACGGTCGCTGATGCAACACTACGCCAACGATATTGACGCTGCCAATGCCCTGGCGGACTCCTACCACAAACTGAAATCCGAGATTTCCCGCGTCATCGTCGGCCAGGATGAAGTAGTGCGTTTAGTGCTTACCGGTATCTTTTGCCAGGGACACTCTCTGTTGGTGGGTGTTCCTGGCCTGGCAAAAACGCTCCTCGTGCAGACGATTTCCAACGCCCTGGATCTTCAATTCAAAAGAATTCAGTTTACGCCTGACCTGATGCCATCCGATATCATTGGCGCAGAGACGATGGATAAGGAAAGAAACTTTCACTTTGTCCGCGGGCCAATCTTTGCCAACATTATCCTGGCGGATGAAATCAACCGCACACCACCGAAGACACAGGCGGCATTGCTGGAATCAATGCAAGAGTATGCGGTTACGATCGCGGGCCAACGCTATGAATTGCCGCGCCCCTTCTTCGTGTTGGCAACACAAAACCCTATCGAACAGGAAGGAACCTACCCGTTGCCGGAAGCTCAGTTGGACCGGTTCATGTTCAATATTTTCCTCGACTATCCCACCTATCAGCAAGAACTTGAAATTGTAAAAACTACTACCGCCGATGAGGTGGCATCGGTCAGCAAAGTGCTTTCGGCAGAAGATATCGTGTACTTCCAGCACCTCGTCCGCAGGGTACCGGTGGCTGACAACGTAGTGGAGTACGCTGTGAAGCTGAGTCATATGACCCGGCCTGGTGTCAACGGTTCAGCCGTTGCCAATGATTACCTGGAGTGGGGAGCAGGACCCCGGGCTTCGCAGTACCTGGTTCTCGGGGCCAAGTGCAATGCACTGTTGAATAAGAAATTCTCACCGGATATAGAGGATGTCCGAGCCATTGCGGCGGCCGTCCTTCGTCACCGGATGGTTCGCAATTTCAAGGCCGAGGCAGATGGTATAACTGTCGACGGCATTATTGCCAAGCTTATTCAGGCCCACTAGCCGATCGGGACTCGTCACGGAATCGACGAACCATGGCGACCACAAATCCAAGCGTAACCAGCCCTGTGCCCAGCCACAGGATATTGATGTAGGGTTTCTCCATCGCCTTGATGATCACCCAATCCTTTTGCCGGGTTTGCAGCCCGAGGACAAATTCATTCTTTTCGGGATGGATATTCAACAGCGTAATCCTCACTCCCAACTCACCCGTTTCTGCGGGGATTCTGCCCACATCAACTCGATTCCGTATCAGGAACATGGGTTCCATCACATAGGTGTCATGTTCGCCTTCTACGGAAATAGTAATCTTCACAGCGACATCATCATCGGTTAGTCTCAGCCCGGGCAGCTCCATTACCCGCTCCACATGGCTGATTGTGGCTACATAATCATTGATGAAGAATTTCTGCCCGGGTGAAACGTGAAGTTCCTCCAAGGCGGACCATTCCGGCTCTGCCTCCCTGTTCATGGGCGCCGAGACGTGCGTATACAGATCACGGTCAATGTTGCGACGGATATCGGGTGAAGGAAGAATGCCCCCCATACCGGGATTAAGTTGAACCCTGGGAAATAAGGTGGCTACCACTTTGCCTTCTTGCCGAAGCTGAATTTCATAAAACGTATTTTCCGGGTAGATCTCAAAAGTGTCTTTGGCCTGGTAAAGCACTTCATCCCGGTACACGATGTTTCGTTTGGCGACTACCTTGAATGGATCCGTAGTCGGCTCAACCTCGCTGCGTTTAACATAGCCTCCCTTGTTCCTGGGCTCGAGTCGCTCCCCGAGAAATTCAATTTCGTAACCGCCCATAGTTCGGGGCTCATTGATGAACAGTAGCAGGTTGTCTCGATTAAATTCTGTTCCCATTTCCCGGTTATAGAGCAGCCCCGTATTGTTCAACGAAACAATTTTGGAATACCCGGCAGAATACAGGATGCCAATCAGCATCAGTCCGATGCCGATGTGGGCGATGGCACCACCGGAAAGCCGTGGATTGAGCTTAAGGGTCCGGTAGAGCACACGGCTGTTGGCTACCATCACATAAATTCCGGAGAGCGCCAGGGCCATGTACGTGGGGTCGGTAATGCGGGTAGTGAGGATGAGTACAGCTAGAACCACCAGACTGATCAGGATAGGCGAAAGTAATTCTTGCTTTAGCTTGGTGCGATCCATCTTTTTCCACCAGAAGAATTGGCCAGTGCCTGAAATGAGCGCGACGATCACGCCAAACCACAATTGTATCCGGGAGTAAAACTCAACCTGGTTGGCTGGTGGCGCGACGTTGGAACGTGCGCCGAACAATTCAACAATTTTATTGTAAACGGGTATCGACGTGGGCACCAGCACCTGGAAGCCCATCAGGCAAAGGGCCGCTGCGCCAAGAAAAATCCAAAACTCCCGCGAGTAGGTGGATAATTCCTTTTCTGAAGTTGGCAGTTCTTTCCATCGCATCCCGGTTAATACCACGGCGCCGATGGTAAAGAACAACAGGTAGATCAGCAGCTGACCTGACAATCCAAGATCAGTGAATGAATGAACAGAGGCATCACCTAAAATACCGCTGCGGGTCAGGAAGGTGGAGTAAAGAATCAGCAGGAAGACCGACAGCACCAGCACCAAGGAAAGTTTGAGCCCCGTGGGGTTATTCCGGTACACCAACATCCCATGCAGTGAAGCAATAAGGATAAGCCAGGGAACATAAACTGCGTTCTCTACCGGGTCCCAATTCCAATAGCCGCCGAAGCTGAGTGTCTCATAGGCCCAATAACCACCCATCAGAATTCCCAAGCCGAGAATGGCGCCACCTAACAATGTCCAGGGGAGTGCAGGCTTGACCCAATCTGTGTACTTCCGCTGCCACAGACCCGCCATGGCATAAGAAAACGGGACCAGGGTGAGGGCAAAACCCAGGAACAGCGTAGGGGGATGAATGACCATCCAATAGTTTTGCAACAAAGGATTGAGCCCATTGCCATCCTTCGGAATGAAATTGGGCTGAAGCGTGAAGATGGGATCATCCATGGCGTCACGCAGGAGAATGAAGGGCGAGCTGCCGATCTTCAGGTCAAGGCCGGGAATGACCACACCGAGGATCATGGACGCAAGAAATGCCTGGACCAGTGCGAAAATACTCATGACCGGTGCTTCCCAGGATTGCCGGTTGAAGATCAGTACTACGCCGATGACGGCATGCCAGAACATCCAAAGCAGGAAACTGCCCTCCTGGCCTTCCCAGAAGCAAGAAATCATGTATTGCCCGGGGAGGTGCCTTGATGAATGCGAATAGGCATAGTGATACTCGAAATAATGCTGATAAATAATGACGAAGAGGCAGACGACAATACCCAACACGGCAAGGGCATGGGCGGCAAAAGCAATTCTGCCGTTGGAAATCCAATCTGGATGAAGTGCAGATTGCTCACCAATGACTGTTGCCCGCCAATAGGCGAACGCGGCAATCAAACCCGTTACAAACGAAGTAATGACAAAGAGGTGGCCAAGATTGCCAATGAAATAGTGCAGCATGCTCAAAAGTAACTAAACCCGGGCGTTCAGCTTATTCTCCTGGTACTTGGAGGGGCATTTGAGCAGAATCTTGGTAGCGACAAATCGGTCGCCCTGGAAGCCGCCGATTACCACAATTTTCTCCGACCGCGTGAAATCAGGAGGCATGGGCTCATTATAATATACGGTCTGTTCTTTTTTGGCCTCGTCTACCAGGATGAAAGTAAAAGAAAGTTGATCTGGTCCTGGCTCAAGTCCCACGACTTTGCCCTCTGCATCTTTTTTCAGTTCTCCGACCACATGGATGCTGGTCGTGTTGCCGTTGGAAGCCATCTGAAAGGCCTGGTCGAAGGATACATAGGTGCTGGCGTCTCCGGCCGTCGAAAGGATGATGGCAATAGCGGCGGCAATGACCAGAATAGCAAGGATGTGCGTCTTTTTCATAAACAACTACCCAAGAAATGCTGGTAAAGGTACGGACTTTAGGACAAGTAGGCCGGCCCCGATCGACTACTTTTTACTGAATTCGTCGGCCTTTTTCTCGAGCCGGGTTGCTTTGCGGTCAATGGTGTACAAATAAAAGATCAGCCCGCCCAGGATGGTCAGGATGATGGAAACGACCACGTAAATTTTTCCTTCCGACCGCATGGTATCGGCCATTTCCACCTCCTGGGCGAAGCCCGGAATAGTGAGGAATAAGAGTGTGAGGAGGCTACCGATTTCTTTCATATTCGTGATCAAGAATTTTTTCTTCTGCGGTTTGGATACGAATGCGCACGGACGCGATCCAGACGCCCAGCAAAATCCAGCCTGTTACTGCCGGGTAGAAGACGGGCCGCATGGTGCTGTCGAGGTCATACATATTGAAGCCTGGGTTGCCGCCGCTACCGGGATGCATCGAGCTGGTCAGCCGGGGTATAATGAAGATCAGGGGAATCATCGCGGCAAAAGCAAAGATCGCATAGACGGCACTTAAACGGGCGCGCTGTTCCTGGTTGTCGAGCGAGCCCCTCAGTACGAAATAGGCGAAGTAAATGAGTGTGGTGATGGCCGATCCATTCTGTTTGGGATCACCATGCCAGGGCGTACCCCAGGTATAATTGGCCCAAATCATTCCGGTGCCAATGCCGAGCAAACCAAAGATGAGCCCGGTATGTGCAAATCCGGCAGAAATCCTGTCATTCAAGGGATCGTGATGGCGGAGGTACCGAATGGCATAAATAACCGAGAGAAGAAACATGACCACCATCCCAAACCACATCGGTACATGAAAATAGAGAGCTCGGATGCTTTCATTGAGGATCACGAGTCGAGGCACTTCCATCAACAAGCCGCCCACCACGGTGTAAATCAGCAGGAGCACAGCAAGTATTTTCCACCAGGCACTCTTCATAGGAATTTCTAGCTGCGCCAAATATAGGGGAAGAGCAGGTAGGAAAAGGCAGCCCCCAGGAGATTAATGGCCACCAGTAACAACAACTCATCGCTGCTGGCTGCGCGATCCAGTCCGTCAATGCAATTCTTGGTGATCTTGATGGCCATCAGCAGGATGCCGATGATGATCGGGAAACTGAGGATGGACATAACCATGCTCCCATTGTTGGTCTTTGCCGCGATCGCGGAGAGCAACGAAAGCGCGGAAGAAAAACCGAATGAGGTGAGCAGGAGGGTTCCGAAAAACAGCGGAACATCCTGGATGGGATTGTTAAGCCAGAGTGCGAAGAAGAAGTACCCCGCGGCGGAAATACCGGTGCAAAGGATAAAGCCATAGACAATCTTGGCGATGATGATCTCTTCGGGGGATACCAGGCTGTACAAATAGCCAAGTGTTCCAGGACGGTCATTGACGAAACTCTTGGCAATGGCATTTACCAACGTGGACAATAGGGCCATCCAGAACAGCGCACTCCAGATGGCGGGAGCCAGGGAACGATTTTGTATGCCCAGGGCGAGGTAGTTGATGAAGACCAGCGAGACCAGGTACAACACCAGGCTGAAGAAGATGGATTTCTTCCGAAACTCCGAGCGAAACTGGTAAAGCAGCAGTTCCTTCACGTGGTTGACAAATAATGATCAGGCGCGGGCCAGTTTTATGAGGTGCTTCAGCGTGAGCAGACTGATTGCGCCAAGCAGACCCAGCAGAAATCCTGCGGCAACCAGGGTGGTCAGTTTCGGATCCTTGGGCTTTTCAAAAACAGTGAAGCCTTCAATGAGGTGAATGCTGTTGGAAGTTTCGAGTTCTTGCTGACTTTCCCAACGCATCTTGGTGAGATCGACGGACGCAGTAAACAAAGTCGCCGGATCAAACTGAAGATTTTCACCGCGGAATGAACGGTTAAGGAAGATCAGTTGCTTGAGGCTATCGAGACCTCGCAATTCCTTGTCGATTCTTTGAACAACTGCCGTATAAAGCTGTTCACGTTGTCGGGCTCTGATTTTTACAAATTCATTATTGCGCAAATAATGAAGAAGCCCCTGCTGAATATCCGGGAGCACAGATCGATCCAGTAGATGAACAGTGATGATGAAATAGGTCTCATCTTTGTCCACTTTGTCCCGCTGGGGAGTTTTTACATCCAGTTGACTTTCCACATGAACAGATTTGATGGAAGTAACCTTGTCGGCCGTCAAATTGAGTTTAGTGGAGAGTTCGCTAAAATTTCCTTCGGCGATCAGGTTATTGAGGCTTTCATCAATGCGGTCACCGTAAGTTTTGGTAAGCAGGTCGGAGAGCACAACCATCTGGCTTTCGTAGACATTGGGCAGCGCCTTATAGGCAGCTACTCCAAGCCCGATACCCGCTGCGCAGAAGATCAGAATGAAGACAAAATGACTACGGAAATAGCGTATGATGCGGACGGCAAGCTCCTGCAAGTCAATATCATCACGGGATTGGGTTTCCATGAGGGGTAAAATTAGGGCGCAATTTGGACAAATCGGGGCTGGCGGGGAAATATTTATGGGTTATGATTAGTTTTGGGGCCTTCTATGAACGCGCAGAAAACCCTCGTTACCGGTGCAGCAGGCTTCATCGGCTTTCACCTATCACTGCGCTTGTTGGAAGCGGGTCATTCCGTGGTGGGCCTGGACAACCTGAATGATTATTATGATGTCCGACTGAAAGAGGCGAGACTCAGCTTGTTGATAAAGTACCCGTCCTTTCATTTTGAGAAAGTAGATCTTGTCGACAAGTCAGCGGTGGATGCGGCATTTGCCCGGCACCATTTTCAGGATGTCGTACACCTGGCCGCGCAGGCAGGGGTCCGCTATTCCATTCAAAATCCCTACGCGTATCTCGACAGTAACCTTACCGGTTTTCTCAACATACTGGAGGCTTGCCGCCATGGAAAAACCCGGCACCTGATCTTTGCTTCGTCAAGTTCGGTATACGGAGCCAACAAGAAGATTCCATTTTCCACACAAGATAACGTGGATCATCCGCTGGCCCTTTATGCGGCCACCAAGAAGGCCAATGAGTTAATGGCCCATGCGTATGCGAGCCTCTATCAAATACCAGTAACTGGCCTTCGCTTCTTTACGGTGTATGGCCCATACGGTCGCCCGGATATGGCCCTCTTTCTTTTCACGAAGGCTATTCTGGAAGGCAAGCCCATTGACGTTTACAATTATGGTCGGATGAGACGCGACTTCACTTATGTGGGTGATATTGTTGAGAGTATGATTCGCCTATTGCCAAAACCGGCGACCCCCAATCCGGCCTGGGATGGTTTAGCACCAGACCCTTCCTCAAGTTATGCACCCTACCGAATCTACAATATCGGTAACCATCAGCCGGTTGAGTTACTACATTTCATTGAGGTGCTGGAAGAAAAACTGGGAAAGAAGGCGATCAAAAACTTTCTCCCGCTCCAACCCGGTGACGTAGAAGCCACCTACGCGGATGTATCTGACCTGGAAGCCGCTGTCGATTTCCGCCCGTCAGTAACCATTGAAGATGGAATTGGTAAGTTTGTGGACTGGTATCGCGGATATTATAGATAGTGACTTTATGGAGAAAATTGGCATCATTGGATTGGGTTACGTGGGTTTGCCGCTGGCGGTCGAATTCGGAAAAGTGACGGAGACCGTTGGCTTTGATATCAACCGCGAACGGATTGAAGAACTTAAGAATGGAATTGACCGGACCCGCGAAGTGGAGTCTGGGGAGTTGTCCATGGCAACGCATCTCACGTACACGCTCAACCTGGAGGATCTTCGCGTGGCCAATTACTTTATTGTAACCGTACCCACACCGGTCGATGAATACAAGAAGCCGGATCTGCAACCCCTTGTAAAAGCGAGTGAGACCGTGGGCAAGGTTTTGAAACGGGGCGATATCGTCATTTATGAATCTACGGTATATCCGGGATGTACCGAGGAGATCTGTGTACCCGTACTTGAGAAGGCCAGCGGGTTGAAATTTAACACCGACTTCTTCTGTGGTTACTCACCCGAACGCATCAATCCGGGCGACAAGCAGCACCGGTTGGTGACCATCAAAAAG
This sequence comes from Cyclobacteriaceae bacterium, assembly GCA_016787645.1. Taxonomy (GTDB): domain Bacteria; phylum Bacteroidota; class Bacteroidia; order Cytophagales; family Cyclobacteriaceae; genus ELB16-189. The sequence goes on along the minus strand of JAEUUF010000022.1, from coordinate 427,860 downwards.
ATCACCAGCGGCAGTACACCGGAGGTGGCCAAGCGGGTAGATGATCTTTACCGAAAGATTATCAAAGCAGGAACGCACATGGCCTCGTCGCTCAAGGTGGCCGAAGCGGCAAAAGTGATAGAGAATTCACAACGTGATTTGAATATTGCTTTTGTCAACGAACTCGCGCTTATCTTCGAACGATTGGGCATTGACACGCATGAAGTGCTGCAAGCGGCGGGAACGAAGTGGAACTTCCTTCCCTTCAAGCCGGGACTTGTCGGCGGTCATTGTATTGGCGTCGATCCGTATTACCTCACGCATAAGGCAGAAGGATTAGGGTATCGCCCCGAGGTCATTCTCTCCGGCCGGAGAATCAATGACAACATGGGAATTCATATCGCTTCGCGGGTGGTGAAACTAATGGCGCAAGCTGACTTTGCTATCCGCGGAGGCCGGGTGTTGGTGCTAGGTCTTACCTTCAAAGAAAATTGCCCGGATATCCGCAACAGCAAAGTGGTCGATGTGATTGCCGAGTTGCAAACGTATGGACTCCAGGTGGATGTCTATGACCCGCATGCTGACCCGGCCGAGGTGATGCATGAGTACGGACTGAAGCTGGTTTCGACACCCGGAAGTGGCTATGATGGCATTGTCCTGGCGGTCGGCCATGATGAATTTAGCCGGTTGCCGTGGAACACATTGAAAAATAAGAAGACCGTGGTCTATGATGTGAAGGGTTTTCTGGACAAGTCGATCATTACTGCGCGCCTATAAAAATGACCAGCCAGTCTATTCTCGTAACCGGTGGAGCGGGATACATCGGGGCGCATACCCTGGTAGAACTCGTCGCGTCAGGGTATACCCCGGTAGTACTCGATGATCTTTCCCGCAGTTCCATGAAGTTAATGGATGGCGTGAAGCAACTTACCGGAAAGCAACTTTCCTTCTACCAGGTTGATTGTGCGGACAAAACTGAACTGCGTCGCGTTTTTGGCCTTCATCCTGAAATTAGCGCAGTGATGCACTTCGCGGCATTCAAGTCGGTGAATGAATCGGTGGAGAAACCCTTGCTTTATTTTCGAAATAACATCGATTCGTTGTTGTCCCTGCTGGAGGTAATGCAGGAAGCGAACGTTAACCGGTTCGTATTCTCTTCCTCATGCACTGTGTATGGTCAGCCGGATAGGATCCCGGTGACCGAAGATGCGCCTTTCAAAAGGCCGGAGTCACCGTATGGAGCAACCAAGCAGATGGGTGAGCGTATCCTGGAAGATGCCGTGAAAGCGTGGAAAGAGTTGAAGGTCGTTTCCCTTCGATACTTCAATCCCATTGGCGCACACCCTTCTGGAGTGATCGGTGAACTTCCGATTGGCGTACCCAACAACCTCGCGCCCTATATCACCCAAACCGCCATTGGCAAACGGTCCAGGCTGACTGTCTTCGGAAGCGATTATAATACCCCGGACGGCAGCTGCCTTCGCGATTTCATTCACGTGGTTGATCTCGCCGTTGCCCACGTTGCAGCCTTATCGACCATTGACCAGCTTCCCAGCCGGTTTGAAGCATTTAACCTTGGTACTGGCGTTCCTGTCTCTGTACTGGAGCTGTTGAATACGTTCATGCGAGTCACCGGGGTAAACGTTCCTTACGAGATTGGTCCGCGTCGGCCGGGTGATATAGAAAAAGTATATGCCGACCCTTCGAAATCCAACCGTGCGCTGCGTTGGAGGACCAAGCTTACCATTGAAGATGCGCTAAGGGATGCGTGGAGATGGGAACAAAACCTGGCCAAATGAAACCCATAAAGATGGTTGACTTGCTGGGGCAGTACCAGCGAATCAAGCCGGAAATTGACCAGGCTATCCAGCAGGTGTTGACGGCCACGGAGTTCATCCAGGGGCCACCGGTTCGTCAATTTGAGTCTGCCTTATCGACCTTTCTCGATGGCGCGCATGTAGTTACGTGTGGGAACGGAACGGATGCGCTCCAAATCGCCATGATGGCGCTGGATTTTGAACCGGGTGATGAGGTCATTCTCCCGGTGCACACCTATGTGGCTACTGCGGAAGTGATAGCCCTGCTTCGCCTCGTACCGGTATTCGCGGAAGTCAACCCGGATACATTCACCATTGACCCTGCTGGCATTGAACGGCTCATTACCAAAAAAACAGTCGCCATCGTCCCCGTTCATCTTTACGGGCAGTGTGCGGATATGAAGCCCATCCTGGAGATTGCCTCCAGGCATGGCTTGAAAGTGATCGAGGATGGAGCACAATCGCTGGGAGCAGACTATTTCTCGGATGCCGTGCGGGCGAAAGGTTGTACGCTGGGGACCATCGGTACGACGTCCTTTTTCCCTTCCAAAAATCTCGGCGCGTTTGGCGACGGCGGGGCTATGATTACCCGGGATGAAAAACTCGCCAGTCGCTTGCGCATGATCGCCAATCACGGTCAGCAGAAGAAATATCAACACGATATTATTGGAGTTAACAGTCGGTTAGACACGTTGCAGGCCGCCATCCTTAGCGTTAAACTTAAGTACCTCAGTGACTACGCCACGAGGAGGAACTCCGTAGCTTCCTTTTATGACGATCATCTCAACGACAGTCCCTTTGTAAAGACGCCGGTGCGCGCCACATATTCAACTCATGTGTTTCATCAGTATACGATCAAGGTACAGGGAGTTGGTCGGGATTCGCTGAAAAATTACCTGCAGGAGAAGGGCATACCGACCATGATCTATTATCCAATTCCGTTGCACCTTCAGCTTGCCTATCGGCGTGCTGGTTTTGACGAGGGCGCATTTCCAATTACGGAGACATTATCTCGCACGGTGCTCTCGCTGCCCATCCATACTGAAATGGATGAAGAGCAGTTGTCCTATATTTGCGAGACCATCGGCCGGTTCAGTTAACTATGAAGGATACACCCTACTTTGCCCACGAAACAGCGGTGATTGATCCGGGTTGTGAAATCGGGGAGGGTACCAAGATCTGGCATTTCACGCACATCATGCCGAAGTGCCGCATCGGTCAGCGGTGCAATATCGGGCAGAACGTAGTGGTCTCTCCCGAGGTCGTGCTGGGCAACAATGTCAAGGTTCAGAATAACGTCTCGATTTATACCGGTGTGACTTGCGAAGATGATGTGTTCCTCGGACCATCGATGGTGTTTACCAACGTGACCAATCCCCGTAGCGCCGTCAATCGTCGCGACCAATATGAGCAAACACGGGTGAAGCAGGGCGCAACGATTGGCGCGAATGCCACCATTGTATGTGGGCATACGATAGGTCGCTTTGCGTTCATTGGTGCCGGAACGGTGGTAGTGAAAGATGTACCTGACTATGCGTTGGTCGTGGGTAACCCGGGGCGACAAATTGGCTGGATGAGTGAACACGGTCATCGACTGAATTTCGATACCGCTGGCAAAGCGGTGTGCCCGGAAAGCGGCGCGGAGTATTCATTAAAGAATGGCATCGTAAGCAAAGCATGAAGAATTTTGCACTGATCGGCGTTGCCGGCTTTATCGCACCGCGACACCTTCAAGCCATCCGCGATACGGGCAACAACCTGGTGGCCGCCCTCGACAAGTTTGACAGCGTCGGCATCATGGATTCGTATTTTCCGCAGGCTGATTTTTTTACTGAGTTTGAACGATTCGATCGGCACCTGGAAAAGCTGCGACGCCAGGGAAAGAAGATTGACTACGTTTCCATTTGCTCTCCCAACTACCTGCACGATTCTCACATTCGGTTTGCGCTGAGGCACCAGGCGGATGCCATTTGTGAGAAACCGTTGGTGCTCAATCCGTGGAACCTGGATGCCTTAGCTGAAATTGAAAAGGAAACGGGTCGTCGCGTATATACCATTCTTCAACTCCGGCTGCACCCGGTGATCAAGAACCTGAAGGATGAAATTGAACGGGGCCCAAAAGACAAGCACTACACGGTTTCGCTTGAATACATTACCTCCCGCGGACACTGGTATCACCACAGTTGGAAAGGCGACGAGTCGAAATCGGGGGGCATTGCCACCAACATCGGCATTCATTTTTTTGACATGCTGCTGTGGGTTTTTGGAAAGGCCCGGCAAGTGCCTCAAGCGGAGCTGCATGCCGATCATGCGTCGGGCACTCTACACCTCGAGCGGGCGACGGTCAATTGGAAACTCAGCATCAATGCGGATCATCTACCGGCCGAAGTGGCCGCAGCGGGTAAAAGGACATTCCGCTCATTGAAGATCGAAGGACGCGAACTGGAGTTCAGTGATGGATTCACCGACCTGCATACCGCCTGCTATCGGCACATCATGGAGGGCAAGGGATTTGGTATTGAAGACGCTCGGCCGTCGATTGAAACGGTATACTCCTTCCGAAGCAAGCCCAGCTAGTGATGAAGGTGATCGAAACAGAATTTGAGGGACTATTCATCCTGGAGCCCAGGATCATCAAGGACGCTCGTGGACATTTCCTTGAAGCCTACAACCAAAAAACCTTCACCGAGGCCGGGCTGGACACCGTGTTTGTTCAGGATAATCAATCGCGGTCGGTTCGGGGTGTACTTCGGGGATTGCATTTTCAAAAACCTCCGTTTGCCCAAACCAAGCTTGTGCGGGCCCTGCACGGAGTGATCCAGGACGTCGTGGTCGATATGCGAGCTTCGCAGCCCACTTTTGGCAAGCATCTCTCCATCGAGCTGACGGCCGAGAGCCAGCGACAACTTTGGATACCGAAGGGATTTGCCCATGGATTCCTGGTGCTCAGCGAATCAGCCGAGGTATTGTACAAGTGCGACGAGTATTATCACCCTGAGTCGGAAGGGGGAGTATTCTATGGAGACCCTGCCCTGGGCATCGAGTGGATGGCGAGCCCCACCCAGCGTATTGTATCCGTTCGCGATCTTGAATTGAGAAGTTTCTCATCGGTGATCAACGAGTTTTCTTTTGACTAGGCCCCTTGTAAATCAGCCCGGGTTAGCGTGAATATTAACCAACCGAGTGGAGAACCGACGGACAACTCAGCTGATCACCCGTTGGTGAGCATCCGGAACTTCAGTATCTATTCCATCCTTTCCATTTTTCAGAAAGCGAGCACGTTCCTGCTGCTTCCGGTATACACCTATTACCTGAGTCCGGAGGATTTTGGTATTGTGTCTGTGGCAACGGCGGTGGCCACCCTGGTGCCCCCGCTGGTGATGTTGAATACGAGTGAGTATGTGTATTTCACCAGCCTGAAGCGGGATCCGGGGTGGGAACGGGGAGTGTCTTCGATCGTCGGCTTTCAGGTGATGGTGATTGCAGGTGTGATGGCATTGGGTTTTGCGGGGATTGGACTACTTCCGGATTCATTTGCTGTGTTTGGTGTTCCCTTTTTTCCCTATCTCTTCTTTTCGATTGCCTTTGCTGTGCTGTCCGTCATATACACCAGTTACAGCCTGATGCTACAGGGATTGAATGAGGTAAAAAGATTTTCAACACTTAATATTTCCTTTTCGATCCTGTTTGCCGCACTCGTCATCATCCTCATGACGGTATTTGATCTGAAGGCCATGAGTTTCATTTATGCCAACCTTGTCCTCTATGCGGGTTTCGGGAGTTTCATCCTCTGGAAAGTTTGGCGAAGGTTCGGACTGACACTGAATGGGAGCGAAATTCGCAAAGGACTTGGGTACGCTGCGCCGCTTGTGCCCCACACGCTGTCGCACTGGGGCAAGGGATACCTCGACCGTGTTTTGCTAAGTTCGTTCATATCCACAACCGCGGCCGGACTTTTTCACTTTGCCTCCACAATTGGCTCAATCCTGATCGTGGGCCTCGAGGCATTTGTCAAAGTCAATAACCCTTACTTCTATGCCAACTTTGAAGATCTGAGTAAACGGGACTCCATCGTATCGCGACTTCACCTGGCGGCCGCATTCTTTTCACTGATCGGCATTGCGCTTTCTTTCTTCTCTCACGAATGGATGTGGTTCTTTGATATTACCTATTCAGAATCTTACCTGTTGTTGCCGTTTCTCGTAACCGGCAACCTGGTCTACCTGATTTACCTCGGTGTCGTGAATGTTTTGTTTGTGAAAAAGAAAACGCTGATCATTTCTATGCTGACATTTTCGAGTGGAATAATTTCAAGCCTTGGCAGTTATTTGCTCATCCGGAATTTTGGATTGAATGGAGCAGCGTATTCCCATGTGTTCTCCAACGTGACGATTTCGCTGCTGGTGTTTGCCGGTGTGCAGCGGTTTGACTTCGTTCCCTGGAAGCTCTATAGGTTGTTGTTCATGCTTGCTCTACCTTTGGCCGGAATTCTCATCAATACCTATTCTTTCGGAATCATGACAAAAATTCTGATTTCACTGGTTTGTATGACTGCGGTACTCTATACCGTGAGAAGCGAAGCGGGCAAGGTGCTGCGGCAATTGGGGATTAACGTGAGGTTTTTAGCATGACGTGCATTTGTTGTTCCGGGGAATTGGCCCCACTTCCGTATCATGATGCCTTCCTTGGAAAACCCCTGCTTCAATGCAAGGGGTGTGCGCATATTCAACTGTCTGAATCTCCATCCGGGGAGATTATTCGCCAATATTATGCGGGGGCTTATGCCGAGAACCGCAATGCATTTGTCGGGCCAGCCTATTTTGAAGTAATGCGAAAGCGTGCTATTGCACAACGCAAGCTGATAGAACAGTTTGTTCCGCTGAAGGGCAAGCGGGTATGTGACGTAGGCTGTGGGTTTGGATCTTTTCTGGAGGAGGTGAAGCCGTTAGCTTCAAAAGCTTTTGGCCTGGACTATGACGATACTTCCATTGCACATTGTCGCAAGTTGGGCCTCGATGTACGGAAGATTGAAAACGAAACGGAGATTGATTTTACGAACGAGCCGGTAGATATCATTACACTGAGTCATGTGGTGGAGCACCTGAACGAATTGGAGAAGACCATGGCGCGCATCCGGAAGTGCGCATCCTATGTCTTTATTGAAGTGCCCGGATACCGGGCCGACCTCTCTGCTCAGTTTGCCGACCAGGAGGGTCACATTAACTTTTTTAATGTAGCCAGTCTTCGTCGCCTGACAGAGCGATTGGGATTCAATATCCTTTATCTGCACGAAGCCGGACCTTCTCTCGATGTATATTGGAGTGAAGGCCAATGGCAAGGGTTCTATAAACGAATAGTGCGCAGAATCACTCACGATTGGTTCTTTGATCAGTATGAGAAGGAACGGGTGGGGGGAATTTGGATTCGTGCCGTGTTGAAATCAGCTTAATGCCTATGAATATCCTCGCCATCATACCGGCCCGAGGGGGATCGAAAGGAATTCCGAAAAAGAACCTGACCCTGCTGAATGGAAAAACTCTTGTCGAGCACTCCATTCACCACGCCAAAGGGTCGAGCCTGGTGAACCGGGTTTTGGTGTCCTCGGATAGTGATGAAATTCTCGAAGTGGCCCGGAAGGCAGGTGCGGAAGTGCCCTTCAAACGACCCGCTGAGTTGGCCGGGGATCAGGTGCTGGACTTCCCTGTGTTTAAGCACGTCCTTGATGAGTTGGCTGCGCGGGAGAATTATCACCCTGATCTTGTGGTACACCTGCGCCCAACAGCGCCCTACAGGGATCCGAGGTGGATAGATGAATGTATTCAGTTGTTGATTGATCACCCCGGGGCTCACTCGGTCCGGTCAGTTTCCGAACCCGAGAAACATCCATACCGTATGTTTACCATTGACGGAGATGGTTACCTTGATCCGATCATGAAGCACAAGCATCCGGAGCCTTACCTTCTCCGCAGGCAGGACTTGCCCAAAGTCTATTTTTACAATTGCGTGATTGATGTTACTCGCAGAACTACACTCACCCAGATGAACTCGATGACCGGAAAAAAAATACTACCTTTCATCATGAATCCGGACGATGTCTACGATATCGATTCACCGCGCGATCTTGAACTTACGCGCTATTTCCTGGCGAAGAAAGCATGAAAGTCCTCGTAGTTGGATCCGGAATGTATGTCACCGGGCGCGATGGCAGCGGTCATGGCACGGTGATGGCGGCGCTGGCTGAGTATTCAAAATCCTTTCCGCTGGAAGTGACTGTTTATAGTGGTCGCACACAAAGCAAGACTTCGGTCGATGAATCAACCCAGCGGATCAACACTATCCTGGGTACCCGGTTGAAGTGCGCTTTTACGTCGAAAGAGAAGATGACGCTGGATGAACTCCTGGATAAGGAAGCCTTTGACCTGTCTATCATTTCAGTGCCCGACCATTTGCATTTTGAATGCAGCAAAGCAACCCTGAATAGACGCGTTGCCACCCTGGTGGTCAAGCCACTCACGCGTACCATTCGGGAGGCGATTGAGCTAATCCGGTTGGCGGAAGCGAACCGCACGTATGCCGCTGTAGAGTTTCACAAACGTTGGGATGAGTCCAACGTTCAGGCAAAAGCATCGGTCGCTCAACAATTGATTGGCGAGTTGAGCTACATTGATGTCAATTACAGCCAGCGAATAAGCATTCCTACAAAGACATTTGCGGGGTGGGCTGAAAAGACAAATATATTTCAATACCTCGGCGTTCATTATGTGGATTTAATTCATTTCATCACGGGCTATTATCCGTCCCGGGTTATGGCGCATGGTCAAGCTGGAATTCTGGTGAAACGCGGAATTAATACCTTCGATGCCGTGCATGCGGCCATATGTTGGAAGCACCCACAGACAAATCATCAGTTTTATTCCCACTTCAATACCCACTGGATTGACCCCGAATGCACGTCTGCCATGTCTGATCAAAAACTGAAGATCGTGGGTAGCCTGGGCCGCATCGAGCTCGATCAGAAGAACCGCGGCATAGAGATGGTGACGACCCAGCGCGGGATTCAACACCTGAATCCTTATTTCGCGGAGTTTCTTCTTAACCCGGATGGATCGTATTACTTCAACGGCTATGGTGCGAAAAGCATTCTGACTTTCCTGGGTGATGTTCGATCCCTGAAAGAGGGCAAAATTTCGCTGACCGCCCTGAACGCAACACGCCCCACCTTCTCGTCCTCCCTGGTATCTACGGCAGTTATTGAAAAGGTGAACGAAAGCATGATCATGAATTCACCGTGGATGGACATTGACGATCACTTATGGCATACCAGCTAGACGCAGCCAAGTTGACAATATGGTTGACAGCGCAATTCAAGTCCATCGGGCTGAATGATCAATCCACCCGGCACGTGGTTGAATCAATGGTGAGCACCTCCTTGCGGGGTGTCGATTCGCATGGCATCAATCTCTTTCCTCATTATCATCGGGCTATTCAGAGTGAGCGGATCAAGCGCAACCCGAATATGCAATTCCACCAAACGGCAGCGAGTACAGGGACAGTGGACGCAGACCATGCAATCGGACACCACGCAGGCGCATTTGCGATGGAACGAGCAATCGCATTGGCCAGGGAATCGGGGATGAGCGCAGTTGGCGTTAAGGACAGTACTCACTTTGGCGCTGCCGCCTACTTTGGTCTGATGGCCGCGAAGCAGGATATGATTGGTTTTTCGTTCACCAACGCGGATGCATTGGTCAAAGCCCATGGAGCCAAGGAAGCCTTCTTTGGCACCAACCCGATTTGCTTCTGCGCACCACTGGACAAGGAAGAGCCATTCTGTCTCGATATGGCTACCAGCACGGTTTCGTGGAACAAGATTATCAATTTGCGCAGGGAGAATGGGAGGGCCCCGGAAGGATGGGCGTATGATGCGGAAGGGAACGTGACTACGGATCCCAACGTAGCCAGGAGCCTAAGCCCTGTAGGAGGCTACAAGGGCTATGGACTTGGAATGATGGTGGATGTGCTTTGCTCACTGCTCGTTGGAGGGCTTATCGGGAAAGATATGTTACCCATGTACACATCGCCCATCACCGCAAGAAGGAGAATCAGTCACTTTTTCATGGTGTTGAATATTGAGAAATTTATCGCCCCGGAAGCGTTCAAAAAAAATCTCCAGCAGATGGTGGACCGGCTCAGGAGCTTGGCTCCGTTGGATCCTGATGTTCCAGTAATGGTTGCGGGTGATCCGGAGAAACGCATGGAGAGACATCGCTTGACGACCGGCATTCCGATGGATGAATCAAAGTTTGGCGAGTATGCTCAAATTGATGACGGTATCCGTGACTGCCTTGTGCGATGAGGAAGATTGTTGACGTAGTAAACCTGAACGCCGACGCTTCGTGCCTGTCGAGTACGTCATGGCAGTCGATCCTCCAAGGAGGAAAGCACTCAACGCTTTTCACCTTCCTTCAGACTTACGTGCAGTTGCGGAAGAAGATTTCACTTGGGGTTCTGGGCGCTACCGTGGTGGATATGGCCAAGTGGAATCCAGAGGCAGTTGCCCTCATCAAGGATCATCCGGAGGTTTTTGAGATTATCCTGAGGCCTTTTGCACACGATATCTCATTGCTTCGCTCCCCCGAAGGTTTTGCACTGAACTACCGCTATGGTAAAGAAGTCCTGTTGAACGAATTTGGTCGGGTGGAGCCGTATTTCCTCCCGCCTGAATTCATGCTGACCAATTACCAGGTGGCTCAGCTCGTTTCAGAAGGAGTCCAGGGTACGTTTGTAAATGCCAACCGGTTTACTTCCGACGTGAAGAAGAAAATTCCCACCGTGCCCTATATGGTCAGGGGAGTGAATGAGACCCGGTTGATATGTGTGCCGGTATTCGGTGAGCTGACCCGGGCCTACCTGGATTCGATACACCGTTACGATGCCCGGGCCTGGAATTCAAAAATTATGGAATTGCCCAACGAAGTCTGTGTTTCGTGGCGTGATGGGGAGAGCCCATTTCTGATCCCGGATGGCAATGAGCGGGAGCGAGGTTGGCTGGAATCTGAATCACCGGAAATTGAGCGAATATTTGTGACAGAAGCCAGGAAGCAGTGGACACCACAGTCTCCCACAGCCGAGGGCGGTGACCGACTGCTTTCCTACCCGGTTCATTCCTTCCTCGCCTGGGTGAAGGAATTTCGTATGCTGGGATTTGTGCAAAAAGTGAATGCGTATGAAGAGCGACTAAAGGCATTATCTGTACAAGAAAAGACCCTTTGGTTTTCCCTGATCAACTCGGATATTCTTTCAGCGGTGGAGAAGGCTTCCCCGGTCGTCAGCCTGCTGGACCGAACGACTAACCGCGAGTATTCATTTACGATTTGGAGAAGTGAGCGGGGATTTGAAGGAGAAGACTACCTGTACGTGCTGGACAACCTGCAGGAAAAACCTGAATTGCTTCACGGCAGGCCGTTTCATATTCAGCGGCTAGCAAATCGATCCGCCTATTTGACCATGTTGATGGTGAAGCCCAATGGAAGCCATTGACCTCCTGATTGCATTCAATCAGAACCTTCCCATTGACGCCATACGGCCATTGACGAGCGGACGTCGCAACGCGGTCTTCCTTTCATCTCACCAGGTATTTCCCAATGAGCGTGAAGCGATTGCCGCACTGGGTTTCCAGGATTTCCAAATCCTCACGTTTTCTGATTTGCTCACGGATGCCGAACTGGAGGCCATTGACAACCGGGTATCCTCATCGCTGGGGCATGCTGCACCTCAGGACTTCATCCCGATGTTTAGCGAAAACATCAACTATGAAAAAAATGCATTAGCGTATTCAAGACTGCTTGACCGATATAGTTTTCTGGAAGTATATGCCTGCGGAGGATTGGGAATCAGCGCGAGATTTTGGAAGGAGAAAGGGGCGCACCTGCTCGGGGAATTGCCCACGACGGGCTCCTGGGGGATCATGGACCGCCTTCGGGCAAAAGCCAACCACCTGATGAGCGTTGTGCCGGTCCACGTAGTGAGGTCAGGCACGACGGCGTATCTCTTTTATGGACCCGTGAGGCGTCTTCGTTTCGTGGAAGGTACCCAGGTGGAATCTGGTGCAGTGCGAGTTCTATTTGGTGGGTTTGATCGGTTTGTCCGTCAGCGAAGCAAGATCGGAAATGGCATTCCTTCCACCACGATTCATGGGTTTACCGATCCGGCGTTGTTGAAGTACAGGGACTTGCACATTTTTATTGACGGTTTCCATCCGCCCAATTATACCCGGAGCTATATCGATTTCTATGGAGATGCGATCTTCGTTACGCGGACGATGTTTGACAACCAATGGTTCTCACAAAATGGAAAGCGAACCATCAAGTTGCCCGCGCTGATCCGGAAGGACGTAATGCGGAAATTAAGTGCGGTTGGAAGAATTCGCACTGTGATCGCTTTGCTGAATCATGCCGGCGACTGGAGTGCGCTGATCAATCGGTCTGACACAGATCGCTTGGTTGCAGCAGTAGCAGGACTGTCTGAAAGATTCCAGCAGATTAATTTCATCATTCGGGTCCATCCCACCATGGTGCACGAACATCACGAGGGAAGGAACTCCATCCAGCGAATCAAGGAGTATGTTCGATGGATGAATCGCTCCAACCTTTCCGTCTCTCAGCTGGAGCTTCATGAGGATTTCGAGCGAGGTGATCTGTTCCTTTCGGAGTACTCTCAAACGGCCATTGATGCGGCGGTCATGGGAAAGCGAATCCTGGTTACCAACCTGACGGGACGGCGATCATTCATGAAGTGTTATGAAGATCTTGGCTTCCCTTCGGTGACCAGCACCGTGGAATTGGTGTCCTGGCTGGAAGAACAACTAGCCGATCCAACAAGAGGTGATCAGCAACAAAATGAAGCGGTGGACCTATATAATCGCATGCTGGACGACTATCTTGCGGCGGATTAGGTCTTCATGCCGTGCATTTCAAGGAATTCTTACCTCCCATCGTTGCGAAAAGTCTGGCCTCGATAAGGCCCGCGAAGTATGGTTGGTTCGGTGATTATGGTTCCTGGGAAGATGCGGCAGCCCATACGTCCGGCTACGATGCGGAGGCCATTGCACAAAAGGTACTTGATGCCGCACTGAAAGTGAAGCAGGGCAAAGCTGCCTACGAACGTGATTCGGTAACCTTTGACAGACCAGAATACCCGTGGCCAATCCTTTCAGGAATTCTGTGGGCGGCCGCAAAACAAAGCGCTGGGATGACTGTCATGGATTTCGGAGGGTCGCTTGGAAGTACCTACTTCACCTTGCGTGCATTCCTGCAGGAGTTGACGATTCGATGGCATGTTGTTGAACAGCCAAGGTTTGTGGAACTGGGCAGGGTTCATTTTCAAGATGAGCGGTTGAAGTTTTTTCTCACGCCCGAATCGTGTGTAGCTGAAGGAGCCGTGGATGTCATTCTTCTTTCAAGCGTTTTGCCCTATCTCCGTGAACCATACGCCACATTGGGGGAACTCGTCAAACTTCGAGCACCCTTCCTGATTGTTGATAAAATGCCATTCCTGGTGGAAGGTGATAAAGACCGATTGACGATTCAGCGTGTTGACCCTGCGATCTACCCGGCCAGCTATCCGGCCTGGTTCTTCAACGAAGCCAGGTTCAGGGACTTCATGAGCAAGAATTTTGAAACCGTTGCTGAATTCCCGAACGAGGATCGTGCAAATTTGCCGTCCGTATTCAAAGGATTCCTATTCAAGAGAAAAACGAATTAATGATCGCGTCGATAAAGCGTTATCTCAGGAAGCAAGTGTTCTATCCGGACGCGCTGGGGGTTTTTGTCAACCCTTTCTTTTTTGCCCGTCGTGGATTGGTGAAGGAGATCAAGGCTGTGTCAGCGGCCATAACCGGAAGAATCCTGGATGTAGGATGTGGTAGTAAACCTTACCAATCGCTCTTCAACTATACCGAATACATTGGTGTGGACATTGAAAACCCCGGACATGACCATTCTCAGGAGCAAGTCGACGTGTTTTATGATGGAAAGAGGTTGCCATTTCCGGATCATTCTTTTGATTCAGTGATTTCCAACCAGGTATTTGAACATGTATTCAATCCCCCGGAGTTCCTCGCAGAACTTTACCGCATATTGAAGCCGGGAGGAAAGCTACTGCTTACGGTGCCATTTGTTTGGGACGAACATGAACAACCCAATGATTTTGCCAGGTACAGTTCGTTTGGAATACAGGCCGTATTGAAGCAGGCTGGCTTTGAAGTGATCTCGTTGACCAAGAGTGTAGACGATATTCGCGTAGTCTTTCAAATGATTACCCTCTATGTTTATAAGAAGACAGTGACTCGTAATAACCTGCTTAACCGAGTCATCGTCCTTGTTTTAATCTCTCCATGGAACATCCTGGGGTCGCTGGTTCACTGGATTCTTCCACGCAACAGGGATCTGTACTTGGACAATATTGTGTTGGCCCGGAAACCCGCCTGATGGAATGATGTACTTCTGCACGCTATTTGATTCCAACTACCTCGACCGCGGGCTGGTGTTGTATGATTCGCTGCAGCGCACGAAGGCTGATTTTCATCTCTATGTTTTTCCTTTCGATGACCGTGCCCACCAGATTCTTCAGAAGCTTAATTTGGCCAACGTCACCCTGATCCCCCTGGGTGAATTTGAGAACCAGGACCTCCTTCGTGTAAAACCGGACCGGACAAGGGCCGAGTACTGCTGGACCAGTACGCCTTATGTGATTGATCATGTGCTGGATCGCTTTCAAGTACCCCAATGCACCTACCTGGATGCAGATCTTTGTTTCTACCAGGATCCTGAAATATTGTTTCGGGAAATGAATGATCAATCCGTATTAATCACAGAACATCGCTACACACCGGAGTATGATCAATCCGCCACCAGTGGAATTTACTGCGTGCAATTCTTATCCATAAAGAATAACACGGATGGACGTACGGCACTCTCCTGGTGGCGCGACCGATGCCTCGAGTGGTGCTATAACCGGATGGAGGATGGAAAATTTGGAGACCAGAAATACCTGGATGACTGGACTACCCGCTTTCATGGAGTTCATGTTCTTCGACATCTCGGTGGCGGGGTGGCCCCCTGGAATATTCAGCAATATGAATTGTCAAGGGATGCGGTGGGTCAATGGATGATCAGTGATCTGAAGGGAGGTCAGCCTTTACCGCTGGTCTTCTACCACTTTCATTATGTGAAATACCTGCCCAATAACCGGGTCGATATCAGCCCTTACCGGCTTGGGATGAAGAATGTATATTCGCTTTATGCCGATTATCTTCGCCGGCTGCAAACGGCACAAGAACGGGCGGCTATTGAGCGGTCCCTGGCTTCCGTAGATCAATCGTGGAAAGCCAGGTTGCAGACTTGGCGAAGGAGATGGACGGGAACGTACAATGTGTTTGATTGCAATGAATTCACCGCAACATGGCCAGGCTGATTGATTTGAAAACGTTTACCGACGAGCGGGGAAACCTGACGGTCATCGAAAAGGTGATACCCTTCGATGTGCGAAGGATATTTTATATCTATGGAGTAGACAATTCCGTTCGGGGAGGCCACCGGCACCATCAGACCATCCAGGCCGCCATCTGCCTGAAAGGCCATTGCACCATCTGGAATAACAACGGATCAACGGTGGAGGAATTTGCACTCGACAAACCAAGTAAGTGTCTCATTCTTGAACCCCGCGATTGGCACAAGATGTATGATTTTTCTCCCGACGCTATCCTGATGGTTCTGGCGTCCGAGTTTTTTGATCCCAAAGATTATATCTACGAACCCTACGCATGATAGAGTACGAGAACCTTGGCCAATTGAATAAGCCTTTCGCGGAGGAATATCGCCGGCAACTGGATGCGGTGTTGGAAAGCGGTTGGTTCATTCTGGGCGCCCAGGTAAAGGAGTTTGAACGGTCATTTGCCGCCTATTGTGGATCCCAACATTGCCTGGGAGTCGCCAATGGACTGGATGCCCTCACGCTTGCCCTGCGCAGCTATTCATTTCAACCAGGCGATGAAGTGCTGGTTCCTTCCAATACCTACATCGCGACAGTTCTCTCGATTATTCAATGTGGACTCACACCTGTGCTGGTGGAGCCTGACCTGGCTACTTATAACATGAACCCGGCGCTGATCGAGTCGGCCATTACCAAGAGGACGGTGGCGATCATGGTTGTTCATCTGTATGGCAAGTGTGCGGCGATGGATCAGATCATGCCCCTTGCTCAAAAGCACAGGTTGGTGATGATTGAAGATTGCGCGCAGGCACACGGTGCCTCGCTGAAAGGAAAGAAGGCCGGGACATTTGGGGATTTCGGTGCTTTCAGTTTTTACCCAACTAAAAACCTGGGCGCTCTCGGCGATGGCGGCTGCCTGACCACCGATAGTGAGGTGTTGCAGAGGAAGATCGCCTATTTGAGGAACTACGGTTCAGACCGGAAGTACTACAATGAGGTAATCGGTGTGAATTCAAGGCTGGACGAGCTTCAAGCCGCATTCCTCCGGGTGAAACTCCGGTCCCTGGACAAGATCAATGAACACAAACGATCACTTGCGGCGCTGTATCAGCAGGGCCTTAAAAGCGATTTTATCAAGCCGGTGGTGCATCCTGATTACTATGATGTGTTCCACATTTACAACATTCGCCACCCCCGAAGGGATGCCCTTCGGGAATACCTCGAAAAGAACGGTGTGAAAACGGAAATCCACTATCCTGTACCACCCCACCGGCAGAAAGCCATGTTGCCATATTTCCAAGGTGCACAGTTTCCGCTCGCCGAAGAAATTCATTTGACCACACTCAGTCTTCCGGTTTCCTACATGCATACCGCGGATGATGTAACGCGAGTCATTGAATTGATGAACAAATTTTAGCCCATGGCTTCTTCGAGGCCAGACATATCCATCGTAACGCCCAGCTTCAACATGCTCCCTTCGGTGAAGCGTTGCGCTGCGTCGGTGCAGGATCAGGGTGTTGCGGTTGAGCACATCATCATGGATGGAGGCTCGAAGGATGGAACGGCTGAGTGGCTTGCGTCCCAGTCGAGCATCATGGGCGTTTCCGAAGCCGACAACGGGATGTACCATGCTCTGAACAAGGCCATTCGCAAGGCAAGCGCTGAAATTGTAGGTCACCTGAATGGTGATGAGCAGTATTTGCCGGGTACCCTGCAGCGCGTGATCGATTATTTTGCTCAACATCCGGAGGTCGATTTTGTGGCCGGGGATTTTTTAGTCGTGGATCCGGCCGGAGAATTCATTGCCTACCGCAAGACCTTTGAGCCCAGGTGGCCCTACTTCTTCAGTAATTACCTGTATACGACTACTTGCACACTTTTCTATCGCCGTAGAATTTTCGAACGAGTAATGTTTGATGAGTCCTACCGGTCCATCGCTGACGTGATTTTCCTGTACCAGGTGATGAAAGTGGGATTTCGTGGCACGCACCTGCCCGGTTATACGGCAACATTCACCTATTCGGGCGTCAATCTCAGTCTTGATCCGGTTTCTGCGCGCGAAAAAAAGCGGTTTCTGGCAACGCTACCTTCCTGGTTTCGTATCGCGAAACCGCTGTTCTTTTTTTCATTCTTTGTGGAGAAAGTACTTCACGGAAACTACCGTGAGACCAGCCCGCTTCGATATGCGATCTATGCCGGAGATGATCTCAGCGCCCGGAGGGAGTTCCGGGTTGAGCATCCGGGTTTTCGGCTTAAGTTTGTCCGCAAGGCGGCAGGGTGATCACGAAACCTTTTCGATCCAGAACGCGCCCGGTTCCCGGTCAGGTTCCTGGGCAAGGATCGGACAGGTCCTGGCCAATGCTTCGCGATGATGATGATGGAGATAGTTCACGGCGCCAATGACCCGGAAGGCCTGGTTGTTGGATAAAAAAGCCTCCAGCAGATACTGTTCTGTCCAAATCTTGACGTCCTCCACTACCCATTCCCTGGGATAATCCCTGGGCGTAAAAATGTCGTGGATGTGGACAATTACCCCGCTCTTCAACGTGGGCAATAGCTGCAGGTACTCATACAGCACGTCTCCCTGGGGACGGATGACATGCGATGAATCAATGAACAAAATGTCTCCCGGGCCCAGTACCGAGAAGAATTCCAGCGGAAGGTCCTCTACCCGTGAGCGTTTAACCTCCACGGGGAGTTTTTCGAGCCACGGCATTTCGTAAGGCTCCACACACACATGCCGACATGCCGTCGAGCGGTTTTCTGAACTATTTTTTACCAAGGCCGCCTGGATCATCCGGGTTGACCAACCGCACCCGATTTCAATAATGTTCCTGGGTTTTACGGTCCGGATCATATTGTAAAGAAATTCGCCGTCACCCGATTCATAGCTGCCGTTGTGAAAAAAATAGCCGAGACCTTCCGTAGGTTGGATTGGAATTTGGCCCAACTCCACTTGGAAATGAAAGCGTGACAGCAAGGCCAGCTGACCAGCAACGTTGAAATCAATCCCCGGAAGTGATCGATCTGCATCAAGCGGATGCGAAAGATGCTTGGGGTTGAATAAGGGTTCGTAGTAGTGATCGACCAGCGGAAACATTCCAACCGTATTGAAGATATACCGGCTGACTGGAAGTTGTTTGAGCCCAAACCGCTTGAGCAGGTAAAAATAGATGGAGCCTAGCAGCGTCAACGGACTAAGCACAAGATCCGCCACCGGTTTGAGCAATCGGGCAATGGACTTAAGTGTTCTCTTCACAGGCACAGGTTAACGGCTAAAGATAACCAATGTGACCGAGGCAAAGGCCAGAAGGGGTGGGTGTTTTGGAGATATCGTTTGTACAGGCCATGACTTCCTCATAACATTGTATTCAATGAATTAAGCGGCGGCGGCAACCCCAAGTATGCTTCAGGATTCGGTCAACATGGACATAAAGCGCAACGATGTTGTGCTGACCCTGGCACTCGGTGCGTTGCTGTTCAGCGCGTTTACTTCTGGGTTGTCGGTTGACATCGGCCCGGTGACCATCACGCTTTCACATGTATGCATGCTGCTCCTGATCGGGCATGCGTTGCTATATGCAGCCATGTCGCGTTACCGCGTACCGGTCCTGTATCGGGATGATGTCTCTTTCTTGCTTTATTTGTTTGTCCTGTCGAACCTATTTTCAAGCACGCTCTTCGCGGCCAACCGATTTTATTCATTGAAGGCCTGCGGTCCACTGGTGGCGGGTGTGCTCATGTACACTGCGGCGCGAACCGGTATTCGGATGCTGCGCGATTTGAATGGTTCGATCTCGAAGTTTACTTTTTTCAACCAGGTGTCAGCCGCTTTCGGACTTGTGTGTATGCTGTTGGCCATGATCACCGGAGTAGAAAACAGGGGGGTATCTTTTGATCATCTTGCGATAGGTATGAGTACGCTGGGGGGGCTCGTCCCTCCCTCCATTCAAGGATTAGCCGTTGAACCTAATTTGTTCTCGATTGGAACGGCGGCAGTGCTCTGTCTGCCCTTGGGCCGTTATCTTTTGGGTGAACGACGTCAACACGCATTGACCTGGATATTGATCATGGGATTCTCTATCCTGTTCGCCTACACCCGTTCTGTATATGGCGCAATGGTTGTCGTCATGGTGGTGCTCATGGTCTTGGCAAAGCAAACAACAGTGATCAAGCGAGTCGTCTTGTTTGGAACAATCACTTTGGCAATTGTCCTGGTCATTGGATGGACACTTCCTGCCGACCATCCTGCCCGAAAGGCGTTTGAAGAGCGGATCGCTACACTGGTTGACTTCAAAGGTGGCACGGGAGGTGGCAGAGTGCAGGGCTACCTCTTGGCGTGGGAGAGTTTTCTCGACCGTCCGATCCTTGGAAAGGGGACACTTTCGGCGGATACAGAAGTCTATAATCCGTATGTTGGACAATACCAGGAGCGCATGGGCGGAAGGGGTTGGCTGACGGGATCAGGCATTCAAGCATTGCATGATACGGGAATTGTGGGGTTCGTGATCCTGATGAGTCTTTTTGGATTGACCCTCTGGAAAAACTTCAAGGCGTTCAAGCAACTGCCTCCTGGGGATTGGCATCGTGGGATTGCGCTCGGCTTCCTGGGAGGTAACCTTGTAATTCTGATTACCTCTCAGCTGTCTTCGCCGCTCTGGACGGCATTCCCGTACATCTTCTGGGCGGTCAATATGGAGTTCCTGGCTGCGTGTAAAGTAAAGATCAATTCACCTGCCTTAAAGGCCGCTCCATGAGAATTGGCATTGACGCGAAATGGTATTTCGAGGGACCGCCCAGCGGCCGGCGCGTGGTGCGCGCGTTGGTAGAGGCCATGCTTCGCTGTGATCAGAGGAATGAATACTATATCTTCCTCAACCAACGTCACCGCGCTGAGCAATTCCCTATGCAGGGCCCCAATATTCACCTTGTTTATGTGTGGGCTGGAAATAATCAACTATCCAATGTCTTTGTACTGCCCCGTTACGCCAACCGGTACAAAGTGGATGTGACCCTGTATCAGAATTTTATCTCGCCCTTTGGCACTACGAAGAAGATCGCCTATATCCACGACGTTCTATTCCTTTCTAATCCTGAATTTTACACGACTTATGAGAGGCTCTATTTTGCCCCGCTGAAATATTTAACCCGGCGAGCGGATGCCGTAATCACCGTGTCGGAAGAAGAGCGGAAACGCTTAATTCATTTCGGTTTTGCGAAGGATCCCGACAAGTTGTTCGTCGCGCACCATGGTGTGGATTCAACTTTCTTGCCGCGAAATGACTATGACACAAAACGCGTAGAAGCAGTCAAATTGCGCTATGCACTGCCGGATCGGTTTCTCCTTTTTGTGGGTCGGCTCAATCTTCGAAAGAATGTAGACAATCTTCTGAAAGGGGTGGCTCTGCTTCAGGACAAGGATATTCCGTTGGTCATTGTGGGTACGACTAACTGGAAGGAGTCAAACCACCTCCAAACGATCAAGGCACTGGGCATTGAAGACCGGGTGCAGTTCAAGGGCTCGATTGATCAGGATCTTGGAGTGGTGTACTCACTATCTACCCTTTTCTGCTTTCCATCGTTTGCTGAAAGTTTCGGACTTCCGCCGCTGGAGGCGATGGCGTGCGGCGTACCGGTCGTCGTTTCTGACACCACCTCGCTGCCGGAGATATGCGGTGATGCAGGTAACTACGTCCCGGCGGATAACCCTCAACAGATCGCCGCGGTAATTGATAGTTTGCTGTGTAATGGACAACTTTACGAATCAAAGAAGATGTTGGGACTCGCCCAGGCCAGGAAGTTCACCTGGGAGAATGCGGCGAAGAAGATCCTGCAAGTCATGGAGACCGTTAATCAATCCGCAGCGTGAGGGCACTCATTGAACGCCTGATTGGCACCTTCAAGGGCAATCCGGAATACAAGCTGGATCGATCCTATTCAACAGGTCAACTGCTGCGCATTGTCTATTACCGTGGCTGGCAATATGGTCGTGGTTTGTGGGTAAAGATCCGCATAGCATCGAAGGGCGCTGTATTTGTTGGGCGCCATGTGATCCTGCACCATCCGGGACAAATCCAGGCGGGGAAAAGCCTGATTCTGGAGGAAGGCGTTTACATCAATGCGTTGGCTGAGGAAGGCGTGGTTTTGGGAAACCATGTCACCATCGCTCGTTACGCGATTTTGTCCTGCACGGGTATAATTGCTGAAAAGGGAAAAGGAATTCGTATCGGCAATAATTCAGCGGTAGGGGCCCAATCTTTCCTGGGTGGACAAGGCGGCATCCGCATTGGCAATGACGTTATCATGGGGCCTCAAGTGAAAATATTTTCAGAGAACCATAATTATGCGGTGCTCGATCAATTGATCCGGAATCAAGGTCAGACACGTAAAGGCGTGGTCATCGGAAACAACTGCTGGATTGGCGCGGGTGTTACGATTCTGGACGGATCGGAAATAGGAGATGGGTGCGTCATCGCGGCGGGTGCTGTGGTCTCCGGAGCTATTCCTGCGAATTCAGTGGCCATGGGCGTTCCGGCCCGTGTTCACAAGCAACGTTTATAATTGAATCTCCGGTTTCTGGTTTTCAGTGGGAGCGGTTGATCCGTAGCGAGAGGCAAACAAGGTAAAGAACAGCCCGAAGTAGATAATCCCTTTGTTGGATTCGAGAATCGACTCCGACATGCTGAAGGCAAAGGTGACGAGGAGAAAGGCAAGAAATTTCAGGTCGTTCGCCCGATGGGCCTTGCGGGCATAAATGAAGTACAGCGCCGCCCAGACGGCGACCCCTGCTAGCCCCAACTGCACAAACGTGAAAACCCATTGGTTGTGCGTATCCCATCCGACATAGCCGCGACGATTATATACCGGGTTGGTGTAAAGCGCATCAAGGTAATCTTGCGTGTCTCCTGTTCCGGTTCCCCATAGAATCATTCCGTCTTTCACAATATGGACCACCGATATTTTCCAGAATAGCAATCGCATGTTCAAGCCGGTGATGACCTCTTCATTCCAATCACCCAATTGATCGCGGGTCAGGATGGAAAGGTTCTGGGTCAGCTCGGTGAATCGGCTGCGGGTGGTATCATTGAAGTAAAGAAATACGGACGCCGACAAGGCAAGCGTGAAGAGAGAAAGGAGAAAGATCTTCCGGCTTTGCAGTCGGCGGTAAAGCAGAATCACAGAACCTGCACTAAAGGCCAGTACACCGGTCTTGGAGGCAACCAGGATGAGAAACCCAAGTGAATAAACAAACAACAGGAGCAGCCAGAATACTCCAAGCCGTCGTTGAATCCATTGATCGAACAAGCTGTCAAGAAAACAAAGCATACCCACGGCAAAGTAAATGGCGTAATAGACATAGTGGATGAAGGGCCTTGTAAACGTCTCAAAGTAGAAGGCATTTGGATCCTTGAGTATCCATGCATTGTACCCGCCGATCAGGAGCAGGGCAACACTGGTGAAAAGGGTAATCAGGCCGATAATTCGGAAAAGGACCGGATCCTTGCCGATTTCCATGCGTAGAAAAAGGGGCATCGCCAGCAAGGGTATCAGCAGGAGTCCAGCCCGCTTCTCAAGGATGAAATACCCAACAGGAAGGTTGGTGGTATACAGAAGTCCAAGAAGGAGCAGCAGGTAGGAGGCAGTAACCAGGGTGAGCAGCGGATGTGCCTTAAAGGAGCGAAGATACTCTGCCAGGGGAGTTTGCAATACACAGAAGAGCAACAAGAGGAGCAACGTGATGTTGCTGATCGGAATGGAAAAGAACAGGCCCGCGTAGGCCAACGCGATCAATCCGATTAGTATTCTTTTGGTATTTTTGCCGAAGGAAATCATACCGGAGCAAGCGCGGTCTGCACACTGCAAGGTATATATTTCGCATTGAAGTTGATCCATTCACACTCCGCGCATTCATGAAGATTGCTATCCTGGGCACCAAAGGCATACCCAACAACTATGGAGGTTATGAGCAGTTTGCGGAATATCTCTCTCAACGGTTGGTGAAGCGGGGTCATGAAGTCACGGTATATAATCCAAGCTTTCATCCGTTTACCGACGAGGAATTTAAAGGCGTTCGTATTATTCGCGCTTACAGCCCTGAGAAGTTGATCGGTGGTTCAGCGAATTTTATCTACGACTTCCTCTGTCTCAGGGACGCGCTCAAACGAGATTTTGATATCATCTATGAGGCCGGTTATCACAGTGTGGCACCAGCCTACCGACTGCTGGGAATCAGGAACCGCACCAAGCCGATCATTATCACCAACATGGACGGACTTGAATACAATCGTTCGAAGTGGAGCTCGGCCACGCAACAATTGATCCGTGTCCTTGAGCGAATCGCCGTGAAAGATTCACCGTTCATGATTTCCGACAACCTGGGCATCCAGGAATACTATCGTACCCGGTTTGGAAGAGACTCTTACTTTTTGCCCTATGGCGCTGATCCCATTGACAACTTCGATGAAAGTCATCTTTCCAAATATGGGGTAATCCGGCACAAGTACATGATCCTGGTGGCTCGCTTCGAGCAGGAGAACAATATTGAAATGGCGCTGGACGGATTTTTGGCAGCAGAATGTCCGAGTCCCTTTGTCGTGGTCGGCAATCATCAGACTGCCTACGGAAATTTACTAAAAAGAAAATATCAGGATGACAGGATACGCTTTGTGGGAGGCGTTTATGATAAGCCAGTACTCGATGCACTTCGCCATTATTCGGCGGCTTACTTTCATGGACACTCCGTAGGCGGCACCAATCCTTCCTTGCTGGAAGCCATGGCTTGCCGTACTTTCATTTTCGCTCATGACAATCCCTTCAATCGCCATGTTCTTTTCGATTCGGCATTCTATTTCAATTCGGCATCCCAGGTGCAGGATCTGCTGATGCGATTGGATGAGCTACGGGAGGCAAATGCGGTTAAGTTTGCCAATGAAAATGATGTCCGGATCAGGTCGACCTATAACTGGGATACCATCGTCAGCCAGCATGAAACGCTTTTTGAACAATTGAGCGCAAACAGCTTTAACCCAAGACAATGATTCGACTTTTCCACGCCATTCACAAGAGTTCGATAAATCAACGGTTTCGGGAGAAACGATTCAGATTTTTTAAGGAGTTGATGGAAACAATTCCTGCGAAGGAAACGATCAGGATCCTGGATGTGGGGGGCACCCAATCGTATTGGGAGAACATGGACTACGCCTCAAAGGAGGGGATCCACATAACCTTGCTTAACGTGTATGAAGAAGATGTCACCCTGCCCAATTTCAAGAGCCTAAGGGGAGATGCTACTGACCTTAGCCAGTTTGCCGACCAGTCGTTTGATATCGTTCATTCTAATTCGGTGATCGAGCATCTCTACACCCTCGAGGCGCAGCAGAAGATGGCGAGAGAAATTCAGCGTGTTGGCGTCCGGTACTATGTGCAGACACCCAATCGCTATTTTCCCGTAGAGCCGCATTGGGTGTTGCCCCTGTTCCAGTTTCTCCCGTTCAGTTGGCGGGTATTCATCACGCGAAAGTTCTACCTCGATTCCTACCCGGCCGCAGAGCGTAGCCAGGTGGCGATTGACCGGGTCAAAGAGGTCAGGTTATTGACGGAGGGGGATATGAAGGCATTGTTCCCAGGGGGCAAAATCTTCCGGGAAATGTTTCTTGGCCTTAAGAAGTCAATAATCTCCTATTCTTTCTGATTCAGGCGACGGCTCCGGACCGGGTGAAGTATTCTAACTTTGAAGGAACAAACGAGCTGACGGCATGACCTTTTTCCGATTTTTTCTCCTGTTTGTTTTTTTGATCCCCCTCTCCCAGACGGCGAGTTCGGCCGGGCTAGCCTTGCTAACAGTAGCCTCACTCATCCTTCCCCAAAGAATCCCTGCACTGGTTGGTTGGGTGAAGAATTCATGGGACATGCTGCTTTTTTTCCTTATGCTGGGCATCGGACTGAGTTATTCGGAAGATAAGACCAGTGGCTGGTCTACTTTGGAAACCAGCCTTAGCCTAATTACTGTACCACTGGTAATGACGCGACTGGGTGAGTTCGGCCCCCGCCAGTTGCAGCAAGTCTTCCTGGCGTTTACCGCAGGCCTGATCGTCGCGCTCTGCATTTGTCTTTCTTATGCGGGGTATCGATTAGGGCATGGCGGAGGAACACCCGTGTTCTTCTTCTATAACCTTACCGGTGTCATTGACTTCCAGCCAACCTATGTTGCCTATTATCTTATTGCATCCATCACGTTCGGATTTTACCTTTTGTATTATGAGAAACCGGCCGTCTCAATAAAGTGGATTGCCGCAACCTTGATCTTCCTGTTTGGGGCGCTATTGCTGACCGGTGGAATCACTGCATTTGTGAGTGTCTTGTATGTGTTCGCATTTTTCATGCTCAAGTATCTACTGGAGGCGAAGTCGCGGATTCAAACTGTGACCTTTGTGCTGGTATGCCTGATGGTGGCCGGCATGTTCACCTTCAATGAATTGCGGCATATTGATCCAACCGGCTTTTCACTGGATGATTCGTGGGAACGCCTTGATTTGTGGGAAGCTGCATTGCAGGCGTGCGCCAACCCGCTGCTTGGTGTGGGCACGGGAGACGGAGAAGCTGTGCTCAATGCGTATTACGCCGGCCATGGAATGGCTCAGTATGCCAGTTCGAACCTGAACCCACACAACCAGTTCATTTCCGTTTATCTTTCGAATGGGCTGCTCGGCCTGATCAGCTTCCTGTTGCTGCTCTTTCGACCCCTCTACTTGTCCGTGAAACGATCGAATGCGCTGGGAGCACTGATTTTCTTCCCCTTTATTATTTATGGAATGACGGAAGTGTTCCTCGGCCGATACCAGGGCGTAATCTTCTTTGCCTTGCTGCGGCAGTCGTTCATTCTTTTCTACCAAGGTTTCACGCCCACCTTTTCGTTGAAACGTGCCTGATTTTAACCAACTTGAACTTTCAATTTCAAGCGGCGAGTAGCGTATGGCTTCCCTGATTCGATTTGGCTTTATGGCATGCGACCTTCTCCTGCTGAATCTTTCCATATTGTATTCCTATGTGTTCTTTCACCAGGACGTCTGGGGCCCGGAGAAACTGAATAGTGTCTATCTCCTTATCTTCAGTAATCTCACCTGGTTTTTTCTGGTCATCGTATCCAACCCCTACAGTGTTTCAAGAAACTGGGGACTGGTCAAAGTCGTCAAGAGTCAACTCAGTTTTCTGGCGATTCACCTGCTGGTAGTTGCTTTCCTCATTTTGCTGTTCCGCAAGAGTTACCGTCCGGAACAGATCGGAGTGATGTATGCACTCTTTGCGATTTCTTTCCTGTTGCTAAGACTACTGGCACATTACAGTTCAACCTTGTTTGGTGTACGGAAGGTTCACGAGAAGCGCTTTATCATTGTGGGAGAACGCGAATTGGCGCGCGAGGTGCGTCGGTATTTTCTGGTACACACCAACCTGGGATACCGATTCCACGGACTGTTCATAAAGGAGGGCAGTGAGTACCCGCTGGACAAGATCCGTGAATTCTGCATTGCCAGGAAGATCGACGAAGTCTTCTGCTGCCTGCCTCAAATCACCCACACTGAGCTCAGGTCCGTGATTGATTTCGGGATGAACGCGTTAATTCCCGTCAAACTGGTCTCCGATCACCGCTCATTTGAACAACGAATGCTTGCCCTTGAGCGCTATGACCAAATTCCCTTGTTCGACTATTCTACAATTCCGCTGGACAATCCCTGGAGTCGTCGAACCAAGAGAGCCTTTGATCTTGTGTTTGCCTTCCTGATGACGATATTGGTGTTGTCCTGGATGATTCCTATCGTGGGACTGGCAATCAAGCTGGATTCTCCAGGGCCAATTTTTTTCCGCCAACGCAGGAGCGGACGGAATAACAGGCCGTTTGACTGCATCAAATTCCGAACGATGGTAGTCAACGACGAAGCCGACAGTAAACAGGCGACCTTGAATGACCCTCGCGTTACACCACTCGGCGCTTTTCTCAGGAAGACCAGCCTGGATGAGTTTCCGCAGTTCATCAATGTACTGGAAGGATCGATGTCGGTGGTTGGCCCGCGGCCTCACCCGATTCGGCTGAATGAGAAGTATCGGCCGCTGATCAACAAATACATGATTCGCCACTACGTGAAACCGGGTGTAACCGGATTAGCGCAGGTCATGGGCTATCGCGGCGAAACCCGGTTGGTTCGCGATATGCGCAACCGGATCACCCTGGACCGATTCTATATTGAAAACTGGACACTGTATTTTGACATCAAGATTATTTTTATGACTATCGTCTCAGTTCTCCGCGGAAGCGAAAAAGCCTACTAACCGATGTCAGCAACGTACGGTCTTGTGTTTGCGTTTATCGCCTTTCTGATCACCTTCCTGCTTCTGCCGGTTATGATCAAGGTCCTGAAGCAATTGAACTGGTTTGATCAGCCGGGGACCCATAAGATACATTCAGCTACGACCCCGTCGATGGGGGGGATAGCGATCCTGGTGGGGGCTGCCCTGGCCTTGCTGATGTCGCTCCCGCTGCACCAGTGGATAACCCGAAAATACTTTTTCATTTCCGTCTTGTTGATGCTGCTCATCGGATTGCGCGACGATGTATTGGCCTTGACGCCACGTCAAAAGTTGTTCAGTCAGTTCTTGCCCGTTTTTGTGTTGGTGGTCCTGGAGGGCACACGCCTGGTCTCATTCTATGAACTTGGCGTGCCGTTCCCTGTACCCCTGGTTTATGTCGTAAGTATTACCACAGTGGTGATTATCAGCAACGCGTATAACCTCATCGATGGGATCGACGGATTGGCCGGTACAGTGGGCGCTTTGGCCATGGTCTTCTTTGGGACTTGGTATTTTTTGGCAGGAGATGGTTACCTGGGGCTGGTCGCTTTCTGTTTTGCCGGTGCCCTGATCGCCTTCCTGATTTACAATTGGCAACCCTCTTCCATTTTCATGGGAGATACCGGTGCACTGACTATTGGACTCATCCTCTCGTTTTTTGCTATCCGTTTCATCAATGACAATGCGTCCTTGCCCGCGGGGCACTTCGCCAAGTTTTCCGCCTCCATCTCTACCGCCGTATGCGTGTTGATCATTCCGCTTTTTGACACCCTACGCGTCATTATCGTCCGGCTTAGCCAGTTCCAGTCCCCATTCCACGCGGACCAGAACCATATTCATCATCGATTCCTGGGCATGGGCATGGGCCACTCCCGGGCAGTACTCTGGATTGCGGGTATAAACCTCTTCTTTATGGCGGTGGCCGTCCTGCTCAGGAGACAATCGGACCTGATCCTGCTTCCGGTTATTGCGGTCACCTGCCTGTTGCTTAATTTTGCCCTTCGGCGCAAGCAGTCCACTGCGGCCTGAAGATAACCATGCTTGATCAGATCAAATCCCTGGTACAGGAAGTACAGGCCGCTCAACCGGCTTCTGCTGAGGAATTGGAAGTATACCGGTTGAAGTATCTCAGCCGCAAGGGAATCATTCCTTCACTGTTTGAGGATTTGAAGCAGTTGCCCCCGGAAAAGAAAAAGGAGACCGGGAAACCGTTAAACGAACTTAAACAACTGGCAGAAGGAAAGTTCAAGGAATGGAGTGAGAAGCTCAGTCAATCCACACAAGCCACATCAAGCGGCATTGACCTCACATTGCCACCGGTGCCGGATACGCTGGGCAGCCTTCATCCCCTCACGCTTACCCGGTACCGCATCATCGAAATATTTGAACGATTAGGCTTCACGGTAGCTGATGGCCCCGAAATAGAAGATGATTGGCACAATTTCTCTGCGCTGAACTTCCCGGAAAATCATCCGGCACGTGAAATGCAGGATACGTTTTTCATTGACCGGAATCCGGATGCGCTGCTTCGAACGCACACCTCCAACGTGCAAATTCGGCTCATGGAAAAACAACGCCCGCCCCTGAGGGCAATCATGCCGGGTCGGGTCTACCGCAACGAAGCCATCTCTGCGCGCGCCCACTGCTTTTTCCATCAGGTAGAAGGCCTTTACGTGGATCGCCATGTTGGTTTCGCTGATCTGAAACAGACACTGTATCACTTCTCGAAAGAGATGTTTGGTAAGGACACGAAAATTCGGCTCCGGCCGTCCTTCTTTCCCTTTACGGAACCAAGCGCGGAGATCGATGTATCGTGCTTCATCTGTGGCGGCAAAGGCTGCAATATTTGCAAGCACTCGGGTTGGGTAGAGATAGCAGGATCCGGCATGGTGCACCCGAATGTGTTGCGTCATGTAAACATTGACCCGGAAGAGTTCACCGGTTTTGCATTTGGCATGGGTATCGAACGGGTAACGATGCTGCGGTATGGCATCAACGACCTGCGACTGTTTTCTGAAAACGATGTTCGTTTCCTGAAACAATTCAAGCCTGTATTCTGATGAGCGCAATCCGCACGGTCGGTGTGGTCGGTGCCGGAACGATGGGTCAGGGCATAGCGCAGGTCTGCGCGGCAGCAGGGTTTTCCACAATGCTTTATGATGTTAACCCAGAACAGGTGGGGCGTGCGTTGCAAGGTATCGAAGAGAATCTCGCCGCTGCGGAGAAGAAAAACAAGTTGCGTCACGAAGACAGGTTAGCTACTCTTTCACGTCTGCAGGCCGCTTCCACTCTCGAAGCTTTGAAAGTCGACCTGGTTGTTGAGGCGGCGATTGAACGACTGGATATCAAGCAAGAACTTTTCAAGAAGCTCGAGGCGCTCAACAGCAACAAAACCATTTTTGCTACCAACACTTCGTCCCTGTCAGTGACGCGGATTGCTGAGAAATTGGGAACCCCCTCCCGATGCATCGGCCTCCATTTTTTTAACCCGGCAGAACGAATGAAGCTGGTGGAAATAATTTCCGGCATGGCCACAAGTCCGGAGGTTGTGGCCAGTATTCAGGAATTCGCTTTGCGCATTGGAAAAAATGCGGTAATGGCGAAAGATTCCCCGGGGTTTATCGTTAACCGTGTAGCTCGTCATTACTACGTGGAATCATTGAAATTATTGGAGAATAGGGTCGCGGAGATTCCTGCGGTGGATGCGCTCCTGCGTTCCGCTGGCTTCCGGATGGGGCCGTTTGAATTGATGGACCTGATTGGAGTAGATACCAACCTGGCCGTGACGACCTCGGTGTATGAAGGATTTGACAGAGCCCCAAAATTTGCGCCAAGTCCCATCCAGCAACAGCTGGTGCGGGAGGGACGACTTGGAAAAAAGACTGGAAAAGGATTTTATGACTATTCAGCGAAAACGTCGGGTTAGATCAGCTTTCCTGCTTGTGATGACATCCTGGGCCATGGGGTGCCAGCCCAACCTGAGCGATGACCCGATCCCGATCGTTCCGTTCCCGGATTTCGTAATCAATCTTTCCGCGCCGGAATACCAGCCGCTGAATATCAATGGTGGTTACAAGGAAATCGGCTCCATCGGTGTGCGCGGGGTGATTGTGTACCGGCAGGATGCTTCAACCTACCGCGCCTTTGAACGCAACTGCACCTTCCGGCCCAACGAGGCGTGCGCAACCGTCAACGTGCACTCGTCATCGCTGTTCATGATTGATCCTTGCTGCAATTCCAGTTTCAGTTTTACCAATGGCGCCCCGACGGGTGGATCTGCTTCCCGGCCATTGCGTCAATATGAAATCACGCTGGCGGGCACGCAATTGACCATCACCGACACTATACTCAATTAATGCGAGTTAGTACTTCGCGTTCTTCCTTCCGTAGAAATAGTAAATCACCAACCCGATCAGCAGCCAGCTTCCGGCGATGATGAAGATGATTGTGTTAAGAAACAACATCACGCCGCCGCAGCAAATGATACCGAGAATAGGAACCACGGGGAACAGTGGAGTCTTGAAGGGACGAACGTATTCCGGGTGTTTGTAGCGGAGAATGAGAATGCCCAGGCACACAATCATAAAAGCGAGAAGTGTGCCGATGGATACCAATTCTCCGAGAATGCTAATAGGCAGGAAGCCACAAGCAATCATGGCTATGCCGCCGGTGATGAGCGTTGCCACATAGGGGGTCTTGAATTTTTCGTGGACCTTGGAAAAGGGAGAAAAAAACAATCCATCGTTGGCCATCGAATAGAAAACACGGGTCTGACCCATGAGCATGACAAGGATCACTGAGCTAAGGCCAGCAATGGCGCCAAGTTTGATGAAAGGGCTTAACCAAGCAAGCCCAGCACCTGCCTTGTCTATCGCAACGGCGATGGGAGCGGCAGTGTTCAATTCGCTGTACGGTGCTATACCGGTCATTACCAGGGCGACCAGGATATAAACTATCGTGCAAATCATCAATGAACCCAGGATTCCCCAGGGCATATCCTTCTGTGGATTCTTTGCTTCCTGGGCAGCCGTTGATACTGCATCAAAGCCGATGTAAGCGAAGAAGATTACAGCCGAAGCCCGGAAGATGCCTGAGGTTCCGAAGTGGCCAAAGGTGCCGTTGTTTTCCGGGATGAAGGGCGTCCAGTTTTCTGCATGAATGTATTGCCACCCGAAGAGAATGAACAAGGCAATCACCGAAAGCTTCACGATCACCACGAGGTTGTTGAAGTTGGCGGACTCTTTGATGCCGCGATACAGGAGAGCCGTGATAATAAAGACAATCAGAATAGCAGGAAGGTTGATGAGGGCCCCGGTAAAAACGAGTTGGTTGTTGGCATCAAAGATGATAGGGGCGCTGGAGAGTTTTTCCGGAATGTGAATGCCGAACGAACCTAGAAAATTCACCACATATCCTGACCAACCTACCGCTACGGTGGCGCCTGAGAATAAATATTCAAGAACCAAGGCCCAGCCGATAATCCAAGCGACGATTCTTCCCATGGTAGCGTAGGCGTACGTGTAGGCACTTCCAGCGATGGGGATCATCGCGGCAAACTCCGCATAGCAAAGGCCGGCAAATGCGCAGGCGAGGGCAGAAACCACAAAGGAA
Organism: Cyclobacteriaceae bacterium; assembly: GCA_016787645.1. Taxonomy (GTDB): domain Bacteria; phylum Bacteroidota; class Bacteroidia; order Cytophagales; family Cyclobacteriaceae; genus ELB16-189. The sequence goes on along the minus strand of JAEUUF010000022.1, from coordinate 395,620 downwards.
ATGGTCACGGCCGGACCGGCGTATTGAGCGGCAGCCTGTCCTGTAAGCACGAAGATACCCGCGCCAATCACGGCCCCGATCCCGAGGGCGATGAGGTTGTATTTGCCGAGGGTACGCTTAAGCCCATGTTCGCTGCCGGACTCAGCCTGCAGCACCTCCATGGGTTTAGTCTGAAATAGAGGGTTGGCCATATCAGTTGTTTCGGGTTAAGGCATGGTGAAGCCTAAAAGTAGAAAATATATTGAATTAACAAGACGGGATTTTGACCTCAGGCGGGATCAAGCCAGTGATGTTGAATAAGCAATTGAAATACCTGCTCACGAAACTTATAGACATCATAAGGTGCATTGTACAGCACCACCACAAAGACCTTCTGAGCCGGTACGGAAAGGTAGTACGCCGCAAATCCTCCCTGGTGTCCCGTGTGTGAAATCACTTTGCTCCCATCGGGTGCCTGGTCGATAAACCAGGACCAGCCGATAAAGGGCGGCTTCTCTGCCTGCCAACCAGGAAAAGTTTTTATTGCAGCAGACGAGTCAATGGTAGGAAGATCGAGGAAGGCGGCTTTGCGTAATGCCAGTTCGTAAAGCGCCAGTTCTTCGACAGAACTCCACACGCCCCCGTTGCCCGCCGCGCAAAAAGTGGGCTCCTCTCCGTAGTCGTCTTCTCTCCATTCACCCGCAATCTTTGAGTAACCATGCGACACACCCGAGTTGGGGTGGGCTCCCTTCGTGATCGTGCTGCTCTTCATGCCGGAAGGAGCAAAGATGACATCCGCAATGAAGGACTGCCAGGGACGCCCACTTACCTTTTCAATGATGAGCGCCAACCCGTTAAAAGCGGGGTTGGAATAATTGTATTGAGTCCCAGGTTCAAACTCGAGTGTGTCCGTTTGCGTGACAGGGTACCAGTTCTGCGCATCGTCAGCAGTGAGGTAAAAAACGGAATCTTTGCTCACCTGACGGTTGTCGGGCAACCCCGAGGTATGGGTAAGCAGATGTTTGATTCTGATCCGCTTCGCGATTTCTTTGTTCTTGAAATCCGGGAAGTACATCAGGAGGCTGTCTTCAACAGAAAGCTTGCCTTCAGCTTGCAGGATGAGGATGCCATAGGAAACGAACGTTTTGGAAATTGAACCCAGGTTGAAGAGCGTCTTCGCGGTGATTGGCTCACGCGTTTTCAGGTCAGCCAGTCCATAACCTTTGCTGAAAATGACGGACGTGTCCTTCATGACCAGCACGGCGCCTCCAGGCTGGTCATCGGTGAGATGACTCTTCATGTAAGCATCGAGATCGGATACGAAGCCTGCATTCTTCTCGGAAGTTGTGCAGGAGATGGCAACAAACAGTAAGATGAAACACGTCGCTCGATTCATTTCTTTCCGGTTAGCTGTCGGATTAAAGTCACCTCCCGGGCGTCAAAAGGAGTTCCATCCTTGCGAAATATGTCGTGAAACCAGAGCGACGGCTCCGCGCTGCCGGGTTTGGACCCCCAGGGAAAGATCGTGTTGGTCTTTCCACTCACCAGTCCCCAATTGATGGCGCCTACTCCATATTTTTTTAGCACCGGCATATTCTTCTCAAACGTGCTGCCATTGGTTCGCGCCATATATTCGCTACAAACCAGGGGTCGGCCCAGGGACTGGAGCTTTTGGATTTCTGCTTCAAGGTTGGCCGGGTCGCTGTAGTTGTGAAAGGTAATAATGTCGGAGTTCTTCAGTTGGAATTCATTGTACCGACTGAATTTTTCCCCGCTGTTCCAGGTGGCACAGGTCAGCGGTTGCGATGGCCGCACCGACCAGGCCCATTGAAAAACTTTCTCCAGCAGGGGATAGGTCATATCCTCCATGCCGCTGTTGCCGGGCTCATTGTACAGATCCCACATCACAACGCGGCGATCGTCCTTGAAAGTGGTCAGCACGCCCTTCGTGTAATCCTCCAAGGTGCCCCACGTTGAAGGATCCGAAACAAGGGCGGGCCCCGGTGATCGAAGCCAGCCTGAATTGTGGACACCGCGAACCGGTTCGGGTTGCTTCCCAGGTTTGGGATCGGGCAGCCAACAGTCATCAAAAAGAACAAAGATGACCCGGATGTGGTGACGATCGCAGGCTTCGAGGAATTGCTTCATTCGCAGCACAAAACCCTTGCGTTCATGTTGCCACAACAAATTGTGGAGGTAAACTCTCACGGTATTGAACCCAAGACCTTCGGCGAAGCCCAGCTCCCGGTCGATGGTAGGCAGGTCAAACGTAGCGGCCTGCCACATTTCCAATTCATTGATAGCAGTGCTGGGAATGAAATTACAGCCGGTGAGCCATGGCTGCGTTGCGCCCCAAGCTTTGGCTTGTTCCTGTGTCCAAATCGGTTGAGCGTTGGCGCTGTAGCCAGTTACCACCATAACACACAGGAAGAATTTCTTCATACTTTATTTCTTGACGGGTAACTCAGGAAGAACAAAGCTGTCGAGCGGGCTAGGCAGTTTCATGGTGGCTTCAATGTCTTCCACTTTGCGTGGAGCCAACGCGGACAGGTGATCGTAGCCGTCCTTAGTGAGGAGGTAATCGTCTTCGATCCGCACGGCGATGTTCCACCACTTGGGATCGCAATTGCTGTTCGCGGGGATATAAATGCCGGGTTCGATGGTGATGGCCATGCCTTCCTGCAATTGGTTGTACTCGCCCTTATCATGCACATCGAGGCCAATGTGATGACAGCAGCCATGGGGGTAGTACATATGCTTTTCGCCTTCCTTGATAATGCCCAGTTCTTTCAACCCTTGGTCGATTGTGACTCGAGTAGCTTGTGTCAGGTCGGCAAAAGAGGTACCCGGCTTGCAGATCTTCATGGCTTCTTCCTGGGCCTTCAGCACCAGTTCATAGATCTGTTTCTGCTCAGGCGAAAATTTTCCACTGATCGGGATAGTACGGGTAATGTCAGCGGTATACCCCCGATACTCGGCGCCGAGATCCATCAGGATGAGATCCTTGGATTCAATCGAGGGTTTGTAGTTTTCTTCATAGTGGAGAATGCATCCATTGTGGCCTGAGCCGACAATCGAAGGATACCCGACATCTTCCGCCTGGTATTTCTTGAACACAAACTCATGGATGCCTTGTACCTCCAGTTCACTCATGCCAGGGCGCATGGCTTTCATGACTTCCACCTGGGCCTGGCAGGAAACGAGCACAGCCTTCCGCACCAGTTCAACCTCTTCGGGCGACTTGATCTGCCGGAGCTGGGCCATCAACGGTGACAGTGACCGGGTATCCAGGTTATTTTTTTCTTCCTTGTTTACCGGCAGCCGCGCTGGATCAGGATAGTTGGCCTTTTGTTTGAACTGAGTGATGAGGTCAGCGAGGTCGGAGGAATCACGCGGATTGTCCCGCACATCGTTTTTGAAATCGTAGAAGAGCACCTTGTCGAATTTTGAGAAGTCGAGGTTATAGCGCTTGAATTCCTTATTTCCGAAGGCATTGTCAATGCCCCACTGTTTTTTCACACCTTCTTCACCCAGTCTTCGGCCCGTCCACATCTCCATTAATTCGTTGCGCATCTGAACGAAAATGATTTCATCGTAAAGTCCGCCGTTGGGTGCTTTTTGTTTGTCTTTGAAGATCAGCAAGACCGATTGAGGCTCTTTGTATCCTGTGAGATAATAGAAATCCGGATCCTGATGATACTCGTAGTCCACGTCATTGGAGCGATTGCGGACTGCCGCCGAAAAGAATACCGCCACGGAACGGGGAGGAAGTTTCTGTCTCAAGGCCTCGCGCCGTTGGCGGTGGAATTCCTTGGAAAGGAAATCATTCGGAAGATCCGGGTTTTGAGCCATTCCGGCCGCTCCGCTCAGGAGCAGGAGGAGGGAGATTGTAATTCGTTGCATGGTTGGCAAAGTTGCGATTCAAAGGTAACCGGAATTGTATTTTCCGTGAAACCGATTCTTACCGGCTGTGGATTTGAACTTGTTTAAGGATCACGAGGCCGCTTCACCTGAAATGTGGTATACAACCGAACCAGGCTTTGGATCGCGGGATTTCCCGGATGCCCCGATATTCAATTTTGCTATCTTTAAAGAAATCTGTTGTTGTTTGTTTCGGATACTTACCATCCTGCTGATACTTCTGGCTGAATGCACCGCATCGGCGCAGGGATTGCTTGAGATCAGGATGGATGGCTCGGAGCAAGACAAAAGACTGGTCCAGTTCCTTCAGGAGTTTGAACGAAAGCACGCCGTCCAATTTTTCTTTCTGGATGAATGGCTCGCTCCCTATACGATTGAAGGAAGCTACCAGGGGCAAACGCTCGGTGATATGTTGACGGATCTCCTCCGGGAATCTGATTTGAGCGTGGTGACGATACATGATCGCGCGTTGGCTTTTGTCAAGGATCCTACGGTGGAAATCAACCGGAGGCAAGCCATCCAGGTGGCAGCGCGAAAGGATCAGGCCGTTGAAACGGCAACGGTAGGAAATCCAGACTTGTTTCGACCAGGCAAGCTAGTAACCTTGAGCGGAAGACTCATCAACGAGGAAGATCAAACACCAATAACCGGCGCCACGGTGGTACCGAATGGCCACCAGGGAACCACCACCGACCGGGAGGGGAGGTATGAACTTCGGTTACCAAGCGGACGCCATGTGCTCACCTTCACCTTTATCGGATTCAAGGAACGAACTATCGATTTGACATTGTATGACGGAGGTAGCCTGAACTTGATCATGCAGGAAGCACCGACCCTGCTCGAAGAGGTCGTGATCAGCTCGCAGTCCATTAATGAATTGACCATGAGCCGACCGGGCCAGCTTCAGCTTTCGGTCGGGGCCATGAAAAAACAACCAGCCTTGATGGGAGAGGCCGACCTGGTCCGCCAGCTGCAGTCGCTGCCCGGGGTCAATACGGTTGGAGAAGCGGCGGCCGGATTTAATGTCCGGGGCGGAAGCATCGATCAGAATCTTGTGCTCTATGATGGACTTCCCCTTTTCAATACTTCCCACGCGCTAGGATTCTTTTCGGCTTTCAATTCTGAGGCCGTGCAAGAATTGAGTTTTTATCGGGGTGGAATTCCTGCTGAATATGGTGGCCGTGTTTCTTCCGTGCTGGACATTCGCAGCAAGTCCGGGGATATGGAGAAATGGAAGGTCAATGGTGGAATCGGATTGGTATCCGCCAACCTGATGGTACGTGGCCCTATTAAGAAGAACAAAACGACAATTGCTGTCGGGGGCCGGGGTACCTATGCGAACTGGTACCTTGATTTGCTCAAGAACACCTACAAGGATCTGTCCAATAGCCAAGTGGGATTCTATGATACCGAGGTCAGAGTGGATCACCTGATCAGCGAAAAATCCAGGTTGTCTTTTTCCTATTACCGCAGTTATGATAAGCTCCGGGTGAGGGGAGACACTTCCTTTCAGTGGGTGAACCAATTGGCCTCGGTTCGCCTGGATCAGATTTTTTCCCCGCGATTCAACGGAAGCGTGCTGCTTGGTATCGGTGACTACAATTACACCGTAACCGATCAGGTACCCGCCCACGGGTTTGATCTTAATTACAAAACAACATATCCCTCCCTCAAGGCTGATTTCTCCTATACGATGGGCAAACACCGGCTGGGTTTCGGAATTCAGTCCACCTATTATGGATTTCAGCCGGGGAAGTTGAAACCCACCTCCGACATTTCCAGCGTACGCAATGTATCGATGGATGCACAGCAGGCCCTGGAAAGTGGAGTGTACGTGTCCGACTCCTACCCGTTGACTCAAAAGCTTAATCTTGATTTGGGCTTGCGACTGTCGTCGTTTGTTAACCTGGGACCGGCCACGGTAAATGTTTATAATCCCCCAAGCCCGGTTCAGAAGGGAAACCTGGTCGATAGTGTGAAATATGGTTCTGGCGAAGCAGTGGCTTCCTTTGGGGGGCTTGAGCCGCGCGCGGCCATCCGCTATGCACTCAACGAACAGTCTTCCATCAAGGTGAGTTACCACCATATTTATCAGTACCTCCATCTGATCAGCAACAGCGCAGCCGTAACCCCGGTGGACATCTGGCAACCCTCCAATACGTTCTTCAAACCGCAGGTCTCCGACCAGATTTCCCTGGGTTATTTCCGCGACTTTAAGCAAAAGACCTATGAGGCCTATGCAGAGGCATTTTATAAACAGATTAACCATGTGCTGGACTTCAAGGATGGGGCACAACTTATCCTGAACGATCAATTGGAAGCTGATCTGCTGCAAGGGAAGGGAGAAGCCTATGGTGTAGAAACGTATATCTCCAAGAGCCAGGGTCGACTGACCTGGGCGTTGAGTTATACGTACTCCCGCTCACTCCGTACGATCCCGGGAATCAATGGAGGAGAAACCTATGCGTCCAATTTTGATCAACCCCATATGCTCAACCTGTCGTGGAATTATCGGTTCTCGAAACGTTGGTCGTTTACCGGCAACTTTGCCTATCGCACAGGCCGACCGGTAACGGTTCCTTCTTTTGGGTATACCATGGATGGATATGGGGCAGCCTATTTCTCAGGTCGCAATCAATTGCGCATCCCGGATTATCATCGGTTGGACATCGCTTTTGTCATCGAAGGCAGTCACAAGTTGAAGAAACCCTGGACGGGATCCTGGATCATTTCGTTCCTGAATGTGTATGCCCGCCGTAACGCATATTCATTTTTCTTTGTCAGCGACACGCCCGGGCAGATCAAGACCTACCAGCTTTCGATTATTGGCACCATCATCCCTTCGGTCACCTATAGTTTCAAGTTCTGAAGGCTTATGATGAATAAGAAGAGCATAGCGCAACTCCTGATCCTCGGCTTTCCCCTGTGGCTTGGCTGCGTGGATAAAGTGAACTTGTCTTTGCCGTCGGGCAAACTTCCATTCATCATTGAGGGTTTTGTGAGTGACCAGGCTGGACCTGACACCGTCAAGATCAGCAAAGCCTTTCCCGTGGATGGTAATTATTATTCCCGGGTCGGCGTTGACGGTGCCAACCTGACGATCACCGATGATGCGGGCAATACCGATGGGTTGACGGGTATCGGCAAAGGATTCTATGTGACCAATACTTTGGTGGGAACTATTGGACGGACATACACATTACGCGGAACACTTCCAGGCGGCATCGGCATAGAATCAACTGCAGAGCGTATGGCACCTGCGGGGAACCTGGACTCGATTTATTATGAGTACACCGAGACTGAAAACACGAATACAGGCGTCCTGGAACCCGGATTCAATGTCTATGTGAATTCTACGTTCGATCCATCCAGCAGTCTGCGAATTCGGTGGAAATTCTACGGAACCTATAAACTGGTCACCGATCCCTCGCTAATCCAGACTCCCCGCCCGCTCGCCTGTGCGGAAAGATGCCAATGTTGCGTTTGCTTTGCCTCTGAATTCGAGACAACCCCCATAGTATCCGATACACGTACGGCCGGATCGACTTCGATCAACCGCACATTCATTCATTTCATCCCCATCAGTAATTACACGTTCAATGACCGTTACCGAGTGGAAGTGACACAAATGGAAATCTCTCAGCCGGTATATGATTTCTACTTTGACCTGAAGCGACAAATAATCAATGCCGCAAGTTTATTCCAGCCACCATTCTTTGAATTGAATGGAAACGTGAGGGCACTAAACAGTGGCGCGAATGTGATTGGCGTTTTCTCGGCGGCTGCATTGATCAAAAAATATATCTACATCAAAAAAAGCGCTGTGCCTTTCGAGCTGGTATCCGAAGCTATCGCCGGCGATTGTCGAAGTGTTGTAGAAAATTCCACCACCACTGTCCCTCCATTTTGGAACTGATGCATAACAGGATTGATCTATTCGGCATATTCCTAAGGGACATCCCGGTTCACCGGGTGCATGAACAGAACCGGCCATGGTCACAGCACCGCGTGAAGAAAACCATTGTGCAACTCCTGATCCTCGGCCTTCCCCTGTGGCTGGGCTGCGTGGACAAAGTGAACTTGACGATACCCGCGGAAGAACTTCCATTTATCATTGACGGTTTCGTTACCGACCAGCCTGGACCGGATACGATTAAGATAAGCAAAGCCTTCCCCGTCGATGGCACCTACTATGACCGCGTGGGAGTTGACGGTGCCAGCCTGACGATCTCCGATGATGCGGGTAACACGGATGGGTTGTTGGGTGTCGGCAAAGGATTGTACGTGACCAACACCTTGGTGGGAACTATTGGCCGAACTTACACTTTGCGAGGCACACTCCCCGGGGGCATCAGCATTGAATCAACCGCAGAACGCATGGCACCTGCCGGGAACCTGGATTCGATTTTCTATGAGTACACCGAGACCGAAAACACGAATACGGGCGTCGTGGAACCCGGATTCAATGTTTATGTAAACTCGACATTGGGCCCATCCAGCAGCCGGCGAATACGGTGGAAATTCAACGGAACTTACAAGCTGGTCACCGATCCCTCCCTGATCCTGGTCCCGGATCCCAATTGTGTTTTGCCGCCGGATGAGTGCCCTAAGATCACACTTCCCTGCGCGGAAGGATGCGCGTGTTGCGTTTGCTATGCCTCGGAACGGGAGACAATTCCCATTGTCTCCGATACACGGACGGCCGGACCCACCTCGATCAATCGAACATTCATCCGGTTTATCCCCATCAACAATTACACATTTAATGACCGATACCGCGTGGAAGTAACTCAAATGGAGATCTCACAACCAGTATATGATTTCTACTTTGATCTGAAGCGTCAAATCAGCAATGCCGGGAGTTTGTTCCAGCCACCGTTCTTTGAATTGAACGGGAATGTGAAAGCCTTGAGCGGCGGCGGGAAGGTGATTGGCGTTTTCTCGGCGGCTGCGTTGACAAAAGGATATATCTACATCAACAAAAGCGCTGTGCCATTGGAGCTGGTGTCGGAAGCCATCGCCGGCGATTGCCGCAGCGTAGTCGAAAATTCTACCACCACCGTACCACCTTTTTGGAATTGATGCGCATCAGGATTCTTTTGTTCGGTTTATTCCTCGCGGGCATCGCGGATGCCCAGGTGAATGTTTTGCCGGAGTTGAATCGGCAATTACCCGAGAGTCGTACTCAATTCCCGGGAATGCGTCCATTGGTATTCTTTGCCCAAGACAAGTATGCGCCGGGCGACACCGCATTTTTCCGACTTTTCATTCTCACGGAAGCGGAGCGCATTGTCGCTGAACGATCCCTGCTGACCCTGGAACTGCTGAATCCCAAAGGAAGCATCTGCGCCCGTGAGATGGTTTCTTGTCAACGGTTTGGCGCCGCCAACCAGTTGATCCTTCCGGATTCGCTGGCACCTGGGTTCTACGAGGTTCGATTCTACAGCGATCGGATGACAATGGCCTACGGACTCACTACTTACCTGATGGTTGTCGGAGAGAAGAAGATTGAAGCTCAGCCCCGCACCAGTGAAGTATTGACATTCCACCCGGAGGGAGGGCATATCGTTCCGGGTGTGCTCAACCGGGTTGTGGTACGAGCAAAAGGCAAAGTCCCTGCTTCCGCTGCCCTGTACAGTGACGAAGGACGGGTATCCTCCGTTCTCTTTGACGGCAGCCTGGCGACCGTGCAATTTCTTCCTCAAAAAGGACAAAGATATTGGCTCGAGTACACCTCGGGAGAGAAAGTCAGCCAGCAGGATATGCCGCCGGTCGAGGCAGACGCGTTGACCATGCGCGTGTATCGCGGCCCGAAGCAAACCTGGGTATTGGATATGGCGGCAGGTCCCAAAGGACCGCGCACGGCATCCTTGTTACTGATTGCCCGGCGTGAGATTTATCATTCCCAGGAAATAAAATTCAACGCACAGGATCGAGCCAATCTTTTGGTGGCGCCTGACTTTTTTCCTGAAGGCTTTTCTGAATTGTATTTGGTAGACAACCAGTTGAAGATACTTGCTTACCGACCATTTTATATCGTGCCAAAAGCAAATGGTGAGGTATCCATTTCCGGTCTGCCGGAATCGGCGGTGCTGCGACAAGACATGAATGTGAGCTTCACAGTAAGCGATGAGGGCGGGCAACCGATTCAGGCCGCCCTGGCCATTGCGGTCATCCCCGATGAAGTGAGGCTCAGGCCGCTGCGAACCCCGGATCCAACACTTGAATTGCGTTCCTCTCCACCCGGTTTTGATTGGACCTTGCCGGCCAGCCGCATTGACCAGGAGATTATCACCATGCCGATTCCGCCGAAAGTAGTACCGGAATACCCATTGTTGATCCACAGTTCGAACCTTACGCTGATGGGGCGTGTGATCTCGAATGATCCATCCAACCCGCTCCCCTACCTAAGCCGGATCGTGATCTATCTGCAGAATGACCTTATCCAGTATGAGACCGCGATTGATGGATCGGGTAATTTCAGCTTTCCAAAAATTTACGATTTCATGGGATCCGACAAAGTATTTTATAAGGTCATTCACCAGGGTAAGCTGGTGCCCAACGTAAGTGTAGACTGGTCGGTCAACCCGGGAGAAATCATGGCGGCAAACCAGGACCATTATTTGGAAGGTAACCAGGCCGATCCGTACGGAGCACTAAGGAAAAAAAGACGAAGCATTGATCGTTCCTATGGTTTCTTTCTCGCCGAAGAAAAAACCTCTGAGGTTTCCTCCAACTTCAATGCGCGATTGGAGGACGAATTCCAGGACGCAGATATTGTCGTCAATCCTGGCGAATATGTCCCTTTTGAAACTATGCGTGAATTGATGCTCGAAGTAATTCCTGCGCTTAAGTTTCGGTATCGGGGAGGAGATAGCATTGTGCACGTGGATCTATACACCCATTCTCCCTTCGCCGCCCAGCGTTATGCAGAAGGACCACCGCTCTTTGTCATTGATGGATATATGACCACCAATACGCGCTACTTTCTGTCGCTGTCCCCGAAGGACATCGTATCTGTCAAAGTCATCAATGAAATCGCCAAGCTCAATCGACTCGAGAACCTGGCCAAAGACGGGGTTGTTTTTGTTCAGACGCGTGTGCCAGAAGAAACGCGAAGTTTTCTTGAAAAAGAACTCCATGAATTGGATGGCCTTAGCCCCACGTTGACCGTATCAACCCGCTACCCCAGCCGGCCTCGGGTTCCCGACTTAAGGAGCCTGCTGTACTGGACACCACTCGCGGAGACGGATAGTACAGGAACAGCAACCATTTCCTTCAGAACCTCCGACATTCCCGGGACCTACTGGATCAGGGTGTTGGGAACCACGTCAACGGGCCATCTCGTGACGACCGAGCAGCGTTTTGTGGTCGACTTCAAGTGATCTCGGCCGTTTTCAGGATCGCTGACGAATTCCCTACATTTGATTAGACCTCCATGCATGAACCGACTGCTCATCAGTGGATTTTTAATCACACTCCTGGCTACTTGCACAAAGCCCGTGGATCGCTCGTGGAAAAATATTGAACGATCCCTCCAAACTCAATTGATCACGGTGGCAGACGGCGACACGATTGAGTTGCCGGAAGGAAATTTCATGTTCACCCGAAGCCTGACGATGGACGGAAAAGCCAATATCGTCATCCGGGGCAAAGGCATGGACAAGACGGTGCTTTCCTGGAAGAATCAACTGGAAGGAGCACAAGGTCTCCAGGTGAGCAATTGCCATAATATTGTGCTGGAAGATTTTTCGGTGGAGGATGCGAAAGGCGATAACCTGAAAGTAAATGACACACGGGGAATCACCTTCCGTCGAATCCGGTCGGTGTGGACCGGCGGTCCTAAAACAGAAAACGGAGCTTATGCCATCTACCCGGTGCTCTGTAAGAATGTTTTGATGGAAGAGTGCATTGCGGTCGGATCCTCTGACGCCGGAATTTATGTGGGACAGTCCGATTCCGTCATCATTCGTAATAATACGGCGTATTGGAATGTGGCAGGAATTGAAGCAGAGAATTCCCGTTGGGTCGAAATCTATGGCAACGAAGCATATGACAATACAGGTGGGCTTCTCATCTTCGACCTTCCCGGGTTGACGCAATACGGACACACCACGCGCGCCTACCAAAACAAGCTCCACGACAACAACCACGAAAATTTCGCGGAAGAAGGAAATATTGTGGCCAGCATTCCGCCAGGATCAGGGGTGATGATCCTGGCTACCCACGGGGTCAGGCTGTATGATAATGAGATCATCGACAATCAAACGGTGGGCGTGGCGATCGTGAGTTATGAACTCGTTGCGGCGCTGAATGAAGATGCCGTCGAACAACCCAATGCCATTGGTGGTGCCCAGACGGTGAATAACCGTTTCCGGGAAGATTCTCTTTACAATGCATTCCCCTACGACATCCGTATCTACCGCAACCGAATAACCAATTCGCATTGGTTCCCGGCCGTCAGCAATGACATTGGAAAACTGCTGATCCTCAAATCCCCTTTTACTCCTCCTGACTTGCTCTTCGACGGAATTGACGATCCGAAAAGGCCGCAACGGGAAATCTGCTTTGACGAAAATGGCGACGTACGATTTGTTTACCTCGATGCCGCTCATGACTTTGAAAAGTATTCTATGGATATCGGTCCGTTCCGCTGTACCCCCGAAATGATGAGTGCCCGGCAATGAGAGGATTCATAGCCATACTCGTCCTCATCGGCCTGTTCGGTTGTGAACCCAAGAAGAACGAGGCAGTGGTGGTTGAAGAGGAAGTGGCTTACTCTGGTTCCTCGACGTTGGGATCACCAACACTTTCCAGTTACGGTTTTTTTTCAGGCGAGTTGAAACGGCTGGAGCCGGCTTCGGGTGTCTTGGAGTATTCCATCAATGCCGCCCTGTTCAGTGATTACGCATTCAAGAAGCGACTTATTAAACTCCCCCCAGGTAACCGGATGAGTTACCACCCAAAGGAAGTCTTTGAATTTCCAGAAGGAACTGTCCTGATCAAGAACTTTTATTATCCTGCCGATTTTCGAAAGCCGGATGAAAAGGTGAGGCTGCTGGAAACACGCTTGCTCATTCTGAAAGGGGGAACGTGGGAGCCGCTCGCGTACATATGGAATAAGGAGCAAACTGAAGCCTACCTCGAAGTGGCCGGTAAATCGATTCCGGTTTCCTGGGTACATACCGACGGCGTCATGCGGACAATTGATTACTCGGTCCCCAACCTGAACCAGTGCAAAGGGTGCCACCTCAAGGGAGACAAGGTGATGCCGATCGGTCCAACAGCCCGACAGCTGAATCATGGTGTACAGTTAACCGCGTGGCGCGATGCTGGCCTCCTGACCGATCTGCCAGATACTTCCAAGGTGCCGCGCTTGGCGTCTTATGAAAATCCCCATGAGGCCATAGCGGACCGTGCCCGCTCATGGCTGGAAATAAATTGTGCGCATTGCCATCGTCCGGACGGGCAGGCAAAAACATCCGGTCTTCATCTTTCGGCGGATGTCACCTCCGCATTGGCCCTTGGTATTGGCAAAGCTCCCGTCGCGGCGGGCAAAGGATCAGGCGGCCGCCTGTATAGTGTGGTACCCGGTCACCCGGAAGAGTCCATCCTGCTTTATCGTATTGAATCCACCGATCCCGGGATCATGATGCCGGAAATGGGAAGAAAACTGGTGCACACAGAGGGAGTTGATCTCGTGAGGCAGTGGATCCTCTCGATGAAATGATCAGGTGAGATCCCGAATCTCAAAGTCCTTGCCCTTACCGTAGCGCGTAATCTCTGACAGGCGATAGTGTTCGAGGGTGTGAATGTCTTTCACCTTGAAATCACCTTTTCCGATGGCCTCTTCGATTTCCACGTCGTGACGATCGCCGAAGTTCACCACCCGGTAACGCTTTCCTACGCGAAGTACGTCCAGCGATAAGCCGCTCATATGGTAACTGATGTTTTCCCGTTAAAGATCTTCTTCCCGTTCGAGCATGAGGATCGAAGCCTGGGGAACGATGAAGTATTTTTCCTTTTCGTAGATCACCTCAATGGCGCCCTTTTGCAGGAAGATAGCGAGATCCCCTTCGCGTGCCTGGAGGGGGAGGTATTTCACGGATTCCTCCTTTCCTTTCCACACGTCGTCCTCATCAGCAGGCAAGGGCAGGGGATAGCCGGGACCGGTGAGAATAATGTATCCTTTCTGAATTTTCTCTTTTTCCTGCACACCCGGCGGCAGGTATAATCCACTTTCCGTTTTGTCAGAGTCTTTTGCCGGGCGGATCAGCACACGGTCGCCCACGACAATGAGCTTCTTCAATTTATGGTCTTCTGCAGATTTCATGTAACGGGTGGGACTCAACCTTTTTCGCTGAACAAATCTCCCTGGTCTTTCGGAGGCTTGGCAGTATCAACCGTGTAGAGTGGCAGTTTGTTGATCTCCCGGCTCAGGGTTGAATCCTGGGTAAGAATCCCTTTCTGGCTGGCCTCGCTTTTCAAGCGCTCGTTTTCTGTTTCCAGTTCTTTGGTACTGATCTGCTTGGAACGCTTTTCAATCGGCGGGTTTAGCTTTTCTGAACGCTCAAACTCGACCACCTTGTCCAACATCTCTTTGGGGAGATCAGCTTCACTCCGGTAAACGAGTTCAAAGAACTGCTTGGCAAAGAAGCCATCGATCTGGATTCTGCGTTTGGACAAGTGCACAAACTTTCCAATCACCCGGCAGATGTTTTCACGCTCCTCGGGGCTTAACTGATCGGCAAATTCATACTCTTCAATCTTCTTCAACGCAAGAATAATGGGTTCGAGAGCATCGAGCGAGATCACATAGACGGTGTAATCAGCCAGTTTAAATTCAAATTGATCGAGCACCTCCAGCGTGTTCGTCGGTACAACCAGGAATACTTCCTTTCGAACATCCTCTTCCCGCACATACTTGATGGCGTTCTCGACCTGGTTCTTGAGATAGGTGGGGAAGTTGGACAGGTCTTCTCCGTAGGGACTCTTGGCGTCAAAGACAATGAACTCATCTTTGATACGAAGTGTATTGTCCGGGCTGCCCTTGAAGGGGACCTTGTCCACGTAGTCGACGCCATGGCGCGAACAAATTGCTTTGATACGTGACTTCACGTGTTCCTCGTGTGTGGACCACGTCTCTTTCAGTTTCTGGAGGCGTTCAATCTCGAGTCGATGCTTTTCATTTCGCTCAGCTTCCTCCCGCTGGCGTTGTCCTTCCGTTAGCCGGTTGAAGCTGGCAATGGCCTGGTCGTATTCTTTTTTCCGCTGATCCTCCGAGGCCTTCAGTCGCGTATTTTCGGTCCGCAACGCCTGAAGTTGACCCTCCAGGTTTTCATTTTGCTGTTTCAATTCGAGCCCTCTCCGGTAGTAATTCTCGTTCTTTTCGCCAAGGCCGGCCAGTTGTTTATGGAGTTCTTCCTTCTCCTGGCTGAGCCGTTGCAATCCCTCACGTAAAGAAGCCGACTCTACCTTGATTTGCTGCAGGGCATCGCGGAGGTTCTTTACTTCATTACGCTCCACCTCCAATTGACTTTCTGCTTTCGCCCGCGCTTCCCGGTGACTTTCGAGCGATGGGGCCATGCGTTGAAGGTCGCCATTGGCGTCTACCAAATCAGATTTGATGGCTCCCCAATGGAATATGCGATCCCACAGACCGATAGTCTTCAGCCGTTCAAGTAATCGCCGCAGGGATTCCATCGAAACGTCCATGTCAAAACTCAATCAACACCTGCCCCTTTTCCACACTGTCCCCCTTCTTGATCTTTACTTTCTTCACTTTTCCGGCACCGGGTGATTTGATGATGTTCTCCATCTTCATGGCCTCGAGAATCAGCAAGGGATCACCGGGCTTCACTTCGTCGCCGTCGCTGACCCTCAAGTCAATGATCAGGCCGGGCATCGGCGCCTTGATGGTGTTGACTTTTCCCGCTGCGGAAGCCGTCATGCCCATCTTTTCCATGAGCAAGTCTACGTCCTCCCGCAATTTCACCGAATAGCGCTGCCCGCGAATCTTCAGATCAACCGTTTTGGTCTCCCGGTCAATGTTTACAATTTCTGCCGGATAACTCTGATTCTTGTGCCGGATGTGGAATTGTCCGTTACCCAGGTCAATGAGATCCCAGTCAAGGGGCGTTCCATTGATGGCGACGCCTGCATCATCCAGCTTCACGTCAAATGACTTTCCTTCAAACTGCGCGCTGTACATAGTATCAAAAATAGCAGGTGTGAAGATGGTTTGACCTAAAATCCTCAAATTTGTTTCCCCAACCGCCCCACCACTTGTGAACTGGACCCTACTTCTCTCGGCAGCCCGCCTCGGGCAAATGCCGACACCATCGGAAAATTCGAGGAGCGCGTTTGAGCAGGATTACGACCGCATCATTTTCTCCCATGCTTTCCGTAAACTCCAGGATAAGACACAGGTGCACCCGCTTCCCGAAGATGATTTTGTCCATACGCGGTTGACGCACAGCCTGGAAGTGTCCAGCGTGGGTCGTTCTTTAGGTAAGCGAACTGGCGAAGTGCTGATGCAGCGGCACCCGGAGTTGAAGAAAGAATTCTCATTGTTTGATTTTGGCGCCATTGTCGCCGCTGCCTCTTTGGCCCACGACGTGGGAAATCCACCCTTCGGTCACGCGGGTGAGGATGCGCTCTCTGATTATTTTCGTAAGCGCCCCGATTGGAAAAAGGAAATGAGCGACAATCAGTGGCAGGATCTCATCTCCTTCGAGGGCAATGCCCAGGGCTTCCGCATCCTGAATCAGTCGGGGTCCGGCCTCCGGCTGACACTGGCCACCCTCGGGGCATTCACCAAATATCCGTGCCCTTCGCATTTCCCCTCACGTGACTCATCGAGAAAGAGTCAGAAAAAATATGGCTACTTCGACAGCGAGCGAAGCCTGTTCGGAGAGGTGGCCGCATCACTGGAGCTGCTACATTCGGGTACGGGTGCGTGGTGCAGGCATCCGCTTGCATTTCTCGTAGAAGCAGCCGACGACATCTGCTACAGCATCATCGACCTGGAGGATGGCTGCAATCTCGGATTGATCACCTTTGAGGAAACCGTTGAGCTGCTCGCGCCGATTCTTGGCAAACGACTCGATCGGGCCAAGCTGCGCAAGGATGAGAGCCTCAACAAGAAACTGGGAACACTCCGCGCACTGGCCATAGGTGAATTGATCGATGACTGCACACGTATCTTCCTGGATCATGAGACAACAATCCTTGATGCAACATTTGATGGCGCCCTCACGGACCTTGGCACATTTCGGGAGCCCTTGAAGGAAATCAGTCGGCATTCTATTGAGCGTATCTACCGCGCGAGACATGTGGTTGAGATTGAAGCCGCGGGCCATGAAGTACTTCCGGGCCTTCTCGATGAGTTCATTACCGCCGGCCGTGTGCTCCGTTCCGGTGAAAAGTCCAGGAAGTACCAAAACCTTTCCTTGCTGCTGCCACCCGAAGTGCGTAATGCACTTCGCGAAGCTCCCGACACGTACATGCTTTCCCGATTCATCATCGACTTTGTTTCAGGGCTCACCGACAAGCATGCCCTGAACCTGTATCGGAAGATCAAAGGGATGTCGCTTTAACGATTGCAGAAGGGCTCCTTCGGTCAGTGCTTCCCAATCCTGTAATGGGGCCGAAAAAGGCACGAAAACTGCTAAAATTCAGTTAGTTTTGCGCTCTTAATTTAACCGCCGGATGTGGTCCCGCATTGCCGATAGTATCATTCGATTCCGACTTCCGCTCATGGGCGTGATTGTCGTGATTACGGCAGTGATGGGCTATTACGCCTCGAAGGTGGAAATGAGCTATGACTTCGGTCGCGCCGTTCCGCCCAACGACCCGGACATGATTTTCCTGAACCGGTTCCGGCAGCAGTTTGGAGAAGATGGCAACATGGTCGCGGTAGGACTGCGCGACAGCAGCGTGTATCAATTAGAGAAATTCCGCCAGTTCCTTCACCTGAGTATGAAGTTCCGGGAGATCGAAGGCGTGAACGAGGTGCTCTCCTTGCCGCGCATGCGGATCATTTTGAAAGATACAGCACACCAGCGTTTCCGAATTGCCCCACTTTTTCCTGATACGGTCCGCTCCCAGTCTGAACTCGATAGCTTGTTGCGTGCCGCGTCAAACCAGAAATTCTACGCCGGCCAACTGGTGAATAGCGAAAATGGCGCGACCATGATGCTGATCTCGGTGGATAAGGAATACGCCAATTCCGCCAAGCGGGTGAAGCTCACACAGGATATTCAAAGCGTAGGTAAGGAGTTCACCACCCTTACGGGGATAGAACTTCGATACGCGGGACTTCCTTTTATTCGTGCCGTCGTGGCGGAGCAAGTGCGGAAAGAACTCTCCTTGTTCCTCTACCTGTCGGCCATCGTCACGGGCCTCATCATGCTGATCTTCTTTCGCTCGTTCCGCGCGGTTATCTTTTCCATGATCATGATCGGCGTCCTGGTGATTTGGACCCTGGGCACCCTGACCTTGCTCGGATATAAGATTACCCTGCTCAGTGGGCTGATTCCACCCGTCATTGTCACCATCGGGATCACCAACGCGATCTATCTTCTCAACAAGTACCACCTGGAGTATGCGCGTCAGCGGGACAAGATGGAAGCTATCCGGGTGGTGGTCCAAAAGATGGGGCTCGCTACTTTTCTGACTAACCTGACAGTGGCCATTGGATTTCTCACGCTCTTGTCGACGGATATCCTCATTCTTCGTGAGTTTGGTGTAGTGGCCGGGATCAACATCCTTGCGTTGTTCTTCGTGAGCCTGGTGATGATTCCGGGTATTCTTTCCTGGCTACCGGAACCATCCCCGAAGCATCTGAAACACCTTAACTTCCGGATCCTGGGTGGGTTTGTGAGTGGAGTGGACCTGATCGTTCACCGGCACCGCGCTGTCATCTACACCATCACCTTCCTGATCACCTTTTTTGCCGCGTTGGGCATGCTGAGGCTGCACGCTGTGTCATTCATGGTCGATGACATTCCAGCCGATAGCCAAATCAAGAAGGACCTCACCTTCTTCGAAGCAAACTTCAGCGGCATCATGCCCCTGGAGATCGTGGTGGACATCAGCAGCAAACGGAAGCGTCAACTGCTGGAGGTCAAGAACCTGGAAGCCATCAACCGGTTTGAGCAATCATTGGATTCCATAACAATCACGTCGCGTCCGATTTCTGTGGTCAGTCTCGTCAAAGCAGCCAAGCAGGCGTTTTACAACAACAACCCTGACCGCTACGAATTGCCAAGCAAGACTGAATCAGGATTTATTCTCCGGTACATGAAGGGCCAGGCGGACAATAGTGGGCTCGTAAAGTCCTTCGTAGACTCCACGTTCAACAAGATGCGCATCTCCATGCAAATGGCGGATGTAGGATCCAGGCGAATGGATTCGCTCATCAACAACGTAATTCAGCCGAAAGCCGACGAACTGGTAGCCGCGATTAAAGGAAATCTTAAGTCGGAAAAAGACTCGGTAACGGTGACGGTTACGGGAACATCCCGAATCTTCATCAAAGGCAATAAGTTTCTAATTAACAACCTGACCGAGAGCCTTGTGCTGGCGTTTATCCTGATTACGCTATCGATGGCCTTCCTTTTCGCCAATGCCCGAATGATTTTGATCTCACTGATCCCCAACCTGATCGCCATGATGATCACCGCGGGACTGATGGGCTACCTGGGAATTCCGCTCAAAGCGAGCACGGCACTGATCTTCAGCATTACGTTTGGCATTTCGGTGGACAATTCCATCCGGTTCCTCGCGAAGTATCGGCAGGAACTTCTTTCCGGAGGTTTCTTTGTTCCCAGGGCCGTCAGTGAAAGCATCCTGGAGACCGGCAAGAGTATCATTTATACCTCGGTCGCCCTGTTTGCCGGCTTCATCATATTTGCCTTTTCGGATTTTGGCGGAACCATTGCGTTGGGTATCCTGACATCGACGACCTTGTTGATTTCCATGTTTACCAACCTCATCCTTTTGCCGGCGCTCATCATGACGTTCGACAAACCGAATCGTGAGTCGCAGAAACGACTCATTGATGATTTTGATTCGAGCTTCTATGGTGAAGAGGAAGATGAAGAAATTGATCTCAACAAGATTCGGATCCATGATCGCATGGGCGCCGCCGAGTAATTTTTTGACACCTTAATTCCCGACCATTTTCACCTGTTGAGCGATGAGTTTGAAGTATAAAGAGGACAAAGAGCAGTCATTCGCCCGAATCGCCGG
Source organism: Cyclobacteriaceae bacterium (assembly GCA_016787645.1). GTDB lineage: Bacteria > Bacteroidota > Bacteroidia > Cytophagales > Cyclobacteriaceae > ELB16-189. The sequence goes on along the minus strand of JAEUUF010000022.1, from coordinate 375,466 downwards.
AGAAGTTCTGAATTATTGGAAGGCCCAATCCATTTTTGAACAATCGGTTTCCAATCGCGAGGGCGCACCCACGTTTACCTTTTATGAAGGACCTCCTTCTGCCAATGGCACCCCGGGTATCCATCACGTGATGGCCCGTACGGTGAAGGATATTTTCTGCCGCTTCAAAACCTTGCAGGGATTCCAGGTGAAGCGAAAAGGAGGATGGGACACGCACGGCCTGCCGGTGGAGCTCCAGGTGGAAAAAGAACTGGGCATCACCAAAGACGATATCGGAAGGAAGATCAGCATCGCCGATTACAACCGGAAGTGCCGCGAGACGGTGATGAAATACAAGGACCAGTGGGACGACCTGACCGAACGGATGGGCTATTGGGTCGACCTGCAGCATCCCTACGTTACCTACACCAACAACTACATTGAGACGTTGTGGTGGATATTGAAGAAATTCCACGAAAAGGGATTGCTCTACAAGGGTTATACCATTCAACCCTATTCACCTTCCGACGGCACAGGACTCAGTTCACACGAGCTCAACCAGCCGGGTTGCTACAAGGACGTTAAAGATACTTCGGTGGTTGCCCAGTTCAAGGTGATGCGTAATCAAAAGGCCGAGTTTCTTTTCGGTGCAAACTCCTCTGATGTTTACATCCTGGCCTGGACGACCACACCCTGGACGCTCCCGTCGAATACAGCGTTGGCCATCGGCGCCAAAATCCAGTACGTGCTGGTCTCCACATTCAACCCGTACACGTTTAAACCCGTTCGGGTGGTGTTGGCGAAAGACCTTTTGGGAAAGTACTTCCCGGAAAAAAACAGGGAGTTGCGGCTGGAAGACTATCAGCCGGGAGCAAAGTCAATTCCTTTCCAGTTGGAGAAGGAATTCGCGGGAAGCCAATTGATTGGCGTCCGCTATGAACAACTGATGCCCTATCTGCAGCCGCTGACCAGTGCCGACAAGGCTTTCCAGGTAGTGGCGGGCGATTTCGTCACCACGGAAGATGGTACCGGCGTGGTGCACACATCCCCCACATTCGGCGCTGATGACTTTCGCGTAGCCAAACAACATGGCATTCCCCCGCTCACCGTGCGCGATGAAGCGGGTAACGAAGTGCCCACGGTGGACAAGAAAGGAAAGTTCGTGCGTGAAATCGGCGCGAAGCTGCTCGAAGGCGTGAATCGCTACAAGATTAAAACGCACAAGGCGCTTACCGAGAACGACTTCTACGTCAAGAACTATACGGATGAAGATGAGACAAACCCGGATTATAAAACAACGGACGTCATTATCTCCATTATCCTGAAGGAAGAAAACAAGGCGTTCAAAGTCGAGAAGTACGAGCACACCTACCCGCACTCGTGGCGGACCGACAAGCCGGTGCTCTATTATCCGCTCGACGCCTGGTTCATCCGGACCACGGCCCTGAAAGACAAGATGGTCGAACTCAACCGCACCATCAATTGGAAACCGGAATCTACCGGCACCGGACGCTTTGGCAACTGGCTGGAAAACCTGGTGGATTGGAACCTGTCTCGCTCCCGTTTCTGGGGAACTCCACTTCCGATTTGGCGAACAAAAGATGGAAAAGAGGAGAAGTGCATCGGTTCGGTATTGGAACTCAGGGACGAGATGGCGAAGGCCGAAAAGGCGGGCATTAAATCTTCGGTCAAGATTTCAGATGAGTACCTCGATCTCCATCGTCCTTTTGTTGATGAGATTGTGCTGGCCAGTCCTTCGGGCAAACCGATGTACCGTGAACCGGACCTCATTGATGTGTGGTTTGATTCCGGGGCGATGCCGTATGCCCAATGGGGCCTCGATCCGGAGAAATTGAAGAACAATGATCCCCAGCCGTTCCGTTCCGGATGGGAAGGAGCTTTTCCCGCCGATTACATCGCGGAAGGTGTCGACCAAACCCGCGGATGGTTCTTCACCCTCCATGCCATTGCTGCTTTGCTTTACGAAAGCGTGGCCTTCAAGAATGTTATTTCCAACGGCCTGGTACTGGACAAGGACGGCAACAAGATGTCCAAGCGGAAAGGAAATGTCGTTGATCCATTCTCCACGATTGAAAGGTTTGGACCTGACGTGGTGCGGTGGTACATGATCGAAAATGCGCCGCCCTGGGATAACCTGAAGTTTGATATGAACGGCCTCGTCGAGACGCAGCGACGTTTCTTCGGGACCCTGATGAACACCTACTCGTTCTTTGCGCTCTATGCCAACATTGACGGGTTCGTGAAAGACGAGTCGAACGTGGTGCCGCACAACGAGTTGTCCACACTTGACCGATGGATCATTTCCAAACTCCAGTCGCTCATTGTTGAAGTGACCAAGGCCTACGAGGAATATGAACCGACCATCGCGGCACGGGCGATTCAAAACTTTGTCAATGACCACCTCTCAAACTGGTACGTAAGACTCAACCGCAAGCGTTTCTGGCAACCGCTCACCCGGGGAGAATTATCGGCCGACAAGAAGGCTGCCTATGAGACCTTGTATGAATGCCTGATGGTGGTAGCCCAGTTGATGGCACCGATTGCACCCTTCTACGCTGAGCACCTTTACAAGTGTCTCACCGACAACATTCGGGACAAGGCGAAGAAATTGAACAGCCCGTTACGGTTTGATTCCGTTCATCACACCACCCTGGTGAAGGCAGAAACTTCCCGGATGGATGAGGTGTTGGAGCGTTCCATGGGTTATGCGCAAACCATTTGTTCATTGGTTCATTCCATTCGCAAAAACAGCAAGATCAAGGTTCGTACGCCGCTTCAAAAAGTTTTGTTGCCGGTACTCGATGACCGATTTGCCAGCCAGGTGAAGAGCGTGGAAGAGATCATCAGAAACGAAGTGAATATCAAGTCAGTGGAATACATTGATGATGCTTCCGGATTGCTGGTGAAAAAAGTGAAGCCTAACTTCCCAAAGCTGGGCAAACAATACGGACCGCGCATGAAGGAAGTGTCGGCCGTCATTCAGGGCCTCAACCAGAGCGAAATCAGCATCCTGGAAAAGAAGGGCACCCTGGCCAAATCCGGTTTTGATCTTGTCCTGGAAGATGTAATCATCAGTTCAGAAGATATCCCAGGCTGGTCGGTAGCTACTGATGGAGCGATCACGGTTGCGTTGGATATCCAGGTAACGGAAGAACTGAAGCAGGAAGGAATTGCCCGTGATTTTGTAAACCGAATCCAGAACCTGCGCAAGGAATTGGGCCTGGAGGTGCTGGATAAAATCAAAATAGAGCTCGAAAGCCGCGGTGCAGAGGAACAAGCGGTGAGGGCGATACGTTTCTACCATAGCTATATCAGCAGTGAAACGCAGGCAGTGGCCCTGGATGTCCGGGAAGGGGTGAATGGAGGTACTTCGGTTGACATGGATGATTTTACACTGACCGTGCGTGTGGCGAAAGCTTGATGCTGTATTTTTGACACTTACGAACTGAAATGAAAGGAGCCAAATATTTTTTGATCGCCCTGGCGGTAATCCTGATCGACCAATCCAGCAAACTGTTGGTTCACCGCTACATGGAGCTCCATGAGGAAGTAAACGTGATGGGCGAGTGGTTCAAACTCCATTACTTGCTTAATCCGGGAATGGCTTTCGGCATCCGGTGGGAGAGTGAATTCGGAAAGCTGGCGCTTACCATCTTCCGCATCCTGGCGATGGGCGGGATCGCATTTTTCCTCGAGCGCTCGGTTCGGCGTGATTCACCCGCCGGCTTCCTGGTCTGCCTTTCGATGATTCTCGGAGGCGCGATTGGCAATGTGATTGACAGTACGTTTTATGGTGTATATCTCCATAATGCTCCCTTCGATGCGCCAACCCCATGGTTTCATGGCCAAGTGATTGACATGCTTTTCTTCCCAATCGTCGAGTTCCACTGGCCGACCTGGATGCCGGTAGTGGGTGGCGAATACTTCCTTTTCTTCAGCCCGGTTTTCAACATTGCTGATTCAGCCATCTTCCTCGGGGTGTTGTTCATCCTGATCTTTCAGAAGTCTTATTTCAAGCACCACATCGAAGGTCCGTCATCGCCAGACACAGCGGATGAGATAGCCCCGGGCATGGAAACCCTGGGAACAACGGAGACAGGAGATAACTCTTCACCAACGATGCCCTCCTGATGGCTGAGCAGCTCCACATCTCCACTTCAGCAAGTAAGAAAGAGCGGTATGACGAACTGGTGCCGCAAGTGAAAGCGCTTGTGGCGGATGAACCTGACCTGGTTGCCAACCTGTCCAACGTAGTAGCAGCTCTCCGACAGACCATGAATTTCTTTTGGGTGGGGTTCTACCTGGTCAAGGACCAACAGTTGGTGCTGGGACCATTCCAGGGTCCCATCGCCTGCACACGGATTGATTTTGGCAAGGGAGTATGCGGCACCTGTTGGAAAGAAGCCCGGACCATTCTTGTTCCAGATGTGGATCAGTTCCCCGGTCACATTGCCTGTAGTTCGGACTCTAAATCGGAGATCGTACTTCCTGTGATTAAGGACGGGAAAGTAGTAATGGTACTCGATGTCGACAGCGATAAATCAAACGACTTCGACGCAACAGATGAGCAAGGTTTGACCGCGATTGTGCAGATGGTTGGCCGTCTCCGGGGTATCTAGTTTGGACAGCCTGGATTAGATCCTGAGCAGTACGCGCCTTTTTTCCTACCTTTGTAAAACCCTTAACGGATTGGTAAGGAAATTCTTTCCGCATGATAAGAATTACCTCCTCGAAGGCGCCCAGCTTCGAATAAGGGACCGTCTCCTTACGCTACTCATCGACCAGGCCGTTACCACGTATCAGCACGTACACAACCCGCTCGGTTTGAATGATGACTTTAGTGAGAAGATAGCCAATTACCTTCCGCGCAGTCTTGATTCACTTTACTCGTTCTATGAGACCCTTGCTGCCGTCTACCGGTTCAAGTATGGCGACAATCAGCTGGCGTTCCTGTGGGATGGCCGTGATCACAGTGAAAAGTATGAGGAAGATTGGCAACAGACCTTCCAGGAGTGGACCTCGCGCCTTTGCCGTGAGATGCAATTTGCGCAAGCCGTACTGGATCTGACCGTTTTTTTGCCTGAAATTCATACCGTTCACCTGGCCGCCAACCGTATGAATGCGGTCATGCTGGACCGGTTCGAAGTGAAGATTCACAAACAGAAAGGCATCATGCGTGTCGCCTGAGCGCTTTTTGATCTTCCCGCATCTCACCGTCAAATTCTTATATTTGACAAACCCCTAAACCGCAAATCATGAGAAAGTGGTTCATCATCGGCAGCATCGCCGTTACGGCACTGCTTATTTATTGGTCTTTCTATTGGACTGATGTCCTTTTCCTTTTTGTAATCGTGGGCCCAGTTATTGTCATGGGCATCCAGGACATGGTGCAAAAGCGGCAGTCTATACGAATCAATTTTCCGGTTGCAGGCCGACTGCGATATGTTTTTGAAGATTTGCGGCCGAAGATTCAGCAATATTTTGTGGAGTCGGACACGGATGGCGCGCCGATCAATCGTAACGAGCGCTCCGTGATTTATCAACGGGCCAAGAAGCAAATCGATACCGTTCCATTTGGAACTCAATTGGACGTCTATGCGGAAGGCTACGAGTGGATTACACACTCGATCGCACCCAAGGATTTTCATCACATGGATCACAACCCGCGGATCCTGTTTGGCGGCAAGGAATGCAAGCAGCCTTATGCCATGAGTGTGCTTAATGTGTCCGCCATGAGTTTCGGATCGTTGAGCAAGAACGCGATCCTGGCACTGAACGCAGGCGCCAAGATTGGTAACTTTGCCCATAACACCGGGGAAGGCGGACTCAGTCCTTATCACCTTGAACCCGGTGGCGATATAATCTGGCAAATTGGTACGGGATATTTCGGCGCGCGGACAAGGGATGGAAAGTTTTCCGACGAAGCGTTCAAGACAAACGCCACCCGTCCAAATGTCAAGATGGTTGAAATTAAATTGTCGCAGGGAGCCAAACCGGGTCACGGCGGTATTTTGCCTGCCAAAAAGAACACACCCGAGATTGCGGCCATCCGCCTGGTAGAACCGGGCACAACGGTTTTCTCACCGCCATTTCACAGCGCCTTCAGTACGCCCGTGGAACTGCTGCAATTTATTCGCCGCCTCAGGGAATTGTCGGGCGGCAAACCCATTGGGTTCAAGCTTTGTATTGGCCGCAAGACCGAGTTCCTCTCCATCTGTAAAGCGATGGTGAAGCATAAGATCTATCCGGATTTTATCACTGTGGACGGAGGTGAAGGCGGAACTGGCGCAGCGCCCCCCGAGTTCACCAATTTCGTGGGTATGCCGTTGCTCGACGCGCTTGCCTTTGTTGACAATTCGTTGCGCGGCTTCGGCATCCGCGACGAAATGAAAATCATTGCTTCGGGAAAAGTCCTCACCGGCTTCCATATTCTCCGCGCCATGTCCCTTGGTGCGGATACGTGCAACTGCGCCCGCGCCATGATGATGGCCCTGGGCTGCATCCAGGCATTGGAGTGCAACAAAAACACATGCCCGACGGGTGTGGCCACACAAGACCCGTATTTCATGAAAGGACTTGTGGTGGAAGACAAAAAAGGACGCGTGGCCAATTTTCACAAAAATACCGTGGAGAGTTTCGTGGAATTGATGGGCGCCATGGGAATCGACAACCCGGAGAAGATTAACCGTACACACGTTTATCGTCGTGTCTTCATGAACATGGTGAAGACGTATGAGGAAATTTTTCCGACCATCCCTGAAGGCTGCCTTCTTGAAGGCGGAGATATTCCTTTTGACTACGAAGGGTACATGAAGAAGGCCTCAGCAGAGTCGTTTGAAGTGGCGTAGGTCTTTGAAAGGATCCGCCGAAATCAACCCTTTCGATTCTTTCGGTACTCGAGTTCCAGCGTCACCAACCGGGTAATCATGATGGCCGGGAACAACTGGCCAATGAGTCCCTCGATCATGACCAGCGACTTTGCGCCCAGGTTCACGGCAATTATGTCGCCATACCCGAGTGTGGTCATTGTCACATAGCTGAAGTAAATAAATCGTGAATAGAAGGATTCGGCATCTTCCTGCAGGGTCGGCATCGTAAATGCATTGGGATCCAGGAGGAAAATCAGGTGGTAGGCCTTTGAAAAAATCAGCCCAATAATCATGTATACGGCAATCGCGCCCTGGATACGGTGAAAAGTGATGTCGCCTTCCCGGAAAATGTGCCACGTGACAAAGGCAATGAGGCAAGCGTAGAAAGTGATGGAGAGAATGTCATCGGCAATACGTACCGGGGCGACCGGGTGAATCAGAAGCATCCACCGCACGATGAAAGAAACGATAGCCAACAGCAGGATAGCGAGTTTGGCGTGCAGGCCGGCACCAAACGCGAAAACACCGGAGACCAGAATCAATGAATAAATGACCGAATAGGATATCTCTCCCGCCCGGAAGTGAACAAAGGGAATGACAAGGAAGGTATTCACGATGACATAGACCAGCAGTGCCGAGAGGCTGCGATCCCTCGTCCAGAATTCCTTATTCTTTTGAATCAATTTATTGAATGGCATTACCGCGCAATCTTGAATCCAACATACCCCTTCGGTGTTGATTGTTCAATGACGAACGTCACCACCCGGGCCCGCGAAGGACCTTTCCGGCACCATTGTTCGAAGCTAAGAATCATCTCTTCGCTGCCTTCGGCCTCAATGTAGACGCTGCCATCAGGCTCGTTGCGAACAAAGCCCGATAGCCCAAGGCGATCAGCCTCATCCTTCGTGGAGGCTCGGAAAAAAACTCCCTGAACTTTTCCGGTGACACGAATCGTGACCGACTTCATGGGTGATTAGAAAATGTAGTCCGTAGTCAGAAAAGCTGACTCGCGATTGCGTAGAATCTGCCCGACAATCTTCTTGTTCCCCTCCGTGGTTTTTGCGGCCACCAGCGTGCGGATGGAAAACACCCGCAAGGCATCGGCTACCGACAGGGTGCCTTCCGCGGAATCCTTTCTGCCATTGAACGGGAAGGAATCCGGCCCGCGCTGGCATTGCGTGTTGAGGTTGATGCGTCCCACCTGGTTGGAGAAATCATCAATGTATCGTGCAATACGTTTGGAATCGGTACCGAAGATGCTTAGCTGCTGACCAAAGTGTGAGTTGAGCACATACCGCACGGGTTCTTCATCACTGTCGAAGGGTACGATGGGAACCACAGGACCGAACTGCTCTTCGTAATAGATTCTCATCTTGTCATTCACCGGAAACAGCACGGTGGGATGGAAGTAAGTACGGTCGATGGTACCGCCCCCGGGGTTAAGTATTCGTGCACCATTGGCCAGAGCATCGTCCACCAACCCTTTCAGGTAGTCAGTCTTACCGGGCTCCGGCAGCGGCGTGATGGAAACGCCAGGTTCCCAGGGCATACCGGCTTTCAGCCGCGTGATAGCTTCGCAATACCGTTTGATAAACTCGGCAACTACTGTTTTGTGAACGAAAAGAATCTTCAATGCGGTGCACCGCTGGCCATTGAACGACAATGTGCCCGTGACACATTCTGCCACCGCATTGTCCATGTCGGCATCCGGCAGGATGATGGCCGGGTTCTTGGCATCGAGGCCAAGGATGGCTTTCATCCGGTGCGGTTTCGGATGCAATTTCTTCAGGTCGTTGGCGCCTTTGTTCGTGCCGATGAAGGCGAATACGTCGAGCTTGCCCGTCTCCATCAGTGCGCCTACCGTTTCCCGGCCGCGCCCATAGATGATGTTGATGACCCCGGGGGGGAAGCAATCACGGAACGCCTCAAGTAATGGACGGATGAGCAATACGCCATACTTTGCCGGCTTAAAGACGACGGTGTTTCCCATGATGAGTGCAGGGAACAAGGTCGTGAAGGTTTCGTTGAGCGGGTAATTGTAGGGACCCATGCAGAGGGCGACCCCCAGCGGCACCCGCCGGATTTGTCCCATGATCCCTTGCTCTTCGATGAATCGCGATGAATTCCGATCGAGCTCTTTCAAAGCGCGGATCGTATCGAGGATGTAATCACAGGTGCGGTCGAATTCCTTTTCCGAATCCTTTTGGCTTTTGCCAATCTCCCACATGAGCAAGTTTACCACGAGCGTCCGTTGCTCGCGCATACGTACAAGGAATCGCTCCACGTGCTCGATGCGCTCAATTACCGTCATGCGCGGCCAGGCACCATGACCAAGGTCATAGGCGGCCACTGCGGCGTCCAGCGCCTCCAGGGCTTCACGCGAAGTAAGCAACGGCGTGCTGCCAATGATTTTCTGAGTAAGGCCAGAAGCGGTCTTCACGAAGATCGGGCTCGCGACCGGGTTCAATTCGCCTGCCCAGCTGCGAAGCTTGCCGTTGATCAGGTATTCGCGCTGTTCGAGGTAATCGGGAATGCGGGCGGAAGCTGGAATAGCTTCTTCCAAAGGGAAAAATTCAGGAGTCATTGAGAAGGGGTTGAGTTCAGGTGGATGGAGTCATCATGGAAACAGCCGAAGAAGTGCCAATCCGGTCGGCGCCAGCGGCAATCAATTGAAGTGCCTGCTCGCGTGTTTTGATCCCACCCGAAGCCTTGATGCCGACGGTTGGCGGGAGGGAAGCACGCATCAGTTGAATGTGTTCTATTTTGGCGCCAGAAGGAGCAAAGCCGGTGCTGGTCTTTACAAAATCAGCCCCCGCATCAGCACAAAGGGCGCACGCCTGTTTGATTTCGTCATCGGCGAGATAGGCCGTTTCGATGATGACCTTGAGCAAAGCGTGCTGATCATGGCAGGCCTTGGCACATTTGGCGATTTCAATCTTGGTCCAGGGCATGCCCGTCTTGAAGGCACTGATATTCCAGACGATATCCACCTCGTTGGCACCATTGCCGATGGCCCGGTTGATTTCATCAATCTTGGTTTCAGTCAGGTTGTAGCCCAGGGGAAAGCCGGCGACGGTAACCACGGTAATGGGATCTGAACCAGCCTCGCGTTTGGCGCGCTTTACCCAGAAAGGAGGGACGCATACGCCCAGGAAATTGTATCGCCGTGCTTCCTCGACGACCCGATCGATGTCACCAATCTTCAGGGTGGGGCTGAGTACGGTATGTTCGATATATCGGTTCAGTTCCATGGAGGAAATGGAGCACGATATTACGAAATGATTGCGAGGCTTTCACCTTAACAGGGGGCCCCTGACCCCCGACCCCTCTTAGTGCCTTACCCCGCACTCATTACAGTACCTCATCTTATGCGGTGGCCGCTTCTTGGGAATTCTCTTGTGGCCAAAGTACCGGTGGTCCTTAAATTGCCGCTTGTCAAGGTACTTGAGAATGCGCTGCTTTTCTTTCGCCGCTTGCTCAACGCGTTCGTAGAATTCATACTGGGCCGTATGCTCCACCTTTTGCCGTTTGTGCTTGATCGACTTAGCGTGCCGGGCACTGTGTACACCCCGGCTCCGACCCGGCTCCCGCGAGTTGGGCGCCTCCTGTGCAGTTACCCAAAAGCCCATCGTAACGAGAAAAGCCAATAGACACCATGCAAATTTCTTCATGAAATGAACAACGGCATTTCACTTTGGATATTGTGTAGCGCAATGGGTGAGTTAGCCAAATGCTAACCGCCAAAAGCCAATAGCCAGGAGTGGGTAAACTTTGACCGTGCAATGCCGCTCAACTCCCCTTGGCTTCCAGCATGGTTTGCTGTCGCCGGTAGGTCCACGGTGGTGTGGGATTTTCCTCCTGCCAAAGGCCAATATTTTTTTGTCGAGCTTCTTCTTTGAGGGCTTCGAGTTCCGGGTCTGCCTGTTTCTCGTCGGTCCAGGCCATGCCAGCCTTCACCATTTCATGACGAGGGTCGGGTGAGCCATCAATATGAATTTCACCCAGGCGGTTTCCATGACGGTCCCGACCGCGCAGGGTAATGGTGACATGCTTACGGAGCAGCAGTTGCTTTAAGAATTGCGTCGACTGGTCTGCGTGTGGCTGGCCGGGTTCGGGGCTATCAATGCCGTGAAGCAGGACCTTGTACGATTCACCCGAACGGGTCTCGACCAGGATCGTGTTGCCGTCAATGACCTCACTTACGGTGCCCAGGATTTTTTCTTCTGCTCTCGCTATCCAGGGAAGGAGGAAGAGAATGAGAATCAACTTCACAGTTTTCATTCAAGTAGTGGTTGGTTGCTCAAAGGTGGCTTCTGAGGGCCTGTGACGCCATCGAACAACTTTATGGTTCTATCCCATGTAAGATTTTCCTGCGCATTGAAGTTTCACCCCAATGGGTAAGCCCCAGCGAACCCTACCCCAGGATAGCACGAAAGAGAAAATAGGCCACGAGGCTCAACACAATCAGTACACCAAATACCCGGGCACGGTGCTGATAGAATTTAAATGGGAAATGGCTCATACGCTTAATGACAACCTCGCGCACATGACGCGTTGCCATTCATACCGGTCAAATGGTACTTGCATGGATTTGGCCGTTGGATGAACAGCCAGCGCTTTAAGGCAACTGATTTGGCGTTAGACCGACGTTACCAACTGGACTTTGCCAATGGCTGGCAACCATATAGCCTGTTGTGGGTACGCTAAGCCTTAGAGGTGAATCACTTCACCATATGCGGCCGCAGCGGCCTCCATAATAGCCTCGCTCATGGTGGGGTGCGGATGGATAGATTTGATGATCTCATGCCCCGTCGTTTCCAGTTTGCGGGCCACCACTACTTCGGCGATCATTTCAGTAACGTTGGCGCCGATAAAGTGCGCGCCGAGCCACTCCCCATACTTCGCGTCGAAGATTAATTTCACGAATCCGTCAGCAGCACCTGCAGCTTTCGCCTTGCCTGAAGCGGTGAAGGGGAATTTTCCAACTTTGATTTGGTAACCAGCTTTCTTGGCCGCTTCCTCGGTGTAGCCAACTGAAGCAATCTCAGGCGAGCAGTAGGTACATCCCGGGATGTTGTTGTAATTAATGGGCTCGGGGTTCTGGCCGGCGATCTTCTCCACACAAACAATGCCTTCTGCGGATGCAACGTGTGCCAGCGCGGGACCGCGGGTGATGTCGCCAATAGCGTATACTCCGGGTACGTTGGTTTTGCCGAAGTCATCAACAATCACCTTGCCCTTGTCCGTCTTCACACCGACTTCTTCCAATCCGAGGTTCTCCAGGTTGGTTGCGATGCCTACTGCGGAGAGAACAACGTCGGTCTCAATCTTGATTTCACCCGTAGGTGTTTTAACGGTGGAAATGCAATGAGGACCGCTGGTATCGACCTTGGTTACTTCTGAATTGACATGGATGGTGATTCCAGCTTTCTTGAACGACTTGTCGAGGGCCTTCGATACTTCTTCATCTTCCACCGGCACGATGCGTGGCAGGAATTCTACGATGGTCACTTCGGTGCCAATCGTATTGTAGAAATAAGCGAACTCAACACCGATCGCACCGGAACCCACCACGAGCATGCGCTGGGGCCGTTGCGGCAATACCATGGCCTCGCGGTAACCGATGATTTTCTTCCCGTCAATCTTCATGGCCGGCAGTTCGCGTGAACGACCTCCGGTGGCGAGGATGATATGTTTGGCTTCGTAATCCGTCTTCTTTCCGCTCGCATCAGTGACTTCAACCTTGTTACCTTTTTTGAGCTTGCCGTGACCGCTGAGTTGCTCGATTTTGTTCTTCTTAAAAAGGAACTGTACGCCTTTGCTCATGGCACCGGCTACGTCGCGGCTGCGCTTCACCATGGCGGCCATGTCGGGCACAGCTTCTTTCACCTGGATTCCGTAATCAGCAGCATGCTGCAAGTATTCAAACACGTTCGCACTCTTCAACAAGGCCTTCGTGGGTATGCAGCCCCAGTTGAGACAGATGCCACCGAGTTCAGCTTTCTCCACCACGCCGACTTTCATACCAAGTTGTGATGCGCGGATGGCGGCGACATAACCACCGGGGCCGGAGCCAATTACGATAAGATCAAAGTTTGCCATGGATTCGGGGAATTTCGGCCAAAGATAACCGTCTAAGGATCAAATGAAAAACGCTATTTTTGACCGATAAATTCCATTTTTCGTACCAAAAAATCCTTCCCGGAATGAAGCTTCTTCAAAATAAAACAGCGTTGATTACCGGCGCTTCCAAAGGAATTGGCAGAAGCATTGCGATGCGTTTTGCGGAGCAAGGCGCCAACGTGGCCTTCACGTATTTGTCCAGTGTTGAGCAAGGACAGGCCCTCGAGGCGGAGCTGGCTGCCAAAGGGGTTAAAGCCAAAGGCTACCGTTCTGACGCTTCGGATTTTGCGCAGGCCGACAAACTGATCAACGATGTGGTCACGGAGTTTGGATCGCTTGACATCCTCGTCAATAATGCCGGTATCACAATGGACAACCTCCTTCTCCGCATGACCGAAGAAGCGTGGGACAAAATCATGCAGGTAAATCTCAAGAGCTGCTTCAACACGGTGAAAGCAGCCTGCAAGCCGATGATGAAGCAGAAGTCAGGTTCCATCATCAACATGACCTCCGTGGTAGGTTTGAAGGGCAACGCTGGACAGGCCAACTACGCGGCTTCGAAGGCGGGAATCATTGGGTTTACCAAGTCCGTTGCACTTGAACTGGGCTCACGCGGAATTCGCTCAAACGCCATCGCTCCCGGTTTCATCGAGACGGAGATGACCGGCAAACTGGATGAAAAAGTGGTGCAGACCTGGCGCGACGGCATTCCGCTCAAACGCGGGGGCAAACCGGAAGATGTGGCGGATGCATGCATTTTCCTCGCGTCGGATATGTCCTCCTATATCACCGGCCAGGTGATCCAGGTGGATGGCGGCATGCTGACTTGATTAATTCAGGCTCTCGAGCGATCGCAATTCTTCAATCGCACGATCCAGTTGAATACAAAGTGCCGAAGCCAGCGCGCCAACTCTTTCAGTTTGTTGGTTATACACCATCTCTTCGATGAGCGCCGCGTTGCGACGCGATTCTTCCATTCCCAGCATTGACAACGAAGACTTGATTCGGTGAACGTTGGCAGCGACTTGTTGCCAGTTCTTTCGTTCACTCTGCTCGCGGATGGATTTGATACTATCGGGAAGGCTGCTCACCATGGCTTTCACCATCGTCTTCACAAACTCTGTATCCTTCTGGGAGGCATTCTCCAGGTACGCAAGGTTAATCAGCCTGGCAGGTTGCTTGCCTGAAGGTTGAGTCTTGAATTTTTGCAGTTGACGGAACAACTGCTCCGGGGTGAATGGCTTGGAGAGGCACTCATTCATTCCTGCTTCGAGGCACCGGTCCATGTCCCTGACCGACGCGTTGGCGGTGAGTGCGAGAATGGGAACCTGGTTTCCGGGTGCGGGCCCCGACCGGATGATCCTGGTTGCTTCGTATCCATCCATTACGGGCATCTGCACATCCATCAGGATGAGATCGAAGGTCTGGAGAGCAAGTTTTTCGATAGCCTCTTTTCCATTCTCAGCCATCTCCACCCGGCATTTCCATTTCTTGAGAAGGCTCCCGGCATAGAGCCGGTTGATTTCATTGTCTTCCACAAGCAGCACAGACAATGGCTGGAAGGAGCTTAGTTCATTCAGTGGAGTGATGGCCGGCTTAGCGTCTGCACTTCTCTTCTTCGATGAGCTCACTGGTAAAGGAAGCACCACCGTAAACGTTGAGCCTTTGCCAGCCTTGCTCGTGACCGCAATGGTCCCATTTTGCACGCTAACCAATTGACGGGCAATGGTGAGCCCAAGCCCGGTGCCGCCATACTTGCGGGTGATGCTGGCATCAGCTTGCGTGAAGCTTTCAAAGATGGCCGAAAGTTTGTCGGCAGGAATGCCGATGCCCGTATCTTCTACCTCAAAACGGAGTAGGTAGGTTTTGCCTGCCTTCTTTGCAACCGTGCATCGCAAAAGGATGTGACCCTGGTGGGTGAACTTCAGTGCGTTGCCAACGAGATTGGTGAGCACCTGGTTGATGCGCACCGGGTCGCCAATGAAGGTCCGGTCGGCATCTTTATCCAGTTCCAGTCGTAGAGCCAGGCCCTTTTCGACAGCCTGGGGACGATAGGTATCGACCAGGGTTTGCAACAAGTAGCGCAAATCAAAGTCTATCTGCTCGTACTGCATCTTCCCTGACTCGATGGCCGCGAGATCAAGGATGTCGTTGATGATCACCTTAAGATTTTCAGCAGCAGCGCGGATGGCAGTGAGGTAAGCCTGCTGCTCCTGCGGCGTAGTATCCTGGCTCAGCAGCGTGGTCATGCCGACAATTCCATTGACGGGAGTACGGATTTCATGACTGATATTGGCCAGGAACAGGTCTTTGGCTTTCTGAGCTTCGATGAGGGCAAGGGCTAATTTCTTTCGCTGCGTGATGTCGCGGCAGTCGAGGATAAGACCATCCAGACCTTCCTGGTGACGGAGGTTAATGGCGTTGAATTCATAGTGCCTCCGCTCGCCTGACTTTGTGAGAAATTCAAATTCAATAGCTTCGGAAAACTCCTTGCGACAACATCGGGTAAACTGTTTTCTTAGGGAAGGCACTCCCTCCGAAGGCATGAAGTCAAAGAATGATTTTCCGTTCAGGCTCCCTGGCCGATACCCCAGGTCCCTTACCGCGGCGTTGTGATAAAGAATGTTCCCCTCATAGTCGACCACGAAAACCAGGTCCGAACCATCGTCCACTACTGACTTGTAGAAGCGACCTTTGGAAACGTACGATTGCAGGGACTTCATAGTCCAGCCGCCTCCATCTCCTTGAGGTATCGGTAGATCGACGATTTGCTGATTCCGAGCCGTCGGCCGACTTCAAGCACATTGTTGTCGTACTTGGTGAGGTAGGATCGGATGAGGCGGTAGTTGTACTCCACCAATGTCATTTCGTTCGCGGGCATGGAAGGATTGGCGGGTAGTTGGGCGAAGGTGATATCCTGTCCGCGCACCTCACCTCCTTCGGCCATCACCGCGGCCAATTCAACCACTGACTTGAGTTCGCGGACATTGCCAGGAAAGGAATACGATAAGAGTTTTTCCTGCGCCTCCGGTGACAGCCGTAGACGGCTCATTTTGTTTTCGCGGGTGAACTGGTCAAGGAAGTGTTTGGCAATCGCCAGCGTGTCTTTTCCGCGTTCCCGTAACGGGGGCAGGTGAATCCTTAGTCCAAGCAACCGGTAGTAAAGGTCGTTGCGAAAGCGACCTTGCTGCACGTCGTCTTCAAGGTTTCGATGCGTGGCCACAATAATCCGAACGTTGAGTTTGATGACCTCATTGCCGCCAACGCGGGTAAGTTCCTTTTCCTGGAGAACCCGCAGCAACTTGGCCTGGAGGTTAAGATCCATTTCGCCGATTTCATCAAGCAGCAACGTGCCGCCCTGGGCTTCCTCGAATCGTCCGATCCGCCTGGCCTGTGCACCGGTGAACGACCCCTTCTCATGCCCGAAGAGTTCGCTTTCGATCAGCTCTTTCGGGACGGCAGCAATGTTTACTGCGACAAAGGGACGACCCTTCCGATCTGAATTATAGTGAATGGCTTTGGCGACCAGCTCCTTACCCGTACCGGTTTCACCGGTGATGGTCACGGTAATGTTTGACTTGGCCGCCTTTTCCAGCAACGGAAAGATATTGCGCATCGATGTGCTTAACCCGATGACGTCCTTTTCGAAATCATAACGCGAGGTGATTTCATTTCGCAAGCGCCCGATCTCGCGGAGCATGCTGGATTGGTTCAGCGCGTTTTGGATGGAGTTCAGAATCCGCTCACGGGCTTCTTCATCCTTGCTGATGTAGTCGAACGCGCCGGCCTTGAGAAGTTCGACCGCTGTGCGAATCTTATCCTGCGCGGAGACCACGATCACCGGTAATTCCGGGTCCAGGTCCCTGATTTGGGCAAGAAGCTTTTCACCGGGCATATCCGGTAGGGAATAATCCAACGTTAGCACATCCGGGCGCTCATGGAGGCGCTGCAGCACTTCTTGAGCCGTAGAAAAGCACGTCACTGTCCAGTCCGGGTTCAGCCCAAGGACATACTTCATAAACTTGGTATAGACGGGGTCATCTTCAACGACGAAAATGCGTACCGTTCCCGGGTCGGGCATGGGCAATGGGGTGTTAGACCCTTTCAAGTTAAGGCAGTCAGCCCAAAAACAAAAAGGTCGCGAGGGCGACCTTTTTGATTCAAGAATTGACGTGAAGCGTCATCGCTTCATACGGCGATAGTCAGGGGTGAGTATTCTGTGCGCTGTGCAGCGGTCACAATCCGGATTCCCTTTTTAATCGTTGTCTCCGAGACGTGATGTTGAAGGGACAGCATCCGAACAGACTCCCGGTACGTCCTGCCTTCGCTCTTCAAGCCCTGGAAATCCTCGTAGTACTGGATGTAGGAAAGGATGGTGGTACTCACCACGCGCGTTCTCACCAGGTAATCAAGGGTCCCATTGTGATAGAGTTCCAATAAGGTTGTCATAATGCCTCCTGTTTTTTTGGGATAACTATGTAAGAACTATGCCAACCCCCAATTCAGCTTGAAAATGGCGTTTTTGCGATTGTAAAGTGTCACCTTGCTACCATTATTCCCAAAATGGGACAACAGAAATGAGGGTTTGGTGAATTGTAAACCACCTGATAAGTTCGGGTCATGGCTGCAGAAACAGAACGCATTGTCCGGTCACTTGCCAAGACGTTTGACAAGGGCCCATGGTATGGACCGTCATTGATGGATGTTCTTAACCAGGTGAAACCTGAGCAAGCCAACCTCCGGATCGGAGAAACTCATTCGATTCTGGAGCTGGTTCTCCACATGATTTCCTGGAGAACTTTTGCTGCGCGAAGGTTGAGGGGGGACAATACGTTTGAGGTTTCAGAACAGGAAAACTTTCCCTCACCCTCATCGGTATCGTGGGCAGATGCGTTGAGCCGGTTGAAGAAGAGCCAGGAAGAATTGATCGTGGCTGCCTCCGAATTTCCGGAAGCCAGGTTGGGTGAACTGGTGCCCAGCAAGACGCAGCGATATACCTATTACACCCTGCTACATGGCATCAACCAGCATGATATCTACCACATTGGTCAAATCAGTCTCATCCTGAAATCGGTATCGTAACGAGTTGACGGTGTGCTAGTTCAAAAGGGCTAACGACCGTTGTGGAGGCACCAGCCGGAAATTATTTTTGAAGAGGTGCTTGTTTTGTTGCTACGGGTCTGCGTTATCTTTGTCCACGTTCTTTAAAATTTCGCTTATCAAGAAAGGCAGAGGGTAATGGCCCGATGAAGCCTTGACAACCTATCCGAACTTCGGTTTGAGATAAGGTGCCAAATCCAGCCCCGACTAGTCGGGGAAAGATAAGTTAGAATCAGCTTCGAACATTTCTGCGAGAAACTTTCAAGCTCTTCTGATTTATCGGAAGAGCTTTTTGCTTTTTCCGGTATGCCGTTCTGATAAGTGATCATGTTTAACCAAAAAAACTTTCACTTGTCATGGGCAAGACTACCAACCTTATTCACTCCGTACCGGTCGACGAATTGACCGGCTCAATCTCCGTTCCGATTTACCAGACGGCCACCTACGTCCAGGAAGCGCCGGGTGTCAACAAGGGCTACGACTACGGTCGCTCCAATAACCCTACACGGCACGCACTGGAAAAAATTGTCGCCCAACTCGAAGAGGGCACCGCAGCATTCGCTTTCGCGACCGGGCTTGCGGCCATTGATGCCGTTTTGAAACTGCTCAAAGCGGGCGATGAGATCGTGGCAGTGGATGACCTGTACGGCGGGGCATATCGCCTGTTCACCCACGTCTACGAGAAGTTCGGCATAAAGGTGACCTATGTAGACACCACGGACGCCGAGAACACGATAGACTACATCACGAACAAAACCCGGCTGGTATGGCTGGAGTCGCCAACCAATCCCACGCTGAAGATTTCGGACATCGAGAAGATTGCCGCGATTGCCCATGCCCAGGGCGCCTGGGTGGTGGTCGACAACACTTTTGCTTCACCCATCGCCCAGCAGCCGCTGAAACTGGGAGCGGATATCGTAGTGCACAGTGGCACCAAGTACCTCGGAGGTCATTCGGACCTGGTGGCGGGCCTGGTAGCCGTACGTAATGAAGAACTCGCCGAGAAGATCAAATTTATTCAGAACGCCTCCGGCGGAATTCTCGGCCCGCAAGATTGCTGGCTGCTCATCCGCGGAATTGAAACCATCACGCTGCGGGTGGAGCGTCAGTGCCGCACCGCGCAGAAAGTGGCCGAATTCCTCGCCAGTCATGAGGAAGTGGCGGAAGTGTACTACCCGGGTTTGCCTTCGCATAAGAACCACGCGATTGCAGCCCGTCAGCAGAATGGGTTATTCGGCGGGATAGTATCGTTTGTGTTGAGGCAAAATACAGAAGCGGCGGCCGTGCAGTTCGTTACCTCCACCACCTACTTCAAACTCGCAGAAAGCCTCGGCGGCGTGAAGAGCCTCCTTTGCCACCCCGCGCAGATGACACATAAATCTATTCCCCGTGAAAAGCGCCTTCACTCCGGTGTTGCCGATTCGCTCATCCGGCTATCCTGCGGAATTGAAGAGGCCGAAGACCTGATCGCCGACCTGAAGAATGCTTTTCGCACGGTCAGCCGTAAAAAAGTTTGGAATGAATCAACTGTCAGCTTAGAAAAATGAAAAAGAAACTTACCCTCGGACTCGTTGGCTTTGGCTGTGTAGGGCAGGGCTTGTACCGGGTGCTCACAGAAACCCAGGGCCTCGAAACAGAGATCCGCAAAATCTGTATCAAGCACCCGGAGAAGAGCCGTTCCCTGCCAACCGCCTACTTCACCACTCAGCGGGAAGAACTGCTGGGTGATCCTGAGATCGACGTAATCGTGGAGCTGATTGATGACGCGGACACGGCGTGGGAGATTGTTCAGCAGGCACTGCAACGTGGCAAGGCCGTGGTGACGGCGAACAAGAAGATGGTCGCCACCCACCTGGACGAGTTGCGTGTACTCGAGACAAAGTACGGAAGACCGGTGCTGTACGAAGGTGCCGTGTGCGGCAGCATCCCCATCATCCGCAACCTCGAAGAGTACTACGACAACGACCGCATCAACCGCCTAGAAGGGATCGTCAACGGTAGCACAAACTATATTCTCACCAAAGTATCAGAAGAAGGCAAGTCGTATGCTGAGGCACTGGGAGAGGCGCAGGTCAACGGGTTCGCGGAATCCGATCCCACCCTGGATGTGGAAGGCTACGACCCGACGTTCAAGCTGTCCATTTTGCTGACGCACGCCTTTGGGTTGCGCGTCCGTCCGGAAGAGCTCATTCGTGTAGGCATTCACCGGCTCAGTGCCGCAGACCTTTCCTTCGCGAAAGCCAACCACTTGCGCATCCGGTTGGTTGCCGGCGCCTACCGTCACGGCGACAAACTCATCGCCCTGGTAGCGCCACGGTTTGTTCCCGATACGCATGCGTTGTATTCCGTGCGTAACGAATTCAACGCGGTGAGTGTAGAAGGCCTCTTTGCCGAGGAACAGTTGTTCGTGGGCAAAGGCGCAGGCGGTAACCCGACGGGCTCGGCGGTTCTTTCGGACATCTCGGCCCTGCGTTATGACTACCGGTACGAATACCGGAAGACCACGCAGGAATCCAGGCCGGAGTACAGCCTTGACGCCACCGTAGAGGTAGTAGTGAGTTGCGCCCCATCGGTCCGCATTTCTCCCGAGGACTTTGTACGGTTCAAAGGGGGCGAGCGCAACCGGGAAACGCACCGCCTGCAGGGCGAAGTGACCCTGTCAACGCTGGCCGACTGGTCGCGGCGGGACGACATCAGCATCATTCTGGCGCCGGGCGCGATTCCAAAGCCCGTTGAGGTACCTAAACAGGAGGAATTGGCGGCTGCCTGAGGGTTTGGGAATAGCGGGTTTTTGTCGGGCGGCACACCGTTTTTCGGCCCCCCGTCAATATATTTGTGCTCCTAATTCCGAACGGCATGCTTCCTATTCTTTCTACCTCCATTGTAGCGTTTACGTTTGTTATTCTGCTATTGGTGTTTCTCCTGCTCTTTGCCCAGAAAAGGCTGGTGCAGTCGGGGCCCGTCAAGATCACCATCAACGGCGAAAAAGTTGTGACGGTGTCGGCCGGCAGTTCCCTGCTGTCAACCCTGGCGAATGAAAAGATATTTCTCCCGTCGGCCTGCGGAGGCGGCGGTACCTGCGCGATGTGCAAGTGCGTGGTGGAAAGCGGCGGCGGCGATGTGCTGCCCACGGAGCTTGGACACCTCACCCGCCAGGAGAAAAAAGAGAATGTTCGCCTGGGCTGCCAGGTGAAAGTGAAGCAGGACCTCAACATCCGCATCCCGGATGAAATCTTCGGTATCAAGAAATGGGAATGCGAAGTGGTCTCCAACTACAACGTATCGACCTTTATTAAGGAGTTCGTGGTAAAACTTCCTCCCGGTGAAACCCTCAAGTTCGAGGCCGGCGGATATATCCAGATCGATGTGCCCCCGATCACGGTGGACTACAAGACTATGGACATCACCCCGCACCCCGACCTTGGCCACAAACCGGATGTATTCCAGAGCGATTGGGACAAGTTCAAGCTGTGGGGTCTGAAGATGAAGAATGAGGAACCGATCTTCCGGGCCTACTCGATGGCCAACCACCCGGCCGAAGGAAATATTGTGATGCTGAACATCCGCGTGGCTACGCCGCCGTGGGACCGGCAGAACAACAAGTGGATGGACGTGAATCCCGGCATTTGCTCCAGCTACATTTTCTCCCGCAAGCCCGGCGACAAGGTGACTATCTCAGGCCCTTACGGGGAATTCCACATCAACAAGACCCAGCGGGAGATGATCTATATCGGTGGTGGTGCCGGCATGGCCCCGCTCCGCGCGCAGATCTTCCACCTGTTTCATACCGAGAAGACCAACCGTAAAGTTTCCTACTGGTACGGCGGTCGCTCCAAGAAAGAACTCTTCTACACTGAGCACTTCCGCGACATCGAGAAGAAGTTTCCCAACTTCCGGTTCTACATCGGTCTCTCCGAGCCGCTGCCCGAAGACAACTGGAAACTCAGCAAGAACCTGGACGATAGAGAATCCGATGGCTACGTCGGGTTCATCCACAAATGCCTTTACGACAATTACCTCAAAGACCACCCGTCCCCGGAGGATGTGGAGTATTACCTCTGCGGCCCGCCCATGATGAACGCGGCCGTGCTGAAGATGCTCGATGAAATGGGCATTCCGAAAGAGAACATCCGCTTTGACGACTTTGGAGGGTAGGCAGTAGCTGCACCTCTTTGATAGCCCCGGGTGGAAGCCTGGGGCTATTTTGTTTAAAGTTCTTGAGTATGGTGGCTGAGGCACCCGAAGCCACCGTCGAACCCTGCCTCACTCGTTCTTCAACACCTCCGCCGGATTAGTCTGTGCTGCTTTGAAGGTCTGCGAAAGAATCATCGCCAGGGCGATAACCAACACAACGCCCACACCCAGCAACATGTCCGTAATGGATAATGGTGCGTGATTGCTTAATTCTGGAAACGCAACCTGTTCGAAGAACAGGATGGTAAGGGGAAGCGATATCAATGTGGCAATACCGAGCAGGGAGAGAAAGCCCTTGCCGAGGAGAAACAAGAGGCCATGGACGGATGCACCCATCACTTTGCGAATACTGACCTCCTTTAGCCGGGTTTCCGTGGTGAACACCACCATTCCCAATAGCCCCATTGACGCGATGGTGATGGCGAGAAAGGCGAGCACACCAGCAATCTTAATGGCGGCTTTGAGCTCGGCAAATGCAAGCTCCAATTGCTCTGAATAGAACTTGCCCTCGTAAGGATGCACGCTGTCATGTTTCTTCCAAATCGCCTCCAGTTTGTTGCGGGTGGCTAGCAGATCGGTGGAGGCAACTTTTATATTGAGCTCATCAAGTCCTTCATTGTTATAACGAAACATGATGGTGCGGTCGGAAGCCTTGTCGTTGGCGCGCCCATAGGAGAAGTCTTTCATGACACCGATAATGCGAACCTCCTTACCGTCAATCTTCAGCACCTGGTCGATGGCTTTCTGCGGATCGCCGCCAGCTACCTGGAACCGCTTCAGCACCTCGACATTCACGATCACCTCCGATTCCTCGAACTTGCCGGTTCTCGCCTGGAAATTCCTGCCGGCCAACAACTGGTGGTTGTGCAACGGAAGGTATTTCTCGTCGACCACATTGTAGGCCACCCCTGCCGAATCCTCAGGATGCTCCGGTGACTTTACCCGCGATATCCAATAGTTTCCGATGCTGGTGACCATTTGCGATTGGGAAACATCAACCACCTCGGGAAGTTCTTCAATGTCCTTCTTCAGCAAGTCAGCTTTGTTCCCTTGCAGCGGCACATTGATGATGTTCTCTGTGGAAAATCCGAGGTCAAAGGCAATGTAGTGTCGATATTGCTGATAAACGATAGCGGTGGAGGTAATCAGGATGATGGAGATGCAATACTGAAAGACGATGAGCACCTTGCGCGCGGTCAGTTTTCTGGACAACCGGAACGTGGCACCATCCTTCAATACATCAATCGTATTGACCTTTGAAAAAAACAACGCCGGAAAAAAACCGGTGACAATGCCCAGCAGCAGGGCGAAAGCGATGAACAACCCGAGGTTCTTTGGACTGAGGTCCAATTGGTAAAGCGCTTGAAGGTCAGGGTTGAAACTGAGGAAAACCGGTTTGACGATCACATACAAGACGAGTGCAATAAGGAGGGCGCAGCATGAAATCAATACCGCCTCAACGATAAATTGGTTTCGCACCTGGCTTCTTAAAGCACCAACAACTTTCCGGATACCCACCTCCCGGGTACGGCGCAGTGAGCGCGCTATCGAAAGATTGGTGTAGTTGAAACTAGCCGAGAGAATGACGACAAAGGCAAGACTCCCGAAGATCCACAGGGAGGAGACCCCCATGACGTCGCCAATCTGGTTATTCATGTCAGGACTGATCATGATATCCCCCAGCGCCTGCAATTGCAGGCCGATGTGTGTATTCTCCACCGTTGGATCTTCCCGCTCGCTCAGCTTCACCAGCTCGGGTTGAAGTGAATTAGGATCGGTCCCTTCCGGGAGCAACAGGTAAACCCACGTGCTCCAGATGTTATCCCACTTCATCTCATCCTTGCTGTCTTTGTACAGCACCTCGCGAGTCGGCAGGGAGCCGAGCATTTCAAAATGGATGTGTGAGAACTTGGGGATATCCTTCAGGATGCCAGTGACCGTATAGGATTTGTCGTTGTTGTAGGTGATGCTCTTGCCCAGCGCCTCGTCGTCGCCAAACAACTTCTTGGCTGCGCTTTCGGTCAGTACAACAGAGAACGCATCGCGCAGCGCGGTTTCCGGGTTGCCTTTGGCTAGTTCGAAGGAGAATACTTTGAACAAATCCTGGTTGGCCCAGAAACCATCAAGGGGCAGTGTCTTGTTGTTGTAGGTCACGTCGCCGTCAAAATTCCTGCGAATAATCGCGACAGCCTCCGGGGTGGCAAACTCATTCCGGATCAATTGCCCCGCCTTCGTGGAGGTGGTTGCCATCAGGCTCATGTCTTTCTTCTTCAGGAACTCGTATTCACTCACCACCCGGTAAATGCGGTGGTAGTTTTTGTGAAACTGATCATAGGACAGGATATCGGAGAGGACCCCGATCAACAGCAGTCCCACGGTCATGCTAATTGCGAGTCCTGAAATGTTGATGGCAGAGAACAGTTTGTTGCGCACCAGGTTGCGGCTAGACGTCTTGATGTAGTTTCCCAGCATAAGCCAATGGATTAAGGGATGGAGGGGTTTGGGTTTTCGAATCGTATAGGGTCGGCAGAATTTTACTACATCGAGAACGTAGATGAATTTCGCTCTGCGCGGACCTTTCGTCCCGCAATTGCGGTCAAAGTACTCGGCCAGATCCCCGTCGAGATCTTCCACCAGTTCGGGACGGCAGTACCAGTACAGGAACCGTGTCGCCCAACGCGGAGGCAAGATGGGTCGCTGTCCCTTCATGAGGCGATGGCCTTCAGCGCGAAAGAAGGAATGCGGTTCCAAAGATCTTCACGCAGCTCACGGGCTTTCACCAGCGCAGTCTTGCCGGGCACGGTGACGGTGTAGAATCGCTTTCGTTTTCCGCCGCGCACGTTGGTGGCTTCGCCCAATTTGCTTTTCAAGAGGCCTTTGTCCTCAAGCCGGTTGAGTACGGCATGGACAGCACCCAGTTTCACCGGCCGTTTGGAGTGCCGTTCAAGTTCATCGCAGATCGCCACGCTGTATGCGTCGTCGATGAGGGCGGCCACGGTCAGCAGGACTAATTCTTCAAATTCCCCGAGGTTGGTTCCTTTCATAGGTATTAATTACGTAAATGTATGTAAAATGGTTTTGTTCTAAAGGAATCATGTGCACGTCTGTACTTTAGGTTTTGGACCGCTTGGGATTTCTTACATTGGGTAACGTAATCACTTTGTGCTTATGCAACGCTACACCCTTCTGAAACTCTTCGGCCTTGTTCTCCTCACCCAGGTGATTCTGGTGGCGATTTCCTTCGCGGAGGTCTTTGTTTATTCCACGGCGGTCAACCCCGGCAAGGAGGTGGCCGTTTACGATGCGCACGCGATGGACTCCGCGCCCTGGATTTCGGGGATTTTCGGATTTATCGTTTTCTTCCTGGTGTCGCGGTATTGGACAAGGAAGCAATTACCAAATGCCCTGAAACTCGCGCTCTTGTTTCCGCTGGTCTACGTGGTGTGGGACTTCCTGGTGATTTTGCTATTTGGTGTTCCCGATTGGCTGACTTATTTGCCCATTTTCCTTGGGGCGAATGTCGCCAAGTTTCTCGGCAGCCTGGGTGGGCACTATCTCAGCAAAGGCTGAAAAGGTAACTTTGAGTGTTCTTTCCAGCAGTAGTTAAAGGTGGCTGAGGCACTCCAAGCCACCGCAGGGTTCGCCCAACCCCGTCGGGAGTTTTGGGTTGGTGTACTTCACCATGACAAAATAACATTGGGGTAAGTGTTCGTCTCCAACCAAGGATGAAAGGCCATACACTCCACCATTTTTTAATCCATATCCCTTAGCTTTGACAAACCACTCACCATGGACCTGACCTTATTCTTTTCCCCGATCGAGGAGTCCATTCATTCGTCTGTCCAGCCGGTATCCTCATTCTTCCGGAACATCCGCGCCTATACCGAGAAAATGCCCGATTACAAGGGCGCCCACATCGCCCTGATCGGCGTCAATGAAACGCGCGGCGCCGGGCATCACCCGGGATCGGCCAGCGCACCCGATGAAGTACGGCGGAAACTCTACCAGCTGAAAAAAGGCACCGGCGCCTACCGGGTGGTCGACCTTGGGAACCTGAACCCCGGTGTTGACCTGGAAGAAACCTACGTGCGGCTCAGCGAGGTGTGCCGGATATTACTGGAGAATAATGTGCTGCCCATCATCATCGGCGGCTCGCACGACCTGGACTACGGCCAATACTGGGCTTACGAGGGATTTGAAAAACTGGTCAGCCTCCTCAACGTGGACGCGTTCCTGGATCTCGACGACAAGCACGGCGTGGCGGCGGACAGGCGACACTTACACAAGATTCTTCTTCACGAGCCGAACTATTTGTTGAGCTACACACACTTGGCTTACCAAACGTACCTCATCGACCCGGCCTCGATCGCTGTGCTGGAGAAACTTTATTTTGAAGCATTCCGCGTGGGTGAGATGCGCACCAAACTTGCGGAGATGGAGCCGGCGATCCGCCAGGCTGATTTGTTGTCGTTTGATGTTTCAGCAATCCGGTCATCGGATGCGCCCGGCTGCGAGCGAGCTCAACCATTTGGCCTTCACGGCGAGGATGCCTGCCAGGTCGCCTGGTATGCGGGCATGAATGAAAAACTAAGTTCCGTGGGCATCTATGGCTATAGCCCACAGCACGACGACCCGCACCACAAGACGGCGTCGATTATCGCGACCATGATCTGGTACTTCATCGAGGGGTACTACCACCGCAAGAACGAGCAGGATTTCAAAGGCAACGACTTCACGAAGTATACCGTCTCCATGCCCACGGACCCGGACACGCTGATTTTCTACAAGAGCAAGTTCACCGAGAGATGGTGGATGGAAATACCGGGCACCGCGAAATCATCCTACCATCGCAACAGCATTGTCCCTTGCAGTTACGCCGACTACAAAACGGCAACAGCTGGGGAACTGCCGGATAGGTTTATTACGGCGCTGGGAAAAATTTAGGCCAGTTCAGCAATCACAGTGCGGCCGCCCTTGGTGACGCCCCCAACACTGACAGTTACTTTGCTGTCGAGAGGAAGGAAGATATCGACGCGCGAACCAAACTTGATAAATCCAAATTCGTCTCCCTGTGCGAGGACATCGCCCGGTTTCACGTACCATTTTATTCTCCGGGCCAGTGCGCCGGCTATCTGCCGGAAAAGAATCTCAGTCCCGGAGTTCATCTTCACCACAACCGTGGTCCGTTCGTTTTCTGTGCTGGATTTGGGGTGCCAGGCGACCAGGTACTTGCCGGGGTGATACTTGAAATAACTGATCGTCCCGCCGGCGGGCATTCGGTTGACGTGCACGTTAATCGGTGACATGAAGATAGAAACCTGGAGGCGGCGGCCTTTCAGGTATTCGGTTTCGTCGGTCTCTTCAATCACGACCACTTTGCCGTCCGCAGGAGCCAGTATGTGTTTCTCGTTCTTGGGAATACTGAATATCGGGCTCCGGAAGAACTGCAGGATAATGAGGTAAAGCAGGAGACTCGCCCCAATACTGACCTGTTGAAGAAGTTCCTTGTCAGGAAAGAGGTAGCTCAGCAGCCAATTGAGGAGGAACAGGATGACCAGCAGGAAAAACAGCAGGGTCCGGCCTTCTTTGTGAATGGTCATAGTCGGATAATAAGAAAGGGCAGGAGGTTAATCCTGCCCTGCAAAGGTATCAGAAAGTATCCAGTTCGTCTCAGTAGCCGCCGCGGAACTTGTAGGTCTTGGCCACTTTGTCGATGGCGACCATGTAGGCGGCAATGCGCATGGAAACTTTGTATTCCATGGCCACGCGGTATACGTTCTCAAAAGCGTCTTTCATAATCCGGTCGCTGCGGCGGTTCACACGGTCAGCGGTCCATTTGTAACCGAGGCGGTTCTGCACCCACTCGAAATACGACACAGTAACGCCGCCGGCATTGGCCAGGATATCCGGCACCACGCTGATGCCTTTTTCATAGATGATGCTGTCAGCCTTACTTGACGTCGGTCCGTTCGCGCCTTCTACGATCAGTTTGGCCTGGATCTTCTTGGCGTTGCTCACCGTAATCACATCTTCGGTAGCGGCGGGCACGAGGACTTCAACCGGAAGGGTGAGGATATCACCGCCATTGATCTTCTGTGCTTCGGTGTAGCCTTCGAGGGTGCCGTTATTGCCATCGCGATACTTCACCGCTTTGTCGATATCGACACCTGCCTCATTGTAGTAGGCACCGGACAGGTCGCTGATGGCCACTACCTTGAGACCACGCTCGGCGAGCAGGCGAGCTGCCCACATGCCTACGTTTCCAAATCCTTGTACCGCACAGGTGGCGTTGTAAGGATTGATTTTCAGTTTGCCCATGGCAGCCAAGGTGGCGACCATTACGCCGCGACCCGTTGCTTCTGTGCGGCCGAGTGAACCGCCGAGAACGATCGGTTTTCCAGTGACCACTGCATTGACGGTCATGCCGCGTGTGCGGGAGTATTCGTCCATGAGCCACGCCATTTCGCGCGGTCCCGTCCCCATGTCGGGTGCAGGAATATCTTTGTCAGCGCCGAAGATGTCGACCATGGCCAGCGTGTAAGCACGCATGAGTCGCTCAATCTCGCCTGCGGACATTTCGCGGGGATTGCAGTTCACTCCGCCTTTCGCGCCGCCGTAGGGAATATCCACCACAGCGCACTTCCAGGTCATCCAGGCAGCCAATGCCTTCACCTCATCGAGGTTTACGTGGGTATCGAAACGAATACCACCTTTCGAAGGACCGAGGATCGTGGAGTGAATAACCCGGTAACCTTCAAACACCCGGATAGTTCCGTCGTCCATGGTTACAGGCAATGATACAATCACTTGCCGTGCGGGGGACTTCAATACGTTATAGATCTGTTCTTCCAGTCCCAGGATTTGGGAAGCCGTCTGGAACCGGGTCATCATCGCCTCGAACGGATTCTCTTTGTCCAGGAGCGGGGCGGGTTCAATATAGGCCATGGTGTGAGGATTAAAGTTTGGTTGTCAAACGGTGATTGAATGAATTTCACACACCATTCGAAAACGGTTGCAAAGATATAGAATTAAGTGGTTTTTACTGTTTTTAGGAGCGGTTGAAAGGAGCCGAATAATTCACCGCCTAATGAAAAAAAACCCTCAAATTCAGAAGGTTTTACAGGGTTCTCAAGCAGAACGTTCGGAACTTTCAATGGCCCTTTGGCGAATCACCGGGGGCTAGAATATTTCCAGAAAGGCGACAATAAAAGGTGCCGAAATCAACAGTCCGTCAAACCTATCCAGGAAGCCGCCATGTCCAGGCAGCGCGGTACCCGAGTCTTTGATTTCAATGCTTCGTTTAAGGAGTGATTCGATGAGATCGCCATACGTTCCTCCCACCACAATGAGACCGCCGACCACCATCCACTGCCACGACCGTATGGTGGGCTCATGCCCGATGGAGGAGAAGAAATACGGTAGGCCGTAGGCAAATAGCATGGCCAGTATGGCACCGCCGAAGAACCCTTCCCAGGATTTCTTCGGCGAGATGCGCTCGAACAGTTTTCGTTTTCCGAACAGCGTGCCTGCAAAGTAGGCGCCGGAGTCGCTGGCCCAAAGTATAAAGAGGCAACCAAAAATGATTTGGTAATCATATTGGTGATTCTCAAAGGTGGCGATGTTCAGCAGGGCGAAGGGAACGGCCACGTAAAAAACGCCAAGAAAAGTGTAGGCAATGTTGGTAAATGGTTTGCGTTCAAATTTCTTGTACAACTTGATCATGTACACGCAAGACACCAGGGGAAAAATCAGGAAGTAATACCGGTAGGAGATCTTGTTGAATTCAATGAGGAAGGACAACGAAAAAATCACAAGCCCACTGATGGTGCCAAAGGTCTTTTGAACTACCATACCGTCGAGACCAGCCAAAGCGTAGAATTCTCTCAACGTGACGAGGCAGATAAAAAAGAATATGGCAAAATAGGTCCATGGACCGTAGAGGATGCATGAAATAATCACCGCAGCCCCAAAGAACGCCGTAATGAGTCGCTGGGTGAGATTGCTGTAGTTACTTAGGGAAGTCACGGGCTGACGCGGTAGGAGTTAGGTTCTTACTGCAATAATACAGCATTCCAGCCAGCAGAAGCAGGGAAATGCCCACGATGGGAAGCGGCGCTTGTTCGGTACTCTCCACATCAAAATCAAGTAGGTTGAGCTGCATAAGGTAAATGCCGATGAGCTGCAACCCGTTGTTCAGAAAGTGTCCTACAATGGGGTACCAAAGATTGCCGGACCAAAAATAAAGGTAGCCCAAGAGTGCGCCGATGAACATCCTGGGGAAGAACCCAAAGAACTGCATGTGAAAGGCGGAGAAGAATGCGGCCGTCAGCCAGATGCCGAGATGTGGATTTCCCAAAGCGCGCTGCAACTCCGTCTGGATCAATCCGCGGAAAACCAGCTCTTCGCCGATGGCGGGGATAATGGCGACTACGATGAAGATCAATGCAAATGACGCGGGGGTCATTCCGGAAGTCATGGCGTCCGTTAATTGCTTCGCCTGTCGTTCCATTTCATTCATGAAATCACCAAAAGCGCCCAGCCAGGAGGGCAGTTCCACTTCGGCATTCCATTCCGTGATCGGTGAGATGCCCACCACGAGCGCAACCGTCATCACCACCAGGAGGGCAAACCATACAACGGATGGAAATGCTCTGACGAAATTAAATGGAGAGCGGTGTTCGAATGTCTTCAGGTAATACCAGGGGATCAGGACAAGCCCCACAAAAGCAGCCAACCCTTGCGCGATCACCAGGATCGTTTGAATCTCCGGGTGTCCGACGGGGTCAGTCATGGCCTCCGACAGGTTTCCATCATAAAGGAGGGAAACCGTAAGCAGGGCGATCACATTGCCGATGAACAGGAAGCCAATGATGAGCATCGCGAAGATGCGGAGGAGGGAAATCGACGCGGGGCGGTCGGATACCAGGTTGGGGGTCATGTGGGCCCTTTTGGCTATTTTTGCGCCCAAATATGGTGAATTCTTCACGTTAAGAAACCATGGTAAAGATCGGCAACCTATCCCTCGGCGATTTTCCGCTCCTCCTTGCTCCTATGGAGGATGTGAGCGATCCGCCATTTCGTGCCGTGTGCAAAGCCGGAGGGGCCGATCTGATGTATACTGAGTTTATCTCCTCGGAAGGGCTGATCCGCCATGCCGCCAAGAGCCGCCAGAAACTGGACATCTTCGAGTATGAGCGACCCATTGGCATCCAGTTGTTTGGAGGAGACGTTGGCAACATGGTGACCTCGGCGGAAATCGCCACTGAAGTGAAGCCTGACCTGATTGACATTAATTATGGTTGCCCGGTAAAAGCCGTTGCTTGTCGTGGCGCAGGGGCCGCGTTGCTGCAAGACATCCCGAAGATGGTGAAGATGACAGAATCAATCGTGAAGTGTACCCATCTGCCCGTCACAGTCAAGACGCGCCTGGGATGGGATGACAAGACCAAAAATATTGTCGAAGTGGCGGAGCGTCTCCAGGACATTGGCATCAAAGCGCTCACCGTGCATGGACGCACCCGTGTTCAGATGTACAAAGGCGAAGCAGACTGGACGTTGATCGCTGAGATCAAAAACAATCCGCGCATGCACATTCCCATCTTCGGAAATGGTGACATCGATTCTCCTCAGAAAGCAGCTGATTATAAGAACCGCTATGGCGTGGATGGCATCATGATTGGCCGCGCTTCGGTCGGATCACCCTGGGTGTTCAGGGAAATCAAGCATTTCCTGGC
Source organism: Cyclobacteriaceae bacterium (assembly GCA_016787645.1). Classification (GTDB taxonomy): domain Bacteria; phylum Bacteroidota; class Bacteroidia; order Cytophagales; family Cyclobacteriaceae; genus ELB16-189. The sequence goes on along the minus strand of JAEUUF010000022.1, from coordinate 343,446 downwards.
CACCGGGGAAGTTCTTCCTGGCCCGGATCTGCCGGAACGTGTGCGTGTCTGCCGTGAACATTTTGACTTCTCCGTGCGTTGGAAAGGTGATCGGCTTGGGGTGTTTGAAATGCGCCGGCACTATGCCAACTACTTCAGAAGCATTCCTGACTTTAAGCCTTATCGCACCAAACTGGTGGAAGCAGACACTCCCGCCCAAGTGCATGCCCTGCTGGATGAAATCACCGAGGTGTTTTCCCAGCAGACGGTGCTCGCCTGATTGGTGTCAACACGCAGAGAGGGTGCGTGAGGAATCTTTCAACTTATGATATTGCTATCCATTGGAAAATAAAATCAACACCTTCCCGCTTTTTCTGCTGACCGTGCTTACCCTTATCTGGGGCACATCCTTCATTCTTATGAAGAAGGGGTTGGTTGCCTTAACCCCTGTGGAGGTTGCTGCCCTGCGCATTACCGTAGCGGGCATTCTGGTGTTGCCCATCGCCCTGGTGAAATTCAAGGAAGTTCAGTCTCACCAGTTTTGGAAACTCCTGGTCTCGGGCCTCCTCGGCGTATTTATTCCGGCATTCTTATTTACTACAGCCCAGAAACACATCGACAGTTCCGTGGCCGGAATTCTCAATACCCTTTCACCGTTGTGGACGCTCATCATGGGCGTGATTTTCTACAAGCAACTTTTCCGTGGTCCGGCGATATTGGGCCTTCTTGTTGGCTTAGGTGGCACCGTGCTGCTCATGATTTCCCGCAGCGGAGCGTCCGTGACCGGGTTTAACGCGTTTGGATTGCTGATTGTAGCAGCCTGCGCATTCTACGGCCTCAACCTCAACTTTGTCAAATACAACATCACCGGGCTCGGTTCGCTGGCGATCACGAGCGTATCCATAGCTATGCTTGGTCCATTGGGCGCTTTGGTCTTGTTTGGATTCACTGACTTCACCGATCATCTCCAAACCGTTCCTGGCGCGATGACTTCTGCCGGTTATGTAGCACTGCTGGCACTGATGAGCACAGCGATTGCCGGGCTGGTTTTCAATAAACTCGTGCGGATCACCACTCCACTTTATACCAGTATGGTAACATACCTCATGCCGCTCGTCTCCGTGGGTTGGGGTGTATTGGACGGAGAGAAGTTATACGCTACTCACTTCATGGGCATGGCTGCCATCCTCGCCGGAGTATACCTGGTGAACCGGAAATCGTAAGCATGCCGTGGAAGCCCGGGTGGATTACATCATCGTTGGTCAAGGCCTTGCCGGGTCAGCACTGGCGTGGGAGTTGATGGGTCGCGGCAAGCGTGTTAAGGTATATGATCTCCCTGGCGAGAACCGAGCTTCAATCATTTCCGCTGGAATCTGTAACCCGATCACTGGCAAGGTGATGACCAGGACCTTCCTCGCCGACTTGTTGTTCCCGTTCCTGAACCAGTGGTACCCTCAGGCGGAACGAAAACTCGGCCGATCCTTTTTCTATCCGAAACCTATTTACCGGCCTTTCTTATCCTTGGCCGAACAGCAGCAATGGAAAGAAAAGTCCGCTGCAGTTGAATTGCGCGATTTTGTTACCAAGGTGTGCGATACGTCACCCCTGCCCGGGGCGCTCAATGATCCGCATGGCGGTTTGCTCATTAGGCAATCGGGATATCTTGATGTGGTGAGCTGGGTCGCAACGATTCGCGACGCGTTAAAGGAGCAAGGCGCCTGGACAGAAGAGTACTTTGATGAGAAGGAATGCAGGGTGGATGATGCAATACATTATAAAGGAGTGACCGCGTCTCAAATTGTTCTCTGCAACGGGTTGGCTGCGCGCAATAGCCAGTGGTTTGGATGGTTGCCGCTTCGGCCGCTGAAAGGGGAAGCCCTGGTGGTGAAGATGGAAATGGATAATCAGAATATTGTTAGTCGTGGTGTCTACCTGGTACCGGGCAGGGACCCGGGCACATTTATTGCAGGATCTACCTACCAGCATGAACCGTACAGTTTGGAAGCATCCGAGGAGGGGCGAGAGCAGATTCTGACCCGGCTGAAAAAGCTGGTCAGAAATCCATTCGAGATTATTCACCAAGGGTGGGGTATCCGCCCAACCGTAACTGACCGTCGGCCTTTAATGGGGTCTCACCCGGACCATGAAAACGTGATTATTTTCAATGGATTGGGCACGAAAGGTGTAAGTTTGGCTCCCTATTTTGCAAAACTACTGGCGGATTGGAGTGAGGGAGGACCCAGCCTTCCGGCCGAGGTAAATATTTCCAGGTTCAAACCGTTATATTCGAAGTGATTGCTGTTGAGTTTATGCACGTGTGGAAGCACTTACGGTTCCTGCTGATCCTCTTGGGTTGGCTGGGTTTGGAGATTGCTGCACACGCGCAAATGGCGGATCAGACCTTCGGACGCAACCGCATCCAATACCGCCAGTTCAATTGGCAGTACATCAGCACGGACAACTTTGATGTCTATTATTATGACGAACGTCGGCGCGTAGCCACCGAGGCAGCACAATACTTAGAATCAGAGTTTGACCGTGTCACCGACCTGATCGGGTATCCTCCTTACCTCAAGACCAAGGTTTTCCTCTACAATTCGGTCACCGACTTGCAACAAAGCAATATGGGAATCCAGGGGAAGCAGTTCCGCGTCGGAGGTGAAACGGAATTCATCAAGCCCTATGTGGAGATTGCCCACCCGGGATCGCTGGACGGATTCAAGGAAGAGTTGATTCTGAAAGTAACCGACCTCATGGTGAAGGAGATGATGTTCGGCGGAAGTCTGAAAGACATGTTTCAGAATGCCGTGCTGATGAACCTTCCGGATTGGTTCATCGACGGCGTTTCCCAATACGCCGCAAAAGGTTGGGACGAGGAAATGGATGACTACGCCCGGCAGTTTGTGCAGAGCAAGCAGGTCAACAAGGCGCTGAAAGTGACCGGGGAAGAGGCCACACTCATTGGACAATCTATTTGGAATTACATCGTGGAAAAGTATGGCAAAGCCAGCGTAGCCAATATTCTCAATTACACACGAGTCATTCGCAATGAGCAGAAAAGCATTTACATAACACTGGGTATCCCCTTCAAGCAACTCATAGCCGATTGGCGCCGATTTTACAGTGAAGATCAACAGCGCATCCTGACCAGTTACCAATCGACTTCCGATTCACTTCGTATTACTCCGAGGCATCGCCAGGGCATTGTATATACCACGATGAAGATCAGCCCGGATGGCAAGTATGTGGCCTATGCCGAAAATGACCGCGGCAAATTCACGGTGATTGTGAAATCCCTTGAGACGGGCAGAGAAACCACGATTCTCAGTGACGGGAACAAAGTTTTCCGCCAAACGGTGGATACCAGCCTGCCTTTATTAGCCTGGGCCGACGGGCATACCCTGGGAGTGATCGGCGTCCGGTATGGGCAGCACCTCTTTTGGCTCTATGACCTGACCACGCGCAGCAAAATTCCCCGCCCGCTCGAACGGTTCAGCAACATTCGCAGTCTCAATTTTTCGGACAATGGCCGGTTGGCCGTCATCAGCGCCGATATGGATGGTCAAAATGATTTGTTCCTCGTTAGCACACGCCGTGATCGCACCCGAAGGCTTACGAACGATCTCTTCGATGATTTTGATCCCTCTTTTATCCCCAAAACGAATACACTGATCTTCAGCTCCAACCGGACAACGGACTCGGTGACGGCCGTGAAAAAGGACTATAGTAAGCTGCCGAGAAACTATAACCTGTTCGCCTATAATTTGGACACCACCACGAATGTCGTGTCACGAATCACCAATACACTGAGCGCGGACTATGCTCCCAAGGCTGTAGATGAGAACAACATCTATTACCTCAGCGATCAGCGGGGCATCATTAACCTCTTTCGGTTCAACCGACAGACCGGCGTGTATGCTCAGGTGACAAACTTCGACTCCAGCATCAAGAGTTTTGACATTCACCAAGAGGGAAAACTGTTCGCCGCTGTGATGACCAACCGGCTTCGCGAAGACATTTTTATCGACCGTAATTTCAATTTTGACCGGCAGATATTTACACCCGCCACGCGGCGGAAGGAGACTCAACAGGTTCGAAACCTTACCGAAAGAAGGAAGCGGGAAGTGAAGCAAGGTGTATCGCTGAAACAGCTCATCAACGATCGACTCCAGCAAAAGCGGGATTCCACCATCGGAAAAAAGGATACGACAAAACAATCCCTGGATACACTGAAGCGAAACACAGTGCCCAAGGTAGATTCGACCCGCACCCAACTGAAGCCCAGAGAAATTAACGTCGACGATTACAGGTTCGAAGATGAGAACGTGAAGAAGGACACGATAACCAAACCGGCGGTAGCACCCTCGATCACACTAACGCCGCCTAAGAAGGATAAGGATCTCAACACGGATGACTACCGTTTTGAAGACGAAGCGATGAAGACGCAGAAGCCGGGTGAGACATTCCTCAGTCGTTACATGAAGGCCCGGGAGACAAGCCGCATCAATGGGCCATTTCCCTATCAGCCGAAGTTCAGCTATGAGAACATCGGTACCGATTTCGTGATTGATCCCCTGCGCGGGTTCAGCATCCGTATCCAGACACAGATGAACGATATTCTTGAAAATTTCAGAATCTACGGTGGCATTCAGACGGCGTTTGACTGGAAAAGCGGCGATGTCTTTGGAGAAATCCATTATCTCAAACACCGCATGGACTTCAGCGTACGGTATGACCGAAAAGTGATTTTCTGGACCCAACAGGAATTGAATGGAACAACCACCAACGCCCAGCGCCAGAAGTACTCGTGGCAAAAGATTGAATTTGGTGCGGCGCTGCCCCTTACCGTACGCATGCGGCTTGCAGTGAAACCCTTTGTGGGATACACCTTTTACGAAGATCTTGGACCTGACCAGCGCATCAATTCACCACCCGTCTATCGTGCCTCCAAATCACAATGGTATACCGGGGCGCGTGCTGAATTTGTGTACGACAATTCAGTCAACAGCGGGCTGAACATCATGGAGGGCACGCGCGCTAAACTGGGGATTGTGTTCTACAATGGCAACGGAAATTCCAGCGCCAGCTTCTCCCAGGCGTACCTCGATGTAAGGCACTATCAGAAGATCTACCATGAAATTGTTTTGGCCCTGAGGGGATATACAGGCACGTTCTTCGGCAATTCCCCCAAACAGTATGTACTGGGTGGCGTCGATAACTGGTTTGGCAACACGATTAACTACGATGGTGTGAAGAATCCCCTGTATGTTAAGTCGGGCTACAACGACAACCTTTTGTTTACCGAGTTCGCCACGACACTGCGAGGATTTGATTATGCCAGCCTCTACGGAACCAGCGTGGCCATGTTCAATGCGGAACTCCGCCTGCCAATCGTCAGGGCGCTGGCCGGTGGCTCTGTCTCCTCCAGCTTCTTCCGCAACATGCAGTTCACGACGTTCTATGATATTGGAACCAGTTGGACCGGTGCACCCCCCGTGGGTTCGGAGAACAGTCTCCGCACGTTGGAAATCAAGTCAGGACCATTCATTGTCGACCTGAAGCAATACCTCAATCCGTGGTTATACAGTTACGGGTTTGGATTCCGGTCCATGGTGTTGGGCTACTACCTGAAACTGGATTATGCCTGGCCGGTAAAGAACTTCAAAGTGGAAGACCCGCGCATCATGGTCTCCGTGGGTCTTGACTTTTGATCCGTTCCATCTCAGCGGATTGACTTACCTTGCGTCAAATACTTTTCTATGCTCCGTTCGATGACCGGATATGGCCAGGCGGCCGCTCCGGTAGATGAGGGTTCAGTTCATGTGGAGGTCAAGTCCCTGAATTCAAAATTCATGGATTTGTCCCTTCGCCTTCCTTCCGATTTTTCGGAAAAAGATCTCGAAGTGCGAAGCCTCCTGCAGGATAAGCTGGAACGCGGTAAAATCTCTGTCACCGTCACCTACGAAAAACATTTTACGGGCCAGGCACCGCAGCGTTACAACGAGGCCCTCTTTATCGCCCACTACCAGGAATTGAAAAAACTCGCTGACCGGGTGATGGCTCCCTATGACAACCTGTTTGAGACTGCGCTACGATCTCCGGAAGTTTCTCTCGAACAGGAAGTAAAGGCCTCTGCGGCTACCCTCGAGGCCTTGATGAAAGCACTGAACGCAGCCATCCAGCAGTGTAACACTTTCCGTGAAGCTGAAGGCAAGGTGCTGGCTGGAAAGCTCCTGACGTATATTGATCAAATAGGTTCCCTGCTTGACCGCGTCGAATCCCTCGACCCGGCACGCGTGGAAAAAATCCGAGGCCGAATTCGCAAGAATGTGACAGAGTTTTTCGGGGAAGAAGGATTTGACAAGAACCGGCTTGAACAGGAAATCCTGTTCTACATTGAGAAATTGGACATCCACGAGGAGCGTGTCCGGCTGAGGGCTCACCTGACTTACTTCCAGGAGGCCATTCGCGAGTCTTCTTCCAGTGGCAAGAAGCTGGCCTTTATCGCACAGGAAATTGGCCGGGAAATCAACACCATTGGATCAAAAGCCAACGATGCAGAGATTCAGCGTGCCGTGGTACAGATGAAAGAGGAACTGGAGAAAATAAAAGAACAGCTCAACAATATCCTGTAAACTACTGAGGCCATGAGGACCTCTCTCTATCAAATTGTTCTGGTCACGTGCCTGTCATGGGCATGGTGGTCGACACAAGCGCAGTCTGGAAGTTCGTTGGTGGGAACCTGGCAATACAGCCAGGCAGGAGAAGTACAAACGCTTATCCTCAACGGCGATGGCACCGGGAGCCTCAACAGCGAGAACCTCCAATACCAGATACAGGGAAACCTGCTGGCGGTAACTACATCAAGTGGTACGGTCGTGTACACTTTTGGACTCCAAGGCAATAAACTGAGTGTGACCGGGGGAGACATCGAAGGATTAATGGTGTTTGTGAAATTGGAGCAGTCGAGCAGGGCACCTGCGCAGCAACCTAGTTTCAGCAGTACCTCCAAAGACTTGTTAGGAACCTGGTCCGGTGAAGGCGAAGTGATCGAGTTCAGATCCAGCGGAATTTGTCGTTATAATGAAATCCTTATACCCTACCGAATTTCCCAGGGACACGTGATCCTGCAAGCATCGACAGGGGACATTTCGTTTGCCTATACCGTGAAAGCTGGACGGTTGGTCCTTGCGGCCAATGGACAGCAGGCGGTTTACCAGAAAATTTCTGAAGTTGCACCGTCATCGCCGGTAACAAAGAAAGAACGGAATCCCGCCGACTTGGTCGGTCAGTGGTGTTACCTGAAATCGAGTACAGGTACTTTCTCAGGAAGGTGCATCACACTCAACGCTGACGGAACCTACCGGTATACAGAAGAGCGGTCCATGAGTGTTCAGACCGAGGAAATATCGGGAGGCACGGCATCGCAGGGTTCAGATTCGGGAACCTGGTATGTTCAAGGCGATCGACTATACTACCAATCGACCACCCGGGGAAGCGGGTCCTACAGGCTGGAACGCCGGAATCATCCTAAAAATGTAAACGATCCCATGATTGTGCTGGATGATGAGCCATTTGTGACTACTACCCAGCGGCCACCATGGCGGTGACGGGTTGAGATTATTTACTTACATTTAATGTGTTGTCTCTCCACTAAATCAAAAAACGTATGAGCACATCACTCTCCCGCCGCGCATGGTTTAAGTCGGCACTGGCCGCCGGTGCCGCAATGCCCCTTGGAATGTCACTGGTGCAAGAACTGATGGCTGCACCGATGAGCCGGGCCGAAATGGAGTTCTCGCTGCTAAATGGCAAGCTCATTCGCCTGGGATCCAATGAAAATCCCTATGGACCCTCGCCGAAGGCTCGCGAAGCGATACAAAAATCAGCCGGAGATGGCAATCGATACGCATTTGAACAGTCCGATGAAATCAGGCAGTTGATAGCCGAAAAAGAAGGTGTCACTCCGGATCACATTTTTCTGGCAGCCGGGAGCGGCGAAGTGCTGGCTATCACCGGGATGTCTGTAGGACTTGAAGGTGGTTCCGTACTGTCTGCATGGCCAACCTTTACCATGCTGATGAATTTTGCAGAAAAATTCAACGCACGCTGGGACAAAGTGAACCTGGACAAATACATGGTGCACGACCTGGAGGCCATGGCTTCCGCGGTGAAAGCCGACACCAAAATTCTTTTTGTGGTTAACCCGAATAATCCGACAGGCACCATAGTAGACAATGCCAAACTAAAAGCGTTCTGCACTGAAATGTCCAAAAAGACAACAGTGTTCTCCGATGAGGCCTACCTTGAGTTTCTTGAGCCGAGCCAGCAATCATCCATGGTCGAACTTGTCAAGCAAGGACACAATGTGATTGTATCCAGGACCTTTTCCAAGATTTATGGTCTGGCCGGTTTGCGGATTGGATATGCTGTCGCTAAGCCCGAATTGATCGCCAGGCTTCAGAAAAATCAACTGGGGACGATTCTAAATCAGGCGGCCATTGCCGCTGCAAAAGCCAGCCTTGGCGATAACGAGTTCATGGCCTACACCCGCAAAATGAACGCGGAAGCCAGGACGTACTTTACTAATTACCTCGATAGCAAGAAATGGTTCTATGGTAAGTCGCATACCAACGTGGTACTATTTCCTGCACCGAAAAGCGGCAAGATGATTCTTGAAGAAACCAACAAGCGGGGTTACCAGATCCGTGTCTGGGAATACCAGGACAAGGAATGGTGCAGGGTAAGTATTGGAACCCTGGACGAGATGAAGTCTTTTGTCAAGGTGTTTGACGAGATAATTCCTTAGCTCGTCCTCACCGGTTTTTGGCGAACCAACTGGTATCCAAGGTATCCGGTAAGCCCAAGCGTAATCAGTACCATTTGTTCATAGTGTCCCTGGTCAAGCGCAAACCAGGCGGATACCGACTTGTCAATACTATGAAGACCCATGATCAAGACGGCACTGAAAATCAGTAGCAATACTCCATTATAGAAGTGGGAGGGCCTTTGCTCCACGGGGATAATCTGTCGATCATTAATCAGCAAAATCAGAAAGGCTGTCAGTAATGGGAGCACGAGACCATTGAGTGCTTGTACCAGGAGAATGACAGGAATAGGTTTCACACCACTAATCCCCACCAAAAAGCCTGAGAGCAAAACGGCGGCCCAAACATAGCGTTGCCCCGCCTTGCTCCAGGAGAACACCGATGAGGCAATAATCGAAGCCGCATAAGGTGAAGTAATGGCCGAAGAAAATCCGGCAGCGAAAAGCCCAAGCCCCAAGGCCATGGCACCGATGGGACCCAAGGCGCCCTCGAGCGAATCGGCAAGTTCGGCGAAACTGGAAAATGAGTTGACTGCCGTTCCTGCCAGTAGTATGGCAGTGGTTATCAAGCCTCCGATGACAACTGAAATGGTAAGGCCTATGCGCATCAGCGGTACCGTTTGTCCTTTGCTCACCCCGGAGCCAAGGAAGACATTATAAGGCACGATGGTAGTTCCCACGAGCCCGAGGGTAAGTAATTCAGCGCCGTGCGGGATTCTCGGAACGAAGGAATGGAAGAGGTATTCGGAAATGGAGTAGGGTCGCCCGGCTGCCAACGCAAAAAAAGCGACACCCATAAGTGCCACCAGGAAGGTCATCAACCATCCGATTGCTTGCCGCCGTTCTGTCCAGAGCACGACCAGTACCACGAGCGTAAGAATTACTGTCAACCACGAAGCAGGAGCAGCAGTGAGCAACTGAAGCCCGGATACACCACCAAGAATATTTCCGGCCTCGTAGGCAGCACAACCAAGAATGACGGGACCTCCTAAAAGAAAATTGAGCCATTGCCCACGTCTACTGCCATGTTTTTGTATCAATGCCTTCCCCATCGTGAGACCGCTCACGATGGCTAACCGCGCGGAAACTTCCTGGAGCACAATACAGGCTGCCGTGGAGAAAGCGACAGCCCACAACAAATCGAGATGAAAGAGAGCTCCTGCCGATGCCGCAGTTGTAACCGTACCTGGCCCGATAAAGGCTGCCGAGATCACCGACCATAGAATTACGCTTGAGATATTTTTCCTTATGGTCACTTAGAAACGAAGTGGTGGATCCATTGCAATTGGCTAAATTTAGTAATGTTTTTCCCTAAAAAATCCGGCATTTTCAATGCACAGGAGGGTGATCAATAACATGCGAATTCTTGCGCTGGTTGCGTTGTGCTTACTTTTTCAACTACATCCTCCTTTTTGCAGTGACGGCGTAGATTGTTCGGATGAACAGCACTCCCAAAACCGACGCGCGGAAATCAAAGTCCAGATGGAAGGAAACCGATAGAGCGCTGTCCTAAGGTCGAGGAATACCCGTTTGTAGCCCCAATTCTTCAGGGGTGCCTTAAGCAGAGGTTTAACACTGGGGTTATATTCCCCAAGCTTTCAACATTGAACATGAAAAGTGGCGCTCCGGAGGGAGTCATTATGTTAATCTTTTGTTCGTAACATTTAACGTTGGAGCAAACAGAGGTTGACCCTAAAAACCATAGTTTTGTTTCCATATGTTCACTAAATCCCAAGAATTATGAGGAGAATTCTACAGTTCCTGGTTCTCGCCTTGCTAGCAACTCCCCTGGGTGTTGCGGCGCAAGGGGTGACCACAGCAAGCCTGACAGGCACCATCAAAGACAAATCGGGTGAAGTTATTCCCGGAGCCAACATTGTGGTGACGCACGTGCCATCCGGTACCACGTATGGTGCAGCTTCCCGCGCTGATGGTTATTACAACATTGAAGGTATGCGGGTAGGAGGGCCCTACACCGTGAAGGTGTCTTTCATCGGATACAAGGAGCAAGTCCAGGACGAGGTGTACCTCGAATTGGGGCAAACCCTGATCCTGAACTATGACCTGATTTCAGAGGCCACCGAATTGCAGGCGGTGGTGATTACCGGTGTGCAGGATGCTATTTTGAACTCGGAGAAGATCGGTGCTTCTTCGAACTTCTCGAATCGCTCCATTACACGGCTTCCCTCCATCGGTCGCGATTTTCGCGATATCACCCGCCTTACTCCCCAGGCAGGAGGAAGTTCATTCACCTTCGGTGGTAGAAGCAACCTCTATAACAACCTCACCATTGATGGCGCCACGATGAATAACGTGTTTGGTCTGAACCCCCTGCCGGGTGGACAGTCCGCCGTCACACCGTTCAGCATGGATGCTATCCAGGAAATGACTGTTTCGCTTTCTCCTTATGATGTACGCCAGGGTAACTTCACCGGAGCCGGTGTCAGCGCGATCACCCGAAGCGGTACTAACGAGATGAGCGGATCGGTTTACTATTTCTTCCGTTCACAAAGCTTTGCAGGCACAAAGATTGATGGAGCGGATTCGCCGATTCCGGATTTCAATTTCAAGAACTATGGTATTCGCCTCGGTGGTCCGATCATCAAGGACAAACTGTTCTTCTTTGTTAACGTAGAATTTGAGCGCCGCTCAGATCCATTCATCACTTTCCCGGTTCGCAAAACGGGCGAGCCCACAACAAGCACAAACTCCCAGGGTACAGACGATAATGATCCGGCAACGGGATTGGCCGGGCTTCGTGACTTCCTCATCACGAACTACAAATATGACCCAGGCAGCTACAAAGACTTTAGCCGGGCTACGGAAAGTGATCGCTACGTCATGCGGTTTGACTATAACATCAGTCAGAACCACAAGCTGACGATCCGGGGTAACATTACCAATGCCTTCCAGGATCAGTTCCCCAGTGGTTCAGGGGGCTTCACTGGCGGACCTACCGGTGGCCGGGGTAACAGCAACAACGTATTGTCTTTCTCCTCTTCGTTCTATCGCATCAACAACAACCAGTATTCCGGTACGGCAGAGTTGAACTCCACATTCGGTGGTGGCAAGTTTACCAACAGCCTGGTAGTGGGCTATACGGCCCTCCGCGACTTCCGACAAAACGCCGGCGGTCTTCCGGTACCCAGCATTGCCACCGTGGATATCCTTGGACCCAACGGTCAGAACATGACTTCGTTCGGGCCTGATCCATTTACGAAGAACAACAAGCTTGACCAGGATGTAATCCAGTTCAACGACAACTTCAATATTTACCTCAAGGATCACACCGTTAGTTTCGGTACCGCCAACGAGTATTACAGCTTCAACAACGTATTCACGCAGGTGGTTAACGGTAACTATCGCTACAACAGCCTTGCAGACTTCTACGCGGATGCAGATATCTTAACTACGGCTTCGCAGCGTCCGGCTAACTATAACATCCAGTATGTTGCTGTTGCTGGCGGCCCCGATGCCACCGCCGCGAAATGGTCCGCCTTGCAGATGGGATTCTATGCGCAGGACGTCTACAAAGGAGTTAAAAACCTGACCTTGACCGCTGGCTTGCGGGTGGACATTCCGGTTTACCTCTCTGATCTCCCCAAAAACAACTACGTAAATGCCATTGACTTCAACGGCGAAAAGCTTCGTGTTGGAGGTTGGCCGCAAGTTCGTCCGCTGTTCTCACCGCGTATCGGCTTCAACTGGGATGTGAAAGGTGATCGCAGTACCCAGATCCGTGGCGGTACGGGTGTACTCACCGGCCGCGTTCCTTTCGTTTGGCTTTCCAATGCTGTCAGCAACAATGGTCTTTACTTTGGCCAGTTTACCTCCACGAACGTGCCCTTCGACCTGACAGGTGACGGATTCCCTTACAACTTCGCCCAAACTCCGTACGTAGCTGAAGTAAAAGATTACTCTGACCTCGCAAATGGTAACCCCACGCTGGTTACCAATCCGCTCAACAGGAATTACGGCAGGTCATCCATCGTACCGGCGGTGAATACCATCTCCAAAGACTTCAAGTTCCCACAAGTTTGGAGAACCAGCCTGGCTGTGGATCAGAAATTGCCGGGTGGCGTAGTCGGAACACTTGAATTTATTTACACCAAGGACATTAACGCTGTCCTCATTCGGGATGCCAACCTCCGCCCGGCGGTGGCTACAGTAGCGGGTGACGGGCGTCCGCTGTTTGGTGCTTCTGGTGCCGATCGCCAGATTTATTCCAATGACCGCCGATTGTCGGGTGAAGTGGGTCAAGCACTCGTGCTGGATAACACAAATAAAGGTCAGGCCTGGAGTTTAACGGCGCAGTTCCGCAAGAACTTCACTCGGGACTTCACTGTGATGGCGGCCTATACCTACACCGACGCCAGTGAAATCAACCCGCAAAGTGGTTCAACCGCTGGTGGTGTCTTCGCATCACAGGCTAACGTGCTTGGCCCCAATAACTCGGGACTTTCCTATTCCAACGCGCTCACACCGCACCGGATTGTTGCTTATGGTTCATACCACTTTGAATACCTGAAAAATTTCGGCACCACCATCGGCCTGACCTATGAAGGTCGCACCGGGTTCAACTACTCGTACGTGTATGGTAACGACATGAACAGTGATGGTACCAATGGTAACGATTTGCTGTATGTACCCAGGAACCAGAGTGAGATTGTTCTGGCCCCCAGCAACGCAACAGATCCCCGTTCCCTCAATGAAATCTGGAACCAGTTGGACAACTATATCAAGCAGGACGAGTACCTTAACAAGAATCGTGGAAACTACGTCGCTCGCAATGGCGCGTTCTCTCCATGGGTTGATCGTCTTAACCTGAGTATCCTCCAGGATTTCTACCTCAACGTGAACGGCAAGCGTCATACGCTGCAATTCTCCGTAAACGTTGACAATCTCCTGAACATGCTGAACTCCAGCTGGGGCCTTATTCGTGTACCCTCCCGGACACAGCTCGTTCGCTTTCTTGGATATGAACAGCCGCATACGGCAGGATCAATTACAGCACCTACAGGAACCGTTACGACGGGCCGACCGGTCTATGCTTTTGATTTGAATGCGGATGGCCGACCGCTGACCACTACGTACAATTATGACACCTCAACCACGAGTGGGGGTCGCTGGCAGCTGCAACTTGGTTTCCGCTACATTTTCTAATCCATCTCAAAACTTCGAATCCAATGAAAACTTTCAATAAATCGATTGTGGCGACGGTGGGAATCCTGCTGGTATCGCTCAGCTGCACAGAGCCCGAGTTGCCCACGGCCAACCCTTTCTCGAGTGGGGCAACCTATAAGGCTTACTTTAGCTACGCCAATGGTACAGTGAACACTTCATCACTGGATTTCTATGTCAATGGAATCAAACTGGGTTCGGCCGCGCCGGGCATCGGTTCACAGTTGCCCACCAGCCTCCAAATACCAACACCGGGTGCTACAGGCGGCGTTACCGCAAATACTTCGATCCGGGCCAAAGCAACGAGTGGCGCCATCGGGGGTTTGTTAGGTTCCAATGATCTGATCTATCGATCAACCTCCAACGGTACGAACACCTTTGCCGCCACCAACCTTGCCAACTACACGGTCATTGCGGTGGATAGCGTGGGGAGACCGATTCCCAAGCGACTGAACCGCCAAACGGAAACCATTGCGTTTGCGGATGTTACTTACTGGAACCCGAATTCACAGTTGATGATCTCGGCCAGTCGTCGTGATTCTTTGAATCCCGCCAATTGCCGAACCATTGCCTGTCCTACGTGCACTGGTTGTGATAATTTCGATGTCGGCCTGGATGCACAAAATCCTTCGACAGCGACAGAATTTGCCAACCTGGTTACTATCGGACTTGTACCGCTGGGTTTGACCGATCCGGGTGGCGTTCGGTTTTATGTAACCACCGACGCTCCGGTAACCTTTAACGCAGGTAACGTGGCCACCAACGCGGGAATCCGTTTCGTAAACGCCATCGCCAACTCAAACAACGTAACGGCTGTGGCCAATGCCAACGGAACTTTTGGTGGGCCGCCTGTATATGCACGGTTGAATGGAGGCACACCCATCAACCTCACCAACGTTGCAGCTGCCCCCAATGCTTCAAATGCGTTTGTGAATAGTGTCGCCGGGGGCTTTACCCCAACGACAGGGTCACGCACGGCTGGCAACATAGCCTTTACCTCCCAGGCGATCGCCGTAGCAGGAGTTCCCAATGCCTATACGCTTCAGTTGGCAACGGACAACGCATTCGCCAACATTGTGTACTCAGCACCGGTCACGTTTAACCCCGGCAAGAACTACACGATCGTTGTCCGCGGCAAGTTCACCAGCCTGACGGGAATTCAAGCGGGAATCAGTCACGGTGTTATTACCCACTAATTGCTCATCATCAAATTGAAATGAATATGAAAACACTGAATATAACCCGTAGGATCCTGCTGGTGGGCATTATGGCCCTGACGCTAGGAAGCTGTCAGGATGATTTCAAGTCGCCATCGGGGCTGACGGGAAATTCCATTGCGGCGGCTATGGCAGCGGATGCCAACTTTACGTTGTGGACCGCAGTAACGCAGCGCGTTGGCATGTATGCTTCGCTGAACAACCCTAACTCCGGTTTGTTCACAATTTTCGCTCCGTCGGATCCCGCCATGACTACTTACCTGGCCACGACCTACGCCGCGCAATTGCCAGTACCAGTGACTGAAGCTAGCCTGATCACGTTTATCGATGGTCTTTCAACGACCAGCAACCCAACGCTGGCGTCATTTACGACAACGGTCGTGCCGGTCCTGAACTACCATATTGTCAGCTCCAAGATCACGTCAAGCCAGATCACAGGAACACAGACGTTTGCGACGTTGAATAGTGCCCGCCTTTCCATATCGAAGGTTGGCTCTACCGTAGTGCTGAATGGAAACAGCGCCACCAACGGTGCAACAGTCACCAACTTTGATTTGCAAGGCTCCAATGGAGTAGCCCATACGATCGACCGAGTAATGGCCGTCCCCGGAGTCGCAACCGTACTGTCACCGCTGAACCTTTCGATCAGCTATGCAACAAACCCACCGACCGTTACGGGAGGAACCTCTTCTGACGCAATTGATTCGGACTTCGATTTGCTGGCGGCACTCATCCGGTATACTGGACTGACGCCCACTATTCTGCCGAACAGCAGCCCCCTGCCTGAGTTCACTATCTTCCAGGCCAACGACGGCATAATCCGGGCTTACCTTCTTTCATTAAATGGCACGTTGACCACTGAGGCGCTCTGCTATACGTACATTTCAACGCTGACACCCGCCAGCGTGACCGCCCCAACACTGGCTGATTTGACAACACTGGTGAAGTATCATGTAGTACCCGGACGATACCTCGTTCAGGATCTTACGGAAGGATTGGAACTGACCACACTGCTGACCACTCCGAAACTGACCGCTGGTGTAGCAGCAGGCCCTCCTACAGTGTATACGATCAAGGATGCCAACACCGGAGTAGCTGATCCCGTTGTTACAAGTTCGAATATCCTTACCAACAGCGGGGTACTGCATACCATTAATGGAGTATTAAGACCGAACTAATCCGATCGATAACGTTAGGCAAAAGAGGCTCCCAGGAGCCTCTTTTGTATTTAGGGGGTTTTCCGTATTTTGTCTTATGGCAAGAACAGTCCTCCACCGGTATTGCCTGCTGTTTGTCTTGCTCTTTGCCGGGTGTACGTGGAAATCCGACCAGCCTGCTTTCAGGACCACTCCGGAAGTTACTATTGACCTTGCCCAGATTCGTGAGCGGGGATTCTTGCAAGCCATAGTTGACAATAACTCCATCAGCTATTTTATCTATAGGGGTCAACCCATGGGGTTCGAGTATGAGCTGCTGCAAAGCCTCGCCAAGGAGCTTAACGTCGAGTTGAAAATCAAGGTCATCAGCGGCATTGAGCAGGCGATCGATCTCCTAAACCGGGGAGAAGGCGACTTGATTGCCTTCCCGTTGACAATCACTAAGGAGCGTACCGAATACCTGGCTTTTACCGATGCACAGTTTAACACCAGCCAGGTGCTCGTTCAGCGAAAACCCGCCAACTGGCGCCGAATGCCCCCTAACCGGATCGACCGCATGTTGATCCGCAACCCGGTGGATCTCATCGGTAAGAAAATTTATGTGATGAATGAGTCGGCATTCAAAGATCGACTGGAAAATTTGTCCCATGAAATTGGCGGGGAGATCCTGATCGAGGAGGATAGCGCCACCGCGGAAACCGAATCGCTTATTGAAAAGGTGGCCCGGGGTGAGATTCAACTGACCGTCACGGATCAGACCCTGGGGATGGTTAATTCCATTTATTATCCTGACCTGGATGTTAGCACGGTATTGAGTCTCCCCCAGCAGATTGCGTGGGCAGTTCGTCAAAATTCACCCGATTTGCGTGCGGCTGTTAACCGGTGGTTGGCCAACATCAAGGAAAGAGGGCGATTCAAGCTGCTGTACGACAAGTATTTGAACAACCCGAGATCGTCACAGATCCGGGTGAGCAGCGCCTATTCAACCATTGGAGGAAATAAACTTTCTCCCTACGATGAAGAAATAAAGCGTGAGGCCAAGAACCTTGGATGGGATTGGCGATTGCTGGCTTCGGTGATATACCAGGAGTCAAATTTCAGACCCAATGCCGAGTCATGGGCGGGGGCGGTAGGACTGATGCAACTTATGCCTGCCACCGCTTCTGAGTTTGGGGCGATCGATCGGACGAACCCACATCAGAGCCTTCGGGCAGGTGTGCGCTACCTGAAGTACCTTGATAAGCTTTGGTCAAAATATGTGGCGGATTCGAATGAGCGAGTCAAGTTCGTCCTTGCCTCCTATAATGCGGGACTTTCTCACATCATCGATTCCCGCAACCTGGCGAAGAAATATGACCGCGATCCTGACAAGTGGGATGATGTGGAAATGTTCCTTCGCCAAAAATCAAACCCCAGGTATTACCGCGATCCAGTGGCGGTAGCGGGCTATTGTAAGTGTGAAGAGCCGGTCAATTATGTCCGCGACATTCTCGCCCGGTTTGAGGAATACAAAATTCTTATTGAAGCGGCTTGAGTGAGGAGGCGATCTCCCCAAAATTCAATTTTTCCCAATTTTTCTCTATATCCGGTGTGGCCATGACTTTGTCCATGATTGCCTTTTGCCGCTTGCCCATTTCCTGGGCATCGCTGTAGCGAATTTCATCATGGAAGGTTACCATGGAATACAAGGGAATCCATTGTTTCGGAAATAGTTCATGAATTCTAGCCTCAATCTTCTTGCGCAGTAGAAACTCAGGGTCGGCCACCAGGTCGCGCATTTCGACAAAATTGTCAAGCGCCAGCTGGGCGATGGCATCCGCATCGGCTTTCCGAAGTTTCTCAAACTCAGGAGCGACCTTGCTCCAATCGTCCTGGTATTTGTCGAGCAACTGATTGAGAACAGCGCAATCTTCAAACCCGGCGTTCATCCCTTGCCCGTAGAAGGGCACAATGCCGTGGGCAGCATCACCAATCAGCAGGGTGCTGTTCTTCACCCAGGGCGCGCAACGGATGGTGACCAGGCTTGATGTAGGATTATCTCGGAAATCCTCCAGCAAGGAAGGCATGATCGCAGTAACATCCGGGAATGTCTTCTTAAAAAAGGCCATCACCTCTTCGTCATTGGTGAGTTTCTGGAAAGAATTTTCTCCTTCAAAGGGGTAGAATAACGTCACCGTGAATGTGGCATCCGGGTTGGGCAACGCGATCAGCATATAGCTTTCCCGAGGCCAAATGTGAAGGGCTTCCCGTTCGAGCATAAATTCTCCTTTTTCGCCTGGCGGGATACGAAGTTCTTTGTACCCGTGTTCAATGTAATGCTGGGAATATTCAAAACGGTCGGAGACTTGCAATGCGGCCCGAATGGCAGAAAAGGCCCCATCAGCCCCAATGATGAGATCCGATTGGTGGTGCCGAATGTCGTGCTGGTTCTGGAAAGTCAGCTCTGTCTTTTCCAGGTTTACATCAATGCACCGGTATTCAAAGAAGAAGTTCACCCCTTGCTTTTCGGCCTCATCCATGAGAAACATGTTGAGCCCGCTGCGGGAAATCGAATTGATGTACTGGC
Organism: Cyclobacteriaceae bacterium; assembly: GCA_016787645.1. Taxonomy (GTDB): domain Bacteria; phylum Bacteroidota; class Bacteroidia; order Cytophagales; family Cyclobacteriaceae; genus ELB16-189. The sequence goes on along the minus strand of JAEUUF010000022.1, from coordinate 324,519 downwards.
CGCTGGTGCCGTAGGGTTGAAAGGTAAGTTTGCCGTTGATGTCGTGCATGAGCCGGCCTTTCATCGGCACCGAGTGCTTTTTCATTTCTGCAGCGAGGCCAACTTCTTCCAATGCCCGGATACCCCGGTTGCTGAGCGCCAAATTGATGGACCGCCCGCCACCGAGAAAATTCTTGCGCATGTCAAAACGCCGCTCATAGACAGAAACCTGGTATCCCCTACGGGCGAGATAAATGGACAGCAGGGAGCCCACAAGGCCGGCCCCGACAATGCTGATCGTAGTAGGTTTCTTTTTCATAGCAGTAACATTGAATTTTCAAATTCGCCAGCAGGCTGATCCCGTCAAATGACTAAAATCAGGCCTTCCGATGGTGTTATCAGAGTGATTTTGAGAAAAGGTCAACGAAGCGAAACACGTCTTCAAAGCTGTTGTACAACGGAACCGGGGCAACACGAATTACATCGGGCTCTCTCCAATCGGCAATCACACCCAAACGGGTGATTTTTTTGAATACGCCATGTCCATTCCGATGATTCATCAGGATCGAAATCTGACAACCACGTTCATCCGGGTTGCGGGGTGTAATCAAGGTGTAATACCTATGATCCGCGTCAATATCGTTCAATAAGTATTCAAGGTACCCGGTTAACTGAACGCTCTTCCTGCGGAGCGCACGAACTCCGGCCGCCTGAAAAATCTCCAACGAAGCCAGGTGAGCCGCCCCGGAAAGAACAGGAAAATTGGAAAGCTGCCATCCGTCAACGCCGGGCATCGGAATGAAACCCTTCCTCATCTTGAAACGATCTTTTTCATGGTGACCCCACCAGCCCGCCATTCGGGGGAGTTGTCCTGAAGCATGCCGTTCGTGAACAAACGCGCCGGCAATACTGCCTGGGCCCGAATTGAGATATTTGTAACTGCACCACACGGCAAAGTCAACCCCGTCCTTGTGCAGATTCAAAGGTACATTTCCTGCGGCATGGGCCAGGTCAAATCCGACAAAGGCGCCCACGGCGTGCCCGGCGGCTGTAATTGATTTCAGATCAAAGAACTGGCCAGAATAATATTGAACGCCACCAAAAAGAACCAGGGCAAGTTGAGGTCCATGGTCTCGGATCGCGGTGACAATGTCTTCGGTATGAAGCGTGTGCTCGCCGGGTCTAGTAGAAATTTCGATGAGCGTACTCGCGGGATCAAGTCCGTGGAGCCTGATTTGGGATTCAACTGCGTACTGGTCCGATGAAAAAGCTCCTGCCTCGGTCAGAATTTTGAATCGCTGGGGAGTGGGCCGGTAAAATGTGGTCATCATCAGATGAAGATTCACCGTCAGTTGATTCATGGCCACAACCTCGGAAGGCTTGGCGCCCAACAGCTGGGCCAACGGCTTCTTGGTGAGGTGGTGGTAATAGAGCCAGGGACGACGACCGTGAACATGACCTTCTACTCCCAGGTCAGCCCAATCTTTCAGTTCTTCGAGCAGATATTTCCGGGCCGAGCGCGGTTCGAGCCCCAGGGAGTTGCCACAGAGATAGATGGAAGGCTTTCCATTAAACTTTGGAATAAGAAACTGCTGGCGGAATTTTCTCAACGGATCCTTCCGATCCAGGCTGCGGGCAAAGGCAAGGGACGAAAGATATTTCATGATCAAACTGTCTCGGTCACATAAGAAGACTTGATCGCCTGACCATGGTGGTGGGCGTGATAGATGGTGAAATACAACATTTCCCGCAATGTAAGTTTGCCAAGAAGGGGATGGGGCAGGATCAGGGTGTCCAGTTGATCTTCTGAAAAATGATCGATCCTGCGAGCCAGGGAGGTTGCCTGGTTGTCAAGTCGCCGGTAAACTGATTGTGGACTGCGGGGAATTCCCGGGACAAATGGCTTTGAGGCCTTTCCACCTGAAGCAAGTTTTGCCTTGTACTTGGCCACCAGTTCATCATAGGAACGACTGGGGCGGTTTGCTTTCCCAAACATCAGGGTCAGGACAAAAGCAGGCAGCCTAAACGCGAGATTGACAGGCCGGACACTTTTTACAAGGTGCTCAGCCTGTTGTGCAGGACTCCACTTTCCGGGGGCCGCCATGTGTGCCTGGATGTCAGGCATCTGCCGAAGATGCCCCGTCAACGCGGAGTAGGCATCCGTGAGTTGCTGCTTAATTTCTGATCTAATCATGGTCAGACGAAGCGCGGATCTGCTTCCATGACCGTTCCGCATTTCTTGCAGGTGCGCAACTCCTTGGAGGCGTAGAATTCGCGGAAGCGAGGGAGAAAATCGGTTTCGATATTGTTGAGGTGAAAGATATACTGATGAAGCGGATGATTGCAGTTCTCACAGAACCACATCAAACCATCCTCTTCGCTCGGGTTACGTTTACACTCAATGACCAGGCCAATGGAATTCGGTGTCCGAATGGGCGAATGGGGAACCTTGCCTGGGAGAAGGAACATGTCACCCTCATTAATAGGAATTGACACTGCTTTCCCGTCCTCCTGAATCTTGACGGTGATATTCCCCTCCAATTGATAATAAAGCTCTTCCGTCTCGTTGTAGTGATAGTCTTTACGCGCATTGGGCCCTGCGACGATCATCACGATGTAATCTCCGGCGTCTGCGTACAAATTCTTGTTGCCCACCGGGGGTTTGAGCAAATGGCGATTTTCATCAATCCATTTCTTCAGATTAAAGGGTCTGCGGATAGCCATAATCACGAATGTGTTAGGTGTGTAAATCTAAGCCTTTTCAGTCTATCTTTATCACCATGGAACTAGGACTGAACGGCAAGCGGGCCATGGTTTGCGGAAGTACGCAGGGTATTGGGAAGGCGTCTGCCATGGAATTGGCGGCGCTTGGAGCCAGCGTTACTCTCGTCGCCCGCGACAAAGCAAAATTGAAGGAAGCCCTGAAGGAGCTCCCCCAGGTCAAAGGCCAGACGCACGATTGCCTGGTGGCCGATTTCAACTTCCCAGAACGCCTGCAGTCGTCGATGGAAAAGTATACAGCGACGCACGTGGCGCACATCCTGGTGAACAATACCGGTGGGCCTCCCGCAGGTCCGGTGTTTTCGGCGTCCCTGGATGAATTTATCAAAGCTTTCGCCAATCATTTGTTGTGCAACCAGGTGCTGGTTCAGGCGCTGGTTCCCGGAATGAAGAAGGAGAAGTATGGCCGGATTATTAACATCATCTCCACGTCCGTTAAAATTCCCATCCGCGGCCTTGGGGTATCCAATACTATTCGGGGCGCTGTGGCGAACTGGTCGAAAACCTTGGCGAGCGAATTGGGCTCTTTTGGGATCACCGTAAATAATGTTCTTCCCGGAGCGGCGATGACCGGCAGACTCGAATCCATCATTCGGGACCGCGCCACAAAACAAAAAAAGACGAAAGAACAAGTAGTGGAGGAGATGATCAGTGAGATACCGGCCGGCCGGATCGCATCCCCCGCCGAAGTTGCCGCCGCCGTTGCCTTTCTCGCCACACCCGCAGCAGGCTACATCAATGGAATCAACGTCCCAGTCGATGGTGGCCGAACCGGCAGCCTCTGAACGAAAGTTTTCTCCACATGGAAAAGATTTCCAACTACATCAACGGTCAATGGATTGCCCCGGTGTCCGGCGCTTACCTGGACAATGTGAACCCTGCTACCGGGACGGTATATAGCCTTATTCCTGATTCCGACAACCGCGATGTGCAGCTGGCAGTGGATGCGGCGAAGGCAGCTTTTGAAAATTGGTCTGGTTTACTTCCGGAGAAGCGACATGCGGTTCTGGCCAGGTTGGCGGACCTGATCGATCGTGATGCCGATGCACTGTCTTTGGCTGAAAGTATTGATCAGGGTAAGCCCGTCAAGCTGGCGAAGAGCATGGATATTTACCGTGCCGGCGCTAATATTCGCTTTTACGCAACGGCCGCTATGCACATGGCCTCCGAGGCACACGCTTCCGGAAACGAAGCAGTCAACTATACCTTGCGCACACCAGTTGGTGTGGCGGGATGCATATCCCCCTGGAACCTTCCGCTATACTTGTTTACCTGGAAAATTGCGCCTGCACTGGCCGTTGGATGCACGGTGGTAGCCAAGCCATCCGAACTCACGCCAATGACGGCCTATTTGTTCACACGCCTGTGTCGTGAGGCGGGGCTGCCGGATGGTGTATTGAATGTGGTTCAAGGCCTCGGTCCCAAGGTAGGCCAGGCGATTGTCGACCACCCGGATATTCCCGCCATCTCGTTCACCGGCGGTACGGTTACTGGAAAGAAAATCACATCAAGTGCGGGCCCCATGCTTAAAAAGCTTTCACTGGAGCTGGGAGGAAAGAATCCAAACATTGTATTTGCTGACGCTGACTTTGAGAAAGCCGTATCCACTTCCATCAGCAGTTCATTCACTAACCAGGGTGAGATTTGCCTCTGTGGATCGCGCATCCTCGTGGAGCAATCCATCTACGACCGCTTTGTCGCTGAGTTTGTTCGACAAACACGTGAACTCGTAGTCGGTGACCCACTGGACGAAAGGACGAGAATCGGCGCACTGGTTTCCGAAGGACATTTAAGGAAGGTGTTGGGATATATTGATCTCGCCATACAAGAAGGTGGCAAGATCTTAACTGGAGGAAGGCAGGTTACGATTCCTGGCCGCTGCGAAAAGGGATATTTTGTGGAACCCACCGTAATCACCGGACTTAACCAGCAGTGCCGAACTAACCAGGAAGAGATCTTTGGCCCGGTAGTTACCATTCAGCCTTTTGAAAGCGAAGAAGAAGCGATTCGCATGGCGAATGCCACCACGTATGGCTTGTCTGCCACACTCTGGACGTCTCACCTCACACGCGCACACCGCGTTTCAGCAAAACTTAAGAGTGGCATCATTTGGGTGAACTGTTGGCTTTACCGCGACCTGCGCACTCCTTTTGGAGGCACACGGCAGTCGGGCGTGGGCCGCGAAGGCGGCTGGGAAGCAATGAGGTTCTTTACGGAGGCCAAGAATGTTTGCATTCGTCTATAGGTAGCGGGGAACTCAACGGTTAGTCATTGCATGTCTTTCTTCGATCACCGCAGCATCTTTTTTTCTGTTCTCGGGTACCCGATGAGTTACCTCGAGTTCTTCGGTACGCTCGCGGGTGGAATCGCGGTGTGGCTTTCGGCGCGTGGCAATATCTGGAGCTGGTCAATCGGTCTCGTCAATGTGGTGCTCTTCTTTTTTCTTTTCTACCAGATTCAGCTTTACCCGGATATGTTTCTCCAGGTCTTTTTCTTTGTCACAAACCTCCTTGGATGGTGGCGATGGGCCCATCCTCATCCGGGCGAGGAGAATCGCAGAAAGCAACTCAAGGCCAGCTGGATGAAACCATCCATTACCGCCATCGTGGTTGGGGGGATGATCATCGCGACAGCCTGTTTTGGATTGTTTGCAAGCCGGCTTCATGATATGGCCCCATCGGTGTTCCCGTTGCCCAGCGCATTCCCTTACCTTGATTCATTCGTATTGACAACCAGCATTGGTGCTACCTACCTGATGGTGGAGAAGAAGGTCGAGTGCTGGGCCGCCTGGATAGTTGCTGATGTGGTGGCGACTTACCTTTATTTTTCGAAAGGAATTCTCCTTGTTGGCCTGGAATATTTTGCCTTTTGCATCATTGCGGCTTACGGGTTATGGCAATGGAGCCGGGAGGCCAAGCTCTCAATGTCATGAAGCCCATTCTAATTTGTTTGTATGGCCCTGAAAGCACAGGAAAATCCACGCTGGCGAGGAAGATGGCTGAGCGGTATCATACGGAATATGTGCCTGAAGTGGCCAAGGAAATGATCAGTTCCAACAACTTCACGGCGGAAGACATTGTTCGCATTGGCCGTGCCCAGACTGACCGCATTCTTCAAAAGGCAGCCACAGCTAACCGCGTTTTGTTCTGTGACACTGATGTGATTACCACTTCGATCTACTCCGAAGTTTACCTGGGAATGGCGCCTAAAATTCTTGGTGACTTTGAGCAAGAAGTGAAGTTTGACCAATACTTCCTTTTTGATATTGATGTTCCCTGGGTGCCCGATGGCCTGCGTGACCTGGGAGAGAAACGTGTGGAGATGTATGAGCGTTTTAAAATTGAATTGGAACGACGAAAGATCCCTTACATGCGGGTGTCAGGATCTTATGAAGATCGAGAGCGTAAAGTGATCCAGGTAGTTGATAAGCTTCTCGCCCGGACTTAGGCCGGGTTGAGTGGCGGGCGACCCACCCGATGACCTTTCAAGGCATAGAAAAGAATGTAGCAATAGCAGGGCAGCACGATCCAGAAAAAGGCAGACGGAGGGCCCATGGAAACCGAGAGACGGGCATAAACCTGTGGAATCAGTGCACCGCCCGCAATACCCATGATGAGCAGCGCCGAACCGATCTTCGTGAGCGTGCCAAGCCCGTCGATCGCCAACGGGAATATGGCTGGCCACATTAGGGCATTGGCAAAGCCAAGTAAGGCAATGAAGGCAATAGACAGGTATCCATCACTGAGGTAAGCCATTCCGCCAAATAGCATTCCCACAACGGCAGAGATGGCCAAGGCTCGTTCCTGGCTGATCCACCGCGGAATCGTAATGATGCCAATAACATAGCCGGCCACCATTGACCACAAAGTATACGAGGTAAAGTTCTTGGCCTCATCAAGGCTGATGCCGATGGCTTTTCCATAAATACTGATCACGTCACCGGCCATTACTTCCACACCCACATAGACAAAGATGCACAGGGCCCCAAGGAGGGTATGGGGATGCTGAAAAATACTTTTCCGTGAGGATGAGCCCGGCATGGAATCTTCGGGGGCAGTTTCAATTTCAGGGAGTGTGGAATAACGAATCATGATGGCCAGCAGGACCAACACAGCGGCCATGATACCGTACGGAAGGATAACCCGGTGGGACAATTCTTCAAGCAGCTGGGTCCGCTGAGCCGGGTCGGTGGCTACCTGAATTTGATGTTCAATTTCACTGGCGCCCTTCAATACGATCGCCCCAAGAATGAGGGGACTGATTGCGCCAGCGACCTTATTACAGATTCCCATTATGCTGATACGGCTCGCTGCACTCTCGAGTGGACCGATCACGGATATGTAGGGGTTGGAGGCCGTTTGTAATAAGGAAAGGCCCATTCCCTGCACAAACAATCCTGTCAGGAAGAGTGAAAAGGTGCGGCTGGTGGCTGCCGGGATAAACAACAACGCACCCCCGGCCATAACGGCTAAGCCAAGTGACATGCCGTTCTTGAACCCGGTCTTTTCAAGGATCATGGAGGAGGGAATGGCCAGAAAGAAGTAGGCCATATAAAAGGCGAAGGTGACCAACAAGGCCTGGGCATCGGAATGGAGATCGCAGGCAAGTTTCAGGAAGGGAATGAGTGTCCCGTTTAGCCATGTAACGAATCCAAAGATGAAAAACAGGGCGCCGATAATGACGATGGATGTCGTATAACTGGCGGGTCGGGTATCCTTAGACATGGTGCTAAAGTATGGATAAAGTTTTGGATTGAATGCGTATTTTTAGGGAGGTAACAAATCCTCAAATACTTCAACCGTGGGCAACTCAAAAAAACTTTCCCTCCTCGTCATGGCGGCCGGTATGGGTAGCCGGTATGGCGGCATCAAACAAATTGACGGCTTCGGACCCAATGGGGAGACCATCATGGATTACTCACTCTATGATGCGCTGCGGTCGGGTTTTGGACGCATTGTTTTTGTGGTTCGGCAGGAAATCCTGGAAACCGTCAAAGAGATGTTTCTTCCCAAGCTGCAGGGCAAGGCAGACGTGCATTTTGTGATTCAGTCGCTGGACAAGTTTGTTCCCGCCAAGTATGGTACGGTTGACCGGAAGAAGCCCTGGGGTACCACGCATGCCATGCTGTGTGGAAAGGAAGTAATTGATGGCCCGTTTTGTGTGATCAATGCCGATGATTTTTACGGCCGCGATGCCTTCGCTTCGCTCGCACGGTTTTTTCAAACGGCCGGGTCTACTGAGCATGCGATGGTCGGTTACACCCTGAAGAACGTCCTGAGCGATCACGGCAGCGTTTCCCGTGGCGTAGCGGAAGAGCGTGATAGCGAGGGTTACCTGGTCGTGCTCAATGAGCTGGCCAAAATCGTGAAGCACGATGGGAAAATATTTTCGCAAGAAGATGGAAAAGAGCGCGAGTTGCATCCGTCCCTGCCTGTATCCATGAATTGCTGGGGCTTTCAGGCCGGAATCTTTCCGCTGGCGGAAGAAATGTTCAGGGATTTCGTGGAAAGGAATATTGATCGCCCATCAGCTGAATTTTACATCGCCCTGCTCGTTAACGAGATGATTCGCCAGAAGACGGGCCGGGTAAGAATTGTGGATGGTGGGAATACTTGGTTTGGCGTTACCTACAAGGAGGATAAAGAGGAGGTATCGGGGAAGATTCAAAAGTTGGTGAAAGAGGGTGTTTACCCAAGCCGGCTTTGGTAGGAGCAAGCTAAAAATCCGTTGTCCATCGAAACCTCGCGAATATCCCTTGACCGAATCAAACTTGCCAGCCAGGTCATTGATCCTGTTTTTCTGAATAGCCCCCAGTACGCCGTTGACTTGCTCAATCAAAAGCTCGGCGTTGAACTTATATTAAAAGTGGAGAGCATTAATCCGATCCGATCGTTCAAGGGCCGTGGAGCGGAATTTCTTCTTTCCCAGGTGTACGACGACAGACCGCTCCTTTGCGCCAGCGCCGGGAATTTTGGTCAAGCGATGGCGTATGCCTGCCGAAAAAGAAATAGGAAGATAACGGTATTCGCAGCAACGACAGCCAATCCCTTCAAAGTCGAGCGCATGCGAAGTCTTGGAGCCAGGATGGTCTTGTTTGGAGAAGATTTTGATGCGGCGAAGAACCAGGCTCGGGACGTGGCGCGGCAGGAGGGGTATAGAATGGTCGAAGATGGACTTGATGTGGAGACCGTCGAAGGAGCCGGGACGATTGGCCTGGAGTTGGTTTCCCTTGACAACCTGGATGTATTGTTGGTCGCCCTGGGTAATGGGGCTTTGTTCAATGGCATTGCCACGGTTTTCAAGGCATTGAGGCCAACGGTTAAACGAATAGCGGTCCAGGCTTCTGGTGCTCCCGCCATGGCAGAGTCATGGCGAACAGGTACACTGGTGACCCACCCGGCGATTCATACCATAGCGGATGGAATTGGGGTTCGTGTTCCAATTCCTGAAGCCCTTGCCGACATGCAACCGTTGGCTGACGATGTTATCACTGTTGAGGAAGGATCGATTCTGGAGGCGATGAATCTTATTTATGCTTCTGCCGGAATAGTCTCGGAACCTTCCGGAGCTGTAGGAGTCGCTGCGCTCCTGGAGCATCGTGAACGATTTGCCGGGTTAAAGGTGGTTACGGTAATTTGCGGGGGCAACCTGACTGACACACAACGAAGACAATGGCTCCACTGAATTCCATCCTGGATAAATACAGCCTTGCCGCGGGAGACTTCGTCATCGAACGCGTAGGTTCCGGTCATATCCACCAAACCTATAAGTTGACAGGAAAGCACAGTTACATACTGCAGCGCGTCAACAAAAATGTGTTCAGGGATCCTGAATTGATCGCTGCCAACCTTCGTGAGGCATCCAATTACCTGAAGGTGCACTTCCCGACCTATCGTTTTCTCACGTGCATCCAGAGTCTGTCTGGCCAGGAAATGGAATATGATGTGGAAGGCTACCCCTGGCGTTTATTTCCATACATCGAAAATACGATGACGATTGACCGGGTAAGCACGCCAGAAGAAGCCTGGCAAGCGGCGGCTGAGTTTGCGCGGCTCACCCGATACCTCGACAAGGCAGAGGTGAATAATTTTCAACCTACCATCCAGCGGTTCCATGATCTCACCCTGCGGAAAGAGCAATTTGAGCTAGCCTTGTCGGACGCGGGTGATCGGGTGCTTGAAGCTGCAGACTCTATTCGTCAATGCCAGGCGGCGTACCCGTTGGCTGACCAATACGAGCGCCTGGTCGCCGGTGGATCTTTACCAAGGAGAGTGGTTCATAACGATACCAAGATCAACAACGTTCTCTTTGATCGAATCACCGGGCGCACCGTAGCGGTCATTGATCTGGACACGCTGATGCCTGGTTATTTTATTTATGACCTCGGGGATATGGTGAGAACCTTTGTCTGCCCGGTGAGTGAGGAGGAGAAGGATCTTTCTCTTATCGTTTTCCGGAGGAACATTTATGAGGCACTGCTGGAGGGATATCTTTCAGAGATGGGACCGGTAATGACTATTGCGGAACGCAAGGCAATTCCCTTTGCCGGCAAGATGATGACTTACATTATGGCGCTGCGGTTCCTTGCTGACTATTTGCGCGGAAATACGTACTATCACATCACGTACCCGGAGCAAAACCTCGTTCGGGCAGCCAACCAATTAAAATTACTTGATGTGCTTTCGGCGAACCTGCCGGAGCACTAATCGAGCGGCACGTTTACATGTCGTTCGGCGTGGTAGGAGGAGCGAACCAGCGGCCCCGACTCCACATATTTGAGTCCCCGCTTCAGTCCTTCTTCTTTGTACATTTCAAACATTTCAGGGTGAATGTATTCTGCAACGTCGAGATGCATTTTGGTGGGTTGCAGATATTGGCCCAGCGTGAGGATCATTAGACCGTGGTTTACCAGGTCATCCATGGCCTTGAATACTTCTTCCTTGGTTTCGCCTACCCCGAGCATTATCCCGCTCTTGGTCCGTTTGCCCGCCTCCCGGATGCGCTTTAGCTGTTCCAGGCTTCGTTCATACTTTGCTTGTGGACGGACCCTGCGATACATCCGCTCCACCGTTTCGAGGTTGTGACTAACTACTTCCTGGCCACCATCGATCATACGATACAGAGCGTCCCAATTGGCCTTGGTATCAGGAATCAGCGTTTCAATGGTGGTATCAGGGCTCCCCTGCTTGGTGAGTACCACTGTTTGATACCAGATCTCCGCACCACGATCCTTGAGCTCGTCACGATTGACCGAAGTGATGACGGCATGTTTTACTTTCATCAGGCGGATAGCTTCCGCTACCCGACGAGGTTCATCTGCATCATATTCGGTGGGTCGACCGGTAGCCACGGCGCAAAAAGTGCAGCTCCGGGTGCATACGTTACCAAGAATCATGAACGTTGCAGTTCCCGCTCCCCAGCATTCACCCATATTCGGGCAGTTCCCGCTCTCACAGATTGTGTGGAGCTTATGGGTATCCACGAGTTTTCGCACGTTGGCATACTCAGGACCCACCGGCAGCTTCACTTTGAGCCAGTTGGGCTTTCGCTTGCGTGTTTCCTCAGGAATGACGGGTAGTTCGATCACCGATGTGCTGATTTAGAATATCAACAATCTACTTGCCAATAAGTTCCTTGTATTGGTCGGCAGTGAGTAGGCCGTTTACATCGCCCGAATTCTTGAGGTCAATCTTCACCATCCATCCATCGCCGTAGGGATCAGCATTCACTTTTTCGGGGCTGCCATCCAGGAGACTGTTCACCTCAAGCACCTTGCCGCTGACAGGCATATATAAATCACTAACGGTTTTCACCGCTTCCACGGTCCCGAATACTTCATGTTCGTTAACGTCCTTGCCAACCGATGAAATATCGATGTAAACGATGTCACCCAGTTCACTTTGTGCAAAATCGGTGATGCCAACGGTGGCGGTGTTTCCCTGAACGCGGATCCATTCATGGTCCTTGGTATACTTTAGGTCTGCAGGTATGTTCATAAAAGTGGATTAAAAGGTGTGCAAAAATAGACCTAAAATCCCTAAAGGAGAAATGAGAAAAACTCCCCCGGTGGGAATGGCTAAGCCCGTTACGGACTATTGGGACAGGTTGAAAAGAATCTTGAGACCGACCCGTGTCGTTGAGCGAGGGTATGAATTGGACACCAGCGGTTCATTTACGTTGCTGTCCACATAGAATTGAACGTTGAGTTTACTGTTGACGGTGTAACTCACGTTGGGGCGTACCTGGATATTGATATTTCCGTTTGTGATGGTATTTACTTCCTCAATCTTGCGCTGAATGGTTTGATTGTTGGTAACGCTGATGTTCAGGCGGAAGTTGATTTCATTCTTCAGCGTTACAATGCGCCCCTGGCTCTTCCAGGGCATTTTCATGTTGTTCTTAATGAAGCCGACTTCCAGCGACCAGTCTTTGGCATTTACCTCCGTGATTTGCGCATTGGACACATTGAGTGAAAGATCCCGCTTGGTCTTGTATTCCAGTCGTGCGGTGAGTTTGCTTTTAGTCCGCACGCTGATGCCAAATAAGGGCTGGAACTGCTCTGAGATCATGACCTGGCTGATGACGTAAACAGGAATCGGCTGGCCTGAGCTGTTGTTCTGGGTAGCATAGATTCCGTCATTGTAATCCGACAAGGGTATGTTGTTGGTCACGTTGGTATACTCGAGCGAATTGGTAAAGTTGGCGACCGAGTAGGTCGATGAGTAAGCGTGTGAAATACTGATGCTCTGGAACGCTTGACCCAGGAAGCCCACTTTGGTCAAGCCGGTATAGTCGAGGCGCCAGTTGGGAAGAGGTGTTGATGGAAAGGGGCTTAGGCCTACCTTGTTGGCGTCTTTTCCGGTGTAGGCGGCAATGAAAGCGGGGATCAGGACATCCTGTGATTTCTTTTCATACCCGTTGCCCGTGATGTCGATGAAACGTTGTTGGATGGTGTTGATGTTCTTTTCAAATTGTTTGAATACGGTTGAGGAAAGACTTTCGTTGTTTTCAAAAGTAGTTCCAATGGCAATGGTGGAGATGCGGTAACTGCCTGTCCGGCTGGGGCTCAATTCTGTATAGTCATCGATGGTTGGATCGAACCGGAAGATTTCTTGGAACGAGGAGGTTGTGCTCTTCTTGACGTCCAGTTGTATTTTGAAGTCTGTCGTGAGTTCCAGGGCAGTGCGCAGCCCGAGATCCCTGGTGTCATTCTGAACGAAAGGTGAGGTGAGGTTGGAAGCTTTGGTGAGCCAGCCATTTTCAGCGGCGCGGAAGCGAATATTGGGATCCTGGCTGCCGAGGATAAATCCCCAGCCCGGCGCATCCAACGTGTTGTCTTGCCCAAGGACATCCGGAGTTCCGGTGAATCCGGTAAGGATGGTACCCTGGTTGATGCTGTAGGTGCCGGTGATATTCCGCATCGACATAAGCAGCCGGAGAAACGCATTTACGACGGCATAATTCGGTGGCTGCTTCACCGTATCGATTTTAGCCCGCGCTTTTTCAGCAGGTGTCAAAGGTCGCTTCGGCGTATTGATCTTCTTCAGGTAGCCCACTTTGTTGTAAAGTTTGATCAGGTCCAGCCGACCATTAAATGCCTGGTCCCTGCTATTCTGGATGATGTTTCCTAGCTTCAGGGAATCGGTGGTTTCCACAGGGCCAGCCCTCCAGAAGTAGCCAACGTTGTAGCGGTATTCCAACCCTACCCAATCCGTTGCGGGAATTTTGTCGAAAGGAACGGTGTAGTTCAGCGTCATCGTTTGCTCGAAGTTCTTTTTGCGTCCAAACTTTTTGAGGTTGGTATTAACAGAATCCTGGTATTCGCTGGCGGTTATGTAACGTCCCAGTTTTTGGGAGTACCCGCCGGCCGGATCTACATCGGGTTCGTCAATGATGGCGTTCACGCGGGCACTATAATCCAACGTTAGTGACTTCGAGAGATTCCAGTGCAGGTTGTAGAAGCGGTTAAATAAGAAGTACTTCTGGATGTTCGGTGGCGTACTGCTGGCGTTTGCTACGGAATTCCGGTAGACAATTTTGCTGAAGGAGCGATCAAGTTCTCCCCTCAAGGAAATTGTTGCCGGCATGGGATTGAAATTAAAATCAGTGATTAGCGCCAGCCATTTTGATTTCCAGCCCAACTTGGCAAAAGGCTCAAACCCCTTGAAGGTGCTGTTATATTGCCACGCAACAGCTCCCTTGATATTCCGCTGCGTATTTTCAATCAGGTTGAAATTGGTTCGGGTCGCCTCGCTGTACGCATACGTGAAGGAGAAGTTCTCGATGTCGTAGAGATAGCTTTTCGCGTCCGGCTTCACTTTTGTTTTCCGGACGTTGGTAAAGTTCAGACTTCGTCGGATGGCATTATCCTGGATTTTGGCCAGATAATCGGTTCGTTCCTGGTCGGTCGTGAACGATTTTTCCATGGCGGAGATCCGCATGTCCGGGTTGGCTGGGTCAAAATTCGGGTTGATGGTAGTCTTTTCGTAACTGATGAACATGGGAATCTTTAACCCCGTGTTCCGGGGAAGCAATTTGTCGATCATGATGGTTGCCGAGATATCAAAGGCGGTGGTTGTTCCGCGGGCGCGTTCGGAGATCTTGGACTGTACCCCTCCAAATCCGTACGTCGTATGCCGGATGGAGGTAGACAGGTTGCCCAGGTCAGCCAGTTTGGCGTTCAACACGCCATTGACGGCCCAGCCGGCAGTTCGGTCAAAGTCGGTAAGGCGCATCTCGTTGGCCCACATGCAGACGGACAATGGCTTCTTGTCATCGCGAGGGTTGATGATTCCGATCATGAGCAGTTTTACCTGGCTCAAGTCAGGACGACCAAAAATCCGGATGCCGTGTTTGCCGACTTGCTTGGGTGCAGCCAGCGGGTACAATTGACCCAACGGATATTGTTCACGGTCGCGGGCCGCTTTCAAGGCATAGAGTTCGTTGAGATCAAGATCAATTTGATTTGCTTCAGGCCATACGATACTGGGATCGGGGGTATTTCCATTTGGGGTAATCTTCAAGGGCAACTGGATTTCATAATAGTTCTGGTCGAAATCCGTCCCCATCCGGAGAAAGGCGGTGAGTTGGTTATCCTGCAGGTTCTGACCGTGGGCCGAGATAAACATCTTGATCCGTCCGTAGTTGAAAAAATCGAAACTTACATTCTTGTAAATAGCGCGGGCATCACCATCCTCAAGATTGGTCACACACATCTGGACGGCCTGCTCGTTGAGGCGACGCTGAATCGTGGAAGTGATGTCCCGGTCACGGGCCAGGGGTGGAACGTAGGCAGGCTTCTCGGCATTTCCCTTGCCATTTTCTTCTACGTTAACCACTGAAACCGAAAAGTTGTCCAGGTTGGGTTCGAGTTCTTCACTGAATTGCGACTGAGCGAGCTTCGCGGTGTACCGGCGCCACCGGTTACCCACGGCGCGGAAGTTCGAAAAGCGCAGCACCACTGGTTCTTTGAAGCCAGTGAGAATCATGCGGGCATACCGGATGGACTTGAAGCCATTGATGGCACCGAATTTGTCTTCAAACTGCCTGATCGGTATACGCACGAGGTACCAGGTTACATCGGAGTATCCTTCGGGGGTTATTTTGTCAACAATGTATTTCTGGCCGACATCAATCTGTCCCGGCTTGAGGTCCATGTTGAAGATGTAGTATTCTTCCAGTTCGCTTAATGTGTTGTCCTGGTTGAGGTCCTCGTTTTCGGGGATATTGGAGCCGGACTGGGCAAAGGGCTGGTTTCCACTGAGGATAGGGGAGTTATTCTCATGACCGTTGATCTTCTTATAGCGCTCCAGAATTTTGGCGTTGCGTGCGTCCAGGTCCGACCCGAGGAAATAGTGGAAGTCGTCGGCCGAAGGATCCTCGAGCACAACCGGCTTGGCAGATCCGTTGACCAGGTTGATGAAGCTTTGGAAAGTCTGTTCTTCTTTTGGGTTATTCACGCCGTCTAATCCAACGTCTTGATTTGATCTTGCTACTGGATCGACATTAAATGCATTATTCAGGTACTGCTGCGTCGTTACCGCTCCCCAATTGTTAAGCGTGACTCCCCCGGCGCTGAAGTTGCCGTCAGTAGGCAATCCGTTTTCAAACGCATGCCTTCCGTCGCGCATCAGGTCTTCTGAAATACTTCCCAGGTGGAAAATGAGCTTGCCTCCCGTCGTGTTCGATTTGGGTTCATTAACCCCGTCATTGATAAGCCCCTTTTCGTTGTTGATGAAGGGATCCATCAGCCAGAACTCGACATACTCAACATTGGATTTGTCGAAGTCCACTTCCGTCCTGATTGCCGTAGTAATACCAGCCCAGTTGCTCGCCGGATCCTTCAAGGTACCGTTCGGATTGAGGTCTGGATTGTAGTTGTAAGGGCCCCGCTCGGAAGGATAGTAGGCCAGGTCGAGAATTTGCTCATAGAAGTTTCCGACGTAGGGGTCCTTGTAAGGAAAGATTTCCTGGGGGAGGATTGGGCGCACGTAGTGATTCTCGAGGTCTTTGGAGGATATGTTGTCGGGCTTATACGGGCTACTTTGGCGATAAAAGAGATTGTCGATCTGGTACCAGGCCAACAGGGCGCGCTTATAGCCAGCACCAACGTCGTCTTTGGCTCCGACGGAAAGAGATTTGTCAAATCGAATATCCGCTGGGGTGTGGGCCAATTTCCATCCAACAGGATTCAACAGGCTGTAAGGTGTTGCGGTATTCTCAAAATCGTCGATAAAGGAGGTGCCATCGCCCTCCACAATGTTGGAGGTTCCGGGGAGGAGCTGAGCAAATTCCGCATTGAGGGTGACATTGGATTGTTCCTTGGTTTCCAGGAAGGGGAGCGCATCAATCACTTTGGTCAGCAACCGTGAGTTCTTTCGCAGGTTTACATCCAGGCCGTATTGATAGTTTTGGGCAGGCTCACTGCCGATCAGGTTTCGCGTGATCAGCGGCCGTTCATTGTAGTAAAGCAGGGTGCCTCCCAGGTTGACGTCATTATTCAGCTTGTAGTCAAGCCGCGTGCCCAGCAGCGACCGGGTTTGAAAGGCAAAAGGGTCCTGTTGTTCATACGTGATATTGATCGTTTTTCCTGAACTTAAGATACCCTCGTTGAGTAAGGTGACCTTACCGAATGTGTAGTCCACCGTGTAGTCTACTTGTTCACGTAGTGGAGTTCCACCCGCGTAGACTTTCACTGACCCGGGAGAAATGTTGAACCCTTGTATGATGATTTCTTTTCCAGCGCCGGCTTTGAACGAGCCCACGATGTAAAACTTATTCTTGGTGGCCATGAGCTCAGCTTCTGCTTTCGTCGTCCGGTACAGGGTGTCATACAGGTATTTTTGAAGGAGCAATTGCTGCGTGTTAGCATTGGGCTCCAGGGCGAACAGTTTTCGAAGGGCTTTGTCGAAGGGTTCCAGGTAGGGAAAGATAATCATCCCGGTTTCCGGGTTGATAGTGATTCGTTCGACATAGTCGAAGTTGCCGTCGGGCTGCGGATCGTTATAGGGATTAAGTCGATCAAGTCCAAATACTTCAATAAGCTGTTTAGTCCGGGCGATATCCCCATCTTGCAGTTGCGGGTTATCAATGCCGGTGCGGTCATCGCGATAGATGATACGAAGCTGGAACCCGTCGCGCTGCAACTGGGTCACGTTGAGGTTGTAGATGTTCTTCATCATCAGGTGCCAGGTGGGCAGAATGATCCCCGCGTTGTCCTTGACAGAAATCTTGCGTGGCCGAAGCATTTTCAGGAAGACAACCTCCTTGGCGTCCTTGTTGGAGTAGTCTTCTGAGAGTTCACCGACCTTGTATTTCCTTCCATTGTAAGTGTATTCGAAGGCTACGGCCAGCGCTTCATCGTTTTGCAGCTTTCGCTGAAGCGTGATGTAACCAAGTTCACGGTGGTAGGTAAATTCAGTGGCCGCAAGCTTGCGTGCGCTGGTGATTTTTTCATAGTCCGTTCCACTGAGGAAAGGCTTCCCCGCGGCCTCCCCGCCAAACAGGTTTTGAAGCTGCTGATCGATGCCATCGGATGCCAGGGGAAGCTGGCTTACCAGCGAATACAGGTTGTTGTTGTTGTTGTCTGCCGCGGAGCCGTCAGGAACTACGGTATTATAGTAGCTTTTCCGATAGGCTTTATCGGATTCGCCAAGGTCCATCAGTCCGACCACATCGCGCAGCGTTTGCGTATCATTTTGACGGTTGAGCAGATAGACTTCAATCCGCGTGATGTTTACCCCGGAAGTGATTTGAGGGAGTGTCCCCAGCCAGCGCTCAAAGTTGTCGCGAAAGAACTGTGCAAGAAAAAAGTGACGGTTATCGTCGTAATTGGAGCCGACGATTTCAAAAGGCCTGCCCTGGGCAGCGCCGTCGGTGCTTCCGTTGATGCTGATGGTGGACTGTTTTCCACGTTGCGTAGTAGCGATCGCGGTGGCAAAGAGTTTACCGAACTGAAACTGTCCCTTGATCCCAAACAGGTTCTGTGCACCCGTGATGAGGCTGTTGTTGAGTGGGAGGCTGACGTTACCAATTTCCAGTTTCTTCAGGATGTCTTCCTTGAAGCCCGTGTATTCAATTTTCATTTGGTTCTGAAAATCGAACGAGTTGTTGTTGTCAAAGTTGGTGGTGATCTTGAGTTTCTCCCCAACCTTTCCAGTCACCGCCAGGTTGATCTGCTGGTCGAATTCAAATCCACCGTTGGTTTGCTGGCGGATTGGAATCGCCGGGTTTTGAATGTTCTGCCACTGACCGCCGAAGTCAAGCGTCACAAAGCCTCGTGGGATAAGTTCGACGTAGCTGCCCCCGAAGATGCGGTCGAAGAAGGGACTGGTATACAGCTTGGGCAATAGGTTGCGACTGCTTACGGCACTTTCTCCGTCGAGCGCCTGGCTTCGGCCCTTCCAATACTCCTTGAGGATGCTTTGATCATGGTACCGGTTGACCTCATCAAAGGTCATAAACGACGGCGAGCGAAAGTTTACCGGGCCAAAGCGCTCATAGATATTGAAGGTCCTCCCGGTGTCCGGCTCAACTTCGATGGTAAGGTTCTTGGGGTCTTTGAGGAAGAGGGGCGACCGGGGCGTGTAGTTGGAGAAGGGATCGCCAAAGCGGTCGACCGGCCGCCAGTTAGGTTGATAACGTGGTCGGTAAACGGAGTCTATCCGGGTAGTGTCTTGCGGCCTGACTTGCGCAAACGCAACAGAAGAGACAAGGAACAACACCAATGTCGTCCCAAGTCCATGGGTGAACCGCGTTGTCCAGGCTAGGTAATTCAAGACGTCCTCTAAGCGTTTTTTAGCGCCTGTTTTACCAGGTCTTCTAAACTAATGGTATTTCCCGACTTGCGAAGAATGCCATCAATGCTGGCTTCAGCCGAGGACCGGGAAATGCCCAGAGTAACCAATGCAGTTAACGCCTCCTGGCGCAACGTATTGCCCTGTGCCCCGGATAAAGTTGCCCCGCCGTCAGGGGAAGCCTTGCGAAGCTTGTCGCGTAGTTCCAGGATGAGCCGCTGGGCTGTTTTTCCCCCAATTCCCTTTACCGCCTGCAGGGTGGCGGCGTCCTCCCGCAGGATGGCGGCTTTCAGCTCGGCGGGTGGCAGGGACGACAACATGACCATGGCCGTATTGGGTCCCACCCCGTTGACAGAGATCAGGTTCAGGAACAAAGCTTTTTCAGCCTCTGAAGAAAATCCATACAACAGGTGAGCATCCTCCCGGACATGCAGGTAAGTGGCCAGCAGGATGTTCTCCTGGTCCTTAATTTCGGAGAAGGTGTTTAGTGAAATGGAAGCCTGGTAGCCAACCCCGCCCACATCGATCACGACATGGGTGGGTTCCTTGTGTACCAGTTTTCCACGGAGGTAGGCGATCATAGCACTTCCGAATGGACCAGGGTCAGGATTTCACCTCCGCAGCCAACGCGATCTCTTCCTGCACTTGTGCATCGACCACCGCGATGGCCGTCATGTTGACAATCTCACGGATGGAACTACCCAGCTGGAGGATATGCACGGGTTTGCGCATGCCCAACAGCACGGGTCCGATCGTCTCTGCACCGCCGATTTCCATCAGCAGCTTGTACGCAATGTTTGCCGATGACAGATTGGGAAAAACCAGCGTGTTCGCGCCTTCTTTGGACAACGCACTAAAGGGATACATCTCCCGCTGCAATTCGGTGTTCAGTGCGACATTGGCTTGAATCTCACCGTCGATGACCAGGTGGGGATACTTTACTTTCGCAAGGCGAACGGCTTCTCTTGTCTTTTCCGGAACCTCGCCCTTGCTGGATCCAAAATTTGAATAGGAGAGGACGGCAACCCTCGGCTCTGCTTCGAAGAACCTGGCACCACGTGCAGTCACTCCAATAATATCAACGAGTTCTTCGGCGGTTGGATTTACATTCACCGTGCAGTCGGCGAAGAAATACGTGCCGGTCTTGTGCAGGATGATATACATGCCGGCTACTCGTTTCACGCCGGGCCGCATGCCGATAATTTGCAGCGACGGAAGAATGGTTTTGGAATAGTCGCGGGTAAGTCCTGAAATGAAGGCATCTGCTTCTCCACAGTCGACCATCATCGCGCCGAATACGTTGCGGTCACGTATGGCACGGTGAGCGTCAATCATGGTAACTCCTTTTCGCTGGCGTTTTTCATAATAGGCCTGGGCATATCGCTCATCGCGTTCGCGTTCTTCGCGCGGATCGATGATGGTGCAGCCATCCAGTTCGAGTTTATGTTCAGCGATGATGGTTTCAATGATGGATCGGTTGCCCAGGAGAATGGGGAAGGCAATGCCTTCGTCCTGGACAATCTGTGCGGCCTTAAGAATCTTTGGATTCTCTGCTTCCGCGAAGACGACACGTTTTGGTGCACTCTTCGCCCGGTCGATTAGGTTATTGATCAATTTTTGATCAATGCCGATCCGCTTTTGCAATTCCCGGTGGTAGTCAGCCCAATCGGCAATGGGACGTGTAGCGATACCAGAGTCCATCGCTGCTTTTGCCACCGCGGGAGCAATCGTGGTAATGAGTCGTGTGTCCATCGGCTTGGGAATCAGGTAATCCCTGCCAAATTCGATTTTCTCGTTATTGTATGCCAGCATGACACTGTCCGGGACAGGCTCTTTGGCCAAGGTGGCGAGCGCGTAAACGGCAGCAAGTTTCATGGCTTCGTTGATGCCGGTGGCCCGTACATCCAATGCTCCGCGGAAAATGTAAGGGAACCCAAGTACATTGTTCACCTGGTTCGGATGATCGGATCGTCCAGTGGCCATGATCAGGTCGGGTCTTGTCTTTCGGGCCAGGTCATAGGCAATTTCAGGATCCGGGTTAGCGAGGGCAAATACGATCGGATTTTTGGCCATGGCCAGCACATCGTCGGGGGTGAGCACGTTGGCCTTGGATAGACCTACAAAAACATCGGCGCCGCGGATGGCCTCCTGGAGTGAACCGACTTTACGTTTGGTGGCGAATTCCGCCTTGATGGCATCGAGATCTTTTCGATCGGCCATGATGACTCCCTTGCTGTCGCACATGATAATATTCTCGCGACGGAGCCCAACCGCTACATAGAGCCGGGCGCAGGAAATGGCCGCTGCTCCGGCACCATTGATGACCATCACGACCTCGCTGATTTTTTTACCGACAATTTCGAGGGCATTCAAAAGCGCGGCGCTGGAGATAATGGCCGTGCCGTGCTGGTCGTCGTGCATGATCGGTATTTTCATCTGCTCCCGAAGCACCTGCTCGATCTTGAAACACTCAGGAGCCTTGATGTCTTCCAGGTTTACGCCACCGAAAGTGGGTTCGAGGGCCTTCACGATCTTGATGACTTCATCGGGATCGGTGGCCGCGATTTCAATGTCGAAACTGTCAATGCCGGCATATTTCTTAAAGAGGACCGCCTTGCCTTCCATGACGGGCTTGGCGGCCTCAGGACCGATATTGCCAAGGCCAAGAACGGCGGTACCATTGCTGATTACAGCGACCAGATTTCCTTTGGCCGTATACTTGTAAACATCATCCTTGTTGATGGCAATTTCCTTGCACGGTTCGGCCACACCCGGTGAATAGGCGAGTGCCAGGTCCAATTGCGAGGAGAGCACCTTGGTGGGCACCACTTCAATCTTGCCGGGCCGCCCGTTCATATGGTAGTTCAGGGCGTCTTGTTTTCGAATCTTGATAGACATGATTCCTGGGTTAAAAAGGCGAGCTAAGTTAGTGATTCATCCCAAACAAAGTGGCCCATTTGGCCCCATGGGGACCAGGATTACAAAACCGGCAGAAAGGAAGTACCTAGGGTTTGGACGGTCCTTGGGCAGGGAGTTGCTGACTAGTCTGAAACGTGTAGAGTACGGTCTCCAACTCACGGATGATCTCCCGCTGCTCACGTCCGGGGCTGATGGTGAACCCCTCGATGTAGTAAAATTGTTGTGTAGCCTCGTCAGCCAGCGCATATCCTACGAAGGGTCCTCCGACTCCCGGAGTATGAGAACGAAACAGTCCCCTCAATTGGATGGCAAAGTTTCCATTGAAATTGACAGTGTCGGCGGTAACGGGTATGTACGGTACGGTCCGTTCGGTCATCAGGTAGGATTCAGAATCGTCCGGATCGGCAAACAGATGCTTGCGGCAAACCTTGTCCCGATAGGCAATGAGGTTTTCCAGGCTGAAGTCAGCCTGTGAAGTATAGGGCTTACGGGAAATGAAAATGTCTTTGTCGTCTTTCGGGTTCATCTGACGAATCCAAAGAAAATCATCGGACTGCTCGACGAGTTTGTAGCCAAAAGGGATTTTCAGGGCACAGGAAAAGTTCTTAATGAGCAGGTCAGTGATTCCTTTCATCTGGCCCGCTTTAAAAAGAGCATGGGTGAGTCGCTCCCGTTCCCGGAGATTAAAGTGCGTGACCAGTTGACCGCCTTGTTGACGGAGATTGGCAGCGAGAACCGATTCACTCTTGCCGAACAAGAATGCCACTTCCTGCGTTCGGGCGGCGACATCGCTTAGGGTAGTCATGAATTGCTTCTCGTTGTTTTGTATTTGCGTGATCGATTCGGGGGTGAACATCTTCCGAATGACCGCTGTTCCCGGGGTCTGGGAATCGAGGGTCATCACGTAGATCAGGTTCCGACGCTCTTTCAGCACATAATTGAGTTTTCGCGCATCGATCCAATGAATGCGGAAGATGGATTCCTCCCGGGGAAGACCAGGCATTTCAGCTGCAAGCAGCGAGTCAAGGATATCACCGATTACACCTTTGCGCTGAGCAGAGTCCATTACTACATAGAGATCACCCGGCACACCTTTGGCCAATGCCATGTTTTTCTTATCCCCGCCGCACGAGGCAAATAGGACAATAACGAATAAAAGCAAAACGTATCTCATGATGGTACTATAATGTCCGGAGAGGCATTTCGTCACGGTGCCGGCTATTTTTCAGGGTACAACACCGCCTGGAAATAATTGTTCATCGCAAAATACTTTTTCGCCCGCTCCTGGATCTCACGAGCGGTGATGTCATTCAGTCGTTTCTCCACGGTCAGGATGCTGGACGGGTTGGTACCCAATTCGATACTGCGCTGCAGGACATTTACCCAGTAGCTGTTTTCCTTCACGTTCTCCTGCTGCTTCTTCGCATACGTTTCTTTCACCTTGGCCAGGTCTTCAGGACGCGGGCCATTGTCCTTGATCTTTTGTATTTCTCCCAGCGTGGCATCAATCAGTTTTTCCACATTCTCCGGCCCACAGGGGATCGCGAGGTTGATCGTGAAATTTTGATAAGGGTTTTTGCTGAGCGCGCCACCAATCTGTGCCGTGTAGGCTCCACTGAGTTTTTCCCGAAGGGTTTCTGTCAATTTTATCTCAATCAGGTCGATCAGCACCTGGAGTTTAAGTTGTTCCTCAGGCACAAACGGCGTTTCACCGGTGAAGGCCATGGAGATCAGGCTTTGCGCTTCCTGCCCTTTCCGGATTTCTTTTTTTATGACGCCTTTGATGGGGCGAATACCGAGATCCCGAAATGCGGGAGGTGGCCCGGTCACCGAGGGAAGAGATCCAAGGTAGGTCTGGACCAGGTCCTTCATGGTCTTCAGGTCAAAGCTGCCCGCAAGGACAAAATTCCATCCCCGGGCATTGCCGAACCGTTCTTTGTAAATGGTGATGGCGCGGTCAAGAGCGATTTTGTCAAAATCCGCCGCCCTTGGAAACCGTGGCGCCCGGGGGTGTCCCTGGTACATCATCCGACTGACGGAATCCTGGAAGATCGTGCGCGGGTCGCTAAGCATATTTTGAATCATTCCTTGCTGACGTGACTTGAAGGAATTGAACAACTCTTCATCTTTTCGGGGCGAGGTGAAGTACAAGTGGACCAGCTGAAGCATGGTCTCTGCATCCGCCGTACCCGATTGACCGCCTACGCCTTCGCTCATCCCGGAGATACGTGGTGACGCACTGGCGGATTTCCCCGCCAGGATCTTGCGCAGATCAACCGGGGAAAATTGACCAACGCCCATTTGCGAGACGACGGCGGCCGCATACTGGGCGTTGAACGCATCCTTCTCATCATACAAGGAACTGCCCCCCAAACGAAACCCGGAGAGAATTACCTGGTCGTTTTTGAAGTCTGTTGGCTTGAGGAGCACCGTTACCCCGTTGTCGAAAGCGAGCTGGGTCACCCCGACATCGGCCAACGTTTTTTCGGAAGCAATTTTTCCTGCTGCCGGAAGGGAGGCCATCAGCGTGGTGGCCACCACCTTTTCTTCAAAGGGTGTTACCGGAAGTTGCTCAGCACGCGTAACGGCGGCGAGGAGCTCCTCATTGGTTGGCATTGGAAAGTCTGCCTTGGTTGGTCCTTGCAGGAGCACCAGTTTCTTCACTGCCGATGATGGAATATGTTGTGCGGCATACGCATTCACCTCCGCCAGTGTGATGCCATCCAGGAAGCGCTTGTAATAATCGAACTCATTGGCGATGCCCGGGATGGGCTCATCGCTCAGGAAATTGCGGAGGTATTCTTCTGCGTGCTCTGCGGATTCAGTCTTGTCGCGTTCATTGTAGATCTGCTCAATGCTCCTGAAAAAAGATTTTTTGGCACGGTCAAGCTCGGCTTGCGAAAATCCATATTGGCGTGCGCGTTCGTTTTCAACAATGACCGCTTCAATGGCAGGCACCACACCGGCCTTACCAACTGCAGCAAATCCGAAATAGGATTCATAGCCGTGCACAAATTCGCTTTCTCCGCCACCACCAATGAGAAAGGGCGGGTTAGCCTTCTGGGTAAGCTCCTGCATGCGAAGATTGAGCAATTGACCTGCGAGGGACTTGATGATGTCCGTTCGGTAATCGCCCAAGGTAGATGAGACCCGGGCTTCCTGGGTGGCATAGAATATTTGAAGGATATGATTGGTCGCTTCCGGATCGGTGACCACCAGCCCCTGGGATTTGGTGCGGGAAGGCACTTTGGCATATTCCCGTGGTCGGAGCTTAGTTGGGTTTTTGAGTTTTTCAAAATGCTTTCGGATCAGGGCTTCGGCTACAGGAGGATCAATGTCTCCAACGACCACAACAGCCATCAGGTCGGGACGATACCAATCGCGATAAAAGCGCTTGATGGCTTCCGGCTTAAAACCCTTGAGGATTTCAGGTTTTCCGATGGGGAGACGGTTGGCATACTGCGAGCCTTGGAGGATATAGGGCAAGGACTTCTTGCTCATGCGTTCTTCAGCCCCCTTTCCCAGTCGGTCCTCTTCCAGGACTACACCGCGCTCTTTATCAATCTCTTTCGTTTCGAAGAGGACCCCACCGGCCCAATCCTCCAGCACCAGGAATCCTTTTTCAAGGTTTTCTGGTTTGTCTGTGGGAATAGGCAAAATGTAAACCGTTTCGTCAAAACTTGTGTAGGCGTTGAGGTCAGCACCAAATTCTACACCAATTGACTGGAGGTAAGAGATCAGGTCGTTCTTCTTGAAGTGTTTTGAGCCATTGAAGGCCATATGCTCGGTGAAATGCGCGAGCCCTTGCTGGTCATCGCTCTCCAGGATGGAACCCGCTTTAACCGCGAGGCGCAGTTCTACCCGTTGTTCCGGCTTGTTGTTCTTCCGGATGTAGTACGTCAGGCCATTGGATAACTTACCCCGGGTAATTTCCGGAGCAATGGGCAGTTTTTCAGCCAGGTCTTGTGAATGAAGTGCCGTGCTGGTCAGCAAGGCAAAGAGAAATGAAATTCGTTGAAGATTCTTCATAGTAAATAGAAGTGAGATGAGCCTTTAATAGCCCCATTCCGCCGCAATCAAGGATTGCATTTCGGGATGGATTTTTCCAGCCGCGCAGATTTCGCGTCCATACAGGAAGTTACTTCCGCCGCTGAAGTCGGTGACCATTCCCCCGGCTTGTTGAACCAGGAAGGCTCCGGCGGCCACATCCCAGGGGTTCAGGTTGTATTCAAAAAAACCTTCGAAACGACCTGCGGCTACATAAGCCAGGTCGGTAGCAGCACTTCCCAGGCGTCTAACGCCGTGGGATTGCTTGAGAAATTTTCGGATGATGGAAAGGTAGGCTTCCATTTTTGGAAAGTCGTAATAGGGGAATCCGGTGGCGAACAAACTCTCGTTGAGTGAGTCGATCGGGGAAGCTTTGATGACCTGATCATTGCAGTACGCAGGGCGACCCTCAATGGCATGAAACATTTCCTTTTTCGTCACTTCATAGACTACCCCAAGCACACTCTTGTCATGCAGGGTAAGCCCGATGCTGATGGCGAAGGGGGGCAGCCCATGGGTGAAATTCGTGGTGCCATCCAACGGGTCGATGATCCATAGATAGCCATTCGTGCTCTTGGTTGAAGTTCCTTCTTCACCCAGGATCCCGCTACCGGGAATCAGCTCTGATAAGGTTGAGACTAGTTTCTTTTCGGATTCCTTATCCACATAGGAAACGAGATTGTTGAATCCCTCCTTGAGCAGTATGCGTGAACGGTCAAAATTGAGGCTTTCCACGCGGATGAATTCCCCAACCTCATGACACACCTCCATCACGTGCTGTTCGACCGAAACCAGATCAATCATTTCTTCTTGGTTTGATGCTTGACAAAGGTGAAAATCAGAATCAATGTGGACAGCCAGGCCGCCGTTCGGACCACCCATTCGCCGCGCGCAAGATAGGTAACATCCAAGTCCGCAGGCAGGTTCTCATATAAATTGATCATGATCTCCCGCGTTATCGGGGGGCCGGCCAGCGTGTACCCGTACGAGAGGGGCCCCGCCATCAACAGGATCCCTACAACCATCCAGCCCAAGCGAATGCCGCTTCCCTGGAGAAAGGCCATGTACCAGCAAGCATTAACTAGAAGAATCCACAGTGAGGAGCCCAAATACCCGGTATGCGGGTTCCAGCGCGTCCAACTTCCTTGCAGGGAAAGCGTATCCGCCAGGTACAGCCCGTTGGAAGAAATAACTTTCAGGAAGACGTACTCTACCGCGAGCCAGAAAATAATCAGCGTGATCTTTCCGGCATGGATTCCCAGGGTCTGGCGAACCCACGTATGGGCGACAAAGGCAATCGTAAATCCAATGGCCGATACCAACGCCATGACTACAGAGCTATGGTGCAAGAACGCACGAGCCATAAAGGCAATAGCCAGAATAAGGAGTACCAACTCCATCTTTTCAAGAATGGAATCATTCTTATCCTTGGACTCTGCGACTGCCATTAATGGAGCGAGCCCAAGAAAAATGAGCAGGGGAAAGGAGGCCATCAACCATCCGGCAGTAAGCAACACGGTGGCAAGTACGGCGAGGACCGACGGCGAAGGGCGTAAGCTATTTTTGGCCATCGATGACAATAACGATCTCTCCTTTCACTTCCTTGCTATTAAAATGTGTAAACACGTCGGTGAGTGTTCCGGTCACGGTTTCTTCGTGGAGCTTGGTGAGCTCGCGGGAGACGGAAATGCGTCGGCTGGGTCCAAAATGCGTGATCATCTCTTCGAGGGTTTTCACCAGGCGGTGAGGTGATTCATAGACCACGATAGTTCGCTCCTCGGTGGCAAGTTGCTTCAGCAAGGTCTGCTTTCCTTTCTTATGGGGCAGAAATCCCTCGAAGACGAACCGGTCACAAGGAAAGCCGGATTGCACCAATGCTGGAATAAGCGCGGTAGCTCCCGGAAGACATTCCACGGCCAACCCGGCATTGTGACACGCGCGAACCAGCAGGAATCCAGGATCTGAAATGCCGGGGGTGCCGGCATCGCTCACGAGGGCAAAAGTTTCTCCGCCGGTCATTCGCTGAATCAACCGCTCCATCGACTTGTGTTCATTGTGGATGTGAAACGACTGCAGCGGTTTTTGAATCCCGTAGTGCGCGAGCAATGCCCCGGAAGTCCGGGTGTCCTCCGCGAGAATGATGTCGACTTTCTTTAAGGTCTCCAGCGCACGGAGCGTAATATCTCCCCGATTGCCAATGGGAGTGGGGACGAGGTAAAGGGCAATCTTTCTGTCCACGATCAGACCATTTTGTCGATGGCCGCGGCCAACTTTCTATCCTTATCCGTGACGGTATGGCCCGCATCGTGCGTGCTCAAGACGATGTCTACCTGGTTCCAGGTGTTGGTCCATGTGGGATGGTGGTTCATTTGTTCGGCGAGCAGGGCTACCCGCGTCATGAAGCCAAAGGCTTCGCTGAAGTCCTTAAACTTGAAAGTTTTTTTCAGGGAATGGTCAGCTTCGGTCCACATAGAGGATGGATTTGAGGTTAATGTTACGCAATTTTTGCCGCTCCTGTCGGAGCACGACTCAGAGGGCCACAATCCCCTCAATTCCTGATACCTTCTTGTATACTTCGATCACCGAATCACTGGAAGGCATCATCATTTGATAGGTCAGGCTGACGTAATTTCCCTTTTCCGAACGTTTTTCTTGAGAGGTAATGTGAAGAGGGAACAACATACGGAGTTCATCTTGTTTATGTGCGGGGACAATAAACTTGAACATGTACAGCGCCGGCCAGGCGTAGTGCTTGTCCAGCTTCTCGCGGAACGATTCAAACCATTGGGTATCCATAAATAAAAAACCGCGGCTACCCTGAGGGTTGCCGCGGCTAAACCAGAAGAGTCTAGTAAAACTTGTAACGTTTGTCTTCCACTTTGGCGGCTTCCTTGAGGGCTTCGGTGATGTAATATCCACCGCGGGTGCTCAGGGATTGCAGCAATTGATTCTTGAACATTGTGAAATCGCCGATGGCCGGAGCTTCGGTTTTCGCCTGGAGATCAAGAACCACGACACCATTTTCGCCGGCCAGCGGGAGTGACCGCTTTCCGTTTTCCAGCGAGAATACGGCTCCAATCACGACCGGATCATAGCCCACAGTGGGCATGGAGTTGGTGTTCAATTTTAGGTCGCTCATTGAATTAACGACGGCATCGCGGGGAAAGAGCTTTGCCAATTCCTCCAGGGGTTCCGTCTTGCCTTTGAGTTTCTCTTGAATATATTTTCCTTTTGCTTCATTGCGGACCAACGGGGTAATTTCATCCTTCACTTTGTC
The DNA here is from genome assembly GCA_016787645.1 of Cyclobacteriaceae bacterium. Classification (GTDB taxonomy): domain Bacteria; phylum Bacteroidota; class Bacteroidia; order Cytophagales; family Cyclobacteriaceae; genus ELB16-189. The sequence continues at coordinate 295,221 of JAEUUF010000022.1, read as the reverse complement.
AAAGGACTTGAAGCCCTTTTCCGTTTCCCCGGTCATGACGGCAACGACATACGTATCGGTGAGATCAAATACGGTAGAAACCTTACCTACGGTTGCTTCGCGGAAAAGCCAGGTAACCATTTGGCGGGCCTCGCCCAGGTTGTTGATCCGGCGCTCGGCAGTACCCACATCATTCGCGTCAAAGACAGAAAGTCCTTCCTTCTTCGCCTTTTCCTTGAATTCTTCTACGCCCGAGAGGTCGGTGGCAAAGGCATCGGCCTTCCGCAGCACCGTGTTAAGCGTTTCATCACTGGGGGCAATTTCCCGCTCAAGGATGACGACATTATAATACGTGTTGTCCTTAAGGTTGGTAACATCGATCAGGTGGTATCCAAAATCAGTTTCTACCACGTCGTTGAGAACACCTGTCTTACGTGCATCAGACACAGGTTTTTCAAATTCCTTAACCATCTGGCCGGAGACAAACCATCCCAGGTCTCCACCACTGGAAGCAGATCCATCGGTTCCGAATTCACGGGCCTTGTCGGCGAAACTGGCGCCAGCCTTGATGTCTTTTAAAATCTTTTGTGCCTTTTCCTTGGCGGCCTTCTTGCCTTCCGGGGTGTCAGTATCCCACTTGATAAGAATATGACTGGCCCGGAACGTATAAACGGTGTCTTTCCCAATCTTGGAAATCTTGTAGACACGATACTTACCGTCTTCAAGAAGGGGGCCAATGACCTGGCCTTGAGTTAGGCTTGCCCGTTGGTTAAGCAGTGTAGGAGGCAGGGAAGCTATGGTGTACTTGCCAAATGGTGTGGCAGCATCTGAGTTCGAAAGTGCATACAACGAATCTTCGGTAATGGTTTTGATGTCGTTGCTCATGCGGGTGATTTCTTCACGAATTGCGAGCGTATCTTCCGTGGACGGATTAACGTCGAAGGCCACATAGCTCATGCTGCGGGTTGTCTCCACTTTGTATTTCTTCTTGTTCTTCTCGTAGTAGGCTTTGAGTTCGCTGTCCGTAACGGTCACCAGCGAATCGCTGGCAGCAAAATAGGGGACATAAAGAAATTTGACTTCGGCCACATCGTTTTGATTGTGGTAGTCGCGTTCGGCTTCCGCCGCTGTGACATACGTAGTCTTGGTCAGGAGGTTCTCGTACTTCAGGCGCTCGCGTGAGGGCTGGAGGTCACTCCGGAAAATGTCCCAACGGATCCGTTGCTCCGAGGTTACGGGCATGGCTTCCACCGATTTGAGATAGCTGATGAGTCGGCCGCGGTCAAAGCGACCGGTGCTGTCGGTGAAGGAGGACTTGATGTTTTCGTCGACATTCTTCCCTTGCAGCATATCCCACACTTCGTCGGTCGTTACGCGAATGCCGACTTTTTCATATTCCGGTTGAATGGCATTCCGGCTGATCAACATTTCCCAGGCCTGGGACTCCAGTGTCGGGTTTTCCCGCTCGCCGGGCTGGCGGCCGAAATTGAGAATGTAGCTGTTCTTTCGCTCCTGAATGGCGATTTGGTAGTCTTCCAGCGAGATGGAAGTACCGGCGATTTCACCTACTTCCTTATCCTGTCCTCCGAAAATGGAATTGGGTCCGCTCCCAAAAAGATCGCTCCCTACAATAAATGCACCCATGGAAAGGGCAATGGCGCCCACCACCCATTTGGTCATCTTTTCCCTCAAAATACTGATCAGTGCCATAGAACTAAGCTGGTTTACCTTCGTCAACTACTGACAAAAGAGCCGCAAATTTAAACGGTTTGATGTATTCGGCAAAGAATAGAAAATAGGCCTTGCGGGCGCGTTTTCTAGTCCTTTTCGCTGTTCAGATTGACTTCCAGCTTCACTGTCTCAATCCGGTTGCCTTTGGTGGCCTGGATGGTGAACGTGTAAGGGGGGATCATCACACTTTCTCCCTTCTTGGGGAAGTCTTCTGTGTAGGCCAGGATCAGCCCGCCAAGAGTTTCGTAATCGCCGGTGGGGAGTTGCCAATGATACTGTTCGTTGAGGTAATCCACCTCCAGGCGAGCGCTCAACAGAAAGTTGTTTTCGTCGAGTTGCTGCTCAATGAGGTCATCGGCATCGTGTTCGTCTTCGATATCGCCAAAGATTTCCTCAATGACATCTTCCATGCTCACCAGGCCGGAGGTTCCTCCAAATTCATCGACCACAATCGCCAGGCTTCTCCGCTCGCGGATCATTTGTACCATCAGGTCATTGGCCATGGCGGCCTCGGTAACGAGGGTGATGGGGGTAAGAATTTCTTCGATTGTTTTCGGGTTTCTGAACAACGCAGCCGAATGACAATACCCGATAGGATCATCAATCGAATCGCGGTAGATCACAATCTTGGAGTGACCGCTTTCAATGAAGACTGATTTCAGCCTGTCAATGCCTTCCTCCAGGCTTACGCCAATAATCTCAGTGCGCGGCACCATGCATTCGCGAACCTGAACGGTTCCGAATTCAAGGGCATTGTGAAGTATCTTCTTGTCGAGCCCGATTTCCTCATCCTCGTGACTCACTTTTTGCATGTTGCGCAGAAAATGATTCAGATCCGTGAGCCCGTAGACTGGCTTCTCTTCTGAATAGTTCATGCGGAAGACATGCTTCAGCAACAAGGTTGAAAGATTCAGGATGGTAAACGTGATCGGTTTCAGGATGACATAAGTCGCCGCAAAGGGGATGGCGAGCGTTGACAACATGAAATTCGGGTTGATCAGGAAAAGACTCTTGGGCAGAAATTCTGCGGTAGCCAGGATGACCAGCGTAGAGATGGTTATTTGAATCACGAGCAGCGAAGGTTCGTTGTTCAGGGCCTCCGGAAGGTAGGTCATCAATACAGGTTCAAACAGGACGGCCATGCTGTTGCCAAAGATCACCAGGGCGAGGGTGTTGCCAACCAGGCATGTGCCAATGAATCGCGAGGGGGCACTCAGAAAATAAGAGACCAGCTGACCTGACCAGGAGCCTTGTTTCCCCTGGATCTCCACCTGCAGGCGGTTGGCCGACAGAAAGGCGATCTCTATGCCGGAGAAGAAGAATGAGAATGCCAGCGAGGCAACAATCCAGGGGGTGAGGGATTCCATCAGGCCTTGCTACGTTTTCGATACACCAACCACAGGAAGACAAGGATTGCGGGCATGAGAAAGGAATACGCGTAAATCAGGCCGGCCGTCATCACCTCGTAAATGCCCATGATCACCAGGGCTACGCCAACGGATAGCAGGAGGGAGTCAAATAGCTTCATTGGAGTCGGACGGACTGCAAAAATACACAAAAAAATCCGCGGGGGAGAGGGCGTGAAATCAGTCTTTGATTTCAAAATCACCTTCCGGCTTTCGGATGGTGTAGGAGGACATGTCCTGCAGTGCGTCGAGCCCGGTGCCATAGATAACCTCTGACTCCAGCTTGATGGTGACAAATTTTTCGGTGAAGATCTTCTTGGAAGGAGGATCCCAAAACAGTTCTTCCGTGTTGAGTTGTTGTTTCTTCTCAATGTTCTTTACCTCCACTTTGCCGCGTCCCCTCCATCGGTTTTCCTTTTTGAAATAGTAGGCATGATTGGCCTTGAGGCTGGAGGTCATTTTGCCGGTTTCGTCAAAGAACTCCAGGTAGAGCCCCTCGGGGAATTCCTGATCGCCATTCTTGAATTCGAGAATCCGGTTAGCGATCATCTTCACTTTGATGCGGTCCTTCTCCGCATAGAGCATGTCCACGTTAGTCGCTTCGCGGAGCGGCCCGCGGTATTCCACGGGTTCACCAGCTGGCTTGGGCGAGCATGCCCACAGCGTGAGGACGAAGACGATTGCCGGGAGATTGCGCATCATAAAAAAAGGCCCCGGGTCGGGGCCTTTCTCCGTTTTATCTCTTTTAATCTCTGGTCTGGATCGTTACCGTTTCATTGATCCAGCAGCCCACGCGCTGGGTTGAGCCCCGCTGCCAGTTGAGTTCAAAGATCTCCTCCTTGGAAGGGAACTGGGCTTTGGCTCTCGCCATAGCGGCGGTGTTACCTGATTTCTGGTACATTTCAAAAGCGGCCAGGTAAACCAATCGGTCTTCTGCCTTGGCCTTCAATTTGGCGCAATCGTCAGCACTGTTATAGTACAAGTCGCCAATTTTTTCCCAGGATTCCTTGTCGCTTGGATCAGCGGCGATGGCCTGGCGGAAGTATTCGCGTGCTGCTCCATAGTTCTTCTTCTTGGCTTCAATGCTGCCCATGTACCGCTCGGCTTCCGCGCGGTCCTGTCCCTTAAGACTCGTCATCGCCAAAGCTTCTTTCAACAGCACTTCTGCACGATCATAGTCACCTTTGGCAATGTTGGCGGCAGCGAGCGCCTTCAACAACCCAAAATCTTTTTCGGTGCTGTGTTTGTGAATGGCTTCACCCGCATCGAGCCAAAGGGGATCATCCGTGCATTTTCCTTCCAGCATGAATTTGAAAATCTTCTTGGCGAGGGCCACGTCGTTGGGGTTCTGTTTGAACTTGGGAGCAAGGTTCTTTTTCACAAAGTCACAATCCACTTTCACCATGCCGATGAGCAGCGCATCAACGGCGTCTTTGTAGCCTCTCAGTTTGTCAGCATCAGCGGGTGTTTTGGCTGCGGCGATTTTGGTGTCCACCAATGAAATGATCTTATCATAACGATGCAGGATCTGCTCATCGGTCACGCTTTTCAGGTAAACCTGGTTGGCTTTCACCGTGGTCATATAAGCCACAATGTTGGCATCCGTAACGTTGGTGCCGCTGATCTCATACACTTTGTCATAGAGCGCGAGCAAGCCCGGGAGTGCTTCCTTGTTCTTGATATTGAATTTGTACGAGGCAAAGGCCTTGCGGTTAAGCACATTGACCTCATCGCCACAATTCTTTACACGCAGGTCAAAAATCATCAACAGGGAGTCGACCAGGACTTTCTTCTTGGCAGGATCGGTTTCTGCGTCCGCCAGCTTGTCATAGAGGGTTACGCCATCGATATACAGTTTTGTATTCCACTGTGGCGCGTTGGTGAGCATCCACTGGAATGATGGAACAGCACTTTTAAGGTTGCCCCCTGTTTTCATAGCGTCGCCCCAAACGGCAACGCACTCCTCAGCCTTCTTTTTGTCTTCCGGCCATTTGAACTCTTTACACTGTGCCAGCACGGAGGAGGCGCCAGCCAGGATCGTGATCATCGTCAAGAGAATGCGGACTCTCATAAGATTGGTTGTTTCAGTTTTAATCAAATTCTAATCAAATCGACGCTTTATAAACCACTGGTCGTTAAAAGTGATGCCAAAGTAGATCTTGAAATAATTTTCTTCGATGGCATTTAACGCTTTATCGCCCTTTTTGCCCCACTTCACAGCCAGGTCAAGGCTGGAAATGCGGTTAACCGGCAAAGAGACGCCAAAAGTAATGCCAAAATCCTTAACGGTGTTGCCGTTGGCCAAAAACGGGTAATTTTCAACACTTAGTCCTGTCCGGTAGGTAATCCGGTTAAGGTAATTACTCAGCGAAGTCCGGTCTGGGGTGTATTCAAAACCGCCTGCCACACGCCAGCTATTGGATTCATATCGATTCTTTCCCTCCAGGTCCCTGTATTGCGAATAATCGGCGAAGGAAGCATCTAGTGCGGCCTGCCATTTATATGGATAAGGGCTAAAAGATGCCCCGAACATCAGGTTGCCCGGCATGGTGATAGAGCCAGGCTGATTGGAGATAACGGTGGTGGAGTCCAGGAAGCCCGCGGCATTCCAACGCTCCATGACCCGGTTGAACTTGGCATCGAGCGTGGTTTTGAGATCGTACACAAGTCCAAAATTGAGCCGGTGATTCCTGGGGCCAAGTGAATCCAGTCGAATGGAAACTGCGGGCGTGAAGACAAAATCGGAAATAAACGTGCGGTCATTGACCCGCGCTGAGAGTGGCACTTTGGAGTTGATCAGGAGGTTGCCGTAAACACTTTCGGCGGAGCTGAACAAATAGGCAATCTTAAGTCCTACAGAGATGTTTTTGTTGATGGAGACGCCATTGGACCAATAGAACTGGTTTACTCCTCCACTTCCTTCCTCAATGATATCCGTATACTCAGTTGTGCCTGGAATAGGCTCCTTATAATTGAGCACATAGTTGAGACGCGTGTAGGGCATCAAACCAAATGAGGTTGTCCACCAACCTGAAATCACCGGCACGGCCAGCGCCAGGTAATTAAGGTTGCCACTGCCACTTTTCTCCGAGACCGAGTCGGACGACTGGCTGCGCTGCTCCCCGATTACTCCTGCCTGGAAAGTGGTAAGCCGGTTGAAGACCAACAATGCCGGGTTCTGGTTGTTGATGTATAGAAATTGGGGATTGCTATATCCAACGCCGCCCATGCCTTGTGCTTGTGCCAGCGCCGTACCATACTGCTCACCCAGTCCATAGGATGAGAACGGGCTCCGCGCAGCCTGGCCCATTACGGGCAAAATTGGTGATAGAAGAACCACCAGGAAAAAAGTTGCGAACCTTACGATGGACATTGCGGAGGAGGGATGCGGTTAGCCCCTTATGATTCAAATCGGGGGCCACAAAGATGTGAGGTTTCAGAGGTTTTTCAAAGAATGGGCTGTTTCACAGGACAAAATCACCCGGACACCGGGGTAGTTAGCCAAGTAACGACTTCAGCAACCCAATTATTTCTCTCACAGCGCCTTCATTCCCTGGCCACATCGGACGCCCTGTCCGTTAACGAATGTTAGCCTTCTACTGTGCTGGCCATTAAGTTTGCCCTTGGCGAAAAACGGCTCGCCCGAAAATACCTAATTTGGTACGAAGGCTTAGTGCAGGCCCTTGACTACCTAAAAGGCCTGCTCCACTGTATCCAATTAATGAATGAAGTCCCCCCAAAAATATCAGGCGCTGGGATTGATGTCAGGCACATCGCTCGATGGACTCGATCTTGCGCTAGTAGAATTTACCGCGGGCAACCCATGGAGTTTTCGTTTGCGTGAAGCTGCCACCCTGGCTTATTCCCGCGACTGGAAAAGACACCTGGAGACGGCACACCAACTCCCCGGCCCAGAGCTGATCAACTTGCACAGTGCCTATGGTTCTTTTCTAGGGAAGGCCTGCATGAAGTTTCTCAAGCAAAAAAGAATCAGCCGGGTGGATTTGATTGCCTCGCACGGGCACACCATTTTCCATCAGCCTCAAAATGGATTTACGTTCCAGTTGGGAGATGGTTCAGCGATTCACGCCATTACGGGTGTCCCGGTCGTGTATGATTTCAGGTCGCTCGATGTGCATTTGGGAGGTGAGGGAGCTCCATTAGTGCCGATAGGTGACCGGTATCTATTTTCAATGGCCGATGTTTGTCTCAACCTCGGAGGGATCGCCAATCTTTCTATGGAAGTGAACCGTCGGCGCACGGCTTTTGACATTTGCTTCTGTAACATGGCCCTGAATCATCTCATGAAGGAAATCGGTAAAACTTTTGATCATAATGGGCGTGTGGCTTCCAGAGGTAAGGTGAATGCAGCGCTGCTTGCCAAAGTGGATATTGCCTATCGGGCGGTCCGCAAAAAAAGACTGTCACTTGGTCGGGAATATTTTGAATCCGCTATCCAGCCCTTGTTGGACAAGGATGAAATCCCTCACGCCGATCGACTGAGAACAGTATGCGAATCAGTAGCTATGGAAATAGGAAAGGCAGTACCGAAGTCCACGAAGCGCCTGCAACTGCTGGTCACCGGCGGAGGAGCACGAAACGGTTTCCTGGTGGAATTGCTTCAACGACAACTGATGCACAGAGCGACGGTCGTCCTTCCTTCCGATGACATTATTGATTTCAAGGAGGCGATCATTTTTGCCTTCCTCGGCGTTCTTCGCCTGAGAAACGAAGTGAACGTACTCTCCAGCGTCACCCGCGCCCGTCGTGATTCCAGCAGCGGTGTGCTCGTGGGGATTTGACAGAGACCTCGCCTAGTGCATGAATTGATAAATCAGAAGGTAGCTCCCGCAACCGGCAAAATAGCCAAGCATGGCAATCAGGCTGATGCGCTTCAGGTACCAGATGAAGTCTATCTTCTCCATACCCATGACCGCTACCCCTGCGGCAGAACCAATGATCAGGATGCTGCCTCCTGTTCCGGCACAATAGGCGAGGTATTCCCAGATAAAGTGATCCATGGGAAAAGTATCGAGGCTGTACATGCCCATGCTGGCCGCCACAAGCGGAACGTTGTCAATTACGGCGGAAATCAATCCAATCAACGTAATGATAACCGATTGGCTGCCTACCGCCTCATCGAGCCACACGGCAAATTGCTGGAGAATGGTCATGGATTCCAGGGCGCCCACGGCCAGCAGGATTCCAAGGAAGAACAGTACGCTGGAAGTATCGATGCGTTGCAATGCACCTGCGGCCGTATAGGGTTTGCGCAGGGCCTCATCGGCATGGGGGTTGATGAGTTCAGAAACCACCCAGAGTACGCCAAGCCCTAGCAGCATCCCAATGTAAGGGGGCATATGGGTGAGCGTCTTAAATACTGGTACGAATACCAGGGCGCCCACACCCAACGCAAGCATAGTAGATCCGCCTTTGACCTTCTCATTTCCATATCCCCCCGTATCAGCTTGTGCGGCAGGTTGGTCACCCAGGCTTCCCTTGAGGGTAAACGTTAGATACAACAGCGGCACGAGCATGCAGAACACGCTGGGTAGGAAAAGCGACTCCATGATATTCACGGTCGAAATTTGCCCGCCAATCCACAGCATGGTGGTAGTCACATCGCCGATGGGTGTCCATGCGCCTCCCGCGTTAGCGGCGATCACAATCATACCCGCAAAAAACATCCGCATGTCCTTGTCCGGGATCAGTTTGCGAATCAGGGAAATCATGACAATGGAGGTGGTGAGGTTGTCAAGGATGGAGGAAAGAAAAAAAGTTACCCAGCATACCAACCAAAGGAGTTTGACCGGGTTCTTCGTCTGAATGCGGTCTGTCACAAGCCGGAATCCCTGGTAGGCATCCACTAGTTCAACAATCGTCATGGCGCCGAGCAGGAAGAAAAGAATCTGTGACGTTTGACTTAGTGTTTCGTTGAGATGGTCCTTCACTTCTTCCACATTACCGGAAGAGAGGGCATAGAGGGTCCAGCAAAGTACACCGGTGAGAAGAGCGGAAGCCGTCTTGTTGATCTTGATTGGATGCTCCAGGGCGATGGCGAGGTACCCCACCACAAAAACGGCAATGATCACGGTGTACATAGGCTGAGGGTTAGGTCTAACCTAAAGATATGGCAAAAATCAATTCTCGCCTGTCCGGAAAATTGATATTTCCGCTTGAAATTCGGATGAACGGCGAAGAGCGGTGCCTTAGTCGCCAAGACTGAACAGACCCTGGTTCAGAAGGCGCAGTGAGCGTTCCTTGTGTTGACTTTCCACCAGTATAGAGATGTTGTTCTGGCTTCCACCGAATGAAACCATGCGTACCGGAACATTTTCGAGCGACCGGAACACTTCGTTCAACACCCCTTGGCGTTCGGCAAGTTTGTTGCCCACGATACAGATAATGGTTTGATCCTTATCAACACTGATCGTGCCAAATCGTTGCAACTCGGTGATGATCGTATCCAGGTGTCGGGCGTCGTCAATCGTAACCGAGACGGCCACTTCGGAGGTGGAGATCATGTCGATGGGCGTCTTGTGACGCTCGAAGACTTCGAATACTTCACGGAGGAAGCCAAAGGCCAGCAGCATGCGGGAAGACTTGATATTGATGGCAATGATGCCATCTTTGGCAGCGATTGCTTTGATTTCGCCAGCCGAGCCCTTGTCACTGATGAGCGTGCCGGGCGCCTGCTCGTCGAGAGTATTCTTCAGTCGCACGGGCACTCCGCGTTTTTGCGCTGGAACGATCGTTGATGGATGAAGGATCTTTGCGCCGAAATAAGCCAACTCAGAGGCTTCATCAAAGGTCAGTTCAGCGATCGGTACAGTTTTTTTGACGACACGGGGATCATTGTTGTGCATACCATCAATGTCGGTCCAGATCTGGATTTCATTCGCCTGGATGGCGGCACCAATCAGTGATGCGGTATAGTCGCTGCCTCCCCGCTTCAGGTTGTCAATTTCATTGCGGTGGTTACGGCAGATGTATCCCTGGGTAATCAGGATGTCCTGCTTCACCATGGACGGAAGGAGAGCCTTGAGGCGTTCGCCGATTTTATCCAATTCCGGTTCCTGGTTCTCATCAATCGACATGAAGTGGAGGGCTGGCAGGAGTCGGCAGTCAACCTTCCGTTCGCGGAGGTGGTAATAGAAAAATTCGGTAGAGGCCAGTTCACCCTGGGCAAGGAGTTCCCGGTAGCTGCGGTCATCAAATTTTCCTGCGGCAAGCAAGCGGATCAGGCTGAAGTATCGGCTAACGATATCCTGCCCGATGGCCTTGTACTCCGGGGAGGAAAACAGGTCGGCCGCGTACGTTTGGTAGTGATGCTCCAATTTGGCGATTTCCATTTCGGCCTCCGTTTTTCGGCCTGCCAGCAAATGATCGCCGATGGCTACCAGGGTATTGGTGGTACCGCTCAGGGCGGACAGCACGACAATCTTTTGCCCTGGTGTACGGAGCACGAGTTCACCCACTTTCTGGAGTCGCTCGGGTTTTCCAACGGAGGTGCCACCAAATTTGATGATATACATAACCAGTCAATAAGGCTGCAAATATAGGGCGCCGGAAACGGAATGGCCTACTGTTCAAAGTAGCTGGCCCGGATTGAAAGTACTGGAAACAAAAAAGCCCTGACGTTTGCGTCAGGGCTTGTATTCGGGCAATGCCTTACTTCTTCACTTCTTCAAACTCCACATCGGTCGCGTCACCATTTCCTTGTCCGGTGCCGGCCGATGGTCCGCCAGCACCGTTGGCGCCGGCGCCAGGCTGCGCGCCTGCGGCACCCGAGGCGGCATACATCTCCTGTGATGCAGTCTGCCACGCAGCGTTGAGGGCAGCCAGGGCTGTCTCAATAGCCGCCAGGTCCTGGCTCTTATGCGCTTCCTTCAGCTTTTCAAGGGCGCCATTGAGCGCGCTCTTGTTGCCTTCCGAGAGTTTGTCACCATATTCTTTCAGCTGCTTCTCGGTTTGGAAGATCATCGAGTCAGCCTGGTTGATCTTTTCGATCTTCTCCTTTTCTTTCTTGTCCGCTTCGGCATTCGCCTGGGCTTCTGCCTTCATCTTTTGGATTTCGGCATCGGTGAGACCGGAAGAAGCCTCGATACGAATCTTTTGTTCCTTACCTGTGCCCTTGTCCTTGGCGGATACATGGAGGATACCGTTGGCGTCGATATCGAAGGTCACTTCGATTTGTGGCACACCGCGTGGAGCCGGAGGGATACCATCGAGGTGGAACCGCCCGATCGTGCGGTTATCCTTGGCCAATGGCCGCTCACCTTGCAGCACGTGAATTTCCACGGAGGGTTGGCTGTCGGAAGCCGTCGAGAACACCTCCGACTTCTTGGAAGGAATCGTGGTGTTGGACTCAATCAGCTTTGTCATCACGCCGCCCATGGTCTCAATACCCAACGAAAGCGGGGTAACGTCGAGGAGGAGAACATCTTTCACTTCACCGGTCAGCACGCCGCCCTGTATGGCTGCACCTACGGCGACCACTTCGTCGGGGTTTACACCCTTGGAAGGTTTGCGACCAAAGAACTTCTCTACTTCGTCTACAATGCGGGGGATCCGGGTGGAGCCACCAACGAGGATAACTTCATCGATTTGCGAAACGGAAATCCCGGCATCGGCCACCGCCTTTTTGCAAGGCTCCAGTGTTCGCTTGATCAGGTCATCGCAGAGTTGTTCAAACTTCGCGCGGCTAAGTTTCTTTACCAAGTGTTCCGGCACGCCATCTACCGAAGTGATATATGGAAGGTTGATCTCTGTTTCGTTGGAGCTGGAAAGTTCAATCTTGGCTTTCTCGGAAGCTTCTTTCAGGCGCTGGAGCGCCATCGGGTCTTTGCGGAGATCGATGTTCTTCTCAGTCTTAAACTCATCGGCGAGCCAGTTCATGATGCGGGCATCAAAGTCGTCTCCGCCCAGGTGCACATCACCGTTGGTCGACTTCACTTCAAACACCCCGTCGCCCAACTCGAGAATGGAAATATCAAACGTACCGCCGCCGAGGTCATAGACAGCGATCTTCATGTCTTTGTTCTTCTTGTCAAGACCGTAGGCCAGCGCGGCTGCAGTGGGCTCGTTGATAATGCGCTTCACATCAAGGCCGGCGATTTGCCCGGCTTCTTTGGTAGCCTGACGCTCGGCATCGTTAAAATAGGCTGGAACCGTAACAACAGCTTCCGTCACCGTCGTACCCAGGTAATCCTCGGCCGTTGACTTCATCTTCTGAAGGATCATGGCGGAGATTTCCTGTGGGGTATAGAGGCGATCGCCGATGCGAACGCGAACGGTATCGTTACTGCCGCTTTCGACGGCGTAGCTCACCATCTTCATTTCCCCGCTCACGTCCTTGAATTTTTTGCCCATGAAGCGTTTGATGGACTGCACGGTATTTTTCGGGTTGGTAATGGCCTGGCGTTTTGCCGGGTCACCTACTTTGCGCTCGCCCTTGCCGTTGTCGAGGAATCCGACGATGGACGGAGTCGTCCGCCGGCCCTCACTGTTGGCAATCACCACCGGTTCGCTGCCTTCCATGACGGCCACGCAGGAGTTGGTGGTACCCAGGTCTATTCCAATAATTTTTCCCATAGTCGTTGTTAAGTCTTGTCCCGACCCATTGGTCAATGATTATGCCAAGGGGATTAGGCTGTTCAACTTGTGACAGAGTGGCAGAAGTACCCAAAAAACAGCAAGGAAGGGCTGCCGAAAGGCCATTTTATGGTTTCCGGCAGAGCCACATCAGGGTGACCGCAAGGTAATGATTTGAGATGCCCGGCAGGGCTACTTCTTCCGGCAGCCGTCTATGATCCGCTTCCGGAAGTCATTGTCATTTTTCAGGATGGCAAAGAAATCCTCGATGTAACGTTTCATGGTGGCGTAGTCACGCGGGACGAAGTTCTTCTCGTATTGGCCAAGGACCTCCATAACCTGGGGTTGCGCCACGAGGTATTGTTGGCGCACATTTTGGACGACCGATTCATTCCGGCAGAAGCCCCGGTAAATCCGATCCCGAATATCCTGTTGCCCCAGTTCTTCGTTGGGCACACCGTACGGTGGGTTTACGAAACCAGACATGTCGAAGTCATACGCCAACGGGATGTACCGGTTGGTTGGTTGCAACATGATCTTGGCATTGTGCTGGAAGGTGGTAGACCAGTCCAGGTTGGCTATCATGTACTGGAAAAGGTCGTGCCGCACGGCGCTGGTGTCACTGAGCCTTGCGGGGTGCAGGTTCAGGTTTTCCATGATCTTCGCGTTGAACCGCTTGGCCACCAGGTCATCGTCTTCAATGAGAAAGGCTACCAGCTGATGGGTCTTCGATTTTTTCCCGTCCGATTCGATGAAGGTCAGGTTCGCCATACGTGTCTTGAAGTAATAGGGACTCAGCTTCTCGTACATCTTGTAGGCGATGAGTTCTTTTGTAACCAGTTCATTTTTGTCGCTGCTGTTCTCGCAGGGCATGACGAGTTTCAGGCTCTTGTTGCCTTCGAGGATGGTGCCTTTGGCGGCCTCTTTCTTGACTTTAATCCGGATCGGAGAGAAATAACAGTTCTTACGCCGGAATATTCCCCGTGCCCGCAGCTCAATGGCGATGGAGTCCCAGTTGCCGGAAGCATTCTTCACATACAAGTGGGCGGGCAGATAGGTTGAATCGTTCGTTTTCTTTTTAATATCTTTGATTGAACTGGTCAGCTTCAGTTCAAGCGGCTGCTGATCTTGAAAGAGAACATTCTGGGCGGTGGCCGGTAAGCCAAAGACAACCAGCAGGACAAGGCAGAACAGATGACGCTTCATAAGTTTACGATTAGGTTTGAATGAACACCAAAGGCAACATGACCCGTTACTTACAGATTATAAATATCAGGACTTTTACGGTCTTATTTATCTGCCTGGTCACATCTTTTTGTGTGATCCGGTATGAAATCAAATACAATTTTGATCTTACGATCATCAGTATCGCAATTATTTTTCCACTGGTTTTCACCATTCGTGCTGCTTTTCGCCGCCGGGAGAAGGCCCTGGATTACATGAGCCGGTTCAAGGCAGCCCTCCTGATCGTGACGCGTTGCTTTGAGCGCTGCAAAAAACTACCGGATGAAAAGAAGGCTGAAATCAAAGGCATCATCCAGGCCAGTTCTGATTCACTGATCGAATTCTTTTCTTCTGGCAAGAATGACCAGGCCCCGCTTCGATCCAACCTTCGGAAGATTTCCGAATTCCTCATGAAGAACCAGGAAGAAATCGGATCGGGAGAAGCCTTCAAGATTCTCCGGTTCATGAAGGACGTTCACAGCAGTGTGGAGGGTACAATCTCCATTTACACCCATCATACTCCCGTCAGCCTGAGGGCGTATTGCCAGGTTTTCATTTATATCTTCCCGTTTATCTACTCGCCCGCACTGCTGCACCGGCTTGATGATGGAACACCTGATTGGGTAGTCTATCTGTTGAGCTGTGTTACCGGATTCATCCTTGTTTCCCTGTTTAACGTGCAGGACCAAATGGAAAACCCGTTCGACGACCGGGGTCTTGATGACATCAAGGTGAGGAATTTCAGGATGGAGCTGTGAGGCGTCCTGCTCATGTGGCGGCGAATCTTTAGCTTTGCGGCCTTTATTCCCGCATGACCATCGACCAGGAAATCGCCCGCCGCAGAACGTTCGGCATTATCAGCCACCCGGATGCGGGAAAAACAACCCTGACGGAGAAACTCCTTCTTTTTGGCGGCGCCATTCAGAAAGCCGGCGCGGTCAAGTCCAGTAAGATCAAGGACCATGCCCGCAGCGACTGGATGGAGATTGAAAAGCAGCGCGGTATCTCGGTGGCCACCTCCGTGATGGGGTTCACGTATAGAGACACCAAAATCAACCTGCTGGACACGCCAGGCCACCAGGACTTCGCAGAAGACACCTACCGCACCCTCACGGCGGTGGATTCGGTCATCATGGTCATCGACTGTGTAAAAGGTGTCGAAACGCAAACCGAAAAGCTCATGGATGTTTGCCGTATGCGCAGTACGCCCGTGATTTGCTTCATCAACAAGCTTGACCGGGAAGGTCGTGATCCGTTTGATCTGTTGGATGAAATTGAAGAGAAGTTGGATATCAAGGTACGTCCATTGAGCTGGCCCATCAGCATGGGAAAAACGTTCAAAGGAGTATACAGCCTCTACGAGAAAAGCCTTCATCTCTTCACGGCAAGCAAAACCGTGGTGGAGGAAGGCATAGAGATTTCCGATATCCAGAGCCAGGAGCTCGATCAACTGGTCGGTGAAAAGAATGCTGAACAATTGCGGGCTGATGTGGAATTGATCGAAGGGGTTTACCCGGAATTTTCTGTAGCGGACTATGCGGCTGGCGAGGTGGCCCCGGTATTTTTTGGAAGCGCGGTCAATAACTTCGGTGTGAAAGAATTGCTGGATACATTTATTCGGATTGCGCCAACCCCAAGGTCGCGCGAAACTACCGTTCGGGAAGTAGCTCCTCATGAACCCAAGTTCACGGGGTTTGTATTTAAGATCCACGCCAACATGGACCCCAAGCACCGCAACCGCATCGCGTTTGTGCGGGTGTGTTCGGGAGCCTTTCATCGCGGAGATACCTACTTTCATGTTCGCCACAACAAGGGGTATCGGTTTTCCAACGCGACGGCCTTCCTGGCACAGGACCGGGAGACTATCGATGAAGCATGGCCAGGTGATATTGTGGGTATCTATGATACCGGAAACCTGAAAATTGGTGATACACTGACAGAAGGGGAGAAGCTTCAGTACACCGGCATCCCCAGTTTTTCACCCGAGATTTTCAAGGAGGTGGTAAACAAGGATGCCATGAAGAGCAAACAACTTGAAAAAGGTCTGCTTCAACTCATGGAAGAAGGGGTAGCCCAGTTGTTTACGTTCGATGTGGGAAAGCGGAAGGTCATTGGCACCGTGGGCGCCCTGCAATTCGAAGTCATCCAGTTCCGCTTGTTGCATGAATACAGTGCTACGGTAGAGTTCCATAACCAGCAGATCTACAAAGCGTGCTGGATCAGCAGTTCCGACGAGCGAAAACTTCAAGAGTTTATTCAATCCAAGATGCGGTATATCGCCCGCGACAAAGACGGCAAACTGGTGTTTATGGCGGAGTCAAAGGCGTGGTTGCAAATGGTTCAGGATAATTTTCCTGAGATTCGTTTCCACTTCACATCCGAATTCAAGGACTAGCGTTTCCGCTGAGTATACTCGTAAATCATTTTGGACACCCTGGCCATGGCCGTAATGGCGGCGGGTTCGTCAGTAAGATTCTTCGATAGGATCACCAGGCTGTACCTCCGGCCGTCCGGGAGGATGACAATTCCTGAATCGTGCTGCACACCACGGATGGAGCCGGTTTTGTGAGCAACTACAACACCCTCCGGCAGTTGGGCTGGAATGATTTCGTTGAACTTCTGATCCTTCAGAATGTTGATCATCGCGTCACAGGCACCTGGGTTGACAATCTTTCTCCGGGCCATCTGGTCGAAAAGAATCATCAGGTCAAAGGCGGTTACGGAATTGTTGAGTCCTTTGGCAAAGGCCTTGTCATCCTCCACGCCGCGCAGCACTTCAATATCCATGGCACCCATCGATCGCATCGTGTGCGTGACGTTGCGGGCGTCCACCCATTCGATGATGAGGTTGGTGGCCAGGTTGCTGCTGGCAATGATCATCTGGTACAGGACATCGTACAACGGCAATTTCTTTCCCACTTGCTTGTACAGCCCAAGTTCACTGTCGTCATTCGGGTCGAGGGAGTAAGAACTGCCATCCACAATGCTCTTGAATTCATTCTTGATGAGAATGGAATCGGACAGCTTGAACTTTCCCGCGGCAGCCTGTTTGTATACTTCGATCATCACAGGAGTTTTCATGGTCGAGGCAGCATGAAAGCGTTCCCGTTCATTGATCAGAATCTGTTGCCCGGTCGTGGCATCCTTGAAGGCGACGGCAAACGTCCCGGGGTGGCGGGCAAGTTCATTCTTGATTTCCTTGACCAAGGCGTCAGCATCCTGGGCCTGGATGAGCACGGGAAAGACAAGCAACAAGTGAATCAGAAGGAGGAGGGACCTGTTTTTCATCTCGTTTCGCATCAAATGGAGTACCTTCGCGAAGTTAATTTATGGGTGCCAGCTACAAGAAATTCAACGGAATGATCTCTCTTTCCTGATGCCGCTGGAAATTCTATTCGAAGATAATCACCTCCTGGCCATCAACAAGGCAGCCGGCATCCTCGTGCAGGGCGATGAGACGGGTGACACCCCGCTGGTCGAGGAAGCAAAAGCCTATATCAAAGCCAAGTATGGAAAGCCTGGTGATGTATTTCTTGGGGTGGTTCACCGCCTCGACCGGCCCGTCAGCGGGGTAGTGGTGTTTGCACGAACATCGAAGGCGTTGTCGCGGATGAATGAACTGTTTCGCGACCGTAAGACAGAGAAAGTGTACTGGGCGGTTACGGATCATGCGCCGCCCGCCCAAACCGGGAACCTCGTTCATTGGTTGTCGAAAGATGAGCGCAAGAACAAAACGACGGCCTACTCGAGGGAAACGCCGGGAGCCCTGAAATCTGAGCTGAGTTATTCAATTCTTCATTCAACGACCGGCAGCTTCCTCCTGGAGGTTAGGCCGATTACTGGCCGCTCTCATCAAATTCGGGTGCAACTGGCATCCATGGGATGCCCGATCCTTGGAGACGTGAAGTATGGCTCGTCCTACGAGACCGGCGACGGAAGTATTGCCCTTCATGCCCGCCGCCTTACCTTTCTTCACCCGGTGCGGAAGGAGTTGGTGACTGTGGAGGCGGACCCGCCCCGTCGACCGTGGTGGATGAGTGTCACTGGTAAATAGTCTGTATTTTTAAGGCTTTTAATGGCTATGGCCGGCTGGACCGACAAACTGAAGGAGCGTTGGAAAGTGAAGAACACCTTTCAGGTGATCCTTATTTTAATAGTCTTCGCGTGCACAGGCACGACGGTTGCCTTGATTGCCAAGCCCTTGCTCCGTGCCTTGTTCCAGCGGGAAGACACCCCCACATGGGCCACGGTCCTGTACTACGTGCTGATCTTACCCATCTACAATATTTTCCTGCTCCTCTTTGGTTTACTGTTCGGACAGTTCAGTTTCTTCTGGAATTTTGAGAAGCGGTTTTTCGCAAGACTCTTCGGGCGAAAGCAACAACCATGAGATTGCCGTACGCCTGCTTACTTGGCGTGTTCCTGGCGGCGTGCTCTTCGCCGCGCTACACTTATTATTTTCCACAACCAGGGTCCCTTCCCATTGAGCCGACGAGTGATGAACAGGTTGTCCGGACTACTCCGCCGGAAGAACATGCACTCCATGCTTCAACAGAAAAAATTGTGACACCTTCCCAGCGGATAACGAAGTATAGCCGTGCCAGCCAGAAACCTTCAGGGGTCTCGGCTCCCGCAACAATGGCGGTTACCCGGGCGCAGCCCGTCGTTCAGGCCGCTCCACCGGATACCGCAAGTCTATCTGACAGCACCTTTAGGCTTTCCCTTATCTTTTTTGTGGGCGGATTAATTGTTTGGATAATTGGCGGGCCCGTATTTACGGTGATTGGGACCCTGGCCATGCTCACGGGGGTGGTTTTTGGAATCAAATGGTTCTATAAGAAGTAGCCAAAAAACGGTCCCGGACTTTACTTTTTTTTCAGAAAATTTATTTTTGCACCCTGTTCAACAAAACCTGTCCCATGGAAATTCACATTGAGAATCTTTCCAAGAACTACGGATCGCAAAAAGCGGTTGACGGCATAACCTTTGACGTACGCCCCGGTGAAGTGCTGGGCTTCCTTGGACCCAACGGCGCCGGCAAGAGTACCACGATGAAGATGATCACCGGGTATCTTTCCATTGGTGAAGGCGATGTAAGCGTAGGTGGCAAATCCGTGCGGGAATATGGTGATGAACTGAAGCGTCACATCGGCTATCTCCCGGAAAACAACCCCCTGTACCTGGACATGCCGGTAATTGACTATCTCGAGTTTTGCGGAGCGCTGCAGGGGATGTCACCGGGATCCGTGCAGCAGCGGTTGAAGGAGATGATCCGGGTGTGCGGACTTAATGCAGAAAAGCACAAGAAGATCGGTGAGCTGTCCAAAGGCTTCCGACAGCGGGTGGGCCTGGCACAGGCCATGATTCATGACCCCGAGATCCTGGTACTGGATGAACCCACCACCGGGCTTGATCCCAACCAGATCGTGGAGATCAGGAATCTTATCCGGGAACTCGGAAAGGAAAAAACCGTGGTGCTCAGCACCCACATCCTGCCCGAAGTGGAGGCAACTTGCGACCGCATTCTCATCATCAATAAGGGAAAAATCGTGGCCAATGGCACGGCGGACACACTCCGCAAACAGGCCACCGGCCAGGAAGTGATTCGCCTGAAGATTGAGGACGCGCGCGTCGAGGAGGTGATCGAGGCTTTGCGAAAAATGCCGACGGTGGATACGATCGAAGTTATTGACAAGGAGAGAAATCGCCTGGAAGTGCAAAGCCGTACGGGCCTGTCCTCCACGCGGGAAATCTTTCACCTCTGCGTTCAAAAGGGATGGATTCTCAGCGAGCTCACCCCGTTGGAAACGCGGCTTGAAGATATATTCAGAAACCTAACAACGAATTGACATGCACGCCACCTGGATTATTGCGAAGAAAGAGCTGCAATCCTATTTTGATTCGCTCATTGCCTATATCCTGCTGGTCCTGTTCCTGGGCTTCAGCGGCTTTTTTACCTGGTTGTTTGGCTCTGACATTTTCATGGTCGGCCAGGCAAGCCTTCAATCTTTTTTTGGAATTGCCTATTGGACACTTTTCTTCTTCACCCCTGCACTCACTATGCGCCTGCTGGCCGAAGAGAAGAAGAGCGGTACCATTGAAATGCTGTTGACCAAAGCGGTGACCGACCGGCAAGTGGTGGTGGGAAAGTTCCTGGCCGCCCTGCTCCTGGTGATGGTAGCTCTGGTGTTTACATTCCCGTACGTGATTACCCTGTCCGTCATTGGAGACATTGATGCGGGCGAAATCCTGTGCGGATATGCGGGTCTCACGTTGATGAGTGCCGCCTATATCAGCATAGGCCTCTATGCCAGCAGCCTGACAAACAACCAGATTGTTGCCTTCCTGTTGGCGCTCTCGATTGGATTGTTTTTCCACATCATTTTTGAAGTACTGGCGAGCAACTTTACCGGTATTACGGCCCAGGTGCTTTCCACGTTGAGCCTCAGCAACCACTTTGAGAGTATTTCCCGCGGGGTCGTGGACACCCGGGACGTAATTTATTTTGGCTCCATCATTTTTGTGGGCCTTTTTCTTTCTGAAATGTCTCTGACCAAACGGAACCTGAACTGAAGGTATGAAACAGAAATTGTTAGCATCAACCCTCCTGGTGGTCGGCATCGTACTGGTCATCAACTTTCTTTCGAATGAACTGCATTTTCGTGCTGACCTGACCGACGATCGGCAGTACACGCTGAGCAAGGCCACCCTCGACATTCTTGAGGGCCTCGAGGAACCTGTTACGGTGAAGGCATATTTCTCTAAAGATATGCCGCCCAATATCGCGCAGACGCGCACGGACTTCCAGGACCTGCTGGTAGAATACAACAGCCGATCCAATGGAATGATTGCATATGAATTTGTCAATCCCAATGAGAATGAAGCCACTGAACGAGTTGCGCTGGAAAACGGGATCCAACCTGTCATGATCAATGTGCGGGAGAAAGATCAGGTCAAGCAGCAAAAGGCGTTCCTTGGTGCCACCATCAGCCTTGGAGAAAAGACAGATGTGATCCCGTTTGTACAACCAGGATCAGCCATGGAATATTCTTTATCTGCGGCCATCAAACGCATCTCGGTGGAGACGAAACCTGTGGTGGGATTCATCACGGGGCACGGGGAGGCGCAAATGGAAGATATGGGCCAGGCGATGGAATTGCTCAATGTGCTTTATCAACCCCAGCCCGTAGGTCTGGATTCGGCAGACGTGCCCGCCACGATCCGAACGCTGGCCATGATTCGCCCTACCGACACCATTCCCGTTTCGCATTTGCGGCGACTGGATACATTCTTGGCACGTGGTGGCCGGTTGCTTCTTGCCCTGAACCGCGTGGATGGCGACCTTCAACGAGCTTACGGAATGAAATTGTCGAATGGCCTTGAAGGATGGCTTGCTCAAAAGGGGATAGCAGTGGAAGACGCCTTCATCATCGACGCCAAGTGCGGAGCGGTAACCGTTCAGCAGCAACAAGGCATGTTCAATTTTCAGACGCAGGTTTCTTTCCCCTACTTGCCGGTGGTCGGAAGATTTGCGGATCACCCCATCACCAAGGGCCTGGAGACTGTCCTGCTCCAGTTTGCCAGCCCGGTGAATTTTATCGGTGATTCTACCAAGCGGTTTACGCCACTGATCATGACCTCTGAAAAATCGGCTACACAAAAAGCCCCCATGATGTTTGATATCAACAAGCAATGGACCGAGCAGGATTTTCCGGAGAAGAACATTGTCATGGGTGGAATTCTTGAAGAGACCCGTGGTTCAGGTTATAAAATGGTGGTATTGGGGGATGGTGATTTTGTCATCAACGGCCCTCGTCAGCAGGCTCGCTCGCTCCAGCCAGACAATGTCAGCCTCGCGGTGAATGCCATCGACTGGCTGTCAGATGATACCGGGCTGATTGATTTAAGAACCAAGGGCGCCACGAGCCGGCCCATTCGGCAATTGCAGGACAGCACAAAATTAATTCTCAAGTATGCCAATTTCCTGGTGCCGATCCTGCTGGTAGTAGGTTACGGATTGGTGCGCATGCAGCGCAACCGCATGACACGATTGAAGCGAATGAGTGAAAATTATGAAGAAAACTGATCCCTGGAAGCTGGCCGTCATACTGCTCGGCCTCATCCTCGTATTCATGGCCGTCAAGAAGTTTCGGTCTCCCAGGCTGGAGGGCAACTTGCCGACCGCACTGACCGACGTCGATACCGCGAAAGTTACTGACATCATTATAACGCCGGCCAAATCACGGAGTCAACCCGTGCGGATATCAAAAGCGGGTGGATGGAAGCTGATGAACGGAACTCAATCACTGCGACTCGAGCAAGGTGCGGGCTCCAATGCGCTGCGTATGCTCATGAATCTCAGGCCGGAGCGGATGGTGTCCAAGCGGCGTGAGAAGTGGAATGAACTGAATGTAGGAGACAGCACGGGCACGCGTGTGCAGTTGATGGCCGGGACGTCGGTAGAGGCTGACCTGGTGATCGGACGTTCCGGGTTCGGACAAACCCCCACTGCATCATATGGCGGTCCTGCGTATACTTATGTCAGGCTGTATGATGAGCCGGAAGTCTATGCGGTAGGTGGTTTTTTTGATGCGCAGTTTAACCGGTCCATCGACGATTGGCGCGACAAGGCCTTTCTTCGCTTGAAGAAGGACTCGGTAACGCGAATCAGTTTTCAATACCCGGCGGACAGCAGTTTTGTGATCGAGCGGCGCGATGGAAAATGGCTGATCGGAAATGAGCTGGCGGACTCCTCCGCGGTCAAATCCTACCTTTCCGGAATGGAATACCGGAATGCGGCATCCTTCGCCCCGGTTGCTCCGACCGGAAGTCCACTGGTCTCCGTAATTTTTGAGCAGAATAGTAAAAGGCTGGCGACCATCGATGCGTGGCCGACGGAAACAGACTGGTCGGTAAGAAGCTCACACCAGCCGGAAACGTTCTTCTCCATGGATGGGGCAACCCGTAAGGACGTGTTTGGGTTTAGGAAGCGATTCATACCCGCCGAGAAGAGAAAATAGGTCTAATAAAAAAAGGCACCCATCAGGTGCCTTTTTATGCTTTTGAAATTACTTATTCCTTGATCCCGTCGGCTAGTACAATCACTTTGTTCTTGAGAACCTCCACTACGCCGCCGGTGATTTGCACCTTCTGGCGTTTGTCATTCACCTTATACTCCACGGTGCCGTGCGTCAGCAGGCTGATGAGCGGTGCGTGGTTGTTAAGGATCTGGAAGGAGCCGTCGGCACCCGGGAAGGTGGCGCTGGTCACGTCTCCCTCGAACACCTTCTTTTCGGCCGTAAGAATCTGGAGATACATAATGGTTATCCTTTAGCTTCAGCCATGAGGCGTTCGCCCTTCTCAATTGCCTGCTCGATCGTTCCCACCAGGTTGAAGGCAGATTCAGGCAGGTGATCCAGTTCACCGTCCATGATCATATTGAAGCCCTTGATTGTATCCTTGATGTCTACGAGGGCACCCTTGAGGCCGGTAAAGGCTTCGGCGACGTGGAAAGGTTGGGAGAGGAAACGCTGCACACGGCGCGCACGGTTCACAATGAGTTTGTCTTCATCGCTCAACTCATCCATACCAAGAATGGCGATGATATCCTGAAGCTCCTTGTAACGCTGTAGCGTATACTTGACGCGTTGGGCGCAATCGTAATGTGCGTCACCCACGATATCGGCACGCAGAATGCGCGACGTAGAATCGAGCGGATCCACAGCAGGGTAGATACCCAACTCGGCAATTTTACGGCTCAATACGGTCGTAGCGTCGAGGTGCGAGAAGGTAGTTGCCGGGGCGGGGTCAGTCAAGTCATCGGCAGGAACGTAAACCGCCTGCACCGATGTGATTGAACCGTGCTTGGTGGAAGTAATCCGTTCCTGCATGGCACCCATCTCGGACGCGAGAGTGGGCTGATATCCTACCGCCGAGGGCATCCGGCCCAACAAGGCAGACACTTCAGAGCCTGCCTGCGTGAAGCGGAAGATGTTATCAATAAAGAAGAGAATGTCGCGGCCTTTGCCAGTACCATCACCATCGCGGAAATACTCAGCGATGGTAAGACCGGAGAGGGCTACCCGGGCACGCGCTCCGGGGGGTTCGTTCATCTGGCCAAACACAAAGGTGGCTTTGGACTCAGCCAGTTTCTTCATGTCCACCTTCGACAGGTCCCAACCACCTTCGTGGATGGATTTGCGGAAGGCATCACCATAATCCACGATGCCCGCTTCGATCATTTCGCGGAGCAGGTCGTTTCCTTCACGGGTACGCTCACCCACGCCGGCAAATACAGACAACCCGGAATAGGCTTTTGCAATGTTGTTGATCAGTTCCTGGATCAAAACGGTTTTTCCCACACCGGCACCGCCAAACAACCCGATCTTACCCCCTTTGGCATACGGCTCGATCAGGTCGATAACCTTAATACCGGTAAAGAGCACTTCTGTCGAAGTGGTCAGGTCTTCGTACGCAGGCGCTGACCGGTGGATCGGCAGGCTTTTTTCTCTCTTGGGCTGAGCAATGCCGTCGATCGCTTCGCCGACAACATTAAACAACCGGCCTTTGATATCATCCCCAATCGGCATGGTAATGGCGATTCCGGTGTCAAGCACTTTCATGCCTCGTACGAGGCCTTCTGTTCCGTCCATGGCCACAGTACGCACTCGGTCTTCACCGAGGTGCTGCTGGCACTCCAGGACGATCTTGGTGCCGTCTGTTTTAGTTACTTCAAGGGAGTTAAGAATCTCGGGAAGTTTAGAACCGGGTTCGTCGAAGGCAACGTCCACTACGGGACCAATCACCTGCGTTATTTTGCCATAGTTTGCCATGGAGGGGATAGGGTTAGAATCGTAGAAATCCGGGCACAAAAGTAGCTTGGAAGGGTGTGATCAGCAAGGACAAAACCCCAAAATTCGGCCTTTTCTTGGCGTTTCTAACGTGCTGAATTACAGTCTGTAAGCTCAGGCGCTCTGGAGTACAATCCGGAAAGTCGTGCCCTGATTTTCTTCCGAGTGTTTGACGAAGATTTTTCCCTGGTGATAGGTTTCGATGATACGCTTGGCCAGGGCCAATCCAAGCCCCCAGCCCCGCTTCTTCGTGGTAAACCCGGGCTTGAATACGTTGGGGATAAGCGATTTGGGCATGCCCTTGCCCGTGTCGGAGATGTCGATGATCACTTTCCGCTCACTGCCCCGCAGAATTTTGATGGCAATCGTCCCACTGCTGCCCATCGCGTCGACACCGTTCTTGCAGAGGTTTTCGATGACCCACTCAAACAAGGGCGCATGGACCATGGCCAGGATGGATTCTGACAAAGCATAGACCTCAAAATTGATTTTGTTGGACAGCCGGGGCTGTAAGTAACTGACCACATTGTTGATCAGCTGGTGAACATTTTCCTCTTTTAGTACGGGCGTGGAGCCGATGCTGGAGAATCGTTCGGTCACCATGCGCAACTTGTTGATATCCTTTTCCAGTTCCTCCACGATCCCTTTACCCCGGAATTGAGGATCATCCCGGAGAACTTCCATCCACGCCATGAGCGAAGACAGGGGAGTACCCAGTTGATGGGCCGTCTCCTTGGTGAGTCCAACCCAAACACGATTTTGTTCTGCCTCCTTCGAGTAATTGAAAGCCAGGTAAGAGATAAAGGCAAAAATAGCGATGACCGAAAGCTGGATGTAGGGATAGGCAATGAGCTGGGTGAGTAGAAACGAATTCTTGTAGTATACTAACTGGTGCCCGAATTCCTCACCCGTGGTTGGGTCCCGCAGAACGATGGGAATGGCAGGGAACGCCGCCTTCATTTCTTCCAACACGTCTTTTAGTTCGCTCTCCTTGCGCTCCGCTGTCCAGGCAGGATCAATCTTCACGTTGGTGTAGTTGAGAATCTTTCCCTCTTCGTTCACCAGCATCGTGGGGATCGAGTTGTTCTTGTAGATGATCTCTTCCGTGATGAACAGGATATTACTGGTGGCGTCGTTGGAGGTATATTCGAGGGCCCTGGCGAAGAGACGCACCTGGTTGCGTTCGCGTTCCTTTAACTGATCCACGAGAACGTTCGTGTAATAAATACTGCTTACGCTGATGACAACGGAGACCGCCAGGATAATCCACTTGAGGTTGGCATTATCCTGGTAGAATTCCAAGCTCGCAATGCGTGGGACCCGTGCCATCGGAATGAAATTACGAAATAATCCCCGCCCCGTCGTTCAGATGTACTCCGGTGAACTGGGGATGCAAGTAGGTAGGAGTTGAACCTCAACCTTTTTGCATGAACCACTTCGCCAGTACGGAGTAGCTGACTTTGGTTCCATGCATCAGGATACCTACGCGGTAGATCCTCGCGGCGAACCACGTGGTTAATATAAACCCGCCGGCGAGAAGGAGCATCGAGAGCGCCAGTTGCCAGTCCGGCACACCAAACCCAATGCGACCCATCATGGCGATGGGGGATGTAAGTGGAATAATCGAAAGCCAGACACTAACGGTGCCATGCGGATCTTCGAGAATGAAGGTGAACAGTCCAAAGTACGAGATCAGCATAGGGATGGTAATCGGGAACATGAACTGCTGAGCCTCAGCAGGGCTGTCCACCGCGGACCCAACCGCTGCGAACAGGGCGCCATAAAGCAAATACCCGCCAATAAAATAGAACAGGAAGCTGGACACCACGTAGGTCCATGGAATTTGGTTGAGGGTATTTAGAAACTGCAGTGATCCCTGGCTCTCCGCCATCACCTGTTGCGCTTGCGGATTCATTTGCATCATTTCCTGTGATGGCGACTGCAGACCAAAGAGTCCCAGGACCGCTGTGGTGAGGCTGGAGATCAGCACGATCCAGATAAGGAATTGCAGCAAGCCGACGGAAGCCAGTCCCAGGATCTTGCCCATCATCAGCTGGAAAGGACGTACGGAGGAGACAATCACTTCAACCACTTTGCTCATTTTCTCTTCGATAATGCCCTGCATGATCTGGGCGCCGTAGATGAAGATGAACATGTACATGAGGATACCCCCGGCCATACCCACGCCAAACAACACTTTACTATCCGACGATTTTTCCTGGCCGCCTTCGGAGATCTTTACGGTGGCAACATTCACGTTAGTCTTGAGCTTGTCGAGCAGCGACTGGTCGACGTTAAGCTCCACCATTTTCAGGTCCCGGATGTGCGACTCAAATATCTTCTCGATATCACTTATGTCTGTGGGGCTTGGATTGATCTTGGTATAGAGGGTAATTCCTTTCGGTTCAGACAGTTCAAATTTGGGTATATACAAGAGGCCGAAATCCTCCGATTGCTCAAAGGCGCGTTTGCCGTCCTCGAGGCTGCCATTGAAGGGACTGAAGAGGAATTTGGCGGTATCGGGCTTGAAATAGCTGCTTTCATCTATGTACAACACCACCTCTTTGGTGGCGTTCTTCTTCTGTTCGATCGCCACGTAGACCAGCACGGCCATGATGGCGGGGAAGATCAAAGGCAATAGGATGGTGGCCACCAGGAAGGACTTCTTCTGGACGCGGTTCAGAAACTCGCGTTGCACAATCAACCAGATCTTATTCATGGGTTTCTCCTTTTACCAGGGTTATGAAAATCTCGCTCATGGTGGGTACCTTTTCCACGAAGGAATGTACCTCGGTGATCCGGGTGAGGTCCTGGATCAATTGGTTCGGGCTGGCTGCCGATTTCATCTGGATCAGTGATTGAAAATAATCGTCTTCGGCCTTTTCCTGCTTCAGCAACTCATACTGACTTTCCAGCGACTGGAAAGCACCCCGGTGGAGGACTGAATATGTATTCGTCTTATACTGCGCCTTTACCGCTTTCTTGGTTCCCTCAAGAATGCGTTTGGACTTATTAATCAGGGCAATGTGATCGCACAAATCTTCCACAGTTTCCATGCGATGTGTGGAGAAAATAATTGTCGATCCCCGCTGGCGAAGTTGAAGAATTTCTTCGGTGATCAGCTGCGCATTCACGGGATCGAAACCGGAAAAAGGCTCATCCAGGATAATCAACCGGGGTTCGTGCATGACCGTGCTGATGAACTGCACTTTCTGTGCCATCCCCTTGGAAAGATCTTCCACTTTCTTGTGCCACCAATCCTTGATTTCAAATTTTTCGAGCCACAGTTTGATTTTGACGACGGCATCATGGTGACTCAGTCCTTTGAGGCGGGCGAGGTAAATGAGCTGTTCACCCACCTTAAGTTTCTTGTACAATCCGCGCTCTTCCGGCAAGTAGCCAATCACCCCGATGTGATCAGGTTTTAGGCGCTCACCGAAAAGGATGATTTCACCAGAATCGGAATTGATGATTTGATTGATGATGCGGATGAGCGTTGTCTTGCCGGCGCCATTGGGCCCCAGCAGGCCATAGATTGAGCGCTCAGGGACGCTGATACTTACCTGGTCAAGGGCCAGGTGATTAGCGTATCGCTTAGTGATGCCATTAACTTCCAGTGCATTCACGGGGTCGGGGTGTTTTGGGATAAGTCGCCAAAATAGGCAGATAATTACACCGCGTCAATACAGACTAAAGAGAGTACGACGTGTGTTATTATCGCTTTTCTTTGAAAATGATCTTGCCCATGGAGACATCGAGATCAAAAGTCAGGGCATTTTTCGGATTACTGCCATAGGCGGCATTTGCGTAAGTGTACTCCCCAATCTTGCGGAGGCCCCGGGACAATTTTACACTGCAAAGCCAGGAGTCGTTGATGGTCACCTTTACAGGAACGGACTCATCGGGCAGGAGAATGACCATGTTCCCGGCGCCCACGCTGCCCCTAATGGTTGGTGCGACAGTGGGAGGGTTGCTGAAGTCAAGGTACATATTGCCAAAACTGACTTCCGCCAGTACGACCTTCGATCGGGAAAGATTGATCTGGTTGACATGAAGATTGCCCAGATCCACTTTCACGAAGAAAGTGTCCATGACCACTTTATTCTCTACGCCGGCATCATACGATACATTGACATTCGCACTTCCGGTGTTGATTTTAAGGCGGGAAATTGCCAGCCCGGAAAGATCAACGTTGGCATTACCCAAGCCATAATCGAGATCAAGAGAGTATGGCTTGGATTCCGTAAGGTAGATCTTCCACAATTTTTCGGTGCTGCCGCTTTCTTCCCGGCCCAGTACCTGGTAGGAAATTTTCTTACTCACCTTGGTACCGCCCTCATGTTCCAGCGCGAGTTTCACATAACACACTGCATTCCGAACATCATTACTGAAGGAATGAGCATAGTCTTCCAGTTCCTGGTTGCTGTAGAAATCAATTAACTCTGAATTCTGGCCAGGTCGGATAATGCAGTTCCCGGTCTTTGCTTTTACGTTGAGCTGAACCGACTTGCACGCTTCCTGGTCCTCCACGGAAAATTGCTTCTTCATCTGGCCTACGACGATTCCCGTGGCCATCACCCCTACCCATACCAACACCACTCTTTTCAGCATTTCCTCGCCTTCGTTTTAGTCTTATTAGGTTATACGGGAAACGGCCTGTTTCCGGCCATTTATATCACCCGTAATTGGTCATATACGGGCAGCTTGACGAAAAGTTGATAAAATCTTCAGTTTCGGGCCAAAATCCCTACTCCTGCCCAAAATACTCCTTCATTCGCTCAAAAAAGCCCTTTTCTGACTTGTCTGGGTTAGGCTGGAAGTTGGGAGCGGTACGGAGTTTTTCAAGGACGGCCTTTTCTTCACTGGTCAATTTCTTGGGTGTCCAGACGTTAACATAGACCAGTTGGTCACCCACTCCGTACCCATTGACATCGCGGATACCTTTCCCGCGGAGGCGGAGGATCTTGCCGCTTTGCGTGCCGGGGTCAATTTTGATCCGGAGTTTGCCGTTGATCGAGGGTACCTCTACGTTGGTGCCGAGGGCGGCGTCGACAAAGTTGAGGTGCAGATCGTAAATCAGGTTGTTGCCATCCCGCTTCAGGTCTTTGTCCTCCTGTTCTTCAATCATTATGAGCAGGTCGCCCGGGGCGCCGCCGCCAGGTGCTTCGTTGCCTTTGCCACCCATGGAGAGTTGCATGCCATCGGCCACACCAGCCGGGATCTTGATGGTGATGAGGTCTTCGCGCGACTCCAGGCCTGAGCTGTCTACACCGTGCGGGCGTTTGTCGATGACCTGGCCGGATCCCTGGCAGGTCGGGCAGGTGGAAGCGGATACCATCTGACCCAGCATCGTGTTCACTACCTTCCTGACCTGGCCATTGCCCTGGCACGTGGTGCATGTTTTAAAGGTGACACCTTCGGCCCGCACCAGGCGATGCACTTTTATTTTCTTCTCGACCCCGTTGGCAATTTCTTCGAGGTTGAGCTTGAGTTTGATACGCAGGTTCGATCCGCGACGTTGTGCACCACGGCTGCCGCCTCCGCCGAAAAAACTGTCGAACGGACTTCCGTGCCCGCCAAAGATATCGCCGAACTGGCTGAAGATATCCTCCATGTTCATCGTATGACCACCATATCCGCCGCCGTTGCCCGGGCGTGCGTGACCAAATCGATCGTACTGTGCCCGCTTGTCGGCGTTGCTCAGCACTTCATAAGCTTCGGCCGCTTCCTTGAATTTCTCTTCCGCTTCCTTATTGCCGGGATTTTTATCCGGGTGAAATTGAATGGCGACCTTCCGGTAAGCTTTCTTTATTTCTTCCGGAGTTGCAGACTTGGTGACGCCGAGGATTTCGTAGTAGTCGCGCTTGGCCATTCAATTTGAAGATTTGGAGATTTGAAGATTTGAGCAGGATAGGAGCATAGCGACCTTAATTGCCCACTACGACTTTGGCGAAACGAATCACTTTGTCGTTCAGCAGGTACCCCTTCTCCACGACGTCCATGATCTTTCCTTTTTTGGATTCATCCGGTGCGGGCACCTGCGTGATGGCTTCATGAAGATCGGCATTGAAGGCGGTATCCGAAGTAATTTCCATGGGCTTCACACCCGCTTGTTCGAGGATTTTCTTGTACTTGTTGTGGATGAGGAAGAAACCTTCAGACACTTTGGTGTCGAGTTCTTTGAATGATTTCTCGGCGCGCTCAAAGTCATCCATTACGGGTAAGAGGGCCTTAAGCAGTTGTTCGTTGGCTCCGACAATGAGCTCCTGTTTCTCCTTGGCGGTCCGGCGTCGGTGATTTTCGAACTCCGCAAAGAGCCGCACGTACTTGTCCTTGGCCTCTGACAATTCGTCCTTAAGCTTCTTCAAAGGATCAGATGTTGCGGCAGGGGCTGGCTTGGGCTCAGGCTCCGGGCTTTGGCCGGGGGGCACTTCCTGGTTGATTTCTTCGTGCTGACCCAGTTCCGGCTCGGTATTCAGAGTGTTTTCCATGTTTTCCATTCAATTCCGGCCCAAAATTGACAAGAATTCTGCCAAGGATGAAAAATGCCAGAATGGCCTGCCCGGCTTACTGATGAAGCTGCTTCCAGATCAGGTCCTTGAGCTCCTGGATGCCGGCCGTGGTGACGGCCGAAATGAACACCGCGGGGATTCCGGAAGGCAATTCTTTCTTCATCTCCTGGCGCAGTTCATCGTCGAGCAGGTCGGACTTGGAAATGGCGAGAATGCGCCTTTTGTCCAGCAGCTCGGGGTTGTACTTGCGAAGCTCGTTCAGAAGGATTTCAAATTCCGTCTTGATATCCTTCGCATCGGCGGGCACCATAAATAATAGCAGCGAGTTGCGTTCGATATGGCGGAGGAACCGGATCCCAAGACCTTTACCTTCGGCTGCACCTTCGATGATGCCGGGAATGTCGGCCATAACAAAAGACTGGTTGTCGCGATAGGCCACGACGCCCAGGTTTGGAGTGAGCGTGGTGAACGCATAATCGGCAATCTTGGGCTTTGCGGCGGAGACCACCGAGAGCAGCGTTGATTTACCCGCATTGGGGAATCCCACCAGTCCAACATCCGCAAGCAGTTTCAGTTCGAGGATGATCCACTCTTCTACACCTGGTTCTCCGGGTTGCGCATACTGTGGTGCTTGCTGTGTGGAAGTGGCAAAGAACGCGTTGCCTTTTCCGCCGCGGCCACCGGGCGAAAGAATCACCTCTTCCCCGTCATGATTAATCTCGCAGAGGACTTCACCCGTTTCCGCTCGTTTGGCGACGGTACCGAGCGGCACTTCGATGATTTCATCAAGGCCCTGCGCGCCGGTCATGTTGGCGCCTTCGCCACCGTGGCCATCTTCGGCAGAGATGTGCTTGCGGTATTTCAAGTGAAGCAGCGTCCACAGTTGGGCGTTGCCTTTGAGGATCACGTGGCCGCCCCGTCCGCCGTCACCGCCGTCGGGTCCGCCCTTGGCGACGAACTTCTCCCTGTGAAAATGCAGGCAGCCCGCGCCCCCGTGGCCGGAGCGCGAGCGGAATTTTACGTAATCAATGAAGTTGGGATTGGACACGTCAGAGGTGGCCGAAGATGGAGAACGCGATAACGATATACGCGACCGCTACCGCCAACAGCAAGATGCCGACGATTTTGAACCCGCGCACGTTTTCCTGCAGCGTGGGCCGTCGTTTTGAGTCAGTAATATTCCAGAAGGGAATCATTTCTTGTCCAGCACTGCGGCGATGTCGTTGGCAATCCGGTCAATTTCGCCCACACCATTGATGGTGGAAAGCCGGTTTTGTTTCTGATAGTAGGGAAGCACGTGTATGGTCTTGCCGAAGTATTCAGTGATTCGTTTGTTCAGTTTTTCATCTTCGTCATCGGCCCGGTTCTCAATCGTGCGGCGTTTCGCGATGCGCGCACGCAGTTCAGCTTCTGAGACATCGAGGGCGATGACATGGTGGATGGCCGTGCCGTTTTCCTTCATAAATTTATCCAATGCCTCTGCCTGGGCCACCGTGCGGGGAAACCCGTCGAAGAGAAAACCTTTCGCGTGGGGATTCTTCTGCAGTTCCTCCTTGAGCATTGCGATGGTGATTTCGTCGGGCACCAGGGCGCCGCTGTTCATAATCTCCTTCACTTTCTTGCCCAGGGGCGTATCATTCTTGGTATGCCACCGGAAAAGGTCGCCGGTAGAAATGTGAATGAAGCCGTATTTCTTGATGAGCCGGTCGCTCTGCGTGCCTTTGCCAGCCCCCGGAGGGCCGAAGATAACAGCGTTGATCATGGTCAATGGGTTAGGGGCTGCAAGGTACTGTGGGGAAGGAAGAATGAAAAATGAGGAGGGAGATAGAGTGGCTGATCACTTACTTTTCGGCGACCCCCACCCCTTGCCCCTAAAGGGGGACAACTGGTATAGTTAGACGACTATACAATCGCATACCGTCAGTGGAGCAAGTAGTGGGAGCCAAGACGGCACTCAAACTTCTGAGCTCACCCTAACCCCTTGCCCCTAAAGGGGGACAACTATTCACTACTTTAGAGCAGCCTTGATCTTGCCAATCACTCCATCGAGATTCTGGAACACTTCTTCATTTTTGAATCGCAGGATTTTGACCCCAAACAAATTCAATGCCTCAGTGCGGACTGAATCTTCGAATTTGTTTTGCGGCTTATCGTGTATCGGGCCATCCAATTCGATGACAAGCTGCTTTGCGTGACAATAGAAGTCGACCACATAAGAATGAAGGGGATGTTGCCTTCTAAATTTCACTCCGAGCTGATTCTTGCACAGCCTTGACCAAAGAATTTTCTCCGCATCAGTGGTCCGGTCCCGGAGTTCTCTGGCCCTTTCAAATAGAATTCCCCAGGCATTTAGAAACATGTTCGGTCTTTTCATAGACCAACATTGTAAATGCTGAAACCGAATTCAACCCCCACCGAACATTACTCAGTAAAACATGTTTGAGAGGAGAAGGAAAGTGGGATTGTGTGCTGCCTGAGACAACCTTTTAGCGGCTTCTCACCCCTTGCCTTAAAAGGGGGGGAGACAACTGGTATTTTTATTTCGCCAACATTTACCGCAAACTGAATTCCCCATTAGGGGTCAGGGGTGGGGGAAGGTTTCATTTACCAAACATTTACCGCAAACTGAATTCCCCTTCAGGGGCAAGGGGTGGGGGAGTACAAAGACTATTTTAGTCGACCAGAAAACTGAATTCCCCTTAAGGGGTTAGGGGTGGGGGAAGAAGCTCAACCCCTTCTCCTCATTCCCCCACTCGCGAATACACATCGCGAAGGTTCCTTCCCAATCCATCATAATCCAGGCCATAGCCGACGACAAACTCATGTTCGAGTTCGAAACCGATGTAGCGAATGGGGATGTTCTTCTCGCGGGCGGGTTGTTTGCGCAGGAGGGCGACACATTCCACCGACTTGGCACCAAGGTCTTTCAGTTCATCCGAAATTTTCTGCAGCGTCAGGCCGGTGTCCACGATGTCTTCCACAATGATGATGTCCGTGCCGAATAGACTTTCATCGTGACCGATGAGGGTTTTGAGTTGGCCGGTGCTTACCGTTCCGGAGTAGGATGAAATCTTAACAAAGGAAACCCGGCAAGGGATATTTATTTCCTTCATCAAATCAGAGGCAAACATGAAGGAGCCGTTCAGGATCGGAAGAAAGACGGGTGTCTTGTCCTGGTAATCTTCTTCGATTTGTCGCGCGAGGGCAGCGACTTTCTTCTCAATGCGGTCGGCCGTGAGTAACTTCTTAAACGTAAGGTCTTTCAGCTTCATACTTGCAGAAACAGCGATTTCGATGAATTGTTGTGCAAAGGTACTTCATTAATAGCTGTCGCTTATCGCGAAGTCGTTTTTCCGGTACATCCACTTGCCGCTGGTGAAGTCGGGGAACTCCATGGCCGCACCCCCGTTGGCAATCGACGCTTCCGACAACGGTGAGATCGCACTCCAGGTGACAGCGTCATACACATCCTGCGGGGTCTGGACGCGCTGCTTGGCCGCCTCGACAAAAGCATTGAATACAAACCAGTCCATGCCGCCATGTCCGGCTCCCGCGGCGTCGGATGCATATTTCTTCCACAACGGATGATCATATTTTTCGAGCCAGGGTTTGGCGTCCTCCCATTCTCCATGTTCTTTGCCCTGTCCTTCGATGTAGATAGACTTGTTCACATCCATCCAGATGCCGTTGGTGCCCTGCACGCGAAAGCCAAGCGAATAGGGGCGCGGGAGGTTGGTGTCGTGCTGGAGGAGGACGGTCTCCTCGTTGGAGGTTTGAATCATGGTCGTGACCACATCCCCGAGTTTGAAGTTCACCTTCGCGTTAGGATGATTTTCACCACCGGTTTTCACGACGTAGTTGTGGAGGCCTCGGGCTTTGGTCGCGTAGGATGAAAGTCGCGTAAAGCGATTGCCTCGGTTAATGTTAAGCATCATGGCAATGGGGCCGATGCCGTGGCTGGGATAAAGATCACCATTGCGGTGCACGGAATGTTGCGTTCGCCATTGGGCTTCGGAGAAAGCCTTCTCGCCAAATTCCGCGCCGGGCCCCAGCGGGTCTTTGCCGTCGTTGAATTTTACGCCGCGGAGGTCGTGCTGGTAACCGCCTTGCAGGTGGATGAGCTCGCCAAATATATTCTGACGCACCATGTTGAGCACCGCCATCACATCGCGGCGGTAGCAGACGTTCTCAAGCATCATCATCGGCATCCCGGTGCGCTCACTGGTGCGTACGAGCTCCCAGCATTCCTCAATCGTAGCACCGGTATTCACTTCACAGCCGACATATTTCCCGGCGTTCATGGCATCGAGGCACATGCGCGCGTGCCATTCCCAGGGCGTGGAGATGATGACGGCATCAATGTCCTTGTTGTCGAGTAGTTTCTTGTATCCGTAAGGACCTTCCAGTATCACTTTCGGCCTGGACTTCCCGCTCTTCCTTACGCGGGTAAGGGCCATGTCCATCATCCGCTGCTGGATGTCGCAGATGGCGACAACTTCAATGTCGTTGCGTTCCAGCGCCCTTGATAGGTGTCCCTGTCCGCGAAAGCCTACACCGATAAAGCCGATGCGGAGCTGTGCGTTGGGTGATTTGGAAAGTACATTAAAGGATGGAAGGATGGAAAGTCCGGCGCTAGCCGCTGCGGCGGTACGAATAAATTTTCTGCGCGAAGTCATAGTTCTTTCATCAGGTGATGATATAGTTGAATCATGGATTGAATGTCTTTCTTGTACACTTTCTCATTCGGGGTGTGCGGGTGATGATGCGGGGCGCCTACAAAACACCAGTCGAACGGGTACGGTGACCGCTGGAGTTCACCGCCGTCACTCGAGCCGGTGCCTTCCACCTCGAGCTGGTAGTCAACTTTATGTTTGTCGGCCACCCCGATGATGCGGTCGACGAATGCGCGACGCGGGATGTTTCGGTCGCGCAGGGAGATCACGACTCCCTTGCCGTGATCAACACCATCAGAGACCCAGGTGATGTCGGAGATGAGTGCCTGGCGCACGCCCCACTTTTCATAGATGAACTTGGCCAGGAAGGGCACGCCGCCTCCTCCGTGTTCTTCCCAGCAGCTGAAGACGATGATGCCGTCGGCGAGTTTGGAAGCCACTTCGAGCGCCACGTAGATGCCGAGCCGGTCATCGAGGTAGGCAGACTCAATCGCTTGTTTCGAATCGCGGAAGTTTACTTTATAGGAAAGCGGAGTTCCGCGGTCGATGACCCTGCCAAACCGGTAGAGGGCATGATGCTCTTTATCGTATTCCAGTTCGCATTCGATTTCTCCCTTGCTGTCGCGACCAACCAGTTTTGCGCCGTCTTCGCCATCCGGTCCGCCGACGGGCACGAGCTGGTTCTGGTAACGCACCGTAAAGCCCACTGTATCCATGTGCGCAAACACCGCCGTGCGCGGCTTCCCGAATTTCAACACAAGCGAATCCTGGAAGTCGTCACCATAGTACAATTCCGGTTTCACCTCCCACGTCTTCTGTGCTTTGCGGATATACTTGAGTAGAAAATCCGTAACGGCAGACTCGTTGCCGGAGGTGCCGGGAATGGAGCAGAGGGTCTTCAAAAGGGGGAGGTTGAGTTTCATCCGGCAAAAGGGGTTAGGAGTCGGGGGCCAGGGGTCAGTATTAATGTTTCCACTAAGTTCGCTCAAACTTATCAGGAAAACCGCACAAGACTACCCTTGGGATGATGAGTGGGCTTAGTGTTCTTTGATTAGTCAATTCGACCTGCTATGAATCGAATAAAGAGTTTCAAGGACCTGCATGCCTGGCAGAAGTCAATGAAGTCATGACCTATATCAATGGTTGAGAGTTCCGAAACCGCAAAATGCCTGCCCGCCGACTTGTCCGACGGAGCTTTAGCGTAGTTGGAAGTGCCTCACGAAGGCGGGTAAAACGCCGAATGTAAAATGCAAAAGTGAACGGGCCCGTGTTGTCTCACTTTTACATTCTACATTTATCATATTACATTTTACATTCTTCCTGACTCCTTGACCCCTCGCCCCTAACCCCCTAACCCCTAACCCCTAACCCCTGCCTTCGCCATTTCCCACCCAATAATACTCTTCTTCCTCGGCGCACTCCAGCGGTATTCGCCGAGAATGCCGTCTTTGCGGATGACGCGGTGGCAGGGGATGAGGTAGGCGATGTGGTTGGATCCCACTGCAGAACCAACGGCCTGCATCGCTTTCGGATTGTGGATCTGTTCGGCGATACCCTGGTAGGTGGTGACACTGCCCATGGGTAGGCGCAACAGCGCTTCCCAAACTTTCACCTGGAAGTTGGTGCCCTTCACGAACAGGTGCAGCTTTTTCGGTTGCGTCGGGTCGTGTGAGCCAAACACACTTTCGATTACCGCTTGCGTGCGCGCCTGGTTCTGGCGAAAGATCGACTGGTGCCAGTGTTCTTTCATCTGCTCCAGTTCCTGGGAGGGTGTCGCGTCATTGGGGAGAAAGGAAAGCCAGCACACACCTCGGTCGGTGACACCAACCAGAGCGGTACCGAAGGGCGTTTCATGAAAGCCGTACTCCACGGCGATGCCTGAGCCGCTGAGCTTGTACTCCTGTGGGGTGACGGCTTCAAGTGTCGTGAACAAATCATACACGCGCGACTGGCTTGACAGACCAGCTGCGTCGGCGGCCTCGACGAGGTTGCGCGATTCGCCCAGTTTCTGTTTGAGAAAGTCGACAGTGAGAAACTGGAGAAACCGTTTCGGACTGATGCCCACCCAGTCGGTGAAGAGGCGCTGGAAATGAAACGGGCTCAGGTGAACTTTCTCAGCCACGTCATCGAGTTCCGGCTGGCGATGCACGTTCTGTTCCAGGTACTGGATGGCCTGTTCAATCCGTTTGTAATTGATGTTGGTTTCGTTGATCACCATCATAAAAGTAATTGTTTTGTTGAGCAAAGGTGGGGCGGCCGGGGCGGGGACTCAACCCGCTTCTTGCTGAGAATAGGGCGGGGGATCAGGGGCGAGGGGCCAGTGAGAGGTGGGCCGTGGCTAAATGTCAGAACAGGGAAGATGTGGAGTGTCGTGATGTTGACTAATAATAATGCCGGAACCGCAAAATGCCTGCCCGCCGACTTGTCCGACGAAGTTTTAGTGTAGATGGAAGTGCTTCACGAAGGCGGATAAAACGCTTAATGTAAAATGTAAAACGGAGCAGCCCCATGTAGTTTCACTTTTACATTCTACATTTATTATTTTACATTTTACATTTCTCCTGACCCCTGACCCCTAGCCCCTGACCCCCATTATGCGAGTACTTGTTTTCCTCCTGGCACTTCCGTTCACCCTGCACGCTCAGATGAACTTCGACACCGTCAAGATCCGACCGTTCCGGTTGGCGGACAATTTGTACATGCTTACCGGTACCGGCGGGAACCTGGCGGCGTTGACGGGGAAGGAAGGCAACCTGATTGTAGACGACCAGTATGCACCGTTGTCCGACAAAATCCGGCAAGCGGTTTACGCCATTAACCCGGGTGAAGTGCGCTACGTGATCAACACCCATCTTCATGGCGATCACACCGGCGGTAATGAAAACTTCCGTCGGGTGGGGGCCACGCTGGTGGCCCATGATAATGTGCGGGCACGGATGATGAAGGAGAGTGTGAACCGCGAAGGAAAGACCGTCCCGCCGCGCAACCCGGAATCCTGGCCTGTTGTCACCTTTCAGCAGCGTCTCAGCGTGCACCTCAACGGCGAGGATCTTGAACTCCACTACCTCGACCGCGGGCATACCGATGGGGATGTGGTGGTCCGCTTCCGCAACGCCAACGTTATTCACACGGGCGACGCCTTTGTAAGAGAGCGTTACCCGTTCATTGACCTTACGAGCGGCGGCTCATTTCTCGGCTACGTTCACACGTTGGAGCAGATTTATTCCCTCGCCGACGACCAGACTAAAATTATTCCCGGTCACGGCGCACTGGCCATGCGCGCGGATGTGAAAGCCCTCCACGACAAGTTGGCCGATATCCGCGACCAGGTCATCGCGGCCTTGCAGAAAGGCACCAAGCCCGAAGACCTCGCCACCCTTCCCATCGCCACCAAGTACGACGCAGAATTCGGCAAAGGCTTTGTGAAAGGAAAGGACTTTGTGCTTCTCGTCGCCGATGAGGTGAAGGGGATGGCCAAGACCCGCAAGAAATAGGGGTAGTTTCTTGACTCTCACTTTTACATTTTGGGTTTAGTGTTTTACATTTTGCGGTTTACTCTCGGGTAATGTAAAATGTAAAACACTAAATGTAGAATGTAGAAGTGCTCCATCCTGATCTGTTCACCAGGGATCGCAGGCTCGAGAACGAATCAAGCCCGTAGATCAACCTCGCTTTTACATTTTACATTCAACATTTTACATTTTGCGGTTACTCCACGGATAATGTAAAATGTAAAACGCTAAATGTAGAATGTAGAAGTGCTCCATCCTGAGCTACGTCGGGCAGGCCTAACCCCTGCAAGTCACTTCCAACCTGTTATTATCCGGGTCCAGCGTTTCGAACTCGTAGTATCCATCACCGGTCACGCGTGGGCCGCTGAGGATGGGGTAACCGGCGTCGCGGAGTTCGGCGGCTTTGGCATCGACTTCGGCGCGTGAGTTGACCCCGAACGCCAGGTGGATGATGCCAAGGTGTTGGCGGGTGACGGTGTCGTTGGCATTGGCGGGGATGCCGGGCATGGACATCAGTTCGAGGCGGGCACCGGACGCGAAGGTGAGGAAGTAGCTCTCGAACTGTTTTGTTTCATTGCGGTACTTGGCGTTGGGGGTGCCGCCGAAGTAGCGCACGTAGTACGCCTTTAGTTTTTCCAGGTCATTGGTCCAGATGGCGACGTGTTCGAGGGTCATGGCGTGGAGACTATTAATGCAAGGGATACGGATCAAGCGCCAACCGTGCCCGTCTTGACTTCCCCGGCTCGTTGGTAATTGGCGAAGATGACCCCGTTGGGTGTGACCAGGCTCTCGGTCAACGCAAATGCAGCAGGGTTAGTGCCTTCGCCAAACAACCGCTTGCCCTTGCCGAGCGTGACGGGGAACGTTTTGAGCCACAGTTCATCCACCAGGTCATGCTGGAGCAGGAGCTGGATGAGCTGGCCGCTGCCATGCACCTGGAGATCGCTGCCTTCCGAATTTTTAAGCCTTTTGATGTCCTCGATGCTTTTCAGGAAAACGGAATTTTGCCAGGCGGACCTGGTTAAGGTAGAGCTCAACACATATTTCTTTACGTCCTGGATACCCGGCCAGAAGTCAGCGTGTTCGGGCCAGTAGGCGGCGAAGATGTCGAAGGTCTTTCGGCCCAGCAGCAGGTCAGAAGGGGCCATTTGTTTTTGCATCATGGCTCCGGCCGCGTCATCTGCTTCGCGGAAATAGGGTGCCGTCCAGCCGCCGAAGGTGAACCCGCCGCTGGGATCTTCCTCCGGCCCGCCGGGGGCCTGCATGACCCCGTCGAGGGTGATGAAGGATAAGACGATGATTCTTCGCATGGCGCAGAAAAGTTGTTGGCGGCTTCTTTCAGTTTAGAGGAGAGTCATCTTGATAGCAGGACACGCAGTACCAATCCCACCAGTCATCGAGTCGAAACGAAGTTAAGTATTATTTGAACAGCGAACACCGGCATGACGCATATGCCGTGTTGGGCGCAGTTTGCTAACTCACAAAAACCCAGTCAATAAATACATTGCTATCTAGTGGGTTAGCCTTTACAAGTTTAGCATCATCAACAAGTCTTAGATATGCCATTTGTGACTCTTTCCCAGGAATTATTGGAATGTCATCCTTGGCCTTAATCAAACAATTGTCAAATGTTCTGTCCAAATAGTTAATTGGATTCGAAAGGTGAGCTAGCAACCAGTTCTCGTTCTTGCCAAAGTCAATTTTCTCAATTATGGTTATTTGCTGTGGTAAAGTTGAATCAAGCACTTCATTGCTCCTGTACAACTTCAAAGTTAACTGCGTCCCTACCAGTTCACTTACTTGGAGTTTCTTGAATGCCAAGAAGTAAATTGGCGCAAGGAAGTTAAAGTCGATCGAGTACGATGTACCACCCAAGCTCACAAAGAAGCCAAATTTCAAGTTAAAGAATTGACTCAGGTCAAATACGGGTTCTGATACGTCAAGAACTGTTTTTGTAATTATGATAGCTTGAAGATAGATCCAAGTGTTAATTAATTTTCTGTAATTCTCATTCTTGACAAAAAAGAGAATTATTCCGGCTACTCCAATCATTGAGTTAATAAGTGCCAGCCAATTTGGGGTTCCGAAAATGGATCGAAGAATTTCAAGAACGCTTGATACAAGAACAATTGATGGAAAAATGGAATTCCTTTTCATTTACAGAATCTAGGTTTCTTTAGATGTAAATTGTGCCCAACGTCTGTATATACGACACTCTATGGCGTATATATCCTTATTCCCCTTTGCCGTTCCGCTTCGAACAGTTCAATCAAAGGATGAATCTAGCAAATCAGCACTGTCATTACAATGAACGGGTGTCGGGGAAACCTGATGTATCACGCCATTGCGTATACGCCCGGCGCATGCAATGCCCGCACGGCCGAAAGCCAGCCTGCAAGGCTTCCTTTTCACTTTTAAAGAACACTCGGTTTTCTGGTTTCATCCGTTTGCCCGAGGTACAGGTCAGCAGCCCATAGATCTTCAGCCTCCCGTTGCCGGCCAATGTGATCGCACCACATTCGATGAGGACGCGGAGTTCGTCCCGACCAATGTCTGCATGCCGGATCATGCGGCGTCGTGAAAGATGATGCCGCACGCGTGGCGCTTTCCGGCGGTGACGGTGCTCACACCGTGTTTCATCTTCGAACGGTACCAACCACGCGTTCCTTTCACGGGGCGGAAGTTGGTCGTGAAGATCACCGCGTCGCCCTGGCGTGGCGCAATCACCGTGGCCTTCGACTGTGCCCGCGGCAACTGTTCTACAAACACCAACTCGCCACCTTCATGGTCGCGCCCAGGTTCGGTGAGGAGAATCACCACCTGGAAGGGAAAATAAATCTCGCCGTACAAGTCCTGGTGCAGCGTGTTGTACCCGCCTGCTTCATACTTCAATATCAACGGCGTCGGTCGCAGTTGACCAGCCGCATGGCACTGAGCGATAAAGACCGCGTGATCTTCCGGGTACGAAACCGGGATCTCCAACACGTTCATCCACTCATTCGCCAGCTTCGCCAGTGGCGTGAAAAAATCCGTGCGCATCCGTGCTATCCGTGGCAACAATGGGTAACTGTAATATTTATACTCCCCCTTCCCAAACCGGTACCGCTCCATGGAGATGGTGCTGCGAAAATGAGAAGCCTCGGAATAACTGCGAATCAGTTCATCACACTCTTCCCTCGTTAGGAAGTCGGGAATACGGGCAATGCCGGAATGGTTGAGGAGGTGGTAGAGGTCGGGCCAATTGAGGTCGGGGATGGGTTTCATTTGACGAAAGTGGATGTGGTGGTGTTGTAGTGCAACCCGATTATTGCGATCTGTATATTTTTCACGCAAAGGCGCATAAGGCGCAGGTAAGGCGCAAATAACCGGTTAACTTTCTGCGCGTGTGACCATAAAATAATGATTAATGTAAAAACACCGGATGACTTCAGCTTTGAGCACGCGCTGGCGTTCCTGCAACGCTCGCCGAAGGAGGTGTTGCATCGGGTGGGGAATGAACGGGTAACGAAGGCACTGGTGGTGGAGGGCGTGCCGGTAGTGTTTGAGGTGAGAGAATCGCCGAACGGCCTTGCGGTTGAAAAATTGGTGGGCTCGGTGTCGAAGAAGGGAGAAACGCAGATCGCTGCTTACATCCGTGACTGGTTTGATCTTCACACGGACTTGGGGCCTTTCTATCGTATGGCGGCGAAGGATGAGCTGCTCAAGCCATTGACGAAAGCGTACCGGGGTTACCGCATCGTCGGCCAGCCGGACTTGTTTGAGTCGCTGGTCTGGGCGGTGCTCGGCCAACAGATCAACCTGGCATTTGCTTACACCTTAAAGAGTCGTTTTGTAACTTCTTTCGGGCAGTCGATCGAGTGGAACGGTATCCCGCACTTTGTCTTTCCGGAACCTGCTGTAGTGAGTGAGATCAAACCCGAGCAATTGCTGGCCTTGCAGTTCTCGCGGCAGAAGGCGGCCTACACGATCAATATTGCAGAAGCCTTTCTTTCAGGAGAGATTTCAAAAGAGAAGTTGACAGGTTTATCATTGGAAAATGCCAAAGCCGAGTTACGCAAGATCAAGGGGGTGGGCAACTGGACGGCGAACTACGCGCTGATGAAAACGTTCCGCTATCCCGATGCTTTTCCACTCGAAGATGCCGGCCTGCACAACGCGATCAGGCAACAGCTTAACCTGAAATCAAAACCCAGCCTCGATCGGGTGAAGAAGATTTTTAAAAAGTACAAGGGCTGGGAGGCATACGCTACGCTCTATCTCTGGAAGAGCCTCAAATAACCGTGCCCTGATCAATGAACTTGGATCACTTGCTCTTTCGCAAGTAAATGTTCCCGTACTTGGATTCGATGGCGAAGGCAGGTCCATTTCCCAAACGAGTAGTAATCGCAGTCCAGCGCTTCCCGTTCTTTCCGTCATTCATGGACCTGTCAAACGAAGCCTCAAGGTTCGTGTAAATCTCCCCGTACT
Source organism: Cyclobacteriaceae bacterium (assembly GCA_016787645.1). Classification (GTDB taxonomy): domain Bacteria; phylum Bacteroidota; class Bacteroidia; order Cytophagales; family Cyclobacteriaceae; genus ELB16-189. Next base: position 251,273 of record JAEUUF010000022.1, on the reverse strand, counting down.
GGCTGGTAGCGTTTATTTGACCGTTGAACTGGAGCGGGAAAGTTACGTCCACGCCCCCATACTTGCTGTTGGCACTCAGGGGACCTTCGAAAGAAGCGACTTCCACCATGCCATACTTGGCATTTACTTCCACAGGTGTATTGCGGGGCACAAAAATAGTCAGGTGAATATCCTGGTGTATGCCCGTGGAACGATAAGCATATTCGTTGCCATTTTCAGCGAGAAATTTCTGCACCTCCGGGTCGTGGAAGTTGGAAGCCTTAAAGAAGTATTCCTTCTCTCCCCGTTTGATCATGATCCGAGGCGGGATGTTGTCCTTGTCTTTCAGTTGGGAAGTGACCATTACCCCGGCCGGCGTGCTGCTGATGTCCAGTTGAAACGCATCGTCGTTTTCTCCCTGGTTGATGCTCACGGTTCCGGTGATCAGGACCTCGGCTTTGTCCCAGGTTTGAATCCTTGCTTCTGGGTAGTCCAGGTTGAGCACCAGCTGTTGTCCGGCCTTAACCGGTATCGTCTTTTCAATCTTGGTTTGTGCCCCAGCCATTGTGCCGACAGCGACCATTCCAACCAGCAGAAGATATTTCATTTGCATACGCTGCTCACCTTAATCCAGCAATTCTGCGATCATCCTGCAATCCTGTCATCCTAGTTTATTTTTTGCGCAGGTAGATACTGTTATGGTTCGATTTCAATTCGATCTCAATACCACCACCATTGATCTTTCCATTCACGCTGCTGGAGCTGTATTTGACCATATCTCCCTTGGTTTCCACTTCGAGTTTCAGGGCAGGGTCGACGAAGATTTCACCGAACTGGGTAGTCATGGTGAGCGTAGCTTTGGTGGCCAGGGGCAACGTGACATCGACGAGTCCATGCGTAGAGACCAGCCGGATGGGGCTCTTGATGCCCGCGCTGAAGTCGGCTTCAATTTCTCCGTGAACGGTCTTGATGTTCAGCGGCCCCGACACGTTGGTCAGGTGAATGCCGGTGTGGACCGTCGAAGATTCTACCTCACTCTCCACGTTGCGCAACTCGATGTCCTGTCCGTAAGGTGATGAGTGGCTGATGGAAATGCTCACACCTTTGGGCACGAGAATTTTCACGCGGGGGCCATCCATTTTTTTCAGTTGATACACTTCATATGTGGTGCCTTTGTCCAGCACGGCAAGCCCAACGCCGGTGTTGTCTTCCAGGCCGGAGTTGCTGATGGCGCGCAAGCCCGTGGCACGGGTGTCTTTGTCCTGTTTGCCGTCAAGGGAGACAAACACAATCTCGTTGCCGGAAGATCCTTCGATGGTAAGGTGGTTAACGTCTTTGATGACCAGTTTGCCAGTGTTCTTGGCGAGTTTGTATTCCTGGGCAAAGAGGAGGCAGGAGAAGAGAAGTCCCGCTGCGGTGATAATGAGTTTCTTTTTCATGTCGTTGTTTTTCTTTGTTACTGGCCAAGGATCATTAGGTTACGGTTTGCTGCGACGTAAGTAAACATTACCGTACGCTGACTCAAATCGGTAAGCGGGACCCTTGCCCGGTTTGGCTGCCACCAGGGTGTGAAATTCTTCTTCACGCACCTTGTCGCTGTTGAGTTGAATGGCCAGGTCACTGTAGATGTGGCCGTAATTGGTTTCCGCAATCAGCTCGCCGGTTGTGCTTTCGGTCAGTGATGCATCTACACCGCCATAGGTCGCCTGGACGAACAGCGGTCCATTGAATTGCCGGACTTCCACCATGCCATAGACGGACACTAGCGAAGTAGCCACCTTGGCAGGGATCATGATCTCGAGCGTAATCTCCAGGTCGAGGCCTCGATTCATCATGTCGTAGGACCGTTTGCCATTTTCTTTCTGGAATTTGCGCCACTCCGTTTCATTGCGGAAAGTAGTCTTCTGGCCGTCGTTCATCACGGTAATGCGATGGGGGAGGTTGTCCATGTCTTTGATGCGTCCACGGATATCCAGAAAGCCACCCTTATCGTCAATGTCGAGTACGAAGGCGTCGTCATTCTCACCGTCATTAATACTTACTGTACCACGGATGGCGATTTCATTTTTATCCCAGGTGGACACCTGGATCAGTTTCGGGTAGTCGAAGGTCAGGCGTACTTCCTGCCCGGCTTTGAGGGCAATGGTCTTGTCGAGTTTGGTTTGCGCGATTGCTGTCAGCGAGAACGCAAGCAACGCCAGGGTAGTTATCTGTTTCATGGTGGTATGGCCTATTTTTTCCGGAGGTAGACCTTGCCATAGCTGCTGTTGATGTCAATGGACATGCCGCCGCCATTGATCTTTCCATTGACCCGATTCTCATCGTCGAGGCTACGGTCCACTTCGATCTTCAGGTCGGGTGAGGCGTAAAGCTCTCCGTAAGCGGTGCTCAACTTGATGTTCGCCTTGATGCTGGCCGGCAGGGTGACGTCGGCGTAACCATAGACCGAGATAATAGAGAGAGGTCCTTTCACATTCTGATCGAAATTGGCTTCGATGTTTCCGTAGATCGTTTTAGCGGTGACCGGACCGGTAACGTTGGTGAGTTCTATGCTGTTGTAGTTGGCGGCAACCTCGATTTCAGACTCCACGTTGCGGAATACTACCTCTCCGCCATACTGTGATTCAAAGCCGTAAGCGATGGTCATGCCTTTCGGCACCTGGATGCGGATTTCCGGTGAGTTCATCTTTTTGAGCTGTCGCACAGTCACCGTGGTGCCTTTGTCTTCTACGTTGATGCCAAGGCCGGTATTATCTTCAAGCCCGAGGCCATTGATTTCTTTGAGGCCCTTGGCGCGCTCATCATCCTTACGGTCGCGTGACCGGGAGGTGAATATGATTTCATTGCCGGAGTAACCCTCCACGACCACGCGGCCAATATTAATGACCAGCCGGCCTGTGCCTTTGCTCACTTTAAATTCCTGGGCTTTTGTGCCCGTCGCGATGAGCGAGAAGAAAAAAATAAATGCAATAAGAGATTTCATGGGTAAGTGCTTTTTTGATGTTAGGATAATTTGAGAATGCCGCTCGAGGCTTCGTCTTTCACGGCCTTCAGGTTGCGCTCGTCTTCTACCATGCGCTCGAGGTCTTTGATAACACTCTTTTCTTTGAGTCGAACGAGGAGTTGGATGAGCGCAATCTGGACTACGGGGTCGGTTTGAGTGGAAAGCGACGCAATCAACGCTTTCCGCACCGCCGGTTCAGCCTGGAATGTGGCCAGGGCCTCCAAGGCGGCCAGGCGCACGTTGGAATTAGGATCTTGATTCATGGTGCGCACCAGGGCGTTGACCACTTCGTCGTCGGCGTGGGTCACTCGCAGCGCAACATTCACCCCCTGCAACCGCTGGCTGGCAGATCCTTCATTGCTCAACATAGATTGCATGAGTTGCTTGGTCGATTCCATTTCTTTGCGGAGCGCCACGAGTTCATCGTTCTGGCGCTGCTGCGTGGAAATCCAGTAACCGGCGGCAATACCAGAAACAACCAACGCAATGGCCGCTGCGGCGCGATAGAAGATCGGACTGAAGAAGACCTGTCGCCCGGCCGGCAGTTGCCGCATCTCTTCGGCCAGCGCATGTTCGAAAGAAGCCCGGAGGCGAACGGAGGGTTCGATCGCGGTCGACTTGTCCATGGCGCTCATCACCTCACGCAGCTGCTCGTAAAGTTTGAAAGCTTCGGGATCGCGGGCGAGCTGAAGTTCGAGCGATTGGCGATCGCTGTCGGTGAGCTTGCCGTCAATGTAGTCGATGATCAGTGATTCCAGTTTTTCGCGTTCCATAATGATTCGTTAAATCTTCTCCAGTTCGAAATAGTGTTCCCTCAGTTTTCCGATGGCCCGGTGCACTTTCACCTTGATGTTGGCCACGGTGGTGTCCAGCAGGGTAGCGACCTCCTCGTACTTGAGGTGCTGGAAGCGTGTGAGCACCAGCAGTTCGCGGTGTTCATCGCTGAGTCGTGCCATGGCGCGGTGGAGGAGTTGTTCCTGCTCTTCCACGTGCCGGGATTCATTGGCATCGGCCAGTCGTTCGCCCAGTTGTTCAATATCCATCACCTCTTTTTTCCGGTTGCGGTTGGCCTGGTAGTGATCGGAGAACACATTGCGGGCCACCTGGTAGATCCAGGACTGAAACTTCAGGCCTTGCTTGTAAGACGCGCGGTACCGGAGCATGCGGACGAAGACATTCTGCGTGAGGTCCTCGGCCAGGTCGCGGTCCACTGTCATGCGCACGAGGTAGTTGAACAGTCGCTTGTGGTAGCGATCAAACAACAGGGAGGCCTGCTGCAGATCGCCGTTTTTCACGGCCTCCATGAGCTGTTCGTCGGTCATCCAGTGCGCTATTTTCGGGCCCGATTGCTTCTTTTGTCCTGAATTCTGCCCTTATTACCGGTAGGTGGTCAAAAGGTTACAAAAGATAGTCCGGTGAGTTCGGATTTCAACCCTGCGAAAAATCATTCAGGCGTCGAAAGAGATTGGGTAAATTGGCCTCCGAACCAAGAACCCATGAAACATCTACTGCTGGTTATTTCCCTGGCCTCCTTGGCTAACATCACATTCGGGCAGGAGAACATTGGCCTGATACAGGGCGGCTATTCGGTGGGCAACCGGAGCAATGGTACTCAGCCAACGGGCTACAAAATCAATGCAGCCTGGGAGTTCCAGCCCATGGGTGACAAATGGACGATGGGGGGATCCATTGGTTGGGTTAAGCTTTCAATGACTGAAAACAACGGAAGTTTTTCCCTGTCTTCCTTACCTATATGCTTTGTATCGCGGTACATGTTCGGGGGTGAAAAGTTCAAGGCATTTGTCCGTGGCGGCCTTGGCACCCATGTGTCCACTATTTCCTATTCAGGAACGTTGGTAGCTCCAAGCGACCAGCAATGGGGAATGTCAGGGAGCCTGGGTGGCGGGGCGATGTTTTGGATGAGCGAGAAGATGTTTCTCAGCGCGGAATACGAATGGCTGTGGTTGTCGAATGCGTTTGCCAATACCGGGTCGATCGGAACGGCGTCAGCGGGATTTGGTTTTAGATTCTAATCCCCTGGATCCACATGCATTCATCCTCTCCAGGTGGCGCTCATCATCATTGAAAATCCAATGGTTTCCTTATTTTTGCCGTCCCATATCGGGATGTAGCACAGCCCGGCTAGTGCGCTACGTTCGGGACGTAGAGGTCGCTGGTTCGAATCCAGTCATCCCGACAAGCCCGCCGAAGCTCCATTTCGGAGTGTAGGCGGGCTCTTTTTGTAATAAAGATGATTACGACAGATTTATGCATCATTGGTGCAGGCCCAGTTGGCCTGTTTGCCGTCTTTGAAGCCGGCCTTCTTAAAATGAGGTGCCACCTGGTCGACGTTCTTCCTCAGGTGGGTGGCCAGCTTTCGGAGATCTACCCCAAAAAACCGATCTACGACATACCCGGCTACCCGGAAGTGAATGCCCAACAGTTGGTGGACAACCTGATGAAGCAGATTGCGCCGTTCAAACCTACCTTCACCCTCGGCGAGCGCGTGAAGCAGGTCAGCAAACTGGATGATGGTTCGTTTGTCATTATTACGGGCGAAAACACCGAGATCCGCTGCAAGGCTGTAGTCATTGCCGGAGGCCTGGGAAGCTTTGAGCCGAGAAAGCCCGCGCTCGAAAATCTCGATAAGTTTGAGGGGAAGGACAAAGGAATCCTGTACATGATCAGGGATCCCGAAGCTTTTCGCGGCAAGCGGGTGGTACTGGCCGGTGGCGGTGATTCGGCCCTGGACTGGACAATTTTTCTTTCTTCGGTGGCCGGTCATCTTACGCTGGTGCATCGCAACGAAACATTTCGCGGGGCGCCCGATTCCGGTGAGAAAGTGTTTACCCTTGCCCGTGAAGGCAAGATCGATCTCTACATGAATTCGGATCTTCAATCCGTGCAGGGCAATGATCGATTGACTTCGGTGACGTTGGTGGATAAGAATCAGCAGCCAATCACCGTCGAGACAGATTACCTGGTGCCCCTCTACGGCCTGAGCCCCAAGCTCGGCCCGATTGCGGATTGGGGACTTTCCCTCGACAAGAACAACATCCAGGTGAATACGCTGGACTATTCAACCAGCATTCCGGGCATCTACGCCATCGGCGATATCAATACTTATCCGGGCAAGCTAAAATTGATCCTTTGCGGATTTCATGAAGCGGCGCTCATGGCCCACAGCGCGTTCAAGCATGTGTATCCCAACCAGAAGCCGAGCTTCAAGTATACGACGGTGAGCGGTGTGAATGAATTCTGACGGGAGGGATCAGGGGTCAGGGTTCAGGGACCTGGAGAGTTGTTACCCTTTAGGGCAAGGGGTGGAGGAGTTCTAGGAAGGCAGTTTTTACCTTGCGCGGTCACGCCAAACAAAAAAGGGATGAGCATAACGCTCCTCCCTTTTTTAAATGCACTACCGAAAGGCTATTTCTTCTTCGGCGGATACTTCGTGAAGATTTGCTGAACTGCGTAATTGATGTTCTGCTCTTTCTTCTGAGGGGAGGGATGATCCTCCAGCGTCTTTGTTCCGCGACCTTGCCAGACCATCTTCTCGGTCGACTTGTCGATCATGTTCACAAAGAGCGTTCCATCTACATAGTTTTCCACGTTGATATGGGTAGTGCCGCCATAGCCGGCGCCCCAGCCGTAGCGATAGGGGCCATAATAACCACCAGTGTTGGTGGCCGTGGCGGTTTGTTTCTGCTCCAACTTCACCTGCAAGTCAAGAAGAACATCCGGTGTTGAAGATTTGGTAAAGCCTTTTGCTGCCATTTCCTTTTCAATGGCGGAAAGGACGCGGGAGCGATCAAGCTCCTGGATGGGAAAGTTCTTGGCCTCATCCGTAAATTCATACGTCTTGTACTTACTGAAGTCAGCCTGGCTGTCATAGTCGTACGTTACCTTGATACTGCTGCACGAGGCTAGCAGGAAAAGGCTAACATAGAGAAGGTGTTTCATAAATAATTGGATTTTGAAAGGCTAAAGATATGTTTTTTGGGGAAATGGAAGCAATACAAGGAGACGAAGCCCATGCTAGAAGTACTCCCCCAAATTGATGTACCAGTTCCATCCTTCTTCACCATAAGCGAAATCAAAAGTGAGATTGGTATTGGAATGACGGTTGAATTTAAATCGCAGGCCAAAACCGGTGGCCAGGTGCACATGGGCGAATTGACCAGCCTTGTTGGTGAGGGATTGGGCATTGGCGAATACCGTTCCCCCAAAGAATCCCCGGGAAGAAATGTCAAACCGATATTCTGCTTCAGTGAAAAACCAGTGCGTTCCGCGGAACCGGTTGGCATTGTAGCCTCGACCAGCGCGACCACTGGGATCGTCGAAGGTAGCGGGCAAACTGAGGTAAGGAACATTACCAAACGTGCCGAGGTAGAAGGCCCGGCCAGCCAGTACCTTGTGACGGTAGGATGAAAATGATTTATAACGTCTCACATCAAGGTATACTGATCCCCAGTCATCGGTACTCCCCATCGATTTTCGGTTGGTGCGAAGAATAAGGGTGGAGTACATTCCGTTCTCCGGGTTCACAGAATTTTTCCGGCTGTCGCGAAGGATGTTGAAAGTAATTCCCGACGCGATGGAAGTGGAGCTGGTCCCTATACCATACTGCCGGAAGTCACTGGGGGTCTCCGGTGTGGGATCCTGCTCGGTAATACCCCAGAAGTAATCGAGATTGTAGCCCACACCCAGGTAGAAATTTTTCAGGATGCGGGTGTGGGCGGTGAAGTAGGTGCGTACCTGGGAATGCTCGATGACATTGTAATCGGAGGGAGGCACTCCACCCCCCAAGCCCCAATCGCGCATGGCATTGTGCAACACCCTGAAATCGCCGCTACCGTTCCACTCGTTCTTGGGAAACCAGATGTAAGGTGAAAGAGCTATCCCATAACTGGTGGAGAAATTGGTGTAGGGGTAGAAGTAGATCGTGCTCAGGTTGGTCTCCTTCGCCATATAGAACGAGGCGTTGATCGCGGAAATGGAAACCGTGCCCTTGCCGCCTGATGAAGTGGGTGCAATGGGGATTACGGAGAAGTGTACTTTTCCTTCCGGGGCTTCCTCAGGTCGGCTCTTCTTGAACTTTGAAGCAAACAACGCGGAACCAAAATCAATAAGGTCAGTTCTCTCCAGCATTTCCAGGCGGAGGGAGTCCGATCGCTTCTGGGCGAAAGCAAACTGGATGGAGAAGACCGCCAATCCCATCAGCGTCACAATGCGAATCCCGCCAGTCCCGGTCATATCAACAAAGATACATTCCTGCGAACTGCACCGGAATTGCCGTCGACGGACCGCCCGAAAAAACTTAGTTAGTCTGCCAACCGCCGCCGAGGGCCTTGTACAACTGCACTGTGGCCTGCAATTGTCGCTGCAACGTAGTGGAGGCCTGAAGTTCAGCATCGAGCAGTGTGCGTTCGTTGTCGAGCACCTCAAGGTAATTGGTAAAGCCGTCATCGTACCTTCTTCGTGAAAGCAACGTTGCGCCACGAACCGCCTCAACCTGGCGAGCGCGGGCTTCGTATTCACGAGCATATGTATTTACGGCGATCAAGGCATCCTCTACTTCAGCAAAAGCTGTCAGTGCAGCCTTCTCATATTGCAGACGACTTTGCTCTGTTCTGGCACGTTCTATTTCAACGCGCCGCTTGTTCTTGTTGAATGCGAAAAGAGGACCGGTAATCCCCCCGGCAAGGTGCCAAATGCCACCGCCCGAAGAAATGGTGGATAGATCATTGCTGGCAACCCCCAATGCCCCGGTCAGGCTGATGGTTGGGAATCGCTGTGCCTGCGACACACCGATGCGTTCGTTCTGGGCAATCCATTGCTGCTCTGCTTTGTTGACATCCGGGCGCCGCGCCAGCAAATCGGAAGGAAGGCCGGCGGGTATCTCTACAATTTTTTGTTGACGCAGTTCAAGCCCGCGGTCGATCTCGCCGGGCAAGTGACCAAGAAGGATACTCAGTGCGTTTTCTGTTTGTTGGACGTCACGTTCCAGGCTGGGCACCAGTGCAGCGGCAATGGCCTCCTGGGTTTCGGCCTGGAACTTATCCAGCTCAGCAACCTCTCCGCCCTTGAAACGAAGGGTAATCAGTCGGGTCGCTTCTTTGCGCAAAACGAGCGTAGCGTTGGCGATGGCAAGCCGGTCGTCCAACCCGCGCAGTTGAAAATACAACAGGGCAACCTGTGCGATGAGGCTAGAAGTTACCGCCCGTTGTGACTCGATAGACGCGGCGAGTTCAGCCTTTGCAGAGCGGTTGCCATGACGCGCTTTGCCCCAAATGTCCAGTTCCCACGAAAGAAGCCCGAAGCCATAGAAAACATCGCGTTGTTGAATGCCAAGTTCATTAGCTGAACTGTTGTCCAGGTTAAGTTTGCTGGCGCCGGCGGTGTAATTCAAGCTTGGGAAGATATCAGCCTTGGAATACCCGGCAGCCGCACGGGATTCGTCGATCTTCGCCATGGCCGTGAGTACGTCATAATTCTGCTTCAGCGCTGTGGTGATCAGCGATTGTAATACAGGATCCTGATAGACCTCCGCCCACTTCATGATGGCGGTCGAATCTCCGGCTGGCATGTTGGTGGCAGTCCGATAATTTTCAGCGCCTTTCTTTTCTGTCTTTTCGACTTTTGGCCCTACCAGGCAGCCAGAAAGAGTAAGGGTAAGGAACAGTATTAGAAATTTCTGTTTCATGCTTTAGGCCCCTCCGCGGCTTTGCGTTTGGCCAACTTTTCAATCATTACAAACAAGGAAGGAACAAGCAACACACCAAGGATGGTCGCGATGAGCATGCCGCTGAATACCGTCATCCCCATTACTTTTCGACCTTCCGCGCCAGCGCCAACTGCCCTTACGAGAGGCACCACACCCAGGATAAAGGCAAACGCCGTCATCAAGATGGGACGAAGTCGTAATCGGGCAGCTTCCATTGCTGCGTCATAAGCCGTCTTTCCTTTTTCCACTCCCTCTTTGGCAAACTCCACAATAAGGATAGCGTTCTTGGCCGCCAACCCAATCAGCATCACCAATCCGATTTGGGCAAACACATTATTTTCATATCCCACGAGGAAGAAACCGGCGAGCCACAGGCCTAAGAAGGCTCCGAATACCGCAAAGGGGGTACCAAGAAGGACTGAGAACGGAAGTGACCAGCTCTCATACTGAGCGGCGAGGATGAGAAAGACGAACAACATGGCCAGCAGGAAGACTACACTCCCGGTTCCCGCGGCTTTCTTTTCCTGGTATGACATATACGCCCATTCATAGCCCATATCTTTCGGCAAGGTTGTCGTGGCAACCTCTTCCAGCGCAGTCAGTGCCTGATCCGAACTGAACCCGGGAGCAGGAGCGCCGCCAAGTTCGGCGGCACGGTACAAGTTAAACCGGTTGGTAAATTCGGGGCCCGTGGTCCGCGTCACCGTAATCAAAGTTGACAAGGGGACCATGTCACCGTTGGGAGTGCGGACAAAAATCTTGTTCAGATCCTGTGGATCAACCCGGTAGTTACCTTCGGCTTGGAGAAAGACCTTGTACTGCCGTCCGAACCGGTTAAAATCGTTTACGTAGGATGCCCCCAGCGCGGCGCCAATAGTTTGATTAACATCTTCCAGGGTTAGGCCAAGTTTCAACACCTTGTCACGATCCAGGTCGAGGTAGACCTGCGGCACATTGGTGCGGTAGGTGGTATAGATTCTGCCAATTTCTGGCCGCTGACTGGCGGCCTGGATAAAGCGCATCGTATGATCTGCCAGGTATTGCGGCGTATTGCCGCCTCGGTCCTGGACCATCATCGTAAATCCGGCGGCATTGCCAAGTCCCTGGATAGGCGGCGGGCCAAAGGCCATGGCGTTGGCCTCAGGTATTTCCCGCATCAGCCGGCGATTGACTTTCTTCAGCACGTCGGAGACTTTGGCATCCGGGCGCTCACCCCACTCCTTCATGGATACGAAGAAGAATCCAAAGTTGGGTGAATAGGCGTTGATGAGCAGGCTAAATCCGGAGATGCCTGTGACTGTTTCAATCGACTCCTCTTCGGCGAGAATGTTTTCAATCGTGTTCATCGTGGACCGAGTCCGCTCCAGGGAGGCGGCATCCGGCAATGTAACGTTGACGAGGAAGTATCCCTGGTCTTCTTCCGGAACGAATCCTGCCGGGATGCGACGACCCAGGAGGACAATCGTCGTGATCAGCACAGCAAGCAGGATCACTGTTCGAATGGTCTTCTTGACAAAGAGCTGAGTAACGCCCACATAGCCGTTGGTGAACTTGTCAAACACCCGGTTGAATCCGTCAAAAAACTTACCGAGGATTCCTTTGCTCTTTTGGTGCGGGCGCAACAGCATGGCGCTGAGCGCGGGGCTCAGGGTAAGCGCGCTGAACGCGGAGAAGGCCACGGAGATGGCGATGGTGATGGCGAACTGCTGGTACAAGCTCCCGGTGATTCCGCCCATACCGGCCACGGGCACAAACACCGCGCAAAGAATTAACGCGATGGCGACTACCGGACCCGATACTTCCTTCATGGCCTGTACGGTTGCTTCCCGCGGAGTCTTTCCTTGTTCAATGTGATGCATAACCGCCTCGACCACGACAATGGCATCGTCCACGACGATACCGATCGCCAGCACAAGGCCGAGTAGGGATAATACGTTGATGGAAAAACCCAATAGCGGGAAAACCATGAACGTACCCACAAGTGATACCGGTACCGTCAGCAACGGAATCAAGGTGGCGCGCCAATCCTGCAGGAAGATGAAAACCACCAGGATCACGAGCACAATGGCTTCAAACAAGGTGTGAATGATTTCCTCTATGCCCGCGTCAACGGCGAGCGTGGTGTCCAGTGTGATGGCATAGGAAAGATCATCCGGGAATCGCCCCGACAATTCCATCATCGTCTGTTTCACCTTTTCAGCTACATCGAGAGCGTTGGAACCTGGGACCTGGAAAATGGCAATGGTAGCACCGGGCTTTCGGTTGATCCGGCCTTCCGAGTTGTAGTTTTCTGTACCCAGTTGAAGGCGCGCCACATCTTTTAATCTTACTTGAGAACCAGAGGCATTGGTACGCACGATGATATCGCCGAATTCTTTTTCGGTGACCAATCGATCCTTGAGCAGCACCGTGTAGGTCATTTGCGTTCCTTCGGGAGCCGGGTTTCCGCCAAACTTACCGGCCGGGGAGATGGTGTTTTGGGCGCGCACCGCCTTGATCAAATCAGGCATAGTTAAACCCAGTTTGGCGAGCTGATCCGGTTTTACCCAAATCCGCATGGCATAGTCACTGCCTCCGAAAAGTTTCACATCGCCGACACCCTGGATGCGTGAAATGACATCGACGACGTTGATGTTGGCGTAGTTCGAAAGAAAGTAGTTATCAAAAGTTCCGTTTGGCGATTGCAACCCGACGAGCAGGAGCGGGAAGGCGAGGGCTTTCTTGGTGACCACGCCCATATTCTTCACTTCAGTGGGCAGAATAGCTTCGGCCTGGTTTACCCGGTTAAGGGTGAGCATGTTGGAATTGTCAAGATCGACACCTACTTCGAAGGAAACACGTAGTGTTAGACTACCATCGGCAGCATTGATCGACTTCATGTAGATCATGTTCTCTACGCCATTGACTTTTTGTTCGATCGGTGTTGCCACCGCGCGCTCCACGTTGATGGCGTTTGCGCCCTGGAAAGAAGTAGTGACCTGGACTTCCGGGGGAGTGATATCGGGATATTGAGCAATGGGCAACGAACGCATGGAGATAAACCCTACCAACACGATGATGATTGAAATCACCATGGCCACGATGGGCCTCCGGATAAAGAATTCTGACATAGCCGTGTGGGTTAAGGGTTGGTCGTTCCCGACTTCACCGGCACCGGGGTGATCACCGTGTTGACACGAAGGGCTGCATTGCCCACGAGCGCTACCCTGTCCGTGGGTTCCACACCTTTCGTAATGATCCAATTGTCACCGAGACGATCACCGGTTTCAACCACCTTGATCTGAAGTTTGTTTTCTTTATCCACCACATACACCTGGTACGTGCCCTGGATTTCGGTGACAGCCCGTTGAGGTACAAGGAGTGCTGCCGGCAAGGATTCGGTGATCATGCGAACACGTGCGAACTGTCCGGGGCGGAGGATCTTGTTGGGATTGGGAAAAACTGCTTCCAGGGTGAGTGTGCCGGTAGCGGGATCGATCTCCCGGTTGGCAAGATTGAGTTGTCCTTTCTGCTCATGCAGGCTTCCGTCGGAGAGAATGAGTTCTGCCGAGGGGTTAATTTTACCACCGGCGAGGATCCGTTTGCGGAAGCTCAGGTACTCGCGCTCGGAAATAGAAAAGCGGACGCGCATGGCCGTGATGCTGGATACGGTGTTCAGCACAAGCAGGTTAAGCCCGCCGACAAAGTCGCCGATATCGGCCTTGCTGATACCAATCGTTCCGTCAATGGGCGACGCTATCCGGCAATAACTGAGTTCAATTTGTGCGTTTTCAAGATTGGAGGCCATCGATCTTTTGCGCGCGACAGCGGCATCATATTGTCCCTGGGCGGCCACGAGTTCACGTTGACTCACCGCGTTCATCTCAGCAAGCGGTTTGATACGGTCAAGATCGCTCTTTGCCTTCACCAGCATGGCGTCTGCTTCGGCCAACTGGCCTTTGGCTTGGTCTACTTTAGTTTGGTAGGGGAGTGGGTCAATGGTATATAACAATTGTCCCTTCTTCACTTCGGATCCCTCCACAAAATGTTTCTGCAGGAGCCAGCCCTGGACGCGTGCACGGATTTCAATGTCCGAGCCTCCGTAGGTTTGCCCGACAAAATCCTGTGTGATATCCACCGGCTGCTGCAAGACCTGGGCAACCGGTACTTCCGGCGTTTGCTGTTGGGCGGCTTGTTCCTTCTTACACGATAGCACCCCGAACAGGACCACAAAAATGAGTAGGCGATTCATAAGCATTTTAAGTCTAAGAGCAAACAAGATAAATATTTTTTGACCTGCCCTGTGCTGATGCAAGTCAGGAGCATAAAAAAACAAGACCAGGAAGCTATCCTGGTCTTGAATAACGATTCTTTTCTAAGGGAATCCTAGTTCTTCACTAAGGATTTTGGAGAAGGAGCTTGTTTGAGGGACTTTGGTTTCTCATTGAGAAACGTATAGAAAAAGATACGCCCATATTCCTGATCAGACATCAGGAAATTAATGCTCATGCCATCGGTGATGGTACCGAACTCATCTTCTGTAAGTGACTTGGCAAAAGCAGGATCCAATCCTTTCCCGATGGTTGTGAAGGGTTCGTAACTGCCATCCATCTTCTGAATCATCACGGGTCTCTTGAACTTTCCACCGACCACTTCCGCGCGGCCCATATAACATTTGCTGCTTCCGTCACGGGTATTGCGCAGCGTAAGAATGACTTCATGGGTGCCGTCGGTTACCGTGGAAGCGCCTCGATCCCGGAAGAGATCGTACCATTCCTTGAAGCAATTGCCGGAATTTCCTTGTGAATTCCCGCGCTCAGAATCTTTCTGGCCCTGGCCGCCCTTCTGGGCCTGGCCAGAACCTCCTTTTTGAGCGAGCACGGTCAAGGGAAGAGTCAACAAGATAATGAGCAGCAGTCTGACGTGAGATTTCATGGTGATGTCGTTTGTGATCAAATATCTCAAATATCCGCCACTCGTACACGCTTTTCTGCTTTTTTTGCCTGCTGATAAATATCAGTATTGTGGTTTAACGCTGCATGATACCTTTGAATCCCTTTTTCTGGCATTTATAAAATGAATGGTTGGCGGTTGTTATATATTTTCACGCTTGCGACCTGCATTCCTGCGTACAGTCAAACTGACTGCGTGGAACAGGACATCAAGGACGTGTTCAGCAAGAAGGGAAAGCCCGTCGAACCTAAAGTGGTGGTGATCAAGAAACCGTCCATTATCCTGATTCCCGTCATCGCTTCTTCGCCTGCTACAGGGATTCAGTTGGGCGCTGCTGGCCAGGGCGCCTGGTACAACGACTCGCCAGAAAACACCCGCATTTCACAGGCCTCGGCCAACGTTACCGTAACCGGAAAAGGCCAGGTGTTAATTACCATGAAGTCAACCATCATGGGCAAGCAGGATAAATGGATCTGGATGGGAGATTGGCGGTATTATTTCTATTCGCAATCCACGTATGGATTGGGAACCAACGCGCCCGACAGCGCGTCACTTGATTATGGAATAAACGTTGGCGGCGTGGATGCGGAATCCAACCCTGGTGAACAACCCATGGATTTCCGGTGGCTGCGCCTTCACGAAGTTGGATTGCGCGAAGTAAGAAAGAATCTCTACGTCGGTTTTGGCTACCATCTCGACCTGTATCAAAACATAGTGGACAAGAATCTTGATCTTGCCAACAACAAGCTTACCGATCACTATCAATATTCGGTGCAACGCGGATTTGATCCAACCAAGTATTCGATATCCGGTATCAGCGTCAACGTGGTGTATGACAGCCGCGATAACCAGATCAATCCTTACAAAGGATTCTACGTGAATGGGCAGTATAAACTGAATAGCAGCGGCTTTGGCAGTTCACGGGATAGCGAGTTTGCATGGCTGGAAGTGCGCGGTTACAAGAGCCTGTCGAAGGAGAAACCGCGGCACCTGATTGGGGTCTGGGCATTTGCGAACGCGCTGGTGGGTGGTTCTGCACCTTATCTTACGTTGCCAGCGGCCAACTATGACACGCGAAATCGTTCGGCCCGCGCGTATGTGCAAGGACGTTATCGAGGCGAAGAACTTGTCTATGCCGAAATGGAGTACCGGTTTCCAATTTCTCCCTGCACGGGTGTATTGGGCGGTGTATTGTTCGTGAATGGAATCACGACGTCTAACCGCGAGCCAGGGGCGCAGACCCGTGTATTTGATTATGTGAAGGCCGGTTACGGATTTGGTCTTCGCATTGCGGCAGATAAGATGTCACGCACCAACATTGCGATTGACGTTGGTTTTGGTGAACACTCCATGGGCATCTACTTTGGTGCGGCCGAAGTGTTTTGAGTGCGGGTGATTACACAAGTGGGGCTTCCGGCGTATCCTTCGTTGTTTCTTCCGCCGCAACCCATTCAATAGCCAGTTTGTAAGTCAATGAAAGGATTACGGCGCCCAGGAAGAGCCCCACGAAACCAACGGCCATAAACCCGCCGATCGCACCCAGGAAGATGACGAGCATGGGTACTGGCGCTCCTTTTCCCAATAACCATGGCTTCAGGATGTTGTCAATGGTGAGGACCATGATGCTCCATACGGTGAAGAGAATGGCCGTTAACGTGGATGAGGTGGACCATATATAGATAATCAGCGGAATGACGACCGGCCCGACTCCTATCTGCACGATGGCCAGTACCAGGCAAATGACGGCCCACAGCCCGGCAGCCGGTACACCGGCAACAAAAAAACCAATGCTGGCAAGAATGGTTTGGATGAAGGCCACCCCAAGTATTCCTTTCACCACTTGTCGAATGGTGGTTTCGGTGAGCTGAACAAACTCTTGTCCACGCCGGCCAATGAGGCGAATGAAGATGCGCTCGGTTGCTTCGCCCCCGGATTTAGAATATGCCAGCATGATGGCGGATACAATTACGGCGACAATAAATTCCAGAATGCCAATGCCGATGCCGGCCAATGATTTCACGGTCCATTTGACGATATCCGCAAGCTGGTCTTTGTACTGCACCACAAAAGCTTGTGTACTTTTTGAAGCCATGGTCCATAGGTCCACGACGGGTTTGGCCGCCGCCGGCCAGGATTTCACGCGATCATCGGGTGGAGGAATAAGTGATCCATTTTGTTCGTAGGTGTCGCGGAGGTGATGAATTCCTTCCAGGAGCGAATCGGCCAGCAAGACACAAGGAACAATAATGATCGCGATCATCAACAGAGCAATCAACGTGGCCGTGAGGCCATTGCGATTGCCCAATTTCTTGTTGAGTGTTTGAAAAAAGGGATACGTCGCTACGGCAATGATGACCCCCCAGATCAATAAGGGGATGAACGGCTTCAGGATCATCAGGCACCAGTAAAGCAATGCTGCCAGAAGGCCCAACCGGACAGCAATTTCGATTGCCTGGCCCAGGATTGGTTTTTCGGTGGAAGATTTGTCGGGCAGGCTCATAGGTGTTAGGGTGATTTTGATCTACAATATCGCAAAAAATGAGGCCTCTATGAATGTTGATGGTTCTTGTGGCCTGACTAAAATCATCGAATTGCACAGCGCGCGCTGGTAAATTGCGGGCTCGAAAATCAAGCCTAGGTTGATCGCGGTGACCTTGAATCGGGCAGTCTGTTTGCGTTTTGAAAACGAAACGATATTTTTGCCAACTCTTTAAATGAATCCCCAACTGTTATGAAAAAAATTGGCCTAATCACCTCTTTGACGGTATTAACCATTATGGTTCTGCCCTCCTTTGGGCAAGGACTGAAGTTGACTCCGTTTGGAGGCTACACGATTCAAGATAAAGTATACGGGTATTATGGCGATGTCATCATTGGTGATGGCGCCCATTATGGCGTGTCACTTGCTTATGAGAAATCAAGCAACTTGGCTGCGGACCTGACCTACAGTTATCAATCCACGACCTTTCAGGTGAAGGATGTGTATACCATTGGGCCAAGCAACCGATCGGGTAACTACAACGGCTCCGTGAGTTACCTAATGCTCGGATCCAAACACAGCCCGGACTTCAATGCTAAACTGGCACCCTATGGAGGCCTCATGATTGGAGCGGCGATTTTCAACTCGACCATTACTTCTGAGACCTGGAAGTTTGCGGTAGGAGCAAGGCTTGGCGCGGTGTATCACATCAATGAGAAATTTGGCATCATGATCCAAACGCAGTTAATGATGCCGGTGCAGGGTCTTGGTGTTTACTTTGGAACGGGAGGAGCAGGGGCTACCACAACTACGTCAGCTACGCAGCTCGGCTTCACCGGTGGTCTGGAGATTAAACTCCGTTAAAGCAGAAACAATTACGTATCTAAATATTGTGCTATGAGAAATAAGTTGATTGCCCTGATGATGATCGCCTCCCAGTTTGCACTGTGGGGATGTTACTTCGAGGGTCCCGAATACACCGACGAGTTGGACCTCGTGTACACCAACCACGACAGCAAGTTTGACTTTGCCGGGAAAGGGACTTATTCACTTCCTGACAAGATTGTGAAGATTACCGGGGATCCATTGGCCCCCCCGGAGTACATAAATGATATCCCTTATGGAAAGGCAATATTGGACCAAATTGAGCTCAACATGAACAATTTGGGTTGGACGAAGGTCGATGTGAATGCTGTTCCCCCTCCGGATCTCCAACTTCTCCCTGCAGCATGGACAACGACGACGATTGTTTATGGCGGTTATTATGGAGGCTACTATTGCTGGTACTATCCATACTACTGTGGAGGCGGTTGGTATTATCCTTATTACCCGGTGAGCAGCTATAGCTCCGGTACCTTGCTGATGACCTTGGTTAACCCCAATGTGGAAGTCGCTGACGGCAGTAAGCAAGTTACATGGACGGGTGCGTTGAACGGGCTACTCGGCAGCACCGACATAGGCCGCATCAAGAAGGGAATTGACCAGGCGTTCACGCAGTCACCTTATCTTAAAACGAACTGATAACTCCGGTAAATAGATGTAAACTATGAAAAAGATCATTCTCATTGTGTTGATAACCGGAGCGTTTATCACACCGTCCCTCGCGCAGAGTTCGTTCTCCATCCAGTATTCCATGGGTTTTGGAGGAACAATGAACAATTACATCACGACCACCAGTGTTCGGGGCGCCACCTTTGAATACAAGTTGTATCCCCAGCCCAATATCAGCATTGGTATTGACGCAGGTTGGAACCACTTCTATGAGCGAAGAGCATATGATACGTATACCAATGGAACTGCTTCATATACCGGTGTGCAGTTCCGCTATGCCAACGCCGTACCGATCTACATTACGCCAAGCTTCTATTTTTCACCCGGTGAAAAAATCAACCCGTTTATCGGTGTTGGCATAGGTACCATTTACCTCTCACGCTATGTGGACATGGGCATTTTCCGTGTAACCGAAGATAAGTGGCACTTTGCCATTAAGCCCGAAGCCGGCGTGCTGGTCAGCCTGTCTCCCGACATGGACCTGATCCTGGCGTTCCGTTACAACAACGCCTTCGGTACATCCGATACGGCACAACAAAACTACATGACGTTCAACGTCGGATTTGTCTGGAAATAACCTTACCCACTACTAACACTACTATTCTATGAAAAAATTTATTCTTCTCTCCTGTTTTCTCTTCGGTGCCATGATCCTCAAGGCCCAACCCACCGTGGACGAAATCAACCTGATTCAAAGTGCCTACGGAATGGAAAAGCGTGCCATCGTGGAGCAATACATGAAGCTCACGGAAGCCGAAGCGGCGAATTTCTGGAAGGCCTATGATGAATATGAAGTAAAGCGCAAGGAGTATGGCAAGCGTCGCGTAGATAACATTGTGGATTATGCCAACAACTACGCAAACCTTACTGATGAGAAAGCTTCTGAGCTGATCAAGAAGAGCCTGGAGAACCAGGTTTCATTCACCAAGTTGCAGGAGGCTACGTTCAAGAAGATGGCCAAAGTCATCGCCCCGAAACGTGCGGCCCAGTTTATCCAGTTGGAGAACTACCTGGAGACGGTTATTCGCCTGAATATCCAGGATGATATCCCGATGATTGGGGAACTGGATGATACCCGCAAGAACTAAGCGAATCAGAATCTGAAGAAAAGGGGCCTTCAACGGGCCCCTTTTTATTTGCATTGATCGCTGTTGCCCACGAAGTATCGCTCACCTCCGGCAAATATCTTTTCTTCCTTGATGGTAAGTTCGGTGTCCAGGCCAGGCAGACCCTTGTCAAACGTCAGGCGAAGGCGCGCTTTTTCGCCGACACCCTCCACGGTCCATGTGCCGCTCATTTTGCCCTTATACTGCGGATTCTGATTCTTGAGGATACCCTTCTTCGTCACTTTGGCCGAAAAGTGACCGTCCGCGCAAAGGTGAATGGTGGATTCCTTGGATCCGTTTTCCAGGAAGGCGTAAGTGGTAACCATCTTATTGTTCAGAAAATCCTTCCACACAAAGTCCGCATAAGGTGAAGCCAGGGAGGGCGCCTCAAAGGAGGCTGCAGCCATAAAAGCTTCGGTGGCCTTCTTGATCTCTTCATACTGCTGCGCGGGCATGACAGCCAGGCAGGTGACGCAGGGTCCGCTGTCGCTGCAACGGGCAACCGCAAAGCCGCGAAAACTCTTGTTAATGAAATCACCAGTGGCGACCACCTCTGCAGTGAGTAGACCATTGGTGAGGTTGGCTCCTGTAGCCTTCAACTTTATCTGATCATCCAGCTCAATTCCTGCTTCCCATGATTTCTTCAGCTGTTCCAGTGTCCCTCCCTCGCGACCCAATACAAAAATTTCAGCGGGGGAAGTGTAAGAGGTGAGCAGAAAAACTTCACTCTCCCGGGGCAAAACACCGGTCCAACCTGTTGGAACACTTGCCCGGAAACCAAGCCGGGGGGCGAACAGACCATCTCCGGCCTCATAGACTTTGCCTGGCTGGATGCGCTTGGATTGCGCAAAACTGATTGTGGAGAATAGGAGGAGGACCGCCAGGAGTCTTATCATAATCGGTTGAATTTGATGAATGCTAAAATACAACGATTCGACCGCGACTCCTATCGCCTGTTTTGCGGAGGGTTGAGGAAGCGTTGATAGTCCGTCGGCGTGTCAATGTCAATGTCACCACCAGGTAAATCAATTACATCCACCATTTCGGGATGCTGGCGGATAAGTTTTGCTGCTCCTGACTCGTCGCCAATCAACGAGAGGAGCCCGAAGGCCTGTCGCTTGAACAACGCAGGAACACCTTGGGTATTGCCATAGGCCGAAGCGATGATTGCCTTTGTCGATTGGGCGGCAAGCTTGATCAGTTTGACAAGATGTGAAGAGGTTGCGCCAGGCTGATCGCAAACCATCACGAGTACACCTTCGACCGAAGGATCGGTCTGCAACAGCTGAGCAAGTCCTTGTTTCAGTGAACTGCCCATTCCCTTTTGCCAATGCGGATTCACCACGATGTTCAATGGAAGTCCAGCCAACGCCGATCGATGGGCCTTAGCTTCGGCACCAAGCACGACGATTACACGTGGGCAAGCATTGAGCGCTTCATGCGCGGCGTGAACCAACAGAGGCATTCCATTTACCGGCAAGAGTTGCTTGGATTGGCCCATGCGGGAGGAGGAGCCGGCGGCGAGGAGAAGGATGGTTGTTGACATTACAATGAAGGTAATGCTTTGTATTTATTCATTGGTCAACTCACCCCCGGCCTCACTCCGTTCGGCCACCCCCTCTCTACAAAGTAGAGAGGGGGAAGGGGGGTGAGTTAGAACAAGCAGCTCGTATCTTATTTAACACTACGTCGAGATTATTCAACTCTTCGTTCCGGATTCTCAAGACATGGAGTCCCAATTCGGTCATTACTTCATCTCTGTCTCGATCATAGCCGAGTTGAGAATCATGAATTCGGCCATCGAGCTCAACGACCAACTTCTTTTCAGCACAATAGAAATCCGCCACATAGAACTCCGGACGGTAAGGGGTTCCTCCAAAAACAAACGGATGTTGTCGCAGAAATTTGAATCCCCCAAGCTGTCTGTTGCGGAGATGTTGCCAAACGAGTTCCTCTTCTGGTGTCTGGTTTCTTCTTAATTCCCTGCAAATCTTGACAATCGAATGGTTGAGCGGCATTGGTCAGAATTTGTGCCGCAAGATCCAACTGCTCAATTCCCGAGGCAACCTGGTTTTCCTGACAACCTTCTGCTTCAGGATCGCTTTTCCCCCGAAGTTCGGCTTAGGGTTTCACTGATATAAACCTGCTTGAATACTTCATCTGATCCTGCTTCCCGTTGATGAATGGGTCCGCTACGATACTTCAGAAAACCACCGGACCGGTTGGCAAACACACTTTGAATCTCGGCGACAATGGACACGGCAATTTCATCCGGCGCTTCGGCGCCAATGTCGAGCCCGATGGGAGAGTGGATGTTGCGTATTTGCGCGGACGTCAGCGTAATGCCCTTCCCCCGGAATTCATCCAACATCTTCTCAAAGCGTTTTCGCGGGCCAAGAATGCCAATGTAGGGTGCATTCCTTGAAATTAATTTCAGAAGCACGTCGCGGTCATACTCGTAATTGTGCGACATCAGCACGCAGGCGGTGTAGGGGGTAATGGTAAATTCGCGGTCAATGAATTCACGCTGGCACAGCGAAAGCTTCGACGCATCAGGAAAAAATACCGGGGCGATATGGGCAACGCATTCGTCCGTGACCTCCACGTTCCAACCCAGCGACCTGGCCAACTGGCTCACAGGACGCGCATCAAAACCGCCACCAAAAAGTATTACCGTAACAACCGGTTGAATGAGTTCCAGAAAGAGACTCACTTCGCCCTCGGGCGTGGTGTATTTCCTGGTTTCTGATTTACGGGTCTCAAACAATTTCTGAAGATCAGGTATCACCACCGATGGGACACCTTCTCCCGAACCACCTTGAATACTCCCCGCATGGTTGATAAGTATTTTCTTGCCGGCCTGACCCTGGGGTTCATACACCGTGGCCAAGGCGAGCGGTTCCTGGGTATCAATAAAACCTTCAAAAAGACTTACCGGGTTAACTTTCGTTCCCGGCAATACAGGTTCAATCAGGACATCAATGACCCCATTGCATCCCAGTCCGATGCCAAGGTTTTGATTGCTCTCTTCCCGGGTATCGTAGGTGACAGTTATCGCCTGGTGGTCGGTCATGACCTGCCTTGCTTTTCGGAGGGCGTCACCTTCCAGGCAACCGCCACTGATGGATCCCACCCAGCGACCATCGTCGGTGATCAGCATCCGCGCACCGGGACTGCGATACGATGAGCCGTGCACTTTGATAACTGTTGCGAGGGCTGCCCGTCGTTGGGTGAAATCAATCTTCCGGTATTCGTCGACAATGGCCCTAAAATCCTTCATGAGTTCTTCAGGTGGTTACCCGGTCCCTGGACTGTATAGGCAATTTACGAATTCTTTTGCCGGTGGCCGCAAACAGGGCGTTGCAAAGTGCCGCGGCCAGCGGGGGTAAGGTCATTTCACCCATGCCTTCAGGATCTTCTTCGCTTTCCACGAGGAAGATTTCGACAGGAGGCGCATCTTTCATGCGCAACAAAGGGTAGTCATCAAAGTTCTGTTCTTGTACACGGCCTTTCGTAATGTGAATAGCCTGCCTGAGCGCTGAACTCAGTCCATCTATAATACCGCCTTCCAATTGATTCAATGCGCCGCTTTTGTTGATCACTAAACCGCAATCTGCGGCCACAACTACACGTTCCACCTTGGGCGTCCCATCTTCTTTCAACGAGAGGCTAACTACTTCAGCAATATAGGCGCCAAACATAAAGTGAGCGGCAAATCCCCGGTAAATCCCTTTTGGTGCTGCCTGTCGCCAGTTGGACTTTTCGGCAGCCAACCGGATAACATTTTTCAATCTTCGGGTTGAGTATACAGGTCCGCCGTGATCGCTATACGGCATCAGTCGATCTTCTTCCCCCAGCAGTTCAAGCCGAAAGTCGACGGGATCTTTACCAGCCTTCTGCGCCATCTCGTCGATGAAACATTGATCAACCCATGCGGTAATGTTATGACCAGGCGCCCTCCAAGCCCCGCGAGGAACCGGACTCGACGTGGGAGCGTACTCCATCCGAAAGTTCTTTACAAAGCCGGCAGGAAAACCATCCGGGAAGACTTCTGTTTGGTAGGCAGGGGATGAGGAACCTGCAAAGACGTACCTCGAGGTAGTCGTCGCTTTCAAATGCCAGGACACGAGTTGGCCATTCTCATCGAGTCCTGCTTTTAATTTGAACAAACCCGCGGGTCGATAAAAGTCGTGTTGCAAGTCATCTTCCCTTGTCCAGACCACTTGCACCGGTTTGCCAATTGTTTTTGAAAGGTAGATGGCTTCACAAGCGTAATCAGCCATCAAGCGCCTACCGAATCCCCCGCCAACTCGAGTCATGCGAACATTGATCTTGTTCGGTGGGAGGCCAGTAATCTCAGCAGCACGCTGGCGTACGCTGCCGGGAACCTGGGTAGGACCCCAAAGGTCAGCCTTGTCAGCCTGCACGTCGGCGATGTAGTTTTGAGGCTCCATGGGAGCGTGCGCAAGGAACGGCGCTTCAAAAGTCGCCTCATGAACGATCTTGCATTTCGCCAGTGAATCGATCACATTACCGTCGTCCCGCAGCACTTCGGTGGACTCCAGACTCTTTTCAAAACGCGACCGAAGCGCTTCATCGCTCTCAGGAAGTTCAGCAGGCAAATCCCATTCAATGCGAAGCGCCTTTCTGCCCTTCATAGCTGCCCACGTGTTTGAGGCAATCACGGCAACACCCGCCACCAACTGCGTTGGATTTTTCGTAGGTTCAATTCGTATTACCTGCTCAACACCGGCAATCGCAAGTGCAGCAGAATCATCAACGGCCTTAATCTTGCCGCCAAAAACGGGGCATCGTTCAATAAAGGCAACCCTCATTCCCCTGGGCCTTGCGTCCAATCCAAACTCCGCCTTGCCGGTGACGATTTGGGCATTATCAACACCAGGAATCGATTGTCCGATGATGCGAAAATCCTTGCGACTTTTTAGAACGGGATTTTCGCGGACATTAAGCTTTGCGGCGGCCGTGGCCAGGGATGCATAGGATAACTGTTCGTTGGTGTCCTTGCGTATGACAAATCCGTTGCGTGCAAAACATTGATCCAGCGATATCTGCCACCGGCGTGCCGCAGCCTCGATCA
Organism: Cyclobacteriaceae bacterium; assembly: GCA_016787645.1. Lineage (GTDB taxonomy): Bacteria > Bacteroidota > Bacteroidia > Cytophagales > Cyclobacteriaceae > ELB16-189. The sequence goes on along the minus strand of JAEUUF010000022.1, from coordinate 226,400 downwards.
GCATTTCACGAGCTGCCGCACCGGCGGTCCGTACAGCGACGAAGTTTGTTTTGATGCCTGTACTTCCGCCGGCAAACTGAGCACCATACCGATTGTCCAATGGTGCCTGCCGAACTTCAACACTTTTCCAATCCACTTCCAATTCCTCAGCAATCAATTGAGGCAATGAAGTTTTTATTCCCTGGCCGATCTCCGGGTTCTTGGAGAACAGGATAATGCGACCATCCGGCTGAATGCTGAGGAATGCATTGGGCTCAAATGGTTTTTCTTCGGGAGCGGTGGCGCCCTTGGCAGGTCCGATGCCGATCAGCAGACCGGCCACAGACAATCCAGAGAGTTTTAGAAAATCGCGACGTTGAATTTCGGTAGGGAGCAGGCCCGCTTCGATGCCCAATTGCTCTTGTGCGTTGAACTTCCTCATGACTTGCCTCCCTTCTTCTCTGCTGCCCGCTTGATGGCCAGTCGTACACGGTTATATGTCCCGCACCGGCAGATGTTTCCCGACATGGCGGCATCAATATCGGCATCGCTGGGGTTTGGCTTCCGGGCCAGCAAGGCAGCCGCTGACATGATTTGGCCCGCCTGGCAGTAGCCGCACTGGGGGACATCCAATTCCATCCACGCTTGCTGCAACGGATGCTTACCGTCAGGTGACAATCCTTCAATGGTGGTGATCTTGACTTTGGTCGCCGCAGTGACCGGCAAGCTGCATGACCGGACCGCATTGCCGTTCATGAGAATCGTGCACGCGCCGCACTGTGATTTTCCACAACCATATTTGGTTCCTTTCAGCTCCAATTCATCGCGCAGGACCCAAAGCAGGGGAGTGTCGGCTGCCGCATCAACAGAAACCGTGCGATCATTGATGTTCAGTACATAGGTAGGCATAACGTAATCAGGGTTAGAGTGGACTGCAGCGAGCCCACCCGGGCTAACAGATGCCTACGGCGATATCCCCGTTGGGGTTCTACTTTTTACGTATGGTGGCCACCTGTTCGGGTGTAACAGTGCCTCCTTTGTTGCCAAAGGAGTTGAGAATATAGTTCATCACATCGCTGACTTCCTGGTCGGTAATGTCTACACCCGTCATTTCGAGGTTGTATTTCTTGCCATTTACGGTCATCTCCCCGGAAGTGCCATACAGCACTTGCCGGATTGCCCGGTTCTTGTCTGCCAGGAGGTAATCCGCCTTTGCCAACGGTGGGTATACCCCTTCGATCCCTTCGCCCTGATCCATGTGACACGAAAGACAATAAGTGACATACGTTTCACGCCCTCTGGCCATGCTGGCTTTGAGATCAATGGCAGGCTTCTTCTGAAAAGAGGAAAGCCCGAACATTAAAATTCCGGAAGCAACAACGAGGGTCAATGCAATAGTGGATTTCATGCCAAAGGGGATATAGGTAATCGTCACAAAATAAATTCACGGCAATCATTATGCCAAGCAGGTCATACTTCATCCAAGGAGAACGGGAGTACGCGGATCCGTTTTCCGGTGAGGTCGAATATGGCATTGGTCAACGCTGCGGTGAAGGGAGGAAGCCCGGGTTCTCCCACACCGCCAGCGCGTTCCTGGTTGTCCATGATATGCACCTCGATGTCCGGGGCTTCGCCAATCCGACCCATTTTGTAGGTGTCGAAATTGTGTTCAACGGCTTTCCCATCCAAAAATGTGGTAGCGTGTTTGGTGGCTGCACCCAAGGCCATGATGATGCTGCCTTCAACCTGGGCCCGAATGATGTCCGGGTTTACATACCAGCCACAATCCATAACGGCCCACACCTTGTCGATCCGAACTTTCCCTGCGGCATTGCGCGATACTTTGCATACCTCGCCCACGATGCTGCTGAAACATTCCGTGATGGACACACCATAGCCTTCGTTTTTCTTGCGGCCGTCCCAATGACTGACTTCACGCAGTTTGGCGATCAAAGCCTGGTAACGGGCTTCACCCAGGTGTTGAGAACGAAAATCAAGGGGATCTTTTCCTGCCGCCACGGCCATCTCATCAAAGAAGCTCTCAAAAGCGAAACCGTTGGTGGAGGCATACACTGAACGCCACCACATCACCGGGATGGGTGCTTCCAGGGGTGCGTCACCGAATCGGTAGTGAGGAATGGAATCAAAATAAGGCTTGAGCAATCCATCCACCACGTCCAGGTTATACGCTGACTTGTCGGCACCAGGTTCTTGCGTATTCATGTTTTGTCCGGCAGCGATTATTTCTAACGCGGCGATCCGGTTGCCACGACTCACGGCGCCACGACATTGATATACCATGCCTGGCCGGAAGGGTCCCATGGTCATATCATCTTCTCGTGTCCAGACTACCTGGACCGGGGCTTTGATTGCTTTGGAAAGTGCAACGGCCTCATAAGGGTAATCGGTGAATGCCTTTCGCCCAAGGCCTCCGCCAAGGAAGGTCATGTGCACGGTAACTTTTTCCGGGGGTAATTTGAGGAAGCCCGCAGTAGCGCCCTGGATCCAATCCGGCGCCTGAATCGGTCCCCAAATTTCGCACGAGTCATCCTTGACATCGGCGATGCAGTTCAGGGGCTCCATGTTGCTGTGCGACTCGTAGGGTGTTTCGTAAAGTGCTTCTACTTTCTTCTCTGCTTTGTCAAAAAGCGAATCGAAGTTCCCCTGTGTCCGGGCAGAAATAAACTTTCTGGATTTCAGGTCAGTACGCATGCGGTCATATAATTGCTGGGTGCTGAGATGTTCGAAGCCATTGTCGTCCCACTCTACTTTGAGTGCTTTACGGCCTTGCAATGCGGACCAGGTTGAGTCGCCGATCACCGCTACCCCTTCCAGCAGATTGCCGAATACGTCTCGCTCCACTTTCATTACATACTTCACACCGGGAAGTTTAAGCACCTCGTCGGAGTTGAAACTTTTTACTTTTCCCATGAAGCGAGGGTTGCGCTCCACGACCGCGAAAAGCATCCCGGGCACACGCTTGTCAAGCCCGAAAATTGCCTGGCCATTGATTTTAGCAGGGTTGTCCTGCCGGGGGAGTGGCTTGCGAATGATTTTATAGTCACGGGGATCCTTGAGCTTTACGGCAGAAGGCACTGGAAGTTTTGCAGCTTCCGTTACCAGCTCGCCGTACCCCATGGATCGACCCGATGGACGATGAAACACTTTACCGTTTTCCGCATAACACTGATTGGCAGGCACCTCCCATTTTTTTGCGGCGGCTTCTATGAGCATCTCACGCGCGGTAGCTCCGAGACGCAGCATTCGTTCATACGAACCCCGGATGGTCGAGCTCCCACCAGTGATTTGGCTTCCATATTTTCCTGGATTACCCGGGGCAAACTGAATGGAAACCTGGTTAAGGTCTACCTCAAGTTCTTCGGCGATCATCTGGGGCACGGACTGAAATGAACCCTGGCCCATTTCAGCGCGGTGATTCGTTAGTGTCACCTTGCCGGCGGAGTCAATCGAAATCCACGCGTTGAGTTCAACTGATCCCGCATCAGCAGCGTTGAGTATATCGGGAGAATCACCAGCCTTTGACGGGAAGGAGAATCCAAGCGTAAGCGCGACACCAGTCAGGCCACTGGCCTTGATGAAAGAGCGCCTGGAAATGGCTTGTTCGTTTGTGTTCATGATTCCGCTGGTTATTTGGTGGTGGCTTTGGCAAGTTGAGCGGCCGTTTTGACGGCCTTTCGTATCCGGGGATAAGTGCCGCACCGGCAGATATTTCCCTGCATGGCGGCGTCGATGTCTTTATCCGTAGGATTCGGATTTCGCTTGAGAAGAGCGGCCGCTGTCATGATCTGGCCACCTTGGCAATACCCGCACTGCGGTACCTGCTCCGCAATCCATGCCTGTTGAACAGGGTGCGACAGGTCTGGAGAAAGCCCTTCAATCGTGGTGATATTCTTGTTGGCAACCGACGAAACAGGGATGGAGCACGACCGGATCGGATTTCCATCGAGGTGAACGGTGCATGCCCCGCATTGGGACACACCACAGCCGTACTTGGTGCCGGTCAGTCCGATCACATCGCGAAGGGCCCAGAGCAGGGGCATCCTTGGATCGGCGTCGATGGTGAAAGGTTTTTGGTTGATGAGCAGTTTGATGGTAGCCATGCGGAAAAAGGAATGGTGCCTTGTAATTTAGCAAATCGATATCAAACGGTCTGCCGGGAAAGGATGAACTTTGCCGAGGCCAATCGTAAGGCCCTGATTTGAATGAAAGAACTCATTTTGATCCTGCTTATTAATGGGGTGTCGCAAGCGATTTTGGCCCAATCGAAAGTGGAAGTGGTGGTGGATGGGATTCGCGACACAGTGGGCACCATTCATGTTGCCTTGTTCAAGGAGCCCGGAACTTTCCTGAAAAAGCCGCTCGCAGGGAAGTCTGTAAAGGCGAAGAAGGGGGCTGCAATAGTTGTATTTGAAGGGGTGAATCCGGGCACCTATGCCATCAGCATTATTCACGATGCCAACCGAAATGGGAAACTTGATGCCAATCTCTTTGGAATCCCCAAAGAGGGTTTTGGATTCTCGAATAATGCGATGGGAAAATTTGGTCCACCTTCGTTTGAAAAGGCCAGCATCAAAATCCCAGCCACATCAACCCTGCGGATTACCCTAAAGTACCTGTAACACCGACTCGTCGCACGGTTAGCCGGTTTGCCCTTGCCTCTCAAATTGACTAGTTTTCAACCCACTCGAAGTGTGTGATATCATGAAACCGGCGTGGATAGTAGGGTTTGTCTTTTTAATCACTTCATGGAATGCGAATGGGCAGGTCTGGAAGGATAAATACTACCGGGCCCAGGAGCTTTTCTCCCAAAACAAAAACGAAGAAGCGAGGACGCTGGCGACTGAGTCGCTAAATGGTTACCTGGCTGAAGGACTTTCCAGTATGGAGACCCACGCCGCGCTTCTCCGGCTGTTGTCCACCATTTGCTACGCTCAGCAGGATCTTCATGAAGGACTTTCCTTTGCTGACCAGGAAATCACGGTGAGGGAGCCGAAGAAGGATACCGCTTATGCGGTGGCGCTCACGAACAAGGCACTCTTCCAGGAGCAATTAGGCCAATATGGGGCAGCTATTCAGACCTTGACTGAAGCACGGACATTATTTCTCACCTATTATAAGGAGAACAATAGCAATGTGATTGCCTGTGCCGTGGGGATTGCTACCAATTACTATTTGTTGAATGACTTCAGGAAGGCAGAAGCGTGGATGGATCCAGCACTTGTAGCTGCCGAAAAGACAGGGGAATTCACTGAGGAAATACTCGAAGGCTACTACTATGCCGGTATGGTGGACCTGGAATCCGGAGAGGGAAAGGAAGCTTTGGCTGTGTTTGACAAAGCCATCGAGATTTTTAAGGCGACTTCAATGACGGGATCGCTGACATACCCGATGATTATCTATGGGAAAGCCCAGGCACGTCAACAACTCCATCAGTTTGTGGAAGCGGAAGAGGCTTATGCAGAGGCCCAGAAAACTTATCAGTCCATTGCCGGAAACGAGGGGGAGGGTTATTTTTCAATTCTGGCGGCCAGGATGGTAAACTACCATCACCTTGGTCAACCCGCCAAAGGAGAAGAGATTAAACCCCAATTGCTTTCAGCTGCGCAAGGAAAAGCAGCCTACGCTACTTCTGCCGCTTCGCTCGGCGTGTATTATCATGGACGAGGAGACCTTGAGAAAGCAGATGCTTACTACCGGGAGGCCCTGTCGCACTATGACAAGACAGCGGAGGCCACACAACTTCATTATGCCGAAACGAATGTGAACCTCGCGGCGCTCTGTGCTGACCGGGGAAATACAAAGGAAGCCCTCGAGCGGATCAATGAAAGTCGAGATCTTATTGCCAAGCGCGTGGGCACGAACAGCACATTATACCTCGTAGTGCTCAACCGGACTGGAGTGGTTCAGCTCCAAACCAACCAGGTGAGTGCAGCGGAAGCAACTTTGCGCGAGGCTTCCCAATTGCTGGCCAAACTACCGTTGGTGTCTGATGCAGAGAAATACCTGTTGATCAATGGTCTCGGCGAGGTAGCGTGGCGAAAAGGTAACTACCGGGCAGCAGATTCATTGTATCAGGTGGTGATAGGATCTTATGAAACCGGCAACAGAAGTCGCGACGGATATTATGCAAACGCTCTTCATAACCTGGTGGCCTCGTCCCAATCACAAGGGAAGTTTAATGATGCGCTTTCCTGGGTGAGGAGATCGGTGAGTGCGCGTCGAAACTTGTATGGCCAAAGCAGCCTGTCTTACGGCGGCGAACTGGAGAATGAGGCTGTGCTCCGTATGAGACTTGGCGACCTGGTTGGCGCAAAGGTTGCTCTCGATTCAGCGTTGCACATCTATGAGCAAGCAGCCGGCAAAGAATCGCTGGAATTTGCCAATGGGCTGATGACCCTTGGGCGTTATCACCAGGTTACCGGGGATTACACGCGTGCCGAGCCCTACCTAAAAAATGCGCGGGAAATCATTCGCACCAAGAAAGGTGTTTCGTCGCCCGAGTTTGCCGGTGTGCAAAACAGCCTGGCCTTGTTGTATCAAACCCTGGGCAACTATCGTGATGCGGAAGCGGCCCTCAAAGAAGCGAAGGCTATTTATGAAAAAACATTGGGGACGTCAGACCCTGAGTATGCTACCGTCGTACAGAATCTTGCAGCGCTATACCAGTTGGAGGGCGCTTACGACCGCGCTGAACCCTTGCAGCGGGAAGCCCTGGAGATCGACCGAAAGACATTAGGTGACCGTCACCCGCAGTACGCCATTACCCTGCAGAACCTGGCGACGCTTTGCCAGAAACTGGGACGGAAGGAAGAGGCGAAGGGAATGCTGGAAAAGGTGCTCCAGCTCACTGCGCAAAACTTTGGGATGAAACATCCGTCCTACATTACTACGCTCAGCAACCTCGCCGCACTTTACCAAGACCAGGGCAACTTCATGTTGGCCGAAACAACATGGAAGAAAAGCGTAGAGCTCAGAAAGGAAGTGCTTGGGGAAGATCACCCCGACTATGCACGATCGCTATACGGACTGGCTGGCGTCTATCATGCCCAGGGCCAGTGGGAAAAAGCGAAGGTTTATTATGAACCCGTGGTGGAGAAGTATCTGAAACAACTGGAGGAATTTTTCCCCGCGCTGAGCGAAAAGGAGAAAGGTGCCTTTTATGCCAAGATCAAGCCGGTCTTTGATGCCTACCAGGATTTCTATGTTCAGTACCTCTATCATCTTCCCGCAGAGCGTGACGTGACGATCGGGAAACTCTATGATCTTCAACTGGGCACCAAGGCAATATTGTTGAATTCGACCAACAAGGTGAGAGCCCGCATCCTTTCCAGCGGCGACCCTGGGCTCCAGGCCCTTTTCCGGGATTGGGTTACTACCAAAGAACAGTTGGTCCGGTACTACAGTGCATCGCAGGAAGAGCGCCTTAAACTGGGAATGAATCTCACCCAGTTGGAGACCCACGCCAACGAGGTAGAAAAACAGTTGTCATCCCGATCCGATGCTTTCCGTTCCCAGGTCGACAAAGAACGAGTCGGATGGATAGATGTTCGTAAATCGCTGGCCGATGGAGAAGTCGCTGTAGAGATTCTGCGTGTGCGGAAGAAGTATACCAAGGACTCGGTGTATTACGTGGGGATGATTCTGAAAAAGGAAAGCACCGCCCCGGAGTTGGTTACCTGGAAGCTGGGCGCACAGATGGAGAGTCGCAAATTCAAATATCACCGCAACACCATTAAGCACCATGTCAACGATACGGTGTCTTTCGCGTTTTATTGGAAGCCCATTCAGGAAAGGGTTAAGCCAGGTTCTACCGTATTTCTGAGTTGCGATGGAGTATTTAATAAAGTGAATTTCAACTCGCTTTATGATGCCGCTGCACGACGGTTCGTTATTGATGATTACCGGCTGCACCTCCTGAGCAACACCCGGGAATTGATTGAACGGGCATCAGTGACAAAAACTTCCGAAAACAGCGGTGTGCTCTTCGGTTTTGCCGATTTCAATCTTGGGGCCGCCGATGTGGTCTCGCATTCTTCCAAGCGGAACCTGGCCAGGTCGATGGGATTCGAAGGGGAAAGTATTCCAGTACTGCCGGCCACTGAGAAGGAGGTGGACGAAATTGCCAGCTTGTTGGGAAGAAATGCCTGGAAAGCACAAAATTTCAAACGGTCAGACGCGACTGAGGACAACTTGAAGAAATCAGTTAACCCCAAACTTATCCATATCGCGACCCATGGATTCTTCCTTAGTGACGTCGACCTCGATGATTCCGAAAATAGCGAGCTGGCCCAAAACCCGCTCTTTCGATCAGGAGTGCTGTTGGCAGGTGCCGGTGTGGATCGGGATGAATCTCTTCGGCTGGAAGACGGTGTACTCACGGCTTATGAAGCGATGAACCTCAATCTGGATCAGACAGAACTGGTGGTACTCTCGGCCTGTGAGACCGGCTTGGGTGAAGTGCGAAACGGGGAAGGTGTTTACGGCCTGCAGCGTTCCTTTCTCGTCGCCGGTGCCAATACCGTGCTGATGAGTCTTTGGCAGGTTGACGATGTGGCGACGCAGGAGTTGATGAATGCTTTCTATGCTTTCTGGCTTACCGGAATAGAAAAACATGAGGCCTTTCGCAAGGCCCAACTTCAGATGAAGGAAAAGTATCAAATACCTTATTTTTGGGGTGCTTTTGTGTTGATTGGTAACTGATCCAGCTGCTTGCCCTTTGCTATGCGCGTATTCCTTTTTTTTCTGGTTGCTGTAGGTATATCCAGCCGCGCCGTGTATTGCCAGGCGCAGGCTGCGAATCCGCCTGCGCCTCAGCCGTTGGATTCGATGGAGTACTACAATCAAACCAAGAAGCCCGCCATCAGCGACCCGGCCGTCACGGAATACGCTCCGACCATCCAAGCCGATGGCAAAACGATGCTGCTGGAACAGTCGGAGAAAGGCAAAAAGTACGCATTGTATGAGAGCCGCATGGAAAACGGAACCTGGGGAAAACCACTTCCACTCACGCGCGTAAATTCTTTTGGCGACACCACTGACCTGATCGGCGGCCCCAGCCTCAGCTTCGATGGTAACACGATGTATTACTTCCGTTCTGTAGGTATGATGGGTGATCACGAGATCTTCTTTTCAGAGCGAACCCGTGATGGATGGAGCGAGCCCAAAAACGTGGGAGCACCCATCAATTCACAGCCAATCGCAGACAAGAATGGCAACTTCAACGGTGGATATGAAGCTTTCCCGTCAATCAGTGCTGATGGTTCTACGCTCTATTTTGTTCGCAAGAATGAACAAGGTCCTCAGGACAAGCTGTTACGCAAGGAAAAAGAAACGCTGTTCTGCCTCTGTATCTATAAGGCGGCAAAGGATAAGGAGGGCAAGTGGATGAAACCGGAAAAGCTTCCCTGGCCAATCAACCAGGACTGTGAAAAGGCACCGCGGATCATGGCTGATGGACGGACCTTGATCTTCTCCTCCAATCGGCCCGGCGGAAAGGGCGGGTATGACATGTATCAATCCACCCTCAATGAGCTCGATGAATGGAGTATGCCAGTGCCCCTGAATTTTGTGAACACTGAGAAAGATGACCAGTTGCCTTCCATCTCCGCGGAAGGTGACTTGATGTATTACACCTATAATAATAGTGACATCTATTCTGTCGTCATACCTCCCAAGCTGCGGCAGTTCATGAACAACATCGTGCAGGGCTATGTACGGGATGAGGACACCAAAATGGGCATTGAGACAGAGATTGTGGTAACCGATGCATTGACTTCAGAGACAGTGATGAAGCTGGAAAGCAACCCGGCAGACGGCAGGTATACTCTTGTTTTGCCGGTGGGCAAAAGTTTCAATATTGAATACAAGAAGTCGGGGTATTCTTCTTTTACTCAATCGCTGGATTTAAGGGACGTGCACAAGTACCAGGAAAAAGTGCTGGACGTAAACCTGTTCAAGACCATCAAATTGACCCTGAACATCAGCGATCACGAAATTTATGAGCCGATTCCCGCCGAAGTGAAAATTAGGGAGAAGGGGAAAAATGCTTTTGTGGCCGACATGAAGAATAATCCAAGAGATGGTCGTGCTTTCATTGACCTCGCTGTGGGAAAGGAGTATGAGATCATCCTCAGCGCAAATCATTTTAAGAGCGAAATCCTGGAGTTCAATGTTTCCGGGCTGGTGATCTACCGCAATTTTGAAAAGTATATCGAACTCGTGCCAGAGAAGACGGACGTTATGGTCAATGTCTCTGACTTGGTGAACAACTCGAAGGTGAAGGCCAAGGTGGTATTAAAGAACAAGAATCGCGACGAAGTCATTGAAGTGAGCGGCAATCAATTGGTGTCGCTGCGCGCTGGTGACCGCTATGAGGTGGAGGTCACCAGTGACCAGGGCTACGCGTTTAATTCCACCGTGCTCGATCTTTCGGGTGGAGGAGCCGTTGCGCCACTGGATGTACGGTTGATGAAGCTCGAGCGGGACGCCAAGCTCACGTTGCGCGATATCAATTTTGAATCCAATTCAGTGCAGCTGTCTGATATCTCCTATACGGAGCTCCGCAGGGTGATCCAGCTGATGAAAGAAAATCCAACCCTCCGTGTGGAAGTGGCGGCTCACACCGATGATTTGGGTTCAGAAAATTATAACCAGTCCCTGTCCCAACAACGGGCGAAGAGCGTGGCCAATTTTCTGATGGAGAACAAGATTGACCCTTCCCGCTTTGAGGCGAAAGGGTATGGGGAATCCCAGGCCAAAGTGGCCAATGACAGTGAAACGAACCGGGCGATCAACCGTCGGGTAGAACTGAGAATCCTCAGCATTTGACCATGCGCACTCCGACTTCCTTCAGCTTTCTTTTCCTCTGTCTCGTCGCCCTCACGGCCACGGCACAACCCCGGTACAAAGACCTGGTGCCAACGTTTCAAGGCATGGGCAACGAGGAACTGAAGAATACACTCAAAGAGTATTTGCTTTATGATCTGGACCATCCCAACGCGAATTTCCGGCTTGCGCTGATCTATGAATCAAACTACAAAACGGCTGACGTCCTGACCCGTTACGAATATGCCATAGCAAACGCCACACAGGCACGGTTGCGATTCACCAAGGCAAGACAACTGGTGGACGAGAAAGAGGTCGACCGAAACAATGAATTCTATGCACCCATCTTCAAAACCGTAGACGCCAAGGGGAGGCCATTTGTTGAATATAACAGGGTCGCTGACAAGATCACCCATGGCCTTGATTCCTCCATGCAATTTCTGACGAATGTTCCGCCGATCTACCAAAGTTTTACGCAGAGTGTTGTCTTTTATGACAAAGCAGTCAAAATCTTCAGCGAAATCAACAGTGAGTTTCTCAGCCTGGACGATCTCTACCTGTACTTTGACCCCACATTGGACAAGAAACTGGCCGCGTTGAAATCAAGCTATGACTCTGCCCGATTTCATTTCGACCGCTACTTGTCCTTGACCAAGACGTATCCAATTCCTGATCATCACCAGAAGTACCATGTAAAACCTATCGTCACGTATCGCCTCGACGGATTGATCACCCGGATGAACTTTCTTACGAACGATGTCGAATTTTGGGACTACAGCACCTGGGTAGACAAGGTGCGCAAGGCGGTCGCGGATGAGATTTTGACACTCCGTAGCCGATTGGGCCAAAATGAAATGCGATTGACGGAGAACCTGGCCAAGATCTCGGCATCCAACGGCGAAGTGGTGCCCGTTGGCCTTGACAAACAGGTAGTATTCAACCTGAATAATTATGAAAAGCAATCACTCGTGCTGGCCTTGCTTGAGTACAAACAATTCAAGCAGGATTGGCTGTTGAAAATCAAGACGTATGTGCCCGATACACTTAACGGAGAACGCAATGCGACATTATACAGCGCGTTGATCTATTCCAACCGTACGGCGGATACCTTGTTGACCACGGTCCGTAATCGGGCCACCAAGGACAAGATTCGCAAGCACCACGAGTTTATTGAGAAGTACTATGGTGGATCGGAAGGTCTTCATAAGTACATAGAATCAGAAAGTGAAAACATCCGTGTCACCTTTGTGCAGTATACGGGAGGCTTGCGATCCGCGTTGCTCCATATGGTCACGACACCCATGGTGGCAGAGGCCAGCAAAGTGATTCGATTCAACAACCGGTGGAATCTTTCTGCTTCCATACAAACACCCAGGCCGGAACTCGTGGAGAAAGGCGACCCCTTAACACTGATCAACCGCAGAAGTCCCGACGGTAGTCTTTACCTGGCAGGAACCTATAAGCCGGACAAGAAGACCAATCTGGTGGCCACGTTTGTAGCGAGGGTGCTCCCGGACGGGAAACCGGGCTGGATGCAGACCTTTGCGTTCAAAGTAGACAGTCTTGCTGCTGCGCCGGATGCGAATAATTTCCTGGGTCCTTTTGAACTCACCCAGGAGGGATGCGTGCTTGTGGTTCGCGCGGTACATCGGACTCAGGCAACAGCGAGAAATGTGCTGGTGTATCTCAATGAAAAAGGAGAGGAGAAGTTTCATGTCCGTCTAGCCGATCGCGCAGTGGCACGCAAAATCACCTTCAGTGAGCGGAGCAACTCGTTTGTGCTGTTGTTCAAAGGCCAGGAGGATGCCCCCAACTTTGCAGCGCTTGAAAACCTGGCACTGGTTGGTGTTAATGCCCTGGGTGACCGGCTGTGGAGGCGCCAACTTGCCCTGGCCGGCGAAATAGTCGACTTGGTAAATATTATGGATGGTCACCTGTTGGCAGGCAACTACACGCAACTCCGCGACTTGAGTGGAAAGGAACACATTGCCAAGGCGGGCGAGTCCAATCCCTTCCTGGTGAAATTCAGTGAACGCGGTGACGTTGAAAAAGTTCTGGCCATTCCCACCCAGGGCCCGGTGCATATCACCAACCTCGTCAAAGTGACGGATCGCTCCATCAACCTCGTCGGAAAGCAGGGCAATCAGCAGTCCCAGCCGCTGAGCCCGGAAGATGAAATGGTGCATATCATGAGCAACCGGCTTTGTGAAATTGTGTGCACCAACCTGCCCAAGTAGTTGCTTCAAACGATTGCAGAATGAGGTTGGCATATTCTAACCCGCTGGACCGTTCACTGTTAATTAATGTTTTCTTAGCTTCGCACGCCTGAAATCTGAACCCTTATGATCGATCTGAAGGAGTTGTTTCCCTATACGTTTGACAAGAAATACTCAAAACCGGTGGCTTACTTCTCCATGGAGTTTGCCGTTGATCAGTCCCTGAAGATCTACAGCGGTGGACTCGGATTTCTTTCGGGATCCCATCTGCGCAGCGCTTACGAACTCAAGCAAAACTTTATTGGAATCGGCATTCTCTGGAAATACGGCTACTACGACCAGGTAAGGAATATGGATGGCACCATGAAAGCCGTCTATATTGAAAAGCATTACAGTTTCCTGACGGACACAGGTATTGTGTTCCCAATCCGCATTCATAACCATGAAGTGAAAGTCAAGGCTATGCTCCTGCGGCCGGAAGTGTTTAACACGGCTCCTCTTTTTCTGCTCACTACCGATCTGCCAGAGAACGACCACCTGGCCAAGACGATCACCCACCGGCTCTACGATTCTCACGAAAGTGCGCGGATCGCCCAATCCTGCTTGCTGGGTTATGGAGGTGCCAAACTGCTGGATTGCCTGTTTCGCGAAACGGAAGTCTACCACATGAATGAAGGCCATGGCCTTCCGCTTTGTTTTTACCTCTGGGACAAATACAAGAGCCTCGAAGAAGTTAAAAAACGTGTGGTCTTTACTACACACACCCCGGAGCTTGCCGGCAATGAAGAGCACGATGTCAATCGCCTGGAGGTGATGAGTTTTTTCGACGGCGTTTCAAAAGAGGATTATCAGCAATTGGTGGAACCCGAAAGTACAAAACTGAACTACACGCTTGCCGCGCTCAGAATGTCAAAGATGGCGAACGGAGTTTCCAAACTTCACGGCAAGGTGGCCAACGACATGTGGACATCCTATTCGGGCATATGCGAAATTACATCGATCACTAATGCCCAAAATCACACCTACTGGCAGGACCCGGAATTGGAAGTTGCCTTCGAGAAGCAGGACATGAAGCGAGCTTTCAAGAGAAAGAAGGATATGAAGCGGGAGTTGTTTGATTTTGTGGCCGATCAGACCGGAAAGATTTTAAAGGAGGATGTGATGACGATCGTGTGGGCTCGTCGGTTTGCGGGTTACAAGCGAGCCAACTTGTTGCTGAGCGACCTGGATCGGTTCTATCGAATGGTGAACCGCGCAGGTATGCCGGTGCAAGTAATCTGGGCAGGAAAGCCTTATCCTGAAGACACGGCCTCCATTGAAATCTTCAATGACATTATCCGCAAAACCATGCCCATGGCCACATGTACTATTCTTACCGGCTATGAATTGCATCTATCGGCATTGTTGAAAGGCGGATCGGATGTTTGGCTGAATAACCCCAAGATTTACAGAGAAGCGTCAGGAACTTCCGGTATGGCGGCGGCAATGAATGGCTGTGTCAATGTTTCCATCCCCGACGGCTGGGTACCTGAGTTTGCCAAGCATGGAAAGAATTGCTTCTGTGTGGAGCCTGCCGACGAAAAGTTGGAGGAAACGGAGAAGAACCGCATTGAAGCATCCAATATCTATGATGTCCTCGAACGCGAGGTAATTCCTACCTACTACAATGATCCCGAAAAATGGTTCGGAATCATGACACAAGGCTGGGCGGACGTGAAGGCAGATTTTGATTCCAATCGCATGGCCAGGGAATATTACGAAGTGCTCTACAAGTAAAGTGGCGCTACAAACCCTATGTCGGCCCTCATTCCCGAAGTTTCGCCTTAAATGTGATCTTTGCGGACAGGTTTGACCCTGCCTCTTGTGACCCAACGTATACTGACTGAAATCTGGATTTACCCGGTGAAATCCCTGGGGGGCATACGCCTCTCTTCCTCCAGGGTGATGGAGAAGGGCCTGCAGTACGATCGCCGATGGATGTTGGTGGATGAGCAAGGAAAGTTTCTCACCCAACGCGCATGGCCACAAATGGCCCTTTTCAAACTACGGCAGGAGGGCGATGGGTTTGCCGTTTCTTTTCAGGAAGAGAGTCTGTTATTGCCCAGCAGCGAGCATGGAGAAAGCTTTCACGCACAGATTTGGGACGATTCGGTTGAGGTAGTCCTTGCTCCCAAGGTGTATCATCAATGGTTTTCTGACCGACTGGGAATGAATTGCCGGCTCGTCAATTTCCCGGAGAAGAACCAGCGCCCGGTTGACCACCGGTACCGTCTAGCCAACGAAAATGTCAGCCTCGCTGACGGCTACCCGCTACTCATCATCGGTCAGGCTTCGCTGGACGATCTCAATGCACGGCTGGAAAAGCCAGTCCCGATGAACCGATTTCGTCCAAACCTGGTCTTCTCCGGCGGAGCGCCGTATGAAGAAGACCAATGGAGAAACTTTAGCGTAGGAAGCAATTCATTTATGGGCGTAAAACCTTGCAGCCGGTGTGTATTGACAACGGTGGATCAAACTACCGGCGAAGTGGGCAGAGAACCGTTGCTTACCCTATCGAAATACCGGAGATTCAATGAGAAGATCAATTTTGGCCAAAACGTAATCCCAATTAATTGCCATGAGATTCATGAAGGTGATGAGATTAGTGTCGACTAACCTTGTAGGGCTGCTGGGCATGGCCCTCTTGTTTTCCTGTTCAACCCAGGATCAGCGATTGCCTGTCCTCGGAACACGGGAGTTCAATGGCAAGGACACTGTCTACCACACCATTGCGCCGTTTCAGTTTGTAGATCAGGACAGCACCGTGGTAACCAATGCAGACTTTGCGGGCAAAATCTATGTGGCAGACTTCTTCTTTACCACTTGCCGTACCATATGCCCCATCATGAAGACGCAGATGTTGAGGGTCTATGAAGCCACGGAGGAAATGCCCGAGGTCCTTCTTTTGTCGCATACCATTGACCCGGAATGGGACACGGTGGCTTTGCTCCATGACTTTGCCAAGCGACTCGGTGTGGACAGCAAGCGCTGGCATTTCGTAACGGGTGTAAAGGATTCCATCTATAAAATTGCCCAGACAAGTTACTACGCCACAGCCCTCGAAGATCGTACCGAACCTGACGGATTCATTCACAGCGGCGCTTTTCTCCTTGTTGACAAGCGGGGACGAATTCGGGGCAAATACGACGGGACAAAGGAAAAAGATGTAAACCGCCTTATTGGCGATATCAAGAAGCTGCGACGTGAAGAGTAAGTCTGGAAAATTCTTGCTTGCCCGGTTGGCGATTGCCCTGCTGGTTGGGATAATGGCCTCCTGTAATACTCCGGACCCAAAATTCCAGCAATACCTGGTGGAAGGTGAGCAACTATACCTAGTCCATTGCAGCAATTGCCACCAGAAGGACGGTCGTGGCCTTCGGCGGGTCTATCCGCCGTTAGCTCCTTCGGACTACATGGACCAGAATTTTGAGAAGGTCATTTGTGGGATGAAATATGGGCTTCAGGGCGAAATCAGCGTGAATGGCAACAGCTACGTGCAGGCGATGCCCGGAGTGCCATCATTGACAGAACTCGAACTGGCCGAGATTGCCACCTATATTTATAATTCCTGGGGGCACCAGCGGGGATTGATAGAATCCAAATCAATGGCGGCTCTCCTCGACTCATGTGCGCGGCCGCGGTATCGGCGATAAGAAAGCAATCAAGCAAGTTTCTTCGCGTTCGTTTTTTGCGTTTCTTGCAGGTAGCACACCCCCAAAGTTGCTGACATGAAGGGCCCTAATCTGCGGCGAATAATCGTCACTATTGGTATTGTACTCCTTGTATATGGGAGTTTGATTACCGTACTCCTGGAGTTGGAGTCGGGGCACCCAAACAGCAAGATCAACACCCTGCAGGATGCCCTTTGGTACCTGATTGAGACCCTGACCACAGTAGGTTATGGGGATGCGCTTCCGGTTACGTATTGGGGCAGGATGATTGGATTCGTCTTCCTGTTCTCCAGCTTCGGCGTGTATGGATTTATCATTGGACAGATTGCAAACGTTATGACAACACTTAAGGAACAGAAGGAGCTTGGTCTCGGGGGCACCCGGTTCCAGGGACACGTAGTCATTATCGGCTGGAATGAGTTTGGCCAGTCGGTGGTCAATACGCTGGTCGCCGCCGGTCGACAGGTAGCCGTTGTCACTAAAGACCGCGCCAGCATTTCGCTCATTCATGAATTTTATCACGACCAGCAGGTGTTCACGCTTTTTTCGGACCCCAACAATCATGACTTGTTGGAGAAGGTGAACTTGCGGGAAGCATCGATCGTATTCATTAACCTCAACGACGATACGGAAAAGCTGGTCTATATCATCAATATCCGGAAGCATTACCCGGATCTGAACTATGTAGTCACGCTTGATAATGGAAACCTTAAAGCCACATTTGCCAATGCGGGCTGTACCTATGCCATTTCCAAGAACGAAATTTCTTCCAAGTTGCTGGCGAGCTATATCTACGAACCCGATGTGGCGGTCCTCAGTGAGGAACTGATTGCGTATGCGCATGAAGGACATGAATATGATATCAAGGAATTTCTGGTGAAGGAAAACAACCCGCTGGCCGGGGTCGCCTATGAGAAGGCGTTCTTCGATATCAAGAAGCAATCCAATGTGATCCTGTTCGGGCTGGTGCGCATTGAAAATGGCAAACGTCACTTGTATAAGAACCCGGAAAGTGAGTTGATCATCCGGCAAGGCGACTACCTGATCATGCTGATGAACCAGGGTGGCCTGGATCGGCTCAGGAAGATATTCCTGATTGAGGAAGGAATTTAAACACCTATCCATGTGGAAAAAAGTCTGGATCAAGAGGTTCTCCGTTGCTGTTCTTGCCCTGGGCTTGCTTTCTTACCTCGTACTGCCCGCCGCCATGGAGTGGTACGTAGAATCAAACAGCGAAGAACTCACCGGTCGGATCATCCGGATGGAGGATATCGATTTCAACTTGCTTACCGGCGGAGTTACTGTGGAGAAACTGGAGGTCCATGAAAAGAATGGACCATCCCTGTTCGTACAGGTAAATGAAATCTATGTCAACCTGGAATTATGGTCGATCTTGTTGGGCAACTATGCCATCGCGGAGATCGGGATCAGTCAACCACAGGTGATCGTTGCCCAACGAGGAGCCACTTTTAATTTTGACGATATGTTGGAGCGGTTTCTCTCCACGGATTCCACTGAAAAGGTTACCGCACCCGAAGAGACGCCAACCTACCGTATTGAAAACCTTCACCTCGAGGGTGGCATCTTTGCCTATATAAACCAGGATGTTGAGGCGCTGGTAAAGTTGGTCCGCCTGAACGCCTCCTGCCCCCTCATCAGCAGCAAGGACCCCCAGGCTACGTATTCGTTTGATTTTGATTTTGAAAAGGGCGGCAAGGCCAAAGGTGTTTTCCTGTTGAATGCGTCGACCCTTGATTACCGCACGGGGTATGACCTGGATTCACTTAACCTTGAAATATTCCTTCCCTACTTGAAGGATTACATGAATGTCGGCGCGCTCACCGGATGGTTCACCAGTCACCAGGCGATTCGCGGTAATTTCAATCAACCCACAGCGGTGGCAACCCAGGGCATGCTCCGGCTGGAAGGATTTGCTTTGACCGATCCGCGGGAAGATAAACTGGTAGGTGTGGCCGCCCTGGAAGCACGCATCGATTCCGTGGATATGGGCGCCTCGATCTATGATTTCAAATACATCACGGCCAACAAGCCATACCTGAAAGTTGAGTTGTTTGAAGAGGGAAACAACTTCTCCAGGTTGATGCGGGAGGAATCAGCGACAGGTTCAGGCATTTCATCCGATTCCCTATCCAAAGCAGCTGCCTACGGCAACATCTTTGCCCTCATGGCAGCCTATACCCGAGAGATGTCACGCCTCTATGCTTTCAGCGATTATAACGCTGATAGCCTGGTGATCCGGGGAGGCACATTGGTGTTCAATGACTTCACTCTTCAGAACCGGTTCAATTACCTTCTTGAAGGGCTGCTGGTAAAGGCCGATAAGGTGAGTTCTGCCGATGCTGACATCATGGTGGAGGCGGCCTCTATCCTTAATACTTCGGGCCGGCTAAAGGGACAGCTTTTGGTGGACCCCCATGGGTTCAGCAACATGACGATTGACTACTCCATTTCAGGCCTGCGTGTCTCGGATTTTAATCCTTATTCCAATTATTACGTTGCTCATCCATTCACTGACGGAATCTGCACGTACGTGAGCAAGAGTTCGGTCCAGGATCAATATTTAAAAAGCAGCCATGTGCTGGATATTGAATCCATTAAAGTGGGTAAGAAGGTGAAGAATAAAACTGCCTACAACATCCCGGTACGGCTGGCGGTTGCGTTGCTCCGCGACAAGAATGGCGATGTTCACCTGGAATTGCCCATTGAGGGCAACCTGAATGATCCGAAGTACAAAATCGGAAAAGTGATCTGGCAGGTTTTCAAAAACCTGATTTCCAAAGCGGTTGCTTCACCCGGTAAACTCCTGGCGGGCAAGGCGGGGGTGGAGGAAAAATTATTGGAGGGCTTTGAATGGGCGCCCCTCCAGGCAGAACTTGGTGACCCGCAGATTCGGTCTCTGGATGCGCTCGCCAAATCATTGGAGACAACCCATGAGATGAAAGTTGAGTTCACAAAGAGCTATAACCTTCCCATGGAAACCGATGAACTGGCCGTGCGGGAGGGTAAAAAGAAATACCTTTTCTTCCATCGCCGGATTCGCTCCGAAGACACTATCCAGCCCGATGAAATGTCGAAAGTGGAATCGGTGAACCACAATGACTCTACGTTCAATGCCTACCTTAACCAACAGGTCAATACGAATGGAGAACTGGTTTCGGTATACGAAAAATCCAGGCGCCTTTCCGGTTCCGAGAAACTGAAACGACACCTGGAAGAAATCTACCGGGCTCGTACAGAAATGGTGTACAACTACCTGGTGAACGTAAAGGGAATTCAGCCTGAGCGCTTTTCGATGGCGGATCCGGCCACTCCTTCCACCGTGGCGTATGCCTCCCCCTCCCGAATCACCTTTCGATTTTATGTGGATGACTAGGAGGGCAACTCCCTCAGGAGCCCGAGGGCGCGCGCTTACCCGGTCACCTCGACGGCCTGGATATTCTGAAAGTCAAATTCAACGTCGTTCTTCATGTCCACCTGGATGATGGAGTCCTTGGTGATCTCACCGGCGAGAATTTGCTTGGAGAGCTCATTTAACAATTCACGTTGCAGGATCCGCTTCAGCGGGCGCGCGCCATACTGTGGATCAAACCCAAGCACAGCAAGGCGATCTTTCGCTGCTTCCGTCACGTCCAGTTGAATTCCACTTTCCAACAAACGCCTCCGGATCAATTCAACCTGGATGTCCACGATCTTGCGCACTTCCTTCCGGCTCAGCGGACGGAACATGACAATTTCATCGATGCGGTTGATAAACTCCGGCCGCACCGTCTTCCGGAGCAGGTCAAGGACGGCCTCCTTGGTTTCTTCCATCACTTCGAAGTAGTTATCATCCCGGATACTTTCAAACCGTTCCTGGATCAGCGATGACCCAATGTTGGTCGTCATAATAACTATGGTATTCTTGAAGTTGGCCACCCTGCCTTTGTTGTCAGTCAGGCGACCATCGTCCAGCACTTGCAGGAGGATGTTGAATACATCAGGATGTGCCTTCTCAATCTCGTCCAGCAGAATGACGGAGTAGGGCTTCCGACGCACAGCCTCCGTCAGTTGGCCCCCCTCATCGTACCCGACGTAGCCGGGAGGCGCGCCGATCAACCGGCTTACACTATGCCGTTCCTGGTATTCACTCATGTCAATGCGCACCATGGCATTCTCATCATTGAAGAGATACTCGGCCAAGGCCTTACTGAGTTCAGTCTTGCCAACGCCGGTGGTTCCCATAAAAATAAATGACCCGATCGGCCGCTTCGGATCCTGCAGACCGGCGCGACTGCGTCGAACGGCGTCGGAGAGCAGCCGGATGGCTTCTTCCTGGCCGGCCACCCGCTTACCCAGTTCTTTCTCCAGGCTCAATAACTTCTCCCGTTCACTTTGCAACATGCGGGATACCGGAATGCCGGTCCACTTGGCGACTACTTCGGCAATGTCATCGCTGTCAACTTCTTCTTTCATGAGGGACCCGTCGGCCATAGCATTCATTTGTTGCTGCAGTGCGGCCAGTCGCTTTTCAGATTCGGCGATTTTGCCATAGCGGATTTCAGCTACGCGACCATAATCCCCGGCTTTTTCGGCCTGGTCAGCTTCAAACTTTAACTTGTCGATCGCCTCTTTTTCCTTCTGGATGCCGTGGACAATTTCCTTTTCACTTTCCCACTTGGCCTTGAGTTCGTTGCGCTTCCCGGAGAGTTCAGCAATCTCTTTGCTAAGTCCCGATTCCTTGTCACGGTCTTTCTCACGCCGGATAGCCTCTCGTTCAATTTCGAGTTGCATGATCTTGCGGTTGAGCTCATCCAGTTCTTCCGGGAGGGAATTCATCTCGATGCGCAATTTTGAGGCGGCCTCATCCATCAGGTCGATGGCTTTGTCAGGAAGGAACCGGTCGGCGATATACCGATGAGAGAGTTCAACGGCGGAAATCACCGCATCATCCTTGATGCGAACGCCGTGATGCAATTCGTATTTGTCTTTTATCCCGCGAAGGATGGAAATGCTATCCTCCACCGAGGGCTCATCCACCATCACGGCCTGGAACCTGCGCTCAAGCGCCTTGTCTTTCTCAATATGTTTTTGATATTCCTTCAGCGTGGTGGCCCCGATGGCATGAAGTTCGCCCCGGGCGAGGGCCGGCTTGAGTAAATTGGCGGCATCCATGGCCCCTTCTCCACCACCGGCACCAATGAGGGTGTGGATCTCATCGATGAAAAGAATAATCTGCCCATTGGAATCGGTCACTTCTTTAATGACAGACTTCAGGCGTTCCTCGAATTCACCCTTGTATTTCGCTCCAGCCACCAGCAGACCCATGTCGAGCGAAATGAGAATCTTGTCGCGGAGATTTTCGGGGACGTCACCATTGATGATTCGCTGTGCCATCCCCTCCACAATGGCGGTTTTGCCTACACCGGGCTCTCCAAGGAGAATGGGGTTATTCTTGGTACGCCGGGCAAGAATCTGGAGTACGCGACGAATTTCTTCATCGCGACCAATGACAG
Source organism: Cyclobacteriaceae bacterium (assembly GCA_016787645.1). GTDB lineage: Bacteria > Bacteroidota > Bacteroidia > Cytophagales > Cyclobacteriaceae > ELB16-189. Next base: position 204,137 of record JAEUUF010000022.1, on the reverse strand, counting down.
GATCAATCTTTCCTTCCTTGGCAAGGTTGTTAAGATTCTTAGAATAGCGCTCCAGGGATTTATATTTTCCTTCTGCATTAGCATCCGTCACCCTTGAGTCCCCACGTAAACTCTGAATAGCCTTGATCAAGGACGCCCGGGTGAAGCCGGCGTCTTTCAGTATCGAAGCGACTTTGTCTTTGGAAGCGAGTAGGGCCAATAACAGGTGCTCAACCGAAATGAATTCATCTTTAAACTCCCGCAGTTCTTTTTCCGCGTTTTGCAGGATGGTATTGGTGGAGGCGGAGAGATAGGGCTGCGTGCCCGAAACCCGCGGGTAGGAATTCATCAATTCGTCAAGCCGAGTGTCCAGCATCGCGCGACTGACATTCAATTTGGACATCAGGTAGCCAATGACGTTTTCATCGGTTTCCAACAACGCTTTCAGCACATGTGCCGGCTCAATAGCCTGCTGTTGCGCCGACATGGCGATCTCGGCAGCTTTCTGCAGTGCTTCCTGTGACTTTATGGTGAATTTTTCAAAGTTCATGGTTCATTTCCTCCGCTGACCCGGGCCTCAAATCCTCAGCCAAGGGTGCATCCTTGTGATTTCAGGCAATTTTGTCCTGAATCAGGTGTATGAACGGGTATTTTCCGGCCATTTTGACTTCTGTGCGAAGTGACATTGACGGTTGATTCTGTAGCAAATAGAGCGTAGCTTTTAGAAAATATGTTGAAAGCAAAGTCACAGCAGCCGGGTTTTCCCAAATCAGTATTGGTGGAAGTAGCCTGGGAAGTTTGCAACCAGGTGGGAGGGATTTACACCGTAATCCGCTCGAAAGCTCCTGCCATGTCTGAGTATGTAAATGGTCCGTTCTGCATGATCGGACCTTACGTGAGCAAGAACATACAGTCCGAGCTGGAATCGCTCGATGACGTCCAGGATATCTTCGGGCAGGCCGCGTCGAACCTTCGCAAGCGCGGCTATGATGTGCATTACGCGGAGTGGCTCGTTACAGGCAAACCCCGGGTGGTACTTCTCAATCCCAATGTGATTGAGGACAAAGCGCTAAGCGTCATTAAATACCTCCTCTGGAAAAATCATGGGGTCAGCACACCGGACAACCATTTATTGATCAACCAGGTGGTAGCGTTTGGTTATCTCACCAAACTCTTTATCGATGAACTGGTTAAACTAACGGACAAGGCCAACCCGGTCATTGCCCATTTTCATGAATGGATGGCTGGCCTCCCGATCCTCGATATCCGAAAGGAGAAGATGCCGGTAAAGACCGTTTTTACCACACATGCCACCCAGTTGGGCCGACACCTGGCGATCAATTCCCCGCTTTTCTATGCGCACCTTCCGTTCTTCAACCGCGAACTGGAAGCCCGAAATTTTGGAGTGGTCACGGAGGAGGTGATTGAATTCAAGTGTGCACAGCATTGTGATGTTTTTACCACCGTGAGCGAAGTGACCGCCCGCGAATGCAGGCACTTGCTGAAGCGAAAGCCCGACGTCATCGTCCCCAATGGGCTAAACGTCGAACGGTTTGAGGCTTTGCACGAATTCCAGAACCTGCACTCGCAGTATAAAAAGGAAATCCATGAATTTGTCATGGGCCACTTTTTTCATTCGTACACATTCGACCTCGACAAGACTATCTACTTCTTTACCTCGGGCCGGTATGAGTACCGAAACAAAGGTTTTGACCTGACACTAGAAGCGCTTTGGCGGTTGAATGAAAAGCTAAAAGCGGAACAAGCCGATATTACCGTCGTGATGTTCTTTGTCACCAAGCGGGAGTATTACAGCATCAAGCCCGAAGTGCTGCAGTCTCGTGCCATGTTGGAGGAAATCCGCCAGACGTGCGACACCATCGAAAAGGAGGTGGGTAAGGCGCTCTTTAATGCTTCAAGCATGCAGCAGGATAACCGGTTGCCCAACCTCAACAACTTCGTCAGCGACTATTGGAAGCTTCGCTACCGGCGCACCGTCCAGAGCTGGAAGAGCAACAAGCTGCCTGGCGTCATTACGCACAAGCTGGTCAACGAAGAGAGCGATGAGATTCTGCAATATCTGCTCCGTCGCAACATGCTCAATCGTCCGGAGGACAAAGTCAAGATCGTCTATCACCCGGATTTTATCACTTCGACTAACCCCTTGTTTGGGATGGATTACCAGCAGTTTGTCCGTGGGTGTCACCTGGGTGTGTTTCCCAGCTATTATGAGCCGTGGGGCTACACCCCATTGGAGTGCATGGCCAGCGGCGTTCCCTCGGTCACCAGTGATCTTTCAGGATTTGGTGATTACCTGACCAAGAATTTTCCGGATTATGAGAAGAATGGAATGTATGTGATTGAGCGAGGCCGGCGTACGTACGACTGGAGCGCAAGACAATTGGCAGGCACATTGTACCGATTCCTCACCATGTCGCGCCGTGAGCGGATTATGCAGCGCAACAATGTTGAAAACAATGCCACATCGTTTGACTGGAAGAATCTTATTCGCTATTATCAACAGGCTTACGAAATGGCAGTCTCCTCGATGGACTGATTTTGTGATGTCAACGATGTGACTATATACCGGATACTTTTCTGAAGCAATAGCCGATCATGATCGTTCGAAATCTTGGAGATCACCCTTCTATCGCGAATCAGTACTTGGCTGAACTGCGCAACCCGGAGCGGCAGACGAACCGTCACCAATTTCGTCGCAATCTGGCAAGGCTCGGAGCCATCATGGCTTATGAAATTTCTAAGGAGCTCACGTATCATGCTGAAGTCGTGTCAACTCCATTGGGAAAAAAATCGATGATGCTCCCGGCCGCAGATGTGGTGCTTTTGACCGTGATGCGCGCTGGACTCCCGTTTCTCGAAGGGTTTCAGGAGGTGTTCGAGCAGGCCGATACCGGGTTCGTTGGAGCATTCAGGGTCGAAGGCGCTCAGGAACTTAAAATTCAAGCGGGTTATGTGGCTGTACCCAACCTTGCCGGAAAGCGGGTGATCCTGATCGACACCATGCTCGCGACCGGCAAGTCGTTGGCCGAAGTACTGCGATTGCTGAAGGGACACGGAGCGCCTGCACACTTGTACCTTGCATCCGTGATCGCAGCACCCGAGGGAGTGAAGTTTCTCCAGGAGACCGTTACGGTACCTGCTTCCCTATGGACGTTTTCAATTGATGAGCGACTTAATGACCAGTTTTACATCGTTCCCGGCCTTGGCGATGCGGGCGATCTAAGTTTCGGGGAGAAATGATATGGCGGAGGAGGTATTGAAGGCCATCCCGGCTTTCCTGTTCAGTATGTTGAAGTTTATTCTTGGGCCGACCCTGGGTTACGCGGCCGGGCTTCACTTTGTTACGACTATACTCGCGACCATCGGAGGGATGATGACTTCGGTGACGCTATTTACCTATTTTGGAGAATGGATTCGCGCCGTTCTTCTGAGGCGGTTCTACCGCAATAGCAAAAAATTTTCCCCGCGTACACGCCGAATTGTACGGCGCAGAAAATACGGACTTACCGGTATCGCTGTACTTACGCCCTTGTTGCTTACGCCGATCCTGGGTACGTTGCTGGCGGTTGGGGCAACACGTTCCAAAGAGAAAATCTTGTTGGTGATGTTGCTGAGCGCCACCGGATGGTCTGTCCTGTTTACCGGAGTCATTTATTTCCTGGGAAGTGATTACTTCCCGGAGTTCATGAAATGGATCTTCCGGAATGCTCCGCCGAATATATAGCAAAGGTGATTGCAACAGTTTAAGCAATCATGGCATGGTCCGGTTCTTCTTAACATAAGTCATCAGTATTTTGAAGAATTTTTGGGGCTGTTCATTCAAGATATTATGCCCACATTGTTCGATGACGTGAATTTCACTGTATCTCAAACATTCCTTTTGCAAATAGAAAGTTGATTCACCTTGATCATCCTGTCTGCCGTAAATGATCAACGCGGGGATCTTTATTCTTTTCAAATGGCCCGTGATGTCCCATTTGGTTTCTACTACTTCTTTATCAATCCATGGAATGGGTTGAAAATTGAAACTGTAAAAAAGATCTTCAAGTCCTTGTTTTGAAATTTTAGACCTGTCATAGTACATCGCCCGGACATGCAGGGCGATAAAGTCTCGATAGGCAATGACTTCCGGTGCGGTGGGATTTGTTACCTTCAGAGAATCTAATTCCTTGGCGGTCTTTGAAGAGAATACCTTTTGGAGGAGGATCATCGAATCCAATTCCACACTTGATCGCCTTGCATATTGATTGTCAAACAAGACATTCCAAACAGTGTAGGAAGGAGGAGCCGAACTTATCAGAATCAAGGCGGAGACGCTTTCTGTATGTTGAACTGCATAATTCATGGCGAGCAAACCGCCCCACGATAATGCCCAACAGGGTAATTTTCCTGTCTCCGCGCGCTTTTCTCAATAGTTCAATGTCCTGGGTGTAGTTACCTATGGAGATTGTCTTTTCATTGATGGGAATATTTCTTGATTTACCGGAACCACGCTGATGGATTAGGATGCAGGTATAGTAGGTTTTCAGGCTATCCATAATTTGTCGATAGGGATGCTCAGGAGCCTCACCCGGTCCGCCGGACAAAATGTAAAGTGCGGGTCCGGTCCCTATTTCTTCATAATATAAGGTCAAAGAGCCATTGATGTAGCTCTTTAGCGATTGCCCTGAACAGAGAAGAGGTGAGCATAAAAGAATAAGAAGAGGAAGAAACCAAGCTCTCACTGAGTGATTGTTATGAGGCGAAGGAGTGTTCAATTCCAATACCGTTAACAGAAGATTGGATCTTAAATCTCTCAACTATCCAATTGGCCACCACCCCCGGACATGCTGGCAATTACTCCTTGCCTTCTGCCTCGTCCGGCAACATTTCAATATCCCGGATCAGCACTCGTTTTGAGATCTTCTGCGCAGTGGCAGTAGCCGCGAGTCCGCCCAGCGCAGTCTCCTTGTACCGGGTCTCCATGCTGGCGCCGATCTCGCCCATGGCTTCAATCACTTCATCTACAGGTATCACGCTGCTCACATCGGCCAACCCGATTTGCGCGGAACTATTCGCGATGGCGGCAGCGCTGGCATTGCGTACGACACACGGCACTTCAACGAGCCCGGCAACAGGATCGCAAACCAATCCCAACATACATTGAACCGTGATGGCTACCGTGTTGAAGATCTGGTCGGTATTGCCACCGAGACAATAAACGATCGCCGCTGAGCCCATGGCTGCCGCAGTACCCGTCTCGGCCTGGCATCCGCCAACGGCGCCGGAGATCGATGCGCGTTGCTCCATGATGAGTGCCACTCCCGCGGCGAGCAACATGGCTTCCAGAATTTTTCGGTCAGGTATGTGGTGGATCTCCTGTAACGTATAGAGTACACCGGGCATAATGCCGCTGGCGCCGGCAGTGGGTGCAGCCACAATCCGCCCCATGCAGGAATTCACTTCCTTGGCGGCTAGCGCACGAGAAATCAGTTGCTGGAATTCCTTCGATAGGACGGCGGTTGGATAGCGATAAACTTTTTTGGCGCCGTTGTTGATCATTCCAGACCGTGACGTCATGTCTTCTTCAAGGCCGGCGCGGACGGCATCCTTCATCACGGCCCATGCCGTGTCCAGCCCTTGCCAAATGGTTTCGGCGGTCCGGCCTTTTTGCTCCATTTCATACTCCATAACAACGTCCACCAGCGACAGCTTGTGTTCGCTGCTGTACTGCTTCCAACCGCTGAATGAGTCAAAAAGGAATGCCATGGTACTTGAAGTTTACGAAGTTAACCGTTTGTGTAGGGAATACAATTTCGGCTTATAGAAAGTTCTATCTTCACGCCATATCATTTTCTAACCTATTGCCAGCACATGAACCGAATTTACTTCCTCCTCCTCCTTGTCGCACCCACTTTCGTGAGCGCCCAGTCAAGCGATGAGCTTGCCATTCGTAAGATTTATGACAAAGCCCTCTCAGAAGGCCAATCGTATCAAATGCTTGACTATTTGTGCAATAAAGTGGGTGCACGCCTGAGCGGCTCCCCGGGCGCCGCCGCTGCCGTGGAGTACACCCGTCATGTGATGGAAGAATATGGCTTCGACTCGGTCTGGCTGCAGCCGGTCATGGTGCCACATTGGGTACGTGGTCAAAAAGAAATTGGACGCATTGTGAATTCCCGGAAAATGGGGACCGTAGAACTTTCGGTGTGCGCACTCGGTGGTTCAGTAGGAACCGGCCCGGAAGGAATATCAGCCAGTGTAATTGAAGTAAAAAGTTTTGAAGAATTGGCGGCCTTGGGTACAAAGAACGTTCAGGGTCGGTTCGTATTCTTTAATCGCCCCATGGACCCCAATCAACTGCAGACTTTCACCGCTTACGGTGGGGCCGTGAACCAACGGGGAAGCGGAGCCTCCGAAGCGGCAAAATATGGCGCGGCAGGAGTAATCGTCCGGTCAATGGGTATCAACCCGGAAAGCTATCCACATACAGGAGGTATGCGTTATGCAACAGGTACCCCGATGATTCCCGCCATGGCAATCAGTACACAACATGCAGACTTGTTAAGCCGCCTGATCAAAGATGACAAATCACTGACGTTCTATATGGAGATGCATTGCCAGATCCTGGAAGACGCGCCTTCGTTCAATGTAATCGGCGAAATTCGCGGATCGGAATACAAGAATGAGATCATTGTGGTGGGTGGCCACCTCGACTCGTGGGATCTCGGCCAGGGCGCACACGATGATGGCGCTGGATGCGTGCAGTCAATTGAAGTTCTTCGCATTTTCAAAGCTATGGGCTACAAACCCAAACGGACCATCCGGGCAGTCATGTTTATGAACGAAGAGAACGGATTGCGTGGTGGACAGAAGTATGCAGACCTCGCCAAACAAAACAAAGAGACTCACCTGGCTGCCATTGAATCTGATCGCGGAGGATTTACCCCCCGCGGATTTACCATCGGCGCGCCGGAAGGTCAGCCGGAGAAGCGGTCTAAAATACAGTCCTGGAAACCGCTCCTCGAACCCTACGGACTTTCTGATCTCAGTTCGCCGGGTGGCGGGGCCGATATCGGACCGCTCGCTCCACAGGGAGTAACACTTATTGGGTACTTGCCGGATTCACAACGGTATTTTAGCTATCATCATACTTCCGAAGACACGTTCGACAAAGTAGACAAGCGCGAGCTCGAATTGGGGTCGGCGTCAATGGCCGCGTTGGTTTACCTGATCGATCAGCACGGATTGAAGTAGTCAGCAAGGGAATGCCCTGCTCAGAAGGTCAGGACATCAAGCACAATCTTCCATTTGCCGCCTTCGAATTTCCAAATGCGGACAAACGTGGCAGTCTTGGTCTGCGACTTTCCATCTTTCGTGACCGTGGCGTCCACCGTACCATAGACATAACCGAGGTCACCAGACGTTGCCGTTTCGGTACCGAGTATGCGGGCATTTTGGTGCGGGGGACATGCATCGAGGTAGCGATCGAGTGTTGACGATCCTACAAATGGCAGGTGACCAACCACCATCATTCGAACCTCTTCGCTAATGGCTTTGCGGTAAGCTGCCTTGCGTCCCTTCACCAACTCTGCTGCGAAAGCTTTTTCTGCCGCCAGGGCGGCTCCCATTTTCCTGGATCTTGTTCCAGTTGATGACCGCTTCGAAGTGGACCAGGTTAGAGGTTCGGTGAATGGACCGTGACTGATACCGATGTCCAGGACATTCTTCCAGTTACCGTCGGATTGTTTCTTCCATACGGAGTTGAACTCACCGAAGGCAACCGGTTTTTCGTCGGTCTTCTTTTGTCGGTAATACCACGGCCCCGTGTTGAATCCAAAATCTCCTGATGCAGCGATGTCACTGTAGCCCACCTCCCAGTCAAGTAAATCATCGGCAATGGGTTGTGCCTGGATGCGGGCTTTACCCTTGATGGGTCCATTCGGCCCCTGCGTCACCGCACTGTCGCTGAGGTAGAAGAGAAATGCATCCCGTCGGTTTTGTGTCCGGGCCATCTTGATGAATGCTTTTTCAGCATCCACCATGGCTTGAAGATCAGAGTTGCCAGGCTGGCACCATCCGGGAAATACCAGATAGACAAGTGCCATTAAAAAGATAAGATGTTTCATGCGTGTTTGTGAATACCAGGTATTACACGGCCGAAACGCAGCAAAGTTGGCCCCCTCTCCGTGCAACAAAGAAGGGGTAGGAGGTGAGGTGCTACGCGTACTCCTCGATTGGCAAGCAACTGCACACCAGGTTACGATCCCCATAGGCATTGTCAACCCGGCTTACGGCGGGCCAGAACTTTGCCTCACCCACAAAGGGCAGCGGATAGGCGGCTTTCTGCCGGCTGTAGGGCAGGGTCCATTCATTGGCCGTGATTACGGCTGCAGTATGCGGCGCGTTCTTCAGGACGTTCTGAACTTTGTCGGCTTTCCCTTCTTCCACCTCGCGGATTTCATTGCGGATTTCAATGAGGGCATCACAAAACCGGTCAAGCTCTTCCTTCGGCTCGCTTTCGGTTGGCTCGATCATCAGGGTACCGGCCACGGGAAAGGAAACCGTCGGGGCATGAAAACCATAATCCATGAGGCGCTTGGCGATATCTTCGACTTCAATGCCTGCTTTCTTGAATTCCCGGCAATCCACGATCATCTCATGCGCGCAGCGACCGTGTGTTCCAGTGTATAGAATTGGGTAATGTTTGCTGAGACGCTCCTTGATGTAGTTGGCGTTGAGGATGGCCATTTTGGTAGCATTGGTCAGACCATCACCGCCCATCATCGCGATATAGGCATAGGAAATCGCGAGGATGCTGGCACTGCCCCATGGGGCTGCCGATACCGCGGTGATACTTTCTTCACCTCCGGTTTTCACCACGGGGTGACCAGGGAGGAATGGTTTCAACTTGTCGTTTACACAAATGGGTCCCATGCCTGGACCGCCGCCGCCGTGCGGGATGCAGAAGGTCTTGTGCAAGTTGAGGTGGCACACGTCTGCACCAATGTTGGCGGGAGAGGTGAGCCCGACCTGCGCATTCATGTTGGCGCCATCCATATACACAAGGCCACCATGCTGGTGAATGGCTTCGCAGATTTCAATGATGGATTCTTCAAACACACCATGTGTGGAAGGGTAGGTCACCATCAGGCAGGCGAGTTTGTCTTTGTACTGTGTCGCTTTTGTTTTCAGATCAGCAACATCAATTTTGCCTTCGCTGTCGGATTTAACAACAATCACCTCCATGCCGGCCATGACCGCACTGGCCGGATTTGTGCCATGGGCCGAGGCAGGAATAAGAGCGATGTTGCGACCGCCCTCGTTACGGCTAGCATGATAAGCCCGGATGACCATCAATCCCGCATACTCCCCTTGTGCACCGCTGTTGGGCTGCAGTGAAACACCGGTGAAGCCGGTAATTTCTTTGAGCCAATCTTCGAGGTGCGTGATCATTTCGTGATAGCCCTTGGCCTGGTTGGCCGGAACGAAAGGATGCAGGTGACCCAGTTCAGGCCACGTCACGGGGATCATTTCGGTGGTCGCATTCAGTTTCATGGTGCATGATCCCAGTGAGATCATCGAATGCACCATCGACAAATCCTTGTTCTCCAGTCGTTTGATATACCGGAGCATTTCGTGTTCACTGTGGTGTTGATTAAAGACCGGATGTGTCAGGAAAGCCGAAGTGCGCTGAAGGCCGGCGGGCCAGGCAATTGAATCGGGCTCTATCCCATGACCCGGGAAGGACTTCTTTGTCGCGGCGGCCAGTACATTCAGAATTGCATGGACGTCTTCTGTTGTGGTGGTTTCGTCGAGGGAAATGCCAAGGCGATTGCTGCCGATGTAACGGAAATTCATTTCACGCTCATTGGCTTCGCGCTGTATCGCGGAGAATTCAGGAACAACAATTTGAAGTGTGTCGAAATAGTTTGCGTTGCGCTGTTCCAGTCCGAGTTCCCGAACGCCGTTCTCCAGCATACGGGTGAGCCCATGAATGCGTCCGGCGATTTTCTTTAAGCCATCGGGCCCATGGTAGACGGCGTACATGCCGGCCATGACCGACAACAATACCTGCGCCGTGCATATGTTGGAGGTAGCTTTTTCCCTTCGAATGTGTTGCTCCCGGGTTTGCAAGGCCATGCGATAGGCTGGTTTGCCCTGTGCATCGACGGACGCACCAATGATCCGGCCCGGCATAAGGCGTTTAAATTCATCACGGGTGGCAAAGAAAGCAGCGTGAGGCCCTCCGAAACCGAAGGGAACACCAAAGCGCTGGGAGGAACCAACCGCCACATCGGCACCCATTTCGCCGGGTGATTTCATCAACACAAGGCTCATCAGGTCCGTGCCCATAACCACAAACACTTCCCGCTCATGAGCCGCTGCAACGAAATTGCTGTAGTCTTTTACCTCTCCCAATCCACCGGGATTCTGAATGTACACCCCAAACAAGTTGGAATCGGTCACATCGAGTTTATCCATGGCGCCGATCACGAGTTCAATTCCTATGGGAGCTGAGCGTGTCTTCAGCAAGTCAATAGTCTGGGGGAAAACCGTTTCATCCACGAAGAAACGATGTGCCTCTTTCTTGGTCGCTTTCCGGGAAGCGTATAGCAGGTGCATCGCCTCAGCGGCCGCAGTGGCTTCATCCAGCAGCGATGCGTTGGCAATCTGCATACCGGTGAGGTCCATCACCATCGTTTGAAAGTTGATCAAGGCTTCGAGACGGCCTTGTGCGATTTCGGCCTGGTACGGGGTATAGGCAGTATACCATCCCGGGTTCTCCAGGATGTTGCGGAGAATCACACCCGGAGTTTGCGTATCATAATATCCCGTGCCGATATACGACTTGAAAATCTTGTTCTTGGAAACGGTCTTCTTGAATTGCTTCAGAAAAGCGGACTCCGAAAGAGCTGGTGGCAGGCTGAGGCTGTTCTTCAGGCGGATGCCGGAAGGAACGGTCTCCTGGATGAGTTGGTCCAGCGAAGGAGCCTTGACGACCTTGAGCATTTCCTCCACTTGACGTTGGTCAGGTCCGTTATGACGCGATTCAAATTTTTCGGAGTAGTGTGGGTTGATCTTCATGGAATGGAATGTCTGAGGCTTGAACGGTTTCGGTAGGGAAGGGAGCCATGGCCCCGAAAAACCATGACTCCATTACTAACAAAAGTGGCCAGGAAAAGTCCCGGCCACCTATTATTTAATTTTCGAATCGCTCGAACTGCGAGAAGAAGAAATTTCCTTCGATTTCCGCGTTAGCGTCTGAGTCTGAGCCGTGGATCGCATTGGCATCGATCGACTTGGCAAACAGGGCCCGGATGGTGCCAGGGGCGGCCTTCGCAGGATCGGTAGCGCCAATCAATTTGCGAAAATCTTCCACCGCATTGTCCTTTTCGAGGATCATCGGAACAATCGGACCGGAAGACATGTATGCGCAAAGGTCTTTGTAGAAGGGGCGCTCTTTATGGATCGCATAGAATTTTCCGGCCAGGGCGGGGGTCAACCATACCTTCTTCATGGCGATGATTTTGAATCCAGCCTCCTCGATCATTTTGGTGATAGCTCCGGTCTTGCCTGCGCCAGTGGCGTCGGGCTTAATCATAGTAAAAGTTCTGTTGGTTGCCATTCGTATTGATTTATGGGTTTGCGTGGCCATCCGTGGTCCCGATAGTGGGGCAACTGGAGGAATTTTCGGCCGCAAAACTATCAAAAAGCAGGTACATTCAGGAAGGCGTATCAATCATTTGTGGGTGTTTTGGCCTCTTCGGGGAGAATAAACTTCGATTCAACCGCAGATCCTCAAATCCTCACTATTTTTGCCCCCCTGCATGGAAAACATCCAAGCCTTTAAGCGCCTGTTGGACGTTCCGCGTAAGGTTGTTGTGGTTACCCATTTCAAACCTGACGCCGACGCACTGGGTTCGTCGTTGGGCCTTGCTGGTTTTTTAAAGAAAAAAAGCCACAGCGTCCAGGTCGTTACGCCCAGTGATTACCCTTCCTTCCTGGCCTGGATGCCCGGCAATGATGAAGTTATCGCCGTTTCCAAAGACAACCCTTCGCCGGGATTAAGGGCCAAAGCGGCAATTGCGGAGGCAGACATGCTCTTCTGTCTTGATTTCTCTGCGCTCAAACGCACGGAAGATCTCCAGGACGCCATCCGGCAATCCAAGGCAGTGAAGGTGCTCATCGATCATCACCTGGAACCTGAGAAATTTGCCGATTTTGAGCAATGGACCACAGCGTCAGCATCCACCGCAGGGCTGATCTTTAACTTGATTGAAGAATTAGGAGAAGAAGACTTGATCGATGCCGACGTGGCCAACTGTTTGTACGCGGGATTGATGACAGACACAGGCGGCTTCCGGCACTCCAACACCACCCGTTCGGAATTCATGATCGCTTCAGCGTTGGTGGGCCGGGGCGCGAATCCCAGCCTGGTGGCCAAACTGATTTACGACAATAATACCCTGGAACGTCTTCGCCTCACCGGCTTCGTCCTGGCGGAAAAGCTGAAAGTGCTGCCTGAATACCGGACCGCTTACATGGTGCTGAGCGCAGAAGAACTGAAACGTTTTGGCTCGCAAACGGGCGATACCGAAGGACTGGTAAATTATGGGCTTTCCATCAGCAATATCCGGCTATCAGTATTGCTCCACGAGCGCAAGTCGGAAATCAAATACTCCTTCCGGTCATTGGGTGATTTTTCCGTTAATGAATTGGCGCGAAAGCACTTTGAAGGTGGCGGACACAAGAACGCCGCGGGCGGAACGTTTAACGGTACATTGGAGGAGGCGTTGAAGAAATTCCTCGACCTGCTCCCTGAATACAAATCGAAACTTAATTCTTAACCTTTAGCTAACGACTTCATGAAAATCGCAACCTATTCTGTTCTCCTCCTTGCTCTACTCACTGCTGCCTGCAGCAAAGAACGCGAGGCACCCAACGGCCTTAAAGTGAAAGTGCTCAAGGAAGGCACGGGTACGTATGCCAAGCCCGGTGAGTTCCTCATCACCAGCATGATCATCAAAGATTCCAAAGATTCTGTGTGGCGGGACACCCACGTTCAAAATCTTCCCATGATCATTCCGGTTGGCGAAGAGTCTGCCGCGGCCAATGAAAAAGGCGTAGAAAGCTGCTTTCGCGTCATGAAGTTGCATGATAGTGTGGCCGTGAATATTGATGCCAAGACTTTGTTTCGCGATCAGCCCCTTCCGCCCAATGTGAAACCGGAAGATATGATCACGTTCGTATTTACCGTCAACGATATTACCGACCAGGCCGGGGTCAATCGTGTTCAAATGGATCTTCAGCAGCGCCAAATGGCCGAAGCCCGGAAAGCCCAGGACAACCAAATTGCTGCCGATACCGTGGCCATTGACGCTTACCTCGCCTCCAAAAGCATCAATGCCATCAAGGACAAGTCCGGGGTGCGGTACGTTATTACAAAGTTGGGAACCGGTCCCAAACCGGTTGCTACCAGTGTGCTCAAATTCAAGTACAAAGGAACTTTTCTGGATGACGGGCGGACGTTCGACGAATCTGCGACGCCCATTGAATACCCGCTCAATCAGTTGATCCAGGGCTGGCAAATTATTTTTCCGTTGCTGCCAAAAGGATCTAAGGCTACCTTGTATGTCCCTTCGGGCCTGGGGTATGGTCCTAACGGCTTTCAGCCGGGTATCCCCCCGAACGCTAACCTGGTGTTTGATGTTGAATTGGTGGACTTTAAGTAAAAACAAATGCATATGAGGAAGTTGGTTGTGTTTGGCCTGTTGCTGATTATGGGATGCAGCACAGACAATGTTTTGTCGTACGAGGACCAAATGAAGAAGGACCTCAAGTACATAGACAAATACCTCGAGGAGAACAATATCACTACTATTAAGGACGAGACGGGCTTGAGACTTAAAATCGACAATGCTGGGTCAGGTGTTCCGATGACGATCGACGCCCGCGGTCTGGTGGTGAAGTATACCGGCAAGTTCTTCAATGGCGCTGTGTTTGCTCAATCCACCTTGAATAGCGCCGGTTTGCCCGAGCCGTTTAGAGGCAGGACAGGTGAATTGCTTCCCTTGAAGGACATGATTGAGGCGTGGCAAATAACGTTTACCAAGTATGTGGCCAAGGGGGGCAAGGCGACGATCTACGTGCCTTCGGGCCTTGCTTATGGCCACACAGGCTCCGGAACTATTCCGCCCAACGCCAACCTGATCTTTGAAGTTGAGTTGATCAACTTCAGCTATTAGGCATTCCCTCCCGGCTATGCGGATTTGCTTTGCCACCAACAACCGCCACAAGGTAGAGGAGGTCAGCGCGGCATTGGGCAATTCTTTCCAGCTGATTACATTGGAAGAAGCCGGAATACATGAAGAGCTTCCGGAAACTCAATCAACCCTGGAGGGTAACGCCCGTCAAAAGGCACTCCATGTCTTTGAGCGTTATGGAATTTCGTGCTTTGCTGACGACACTGGCCTGGAGGTAGATGCTCTCGGGGGCGCTCCTGGTGTCTATTCGGCCAGGTACGCCGGTCCCCAGCGAAAAAGTGAAGACAATATTATCCTCCTGCTGAAGAACCTCGAAGGAAAAGCACCAAGAACCGCCCAGTTTCGGTCGGTGATCTGGCTGGTTAATCCAGAAGGAGAATGGTCGTTTGAGGGAATTGTTCGCGGTACAATACTCACCACATGTCGGGGCTCCGGGGGCTTCGGGTACGATCCGGTCTTCATGCCGGAATCTGCTTCAATGACACTGGCAGAAATGACCATGGATGAAAAGAACCGTATCAGCCACCGGGGCATGGCGGTGCGCAAGCTCGCTGAATTTCTGCTCAGTCGATAGGCCGTTCGAATTTTGTTTCCCATTTTGCGTCGTTATCCATCACGTGAAGAAGCCTGTTACTATTGGCATTACCGGCGGCAGCGGTTCCGGCAAAACGTTTTTCCTGGAGGGCCTCTCTTCACGCTTTACGCCTGAGCAACTGTGCCTCATTTCCCAGGATAACTATTACAAGCCACGCGATCAGCAACCCTTGGACAAGAACCAGGTGAAAAATTTTGACCTGCCCGAGTCCATTGACCGCGAGGCCTTCTATCATGACCTGCAGATGCTGAAGGGTGGACAGACCGTTACCCGGAAAGAATACACCTTCAATAATCCGTCCAGGGAACCGCGCATGCTGGTCTTCCGTCCGACGCCCATCATCGTGGTCGAAGGATTGTTTGTTCAGTACTTTGAAGAAATCGCCGGGGAACTTGATCTCAAGATCTTCATCGAAGCAAAGGATCATGTAAAATTTGGCCGTCGGATCAAGCGGGACCGGATTGACCGGGGCTATGACCTGGACGACGTTCTTTACCGCTACCAGCATCATGTCATGCCGGTTTATGAGTCAATGATTGAGCCCTTGAAGCATCATGCGGACCTTGTCATCCCCAATGATCATGGCTTTGACAGGGCCCTGGAAGTGTTGGCTGGCTACCTGAAAGGCCTGCTTTAGCCGGGTTGCAAAATTGTGCCCAATGGCTACCTTTGTGTCCCTCAACTGAAAATGAAGGAACGGTCCACCTACAGGAAACTTATGATTGCTGCCGGCTTGCTGGCAGCGCTTACTATCCTGTTGTCGCCCACCTTTGAGCTGGAAGCCAGCCGCGTTCTTACTGAATTCAAAGCGACTGCAGAACCCGGCGGTAATGACACATATGTCAATGTGTCCCCCGATGCGGTGACCACCAGCCAGGCGGTAGAGGTGGAGTCGGCAAATCCTTTCACCATCCAGGAGATCATCACAGAAGGTGAACAGACTTCCCTGTTGCCTCCGCCGCGGGTTACTTTACCTGCGTCGGTACTCTCGACGTTCCTCCGGTCAGTAATTTCGCCTCAGGCACCCTGAGGATATTCACCCGCTTGCTGCACAGTCTGTTCCCACCGGCTGTCGATTGTTGTTTCTCATTCATCGGTAATTAATCATTCAAGTTTATGCGTAATAAAGGAGTTGTTGTTGTATTGGGTATTCTTATTACCCTGCTCTGTTTGTATTACCTGTCGTTTACGTTCGTATCGAGAGGTGTTCAGCAGGATGCGGTCAATTATGCGACTGACCAGCAGGGTGCGTTGAATCTTTCAAAGAAACAGCGGTATCTGGACTCGGTCTGGAGCCTGCCGGTGTACAACCTTTTTGGCCTGGAGTACACTTATAAAGAGGTAAAAGAAAATGAACTTAGCCAGGGTCTTGACCTCCAGGGCGGGATGCACCTGGTACTCGAAGTATCGCCGCTGGATATCGTCCGTGGACTGAGTGGCAACAACCAGGATCCGGCGTTCATTGCCGCGTTGCAAACTGCCCGTGAGCGCTACAAGACAAGCAATGCCAACTTTGCGGATCTTTTTTATGCCGCCTTCAAGGAAGCTAACCCTGATCGTACCCTTGCGTCGATGTTTGTTTCTACCGCCAACCGCGGCCGGGTTAACCTGGGGGATAGCGACGAGACCGTCGTGAAGTTCTTGAAGGAGGAAATCGAGCGCGCGTTTGATCGTTCGTTTACCATCCTGAAAACCCGCATTGACAAGTTTGGCACTTCGCAGCCGAACATTCAGCGCCTGCAGGGAAGCGGCCGAATCCAGGTGGAAATACCCGGTGCAGATAACCCGCAACGCGTCAGGAAACTCCTCTCGGGCGTGGCACGTCTTGAATTCTGGGATGTGGTGGAATATGATGATCCGCAATTGCAGCAGTCCTTGATGGCCGTGAACCAGATGCTGTTGAAGGAACAGACCGCTGCCCGCGCACAGGGAACCACTGCGGAGAAAACTACCACCAAAGTTTCAACAGAGGCGAAGACCGACACCACACAATCCGCTCTCGAAGCCCAGTTAGCCAAAGCTGCTTCCGACACGACCGGCAACACGCTTGACTCTCTGCGCAACCTGACGGTGTCGCCGCTCTTCGCGTTGAGTAATCCGGGCATACCCTTTCTCTACGCCGTTAAAGACACGGCAGAGATTAACCGCCTGTTGAAGCGCGAAGATGTGCGCGCTATGATTCCGCGAACGATCGGCTTCTTTTGGGATGTCAAACCCGAACCGGACATTACCCCAGGCGTTGATGATCTTCGGTTGAATTTTATCAACCTGGGCCGGAGCGGCAAACCACTGCTTTCAGGTGAAGTGATCAACGACGCCCGCCTGGACTACGACCAGTTTGCGCGCCCTGCGGTCAGTATGACGATGAACGCTACCGGCTCGCGTGTTTGGGCAAAAGTGACAGCAACTGCGGCCAGCAAATCCCCTCAGGGCCGCATCGCGATTGTGCTCGACAATTATGTGTACACAGCGCCCACGGTACAGGGAGAAATTCCCAATGGCAATTCGCAAATCACCGGAAATTTTGACGTGGAGGAAGCGAAGGACCTGGCCAACGTTTTGAAGGCGGGATCACTGCCCGCACCAACCCGCATTGTTGAAGAAGCTTACATCGGGCCTTCCCTGGGTCAAATGGCTCAGAACCAGGGTCTGATTTCCTCGGCGGCCGGTTTGATCCTCGTGGTGATTTTCATGGTTATTTATTACGCCAAGGGTGGCTTTATCGCCAACCTGGCCCTGCTCTTCAACATCTTCTTCATCCTGGGAATCCTAGCGCAGCTCAATGCGGCGCTGACTCTTCCTGGTATTGCCGGTATCGTATTGACCATGGGTATGGCAGTAGACGCGAACGTCCTCATTTACGAACGGATACGGGAAGAATTGAGGCATGGAAAGAAACTGCGCGAAGCCATCAAGCTAGGCTATCAACGTGCGTTCTCTGCCATCTTTGATTCCAACCTGACGACGTTCCTCACCGGTATGTTCCTCTACATTTTTGGTCTTGGTCCATTGAAGGGATTTGCCATCGTGCTCATGATTGGTATCGGAACCTCCTTCTTCTCAGCGGTGTATATCTCGCGGGTAATTATTGAATGGATGGTCCGCAAGGGCGATGAGGCCAAACTGACTTTCGAAACAGGAATTTCCTGGACAGTGCCCAAGGATATGGTCATTGATTTCATCTCCTTGCGCAAAAGGGCCTATATTTTCTCTTCTGTGGTAATTCTTATCGGGTTCATCCTGATTGCGTTACAAGGCCTGAACCTTGGAGTGGATTTTAAGGGAGGACGGTCATTTGTCGTTGCCTTCAGTCAACCGGTGGAAGCTACCCAATTGAAGTCAAGCCTTAGCGGGGGGTTCGAAAATGCCGGTACAGAAGTCAAAAACTACGGCGGAAACAACGTCATGAAAGTCACCACCTCTTACCTGGTGGAAGATGAATCCGAAGCGGCGGATGAGAAGGTGAAATCAGCGCTGATCAAGGGACTGGAGTCTACCACCGGAAAGAAGTACACGGAAAACGACCGGCAGCTCGATGATCAGCACTTCACCATTCCGTCCACTTCGAAAGTAGGAGCCACCATCGCGGACGATATAAAAAGCTCCGCATTTACAGCAGGTGGTCTCTCTATCTTGTCGATCTTCCTTTACATCCTGATCCGATTCCGCAAATGGCAATTCAGTACGGGAGCCATTGTTGCCCTGGTGCATGACATGTTATTCACGTTTTCAGCGTTTGCCATCGCACGTGTTGTGGGCTTCCCGCTCGAAATTGACCAGGTCTTCGTGGCGGCCATACTGACGATTATTGGTTATTCCATCAACGATACCGTGATCATCTTTGACCGAATCCGGGAATACATGAAACAGGGGACAAGCCATGAGCGCAACTACATTTTCAATTCGGCGATTACCAGCACGCTGAGCAGAACCATCGTAACTTCCAGCACCGTGCTGATCGTTGTTATTGTGCTGCTGTTTTTTGGCGGTGAGACCCTTCGCGGATTTTCGTTCGCCATGGTGGTGGGTGTGATTATTGGAACGTACTCTTCAATCTTTATTGCCTCCCCGTTGGTGATTGACCTTGACCCTAAGGGCTCAGCTCATATAAAGGCGTAACATCTGCCTGGCTGTTAACTGAAGTCCCGTCCGGAATTTTCGGACGGGACTTTTTGTTTATTACCTGCAGGCATTGGAACCCAACAAATCGCACCAAATCCAGTTACCTTTGACCTAAGGCTTTTAATCAAATTCTAATGGGGGGCACGAACCCCACCGGTGCCAACGCTGTAAGTTTAATTATGAATATCTTATTGATTGAGGACGAGCCGAAGACGCTTGAGTTTATCGCCAAGGGGCTTGAGGAGAATGGGTATTCCGTTGACGGCGCACCGGACGGGATCGAAGGGCTTCGCCTGGCTATGCAGAAGTCGTATCATATCATTATCAGCGATGTCGTGCTCCCCGGGATGAATGGAATCACACTTTGTCGCGAGTTGCGGGGATTGGGCAACCACACTCCGCTGTTGATGCTAACGGCCCTGGGGGATGTGGGTCAGATTGTTGAGGGGTTGGACAGTGGGGCAGACGACTACCTGGTCAAGCCATTTGAATTTCAGGAACTGCTGGCCCGCATACGGACATTGACCAAACGCTCCAGTGGTACGCCGGCTTCCTTGATCCTGGCGATAGCGGACCTGGAAATGAACCTGGAGAGCCGAAGTGTAAAACGCGCCGGGCGAGATATTCAATTGACCGCCCGTGAGTATTCGCTGTTGGAATACCTGCTCCGGAACAAGGAAAAGGTAATCAGCCGCCAGGAGATTGTCCGGCATGTTTGGGGGCTCGATTTTGACACGGGAACCAACATGGTTGAGGTCTACATCAATTACCTTCGCCGCAAGATTGATCGCGACTTTCCCCAGAAACTGATCCATACACAATTTGGCCTCGGCTATGTGATGAAACAAACTGCCTGATCATGCAAATACGGGCTCGTCTCACGCTGCAGTTTGCCCTGGTTGTTTTTCTTATCCTGTCGATTTCATTCGGACTGCTCTACTATTTTATGTATGCCTACAACCAGGAGCAGTTCCGATCCCGGCTGATCAGCCGCGCCATCAACACAGCGCTGCTCCTCAATATTCATGTGGTTGACTCTTCGATTATGAAGAAAATCGACCGAACCCGTACAGGGGTATTGTACGGCGAGAGCGTAACCGTGTATGATGGAAATAATCATAAGGTCTACTCGAACAACGATACCGTGGTATTTACCTTGAGCCCGGAAACGCTCCAGGCCGTTCGCGACCGGGGGAGTCTTTTTTTCTCCCACGGCGAATTCGAAATGTCCGGACATATCCTGAGCGACCAACAACGGTCAACCGTGGTGGTGGCCGGAGCAATCGATGTAGCCGGGGAGCACCTGCTGAGTAACCTGCGGTGGTTGCTGATCGGGTTGTTGCTCAATGTAATGATTGTGGTGGTGTTTGCCGGGTGGATCTATGCGGGCAGGGCACTCCGTCCCATCAATATGCTGATCAACGAAGTGCAATCCATTTCGGAAGAGGACTTGCAACGACGCCTTGAAGAGCCAAAGAGCCGCGATGAAATTGGGCGACTCATCAGGATCTTCAATGGTCTTTTGGCGCGCATCGAACGGGCCTTTGACCTTCAGCGTTCGTTTGTAAGCAATGTTTCCCACGAACTCAAGAACCCTTTGACACGCATGACCTCCCAGCTTGAGGTAATGCTGCTAAACGACCGCTCGGTGGAAGAGTACAAGAAGACCCTGGAGTCAGTCCTGGAAGATGTACGCGAACTCAATCTCCTCTCCACCAGTTTCCTGGACCTGGCTTCGGCCAATGGCGAAAACAGAACCTTTGGCGTTTCCAGTGTGAGGGTAGACGAAGTAATGTGGGATGCGATGGAGAAGGTGCGTTCCCTGAATCCCCAGTACCATGCCGAAGTAGTGGATCTTCAGTTGCCTGAGCAGGAAGAGCGCTTATGTAGCCATGGAAGCCCACACTTGCTTTGCTCGGCGATGATCAACATCATTGAAAATGCATGCAAGTTTTCTTCCGACCATACAGCGCGTGTCTCATTGCGCTGCACGGAAAGCCACATCCACCTCAAAATTTCTGATCGCGGACCTGGCATCAAGAAGGACGACTTGAAGAGCATTTTTCAGCCCTTCTACCGGGGCGACAAGGCAAAGTCTACCAAAGGGCACGGGGTTGGTCTGTGGCTAAGCCAGCGCATCTTCAATCTGTACGGAGGTGAAATCAGTATCAATTCTGCCGTAGAATCCGGTACCGAGGTGCTGGTGAAGCTTCCGGCAGTGAAGAACTTCTAATTCAATTCTAATGGCCAACAAGAATAATTAAATCCTTTCTGAACGAGATTTGTATTGATTCATAGTCAGTAGGTCAGAGGGTGACCGGGAACAGGGGGCCAATTATTTGGGTGGCCCCTTTTCTTTTTTATCAGTTTATGGCGCGCTCAACGCGAGCGCCAACTGCCAACACTCCCCGAAGGGTATCCTGCCGAGAGAACTGGATCAGCCGCAAGGAATATTTTCCAGCGTGCTCAAAACGATAATTGGCAAGCAAGGGAAACTGGTGATCGTACAAATCTCCCAATCCACTTTCTCCGTACGGTCTTCCTGCCGGATCAAACAAATCATTATATACCAACTTCTTCGCCAGTTCATTACCTGCTGAGTCCGTCAACACATAAGTCACGAAAATTCTATCCCACCGGTAATCCAGGGAGTTGCGAACGTTGTAATAAAGGTTGTAGGCTTGTGCGGAATCGGCAATCATGAATTCAAACGATGGCTCGTTACTGACCAACCAATAACGGTCTTTGAACTCTACATTGTCCTCATACAAGCGCTTCTCATCACAGGAAGTTAGCGTTGTTGTCGCAAGTATTATCAACAGGAAAATCAGCCTACGTACCACGAACATGGCAGCTTATCGGGGTTGTTGTGGATTTCCGGGACGACGGCCACGATCCCGATCGCGCCGGGGCCCCCGGGAACGCCGCTTGTTTTTGCCACCCTTGTTACTGAATTTCTTGTCCAGGCGCATGAGGTCACTGTTTAAAACAGAAACGGGTTCGCGTTCTGCGACCTCGTTCACCTCCAGGTTGGCCGGCTTTCGTCCTTCCTCGTTCCAGCGAAGAATTTCTTTAACCCGCTCGACGCTCAGCGGGTACCATGTATTCTCTTCCTTGAAACCGAACCACATGATCCGCCGGAAGATATCCGTCTTCTGCAGCGAAGCGTCACCTTTTTCCGTTTGCAGCGGGCGGTTTATCTCAGGAATATCTTTAAGGGCCTGCATATAGGTTTCCAGCTCATAGTTCAGGCAACACTTGAGGCGTCCGCACTGACCACTAAGCTTGCTGGGATTAAGGGATAGATTCTGGTAACGCGCCGCACTGGTGGCCACATTCTTGAAGTCACTGAGCCAGGTGGAACAGCACAACTCGCGTCCACATACGCCGATGCCACCCAGCCGTCCCGCTTCCTGCCGCAGGCTGATTTGCCGCATTTCCACGCGAACACGGAATTCCCCCGCGAGCACCTTGATGAGCTCGCGAAAATCAACCCGTTCGTCTGCAGAATAGTAGAAACTGGCCTTCGTGTTGTCCGCCTGGTATTCGACGTCCGACAATTTCATGTTGAGTCGCATCTGCCGGATAATCTCGCGACACCGGTGCAGCGAGGGAAGCTCGCGTTTCTGTGCCTCTTCAGATTTCTCAAGGTCACGGGGATTGGCAATGCGGTAGATCTTACGGATTTCTCCGTCGTTGGCCACATTCTTTTTCTTCAGTTGTAAGCGTACCAGTTCGCCCTGGAGCGAAACATGGCCCAGGTGATGGCCATTTTGTACTTCCACCACTACGGGATCACCGGCATGGAGTTCCAGTTTTTCGGTGTTGCGGTAAAAATCCTTGCGGCCATTCTTGAAACGCACCTCAACAACGTCAAAGCGCTCTTGCACCGGCATATCCATGTTGGACAACCAGTCAAACACATTCATTTTGTTGCAGCCGCCGGTCTCGCAGGCGCCATTATTCTGGCAGCCGGCGGTCTTCCCGTTCTTACTCGTTCCGCACGAACAACCCATAGTTCCAGATTCTTTGTGACTACCGCAAAGTCAGGACTTCCCGGTTTGAAGCAAATCTACACCAATATCCCTTCTGAAATAGGCTTGTTCAAATGAAATGCCGGACAAAGCGGCGTAGGCTCGATCCCTTGCCTCCATAATTCCATTGCCCATCCCTGTGGCGGCGAGTACGCGTCCGCCATCGGTCACCACATCAGTACCAGTTGCCTTGGTGCCGGCCTGGAACAGAAGGGTGGGGTTTAATTGGAGCGAACCTGCAATCACCTTGCCTTTGAGGTAGTCACCCGGGTAACCCCCGGAAACCATCATTACCGTTACTGCGGTTTGCGGAGTAATGCGAATGCGTTGGTCTTTGAGCTTTCCCTCTCCACAGGCGACCAATAATTCAACGAGGTCCGATTCAATTCTGGGAATGATTGCCTCAGTTTCAGGATCACCGAGCCGGCAATTGTACTCAATCACATAGGGTTCACCGCCCACATTCATCAATCCGAAAAAGATAAAACCCCGGTAAGGAATATTCTCTCGCTGAAGTCCGGCAATGGTAGGTTCAATGATGCGGGTGCGTACTTTTTCCATGAACGCATCATTGGCAAAAGGGACTGGAGAGACCGCTCCCATACCACCCGTGTTAGGTCCTTCATCCGACTCGCCGACTCTCTTATAGTCTTTCGCCTCGGGCAGCAGCACATAATCATGGCCATCCGTAATAACAAATACAGACACCTCGATGCCCGGAAGAAATTCCTCCACCAGGACACGGGCACTGGCATCTCCAAATAGATGATCGGCCAGCATCTCACGGAGGGCCCTTTTTGCCTCATCATGCTCACTGCAGATAATGACGCCCTTACCAGCCGCCAGTCCATCCGCTTTCAGCACGATGGGCAAACGGCATCCTTCGAGGTACTGCATGCCGGCGTCCAATTGTGATTCAGTGAACGTACGGGCCTTTGCCGTATGGATGCCATGGCGTAGCATAAACTGTTTGGAGAAATCCTTACTCCCCTCAAGTCGTGCTCCCGAACGGCCTGGTCCCACGATTCGCAGGTGGCCAAGCCCGGGTTCCGCTTCCAGTAAGTCGCGTAAGCCGATGACAAGCGGCACTTCAGGACCAACGACCACCATGTCAACTTTTCTTTCCCGGCAGATCCGGGCAATGCCGGCGAGGTCATCCGATTTCACAGGAATGTTTTCGCCCACCTGCGCAGTGCCGGCGTTTCCTGGAGCAATCAGCAGTGATTGGGTGAGTGGACTTTGCCGGATTTTCCACGCCAACGCATGTTCACGGCCGCCATTGCCTATCAGGAGGATGTTCATCGGGGAGTTAAAAGCCAAAGATAGAAAAACCTTCTGGCCGGGAGTTAGTTGGCGTACTCGCTGAGGAATTTGATACGCATCAGTCGCATTTCCTCTTCGCTGTAATCGGTGTTATTGGCGTCGGCCATGGCGGCTTCAAGGCTGTCGGTTTCCGAATTCAGGAAATAGTCAAAAATCTGATTTTGCTTGTTCTCGTCCAGCACTTCATCGATGTAGTAATCAAGGTTCAGTTTCGTGCCGGAATAACAGATATTCTCAATCTCAGTCAAGAGCTCTTCAAAGGTAAGGCTCTTGGATTCCGCAATTTCCTCGAGGTCCACTTTGCGGTCAATCTGCTGAATGATGAAAATCTTGATTTTCGACTTGTTCACCGATGACTTCACCACCACTTCGGTAGCCGTTTCGATATCGTTATCATCCACGTACTTCTGGATCAGCTCGAGGAATTCCTTTCCGAATTTTTTTACCTTACCCATGCCCACCCCATTTACCGCGGCAAGGTCTTCCTGCGTGGTAGGGTAGGTGGTGGCCATTTCCTCCAGGGACGGATCCTGGAAGATCACATACGGTGGGAGGTCCTTGTGCTTGGCTACCTGCTTGCGCAAGGTCTTCAGCATCTCAAACAACTTCTCGTCATAGGACTTGGCGGCAGCGGGTCGTTCCGTTGAAACCTCTTCGTCTTCAATGGCCGTCGTGAAGTCGTGATCGCGGGCAAGTTCGATCGGATGGGGCTTCGCCAGGAATTTCTTCCCTTTTTCGGTAAGCTTGAGCACACCGATGTTATCGATGTCTTTTTCGAGGTATTGATAGATAAGCGCCTGCCGGATTACCGATTTCCACTGGTCGATTTCTTCGTTACCCCCCTTGCCATAGACGGGGAGGTCGAAGTGGCCATAGCTCTTAACGTATTCATCTTCGGTGCCCCGGATAACATTGATCAGGTGACTCAGGCCAAAGCGTTCATTGGTTTGCAGTGCTGCCTCCAGGACAATCTTCACCGCTTCAGTTCCGTCATAGCGTTCGCGGGGGTGGACGCAGTTGTCGCAGGAGCCGCAATTGGCCTGGGTGAACTCTTCTCCAAAGTAGTGAAGCAGCTGGCGGCGCCGGCATACAGGCGACTCGGCATAGAATTCCATTTCCTGGAGCAAAACCCTTGCGTTCTCCCGTTCCTGGACTGACTTGTCTTTATTGAACTTCTCGAGTTTGTTCAGGTCGTTGTGGCTGTAAAACATCAGGCAGATGCCTTCGAGACCGTCGCGGCCTGACCTTCCGGTTTCCTGGTAATACCCTTCCAGCGATTTGGGTACGTCATAGTGCACGACAAACCGGACGTCAGGTTTGTCGATGCCCATGCCGAAGGCGATGGTGGCAACGATGATATTGACCTCCTCATTGAGGAAATCGTCCTGATTTTTGATGCGTACATCCGGATCAAGGCCTGCGTGATACGGAGCTGCACTGAAACCATTAACATTCAGAAGCTGAGCAATTTCCTCCACCTTCTTCCGACTCAGGCAGTAAATGATACCCGACTTACCCTTATGCTCTTTTAGAAAACGGATCAATTGCTTCTTCGTCTCTTTCTTGGGGCGCACTTCGTAATACAGGTTCTTCCGGTTGAAGGAAGAGATGAATACGTCGGCCTCCTCCATTTGGAGGTTCTTTTGTATGTCCAGCTGCACCTTGGGTGTTGCGGTCGCGGTCAGCGCAATGACCGGTAAATCTCCCAGCTGACCGATCATGCCTTTGATCTTGCGATACTCCGGGCGGAAATCGTGACCCCACTCCGAAATGCAGTGCGCCTCATCAATGGCTACAAAACTGATGGTTACCTTCTGCAGAAATTCAATGTTCTCTTCCTTGTTGAGTGACTCCGGCGCGACATAGAGCAGCTTCACCACCCCGTTCACACAGTCTTTTTTCAAACGGGTAATTTCTGACTTGCTCAGCGTCGAATTGAGAAATCGGGCATGAATGCCATAGGCGTTGAGTTGATCAACCTGGTTTTTCATCAAAGCAATCAACGGTGAGATCACGATGGCAAGACCATCCTTGATCATTGCAGGAAGCTGGTAGCACAGGGATTTACCTGCCCCCGTGGGCATAATCACAAACGTGTTTCTCCCGCTAAGAATATTTCTGATTACTGTTTCCTGGTTTCCCCTGAACGAAGTATATCCAAAATGTTCTTTGAGTTTCGCCTTTAATACATCCTTATCTTCAGCCACGATCATAAATTCCAAAGTCGATTAAATCCTTACCTTTGACCTCCGCATGCGACGAAAAGCGAAGGGCCATTGAATATACTGAAAAAATCAACAGATAGTTCATTATATATTCTTAAGGTGGACGGTGTCTAGGATGAACGGAGAGTTCCCCAAAATGTTATTCTAACGAGGCAAATGGACCAGAATTTATACGTTGTGATCATGGCGGGGGGAATTGGCACCCGCTTTTGGCCCTACAGTAGAAATGCCAAACCAAAACAATTTCTGGATGTCCTGAATTCAGGAAAAACGTTAGTCCAGTCGACTTACGAACGTTACTTACCCTTGTGTCCGCCGGAGAACATCCTGATTGTCACCCACGAAGAGCACAGCGACCTGGTTAGGGAACAATTGCCCATGGTGAAGCCGGATCAGATTATCCTGGAGCCCATGCGAAAAAACACGGCAACCTGTATTGCCTATGCGGCCAACCGTATTTTCGCCCGCAACCCTGAGGCGGTGATGATTGCCAGCCCTTCCGATCATCTCATTCTGAACGAGAAGGAATTCCTGACCACCCTGCAAAAGGCGGCTGACCAGGCGCGGGCACAAGATAAACTGATTACCCTGGGTATCACGCCCACTCGCCCGGAGACAGGCTATGGATATATCCAGTTCCTGGAAGGCAAATCAAGCCTGAAGAAAGTCAAGACATTTACAGAAAAGCCGGCGCTCGCCCTGGCAAAAACATTTATTGAGAGCGGCGACTTTGTCTGGAATTCCGGAATATTCGTCTGGGGTGTAAGGGCAATCTTAAAATCCTTTGGTCAGTACCTTCCGGAGCTTGCTGAAGCCTTTGAAGAGATAAGGCCAAGTTTCTTTACTCCGGATGAACGTGCCCTCGTAGCCCAAGTCTACGCTCAGACCAAAAACATCTCCATTGATTACGGAGTGATGGAGAAGGCCGATAATGTTTATGTGGCCCTTGGAAATTTCACCTGGTCCGATCTCGGTTCATGGGCGTCATTGCATGAGGCCTCTGCACGGAATGCCGACAACAACATGATCAACGGCCAGGCCTTGACGTACGACACGCGCAACTCCTTGATCCTGGGCCCGCCCGATAAACTGGTTGTGACACAGGGATTGAATGGCTATCTCGTCGGTGTGTTCGACAACGTGGTGATCATTTGCGAAAAAGACAAGGAAGATATGTTCCGTCGTTACGTGAATGATCTGAAGGCCCGTCCGGACGGCACCAATTACCTTTAGCTGACGGGTGGCCGGCCTGCGGGCTGAACATCCTTCTGTGACTTCTGCCGCAACGTTTCATAAATCGCAACACCAGCGGCCACGGAAATATTCAAGGATTCGATCTTTCCCCTCATGGGAATCTTGACAAGCAAATCCGCATCTTTTAGCAACGGGGCAGCAATGCCATCCTCTTCCGATCCGAGGAGCAACGCAGTTGGCCCGGACAAATCAGCGGAATAAATATCCTGCGCTGCTTTTTCTGTGCACGCAACCACCTGGATGCCGTTGTCACGCAGTTCCTTCATGGTTTGTTTCAATGACTTTACCCTGCACACCGGGAGATGGTGTAAAGCGCCTGCCGATGTCTTTATCGCATCGCTGGTCACCGGGGCGTTCCCTTTTTCTTCGATGACAATTGCGTCAAGGCCCGCACATTCACAAGTTCGGGCTACGGCTCCAAAATTCCGTACGTCGGTAATGCGATCGAGCAGTAACAAGAAAGGCGTCCGGCCCTCGCTGTAGGCATGGTCAATGATGGGTTGAAGGGACGCATACTGTACGGCAGACAGAAACCCCACGGCCCCCTGGTGATTTTTGGAAGTGAGGCGGTTTAATTTCTCAGCGGGTACCCAACTGAATGGAATGCCGTGCTCCTTGAGAGCACTTACCAGCTCTTTCATCAAATCATTGTTGATGCCCGCCTGCAGGAAGACCTTTTCAACCTGTCGACCCGAACGGGCAGCCTCGATGACCGCCCGGGTGCCGTAAACCATGTCGCTCTTTTCCATTGAATTAGAATCCGGATCCTAAAGTAAGTTGAATAAATGGAAAGATTGTGGTCAGCGGAGGTTGCTGTCCATTTTAGTACCGACTCTTGCGCCACATGTCAATCGTCTGGTACCAGTATTCGGTGTAGCCTTTCTCCCGTACCAACACCGAATGATCCGGATGGTATACACTGCCGGCCCGCGCGAAGCGGAACATCTGCTTTATGCTCTTGTAGCTCCAATATTCAAATCCGTCCTCAAACCTCACCTCGTCGGGCAGGCCATAAATGGTGAAGATCATTCCGCGGTCGGTTTTCCATCCTTCCTTGAAGGAAGTAAAATAATAGTTGGCGAGTTCTACACGCCGGAAGTAGCTACGCATAAAGGTGCGGGCCCTTTCTTTGTCTTTTGTGATGTCAAGGATAATCCGGTCAAATTTCACCTTATCCTCACCAGCAAGTCCCAGTGATTCATTTTCCTCCTGGGTAGTTACAAACAGGAGCGGACCTTTCAGGTCACCCAACTTATTGTATTTGGGATACGGAGAACGCTTGACATAAAAAGAAAAACCAAACCCGGAAGCGGTGTCTTCCTGGGCCAGGTATAGTCCTTCTTTAGTGAAAGGACCAAGCGCTGTTCCCGCGTTGAGCGTAAACGTGGAATCCGGAAAGAGAAAGCGATCCATCTTGAGTTCCTTGACCACAAACGGCGGCGCCGGTGATGGAAAATTGTCCTTGTAATAGGAGACAAAAATGGGTTTACCCGATCCACTCCCGTGAATGGTATACACCTTCTCCGCGGTTACATACGAATCCCATGAGCGACCTCCATTTTCAAGGTAGCCGTTCACCGGGTAGTGCGACTCAATCAACCGGAAAAAATGCCAGGCCTTGCCGGTCGCGATATTCACCAACTTGGCAACCAGCAGCCAGGGTTTGGCCGGGCGATTGAAAACGAATCGTCCCTCAAACCAGCCATTGGTAAGCCGCAACGTGTCCGTAGACCGAATTGCACTTCCCTGCCGCTGGGCAAAGGATTCCCTTTTTTCCCACTTGACCATGTAGCTGGTAGGCGTTGCCAGGTTGCACCTGACGCGGAAGAACACCTCCACGCTATCGCCATGATTCAGGGGTTTTAGTTGCAGAACTACTTCAGAAACAGGATCATACCAATGATTGAAGTTGAGGGAACTAACTGCTTGCCCCAGGCCGGTTACCCAGGTGAGCATAAGCGCAGAGAATACAATAAGATATTTTTGTCGCATCGGCTTAGTAAAATAACGAAGAAACCAAGAGAAACAGTGCACAAGTAAATTGATGTAATTTTAGGCCCTCATGGCAAGAATATATACAACAGAGATAACCTCAGACCAACTGGTTTCGGATAACCCCCTGCACCAGCGATTGTTGATGCCCTATGTGACAGCAGGGCAATGGGTAAGGGGAGATTTGCTGGAGGTGGGCTGCGGTGAGGGTCGGGGCATACAGCTGGTCCTTCCTCATGTTACTTCCTATTGGGCCATTGATAAAATTGCTGCGGCCATTGAGAAGCTCAAGGAAAGGTACCCTTCCGGAAAATTTCTGGCGGGCAACCTCCCCCCGTTGCCGTACCCTGACGGTTCATTTGATTCGGTAATCAGTTTCCAAGTCATTGAACACATCCAGGATGATCTGCTCTTCCTAAAGGAAATTTTTCGGGTACTTCGTCCGGGCGGCATTGCCCTGATTACGACACCTAACCGGATTATGTCGCTTTCGAGAAACCCCTGGCATATCCGCGAGTACACAGCAGGCGAGCTAACCAGCCTGGCCAACAAGGTTTTTCCCTCCGTAGAAATGAAAGGCATCACTGGAAATAACAAAGTGATGGGGTATCATGAGAAGAACCGTGAATCGGTAAACCGGCTCATGCGCTGGGATATTTTTGATCTCCAACATCGGTTGCCGGCCGCTGTCTTGCGCATACCCTATGATTTATTGAACCGGGTGAACCGTAACCGGCTTCAGCAAAATTCCGACCACCTGGTGGCCAGCATTACGCATGAGGATTACCTCATCACCGACCACCCTGAGGTCGCCCTGGACCTGTTCATGTTGGCGAGAAAGTAATAATTCTCAGAAATTGTCCCGCTCTGTGCTACGGATCTGCAGGCCTTCGAGGATGCGTTCGTAGCTGTCTTCGAATCGTTTGCCGAGTTCGGTCTCTCCATTCTCGTAGAGAATTCGCTGCAATTCACCCAGGATATAAAGATTTCGCCGGACTTCCATCGAGATGCCGGTGTACTTCTTGATTTCATAGTTCACCATTTCGTCGGACCGGTTACCGAGTGTCGCCGCAATTTCGGCTGCCCTCGACTTCTCACCGACACGGAAAAGCAACTCGATAGTCGATACCGTGGTGATGTCGTAGCGCACCGCGGCATCCGGCATCTTGGTCAAATTGAAGTTGAGCACCTCTTTTGCCCGCTCCATATCCCCTTGATCAATGAGCGCCTCGGCCAGCGAGTTCAGGGATCCACGGTGGTTCTGGATGAAGCCCCGGTAGTCTTCGTTGTAATAGAGTTTGGGATTGTCGAGGCCGCGGTAGCCGAAGTCATGAAGCATCTTTTGATAGGACGACTCTACATTGACAAGACTCTCGCGATCAGTACGGTTATTGCGCACCGGGAGAACCCGGTAGGCATTTCCTTCCTGGACAACATAGTCGCGCATCTCGAGGTTGAGCTGCGCTAGGGAAGTATTGTTGAGGTAAATGGGTCGTTCCCAATTGCTCGTCGCCAGCACATCGAGGAAAGCAAGATCCTTCTTCTCCAGGGTTGTTCCTTTCAGTCGGATGCGCATTTGGTCCACCACGAGGCTGTCCATGCCTTTGGGAATAATTCCTTTGGCCAACACCGCATCACGATCAATATCGAGGGTAAAGACCTTACTGGGTACTACGTTGGTCCGGTCGTAACGCAGTTGAGGATAATTCTTTCGGAGTAACTCGAGGTACTGCCGAAGGTCCATGCTGGGAATCTTCATGTCTGCATAATACAAGACATCATTGGGGCCACCTTGCCGGTAATTCTCAGCAGTCAGTGTATACCTGAATGGCTCCGACTGATTTTGTTTCAGCATCGATTGCTCGATATACCAGTCGGTGTTGTAGTAGCTGAACACGACCACCCGAACATCCGGCCGATGCTCTTCCACTTCTTGAGCGTACCAAAGCATGAACGTGTCGTTATCGCCGCCTGTGTAGAGAATCGCGTTGGGATCGCACGAAGAGAGGTAATTCTTGCCGGAGTCGACCGAAAAAAACCGGTCGCTGCGGTTGTGATCGTCCCAACCCTGGGAGGCCATCAGGATTGGAGCAGAAAGCGTGATCGCGGTAGCAGCAATTGCGCTGGTTTTCAGGTTCCGGGTGAACTGGTTCAACACCGAGGCTATGCCGATTACCGAGAAGCCAATCCAGAAAGTAAAAGCATACGTTGAGCCGGAATAGATATAGTCCCGCTCACGGGGCTCAACGGGAGGTGAGTTCAGGTACACCACGATCGCCACACCGGTCATTACAAATAGCAGGGCTACAACGGCGAAGTTTTTGGTGTCCTTTACGAACTGGTAGAACATACCAATCAGTCCCAGCACAAAGGGAATCATGAAGAAATTATTCCGGGCCCGGTTTTCAGCCAATTCCGCGGGTAATTTCTCAAACCAATCCCGTGGTCCGAGCCAGTCAGCATCCTGAATATCGCTCGCGCGGCCGGCAAAATTCCACATGAAGTAGCGCATATACATGTGGCCGATCTGCTGCCGGAACATGTAATAAATGTTTTGTGCAAAGGTTGGGCGCTCACCTTCGCGAAGACCCAGAATATTGCGGTATTGCTGCTTGAACTCGGGGTTCCAAACACGCGGAAGGATGGTCTCCTGGCCGGGTTCGTAGACATAATCGTATTTCCGGTCCGTGATTTCGTACTTGTTCTTGCCCTTGGTGTAGACGGCCGCTTTTTCCTTCAAGTCGATGACCTTCGCGGTAAAATAGGGGCCATAGAGCAAGGGACGGCTGCCATACTGCTCCCGCTTCAGGTATCGCACAAAAGACATCACATCTTTCGGCGCATTTTCGTTGATGGGCGTATCGAAATTGCTGCGGATCACAATCGTTGCATAGGAACCATAACCGATCAGGATGAAGGTGATCGAGAGGAAGAAGGTATTAAGCAGCGCCTTGTTCTTCTGATGACTGTAGCGGATCCCATAAACCAGGCCGCCGATCAGTAGCAGCATGAATACGATCACTCCCGAGCCAAATGGCAGGCCCAGGTTGTTGACGAAGAAAATTTCAAAGCCGCCCGCAAGAGAAGGAAGTCCCGGAACAATAAGGTCATTGATGAAAATGACGATCGCGCCGCTGACCCCCAGTGTTGCAATAATCCCCCAGCGGGAAGGCTGGTATTTCTTGAAGTAGTAAATTAATCCGAGTGCGGGAATGGTCACCAGGTTCAGCATGTGAATGCCAATGGACAATCCCATGACATAAGCGATAAAGATGAGCCACCGGTTGGCGGCCGCTTCGTCTTCAATCACATCCCACTTGAGTATGCCCCAGACAACAAATGCGGTAAAGAAGGCCGACATGGCATACACTTCTGCCTCCACGGCGGAAAACCAAAATGAATCTGAAAAAGTGTAGGCGAGAGCGCCCACCAGCGCAGCGCCCATCACGGTCCACACCTGGCCATCCGTCATGTCCTCATCGCGGGTTATGCCCATGAGTTTGCGACTGAAAAGTGTAATGGACCAGAAGAGGAACAGGATGGTGAAAGCGCTGGCAATTACACTGAGGCTGTTGATCCAATAGGCGACCTTGGTGACATCGCCGAAGGCGAGGAATGAAAACATTCTCCCCAGCAGCATGAACAGTGGCGCACCCGGCGGGTGAGATACTTCCAGTTTGTAGGCTACGGCAATAAATTCTCCGCAATCCCAGTAACTGGCCGTTTCTTCAAAAGTGAGCCAATAGGTGACCAGGGCAGTGGCGAAAGCAAGCCAACCTCCGATATTATTAATCCTTTGAAACTTCATGCAGCAATGGAAAATAGTAAGGGGCGAAAATAGTCAATCCGGCATCAACGACGGTTATACCGGCTCAAAAATCGATTTGACTCAATAAACGATGGTATAGAAGAGGAGCCAAAGCAGGAATACGGGCACGTAAAATCCCAGAACGATAATCCATGCCGGTCGGCTGCTCTTTCGGGTATAGTGGGTGATGCCTATCACTAACACATACCAGTACAACGGTTCAAAGAGATTCAGTGCTTTGCTGGGATAGCTGTACTCGGACGGTAAGGTCCTGTAATCAAGGAAGTTCATTATCGACAGAGGATAGAAGGCGGAGATGTCAAAGAAGTTGGGGTCAGTTTCAATAAAAAAGAACCAGAAGATCTTGATCAATTCGGGAATAAGGAAAACAAACTCTCCCACCAGTACAATCTGCCAGCATTGCGAAAATGTAACCCGGTAACCAAAGAGGAAGCACCCTACCCAGATCACAAATCCCAGCACGGTGAATTTCCAGAGGTAGATGAAGGGGATGGATAGATACTGCAGCGCACTGCGGAGG
Organism: Cyclobacteriaceae bacterium; assembly: GCA_016787645.1. Lineage (GTDB taxonomy): Bacteria > Bacteroidota > Bacteroidia > Cytophagales > Cyclobacteriaceae > ELB16-189. Next base: position 169,997 of record JAEUUF010000022.1, on the reverse strand, counting down.
TAGAGTACCGAACCTTGAGGCTGGTCGGCCAGGAACTCGAAGGCCGCCGTTTCGTTTTCAATCATGGACTTCTTGACAAACAGCACAGCAAGCGTTGTGAGGCAGATCAGCAGGAAAAGCTGGCGCTTCGAGTGGTCATAGACGCTTTTATGCTCGACTGGACTGCTCATGGGGTTATTGGATGCAAGGATGCTATTTTTGCGGGGTTGAAAGATACAGGGAAAATAGGATTGGTGCTGTTCTTCGTATTCGCTTTCGTGACTTCCGGCGCGCAAGTGAAGAAGGACACGACCATTATTCTCATTTCCAACATTGCCGTTCAATTGGAAGCCACCGAGGCGTTGAACGATCTATACAACTTTAAGTTTGCCAAGGCGGAGCAACAGTTCAGGTGGTTCAAGCAAAAATATGCCTGGCACCCACTGCCTTATTTCCTGCTCGGCCTCAGTGAGTGGTGGAAGATCATGCCTAGCATTGAGAATCGCGACCATGACGACCGGTTCCTGGCGTATATGGACAGCACCATCCAGGTGGCTGAGAATCTTCATGATCACTACCCCGAGTACCGCATTGAAGCGGCTTTCTTTATGGCCGCGGCTTATGGGTTCAAAGGAAGATTGTATTCTGACGAGGATCGCAAAGAGTGGCGCAAGGCGGCATTGGCCGGCAAGCGGGCGCTTCACTTCCTCGAGGAATGCAAGGAGAAAGATAATCTCAGCCCCGAATTGCTGTTTGGAGATGCATTGTATAACTATTTCTCCGTATGGGTGCGCGAGAACTATCCTGCGCTAAAACCCTTGTTGTGGTTATTCCCGAAGGGCGACAAAGAGTTAGGTCTTAAGCAACTTCGTGAAGTGTCGTACAATGCATTCTACACGCGTACAGAAGCCATGGTATGGCTGATGCGGATCTACAACAGTTATGAAAACAAGAACGATCAGGCACTCCAGCTTTCTGAATACCTCTACAAGACGTATCCCGATAACCCCTACTTTCACCGGTACTATGCGCGGATGCTTTATACCAAGGGTATGTACGTGGATATGGAGCGAGAATCAAAAGCTATCCTGACAAGGATTGACAGTGGGGATATTGGATACGAAGCAACGAGCGGGCGGTACGCTGCCTTTTTCCTGGGACAGCTCGGCGAGTTTCGCCGTAAGACAGACGACGCAAAGAAATATTACCTCCTGACCGTCCAGTATGCCGAGGAAACTGGGGCAACCAAATCCGGGTATTATCTTTACTCCCTGATTGCCCTGGGTGAAATTGCCAGCCAGCAGGGCGACAAGGCGTTGGCCCGTAAGTATTTTGTGGAGGCTAAAAAGAAAGCAGGCAGAAAGGATGAGGCTTTCAAAGATGCCAAGCGTAGACTTAAGAACCTGGACAAAGGAGACTAAACAAGAATCCCATTGAAAAAGATAGCATTGGTAACCGGGGTGACCGGGCAGGATGGCGCATACCTCAGTCAGCTGCTACTTAATAAGGGCTATGAGGTGCACGGAATCAAGCGCCGTGCCTCGCTGATCAATACCGCGCGCATCGATCACCTCTACCAGGACCCGCATGAAAGTGACACTCACTTTCACCTTCACTACGGCGATTTGACTGATGCCATGAACATCACCCGCATTATTGCTGATGTCAGGCCCGATGAAATCTATAACCTCGGCGCCATGAGTCATGTGAAGGTGTCATTTGAAGAGCCAGAATATACGGCCAATGCTGACGGCGTTGGTGCATTACGAATACTCGAGGCCATCCGCCTGTTGGGTTTGACCGAGAAGACGAAATTCTACCAGGCTTCCAGTTCTGAGCTGTACGGGTTGGTACAGGAAGTTCCCCAGACCGAAAAGACGCCCTTCTATCCTCGCTCGCCCTACGGTGTTGCCAAGCTGTATGCTTACTGGATCACGGTGAACTACCGGGAAGCATACAACATTTTCGCGTGTAACGGCATCCTGTTCAATCACGAAAGCCCATTACGGGGAGAGACGTTTGTAACCCGAAAGATTACCCGCGGCGTGGCACAAATTGCTCTCGGCCTGGGTGACAAGATTTTTATTGGCAACCTCAACGCGCAACGCGACTGGGGTCATGCCAAGGATTATGTCGAGGCAATGTGGAAGATGCTGCAGCAACCGGAAGCCGATGATTATGTGGTGGCCACAGGAAAGATGACCACCGTCCGTGATTTTTGCATCATGGCCTTTTCGGCGGCAGGCATCGAAGTGGCTTTCCAGGGTTCCGGCAACAAGGAGTGCGGGGTGGTGGTGAAGTGTACGAACCCTGAGGTTGACTTGAAACCGGGTCAAGTGGTGGTGGAAGTCGATCCCCGGTATTTCAGGCCTACGGAAGTGGACCTCCTCATCGGCGACGCAACAAAGGCAAAGACAAAATTGGGGTGGAGTCCCCGCTACACGCTGGAGGAGATGGTGAAGGAAATGGTAGCTTCGGACCTGGATGTGTTCCGGCGTGAAGTACACCTGAAGCAGGGTGGATACAAAGTTCATCGCCGCAGTGAATGATGAATAAGTCGGCAAAAATCTTTGTGGCAGGTCATCGCGGCATGGTGGGTTCGGCCATCGTGCGCAAACTGCAAGCCTCCGGGTTCTCGAACCTTGTTCTTCGCAGTTCAGCTGAGCTGGATCTCCGCGAGGGTGCAGCTGTGCGATCCTTTTTTCAGGCGGAAAAACCGGAGTATGTATTTCTTGCCGCAGCGAAAGTGGGAGGGATTGTGGCTAACAATACCTACCGCGCGGAGTTCTTGTATGATAACCTGATGATTCAAAGTAACGTCATCCACGAGTCGTACAAGGCGGGGGTAACCAAGTTGTTGTTTCTCGGAAGTTCATGCATCTATCCCAAGCTCGCGCCGCAGCCTTTGAAAGAGGAGTATTTGCTTACGGGGCTTTTGGAACCCACCAACGAGCCGTATGCCATTGCAAAGATTGCGGGCATCAAGATGTGCGATGCTTATCGCAGCCAATATGGCTGTCATTTTATTTCGGCGATGCCCACCAACCTGTACGGTCCGAACGATAACTACGATCTTCAAACCAGTCACGTGATTCCCGCCTTGTTGCGGAAATTTCACGAGGCTAAGACGAAAGGCAGTGCAGAAGTTGTCGTTTGGGGCACGGGCACCCCACTGAGGGAATTCATGCATGTGGACGATCTGGCGGACGCCAGCCTTTTTCTGATGGAACGGTTTGATGAGCCTGGATTTATAAATGTGGGAACCGGGTCAGAACTTTCCATCCGACAATTGTCGGAGCTCATTGCGCGTATCGTGGGTTACGATGGCCGGATCGTCTTTGACACTACCAAGCCCGATGGTACGCCCAGAAAATTGATGGATGTGGGAAAAATGAAAGCCATAGGCTGGGTCCATACCATTGGTCTCGAGCAGGGACTACGAGAGGCTTATCGGGCTGCCGGCTTTGTTTCATAATCCGTAAGCTGTGGACCTGCGTGATCTTTTAGTCACTCCACTTTTTCTAATGCTCATTTATTGGGTCGCTTATATCGTGCGGCCTTATGTTACGGACTCTGTCAATAGGGTATACTACTTCCCTGCACTTACGGTCAAGTTGTTTGGGGCTATAGCACTGGGTTTGGTGTATCAGTTCTACTACGGAAGCGGCGACACGTTTATGTATCATACCTATGGCAGCCGGATTGTTTGGAATGCATTCATGGATTCGCCAATCACCGGAATAAAATTGCTGTTTGCCAACAGTCAGCATCCGGGCGACGTGTACCAGTACGCTTCACAAATCTATCTTTTCAGGGATTCCAATTCGTTCACGGTAATCAAGTTGGCGGCTATCTTTGACTTGTTGACGTATTCCACGTATTCTTCAACGGCGTGCTTGTTTACTGTGCTGAGTTTTGTGGGCTCATGGCAGTTTTTTCTCACTTTCTATAAGCAATTTCCTCATCTGAATGTCCAGTTAGCCATCGCGGCATTCTTTATACCCTCGGTATTCTTTTGGGGAAGCGGGCTGATGAAGGATTCGGTTACGCTGGCCTGCCTGGGGATTGCCACCTATCAGTTCTATAACCTGTTCATCGCACGAAAATTCAATTTTTGGAACCTCCTGTTATTAGTCATTGCCTTGTATTTTATTTTTAGCGTGCGCAAGTTTATTCTGCAAGCCTATTTGCCTGCAGTCATACTGTGGATTGGGGCATCCCAGGTTTACCAGATCAGGTCGGTAATCCTTCGCGCCATGGTCGTTCCCTTTGTGGTGGGTGTGCTGTTGGTGTCAGGATATTTCACAGTAGTAAAAATTGGAGAAGACGACGACAAATATGCTGTATCGCGAATTGCCGCCACAGCCCGCGTAACCGCCTATGACATACGGTACTGGTCAGGACGCTTTGCCGGATCGGGATATTCGCTGGGCGATCTGGATGGATCATTTAATTCGATGTTACGTCTCGCGCCCCAAGCCATCAACGTTTCCCTGTTTCGCCCTTACTTGTGGGAAGTGAAAAACCCATTGATGTTTTTCTCCGCGTTCGAAAGCTTGCTGCTCCTGGCTTTTGGACTGTTTGTTATCGGGAGAAAGAGATTGACTATCTTCTATTCCCTGTCCAGGCCCAACGTGCTGTTTGCGCTTGCATTCTCCCTGGTGTTTGCGTTTGCGATTGGGGTTTCGACCTATAACTTCGGAACACTCGTGCGCTACAAAGTACCCCTCCTCCCGTTTTTTATCACCGCACTGATCCTCATCCTGGATTATTCAAAGAGTGACAGGAACAAGGAAGTGTTGGATACGGTGGAGTAACTCGTCCCAACTTTCTTTTCGCCGGCTTCGCCCATTCTCTTTCTTAGTGATGAATCAATAATGAGCGCTCTTAAGTGAGAAGTCCAGGATTCTAATGAATCGCACAAGCAGCCGTTTGTTCCGTGATCGATGATTTGAAGGTTCACACCCACCGGAGAGGCCACAGTGGGAATGGCCATTGCCATGTACTGCAGTGCCTTGAGCCCGCATTTGCCTTTTGCCCAGGCGTCATCTTCCAGTGGCATGATGCCGATGTCAATCCTGGCCAGGTCCGCTATTTCCGTTTCCTCGGACCAGGGAGCGAAGGTCATATTCTTTAGCTGTAAAGAAGGAGCGCGATCAGCAATGAACAGGAAATCCAATCGCTCGGGGAATTCCCGCTCCAGCGCGAGCAATACGGGTTCAATGAGTTGAAGGTATCTTAGTGTGGAATGACTGCCCGTCCAGCCAATGGTCACCCTTTTCTTTGATACTTTGACGGAGATGGGTTGGCGCGTCCTCGCGGTGTCTACCGTGGTGGGATTGATGATGACCTGTGGGTTGTACTTACTTGCGTAAGCGCCGAGATACTCGTTGCCTACGCTGACCCGTTCACTCCATCGGCAAATTAGCCCGACTTTCGAGTGCCATTTCACCATGGCTGCCAATGCATTCTCTTCGCTGGTGTTGGGCAGCCAAATGGCATCATCAAAGTCATAGATTATTCTCTTTCGAAAAACCTTAGCGATAATGAACTCCAGCAGGGGAGGACCGATTGGGCTGGCTTCCCGGTGAATGAACACAAGATCAGCTCGAGGAATCGCGCGGAAAAGCAATCCCAATCGGCGGAGAAATCCAGCGGCGAGGGCAGCAGTTTTTTGAAAAACATTCCCGCGTGTGTAGAGGATACGCCACCCGCTTTCGCTCAAAAAGGAGCGAAAGTCGATTTCAAAGTTGCGCTGTCGTAATGCATCGAGGTATTGCTCAAACCGGAAGCGTTGGGAGGGTGCATGACCATGGGGATAGGGGCAGAGAAGGAGAATTGTTCTGTTATTTTTCTGCATTTTTGCGGGAACAGCGCGGACTAACCGCTAAGAAGGATATGGCAGACTCCAGTGATTACTACTTCGAAGTAAAGCCAAAAAACGCCTTCAGCCTAAACTTCAAAGAATTAATTGAATACCGCGAGTTGTTTTACTTTTTCACCTGGCGGGACATAAAAGTAAAGTACCGGCAAACCGTGCTTGGCTTCTTGTGGGCCATCCTCCAGCCGATCCTGCTTATGCTCATTTTCACTTTTTTTCTTGGCCGGGCCCTCCAAGTGCCTTCCGATGGCATGACGTACCCCGTCTTTGTCTTTTCGGGGCTGATGCTGTGGCTGCTTTTTTCTTCGGGCATCGCCAATGCGGGCAATAGCATGGTAAGCAATGCACAGATCATCAAGAAGATCTATTTCCCGCGACTGATCATCCCGTTGTCCTCCATTCTTGTGGCCGTCTTTGATTTTGCAATGACCGTGATCGTTTTCATTCCCGTGCTTCTTTTCTTCCGCGCGTCGGTTACGATTGCCGAGGCGATATGGTGCTGGCCTTTAGGATTAGCCCTGTCGATTCTTGCATCTTTTGGTCCGGGATGCCTTCTGGCCGCACTCAACGTCAAGTACCGCGATTTCCGTTATGTGATTCCTTTCCTGGTCCAGGTGCTCCTCTTTGTTACCCCGGTAATCTACCCGATGTCCATTGTGCCTGGAAAGTGGTTGCCCTATTTGGTGGCCATCAACCCCATGTATGCGGCGATTACCATTTTCAGGCTTCCCTTCACAGAAATTGCACCCGACTTTACGCTGGTGATGATCAGCATCGTTTCTGGGCTCGTACTGCTGGTGGCAGGGCTTGGCTATTTTCGAAAGACAGAGTCTTATTTTGCTGACCTAGCCTGAGCACTGATGAAACCGATGCTGGAAGTGCAGGGCGTAGGAAAGAAGTTCCGTATCCGTCATGAGGCGCAGCCCTATCTTAGCCTGCGCGAATCATTGGGCGGCTTGTTCAAAAAGAGCCGCACCAACGGAGAAGACTTTTGGGCGCTACGGGATGTCAGCTTTAATGTTCAGCCTGGTGATTCGTTGGGAATCATTGGTCGCAACGGCGCGGGCAAATCGACCTTGCTGAAGATACTTTCCAAAATTACACCACCCACGCAAGGCCGGGTCATCGGGCGAGGTCGAATTGCCAGCTTGTTGGAAGTCGGCACGGGTTTTCATCCTGAACTGACAGGGCGTGAGAATATTTATCTCAATGGATCGATCCTGGGTATGAAGAAGCGAGAAATCGACCGGCGCTTTGATGAGATTGTTGCTTTTGCGGGCACGGAACGATTTCTCGATACCCCGTTGAAGCATTATTCCAGCGGCATGCAATTACGGCTTGCCTTTGCGGTAGCAGCCTTTCTTGAGCCGGAGATACTTATCATTGATGAAGTACTCGCTGTCGGCGACGCTGAATTTCAGAAGAAGTGCATAGGAAAGATGGAAGATGTGAGCCGCAGCGGGCGGACCATCCTGTTTGTGAGTCACAATATGGCTGCCGTTGAATCCCTGTGCAGGTCAGCCGTGCTGCTGCGAGAAGGAAAGGTAGCTGAAATGGGACCCAGCCATTCGATTACCCGCTCTTACCTGAGCGACCCAGCGGCAAAATCGTCAAACGGCCCCGATCAACAGTTCACCACAAATCACAAGGAAGCCCAAATAACCAGGCTGGAGTTTCTCAGTGACGGTGCCCCTTCCGCGGTGCTGTTTATGGGAAATGACCTGGAAGTGCGCGCTCATTTCCGTTCAGGCTTGCCGTCAGAAAGTTTCATGCTCGGTATTGTCGTTCGTGATTCAGCGGGAGCACCATTACTTTTCTTCAATAATAGAAACTATGGCGTTTCGTTTGGCAGTAAATCCCCCGGCTCAGGAATCATTACGCTGCAAATACCCCAACTGAACCTCATGCCCGGGTTCTATTCCGTCGACGTCTATCTGGCAAGCCTTTCGAAAGATCTCGACGTTAAGCGGGAATGTTTTTCCTTTCAGGTAGTCTACAAGGCATTTGAAGGCGCAGGTGAACCACTTCGGGAGGATTTCAACCGGGTGTTCTACAAGAATGTGTTGTGGAAAATGGACTATAATGAATGATCAATGGTAGCAAGCCTAAAAAAAAGTGTGCGATGGATTGCGCGCAGGTGGTTTGGAGTTGACCTTATTCGTCACGATACGTTTGGTTTTAATATCGTTGACGATATTGCCCGCCTTGTTCCTGTTGACAGGATGAATGTGATCTTTGATATTGGAGCAAACCGGGGGGATGCAACGATCGAGTTTGCGCAAGCCTTCCCACGGGCAAAGATGTATTCTTTTGAGCCAGACCAAGCCACGATGTCTGAATTGCGACGTAGAACTAATCGCTTCCAGGAGCGTGTGAAAGTCTTCAATTTTGGGATTGGGGCAAAGACCGAGTCCCGTGACCTCACCATCAACAGATCATCCGGCGGGAACTCCTTCCTGGACATTTCACCCGACATCAGTCAATTTGCGGAGGGTGACTGGACTGAACCCGTAACCAAGACCCAGGCAGAAATTCAAACCCTTGATCATTTCTGCGCAGTTAATGGAATTGAGAGCATCGACCTGCTCAAAGTAGATACGCAAGGCTTTGAAATGGAAGTGTTGAAAGGTGGAAGCCTCGTAATTGTCCCATCCCGGACCAAATTGATTCATATCGAAGTGCTTTTTATTGAGCTTTATAAAAATCAGGCATTCTTTGACCAGGTTTACCAGGAGTTGACGAATCGGGGATTCAGATTGGTTGGGTTGTATAATCCGTTCTATAAAACCGAGGAACCTCATTACCTGCTGTGGTGCGATGCCCTGTTTGTGGGAAAAGTAGACTAAAAAAACCGAATTCCGGGAATCAAAAACCGTCATGATCGGCCGTATAATTGCCAAACTGAAATTCGTATATCTGAGGTTGAGGATTCATCACTTCAATGAGTTCAGGGAGAGTCATGCCGGTTTTGAAGACGGTAAAGAATTAATAAGCACCGACCGCGAGAAACTAAGGCCCGCCTATGAGCAATATGTCCGAGAGGTGTCCGTGCCAGACATGGCTGCCTCCCTTGAGGCATCCACCTTACTGTATCGGCTTTGCCATGCCAACAAATACAAGCGCCTGCTTGACCTGGGTTCAGGATTTAGTTCATTTGTGTTTCGGTTGTACGCGAAGGAGACGCCCGGAGTGAAGGTGATCAGCGTAGATGACGATTCACAGTGGCTCCTAAAGACAAGGAACTTCCTGGCGGCGCAAAACGTACCCCTAGAGGGTATGATGATGCTTGACGCTTTCCTCTCCAGCACGGAATCTGAATTTGATTGCATTTTTCATGACCTGAACTTCGTCGAAGTGCGAATCAACTATGTCAGCGAACTCCTGACCAGGCTGAAACCGGGCGGGTTGCTTATCCTGGATGATGTACACAAGCGGGAATACCTGATGGCGGTGCTTGAAAAACTTACCCGTCAATCGGGTGTGCTCTACGATCTCAAGCCCATGACACTGGATCAGTTTGGTCGGTATGCCATAGTATTCAAAAGGACAGACTAATGCGTGCCAGTGTAATTATTCCTACCAAGGACAGGCTTGAAATTCTGGCCGAAACACTGAAAACCGTTGCTGCGGCAATCGAAGGAATTGACGGGGAGATCATCGTGGTAAATGATTCAAGTAGGACAAAGCCGGATGTTCATAGCTACCCCAAGGTTGTGGTTATCGACAACCCGGGCAGGGGGGTTGCCTCGGCACGGAATGCTGGCGCAGCGAAAGCGAAATCAGCGTGCCTGATCTTTATGGATGATGATTTCCTGATTGAATCTACTCATTTGAAAACGGCCATCGAATATGCACTCAAAGAACCCGACCGTATTTACTTGTTTGATTGGACCTATCCGCCCGATATGGTCAAATCGCTGCCCAATAACCACTTCGGACGATACCTGATCCAACATGGCTACACGTCTCTCCGGGGCTGGTTGGCCGGTGAATGGCAGGAAGAGGATGTCTTTGAGTTGACGGGCGGAGCCAGCTATTTTTTTGCTATGCAAAAGCGCACGTTTGAACTCGTCGGCGGTTATGATGAGCGATTTCCTCATGCGGGTGCGGAAGACTATGACTTTGTCAGCCGCCTCCGCAAGCAGGGGATTCGCTATTATCTTGACCGAAGGTTTGTGATCTATCACAATGAAAGGGACCGGTTGGATCCAATAAGCTTCTTTGCCCGTAAGAAACGGAACGGAGAAACCATTGCCATCGCCGGGGAATTAGGATATAGTGAGTTAAAAGTGAACTATCCTTTTGCTAAACGGGTCCTCCTGGAAGTGTTGTCGGGATTCAAACCCCTCCTGGGATGGATCCACTCGGCAATACCGGATCTTTCGGTTTTCGATGCGTTATATTTTCGACTGACAAACACTCTTTTGGCCATCCACTTCTTTGAGGGCTATTCCGCAAAAAGACAATGACTTTTAAAAAACTGGCCAGGCGGGTGCTACAGGCCATCCCGATGAAGAAGAAGGTCTTTACCCTGGTCCGGTATTTCTCCCCCCCGGAATACCTTTACAGGCATCTTTATTTCAACGGATGGTTCAAGGTCCATACCAACCAGCGTTCCTTTGTCATGTATCATTATGGCTATCAATTGGAAAACCAGGTATTCTGGAAAGGGCTGGAGGGTTGGGAGCGCGCCTCCATGCGGCTTTGGATGGCGTTGTCGGCGAAGTCAGGGATCATCTTTGATATCGGCGCAAATACCGGAATATTCTCTCTTGTCGCGAAAGCCGTAAATCCACCTGCCGAGGTTTATTCCTTTGAGCCCGTTGAACGTGTCTACCGGAAATTGAAACGAAATATTGAGGTCAATCAATTTAATGTTGTGGCAGAGCAACTTGGAGTATCCAACCGTACGGGCAGTGCCACCATTTATGATGTGCCTGAAGATCATGTTTATAGTGTGACAATAAACAAAAACCTTAATGCGGAAGGCCGACCGGTGATCCCAACAACAATCCAGGTGACGACCCTGGATCATTATGTCCGTGCTCGTAATCTGGGAGCGGTGAATTTGATGAAAATCGACGTGGAAACACACGAGCCAGAAGTGTTGGAAGGAGCTCTTGAGATGATCCGTAAAAGTCGCCCGGCCATCCTGGTCGAAGTCCTGACTTCGGAAGTGGCCGACCGGTTGATGGTTCTCTTTCGGGATTTGAAATACGTATATTTCTCGGTAAACGAGTTGAACGGCCCGCAATTGACCACGGTAATTGCACCCCACCAGCATCAGAACTATTTGCTTTACCCAGGAGACCCTCAGGATGTAATCGCCCTTTGGAATGAAAAGACGACTCATTGATCTGCCAAAGGAATTTTTTAAGCTGCCCTTGCCGGAAAAGCTGCTTGCAAGGCTTACACAGCAAAAGCCCTTGAATCATTTCTTCGCCCGCTTTCCTCCACTTAATACGCGGTATCCAAAGCCAACCACCCGGAAGGTGAAACGAAATGGGATACATTACGAATTGGACCTGAGTGACTATATGGAATGGTTGGTCTTTTGGGGAATCCAGGTTGAACCCCGCAGAACGCTTTATCAATTGGTTAAGCCGGGATCAATCGTGATCGATGTCGGTGCGAATATTGGTGAAGTGTCGATGAACCTCGCGCAATTGGTTGGACCCTCCGGATTTGTTCATTCTTTTGAACCCGATACGGCTACGTTCAGAAAATTGAACCGGAACGTGGCCTTGAACAACTTCGTCAATCTCCGAATCAATCCAATCGGCCTTGGTGACCGTGATGAACAACTGGTGCTTCAGACGGAGGTTCCTTCCAATCGGGGCGGATCGCGAATCCATCGCCACCTTTCCCAAGGTCAGCGTGTCCAGGTGATCACGCTGGATTCCTATGTCACGAAGCAACAACCTGGACCTGTCAGCCTCATCAAGATCGACGTCGAAGGCTTCGAACTCCATGTCCTGCGCGGTGCGGAACATACCTTGAGGCAATACAAACCTGTACTCTTCATTGAGCTGGATGATGATAATTTGCGGGATCAGGGGGATTCGGCCACGGAATTGGTGCGGTTCCTGGAGAAGCGCGGGTATCAAACGATAAAAGACGCGGCTACCGGAACATCGGTCAGTACCGGAACTTCATTCACCCATTGTCATATGGATATCATGGCCAGCCAGTGATTGGGATGAAACACCTTGTATATGTCATATCCCATGTGGAAAAATCACTCGCCTTTGAGTGGGTCGTGTCTCGACTGGCCAGGGAATACCGGCTTACGGTTATACTTCTAAATCCCTCGTCCTCCGCTTTTGAATCTTTCCTGACCACCAAAGGCATTTCCGTCATGAGGATCGCGTACCGATCGAAAGCGGACTTCCCGATGGCGTTCTTGCGCACATTCTTGTTCTTCCTTCGTACGCGACCCGAGGTGGTTCACGCACATTTGTTGGATGCGCAACTGGTGGGACTCAGTGCGGCGTGGCTTGCCGGAATTCGCAAGCGAATCTACACGCGACACACCAGCACCTTTCACCATGCGTATCACCCAAAGGGGGTACGGTATGATCGAATGAGTAACCGGCTTGCCACCCACATTATTTCGGTAAGTCAAGCCACCGATCATGCCTTGATAGAATTGGAGCATGTGATACCCGCAAAAATTTTCAGAATCCCTCACGGGTTTGAACTTGAGCGGTTCTCCGAGGTTTCGCATGATCGACTCCTGGCACTGCGATCACGTTGGTCGATTCAACCCAATTCACCGATCGTCGGGGTCGTAGCCCGGCTGATTGAGTGGAAGGGTGTAGACACCATCGTGAAAGCATTTGCTGGATTCCAGCTACTTTATCCTGAGTCCCAACTCATCCTGTGTAATGCCAGCGGACCAGCAGAAACGACCATACGAAGCCTTATCGCGGAATTGGGTGTTAAGAATGTAACCTGGATTACATTCGAGGAAGATGCTCCCGCTTTGTACCGATCTTTCGATATCGTAGTCCATGCACCCGTTGATCTATGGTGTGAAGCGTTTGGCCAGGTGTATATCGAAGCCATGGCATCCGGAGTGCCCATGGTGGTGACCCGTTCAGGAATCGCCGAGGAGTTGGTCAACGACCACGTGAATGCTTTGGTGGTGCCTTTTCGCGATGCAGAGGCAATTACCAGAGCTCTGGTTGAATTATGGAAAGATGAGGAATTGAGGAAGAAATTGGTAAGAAATGCCCGGCAGGATGTAGTTTCACAGTTTGGGATGGAACCCATGATTTCCGCACTGAAGCGACTGTACGATGCCTGACCCCTATTTCTCGGTTGTCATTCCTACCTACAACCGCGCAAGCTTTATTCGTGAGGCTGTTCAATCGGTCCTCCGACAGTCGTATCGGAACTTTGAAGTAATTGTCGTGGATGATGGGAGTACGGACAGTACGGAATCCGTGGTGCAGTCGGTGCAGGATACCCGCTTACGTTATTTCAGAAAGCTCAATGGCGAACGCGGGGCAGCACGGAATTTTGGCGTGCGCGAAGCCCGTGGCACGTATGTTACCTTTCTCGACTCGGATGACACCGTTTACCCCCATCACCTTCAGACAGCCTATGATTTTCTCCAACATCAAACGGTAGAATTTTGCCATTTGGGATTTGATATGAAGGATACGAAGGGCAACGTTCTTCGGGAGTCTTCAAACCTGGTGAATATTAACCGGAATATCCTATCCGGGAATGTGCTTAGCTGCAACGGAGTATTCGTGCAGAAGAGCGTTTTGCTCCAAAATCCATTCAGCGAAGATCGGGCGCTGTCTTCCCTTGAGGACTGGGAGTTGTGGATCCGACTCGGTGCACGTTACACGATTTATTCTGTCGCGGGAATAACCTCCACCATCATTCATCACGAGGAGCGAAGTGTGGTTTCTGGGAACCCTGCAGCGATTGAGACAAAAGTCGATCACTTCATTTCAGCGGTGACACAGGACCCGGTGAATCAAAAACAATATGGAGAAAAATTGCGCTGGACGGCGGCCAGTGCTCACACTTACGCCGCTTTGCATCTAAAGCTCGCGAATGCGTCCAGGGCTTCGGTTGGGTATCATTTCAGCATGGCGCTGAAACTCCAACCAGGAATATTGTTTACACGCCGGAGCGCGGTGATCATTCTGATGATGCTTGGAATCAAATGAGAAAGCCGGTAAATGTTTTGGTGCTTACTTACTGGAGCCTGGCGGATGCGCTCATACAAACCTACACGCTTCCCTATCTAAGAATCATCCAGAAGCGCTTGCCCCCCGGCAGCAGGCTGTATTTGCTCACAATGGAAAAGTCAAAGAGCGCAGTTGCACAAAACCCAGCAGCGGAAGCCCTTCAACAGGAAGGTATCACCTGGTGGCCAAAGCGGTATTATCCTTTCGGTTTCAAAGCAATTATGCATTGGGGTGTTCTCGTGCTTGGACTTCTGATCAACATCAGAAGATATCGCATTCATTGTATCCATGGATGGGCGACGCCAGCCGGTAGTGCCGGTTACGTGCTTTCCGTGCTCACCGGGGTTCGGCTGGTGATTGACAGCTACGAACCACATGCTGAGGCAATGGTTGAGAATGGAACCTGGAAGAAGAACAGCCTCGCATTTCAACTGCTCTTCGCATTGGAGAAGCGGCAGACCAAACGAGCTACCCACCTGATCGCTGCTCATGCCGGAATGCTTGACTATGCGCGTTTGACGTATGGCGTTGAACTTAATAACCTGCTGGTTAAACCGGCTTGCGTAGATCTGAACTTATTCCATTTCTGGAATGAACAAGACCACCGACTGATGATGGAACTGGGCCTGGAAGGGAAGATCGTCGCCATCTATGCGGGTAAGTTTGGAGGGATTTACCTCGATCGGGAAGTTTTTGATTTCCTTAAGGCAGCGCATGAATTCTGGGGTGAGCGCTTTCGTACCCTGGTGCTTACCAGTCACCAGGAAGAGGAGATAGCCTCATTTTGCAAACGATCCAACCTGTCAAGGCACGTGGTGATCACGAGATTTGTTCCACACCGGGAGGTTCCCCGCTACCTCTCCTTGGCTGATTTTGCGCTTACCCCGGTGAAGCCGGTACCCACCAAACGATATTGCACGCCCATCAAAGACGGTGAATACTGGGCCATGGGTCTTCCCGTAGTAATTCCCGATGGGATATCGGAAGATTCGGAGATCATTCGTGCTGAGAATGCAGGTGTGGTCCTCCGTGAGCTGAATGCGGAAGCCTACCGATCAGCGCTGACCGAGCTGGAGGTGCTGATGGCGGAGCCCCGGGCTGAGTTGCGGAATAGAATACGCGCCCTTGCGGTCAAGCATCGTAACTTTTCAATAGCTGAAAAAGTGTATGATGTGGTCTATGGCCAATGAAGTCGGCCGACTTTCCTAATTTTACCTCTTCACACGTTGCTACATGGTCCATATCCTCATCACCGGCGGTGCCGGATTTATCGGTAGCTCACTGGCGGATCGCCTGCTGGCCGATGATCGCTACCAGGTGACGCTGGTGGATAATCTCCTGA
This sequence comes from Cyclobacteriaceae bacterium, assembly GCA_016787645.1. GTDB lineage: Bacteria > Bacteroidota > Bacteroidia > Cytophagales > Cyclobacteriaceae > ELB16-189. The sequence continues at coordinate 154,585 of JAEUUF010000022.1, read as the reverse complement.
CGGGAGAAATGGGCAAGGTTCCGCATCATCCGCGGTGCACCTTTGTTTCGGGGGATGTCAATCGCTACGAAGAGATCGCCGCCATCATGACCAGCCACGCGTTCGACTATGTGTTTCATTACGCGGCAGTGGTGGGAGTGAAGCGGACGATAGAAAATCCGGTAATGGTGCTTCGCGATATTGAGGGTATTCGAAATATCCTTAGCCTGAGTAAGAATACCGGAGTCAAGCGTGTTTTCTTTTCCAGCTCGTCGGAAGTGTATGGTGAACCGGTGGAACTGCCGCAGCACGAGGAACGCACACCCCTGAACTCAAGACTTCCCTATGCGGTGGTAAAAAATGTGGGAGAGTCCTATTGCCGGTCGTATCAGAAGGAATATGGACTGGACTTTACCATCTTCCGGTTCTTTAATACCTATGGTCCCAAGCAAAGCACGGACTTTGTTATCTCGAAGTTTATCAGGCTGGCCAGGGCCAATCAGAATATCCCTGTGTATGGTGATGGCTCTCAAACGCGGACATTCTGTTACATCACGGACAATACTGAGTGCACCGTCAGAATGCTGGAGCAGGGTCTCATGGTGAATGAAGTGATCAACATCGGGAGTGAAAAGGATGTTACCATTTTGGAACTGGCTGAATTAATCATCCGGCTCACGGGTTCCAAGTCGAAGGTGGAGTTTTTGCCACCCCTCAAGGAAGGAGATATGACGCGGCGTAAACCGGATGCCTCCAAGATGATGAAAATTCTCCACCACGATCTCATTTCCCTCGAGGAAGGCATTCGCAAGATTCTTGCCTCAGAGGTTTTCCAGCCTTCCTAGAAACACGTGATGAAACCGGGCTGGGTTTTTTGCTTGTTGGGTTTTTGGGGGCTCTTCCTCCCCGCGGCTGCTCAGTGTCCGGTAACTGATTTCACCTTGGCAGTATCGGCATGTCGCAACCAGGCGGTTGAAGTCTTCAACTCATCCGCTCCGGGGACATACTCCTGGGATTTTTGTTCGGGTGATTTCCAACAAATACCTTCTGCCCAGCTTGCCTTTTCCCTGGCGGGGGCAAACGGACGACCGGGAATTGAACTTGTCTATGACACCAAGTGGTATGCCTTTGTCACAGGCACATTTACGAGTCTACTGTATCGGGTTGACTTTGACAATGGCCTTCAGGCGGCGCCCACTGCCATTATCAACCTGGGAAACCTTGGCGGAGCAATTAATCAGCCTGGGCAGATTCGCGTGATCAATCAAGGCGGTCAATGGTACGGGATTCTTCATAATACCACAGGTGAATTGTTGCGATTGGATTTTGGCGCGCAAGTTTCTAACACACCCGTTGCGAATGTACTGATCAATGGCGTTGGTTCCATCAACTCAGGGCTTGCTATTGGCAAGGACCCAGTCAACGGGTATGTGGCCCTGCTCTCAAATGCGGCTAACCAATTTTCAGTGATCAGGCTGGGGAACCTGCTTACAGCACCAAACCCATTGACGGACGTTCTCACCACAGCGGCAGTTCCCAATCCAAACAATCTCGGAGATGTTGACCTCATTCAGGTGTGCGGTAATTGGTATGGCCTCGCCGACAACCTGGGCAATGGAAACATCTATAGACTGGACTTTGGCGCGTCGCTGTTTTCGATACCCTCAATCACCCAAGTACAAAGCCTAACCGCGGCCAATCCTGGACGTCTACGGTGGGCAAGGGAAGGTGAGAATTTCTATTTCCTCGCGCTGGCGCTGGATGGTACGCTTACTCGGGGATCATTTGGCACTTCCGTGACCAACATTCCATCCTTGACGCCAGAGGGCAGCCTGGGTGTCCTTCCGGCCAGCATGTATGGACTGGGAATGGTCAAGGAGAATTCGGTTTGGACCATCTTGGGTATAAATCAGGCGAATGGACAAGTGTTCCGGATTGAGTACGTCGACAATTGTTCCGCCTCTCCCAAAACTTCGCCGGCTGCAAGTCCGATTGTTTCGTATGCCAGCGCAGGTACCTACTCCGTGTCACTGGAGAATACTTCCGGATCAATCGTTGGAGTCAAGGAAAGGAGTATCACCGTTTCAGGCCAGGTCGCGCCTGACATTGATTTCACTTCACTCAACAATTGCGCGATGTCGAACGTCCAATTCACCTCGGTGAATTCTTCTGGAAACATTGTCAATTACAATTGGAATTTTGGCGATAGCCAGACGAGCGGTGCGGTCAATCCGTCGCACTCGTATGCGGCAGCGGGGACATACCAACCCCGACTCGTTGTTACAGCATCCAATGCCTGCATCAATAGCATCACGCATCCTTTGACTATTTATAACCCGCCCGTAGCCGACTTCAGTCTGCCACCCATCACGCCGATTTGTACCAATCAGACGTACACGTTTACGAACACTTCCAGTTATGATCTCCCTTCAAATCCCATTTGGGAGTGGCGAGTCAATGGTGTGTTACAAAGTGCCCAGGCTGACCTGACAACCACTTTTGCTGCTGCTGCCCCTCAGGAAATCCGCCTTAAGGCAAAAATCCCCGGATGCGAGAATGAAATGATAAAGAATATCGGAAGTGTCCAGGTGGGACCCACAGTTGACTTTGTGGTTGGCGATGACTGCGCCCTCAATGCAGTTCCTTTCACGAATACCTCTTCGGGTGTGGATGCCGGGTTTTCATGGAATTTTGGGGATGGCACCCCGAGTTCCCCGCTGGTAGACCCTTTGCACTCGTATCCTAACCCTGGCACATATGCTGTGTCACTCACCGGCAGCAATGTCGGTGGCTGTCAGAATCAAACCACAAAGAGCATCACGATTTATTCCAATCCTCAGCCAGACTTTTCTGTCGGCCTGCCACCCTTCTCTTGCAGTAATACACCTACGCCGTTTCAGAACACGACACCCCCGCTCACAGACAGCAACATCACTTCGTGGAGTTGGTCGTTTGGTGATCCGCTGTCGGGTACGTCCACTCAAAGAGATCCTTCCTTCACCTACACCGCGGGTGGAAACTATAGTGTTACACTCACGGCATCATCCGATCAGGGATGCAGTCAATCAATCAACAAGCCGATTACCATCGGAACATCACCCGTAGCCGATTTTGTGCTAGGCCCGGCATGTGTTAACCAGGCTACACAATTCACTGATATTTCAAGCGGAGGTGTGCAATCCAGGTCCTGGCAAATTGGAAGTGGCGCATTCATCACGGCTAACCCCACCTATATTTTTTCCGCACCAGGTAATTACTCGGCAACACTTACGGTCACTGCGGCGGGAGGGTGCACGAGCTTTCGTACAAAACCCGTCAGTGTTCCACCGCTACCGGTCCTCGTGATGAACATGGAAAATCCCTGCGCAGGTCAACCTACCACATTTACACTAATTGATGCCACCGTACCTCCCGTTGCCGATGGAGTGATTGGCTGGCAATGGAATATCGCAGGCACACCGGTTTCAGGCAACCCGGCTGTTCATACCATCTCACTCACCGGGATGTCTCCTTATACGGTCACAACTACCCACACCTCCGGCTGCGTGTACACTCAATCGGGTAATGTTGACATACACCCCACACCGATGGCTGATTTCAGTGCCGCACCGGATCGCGGTGACCCGCCTCTTACGGTTCAATTTCAAAATCTTTCCACGGGTGCTAGTCAGTACCTCTGGTCGTTCAGCGGAAAGACTCCAGGGATCAGCACGGTCGTATCACCAGCTTATACATTTGTTGAACTCGGTGAATACACGGCAACCCTCGCGGCAACGAACAGCTTCGGCTGCACCGACATACATTCAATGCCGATCCAGGTTCTTCTTTCTTCCGTTGACCTGGAATTGACCAGCTTCGCCCTTTCGCCCGATCCGCTTACTGGTAAATCAAGAGCAACAGTGACCATCAAAAACAGCAGCAACATTCCCATCACGTCCACAGAAATTGCATTACACCTGTCGGAGAAAGCGGTGGTGAATGAATCACTTTCGATCAGCCTTTTGCCCGGCGCGTCCGTCACCTCCACGCTTTCATTCACCTTTGACCCAAGCCAGTTTGAAGCCCGGTTTGTTTGCGCTGAAATCTTGTCTGAGAAAGATGTACAGCAAGACAATAACCGGAAATGCATTTCGCTGGACGAAGAGGATTATGTTTTCGCTCCCTATCCCAATCCCAGTGCAGGTCCTATGCAAGTCGATTGGGTGTCTGAGAAATCGGGGACCGTTCGAATCACTGTTTTCAACAGCCAGGGAAGGCAAGAGTATCAGTGGGATACCCCTTCCGCCGCCGGACTTAATCAGTCAATTCATGACCTTGCTTTCCTGGCAGCCGGCATCTACCTCGTAACGATCCAGACATCGACGACTATACAGACTATGCGGTTTATACGCTTCTAGGACGTTTGCGCATTCACCCTTCTTGCTAACTTTAGGTCAAAATTTTGCTTCTCCATGAAGATCAGACTTGACGCCATCGACCGGAAGATCCTTGAGTTGCTTCAGGCAAATTCCAACATCACCAACGCCCAATTGGCGCAGGAGATCGGTCTGTCCGCTGCGCCAACGTTGGAGCGCGTTAAGAAATTGGAGACTGCTGGCGTCATCCGCAGTTATCATGCGGTGGTGGATCCGGCGAGTGTCGGACTCGGGGTAAGTACCTTTGTTATGGCCTCCCTCAAAGGTCACAATAAGGAGAACATCGCCAGGTTCATGAAGGCCATCACAGAGATCAAGGAAATAGTGGAATGTCATCATGTGACCGGGCAGGCAGATTTTATTCTCAAGATTGTGTCCCCGGACATACCGTCTTATCAAAACCTCATGCTGGAGAAAGTCACCAATATTGATGTGGTCGATAATCTCCAGTCGATGGTCATTCTCTCGACACTTAAGGACACCAAACGAATTCCCATCCCCGAAGCATGACGGCCACCCGGACACAGGTGTTGAATGATGCCCAGGTGCGACAGAAAATACGTCGCATGGCGTTCCAGATCTACGAGAGCAATTTCTCGGAGAAAGCCGTCGTGCTTGCAGGTATCGATGGGCAAGGCTATGCGCTGGCCAAGGAATTGGCTAAACAGGTTTCCTCCTTGTCACCGCTCAAAGTGAAACTCGTCAAAGTATTTATCAACAAGGAAACACCGGAGGTTGGCGAAGTGACCCTGGACACGGATGCTGATCTCATCCTGAAGAAACCGGTTGTGCTCGTTGATGATGTATTGAATTCTGGCCGAACGCTGGCTTATGGCATGAAACCTTTCCTCTCAATGGCGGTGAAGAAAATTGAAGTGGCCGTGCTGGTAAACCGCAGCCACCCCAAGTTTCCAATCCAACCAGAATTTACTGGCTATGAATTGTCCACCACACTGAATGAGCATGTTACCGTCGTGCTGGGAGAGAAGTCAGTAGTCTACTTGCATTGACAAAATTACTTGCAGACGACCAGTGTGGATGGATCTTCGAGGATTCCAAACCAAACCACGGCGTACTGACCGTAAATTCCGACACCGATTGCTTTCCACTCCAGGGTCGACCAGGTGCCTGAATTGACCAACAAGGGGTTGTGCCCCGTGCTTCCTTTCCATCCCTCGAGCGCCTCCAGGGCTTCAGCGTGGTCGGAACTGTAAAAGGCGATTTCGTAGCCTTCACCCTCGTACCCAGAAATTTCTTTCGGTTTGTTCCACATGCACTTAGCCTGACGGTGATCCGGTGTGTAGCAACAAGGTGTCCATGATCCCTTGTCGGACCAGCTGTGTGGATTGCAATCACCACGGTTTTCGTAGTCGAAGTGCTCGACGAGATCCCGCACATGCGTCTGTGCAACACGGGTCATTTTTTCGGAATAAGGAATCGGCTTCAGTCTCTTTGACTTCCGATAACTCATGATGAAGTCGTATAGTTTTTTTTCTTCTACTGAAGCGCAGACGGGTTGCCCTGCCAGATAGCCTGATATAGAACAAAGCAAGATGAGTAGGCAGATCTTCATAGTACGATTAATCATCAACATTCCGACTATCCGGGTAACGTGCCGCCAAGGCTCAAAATTACCCTTAATGTGAGCTTATTTTCCTAATTTACCCCCTTGTAATCAAGCAACCGTTCTTTATTCATTTAATTATCCCTAGTTATGAGTACCCAGAAAATTACAATCAGCAATGGCAAATTGACCGTACCCGACAACCCGGTCATTCCCTATATCGAAGGCGATGGCACAGGAGTAGATATATGGCCAGCGTCCCAGTTGGTTTTTGACAAGGCCGTCGAAAAGGCCTATGGCGGCAAGCGAAAAATTCAGTGGAAAGAGGTGCTAGCCGGTGAGAAGGCATTTAACAAGACTGGTAACTGGATGCCAGACGAAACACTCACCGCATTCAAGGAGTACCTGGTGGGCATCAAAGGCCCGCTCACTACGCCCGTGGGAGGTGGCATCCGGTCATTGAATGTCGCGCTCCGCCAGGACCTTGACCTTTATGCTTGTGTACGCCCCGTGCGCTGGTTTAAAGGAGTTCCTTCCCCGGTGAAAGAACCTCACAAGACCGACATGATCATCTTCCGTGAAAACACGGAAGATATTTATGCGGGAATTGAATTCCAGGAGGGAACCGACGACAACAAGAAGTTTCTCTCAATGTTCAAGGAGTCCTTTCCGAAACATTTCAAGAAGATCCGTTTTCCGGAATCATCGGGTATTGGCATTAAGCCGGTTTCCCGTGAAGGAACTGAAAGGCTGGTGCGGGCAGCCTTGGAATATGCGATTACCCACAAGAAGCCCAGTGTAACCCTGGTGCACAAAGGCAACATCATGAAATTTACCGAAGGTGGTTTCCGTGATTGGGGATATGAACTGGCCAAGCGTGAGTTTGGCGCTACCGACCTCGATGGCGGACCCTGGCAGGTGATCAACTCGAATGGACACAAAATTGTGATCAAGGACTCCATTGCGGATGCTTTCCTGCAGCAGATCCTCCTTCGTCCAGATGAGTATTCAGTCATTGCCACCCTGAACCTCAATGGAGACTATGTTTCCGATGCCCTGGCCGCGATAGTCGGAGGTATTGGCATTGCCCCGGGAGGCAACATCAATTACAAGACCGGGTTTGCCATTTTTGAAGCGACCCACGGTACGGCACCGAAGTATGCCGGTCAGGACAAAGTCAACCCGGGTTCAGTCATTCTTTCCGGCGCCATGATGTTTGAATACATGGGATGGGTTGAAGTGGCCAACCTTATCTACAAAGGGCTTGAAAATGCCATCGCCTCCAAGCGAGTGACGTATGACTTCCATCGGTTGATGGAAGGCGCAACACTGTTGAAGTGCTCCGAATTTGGAAAGGAAATTGTTTCGAAGATGTAATTCAGTCTAGTCACTATTTTTAAATTTAACCAATCCAAATTTTCATGAGACGATTATTTTTGATGTCTGTCGTAGTTGTTGGCTTTACCATGAGCGCCCGTGCGCAGGAAATTAATGCGGGAGTTAACTTGAGTTTTCCACCCGGGACTACCTTCTTCGGTTTTTCTGGTCGGTATGAAGCGCCCATCAATAATGATTTCAAATGGATGGTCACTCCGGGCCTGCAGTTCGGCGGGGGAGCGACCTTGATTTTTATCCAGGGAGGCGCCAAGTATACCCTGCAGCAGACACCGGTTTATTTTGGAGCAGAGTTAGGACCGGTTATCGGATCAGGCGGCGGTTATTCTGAAACAAAGTTAGGATTCACCCCTACCGTAGGATACCGAATTGATGATCAATGGGACCTCAGCTTTCAACTCTATGCTGGTTTGGGATCCACCTTCGTGGGCTTCCGCTTCGCGTACGTTTTCAGTAAGAAGTAATTGGAAATCACTGCTGTTGAGGAGTTGAAAAGCTCCTCAACAGCATTTACTTACTCCTTCATTTCCTCGCTAAATGGTGAAGGATAAGTCAATTCGAAGATTTGAATTGAAAATCTACTTTTCGCTCTTCACTTCGAGCATTTGAATAACCGTCACCGCCGCTTCTTCTCCTTTATTCCCGAGTTTTCCGCCTGCCCTCTCCTCCGCCTGTTTTCGGGTGAGGGTAGTCAGCACCCCAAAAGCCACCGGTTTTCCCGATTGGAGATTCACTTGCATGATCCCTTGCGCCACAGCCTGGCAGATGTAATCGAAATGCGGTGTGTCACCCTGGATGACACAACCCAGCGCAATTACCGCGTCGATGCCCGTTTGCTCCGTTAACCACCGAGCGGCAAGCGGTAGTTCGAAACTTCCAGGGACTGTACGACGATGAATATTCTTTTTCTTGATTCCAGCTGCAAGGAGGGCAGAATAGGCGCCCTCATACAATGCCCCGGTAATTTCACTGTTCCATTCAGCGACAACAATGCCCACCTTTTTATGGGTAAGAAATTTCTTGAGTTTACCGGTTGAGCGGGTGAGGGTTCCTGCCATGGTCGTTGGAGTTAATTTAAAACCCAAAGGTAACAACGAAAAAAGGATGGAGTGGTCCATCCTTTTCTTGTGATTGGAAATGTTAATCAGGAGTTCGTCTCGAGGCGCGCCTTGAATTTGCGGGCATTCTGATAGTCACCACTTTCCCAGAACTCATCAATGACACGCTGATAGGCCTTGATGGCTTTTTCTTTCTGATTAGCTTTTTCAAAAGCAAGCGCAGCCTTCATGAGGTAAGTAGGCGTGAAAAATTTGTTGGGCTTGTAGGTGGCTGCCTTGTCATAATAGGTGGCCGCGTCTTCATATTGTTTCTGTTCCATGTAGGCGTCGCCGATCAGGCTGTAAGCGCGGGCCTGCACCAACTGGTCGTTGGCGGAGAAGTCCTTGAGATAAAGTATAGCAAGCGGATACTTGCCTTGTTTGAGGCAAGCGGCACCCGCATAGAAATTGGCAAGATTGCCCGCTGGCGTCATGCCATAGTCGTCGATGATCTGTTTGAAACCAAGGTTGTTCCCGTCGCCTTCCATCGCGAGGTCAAGACTGTCGGCCTCAAAATAGTGGACGGCCTGAAACATTTCTTTTTGAGCCAGATCGTCTTGGGTGCTGACATAGTAGCGGTATCCAAAATACCCGCCGGCGATCAGCAGGAGCACGCCCAAAATGCTAAATACAATCTTCGGATTGTGCTCAATCCATTGCTCAATGCCCGTCACCTTTTCGGCAATCGCCTCGGGACTCTCCAGGATGTCCTTGTTTTCTTCGTTTTTTGCCATGATTCGTAAAAAAGTAGCCCTTCTTCCCCCGGCTTTTCTCTCAATCTACGGGAGCCAGAAGGGCTGCAAAACTATACATTCGGCCTCATTTAACAAACGGCCATTGCGCGCGGACTAGTCGATCGTGAACGGATAATCCTTCTGCACATAAATATCGGTCAGTGCCTCTTTGGGGTCTGGATAGTTGGATTCTTCAGCAAACTTCACACTGTCTTCAACAAGCGCATTGACTTTCTCCACGATAGCCTCCAGCTCTTTTTCAGTCGAATATTTCTTGTCGAGAATGGCCTGGCGAACCACTTCGATGGGATCCCTCTTTTTGTATTCATCCACCTCTTCCTTGGTACGGTATTTCTGAGGATCGGACATGGAGTGTCCCTTGTAACGATAGGTACGGAACTCCAGCAAGGATGGCCCCTCGCCGGCGCGCGCGCGTTCAGCCGCCCGTGCCACCGAAAGGTGGACAGCCTCCACGCTCATCGCATCGACCGGCTCGGAAGGAATATCGTAACCCTCGCCCAGTGTGTAGAGGTCAGTCACGTTGGACGTTCGCTTCACGGATGTCCCCATGGCGTAACCATTGTTTTCGATGACAAAGATCACGGGCAACTTCCACAGCATCGCGAGGTTAAGGGCCTCGTGAAACGCGCCCTGGCGCACAGCGCCATCACCCATATAGCAAATGCACACGTTGGAGGTTTTCAAGTATTTTTCAGCAAAAGCGATACCGGCACCCAGTGGAACCTGGCCGCCCACAATACCGTGGCCGCCAAAGAAATTTTTTGATTTGTCAAAGATGTGCATTGAACCACCCTTGCCTTTGGAGATACCTGTCTCTTTGCCAAATAGTTCGGCCATCACGGCCCGAGGATCGGTACCCAATCCTAGCGGATGTGCATGGTCGCGATAAGCCGTGATCCACTTGTCGTCCGGAGTAAGGGCCGTAATGGCCCCCGCAGCGCAGGCCTCCTGGCCAATGTAGAGGTGGCAAAAACCACGAATCTTCTGCATGCCATACAATTGGCCGGAGCGGTCCTCAAAGCGCCGCATGAGATACATCATCTCAAACCAACGCAGGTAGGTTTCTTTTGAAAACTCCGTCTTCTCCTTCGGAGTTTTAGCCTTGGCTTGGGGGGTAGCAGACATATGGATTACTTTTGAACGGAACTGCGAAAATAGCCCCCAATTCCGCAAATACCAATTTCACGCGTGCGCCTTCAAAAACTGCGTCTTTTGAATTTCAAGAACTATGCGGAAGCAGACGTAGAATTCAATGGCCTTGTCCATTGTTTTCTTGGGCGGAACGGCAGTGGAAAGACAAATCTCCTTGAAGCGATCCACTATCTGTCCCTCACCCGCGGAATAACTTCAGCGTCGGATACTGATCATATCCGGCACGGAGCGGATCACTTCTTTATACGGGCAACCTTTGAAGCGGGAGATAGGCGAAAGGAAATTACATGCACGTACACGCCTGATCGGAAGAAGAAAATTGCAGAAGATGGGAAGGAATATTCCCGATTTTCCGAGCACATCGGCAAGTACCCATTGGTCCTGGTGGCACCAGGCGATATCGAATTGGTGTGGGATGGTGGAGAAGTCAAGCGAAAATTCTTCGACACCCTGCTTTCACAACTTGATCGCGAGTACCTTGATCAGTTGATTGTTTACCAAACCAATCTAAGACACCGCAACGGGCTGTTGAAAATGTATGCGGATCGACCCGGTATTGACCGCGAACTCCTGGCCACCTACGACGCCCGCCTGACAACATCAGGAAAATTCCTTCATGAACGTCGACGCGCATTTACAGAGCGGATGATACCGCTGGTGAAGAAACATTATGCGTATGTGGTGAATGATTCCCTGGAGTCTCCCGGGATTACGTATTCTTCTGAACTGGACACATTGGATTTTGGTAAAGAGCTGGCTGCCCGTCTTGACCGGGACCTGATATTGGGACGAACAACGGTCGGCGTCCATCGGGATGAATTCCGGTTCACACTGAATGATCATGAGTTGAAGACGTTTGGTTCTCAGGGGCAACAGAAGTCTTTCCTGATTGCCCTTAAACTGTCAGAGTTTGAGTGTTTGTCCGAAAAGAACGGATTCAAGCCCTTGCTGCTGCTCGATGACATCTTTGACAAGTTGGATGACTTGAGGATTGTGCAGCTCATGAAGTTGGTGGCGGGGGGGTCCTTTGGACAAATATTCATTACGGATGCACGACCAAGACGCAGCCTGGAGGCCCTCCAGCAGGCGGGAATTTCCGCTGAGTGTTTCTTCGTGGAAGGTGGTACCTTGAAGGTGAATCCATGAAAAACGCCAAGAACGAAGCCATTCATATCAGCCAGGCTATTCAGGAGTTGCTGAAAGCCCAGCACCTCAAGCCAAAATTTGATGAGGCCAACGTGGTGGTATCCTGGGAGCGTATGGTCGGCAAATCGATCGCCAAAAGAACCCGCCGGATATTTATCCGGGACAAGGTCTTATTTGTTGAACTACAGTCCCCTTCCCTGAAGCACGACCTGGGTTTTCACAAGCCTAAGATGATTGAGCTTTTGAAGAAGGAGTTTGGAGAGGGCATTATTTCCGAGATCGTATTTATGTAATTCAGAGCCCTGACCGGGGCCATTTGCCCAGCCTGCAAATTCTACAGGCTGGCTTGCCTATCAAGAAAAAGCCATTAATTTTGCACTCCTGTTTTTAGGCAAGGGGCCCTGTTTCTGTGCTTTCTTGCCTCAAAACAAGGAACGTTCTCTGAAATGATACAACACAGTTTTCACACTGAGCTTTGTTGGGCGAGTTGAAAGGTGTTGACTAGAGTCCGGGGGGATACTCAAGCGGCCAACGAGGACAGACTGTAAATCTGTTGACTTACGTCTTCACAGGTTCGAATCCTGTTCCCCCCACCATCAATTGACCTCTGCGACAGAGAGTTGATTGACTTGCACCCGGCGGGCCTTCCCGTTGAAGTGAAGTGCAGTTTTGGCGGGCAATGCCTGCCGAAGCGAAGCGTAGGCGGGAGTAGCTCAGTTGGTAGAGCGATAGCCTTCCAAGCTATAGGTCGCGAGTTCGAGCCTCGTTTCCCGCTCCAAGAAATGGCAATTGGCCCAAGGTTATTTGCTGTTGGGGGAGCCCAGCCAAAACCAAAGGCTAAGTGCTTTTTGGCCGTTGTAGCTCAGTGGTAGAGCACTTCCTTGGTAAGGAAGAGGTCGACAGTTCAATCCTGTTCAACGGCTCCAGGTAAGTATAGAATCAGCTTCCAGCAACGGACGGAGGCACTTTTGAAATTTTGAAATAGTAAACTTCCCAGTTACTGGTGCGTAGCGACCACCGAAAAGGTGCCCGGGAATTTACGAACGACGAATAACCCTTATTCGACAGGCTTAACATGTTTAGGGTGTATGCTTCTCAGGCGGAGAAGCCTTGAATTGAACGTACTTAAATCAATTATACACTTTTAAACACTTAACTGGGATTTTCAAATATGGCAAAGGAAACCTTCGATCGTTCGAAACCGCACGTGAACGTCGGCACCATCGGTCACGTTGACCACGGCAAGACCACACTCACGGCAGCAATCACCAAGGTGCTTGCAAAGAAAGGATTGGCCGCAGAAAGAGATTTCTCGTCCATCGACAACGCTCCTGAAGAAAAAGAGCGTGGTATCACCATCAACACCTCACACGTTGAGTATCAGACCGAGAAGCGCCACTATGCACACGTGGATTGCCCCGGTCACGCTGACTATGTGAAGAACATGGTTACGGGTGCTGCTCAAATGGACGGCGCTATCCTCGTGGTAGCCGCTACCGATGGCCCTATGCCCCAGACCCGTGAGCACATCCTCCTGGCCCGCCAGGTAGGCGTCCCTGCACTGGTTGTCTTCATGAACAAAGTTGACCTGGTTGACGATCCCGAACTCATTGAGCTCGTGGAGATTGAAATCCGTGAACTCCTCACGACCTACAAATTCCCGGGCGACAAGATCCCCGTAATCAAAGGTTCAGCACTCGGCGCCCTTAATGGCGAAGCGAAGTGGGTTGAGAAGGTGGAAGAACTCATGAAGGCCGTTGACGAGTATATCCCGCTCCCGGTACGTGCTGTGGACAAGGATTTCCTCATGCCGGTTGAAGACGTGTTCTCCATCACAGGTCGCGGTACCGTGGCTACGGGCCGTATCGAGCGTGGCGTGATCAAGACAGGTGACCCTGTCCAGATCCTGGGTATGGGTGCTGAGAACCTGACCTCCACCATTACCGGTGTGGAAATGTTCCGCAAGATTCTGGACCGTGGTGAAGCAGGCGACAACGTAGGTCTCCTCCTCCGCGGTATCGAAAAAACCGACATCTGCCGTGGCATGGTGATTTGTAAGCCGGGCACCGTTACTCCTCACGCCAAGTTCAAGGCTGAAGTTTACGTCCTGAGCAAGGAAGAAGGTGGTCGTCACACCCCGTTCTTCAACAAATACCGCCCCCAGTTCTACTTCCGTACAACTGACGTTACCGGCGAAATCAAGCTGCCCCAGGGGGTAGAGATGGTGATGCCTGGTGACAACGTTTCGATCGATGTGGAACTCATCAGCAAAATCGCCATGGAAAAAGGACTTCGTTTCGCTATCCGCGAGGGTGGTCGTACGGTAGGTTCTGGCCAGGTGACGGAAATCCTTGATTAAGGACCTCCGCAATCAGGTGGCTAACCAAGGCTAAATACCTGATTTCCAACAAGAAGCGTTTCCGGGAAAAATCCTGGAAACGCTTTTTGATTTGTACCCATTTGTTCTACCTTTGCAGTCCTTTTGAATTTAGGGTTAGGGTGGAGTTCAGGGGGCCGTTCTTCGGGACGGGGAGAGAGCCAAACGGGTGTAGCTCAATTGGTAGAGTAGCGGTCTCCAAAACCGTTGGCTGGGAGTTCGAGTCTCTCCACCCGTGCAAGTAGAAAGTAGGAAATAACGTCGTCAGACCCCGATAACGGGAATATTGATGGAAAAGGTAAAAAACTACATACTGGAATCGGTCGATGAGGTCCGCAACAAGGTCACCTGGCCCAAGTTCAATGAACTTCAGGGCAGTGCCATCCTGGTGCTGGTAGCCTCCTTGATTTTTGCTTTGGTCATAGGCTTGATCGACCTCGGCTTCAACAATGCCTTGGGTTGGTTTTACCGTGAGTTTTAATCGGACGGGGCCATGGGAGAGCTAAAGTGGTATGTATTGCGCGTCATCAGCGGCCAGGAAAAAAAGGTAAAGGCCTACCTGGAAACCGAAATTGAACGCTCTAAACTGACCGAATCAATTCCACAAGTGTTGATTCCGTCGGAGAAAGTGTATGAGATGCGCAACGGCAAGAAGAAGATGCGTGAAAAGAACTTCTTCCCCGGTTACGTGCTTATCTCGGCTGATCTCGCTCACCCGGAGGCGCACCACACGGTGACCAATATTCCAGGTGTGTTGGGATTCCTGGGCGGTTCAGGAACGGGTTCTGCAAAAGACCCGGTGCCCCTGCGTCAAACCGAAGTGAATCGCATCCTCGGTAAAGTGGATGAGGTAGACGAGGTAGGAGAAAAACTGGAGCGTCCTTTTATCAAGGGCGAATCGGTAAAGGTGATGGATGGACCTTTCAGCGGGTTCACCGGAGCTGTAGAGGAAATATTTGAAGACAAAAAGAAGCTGAACGTGATGGTTAAGATTTTCGGTCGGAATACCCCCGTTGAACTTAGCTACATGCAGGTTGAAAAATTGGACTAGGATAATAGGATTTCTGATTAGCTACTTGAGTTAAGATAGTATGGCAAAGGAAGTAACAGGTTATTTGAAACTGCAGGTTAAAGGTGGCCAGGCCAATCCGGCACCACCCATTGGTCCTGCGCTGGGTTCCAAAGGTCTCAACATCATGGACTTTTGCAAGCAGTTCAATGCGCGCTCCCAGGACAAGCCCGGCCAGGTATTGCCGGTGTTGATCACTATTTATAATGACAAGTCCTTTGACTTCGTTATCAAGACTCCTCCGGCGGCTGTGCTGATCATGGAGGCCATCAAGATCCAGAAAGGTTCCAAAGAGCCTAACCGCTCTAAAGTTGGATCCATCAGCTGGGCCCAGGTCAAAAAGATAGCGGAAACCAAAATGCCCGACCTCAACGCCTTCAAGGTGGAGTCGGCCATGAAAATGATTGCAGGAACCGCACGCAGCATGGGTGTCACCGTCAGTGGCCCGGCTCCGTGGGATAAACAATAAGATGTATGGCAAGGATTTCGAAAAACAGAAAGGCCGTTACGGCCAAGTATAACGCCGAGAAGGAATATTCTCTGGAGGATGCAGCCAAACTCGTGAAGGAGATCACTTTCACCAAGTTTGACGCTTCCGTGGATGTGGATATTCGCTTGGGCGTAGACCCGAAGAAATCTGACCAGATGGTTCGTGGCGTAGTTTCCCTGCCGCATGGTCTGGGGAAAGTGGTTCGCGTGCTGGTGCTCTGCACCCCTGACAAAGTGCAGGAAGCTAAAGACGCAGGTGCCGAACACGTTGGCCTCGACGAATACGTCACCAAGATTGAAGGCGGATGGACGGACATTGATGTAATCATTTGTACGCCCACCGTGATGGCGAAAGTAGGTAAACTGGGTAAGGTGCTTGGACCCCGCGGTCTGATGCCCAACCCCAAGTCCGGAACCGTTACCCTTGAAGTGGGGAAAGCTGTGAAAGAAGTGAAGGCGGGTAAGGTGGACTTTAAAATTGACAAACAAGGAATCATTCACGCATCCATAGGTAAGGCTTCCTTCAGCGCGGACAAAATCAAAGAAAATGCCGCTGAACTTATTCACATGGTTGCGAAGCTCAAGCCGGCCTCTTCGAAAGGAACATATTTCCAAAGCATCAGCCTTTCGACTACGATGAGTCCCGGAATAATGATTGACCGGAGTACGATTGGCGGACTCTAACCATTAAAACGATGACCCGCGAAGAAAAAGGACAGATTATTGATGAGTTGGCAGAGAAATTCTCCCAGCATAATCACTTTTATATTACCGATGCTTCGGGTTTCACGGTTGGGCAAATCAATGCCTTCCGTAGAATCTGTTTCAACCAGGGCGTAGAGTATAGGGTGTACAAGAACACCATGATCCGCAAAGCGCTGGAAAAGCAGTCTGGTAATTTCGAACCCATGTTCAAGGTATTGCATGGTTTCTCGGGCGTGATCTTTTCGAAAGAAAGCGGAAACGCCCCGGCAAAAGCGATTAAGGAATACCGTAAGAAAAATGAAGGGAAACCCGCTTTCAAGGCAGCTTCCATTCAATCCGACTTGTATTTCGGTGAAGAAAATCTCTCCGTGCTCAGCGACCTCAAGTCGAAGAATGAGCTCATCGGTGAGGTGATCGCAATCCTCCAATCCCCGGCCAAGAATGTGCTGTCAGCCCTGCTGAGCAGCAAACAAACGGTAGCCGGCCTGGTGAAAACGCTGGAAACAAGAACAAAATAATTATTGAACCGAACTCTAAACACTTATTAACATGGCTGACATCAAAGCAATTGGCGATCAACTGGTAGAACTCTCCGTGAAGGAAGTTTCTGAATTGGCTTCTTACCTGAAGGAAACCTATGGCATCGAGCCCGCAGCGGCTGCCGTAGCGGTAGCAGGACCTGCTGCCGGTGGTGGCGGTGGCGCAGCCGCGGCCGAGAAGACCAACTTCGACGTTGTTCTCAAGTCCGCTGGCGCCAACAAGCTCCAGATCGTGAAGCTCGTGAAAGAATTGACCGGCCTGGGCCTGAAAGAGGCTAAGGATATGGTTGACGGAGCCCCCAAGACCATCAAAGAAGGCTTACCGAAAGACGAGGCGGAAAACCTCAAGAAGCAACTCGTAGAGGCTGGCGCCGAAATTGAGTTGAAATAACTTCTTGAAGACGCCGGGCATCGTCTGAGCGCGCAGCTTAGCCCCAACCCCGATTGTATCGGGGCTGGGGTTGCGCTATTTCTGCCCATTTGTCCTCTCAGTACCGGGAACTATAAACGCATTGCACCTTGGCAAAGAAGACCATCAACAACCGGATTGACTTTTCAAAAATCGAGCGAATCATCGACTATCCTGATTTTCTCGATCTTCAGCTTCAATCCTTCAAAGACTTCCTGCAGATTGAAACACCTGCCGAGAAAAGACAAAACGAGGGACTGTTCAAGGTATTCGCCGAGAACTTCCCCATCTCCGACTCACGGGAAAACTTTGTACTGGAGTTTGTCGACTATACCATCGACCCACCCAAGTACAACGTCGATGAATGCATCGACCGGGGGTTGACTTTCTCCGTGCCCCTCAAGGCCAAACTGCGCCTCACCTGCAACGATGAGGATAACGAGGACTTTGAGACCATCGAACAGGAAGTTTTTCTCGGAAACATCCCTTACATGACAGAAAAGGGATCGTTTGTCATCAATGGCGCAGAACGCGTCATCGTATCGCAGCTACACCGGTCACCCGGCGTATTCTTCGCGATGAGCAAACACACCAACGGCACCAAGCTGTATTCTGCCCGGATCATCCCCTTCAAAGGATCCTGGATTGAATTCGCCACTGACGTGAACTCGGTCATGTATGCCTACATCGACCGCAAAAAGAAGTTCCCCGTTACCACGCTGCTGCGTGCCATCGGTTATGGAACGGACAAGGACATCCTGGACCTCTTTGGGCTGTCAGAAGAAGTGGAGGCCACCAAGGCCACACTGAAGAAAGTAGTTGATCGCAAGCTCGCCGCCCGCGTCCTGAAGACCTGGACGGAAGACTTTGTGGATGAAGATACAGGTGAAGTGGTTTCGATCGACCGAAACGAAGTACTCCTTGAACGCGATCACGTCCTTACAGCCGAGGATGTGGACACGATCATCGAAAGCGGCGTTAAGTCAATCATCCTTCACCGCGATGATGTCAACATCACCGATTACCACATCATCTTTAATACCCTCGCGAAGGATAACTCCAACTCGGAGAAGGAAGCGGTAGAACAGATCTATCGCCAGCTTCGCAATACAGAAGCCCCCGATGAGCAGACTGCCCGGGATATCATCCAGAGCTTGTTCTTCAGCGAGAAACGCTATGACCTCGGTGAAGTAGGGCGTTATCGGATCAACAAAAAGCTCGGACTCGAGCTGAGTGCTGATCAACGCGTCCTCACCACACAGGACATTATCCTTATTGTGAAATACCTCATCGGCCTTGTCAATTCCAAAGCCCTCGTCGATGATATTGACCACTTGAGCAACCGCCGTGTCCGCACGGTAGGTGAACAATTGTATACTCAGTTTGGCGTCGGCCTGGCCCGCATGGCCCGCACGATCAAGGAACGTATGAACGTCCGCGACAACGAGGACTTCAAACCCGTCGACCTGATCAACGCACGGACCCTGTCTTCTGTGATCAACTCGTTCTTCGGAACGAACCAGTTGTCGCAGTTCATGGACCAGACCAACCCCCTGGCCGAAATCACACATAAGCGCCGCATGTCGGCCCTCGGACCCGGCGGTCTTTCACGCGAACGTGCTGGCTTCGAAGTACGTGACGTACACTACACGCACTACGGTCGCCTCTGTACCATCGAGACGCCTGAAGGTCCGAACATCGGTCTCATCTCGTCACTCTGCGTTCACGCCAAAGTGAACAAGATGGGTTTCATCGAGACCCCGTACCGCCGCGTGGAAAATGGCAAAGTGAAGACTAAGGACATCATTTTCCTTACAGCCGAGGAAGAAGATACGCACAACATTGCACAGGCGAACGCCCACCTCAAGCCGAACGGCGAGTTTGTGGACGAAAAGGTAAAAGCCCGCTTTGAAGGTGACTTCCCGGTGGTTGAACCCAAAGAGGTTCGCTACATGGATGTTGCCCCGAACCAGATTGTGTCGATTGCTGCATCCCTGATTCCTTTCCTGGAACACGATGATGCCAACCGTGCGCTCATGGGTTCGAACATGCAACGCCAGGCAGTGCCGCTGATGCGACCGGAAGCGCCCATCGTGGGCACCGGCCTCGAAGGTAGAATTGCCCTGGATAGCCGAGCGCTCATCCTTGCGGAAAGCAGCGGTGTAGTCGACTACGTTGACGCCAAGAAGATTGTCATTAAGTACGACGTCACCGAAGAGCAGCAACTCGTGCGCTTCGACGACGAATACAAGTCGTATAACCTGATCAAGTTCCGCCGCACCAACCAGGATACCTGTATCAACCTGACCCCGTTGGTCAAAAAAGGCCAGAAAGTAGAGAAGGGTCAACCTCTCTGCGAGGGTTATGCCACGCAGAATGGTGAACTGGCACTCGGTCGCAACCTGCTGGTGGCCTACATGCCCTGGCAGGGATACAACTTTGAGGACGCGATCGTTATTTCCGAGCGCGTTGTTCAAAATGACGTGTATACTTCCATCCACGTGGAAGAATTCGAACTGGAAGTTCGTGACACCAAGCGTGGTGAAGAAGAACTGACTTCAGAAATTCCGAACGTCAGTGAAGAGGCGGTCAAGAACCTCGATGAGAATGGTATCATTCGCATCGGGGCTGAAGTTCGCGAAGGGGATATCCTCATCGGTAAGATCACGCCGAAAGGCGAGACTGATCCTACTCCGGAGGAGAAACTGCTCCGCGCCATCTTCGGTGACAAGGCCGGAGATGTGAAGGACGCTTCGATGAAGGCACCTCCTTCCCTGAAGGGTGTCGTGATCGAAACAAAACTCTTTTCGCGCCCCAAGCGTGACAAGGATGTACGCACGAAATCCAAGAAGGAACTGGATGCACTCAAGAATCGCTACAGCAAATCGCTGGGCGACCTGCGTGCTGAAATGATCAAGAAATTGACGACCATCCTGACCGGTAAGACCAGCCAGGGCGTCAAGCACAAGTTCGGCGATGAGTTGATCAGCAAGGGTGTGAAGTTCACCGGGAAGGTGATCGAAAGCAACCTGTTCCCTGACAAGAATATTTACCGCGACGAGAGCAATTACAACGTACCGGAGGAAGTGAACCTGATTGCTGACGTCAGCCTGGAGTCATGGACTACGGACGACCATACCAATGAATTGGTATCGGAGATCGTGAAGAACTACCTCAACAAGCGGAACGTGATCGCCGGCGATTTCAAGCGCGAACGCTTTACACTGGAGGTCGGTGACGAACTGCCTGCAGGAATCGTTCAGCTGGCCAAGGTATATGTCGCGAAGAAGCGCAAGTTGAAGGTGGGCGATAAGATGGCCGGACGCCACGGAAACAAGGGCGTAGTGGCCAAGATCGTTCGCGATGAGGATATGCCGTTCCTCGAGGATGGTACTCCGGTTGATATTTGCCTTAACCCGCTCGGCGTTCCGTCGCGGATGAACTTAGGTCAGATTTACGAAACCGTGCTCGCCTGGGCTGGTAAGAAACTTGGGCGCAAGTATGCCACACCGATCTTCGATGGCGGAAGCCTCGACGATGTGTCCGCAGAACTGAAGGAGGCTGGACTGCCTGAATTTGGACGGACGTATCTCTACGACGGACTTACCGGTGAGCGGTTTGATCAGTCCGTGACCGTGGGTATGGCATATATGCTGAAGTTGGGCCACCTGGTCGATGACAAGATGCACGCCCGTTCGATCGGTCCTTACTCCCTCATCACGCAACAGCCTTTGGGTGGTAAGGCCCAGTTTGGCGGTCAGCGCTTTGGTGAGATGGAAGTGTGGGCCATCGAAGCATTTGGTGCTTCACATATCCTCCAGGAAATCCTGACCATCAAGTCGGATGACGTGATTGGACGTGCCAAGGCCTATGAGTCGATCGTGAAAGGAGAGAATATGCGCAAGCCAAATATTCCTGAATCTTTCAACGTACTGGTGCATGAGCTCCGCGGCCTGGCCCTGGAGATCACTATGGACTAATTGGAGTTTGAACTAACTGACGACTGAACAAAACGAGTATGTCATTCAGAAAGAATAGAAAGATTAACAACGATTTCTCAAAAATCACCATCAGCCTGGCCTCACCGGAATCTATTCTGGAGAGTTCCCATGGCGAAGTGACGCAACCGGAAACCATCAACTACCGGACCTACAAGCCGGAAATGGGTGGACTTTTCTGTGAGCGCATTTTCGGTCCGGTAAAGGACTGGGAGTGTCATTGCGGGAAATACAAGCGTATTCGTTACAAGGGCATTATCTGCGACCGTTGCGGTGTTGAAGTAACAGAAAAGAAAGTGCGTCGTGAGCGCATGGGCCATATAGAACTGGTTACTCCCGTGGCTCATATCTGGTACTTCCGTTCGCTGCCCAACAAGATTGGTTACTTGCTCGGTCTCCCGACCAAGAAACTCGATCAGATCATTTACTATGAGCGGTATGTGGTTATTCAGCCCGGAATCAAGGAAGAGGAGGGTGTCAGCCGTCTCGATTTCCTGACCGAGGAAGAATACCTCGATATCGTGGACAAGTTGCCGCGCGAAAACCAGATGCTCGACGACAACGATCCCCGCAAATTTATCGCGAAGATGGGAGCGGATGCATTGGAAATGCTCCTTAGCCGGGTGATGCTGGATGAACTCTCCTACGAGCTCCGTCACCAGGCAGCTACCGACACGTCGCAGCAGCGCAAGGCTGAGGCCCTGAAGCGCCTCAAAGTCGTGGAAGCATTCCGCGAGGCCAATACGCGTGTTGAGAACAAGCCCCAATGGATGATCATCAAGATGGTGCCAGTGATTCCCCCGGAGCTTCGTCCGCTGGTGCCGCTGGATGGTGGACGTTTTGCCACCTCTGACCTGAATGACCTGTATCGTCGCGTCATTATCCGCAATAACCGACTCAAGCGCCTGATCGATATCAAGGCTCCTGAAGTGATTCTCCGCAACGAGAAGCGTATGCTGCAGGAAGCTGTTGACTCATTGTTTGACAACTCACGCAAAGTGAACGCGGTTCGCTCGGAAGGAAACCGCGCCCTGAAATCCCTCAGCGACATGCTGAAAGGAAAGCAAGGTCGTTTCCGTCAGAACCTGTTGGGTAAACGGGTTGACTACTCTGGCCGTTCGGTTATTGTGGTAGGCCCTGAACTGAAATTACACGAGTGCGGTCTTCCCAAAGACATGGCCGCTGAGCTATTCAAGCCATTCATCATCCGCAAGCTCATTGAGCGGGGGATCGTGAAGACGGTTAAGTCGGCAAAGAAAATTGTTGACCGCAAGGATCCGGTGGTTTGGGACATTCTTGAAAACGTTTTGAAGGGACATCCCGTTCTCCTCAACCGCGCCCCAACATTGCACCGCCTCGGTATCCAGGCATTCCAGCCGAAGTTGATCGAAGGAAAAGCCATCCAGCTTCACCCGCTTGTATGTACGGCCTTTAACGCCGACTTCGACGGTGACCAGATGGCCGTTCACGTGCCGCTGGGCCAGGAGGCTATCATGGAGGCTTCATTGCTCATGCTGTCGTCACATAATATTCTTAACCCGTCCAACGGAGCGCCGATCACGGTACCGTCGCAGGACATGGTGTTGGGCCTCTATTACCTGACCAAAGGCCGCAAGGGAGAGAAGGGCGAAGGCAAGCGTTATTATTCTCCTGAAGAAGTAATTATCGCTTATAACGAAGGCCGTCTGTCAAAGCATGCGACTGTCAAGGTTCGCGTGAAAGTGAAGGATAAGAAGACCGGCGTACTGGAGCCCAAGATTCTTGAAACCGTCACCGGTCGGGTGATCTTCAACCAGGTAGTGCCCGAGGAAGTTGGCTTCGTGGATGAACTGCTCACCAAGAAAAAGTTGCAGACCATCATCGCTGACGTCTATAAAATTGCCGGCATGGCCAAAGCAGCCAAATTCCTCGATGACATCAAGGAACTGGGCTTCCAAATGGCCTATCGCGGAGGTCTTTCCATCGGATTGAACGATGTGAAAGTACCGGCCGAGAAAGAAAAGCTCGTCGCTACCGCCCAGAAAGAAGTGGACGGAGTTTGGAGCAACTACATGATGGGTCTCATCACGGACAACGAGCGTTACAACCAGGTGATCGATATCTGGACCCGTACCAATACCCTGCTGACCAACACGCTGATGAAGCAGTTGGAAGAGGACCAGGGCGGATTCAATTCGATCTACATGATGATGCACTCCGGTGCACGCGGTTCTCGCGAGCAGGTGCGTCAGTTGGGTGGAATGCGTGGACTGATGGCCAAGCCTCAGAAAAGTCTGGCTGGTTCCGTTGGTTCCATCATTGAGAACCCCATCCTTTCCAATTTCAAGGAAGGTCTCGATGTATTGGAATACTTTATCTCTACTCACGGTGCCCGTAAGGGTCTTGCTGATACAGCGCTTAAGACGGCCGATGCCGGATACCTCACGCGCCGCCTTGTGGACGTTGCCCAGGATCTCGTCATTACGGAAGAGGATTGCGGAACACTGCGCGGTCTGAAAGTGACGGCCCTCAAGGATAACGAGGACATTGTTGAGCCGTTGTCTGAGCGTATCCTCGGTCGTGTGTCAGTGCACGATGTGTACGATCCGATCAACGACGAGTTGGTAGTGGCTGCCGGTGAAGAGATCACCGAAGAGTTGGCCAAGAAAATTGACGAGACGAGCATCGAAGAGGTGGAGATTCGCTCCATCCTTACTTGCGAGTCGCGTGTGGGTGGTTGCGCGAAATGTTATGGACGCAACCTGGCGACTGGACGCATGGTGCAAACCGGTGAAGCGGTCGGCGTTATTGCCGCTCAATCTATCGGTGAGCCGGGTACACAGTTGACGCTCCGCACTTTCCACGTGGGTGGTGCAGCATCCAACATCGCGACAGAAGCCAGCATCAAGGCAAAATTCCCCGGAACGATTGAGTTCGAAGGTATTCGTACCATCGACATCGAAAAGGACGGTGCGAAAGCCAAGGTGGTGATGGGCCGTACCGGTGAAATCCGCATTGTGGAAAAAGACAAGAACCGCGTTCTTATCACGAATAACGTTCCTTATGGAGCCTTCATCCACGTCAAGGATGGTCAGAAGGTTGAGAAAGGCGACGAGCTGTGTAACTGGGATCCGTACAATGCGGTGATCCTGTCGGAGTTTGACGGTGAAATCGAATATGAATCCATCATTGAAGGGATCACCTTCAAGGAGGAATCTGACGAGCAGACCGGGCACCGTGAGAAAGTGATCACGGAGACGCGCGACAAGACGAAGAACCCGGCCATTGTAGTGAAAGGCAAGACCGAGACGAAGGCTTACAATATCCCGGTGGGTGCTCACTTGGCCGTTGACGAGAAAGATCAGATCAAGGCAGGTACGGTACTGGTGAAGATCCCGCGTGCTGTGGGCAAGTCCCGCGACATTACCGGTGGTCTGCCGCGTGTAACAGAATTGTTCGAAGCCCGCAACCCTTCCAACCCGGCGGTGGTGAGCGAGATCGACGGTGTGGTGACTTATGGAGGCATCAAGCGGGGTAACCGTGAGATTTTCATTGAGTCACGCGACGGTGTTCAGAAGCGCTACCTGGTGCCGCTGTCGAAGCACATCCTGGTTCAGGATAATGACTTCGTCAAGGCCGGTCAGCCGCTCTCCGATGGTGCTATTACGCCTTCCGATATCTTGTCGATCAAAGGACCCACGGCCGTACAGGAGTACCTGGTCAATGAAATCCAGGAAGTGTACCGTCTGCAGGGTGTGAAGATCAACGATAAGCACATTGAGTGTATCGTGAGTCAGATGATGCAGAAGGTAGCCATCTTGGATAGCGGGGATACCAGTTTCCTGCAAGGAGAATATGTAGACAAGTTGGAATTCCGCGAAGTCAACGACCTCGTCCTGGACAAGAAGGTAGTTCTCGATGGCGGTGATTCGCAAAAGCTCAAGCCGGGTATGATTATTTCAGCCCGTGAATTGCGCGATGAGAATTCATCACTGAAACGCAAGGATCAGCGCATTGCGGAAGTTCGTGATGCCATGCCGGCGGTTTCCATGCCTACCCTGCAAGGAATTACCCAGGCTTCTTTGAAGACAGAAAGCTGGCTTTCGGCTGCTTCCTTCCAGGAAACCACCAAGGTGCTGAGCGAAGCCGCTATCCGCGGTAAGGCTGATACATTGGCAGGCTTGAAGGAGAACGTGATCGTGGGTCATCTCATCCCGGCCGGTACCGGTCAGCGTGTCTTCAATGATCTCATTGTGGGATCGGAAGAAGAATATGAGAAGATGATGGAAGCCACCAACGCTCCGGCGGCACCCCGCAAGGAGCGCGAGTTGCAGACTAATAACTAACCTCACCCCCCGACCCCCTCTCCAAAAAAGAGAGGGGGAGGAGGTGAAAGAACTATGGCAGACGAGAAAAAACAGAACCCGCCGCAGAACCAGATCAACATCGAGTTGTCTGAGGATGTCGCTGAAGGCGTTTATTCGAACCTCGCCATGATCGCTCATTCCAACAGTGAGTTTGTCATCGACTTTATCCGCCTGATGCCGGGCGTTCCTAAGGCCAAGGTCAAATCGCGGATTGTGATCACCCCGGAGCATGCCAAGCGCTTGCTGGCAGCCCTTAAAGACAACATTGAGAAATACGAAGCATCCTTTGGTCCGATCAAACGGACAGACGAGTTGCCCAAATTTCCCATGAACTTTGGGGGCGAGATGGGCGAGGCGTAGGGGCTGAGATTGACCTCATTATTCTAGCGCGATTTTCCCTGGGGCGAATTGTAGCGCTACTCTTCCTCCCCATGCGCGAAATAGCGGATGTGAATCAGTGATCCCTGGTACTCACGGAATCTTATCCGGTCACCCACCTCTTTCTGTCCATAATGGTCGGGATGGCAGTGAACCGTAAGGGTGTCCCCTTCGTCCGTGCGCACCACAGCAATCCACTGTTCTTCATTCACGACCCTTATGGAGTAGGCGCCGCGTTTCATTCCGCCGTAAGGTGTATCCGCGTATTGGAGTTTGGATGGAATGTGAATCTTTTCAACAACCCTACCGGTCATATGTTCGGGCGGGTCAATGATAAAGCTGCCCACGACCAAAGCGACGGCCAGACAAATTAACATCGTTAGGGTAAGGAAACCGTGTCGCTTGATCCATGATTTGACAGACAGGCCGGGAGGGCTGGTGATCATAACTTGAGAGTCTTTTGTTACTGTTGTTGAGTACAAGAGCTCGAAAACCGGTAACCAGGCCGGAGTCTACCGGGTCGGAACTGGGGTTAGTTTGGGCATCCGGGGTTGGAGAACATGCCTCGTGGACGACTTAGCCGGTCCTGCTGGTCAGGAGGATCCCTCTCGACCAAGGACCCGTGTACGATTGAAAACCCTCAAAATCGGCTGGTTTCCCACAAAATTCTTCGAAACAGCCCTTTGGAAGCTGTCTTCCTTTAGATACCTTTGCAGTCCCAAAAAATTAGAGGGTTAAAAAGACAGTTAACTAGATGCCTACCATTCAGCAACTCGTACGGAAAGGGCGCAAGAAATTGACGTTTAAGTCAAAATCTCCGGCCCTGGACTCTTCGCCGCAACGTCGGGGAGTTTGCACTCGCGTGTATACCACCACGCCCAAGAAGCCGAACTCAGCCCTCCGCAAGGTGGCTCGTGTGCGCCTGACCAACAGCAAGGAAGTGAACGCCTATATTCCTGGCGAAGGTCACAACCTGCAGGAGCACTCCATCGTGCTCATCCGCGGCGGTCGGGTGAAAGACCTTCCTGGTGTGCGTTACCACATTATCCGTGGCGCCCTGGATACCGCAGGCGTGAATGGAAGACAACAAAGCCGTTCGAAGTACGGTGCGAAACGTCCCAAGGCTGGAGCAGCGCCTGCAGCCAAGGCAGCACCCGCTAAAAAATAATCAGAAGCAGTCATGAGAAAGTCGAAACCCAAGAAGAGATATCTTCTCCCTGATCCAAAATTCAACGACACGCTCGTCACGAAGTTCGTGAACTACATGATGGAGCGCGGTAAGAAAAGCATTGCCTACAATATCTTCTACGATGCCATTGGCATTGTAGAGAAGAAAGCTGGAGAGCCGGGCCTCGAAGTATGGAAGCGTGCATTGAGCAACCTGACACCGGCCGTCGAAGTTAAAAGCCGCCGGGTAGGTGGTGCGACGTTCCAGGTTCCGGTAGAAATCCGCCCGGAGCGCCGGATCAACCTCAGCATCAAATGGCTTATCGACTATTCCCGCGCTCGCGGTGAAAAGACCATGATGGACAAGCTGGCCGGCGAAATCATCGCCGCCTCGAAAGGGGAAGGCGCAGCCATCAAGAAGAAAGACGATACCCACCGCATGGCGGAAGCAAACAAAGCATTCTCACATTTCAGATTCTAATCCGTAATGGCACGCGACTTACGATATACACGGAACATTGGTATTGCCGCTCACATTGACGCAGGTAAGACAACCACCACAGAACGCATTCTCTACTATGCCGGCGTAAACCACAAGATCGGTGAGGTGCACGATGGCGCCGCCACGATGGACTGGATGGAGCAGGAGCAGGAGCGCGGTATTACGATCACCTCAGCGGCAACGACTGTTTTCTGGAAATTCAAGGGCAACGACTATCACGTCAACATTATCGACACACCCGGGCACGTGGACTTCACTGTTGAGGTGAACCGTTCGCTCCGCGTGTTGGATGGTCTCGTTTTCCTTTTCAGTGCTGTGGATGGTGTCGAGCCGCAGTCAGAGACCAACTGGCGACTGGCTGACAACTATAAGGTGGCCCGCATCGGTTTCGTCAACAAAATGGATCGCGCGGGTGCTGATTTTCTCGGCGTTTGCCGCCAGGTGAAAGAGAAGTTGGGAAGCAAGGCGGTGGCCCTCCAGTTGCCCATTGGTGAAGAAGAAAACTTTAAAGGTGTGGTTGACCTCGTGGGCAACAAAGCCATCATCTGGAATGAGGCCGACAAGGGCATGACCTACCAGACGCTTCCTATTCCTGCAGACATGGTGGAGGAAGCGAAGGAATACCGCGAGAAACTTCTAGAGGCTGTCGCTGAAGTGGATGAGACGCTCATTGAAAAGTATTTTGAAGATCCTAATTCCATCACAGAAGCCGAGATTTTGAAGGCGCTGCGCGAGGCTACGGTCAGCATGAAGATTGTCCCGATGGTTTGTGGCTCTTCGTTCAAGAACAAGGGAGTACAAACCATGCTGGATTATGTCATGGAATTGCTCCCTTCTCCTCTGGACAAGGATGTGATCATTGGCACAAATCCCGATAGCGGCGAGGAAGTATCGATCCGCCCTGACGAAAAGGAGCCCTTTGTGGCCCTGGCGTTCAAGATTGCAACGGATCCTTTTGTGGGTCGCTTGTGCTTCATCCGCGCTTACTCCGGGGTTCTCCAGTCTGGCTCCTATGTGTACAATAGCCGTTCGGAGAACAAGGAACGGATTTCGCGCGTATTCCAAATGCACGCCAACAAACAGAATCAAATTGACAGCCTTCACGTGGGTGACATTGGTGCCGTGGTAGGATTCAAGGATATCAAGACCGGAGATACGCTTTGTGATGAAAATCGCAAGGTCATCCTCGAGTCCATGGTATTCCCGGAGCCTGTAATCGGTTACGCGATCGAGCCCAAAAAGCAAGCTGATGCCGATAAGCTCGGGATGGCCATCTCCAAGCTGGTGGAAGAAGATCCTACGCTGCGTGTGAACACCGACCACGAAACTGGCCAGGTGATCCTCCGCGGGATGGGCGAATTGCACCTGGAAATTATCATTGATCGTCTCCGTCGTGAATTCAAAGTAGAGATCAACCAGGGTGCTCCCCAGGTGGCCTACAAAGAAGCCCTCACGAAGTCAGTGGAGCACAAGGAAGTGTACAAGAAGCAAACCGGTGGTCGCGGTAAATTTGCCGACATCGTGTTTGAGATCGGACCCCGCGAACTTGGACCGGATGATAAGCCGGGTCTCGAGTTTGAGAATGACATCGTGGGCGGTGTAATCCCTCGCGAATTCATCCCGGCTGTAGAAAAGGGCTTTGAACAAGCCATGGTCAATGGACCGCTGGCCGGCTACCCCATCGATTCGATGAAGGTTCGCCTGTTCCACGGGTCATACCATGACGTGGACTCCGACTCACTGTCGTTCGAATTGGCAGCCCGCATTGGTTTCAAGGAAGCCGCCCGCAAGTGCGGTCCCCAGTTGCTGGAGCCTATTATGGCCGTGGAGGTAATCTCTCCGGATGAATACACGGGTTCTGTAACCGGCGACCTCAACCGCCGTCGTGGTATCATGAAGGGTATGGACACGCGCGGTGGCGCCCAGGTGATTAAGGCGGATGTGCCTTTGTCTGAATTGTTCGGTTACGTGACCGACTTGCGTACCATCACCTCTGGACGCGCTTCGGCCTCGCTGACATTCTCGCACTATAGCCCGGTTCCTAAGAATTTGGCGGATAAGGTGATTGATGAGGTGAAGGGCGCAGTAGCAGCCAAGTAAGGACCAGGATTTATAGGATTATAGGATAATTGGATTAATAAGATATTCACGGTTATGAACCAAAAGATCAGAATCAAGCTCAAGTCGTACGATCACAACCTCGTCGATAAGTCGTCGGAGAAGATCGTGCGTGCGGTGAAAGCAACCGGCGCTATTGTTAGCGGACCCATTCCGCTGCCGACGGAGAAAGAGAAGTTTACCGTGCTCCGTTCACCCCACGTGAACAAGAAGTCACGCGAGCAATTCCAGCTCTGCACGTTCAAACGCCTGGTGGATATTTATTCCAACAGCGCCAAGACAGTAGACGCCCTGATGAAGCTGGAACTTCCCAGTGGAGTGGATGTAGAGATCAAGGTGTAGTGCACCGAACGCTTATATCTATGTAGCCCTCTTTCGTATTTCGGAAGAGGGTTTTTTCGTGTTTAAGGGACAGCTGGTGCCAGCGTGTTTGGGTGTCAGTAGGTCAACATAAACAGCCACCAACATCAAAGACAGAAACATGTTTATACTACTTTGGTGCATAAACACTTGTTACGCTGACACGGAATAAGGATATGAAGTCAAAGGACAAGCCCCAACCGCCTTCGAATCATGGTGCTTTAAAGGAGCACGAGGATTTTTATTGGGAGAATGGATTTATGGTCTTTACGGAATCGTATCATAAGAAGCGCGGGTATTGCTGCCAGTCGGGGTGCAGGCATTGTCCCTACGGATTCAAAAAGTCAATTCGTTAAGATGGGATACGTCTTGTTAACCCGCAGTCTTCCGCACCAACTTCCAAAGCACCTGGGCCGCTTCCGTGGGAAGTAACTGATTCTTGCGCACCAATTTCATGAGTCGCGTTTTCTGCTTGAGGACTGTGCTGTGATGCATCAATTCGTTGAATAAAAGTGCGACGCTTTCCTCAAGCCACTGCTCTTGTTGGTCGTTCCTGTTCGTGCCAAAGTATCCGGACTTCTTGGTATTCATTTCAAAGTCCTCAATCATCTTCCATACCGCCTCAATGCCCTTTCCTTCGGTGGATGAGGTCGTGAGTACCTTGGGTTTCCATCCGGAAGCGGGTGCCTCCTGGAAGTGAAGAGCCTGCAAGGCGTCGGCCTGGGCCTGTTTGGCAGCCTTGATATTTTCGCCATCGGCTTTCGTGACAACAATTCCGTCGGCCATTTCCATGATCCCCTTCTTTATTCCCTGGAGTTCATCGCCGGCGCCGGCCAGCACCAACAACAGGAAGAAATCGACCATGCCACGGACGATGGTTTCGGATTGACCAACGCCCACCGTCTCAATAAGAATGACATCAAAGCCGGCGGCCTCACAAAGTAGAATGGCTTCACGCGTATGAAAGGTGACACCGCCCAATGCGTGACCGGTAGGTGATGGGCGGATGAAGACATTTGGATGTCGGCTCAGACGTTCCATCCGGGTCTTGTCACCCAGAATGCTGCCTTTTGTTTTTTGACTGGTGGGATCTACCGTCAATACGCCGATCTTCTTCCCTTGGCGGGCGAGCAATTCGCCAAATACTTCGATGAAGGTGCTCTTGCCAACACCGGGTACACCGGTGATGCCAATGCGGATGGATTTCCCGGTTCTGGGCAGCAACCTTTTCAGCAGTGAGCTTATTTTTTTTTGATCAACGGGCTTGGTACTCTCAGCCATGGTGATGGCACGGGCAAGAAGGGTGCGGTCGCCGCTGCAGATTCCCTTTTCAAGGACGGCCGGGGTGAGCGCAGGACGATGGGCAGGCATGTATGGGTTGATTTGCGATGCTAAATCTCTAAATTTACTCACTACCCATCAACCCTGTCTGCGCTAAATGAAAAAGTTATGGTTTGAAAGCCTCATCATTACGGTCTTTGTGTTTTTCATGCTTTGGGGAGGAGCGAAAGTCACCGACCTCAAGATATTCAACGCATTTGACCCCATCGGTCAGGCATTACGCGATTTCGAGTTGTCCGATTACGCTTTTTCCAATCTACGGCCAGATCCGCTGGTGGATGAACGCATTATCCTTGTAAACATTGGACGACTTCCGAGGCGTGATATTGCCGAGCAGATCAGGATACTGAGCGAGTTCAAGCCCCGGGTCATCGCTTTCGATGGGTTCTTTAACTGTGAAGGCGGTTTGCGGGATAGCATCAATTGTCCCGCGTTGTTGGATACCCTCGGGAATTTGCTACTGAGCAATGCCATCCAGGAAGCAGGTAACGTGATCCTGGGCAGCAAACTTCTTCAGACCGATTCATTGAGCCAATTCGATATTGATGTGTACGATTCCATTGAGATCTCAGATCCTATGTTCAATGACTACGCCCTGACCGGTTTTACCAGTTTACCTACGAACGCCACCTACCAGGAAGATGTAAAGGTTTGCCGGTCAATATTTCCCAAGAGGAATGTGGGTGGCAAAGAAGAGTTGTATTTCGGTGTCCAGATTGCCATGCAGTATGATTCGGTCAAGGCGAGGAAATTCCTGGCACGGAACAAGGAGGAGGAACTGATTAACTTCCGCGGCAACATCGAAGTGATGCAGTTGAGAATTCAAAGCGAGAAGAACGACGAAACTGCAGCTACAAATTTTAAGACAATGTTCTATGTCGTAGATGCCGATCAACTTCTGCGCCGGGAAATACTGCCTGAAATGTTCAAGGATCACATTGTCATCATGGGTTACCTGGGCGACTACCTGGGCGATGCCGCTTGGGAAGATAAATTTTTTACGCCCCTGAACAAGAAAGTTGCCGGAAGAGCCAACCCGGATATGTTTGGCCCGGTTGTTCATGCCAATGCGGTTGCCATGATTCTCAACGAGGATTACGTGGATGCTCTACCGGACTGGGCTCAGTACGTAGTGGCCTTTGTGGTTTGTTTGTTGACGGTGGCGCTCTTCATCTTCATCAATGAAAAACTGCCCGATTGGTTTGATGCCCTGTCCGTGGTTATTCAGCTGGTGGAAGTAATCATCATTTCCTTCCTCGTCATTTACGCATTTGCGGAATGGAGTTACAAATTGGAACTGGCCGTCGCCATCGGCGTTTCGGCCCTTGTGGGCCCATGTTACGATATCTACAAAAGCGTCCAGAACGAGGTGACAAAGCGGCTTACCAAGAGACGTGAACGGGCATTAATCTCATAGATTGGCACGTTTTTTAGTACTTTAGTATGGTTAAAATGACAAGAAAATGAGAACAAGACGAATTTTGATGGTTGCAGGCCTGGTTGCCTTGGGAATCACCAGCTATGGACAGGCAGACTATGCTTTTAAGGTGCTGGCCAACAAAGGGGCTAATGAATACAAGTCGAAGGGTGGAGCATGGCAGCCGGTCAAAACCGGTATCAGCCTTACCGTGGAAGACGAGGTTAAAGTGTCAGAGAACGCCTACCTGGGACTCGTGAGCAAAAGCGGGAAACCGCTGGAGTTGAAGAAGGCTCAAAATTATAAGGTAGCCGACCTCCTGAGTCAGTTGGGCAGCGGCACCAGTGTCATGTCTAAATACACCGATTTCATTCTCAGCAGCAACTCGGCGGAGGCGAAAAAGAACCGGCTGAGCGCCACTGGAGCGGTGCACCGTGG
Organism: Cyclobacteriaceae bacterium; assembly: GCA_016787645.1. Taxonomy (GTDB): domain Bacteria; phylum Bacteroidota; class Bacteroidia; order Cytophagales; family Cyclobacteriaceae; genus ELB16-189. The sequence continues at coordinate 121,429 of JAEUUF010000022.1, read as the reverse complement.
AGAGCCAACCGCGTTGAGCGTCTACCTCCCTCCGGCACAGAATTCTTTCGTGTTCAATAACAGCATGTACGTAGTTTGGGAAGCCCCGAAGGCCGGCGGACCCTATGTGGTTACCCTGTTGGATTTCTATGAGGATGTGATCATGAAGGTGGAAACTCCGGAAACCAGTATCAAACTGGATCTTTCCGATCCCAAGTTGGCCAGCCGTAAAAACTTCCTTGTCCAGGTGTCCAGCAATGCTGATAAGAAAGTGCACTCGGAAGGAATTGCGGTGAAGCGAATGGATCCGGCCGAGCAGGAGAAAATTAAGAAGGCTTACGCAGAAATCGCTGCTGATCTCAAGGATGAAACCGCATTCGACAAATTTATCCTCGCTGGTTTTTATGAGCAGCATGGCTTGATCATCGACGCCTTGTCTTCCTATGAAGAGGCGGTCAAAATGGCGCCGGATGTGGAAAGTTTTGTGGAAGCAAGAAATGAGTTCCTCTACCGCAACAAACTTGCGGTCCAGAAGCAGTAATTTCAATATACAACCTATTGAAAAGCCCCGGCACCCCCGGGGCTTTTCATTTGGCCGTCAGCTTTATTCTCCTAATTTTGTACACTACCCTAAACCGCACGACCATGAGTGTTCTCGTCAATAAAAACTCGCGCATTATCGTTCAAGGTTTCACCGGCTCGGAAGGTACCTTCCATGCCGGACAGATGATTGAATATGGCACCAATGTCGTGGGCGGAGTAACACCTGGTAAAGGTGGCCAGATGCACCTGGGACGCCCGGTATTCAATAGTGTGAAAGATGCCGTGGACAAGACCGGCGCCGATGTTTCCATCATTTTTGTACCTCCGGCTTTTGCGGCGGACTCCATCATGGAAGCGGCTGACGGAGGAATCAAAGTGATTGTGGCGATTACGGAAGGGATTCCGGTCAAAGATATGATGATGGCCAAGCAGTACATCAAGGAGCGAGGCGTACGCCTCGTAGGCCCCAACTGCCCAGGCGTCATTACCCCGGGGGAAGCCAAAGTCGGTATAATGCCGGGATTTGTATTCAAGAAAGGTTCAATTGGAATTGTCTCCAAGTCAGGGACGCTTACCTACGAAGCCGCCGATCAGATTGTTAAAGCAGGCTTGGGAATCACCACCGCCATTGGCATTGGTGGTGACCCGATCATCGGAACGGCCACAAAAGATGCGGTTGAGTTGCTCATGAATGATCCTGAAACAGAAGGCATCGTTATGATCGGTGAGATTGGCGGAAACTATGAACCGGTTGCTGCCCGCTGGATTAAGGAGAATGGCAACAAGAAGCCCGTGGTTGGTTTTATCGCCGGGCAAACCGCGCCTCCCGGTCGACGTATGGGCCACGCAGGGGCCATCATTGGGGGCGCCGAAGATACCGCTGCCGCCAAGATGAAGATCATGCGGGAATGCGGCATTCATGTGGTAGAGTCGCCTGCCCTGATCGGGGAGACCATGGCGAAGGTGCTCAAGAAATAACTACTCCAATTTTATTGGCCAGCCTGCTGGGGCCGTGTCGACAGGCCAGCGTGTCAACGTACCTATGTACCTGGGCACTTTGAAACGTTTACACCCAAACACACTAAAGCAGATCGTTAGCCAAATTCGCCAACTCCGACCGCTCTCCCTTTTCAAGGGTAATGTGCGCGTATAGTTCATGATCCTTGATCCGGTCAATCAGGTAGGAGAGTCCGTTCGACTGGGAATCCAGGTAGGGGGTATCGATCTGGAAAATATCCCCGGTGAATATGATCTTAGTATTTTCCCCGGCGCGCGTGATGATGGTTTTTACTTCGTGCGGAGTTAGGTTCTGTGCTTCGTCAACGATGAAGCAGATATTGGAAAGGCTCCTTCCGCGGATGTAGGCAAGGGGAGTAATGACCAACTTCTCATTAGTCACCATTTCCGTGATCTTGGAGTATTCCTTGTCGCTTTCGCTGTACTGGTTCTGGATGAATTTCAGGTTGTCCCATAGCGGTTCCATGTAGGGGTTCAATTTCGATTTGATATCGCCTGGCAGGTAGCCGATGTCTTTATTGCTCAGCGGTACGATTGGACGGGCCAGATAGATCTGTTTGAATTCTCGTTTCTGCTCGAGAGCCGCGGCAAGGGCGATGAGTGTTTTTCCCGTACCGGCTACGCCCTGCATGGTCACCAATTTGATTTCCGGCTTGGTGACGGCATGGATGGCAAAGGCTTGCTCGGCATTCCTTGGCTTAATTCCATATACGGCACGCTTTTCCACATGTTCTACCATGCCGTTGGCGGAATTATAAAACGCGAGGATTGACTTCTTGCCGCTGCGCAAGATGTAGTAATGATTTTTGGTCAGTTCGGAATTGCCCAGGAGATCCTCAGGGGGACAATATCCCTTTTCATACAACAGGTCGATTACATCCGGGTCAACATCATCGATAATGGTTTTTCCGCTGTACAGCGAGCTGAGGTTCTGCACCTTGCCCGTGGTGTAGTCTTCCGCCTGGAGCCCCAGGGATTTTGCCTTCAGGCGCAGGTTTATGTCTTTGGAGACGAGAATGACCTGGCGATCTTTTTCCTCTTTTTGCATGAGGAGCGCCGAGTTGAGGATTCGGTGGTCGGCCTTGTGCTCGTTGAAGACTTTGTTGGCATCCAGGGTGCCGTTGCTGCCGGTCTCCATGAGTACCTTGAAATTCCCCTTACTCTTGCCGTTGAGTGGGTTCCACTTGTGAAGCATCTGGTCTTTCGCCAGCTTATCAATCAGGCGAATGAACTCGCGGGCTTCAAAGTTTTTGGTATCGTTGCCCTTTTTGAAGTTGTCAAGTTCTTCGAGAACGGTAATCGGGATGCCGATGTCGTGCTCCGCGAAATTCAGGATGCTGTTGTGCTCGAAGAGAATAACGGAGGTGTCCAGGATAAAGATCTTTTTCTCCTTGCGCGTCTTTGCCATAGATTAAAAAGTAATCGTTGAGGTACGGACAAATGAAAACCGCGAAGACAGTTCCCCACAGGAAAAGGGCTCCTGCAAGTATGAACGGTATCTTCGCGGTCCAATCGATGACTAAAACTAAGTAATGCGGGGGGTATAAAGCAACGTTTTAACACACTTTTCTGCCGGGAGCCTCAAACGGTGTATTTCGCTGGAGAATGAAATGTTGTATTTTAGTCAGCACTAAGCAGATATTATGAAGGCTATCCTGTTGTTGTTTGCCCTTTCAGTAATCGGCGCGCCATGTTTGGCGCAGTCAGATACAACCATTTTGGTTAATAAAAGAGGGAGAGCAATTCTTCCGCAGGCTGGCGAGTTTGCCATTGGCGTGGACGCAACCCCATTTTTTCAATACATCGGGAACATGTTCAACAACACAGCCAATAATCCGTCACCGGCCTTCCGAAGTCCGGCCTTCCCTTCCCTGGTTGGTAAATACATGAAGTCAGCAACAACAGCCATTCGGGTAAGGTTTTCGCTGAACAACCTGTCCCAGGATGGAAAGAACATGGTTGACAATTCAACGAACCCGGATCCTGCCGTCCTGGTCACTGACACGAAGTCTTTCACGTCAACCAATATCATGATCGGTGCCGGGATTGAAAAGAGAAGAGGGAAGGGGCGCTTGCAAGGCATTTATGGTTTTGAGGCATTCGTTGGGTTTAATTCAACCAGCTCAACCTATACCTATGGTAACGCAATAACTGCCTCAAACCCTTCGGTTGCGTTCACCATCTGGAATCCCAATGGCGCAACGGTATCCAATATCACTTTCGGAAGCAGTCGTACCCTTGAAACGTCCAGCGGTACCAATGTGAATTTTGGAGTAACTGGTTTTGCCGGGGCAGAATTCTTCATAGCGCCAAAAATGTCCCTGGGTGCTGAATTTGGATATAGCATCGCATCCAATAGTTCCGGGAATGGAACGCAAAGAATAGAGAGCTTCAATTTTGGGACTGGAAATGTTTCGGTCGTTAGCTCTGGCTATTATCCTACACCAAGTACTTTTGCTTTTGGTACGGTGGCCACAGGAAACCTATTTCTGAACTTGTACTTCTAAACTTGTTGAAAATCTAGGATCGCGAGAAGATGTCACCCTTCTCTGTAGGCGTGATGCGTAACACATTGGCCAGCACCAGCCTGACCAATTTGCGGGATGCGGCATAGCGGTTGAGGCCAGTCAACTTCGCGAATTCACCCAGGCTTATGCCCTCGTGATCGGCAAGGAAGCGAATGACCTTTTGCTCGGCTTCTCCGTACGGAAACCGCATTCCCTTCAATGTTTTCAGGCGACGGGTAACCTCAATCATTTCCTTGCTCGCCCGAATACTCTGATCTTTTTCGCGCACAAATGAGATCTTTTCACCCTTGTTTACCTGGAAATGAGGTCGTTTTGAACTCTGCCTGGCTTCCAACCGGAGCACGTACCTTTTCTCATTCACCCGGATCACTTGCGTTTCCACGGCTAGCGCCGGCCGGCAACTCGCCGCAAGTTCTTTTTGAACCATGAGCAGTTCTTCTTCCGGATATTTTACCCCGGGAATAGTCCCGTCATCGTCTACGCCAACCAGCAGGACTCCTCCGTCTGTATTGGCGAAAGCGATCAGTTCACGAACGATTTTGTCGGGAAAGGCTGCTTTACGTTTGAATTCCAGATGTTGCCCTTCTCCCCGGGAGACCATCTTCCTTAATTCAACAAGTTGACGGCCGTCAATGGCCAGATGCTCTGGACGGGACATGACTGACTAATTGGAGCGCCGGCCGTAACTGTCGTCGGTGTCCTCATCGTCTGCATCATCTTCATCTCCTTTTTCCATGTTGAACATGCCGCTGATGAGGTCCTTGAACTGCAATCCGCGCTCAAGGCGGTGCTTGCTGATGAGGCTATATTCCGCCAGACCGTGCAAGGCAAACTCCATCAGCACCAGCTTGGTGGCAGGGTCGTGGTTCTTTTGATATTCGTTGACCAGTTCAAGCAACCCCGACACGGAACGAAGTTGTTTTTCGTATTCAAGACTGGAAATTTCACTCAAGAGATCCAGCGTATGTCCTTCGCTGAACCATTGAGTGATCTTCCGGTACGGACTCCTCTCCTTCAGCTTGCGAAACTTCTCCGGGTCGGGGAAGTAGTTGACGAATTGTGACCGGATGGCTTTACCCACAAGATTTTGGGCGACAATAATCGGCCCTTCCTGTTCCCCCTCATAAACCAGCTCCACTTTGCCGGTGATGGATGGCACCACGCCAACGAAATCGCTAATCCGTATGGCCGCTTTCTTTTCCTGGTTGATTAGCGCACGACGTTCTGCCGCGGCCACCAATGCTTCAAATGCGGAGATGGTAAGGCGGGCAGAGACTCCACTTTTGGCATCGACGTATTCACTTTTGCGCGCCTCGAAAGCAATCTGTTCGATGAGATCGAGGGCCAACTCGGATGCCGAGACAAGGTCCTGCTGTTCAAGGCGTATGTTGGCTTCCTGGCCGGTAATCTTTCGTCCCACCTCGATGGTTTTTGGATAATGCGTAATGATCTGGCTGTCGATACGATCCTTCAGCGGCGTCACGATACTGCCCCGGTTGGTGTAGTCTTCGGGGTTAGCGGTGAAAACAAATTGCAGATCCAGGGGTAGCCGGAGGCGGAAACCGCGAATCTGAATATCGCCTTCCTGCAGAATATTGAAGAGGGCGACCTGGATGCGCGCCTGCAGATCAGGGAGTTCATTGATTACAAACAAACCACGGTTGGCACGCGGGATGAGCCCGAAATGAATCACCCGCTCGTCGGAGTACGGCAGTTTGAGTGATGCTGCCTTGATCGGATCGACATCACCGATGAGGTCTGCGATGGAAACATCCGGTGTGGCCAGTTTCTCGGTGTAGCGGTCCTCCCGGTGAAGCCAGCTGATGGGGGTCGCATCGCCCATTTCGGCGACGACATCCCGGCCGTAGCGGGAGAGGGGCTTTAGCGGGTCGTCGTTCAGTTCAGATCCGGCAATGATCGGGATGTACTCGTCCAGGAGGTGAATCATGAGACGGGCCAGGCGTGTTTTGGCCTGGCCGCGGAGGCCCAGGAAGTTGATGTCATGGCCGGCCAGCAGGGCGCGCTCCACATCCGGTATTACGGTCTCTTCGTATCCCCAGATGCCTTCGAACACCTTTTCATTTTTCTGAAGTCGGGTAATGAGGTTCGTTCTGAGTTCGTCCTTGATCGAACGGCTTTGGTAGCCCGATGCTTTCAGTTCACCCAGGGTATTGATTTTTGGTGCGTTCATGTTAAAGTGTTTTGCGCCGATTGCGCTTGAAATCTTCAAAGACAAGGTTGCCAAGGCCTTCCAGGTTGCTATAGTAGGCATTGCCATTATTGGCTTTTGTAAACTCACGGACAAATGCCTTGAGGTAAGGATCCGTGGCGATCATGAACGTGGTAACCGGAATCTTTATTTTCCGAAGTTGGTCGGCCAGGTTCAGCGTGCGGTTCAGGATCTTGTGATCAAGACCAAAGCTGTTCTTATAGTACTGGATTCCCTGCTTGATACAGGTCGGCTTACCGTCGGTGATCATGAAGATCTGTTTGTTGGCATTCTTGCGTTTCCGAAGGATATCCATGGCCAATTCCAGTCCGGCAACCGTGTTCGTGTGAAAAGGGCCCACTTGCAGGTAAGGCAAGTCCTTGATTTCGATTTGCCAGGCATCATCACCAAAGACAAGGATGTCAAGTGTGTCTTTCGGATATTTCTTGGTAATCAGTTCTGCTAGCGCCATCGCCACCTTCTTGGCGGGCGTGATGCGATCTTCCCCGTAAAGAATCATGGAATGGGAAATGTCGATCATCAGTACGGTGGACGTCTGTGATTTGAATTCATTTTCGACCACTTCCAGGTCATCTTCCGTCATGAAGAATTCCTCGAAGCCATGGTTAATCTGGGCGTTCCGGAGGGAGTCGGTCATGGAAATTTGCTCCATGGTGTCACCGAACTCATAGTCGCGACGGTCGGTGGTGGGCTCATCACCACGCCCGTTGTGCGGTGTCTTGTGCTCGCCGCCACGTGATTTCTTCAATTTGCCGAAGATTTCTTCGAGTGCAGATTGACGCAGGTTTTGTTCACTGCGGGCTTTCAACTTCAGTTCACCGTTGGGGCCATCGTCGCTGATGTAACCTTTCTTTTTGAGGTCTTCAATGAAGTCGCCCATCCCGTAGGTGGGCGTGGTGATTTTGTGCTGTCGGTCAACTTCCGTCATCCACTGCAGGGCCTCGCTCACATTGCCGGAGGTGATCAGGACGAGCTGCATGAAGATCTTCAGCAGGCGATCGAAATCGCTCTTCTGGTCTTGCGGCGGTGGGGTGTATTTGGAAAATCGGTAGCCTAGCATGATAACCGTGTCAGGTCGCTAAACATAACCAATAATTGAAGGTTTCTGTTTCTCAAGCGGCGAATTTCTTAATATCAAATGACATAAAAATAGAAAAAGACGCTAATGGCGGACTTGGTACAAGCGGTGACAAGCTGCCATTAAAAATGGCCATTAACCTCCGCGCATGATGATCAGTGGCCTGCGGCGGGTTGCGAAAATGGGTGCCACGGACGTATTATTACACTACTTAAGCTAATGAAGAGAATCCTGTTTTGGCTTCTGATGTTTTTTGCCCTGTCAACAAACGCACAGGAGAGAAAGATTATAGGTCGTGTACTCAGCCGTGAGACCAAGAAGCCGGTAAAGAACGCAAATGTCATTATCCTGGGAGCAACGTCCGGTACGTTTACGAATGCTGCGGGCTTCTTTGAGCTGTCTATTGACAACAGTAAGTACGAGAAACTAATGGTGTCTCATATAGGATATCAAACAGCAAATATTCCAATTCCTCTTCAGGATCGGTTCATGTTCTACCTGGATCGCGAGTACACAGTTTTGAAGAGAATCAACCTTGCCGGTTATCCCGTCGTTGAACAGATTATGGGGAGAACCAGCACCCCCGCAAGTAGGGAGTCGGGAGAATTCAAGGTTGTCGAATCAGGTGCAGTATTTCCGGGAGGAATGGATAACTTCTATGTCTACCTCGGAAATGCGCTCGCCAACAAATCAACGGGCAAGCCGACGAATCCTTTCGATTGCCGTTTTACAATCAACACAGATGGGAAGGCGGAAGATGTCAGCATTTCTGACTCAACGACCGTGGGACTGGCAAATGAAGTTCGCCAGATATTCAACGATATGGATCCTTGGATACCAGGAACTCAGCGTGGGGAGATGGTGCCCCAATATTTCCAAATAAAGATTGCCCTGGATGATTGGCCGGAGGAGAATCGCGCTGCGGTCTACCCTTACCTTACATTATTGAGTTATCCCAAAGAGGCCCGAAAAATGGGCGTTCAGGGTTCTGTTGTCGTTCGCTTCTCCGTGGAACATGGAATCGTCACCAAGATTGAGTTTCTAGAGGATATAGGCAGTGGTTGCGCAGAGATGGTTCGTCGAGCGATTACTCAGGTTCCTGTCGAAAAGATGAAACTTCTCGGCCCACCGCAGGCCACCTATGTGCTCGCCGTGAATTTCGGTTTGGATACCAAATTCGAAGCACCAGATCCAATACCTGGCCCAAACGAAGTGCTCTTAGAGAGTATTTATTTTACTGCGCAAGGAAGTAAGAAATGACCATTGCTAACTGGGCATAACAAGTTGACCAAAGTTGCCGATAGTTAGCAGAAACCCAGGTTGGGAGGGAAAAAATTCAATATTATCAGAGCGAAGTTGAAGTGGCCGTCTCGCGTTCCTGCTTGTTCTTCTCGCCCATCGTTCCATAGATGTAATCCCAGAGTGGAGAAGAAACGCCGAACACCATTTCACCGTCCTTGTAATGGTGAACGGCATGGTTCACCCACAGTGCCTTAAGGAAATTACGCGGAGGCTGGTAAGCATGAACCATGTAGTGAACTGAAAGGTACATGGCATATCCAACCAGGAAGCCGGGCAGGAATGAAAATACGAAATCCCCGAGGATCAGGCGGAACACCAGTAAGAGAATCGTTGCCAGAGTAATGCTGAGCAGCGGAGGCATCGCGAGGCGTGTCTTGTCTTTCGGGAATTCGTGATGAACGCCATGCATGGTATACTGAAAATCTGCCCGGCGCTGGGTGGTGGGCGAAAGGTGGAAGATATAACGGTGGATGTTGTATTCCACCCAGGTGAATACCAGCAGCCCGAGGAAGAACATTCCAATAGTCATACCGGCGGAGAGCGATGTATGCGTAATGCTCCAATACAGCAATCCGGCGGAATAGCTGAAGAAAACAGTCAGTGGCACAGCAATGTGGGTGCGGCTAAGCGCTTCAAGAACGGGGTTCTTGAACAGCTGCTTAGTTCCTTTGTTTTGAGGTTTTACGTAGGTCTCCATACGCCAGATCGATTAGCGCTGCAAAGTTAATGTCATGCCGACATCTTTTCAATAATCCGGGCCAGGATGCCCTCCTATTCGACGGTTTTGGCCGTCTTTTCGATAACCCGCTGATATACCCGCTCATAAAGGGGCAGGATGTTGGCGATATCAAATTCGCGGGCCCGTTTAAGGGCATTTTCCTTGAAGGTGGGTAGATTCTTCTTGTCGAGGATAAACAGGGCTTTCCGGCTCATATCCTCCACATCGCCTACCTCACTCATAAAGCCTGTTATGCCTTGTACGTTCAATTCGGGCAAGCCCCCGGCGTTAGAGGAAATCAGGGGTACTTCACAGGCCATGGCCTCGAGGGCGGCAAGGCCGAAACTCTCTTTTTCGGAAGGCATCAGGAAGAGGTCCGCCACCGATAACACTTCTTCAATGGCTTCCAGTTTGCCCAGGAACCGAACATCATTCTCTATTCCCAATTCCCTGCTTTGTGCTTCCGCCTTCGCGCGTTCCGGTCCGTCCCCGATCATAAGCAACTTGGAAGGAATGGCTTGGTGAATGTTGGCGAAGATCTGGATGACATCGCCGATGCGCTTGACTTTGCGGAAGTTGGAGGTATGCACAACGAGGGATTCACCATTCGGGCAAATGGCTTTCTTGAAGTGATCCTTCTTCTGCTTCTTGAACTTGTCCAGATCGATGAAGTTGGGAATCACATCGATGTCGACGGTGATCTTGAAATGTTCGTAGGTCTCGCGGCGAAGATCTTCTGACACTGCGGTGACGCCATCGGACTGATTGATACTGAACGTCACCACGGGCTCGTATGAAGGATCCTTTCCCACCAGGGTAATGTCTGTTCCGTGCAACGTAGTGACCACCGGGATATAAATCCCTTCCGATTTGAGAATCTGTTTGGCCACATAAGCGGCCGATGCATGCGGGATCGCATAATGCACGTGCAGCAGGTCGAGCTTCTCATTCTTGACCACACTCACCATTTTACTTGCCAGGGCAAGCTCATACGGCGGATATTCGAAAAGAGGGTAGGAGTGAAATTCCACCTCGTGGTAGAAAAGGTTTTCATTCAGAAAGTCCAGCCGGGTCGGTTGGGAATAGGTAATGAAGTGTACCCGATGGCCCTCCTTGGCCAATGCTTTTCCAAGCTCGGTGGCGACTACCCCACTGCCTCCGAAGGTGGGATAGCATACAATACCTATGTTGATTTGATCCAAATGCTTAGGATTGAGTAGTAATAACCTGCTTTTGCCTCATTTAGTTTCACTTTCCGGTCGCCCGGTAGTCAAATAGGGCCTCATAAATGACCTGCTGTATCCGGGGACGAATATTGGCATTTAATAGTTTATTACTCACGTTCGGGTTCACCCGGTTGGACAAAAAGATAAAGACTAGATTAAATTCCGGGTCCACCCAAATGCAAGTGCCGGTAAAGCCCGTATGTCCAAAAGTCTTTGCCGAGGCAAACCGGGTTGTGGGACTACCCCAATCTCCGGGCATTGGTTTGTCCCAGCCAAGACCCCGCCGGCTGTCGCTGAATTGCCGGGTGGAAAATAGTTCGATGGTTTCTGGTTTAAAGAAAGTGATGCCGCCATAAGAACCTTTCTGCAACCACATCTGACCTACTTTGGCCAGGTCATTGGCAGTGCTGAAGAGCCCGGCGTGCCCGGCGATACCTCCATGCAACGCGGCACCCTCATCGTGTACATAACCTACGAGCAATGACTTGCGGAACAGCGTGTCTTGTTCGGTCGGGGCAATTTGCTCTTTGGGGAAACGGCGCAGTGGCTGATAGCCCGTGGTGTAAGCACCGAGGGGATCGTACAAGTTTTGACCCAGGAAATCTTCCATGGGTTGGTTCAGCATTTTTTCAGCAAGGTGCTGGAGAATGTAAAACCCCATGTCGCTGTACCGGTAGTCGTATGGGGTTCTAGGAGGCTTGTCACGGATGCGTGCCTTGATGATCCATTGCCACAGGCTGTCTTTGATGGATTTGGCAGCGAAGAGATTTTCAGCGACCGGGTAAGGATAATCTTCGCTATAGGAGTTGCTGTAGTACTCCGGCATCAACTTGCGGTCCTTGATGGTTTGCGTCCAGAAGGGAAGAAAAGGCCAAAGGCCCGCCTGGTGCGTCAGGATATCCTTAAGAGTAAAGTCGGCCTTATTGGAATTCTTCAACTCGGGCAGGTAGACGGATGCTTTCTTGTTGATATCAATAAGTCCATGGTCGTGCATGAAGAGCACGGTTTGCAAGGTTGCAGAAATCTTGGTGACCGACGCGAGGTCGTAAAGCGTGGAGTCAGTTACCGGTTGCTTCTTTTCCCAGGTGAGGAATCCCGCGGATTCAGCAAAAACCACTTTGCCATCTTTCGCCACCAGCGTGTAGCAACCGGGCGTTGCCCCGATGGCGATGGCCTCGTCCATGATGGACCGAATACGTGAAAGTGATCGGCTATTGATTCCCACTGATTCGGGCGAACCAAACCCTAATCGTTGGAGGGGAGTGGTGACGATGGTGGTTCCCGGTGACCATGCCCCCACCTTGACAGGCAGGATACCTCGTGCGGGGATGGCTCCAAAGATTACCTGGGCTGTTACTGATGGCATCCGGTCTTCGTCGGTGAATGCTGCAATGACTGCATTGGCGGATCCATAGTTGGCCAGTGAGGATGGATTTCCGAAATGAACAACAATGATGGGGTGTTGGGCGGCCAACGAGTTTATCCAGGATTGAATCTTCCGTTCCAGCGCGGCCGCATGGGGAAAGATTCCAACAATGAGTACTTCACTATTGGTCAACTGAATCCGGGCGGTATCTGATGCATTGCGGATGCTGATTGACCTAACGGGGGCATATTTCTTCAGCATCAGGTCGAATGGATTGCCAGTTTCTTTCCCGATCGAAATCGACACCATGGAAATGTTTTCCAGTGACCGAATAGGCAAGAGGGAATCCCGGTTCTGAATGACGGTCACCGCCGAGGCCGAAACGATGTCATTGATGCGTTGATAACCCGGATCATTCATTCGACGCACCAGGTTGTCTGTGTTGATCGGTAGATAGTGGTTAAGGCCTGCGTCATACTTGGCGGCCAGGATTTTTTTGACACTTGCTTCGAGCTGAACTTCCAGCAGTTTGTTTCTGCGAACCTCCCGCATAATCTTTTTGATTCCTGCCGAAGCGTCGACCGGATTATAAATTACATCAGCACCGGCCTGGAAGGCAAGCAGTTCTGCTTCACCGGGCCGCACTTTGCCGGCCTTTCTACGGATACTTGTGGCATCGGCAAATACCAGCCCTTGAAAGCCGAGCATTCTCCGCAATATTTCGGGGATGAAAACCAGGGAAACGGAGGCGGGTACAATCCCTTGTTCATTCCGGATAGAGAAGTGCAGGTAGTCGGTTGAAATACCTGAAATGTTCTCGGCGATCAATTGGCGGAAGGGACGAAGGGATGAAGTATCAACCCGGTCAAGGCTGAGGACGATCATCGAATCGGGAAGTGGCCGCTCTTCACTCCATCGCCTGGGAAGGTGTTTGGCCACCGCCATTACCCCTTCTTCCTGGAGGGCCCGAACAAACAAAGAGGTGGTCCTTCCAACTATTTGGTTGCCTCCGAAGTACCGCAAATAATCGCCCGCGAAGATTTGGTCATCCGCGTTTGGGGCAAAGTTGATGTGCACACCCAGCTCCTTCATCTGTTGGGCAATGCCGTGCGCCCAAAGCGAAACAAGGCTGTCAGAGGGCAGGGCCCCGGCTACCATCGGCTTTGAAAATCCATCCACACTGTCGAGCGACTGTCGGAGCCCCCATTCTGCGGCTGCACCAACCAGCAGACGGCGGGAGGAAATAGATTGAAGTTTGTTGATTACTGCGGCGTGACGTACGGGACCGCCGTGCATTATATAGACACCACCGACGCCATCCTTGACGAGATCCCTGGTGTCGTCCAGGTTGTCTTCGGAAGGATCGGCCGGCAGCGGAACCATAAACAATTGCGCGACTTTGGCGTGACGGTTGAGCAAGCGAAAGACACTGTCTACCCATTTTTCGCGGCCAGCCTGGGCCAGGGATGTCTCGACCAGTACGGAAAGCAGGAAAGTCAGGAAAACTTTATGAGACATCCGTTAGTTTAACTTTGTATTTGGAGGCGAATAAAGCAATTTTACCCGGAAGAATGATCAGGGGATTCGTCCCGGGCCTGAACTACTCCCTGGCCGGTACCCATTCCAACGTACGTTGCATGAAATTCATTTCACTGTTCACCAAAACCCCGAATCACAAGCGATTCAACTATACCCCGCGATATTGGGACCAGGAAGCGGAGGAGCGAAAAGAAAGGGAGGAGCGCATTCGTCGGGAAATAGAGCGGGAGAAAGGCATCCAGACCGAGGGTGCAGCGGGCGATTACCGGACGCGCATCACTGGGTCATTTCATACCGCCCGACGCCGTTCGGACAAGAGCAAAGGTGAACTTAACTCCGTACTGCTCCGCAGCGGAACACTGTTGTTCCTCGTGCTTTTCCTAATGGCCTTCCTTCAATGGGGCAAGGACGCACTCTATGGGCTGCTGGTATTTATCCCGGTCTATTTTTATTTCAGGTTTAAGAAATAGCCCGGTACTACGAGCATTTTTTCATGGCAGACATTATTCATCTTCTTCCCGATGCTATTGCCAACCAGATTGCGGCTGGTGAAGTAGTTCAGCGCCCTGCATCCGTAGTAAAGGAACTGATGGAAAATTCTGTGGATGCGGGAGCAAAACGAATCCAGGTAATCATCAAGGAGGCCGGACGCTCCCTCATCCAGGTAGTGGATGACGGATCGGGCATGAGCGAGACCGACGCGCGCATGAGCCTGGAGCGTCATGCCACTTCGAAAATCCGCAAAGCCGACGATCTGTTCACCCTCCGCACAATGGGATTCCGGGGCGAAGCACTGGCGTCCATCGCGGCGGTTTCTCAATTTGAAATGAAGACACGTCAGGCAGACAAAGAACTGGGAACGCTGTTGGTGGTCGAGGGTTCAGAAGTTCGACGGCAGGAGCCAACTGCTGCGGAGAAAGGAACTTCCATCGCAGTGAAAAATCTTTTCTACAACATTCCGGCCCGTCGCAATTTTTTGAAATCAAACCCCGTGGAGATGCGTCATATCGTGGATGATTTCCAGCGCATCGCCTTGGCTCATCCCGAACTGTCTTTCTCTCTTGTACACGGCGATGAACTTCTTTATGATCTCGAACCTTCCAAGCTGGCGCAACGTATCGTGGGCCTGTTTGGAAAAAATTACCAGCAGCAGTTGGCACCCTGCAGTGAAGAGACCGATCTGATGTCTGTCACAGGATATATTGGGAAACCGGAATCCGCCAAGCGTACCCGTGGTGAGCAGTTTATTTTTGTGAATGAACGATTCATCCGCAACAATTACCTCAATCATGCCGTTGCCGGTGCTTATGAGAACCTATTACCCGAGGGAACGTTTCCATTTTATGTGCTCTTTATCACCATCGACCCTAAGCACATTGATGTGAATGTTCACCCTACCAAGACAGAAATCAAGTTCGATGACGAACGTGCTGTTTACGCGGTAGTTCGTGCGGCTGTCCGCCAGGCATTGGGGGCTCATAACCTGTCTCCCACGCTGGATTATACCACCGACATCAACCTGATGACCAAGGTCAGCCAGACCCAGGCATTAAGCCGGGAGCAATACCTCGATGAGCAGCTCGGTTCAGGGCTTCAGCGATCGAACCTTCAGAACTGGGAGAAACTCTTTGAAGAGGAGCGACCCGCCCAGTCCGCACTCTTTGGCCAGGCGGAGTTGGCGGCGTCGGAACGAACCTCGATGGTGCCCGTGCCCAATCGGGTTCCGGTGTTTCAACTGCCATCAGGACACTTGGTCCGGCCGGCGAAGAATGGTGTCATGATCATCCATCCTGTGGCTGCCCACGAGCGGGTGCTCTACGAGAGTTTCCTGCGAAAAATGAAGGACCGTTCGGGTTCAACGCTACAGAGCCTCTTCCCTCAAACCATCACCCTGGGCACGGCTGATTTTACCCTCGTGATGGAAATGGAACGGGAGATCAAGGCGCTGGGCTTTGAGTTTGAGGCATTCGGGAAGAATACATTGGTGGTGACCGGTATGCCGGCAGAAGCCACCGGCAAGAATGAGAAGGAGTTGTTTGAGGGATTGTTGGAACAATTCAAACATAACCAGGCAACCCTAACCGTACCCTTACAAGATAACCTGGCGCGATCCTTGGCCCGAAGGGCAGCGGTGAAGATGGGGCAGGCACTTTCGTCCGAGGAAATGGAGTCGCTCGTCGAGCGGCTGTTGGCCAGCCACAACCCCAACTATTCTCCCGACGGCAGTACAACATTTTTTATTTTTGAAACGTCTAAGATCGAAACACACTTCCGCTGATGTTCAGTCTCACCCCGCTCGTCCGCAATCTCGTGATCATCAATGTGGTGATCTTTCTCCTTCAAATGCTGATGGGGGATGGTTTCACTGCATTGGTTTCCCTCTGGCCGTTTGGGACGGAAGGATTTGCGCCCTACCAGTTCTTCACGTACATGTTTGCCCACGGTGGGTTTGGGCACATTTTCTTCAATATGCTGGCGCTTGCGTCATTTGCACCCATACTCGAACATTACTGGGGAGACAAGAAATTCCTGTTGTTTTATGTGATCACCGGTATGGGCGCCGGTATTCTATATGCCGCTGTCAACTATTTCCTCTTTCCTGGCAATGTGGGCATCATGCTGGGTGCCTCCGGCGCGATATATGGTATCCTCATGGCGTTTGGAATGGTCTTTCCGAATCTGGAGATCATGCTGTTGTTTCCGCCCATTCCGATCAAGGCGAAATACATGGTTTTCCTTATGGGATTCCTTACCTACGCCATGGACCGTAGTGGTTCGGTGGCACACCTGGCGCACTTCGGCGGTGCCTTTGTAGCCTTCCTTCTTATTACGTATTGGCGAACTACCGGTCGATAAACTTTATCCTGAAACGTCAGGATGTCAACCCTTCAAAATCCCTGATAGAATCATGGCAATCCTCCAATCCTTAAATCAAGGTGAAGATTGCGTAACTTTTGGGCCTGAATAGTTCAAAATCCCATAATCGAATCGTGGAAACCCTTAAATCCTTAAATGAAGGTCCATGTTAGAGGAGTTTAAACACGCTTTCAGTCGCCCCAACAACAGTCATATTCAGTTGATCCTCATCAACGTGGCGGTGTTTGTTGTGTTGGCCATTTTCATGGTCTTTTCGTTGTGGTTTGGCTTTGGCAACGTGTTTGAAGTGGTCCACAAACAATTCTCCCTCCCCAGCGGCTTTGGCGATTTTGTTACGCGGCCCTGGACACTCATTACTTATTTTTTCACCCACGACCTTCGTGGCCTGATGCATATTCTTTTCAATATGCTCGCGTTGTATTGGTTTGGGAAGCTGCTGGTGAGTTACCTGGGGAGCGACAAGGTGATTGCGGTGTATGTATTAGGCGGACTGGCCGGCGGTGCGCTTTACCTGATGGTTTATAACCTCATTCCCAACCCGCCTGAGTTTCTCAGTGGTCGTGCCGAGTTGGTGGGTGCTTCGGCTTCTGTTTTCGCGATCATGGTGGCCGCGGCCACCCTTCTGCCGGATTACACATTCTTCCTGCTGTTCTTCGGGCCCGTTAAGATCAAGTGGATTGCCGCGATCTATATTTTCCTTTCATTTCTCGGTTCGGTCGGTCAAAATGCCGGTGGTGAAATCGCACACCTTGGCGGCGCGCTGATCGGGTTTGTGTACATCAAACAATTGCAGGTCGGTGTGAACTGGGGTGGTTGGATTACGGCAACACTCAATGGCATCGCCGGGCTGTTCTCTTCACGACGCACGGTGAAAGTCACTTACCGTAAGGAGGCCTCGGCCAAACGTCCACACAGCGCTACGCCATCTTCCATTTCTCAGCAGGAGATTGATGCCATTCTCGACAAGATATCGGAGGGCGGCTATGAGAGCCTTTCGAAGGATGAGCGGGAGAAATTGTTCAAGGCTTCAAAGAAGTGACGTGCCTTCGGGAGCCTCAGGCACCAAAATGCCAGGCTGTTTTGTAAAGTAGCTGCCTGAGGTTCTCGAAGGCAGCGGAGAACGAGGCACTAAGCCCCAATCAACTTCGCCAACACGAATGCGGCACCCGCGGCCAGCGCCCCGGTGAGCGTTACTCGTGCAGCGCCTTTAAACAAGGGCTGGCCGGTGAGTTTGCTCTTGATGATGCCAAAAGCAATCAGGCAAATGAAGGTGATGATCGAGGAGTAAATCAAACCATCAGTGGCGGTAGCGGTGAAGAAGTAAGCGCTTAGCGGGATCAGGCCGCCGATCACATAACTGATACCAATCACAATCGCACTCTGCAAGGCGCGATTCTTGTCCGGGCGTTCCAACCCCAACTCAAACCGCATCATGAAGTCTACCCACTTCTTCGGGTTCTTCGCCATCTCCCGGGCAATGGTCTCCTGCAATTCGGGGGTCAATCCGTATTCGGCAAAAATCTCTTTGGTCTCCTTGATCTCGACTTCGTGCAACTTTTCAATCTCTTCATATTCGCGGCGCTCTTCCGAGTCGTAATGTTCGATTTCCGTGCGCCCGGCCAGGTATCCGCCCAGGCCCATAGCAATTGAGCCCGCCGCAATCTCCGCCAATCCTGCGGTGATGATGATGCTGGTCTGGTCTACCGCGCCGCTCAAGCCTGCAGCCAGCGCGAAAGGCACCGTCAGGCCGTCGCTCATCCCGATCACAAAATCCCTGACTTTCTCAGATGACTGAAAATGCTGTTCGTAAGGACTGACTTGCATGGCTAGGCGGTTAGGCTATACCAAAGTTAAACAATCAAAGGGATTGTGTTGATGTACGGAAGTGTTGAAGTGTTGATGTATTTGTGCTATTGCCAAACCTTAACACCTCAGTACTTCAACACCTCACGACTTATTAGCGAGTTGTCCGCACGCAGCGTCGATGTCCTTGCCGCGACTCTTGCGGATGCGGCAGGTGATGCCGTTGCGCTCCAGGAGGTCCATATACATCAGTAACGACTCGTCGGACGCTTGCTGGAACTCGCCGTCGTCGATGGGATTGTATTCGATGAGATTGACCTTGCAGGGTACGCGTTTGCAGAATTTGAGCAGCGCCTGCGCATCCTCGGGTTTGTCGTTGATGCCTTTCCAGACCACATACTCATACGTTACTTTCTTCTTCTGTTTGCTGTACCAGTACTCAAGTGCTTCTGCCAGTTCTTCGAGGGGGGTTACGTCATTAATCGGCATAATGGCCGAACGTTTTTCATTGATGGCCGCATGCAACGAAACGGCGAGATTGAATTTCACTTCGTCGTCTGCCATCTTCCGGATCATCTTAGCGATGCCAACCGTGGATACGGTGATTCGTTTCGAAGCCATGTTGAGCCCCTGCGGAGAGGTGATCTTCTCAATGGCCGCCAGCACATTATTATAGTTTAGCAACGGCTCACCCATGCCCATGAAGACGATGTTGGTCAACGGCCGGCCAAAGAACAACTCCGACTGCTGCTTGATGGCGACGACCTGGTCATAAATTTCGTCCGGGTTGAGGTTGCGCTGACGCTTCAGGCGGGCGGTTGCGCAAAACTTGCAGGCGAGGCTGCAGCCTACCTGCGAAGAAACACAAGCAGTAATTCGCTTCTCTGTGGGGATAAGCACAGATTCCACGATCAGCCCGTCATGCAGTTTGACGGAGTTCTTGATAGTGCCATCGGAACTTCGCTGCATCGTGTCCACGTGAATGTGGTTGATAACGAAATTGGCCTTCAGCATCTCGCGTGTCGCCAGCGACAGGTTGGTCATCTGCTCGAAATCCTTCGCTGATTTCTTCCACAACCATTCGTATACTTGCTGCGCCCGGAAGGCCTTGTCGCCCTGCTGGACAAAAAATGCCTTGAGCTCGTCCAGTTTGAGCTTGCGGATGTCTCTCTTCTCCGTGGCTTCCGTCTCCATCTATTTGATGCGGGTCAGCGTTTTAGTCTCGCAGTCTTTCCCTGCCAGGTGGAAACGGAGTGTCGTTGCCGTAAGTTCGTCCACCACCAATTGCTGCGTCATGATGCCGGATTTCTTGTCCATCAGTTTCAGATCGCTGTCGGTCAGCCGGTAGGTGAAGGTTGTTTTGTCGGTGCCCTTCTTCTTTCCCGTAGTGAATATGCCCTCTTCGCCTGTGCCGTTCTTCTTGAACGTGATCACTTTGGCCACGGCATTGCGAGTGGATCCCATGTCTTTCAACAACTCCTTTTCTGTTTCAGACTCCGGCATCTGGGCCTCAAAACAGGTCTTCTCTTCCACCACCTGCCATGTGCCGATAATAGATTGCCCCTGTGCCATGCTTGCGACGGCCATGAGGCTCAGCAAAAGAAAAATTCGTGTTTTCATAACAGTTACAAATTTACGTTTTATTACCCTTCCTGACTTCCCAATGACTCACCCACCTTCTACCTGCCTTCCACTTCTATTTTCCAACTACTACCAACCTACACCCCCACGTCCCTCTATTTGGACTTGTGTATCCTTTACGCGAATTTTCGCGCCTTAATTGACTTATGGACAAGAGTAATGCCATTGTTTTAACTGCCGGCTACCTGGACAGCGATAACGGCAAAACGGCTCACGGGCTAATCCGTGGTACGGAGCGCTTCAACATTCTCGGGATAATTGATGAAAAGACCGCAGGGCGCGATGCCGGGGAGGTCTTAGATGGTAAAAAGCGCAATATCCCGGTATATGCCACCCTTCAGGAATTTGTTTCGAAGTCCAAAGAAAAGGCTGAATACTGTATCATCGGTGTAGCCACCAAAGGCGGTATACTGCCTGACGAACTTCGGGCGCTGCTCAAAGAGTCTATTGAACTGGGCTTTGGAATAGTCAACGGTTTGCACGACTACCTTTCCGATCACCATGAATTGGTGGAGTTGGCCAATAAGAAGGGCGTCGAGCTCATTGATGTACGCAAGCCGAAGAAATTCAAGGATCTGAATTTCTGGTCGGGCGAGATCGAAAGAGTTCACTGTCCGAAAATTGCGGTACTGGGCACTGACTGTGCTTTGGGGAAGCGAACAACCACACGTTTTCTCATGCAGGCCATGCGGAAGGCAGGCTATCGTGCCGAAATGATTTATACCGGCCAGACCGGCTGGATGCAGGGCGCCAAGTATGGATTCATTTTCGACAGCACATTGAATGATTTTATCTCAGGTGAGATGGAGCATGCTATTGTGAAATGCTGGGACGAAGCTAAACCCCATATCATCTTTATTGAAGGTCAATCCAGCCTGCGTAACCCCAGCGGGCCTGCCGGCGCCGAATGGATCATCTCCGCCAGGGCCGATGCAGTTGTTCTTCAGCACAATCCGCCCCGGAAGCGCTACAAAGGCCTGGAAGACTATCCTGCTGATATTCCGGCACCAAAGGATGAAATCGAACTTATTCGGATATATGGGGCCCCGACGGTAGCCTTAACCATCAATACCTATAAAATGAAGGAGGCCGATGCCCGACAGTTTGCAGCAACGGCCCGGCAGGAGCTGGGAATACCGGCCATACTCCCGCTGGAAGATGGAGTGGAAGAACTGGTACCCATCTTCAAACAAATGATCGACGAATCCATCGCGCAGGTCTGACGCGCTAATTCCGAACCCATGCAAATCAAAAATATTACGGTCTGGCAAGCAGATCTGGGCAACACCAAGCCCTACACCATCGCGTTCAAGACGGTGGACGAAGTCCTCAATGCCTTCGTAGAAATTACCCTCACCAACGGGATCACCGGCATTGGCGCGGCCAATCCCAGTGAATACGTGACTGGCGAACACCTGGACATGACTATGGCTTCACTGACGGAGGCCAACCTGGAGTTTCTCAAGGGGAGGGACATCCGGGAGATCAACCAGCTGCTCTTTGAAGTGACGATGAAGTTTCCAAAGACTCCTGCAGCTCGTGCCGCACTTGACATTGCTCTACATGACGCATTCTGCAAATACCTTGGCGTACCCATCGTCAAGTACCTGGGCCAGAAGATCAAGTCCATGCCAACGTCGAATACCATTGGAATCAAGAACGTTGAAGAGACGCTGAAAGAGACCGACGAATACATTAAGAAGGGCTTCAAGGCTATTAAGGTCAAAACGGGCAAGAATGTAGAGGAGGATATCGAGCGGATCGCGAAAATGCGGGAGAAGCATGGCCGGAAAATGGCCATTCGGGTTGACGCGAACCAGGGGTATACGGCGGAGCAGACCGTTGAATTCTATAATCGTACCCGTTCACTTGAAGTAGAATTGATTGAGCAACCGCTGCCGGCCAAAGCCGTTGCGGAGATTCGGAAGTTGCCGGAAGCAGTCAGAAACATCATTGCTGCCGACGAATCCCTGCTGTCTCCGAAAGATGCCCTGGAACTGGTAAAGCCACCCCGGGCGGTGGGCATCTTTAATATCAAGCTCATGAAGTGCGGCGGGATTGGTCAAGGCCTCCAGATTGCCAATATCGGGTACCAGGAAGGTGTCGACCTATTCTGGGGTTGCAACGATGAAAGCATTATCAGTATAACGGCAGGTCTTCACGTGGCCTTTGCTTGCCCTAACACCAAATACATTGACCTTGATGGCAGCCTTGATCTTGCCAAGGATGTGGTGAAAGGCGGCTTTATTCTTGAAGACGGGATCATGCGTCCCTCTGACAAGCCGGGCTTGGGGGTTGAGCGGATCCACTGACGGTCATTTTTGGCGCTTCGATTACCACCTGCGGCCCCTGGCGATATGCATCCTGTAACTAACTGAATATCAAGCAGCTGGTTTTCCGGGCCTATTTAGCCGGTTAGTGAGTTTACTACCCCCTGTCTTTTTTTGAATAGGGCACTTGGTAACTCGGCCTCAGTTCCTATCTTTGCAGTCCTTTTTGCGATACAAAACCCGCAAAACGGTACAAAAAACAGCAAAATAGGTTTAACCATGCCTGGAATAATAGGACGTAAGATTGGGATGACGAGCGTGTTTGGTCAGGACGGCCAGAACATTGCTTGCACTGTCATCGAGGCAGGGCCGTGCGTTGTAACTCAGGTCAAGAACACAGAGACCGACGGTTACACTGCCCTGCAACTGTCCTTCGGTGAGAAAAAGGAAAAAAACACATCCAAGCCGCTGGTAGGTCACTTCAAGAAAGCTAATACCACACCCAAGCGGGACGTGGTTGAGTTTCGTGACTTCGGCGCAGAGTTCAACAACATTGCCGAGCTCGGCAAAGAAGTTCGTGTTCAGGATGTGTTTGCCGAAGGTGATTTTCTGGATGCCGTAGGTACCTCCAAGGGTCGCGGTTTCCAGGGTGTTGTGAAGCGCCATGGCTTCCAGGGTGTGGGCGGTCAGACCCACGGCCAGCATAACCGCCTTCGAGCACCAGGTTCCATGGGTAACGCCTCCTTCGCCTCACGGGTGATCAAAGGGAAGCGACTCCCGGGACGCATGGGCAACGACCGCGTGAAAGTCACCAACCTCAAAGTGGTGAAGATCATGCCGGAGCACAACCTGATCCTGGTCAGCGGTTCTGTACCGGGCGCGAAAAACTCAACCATAATTCTGCAAAAGTGATGGACGTAGCAGTAACCAAATACAGCGGTGAGAAGACCGGCCGTAAGGTGACCTTGTCACCCGAAGTGTTCGGCATTGAGCCCAACGACCATGCCATCTGGCTGGACGTGAAGAGCCACCTCGCCAACAAGCGCCAGGGCACACACAAGTCCAAGCAGCGCAACGAAATCACCGGTTCTTCCAAGAAGATCAAGAAACAGAAAGGTACTGGCGGAGCTCGTGCGGGTAACATCAAGAACCCCCAATTCAAAGGAGGTGGCCGGATTTTCGGTCCCGTACCCCGCGATTACAGCTTCAAGCTCAATAAGAAGGTGAAAGATCTCGCCCGTCGTTCAGCCCTGACCTATAAGGCCAAGGATCAACTGATCGCCGTGATTGAGGACTTCAACTTTGAAGCACCCAAGACCAAGCAATACGCTGCCATGCTGAAAAACCTCGGCGTGGATTCGCAAAAGACCCTCCTCGTTCTCCCTGAAGTCAACAAGAACATTGTGACGTCTGGCCGGAACATCCAGAATACTAAAGTGATCACCGCATCGCAGTTGAATACCTACGATGTGATTCACGCCGACAAAGTTATCCTCGTGGAGAGCTCAGTCGGGAAAATTGACAGCCTCTTAAAATAAGCAGCGCCATGAGTATCCTCAAAAGCCCCCTGGTGACCGAGAAAGTGTCGGCCATGAATGAAAAGGGAAAATACGGCTTCATCGTTGATGTCAACGCCAATAAGGTGGAGATCAAGAATGCCGTGGAGAAGATGTATGGTGTGAATGTGGCCAAAGTGAACACGGTGCGGGTGATGGGCAAGCAGAAAGTGCGCTACACCAAGGCAGGCACGCTGGCCGGCAGCAAACCGAATTACAAGAAGGCCATTGTTACCCTGGCCCAGGGAGAAGTGATTGATTTTTATAGCAACGTATAAACAGGAATAGCAATGGCGCTGAAGAAACTCAGACCAGTAACCCCTGGCACACGACACAGACTGTCGCCCGGCTTCGAAGACCTCACCAGCGGTCGTCCGGAGAAATCGTTGTTGTCGCCCATCAAGAAGTCGGGTGGCCGTAACAACAGTGGCCGCATGACGATGCGTTACATCGGTGGCGGGCACAAACAGAAGTCACGTAACGTGGACTTCCACCGCAACAAGTTTGGTGTACCGGCGACGGTTAAGTCGATCGAATATGATCCGACCCGTACGGCGCGCGTAGCGTTGCTGTACTATGCCGACGGCTTCAAGTCGTATATCCTGGCTCCCCAGGGGCTCAAGGTAGGTCAGGAAGTTATCTCTGGTGAGGACATCGCACCGGAAGTGGGCAACACCCTTCCTTTGGCGAAGATCCCGCTGGGTACCATTATTCATAATGTGGAAGGCAAGCCCGGTAAAGGTGCCTCCATCGCCCGCAGCGCAGGTTCATTCGTGCAGCTGCTGGCTCGCGAAGGCGACTATGCAACCCTCAAGATGCCGTCCGGTGAAATGCGCAATGTGTTAGCACGTTGCCTCGCTACCGTCGGTGCCGTATCGAACCCCGATCACATGAACGAGTCGGTCGGTAAGGCAGGTCGCAGCCGCTGGAGAGGCATTCGTCCCCGCACGCGCGCCGTGGCCATGAACCCGGTCGATCACCCGATGGGTGGTGGTGAAGGACGTGCTTCCGGAGGTCACCCCCGTTCACGCAAGGGCCTCTACGCTAAAGGCAAGAAGACCCGTCATCCGAAGAAATATTCTGATCATCTAATCATAGCCAGGAGGAAAAAATAATGGGAAGGTCAATTAAAAAAGGTCCATACCTCGACGCACGCCTCGCCAAGAAGGTGGGTGCGATGGAACAGTCAGGTAAGAAGTCGGTGATCAAAACCTGGTCACGCCGGAGCACCATTACTCCGGAGTTGATCGGATTCACCTTCGCCGTACATAACGGCAACAAGTTTATCCCGGTGTATGTCACCGAGAACATGGTGGGTCACAAGTTAGGTGAGTTTGCACCCACCCGCACGTTCAAGGGTCATACGGGCAACAATAAGGCTGAAGCAGCGGCTTAACAGACAATACGGTCATGGAAGCAACAGAAAAGAAAGTAAAGCGGTCGGTACAGAAGCGGGAGAAGCTCAAGGCAGTGAAAGAAGCTGCCAAGAACGGACCTGCCGTGGCCTACCTTAACGATGTGCCTACGTCACCGCGCAAGATGCGCCTGGTGGCTGACCTGATTCGTGGCCAGCGTGTAGCTAAAGCACTGAACCTCCTCAAGTATGAGGCCAAGCATCCGGCGGCACGCATGGAGAAACTCCTCATGTCTGCGATTGCCAATTGGGAAAGCAAAAACAAGGAAACCAAACTGGAGGAGGCTGACCTGTTTGTAAAAGATGTGTATGTCGGCGGAGGACGCATCCTGAAGCGGTTGCGCCCGGCTCCCCAGGGACGTGCACACCGCGTTCGCAAGCGCTCGAATCATGTCACCCTGGTGGTAGACAAGATGCCGGCGCAGCCCGCAAAGGAAAAGAAGGTTGAAGCAAAAGAAACAAAGGAATAATGGGACAAAAGATTAATCCTGTCGGCTTCCGCCTCGGTATTATCCGTGGCTGGGATTCAAACTGGTTCGGCGGAAAAACATTTTCCGACAAACTGGTGGAGGACCAAAAGATCCGCAAGTACATCGATGCGCGGATTCAAAAAGGAGGCATTGCCAAAGTTGTGATTGAGCGCACGATCAAGCGCATCACGCTGACCATTCACACGGCCCGCCCGGGTGTCGTGATTGGCAAAGGCGGTACAGAGGTCGACAAGATCAAAGAAGAATTGAAGCAGCTTACTGGCAAGGATGTGCAAATCAACATTTACGAGATCAAACGTCCCGAGTTGGATGCTCGCCTCGTAGGTGAATCAATTGCCCAGCAGTTGGAAGCCCGTATTTCCTACCGTCGCGCCATGAAGCAAGCCATTGCTTCTTCGATGCGCGTGGGTGCAGAAGGTATCAAAGTGAAGCTGTCTGGTCGCCTCGCTGGCGCCGACATCGCTCGCACAGAACAATATAAAGAGGGCCGCATTCCGCTGCACACCCTCCGTGCGGACATCGATTACGCGATTTCCGAAGCACAGACGGTGTACGGCAAAATCGGCATCAAGGTGTGGATCTTCAAGGGAGAAATCTTCGGCAAGCGCGACTTGTCACCCAACGTAGGGATTGTGTCGCAGGGCGAAGGGAAGGCCCAGGGAGCGCCTCGTCGGGCCAGTGAACGCCCGGAGCGCCGCAGCGAAGGCCGCGGTGAGCGCCGTGGTGGTGGTGGCGATCGTGGTGGACGGAGTGAAGGAAGAGGTCCTCGCCGGTAAGTAATAACGATTAAACAGGGTATACAGCAATGTTACAGCCGAAGCGTACAAAATTCAGAAAGTCTCAGAAGGGCCGCGTGAAAGGTATGGCCACCCGCGGACATACGATTGCTTTTGGATCATTTGGTTTGAAGGCCGCCGAAATGGGACTTCTCACTGCCCGTCAGTTGGAAGCAGCCCGTGTGGCCGTGACTCGCGCCATGAAGCGTGAAGGCCAGGTATGGATTCGTGTGTTTCCGGACAAACCGGTAACCCGCAAGCCTGCCGAAGTTCGTATGGGTAAGGGAAAGGGAGCTCCTGAATTTTGGGTAGCTGCGGTGAAGCCCGGTACCATCCTGTTTGAAGCAGGTGGTGTAAGCCGCGCCACCGCCCTCGAAGCCCTGATGCTCGCTGATGGCAAGCTTCCCATCAAGTGCAAGTTTGTAGTGGCCCGTGACTATGTAGAATAAGAGTTATGAAGAACAACGATCTCAAGGACTTGTCGGTAGCCGAGCTGAAGGAAAAACTCCTCAGCGAAACGGAATCCCTGCGCAAAATGAAATTTGCGCACCAGGTATCCGCTATCGAAAACCCCATTCGCATTAAAGCGACGCGCCGGCAGATTGCCCGGATCAACACGTTGCTCCACCAGAAAGCACAGCAAAAGTAACCGCACTATGGAAAGGAATTCGCGCAAAGAGCGTATCGGCAAAGTGGTGAGCAACAAGATGCAGAAAAGCATCACGATCGCCATTGACCGGAAGGTGAAGCATCCGATCTACGGAAAGTTCATGAAGAAGACGACCAAACTGATGGCCCACGACGAGAAGAACGAAGCGGGTATTGGTGACCTGGTTCGCATCATGGAAACCCGTCCCCTCAGCAAGAACAAGCGGTGGAGACTGGTGGAGATTGTGGAGAAAGCGAAGTAATTGTTAACCGGAAAAGGAAAGAGCTATGATACAGAACGAGACCCGTCTTACAGTGGCCGATAACAGTGGCGCCAAGGAAGTACTTTGCCTCCACGTGTTGGGCGGTACCAAGCGGCGGTATGCGTCAGTCGGTGACAAAATTGTGGTGACGGTGAAGTCGGCGATCCCGACCAGCCAGATCAAGAAAGGCACCGTTTCCAAGGCCGTCATTGTGCGGACAAAGAAGGAAGTACGCCGCAAAGACGGCTCGTACATCCGCTTTGAAGACAACGCGGCGGTATTGCTCAATCCCCAGGATGAACCGCGTGGCACCCGCATTTTCGGCCCCGTGGCCCGCGAACTCCGCGAGAAGCAATTCATGAAGATCATTTCATTGGCCCCTGAAGTACTCTAAGCATATGGAAAGAAAGTTTAACAAGCAGCCGAAGCTCAAGATCAAGAAGGGCGACACCGTCAAGATCATTGCCGGCAACTACCGGAGCACCAAGGACAAAGTGAACTCGGGCAAAGTACTGGAAGTGCTGCTCGACAAGAACCGCGTGGTGGTGGAAGGCATCAACATGGTGACCAAACACCAGAAACCGTCGGCCGGGAAGCCGGAAGGTGGTATCAAGAAGACCGAGGCGTCGATTCATATCAGCAACGTCATGTTGATTGATCCCGCCAGCGGAAAAGCAACACGTGTAGGCCGGAAGCTCAACGAAAAGGGAAAGCTTCAGCGCTATGCGAAAACAACAGGAGAGTTTATTAAGTAAGAACAGCCATGGCAACGCCCAGACTTAAAGAAAAGTATACCCAGGAAATCGTCCCGGCACTGAAGCAGAAGTTTCAGTACAAGTCCGTGATGCAGGTACCCCGTATCACCAAGATTTGCGTGAACAAGGGTATTGGTGCGGCTACTGCCGACAAGAAGATGATTGACATCGGCTTGGAGGAAATCACCGCCATTACTGGCCAGAAGGCCGTGCCCACCCGCTCGAAGAAGGATATTTCCAATTTCAAATTGAGGGCAGATATCCCGATTGGGGTGAAAGTGACTTTGCGTGGCGCCCGTATGTATGAATTCATGGATCGCCTGATGAACGTAGCGCTCCCCCGCGTGCGCGATTTCAAAGGCGTAAGCGATAAAGGTTTTGACGGACGCGGCAACTATACGCTCGGCGTAAAAGAGCAAATCATCTTCCCTGAAATCTCCATCGACAAGGTGACGAAGATCAACGGGATGGATATCACGTTTGTGACGACCGCAAACACCGACGAAGAAAGTTATGAGCTCCTGAAGGCTTTCGGGATGCCTTTTACCAACAAAAACTAATGAACGGCTAGTATGGCAAAGTTGTCAATCATCGCACGGGACCGCAAGAAGGAGAAGCTTGTTACCCGTTACAAGGCAAAGCGTGCTGCGCTGAAGCAGGCAGGCGACTGGGCAGGTCTCGACAAGCTGCCCCGGAGTTCGTCAGCAGTTCGGCTCCACAGCCGCTGCAAGCTCACCGGCCGTCCCCGTGGCTACATGGGCAAGTTCGGCATCTGCCGTAACCAGTTCCGTCAAATGGCCCACGAAGGAAAAATCCCCGGACTGACGAAAGCCAGCTGGTAAACCAAGATTGAGAAACAACCTAGCGATTTAGCGTAAAGAGAATATGACAGACCCGATTGCAGACTATTTGACCCGGCTTCGCAACGCCATCAAATCACGCCACCGCGTGGTGGAGGTGCCTGCCAGCAACATCAAGAAGCAGATTACCAAAGTGCTTTTTGACAAGGGCTATATCCTGAACTATAAGTTTGAGGATTCCGAGAACAAGCAGGGCGTCATCAAGATCGCACTGAAGTACAACCCGGAGACGAAAGATTCGGCGATTACCAAAATTGACCGAGTGAGCACGCCCGGACTGCGTCAGTACAAGCCGTCTGATAACCTTCCTAAAGTGCTTAACGGCTTGGGGATCGCGATCGTATCCACATCGAAAGGTGTGATCACCGACAAAGAGGCCCGCGCCCTGAACGTCGGCGGAGAAGTATTGTGTTACGTGTATTAACCGGAAGACACCATGTCACGCATTGGAAAACAACCTATCACGCTCCCCAAAGGGGTCACCTGCACCTTCGCTCCTGAGACGAAGAAAGTGTCAGTGAAAGGACCCAAGGGAGAATTGCACCAGATCCTGAAGGGTGACTTCAAGGTAACGGTGGATAATGGCGTAGTGACGGTAACCCGTCCTTCAGAAGAAAAGCCGGACCGTGCGCTCCATGGTTTGTACCGCGCGCTCATCAATAACATGGTGACCGGGGTAAGCCAGGGATATAAAGAGCAGTTGGAACTGATCGGTGTGGGATACAAGGCAACCGCACAATCTAATGTGTTGGAGTTGAGCCTTGGCTACTCGCACAGCGTTTTCCTGGCGGTTCCCTCGGAGCTTAAGCTCCAGGCCACCCAGGAGAAGGGTGCTAACCCGATGATCTACCTGGAAGGCATCGACAAGCAACTGATCGGCCAAGTGGCCGCGAAGATCAAGTCGCTGCGTAAGGTGGAGCCTTACAAAGGCAAGGGTATCCGGTATGTGGGTGAGTACGTACGCAGAAAGGCTGGTAAGGCCGCTGCTAAATAATTAAGTATATGCCAGTAACAACAAAAAGCGATCGCAGGGAAAGAATCAAGAAGGGTATTCGCAAGAATATGGAGGGCACTTCAGTGCGCCCCCGCCTTTCCGTTTTCCGCAGCAACAAGGCGATTTATGCACAAATCATCGATGATTCGAAAGGGCACACCGTGGCCTCCGCTTCCTCGGTTGAGTTGGATAAGAACGCCAAGCTGAACCTCGCGACATCGAAGTCGGTAGGCAAGAAAGTGGCGGAGAAAGCCCTGGCCAGTGGCGTGAAGGAGATCGTCTTCGATCGCAACGGTTACCTCTATCATGGAAATGTCAAGGCTTTGGCGGAAGGTGCCAGAGAAGGCGGTTTAAAATTCTAAGCACATGACACAAAGCAACGTCAGTTCAGTAAAGGCAAGCGAAATCGATCTGAAAGAGAAGGTCGTCGCGATCCAGCGTGTGGCCAAGGTAGTGAAGGGTGGTCGCCGCTTCAGTTTCGCCGCTATCGTGGTGGTGGGTGACGGCAACGGTGTCGTAGGCTATGGCCTCGGCAAAGCCAACGAAGTCACCGACGCGATCACCAAAGGCATTGATGATGCCAAGAAGCACCTGGTGAAAGTGCCGATTATCAAGGGTACGGTACCACATGATTCCATCGGCAAGTTCGGTGGTGGTCTTGTGCTGCTGAAGCCTGCTTCTCCTGGTACAGGTGTTATCGCCGGTGGTGCTATGCGTGCCGTGCTTGAGAGCGCCGGCGTGCACAACGTGTTGGCGAAGTCGAAAGGAAGCTCCAACCCGCACAACGTGGTGAAAGCAACCTTCAAGGCATTGACCAGCATGCGGGATGCACGCACCATCGCCCGTAACCGCGGTGTGGAATTGTCAAAAGTTTTTAACGGATAAGTCATGGCGAAAGTGAGAATCACCCAGATCCGCAGCACCATTAAGCGCCCGGAAACCCAACTGAGAACCATCCAGTCTCTCGGATTGGGAAAGCGTGATCAGTCGGTTGAAGTGGAGTATACTCCGCAGATCCAGGGCATGGTCCGTAAAGTCAGTCATTTGGTTAGCGTCAAAGAACTCTAAGAATCATGAAGCTGCATACACTCAAGCCGGCTGCCGGCTCCACCAAAACGAACAAGCGCCTCGGAAGGGGACAGGGTTCGGGCGGAAGCACCGCAGGCCGTGGTCACAAAGGTGCCCAGTCACGTTCGGGCTACCACAAAAAATTTGGTTTTGAAGGTGGCCAGATGCCCCTCCAGCGCCGCATTCCCAAGTTCGGCTTCAAGAACAACAATAAAGTGTACTTCAAGGCCATCAACCTCGATGCACTTGAGGAGTTGGCAAAGAAGTCCGGCGCTCCGGCCATTACCGTGCAACTCATGGTGGACAATGGTATTGTGGGCAAGAAGGACCGGGTGAAAATCCTGGGCCGTGGAGAACTGAAATCAAAACTATCGGTGGAGGCACATGCCTTTTCGGCCACCGCCACCAAAGCCATTGAAAGTGCCGGCGGAAACGCCACAACGGTGAAATAAATGAAGCGCTTCTTTACCACCATACGGAACATTTTCTCCATCGAGGACCTGCGCGTGCGGATCCTGAATACGATTGGGTTCCTGATCATTTTCCGGTTAGGATCGTACATCGTGCTCCCGGGCATCGATGCGAACCGCCTCACCGGAAACCAGGGTGGTATCTTTGATCTGCTCAATACCTTCCTCGGGGGCTCCTTCAGCCGCGCGTCAATCTTCGCGCTGGGGATCATGCCCTACATTTCGGCATCCATCGTGGTGCAGCTGCTGACCGTAGCCGTACCTCACTTTACCAAGCTGCAGAAAGAGGGAGACAGCGGCCGTAAAAAGCTCAACCAATTTACCCGCGTGCTGACTATTGCGATTACCGCGGCTCAGTCGTACGGGTACCTCAGGGCCACCATCAATTCAGAGGCCATCCTCAACCCGGGGATGTTCTGGACGGTGTCCTCTATTATCATTCTTGTTTCAGGCACCATGTTTTGCATGTGGCTTGGCGAACGCATCACCGACAAAGGGATCGGCAATGGTATTTCCATGCTGATCATGATTGGTATTGTGTCGCGCTTCCCGACAGCGCTTTACCTGGAAGCCACTGGAAAAGGCATGAGCGGCGCGTTGTTGTTCATTCTTGAGTTGCTCGCCTTGTTCTTCGTGGTCGTAGGCGTAATTGCCCTCACCCAGGCGACGCGCCGGATCCCGGTCCAGTATGCCAAGCAGGTCGTCGGCAATAAGCTGTACGGCGGCAAAAGAGATTTTATCCCCCTCAAGCTCAATTCAGCTGGGGTAATGCCCATCATTTTCGCGCAGGCGCTGATGTTTATTCCTCCGCTCCTGGCCGGTATCTGGCGCGACAGCGACATCGGTGCTTATGTAGGTGCCACATTTGCCGACTTCACTTCATGGCAGTACAACTTGTTGTTTGCCATACTGATCTTGTTGTTTACGTTCTTTTATACGGCGATCACTGTTCCTTCGAATGACATTGCCGACAACCTGAAACGCAACGGTGGATTTATTCCGGGCATCAAGCCGGGTAAACCAACCGCAGAATTTATCGACAGTATCCTGTCAAAGATTACACTTCCGGGCGCCTTGTTCCTCGCGGCAGTCGCCATCATGCCATCCTTCGCGGTGAAGGCTGGCGTCACCCAGAACTTCGCACAGTTCTATGGTGGCACGTCACTTTTGATCCTGGTTGGCGTCGTTCTCGACACCCTGCAGCAAATCGAGAGTTACCTGTTGATGCGGCACTATGAGGGAATGATGAAGTCAGGAAGAGTAAAAGGACGTTCTCAGTTTGCGGCGGCATAAGGTGGGATGATTCACCTGAAGACGGCGGAGGAGATTCAATTCATGCGGGAAAGCGCCAGGATTCTGGCGCAGGCCCACGGCGAGGTAGCCCGGTTGATAAAGCCGGGGATCAAGACGAAGGAGTTGGACCGACGTGCCGAAGAGTTCATCAGGGATAGCGGGGGAGTACCCTCGTTCCTGAACTACAACGGGTTCCCCTCCTCACTCTGTATCTCGGTCAACGAGACGGTGGTGCATGGGTTTCCGGGTGAGTATGAGTTGAAGGATGGCGATATAGTCTCCATCGACTGTGGAGTGAAGTACAAGGGATACCACAGCGACTCAGCCTACACCTATCCGTTGGAGGGTGTGCGAGAGGAAGTGCTGAACCTGTTGCAACGGACCTACGATTCCCTGTATAAGGGAATTGAGCAGGCCCGGGCAGGAAACCGGATCGGGGACGTGAGTTACGCGATCCAGTCGTACGTGGAGCAATTCGGGTACGGAGTGGTTCGGGAGCTGGTGGGTCACGGAGTAGGCAAAAGCCTGCACGAAGACCCGGAAGTTCCGAACTACGGGAAGCGGGGCAAGGGCCCCAAGATTGTTGCCGGGATGGTCTTCGCGATAGAGCCGATGATCAACCTGGGGACGCAGAAAGTGATACAAGAACGCGACGGATGGACGATCCGGACCAGTGACCGAAAGCCATCGGCCCATTTTGAACATACGGTGGCTGTTCACGAAGACCGGACCGAGATCCTGACGTCGCACGAAGAGATAGAAAAGAATTATTCGTACAAGTGGCGAAACAGAAGTCGATAGAGCAGGACGGAACCATCATGGAGGCATTGTCCAACGCGATGTTCCGGGTTCAACTGGAGAATGGGCACGAAGTGCTGGCCCATATTTCAGGCAAGATGCGGATGCATTACATCCGGATTCTGCCGGGAGACAAGGTGAGGCTCGAGATGTCGCCGTACGATTTGACAAAGGGAAGGATAACATTTAGATACAAGTAATATGAAGGTCAGGGCATCCATCAAGAAGCGTAGCGCCGAGTGCAAGATCATTCGCCGCAAGGGCAAACTGTATGTGATCAACAAAAAGAACCCGCGCTACAAGCAGCGCCAGGGATGATCATTTGACAATAAACGAACCAACGAACAACCAATAACGAAACATGGCACGTATAGCAGGGGTTGACATTCCGGATAACAAGCGAGGCGAAATCAGCCTCACCTACATCTACGGCATTGGCCGTCGTTCTGCCCAGAAGATCCTGGCGCAGGCCGGTGTGAACCTGGATAAGAAAGTGAAAGACTGGACGGATGAAGAATCCAACCACGTCCGTTCGGTTATCGCTGAGAAGCACCGCATCGAAGGTTCGCTGCGTTCTGAAGTCCAGCTGAGCATCAAACGCCTCATGGACATTGGTTCGTACCGCGGCCTCCGGCACCGCAAGGGTCTTCCCGTGCGCGGTCAAAAGACGAAAAACAACGCGCGTACCCGCAAAGGCAAGCGCAAGACCGTAGCGAACAAGAAGAAGGCTACGAAAGGATAATTAACTGACGCAACGAACAGTACTATGGCAAACGAGCAACAGGGCAGCAGCGCCGCCCCCGAGAAGAAGAAGGATAAAAGCAAGAAGCGCACCGTCCAGGTAGAGGCGGTTGGCCAGGCTCATATCCGGGCGACGTTCAACAACATCGTCATCTCGATGACCAACTCTACCGGTCAAGTGGTGGCGTGGGCATCCGCTGGCAAAATGGGCTTCAAAGGCTCCAAGAAAAACACTCCCTATGCAGCGCAAACCGCCGCCCAGG
The DNA here is from genome assembly GCA_016787645.1 of Cyclobacteriaceae bacterium. GTDB lineage: Bacteria > Bacteroidota > Bacteroidia > Cytophagales > Cyclobacteriaceae > ELB16-189. Next base: position 86,922 of record JAEUUF010000022.1, on the reverse strand, counting down.
AGTGTTCACAGAAAGCTTTTGAACTTGGCTTGCGCAAGGTGGAAGTGATTGTAAAAGGTCCTGGTTCAGGTCGTGAATCAGCGATCCGTACGATCCAGAACTCGGGCATCGAGATTCTGACCATCCGCGACATGACGCCGCTTCCGCATAACGGTTGCCGTCCGCCCAAAAAGAGAAGAGTATAAGTTAACCGCGAAGAGAAAGAGATACCATGGCACGATACACAGGCCCAAAGGCAAAGATTTCCAGAAGGTTCAACGAGCCGATCCTCGGTGAGAGCAAAGCGCTTCAGAAGAAGAACTACGCTCCGGGTCAGCACGGAAAAACCAAGAAGCGCAAGCAGTCAGAATATGCGGTGCAGCTGTCTGAGAAGCAAAAGGCGAAGTACATCTACGGTGTGCTCGAGCGCCAGTTTGCCCACACATTTGATAAAGCCACCCGCAAGAAGGGTGTGACCGGCGAAGTGCTTCTCCAGTTGCTGGAAGCGCGCCTGGATAACACGGTATACCGCCTGGGTATTGCCCCGACACGCCGTGCCGCACGCCAGCTGGTGGTGCACAAGCATATCCTCGTAAACGGTGAGGTGGTGAATATCCCTTCGTATTCTGTTCGCCCGGGTGAGAAGATTGGTGTTCGCGAAAAGTCGAAATCCCTCGAGTCAATCACCAACAGCCTTTCTATCGGAGGTGCCAAAAAGTACCCGTGGCTGGAATGGGACGGTGCCGAAATGGAAGGCAAGATGATCAACCTCCCGCTGCGGGCCGATATCCCGGAGAACATCAACGAACAGCTGATCGTCGAATTGTACTCAAAATAAGATTCTTAGGATTCTTAGGATGATAGGACGATTGGGTGGGATTAGTAGAATTAATTGGATTGAAGGAACAGTGACCGGAAAGGTCCATAACACTTAAAAACAAGCAATATGTCAATATTAGCATTCCAAATGCCGGAGAAGGTGGTCATGGAGAAATCCGACGACTTCCACGGCTTCTTTACGTTCAAGCCCCTCGAGCGGGGTTATGGTGTAACGATCGGCAATGCACTGCGCAGAATCCTGCTGTCGTCCCTGGAAGGCTATGCCATCACGGGTATCCGTATCCCGGGCGTACTGCATGAGTTCTCAACGATCGAAGGCGTCGTGGAAGACGTTGCTGAAATCGTACTCAACCTCAAGCAGGTGCGCTTCCGCAAAGTGAGCGACAATTTTGATAACAAGATCACGGTAACGATCAAGAAGCAGAAGAACTTCAAAGCAGGCGATATTGCCCGCTTTACCTCATCCTTTGAAATCCTCAACCCGGAGCATGTCATCTGCACCCTCGATGAGTCTTCCCATTTTGAAATTGAACTCACCGTGGAGAAAGGCCGTGGCTACTTGCCGGCCGAAGAAAACAAGCCCAATGAGCAGGTGTTCGGCTTTATTCCGATCGATGCCATCTTCACGCCGATCAAGAATGTAAAGTTCAGCGTGGAAAACACCCGTGTGGAACAGCGCACGGACTATGAGAAGCTGTTGGTGGAAATTGAAACCGATGGCTCTATCCATCCTGAGAAGGCCCTCGAAGGCGCCGCCTTTATTCTCATCCAGCACTTCCGTCTCTTTAGCGACAAGTCGATTGAGCTCGAGACCGGTACCGACAGTGAGGTAGAGCAGGTGGACGAGGAGATGCTGCACATGCGCAAACTCCTGAAGACGCCGCTGCACGACCTGGATCTCTCGGTGCGTGCCTACAACTGCCTCAAGGCAGCTGATGTGAAGACCCTGGGCGACCTGGTACAACTTGAAATTTCCGACATGATGAAGTTCAGGAACTTCGGTAAGAAATCACTGGCCGAATTGGAGCAGCTGGTTTCTGACAAGAACCTGACGTTCGGAATGGACCTCTCAAAATATAAACTGGAAGAAGACTAATGAGACACGGTAAGAAAGACAATCACCTGGGCCGCAAGAAGGCGCACCGCGATGCATTGTTGTCCAATATGGCATCGTCGCTGTTGCTCCACAAGCGGATCACCACGACCGTAGCCAAGGCCAAGGCGCTGAGAAAATACGTTGAGCCCCTGATCACCAAGGCAAAAACCGACACGATGCATTCCCGTCGGACGGCCTTTTCGTACCTGCAGAACAAGGAGTCTATCCAGGCCTTGTTTGGGGAAGTGGCCAGCCGCACAGCGGAGCGCCCCGGAGGGTATACCCGCATTATCAAACTCGGCGATGTTCGCCTGGGTGACAATGCGGAGATGTGCCTGATGGAGCTCGTGGATTTCAACGATACCTACAAGCAGGAGGGTGCCGAGAAGAAAGGCAAGACCCGCCGTGGCCGTGGCAAGAAGGCCGAAGGGGCTGCCGCAGAAGGTGCCGCCGAAGCACCGGCTGAAAAGAAGCCGAAGGCCGAAGCGAAGCCCAAGGCAAAGGCCAAAAAGGACGATGGCGACAAGAAAAAGAAGAAGTAATTGACTTCGATAAGCTGTAGAAAGGGGTTGGACGTTGGTTCAACCCCTTTTTGTTTTTACGGCCCCGTGTCCAAATTTTATATCGTTTTGGCTCTTTCGATTTATCTTTATCAAACTTCGTGTTTGTGTCTAAAAAGTTGACCTGTCTTCTTTTTAGTTGTGCGGTCGGTTGCTGCCTCCTATTGATTCCTCCCAGCGGCTTGGCTCAACAGCAATTTATTCAGGGACGGAACGGGGTATTGCATCATACGCTTACAGTCTTCGACTTTGATGATGTCCCGGTAACCTGGAATATGAAGGGCGAGATACAGGCCTTTCTGAATGAAGGTATTAATACAATGAACGAAGGAAATACGGAGGATGCCATCGGGCAATTTTCAGAAGCCATCAAGCGTGACGAGTCGCTTTGGATTGCGAGATACTATCGAGCAATGTGTTATAAGCGGACCAATCGCCTTAATGAGGCACTTCTGGATCTTCTCGAGGCGGATGCTGTTAATAACAATCAGTATGAAGTTAAAATTGAGTTAGGCAAGGTCTTCATAATCAAGAAGGAGCCTGAGTCGGCTGAACGTTTTCTACGCGCGGCCATTAAGCTTAAGCCCAAGGAGGTGCATGGATACTACTTTCTTGGACTAATCCAACTCATGGAAAATAGCATACCCAATGCCTTGGAACAGTTCAAGAAGTGTGAGGAATTGCAGCCCAAATTCCCTGATGCTAAAATTCAGATAGCCCTCCTCCTAATGCAACAAGGATCTGGCATAGAGGAGGTGATTGCCCTACTTTCCAAGTCGATAGAGGTCGACTCGATGCAAGCGGATGCGCGACAAACTAGATTTTTGATTCTACTGCAGGAACAACGCGACTTGAGCCGGGCGCTTGAAGATGTCAATTTTCTACTGACCTATAACCAATTTCATCTTGGATGGCGAATGGCGCGAGCCTACTTGCTCATTCAGTACAATAACTTCGATGCTGCTTTCCAGGATATCAAGCGGGTATTGGATGCCAGTTCCATGAACCAGGACTACTTTATGTGGAGGCATAGACTTGAGCATAGCATAGACATTCAAAATGCCGGTCGCTACCTGGTCAGCCGAATATATGGGCTATCCGACAAGAATCAACTAATCATCAAGAAGGCATTTTGCCAAATTGTTATTGGAAAGTATGAGCAGGCCCTCTCCACCTTAGCCACCAGCCCTCAGTCCGATAGCCATCCAGCCTTCCTTTATCTGAAGGGACTGGCGAATGAACTAATGGGCTATTGGCAGGATGCCCAGCCGTTTTACAACCGGGCGCTCGCACGCGACAATGACATTTTTGACCTGCACAGGAAGCGTGGAAATTTCCACGTTAACCGCCAGGAGTGGGGTAAGGCCGAAGATGATTTTGATGTTATGCAACGGCTGTATCCGGACGTCATTACCACATACCGAGTGAGGGGGATCGCGCGGTTTTATAACAAGAAGTACAAGGAGGCTCTTGAAGATTTGAATCGGTATCTGAAAGTGGACTCCACCCACCTCGAATGCATCGCTTACCGCGGCAGGTGCTACCAGGAGATGGGACAAATGTTTCCTGCGATAAGGGACTTGGCAAAAGGCCTTGAGTTTGATTGGATTGATTTCGATCGCGCCAATCGCGTGATCGACAGTTTGGTATGGACGGAGGATTCAGTACGCCTGGTTCAGTTTACATCTTACTTCTCAGTCTTTAGGCCGTTTCCGGTAAGAAACTCCCGCGCTGAGATACTTGAGTTAAAGCTAATGTGGCTGGGAAAGAAATGGGCGGAAATTGAGAGCAAGTGGAACGAATTTGGAAATACCAGAGTGGTCAAAGATGACAAGAAATTTGGGTCATTTCTTTTCACGGTTCGTGCTGTTTCATTTATCGAAAAGAAGTATTCCAGCGAAGCTCTTCAAATGTTAACTGAGGCGTTATCCTTTGACCATAATAACTCATATGCTTACTATGAGAGAGGTAAGTTGTTTCTACAACTCAAGGAAGCTACAAAGGCGCGAGAGGACTTTCTGAAGGCATCAAAGTTGGGCGATACCCGGGCAAACAAATATCTGGGGAAAGCGGATTAGCCCTTGTCGTCACTTCGGGAGACTTCAGTCTGCGTTTTCCGACTATAAACTCTTTCCGGAAATTCTCGGGGAGAATTGCTTGTTTGGCTCGCGTCGTCACTATAAAAATTGCCCATTCCTGCTTAACATTCCCCACTTCGAACGTACTTTTGCCCTGCTAACCCAATAATCAGATTGACAAAGAAAGCCTATATGCTCCTCCAGGACGGCACACTCGTGGAGGGCATCGCCATTGGAAAAATCGGCACCACCGGCGGCGAAATCTGCTTCAATACCGGGATGACCGGCTACCAGGAGATTTACACCGACCCATCGTATTACGGTCAGATCATTGTCAACACCACGGCCCACATCGGCAACTACGGTGCGATGGACGAGGAACAGGAATCCGGGCATCCCCAGATTTCCGGGTTGGTCGTCAATGATTTTTCTGATTCCTACAGCCGGAAGGCCGCCCGCGAGAGCTTGCAGCAGTACCTCGAGCGCCATGGCGTTGTCGGGATTGCCGGCCTGGATACCCGCATGCTCGTTCGGCACATCCGCAGCAAGGGAGCCATGAACGCTATCATCTCTTCGGTGCTGACGCCGGAGCAATTGAAGGAAGAATTGAAGAAAGTTCCCGATATGAACGGCCTTGAACTTGCTTCACGCGTGAGCACTAAAAAATCGTATTTCGTGGGCGATCCGAATGCTTCCATTCGCGTCGCAGCACTGGATGTCGGGATTAAGAAAAGCATTCTAACGCAACTGGCGCAACGCGGCTGTTACATCCAGGTGTTTCCCGCCAAAACCAAATTTGCGGAGATGGATAGCTGGAATCCTGATGGGTATTTTCTTTCGAACGGCCCCGGCGATCCTTCTGTGATGGATTACGCGATCCAGACCGTCAAGGAAATCCTCAACTCAGAAAAGCCGGTGTTCGGCATCTGCCTCGGCCATCAACTGTTGGCCCTCGCCTGTGGGATTTCCACGTACAAGATGCACCATGGTCACCGCGGGCTTAATCACCCGGTGAAGAACCTGGTCAGCGGTCTCGGGGAGATGACTTCACAGAACCACGGGTTTGCCGTGAGTGAAAAGGATATCGCGAAGAACCCGGATGTAGAGGTGACCCATCTTCACCTGAATGACCAGACCATTATGGGCATACGGCTGAAAAGCAAGCGGGCCTTCTCGGTGCAGTATCACCCGGAAGCCTCACCTGGACCGCATGATTCACGATACCTGTTTGATCAGTTTGTGACCATGGTCAAAGAAACCCAGGGCGCTGAAGTCGGTCGCTCTTGAGTTCACTGAGTATTCCAAAGCTGGATGACAAATATCATCCGAAAAGTAGTTCAACACAGAATATCTTTATAGCCAATAAACACCATCACCATGAGTTACATCGAGAGCATCCATGCCCGGCAGATTCTTGACAGCCGTGGCAATCCCACCATCGAAGTTGATGTGGTCACCGAATCAGGCGTTTTGGGACGCGCAGCAGTTCCGTCAGGTGCCTCTACCGGTTCGCGTGAGGCCATCGAACTTCGTGATGGCGATAAGAAGCGTTACCTCGGAAAAGGTGTTTTGAAGGCCGTCGCCAACGTGAATGACAAGATCGCTGAAGAAGTGGTTGGTATTTCCGTATTCGAGCAGTCGCTGATCGACAAGATCATGTGCGAGCTCGATGGCACGGCGAATAAAGGAAAACTTGGCGCCAACGCGATACTTGGAACTTCCCTTGCCGTGGCGCGCGCAGCAGCCGTGGAGGCTGGTCAACCCTTGTACCGTTACCTGGGTGGAGTAAACGCAAATACGCTCCCGGTACCGATGATGAACATCCTGAATGGCGGCAGCCACGCTGACAACTCGATCGATTTCCAGGAATTCATGGTCATGCCGATCGGCGCATCTACTTTTTCAGAAGCGCTTCACATGGGCGCCACCGTATTTCACACCTTGAAGAAGGTTCTCCACGATAAAGGAATGTCGACCAACGTCGGTGATGAAGGCGGGTTTGCCCCGAACCTGAAATCGAACGAAGAAGCCATCGAGGTGGTATTGAAAGCGATCGAACAGGCAGGCTACAAGCCCGGCAAGGACATCTGCATCGCGCTGGATCCCGCGGCGTCTGAGTTCTATGATTCGAAGACCAAGTTGTACCATTTCAAGAAGTCAAGCGGCAAGAAACTGAAGCCCCAGGAAATGGCTGAGTACTGGACCAAGTGGGTCAGCAAGTATCCGATCATCTCGATCGAAGACGGCATGGCCGAAGACGATTGGGCCGGATGGAAAACACTGACCGACAAGGTGGGCAAGAAGATACAGTTGGTGGGCGACGATTTGTTTGTAACCAACGTGAAGATTCTCCAGGAAGGTATTGAAAAGGGCATCGCCAACGCGATCCTCATCAAGGTGAACCAGATTGGCTCTTTGACGGAAACCATTGATGCGGTAAATCTGGCGCGGAAGAATTCCTACAAGAGCATTATGTCGCATCGTTCCGGTGAAACCGAAGACAGCACGATCGCCGACCTGGCGGTTGCCCTGAATACCGGCCAGATCAAGACAGGTTCAGCTTCCCGTTCTGACCGTATGGCGAAGTACAACCAGTTGCTGCGGATTGAAGAAGAACTGGGAGAGATTGCTGTTTTTCCGGGGAAGAACTTTTGACGCAGAGCACCGGGACTTCGAGTTAAGCTGGCTGGAAGTAGTAGTCGTTTATCCGTGCCGGTAACGCGTTGATGTTGGCCATGGCTTCTTCCATGATTTCCTGTGCGCCCTCATTTTGTGCGAGGGTAGCATAGGCACCGATGAGATTGCCCTCTGAATATGTCGGGTAAATTCATTAATCAAGGAATGCTTTCAAGACCGAATTGGTCCATAATCAGATTTTGCTGGGCCATGATGACTGTTGCTATGTGTGGCGGTTCAGTCACCACCGTTTGGGCGCAATCAGGATATGTGTGGTTGATAGATGAAGATTCCGTTCGGCGCGGTGAAGTAAGAGAATTCTTTAATGATGGCAAGGGTAGAGGAGTTGAAATCAAAAGATGGAACAAATTGCAGGAAAAGTACTATTTCAACAGGGTCCGTGAATTTGCGACAAAGCGTGACACATTTAGGGTCTTTAATGAGTTGCAACTCGCCCATGGGAAAGCCTATTGGATGGAAGTTGCATTGGCAAGGCCTGTATGCCGCGGGAAGACAAACCTATATGCGCTCCGTCCAACGACCTATGTAATGTCCACGATATGGGGAAACGCAAGCGAGATACTTATCCTTGAAGATCCTGAAACCGGTGAGGTTCGTCCACTGACTGATAACATTACTGAAGTGCTTCTTGATTTTATTCCTCCGGAGGAGATTGAAGGATTCTTGAGTAAACATGGAAAAGCGGAGTATAGGGACCTGCGCTCGCTAATTTGCACATTCAACGCAAACCGACGTTAACCGCCCAACGCAGTATTTATCCCGCCACCAAAAAAGCCAGGAACATCCACACACTCAGGATGAATCCGAACATGAAGATGCGGTAAGCGCGGTTGATCAACTGGTACTTTCGGGTGAGGATCATTCCCTGGTTGTGGAGGTCGATGCTCATCGTTTCGTAGACATCGGTATCCGAGGCAAGCAGTGATTTCATCCGATCCAGGTACTCAGCCTGGTTGTATTGAGAGATCACGCCAAAGAAGATGAGACTGGTCTTATCCTTTTCTTTCCGCAGGTCCAGGGCTTGTGGCGTTATCAGTTTTGGTTTAGCCGCCTGAATGGCAAAGATAGCCGAGGTCAAACAGCTTAACAGGATCAGGGCAATGGGAATGATAACGGTAACCTTGTCGTGCGAAAAACGATCAGCCACCATCCCGTAGCCACTAACAGCGATGATCGAAGAGATAACCAACGTATTGATGCTGATGATCAGGTTCGCTTTGTTATCGGCAATCTGGATCAGCGCGATCTGGTTGCGATAGGCCACCCTGAACAGGGTTTCTTTGCCTTTGCCTTCCTTCTTCTTCTTTTCTCCGGGTTCCTGTTTTTGATCTTCCATAAGAAATTAATGGCTTGGTGGGGTAAGGTTTGGGGTGGTGTATTTCTCGGGTAACTTGTTATTCCTGTATCTGACTACTTTTTAAGTTTGGCCGCGATTTCCTGAAGGTGTTGCTGCTTCATGGCTTCTCGATTGGTCCGTGCATATTCGGTGTGATAACGGTGATTTTCGAGAAAGGTCTTTTGTATAAGGTTCCATTCCCGTTCGGTTTCAATCGTCCCCGAATCACGAAGTTCACTGTGAAGTTTTTCCCCAATTGAATAGAAATCTTCACGGCCCAGGTAATCGAGGTCGGCATCGCAAAGAATCCTTTCCAGCAAGGTGTGAGGAGTCTGGGGAATCTTTGTCGCCAGGATCATGCCGCAGATGATCTCCACTTGTTCCGAAGTGAACCCAAATGCCGGAAGGGTCTCCCGGGCAATATCACAACCTTTCTCTTCGTGCTGCTTGTGGGAAATGATCATGCCCGAATCATGGTAAAGTGCTGCCAGGCGCAGCAACCGGACCTCTTCGGTGGTCAAATGCTCGTGTGCAGCTATGTTAAGTGCCGATTCCAGCACATCTATGATGTGCTCGGTGTTGTGATAATGCAGTTTGGCGGGTAGTTCATGGCGTAGTTTCTCCTGGATAAACCGCTCCGCTCTGTCGTAATCTGGCTTTCTTTCCCGCAGCGGTGCCAGCAGGGGGTCAACGTTGAACCAAACCAGGTCGGTATCATTGGTCTTACGGGCCTTTTCAATCCACACCTGGGCAGCAGGGATATCCCCTAAAGCGAGATAGATGTGCGTGACATACAGGTTAACGCCTTTCTCACCCTGGGCACTGCGTGACTTTAATTCCTCCAGCAGGGCCTGCGACTTTTCTTTCTCGTGCTGTCCGTGGTGGGCAATCGCAAGGTAGGCTACCATAGAAGGCGGCCTGAAGTTGATCGTGCGGAGCCCGGCTAGCACCACAGCTGCTGCTTCGCCGAATTCCCCATGAGTGACTAGTACGCGAGCAAGGTGATCATGGAGCCTGACGACGAACGGATACAGTTGAAGCGCTTCGCGCAGAATGGTTTTTGCTTCATCGTACCGGTTGAGCAAGTAAAGAGCAATGGCCTGGTAGTTGAAACTGGATACGCTGGTTGGATCCAGGGTTCTTGCCTTTTCTACGGCCAGCAAGGCGTCTTCCATTCGACCCATCATGCTCAGGACATAACTCTGTGTGTAGTACACATTGGCGTTATTGGGTCCCAGCTCAAGAGCCTGCTGCAGCTTCTTCTCTGCTTCGGGAAAATTCTTGTTGATAAAAAATTCAACGAAGGCTTCTGTCAGGTAGTCGTTATCGGTGGCCCCCCGCTTCATCGCCTCCGGCAAAAAGATGTTGATCTTCGCCAGGCTCTCTTCGGGAGAAAGATCTCCGTTCCACGACATGAGTGCGGAGTACGTGCTTGCGAGGTAAGAATAGGCTTGCGCAAATTCAGGATCCTCTTCGAGCGCCAGTTTGAAATACTTTTCAGCGGTGCGGTATCCTTCCAGGTTCCATTGGTTGAATGCGTGCCTGCCTTTCAGGAACAAATCAAAGGCCTTGAGGTTCCGGGTAGGAATTTCCTTGAGTGTCTGTTTTTCCTTGGGGAGCAAGGAGGCATGTAATTCGCCCGCTACCACTTCGGCGACATTAGTCTGAATGGTGAAAATATCATCCAGGTTTTCTACAAAGGTCTTTCCCCACACCGGCTGGTCACTGACTGCATCGATCAGTTGAACATGGATCCGGACTTTGTTGCCATGCGCCTGGGCGCTGCCCTCGAGAATATACCTTACGCCCAGTTCAGTGGCGATTTCGGGAGCCGACTTGGTGGTTTTGCGGTATCGCATTACCGAAGTCCGGGAAATCACTCTCAATTGCCGGACGCCGGCCAGTTGAATGAGGATATTTTCCATGACGCCGTCGGCGAAGTATTCCTGGGAAGCTTCTTGGGTAAGATTAACAAAGGGAAGCACAGCGATGGAGTGGTCGGAGGCCGGCCGGCTGCTACCATGATCCAATGAGGATCGCGTGCTGCCTGCATGTGATTCCTCTACTGCTTTTACCGTGCTTTCCGAAGCGCGTCCGGGATATTTAATGGCGTAGATAAGCTCTTTGATAGCGTTAGCCACCTTGTTGACCTGGTCGCGATAATCTGTCTTGTTGAAATTCTTGTCGGGGTTGTCATTGAGACTCAAAGGTCGGTTAACCCCGCTGGCCTTATAGATAAACTCGACGGACCGGACCGCGCCGCCAATTTCGTTTTCAAGGAGAATACGATCTTCAGTCTCGAGTTCATGAATCTTGACGGGCAGAATGCGGCTGGCCACATTTCCGCTGGCCAGCCGTATATCGCGCCCCAGTGAATCGGATTGGGCCAGCCGGTTGAATGTGAGAAACTCGTTCTGCCACGCGAAGGACTTGGGGTCACAATAAGTTTGCGAAACGATCGGGATGAGCACGAGGCATTTGAGTTTCCCCTCAAGGCTTTTGTCCACATGGTGGGTCTCCAGCAGCCCGTCCTCCGGGTTGGCGTCAAAATAGACTGAAAGTGTATCCTTGATGGTGGAAGCCAGTTCCTCCTTCAAGTTCCGCACAAAATCACTTACCCACCCCCGGGAATTGTCATTCTGCCGATAGCTGATAAAAATGTCGTATTCGTAACCGGGTAAGAGCGAGGGCATGTCGAAGGGATTCGGCGCCTAAATATAGGGAACGATTCGATCGCTTGGTTGGACCGATCGCGCATGGCGTCAACTTGCCCTATTCCGAAACAATTTCCTATCTTCGTCCAACCATTTTTTAAGCTTATGTTCAAACGACTCCCGCCGGCTTTTCGCAACTTTTATTTTGTGACGGGCATTTCTTTCCTGGTTTGGATGACATTCCTGGACTCCAATGACTTAATTAATCGGTTCCGCCTGACTGCCAAATTGCGCTCGCTGGAACATGAAAGGGAATATTATCATGAGAAGATCAAGGAGGTGGAGCAGGATCGTGCCGAACTCATGGGCACCACGGAATTGCTTGAGAAATTCGCCCGGGAAAAGTACCTCATGAAGCGCGATAAGGAAGATATCTTCATTATCGAGGAAGCCGACTGATCTATGAGAAGGTGGTCACTAGCTCTGCTGTTTCTCTTTGTGTCCCTCATCGCCATGGGCCAGCGCGAGGTGTACGATGATGCTAAACTCTCCGATCGCCTTTACTTCGGTGGCGGTCTTGGTATGAATGGAGGAACGGATCCTTACGCCGGAAGGTATTTCTTCATCGGTGTTTACCCAGTTATAGGCTACATGGTCAACAGCCAGTTCTCGGTAGGCACCAGCATCACTTACCAATATTATAGCTATTCGGATATCGGCCAGGAAATCCATCAGTATGGCATCGCCCCGTTTGCCCGTTATAACTTTGGGCAATTGTTTTTGTATACGGAATATATGATGCTCAGTACGCCCACCTATTATGGACCGAGTCAGCCGCGCAAAACTTTCGACCGGTTTTTGATCGGCGTCGGATTCAGTCAACCGTTGGGAGGACGCGCGTCGTTGAATGTGATGGGTATGTACGACATGATCTGGAAGCGCACCGATTATGCCTTTGCTTCCCCGTGGGTATTCCGGGTATTTGTCTCCTTCTGATCAGAAGGTGAGCTGAAATCGTTGTCCCAACTTTTTTAGATCTTCCGCTACGCTTTCATGTAAAGGAATTCCTTTTTCCATCCGTTCCGCATGCGCCTCCCGTTCGGGATCGCCTGGAATGATCACCGCGGGTTGACCTTGTACCGTCTTTGCAGACCGAAATCGGGTTATCCATTGGTCCATGTGTTGCTTAAATTCTGACGCAGGCCGGAATGCGTCGACACGCATGGCGCCGAAGAAGTGCCCGATCCCCAGGCCCACCGGGTCTGACGGGGGAGCGAGGAAACTGACAAACGGGGGAACCCATGGACCGTAATTGGCACCAGAAAGAACGGCTGAAAATATGTCCACCCAGGCACCGAGGCAAAAGCCTTTGTGACTCCCGTGATCGCGGTCACTGCCGAGCGGAATGAGTGCCCCTCCTTCTTTCAGTTCATGCGGGTTGGTGGACGCTGCGCCATCCTTCTTCTGAATCCAGCCCAGCGGAGCCTCTTTGTTCTTCCGTTGCAATATTTCCAATTTGCCATTCGCCGCCGTTGTGGTGGCGAAGTCGGCTACAAATGCAGGTTGTTCACCGGCTGGGATAGCCACACAAATAGGATTGGTGCCAAGCAACCGTTCAATGGAGAATGTAGGCGCCACCAGCGGACTTGCATTGGTCATTGCGATTCCAATCATGTCGTGCTCCAAGGCCATCATGGCGTGATGACCGGCGATGCCGAAGTGATTGGAGTTACGCACCGCTACCCAGCCTGTGCCACAGGTTCGTGCTTTGCCAATGGCAACAGACATGGCCTTGGGTCCGACCACCAACCCCAACCCCTGGTCTCCGTCTACGACGCCTGTGCTTGGCGATTCATGGACAAGGCGCACGTTGGGCTGACTGTTTACACGCTTGGCCTCCCACAGACGCACATACCCACTCAGGCGAGCAAGGCCATGAGAGTCAATCCCTCGCAAATCCGCGTTCAGAAGTACCTCTGCCGCAAGCGTTGCATCATCGGGTGAGCAGCCTATCTTGACAAAGACATCGTGAGCGAACTGCCTCAGCACCGGGTAGGGGTAGGTGGAATCTTTCATCCCGCAAAAATAGCGAACGAAGCCCATCTGACCCGGTATGAGTTCCGGCACAGCAATTGATTCATAAAGAAAGGGCCAAAATTTCCGTTTACCCGTATGGAATTAAGGTCCCGGGAGCATCCTTGAGTAAATTTGATACCATGAACAACCAACGCGCATTTCCATTAATCCTGGCAGGCCTTTTCCTGCTCGGACCATTCGTCACCTTTGGTCAGGCAGACAAACCTGTCGATTCCGAAATCAAGGACATCACTGTATTCCTCGCCCGTGCCCAGGTGACGCGCTCGGTCAAAACCCGTCTGGATGCCGGAAGGACTACACTGGTCATTACCGGGCTTGCTTCTCAACTCGATCCGAACAGTATCCAGGTGGCAGGAAAGGGAAGCTTTCTGATCCTCGGCACCAGTCATCGGCAAAACTTCCTCCAGGATGTGAACATGCCGAAATCCCTGAAGGGGTTGAAAGACTCCCTCGAGTATTACCGGCAACAACTGGTCGTGGAGGAAAGCCGCAAGGAGATCCTTAACAAAGAAGAGGCGATGCTTACCGCCAACCAGCGGATCGGCGGTGGCAACAGCAACCTTACTGTGGCGGAATTGAAGGGTATGGCGGATTTCTTTCGTTCACGCCTTGGCGAAATTGTCGTCGCCCGGATGAAACAGGATGCAGCCATTCGAAAGATGAATGAAAAGATTACACGGGTGCAGGCACAAATCAATGCGCAAAATGAATTGTACGCCCGTAACTCCAGTGAGATTGTGGTGAACGTCTCCGCCGAGAGCACGACGCCCGCCGAATTGGAAGTGAGCTATGTTGTTTCCCGTGCAGGCTGGCAGCCGGTTTATGATCTGCGGGCTGTTAACACCAAAGGGCCAGTGCAGTTGAACTATAAGGCCAACGTGTTTCAAAGCACCGGCGAAGAGTGGAAGAATGTGAAACTTACGTTGTCAACCGCCAATCCCAACCTTGGTGGCCTGAAGCCGGAACTGGTGTCGCAGGTGCTTGACTTTCTCCAGGCCGTGCCCTATCGGGATGGGTACGACAAGCGTATGAAGTCAGCCCCGGTGGCGATGGAGCGAGCCGAAGGGCCAGTGGCCATGCAGTTGGAAGATGCGGCCAGCATGGCTGAATTTGTAAGTACAGTTGAGACTGCTGTCAATACGGGCTTCGTGATTGCTTTACCTTATACGGTTGCTTCCTCCAACAAGCCTACCTTGGTCGACATTGGCCGCCATGAGTTGCAGGCATTGTATCAATATGCCGTGGCACCTAAGCTGGATGGTGATGCGTTCCTGATGGCGCGTGCTACCGGATGGGAAGAGCTTAGCCTCCTGCCGGGCGAAGCCAGTGTATTCTTTGAAGGTACCTATGTGGGAAAAACCTTCATCGACCCCAGCCAGATTCGCGACACAATTTCCCTTTCGCTCGGTCGCGACAAGCGAATCGTGGTGAAGCGGGAAAAGGTCAAGGACTTTAGCAGCCGCAAGTCAATTGGTGGCAGTATCCGCGAAACCAGGGCCTTTGAAATTTCAGTACGCAACACCCGCCAGGAACTCATAACCATCGTGGTTGAGGATCAGGTCCCGGTGTCACGCAACACGCAGATTGAAGTCGCTGTAACCGATGTGGGTGGTGCGCAATGGAACAAAGATACCGGCAAGTTGAGCTGGACAATGACTCTTCAGCCCTCGGAGGTGAAGAAGGTCGTATTCAAGTACGAGGTGAAGTACCCAAAAGACAAACCGATCAGCGGGCTTTGATAGTTCATTGACTCAGGCAACAGAAAGACCGGGCATGCGTCCGGTTTTTTTTGTTAGAGGGACTTTCTACTTTTATGGATGCCCCGCGTTGTCACTCTCCTCTGCTTTGTCCTTATGATAGAGTGGGTTCACGGACAGGTAATCAATACTGCCACCATGGACACTGTGGAGACAACCGTCATCGGGCATGTAGGGTTGGGCGGATACGTTGATTCGTATTACGGGTACAACTTCAACAAACCTGCTGACGGGTATAACCCTTATTTTGTTTCTTCAGCGCGCCACAATGAACTGGCCATCAATCTTGCGTATGTCGATGTTCGCTACCGCTCAAAGTACATGCGGGTCCGGTTTGTGCCAGGATTTGGCACTTACATGGATGCCAATTATGCGACTGAACCTGGTTCACTGAAGAATATGGTGGAGGCAAATGTGGGTGTGTTGATCTCCGAAAAGAAAAAGATATGGCTCGATGCCGGGGTGTTGGGTTCACCCTATACGAACGAAAGCGCTATCTCGAAGGATCACCTGATGTACACTAGGTCTTTTGCGCCGGAATATGTTCCTTACTACATCACGGGGGCAAAACTATCTGTTCCACTCAGCGAGAAGGTCAATGCCTATTTGTACCTGATCAATGGCTGGCAGGTAATCCAGGACAACAATACCGGTAAATCGGTAGGTACCCAACTGGAATACCGGCCAAATTCAACCATGCTATTCAACTGGGACACTTACATAGGGGATGAGCGTTCACCCAATCATACCAATTACCGGATGAGGTATTTTTCGGACTTCTATTGGATCTACAGGCCGGGGAACCGGTGGATGGCAACGTCCTGCGTCTATGTCGGATTACAGGACCGTGAAGGGTTATCTTCTGCTTCCTGGTGGCAGGCCAATTTTATTGCCCGGTATTCATTCACTGAGGTCATTTCCGTATCTGCGCGACTGGAACATTTCCACGATCCTTCCGGCGTCATCGCCTCACCCGTTACCGGCGCGTCCAGTTTTAGAACCACCAGTTACGGGGTGTGTGCCAATTTTCAGTTGCACAAAATGGCCCTGTTCCGCCTGGAAGCCCGCCAATTCATGTCACAGGATAACGTTTACGTTGACCGAAATTCAAACCCCACTACATCGAGCACATTGTTGGTCGGTAGCCTGACGGCCTGGTTCTAGAACCCCGCCGTCATTCGCTGGGGCGATGATTGGCGTTGGTACAATGCACCGTTGGTTTGCTTGTTTCTTCCGAACATGCGGAACAACCAGCCGATCTCAAAAAGAAAAACATCGTTGGCCCTGCTGTCGTTGTCAAACTGGTAAGCAAAATAGAGCGGCAGGTTATGCCCTTGTTCGGCGGCATAAAAAACAATTCCCGTCGCGAGCCCGAATCCTTCTCCGGAACCCTGAAAATAGTCGGTAACAAATTCGAGTTTATCGGAGAAGCGATGTTCAAATCCGGCGATGGCGCCATACTGAACCGGGTTGTCTCCCCAGTATTTGGTGTACCCGCCGAACATGAAGCGCGTGTACGCTTTGGGGCCTTCTTCATGGTTGAATCCAAGGAACGTATAGATGATATTCTTCATTGGCGTTTCCTTGTCGAAGTAAATACTGCTCCATGAACCGGGTGAGAGTGACAGCGTGATGGTCTTTTTGTGGAAGAGATTGATTTTCCATTTGGTGGCCAGCACGAATCGGTTGGGATCTTGAGGGTGATCGGGATTGAACCAGAAATTAGTACCGACTTCTAGGAAGGGTGTGGCTTGCACCGATAGCCGGGTCACGGTGGCGTTGACAGGGTCATTTCCTTTCAGGGACCTGTACACATCCAGTTCGGCATACGCGTAACCCACATCCGGAAGCATGTCGGGGTTGGGCATATTGAAAAATGAAATCTGGCTGGAGGCCTGCAGCGCCATTAGCGCCAGAAGGATGGTCAACAAATTCTTCTTCATGGGTGCTTACATCGTAGCCAGGACGCCTTCTTTTAAGGAATATGAAGATACTCGGATTTGCGATAATGAGAAGGTGTCGACGAGGTATTGAATCAGGCAGCTCGCTACAACAATCATGTCGACGCGTAGTTCAATCATTCCGGGGATCCTCATGCGTTCCGCCCGGTTCCTGGTGATGAGTCTATTATGAATGTCTTTAAAGGCAGCAAGGGTCAACGGCGTTTCTGCTTTTTCGGGTTCGTAGGTTATTCCATAATCGGCGCAATAGATTTCGCTGAGGGTATCAAAAGTCCCGGAAGACCCAATAAGGGTCCCGGGCCGAAATGTTGAAATGGCTTCTGCCACCGGGGCCAGGGCCCTGATGTAGTGCAGCTCCAGTTCCTTCCGCTCGTTATCAGTAATAGGGTCATGACGATGGTACTGTTCGAGCAGCCGCTGGGCGCCTATATCCAGGCTCACTTTCCAGAAAACCCGGGTTGCATTCGCGATGATGAATTCCACACTGCCCCCACCGATATCAACAATCAGCGCCGGTGTGTCACCGATATTCATGGCTGACCGAATGCCGTAATAGATGTATTCCGCTTCTTCTTGTCCGGAAATCACTTCCACCTCGATTCCGGTGGTTTCGTGGATTGCATGAACCACCTCACTTCCATTGGCAGCATCTCGCAAAGCACTTGTCCCCAATGCCCTGAATCGTGTTACCCGCCATTGATCCAGTTGTTGACGAAATGCCTTCATGCATTCCACTGCCCGCAGAAGGGCGTCCGGCAGGATCGTGCGATGGTTGATTCCCCCTTTGCCAATCTTCACCGGTCTACGATCCCGGTAGATGACCTCCGGCGCACCGTTTCTAGTCTCCGCGATCAGCAGGTGGAACGTATTTGTCCCAAGGTCCATCACCGCGATGCGTTCACTCATTCACGAATTTTTAGAGGCTGACTAAGTTAGCATATCGGTCCAAACTATCCCTATATTTGAACGTCAACAGAACCGCTATGAGCAAGAAGTCAGGCGTCAACAAGGAAAAATTTGACGAATTGTCGAAGAAGAACCAGGAGGCCATGCTGGGTGGCGGGGAAAAGCGCATCGAACAGCAACATGCCAAAGGAAAGCTCACGGCACGTGAACGGTTGCAACTCCTGCTCGACGACGGCTCCTTTGAAGAGCTGGGCAAGTTTGTCATGCACCGCAGCCGCGATTTCGGTCTCGACAAGGAACATTACCTCGGCGACGGCGTAGTGACCGGATATGGCACCATTCACGGCCGTCTGGTGTACGTCTTTTCCCAGGACTTCACCGTCTTTGGTGGATCGCTTTCGGAGACGCACGCCGAAAAGATTGTCAAGATCATGGACCTGGCCATGAAGAACGGTGCCCCGGTAATTGGCTTGAATGACTCAGGGGGTGCCCGCATCCAGGAGGGCGTGGTATCACTGGGAGGCTATGCCGACATCTTCTATCGGAACGTGCTCTCCTCCGGGGTTGTTCCCCAGATTTCCGCCATCATGGGTCCCTGCGCAGGCGGCGCAGTGTACTCGCCGGCCATGACAGACTTTATCTTTATGGTAGAAAACACCTCGTTCATGTTTGTGACTGGCCCCAACGTGGTGAAGACGGTCACTCACGAGAACGTTACGGCCGAAGAACTGGGAGGAGCTTCCACCCACAGCACAAAAAGCGGGGTGACTCATTTTGCCTGCGCCAACGAGGCGGAATGTATTTCCCAGATCAAAACGCTGATGAGCTATATCCCGCAGAATTGTGAAGAAGAGGCGCCTCGTCTCCCCTACACGCCAGGCAACGAAAAGCGGGAGGTGTTGAATGACATTATTCCGGCTAACCCGAATCAGCCCTATGACATGCGTGATGTCATCAATGGCGTGGTGGATGAGGGATCCTTTTTTGAAGTACATAAGAATTTCGCCGAGAATATTGTCGTGGGCTTTGCCCGGCTGGCCGGTCGCAGCATTGGCATCGTGGGTAATCAGCCTGCTTCACTGGCGGGTGTACTCGATATTGATTCAAGCATCAAAGGTGCCCGGTTTGTGCGCTTCTGTGATTCGTTCAATGTGCCGCTGCTCGTCCTTGAAGATGTGCCTGGATTTCTCCCCGGTACCGACCAGGAATGGAACGGCATTATTGTTAACGGCGCAAAACTGCTCTACGCCTTTTCCGAGGCTACTGTTCCTCGCGTAACAGTGATTACGCGCAAAGCCTATGGCGGCGCCTATGACGTGATGAACTCAAAGCACATTGGCGCTGACCTGAACTATGCGTGGCCTACCTCGGAGATCGCCGTGATGGGAGCCAAAGGAGCGGCGGAGATTATTTTCCGGAAAGAAATTTCAGAGGCTGCAGATCCGGAAGCCAAGCTGAACGAAAAAGTGGAGGACTACACGAAGAAATTCGCCAACCCCTACCGCGCTGCCCACCGGGGATACATTGATGAGGTGATTTTCCCTGACCAGACACGGGAGAAACTGATCCGTGCTTTCCAGATGCTGGAAAACAAGGTGGCCACGCTGCCAAAAAAGAAACACGGCAATATTCCGCTTTAACAAGAACCAGAATTGTTGCATTTATTTTGAATGAGTTATGGACAAGAAAAGCAAAACGTTCCTTTACAATTACCTGAACAATTCCTCACCCACAGGTTTTGAACATACCGGTCAGCAAATCTGGCTTGACTACTTAAAGCCATACATCGATGACAAGATGGTGGACGTATATGGCACTGCGGTAGGAATCATCAATCCCAAGGCACCTTACAAGGTGGTGATTGAAGCGCATGCGGACGAGATCAGCTGGTTCGTCAACTACATTACAGATGAGGGATACATTTATGTGCGGCGCAACGGGGGTTCTGATCACCAGATCGCTCCATCGATGCGGGTGAATATCTACACCGACAAGGGTGTTGTCAAAGGTGTGTTTGGCTGGCCCGCCATTCACGTACGCGACGCGGGCAAGGAGGAAGCTCCCAGCCTGAAGAACATATTCATCGATATCGGGGCGGAGTCGAAGAAGCAGGTGGAGGAGTGGGGTGTGCATGTAGGCTGTGTGGCTACCTTCGAAGATGAGTTCATTGAACTGGGCAAGAATTACTTTGTCGGGCGCGCGCTCGACAACCGAATGGGCGGATTCATGATTGCCGAAGTGGCTCGACGATTGAAAGAAAACAAGAAGAAGCTGCCGTTCGGGCTGTACATAGTCAATTCCGTTCAGGAGGAAATCGGGTTGCGGGGCGCTGAGATGATTTCGCGTCGCATTCACCCCGACCTCGCCATTTGTACCGATGTCACTCACGATACCCAGTCGCCGATGTACAATAAGAAGGAGAGTGGCAACCTGAAGTGTGGTCTTGGGCCTGTAGTGTGCTACGGTCCGGCCGTGCAGAACAACGTGCTGAAGATGATTATCCAAACGGCGGAAAAAAAGAAGATCGCGTTCCAGCGCCAGGCCGTTTCACGATCGACAGGTACCGATACTGATTCCTTTGCCTATTCTGCCGAAGGGGTGGCCTCGGCGTTGATTTCCCTGCCATTGAAGTACATGCATACTACGGTGGAGATGGTGCACAAGCAAGACGTTGAAAATGTAATCCGGCTGATCTACGAAGTCCTCCTCCAGGTGAAGCCAGGGCAGGATTACCGGTATATCAAGTAGTTCTGCTTCCCTTTACGGTGATGGACTGAAGTCCGTACCGACATTGATCCCTTTATCCACGCCCTAAAGGGCGTGGCAATGAAGGGCGTGGCAATGCAGAGTGTACAATAATCTGGACTGCGGGACTATCATTTGCCACACCCTTCAGGGCGAGGAATCCAGATCCATTTGCTTCACATGGGCTTTAGCCCAATTATTAGTTCACTGTGAAACCAGTTGCTTGTAGGTCATCCCAAAATCCAGGATAGGACTTGTTCACCACACTGGGGTTCTCAATAACCACCGGGCAGCAAGTGGCCAGCGGCGCAAATCCCATTGCCATTCGGTGGTCTTCATAGGTATGAATGGTCAAGGGCGTTGAACGAGGAAGGGAACCTGGTGTGAGTGTCCATGTTCCCTGGTTTTCCTCCAGGCGTGAACCCACCTTGGCAAGTTCATTCTGCAAGGCCAGGATCCGGTCAGTCTCCTTGAGCCGCAAGCTTTCCAACCCGGTGAAAACTCCCTTCACGCCAAGCGCCGCGCAGCAGGGGAGTACGGTCTGGGCCAAGTCCGGACAACCGGTAAAGTCGAAGGTGAGATTATCGACACGATGGCCACCACCCTGGAGCCTAAGTCCATCTTTGCCAAACGAGGCCCGAACGCCCAGTTGGGACATGATCTCCACAATAACCCGGTCGCCCTGCAAGGAGCTGGATTCCACATGGGGGAGCAGGATATCGGCTGACTCGGCAAGGGCAGCGAAAGAAAACCAATAACTGGCCGCCGACCAATCAGGCTCAACGCGATAGGTACTCCCCTGGTAACTGCCCTCGGGAATTCGCACCGTATCGGATCCCAGGGTGACGCTCACACCAAAGTGCTTCATAAGCGTGGCGGTCATCTCCAGGTAAGGCCTGCTGGCAATCTTGCCTGTAAGTTGAAGGGTAAGGCCCTTGGGCAGTGAGGGCGCGACCATCATCAGGGCCGAAATGAATTGGCTGCTGATATCCCCCCGGATGCGAAGGTGGTCGGACTGTTGACCCGTGAAGCCCTTAAGGTTCAGCGGCGGGTAACCGGGTTCTGCCCCATACTCAATGGTGCAGCCCAACAATCGTAACGCTTCGACAAGTTCGCCGATAGGCCGCTTCTGCATACGAGCTGTGCCCGTGATCACTTTTGCCTGACCAGTGATGGCATAGTAAGCTGTAAGAAATCGCATGACCGTACCGGCATCTTCCACATTGATCACGTCTCCGGGGGTATGCAGCAACTCGGTCATGAGCCGGGTATCGTTGGCTTCGGAAAGATTTTCGAGCTTACCTCGTCCCCCCATCATCGCATTAATCAGCAAGGCCCGGTTGCTCAGGCTCTTCGACGAAGGGAGATGATGGATGGTCCCGGAAACGGTGGAGTGTTGCTTGATGAGGAGTTGAGTGTTCACGGGACAGGAGAAGAATTTTTTTCAGCGTAAGTTTTTATAGGCTCAGTGAAACAAATTACTTTCAAGTATAGTTATTGCAAGTATGAGTACAACACGTAAAGTTGCCATCGGACTCGGGATTGCCGGAGGGGCTTTGCTGGCTGCGTGGCTGTTGACCGGGTCGAGAAAGAAGAAAACCAAAGAGTTTCTCACCCGTACAGCTGCCGACCTCAGCAAGTCTTTCCAGAAGAAGGCCAAATTCCCCGAGGACACCGATGTACACTATGTCTGACGCTCCCGATAGTACCCGAGGGCTGCACGTATTTGCGCCTCGCTGACAGGGATATCATAAACGGCCTTCCCGATACCTTTGGGGAGTGCCAGAAGCACCATTTTACCCTTATTTTTCTTGTCCTGACCGATTCCCGGGAGCAACCGCTCTGCGCTGGGCATTTCAACTTTCCCAAACAAGCCCAACAGACAGGCCGTGATTTCCTCTAATTCGGCTTCCCTGAGGAGTTTCTTTTGGTAGGCGATATGTCCCTCTACGATCATCCCGGCAGCGATCGCCTCGCCATGCAACAGAGGTTGAGCTGTCCCCAGGGTTAGACCTTCCAGTGCATGCCCAACCGTGTGGCCAAAGTTCAGGACCTTCCTCAGGCCGCTTTCCCGGGGATCCTTCCTCACGATGGCTGACTTGAATTCCACCGAGTGCCGGACCAGCTTCCGAAAGTTTTGCTTCTCAAGGGGTTTATTCCTGATTTCGTTCCATAGCTGCTTATCTGAAATCAGGGCGTGTTTGATCACTTCGGCAAAACCCGAACGTAACTCGGCCCGTGGCAGGGTATCCAGGAACCCCGTGGCAATCCAGGTCGAGGCGGGGAGAGCAAAGGTTCCGATGTGATTCTTCAGTCGTCCGAAGTCAATACCGGTTTTCCCTCCGATGCTGGCATCGGCCATGGCCAGGAGGGTAGTGGGTACGAGGATACAGGCCATTCCCCGCTTGAAGGTGGAGGCGCAAAAACCTGCCATATCGCCGATAACACCTCCGCCGATGCCGACGAGCACGGAATGGCGGTCAAGTCCGGCATCCGTCATCTGCTGCCAGATGGTGCGGCAGGTGTCCAGGTTCTTGAATTGTTCTCCGGCCGGGATTACAATAAGTTGGTGAGGAGGCAATTGCTCCTTGATTTTTCCATAGCAATGGCGAAACGTGTTTTCATCAGCCACAACAGCAACGCCTGAATATCCGCGGAAGAGTGATTTCGGCAAGCGGGGGGCTGATTGGATCGGGGGCGCCTTCATGGTTCGGGTGTCCAAAAATAGGTGAATATTCCCGGAAAGACCGTTGGTGGAAGTCCATTGGGATTGGGCAATAATCCTTCCCGTTACGGCTACACCACCCTATATTTGGGCCGTCAATTTTACCCCATGGATATCCAGCCGTCGGTGAGTTTTGAAGATACTGCCATTGCTTTTCGGTACAAGTCCAACAGCGAATTGCGCAAGGCCAATTTTATTTTCACGATCGTCAATCATCCCTGGGTTTCTTCCCTGGCTACGGGGGCCGTCAAACTGGGAATGTCATGGGGGTTGCCCATTCGGGGCCTGGTACGCGCTACCGTGTTTGAACACTTTTGCGGAGGAGAAACCATTGACAAAGCAGAGCATACCATCCAACACCTGGGTGAATACAATGTGAAGACCATTCTTGACTATTCGGTGGAAGGTGAGAAATCGGAAGCAGGCTTCGATCGCACCGCCGAAGAGATTCTGAAAACCTTTGACAAAGCCAAGAGTTCACCACACGTGCCTTTCTGTGTTTTCAAAATGACGGGCATGGGCAACGGTGAATTGTTTGAGAAGATACAGGCCGGGCAGTTCCTGACGGCCGCCGAGGAAGACTCCTACCAAAAGGTCCGTGAGCGGGTAGACCGGATCTGTAAGCGGTCGTCCGAAACCGGTATCCCGGTAATGATTGATGCGGAAGAGACCTGGCTGCAAAACCCCATCGACCAGATTGCCTATGAGATGATGGCGAGGTACAACCAAAACAAAGCACTGGTCTTCATCACCTACCAGATGTATCGTACCGACAGTTTATCCAACCTGAAGGAGGCCTTTCATCGCGCGGCCATGCACAACTATTTCCTTGGTGTAAAGTTGGTGCGCGGAGCCTACATGGAAAAGGAAAGGGAAAGGGCTGCTGAGCGCGGTTACCCAAGCCCTATTTTTCCCGACAAAGAAGGTACCGACAACGCCTTTAACAAAGCCCTTCAGTTTTGCATTGACAACAAGCAGCGGGTATCGGTAATGTGCGGATCACATAACGAGTACAGCAACCAGTTCCTCACGGTGCTCATGCAAAAGCACGGCATGGCACCGAACGATAACCGAGTCTGGTTTGCGCAGCTGCTTGGGATGAGCGACGCCATATCGTTCAACCTGGCGAGCGCCGGCTACAACGTGGCCAAGTATGTGCCTTACGGCCCGGTGGAGTCGGTTATGCCCTACTTGTTGCGAAGGGCGACGGAAAATACTTCGGTGGCAGGACAAAGCAGCCGCGAACTTGTCATGATCCGTCGGGAGCTGGCTCGCCGAAGACGCGCTGCCTAGCCATTCTTTCGCCCTGCAGTTTTTCCCTATTTTTGCACTCCCATCGAGTTAACTTCATACCGCATGCACCTTAGCGAACAGGAGATCATACGTCGTCAAAGCCTGGAGGAATTGATCAAGCACGGCATCAATCCCTACCCGGCCGACTTGTTTGAAGTCAACGTCACCGCCAGGGAAATTCATGAGAAATTTCCTACCCAGGAGGATGCCTTTAAGAACGTCTCTTTTGCCGGTCGGATGATGAGCCGCCGGATCATGGGCAATGCCTCTTTCGCAGAGCTCCAGGATGAAACCGGTCGTATCCAGGTGTACTTTCGGCGCGATGACCTCTCCCCGGGGGAAAACAAGGATCTCTATAACATTGTCTTCAAAAAATTACTGGACATCGGCGATATCCTCGGCGTAAAAGGCTTTGTCTTTCGTACCCAAACGGGCGAGATATCCATTCATGCCACCTCGCTAACGGTCCTCTCCAAGGCGCTGCGTCCTTTGCCTGTTGTAAAAGAAACAACCGACGAGTCAGGTGCTGTGCATCGCCATGATGCGTTTTCTGACCCTGAGCAACGCTACCGGATGCGGTATGTCGATCTCATCGTGAATCCAACGGTACGGGAGGTCTTCATCAAGCGGACAAAGCTGGTGAATTCATTCCGTGAGTACCTGAACGGCAAAGATTACCTGGAAGTAGAAACGCCGGTTTTGCAACCACTGTATGGAGGCGCGGCTGCCCGGCCGTTCAAGACGCATCACAACACGCTGGACATGACGCTCTACCTGCGTATCGCCAACGAGTTGTACCTGAAGCGACTGATCGTCGGTGGGTTCCAGGGTGTGTACGAGTTTTCCAAAGACTTCCGCAACGAAGGAATGTCCCGCTTTCATAATCCTGAATTTACCCAGGTTGAACTGTACGTCGCTTACAAGGACTACCAGTGGATGATGAACCTTGTGGAGGAGATGATTGAAAAGGCGGCACTGGACCTCCACGGAAAGACGGCGGTTACGGTGGGCGAAAATGTGATTGACTTCAAGCGGCCATGGAAGCGGTTTACGATGTTTGAAGCGATCGCGCACTTTACTGGAATTGATATTTCTTCGATGGATGAAGCCGCCCTGCGGGATACCTGCCGGAAGCTGCATGTGCCGATGGATGAAACCATGGGCAAGGGCAGGCTTATTGACCAGATTTTTGGTGAGAAGTGCGAACCGCATTTGATTCAGCCAACGTTCATTACGGATTACCCGGTGGAGATGTCGCCGCTGGCGAAGAAGCACCGGAGCCAGGAGGGCTTAGTGGAGCGTTTTGAAGCCATCTGCAATGGAAAAGAAATTTGCAACGCGTTCTCGGAGCTCAATGATCCCATTGATCAGCGTCGTCGTTTTGAAGAGCAGCTCGAGTTAGGCAAGCGGGGTGACGAGGAAGCCATGACGCTGGACGAGGATTTTCTGCGCGCGCTGGAGTATGGCATGCCGCCCACGGCAGGGCTCGGTATTGGCATCGACCGCCTTTCCATGATCATGACCAATTCCCCTTCCATCCAGGAAGTCATCTTTTTCCCGCAAATGAAACCGGAGAAACAAGCCCCTGAATCCGACGATGAAGCATTTCTGCAAATCGGCGTCCGTGCTGATCTACTCCCGATCTTCCACAAAATGGGCATTAACAGTGTGGCTCAACTCAAAGAATTGAAGCCCGGAAAATTGCTCAACGATATCGGTGGGATGCGCAAGAAACTGAAATTGGACCAGGTGGCCCCGGTGACGCTGCCTGAAATTGAAGGCTGGTTGAAATAACATCAGTTGTCGTAGAACGACCGGGTCCGGTTCATCTTCAGGTCTTTCAACAGGGAGGATTTGATCCCGATATAAAAGGAGTAAGACTGATACTTTCCAAAGGGTACCCAGCTCAGGTTGACCTGCCAGCAGTGCAAGTCGCGAGCAATGGTGATGAAAGTCTGGGTGATTTCATTTTGCTGGAAATCATATCCTGAATTAAACGCCACCTTCCACTGCCGCGTGAGTGAAAAATCGCCATCCAGGCGGAGAGTCTGGGTAATGCGCGGGCTCGAATTGACACCGTGGTTGTAATCCACATTGAGGTTGAGCCTGAGGTTCCACGGAATGTCAAAGTCAATATACATATCCGGATTCTTCATCAAGTACTGTTTGTCGGCTTCCGGGATTGCCGCTTTTCCGATTTTCTCCTTGGTTTCCGTGTCCTTCTTTTGCCCTTTGGGACTCAGGTTGGTTCCGAAAGCCAGGTTGGCGTTGGTAATGCGGCCAATTCCAAAGCCATCATCGGTCACCCAGTAACCGGCTGGAGCGGTATAGGGATTCCAGGCAAAATGGCGAGTACGGATTTCACGGGCCACGCCTGTTTCCTGAGAAACCAGCGTCACATACTTGTATGGATCGAGGGTGGCCGAGATGTTGATGTTGAATTTGTTGTCGAGGATGTTGGTATTGGCCGCCATGCTAAACGGTGCAAGCTTGAAGGAGTCCGCCCGGAAGTTGTAGCCGCTGTTGATCGATAGTGTATTGAACAGCGGAATTTTCCGGGCTACGGTATCCTTCTTTCCCTTCACTTTCATCTCGACGGTATTGTTGACGCCAAAACTCATCGTGGCACTTTCCCCGAACCGCGAAGAGCCGTAGACAAAGCCTTCGTGGACAGATTTGTATTGGGGTCTTCCGGACACATTCAGCTCCTGGTAATACCCGTAACTCGGATCACCGAAGTTAGGCTGAAAGGACATGGACACCGAAGGGTTGATCACGTGACGGATCGCCTGGATGCCGGTCTTGCCTTTGAAAAAGTAGGTACCATAAATGCGCGTTGTCAGGGCGATGGCCCCCGAATAGTTGAACACCCGGTTGAAACCTTTGATCGTGTCGTTCACCACTGCCTTTTCTACCCCGGTTTTCGGATCCGTCGTGACGCCCCAATTGAGCTTTTCAAAGTACCACAATTCATCCATGGAAACACTTGGGCTGAGGGTAAAGAAGTTGAGGATCTTGAAACTGGTACCGACCGGGATGTTATGACGAATTCCTTTCCGTGCCCGCTCAAAAAGGAGTGGAAGTGTTTGTGAATTGATGGGCGCAATACTGTCTGTCGTGCGTTGTTTTCCTTCCGCATCCGTAAAATTGCGACCAATATTGTTGGTGATCTGGTTGGTCATCGAAGTTGATAACCGGGTGGACAGGTTTTGCAGGAACATCCCTTTGGTTCGTTTGAAGGGATAGACGTTATTAATGTTGAAGGTCAGGTCGGGGAGCGCCATATCCACCTGCCGGGTACTGAGATCCTGGTTGAGTCGCATGTTGGCGCCCAGGCTGAACATCGAGCCGAATGTTTTGGAATAAGAAACGTTGGAACTGAGTTTTCTCGTGGTGTTGTCCAGCCGTGGTTGCGAAGTATTGGTATTATACATCAACAGGTTGTTCGTGTTGTATGTCGCGCTGGCTGCGTTGACTGATGCCGAAAACCGGCCGGTTCCCCGGGTTTGAGGTGAGTGACTCCACATGAGCCGAAAGTCCTGAACGGTGCTGTTGTCTTCAATATTGTCCGACAACCGGTTGTTGGAATAACTAAAATTGAAGTTGCCGGAGTACTTATATCGTTTGTTATAATTGGAGTTGATGTAGAGCGCCGATGAACCCTTTGAATACACGTCGCCTGTAACCTGCAGCTTGATGTACTCGCTGATATCGAAGAAGTAGCCGCCGTTGCGCAGAAAAAATCCCCTATTCTTTTCTTCTCCATAACTGGGGACCACCACGCCCGACGCGCTTTTGCGCGGTGAAGGAAATATTCCAAACGGAAAGCCCAGCGGAATGGGGACATCATTCATTGCCATATAGAAAGGACCCACCACCATTTTGTCTCCCGGGATGGCCTTAGCCTTGGTGGCAATGATCTCGTAGTGCGGATGAGCAAGATTGCATGTTGTGTAAGCGTTGCGCACACTCAGTAATTCGTTTTTGTCATTCTTCATTACTGCCTGGCCGTGCAGAAAGCCTTCATCCTGCTTGGTGACGACCTCGGAAATCCGTGCCTTGCGCGTTTTGAAGTTGTAGTCAATGCTGCGCGTTTCGTACTTCTCCGGGCCATTGATGAAGATCGGGTAGCCTACTCTTCGCCCGGCAGAATCCAGCTTGCCCCTCGCGGAAATCGTTGACTTTTCATAGTCGATGATAATCTCTTCGGCCATGAGTTGTATTTCCCCGTACTTAATCTTGGCATCGCCATACAGGCGCATAATCTTACGGTCGACGCGCGAGTTGATCGAGTCCCGGGCCGAATAGGTAATCGTCGTTTCGATATCGCTCTTTCGTTGCCGCGCCAGGGTGTCTGCCCGGGAGGTGTCGGCTACCATGGGCTGATCGGTGACTGCGGCCCTGGGTTCGCCAGGTCGGCTCGGCACCCGACGGTCCTGTGACCAGGACGGGAACCCCGCAACTATCAAGAGTATGAGCAGCAAAAATCGTGGGAAGTTGCAAGGCACGGGCGGTGTCAGAAATTTAGCTTTTAGCGAAAAATTCACGATTTTGTGCGAATTTATGTCAAATTAGATCGTCTCACTACCCCTTGAACTTTAGAACTAAGGCCTTTTTGTTAGCAATAACCTTGCTAAACTCGTCGGCAGTGAACCGGCCCGCGGTAAATACCGTGGACACGGTCGTTATCGATGCCGGGCACGGGGGTAAAGACCCCGGCACACATGGCCAGTTTGTAAAGGAAAAGGACGTTGCCCTGAAAGTGGCCCTGAAGGTGGGCGCTTACATCGAAAAGAACATGCCGGGGGTCAAGGTGATCTATACGCGCAAAGGGGATAAATACCTTGCCCTGGACGAACGGGCAGACATCGCCAACAAGGCAAAGGCAGACCTTTTCATCTGTATCCATGCCAACGCCGTGCCCCGGGAAGAGATCTATGGCACCGAGACATATGTGATGGGACTACATAAGACCGAAGGAAACCTGGATGTAGCCAAACGCGAAAACGCCGTGATCTTGCTTGACAACAACTACGAACAACGGTATGAAGGCTTTGATCCGAATAGTCCTGAATCCTACATCTTGTTCTCGCTGGCGCAAAGTGCATTCCAGGAAAGCAGCCTCAAGTTTGCCGAGAAAGTGGAATCTCAATTCAAGAGCCGCCTGGGCCGCAAGAGTCACGGGGTGAAACAGGCGGGATTCTGGGTGCTATGGCGCACGGCCATGCCCAGCGTGTTGATTGAAGTGGGTTTCCTCACCAACAAGAAAGAAGAGAAGTTCCTAAGTGAAACGAACGGGCAGGAACTGATCGCCTCGGGAATTTACCGGGCCTTCAAGGAATACAAAGCGCATGTGGAAGCGATAAACTAACAACAAGTGAGAAACAAGGAATTCAAGGTGGGTGTGTTTGCGGTGATAGCCTTGGTGGCGCTATACTATGGATTCTACTTTCTCAAGGGGATCGATTTCTTTACCACGACGAAGAAGTATTACGTGGTCTATGATAATGCCAACAACCTGGCCGTTTCAAACCCGGTTAAGGTCAATGGCTTTGCGGTAGGTCGCGTCAGCGATATCCGCATCCTCCCGGAAATGAATCACAAGGTCCTTGTTGAAATCGACATCGATTCCAAGATCAAGTTGGGCGATTCCACCAAGGCTATCCTCGACAGCGAATTGTTGGGTGGTAACTTTATCGTGCTCAACATTGGGGACCTAAGTCACCCCAAGAACCCGGGTGACACCATTGAAGCAGAACTTGCCAAAGGCATGTTTGAACTGCTCAAGAATACAGCCGAACCACTCGGTAGCAACCTGCAGACCACGCTCGGCAAATTCAACATCGTGATCGACAACCTGAGCCGCAATTCACAGCAGTTGGACTCCATCTTCCGGAAACTACAGGCGACACCCGATATCCTGAATTCCACCCTGCTTAATGCGAATGACAAAATCACGGTGCTGTCCGGTAACTTCACCGATGTGGCGTCGAACATCAACGGTACCCTCAATGAACTGAAGCCCACCCTCAAGAACCTGGAGATGTTGTCGGATTCACTCAAGCGCATCGAGCTGAACAAGACCATGATCAGGACCCAACAGACGCTGGCCAGCTTGAACGAAACCCTCGTCCGTTTGAAGAAGGGTGACAATACCATGAGCAAACTCATGACGGAGGACACGCTCTACGTCAATCTCAATCGCCTGATGCTGCGCATGGACAGCCTGGTGGAACACATCAACCACTATCCAAAGCACTTTACTTCCCCGTTGGGCAAGAGCCACAAGAAGGTGGAGCGCGATCTGAAGAAGATGGAAGAAGAGAAGAAGAAAGCGGCGGCTGCGGCTGCTCCTGCCACCAAGTCGAACTGATCGGTTTACTGCCTCAACCCATGGATCTGGAATTCAACCGGAACGAAGATGTTTTTAAGCAGCTCTGCTTCCAGCTGAGTTCCCGCATCAAGCGCATCAGCCTCGGCGGAGGCGAAAAGAAAATTGAAGAGCAGCATCAGAAAGGCAAACTCACCGCCCGCGAGCGCATTGCGTACCTAACCGACAAAGACACGGAGTTTATCGAAATCGGCACCCTGGCCGGTGAAGAAATGTATGAAGACGTCGGCGGCTGCCCCGGCGGAGGCGTGGTTGCTGGACTTGGAAGAATTTCCGGTCGTTTGTGTGCGATCGTAGCCAACGATGCCACTGTCAAGGCAGGTGCCTGGTTCCCCATCACGGCGAAGAAGAACCTCCGCATCCAGGAGATCGCCATGGAGAACCGGTTGCCCATCATCTACCTGGTGGACAGCGCCGGGGTTTTTCTCCCGATGCAAGACGAAATCTTTCCCGACAAAGAGCATTTCGGGCGCCAGTTTCGCAACAACGCGAAGATGTCGTCCATGGGTATCGTGCAAATTGCTGCGATTATGGGAAGTTGTGTGGCCGGCGGCGCTTACCTCCCCATCATGTCCGATGAAGCGATGATTGTCGATAAGACGGGTTCTATTTTTCTGGCAGGCTCCTATCTTGTGAAGGCCGCCATTGGCGAGGAAATTGACAACGAGACACTCGGCGGGGCCACGACACATTGCGAGCTTTCCGGAGTCACGGACAACAAGTTCCCCAACGATCAAGCGTGCCTGGATTACATCCGGTCGATTATTGGGAAAATAGGTGATCGTCCACGAGCCGGCTTCGACCGGATCGCCCCGGCTCTGCCCAAGGTGAATCCAGCCGACATCTACGGGATATTTCCGTCCGACCGTTCAAAGCCTTACGACACCATGGAGGTGATCCAGCGCCTGGTCGACGGTTCTGAATTTGATGAGTACAAGGCGCTATACGGCAAGACCATTATCTGCGGCTACGGAAGAATCGACGGGTGGGCGGTAGGCATCGTGGCCAACCAGCGCAAGGTGGTAAAGACCAAAAAAGGGGAGATGCAGATGGGCGGTGTTATCTACTCCGATTCGGCCGACAAAGCCGCGCGCTTTATCATGAATTGTAACCAGCGCAAGATTCCCCTGGTATTCCTGCAGGACGTCAGCGGATTTATGGTTGGCAGCAAGGCAGAGCAAGGCGGGATTATCAAGGACGGCGCCAAGATGGTCAACGCAGTGGCCAACTCGACGGTGCCTAAATTCACCGTGATCATCGGAAACTCATACGGCGCGGGCAATTATGCCATGTGCGGAAAAGCATACGACCCCCGGCTGATACTCGCCTGGCCCACGGCCCAGATTGCGGTGATGAGCGGGGCCTCGGCGGCGAAGACACTGCTGCAGATTCGTGTGAGTGCGTTGAAGACCAAGGGAGAAAAAATAACCAAGGAAGAAGAGGCGGCGTTGCTCAAAGAGATTACCGACCGATATAACGAGCATCTGTCGCCCTACTACGCGGCAGCACGGTTATGGGTAGACCAGGTGATCGACCCTCTCGATACACGCCAATATCTTTCGGCAGGCATCGAAGCCGCCAACCATGCGAAGGTGAAGAAGTTCAATGTAGGGGTGATTCAAACGTAGCCATGGATGAAAAGGAACTAAAGGCGCTCATTTCCCTGCTCGACGACGAAGACAAGCAGGTGTCCGCCCATGTGGAGGAAAAGATCCGGTCATTGGGAACCCAGGCGATCCCGTTCCTGGAGAAAGAATGGGAAACCAACTTCAGCCCGGCCTTGCAGTCGAGGATCGAGTCGATCATTCATGATCTGCAGTTCGACCTGCTGAAGGAACGGCTGCTTGGTTGGTACAATGGCCCCTCCAAAGACCTGCTGGAAGGGATGTGGATCGTCGCGACTATTCAATATCCTGACCTTGATCTCGAAAAACTGAAACAGGAACTCGAGCAGATCTACTATGAGACCTGGCTTGAGTTTCGTGCCGACCTGCATCCCATGGACCAGATCAAGGTGGTCAACGGGGTGTTGTTCAACAAACTTCGGTTTGGCGCCAACACCAAGAACTTCCATTCACCAGGCAATTCCATGATCAACATCGTGTTGGAAACCCGCAAAGGGAATCCCATCACCCTGTGTGTGATCTACATGTTGGTGGCGCAGAAGCTGAAGCTGCCGGTATTCGGTGTGAACCTGCCGAACCTGTTTATTCTCACTTATAAGGATGCGCAGAATACTCCTTTTTATATCAACGCCTTCAACCGCGGGCTCATTTTTACACGGCAGGACATTGAGAACTATATCAACGAGCTTCACCTCGTACCCCAGAATTCTTTCTTCGAGCCTTGCGACAATTTGGAAATCATCCGACGGGCCCTGCGCAACCTGATCATGTCTTTTGAGAAGATGGGTGAACATGCGAAGGCGGAGGAAGTGAAGCTTCTCCTGGTCGAGATCTCCGATGGAGGCGACCTCGGTGTTTGATTGTTCCGTCTATTTCTTGCGGATGGTGCAACCCGCTCCGCGAACCTGGTGATGTCCTGTATGCTTGCCGGAAAGAATTTTATCCAGTGCGTTTCGCAAGTGATGCTGGGTGACCGCCTCCGGTTCCTGCGCGTTGTCATCGATGGCGCCGCTGTACAGCACCCCAAAATGAGTTTTCTCATGGCGCAGGACGAACGCTTCGGGGCTGCGCTTTGCGCCCAGCGCCGCCATAGCCAGTTGGTCTTTATCGGCGAGGTAGGGGGCACTCCAGGCAGATGACTTCAGTTTCATTTTCTCCTCTGACTCTTCCGGATCGAGGTGGGAGTTGATCAGCAGGAATTGAACCTTACCCTGGTATTCCGTGATCATTTTTGCGATGCGGTCGCTATAGTAACTGTCAAACGGGCATTCATTACTCGTGAACAACACGACAATTGCCGCCGAGGAGGCATATTGATCGAGGGAAACGGGGTGCCCTGTTGCCACATCTGTCAACGTGAAATTCTTCACCGGAGCCTGTGCCGCCAGGGGGGCAGTGACGATGACCAATAAGATGGCGAGTAGTTGCCTCATGGTTTAATGGGCTGCTTCCGTATATACCAGTACATACTCTTTGGTAACGCGATAACGGAGGTTTACATTCGTTTTGACTGGAGATAGATCGATGAGACCGGTCAGCCGGCCCTGATCGGCAAGTTCGAAAGGCTGAATGCGGAGGTGATCGGTGAACATGACGTTGCGCTTGCCATGAATCTTGTAAAGCGCTTCTTTGGCGCACCAGTAAATGCAAAGCTTCACGTTATTGTCCCCGGCATCGGCAACCTCTTCCGGTGATAGCACTCGCGGCCCTACGCTCGCCAGTTTTGCCCGAACCTGCTCCACATCAATACCCACGGGCTGTTCTGCGTCGATCTGTGCGGCGACATATGGATAAGAATGGGACAATGAAATGGAGTGAGGATGCGTTTTAAGGAAAGGCTTTCCAAACTCGTCTTTGCGGAGACCTTCATAGGAGAGGCCAATGTGTTCCACCAGCGCCTTGATGAGCGCCCGGCCGGCGAGCCACTCGAGCCGCTTTTGTGGGTGGAGGATGTCGTCGGGACTGCTTTCGAAGGAGAGGTAGGAAAGGTCGGGCTCGCTTTCGGTGATCAGCCAAAGCCCCCAGGCCCGCCCGGGCCCCAACGATTCGATGGAGGAAAGCATTAGGTTATTCTAGGGGATGGAATGAATTTTGTGAAAGTTACTTTTAAAACGGGAGAATATTTCATGGGTACCGTCCAGGTCAACAAGGTGGTGACACTCACCGGGCATCACGACAGCGTGTTTGCCCTGGAAGGCATCCCCCATACCCCTATGTTCTTTTCTGGTTCAGGCGACGGGATGATTGTGCAATGGCAAATGGGTAGCGATGAAGGGCAGCGTATCGCCCAGATGGGCGCATCGGTATACGCGCTGCGCTATGATCCAGCTACCGACCTCCTGCTCGCGGGCCACAACTTCCAGGGCTTGCATGTGCTGGACTGGAGGGCGAAGCAAGAGGTGCGTTCCTTGAAGCTCACCGATGCGGCCATTTTCGACATCGCGATCGCGGGTAACAAAGCCTTGGTGGCCGCGGGTGATGGATCAGTGTCGGTGGTGGACCTCACGGCCATGAAGGTGGAGCGCCGGTTGACCGCTTCATCGCAAAAGGCGAGGTGCATCGCCGTGCGGCCGGACCAACAGGAGTTTGCTGTCGGGTACAGCGACCACCGGATTCGCGTCTTCCGGATGGAGGACTTTGCCGTCGTGGCCGACTTTGTGGCGCATGCCAATTCCGTGTTCTGCCTCCAGTACACGCCGGATGGCCGGGTGCTGCTCAGCGGGTCGCGGGATGCCCGGCTAAAAGCATGGAATTCTGCCGAAAAATATGGGTTACAACGAGAGGTGGCTGCCCACCTGTTCGCCATCAACGACCTCCGCCTTAGCCCGGATGGCAAACATTTTGTAACTTGCAGCATGGACAAGTCCGTCAAGGTCTGGCGCACCGAAGACCTGACGTTGTTGAAAGTCATCGACAAGGCACGACACGCGGGACACGGCACATCGGTCAACAAGTTGCTGTGGTCCTCGTTCAACAACCAGGTGGCCAGCGCCAGTGATGACCGGACGATCTCCATTTGGGACGTAATTTTTTAAACTGAAAACCCCTACGTCATGAAAGTAACACCGCTGGAAATCCGTCAAAAAACCTTTGAGCGTACGCTGCGCGGCTACGACAAGGATGAAGTCAACGCGTTTCTTCTTTCGCTTTCGCAGGAGTGGGAGCGCATGATGGACGAAGTCAAGGAACAGCGCCTCAAACTGGAAGCCAGCGAGCGCGAAGTGGCCAAGCTGCGCGAAGTGGAGAGCTCGCTCTTTAAGACACTAAAGACCGCCGAAGACACCGGGGCCAACGTGATCGAGCAAGCCAACAAGGCCGCGGAGTTGCACCTCCGTGAAGCACAGATGAGCGCCGAGGCAATCCTTCATGAAGCCCGCGACAAAGCGCGCAATATCCTGGAAGACGCGGAAATGACGTCACGCCAGTTGCTGGCCGATATGGAAGAAAACCTTAAAGAGCTGGCGCAGCATTATAAAACGATTGAGGCCCAGCGCAACAACCTGCTGGACGATCTCAAGCGGCTCGCCGGCGAAGTACTCGACCGCTATGAGCGCAGCCATCAGAAAGCCAACCAGTTCAACGTGGATGAGCATTTGACCATGGCCAAGCGCGAAGCCAAGAAGCTGACGATCCCCGGTGAGCAGGAGAGCCGCCGGATGCATGTGCCGAAAGCAGCCGCGCCTTCACCCGCCCCGACTACCACAACCCCGGCCGAGCCGATGCGCTCGTTCTTCGACGAAGTGGCATGACCGGAAGGATCAGTCTCGAGGGCCTCGAATTTCACGCGTACCACGGAGTTTATCCCCAGGAGCGATCGTCGGGAAACAAGTTTGAAGTCGATGTCGTAGTCGACACCGCTATCGACGCTTCGGCGTTTGCCGATGACCTCGGCGGCACAATCAACTACGAAGGATTGTATGAAGTAGTAAAGGAGGAGATGGCGAAGCCCTCCAAGCTGCTGGAGCGCGTTGGTCACGCCATCGCGGCCCAGGTGCTCCGTCGTTTTCCCCAGGCCCTGTCGGTAACTGTAACGATTGCCAAGTTCAACCCGCCGATCGGCGGCGTGTGCAAGAAGGCGGCGGTGACGATCAGGGAGGAGAGGGGGTAGGTTCGGTGGCTTCGGGAGCCTCAGCCACCGAGGGGTCGCATCCGATCAGGTGCGTGCGACATTGATCGTTCACCATTTGTGGGAAGACAAAAAGGGTGGTCGAATTTCAGTGAAGGCATTGTGCATTCGATTTGGTTTGTCATTATTAGAAATGCGTAGAGGTAACAAATTTCAATAGTGGAAAGATGAAAGTGTTAGGTATAGTGGCCTTAATCATGTCTTGTACGTTCGCCAGAGGTCAAGTTGCGTCAGTTACCGTGAAAGATTCTACATTTATAAGGGCGATTAGCGTATTTCTAGATAGTGTGGAAACCTTGAAGATCAAGGATGAAACTGTGGTGGTGGTTGGCATCCAGAAACTGACCGTGAGGAGGCTGCAGGATCCAATTGATGATCCGTCGCGGGCAGGATGTATCGAGTAAGGGAGGAATTGAGTTATGAGCTTTCCTTGAGTCTTAATAACAACTTATTGGATTTTGAAGAATCAATCACCCCATCCTTCCTTTTTGAAATGAGAAATAGAAAGTGTTTTGTGACTTTCAGGGCTGAAAATTTGTTTAAAGTGAGCGAGAAGGGACGGAAGACTATTCTCCAAGAGGCAGGCAAGAGTGTGCGAGAAGTTCTGGGAAGCTCGGTGTTGGCGGGTATGGTGATTGAAGTTCATGGCGATCAACTCAAGATTGGGCCATTTGGTCATGGGTTCGGAACAAGAGGCAAGTAAGCTAAAGTGATAAGGTCTTTTGATATGTAGTGCGGTTTGTCACGCGATTGTTGATCCCACTTATCAATTAAGCGATGAAATTGATATTACCACTTATCATCCTCCTGTCGTTTAGGTCCTTTGGGCAAATCCCTGAGGGGAACGCCCATGACTCTTTATTTCTAGCGGTAATTGACAGATTCATTGACAGCACGAGAAGCCACGGTTACCCAGATAAAGGGGTCATCAAAGTCTCAATTAGCGACTTGGTAGAAGTAGATTCAGAAAGAGTTGTGAATGCAGCAGCAGGCAGAGTGCGTGTTGGGGGCACAAAGTTGTCCTATAAGGTCAAAATCTCTTTGGTTAGAAACTCTGACGCATTCCGAATTGATTTTCCATCTGCCTGCTTTAATCACCGCAAGAGAAGAGTGTATGTTTTTCTTGGATCGGGCAATTTTTTCTACCTGACTGATGAATCCCGGAAGAAATTAATCAGGGATGTAAAAAGATATATCGGAAGCGAAGCCTTAGGTAATTCGGAAGTTGCCTCTATGGGGTTTGTGGTGGATGGACATAGAATTTATTCGACAAAGTTGATTAGATAGAAAAATTGAAGGCATTGGGCTCGATGATTTGCTATTCCATTTTGTTTTGCTGGTTAAGCCTATTTTACCAGAATAACTTGGTACCAAACCCAGGTTTTGAGGAGTTCAAAGTTGACCACTGCGGACTTTCCGTTTCGGTAAGGGAGTTTGAAGAAGATAATTTGAATTGGACTTCCCCTACCAAGGGTACACCGCATGTATATTCAAGAAATGTAGATGAAAGATGTTGGAATCATATTTCTAACAATAGCCCCGACCAGCCGAGAAGTGGGAATCGAATGATAATGATATGCAATTACTATAAAAGAGGCTTTAGATCTTATATACAAGTGAAACTTACGGACCAAGTTCTCAAA
The DNA here is from genome assembly GCA_016787645.1 of Cyclobacteriaceae bacterium. Lineage (GTDB taxonomy): Bacteria > Bacteroidota > Bacteroidia > Cytophagales > Cyclobacteriaceae > ELB16-189. Next base: position 48,413 of record JAEUUF010000022.1, on the reverse strand, counting down.
GACCAAAAATGCACGGTGCGTTTGTGGGTCAAGGTTCCATATAATGCCAAAGGCTTTTCTCCAATTATGGGAGTATGTCTTTCTCCTGAAAAAGTGGTTGTCGATAAAATACAAAATCTTGAATTCGCGGCAACTGTTGAGTTCAGCGCAGATTGGTCCCCGGGTAAATGGGTGTTGCTTGAGGCTGAATTTGTTGCCCAGGAGAATTCCCAATATTTGATTATTGGTAACTTTAATCCGAATTCAGAGACAAAATACGTTTCTCTTACCAATGCAAACCCAGATCAAGTTAGCTTCTTGTTTGTTGATGATGTTGAGTTAAGTATACGTTAACGAACCAGACGCTAAATGTGATTCAGTTGGTCGGGCCCCCGACCAATCGAAGGGTGCTATCTCCTAGTTGGTTGCGAGTGCCTCCGATCAAGTGCGTGCGCCAATGACGGTTCACCGTTGCGGGCCAATCCGATCAATCTCATGGACAGAAAGTTCCTGTGGGCCCTCAATGCCTGCTTTTATTTTTATCCCCGGGTTAAAACCCGGGGCTACAATAATTTCACCCCTGACGAGGTTTTCTTAATCAACTGTTGCGCCTGAAGCCCGGTGGCTGAGGCTCCCTAAGCAGCTATTTTGATCTGCCTCCGATCAAATGTGCATTACTCCCCCTCTCTGCGAAGTAGAGAGGGGGATGGGGGGTGAGTAAGATAGTGCGTGAAGCCCGGTGGCTGAGGCCCCCGAAGCCACGTACTCTAAGCCCGGTCCACTGAACCCGGTGGCTGAGGTTCCCGAAGCCACCGTCGACCGTGGTTCCCGAAGCCACCGTTGGGTTGCTCCCTCAATTGGAAGGCGAGTCGACAAACACAAACCCCCGCGCATCCGCTCCTTCATAAAAGTCAACCTCCTTGCCCACCACGTAAAGCATGTGTTTCTTGTCGACGTACACCGGAATTCCTTCCAGGGTGTAAGCCAGATCTGACTCTTTTTTCTTATCGAACCCGAGGATGAGCTGGTGGCCGCCACAGCCGCTGCCACCGCGGATGCCGATGCGCAGGCCGTAGTCGGCAGGAATGTTCTTTGTGCGCATGATCGACTGCACCTGCTCGGCAGCTTTCCTGGTAAGGGTGACCGGATGCTGGGGGTTCACAGACTAGAGAGGGGTTTTTGTTCGTTCAGGGATTGAAACTCGATGATCAAATTTACCTAATTTTAGCCACCTAATCCGAACCCACTATCATGGATGCCCTCATTGAATACGGAAAAATCCTCTTGCCGGCCTCGGTCGTCCTTTACGCGGTCTACCTCATGGTGCGGTCGTTCATCAACAAAGAGATTGAACTAAAGAAGCTCGAGGTGCGAAGCCGGTCCATCGAGACCATCCTGCCCAACCGGCTGCAGGCCTATGAGCGCATGTGCCTGTTCCTCGAGCGCATGTCGCCCCCCAACCTCCTGCTGCGGCTGAACAACCCGATCTACTCCGCAAAGGAACTCCACAAAATCCTTCTCGATGAGATCCGCAATGAGTACAACCATAACGTCTCCCAGCAGATCTACATGAGCGAAGAAGTCTGGAACATGATCCGCAATGCGAAGGAAGATCTTACCATCCTGATCAACGAAGCCTCTTCGACCATGGCGCCAGAAGCTACAGGCCTTGACCTTTCACGGAAGATCTTCGAGTTGACCCTCGAAAAGAATGTGGAACCGATCAGCCATGCGCTGACGGAATTGAAAAAAGAAATTCAGCAGACGTTCTGATGGCTACCGCACTGATCGCCGGCGCCACGGGGCTAGTCGGCTCGCACCTGCTCACCCTGCTCCTGGAGGATCCTCACTATTCCAAGGTCATTTCGGTTTCGCGAAAGCCCTCCGGCCGTGAGCACCCCAAGCTGAGCCAGGTGATCGTGGACTTTAACAAACTTGGCGATGTCGCCGAATCCCTCAAGGCGGATGATGTCTATTGCTGCCTGGGCACCACCATCCGGCAAGCCGGCTCCAAAGAAGTGTTCCGCAACGTCGACTATGGCTACCCGTTGCAGCTGGCTAACCTCACCAAAGCGCAGGGAGCGAAGCAGTACTTGTTGATCACCGCCCTGGGCAGCGACAAGTCGTCTTCGGTATTTTATAATCGCGTGAAAGGAGAAGTGGAAGAGGCCATTGGGAAGGTAGGGTTCGCCAACTTTCACATCTTCCAGCCGAGCATGCTGCTGGGTGAGCGTACGGAGAACCGCGCCGGAGAAGGAGTGGGGAAAGCGGTGATGAAGACGCTGGATTTCCTGATACCGAAAAAGTACAAGGCCATCGATGGTGCCAAAGTCGCCTGCGCGATGCTGCGCGTGGCCAAACAAAATGTCGCCGGCACCCATATCCATTCGTCAGGCGAAATGCAGGATGACTAGTCTATGATAGCCGTCATTCAGCGGGCGTCACAGGCCTCGGTCACCATCGAAGGGAAAATCACCGCCTCCATTGGCGTCGGGCTGCTGGTGCTGTTGGGCATCGAAGAAGCGGATGGGCCGGAAGACGTGGAGTGGCTCGCGGCCAAGGTGGTGAACCTCCGCATATTCAATGATGCAGAAGGGGTCATGAACCTCAGCGTGAAGGATGTGGGCGGCGAGCTGTTGGCGGTAAGTCAATTCACCCTGCACGCCAGCACGAAGAAAGGCAATCGCCCCTCGTACATCCAGGCCGCGAAGCCGGAGATCGCCATCCCGATCTACGAAAAGTTTGTAGCCGCCCTTGCAGAGGGATTGGGAAAGCCTGTGAAAACGGGAGTCTTCGGGGCGGACATGAAAGTGAGTCTCATCAATGATGGGCCTGTCACTATCCTAATTAATACAAAGGACCGGAAGTAATCTAGATCACTGCCAGGGTGATAAACACAAGGTTCAGCACTACGTAGAGCGCCACTACAATCCGGAACCCTCTTCGGTTGGTTTGTTCCGCAAGTTCCTTCTTACCAGAGTCGAATTGCCTCAGCGCGATCGCGGATACTAGCAAGGTTCCGAAGATGCCGATGAAGGTCAGCGCATGCAGGGTATCCACGAGCGTAAACGTGGACGACTCGGGCAGAAGTGAATCGATGATGTACTTGTTACCAACAGCGGCAAAAAGACCACCCACCGGCAGCCCGAACCGGGGTTCCATTTCCGAGGGGTGTGGGGTGAAACTGATCAACGCAATCAGAAAGGCGATGTACATGCCCAGGAATATCTTCATGAACAACCCCCACGCGCTCCGCTCAATGTCGAGGTCGATGGTGAACTGGGAAAACGTCTGGTGATTCTTTCCAGGCCTGGGGTCGCCGAAGCCGGTAAGGTATTTGTTGTCGCGCACGCCGACTACGAAACTGGTGAGCGTCCAACCGTCGATCCCTTCTTCGTCGTCGATTTTGCTGCCCTCAAAATCAGGTTCGAAAATCAGCACGGTATTGTCCAGGATGCTGTTCTCGATTTGAACCTTGAGGTGCTGGTGGTCGAACGGGAAGTCTTCCACCGACCAGTTTTCCTTCATGACGCATTTCATCTTCAGCATCACCCACGCCTTGCCATCCACCGTGTCGATGATGGATTCAGGAGGCTCGATGGACTTCGCGTTGGGGATGTCCAATTGTTTGGTAAAATCGAAGTCCGGGTTATCATAAAGGAACCACAGCCAGAACCGGACGGTATATTCCTTGTCATGAAAGTTGATGTCGTGTACGCTGATGACGTAAGCGCCCACCCGGACGGTATCAGGACCCTGCGCCTGGGTGAATAGGGGAGCGAGCAGCAGTACAGTGCCCAAGACGATTCTTTTCAACGGACTCAGCATGACGGCAAGATAAGCAGGCGAAGGATTACTTCGTCTCGATCTTGGCCTTCATTTGCGGGTTGCCCTTCACGTACGTCTCCAGCATATTGTCCATCTCCCACAGCATGTGCAGGAGGGATTCCTTGGCACGGTAGCCATGGCTTTCATAGGGAAGCAACACATACCTCGCCGTACCACCGTGTCCCTTGATGGCGTTGTAAAAACGCTCTGTCTGGATCGGGAAGGTTCCCGAGTTGTTGTCGGCCTCGCCGTGAATCAGGAGGATAGGTGTCTTGATCTTGTCAGCGTACGAGAACGGCGACATCTTCGCATACACGTCGGGAGCTTCCCAGTAGGTGCGCTCTTCACTCTGGAAGCCAAAAGGGGTCAGCGTGCGGTTGTAGGCCCCGCTGCGGGCGATGCCGGCTTTAAATAAGTCGGTGTGGGCGAGCAGGTTGGCGGTCATGAACGCACCGTAGCTATGGCCGCCCACGCCCACGCGTTTAGGATCGACCACACCCAGTGACGCGCCGTAATCGATGGCCGCCTTCGCGCTGGCCACCAATTGCTCCACATACGAATCATTCGGCTCTTTGTCACCTTCGCCAACGATCGGAATGGAGACATTGTCTAGCACCGCGTAGCCACGAACTACCCAAAAGATGGGTCCACCGGAATTGATGCGCGTAAATGTGTAGGGTGAGCCTTTCACCTGCCCGGCATTGTCTTTTGACTTGAATTCCTCGGGGTAAGCCCAGAAGAACGTGGGCAGCGGCCCTTTGTCCTTCGTGTAGCCCGGGGGGAGGTAGAGATCCGCGGTAAGATCCACACCATCCGCGCGCTTGAATTTCAGTACCTGCTTCTTCACATCCTTGATCTGCGGATAGGGATGAGGAAAGGCAGTGAGCTGGGTGATGTTCTTGGAGGAAGCCGTGCGCTGGAAGTAGTTGGGGTTTTCACTGGTGGATTCCCGCGAAGTAATGAATGATACCTTCTTGGGATCGGTAAGTGCCACTACGTACTCATAGTAGGGAGCTTCACTTCTCCATAACCGGCTGATCTTTCCGCTGGCGAGGTCCAGTTTGTCGAGGAAGGGACGGTCTCCTTCGGAAGAGGCTCCGTCACCGCGAAGGAAGACAGAATTGTCACTATTGATTTGCATCACCATGGTGCCAAATGAGCTGGCAGTCATCATGGGATCCCCGGGGTCGCTGTAGGCATCTTCCGAAGAGCGGTCAAATAAAGTCTTCTTGTGGGAGGGATTGGAAGGATCCACGAGGTATGTCCTTGTCTTGCGGTCGGCCCACCAGAACTCGTAGACCATGGCGTTCTTGTCATTGCCCCAGCTGATGCCGGCATAGCGGAGGGGCAGGCTGATCAGCGTCGAAGGAGTCCCGCTGAAGGGGGCGCTCCACATCATGATCTTGTCACGAACCTCGGCTTTCACTTTAGGGTCACCGTTGTCCTGTGCTTCGGCCCACACGACGGTTGCCGGCTGATCGGCACGCCAGCTGTGGTTGCGGGGGCCGCTTATCGCGGCGCTGAAACCCACCGGAATATTGTCTCCCAGGGGAATCTCCGTCAGTTTCCGGATGACGTTCCCATTAAAGTCGGTCACCTGCACCAGTTGAGGAAAGAGGTTGATGGGCACGAGGTAGGAATAGGGGCGGTGAGCCGTGCGGGTAAGTATCAGTGTACCGTCGGGAGATGGGTTGAAGTAAGTATAGATGGCGGGTGTGCTAATCGTTTTTTCGTTGCCATCCAGGGACGCGGCGATCAGTTGGGCTGTGCAATAGAAATCGAAAGCATCCTCGTCATATTTGTTTTTCAACAGGTCCTGGTAGGTCCTTGACGGGGCTTTCTTGCCGAGGTTCTCTTCTATCACAGGTCCTTCCGGGACGCGGGTCTTCGAAGGAAGCTGCTTGCCTTCGTTGGCGGCGGCAAGGAAAACAACTTTGTCAGAAGCCGAAGTCCAGGTGATAGGATTTGCTGTAGTGGCATTGACTTTGCGTTTTGACAAGGCCCGTGCTTTGAAGGTGGTGAGGTCCACCATCCACAGTTCGATTCGGTCAGGATAGGTCTGGAGAAAAGCTACTTTCTTGTTGTCAGGAGAGAAACTGAAATTGCTCATCCGCAACGGTGTGGGCAGATCCGTCACCACATACTCCTTCATGTCTTTGAGGTTCTTGAACTTCAGCCCAATAAATGGGTTGGTGCGGCTGGGCCCGAAGTTTTCTGGATTGATTCGAAGACCGGCGATTCGAAGTTCCGGGCGTGAAAGCTCTTCGATCGTTGGAAAATCGGAACGATCCAGTAAGGCCATCCAGGTCTTGTCGTTGGACAGGCTGACGGCGGGCGTCAGGGGAGCCTCCAGCAGTTTGGCAATTTCTTCCGGCGGCCGCTGGTAGCCCGAATTGGTTTGGGCGGAAGTGGGGAAGACCACCACGGCGAGAGCAATCAGGATGAGCTTCTTCATAAAAAATGGATTTTGGGTAAGGTACAATGCCTGTGGGGGATTCGCCAAGGCTTTTCTGCAATCCGGTTGCCGTCGATTATTGGTTAACATCCCCTATTTTTGCATCACTTCTTAATACACCTAACCCACGTGTTATGTACGCCGGACTCCTCCATACCCATTCTGTACTTCGTTTCCTTGTTCTCTTCCTCCTGTTGCTGGTCGTTATCAAGGCATTCTTGGGACTGGCCAATAAGAAAGTATTCGGCAAGACCGATAACCTGCTAGGACTGCTGCTGTTTTCCGTTACCCATACCCAGTTACTCATTGCGTTGATGCTTTATTATTTCAGCTCCTTCGTGAAGTTCAGCAGCGAAACCATGAAGGATCCGAACCTGCGGTATTGGACCGTGGAGCACATTACCATGATGCTGATTTCAATTATCCTGATCACGATGTCCAGAATCACCGTAAAGAAATTGCCGGATGATGCGGCCAAGCATAAGCGGACGCTGTTATTTAATGGAATCGCGCTGATCATTATCCTCGTGGCCATTGCCATGAGCAAACGGGGATTCTTTATGATTACCGGAACCCCGGGCGTCTAGGGGTAATTAGTCACCACCAGGCTCTTCCCCCATCGGGGGCGAATCGTTACCTTTACCCATTCAACCCGGATGGTATGAGTCGTATTGCTTTCGTTCTCTGTTGGCTTTTGGGTTCTGTCGCCTACTCCCAGACGTTTGCTCCTCGTTATGAACTGAGCAAGATCAAGGAGGTTAATTCAAACTACCACGACGCCGCACCGGTCGTCTCGCCCGATGGGAAGAAATTGTATTTTTTTGTGGTGGATCACCCGTCCAATACCTACGGCAAAGTGGGGACGCAAGACATTTGGATGAGCACCAAGGATGACAACGGAGTATGGTCTGCCCCTCAACACCTGGGGTCGCCCTTCAACCAGAACAAAACCAACCAGGTCTTCCAGGTGATGCCTGATGGAACCTTGTTTGTGCGAGGTGGCCGTTCTCGCAACGAGCTGGGTTTTTCCCTGGTCAGCCCGGGTGGAGGATGGAGTGAGCTCAAAATTAAAGATCTTGAATCCATGGTGAAAGGACGCTTCAATGGAGCGACGATGTCCAATGACCTCAAGCACATGATTCTCTACTTTTCCGAACAGGTCGGCGGGGTGAAAAGTGACCTTTATATCTCCCACGAACAGGGCGGCAGCTGGACACGACCTGAACGACTGAAGTTCAGTAACAGTACAGATGAGTTCGCTCCGTTCCTGAGCCCCGATAACAAGACGTTATTTTTTGCCAGCGACAGGCTTGGCGCAGGTCGCCAGGGTGGCGCGGATATCTACAAGACCACGCGGCTCGACGACACCTGGACAAACTGGTCGGAGGTGACGAACCTCGGCAAGCCCATTAACACCGCCGCGGCCGATGACTACTTCTCCATGGATGCCAACGGGAACGTGTATACTTCTAGGTCAAATAGCCGCATCGACGGCGGCAACCTCGACATCTTCGTGTTGGTGCCCAAAAATATCAAGGTGATGGTGGCGGGTACTGTGTTTGACGAGAAGACGAATCAACCCGTGGTAGCGTCAGTCACCGTAAGTGTCAAGGACATGAAGCCAGTTAGCCTGAAGACACCCGCTACTGGAAAGTACGAGACCCGTATTCCGGAAATAAATGAGTACCAGGTGAGCGCCAGCGCATCCGGGTATCAGCCAAAGGACCTGACGATCACGGTGCCGACGCTGGGTGGAGACACGACGCTCGTCACGGATGTGTACCTCACACCTATTGTAAAGAAGCTTATCATTGCTGGAACGGTATACAACAAGAAGACCAACCAGCCGATTACCGCCAAGGTAGACTTCACGTTGCGTCCTGACCGGAAAAGCAGCTACTCGGTGACTGCAGAAGGCGGGAAATTCTCCCTCGAAGTGGGAAGGTTAGGCTGGTATGTCATGGCTGCCTCAGCGGAAGGATACCTTTCGTCAGCTGACAGTGCAGAATTTGCCAGTGAGGATCTCTCCCCGCTGAGCAAAGATCTGTACCTCGCACCCATCGAAGTGGGACTCACCGTGCGTTTGAAGAACATTTATTTTGACTTCAACAAGACTACGCTCAAGCCAGAGTCTTTTGTGGAACTGAACAAGGTGGTTGATTTTCTACAACAAAATCCGACGGTGGAAATTGAAATTGCCGGACATACGGACAGCAAAGGCACCGATGAGTATAACAACACGCTCTCCCAGGGACGGTCGCAGGCTGTGGTAGATTACATCGTGCAACAGGGCATTGAGCCGGCACGATTGACGGCCCGGGGCTATGGGGAGTCGAAGCCCATCGATACCAATGATACTCCCGAGGGGCAGGCAAATAATCGCCGCGTGGAGTTCACAGTGTTAAAGAAATAAGAACAAATCATATAACTACCCCTAGTCATGAAGCGGATTACTTTCCTCCTGTTGTTCATGTCGACGGCACTGTATGCCACCGACACCACTCGTTTTGTTATTCTTTCAGCAGGTAAGATTGCGGGCAAGCAAATCACCTGGTCTGACGGCCAGGGCCAGGTGCATTATCGCTACGAGTACAATGACCGTGGGCGTGGGCCAAAACTGCAGGTAGACCTGGTGCTCGAAGCTGGCCAGGTGGTTTCGCGTAGGGTAACGGGCGTAGACTATTTCAAAGGACCAGTAGATGAGACTTATGAATTGAAAGGAGGCGTAGCACGCTGGAAGAACAAGGTGGAGAATGAGCAGAGAACAATCACGGGTCCTGCCATCTATTCGCCGATGGAAGGTGTGCCGGGTGAAATTGAATGGACATTGAAGCAACTGCTCCGTCAAAAAGGACACGAGCACGAGATGGACATGCTGCCTTCCGGAAAATTGAAGGCCACTCATGTAAAAAGTCATACTGCACTGGTAAATACCTTTGGTGAGGAACTCGAATTGTATGCTTTCTCCGGATTTGGTGGCCCGCCATCTTATGTGTGGGTTACACCGAACAAGGCATTTTTTGCCAGCATTGGCGGGTGGATGTCGACGATCAAGCTGGGATATGAGTTCCTGATCCCGGAACTGAAAAAATTGCAGGACAACCTTGAAGAGGAATATTTTGCGAGACAGGAGGACCAGCTAACCCAGCGGAATGACATTCCGGTGGCGTTCACCAACGTCAGCGTGTTCGATGCAAAGTCCGGAAAAGTAATCACCGGCCAGTCCGTTGTAGTGGAAGGTGGCAAGATCACCCAAGTCGGGAAAGCAAAAAGCATTACACCTCCGGCCAATGCGAAAGTCATCGATGGAACAGGAAAAATGCTCCTGCCCGGACTTTGGGACAACCACGCGCATTATTCGATGTCCCAGGGATTGTATCATCTGGCGGCGGGTGTCACCAACATCAAAGACATGGCCAATGAGCTTGACCTCCCGGAGGTTAAGAAAAAAGTAGACGGTGATATTCTCATGGGACCGGAAATCTCGTTGATGTCCGGTTTCATTGATTTTGCGGGACCGTATGCCGGTCCTACCGGCAAGATCGTAAAGACCCTTGATGAAGGATTAGCAGCAGTAAACTATTATGCCGACCACGGCTATCAGCAGGTTAAACTTTACAGTTCCATCCCGGTGGAATGGGTAAAGCCCCTCGCCGCCGAGGCGCATAAGAGAGGGTTGAAAGTCTGTGGTCACATTCCGTCCTTCATGACTGCCGAGCGGGCCGTGAACGATGGATATGATGAAATCATTCACCTGAATATGGTCATGCTCAATTTTATGGGCGATACAATCGACACGCGGTCGATGGGCCGTTTTATCAAGGTGGCTGAACGGGCGAAGAACATCAATGTGAATGGCCCGGAGGTCAAGCGGTTTGTTAAGTTGCTGAAAGACAAGAAAACGGTGGTGGATCCCACGGCGGCCATTTTTGAAGGCATGTTTACCAACGAACCGGGTAAACTGGCAGCCGGCTACCAGTCTATACTGAATATGTTTCCCCCTGAATTCCGTCGCGGCCTGTACACGGGTGGATTACCGACCATGAAAGGTCATGAGGCAGACTACAAGCAATCCTTTGAGAACATGCTGAAGATGCTCAAGGTGCTGTACAGCAATGGCATCACCTTCGTTCCTGGCACCGACGATTTCCCGGGGTTTGCCTTGCATCGCGAACTGGAGCTCTATGCCCGTGCTGGCGTTCCTAATAAGGAAGTGCTTCAGAAAGCCACGCTGATTTCAGCTCGCATCGCCGGGAAAGAAAGTGAGTTGGGCTCTGTAGAGGTGGGCAAGAAAGCCAACCTGATACTTGTCGATGGAGATCCCGTCAAGAACATCTCCGACATCCGACGCGTGGAGTACTCGATGAAGGGCGGGCATGTCTATGACTCAAAAGCTCTCTACGCCTCTTACGGCTTTGGCTTCTGGAAGTAATTCGTTGATTCGGTGATTTGATGATTCGATGATGAATGGCTCCCTTGCCCCGACATTAATGCCGGGGCAAGGGAGATTAGCCACTAGCCACCGACTTCCTCCGTAAGGATTTCTTTCACCCGGGGTTCGTCCTTTTCAAAGATGTGCAGCCTTACCCCGGGAAAGATGTCGTTCCGAAACGGGTAGAGGTTGGTGAAATTCTCCTCCGTTAGAAAACAGGGAATTCCATAGGCATCCAATTTTGTTTTCGCCAGGTTGGCTTGAATCACCGTGTCGTATGATTGGTAAATGATGATCTTGTCGTCATTCATGGATTCCATGGATCAAATGATGGCTTCAGGAAATGCGGAGGGAAGTCATGGAGACAGAACCCATGGTCAGCGTATCATTGAAAATTTCAACCGACTCGCCCTTCTCTTTAAGTCCAAGCGTGTAAATGAGCGGGTAGTAATGATCCGGCGTTGGGATCGACAGCTTGGCTGCCGGGCCTAATTTTTCATAATTCATCAACGCTGTGTGATCGTCCTTGCGGATGAGATTTTTGAATGTCTCGTTCATCTCGATAGCCCAATCAAATCCGCCTTGGGGCTCGCGCCAGTTCAGCATGCGGAGGTTGTGTACCATGTTGCCGCTTCCGATAATGAGCACGCCTTTGGAGCGCAACGCGGAAAGTTCCCTGGCGAGTTCATAGTGGTAGGTTGCCGGCCGCGCATAGTCAATGCTCAGCTGTAGTACCGGCACGTTGGCCTCAGGGTACATCTGACGGACTACTGACCAGGTACCGTGGTCCAGTCCCCACTCGTGGTCCATTCCAATCGATGTCTTTTTTACCTGGGCGGCCGTCGCTTTGGCCAACTCAGGACTTCCGGGTGCAGGATACTGAACGTTGAACAGTGCCTGTGGGAAACCATAAAAGTCATGGATGGTGCGGGGATGCTCCATGGCGGTGACGTGAGTGCCCTCCGTGAGCCAATGGGCCGAGATACAAAGTACTGCGGCAGGAGTTGCCACTGACTTACCGAGGGCAGACCAGCTTTGGCTGAATGGGTTGTCTTCAATGCCATTCATCGGTGAGCCGTGACCTATAAAGAGGGCAGGCATTCGCTCTGATTGGCCGGGTAGGTCGGACGAAAAGTTCTGTAAATCTTTCAATGAAGCCATGATGACAAGTTAACCGGTTGCCGTGGGGGTAAGTTCCGCGTTTGCACTAAAAATAGCGGAAATTGACCCGGAAATGAGGCCGTTCTGAGTATTTTCGCTTTCCTGTAACATCGACGGATACACATCGTCTTGTTGCTGAAATCGATGACCTTGGAGGCCTTTCAAAACATGGTTTTCCCCGTGAAAAACAAGCTTTACCGCTTTGCTTTCCGGCTATTGGGAAACAACGAGGAGGCCAAGGACGTCGTGCAGGAAGTGATGATTAAGGTGTGGAGTGGACGGGAACAGCTGGACAATATCCAGAACATGGAAGCCTGGTGCATGCGGATTACCAAGAATCTTTCGCTGGACCGGCTCCGTCAGCAGCAACGCAGGCCTACCGACTCACTGGAGAAGGGCATGCACCTGAGTCACCATAGCCTGACACCGGCCGAAGCGACTGAATTGAGCGAACGTATGAAACGAATCAGTGAATTGATGGCGGAGTTGCCCGAAAAACAACGACAGGTGATGCACCTGCGTGACATTGAGGGGTATACCTACGCCGAAATCTGTGAAATCCTGGAAATCGACATGAGCCAGGTGAAGGTAAGTTTGTTCAGGGCAAGGAACACGGTGCGTGAGAAACTACAAAAAATGGATGCGTATGGACTTGCATGAAGTAGAACGACTGCTGGAGAAATACTGGCAGGCCGAAACCTCGCTGGAGGAGGAGCAGCAGCTCCGCGAGTTCTTCGCAACTGGCCAGGTGCCGGCTGCGCTGAAGGGAGCCGCCGATTTATTTGCATTCTTCCAGGCGGAACAAGGCAAAACTATCGGACAAAATTTTGAGGGAGCTGTAACAAAACAACTCAAGGTCCGTCGTGAGGGAAAATTGATCTCCATGATAGGGCTTCAGAATGTGGGAAGGATTGCAGCGGGCATCGTGGTGGTTGTAGCGGCGACATTCCTGATCCGGCAGGAAATCCGGAAGTCGTACCCGAAGGAACTCCAGGATACCTATACGGATCCGCAGATGGCCTTCGAAGAGACCAAGCGGGCGTTGCAAATGATCAGCAACAGTTTTGGCAAAGCCAAGAAAGAGGCCAGTAAAATGCAGATGTTGAACGAAGCGGAGAAGAAGATTCAATCGAAAAGCGACAGTGATAAAATAAGTATTTAGAAAACTCGACTATTCAAGAAACTAACAACACATTGAACATTAATCAGATGGATATGAAAAAGTTAATGATGGGAGTGGCGATGATGACGATGTCCCTGGTGGCCAACGCGCAGAGCGACGCAATTACGAAGTTCTTCAGCAAGTACCAGGACAACCCGGCCTTCACGCAGGTGACGGTGAGCAGCAAGATGTTCGGGCTGTTCACGAACATGGATGTGGAGAAGCCCGAAGACAAGGAGATTCTCGAGGCCATCAGCAAAATCAAAGGCCTTCGGGTGATCGCCAAAGACGAGGCGCGCGACTCCCGCGAGCTCTACAAAGAGGCCCTTTCGATCGTGCCCAAGGACTACGAAGAATTGATGTTTGTCCGCGACAAGGACCAGGATATGAAGTTCATGATCAAGGAATCGGGTGGCAAGATCAGTGAATTGCTTATGATTGCCGCAGGCAACGATGATTTCAAGATGTTGAGCCTCTTTGGTGAGATTGACTTGAAGAAGGTGAGCCGGATCGGCAGCAAGATGAGCATTGACGGCCTGGAGCAGCTCCACAAAATGGAGAAGGGCGAAAAAGGCGAGAAGAAGGAGAACGAATAATAATCCAATGATCTACCGGTTCCCCGCGCAACCCTGCGTGGGGAACTGCGTTTTTCTACCAACTTACCCATGAGCCTTTTGTTGAAACGGATGCATTTAATCACCCTTTGTGCCGCACTGCTGGTCACCCCATTGATCGCCGCTGCGCAAAGCCAATCCACTCTCGACCTGGAAAAGAAGTTTGACGACGCGCTCGCACTCTTCTTTTACAAGAATACCCTCCGCATGCTCAATCAGCAGGACAACAAGGAATTTGACGATCTGATCCGCAACATTGAGAAGATGAAATTCCTGATGATCAACAAAAACCAGGAAAAGTTTGGCCCGAAGGAGTACCGCCAGCTGACAACTAGCTACCAGAAAGAATCCTTTGAACCGATTGTCACGAGCCGGTTTGAAGGGAAAAACTTTGATGTGTACCTGCGCGATGCCAAGGGATCAAAACCGGGCACCGTTGTGCTGGTCAACGATTCAACCAGCCTTTTCGTGCTCGACATCGTGGGTACCTTTGATGTGAGCAAGGCCGGGGCGTTGTTTACGACGTTGGACAACAGTACAGACATTGGCAAGCAGATCAGGAACTTCGCCAATCCCAAGGAAGACACTGTCCGTCACAGGAAGCGAAGAGTCAACGAAAATTAATCCGACCAGAGCCATTGGAAACTGTCTTATCCATCCACCAGCTTACCAAGAATTTTGGCCGCCTGTGCGCGGTCAATCAACTTGAATTGGAAGTAAAACGAGGCCAGGTCTTCGGCATGCTGGGACCCAACGGGAGCGGCAAGACGACCACCCTGGGTATGCTCATGGGTGTAACCAATCCCACGGCGGGGCACTTTACCTGGTTTGGGCAACCACCGAATCACCAGCTGCGCAAGAAGATTGGCGCTGTGCTTGAACATCCTATTTTCTATCCCTACCTGAGCGGCCAGAAGAACCTCGAGCTCATGGCCCTCATCAAGGAGGCGCCGGTAGAGAATATTCCTCGTGTACTGGACCTGGTTGAGCTTACCCCAAGACGCAACGACAAGTATCGCACTTACTCCCTGGGGATGAAACAACGCTTGGCCATCGCCTCCGCTTTGCTGAATGACCCGATCGTACTAATCCTCGATGAGCCCACCAACGGTTTGGATCCCATGGGCATTGCCGAGATCCGGGAAATAATCCGCCGGATTGCCCAGGATGGAAAAACGATTATCCTTGCCAGCCACCTGCTCGATGAAGTTCAGAAAGTGTGCAGCCATTTCGCTATTCTCCGAAAGGGCAACCTGGTCCACACCGGGCCGGTGGATGAAGTAGGCAAGGGCGAAGAAACGGTGGAGGTAATGGCCTTTCATGATGATCTTCCGATTATCCTCGAGACGTTCCCAGGCACAGCGCTTGTCCGCAAGGAGGGAACCCATTACGTAGTTAAAATGAAGGATGGCTTCCACAGCCTGGAACTCAACCGGTACCTATTTGAAAAGGGTATTGTGGTTAATCACCTGGTTACCCAGAAGAAGAGCCTTGAAAAACAGTTTTTGGAAATTTTAGCTGAAGCCGACCATGCTGCACTTGCTAAAGGTTGACCTTAAGAAACTCGTCGATTACCGGACTTTCTGGATAATCGTGGGTTTGTATTTCTTCATGCTCTGCATGGGGGCGGCCTCCGGCATGGAGTTCCTGAAGTGGCTGGCCAGCCTCATCGAGGGATTCGGTCAGAAGATCAACATCACGCGGATCCCGTTGTACCATTTCCCCGACATCTGGCAGAACCTCGCGTGGGCCGGCGGGCTGTTGAAGATGGGCCTGGCCATCATGACGGTGATTTCAATCACCAATGAATTTACGTACCGTACCGTCCGGCAGAACATTATCGATGGATTGAGTCGCGAGCAATTCCTGCTGTCCAAAGTGATGACCAACCTTGTTCTGGCAGCGCTCAGTATGGGCATGGTTTTCCTCATTGCAACGGTAGCCGGGCTGATCTATTCACCTGAACTTGATTTCCCCTACGCGTTGACCGGCATTGCTTTCTACCCGGCCTATTTCCTGGAAGTATTTGCGTTCTTGTCTTTCGCACTCATGTTGGGCGTGTTCATTCAGCGATCGGGATTGACCATTATCCTTTTGCTCAACTCTTACCTGATCGAGTTAATTATCAAAGAAAATATTGATGATGCCGTACCCCAGGTGATTCCGTTTTTTCCGCTGGAATCGATCATGAACCTGGTTCCCATGCCCTTGGCTCGCTATGCCTTCCAGGAGATCAGGGACTATGTGACGATTGAGTCGATTGCCATTGCTGCCGCCTGGGCGGTGCTGTTCAATTACTTCGCCTACCTGAAGTTGAAGAAGTCGGATATCTGAGCAATGGCCAGGTGGTGTTGACTAGTGCGCGTGGCTTTCGCCATGTGTTCCCTTAGCCGTACTTGAATCGTCCCCGCTGCAGTCGCTGGATTCACACGGCTCATTCTCCCGTTCCGTTTCCAGTGTGATATGCTGGATATGATGGTGGGTTAGTTCATGACGAAACTGCTCCTTGATCGCATGCTCCTGCTCGAGGGTGATGTCTTGTTTCAGGACAAGGTGTGCGGTCAGCGCGTTCTCGGTTGAACTGAGTGCCCATATATGAACGTGGTGCAGTCCGGCTACCCCTTTAACGTTCAGCGCCCTGGCCGTAATATCTTTTACAGAGACATTGGCGGGCACGCCATCGAGGGAAAGTTTCAAACTCTCACGCAGCAGCTTCCAGGTACTCACGAGGATTACCGCAACGACCAGGAGACTGAGTACACTGTCCACCCAATACCATCCGGTAAAGATGATGGCGACTCCTCCGACTACAATTCCTGCCGAGACAAGCGTATCACTCAACAGATGCAAGTAAGCGCTTTTGATGTTGATGTCTTTGTCTTTCTCGCGCATGAAGAAGAAGGCGGTGGTTCCGTTAACCACTATGCCAATGCCTGCGATTATTGCAATCGTGCTGCCGGACAAGGGTTCAGGATTGAAAGTCCTTTGTATCGCCTCGTAGGCGATCGCGCCGATCGAGACCAGCAGGATGACCGAGTTGAACAGTGCGACAAGAATGGAAGTCTTACGGAATCCATAGGTATAGTGCTCGTTGGCCCGTGCTTTCAGCAGCCGGAAAGCCACCAGGGAAAGTACGAGCGTCCCTACATCTGCAAGGTTGTGTGCCGCATCCGACAAGAGCGAGAGCGAGTGAATACTCAACCCGACAGTCGCCTCGATGACCACAAACACGAAATTCAAGCCGATACCCACAGCGAAGGCGGTGCTGACCTTCGTCCAGCCGGAGGAGGCGTGGGTGTGATGATGTTCGTGTCCCATCCGTACAAAGTTCGGAAACGAATACCGGTTAATCCACGATCGCTTGGTAAATCAGATTTTTGACCTTTTCGTTCATGTTTCGGTAAGGTGAGCCCATCAGATTGGTATAAATCAGGCAAACCATTTTCTCTTTTGGATCAGCCCAATAGCTCGTGCTAAACGCGCCTCCCCAAGAAAATGTGCCCAGCGAATAGATGGACTGGTAATTATTTATGTCTGTTTCCAGCCCGAATCCCAGGCCAACCTGCTCAGTGAGTGGTGGCTTTGTTTGATTGGTCAGCATAAGTTCGATGGTTTTGCGACCAAGTAACCGCGCACCGTTGTACTGGCCGTTGTTCAGGAACAGCTGAAGAAATTTACCATAATCCTCAGCGGTGGAACTCAATCCTGCGCCTCCCGAAAAGTATTTCCCATCCAGCGTAGGATAGTTTACGTTCACCTTGTCGAATGCGTTTGAAGTTACTTTGGACAGTGTTCCGTTCTTCACTTCGTAGAGAGGGACCAGCCGACTGTGCTTTTCCTTAGGCAGGTAGAAGTAAGTGTCGTTCATGCCAAGGGGTTGGAAGATGCGGGTGCGCAGGAACTGGTCAAAGGACATCCCCGAAAGAACTTCAACGAGGTACCCCAGTACATCCATGTTGAGTCCGTAGGTAAAGGCTTCACCGGGATTATGCTTCAGGGGAAGGCTTGCCAGTTTCTTCATTCGGTCGGCCAAGACCATGTCGTCATTGCCGATACCGCTTGGGATTCCTGCCTTCGCATAGATGGCCTTGAATTCCTGGCTGCCAATGGCTGCATAATCAATGCCTGAAGTGTGCGTGAGCAGTTGGCGAATCGTGATTTCATTCTTTGCTGGCTGCGTAGTGTATGATGTGTCGGCCCAGTTGAGGTTCTGCAATACTTTAGGGCTCTTGAATTCCGGGATGTATTTGGAAATGGGTTCATCCAACAAAAACTTACCCTCTTCAAACAGCATCATCACGGCAAGTGCCGTTATCGCCTTTGACTGGGAGGCGATCCGGAAGATGTCATCCTTCTTCATGGCCACTCCTTTCTCTACATCGCTGTATCCGAAGGATTTATGATACACGATTTTTCCATTTCTGGCCACCATGACCACGGCACCATTGACCCACTTCTTGTCTACGTGCTCGGTGACGAGTTGATCAATACGTGCCAGGCGCTCAGGAGACAACCCGTTTTCAGCAGGCTTGCCTGGAACAAAGTTCTGTGCTTTAAGTGTCAGTGAAAGCAGAATGAGGAATACGATGAGCGAATGTTTCATTTTAGTTCAAGGTTTGTTTGTCGAGTTTAAGGATAGTCTGAAGCAGCACGCTGGCCCCGTTGGCCATATCCTGTGGGGAGGTGTATTCGTCGGGGGCATGGCTCACGCCATTCTTGCTGGGCACGAAAATCATTCCCGTTGGCGCGATGGTGGCCATGTCCTGCGCATCGTGTCCTGCGCCGCTGGGCATCAGTTGGGTGGTGAGACCAAGCTCCTTGGCGGCGGCCGCAACCAGCGACTGGATGCGAGGGTCGGTCGGCGCTGGCAAGTTTTCATTGGTCAGCGTGTAAGCAATGGTGGTCCCTGTTTCTTTCTCTATGATTATTCCCTGCGACTGAATCTCCGCGAAGACGGAAAGAATCTTTTCGTGGGATAAGTCGCGTATCTCGAGGGTCATGATCACCTTTCCTGGAATGACATTCGGGGCCCCGGGAAATGCCTGGATGCGCCCTACCGTTGCCACCTGGCGTCCGGGCACGCTGGTCGCTGCCCGGTTGATGGCGAGGGTGAGCTTTGCGGCAGCGACCATGGCATCCTGTCGCTGGTCCATCGGTGTCGTTCCCGCGTGGTTTCCTTTCCCGGTAATCGTGACCGACCACTGGTTGATACCCACAATCCCTTCGACGACACCAATGTTAATCCCTTTCTTGTCCAGGATTCCTCCTTGTTCAATATGGAGTTCAAGGAATGCATGGTAATAACCTTTCTTCCTCGCAGCCTCCGAAAGTTTCTCCACATTTCCGCCCAGTTCTGCAATCCCTTGGCGGATGGTCTTGCCACTATTGCTGACCAGATCGAGCGATGTGGCAGGAAGAATTCCGCACAAAGCTTCGCTGCCGATGAGCCCTCCCTCTTCGTTTTGAAAAATAATTACCTCCAAAGGATGCTGCGTAGTAATCTTCCCTTCGTTGAGCAGCTCGATGCACTCAATGGCGCCAAGCGAACCTACATCACCATCATAATTACCTCCACCCGGAACGCTGTCGATGTGCGAACCAAAGGCAATGGGTGCAAGTTTATTGTCTTTGCCCGCCCGTCGCCCAATGATGTTACCTGCCGCATCGAGGTGAACCTCAAGCCCGGCGTTTTTCATCAATCCCATGACGTAGGCCCTTCCAGCTATGTCCGCTTCACTGTAAGCAACACGGCTAACGCCACCTTCCGGGTTGGCACCGAATCGCCCCAACGCCAGGATACGATCCTCCATCCGCTTGGGATTTCCTTGAGGAATTTTCTGGGCAATACCGGAGATGGACAACGAGAGCAGAACTACAATTAATAGTTTCATGTATGGGATTGAGTTGCGTAAGCTTCTTTCCCCACCAGCGTGAGTTGAACGTTAATTACCGTGGGAAATTGGCAATAGACGAGTTTGATGTAATTCTTGTTTTCCATTTCCATGACGGCTGCGAAAACATCTTCGTAATTTTTTGAATCGGCAAATTTTATCGCATTCACCATGGCTTCAGGCCGGCCCTCGGCAGCCAGTGCACTCAGAAGTCCGCTTTCGAAAGAGGTCATCATCGGTTGAGGATAGCTGCCACACCCATTCCACCTCCCGTGCAAATTGAAATCAGGCCGGTACCCCTTCCTTTTTGTTCGAGCAGCTTGGCCAACGTGCCCACACACCGGGCCCCTGTTCCGCCAAATGGATGTCCCAAGGCCAGGCTGCCGCCTTTCACGTTCATTTTGTTTCTGTCGATCGAACCCAACGGACCCTCAAGACCCAACACGTTCTTGCAATATGCTTCACTCTCCCAGGCTTTGAGGGTGCAAAGCACCTGACCGGCGAAGGCTTCATGAATTTCGTAAAAGTCAAAGTCCTGGAGCTTCATGTTGTTGCGCTTGAGCAACTGGGCTACTGCTGCAGCGGGGGCCATCAATAACCCGGCACCGTGGACATGATCCACGGCCGTAGCCTGCACGTCCTGGACAAATGCCTGGATGGGAAGTTGATGATCTTTCGCGAAAGCTTCCGAGGCCAGAAGGATTGCGCCGGCGCCATCGGTAAACGCGGTGCTGTTCCCTGCGGTCAATGTTCCCTTTTCCGTTTTGTCAAACGCCGGTTTCAGTTTGGCCAGTTTGTCGAGTGTGGTGTCGGCGCGAACCATTGGATCACGGGCAACACCTTTGAAAGAGAATACAAGATCGTTGTAGAATCCTTCGTCATAGGCCTTCGCCGCCTTGTGATGACTCTCCATGGCCAATTGATCCTGGTCGGCGCGTGATATGCCCCAATCTTTAACCATCTTTTCGGTGTGTTGTCCCATGGACATACCTGTGCGAGGCTCAACGATGGCGGGATAAGCAGGGGCGAGGTCGGAGGGCCGAATGCTGAGCAGTTTGGAAACGCGTTCGCCCACGCTCTTTGCCTGGTTAAGATCAATGAGCTTCCAGGCCAGTGCCCGTTGGATCATGATGGGCAGGTCACTGTTGGTATCGCTTCCGCCGGCGATGCCGGATTCAATCTGGCCGGCGGCGATCTTCAGGGCAACGAGGTTCAGGGTTTCAAGGCTGGTGGCGCAAGCGCGCTGCACATTGAAGGCGGGTGTGTGCGGGTCGAGGTTGCTGCCCAGCACCACTTCACGACCGATGTTCCATTCTATGGAGCTCGTCATCACGGCCCCGACGGCCACCTCGCCCAGTCGCTGGCCTTCCAGGTGAAACTTTTTTACCAACTCACTGATCGTGGCGATCAGCATTTCCAGGTTGGTCGTGCGACTGTATTCGCGGAAGGAACGAACAAATGGAATTCGTATCCCGCCGACAATAGCTACGCGTTGCTGAAGGTTGAGCACGTATGATTGTTTTGGATTGAGGAGGGAAGATATCAAAAATCCTCCTCAACGGAGTATGCCTGGCTGGATGACCGGCGGGCAGAGCGGTCAGGAGGCTGCCCGCATTTCAGTGATCATTTGACGTTCGCGGGTGGTGAAGCCATTTTCCGAGGGGGCCTGGCGATCGGCGAGGAATTCCTCCAAGGTTGTATAAAAGCGAAGGCGGTGCTTCCAGATAAGTTTACCGCCAATTTTTTCTTTCACCCTCCGTAAAGAAACTGTCCCGTCCATCCAATACAGGTCGGCCGGGTCCTGTCCCGGGTACATTTCAATGTACCCCGGCATATGGGGAATTCCGGAATGTTCCAGCTTCCGGAGCACATCCTGCTTGAAATCGGTCTTTCCAGAAATATATAGGGTTATCCAACTCATAACTTCACTCCAAAGAATATGCGCTTCTTTCCAAACCGGCACCAGTTAATTTGGTTTAAGTCCCGAATTGCCATCGACCGTTCGTAACGTCAAAAAGTAATGGCGGGAAAGAGACGCAATGATGCTTACATAACGCAAAATAGCGCACGTAAGTTACAGAGAAAGGTTAATGAAGGTTAAGAAAAGGTTAACTCCGCAAGAATCAGAAGGACTACTTTTTCTCTGTCTTCTCCATAGGAAGTTCGCTGAGGCGACTCCACTCCTGGATGGACCCATCGTACAGTTTCATATTGTAACCGAGAATTCTGCCCGCCATATAGACTACACTTGCCGTCTGACCAATGAAGCAATAGGCGACCAGTTCTTTGTCTGCAGAAGCGACCGGCGTGAAGTATTCCTTGAGTTGATCGGAGGGCTTGAACACGTAGGTCGTAGGGTCAAGCATTTCCGTATACGGAATGTTCTTGGCTCCGGCGATGTGGCCGTCACGCGGCTGACCGGCAGGATCGCCGTCATAGATGTTCTTCATCCGGGCGTCAACGATAATTGTCTTCTCTGAATTCAGATTCTGTTTCACGTAGTCTTTGTCCACCAACAGCGTAGTAACTGATGCGGTAAACTTGGCTCTTTTTACCTGTGGAACTTCTTTGGTCACCGGGAAGCCAGCCTTCTTCCATGCTTCGAGACCGCCATTGAGAAAGAATACTTTGCCCTTGAGCCCCAATTGTTCGAGTACAAGGAAAACTCTCGCCGATTGACTCACCTCATTCCGCACATGACAGATCACCACCCGACTGGAATTGGAGATGCCCAGGGATCCCAGCAACTCACTCGCCACCTGAACATCCGGCTTATTCATACTTCCCTCGGGGCTGTCCGGAGAAAGTGAGCTGGGCCACAGGTACCGGGCACCGGCAATGTGTTCCATTTCATAATCCATCTTCATGAAATTAGGCTGAAGGATGACCAGGTCCTTGTCATCTTTATGATCGTTGAGCCACTGGGGCGAAACCAGAATGGATTCCTGGGCCACGGCTGAAAGAGCAGCAGCAACCAGAGCGATCAATAGCAGATTTCTCATAGAGAATGTTGTTTGATAGGACACAGGGACGAGCGCACGAAGTAGATAGCCTTTTAACGTACGAACTGCCGCGAGGTTTCTGCGAATTAGCGCGCCTGAGACGTGTGGCCTTGTGAAAGCCGTTGCTCGGCCCGGAACAACAAATCTGACGATTGCAGCAACTTGTTACGGAGATCGGTGCGAAGGGCCTTGTTTTCTTCCAGGTAGGATCGAACTGCCCCTGCAGCCTCCCGCGATTGGTAGTAGCCGAGGGTCGCATCGAGCCAACCTTTCGGGAAAAAGATGTCGCCGGTGCGTTGGAGTTCTTCCAGCAGCTGGAGGCTGGCCGGCAAGTATTTTGCAGAAGCATCCGCCCGGAGGGGATGATGCATTAATCTGACGGCTTCCAGTACCCACGGTTCGCGTGTGCGATTTTCCTTTTTCTTCAGGCGTTCAAAAAACTCATCGCGTATAGCTGAATCTGCTGACAAAGCCGGTAAAATGAACTGGACTTCCGCCTTCCGGTCAGGATTGGTGATCCTCGACAATTGAGTGGTGAGAACTCCTTCAAATCCTTCCACCTGTCGCAGTGCGAGGGCGTACGCAAGTTGAAGACGATCGCGTTCTGAGAGTTCAAGCCCGAGGGTAAGTTCATCCGCCCACAACTTTCTGAGGTTGGCGACTCCGGCTTCCGATGTGGCCATGGAACGATACGCATTGAACAAGGTTCGCTTGCACGAGTTGTCGCGCTCCAGTACGAGGCGATCAAAAAGTCGGGTGTCGATCTCTCCGGCCAGCATGGATCGTTCGGCAGGAGCAAGAAACTGCCAGAAGATCCGGTCGAGTTTGTCGACGAGGTACTCCAGCAGGAGTGGGTCCTTTTCCTTCTCCACAGCAGAAAGTAAATGCTGAAGGAAGTCAGCCGTTGGAACATTTTCACGGAGAAATATTTCCCACAAGTTCAGCCAGATTCCCGCGCGCACTTCAACCTCTGTCTGCAGCGGCCACTGGGATTGCAAGTAGTCCAGGGAACCTGGGAAGTACCCGTAGCCACGACCTTTGTAATTGGGGATGAAATTCAGGCCGGGCTCCACCCACTTGGTCAGCAACACGCGAGAGGTTGTGCGAAAGGTGATCTTTTGTGGGACATCGATATACTTCGAATTGATTTTGTATTCAAAAGTTTGGGGCCAGATGATTCCGGTGGTGTCGTTGGTGATCGTGAGAAACGAGCGGCCCACGGTATCCGGCGTTACACGAATTTCAGGCATCCCTGCCGACTTGATCCATGCGCGGTTCCACAGTTCCAGGTCCTCGCGGGTGTACTTTTTCAGGTGGTTGACGAGGTCATCCCAGGTGGCGTTCCCATAGGAATAGGCGTGCAGATAGTCTTGCAGTCCATGCTGGAAATTGTCTGGACCCATCCACGCTTCCAGGTTGCGCATCATAATGGGGGCCTTCTGGTAGATGATGGCGCCGTATACACTGCCGGCATTTCTCAGGTTATCCAGGGGTTGCTGTATCGGGTGTGTGCCCCGACTGCGGTCAATTTCATAGGCAGCCGGGTAATGCGCCATCATGAATCGCAGTTCATGGTTGATGGTGGGAAACGACGGGCTCACCATCTTGGACGCCATGAAGTTGGCAAATACTTCCTTCAGCCACACATCGTTGAACCATTGCATGGTCACCAGGTTGCCAAACCACATGTGCGCTGTCTCGTGGGCAATGAGACTGGCGCGGCGCAGTTCTTCGTTTACCGAAGCAGAAGGCTCGAGGATGAGACTGCTCTCGCGGTAAAAGATACTTCCCGGGTGTTCCATTCCTCCAAACTGAAACGCGGGCATGAGGGCGAAGTCAAATTTGTCATAGGGGTACGGAATGCCAGTGTACTGCTGAAGCCATTCGAGCGATTGGCGGTGCAGTTCAAAAATTCGCTTTACGTTCCTGGCGATCTTCAAGGAATCCGTTTCGCGGTAGAGCATGCGCATACCGGAAACAGGATCTACCGCTTCACGAAATTGGCCGGCGGCGAAGGCAAACTGGTAAGAACTGGTTGGCCGGGTTTCCGCAAACGTCAAATGTTGTTTACGACCTGCGGAATCCGAGGAGAGGATTTTTCCGTTGGAGATTCCTTTCCAGCCGGATGGAATACGGAGGTCCAGCTTGAAGATCGCCTTCAGGTCAGGCTGGTCGAAGACCGGGAAGCAGGTGGAGGCCCGGCTTGGAACAAACAGGGTATAGAGATAATCTTCGTTCCGATTCAGGGCTGCCTCGCCCGCGATAAAGTCAATCGTGATGGTATTGGAAGCGAGAGCAAGTTCAATGGCGTCGAAAAGGATATGCTCATTCTCATAGTTGACCGGGGAACTCTTTCCATTGACTTCGATACGCTTGAGTGTCTTGGCTGGTGGCAGGTAATCCAGTTGGAGATCGGTCGGTTTGTCCTTCCAGTCGAAACGAATGGTTACCCGTGCCGGGATACTATCAGTGCGCGAGGCGGGAATGTCGAAAAAGAGATCATATCGGACATTGGTGATCTTCGCTTTTCTCTCGATGGCTAGTTCCTGGGGTATGCCGGGAGGAGTGACTTTTGCTTTTTGGCAGGCTACGGCGATCGCAAGCAGCATCGCAGGACAAAGCAGGGATAATGCTAACCGATCGAATGTAGTGCGCATGCTGAGAGGTAAAGGTATTGTGCGCACTGTGGAATTTCAAAGACGGGCAGCATCAATTGGAAATCATGCTCTAAAACAGTAGATTCCTAATCCATTCCAACCATAAACAGCCCTCCAATGAAAAGAAAAATGTATTTCTTGGCGGTGGCCTTCATATTGACCCTGCCAGCCAGTGCTCAGGACGCTGAAGTAACAACCTACTTCGGGGAGAAAAACGGTTTCCAGATTGACTTCCCCAACGATTGGACTGCCTCCTTGGTAGAGAAGAAGGTAATGTTCACGTATAATACGAGTGTGGCAGGCCTCAGGAGCGACTTGCCCGGGGCCCTTGTTTTCCTAAACGTAACCATGCCATGCAAAAACGCAAAGAGTGAAATGAAGACTTGGGTGAACATCTTTGAAAAGGGAGCCAGGAAGTCCAAAGATGCTGCTTATAAAGTGCACGAGCAGGGTGAAGGAAAGACGGCGGATGGCAAGGACTTCAGTTATATTGACTACACCTATACGTTGATTGGTGACGACGGCAATGCGAGTATTTTGCGCCGGAAGTTTTGTGTGCAGTGCAACAGTTTCAAAGGAACCCGGTATCAATATGCTTTCACCTTTCAATCGCTGGAGACCGATTGGGAAAAAGTGAAAGATACCTACGAAAAAATCTTCGCTTCTGTGAAGTACAAATAGGTTCACCGTGTACCGGGTCATCTTGCTGGTCGCCGTTATGGCAATGCCGACGACAGGTATTGCTCAGGTATCCAGGGTGCAAACGCTCGTTCAGAGAGGTCATGCCGACCGAATCACCGCCCTCGATTTCAGCCCGGACGGTCGATTTTTCATCACGGGAAGTGCCGACCACACGGTAAAACTCTGGGACCTGAAAACCGGTAGAGAAATTCGTTCATTCACGGGCCATTTGGGTGAAGTAAAGGATGTGCACCTGGATGCAGAGGAGGGCATTATTGTCAGCGCAGCAGCAAAGACCGTTGGGGCCGAACTCAGGGTTTGGAATATGCTGTCCGGCGCGGGGGAAAAAGAAATCGAAGGGGGCAAGAAGCTGACCACGCTGGGCGTCATGTTTGGGAATATTGATTTTGAATGGGCGTGGGAACTGCGGTCATTTGACTTACACCCCAATGGCACACTGGCCTGGGCAGAGGACAATCACGGAATCAAGATTGGCAGGATCAACAAAGGTAAGTATGACCGTATCCTGGATACCAACTGGGAACCATCTGTGGTAAGGTTTAGTCCGGATGGAAGAATTTTGGTTGCCGGAGGAGGATCGTTTAATCGCAAAGTAGGTTCGGAAAGCAATGAGATTGCTTTGTGGGATGCTGATGGATTCAAACCGAGGGGCAGACTAAAAACAACCTTTGGTGATATTACCTCCCTCTGTTTTGATAAGGAGGGAAAACGGTTGGCGGTGTTATCACACCAGGTTGATTCAGGCCTGGTCAAGAAACAGTCCACCTTTGTTTATCTCAATTCCATTGAAGTCTTCTCGCTGGAGTCTAACCAACGCCTCTTTGAGTTTTCGTGGTTGGGCACCAAGTCCAGCGGGGTGGGGTTGTCTCCGGATGGAGCCAGGGTGGTTGTTCCGATGAAAACCGATCAGGATAATGATCATGAACAACTTGCCATTTTTGATGTGATCACCAAACTCTTGAGACAAAAGTTCGACAGCCGGGAGCCAGAGATCTATTCCCTGGGTTTTTCGCCAGATGGAAAAGTACTGGTGGCCAATGGCATGCACATCAACTTTTGGAAGACGAGCTCCTGGACTCACTTGAGGGAAATCGTAACTCCTACGCGAATAGAAGACATCGAGGTAGTAAATCATAGGATCCATACGGTTCGTTCCGTGGGCGCCCATTCACAGTTTGGCCTGATTGACCTGGAGACGGGCAATTACCAAGGAACCCACAGTGGTTTGGTGCAAGCAGTGCGAAGGAAGGAGGGAAAGGTTTATGTAAGCCTCGAGGGCAAAGTGGTGCAGGTGAGTTCAGATGGAGTTGACAGGCTTATGACTTTGGTAGAGAAGGTTGAGGGCTGGGAGGTGATTACTGACTTTTTAATAGAGGAAACTGGCAAGTATGTGGTCTGCCTTAATGAATTTGAGAACAGCATTTTTGTGCAGCAACTGACAGGAGGCCGAGATGGTTTTTTTCTTAAAGGCCATCGTAAGGCGGTCAGTGCCATGGCCCTTGCAGGAACACTATTGGCGACCGGCGGTAAAGACAATCGAATTCTTCTTTGGAACCTCGAAACACAGCAGCGGGTTGGAGAATTTCTCGGTCATAACGGCGCGGTAAAGGCTCTAGGCATCAGTTCTGACAGAACCCTGTTGGCCAGCGGAGCGTCGGATAACTACGTGAAGCTTTGGGATATCGGGAAAGGCTCGGCTATAGAAACCCTCA
This sequence comes from Cyclobacteriaceae bacterium, assembly GCA_016787645.1. Taxonomy (GTDB): domain Bacteria; phylum Bacteroidota; class Bacteroidia; order Cytophagales; family Cyclobacteriaceae; genus ELB16-189. The sequence continues at coordinate 20,818 of JAEUUF010000022.1, read as the reverse complement.
GGGGTCATGAATCGGATGTACTGACAGTCGATTTTGACCCATCAGGCGAGTTTCTTGCGAGCGGATCGGGTGATCCGCAGTTTGAAGGCAAAAGTGAAGTCATTGGCTGGGATGTGAAGCGAAGGAAGCTGCTTTGGAAGGCCAGTGGAAACGACGGGTACACCCGGAAAGTGGTGGTCGATGCTGGTCATATTTACAGCATCGGCAATGACCCTGTGGTCAAGATCCTGGACAAGTCAAAAGGTCAAGAGAAGTTCAAGGTGGTGCCGCTTACTGAGACTGATGTGGTGATCAGTGATAGAGAAAACTATTACATCGCCACGAAGGGCAGTTTTCCATACATTCATTTTGTAAACGGCTTGAAAGTATACTCATTTGAAAATTTCGATTTGAAGTATAACCGTCCCGACCTTATTCTAAAGAAACTAGGAAGCAGTAATCTTGAATTGATCGAGGCGTACCGAAAGATTTACCTGCGTCGCCTGAAGCAAAGCGGGTTCACTGAGAATGAAATCGGTAGTGAAATGGAATTGCCGGCCGTCGAAATCGTGAATGCGGACAGCATCGCCTATGTTGCAGAGACGGACATGACTGAACTTCGGCTGTCCATGAAGGAAACCAAGGAAACACTGCGCTATTATAATGTTTGGGTTAACGGGGTCCCGTTGTTTGGTTCAAAGGGTAAGCCCATTGCGCCCAATAACCTGAGGAAACTCGATGTACGGATTAAGGTTCCGCTTCATGAGGGATATAATAAGATTGAAGCCGGCTGTATCAACAGTCAGGGGGCAAAATCACCCAGGGAACTTGTCGAAGTGATGTGGCAGGGCAAGCGCAAGCCGGATCTTTATCTCGTGGCAGTTTGTGCCTCCCGGTATAGCAATTCGGCGATGAATCTCACTTATTCAGTCAAAGACGGCAAGGATATCGCCAACCTGTTCTCTTCCACCAAAGAATTTGGCCGGGTGCACCTGACCACCCTGTTTGATGACCAGGTGACCAAGAGTAATTTCAGGCAAGCCCGGCAAAAACTAGCCGAGAGCAGTGCCGATGACGAGGTGATCCTGTTCATGGCGGGTCATGGTGTACTTGACAAGAACTTCGATTTTCACTTTGTCACTTTCAATATGGACTTTGACCAGCCATCGGAAACGGCCATTTCTTTTGATGACATCGAACAATTCATGGACAGTATTCCAGCGAGAAAGAAGATGGTCCTGCTGGATGCTTGTCATTCGGGCGGCATTGATAAACTGGAAATTGAAGATCGGGCCCTGGAAATGGCCAAGGAAAAATCAGCGAATACCAGGGTTCAGAATATGGAAGCATTGAGACGAACGGCGTTCAAGCTGTACTATGGGGTAGATAACACATTTGTTGAAATGATGGAGGAGATGTTTCATGCATTGGGCGATGGAACGGGTGCCTATGTAATTTCAGCGGCATCTGGAAATGGCTATGCATTTGAATCCGCTCAATGGAGCAATGGGGTGTTCACTTACAGCCTGTTGGATGGGTTGGAAAATGCACGGGCGGACAGGAATGCCGACGGCAGGGTGACCGTGAGTGAGTTGAAGGACTACCTGCTGGAGAATGTGGTACGGCTTACCAACAATAACCAGCGACCTACCTGCCGAAAGGAGAATCCAGATATGGATTTTGTAGTGTGGAGAAAATAGGTGGACCGCCTACAGTCCTTTGGAGGTGAAACCACCATCCACTTGAACATTCTGCCCCGTGATATAGCTGGCGTGGTCCATGGCGAGAAATGCAGTGATACCGGCTACCTCATGTGGTTTTCCGACGCGACCCATGGGTGTGCGGGAAAGAATTCTTTCAAGGCGGTCAGGCTGTGACAGTACCGAGGCGGTGAGTGGTGTCTGTATGTACCATGGTGATACCGTGTTGACGCGAACGGTCGGCGCCCACTCGACGGCCAGGTGACGGCCAAACTGGATGATGGCGGCCTTGGTCATACCATACGGAGGGCCGCTTTGCACGTCTACCGATCCGGCTACCGAAGCGATATTGATCACGCTGCCGTTACCGGATTTGACCAACAGGGGATGGGCCAGCTGGGTGAGGGCCATCATGGCAAAGAGATTGGTTTCAAACAGCTTGCGGTATTCTTCCTCAGTGTACTCCACAAACTTCTTGCGCACGTTGGTGCCCACATTATTAACAAGCACATGCAGCTGCCCCCATTTTTTCTCAGCGGTGTAGACCAATTGCTGGCGAAAGGTGGGGTCGGTGATATCCCCTTCGAGGTATTGCGCTTTCGGGTGCTTGTCGGCCATGCTGAGGTCGCGTGCTACCGCAAGCACCTCAGCCCCCAAGGTCACATATTCGTCGACGATGGCTTTGCCGATGCCTTTGGTGCCGCCGGTAATGAGGGCGGTTTTGCCTTGAAGGGTCCAGGAGCTCATATTTATATTGGACAGGAAAGATAAAGAACAAGGCTGGTATTTTTGCGAAGGCACTGGACACTGGACTCTGGGCGTTGGCCTGGTACGTAGTACCTAGTACCTAGTGCCTAGTACCTAGTACCTATTGCCTAGTGCCTAGTACCTAGTACCTAGTGCCTAGTACCTAGTACCTAGTGCCCTAGTACCTAGTACCCAGATTCACCCTCTTTCATTACCAGTAGGTAATATTGCTTCTCTATGGGCACATACCCCTGGTCATAGCAGTAGTAGCACATTGCCCCATCACGCGCATGGGTGCTGCTGGTGTGATACCGGAAGTCAAATCCTTTCTCCCGCAACCGTGATGCGGGAATCTTGACTTTACCGCCCGGGTTCAACTCATCCAATATGCGGCGGTTTTTGCGGAGCACATTGTTTACCCATCGCACATATTTGTTGGGCTCGCTGTTGCGGCGGTTGTTGTGGGTACTCCGGCATTGGTCGGAGCAGAAACGTTTGTCGATGCGTCCGCGCAGGGCGGCGCCACATTCTTCGCAGGTTCGGTCCTTCATGAAGTGAAAATAAGGAGCGAGGGATTGCGGCGAACAAGAACCGCCGTAAGGAAAACATGATCATTTTCGTTTTCACACGGCTGTAGACGGAAGTAAACGATTTTAGCCGGGTCAATACCGGCGGCTTTTGCACGTTTGTTTCGGCGGGCAAGTGACCCGCAATTCTAAAAACCAAAATACTTTCATTATGAAAAGTTTACGAAACAGCGTAACGCTGATCGGCCGACTGGGCAAGGACCCGGAGGTCAAAGTGTTTGAGAAGTCGAAGAAGGCCACGTTCTCGATTGCCACCACCGACTCCTACAAGAACGCCAAAGGCGAGAAGGTGGAAGACACCCAGTGGCACAATGTGACCATCTGGGGCAAGCTGGCTGATGTGGCCGCCAAATACCTTAAGAAGGGGAATGAGGTCTGCGTCGAAGGTAAACTCATCCATCGTGCCTACGAGTCGGGCAAGGGCGAGAAGAAGTTTTTCACAGAAGTCAATGTCAATGATATGTTGATGCTCGGTGGGAAACCGAAGGAGTGATTTGAAAATGAATCAATTTGAAGATTTGAAAATGGGTTGCCAGGGTCGGCAATCCATTTTCAAATCCTCAGATTTTCCCGATAGTGGCATCGAACCTTGTTTAACCGTCGGAAGTGATTTGAATAAAATACAGTGCTTTGGATATGGGGGGCGGGCAAATTAGCTTTACGGCCCATGAGTTTCGCTTATCCTCTCTTTCTGTGGGCACTGACGGTACTGGCCATCCCGGTCATCATTCACCTCTTCAACTTCCGCAGAACAACACGCATCTTGTTCTCCAACACCCGGCTGCTTCAGCAGGTGCGGCAGGAAACGACCCGTAAGCGAAAACTCAAGCAATATCTTGTCCTTGCTTCCCGGCTGCTGTTCTTGTTTTTTCTTGTCATTGCGTTTGCCCAGCCATTCCTGCCGGCTACAGAACAAATCACCCCAGGCAGGGAGGTAACGCTCTACCTCGACAATTCCTATAGTATGACCTCGTCGGTGGGTGAACAAGTTCGGGCCCTTGATGCCGGACTGACTTTCGCCCGCGAAGTCGCGTCATTATTCCCGGCCGATACCCGCTATAAACTTATCACCAATGATTTTGCCCCATTCTCCAATAACTACAAGACCAAGTCAGAGCTGCTTGACCTGCTCACCCAGGTAAGGCAGTCGCCGGTATCACGCACTTACCGGGAAGTTCGCGACCGATCTGCCGCCAGCAATAATGAACTATTCTGGATATCGGACTTTCAGAAGTCCACCCTCGAACTGGAAGGATCACCTGTCGACAGTGCGCAATCCCTTCACCTGGTTGCGCTTCCACTTGAGCAGGCGTCTAATGTATTCATTGATTCTGTGTATCTCGAGGACCCTTTCATCGTGGGCGGCCAGCGCAACACGCTACACGTGCGCGTGAGAAACAACGGGATCCGGCCCCGGGAAGGAATTGTTATTAAACTGACGATTAATGACGTGCAATCGGGCACCGCTTCGGTCGATATGGGGCCCAACGCAGTATCCGTAGTCACGTTCGACCTGGCCCAGGGCCTGCGTGGAATGAACCGTCTGGTGATCAGTTTTACGGATTTCCCGGTGAGCTTCGACAATCTTTTCTACCTCACCTTGAACTTCTCGGGCAAGATCCAGGTAGCTGAAGTACGCAATGGCACCAACTTTATTGAAAAGGTATTCGGAAATACGTCGCTGTTTTCTTTCCGATCATTTTCCCCTGGTAATGTCGACCTTGGAATTCTCGCCCAATCCGACCTTGTCATTCTCAATGGGATCGACCACCCCGATGTGGGCTTAACTACCACGGTGAAAGAGTATCAGGATGGCCCCGGTACTGTCTTGATTATTCCTCCACCTAACGGAAGCCTTGGGGAATTACGTGCGCTCACCGGCCAGCTTTCCCTGACGCCGGTGGAGGATGGTGGAATGCAAGAACTGGAAAAGCCCGACTTCAAGAACCCCTTCTTTGAGAATGTATTTGAAGAACAGTCGGCCTCCATGGCCATGCCCAGGGCAAAACCCGTGGTGAGTTGGGGCAGCGATCGTTCGGCCTTGCTGACCTTCAAAGACGGTACCCCTTTCCTTTCCCGATCCGGCAATACCTATGTGCTGGCCGCGCCATTGGACAACGCCTGGTCGGATTTTCAGAACCATGCCATTTTTGTACCAGTGATGTACCGCATGGCGGCCTCGGGTCACCGGGTTAGCCAGAAACCATACTATTTATTGAGTGAGCGAATTGCTACACTTCAGATGGATAGCCTGGCAGGTGAAGCTCCGGTCACTCTTTCCGGAAAACAAGAGGTGATCCCGGCCCAGCGACGCAATGGCGATCGCGTTATCCTGGAAATCCCCAGGTACTTCGTCGATCCTGGCTTCTACGTGGCGCGAATCCAGTCGGACACACTTGGGCTCATCGCGTTTGACATGGATAAGCGGGAATCGCTCCTTGAACAGTGGTCAGGGGAAGAGGTGAAGGCTCACCTGGGCGGTGGAGACAACATCTCTGTTTTTCGCCCCGCGGCAGAAGGGTCTTTTTCCAACGAAATAAAAGAGAGATATTTGGGCCGGCAATTGTGGAAGTATGCGCTGATTGCCGCCTTGATCTTCCTGCTTGCTGAAGTGTTGCTCATCCGGTTCCTTAAGTAACCCGACCTGAATGAAGATTCTTATCCAATCCGCGAAAATTCTCAACGCGGGTTCACCCGTCCACAACAAAATCAAGAATCTTCTCATTCATAACGGTCAGATCGCAGACATCGGGGATAAGAAGTTTTCCGCGGACAAGGTCATTGAAGCGAAAGGCATGATCCTTTCGGCTGGATGGTTTGATCTGGGCACGTATGTAGGCGATCCAGGCTACGAGCAGAAGGAAGACCTGACTTCGGCGACCCAAAGTGCCGCCGCCGGTGGGTTTACGGGTCTTGCCGTTCTTCCCAACACCAACCCCAGCGTGCAAACCAAGAACGAAGTCAGCTACCTGATGGGCGGCAATGCCAACCGCCTGGTACAGGTGTACCCGCTGGCATCCGTCACCCGCAATAACAAAGGGGAGGAGCTTACCGAGATGATCGACCTCCACGAGGCCGGGGCGGCCGGATTCACCGACGGTCTCAAGACGATTTGGCATACCGATATTTTTCTCAAAGCACTGCAATACACGCAGAAATTTGGCGGTGTCGTCGTCGACCATCCCGAAGACACATGGCTAAACCTGTTTGGTCAGATGCACGAGGGGGTAAACAGTACCATGCTCGGACTAAAGGGGATGCCGGGGATTGCGGAGAGCCTGGCCCTCAGCCGCAACCTTGATCTGCTTCGCTATGTCGGAGGACGACTGCATGCCAGCCGGCTATCCACGGCCAAAAGCATAGAACTGGTTCGTGCGGCGAAGAAGAAAGGCCTTGCCGTCACCTGCGATATTACCGGGTACCAGGCTTTGCTGGATGACAGCGCGCTTGCCGAATTTGATACCAATTACAAGGTTAGTCCTCCGCTGCGCGAAAAGGCCGACAACACAGCGTTAGTCAAAGGTCTTTCCGATGACACGATTGACGTGATATGTTCTGGTCACCTTCCGCAGGATGAAGAATCGAAGAACCTTGAGTTTGACCAGGCTGATTTTGGAATGATCAATCTCCAGACCTTCGCCTCCAACCTGGTGGAGCTTTCTGGTGCGGTTCCCTGGGAAAGCCTGATCGAGAAAGTCACCCGCGGACCGCGGGAAGTGCTTGGTCTGACGATTCCACGGGTTGAGGTGGGTGAGTCGGCTAACCTCACTTTGCTGGATCCTTCCCGCACCTGGGTATTGGATGGATCCACTAACCAATCCAAAGCCGTGAACTCACCCTGGTTTGGTAAGAAGGTGAAGGGCAAAGTGGTAGCCGTCTTCAACAACGGCAAGGTTTTTACGGATGTTGAATAAGTTCTTGTCATCTCCTTTTTTGCGAGTAGCCAGCCGCTACGGCGCGCTAAGTGGTGCTTTGGTCCTCGTTTTTGTTGTGTCCATGTTTTATATGGATACCCATCCCTTCCTGGTGAATCCGTTCCTCGACCCCCGTGTTCCTGTCCTGGCGATCATGTTGTTTTTCGGACTTAAGGAATTCCGAGAGGACTACCAGTCCGGCCAGCTTTATTTTGGCCAATCGATGGTACTGAGTTTTCTGGTAACGTTGGTGTGCGCGGCATTGTGCTGGTTGGGTATCCTTGGCTTCGCCTCCCTGGTGCCGGAATTTGTCACCGGTTTTATCCAGTTGGCGACAGAGCAAACCAAGTTGTTCACCCCCGAGGACATTGACCGTATTGGCAAAGAGACCTTTCAGCAAAGCCTCGACGAATTGAAGCGGGCGGACAAGTACTACATGGCTGGGCGGTACTTCTTCCAGACATTCATTATCAGTTTCTTTGTCAGTATTATTCTTTCTGTCATTCTTCGCCGAACGCCGGCACTAACCGGTGACCAGTGACCGGTGACCTGAAGGGTTTCGTTTCTTCGTGGGAGAGTGGTTTGGCAGCTTTTATTCCCACGGGATTCTCTGTAATTTTAGACTACATTTAACTACTTATACCCTAAACCCAACTCGTATGGAAACCCAGGAAACTACTGCCCCGCCTTCCCTGATCAATCACGCGATGAAGAATGGTGTGATTCTGGGGATTATTTCAATTATCATTACCGTTCTCATCTACGTGATTGATTTATCCTTCATGGCCACTTTCAAGTTTCTCGGCCTGATGTTCGTAATCGGGATAGGTTTTGTGATTTATGCTGGGATTAGCTATCGGAACGAGGCTGGAGGATACCTGGGGTACGGTCAAGCACTCCAGCATGGATTACTGGTATTTGCGATTTCCGGTTTGGTCTCCACCTTGTTTAATCTTGTTCTGTACACGGTCATAGACCCCGATCTCGCCCAAAAGATGACCGACGCCATCATCACGAATACAGAAGAAATGATGGCTAATTTTGGAGCTCCTCAGGAATCCATCGACCAGGCAGTTGAAAAAATGAGGGTGGATATGGCCAGCCAGTTCAGCGTAAGTGGCCTCCTGTTGGGATACGCCAAAGCGCTCATTTTCTACCTGATTTGCTCATTGATTACGGCCTTGTTTGTACGCAAGAACCAACCTGTAGAAATCTAGAGGACATTCTAAGTACGCTGGGACATTTCATTGACGAACAAGTTGGACATATCGGTCATCATCCCGGCTAAGGACGAGGAGCAATCTATTCCCGAACTGGGTGCATGGATTGACCGGGTCATGAAAGCGAAGGGTTATTCCTATGAGATCATCTTTATCGATGATGGAAGCTCGGACAGGACCTGGGAGGCGATGGTGGCATTGAATGCGTCAAACCCGTCTGTGAAGGCCATTCGCTTTAACAGAAACTTTGGTAAATCCGCTGCGCTCCATACCGGCTTTCGCGCTGCCCAGGGAGAGGTGGTGATCACGATGGACGCAGACCTCCAGGATAGCCCGGACGAAATCCCCGCCTTGTACACGATGATTCGTGATGACGGGTATCACCTGGTATCTGGTTGGAAGAAAAAGCGACACGACCCTATTTCAAAGACACTTCCTTCCTGGTTCTTCAATGCTGTAACCCGTCGCATTTCCGGCATCCGGTTGCACGACTTTAATTGTGGTCTCAAGGCTTATCGACGAACGGTGGTGAAAAGCATCTCCGTGTACGGGGAGATGCACCGTTACATTCCGGTGATGGCGAAGTGGGCGGGTTTTACACGGATTGGCGAGAAAATTGTTGAACACCGGGAGCGGAAATACGGAAGTAGCAAGTTTGGGTTTGAGCGCTTCTTGCGGGGCTTCCTGGATTTGCTGACGATCACCTTTGTCGGTCGCTTTGCCCGCCGGCCGATGCATTTCTTCGGAACCTGGGGGATCATCTCCTTCCTGGTTGGCTTCTTCTTTACAGCAAAGATTCTATGGGACAAGCTGGACAGCGTCTACTTGTCAAAGATTCCCTTAAAGCGAGAAGTAACGCAGCAGCCCATTTTCTACCTGGCGCTGGCGGCGGTGATTATCGGGGTTCAATTATTTTTGACTGGCTTCATTGCTGAGCTGATTGCCCGCCAGTCAATTTCCAAGAAAGAATACCTGATCATCGATCGGGTAGGGATCGATTAGTTCAAGGTTCAGGAAGGCCTGAGAAACAGATACGGTTTCGTGGCTACTTCCCTTTGATTTTCCGGAAGATACCGGAAGGAATCAGCACCAGCAGTTTTGATCCTGAATCAAACTCAATTCTGGCCACTTTGTCTTTGGCCATTTTGGAGACCACCTTGATTTTGCCTTTTCCATAGTTGATATGGAATACCTCGTCGCCTGACTGGAGTGCGTTAAGCTCTTCCAGTTTGAGCATGGGCTCGCCTACATCATCGGGGATGGGGCTGATGACAGGCAAGTGGGCCTCGGGTACATCCACGGTCTGCGATGGAGCTTCGGCGGGTGGCGGCGTTCCGATCTCCAGCCGATTCAGCAGGGAATTTCTTTCCGGACGATTATCAAACGTCTGCGTCAGCACTTTGCTCAGTGCTTCAATTTCATTTTGGACGGTATCGATGCGGAGCGACTCGTCGTATTCAACAGCGCCCATGGCTTTCAGTTCCATGGCGATCCGGGACTTGGTATCGTGCATCAGCGCAGCCGGGAGGTTGAGGCCCTGGCGGATAGCAAACCCATAGAGCGATAGCGGGAAATTTGAGCTCAGGTCACAGAGAACGACCTCATACTCCACAATATTCTTCAGGATATCCATGGAGGTATCGCTGGCGATGGGGTCGTCAGCCCTGCTGGGCGTAAATCCAGCGAACCGGCATGCGGGCACGACAATGTATTGGTAAACCCGGTTGAAGTGTCCCTTGGGGTATCCCTCCGGGTCGGTTTTAGGTAGGATGATGAGGCAGCGCTTTTCCATAGGAGTGGCTTTCGGTGGTAGAAATCTTGTGGGAGTAATTTAGTGAAAAAAAGACCTCACCCCCAGCCCCTCTCCGCAAGCGGAGAGGGGGGCAGAACAGGGGAACAGGTGAGTGGTGGAGTGAGGCAGGAAATCCACTATGGAACTATTTTTCATCTACCTTTGTCTCTGATTTGGCTCATTAGTCACTATTCAATTGCCATTACCTGGGGCTGACCGGTTTTGACAGGATGTGTGAGGGTGTATGCCAGCATGCAGGCTCATGAGGGTAGAGCCTTAACCACTGCTCTCGAATTCTACGTGGCGAGAATACCTACGCCATGGCTGCTTAATCTGACCTAAGGTTGGATTAGCTTATCCGGGGATAAGATCCCTGGAGGCCATCATCGCCCGGCGCCTCTGTTTTGCGGGAGCCGGATTTGCGGTGTCGTTCAGCAAAACTGGGCCCTCGTGTGTCGCGCACGGGTGTCGAGACAACAGCGACTAAGGAAGTGGTGAGGCTGTTGCCTGCCTTCTGTTTCCCGACAATCAAAGTCAACTAAGCATGTAGAACGTACACGTTCATCTTCTCTGGACCAGGGTTCGATTCCCTGCAGCTCCACAACTTCACTAAAAAAGCCGCGAGATTTCGCGGCTTTTGCATTTTCTAACTTCCTGCATACGAATTTACATACGATATTGTAATCCCTATCTGATATATGGCAGACGTGCACAATACAGCGACGCGGAGCTTCAACATGAGTAAGATAAGGAGCAAGAACACAAAGCCTGAAATCTTGGTCAGAAAATATTTATTCTCTGAAGGATTTAGATTTCGTCTCCATAGCAAATCCCTTCCAGGAAAGCCAGATATTATTCTATCAAAATACAGAACAGTTCTTTTTATAAATGGATGTTTTTGGCATGGACATGAAGGTTGCAAGTACTTTGTAATACCAAAGACGAGAACTAAGTGGTGGACTGATAAAATCAAAACGACTCGAGTTTCTGACGCCCAGCATAAAAGAGTATTGAAGGACAAAGGATGGCAAGTCTTTACAATCTTCGAATGTAAATTAAGGCCCTCTCTGAGGGAGAAGACCTTGAATAAGCTAAAAGCAGCCATATTATCATGATCAAAATCCTCTGAAAACGTAAGTATGCCGCATACCCTATCTTATCTTGATCTCTTTGCGGGTGCCGGTGGCCTCTCTGAAGGCTTTATTCGTTCGGGGTTCCGGCCTATCGCACACGTTGAAATGGATGAGGCTGCATGCTATACGTTAAAAACACGAGCTGCTTACCATTATCTCAAAAAGGGGAACCACTACAATACCTACTTGAAGTATCTTAAAGGGGAGATTACTAGAAATGAATTGTACAATAAAGTCCCCAAAAAAGAATTGGCAGGTGTCATAAATATGGCTTTATCGACAGAATCTAATGAAACTATTTTTAAGCAAATTGACTCACTATTAAAAAGTAAGGACGTTGACTTAATAATTGGAGGACCACCTTGTCAAGCATACTCCCTGGTTGGTAGAGCTAGGAGCAGAACAGGAATGACAAATGATCCCAGAAACTACCTATATCTCCAGTATGCAAAGTATTTGAGGCGGTATAACCCAAAGTTATTTGTTTTCGAAAATGTTGTAGGACTGCGTTCCGCCGGAGGCGGAAGCTATTTCGAAAAGATGAAGGAAGAATTCAGTAAAGCGGGCTATGACATCAAGACGTTTCTTTTCAATGCGCGGGATTTTGGTGTTCTTCAAGGAAGAAAGAGAATAATTCTGATTGGTTATCGAAGGAGCTTTTCCTTTCAATCGCCTGAATTCAAACATTTCTCTAATTCAAAATACAAAGTGAAATGCGTTTTCGAAGACTTACCAAAGCTACACGCTGGCGAAGGAAATGATAAATACAGCACATACAAGAAAGCACCGAATAAATACTTACTGCAATCCAATATTCGGAACGGATTAGAGGTGTTAACACAGCATATTAGTCGACCACATACAACACAAGACAAAGAAATCTACCGAATTGCCATTGAACAGTTGAGGCAAGGTAATCGACTAAACTACGTCAATCTTCCCAAACGTTTAAAAACTCATTCTAATCAGCATTCATTTTTTGATAGGTTTAAAGTGGTTGATGGTTCATCTCATTTTGCGCAAACAATTGTGGCGCATATTGCTAAGGACGGGCATTATTATATTCATCCAGATTTGAATCAGAACAGATCAATTACGGTTCGAGAAGCTGCGAGACTACAATCATTTCCGGATGATTTCTATTTTGAAGGTGTTAGAGAAGGCAAGAACAGAACAGCAGCATTTAAACAAATTGGAAATGCGGTCCCCCCTCTTATGGCTGAAAGTATTGCTAAGGCATTAAAGGAGATTTTATAATTCAAAAATGAATCCTAACCATGCGCTTTGACTCATATGTGAGTTACTACCTGTCAAGGTTCAATGAAACAGCATATGCAAGACTTGGTTATGGGAATATGCCCAAACAAAAATCTTAAAATTATTTTCTCTGTTTAGTGTCAAATCTAGTGGAGGAACCAAAAATTAGATTCGTTCAAAACCGGCAAACAAATTGGTGCCAAAATGGAACCTAAGTGCTACAATTCAGATAAGTTGGAGCGTAAATCCAAATCAGCTTGCAAAGCTGTGACTTACGATTAATTTCTATTGGATCTTAACTTGAATTCAGATGGCTAAAGGAGGCAAATCATTCGACATAGTAAGACCTCAAGCTGAGCATTTTCTTCAGTCGGTCAGATCTTTTGGTTATACTGTGGAAACAGCAATTGCGGATTTGATTGACAACAGCATAACCGCCGAAGCATCCTGTGTAAACATTACGTACGGTATCAGTCACTTTTCCTCCTACGTACGAATCGAAGACGACGGGAAAGGAATGAACCAACAGGCACTTATAAATGCCATGAAGATTGGCAGTTTTAATCCCTTGGATCCTAGGCGTGAAAATGATCTGGGAAGGTTTGGCTTAGGGTTAAAAACAGCATCATTCTCACAATGCAGAAGGCTTACCGTAAAATCCAGAAGCAAGTCTGGCAACACTGTCGTAAGATGTTGGGACTTGGATCTAGTTGCAAGAAAGAAGGACTGGATATTGTTGCATGATTCTTTTGATAGCAATTCAGAAGAGATTCTCGGTAACATTTCTTCAAATGGAAGTGGAACAGTAATTCTTTGGGAAAAACTTGATAGATTATTGGAAGTGGGTGAGAAGGCCGCTGACAAGGAGCACTTTTATCGGAAGTTTGATAATGTGCGCAAGCATTTGGGCCTCGTGTTTCATCGTTACATTGAAGAGAATCTGATTTCAATCAAAGTCCTGAATAATGAAATAGTATCGATAAACCCTTTTCACATTTCAAAGAATGCACCCACGACAGAACTTGCAGAGGAGCATCTTTCAATAGACAAGAAAAATATATCAGTGCAACCATTCATATTGCCGCATGAATCAAAACTATCAACCGAAGAACGAAGTCAAATAGAAATTATTAGGGGATGGACTGAACATCAAGGAATTTATTTGTACAGAAATCAGAGACTGATCTCGGATGGAACTTGGTTAGACCTAGACTTCAAGAAAAAGGAGAGTCAAAGGCTTTGTAGAATTCGAATTGATATCCCAAACACGCTAGACAAAGAGTGGCAAATTGATGTTAAGAAAGCATCCGCTAAAATTCCCGATAGTATAAGAAAGCAGATTAAGAACATTTGCTTTTCGTCCATTGAGAAAGCTATCAAGGTCTATACACATAGGGGGGCATATGTCAAGAGAAGAGCAGAGAAAAAAGAAATAGTGTATCTGTGGAAAGCCCGACAAAAACACGGAAAACGCTATTATGAAATTAATAGTGACCACCCAGTCTACCAACTGATTTTGGAGTATCTTGAAGATGAAAGCTATGTCTTCAAGGATTTTATTAGATTGGTTGGAGAAACGCTACCAATAAATTTTATAGTAAATGATTTTTCAGATCCTGCAATTATAATGAAGGAATTTTTCGAAGACTCAAAAGGTGAACTAAGGAGGATTTATGAGAATACTATTAAAGCCCTCATAAATGCAGGATTGACAGAAAGCGAAGCTATTGACAAAGCTAGCCGAATTGAGAGTTTTCAACAATTAAGCTGAGAATAGAGTGAAACGGCCTTACAATTTTATTAAGAGTATTGTTAAGGATAACTACGAGCTTTTTAAGGATATTCTTCCGTATCAGCAGGCGTTAGATAGGGCAATTAGGTCGGTAATGGATTCCATCGATTATCCTAATATTGTCCACCCAACTCTTACATTTAATTCAAAAGATGACATTGAGGATTTACTTCTATCTGAGCTTCAATATGAAGTAAATATTAATCAAGGAGTTAATGCTGGTGAGCATCATGTATTAACCGATAATAGTGGCCACAAGCCCTGGTATCGCGAAAAAGTTGCTGCCAATGGAATCGAGTTCAGATTTTGGAACCGTTACAAGAAGTACCTTACGAACATAAAGGGCTGGAATACTGAGACAATTAATCGCCTTGATGAAATAACTGATGATATTATTGAAAGGTTAGAGGATCCTAGGGACCGTAATAGGGAGTTTGATCGGAGAGGCTTGGTTGTAGGTTATGTCCAATCTGGTAAAACAGCAAACTTTACTGGTGTAATAAATAAAGCAATTGACAGCGGTTATAAAATCATAATCGTCCTTAGTGGGATGCACAAAAATCTAAGGAGTCAAACCCAAATGCGCATTGACGAAGAAGTTATTGGAAGGGATACAAGTGACCAGGCGCAATTGAAAAGAATTGGAGTCACCACCCTTCCAAATGAAGGGTACATAAATGTGGATACATTCACCACACAAGATGATGGTGGTGATTTTTCAAGAAGCTTTGCTCAACAAGTTGGTGGTATTCAGCCTGGTTCAGATAGGCCAATGCTTCTTGTTGTCAAAAAGAATGTGTCGGTTCTTGGGAATCTCATAAGGTACTTTCGGGAATGTTTGGACACGCTTGATGGCGAATTTGTTCTTCGTGTCAATGAGACTAGTTCCACACTTAATAATCTTCCTCTCCTCCTTATTGATGATGAGGCAGATCAGGCAACCCCTAATACCAGAGCACTTTCAAATGATGATGGAGAACTAGATCCAACTGCCATCAACAAGAATATTAGGCAAATTCTAAATCTGTTCAATCAGAAAGCTTACATAGGATATACCGCAACTCCTTTTGCGAACATCTTCATTCATCATGATAGTGAGCATTCTGTTTATGGAAGGGACTTATTTCCCTCCTCATTTATCATTTCAATGGAAGCGCCATCCAACTACTTTGGCCCTGTTCAAATTTTCGGACTAAATGATGATGAGAGGGAAAGGGGCATGCCAATTCACATCCCCGTTTTAGATGCATCACAGGTGGATTCCGAATTTCTTCCACTGCGACACAGGATGACAGATATCCCTACGGATATTCCTGATTCCATGAAGGAAGCGATCAAATCTTTTCTGTTAAGTTCTGCGATTAGGAGAGTTCGAGGTCAAGGCAATAGGCACAACACAATGCTTATACACTGCACCCGATTCAACGACATTCAAAATGCTATTGGAGGATTTGTAGAAACTGAGTTCAACAGATTAAGAAACGGTATCATAAGCAACGATACTGACATATTCTTGGAGTTACAATCATTGTTTGAAAGAGATTACTTGCGAATTAGTTCAATTATGAATTTTCCTGTGATTGAGTGGTCTGAAGTATATGATAATTTGAGGCCTGCAATCTTGAAAATGGAGCGAAGACCACATCTTATAAATGGAAGCGCAGGTGATATCCTTGATTACAAAAACAGAGAAAGTGTTGGTCTCAGTGTTATAGCCATTGGTGGAGATAAGCTTTCCCGTGGCCTCACTTTGGAAGGACTGACTGTAAGTTATTTTACCAGAGCAAGCTCGTTATACGATACGCTTATGCAAATGGGGCGTTGGTTTGGGTACAGAATGGGATTTGAAGACTTATGCAGAATATATACAACACCTGATTTGTTCAGCTGGTATAGGCATATATCCACTGCGTTTGAAATTCTACGCAAGGAGTTTTTAGAAATGAGTAGGCAGAAGGCCACACCAATGGAGTTTGGACTAAGAGTACTATCGCATCCCGATATGATGGCTACTAATGCAATGAAGATGAGGTACGCAAGTACTATGCCACTTAGTTACAAGGGGAAATTGACAGAGACCGCCTCAATTTCCGGGGAAAAATCTATTTTAATAAATAATGCAAATGCGGTTGAGGAATTTATTCGCTCTTTAGGAGTTCCTTCTCCAAGAGGAGTCGAAAGTAACTATCTATGGACCAATGTCTCAAGAGCTACTGTAGTTTCATTTTTCAATAGGTACACGTCTTTTCGCGGAGCTCCAGCCTCAAGCACAAAACGAATAGTTGAGTTTATTGAAAAGCAGAGGGAAGGGAATGATCCAAATCACATTCTCGACAATTGGAACGTGGCTCTAATATCATTGAATAGGTCAAATGAGCAAGAGCTATCGTTGGTTGGAGGGCTGCACGTAAAACCAATAACAAGATCTATCAAAGAGCCTTTTGTGAATGACAGGCTATACATAAAAAGATTGGTCAGCCCGAATGATGAGAAGCTTGACTTTCCGCCTGGAGAATCAGCCACAGGTGAGACGCTAAGGAAGTTGCCACCTAGAATTAACACGCCATTGTTGTTTATTTATCCCTTGAAGGTAACTGACGAATCGGAGAATCCAATTAGTCTCGAACGAATGCCTTTCGGGTTTGCTGTTAGTTGGCCAAATAATGATGGCCTAAAACAATCTACATATGATATAAATAGTGTCTATGAAGAGTTAGAACTAGCTGATTATGATTGATTATAATAGCATATGGAATTCTATCAATGCCGAGTCTAGAAATAGCAAGGAACACCGCCAAATAGCTAGACGAATTCCGAATGAAGGAATATTTCCGATTTTTCTAGCAAGCGATTTTGCTAAGGGAATTCGTTTGCTCTATATAAAACTGGATGATAGTAATGACATTAGTATCGGAGCTTTTCCTTCGATGAAGGGCCTTGAAATTACTTTGGATGTCTTATCCCTCGGGGAATTTAACAAAGAATTATTCTTGAAACTTTCTCAAACTATTCCAAGTACTGGTAGCATATTTGAATTATTTGTTTCAGATATGTGTGATAAGATTGATCGAATAACCAACAGGCAATCATTTGTTAACACCATTGTCAAAAACCTTACGGAGTGGAAGCTATTTTTTGAAAGGAGTGAGAAGAAAATACTTCCAATTTCAGTTCAAAAGGGCCTCGTGAGTGAATTGTTTTTTCTCAAAGATGTATTGTTTCGTAAGTATTCTTTTTCTGAGTCTTTATCATATTGGACTGGTTCAGAGAGAACCAACCACGATTTTCAGATTCGAAATATTGCAGTTGAAATAAAATCGACTTCAAGTAAACAGCATAAGAAATTCGCTGTTTCGTCTGAAAGGCAGCTTGACTCAACAGGACTTAGCCACTTGTATGTTGGATTGTACGCATTGAACATCCATTCTAACATGCCCGACCACACCTTGCCTGTATTGATAAGGAGTATTATGACTCAAATTCGAGAGGATCTTTTTTCAGTCTTTCAGTTTCAAGTAAAACTAGCCAAGTATGGCTATAATGAAGCACATGCAAGCAAATACAGCATGGGCTTTTCAATAGTTGAGATGAATGTCTTCCATGTAGCAGAGGGTTTTCCCAGACTACTGCAGCATAGTTTGCCCAATGGGGTGGGGGATTTGAAATATTCTGTTGTTGTCTCAGCTTGTAGGCCATATGAAGTTCAAAGTGATTTATTGACCCTAATTTGACCATGGAACTATCAGAATTTGCAGTTGAATTCCTGGAGGGCGCATTGATCACAGTTGAGGATGAGGGCATTTCGCAGGAGGATGCAATCACAAATGACATACTCGAATATATTATTGATTCGGGAGAAGTAATTGCTGGCGAGACATGTCATTACAAAATCAAAGGAATGAAGGTTAACGCATGGAACTATGACGATGAAAACGAAAGTATAGATTTATTTGTAACCATTTTCAAGGGTGAACAACGTCTTACAAAAGTATCTGACAGGGAGGTCCAAGAGGCTTTCTTAAAAGCTGAACATTTTTTTTGGTCAGCGAGAGACGGGAAATTAGTAGGTAAAGTCGAGGAGTCTGAAGCAGCCGTTTTCGACTTAGTTCAGATAACCGAGCAAACCAAGGATGCAGTTACAAATCTCAGAATATTTGTTCTTACTAATGGACAGGCATCTGCTGATATTGTCCCTGAGACGAAAGAGCAAACTGGAGTATTTATTGACTTTCAACTTTGGGACATTGAAAGGGTTTATCAACAATATCTGATCCGCTCTGGTAAACAAAAGATTGAAATTGATTTTGTAAGTGATTTCGATCATAAGCTGAATTGTTTACAGATGAACAAAGTAAGTGATAGAGTGGATGTTTATCTGGCCATAATACCGGGGACGATTTTGGCATCAATCTATAACAAGTATAAACAAGGACTCTTAGAAAAGAATGTTCGAACATTCCTCCAATTCAAGGCACGTGTCAATAAGAAGATTCGGGAAACGATTATCAGTGAACCTGACATGTTCCTTGCATACAATAATGGCATCTCTACAACAGCCGAGCGGGTGAACGTTGTGTATGAAGAGAATATCCCATATATAACACGAATTGAGAATTGGCAAGTCGTTAACGGTGGCCAAACTACTGCCTCGATATTTACGGCAGCCGCAGAGAAGGGAGTTGACTTGTCAAAAGTATTTGTTCAAATGAAAATCTCAGTCGTACTTCTTCAGGAGGAAACAGAAAAAGTAATAGAGAAGATATCGCGATATGCAAATACTCAAACAATAATTAGAGAGTCAGACTTTAGTTCTAACGATGACTATCACAATAAAATTCAAGATTTCTCGAGAAGTGAGTGGGTGCCAGCAAGAACTGGAGGCAAGGCTACCCATAAATGGTACTATGAACGAACTCGCGGACAATTTCTTGATGAGAGATCGAGACTTTCGGTTAAAGATTCTAAATTATTTGAAAGAGAGTATCCAAGAAGTCAAAAATTCACAAAAACAGATTTGGCTAAGTATGAAATGAGCTGGTGGCAACAGCCATTCGAGGTTAGTAAGGGCGCGGAAAAAAACTTCAAATCGTTTTCCTTGTTGATAAGTAAAATAGGGCACATAAGCTCTGCTTACTATCATGACCTAATTGCGAAGGCAATTCTATTTAAGGAAATTGATCGATTGGTTGCTGCGAAGAAGTTAGGAGGGTATAAAGCCAATATAGTTGCTTATGTAATTGCACTGCTTGCTTACAAGACAAATTCCAAACTTGACCTCAATGATATTTGGGAAAAGCAGGGTATTAGCGAGGCATTGAACAATTCCATTGATAGCATGATAAATATTGTATGGAAGCAGATTAATTCGCCTGCTAAGAAGGGCGGAAACATTGGTGAATGGTGCAAATCTCCTGAGTGCTGGCTTACTTTAAAAGATGAGACTATCGATACTGGTGGATTGATAATCAAGGCCTCCAAGGAAGAAAGTAAGATGGACCTTAAGGCAGTATCTTTATCACCTCAAGAAGTAATGATGATTGAAGAAGCTGGACTGATCGATGCTGAGGTTTGGTTCTCGCTTTCAAAATGGGCTAAAGTGAATAATTACTTCACTCCTTTTGACAGAAAATTTGCTTACAACATGGGGGTATTGGCAAGTAGAAGAAAAACCTTGTCTCCGAAGCAAGCAAAAAATGCCCTAAGAATTATTAAACAAGCAAAAGAAGAAGGGTTTTCGTAGACTGTTTGAGCTGTTGGAGATCTAGCCTAAAGTGAAAAGGGTTTTTTTTGCCTCAAAGGCGAAAGCTAAAAGTTCATTGATGTCGGTTGAGCACTGACATCAAATATTCGTATGACTTTGGCGCGAAATGACGTGTTCACCATTGACGGAATTTCCAAAATAACTTGATCGAACGCTTCAATCGCAGATATCGCAAGGACATGCTGTATACAAGCAACTCTGACTGAAGTTGAGCCCGTGTGACAATGTCTTTCTAACCTGGAAATTATGGAATCACTAATGACTGGTTAACACGAGCATAACCTGCCGTTCGCCGTACTGTAACACGGGCCCCTAACCTTTGTAGGTAATGAAGACTACTGGCAAATGAAGGGAAGCGGTTGGCTTTTCGTTGGCTTCTTGGCAATTGGGTGCACGCACCAGCCGCAGGATGAAATCATTCCGGTCTGCTCTGCGGATGTTCCGGTGAGTTTTCAAAACTCCATCCAACCCACCATAAACGCCACCTGCAGCTATTCCGGCTGTCATGATGGAGCCAATGGAAGAATTCCCCGCCTGATCACATTGGAAGAAGTACAAGCCAACACTTCAGACATCTACTTTCAATTGACGCGAGGCGCCATGCCTCCAGTTGGATCAGCACGGCTGACCGCCAGGGAGAAGGCTGTTATCTTGTGCTGGATTCAGCAAGGGGCGAAGTGACTTTGATGCAAAGCCAGGAGAAATTCACAACATCAAAATGGATCATCCGGCAACCGGATCAACCGCCTGGTTTTCTTTTCAAACGCGTTCAGTCTAAGTAACCAGAGACCAATACCCGCGGCTCCCTGCATCATGCCCGTCTGGGCCTGGACAAATTCAGGATACCGACGATGTTCGGCCTGGATCCACTTGAGGCCATCTGCCTCCGGGGTGGACTTGGCGAGGAGGCTTAGGGTCATCTCGCGGGAAAAAGTC
>JAEUUF010000018.1 GCA_016787645.1 Cyclobacteriaceae bacterium | reverse complement strand
ATCCATCAAGTACTTGGAGAAATGATGGATAGTGCCATTTTCCTCCATGAGCATCATCACGCCTTTGCCTTCCTTCAGCGATCTGGCCACGGACTGTGCAATCCTGAATCGATCGCCTGGATCGGCCACTATCCGGTCAATCACCACCTCGATGTCATGAATCTTGTAACGGTCGAGCTGCATTTTGGCGGAGATTTCCTGCACTTCGCCATCAATGCGAACTTTGGTGAATCCATTCTTTCGGATCTGCACAAAAAGTTCGCGGTAATGTCCTTTGCGCCCCCTTACCACCGGCGCCAGGAGCGTAAGCTTCTTCATCCGGAAGTGCTGGAACATGCCTTCGAGGATTTGTTCCTCGGTTTGACGAATCATCTTTTTACCACTCAGATAGGAATAGGCATCTCCCGCTCGCGCAAACAGAAGCCGCATGAAATCGTATATCTCCGTAACCGTACCCACGGTTGAACGAGGATTGCGCGACGTGGTCTTCTGTTCAATGGAAATTACGGGGCTCAGCCCGTTGATCTTGTCGACATCGGGTCTTTCGAGGTTACCGATGAAACTTCTCGCATAGGCCGAAAAGCTTTCCATGTATCTCCGTTGGCCTTCCGCATAGATGGTATCAAAGGCCAACGATGATTTCCCGCTTCCACTGATTCCCGTCACTACCACGAGCTGATTGCGGGGGAGAGAAACCGAAATGTCCTTCAGGTTGTGTTCGCGCGCACCAATTACCTCGATATCGGTATACCCAGTTAGATCCGGACGCTTACTTGGTGACACTTCCTTCATGGATTCAAAACAGCCTGAAATCCTGGCCGTCGAAAATTAGCGGACAAGACTAAGGAAAAGAGACGAAAAAATCAGGATTTGACGAGGAACTGTTCCAGATCCTTTAGGCTTAACTGCCCCTCATAGAACGACTTGCCAAAAATTACGGCAAACAGACCCATATCGTTCAATCGCTTGATATCGTCTGTTCCACGAATCCCTCCGCTGGCCAGCACTTTGAGGTCTGGGAACGTAGAGAGAATTTCCTTGTAGAAGCTAAAATCAGGGCCTTCCATGGTACCATCGCGAGAAATGTCCGTGCATTTGGCATATTTCAGGCCGCGTTCATAGAAAAAGCGCAGGTGATCGAACAATGAGAGTTCTGCCTTCTTTTGCCATCCCCGAAACGCCACCTGTTTGCTGGTAACGTCCGTAACGTCCGCGCTGAGGGTTATCTTCTCGCGGCCAAAAGAGATTATCCAGGATGCAAACAACTCAGGGTTGGTTACGGCGATGCTGGATGCGGTAATGTAGTCTGCTCCATGCTCATAGGCGCTGGAAACATCACCATCCGTACTAATTCCTCCGGTAAAGTCAATCTTGAGGTCTGTGTGGTTCGCAATCGCTTCAACCACATGAAAATTCTTCGGGCTGCCTTTTTCAGCTCCATCCAGGTCAACAAGGTGAATGACCTCTATACCGTGGGATTCGAACCGCTTGACCAGGTCCAGAGGATTCTCGTCATAGGCCTTTTCGCTTGCGGGGTCACCCTTCCGCATTTTAACCACCTTCCCCTTCCGGATAGCAATGGATGGAATAATCTGAATCATCGATACAATCTAAATGATTTTTTTCATGCCACTCAACATTCCCTTCCCAAAAATCGCCGGAAACGATTCCTGAGCTTCCCGGGGTTTTCTATTTTTAGAGAATGAACGCCACACGCCTTATTACCGCATTGCTCTTGGTACCTACGGTTGTTTTTGGACAAGCCAAGATGAGGAAGATGGCCAGTAACCTGAATCATCCCGCTATCAACAACTATGCGCCGTACATCAGCATGGACGGTAATTCTATGGTCTACCTAGCTGACCTGGGCGAGGACCATGCGCTGACGATGGCCTATACAACCCGCCAGGGCATAAACTGGAAGGATCCTGCCGTGCTGCCCCGGAACGTCAATCACCGACTCAACTTCCTGAAAGGGTACGCGCTGAGCCCGGACGGCAAGACGCTCTACTTGTCCAATATGAAATCCAACGGGATGGGCGGTTTTGATTTGTATTCGAGTAAGCTGAAAGGGGCCTATTGGGAAGAGCCCGAAAACATGTTACTGCCGGCAAATTCCAAGGGACACGAGGCCTGTCCTTCGATTTCGCTCGATGGCAATCTCTTTTTTTACATGCGATGTGAAACCATGGACATCAATAAGGCCTCTGGCTGCCGGATTCTTATGATGAAAAAGAAGGCTAACGGCCAATGGGACAATCCGATTGAACTTCCTGCCTTTATCAATACCGGGAATTCACAGACACCCAGAATTATGGGCGATGGTGAACTTTTGATCTTCTCTTCTGACCGGTTGCAGCCAAATCGCGGAGGAATGGATTTGTATTTTACCCGCTATCTCCAGGGCGAATGGAGCAAGCCACTTCCCCTCGATTTTGCGAATACCCCTGGAGATGATCAATTTGTTAGCGCCACATCAGCCGGCATGTACCTCCTGAAGGAATCGACCGGTCAGCGAAGCAGTGAACTCGTTGAGTTTCTATTCCCTCCGGATGTGCGACCAAAGGGAACCCTTCGTATTGAGGGAGTTGTCGCCGGACCTGCGGATCTGGCTTCA
>JAEUUF010000011.1 GCA_016787645.1 Cyclobacteriaceae bacterium | reverse complement strand
GAGGTCTCGAGCGGATTCGAACCGCTGTAGGAGCTTTTGCAGAGCTCAGCCTAGCCACTCGGCCACGAGACCATTAAATTAACTACCTCCCTTTCTATCACTCTCTCTAGCCACCCCCGATTCGTCCCGACTCCGTCGGTCCATCGGGGCAGGTCGGCCACGAGACCCACTAGGATTTTAGGATTGTAGGATTCAAGCCAATTGCTGCTAAAATCTTTGAAACCCTTTGATCAAGGGGCAAAAATAGCTCGCATTCATGAGAAATGGAAAAAGCATGGGCTATTTCACCCAGCGATTGATTCATCAGTGAATAGCCTGCCATGCCGCTGGAGGGATAGGTTCAAATTGCTATTTTTCGAACTACCAACGAATATCGCTATGACCTCCGAAATAATCCTCCGTTACCTGCACTTCCTCAGTATTCTAACCATTGCTGGCACGTTGACGGCCGAGTGGGTGTTGCTCAAACCTGTACTCCCCCGAAGAGACATCGGTCGCATCGCGATCGTGGATGGTGTCTATGGACTCTCGGCCATCGTACTGGTGGCGGCGGGACTTACCCTGTGGTTCGGAGGATACACAAAACCCGCAGTCTACTATTCCCAAAACTGGATCTTCCTTACCAAGATCGGCCTGGTAGCTGCCGTTGGCATTCTATCGATCTATCCTACGGTCTTCTTTATTCGTCAGCGCAAAGGCAACCCCGATGAACCAGTGACTATCCCCGCCGCCGTCAGCTGGAGTGTGCGGCTGGAGTTGATACTGCTGACCGTAATTCCCCTCCTCGCCGGTTTGATGGCACGAGGCGTTGGACTGATAAGGTAAGTTCGCAGGGCTAATTAGGCGAATGCAGCGAAACGGAATGCTCTCCACCCATTACCCGTTTTAATTCCGTACCTTTAGGAAAGGCGTGCTTGCATGAGGGGTCTAGTGTTTATTATCAGCAGTTTGTTTGTTTCCGGGTTTACTTATGCCCAGGAGGATACGTTGAGGCCCGTCGGCGAGATTATTGCCTCACGACCGAACATCGTGATTTCGGAGCCTATCGCGGAAAAAACCTACTCCATTCACATTACTGTCACAAACATCCGCAACAAGGAAGGCGTCATCCGCTTCAAGTTCTACGACGACTCAACGCCCTTCCCCGACCTGAATGGCTTTCTCAAGGTGGTGGTGCCCAAGACCGAAATGACCGGGGATTCGCTTTCCCTGGACTTCCATGGCTTTGTCTCTCGGCCCATGGCCATCGCGCTGCTCGATGATGAAAACAACAATATCAAACTCGATATGGGCTGGTTCTTCCCCAAAGAGGGCCACGCCTTCTCCGACTACTACCATTCCGCCCTCCGCCGACCGGTTTACCATGACTTCCGTTTTATTCTCAATAGCGACAAACGGGTGGTGATGAGAATGAAGTACTATTGAATAGGGGTTGGGGGTCGGGGGTTAGGGGTCAGTGTTTCTCACGGATAGTTACTCCCCCATCAACACCTTTTCAGTGAATTATTGATCTTTAAAACATGAAACGCCTCCTACCCTGCACACTCATACTATTGACTTGCCTGCTTAGCATTAGCACCATTGCTCAACCAAAGCCAACCGCAGCTGATTCTTTAAGGATCACCGAACTCAATAAGTATTGGGCGGAACTTTCCAGAACCGTGCGGGAGGGTGACTTCAATGGGTACAAGGCTACCTATCATAAGGACGCCGTCTGTGTTTTCACTACTGGGCCCAAGAAGATCTCCAGCCCGATCGCTGATCAACTTAAACTCTGGGAACCGGGATTTGTCGATACCAAATCCGGAAAGTCAAAGAGTAACGTTGAGTTCCGCTTTTCACAACGCGTCGGCAGTCCCACCACGGCCCATGAAACCGGCATCTTCTATTTCACCTCCCAGGACAAAGACGGCAAAGTCACCGGCGGCATGGTCCACTTTGAAAGCCTCCTGGTCAAGCAGAATGGCATTTGGCTGGCGATGATGGAGTACCAGAAGTCAAGGGCGACAAAGGAAGAGTGGGATGCGTTGAAATAGGGACTAGGGGTCAGGGGCTAGGGGCTGGTGAATACAGTATGTCAATTCACTTCAGCATTCATTATTTGATATTTACTCCACGTACTCACCGGCTTATCCCTGATTTTTCCCCGCCCCTTCTCCCTTAAAGGGGATGAGGATATCCCCAAGATGAGAGGGAAGTTGAGCGAGAACCATTTACTGACGACCACAAAAAAATCAGCCCCGTTAGGGGCGAAATCTTGATTGCCCCGGGTTTTAACCCTGGGACAGGAATCTAAGATCAAGGAAGAGGGCCACAGGAAATATTTATCAGCGAGATAAAATTAGTTGGCCCGCACCAGCGCATCGTCATCAGCGTTCGCACTCTGTCTAAACGATCCCCCACCCCTTATCCCCTAAAGGGGGATGAGGATACCTCAAGATGAGAGGACTGTGGGTAAGGGCTATTCGCTGACGACCCTAACAAACTCAGCCCCGTCAGGGGCGACATTGTGATTGCCCCGGGTTTTAACCCGGGGTTAGGAATCCAGGAATAAGGAAAGAGGGCCACAGGAAATATTTATCAGAGAGATAAATCTAATTGGCCCGCACCTGTGTATTGTCAAAAACGCACGCGCCCGTCCGAAGCCCTTATCCCTCACCAATTGCAATTCGCCACACCAGTACAGCTGATCACACCTGCGCCAGATTTCTTCGGAGGGCCGGGAGCACAGAAGGGGTTGTAGTTTGGATAGCCGGTGATCATGTCGATCGGTGGTTTGCTGCGGTCAATGGGGGGATTGTTCAGGAAACTCCCTCCGATTATTGAAATTTTGGATTGCGCACTCCGCGTGATGAACTGCGATCCATAGATAGTGCAATTGTTCAGGGTGATTTGCGCATTACTGTTTGTCTCAATGGACTGATTCCAAACTTCACTGCTGTTCACCGTCAGCGAGCTGTTTTGGCCGTAGGACGCCAACACCGCCAATTGCAGTAGACTGTTGTTGACCGTCACCGAGCCGTTGCCGATGATGCCGATCTCATTGATGGTGGAGTTGTTGATGGTCAAGGAGGCTGAGGTGACCGAATACACTTGCCAGGCAATGGGTCCGAGGTGGACATTGTTGAGCGTAAGACGGCCAGGTATAATCACCCCATTTTGCAATCCCACATGCAGGTTGTCCAATACCTCGTTGCTCGCAGAAACGAAATAGCCGATGGTCAACTCTTTCGGCGCTACGCCATGCCCGGTGATTTCGGCCGTGGCAGCCGGGAACAGCTGAACACCAAGGCCCGGGTTGGAATTCACGACCGACAACGACCAATGCACACCCGGTCCAATAGCCGCGCCGGTATTCCAAGACCACGCACCTGAACTTACATCCGGCAGCTGCATGGTGTTTGCACCGGAAGTGAGTGACAACCAAAGTCCCGTCTTTGTATCGGTTCCCGTTATGGAAACTGAACAAGAGTCATTCAGATAGATCTCTGTGGGGATGTGAACCGAATTGGTGATGGTAAGCGTCGATTTGTTTTTGAAGTTTCCCAGCAGCCAGCTTGACTCGTGGTCCAGCTGTGCCCCGTCGATGATCATGGCAGAGCGATCCATGGCTACGTGCGACATATAGATATTCCCCTTTTCCGTAACCGTGCCCGCCTGGGTGCGCAGGCCAATGTTTTCCAGCCTGATCACGCTGGTGCCTTTGGTCGTGATGGTGTATTGCGAGCTGAATTCATTGGCGATGATAAACCCGTCGTTCATCAAGCTTTGATTACCCTTCACGATGAGCTGCGCCGCATCCTGGATCAATACATTACCCACGACCACAAAAACATTTTCCGGAGTGGAAGTATAATCAATCGTCAGGATGGCGCTTCCCTTCACCGTGAGGTTGCCAACCGTCATGGAAGTCGCTATGGTTCTGTTTTCGGAGACCACGAGGTCGCCGCCATTGGCACCGGGCTCGACGGATGTGCTGGTACATGAGGAAAGATGCACAAGAACCCCAAGGCAAAACAGGACGCTGGCAAGGTTGGACCTCATGGAAGTGGTTTCAACGTTAGACAGCCAGAACGAGGTTTATGTTGCAAGTTGATACAAGGACCTTTCCAAATTCAATAATACTCAGGAGTGAATTTGTTGCTTCTGGATAAACTCACCCCAATTTATTGAATTCCGGGCAAGTATTGTCGCCCGGGATCTCTTCGAAAGCGCTGCTACTTCAACTTCTCCATCAGTTCTTTCCACCTTGCATCCGCGTGGAGCGAGGCCAGGTCACTGTCGCCCATGTATTGCTGTTTTGACGCAGCCCCCAGTTCAACTGCTTTGGTCAGGCAAGCAAAAGCCTTGTCCTTCTCATTTCCCAACGCATAGGTGCAACCGAGGTTGTAATAGTCCACGCTGGAGGACTGAAGTGCGAGGGCTTTCTCATAGTAAGCGGCACACCGGGCATAATCTTTCTGGTAGTATAAGATGGATGCCGTTACGACATACTGGAACCGTGGAATCCTCCCCGACTGCTGCGCCATGGCCGCGTACCGATCAGCCTCCTCCGGCTTGTTCACTCCATAGAGCACCTGCGCGAATTCCATCTGTTGAAACGGGTCATCGGTTTCCGTGCCGATGAGCTTGCGGTAGGCTCCCTCCGCTTCCGCATATCTCCTCGCGTTCTTGGCTGCGTAGGCGAACATACCCAACGCGTCCTTGTCATCGGGGTGTGAGGTCAGCCACTGCTTCGCCAGATCAGTCGCTTTGTTGTCGTCATGCATGTAGGATGCCGCCACCGCCTCGCGGGGCAACTCGTGCGGCCACGAAGGCGTGGGAATCGGTTCGAGCTGGTCTTTCCAGAATGAGATTGTCTCCCTCACCGCTCTTCTTCCCTCCGGGGTATCACTAAACGCGTCGAAACCATGCGGGAGTCCCGTGCCCATTTTGATGGTCCAGGGTGCGTTGTTCTTCAGCACATCTGTCCACACACCGCTGTAACCATTTCGACGAACATCTCCTTCCGCGATGAAAAACAAGACCGGCAGATCCTTTCTGAAGGGACTCGGCGGAGCTGAACCATAGTATAAGACCGCGGCCTTGATTCCTTTGAAAGCGTCATCACGCATCAAGTACGTTCCCGCCTCGGTAGTATTGGCGGAAGCCGCATAAACACCGAGCTGTTCACTGTCGATATGGAATGTCGCGCCGCTTTCCTTCAGGTAGTTGAAAAGAAACTTAAAGCTCTCCTGGATACGACTGCCGTCGGCCCCCGGTGAGATGCCAATAAACCCGTAGGCAGCCACCAGTTGCGGCCAGGTACTGTAGATCATCCAGTTTCGGACGCTTGGTTGACCAGCAGGACCATCGCCGATGCCATTCAGGAAAATAATAGCGGGCCGCTTCTCTCCCGCCTTCAGTCCAGGCGGCATGTAAACATCCATGGCCAACGTTGACTTTTCATCCTTCCAAAACGTCACATCCTTTTTTGCAATGACATTTTTCATTGCCGGATGCTCCAGTACGACACCCCAATGGCGTGCGTCGAAAAGCGGGAAGGCATTTTGTTGGCCACGGGCCTGGCAGGCGATGATCAAGAGGGTAAAAAGGATTCTTGCTGACATAGTGGTGGGGTTTGCAGGCAAAGAAACCCCATTCCTCACTTCCTGTCTATCGCCCCGATCGGATCGGAACAGTCATTGTGTTGAAAAATCAGGCCGTAGCGGCACTCAGGCCGACATCTGCTTCAGGGCCTGGTCGCGAAAGGCGGATGGGGTTTTACCCAGCCGTTTGCGGAAGAGCTCGTTGAAATTGGAAACAGAATTGAAACCCGCATCCAGTGCGATTGCCGCGATTGTATAGTGCCTGTATTTGGGATCATGCAACCGGGCTTGCGCCTCGCGGAGCCGGAACTCATTCACAAATTCAAAGTACGGCTTCTGAAAGCGCTCATTCAGCACTTGTGACAAGGTATGGCGCGAAATGTTCAGCCGTGCCGACAACGTCTCCATGGTCAGATCCACATCGAGGTAAAGCCTCTGCTCCGTCATCAGTTGCTGCAACTGCCGGGCGATGACTTCCCCCTCACCCTCTTTCAATCCGGAATGCCGGTACTTGACATGTGATGCGACTTTTAGGGAAGCTGAAGTGAGGTCAGGGCTCACAAACAGATCGGGCTGTTCGAGCTGCTTATAACTGATCCAATAAATCAGGAGCGTCAGTGAAACGAAAAGCAACCGGGCATCCGTGTAGCGCGGGTAGTTGATATACATCACCGCCAGTGTGATGATGATAACCATTTCCACTACGGTCAATCCCAGGATGAACCGCTGCAAGGAAAGATGCTTCCGTTTGTCGAGCAGCCGCCAGGAAAACCAGGCATAGCTGGCGAGGGAGACCAACTGGACGGCGAGCCGCACTTGTGCCGACATGGCCAGGCTACGCAGGGGACTATCCCAATACCCAGCGTCACTCTGAACAATCACCTCCACTACCGTCCAAAGAAAAGGAAGGAAGTGCAGCACCTGCGATTTCCGGGATGGCACCCCCATACGGGCCCGCACATACAGGTACATGAGCGGCCCGATTAGGAACGGCAAGTTGTAGGACATGAAATACGGCAGTCCAACATGCTGTGTAAGCCACATCTTGCTCAGCACCTTAAAGGTCATCTGCAATCCGGCGATGAACAGGATTAGGACAAAGTACACGTTGGCGGGATGCCACGCTTGTTTGCGAAGGAAGTAGCCGCTCAGCAATGCGCCCTGGAGGATGCCGAGCGACAAGAGGAATATGTTCAGTTGGTTCGTCATTTCAAGCTGAGCGTCAAAATCTCGACGGCGTTACTTTCAGGTTTCTGAAATGGGCCACTGTTCCCAACCCGAGCCAGAGAGCGACAGGTCCCGATTCAGGGGTATGTTTGATGTCATTGACGATAAGGCAAGGTTGCGGAGAGTCGTGCACGTAGAGTTTAGCCTGCCGGCCGTTGATAACGATCTTCACCTTGGTCCATTCGCCGGCTGCGAGGTCGACATACGACTCATACACGCCTGGGAATTCCTTGCGCAACCGGAACCACGGGTACTGCGGTGCGGAGATATATTGTGTAGCGTGGTTTCGGCGGAGTTGGTCGGTGGAGCGGCCGTTGGTAGGGCGCAGGTAGAAGCACTCGAATTGCAGGGTATCTTTCTTTTGAACGCGAAAAGCGATTCCAACAAAGCCGCGGTTGGTGGTATCTGATTCCGGGCGGCGATCGCCGGCCAGTTCCACTTCGATGGTACCGTTGACGAAATCTGTGCCCTTGACCACGGCCATCGCCTCACCCCGCGTGCCGGGCTTCTCGACCAGGCGCACGGCTTGTTTTTTCTGGTACTCCACTTGTTTGATCTCCACGCTGATGGGATCAAGGTTGGATGGGT
The DNA here is from genome assembly GCA_016787645.1 of Cyclobacteriaceae bacterium. GTDB lineage: Bacteria > Bacteroidota > Bacteroidia > Cytophagales > Cyclobacteriaceae > ELB16-189. Next base: position 601 of record JAEUUF010000011.1, on the reverse strand, counting down.
CCAGGGAAATCGTTTGGGCGAGGGAAGAAAAAGAGGTAATGAGTACCCCAAGGAGGGCGATGTTGTTTTTCATAAAAGTGGATTGGTCCAGAAATGAATTAACGAGGACTGGACAGGATCGTTTCGTTGAATAGTGGCTGGTGACTAGTGGCTAGTGCATTGCAACCGGTAGCCAACCAGCAATTCCCCTTCGACATTTGACATTCAACATTCGATATTCATTCCACCCGCTCAGCTGACTGCCCAGATAGGTCAATCGATCAATTCAATCAAACCGGAACGGCCGGTCCGACCGGATTGGCCTTTCCCGCCCCTTTGACTATAGCCGTAGCCCTGGCCGCCCACTCCGCCTCTTCCTGCCTTACCAGGCTTTCCGCCGATGCTTTCAAGCTGGATGAATTGCTGGTACTTAAGATAAACCGCTGAACCGTGCACCTTGAAGTTACCGCCATTGCCTCCGTACCCTCCTTCACCACCTTGTCCACCGCGTCCGCCGGAGGTGATGTAGGTCTGCGTGTTATCTCCATCATTTCCCTGGCCACCCGCACCACCGCCGCCGCCGTTACCGCCTTTGCTCCGGATGATCACTGATCCGCAGCCC
>JAEUUF010000008.1 GCA_016787645.1 Cyclobacteriaceae bacterium | reverse complement strand
ATCCTTGATTTCCATCTTCACTTCAATGGAGTCTGCCAGTTTGGGAAGTTGATAGTAGATCACAACCCCGTTTGCCGGATTGACTCCTTCAAATTCGCCCATGCCTTTGAAGTCAGCAATGTTGGATCCGCTCAAAGGGCTTCCCCAGTTTCCAATGATCGCATCTTCCGGCTTATAGACCTTGAATGCTTCATCACCCGGGCTCACCTGGCGAATCAGGCCGAGGTCATCGAGAATCCAGAACGAGCGGCCCATCGTGGCCACAACGAGATCATCGTTCTTGATCATAAGGTCGGTCACGGGAACGACGGGAAAGTTCAACTGAAAGGGTTGCCATGAGGTGCCTCCATTCCAGGAAATGTAAATCCCCAGCTCAGTGCCGGCGAACAACAATCCCTTTCGAACCGGGTCTTCACGAACAACACGGGTATAGGCTCCATAAGGAATTCCTTTGCTGATATTCACCCAGGTCTTGCCATAGTCGGCCGTTTTGTAGATGCCGGGTGCAAAGTCGTTGAACTTGTATCGGGTTGTGGCAATGTAGGCTGTTGCAGGATCGTGCGGTGAAACTTCAATCGCGTTGACGAGGCATTCCGGCAAGGTCTTGAAGGTATTTGTCCACGTCTTGCCATTGTCGCGTGTAAGGCTCACCACGCCGTCATCGCTGCCGGTCCAGATCACTCCTTTTTCATGCGGGGATTCAACAACGTAGGCCAATGTACCATAGTTCTCTGCTCCTACGGCCTCATTGGTGTAAGGCCCGCCGCCTTTCCCTTGCTTTTCTTTTTCATTCCGTGTGAGGTCAGGCGATGCTTCCTCCCAGGTCACCCCTTTGTCTCGAGTGCGTAGCAGCATTTGCGAGCCGTGGTAGAATGTTCCCGGTTCATGCTTCGACCAGATGATGGGCGCATTCCAATTGAAGCGGTATTTCATGTCTTTGGTCTCGCGGCCGAGGTATTGGATCGGCGCGGCCATGATACTGGTGCCCGCTTCGGCTTTGTGACTGATCAATTCGATGGTACCCAGGTAGCTACCACCCATGACTTCGTCAGGGTTGTTGGGATCAAAAGCGAGGAAGGCACTTTCACCACCTGCCGAATAGGTCCACTGTTCGCGGCCAATGCTATAGCGACCCAGCGCCATGCTGGAGATCCTCACCGTGGAGTTATCCTGCTGACCTGCATACAATCGGTAAGGGAAATTGTTGTCGGCATTGATCCGGTAAAATTGTGCCGTGGGCATATTGCCTTGCGTAGAGAATGACTTCCCATTGTTGTACGTAATGCCCACACCACCGTCATCGATGATGGCGAAGTTCTTGTTGTTGTGCGGGTTGATCCAAAGGTCATGGTAATCACCGTGGGGGCCGTAGATGTTCTCCCAGGTATGACCGCCATCGATGGATCGGAGCGCCGGAGCGCTCATCACGTAGACCACATTCTCGTTTTGCGGATCGGCAAACACTTCAATGTAGTACCATGCGCGCTGCACCAGGCGGTGGTCGTTGGTGACTTTCGTCCAATTCTTTCCCGCATTTTCAGAAACAAAGAGTCCACCTTGCTCCTTTTGTGTATCGCTTTCTACGAGGGCATATACTTTCTCCGGGTTAGCGCGGCTTACGGAGATGGCCAGCTTACCCAATTCCTTGGGAAGGCCTGTGTTGATCTTCTCCCACGTTTCGCCGGCATCACTTGATTTGTAGAAACCACTGCCCGGGCCACCGCTGATCACCTTCCACGGTAGGCGCTGATGGTGCCACATGGCGGCGTAGATCACCTGGGGATTGTGCATGTCCATCGAAAGTTCCGAGCATCCGGTCAGGTCATTGACGAAGAGGACCTTCTTCCAGTTGTTACCTCCATCGGTCGACTTGTAAATGCCGCGGTCCTGTGTCGGTGCGTTGATGGCGCCTTGTGCGGCCACATAAACGATGTCAGGATTTTTCGGGTGGATAACTATGCGTGCGATCTGTTGCGTTTTGTCCAGGCCGAGCTTCTTCCAGGTTTTACCACCGTTGTATGATTTGTAAACGCCGTCGCCGTAGGAGGTCATGACGCCGCGGGGTGCGTGTTCACCCATGCCAACGTAAACTATGTTTGGGTCAGATTCAGAAACCGCTACTGCGCCAACGGACCCTGTCTTGAAATAACCATCGGAGATATTGTTCCAGGTGACGCCTCCGTCTTCGGTTTTCCACAGGCCGCCTCCGGTGGTGCCCATGTAATAGGTAAGCGGGTCACCGATGACGCCGGCGCCGCAGTTCGAACGTCCACCCCGAAAGGGCCCGATGTTCCTGAATTTTACATTCTTAAAAAGTGAATCAAGATTCTGGGCGCCGACCAGCATCGTGTGCATGATCAGGACGAGGGCAAATAGAAGTTTCTTCATGAGGAATGAACTGTTAAAAGTTAGATGCTTAAATATAGAAAGAATCGCCTTCGGCGAGGAGGAATATTATGTGAGGCATTCTTCGCTCACTCCTCGTAAAACTGCTGCAGGCTGCCAAAGTAGGCCCCGTTCCATCCCTCAACAATATCGGAGTAGGCCTCGTCGGGTATGTTGGTATGGCGGAGTTCGATGGAGGTTCCATCGTCAGAAGGATGCAGCTTTAAGGTTACAATCGAGGCTTCTGGCTGGTCGCCGAAATACCATTGTTGGACAATCTTCTTGTTGGTTTCAAATTCCAGGTTCTTCCCGACGATGCTGCCGTCCCAAAGGGAAAACTCACTGCCCGGCTCGGTCGACATCTCAGCCACCTCACCTGTCCACAACTGTATGGTCAAGGGGTTGGTGAGGGCCAGGTAGACGGTTTCCGGGGGAGCAGGGATGGAGTAGTATTTCTTGTAATCCTTCATGGCTGATCAAAGATCACGATTCGTGTTCAAAGTACAAGGGTGGCCGTTCTGCGGCCGCCAAAAGACTCTTTCAATTCCAGGTTGAAAATTGCTATTCAATGAATTGCACTCATAGGTGGTCTGCCTTACCTTCGGTCCACGAGGATAGTTTGGGTGATGATTATGAAAAGACTTTGTTGGATTATTATGTTCACTTCTGCCTTTCAGTACGCGGAAAGTCAGCCGGGAAATCCTATTATAAAAGGATGGTACGCTGATCCTGAAGGCGCCATTTTCGGCAGCCGGTATTGGATTTACCCCACCTATTCAGCGAAGTACAATGAGCAGGTCTACCTGGATGCATTTTCCTCGGAAGACCTCGTGCACTGGACCAAACACGACCGTATCCTCGACACCAGCCGCGTGAAATGGGCCCGCCGCGCAATGTGGGCGCCGGCTATTATCGAAAAAGAGGGTAAGTATTATCTGTTCTTCAGCGCCAATGATATCCAGAGCGACAAGGAACATGGAGGGATTGGCGTTGCGGTTGCGGAAAGCCCGCAAGGTCCGTTCACCGATTACCTGAAGCGGCCACTCGTTGACAAATTCCACAACGGGGCACAACCCATCGATCAATTCGTATTCAAAGATGGTGATCAATACTATCTGATCTACGGAGGATGGCGGCATTGCAACATCGCCCAGCTAAGGCCCGACTTTTCCGGGTTCCTCCCCTTCGCTGACGGAACTGTCTTCAAGGAGATCACACCTGACGGGTATGTGGAAGGCCCGATCATGTTCAAGCGCAAGGGCAAATATTATTTTATGTGGTCCGAAGGTGGCTGGACTGGACCTGATTACAGCGTAGCCTACGCGGTTTCTGATTCTCCTTTTGGGCCGTTCAAGCGAGTTGCAAAGATCCTCCAGCAGGACCCTGCTATTGCCACCGGCGCAGGGCATCATTCAGTGTTCAATCCTCCTGGCACCGATGACTGGCATATTATTTATCACCGCCGCCCGCTCGGTGAGACGGATCGCAATGCCCGTGTGGTATGTATTGATGAAATGAAGTTTGATGCCGATGGGTTAATAGCGCCCGTCAAGATTACCCATGAGGGGGTGAAGGCAAGGCCACTAAGATGAGCTTGGTTTCCCGTCTTGTTGAGGTGGAATCTATATTTCCAATTCCCTTTCTATCAACCCTTCATAACTTCTAACTCCCAACTCCTAACTCCCATGCCCACCTATCCCATCTTTGACAAATGGTCCGCCGGCAAAACTGCCATCAATGTCTTCCTCAAAATCCCCAACGCGTGGACGGCAGAGATGATCAGTTACCTGGACTTTGATGCTATCACGATTGATCTTCAGCACGGCCCGCTGGATTTCCCGGAGATGATTAGCATGCTGCAGGCCATGAACAAGACGAAATACCCCATGGTCCGCCTGGCCTGGAATGATCCTGCCGAAGCCATGCATTGCCTGGATGCGGGCGTGAAGGGTGTGATCTGCCCGATGATCAACAACAAAGCGGAAGCGGAAGCTTTTGTGTCAGCCTGTTACTACCCGCCGGTCGGTACCCGGAGCTATGGCCCCTGGCGCGCTAACCTTCCCGCGCGCAGCACCTACATGAAAGACTATGCCGAAGATATTAGGCTGTTCGCCCAGATCGAAAGCAAAGATGGCCTGACTAATGTGGATGCGATCGCCTCAACCAAGGGACTGCACGGACTATACCTTGGTCCCTATGATCTGAGCATCGATCTCGGCTATGAAAAGATGGCAGATTTTTCCGACCCGACGTTTATGAAACACGTGACTACCATACTGGACGCCGCGCGGAAACACAACATTCTGTGCGCGGTGCAAGCCTACAATGAAGATGATGCGGCCCGATTGGGAAAGATGGGTTTTCACATGGTAACCCCGGTGGATGAAAGCGCGGTGATGATGCAGGCGGTTCGGGAGAAGTTGGGCAGGGTGATTACAAAACTGAACGAATAGTGCTTGGCTAGCTCCATGAATGAATTCTAACCTGTTTTCTAAGGAAACAACGTTTTGTAAATAACTTCCGCAGAAACATCGGTACCCTTCAAAGACGGGTGAAACTCATCCGGACCATAATAGGAAAAGTCACCCGTCCGGTCCTGGTATAGCTTCCAAATCTGGCCCACGGGACACAACAAGGCGCGCGTGCTGCTGGCCGCTGTGGTATAATTGGCGATGACCCCCGGGAAGGTGTTGTAATAGATCCTTGCTGGCCATACCATGAAGAAGGCCAGCTTTGTATCTGATGCTTTACACAAGTCCTGGATCCGTTGCCCAAAGTCAAGCAACGATTGGGCACCATCGGCTTGTGAAGAAGGTCCTTGTTGGATGACTACAAAGTCAAAGTACCCGCTGCTGATCATTGTCTGAAGGCAACCTTCATTCCAATGATCCTCCAGGGCATAGTTCGGGTAAGCCAGCATCTCCTTCTCAATTAATACTCCGCGGTCCGAACCAATGGCAGCCACCTTCGCAGGAAGGTCGTTAGTGTAAGTGAGGCTGTTTCCCACAAAAAGAATCTTCGTAACGCCTGGACGCGTAGCGGGTTGTGGAGCGCATGTTTTATGCCCGATGCCCGGTGGTACAGGACCGGGCGCCAGGGCAGAGGGATCGCTGGTAGCCTGGCAAGCCACAAAAAGCACCCAACAGATGAAGTACCTGATGAAGATCATTGACTCGCAAGATAGTCGTCGTTGAATCTTAATAAATCACGCAGGGTTGGTTACTCTTTGGATTTCGGATCATTTCGCGAGGTAACTTTGGAGTATCAAATGCACCATTACCCTCAGATCTATGAAAACGCGTTTGTTAAACTATTTCCTATTGAGTCTTTCTTGCGTGATGCTCATCGCATCGTGCAGCAAGAAAAACGATCCTGTGGCCACCAATCCATTAATCGGAAGTTGGAAGTACGTCAGTGAAACGTTCAGTA
>JAEUUF010000005.1 GCA_016787645.1 Cyclobacteriaceae bacterium | reverse complement strand
AGAGGGTTTGGTGTACCCGTTAGGCCCGAAGCTGGTGGACTGGTTATCCGAACTCCCCATAACTGGCCGCATGATCGACTTGTCTCCTTTCATATAAGACACGATACCTTTCGGTGTTCCTGAGGTTGCATCAAAGGTGGGGTACCGCAGGCGCGTTGTTTCTTTGTCGAGAAAGGAATTGAGTCCCTCATCCATCCAGGTCCATTGCCGTTCGTCTGAATTCACAATCATCGGGAACCAGTTGTGACCCACCTCGTGGACAATTACGCCCACCATGCTTTCCAGTGTACGTTGATCGTAAGTTCCATCGGGTTTGGGGCGTCGGCCATTGAAGCTGATCATGGGGTATTCCATTCCACCGCCTACCCAGTTCACCGAGTAAGCGGTTGGATAAGGATAGTCAAAGGTGCGTTCAGAATAGACTTCCAGGGCGTTCTTCACCGCCTTGGTAGACTCTTTCGACCAAAGCGGAACGGCCTCCTTCGAATAAAGTGACTGCGCGAGGACCGTACTGGAACTCAGTTTGACTGCCTGCGCATCCCAAATAAACTTCCGCGATGTGGCGAACGCGAAGTCGCGGACATTCTCCGCATGAAATACCCAGATACTTGTCTTTTTGGACCGCTCCTTTTCCTTTTTGAGCGCCTCCTCTGCGGTTACAATCCAAACCTGCTGGTCGTAGGATTTTTGTGCCTTTTGAAACCGGTCAATTTGTTCACGTGTCAAAACTTCCGACGGGTTCTGCAACCATCCGGTGGCCCCAACGATATGATCCGCAGGCACCGTAATGCGGACTTTATAGTTTCCAAACGTAAGTGTAAACTCTCCCGCGCCCAGGAATTGCTTGTTTTGCCATCCTTCATAATCGTCAAAAACGCACATGCGCGGGAACCACTGCGCCATGGTGTAGATGTAATTCTTGTCAGCCGGAAAATACTCCATACCTCCCCGGCCATTCATGCCGCCGAGCATTCGGTCATTGATGTTATAGGACCATTCGATAGAAAAAACAAACTGTTCGCCCCGCTTCAGCGGCTTGGGCAAATCAACCCGCATCATGGTATTGTTGACCAGCACTGGCAGGTTGTTGCCCTGGGCATCTTTCACTGACTTAATTGTAAATCCTCCTTTGTACAATTCGCCAAGTGAAGAAGCCAGGTTCTTCGCGGGAATGGAATCTGCGATCGAATTGGTTCTTGAGGTCTGAGCAATGCTTCCGGGAGCTTCGATATTCTGATCCAATTGAACCCAGAGGTAGGTGAGACTTTCGGGGGCCCGGTTGAAATAGGTGATGGTCTCTGAGCCCGTCAACACCTGCGTATCATCGTTGATGCTGACGGAGATTTCATAATCCGCTTGCTGTTGCCAGTACTCAGGCCCTGGGGCTCCTGAACTGCTGCGATAAGTATTCGGTGTGGGAAGGAGCTGGTCAAGTTGTTCAAACTTGCCACTCCACGGTTTCTGCTGGGAATAACCCTGGGTAATGGCCAGGGTAAGAATCATCACGACTGCGTATTTCATCATTCAAATCATTTCTTCTTCAATTGGTCAAATTTACTGGGGGCTGCCACCCTTGGAAACACGTTATCTTCCGAATTAACGTCTGAGGTTTCCTCCTTCGGGTCAATAACGATCTTGGCTACTTCCTTATCTTTCATGAACACTTTTGTTACCGTAGTTTCGTTCATACGCCAGATCTCGACCGGAAGTCGTTCGATTTCCTTGGTGCCATCCTTGTAAGTCCACTCGATGATCACCGGCATGACCAGGCCGCCCTTATTGGTGAGCTTCAACTCATAGAAATTTTTGTTCTCCATGCGGCCAATGATGGCCTTGTCGTCGACACGGCTGAGAAAATCGCGATACAGTCGCTCATCCGTGGGAACCACAGTGAATAGTTCAGGGCCACCGCTGAAATCTTCCGGCCCCTTTCCTGTCCCGGCACCCAACGTGCCTTCCGAGGACTTCTTTCCTTTGTTCTCAACTGGTGCTGATTCCTTTCGAATCTTGTACCACTTTACCTGCTCAAGGTCTTGATCACACACATCGGTGGTATAAAACCACCCCCTCCAGAACCAATCGAGGTCAACCGCCGAGGCATCTTCCATCGAACGGAAAAAATCTGCGGGCTTGGGATGCTTGAACGCCCACCGGTTGGAATATTCCTTGAAGGCTTTATCAAAGAGTTCCGGCCCCATGATCGATTCGCGCAACATGTTCAATCCGGTGGCACACTTGCCATATTGCTCAGGTCCAAACTGCGGGATTTGCTCCGAATTGGTCATCAGCGGTCGCTTCGTGGCCGGGTCGCCTTGCATATACGAAACTACCGAGGAAGCGGGCCCACGACGGCTTTCCATATCGGGATAGTGTTCAACCTGAGTTCTGTATCGAACAAAGGAGTTGACACCTTCATCCATCCAGGTCCATTGCCGTTCATCACTGTTGATAATCATGGGGAAGAAGTTGTGGCCCACTTCATGGATCACTACACCAACCAGTCCCCATTTCGTCCGATCCGAGTAAGTTCCGTCGGGGCGGGGGCGGTAACCATTAAAGCAAATCATGGGGTACTCCATACCAATGGACGCATGGTGCACCGAAGTAGCGTGCGGGTAAGGATAGTCGACACTATACTTCGAGTAAGTAATCAGCGCGGCTCTCACCGCCTTGGTGGACTCC
>JAEUUF010000004.1 GCA_016787645.1 Cyclobacteriaceae bacterium | reverse complement strand
CTATCCTTTCTCTTACATCGGGTTAATCATCCGGTGAAATTTATCCCCATCATGTTGCTGGTCATTCTCATTTACGATCTCGCCAAGCTCTATCATCTCCCCAGCCTGTTATTTATAATTGTATTTGGCTTGTTTCTTGGGAATGCAGATGAGATCAAAAAATTCTCATGGACAAGAAAATTCCCTTTGGACGAACTCGGGTTGCAGGTGGATCGCTTCCATGAACTTACCACCGAAATTGCTTTCCTGATCCGGTCATTGTTTTTCCTTGTGTTCGGTTACTCCCTGGAGGCCCACGAAATCCTGAACACGGATACCATCTTTTGGTCCATCGGCTTTGTTGCGCTGATCTACCTGGTCCGTGCTGCCCAGCTACGGCTTTCAGGGCTTCCACTTTCCCCGCTCCTGTTTATTGCCCCGCGTGGGTTGATAACGATACTCTTGTTTATCTCCATTAGTCCAGAAGATGTTATTCCTATCATCAACCGGTCGTTGTTGACTCAGGTGATCTTGTTAACGGCGTTGGTGATGATGGTGGGGATGATTGCCTCGCCGCCCGCCTCACCCCCGGCCCCTCTCCGTAAGACGGAGAGGGGAGAACAATCCCAATAGCCTCCCCTCTCCATTTCATGGAGAGGGGCCGGGGGTGAGGTCGCGAGCTGTAAGTTGTACTGAAAACCGTACACCCTCTATTTTCCGTCTCACTACCATCATTTAAGAACTTAACTGTTCCTCTAAAACGGGAACAAACATGTACACCCCTCAGCGCTACTCATCAAGCAAACTCGTCAGGAATGCACAAAAACTCAGAAGAAATCAGACAGAGGCAGAGCAACTGCTCTGGGCACATTTGCGCAATCGCCAGCTAATGGGAAAGAAATTCCGACGCCAACACCCCAAGGATAGATATATAACGGATTTCTATTGTCATGAATGCAAGCTGGTAGTCGAATTGGATGGCCCCGTACATGATATGGATGACAATCCCTTATATGATCAAAATCGATCCGACGATCTTGCACAGCGGGGAATCAGAGTTATCCGCTTTACAAACCACCAGGTATTTGAGAAATTGGACGATGTGTTGAGAGCCATCTCCAGGCACCTTGAGTAACCAAGCTCACTTCATGCCCCCCAGCCATTCCTTCGCAACTGCCCGGGCCGCTTCTACGCTTTCCTTGCCTGAGCGGTAGATCAGCTTCCAGTCGGAGGGCTTTGATTCGTACTCTTTATTGACAAACACCATCTTGTCATACGGGCCTTTGGTGAGCTTGGCATTGAAATCCACGGTGGCAGAAAGTTCCAGGAAATACTTCAGGCGCATTTTTATCATAGCGTCCGGGCTGACCGGGTATTGTTCCTCCCATGCAGCAACCCCCACCTGGTAGTCCCGGTTTTCCTGTTCCCAGTTCTGCCTGAGCATGTCGTTCATCTCTTTCGAGAACATCGGGTTATTTGGGTTGTCCACTTCCTTCAATTGTGCTTCCATAGCCTTGATGCCTTCCTCCATGCCCTTGCGATAATCCCCAGTCGCATTCTTCAATGAGGCTTTACCCTCCTGAATGCTCTTCGTCAGGCTTTCCCGCTGCAATTTTCGCATTCCTTCCACACCGGTAAACGGCTCCGGTGCATTGGGCTTTCGCGTGTCACGGTATTCCGCATAGCGCTTTTTGAAATCTTCCGATCGGGTGTAGGACTTGGCGAACGCACCAATCTCTTTGACCAAGGCGACTTGTGTGGACACACTTAGTTGATGCCATGCCTTCGAGGTGGGCCCACCATAAGCACCATCCGAAAAGCTGTTCCAAATGCCCCACTCGGCGGTCTCCTTCGAAATATCCAATGTCTCCAGGAAAGAGGCCGTCAGCGTGAAGGCCAGGGTCACCAGAGAAAACAGAATTAGGGATAGCTTTTTCATAAACAAACAATCAATGATTACCAATATACCCTTTTCGATGCGGAGTCACTTCATCAAATACTGCTTCATTTTGCCCAAGCCCTCGCGAATCGCTGCCACATCAATGCCCGAATAGGCAAACCGGACGTACCGTTCGCGCTCCCCTTCCGATGGCCTGCCAAAATGCATCCGCGTGCAGAAGGAAACACCGGTGTGTTCCAGGATATCCTTTCTAAACGATTCATAATCAGCATATCCTTTGTCCCGCATCAGCCCGGTAACATTGGGATACAGGTAAAAGGTGGTCTGTGGCAGCAAACAGCGGATGCCTGGTATCGAAGTCAGGATGTCGTGTGCTACGTCGCGACGCTCCTTCAGTACATTGAGTTGCTGCTTGACTTCGGGTTGCTCGGAGGACAGTCCCGCCACGGCCCCATACTGAATGAAGTGGTTGGAACAGGACTCATCATTGACATTCAGCTTCGCGACCACGTTGATCACCTCCGCAGGTCCGATGGTGGCACCGAGTCGCCAGCCCGACATGGCAAACTTTTTTGAAAACGTGTAGAGGATTACCGTGCGCTCTTCCATCCCCGGAAGGCTGGCGATTGATTGACTCTTTCCTTCGTACCGGATATCAAAATAAGCCTCATCGCTCAGGACGACCAGGTCATTGGCCATGGCAATCTCGGCCAACTGCTCAAGTTCGTCTTTGTTATATTCGGCTGCCGTGGGATTCTGGGGACTGTTGATCACCAGCATGCGCGTTCGCTTCGTAATTTGGCGGCGCAGGCCTTCGATGTCCAATCGAAAGCGGTCGCGATCTTCAATGAACGAGTAAGGTATTGGAATTCCCCCATTGAAGCTGATTTGTGATTCATAGATCGGGTAACCAGGATTCGGATACAACACCTCGTCGCCGGGATTCATCAAGGCCAACACAAATTTCCCAATCGTGGGTTTGCCGCCTGGTTGAACCGCTACATTATCCACTTTATAATGAGTACCCCTCGGCGTGTTCACATCCGCTGCCAGCACCTCACGGAGCGGCGTGATTCCACGGGTGGGGCAATAACCGGTTTTACCTTCTTCGATGGCCCGGCGGGTGGCCTCCACTATTTTAGTCGGAGTCCTGAAATTGAGGTCACCGAGGTGAAACGGGTATACTTTGTTTCCCAGGGCGGCAAAGGCTGCGGCCTCTTCTGAAACAGCGAAGGCGGTTTCGGTCCCGAGGGCACTGATCCGGTTGGCGATTTTTAACATGCGTTGATCAATGAAGGTGTGTCAATAGTTCACCGGATTTCATCCGCACTTCTTTTAACCCAGCCACATATTCACGGATGGCCCTATATTGACTTTCGCCATCCAGTCCTGCTTCCGCAACGACGGCGTCGGCCTTGCCGCTGCCCAGGAAATGTCCTTTGCGGAATGGATAAAGGCAGTGCTCTCGACCATAGGCGGAAGTAATCCAACGGTAGAGGGTTGGCAATGTGAAGCCAGTGATTCCCATCGCCATGGCGGCGGCTCGTTCCGGGAAGATGACCAATTGCTGCTCTTCCGGAAGGAGATCAAACAATTCAGCGCTGGCGACATAGTACACATCGAGGTCAATATGATCTTTTGCCAGCAAGGGCATGGCACGTTCCACAAATGCATAGGCCACCTCGCTTCCTTGCAGGACAATTACACCATCCGGTTCATGCTTGGAAGATCTCTTCAGGCAATAAACACCCTGTGCGGCAAGAGTGGCCGGGGCCAGTCCAAGGGCAGTACGGTCAATGATTTTCTCGTTCGGCCGTGTGACAAACGGACTGATAACCGCCGGACGTTTTTCGAGTGCAGCGGTGATCAATGGCCACAATTCCTGCGGATCCCACGGTGTCAGCGTCACACAAGTTCCTTTCGGGAAATTTTCCTGGATCAGCTGCAGCGGCTGCGGGTCGGCGTGTGTAGGACCGTCCTCCCCCGTCTTAATGCCTGTATGTGCGGATACAATAATAAATGGGTTGTACGGACCCGGCGATGTCTGCTGCCGTGCCTGGTTGCCAATGGCGTGCAGCCGTGCTGCAATGTGACCGAGCGCTACGATAAATGCACCGTATGACGAACACACACCGATGTGCTGGCCCGGTGTGGAAATGCCCGACATGATCCCGGCCATCGCATCTTCACAAATTCCGCCGATCGACAACGTACGTGATGAAGGGTTGGTGGAAGCATTGTAGAACCCCGCACCAAAATCTTTCCCTATGGTGTTAACACTGGTTGATCCCAAGAGATCAGCCGCAGCGGTAAGGAAAGCCCCCCGGCTCACCTTATTATAGTAGGCGAGCACATTGCCCAATTCACCGCGCAAGGTGGCTGACGATCCAGGCTTGAGGGTAAGTTCCGCAGGGATGGACATTGCCGATCCGAGGCTGCGTTCGTAGGCTTTCGATAAATCGGGAGCATCTTGTCTTTTCGTCCTCTTGAGTTCGTCCAGTCTACTACCCAAACTCATTACGCGGTCGGCCATGAAATTCGTGAGGTCGCGGTTTTTCTCAAGGACTTCCCGGATCACCAACAGCGCATCCCAAAGGCATTGCTCAACAATGGTAGCATTAGTTCCTGCCCGGCACTCCTGTTCGCTGCCGCAAATTTTAATATCCTTGCCAGCCATCTTCAGTATCGGTTCCAATGCCTGGTGGAATCCGGCGCTGCACAGGGCGTGCCCTGCTCCGTGTGACTTACTCCCTTCTATGCCATAGTTCCAACCTTTGACCGTTTTGTAAATGATGGCCGTTGGCTGGTGATTGGTGATTGTCCGCGCCATGCGCTGGGCGGTGAGCACCTGTCGGAAGTCTTTGCCGTCTTCGACGAGGATGGTATTCCAGTCATGGAGATAAGTGAGCTCACAGGGATCCCACTGGACATAGTCGCCGGGTTGATCATGATCACGGCACACCCGGTTGCTGTCGATGGAGGCCTGGTTCCAGTCAATGTGAAGTACCGTGTTGTGAAGCGAGGCCGTTCCAGCCGCCGCCAGCGCTTCAGTCACGCGACCGGGAGTCAGCCCGCCCTCTCCTTCGATGATGTGAACCTGCGGCGATTGCTCTCCAAAGTAATCAGCTAATGCGAACGAAAGTCCAAGCGAAGAACCCATGCCCACTCCCGACGCCCCTGTAGACAGTCGTACAAAAGGCGTGGCGGGTGTCGGGTGACCATCCAGGGGTTTTGAAAGAAATTTCTTGAATAAAGGAGTAGATGTATTCGGATTACGGCGGAAGCCGAGCAAGTCCTCGAGCCTCAGTTGAAGACTTACATCCTTCGGCAACGCCACCGGGTGGGCAATGCGCATCACTTCATTACGAAGTGACAATAGCGCATAAAGTCCGAGTGCTTTGTGCCCTGCCGAGTACGACAGGATATCCGCATCCCATCGGTTGGGATCGCGCAGGTCCTGGCACAGGGAATCATAAAGCAACGCGTTGACAAATCGCCCGGACGAAATAGAACCGCCGGGGTGGCCCGACAGTGGGGCGTAGTTGTAGAGGATCGCGCAGAGCGACCGGTAGATGGCGTCGAATGTTTCAAACCGCTCTATTTCCTTCCCGGAAATGGACGGGTCGGCAGAGGATGGGCCGATGGAGGTATACTGGGCTCGTCTCTGTCCAAAGGGAGATTGACTGGGCAGCATATAGCAACCTAACCCAAATCAAAAATTTTACGGATGACGGAGGTTTGAGGTGCGGGTGATTTTCCTCACCTCACCCCCGGCTCCTCTCCATTTCATGGAGAGGGGAGGTTATATCATTCTCCCCTCTCCGTCTTACGGAAAGGGGCCGGGGGTGAGGTGGGGCTACAACGTCGAAGTCGCCGACGACGATGACTTGCCCGGGTAATCAAAATGAGTACCCCTGAAAATCTGGAACGTCAGGGCAAAATAAAATACGTTAGCATTGAAATTGGCATACGGCTGTGCTCCGGTGCCGTCCGTATAGCCCTTATTATACCAGTTGTTAAGATAATACTTGAACTTTAACTGCACCCCTTCGGCCACGCCGAAACCCAGAAACACCGAATGATAGAACGTGGGGATGCGCGGGCTGAACCACTCTTCAAACTTGTCGGTCTTTTCGTCGTTCACAAATGTCTTCTGCTTGTAGACAAAGGGGAGTTCGATTTCATATCCCGCGAATACGAAGCGACCGTCCATGTCGCCCACTTTGATACCGATTGGGAGGCCAACGGTATAGTTGCGCACCTTATAATAGGTACCCTTGTTGACGGGATCGTCGTAGATAAAGCCGACATTCCGGAGATTGAAGCCGGTCAGTAGCCCGAATCGATCGGTCAGGTCGTGATGTACCTGGGTTTGAATGTTGAAGACGGGCGAGAAACGTATTGTACTCGGAACATCCGCTCCATTGATATTTAAGTTGGCAAAGGAGAAGATCAACTCACCTCCCGTCGTAGTATATGTCTTCCGTTGTGCCTGGCTCATGGTTGAAAACACCAACAGGGAGAGAACAATGAACAGTAATTTCTTCATGGCATAAATGTATTGATACAAATCTAACGTACGAATGATGGAGGCCGTATGATTTTTGACAGTCCTCGGGGTACATTAATTAATACCTCCAACGGCATTCTTTCGCCAGATCAGATACCGGAGCCCGGGTTCAATAGTCCAGGAATAACGCGCTGGGTGGTCACCAAAAAGACCCGCTCCACCTTTCAGCCATATGGCAAGCTGGTTCGAAACGCGGTAATTCACGGCAACTTCCATGTTCATTGAAGAGCCGCCAGTCGAGTAGTCATAGTAGTATTCAGGAAGAAGAAGGGTCCAAATCCGTTTCGACCAGGGTTTGATATGATACAGCTGTACTCGTGCCCAACGAATGTGTGATCGCGACTCATCACCACCAAAAGAGAAATATTCCTGATAGGTCAAGGCCATAATCGATTTCTGCTTCGGAAAAAAAGTGCTGAAGGCGATGACTGGCGTAACCACGTATCGACCAAATCCAAGGAAGGGTGACTGGGCAGTGGGGAAACTCATCTCCACGGAGGCAAGCACCGCGCTTCGCTTTGATTCCAGAACCTTGTATCCCAATAACCGGGCTGAGATATCACCTAGCCCGGAAGTAGCCTCCGTTGAATTGATTCCCGGACGATGAAGGTAAGGTATATCAATTCGCGTGGTGAATCGCTTGCCGACGGCCATGATGCCGCGCACGGTCGTTACGTTAGCCGCTTTTCCATCGGTCCCGGTTTGATACTCACTGAACAATTCAATCCGGGTGACCACATTAGAGGGATCATCCAGCCGAATTCCGGTTTGCTTAGCGACAGTTGCGGAATCTTGTTGCGCAGCGGCAATATGGGTCAGGAGAGAATATAATGGAACACAAAGAGAGATGAAATTGCCCAGTCGCATGGCAGTATTGCGTTGCTCAAAAGTACGGAAGGGATAAACCCTCCAATATGACTTTTGGCAGTCAACTGAAATGCTGCCTGATCGACTAAGATCAGCCTACTTTCAAGCCTTCAATGGCCTTCAACGCCGTTGTGACCTCCTCCTCGGTGTTGACAATGCTTGGTGTCAGGCGGGCGTAGCTGGTCTTGTAGGGAGAACTGCTCGCCGTAATATTCTTCTGCGCCAGTTTTGCCACCACCTGGTCAGGCGTAAGTCCATTCACTTCAAAACAATTTATGCCGGCTGATAGCTCAACACTCACCGGTGTATGAAGCTTGACATGCTTCATCTCGCGGAGGCCATTTTTCAGCATTGTGCTCAGCTGCCGCGTACGGTTCTGAACTCTTTCCTTTCCAATGGTCATTTGCCATTCAAATGCCTTGTTCAGCGACCAGCGATGCTCAAAACTATGAAACCCGCCCGGCGTGCACGTGTCCCCGAAGGTGAGTTTGTCTGCCGGGTACAAGTTCAGCCACTCGCCGTAAGCATTAAAACTAAATGCCGGAATCACCGGCCTTATCATGTGTGAAGCATCCTTCCTCGCAAAGAGAATGCCTGTGCCCCGCGGGCCGAAGATCCATTTGTGTGTTCCCGCGGCGAAGAAATCACATCCAAGGCCGCCCATGGTAATATCATCCACCCCAAAACCATGCACGCCGTCGACACAAAAGTAGATACGCGCTTGTGAGTCCCGCCCCGCGTTGGCGGCAGCGATCACGTCGGCGATGGCCCGTATGGGCGTCTTCACTCCTGTGCTGGAATGAACCCAGGTGAGCGCTACAATTCGGGTGGCCGGCCTTATCGCCGAACGCACAGCCGAAACCATTTCATCCGCGGTGGCTTGTGAAGGATCTTTATACAAAACTATTCTCCGGATTGAGGCGCCATTCCTGCTCGCTGCAAACTCAAGCGATTTCTCCGTAGCATAGTGATCGTGCGTGCTGGTAAGAATTTCATCCCCAGGTTTAAGCACAAGTCCGCTGTACATCATCGCCAACCCCATTGAAGTACTGTCCGTCAGGGCGACTTCGTTGGGGTCGCATTGCAGGTACGCTCCTGCCGCTTTCTGAACAACGATTTCTGCCGTTTGCCAATTGGCTTCCCAATAGGCCACTGCATCCTGGTCAAATTCCTGTCGGTGCATTTCGATCGCACGACGTACAGGTTCAGGGTGTGAAGCCAGTAACATCTGCGACATGTGGATTTTGCCTGGCCTCAACTGAAACTGCGTACGGATATCTTGCCAGGTACCAAAGGCAGGCGCGGTAGGTGGCGCGCCCAATGATTTCAGTGCTGGAAGAGTGGCGGCGCCAATGGCCAGCCCCGAATTCTGCAGAAAACGACGTCTGTCCATACAATAAAGGTTGGTGTGATATACAATGTAAAGAATTCAGTCAAGATCTGTTGAAAGACCTCAGGTGAACCAGAAGCAATAAGTACTTAACTTCAATAGACTATTGGAATTCCTTATACCCCAAAACCCAACTAATATGGATACCAACACCGTTCTATTTCTCAGGAATTTCTTCCTTAGATCTTTCCTGGTGGGAATCATTATTGCTATTGGCCTGTTTGTGGCCACGTTTGCCCTTCAATCCATCTGGATGCCGTTGTTGACCCGTGGCTTCAACCTGGAAGAAAGTGAAGTAAGCGAAGTAGTCCTCGCCTCCTTATTGAATATCAGGATCGTTCTCCTGTTTCTGCTCCTGGCCCCCGGCCTGGCTTTGCATTGGATGGCACAAGGCAAGAAATAGAAGTTCTGCCTCAATACATTTCTTAACATGGATAACCCCCTCAGGGCATCGTATTATAAATAGGATTAGGTATTTTTAGGTTCAATCCATCAAGTATTACAGAAATCAATCCCTATGACGTCAAGAAACTCGCTGAAAATCATGCTGTTATTCGCAGGCATGCTTTTCGTAACCGCCTGCAATCAACCCAAGAACTCGCCGTCTGACGCACCGACTGAATCTGCCTTTAAAGGAGAAATCAAACTTGACGTGCGGGATTCCAAGGCGGACTGGTCACCGTATATCCGCAAAAAAGCCCCGGAGGGATCCCCCAACATCCTGATGATTTTGTACGATGACACCGGTCTTGCGGCCTGGTCACCATACGGTGGAAGAATCAACATGCCTACGCTGGACAAACTCGCCGCCGATGGGTTGACTTACACGCAGTGGCATACTGTATCGCTGTGTTCCCCTACGCGGTCGTGCATCAACACCGGTCGGAATCATAACCTCAATGGGATGGGTGCCATCACCGAAGGAGCCAATGGATTCCCCGGGTACAGCGCGCAATTGCCGCCCCAGGCCGTGACGATGGCGCAAATTCTCAATGACAATGGTTGGAGCACCTTCTGGCTCGGCAAGGATCACAACGTGCCGGAGACAGACCTTTCCGCCGGCGCCAACAAAAGCCAGTGGCCCCTTCAACAGGGGTATGACCGCTTCTATGGATTTATCGGCGGTGAAACCAATCAGTGGTATCCTGACCTCGTTGAGGATAATCATCCGATCGAAGCTCCTTACGGACCTGAACAAGGGTATCACCTTTCCAAAGATCTCGCTGACCAGGCCATCAAGATGATCAGTGATCAGAAATCTGCCAATCCTTCCAAGCCATGGTTCATGTGGTTTTGTCCTGGCGCCAACCATGCGCCTCACCAGGCACCGAAAGACTACATCGCGAAATACAAAGGAAAGTTTGATGATGGGTACGATGCCTATCGCAAGTGGGTACTCCCGCGCATGATCGAAAAAGGCATCCTGCCAGCCGGAACCACCTTGACAGAATGGAACCCCATGCCGGAAGACCAGGCCAACCCGGCAGATTACGTTCGCCCCTGGGATAGCCTCACCCCCGATGAAAAGAAACTCTTCTCCCGACTGTGCGAAGTATATGCTGCTTTCTCGGAATATACCGATGTGCAGATCGGCCGCCTGATTGACCACCTGAAGGCAACCGGTCAATACGAAAATACGATCATCATGTACGCCGCCGACAACGGCGCATCGGGCGAAGGCAGTCCCAGTGGTTCGGTCAATGAAAACAAGTTTTTCAATGGCTACCCGGATGAACTGGCAGAGAACATGAAACTCATCGACGAATTGGGCGGACCCAATACCTATGAGCACTACCCTACCGGATGGGCTGCAGCGCTCTCCACTCCTTTTAAGATGTTCAAACGATATTCCAACTACTCTGGTGGAACCGCGGACCCGCTCGTGATCACCTGGCCGAAGGGAATCAAGGCACGCGGCGAAGTTCGTAACCAGTATCACCATGCGGTGGATATCGTGCCCACCATTCTCGAGATCTGTGGCCTGGAGATGCCTGCCGTCTACCGCGGTGTGAAACAGTATCCGCTCTCCGGAGTCTCCATGCGCTATTCATTTGATGCGGCACCCGATGCGCCCACCCAGAAACATGTTCAGTACTACACGATGCTGGGCACCCGCGCCATCTGGCAGGATGGCTGGAAAGCCGTGGCCGTCCATGCGCCACTCACCAGCAAAGGGAACTTCGACCAGGACAAATGGGAGCTGTATCACACCGATGTTGACCGTGCGGAATCGAAAGACCTCGCGGCAGAAAATCCAGATAAGCTGGAAGCCTTGAAGAAATTGTACATGGAAGAAGCGACGAAGAACTTCGCTCTCCCCCTCGATGACCGCACAGCAACAGAGATCCTGACCCTCGAGCGCCCGACCGAAGAAGCACCCAGGGATACCTATACCTATTATCCGAATACGAGCTCAGTGCCTGAAGCCGTGGCCGTGAACATTCGTGGCAAGTCTTACAAGATTGTGGCTAACATTGAACTGCAGAATGCCAACGCATCCGGGGTAATCTTCGCGCACGGTTCCCGCTTTGGCGGTCACAGCCTGTTCATCAAGGATCACAAGCTATACTACGTCTACAACTTCCTCGGCATCACCGAATACCAACTTGTTTCCGGGGTTCTCAAGCCCGGCAAATACACCGTGGGTATGGAGTTCACCAAGGAGAAATCCGGGGAGCACCATGAATCGATCGGTACCGCCAAGCTGTATGTGAACGACAAGGAAGTAGCTTCAGGTCCCCTGACCGCACAGGTCGGCAAGTTTACCCTGGTAGGCGACGGTCTCTGTGTCGGCTACGACAGTGGCGACCCGGTAAGCAAGCAGTACAAAGCTCCGGGCAAGTTCACCGGCGGCACTATTTTCTTCGCGCGAGTGAGCACCGGCCAGGAGAAATACCTCGACCTGGAAATGGAAGCCGCACGCGCGCTGAGTGCGCAGTGATTTAGATAAACAAGACGCTTAGGCGAAGGGTGTAAATATCAAATATCGAACATCGAATGTCGAAGTGAAGGAGGTGGGTGAGGCTCCCGAAGCCATTCATGATTGCGTTTAGGAAGAACGTGGCCTAAATATCAAATATCGAACATCCAATTTCGAATGTCGAAGTGAAGGAGGTGGCTGAGGCTCCCGAAGCCACCGACTCTCGCGTTCGAATGTCGAAGTGAGGAGGTGGCTGAGGCTCCCGAAGCCACCGATTCGTGGCTAAGTTCATCCCATTACTCCCCCTCTCCACTAAGTGGAGTGGGGGTTGGGCCTGCCCGCCGTAGCTTTAGCGAAGGCGGGGGGTGAGGTGCACTTAGAACAACATCTCCTGCGGCGGAGTCTTTCCTTGTGCGCGCAGGTACTGCGTAGCCTGACCGCGATGATGGGTCTGATGCTCGAAGGCCTTGTTATAGAACGCTTCCTTCGTCATGGCCACCTTCATGCCGGGAAACAATTCAACTTTCACGGTATCCATAAGTTGATTGTCATTCAGTGTGCCGAGCGAGGCGATCACGTAGTCATAGCTCGCGTTGACGGCATCTGCTACGGCCGCTTTGGTAACAAATTCCGGCTTTCCTTCCAGGGTGCCAAAACCCATATCGGTAGCATTACCGCCGCCAGCCTTCACGAGACCGTAATTGGCCTCTGCCAGGTGGAGCAACTGCGCACCGAAAGAGCGAGGTGTCTTTTCTGACAATTTATACGCGACCGTCTTTTCATCCGCTGAATCAAGATAGGCTTGCGTGAATTTTTTGGCCCGCTGCCAGTCTGCCACCATGGCATTGACACGAGTGGTGGAAGGCGCTGCGGCTTCCTGGGGGGCCGGCTGGCTGCAGGAATACAGCAGGGATGCTCCTGCCAGGCAGGCCAGGGCAATAAAAGGTTTAGTTTCCATAAGGGTTTATTTTTTTGGTGAAGCGCTAGTTACAAGTTTCCGGGGAGAGACTCAAGGTAGGCCAATTCCCTACTAGCCCCTGATCCCTAACCCCTCGCCCCTACTTCCACCCGAGTTGGTTATATTCGTACAGGTCACGGTATCTACCCGTGACAATCCAACATGCAAGCGGTGGAATCGAGGGCCCAGATCATTGAGACATTGGATCTAGCCTACCAGGGCAGGATCAGTAATGTCAGGCACAGCCTTGCCTTGGCGCAACAGATGCTCGGGCTCGCTCGGGAAATCAAGGACCAGGGATTGATTGGCCAATGCCTGAATCACGTCTCACTCTATTATATGATCGTCGGCGAAAACGAACGCTCCATTGAAACGTCCCGGGAGGCTATCCATTGTTTTTTAGCCCTCGACGATGAAAAGGGCATCGCCGACGCGAAGTTCAACATTGGCAGCGTTTATTATAAAACCGACAACTACCATTCCGGCTTGATTCACCTTGTTGACGCCCTCGCGATCTACAAGAAATTCAACGACTACGCCAAAGAAAGCCGCGTGCACAAAGCACTGGGCACCATCTACGAATTTTTCGGCGATGAACGAAGTGCGCTTACCTCCTACCACCACGCCATCGACGCGGCCAGGAAGGTGGATGACCTGAACCTCGAGTCGAATGCCTACAATCCCCTGTCGGGCATTTACCTTAATCAGAACCAGATTGAAAAGGCCACCGAACTCATCGAGCAATCCATTGAGATAAAATCACGCACCCAGGATGTACGCGGTATGGCCTTTGCCCTGTATGGCCGCGGCAAGATTCACACCCAAATCAAACGCTATGCCGAAGCGGAGGCGGACTTCCGTGAAGCGGAGCGGATCCACGAAGAAATGGGCGAGAAACTGGGGCTGGCCATGGTGTACTATAAGTTGGGTGTGCTGTACACGGTGATGAACAAACCGAAAGAGGCACTCGCCGTTCTGTTGAAGGGCCGCGCATTCAGCATTCAACATCATATCTCCCAGTTCAACTATAAATGCGACTTTCAGCTTTACCAGGTGTACAAGCAGCTGGGCGACATCCACCAGTCGATGAAATACCTCGAGGAACACCTCAAGGTGAAAGATGCGGTGATCAACATCGAGACCCTGAAAGTAATCGAGAACTATGAATTGATTTCCAAGCAGCAACTGTTGGAGAATATTGAACTGCAGCAAGCCAAAGAGCATGCTGAGATCCAGAACCAGGCGCTGCTAAAAGCCAATGCGGAACTGGACCAATTTGTCTACCACGCCTCACACGACCTGCGGGCGCCGCTGGCCTCAATCATCGGGTTGGTTGACCTAGGTCTTAAGACAACTGATCCTCAGGAAGCCCGCCAGTGCTTCGAGCTGATCCACGATCGGGCAAGGGCCCAGGATCACTTCATCCGGGAGATTGTGGAACACACCCGCAACGCCCGGCTTTCGCCGGAATGGGCTGACATCTCTTTGCGGGCCTTAGTGACGGAAACCATTGAGTCACTTTATTTCATGGAGGGAGCTGATAAAATGCAGATTGATGTAGCGATTGACCCGTCATTGATCATTCGCTCCGATTCCTCACGCCTGAAGAGTATCCTCAACAACCTGGTGAGCAACGCGATCAAGTACCAGGACACCCGCAAGCCCAATCCCTACATCCGCGTAGAAGGGCGGCGCATGGAAACCGAGGTCATCCTCACCATCCATGACAACGGCATCGGCATCATCGCCGATCGCCAGGCCAGGATCTTCGATATGTTCTACCGCGGCACCGAGCTCTCCCACGGCTCCGGTCTCGGCCTCTTCATCGTCAAAGAAATTGTGCAAACCCTGGGAGGCACCATCGACTTTGAATCCAGCCAGGGCGTTGGCTCC
>JAEUUF010000028.1 GCA_016787645.1 Cyclobacteriaceae bacterium | reverse complement strand
GTGAAACGGGAAAACCGGATGGACTTCCAGATCAGGATGAAGCAGTTCTTTGATCATTACCTCAAAGGTGCACCGGCGCCATCGTGGATGACCGACGGGGTGCCGGCAGTAGAAAAGGGAATTACCAAAGGGTATTGACGGCGCTATCGAAGGTCGTCTTCTTTCTCGATACCCTTTTTGAAGAACTTGTCTTCGTCATCTTCGTCGTCCTCTTTTACGGGGCGAATGCCGATTTCAAGAATCTTGAATTCAGTGCGCCGGTTGCGCTGCCTGCCTTCCGGGTTATCGCTTCCATCGGGATTGGTGTTCCGCGCGATGGGTTTGGATTCGCCATACCCCTTCGCCACCAAACGCTCGGCCGCAATACCCTTCTTGATAAGATAATTCACCGTAGCGGCGGCGCGACGCTGGGAGAGGTTGATGTTATATTCCACTGATCCAATGCTATCCGTGTGGGAAGACATTTCAATCTTGATTTCAGGATTGTCGTTGAGGACGTCGACCAGCTTGTCAAGTTCCCGCGCTGACTGAGGACGGATGTTGGCGCTATCTAAGCCGAAATAGATATTCTTCAGTACGAACACCTTGTTTTTCTCAATGCGATCCAACACGAGAAGGGTATCAAGGGTGATAGTGGTCACCAGTTCTTTCAGCGTGGCAGGATCAACGGATTTGCCGATCGTCTGGTAAGGACCGCGTTTTACCAGGTAGCCGCTGGCCTCCCCGATCAACGTGTATTTTTCATTCTCATAAACCCGGAATATG
Organism: Cyclobacteriaceae bacterium; assembly: GCA_016787645.1. Taxonomy (GTDB): domain Bacteria; phylum Bacteroidota; class Bacteroidia; order Cytophagales; family Cyclobacteriaceae; genus ELB16-189. The sequence continues at coordinate 31,392 of JAEUUF010000028.1, read as the reverse complement.
AACTTCCCATCCGAGCCTGTCACGAAATCCTGCATGATGTCACCCCGGGAATCCAACAGCGTAACCTTGGTTTCAGGGAGTATATCCCGGGTGCTGTCCGGGCGCATGGAGTAGGCGATGCCTTGCAGGTTGTAGTTGACTACTTTGAGATCAGGATCCTCATTGATAAAAGTGTAGATATCATCATCACCCTTGCCGCCATCGCGGTTGCTGGTGAAAAACCCGCGGTCAATCTTGAAAAGAAAGATGCCAAAATCATCACCGGTGGAGTTGACGGGCTGACCGAGGTTGTCGATGGAGGTCTTTCCATTGACCCTGTTCACCACAAAAATGTCGAGCATACCATAGCCAGGATGACCATCCGAAGAGAAGTACATCTTGCCATTCTCGGCAATGTGCGGAAATGATTCGTTCCCAGAAGTGTTGATTTCCGGGCCGAGGTTGCGCACGCGGGTGAAACGACCGCGGCTATCCATTTGGGCAGAATAGAGATCCAGCCCACCATAACCACCCTTGCGATTGGAGGCAAAATATAAATGGCGTCCGTCGGGGCTGAAGGCCGGGGCAGACTCCCAGGAATCAGGCTGGTTGATATTGATCTGTTGAGGTTCTGTCCATTGGCTATTGCGAAAGCGGGAAAGAAAAAGGTCAACATCATTTGCTCCCTTTCGCTTGCCGGTATTACCCTTCGCGAAGACCATGGTCTTGCCATCCGGAGAAAAGGCGATGGTCCCCACATTCACATTGGGTGTGTTGATGGACTCGGGGAGCGGCTTGATGGTTTCTACGTCCACGTTCGCACCTTGGGTACTTGCCTTGAAAATATCCGTGAACGGTGTGCCGGTAGAACCATAAATGCGATCGTTGGAGCGCGAAGAAGTAAAGTACAATTCTCCGTTTAGGTAAGCGGGTGAATACTCACTGAATGTAGAATTCAGCGTCTCCAGGTTTTTTACCCGATAATAGTTTTTCCTCGCCTTCAGATCTTCAAGATTCTGCAGGCCGGCAAGTTCCTTACCTGCACGATCACGAAGTCCCTCCACTTCGGTGGACGATTGGAGTGTTTCCAGGGTGGCTACGGCCTCCGCATATTTGCCATTTGCCTGTTGTGCTTTGGCAAGGTAGAGCAACACGGAATCTTTGTTGACGCCGGGGCCGCCCGCCTTTTCATAGTAGGGCTCAGATTGCTTGATCCGGTTGGATTGACGGTAGGACTCAGCAATGTAGTAGTTGGCCTTTCCGTTATTCGGCTGCGACTTTAAAACATTCTGGTAATAGGAGATGACGTTCTCATAATTTCCATACTTGAAATTCTTCAGGGCTTTGCTTTCCGGGCTGCAGCTGTTGAGTGCCAGCAGGAGCGAAAACATCAATCCAAAAACAACAGTGACGATTCTGGTCATGGAAACGAAAGGTACGAAAAAGATAAAGTTACGAGGGGTTCTGCACTCCCGCAGCCTTCGGTAAATAACGGGATAACCAGGTCTCCGCGGCGGCTACTTTCCATGCTTGTTCCCAATCGGCTTTTGTGGTCAATGCATTATTAAACGCCACGCTGCGCGCATTCAGTACACCGTTTTCAAAAAGTGTTTTCAACTGGCCCATGGGATGAAGGGCAATCCCTTCATCCGCCAGGAAAGCAACCTGCTGACGGTTGAAGAAGTCGATACCCAGTCGCTGCTGTAACCCCTTCAGCCATCGCACCGAGCTGTCAATGGAACACCCGCTGGCGCCCGCATCACGCTCATCGACCGCGAGCACGACGAATTGACTGTATTCTATCCGGAAGGAAGTCTTCAGCGGCACATCATGGGCTTTCCAGGTTTCGCAGAGGTGGACCAGGTCGTTTTCTATGGAAGCGCGCTCCGGGACTGTAAACGGACGATCGGCCTGGTAGATCCAGAGTCGCGCAGAGCCGGGCATGTCGTTGAAAGGAATATACATCCGTTTAAAAACTCAGTTGGCGATCAAATTGTTCCCGGTCATTTCGGCCGGTACAGGGAGACCAATCAGGTTGAGGATAGTGGGGGCCAGGTCGCCCAGCTTACCATTTTTGATCGTTCGCTTCTGCTGATCATCAACGAGGATGCAAGGCACCGGGTTAGTGGTATGTGCCGTATTGGGCGTTCCATCTTCGTTGATCATCAGTTCGGCGTTGCCGTGATCGGCAATGATAATGACCACATACCCGTTGCGTCGTGCCGCATCGGTCACCGCCTGGTTGCACTGGTCAACTGTCTCGCAGGCTTTCACCGCCGCATTGAAATCTCCGGTATGGCCTACCATATCCGGGTTGGCAAAGTTCAGGCAAATAAAGTCGGCCTCTTTTTTATCCAGCTCGGGAATGATCTTGTCGCGAATGTCCGCAGCGCTCATCTCCGGCTTCAGGTCGTAGGTAGCCACCTTCGGTGAAGGGCAGAGAATTCGGGATTCTCCGGGGAAAGGTTCTTCGCGTCCGCCGGAGAAAAAGAAAGTCACATGAGGATATTTTTCAGTTTCAGCGATACGAATCTGCTTTTTGCCCGCGGCCGCAAGCACTTCACCAAGGGTGTTGTTGAGATTGTCTTTGTCAAAGATGACGTTCACTCCGACGAAGGAGTCATCATAGTTGGCCATCGTTACGTAATGAAGTTTGAGCTTCTTCATTTCCTGCTCGGGAAAATCTTGCTGCGTAAGTGCCTGGGTGATCTGTCGCCCTCGATCGGTACGGAAGTTGAAACAGATGACCACATCGCCATCCTGGATGGTGGCCATCGGGGAGCCGTCCGCCTTGGTAATGGTCACGGGCTTTACAAATTCGTCTGTAATTCCTGCTGCATAAGAATTCTCCATAGCCTGTACAGGATCCGCAGCGGGTGTGCCTTTACCGTGTACAAGCAAGTCATAGGCGAGTTTTACTCGCTCCCAGCGTTTATCGCGGTCCATAGCATAGTAACGCCCGATAATGCTTGCAATTTTTCCGGTGGTTGCTTCCAGGTGGGCCTGAACCTCACGAAGGAAGGCTGCCCCGCCTTTAGGATCGGTGTCACGGCCATCGGTGAACGCATGAACAAACAGCCGTTCAATCCCCCTGTTCTTGGCGATCGTACAAAGTCCTTTCAGGTGATGGATGTGTGAGTGGACGCCGCCATCGGAAATCAATCCGATCAGGTGAACCGGTTTGTTGTTCTTCTGGGCATAGTCATAAGCAGCAATCAACACGGGATTCTTGTCGAGTTCCCTCTCATCGACCGCCTTATTGATCTTTACCAGGTCTTGATAGACGACGCGCCCCGCGCCGATATTCATATGCCCCACCTCGGAATTTCCCATCTGTCCTTCGGGCAGCCCTACGGCCAACCCGGAAGCATCCAGTTGACTATGTGTGTAGCGGGTATACAAGGACTGGATATAAGGTGTTCGGGCTTTATCTACCGCGGAAACTTCTTTGTTTTTGGCAATTCCCCACCCATCGAGAATCATCAACAGCACTTTTCGGTTCATACGATCAAATTTGATTCAAATATAGGGCCACGGAGAGGGATTTGACGTAATGGCACTCCGGTTGTCAGGCAGTATTTAATGGCATACTTTTGGAGTGTAATTGCCCGTTATGAAGCGTTTTGTGCTCGTTTTGGCTTGTATAGTTGGCAGTATTGCTCCTGGCTGGGCGCAACCGGAGATCTTTAACCCTGCCAGAGACGCCATTAAGAAAGGTGACGCAGCGGCGTTGGTAAAAACTTTTGCGGTTTCAGTGGACATTAACCTCGAGGGCAACATCAGCACCTACAGCAAAGCACAATCTGAATTTGTTCTTAGGGAGTTTTTCAAGAAGCATCCGGTCACTGATTTTGCCGTGATGCATACCGGTTCATCCAAAGGGGGTCTTCAGTTTGCCGTTGGTCGGTACCTGACGGGCGGTGATGTCTATACCGTGCTTATTCGGGTGCGACAGGTGGGCGAACCTTACCTCGTTCACGAGATTTCGTTTGTGAAGGAATAAAGCTGGCAGTCTCCGTGCCTCTTTCATTGCCCTACCTCACCGATCAAGCGCTTTCCAAATTCATCGCTTCTGCACTGGCCGAAGATCTGGGCGAGGGAGATCACACCACGCTGGCCATTGTGCCTGACCGCTCAGTGGCCAGGGTAAAATTGCTCGTAAAGGACACGGGAATCCTTGCAGGTGTTGAGTTGGTGAGGCGGATCTATGAGCAGGTTGATCCCTCGGTTAAACTCGGGGTTCGAATGCATGACGGTGAACCTGTTCACCCCGGGGACATCGTATTCATAGCAGAAGGAGGATCGAGAACCTTGTTGTCCACGGAGCGACTCATTCTGAATTGCATGCAACGAATGAGCGGTATTGCCACCCATACCCGCCGGTTGTGCGAACTCCTGGAGGGAACCCACGCAAAACTAATGGACACACGGAAGACAACCCCCAATTTTCGCCTCGCAGAAAAATGGGCGGTCAGCATCGGAGGAGGGATCAATCACCGATTCGGCCTGTACGACAAAATCATGATCAAGGATAACCACATTGATGTGGCTGGTGGAATAGGGCCTGCAGTACGCAAGGTGAAAGAGTATCTCCAAAACACTGGACGAAAGCTTGAGGTGGAAGTGGAGACCCGTTCGCTTCAGGAGGTGGACGAGGCGCTGGCCGCGGGTGGCGTGGATATTATCATGCTGGACAATATGTCCGTGGAACTGATGCGGGCGGCAGTCGGTCGGATTGGTGGAGTGTGCCGCACAGAGGCGAGTGGTGGAATCAACGAATCCAATCTTAGGGAAGTAGCCCTTACGGGTGTGGACTATGTTTCGATCGGGGCGCTTACACATACCATCCGCAGCCTGGACCTTAGCCTGAAGGTCGTTCGTGGACAGTAGGCGGATTGCCCACAGCCGATTAACTTTGCGGCCCATTCACGGAATACCGTTATGATTGTCAAGACCCGGAACTATCGGCTGGAGAAGCCCCTGTATATCAAACTTGCCCTCGGCAGTGTCCTGCGTCAACAATGGTGGACGATTCCCATTGCGTTGGGCATTTGCCTTCTCTACCTGTGGATTCCGAGCTTTTGGTGGATCTTCGCTGGGGTGATGGCCTATGGATTATACGTGCTGTTTTGGCTCATCCAGTTTTATGGGGTAACGCAACTCGACCAGGGCAAGATGCTGTTCGAACGATTCTCCTATGAAATCACCAGCCAACAGATTGTCATGAAGATTAATGCCCGTGAGGGTATGCCCCTCAAGTGGGACCAAATCAAAAGGGCCAAGGTGGGAAAAGATTTTTACCTGCTGTATGTCAATAAAGCGCAATTGATTCACCTTCCCTTCAAGATTTTCAACACGGAGAATGAGCGCAAATTTTTGGGAAGCATCCTCAAAACTAAAGGACTGGTGAAAGCCTGATCCTTAACGATGTCGTTACGTCGAACATCGGACGATTCAACCACACCGAAGAAACGGTATTCACCTGAGGAAGCTTACCTCCGCATCAGCCGGTATTGCGCCTACCAGGAGCGTTCGCACAAGGAAGTTCGCACAAAACTATTTTCGTACGGCCTTTACCCTTCAGAAGTGGAGCAGGCGCTCAGTCGTCTGATTACCGATGGCTTTCTGAATGAAGAACGGTTTGCGAAGGCATTTGCAGGCGGAAAATTTCGGATGCAAAAGTGGGGGAGATCTAAGATCATCAGGGCACTCGAAATGCATGGCGTAAGCGATCGATGTATTCAACGAGGCCTGAAGGAGATTGAAATGCCAGCCTACTCGAGAACGTTGCGGTCCCTCCTTGCGAAGAAACTGAAATCATTGAAGGAGCCCAATCTTTTCAAGGCCAGGCAAAAGACAGCCCAGTTTGCTATCGGGAAGGGGTACGAACCAGAATTGGTTTGGGAATTCCTGCGTGAAATGACCGAAGAATAGGAACCTACCGGCGCCAAAGTTCGTTTGTGCTGCATTGACAACTTTCAACATGACTCGGATATCCCTTCTTGCGCTCCTGCTTCTGGTGTCGGTATCAACCGTGGCCCAACAGGAATCTGGCCGTCAGCAACAGTATAACCTTAAGAAAGGGATTGCCCTCCAGGGTTATGACCCGGTCAGTTATTTCCTGAACAAGCCGGAAGAAGGAAAGGAAACCTATTCGTTTACCCAACGGGGTGTGACGTACTGGTTTGCCTCTGCCTCGCGTCGGGAAGAATTCAAGAGGAACCCGGACAAATATGAGCCGGCTTATGGCGGATGGTGCGCGTATGCTATGGGAGAAAGCGGCGAAAAAGTAAAAGTGGATCCGGAAACCTATAAGATTGTCGATGGAAAACTTTACTTGTTCTATAATTTCTGGGGGAACAATACGCTGGAAACGTGGAATAAGAATGAGGCGAACCTGAAGCGAAATGCTGAGCTGCACTGGAAGAAGTTCGAGCCTCGATAACGAAGCTGATCGTTTAAATTTTCAATTACCTTTGCCGCAAGATTTCTATGGAACTCCCCAAAGTATGCTCCCGCATCCTCTCTCAACTGGCCGATGTGATGCGCCAGCTGGAGCCATCCGACTTTGCCCGTCCATCGGCGGCGTTGAGTCGGGCTACCATTGGTCAGCATGTGCGCCATACCCTTGAGTTTTTCATCTGCCTGGAAAATGGGATTGCCACTGGAGTGGTAAACTATGATAACCGTGAGCACAATGAATACATGGAGAGCAACAAGGAACTGGCCCAGACAACCCTTGAACGGGTGATCCGGTTTGTCGCTGATCAGAAGACCAACCTTCCACTCACACTCGAGATGGGTTATGAACGAAACAGCGACGCTGCAGAGCAAGTTGAATCAAATTACTGGCGGGAATTGGCTTACAATATTGAGCACGCCGTTCACCACATGGCGATGATCAAGGTTGGTTTATGGGATCTTGCTCCTTATGTAAAGGTCCCCTCGGACTTTGGTGTAGCAGCAAGCACTGTGCGGCATCAGAAAATGCTCCTCGCCGACCGGTAGTATACATCATGGACATTCTTTCGCGATTGCTCCATACCCGTTTTATTATCAAAATCAGGAATTGGGAGTATTGGCCTTTTGGGATCATTCACGCCCCCCTGTTCATTTATTGGCTGTGGCTTTCTCTCAAAGCTCGGTCATTTACGTTCTTCTCCGCGTCCAATCCAGGCATCCTGATGGGTGGGATGTTTGGTGAGTCCAAATATGAGGTGATGGAGAAAGTGCCGGCGTCCGTCAAGCCAAAAACCCTTCGCATGGAAGTACCCACAACACCTGAGAAGGTTTTGGGGGAGATCACCCGCCAGGGCCTGATCTTCCCGGTGATTTTTAAACCTGATCTGGGCGAACGAGGATGGCGGGTAAAGAAGATTTCCTGTGCGGAGGATATTGCACCCTATTTGAAGTTGATCAACATGCCCTTCCTGGTTCAGGAGTATGTATCCCTGCCGTTGGAGTTTGGCGTTTTCTATGTTCGGTATCCCAGTGAACCTTGCGGGAGAGTCGTTTCAATTGTGGGCAAGGAAATGCTCTCTGTAAACGGCGATGGCCACAGCCCATTGAGTCGACTTATCCTTCAAAATGACCGAGCGAAGCTTCAGTGGGAAGTGCTCGCTGACGGCTATCGCCATCGGCTAGATGAGGTATTGCCAGTCGGCGAAAGGCTGGAACTGGTATCGATTGGCAACCATTGCCTGGGTACAAAATTCCTGAATGCGAATCACCTCATTAATGATAAGTTGTCCGCTTCGTTTGATGTCATCAGTCGCCAGATTGACGGATTCTACTTTGGGCGCTTTGATTTAAGAACAGCGTCCATCGCTGACCTCGAGGAAGGTAGAGTAATGGTGATGGAGTTAAATGGATGCGGAGCTGAACCGGCTCACATTTATGATCCTGGTTTTTCGCTGCTGAAAGCCATTCGCGTTTTGTTTCGGCATTGGCATGACATCTACCGCGTGAGCTATGAAAACCATCTCCGGGGAACCCCCTATATTTCGTTCCGGGAGGCTCGCTCGATCTACCAACGGTTCAAGACCCTCACTGCATCATGAGTTACCTGTGGGTTTTCTTTCTGGGATTTGCCTTTAGCTATATCGGATCCATCCCTCCTGGAACGCTTAATGTTACAGTGCTTCAGCTGGCCCTTGACCGGCAGGTAAACATTGCGCTTCGGTTTGCGGTGGCAGTATCGATCATTGAATATCCCTACGCGTGGATTGGTGTTCAGTTTGAATACTACATTTCCAGGTCGCCCCTGATTCTGGAAAACTTCCAACTAATCGCCGCACTGGTGATGACCTTGCTCGGAATCAGCAACTTGTTGCCGAGCCGTACGCCGACCGGGTTTGCGAGGAAGTTCCAGGAAAGCGGTTTTCGAAGGGGAATTCTTCTCAGCCTGTTGAATCCGATGGCAATCCCCTATTGGATGGGATTCACCGCCTACCTCAAGGTGCAGGGATGGATTGATTTGAGTTCAGTGGGCTTGCTCCACAGTTACGTATTCGGCACCGCGGTGGGTACCATGGCTTTGCTGGGAACATTGATCTTTTTTGCTCAGCGCGTCGCACCTTATGTTCAAGGGAGTCGGTGGCTCAAAATTATCCCCGGGCTTGTCCTCCTTGGTCTTGGTTGCTTTGCTTGGTGGAAGTATTTCTTCTAGCAATCGTTTAATGCGGGTATTTCCAACAGTCAACGAGGTGATCGTTGATGAGGCCGCAAGCCTGCATGTGTGCATAAATGACGGTGCTGCCCACAAATTTGAATCCTCGCTTGATGAGATCGGCACTCAGCGCATCCGATTCTTTGGATGTCGCGGGCAACTGGTTTTGCCGCTTCCAATTGTTGAGCTTGGTTTTACCCTTCACAAATCTCCAGATGTAATTATCAAATGAGCCGAATTCTTTCTGCACTTCGAGAAACCGTTTGGCATTATGAACCGCGGCCTGCACTTTGAGGCGATTGCGGACGATGCCAGGATCCAACAAGATCTTTTCTATGCGCTTTTGAGTGAATCGCGCCACTTTTTCAGGATCGAAGTCAGCGAAATTTTTTCGATACCCTGCCCGTTTATGCAGAACAGTGGACCAACTCAATCCGGCTTGGGCTCCTTCAAGAATCAAGAACTCAAAGTGAACCTTGTCATCATGCACCGGGTTTCCCCACTCTTCATCGTGATAGCGGATATAAGTATCGGTGGACAGGCACCACGGACAACGTTTTCTTTCTTCCATAAATTGATTGAAAAGTGAATTTAGCAAATTGAAATTCAACCCTGTATCTTGAGTGAAAAACCAAAGGTTATGAAAAGCTTCTTGACCATCCTCTGCCTGCTCGCTGCACTGGGCGCATGGGCGCAGCCCAATGATCCGGAAAAGAAATTGTCCGAGATGGGTTTGTCGCTCCCCGCGGTTTCCAAACCGATCGCCAACTATGTGAAGGCGGTGAGAGTTGGCAACCTCGTTTTTCTCGCAGGGCATACCTCTGACCTGGCTGGCAAAGTGGGAAAGGAAGTCACCGTTGAGCAGGGTGCTGAAGCAGCTCGCCTGACCGGGCTGAGTCTTCTCGCCTCGTTGAAGGCGGAGATAGGTGATCTCAAGAAAGTTAAACGACTCGTAAAAGTGTTGGGTATGGTGAATTGCACCGAAGGATTTACAGATCAACCCAAGGTGATGAACGGATTCTCGGATCTGATGGTGGCCGTCTTCGGAGAGAACGGCAGGCATGCGCGTTCAGCGGTCGGGATGTATGCGCTGCCGAACAACAAAGCGGTGGAGATTGAAATGATCGTCGAAGTTGAAAACTGATTCTGCTGCAGTCCGGTATACGAAGCTGGAAGTAGTCTGCCCCCCTGAATTCACGGACATCCTGATCGCCGAATTGGCGGAAGCGGGCTTTGACATGTTTATGGAAACGGCCTCCGGCTTTGAAGCGGATGGCGAGGAGTCTTCCGTGAGCACGGAGTGGATCGAACAGGTGAAGTCCAAATACGATCACCTGCAACCCCTGGTGTTCAAGATTTCTTCTGTTGAAAAGGAAAACTGGAATGAGCTATGGGAGAAGAACGTTACTCCCATAGTAGTCGAAGACCAATGTATCGTCCACGCCGAATTTCATACGCCGGATAAGGAATATCCCTACGACATCATCATAACGCCTAAAATGTCATTTGGAACCGGTCACCATCCGACCACGTACCTGATGTTGAAGAGCCAGTTGTCCATAGATCACACAGGCAAAAGGGTTATGGATGCCGGCTGTGGCACGGCGATTTTGTCTATCATGGCCAGCAAGCGGGGAGCCACTGAAATTGAGGCGTTTGATATTGATGAATGGAGCATTGAAAATGGTGTTGAAAATGCCCGTCTAAATCATTGCACCAACATTCACATCCGGCGCGGGACCATTGCCGATTTCACGTGGGCAAATCCATTCGATATCATCCTGGCGAACATCAACAGGAACATCCTCCTCCGCGAGATGAAGCACTATGCCGCGTCCCTTGTAGCCAAGGGCATACTCCAGCTAAGCGGCTTCTATGTCAAGGATATCCCGGACTTGGTGAAGGAAGCAGAGCAGCATGGGCTTGGCTACTTGGAACAAGACGAGCGGGAGCAGTGGGCTACGCTTCGATTATAACGGGAGAAGTAAAAAAATGAGGCCTGGGAATGAATGTCCTGGGCGCATTTGCGTTAAGCAGGAAAGACCCCTAATCCGATTATTTTTCCGAATTTCAGGTTTTGGACCCGTGAAGAAGCCGCTCCTTTTGCTGTTTTTGTTCCCGATTGCCTTCCTGGCCGAAGCGCAAAAACCGGCGGGAGGCTACAAACTTGCCTTTCAGGACAGTGTTCGCGTGATGATGGAGACTGGCCAGAACACCGAGACTTCCATGGTGGGGGGCACATTCGCCACAGCCTGGCACAAGCTTAGTCTTGACCAGCAGGATATGATCATCAATCAGGCCCAGATCCTGCGTAGGAGGAAATACAAGCCTTTCCCCTTGTTGGCCGATTACTATGGTTCAATCGCTTTTGCGGTAGAACGGGAGGGAGCCGATACCGACAAATTGAATTCCTTTCTCCGGGTGGCGGGAAAGGTGATCGAAAAGGAGAAACCTTCGGGAATCACCTCATTCTTTCATTACACTCGCGACTATTTTGAGTACCATGCATTTCACATGGAGCGCTCCTTTCGTCTTCATGCCGAACCAGAGCAATATTCCTTTGAATACATTGAAGAGGCTCTTCCGGCTCCACCCGACACGACACAAGTGACGGATGCTTTCCAGCAGCTGGACAATCAGAAACCCGACAACAATACACTTTGGCAAGAAGACACCGTCAAGCAGGAGCCCGTCATGCCATCTTGGATGCTGGCACCCGCTCCTCAGCCGGTTCTGACGGGGCCAGTCATGAAGATGGAAATTGTCACCTTCAACTTTTCAACCGCCTACGACTCTGCTTTTCTCAAGAATACGAGGGGTTCGCTCTCTCTGCGTGATGGCACCTTTGTCGGAGAGAAAGGCACATTTGGATGGGATCCTGCCGGACTTTCCGGCGACAGCGTCTATGTTGAGTTTAAGGAATACAATTTCAATGTGGATCGGCCGCAGGTGAAAGCAGAACATGCCCGGCTACGATATGTAGGACGCGTGGCTACCAAGGTGGACGGCATATTTGAGTTCAAAAGTGTGAAGCACAAGAACAAAGCGACGGCGAATTTTCCCCGCTTCATGTCGTTTATGGCTAACGTGGTAATTGAAGGACTACGGGATGACAAAATGCGCTACACCGGTGGCCTCGCCCTGAATGGCAGACGGATGTTCAGCTCTTCTGTGAGTGGTGACTATGCACGACTGGAAGTCTTTGACCAGGAGGGCCCCAAATTTACTGCGCGGTCAAAGCAATTTGAATTCAAGGATGATTCGCTTATCACGGCCAGGCAAGCCATGATTCAGTTGTACCAGGACAATGACTCCATCTTTCATCCCGCGGTGCAATTGCGATTTGATTACGGCCAGCAGCGGCTCACGTTGGACCGAGGTGAAGGTCAACTTCGTGATGCACCCTATACATCTTCGTTTTTTGGAGTGGACTTCAGTACCGATCAGCTTCATTGGGACTTGAAGTCCGACAGTCTGAACCTGAATGTCGTAGGAGGCAATAACCAGGCGGCCATGATCATCGAATCCAAAGAGTACTATCACCCCGATGATTATCGACTGCTTAGCGGCAAGGGATTTACCTTCCACCCCGTGGCCGTAGTCGTCAGCTATGCCAACAAAAGCGGAACTCGTGAGTTTTATCTGGATGACGTTGTTCGCTCCGCCAACCTGAAATATGATGAAGCCAAAATGGCCATGACCTTCCTGTCACAGAAAGGCATGATCAATTACAATGCACAAACAGGCACCATACGGGTAACTGATAAAGCCATTCACTATGTGGAGGCGCGGAAAGGAATTGCCGATTACGATAACCTCAAGATTCACTCCATTTCAGACAAGACCGCCAACGCCACCATCAATTTTCCTCGCCGGCGAATGGTGGTACGGGGTGTGGAAGAAGTGAACGTGAGTGACTCATTGAATGTGCTTCTCAAACCCGATAGCAGTGTCATTACGTTGCTTCAAAACCGGGACATCAAGTTTGATGGCAAGATCACTGCGGGGAATTTTGAGATAAATGGAAAGGACTTCACGTTCAAATACGACAGCTTCTTCATCAACCTGAACAAGATCGACTCCATCCGCTTTTACGTGACGGAGCGAAACTCGAGAGGGCAAATGGTTCGTCGTCGGGTGAACAATGCCATGGTGGGTGCTGACTCAACGGCAATGGCCGAGGGAGGAATGACGGCGGCGGGGCATTCATCTGGCACACTCTTTATCAATTTGCCGGACAACAAATCGGGCAAAAGTAAAGTACCTCATTATCCCCGGCTGGATGCCACTGCAGGAGGAGTAATTTACTTCGACCGAAGTGAAATCCTGGGAGGAGCCTATGATCGATCCGTATTCTTTGTAATCCCTCCTTTCCGACTTGACAGCCTGAATGACGCGGACCCTGGCTCCATTCACTTTGACGGGACTTTTGTTTCCAGTGGGATGTTCCCAAGTTTTAAGGAGCAACTTCACACCATGCCGGACAAATCCCTTGGGTTTACCCACGCCATTCCAACGGCCGGTTATCAACTATTTAAATCAGACGGCAAGGTCTATGGAAATATCAACCTCGATAACGCCGGTATTCGTGTAGGAGGAAAAGTGGACTACCTGGCGGCTTCGGTCCAGTCACCGGATTTTATTTTTTATCCAGATTCGGTTATTGCACGGGGAAAGGTGGGTGAACTGAAGGAAAAGCAATTTGGCAATGTTTGGTTTCCACAAGCGACCTTGCCGGAGTTTGAATTGAAATGGAAGCACCGGCAAGACCGGTTTCAGCTAAAGAACACTAAGGGCCCATTTAGTCTCTATAATGCCACAGCCCAGCTCGATGGAACGCTCGTGGTTTCCAAAACTGGCGTAACAGGAACGGGCAAATTACTTACCCGTGGATCAGAAGCTGTTTCCGATGCCCTGGCGTTCTCCGCCAAGGAATTTTCGGCTCGCCACGCCGAGTTCCAGGTGAAAACGACCAACCCGGACAAGCCCGCCTTGCAAGGAGAGGACATCCGGTTGAAGTTCAACCTGGAGCAAAACTTTGCAGAAATCAGTCCCGAAATTGAAGGTGTTGCGGCTATTGAATTTCCATATGCCCAATTCAAGACCTCGATCCCCACGGCACGCTGGGACCTGACCACCCAAAAGATCACGATGACCAAAGGGGCCAACGTGCCCCTTGAGAATTCCTATTTCTACACCACGCGCAAAGAACTCGATTCACTTGTGTTCAACGCGGAAAAGGCCGAGTATGACATCAAGCAGCAACAGATGAAAGTGAGCGGGATTCCGTACATCACTGTGGCAGACGCGCGCATTACCCCCGAGAACAATGAAGTGCTCATTCTTGAAAATGCGCGCATCGGACAATTGAAGAATACGACCATCGTACTGGACACGCTGAACGGCTACCACCGGATGATCAATGGAGTAGTAGATATTATCTCCCGAAAGGAATTTTCCGGGTATGCTACCTACCAATACATCAATGCGCAAAATGACACTTTTGCAATTAAGATGGAGAACTTCCGCCTCGAGCCAGTGGTGGAGGAAGGGAAACCCAAACATGAAAAGGGACCGCCACGGCTGCACACAGTGGCCAGCGGCGTTGTGCTGGACCAGATGAAAATGATTCTTGCCCCAAGACTCTTTTACAAGGGAGACATGGTGATGTACGCCAATAAGCCCGCGCTTCAGCTCAATGGATTTGCCAAACTGGATTTGAAGAAAGTCAAAAACTATAACACCTGGCTTCGTTATGCCCAGAGCGGTGATGAAAAGGATATCTTCATTGACTTCGATCATGCTGAAAAAGAAGAAGGAGGGAAGCCCGATGCCGGCTTGCACTTTGCTTCAGACAATAGCCTGTATATCACTTTTGTAAATGACAAGCGCAGCCCGGACGACGATGACTTCTTTGTCCCTAGCGGAGCGCTTTACTTCGACAAGGAAAGCGGGGAGTTCAAAATTGAAGATCGCTTGAAGTCGGCGGGTGAAAAGCTTTCTGGAAAAGTGTTTAGCTATAATGAAGACAAGCAGGAAGTGCGATTTGAAGGACCTGTCAGTTTCTTTCGCCAGGCCCGGGAGTTTAACCTGGTATCTTCTGCCATTGGATCAGGCAATCTGGAGACCAACGAGATTCGGGCCAACGCTTTTGTTATGGCCAATATGAATGTTCCGGCGCCCATCTTCCAGGCCATGGCTACGGACTTGCAGAACATCATTAAGAATGAAAATGTGCCAGAGGGATTGGGAGATCAGACGGAATTGCTCTACAAAATAGCTGACTTGGTGGGTGAACGATCCGTTAAGGATTTTGAACAGCGGTCCTTGCAAGGACATGTTTCGTTAAGCACGCTGCAGCCCCTGGCTTTGCCCATGGTCTTCGCCAACGTGAACCTGAAATGGTCACAAAAGTATAAGGCATTCTACAGCGATGGCCTCCTGGGCTTGAGTCACCTGTTGAAGTCGGACATCAATGGCGGGTTTGAGGGATTCATGGAGATTCGCAGGAATGAAGATGGCACTCCGGTGTTTCATGTTTTCCTGAAAGGCTCACCGGAGTCCTGGTACTATTTCGGATTTGAAGATAACCGGCTGATGATTCAATCTTCCAATGCGGCGTTTAATGATCTCGTCTCCAAGCGCACCAACGCCGCGAAAGCAAAGTTGGGTGAACTTGTGTTTATTCCGGGCAGTGAAGATGAGACACTTGAGTTTGTCAACCGGTTCCGGAAGCAATATTATGGCATTGAGGCACCCTATGACCTGACGGCACCTTCCGCGAAAAAGAAGGACAAGAAGAAGGGGGAAAAGTCGGACGACGGATTCTAGGGGAACCCATTCCGAACCCTTAAAGCCACTGAAAAGTGGGCCAAACAGGTCAAAATCGAAGTAGGGATGGTAAAATCTTTTAAATTTCGCTGAATTTGGCCAATTCTTATCCCCCTATTGTGGGTCCCAGCTTGCTTCTTCTTCGTTTTTTACGCATTTTTAAGGCCTTTATTAACCCAAACAAACACTCTATGAAACAAATCAATGCTTACAAGAAGAGTTTGATGGTGCTGGCGTTCTCGTTCTTTGCTGTAACGGGAGCTTTCGCACAATTCTCAATCGGTGCTGAATTGGCCCTGCCGATGGGCACTCCTTTTTCAGATGGTGTCAATATGGGTTTTGGTGGTTCTGCGAACTATCAAGGCGCCATCAATGACAATCTGAGCTGGGTAGGATACGTTGGATACCAGACTTATTCGTTCAAGAACCTCCCCTCAGGCTACTCTGGAAGCTTCAACATGATTCCGATCATGGCCGGTGTTAAGTACTACTTCACTGAAAGTGGCGCTGGTTTCTATGGCGAAGTTGATCTGGGTATGTTCATTGGAAGCGCTAGCTTGAGCGGACCCGGTGCAGTGGCACCTCCCAGCGAGAGCAAGTTCGGTTTTACGCCCGCTATCGGCTACCGTGTAGGTTCGTTTGATATCGGTGCACGTTACAACCTGATCTCCGATGCTAACAACCTCGCTTTCCGTCTTGCCTATGTGTTTGGCGGCAGCAAGTAATTAGCAATCACCTTATTGAAAAAAGTAACTGTCTTCGGACAGTTACTTTTTTTGTGCCTTATATGTAAGGCGATTGTGAATGCGTGATCGGTCTTTCAAAAAGCATTGAATTTCAGATCTTAGGAAATCATCAACCCTAACCAAACACATTATGAATCAACTTAAGCTATGGAAGAAGGGGCTCCTGTTGGCGGCCCTTTCTGTGATGGTCGCAACCGCAGCCTATGCGCAAGAACCCATTGAAAAAGGCGCCTGGATTTTCTCTGGCGGAAGCAACTTTGGGTATAACTCAGTTAGCCAAAGCGGCGGCGGTTCGTCCATTTCAACTGTCAACCTGAATTTAAAAGGTGGATATTTCTTTATGGATAACCTGGCCGGTGGCTTGTTATTCGACTACTATTCAGTGTCTGGAGGCGGATCAAGTTCTTCGCTCACAGGAATTGGACTTTTTGGGCGTTATTATATTTCGGGCAAGTTCTTCCTTGGCGCAGGGTTCCAATCAATGAGCAGTGGTTCAGGCGGCAATAGCAGCACGCAGATCCCGATAGAAGCCGGTTATGCTCTCTTCTTCAATAAGACAGTCGCTATGGAGCCCGCCCTGGTATACAAAAGCTATGATGGCGGATCCACCTTTGGACTCAATCTTGGCTTCACCGTATTCCTTGGTCGTGGCGAGTAACATGGCCTGACAAGAATTGAAAATGGGCTGATCGATCAGCCCATTTTCATTTTAGCCAATTCAAAGACTCAAACTCTTCCATATCCGCCGCCGCCCGGCGTTTCAATCAAAAGGCGGTCTCCGGGTTGAACTGTAAAACTTGCAATCCCCGGAACAGACTCGGCCACCTCCTGTTTGCGCAACAAGGTATGCTTCCCCGGTTTGCCATGCCTTCCACCTTTCACACCATATGGCTTCTGCACCCGGTGTTGAGTGAGAAGGTTGACATCCAGGGATTCAAGGAACAGGATCTCTCGGATAGCGCCATCCCCGCCGTTCCATTTCCCTTTGCCACCCGATCCTTTACGGACTTCAAACCGAAGCAGCCTTACCGGGTAACGAAACTCCAGCACTTCCGGATCGGTAATGCGGGTGTTGGTCATGTGCTGATGTACAGCGCTCGCGCCATGAAAACCGGGACCGGCCCCAGTACCCCCACAAATCGTTTCGTAATACCCGAAACGATCATTTCCGAAAAGAAAATTATTCATGGTCCCCTGACTGCAGGCTGCCAGCCCGAATGCTTTCAGCACCGTATCGGTAAGCCGTTGGCTCACCTCCGTATTGCCACCAACCACTGCGGGCAAAGTCAGGCGGGAGAAATCCGGGTTCAATAAACCCTGTGGCAGTACTAGATCCACAGCCTCCATTAACCCCTCATTCATGGGGAGAGGCTGATTCACCAACAACCTCAATGAGTACAGTACCACACTTTGAACAATGGCCCTGGTAGCGTTCAGGTTGCCGGAATGTACGTTCGCCGATCCGCTGAAGTCAATGGAAAGCCGATTCCCCTTTCGCCGAATCGTTACGCTTAGGGGAGAACCATCATCCAGGTGTTCAAGAGCTGCTTCTGGCCGGCGAGGCAATTGCTTGATCTTTGTGGAGAGGACGGAGGCGGCATAATTTCTCAACCTAAGCATTTGTTGCAGAACCTTAACAAACCCATAACTCTTGCACAACTGTCGGAGACCGTTTTCGCCAAGATTCACTGAAGCTAATGCGCCATTAAGATCGGCAAGGTTTTCTGGCAACGTCCGGGTTGGGTATTTGCCCTGCGAGAGAATGCGGGTGATCGCCTCCCATTGTGGTTTGTTTCCTTTAACGAGGTGCATGGGATGGATGATAACCCCTTCTTCATCCAACCGCGTGGCATTCGCAGGCATTGAACCCGGTTTAGCGCCTCCGATTTCTGCATGATGCGCCCGGTTAGCAACATAGCCAACAAGCTTCTTCTGATAATATACTGGTTTAATCAGGGTGACGTCTGGCAAGTGAGAACCGCCATACGCTGGATGGTTGGTAACGATAACATCTCCCTCCTTCATGGAAATCACTTTGCCTACTTCGCGCACACAAACTCCCATGCTTCCGAGGTGTACAGGAATGTGTGGCGCATTCACCACGAGGTATCCATTGCGATCGAGCAAAGCGCACGAAAAATCCAGCCGCTCCTTGATGTTCACTGAAAACGAAGTGCGCTGAAGGAGAGCGCCCATTTCCTGCGCGATTGCCGTAAAGCGATTGGTAAACAATTCAAGTTCCGCCTCCCGCGTGTGCTGACCAGACGACGATGAGGCTCCCTTATGCAGCGTAAGGAGAGCATTGCCGGTCGCATCCAGGGTCCAATGCCATTGGGGATCAATAAATGTGGTTGAGTTTCCACTGACAACCAGTGCAGGTCCCATAATATTCGCTCCCGGTTTTAGCTCTTCCCAGCGAAAAATAGTGCACTTCCGTTTTTTCCCGTCCACGATCGTCCAACCATACTTTAACGGCTTGGGCTTGTATCTTCTCCGGAGCGGCGGCGCATGGGTTTCTACCCCCTGGTGAACCGCAGCGATAAGGCGAATAGATTCCACTTCAATAGTTCGCTCAGTCCAATGACCGTAGATGGCTTCATATCGCTTCCGGAAAAGTGAAGTGATGGAAATTCCCTGCTGATATTCCACTTCTATGGAACTGTCCTGGCCAACAAACCGCAGGTAAAGGAAACTTGCCTTCTGCTCAATCAGGGCGGGGTCAAAGCCCTCTTGAACAAGCTTACCACAAGCAAGATTAAAAAGTTCTTTCAGCAAGGAATCCAGCTTCCTTTCAATCTCACTCCATGGTCGCAACAGGAGTTTTTCCTCAAACCGTTCTACACGCGCTTGACCAATTCCGTAGGCGCTCAGCAATCCTGCTTCGAAGGGAATCAGCACCCGCTTCATTCCAAGGATCTTGGCCAGTGCGCAAGCATGCTGCCCCCCTGCGCCACCAAAACTGAGCAAAGCAAAATCGCGTGGATCGTGACCTTGCTGCACAGAAATTTTCCGTATGGCCTCTGCCATTTTTTCGTTGGCAATCTGCAGCAAGGATTCAAGCACAGCCAATGGTTTTTGCTTCTTATGGCTGAACCGATAAATTTTTTTCAGCAATTGATCGAGCGCTTTGGTCGAATGGTCGGGCTGCAGGGGGATCGCAAACTGTAGAGGGTCGATCCTACCCAACAGAAGATTGACATCTGTAATGGTAAGTGGCCCACCGGCACCATAGCAGGCAGGCCCCGGGTTGGCTCCAGCGCTCTGAGGTCCGACAATCAGGCGATGGCCGTCGAAATCGCAGATTGAACCACCACCCGCTGCGATCGTTTCAATGGCAAGCGAGGGCGATAGAATACGATATGATCCCACGCGTGACTCAAATCGATAGTCATAACGCCCGTTGTACATGGAGACATCTGTACTGGTTCCACCCATGTCAAACGCAAGGACTTTATGAATGCCAGACCGAGTTGCCTGGTGGGCCGCACCAACCACACCACCGGCCGGCCCGCTCAGCAAACTGTCTTTGGGGAAGTACGAATCGGCCCTGACCAAACTACCGCTGCTGGTCATCAGCGAGAGCCGGGCGCCGGACAATCCCTTTCGAATCCCGGATACATAGGCATGGATAATCGGATCAAGGTAGGCGTTGACTACTGTGGTTTCGGCCCGGTCCAACAACTTGATTTGTGGAGATAGCTCGTGTGATACAGATACATGTTGAAACCCTGAATCCCGAAGGGCCATGGCAAGTTGATGCTCATGTTCAGGATTTATATAGGCATTGAGCAGGGCAATGGCAACCGATGAGATCTTTCTCTTGCGAAGGTCAGCGGTCAATTGCTGAACGTGTGCGGGTGTGAGAGGCTTAAGTACCTTACCATCAGATGATACTCGTTCTTCCACCTCCAAGACAATTTGATACAGCGGTTTTGGTTTTTGAATGTTGAGAGTAAAGAGATCGGGTCGCTGTTGGTTGCCAATCAGCAACAGATCTTTAAACCCCCGTGTTACCAGCAATGCGGTCGGCGCGCCTTTTTTTTCGAGGATGGCATTTGTACCCCGGGTGGACCCAAGCCTCATCTCAAGTGCTGGAAAATTTGATTGAAGCGGAGTATGGGTAAGGAAGCGAGCAGCCAGTACTGGCACTTCTTCGTTGGTGGTCAATTCGATAAAGCTTCCGGAAGGAATTGGAGGAAGTGGTTTGCTTAAGTAGATACGGTGTGTGTTTAGGTCCACCGACATTACCACGGCTTTTTCCTGCGTGCCCACCACGCGCAATTCGAAGCCCTCAAAGATATCTTCCTTCACCGGCCAGGCAATTTCGACGATGAGTGAACGCCGGTCCGGTTGGGCCAGCAACTTCCCTCTCAGTACGCTGCTGCTCAGAATTTTCAACCGAACTGTGTTCCCTCCCGGATCTCGGGCAATGCAATCCGTAAACGTTCCTCCGGTATCGATCCAGAGTTGCCAGGAGTTCCTCGAAGCGTCAGCAGGAGAGGCCAGGTCGGTCAGGGTTGAGGCATCGAAAAAATTACGGTCCGCTTTGCCATGCGGATGCCGACCGCGTGGGTGAATTCCTGGGAACCATCGGGATGCAGCCGAAAGAGGGGACGCGTAAATAGAAGGGAGTCCGTACCAATTGACTGGAGATTATCCCTCGCCATCCCGGTGTTTGCTCCTTCCATATAAGCTTCGACCAGTTGATGTTCAATGTCTTTTAGCGTTGCAGCATCTGGCTGAAGGGAATAAATCACCACACCCCGGGCGGCTGCCAATGAATCTATTGCATTCTTCTTGAGTAGGTACTTGTCCACCCGTTCAACATCGCGCATTATGGCGGTTCCCAAAGCAATCGCAGCCTCCTGCAATTCGGCATCAGTTACCCGACGGATGTCCTGGGTGGCCATGCCTTCGTGCAACTTTGCGCGCTCCTCCTTGGACAACTGGCCGCCGCAAGACCAGAGGATGAGCACAACGGGGAAGATAATTTTTTTCATAAAGTTTCGGTGTTCATCGCATGTTGGAGCGCACCGGGCTTACCTCAAATTTACAGGCAAAAGGGGCAGACTGTATACTCCTCGCTATTTTTCTAACTTTGCCCGCGTTTCCCGTAATATGATTGAGAAGTTAGAAGAAATCAACCATCGATTCGAAGAAGTCGGCCAGTTGCTGGGGCAACCGGATGTAGTCAAGGACATGAAGAAGTTCACCCAGTTGAGCAAGGAATACCGCGACCTGGAAAAGGTGGTGATTAAGTACAAAGCTTACCGCAGGATTCTGGACGGACAGGATCACGCACGAGAGGTCCTGGAAACAGAAAAGGACCCGGAATTGAGGGAGTTGGCGAAGATGGAAATTGATGAACTCGGTCCGAAACGGGAAAGTATGGAAGCCGAGATTAAGGAACTCCTGATGCCCAAAGACCCCAATGACGACAGAAACTGCATCCTGGAAATCCGGGCCGGTACAGGGGGTGATGAAGCGGCGATTTTTGCGGGAGACTTGTGGCGTATGTACCAGCGCTTCTGCGATCGCCGCGGATTGAAGATGACGGTGATGGATGTAACGGAAGGCTCGGCCGGCGGATACAAGGAGGTCATTACACTCGTGGAAGGACAGGGAGCATTTGGGATCTTCAAATATGAATCCGGTGTGCATCGTGTCCAGCGTGTCCCTGACACCGAGCAGCAGGGCAGGGTACACACATCGGCGGCTTCGGTGGTGGTGCTTCCGGAAGCTGAGGAAGTGGATGTGGTCATCAATCCAGCCGATTTGGAGTATCAGACAGCCCGAAGCAGTGGAGCGGGTGGACAGAACGTTAACAAAGTCGAAACAAAGGTTCAACTAACCCACAAGCCTTCGGGCATCGTGATTACCTGCCAGGTGGAGCGTTCCCAGCATGCAAACCGGGAGCGTGCACTCCAAATGCTTCGTACAAAACTGTATGAGCTGGAAGTCGAAAAACAGAACGCGGAAATTGGCGCTTCCCGCCGCTCACAGGTTCGCAGTGGTGACCGGTCAGAAAAAATAAGAACCTACAACTATCCCCAAAGCCGAGTAACAGATCACCGGATCGGATTTACCCAGCATAACCTTCCCGCCATTATGAATGGGGAGATTGACGATTTTATCGAGCAACTCAAGCTGGCCGAGACAGCAGAACGAATGCTTGAAGGGAAATAACCAGGTTATTTCTTGTCCTCTTCTTCCGAAAGCTTTTCCTGCTCATCAAGAATCTTCTGGATCAGCGCCTGTTGTTTTGCATTGAGGGTGTTATCCAACTGCGCCTGTTTCTTCATAAAACGAAACATCGCGTTCTTCTTGATTTCGTAAGCAATGAAAACGGTATAGCGCTTCTCTTTTTCATCGTAATACTTCTTTTCACCCACCTTCCGAATATCAGCCAGGTCGGTGTCCATTACTTGTCGTGCCAGGCTTTGAAACTTTTCAGCTACGTCCGCGCCGCGCTCGTTCTCCGTTTGGCCCATGTAATTGTCGGCCACTTGTTTCATGGTCGTATTGACCTGTCCGGCTAACATGGTCTTCGCATCCATATCTGCCTTCCCCCGGGCGATGTTCTCCGATGAGCTTTCTCCCTTGCCCGACGCGCGAAAGAACCGGTTATTGGATTCGTAGGCACTGCCGCTGAAGGGCTCTTTTACCCGTTTTCCGTAGGGATTAGAGGCGCATCCTGCCAGGAGTGCCAGCATTAGCATAGCCAAACCAAAATTTTTCATGATCAACATATTTATTACCCACTAAAATTACCAAAACTGTGCCAAACGGCTTCCAGGCGAGGCAACGGTTATTTGCCACCGGAAAGCCCATTTCCACGAAATCTGATAGAAGGCTATTCCACTGGAGGTCATGATCTCTTCCCAGTCTTTCCGTATAAATGCACGACGCACGGACAGCGGCGCGTCATACCGAACCATACTTGATGAGGAGAAGAACTTTGTCAGCAGCCGGATGGAATGGTAGGCCAGCCAGTGCCGGTGAATGTCGTTGATTAGGATACCCTGGCGAGCTTGTTGTTTCAGTTGGGCGAGTAATGGGACAAGGGAGCCATTTTCAAAATGATGAAAGAAGAGCGTTCCGGTAATAATATCGTAGCTCCGTTGTGCAAACTCCGATGAAAGAACATTGACAGTTTCGAAGGAAATCTCGGGATAGCCCGCGCAATGTTGCCGCGCAAATTCAATGATGTGTGGATTAGCGTCGATACCAACCAAATGAAGTGGAATTTTTTTTCTCCGACCGAATTCGGCAATCTGCCGGAGCAGGTCGCCACTGCCGCAGCCAAGGTCAGCGATGGAAATTGGCGAGTGAACAGTGTCAATCAGTCGGATCATGCTCTTCAAGCCACCCAACGTTACGGTGTTTCCTCCCAACCAACGGTTGATGACATCCAGTTCTCGCAACGTTTGATTTACGACTTCACCGGAGCAATTGAGGTCGTCCATGACTTCCTGGTCGCTGGCGCGTTGAGCCAGATGAACTCCGAAGTTCATGGGGCGAAATGGATGGTGAACAAAGCGCTCTCAAGAGTGAGGCCAGGCCCAAAGGCAAAACTCAGAATCCGTTTGCCATGATCTTGGGTTCGAAACCTCCGCGTGAGTTCATGCAGCACGAAGAGTACCGTGGGTGAAGACATGTTTCCGAAGTTACGAAGCACCTCATAGGCCACTTGATTTTGGTCCTTTGTGAGACCTATTTCGCGCTCAATAGTCTCCAATATTTTCTTTCCGCCGGGATGGATGGCATAAAAGGACACTTGTTGCGGTTTCAAGTTGAGCTTGGCCAGCAACGAACGCATGAGGTTTCTGATGCCACTGCGGATGATCTCCGGAACATACGAGGAGAGACGCATTTCAAACCCAAGATCGCCGACCGACCAGGTCATATCATGTTCGCCTTCTGTAGCCAGCTCACAATGAAATTCGGCCAATTGGAGATTGATTCCCGGACGAGGCTCTTGCTCAACAAGTACCGCAGCAGATCCATCGCCAAACAGCCCATTGGCCAGCATATTATCGTCTGAGTTCTCTCGCTGGAAGTGGATACTGCAGAGTTCAGTGCAGACGATCAGTACTTTGGTTGCTTTTGGACTCAAGCAAGCGGCTGCCGCCAACTTCAATGCATTGAATGAAGCATAGCAGCCCATAAAGTTGATACAAGTTCGTTCTACTGAAGAATTCAAGCCCAGTGCTTTCACCAGGTCAATGTCAAGCCCTGGCGCATACATGCCTGTGCAACTCACAACGACAAGATGGGTGATGGCATCCTTCCGAAGACCAGGCACGGCGTTCAGGCACTGGTGTATGGCCTCCAGACTCAGGGAGAGTGCATGCCTCCGGTATAACTCCAGGCGCCGCCGGGTGCTTGGGAATGGCTCAAGCCCCGGGGTGTTTTCGAAGAAGTGAAAATCACTCATTCGCCCGTAGTCATCGATTACGGAGTACCGGGTCTCAATGCCGCTCGCCCTGAATAGGACGCGAAGTTTACGCGCATCATCAGGCTCCAGCCGCATTGTTTGAACCATAAAATCGGCAATGGCGGATTGTGGCAATGCGTAGGGTGGATTGGCGGTTCCCAGGGAAGTGATGAAGCTCATTCTGGTCAATAATAGATGAAAAAGGCCTATCTTGATTTGCGTCTCCTGCTATGTTTTCTAAATCTACGCTGCTTCACCTGAGATTCCCGTTCTCGTATTTCCTGTTGCCCATCTTTTTGTTTGCGGTTGCCGTTTCTCCAAACCTGATTCTTCACCGGCTGACCTGGATATTTGTCATTCTCCATTTGTTCCTTTATCCGGCCAGCAATGGCTTCAACAGCTATTTTGACAAGGATGAGGGGAGCATTGGGGGGCTCAAATATCCTCCTCCCGTCTCCACTGAACTGTATTGGGTTTCACTCCTGTTTGATTTGGTCGCTGTGATACTGGCGGCGGTGAAGATCGCTATGGGATTCGCGGTGATGGTTTTTGTTTATGGAATGGTATCCAAAGCATATAGCCACCCATCTGTTCGTCTTAAGAAGCTTCCAGTGATCGGGTGGCTGGTCACGGGGTTCTTCCAGGGATTCTTCACCTACCTTATGTGCTACATGGGACTGAATAATTTCGACCTTGTAAGCGCCTGGCAACCACATGTATTGATCCCCGCTGTGCTCACTAGCGTGATGTTGTGGGCAAACTACCCGATGACCCAGGTATATCAGCACGAGGAAGATGCGCTGCATGGCGACCTGACCCTCAGCCGGATGCTCGGTATCCGCGGCACGTTTTACTTTGCTGCCTTATTCTTCACGATTACCACCGGGGGATTCATTTATTATTTTGAGCGCTATTACGACACTCGGCAGGCGATTGCATTTGTCCTCGCCATGGCACCTGTGGTGATATACTTCGGTTACTGGTTCACCAAAGTGTGGAGGGACACGGCCAAAGCGGATTATTCACACACCATGCGCCTGAATTTTCTCTCCGCCACTTGCCTCGTGATATTTTTTGTGTGGTTGCTGGTCGATACCCGGAATGTAGGACGTTACTTGTTTGACTAGCGTCAGCTCAGTTTAGCGCCTTCCCGTTCAAGGAGTCGCTGTGTGGCGCGAACGCCATCCTCTTCCGACAGAACGGTACCCTCATATTCGATGCCGATGTAGCCCCGGTAACCGGCTGCTTTTACAATCTGGAGCATCCTGGCATAGTCAATGGTGGTGCAATTTCCCTGGCTATCGAATTCGTATGACTTGGCACTTACTGCCTTTGCGAAGGGCATCATTTCTTCCACGCCCTGGTATCGGTCGTACCAGGTGTTGTTCCCCAGGTCGAAATTCCCAAAATCAGGCAACGTTCCGCAATTGGACATGCCCACTGATTTGATAACGTTGGTCAACCACTTGCCATTGGAAGAATACCCACCGTGATTCTCTACGATTACATTGATGCCGGCTTTCTTTCCATACTCACTCAACCGGCCTAATCCATCTTTGCCGGCCGCAGCGACCTCATCCGGTGTACCGGTACCGGCACAGTTCACCCGAATGGAATGACAACCCAGATATTGGGCAGCGTCAACCCAGCGATAGTGATTCTCAATGGCCTTGGTACGCCCTGAAGCATCGGTGTCACCGAGGTGCCCCTCTCCATCAATCATGATCAGTAAGCTTTTCACACCATTGTCATTGCAGCGGCCTTTAAGTTCCTTCAGGAAGGACAGGTCTTTTGCTTTATCCTTGAAAAACTGATTGACATACTCCACCGCATCAATACCAAATTCTTTTCGTGCCTTTACGGGAAACTCAAGGGCGTTGAGTTTGCCGGATTTCAGCGACTTCTCAAATGACCATTGTGCCAGTGAAATTTTGAAGAATAGCTTCTTGCTGGCTTCGGCGTCGTTTGGAATGCCGATAAGGCCGGCCGTTGAGAGAAGACTTAGTTGCCCGAAAAATTTCCGTCGGTTCATTGGGAGAGAAGTGAAATCATTCATGCAGAAATATACTTGGTTCTCAAAAGTAGGGATCAGAAGGGTATTCCGTGAGTCATTTTCATTAACCGGTTGGCCACTGGTTTCAAGTGGCGTGCCAGGGTGACGGCCAGATTGGAGGCCAGGTCGCCACCAAACAGCCGCTGAATAGTTCTGCCTGCCCAGAGTCGCGTGGCGAACTGTCCCTTCCAGGCTGCCGCATAGTCGCTTTCCAGTTGCTTGCGGGTGTACGATGGAGATTCGCAAAACCGGATGACATGATCGCTGATTAGCTTGGCCGAATGCATGGCTATGGCCATACCGTTGCCACACAGGGGGGTGATCATGCCGGCGGCATCGCCGCACATTAACACATGGTTTTCAACCGGAGCTTTGGTCTCAAAGGAGATCTCATTAATGGTTTCTGGTTTTTCAAACAAAAACGTTCCGCGGTTGAAAGCATCACGAAGAAATGGATTCCTGAAAAGGACAGCTTCTTCCATCGCCCGGAGGCTCCCGTAGGAACGTACGTTGTCGCGGTGAGTGAGATAGCAGAGATTGACAACGCCGCCCTCTACATGGCTCGTGCCGCAATACCCATTCCTGAAATTATGCAGAGAGATCAGGTCTTGCGGAAATCCAGGAAGCCGGAGGTGATATTTTACGCCCACATAGGGGGAATGCCGGTGTATAAAATCGCGGTTAAGCGTTTTATCAAGACGGGATCGCTTCCCGAACGCGCCAACGACAAC
Organism: Cyclobacteriaceae bacterium; assembly: GCA_016787645.1. Taxonomy (GTDB): domain Bacteria; phylum Bacteroidota; class Bacteroidia; order Cytophagales; family Cyclobacteriaceae; genus ELB16-189. The sequence continues at coordinate 3,947 of JAEUUF010000028.1, read as the reverse complement.
ATCCGCCACAAAGGCATCACCCGATATTTCAGCGATGAACTGGTCTTGACTGAAACGAAGTTCGGTGACTTCCTTCTCCAGCATAAATCGTACACCGCGTTGCTGGGCCAGTCGGTACAAGAAATGGTCGAGAGCGAATCGACTTACGCCGAATCCGCCAAGGTCAAGAGGCAGTTCGGCTGAAGCGCCATTGGTGGAGGTAAGTTGGAATCTCCGGATCGATGAAGGTTCCAGTGCTGACGGGAAGGCGTTCAGCCAATCCAGGTAAGGCAATACTTCATTCGATATGTATTCACCGCAGACCCTGTGGAAGGGGTACGATCTTTTTTCAACCACCGTACATGAGAGGCCCGCGCGTTGAAGATGAAGGGAAGTGATTAGTCCTGCTAATCCACCCCCTACGATCAAGATTCGCTTCTGCGACATGAGAGCAAGGTAATGAAATGGCGAGCCCTCGATCAGATTTGACTGATCAGGACCAGCTTTTTCTTGATCACTTTCCCGCCCCGCATCAGTTCAAGGTTTAGCTTCTTGCCTGGATTAAGGTCGAACGCCGTATTGAGTGTATTGAGATTGTATTCCGAGGCGGGTAAACCATTAATGGACAACAATTCATCACCGGCTTCAATGCCCGCAAGGTCCCCGCTGGAACCTTTCCGGACATCGACAATCTCAAACCGGCGCAGCCGTACGCCCTTGGCTCTGAAGGTGAGTCCGCTCAGGTTGTAATTGAATTTTTTGGAGAATAGCTGGTTCTTCTTGATATACATCTTCCCCATGGGAAAATTGAAAACGACGGTAAATCGACGCAGTAACTCGCCGCCCACGGCCCCATTGCGAAACACATCCCCGGTAAGGAGGGAATCAGTCATGCTATAATCTTCCGGGTTAGGAAAATTAGTGACCACTTCTTCCAGTTTGTATTTGCCAAGTTCAATCGACTGGATTCTCCCGATTTTTCCGTTTATCTCTCCGGCCAACCCGCGGCCGATAAGACTGTTTACGTGCTTTTCAGGGATGGTAATTCGATTATCAGAAAAGGGATCCAAAACGAGTCCGTGACTGGCGCCGGTATCCACCAGAAGTTTGGCTGTAAGCGTAGTTCCCGATTGAAGCGTGATTGGAACATGGATATACGGTTTTGTGTCTTCCACCTGAATTCCCAATTCCTGGAACTTCTTTTTCGGCTTGTAGTAATCGGGCGCCGCGATGGTCAATTGACGATTTTCATAATCAATCACCACCACAAAGCGACTGAAGACTTCGTAGCCAAGAATTCCCTGTACATCGGTGCCCAGGTAATTCCGAAGTTCCAGGTAGTCTTCTTCCAGCACCAGCATCGCGTGCCCTTGACCGTGAATGCCGGGCATATCGAGTGTGACATCGTTGGTGATGTAAGCTTCAACGAGCTTTTCACCGCCGGGTCCCGCCACCTGGAAATGCCGGCTGTAGGTGAGGTTGAGGATGTCACTGAAAGCTTTTTCGGTAAGGATCGTGGTACGAACGCCGGTGTCCAGGATAAACTTCAGTGGCAGCTGGCCATTAATGACCACGGGCACAATAATCAGGTTGTTGACAATTTCAATAGGAAACTGCACACGACGCTGGCCGGGTTTGAGATGAAACCCAAGTTGAGCCAGACTGAGCGTCGGGAGGCAGAGAAAAGCAATAAGAAGTAACCTTCGGGTGTGCATACGCCACGCTGGCACTGATAAAACTATTGAAAAAAATCAGTACTGGTAAATACTTAAACGGGAACTACCCCCAGCGTGGTGAGCAATTTTGAAGGAGAATCTTCGATGGCCAGGTACCCCAAGTTGGACGGATGCAAGAAACCCTTTGCCGACATCGCCCGCATTTGTTCAATCAATGGCGTGAAGAACATATCCACATTCAACAGGCCGACAGGCTGATGGATCAATCCCAGTTGTCGCCAGGTGAGAATTTCAGCCAACTCGTCGAGAGTGCCCCATCCCCCGGGCAGGGCAAGGAAAACGTCAGCCAGGTCGGCCATGCGCTTCTTCCGCTCATGCATGGATTGTACTACAATAAGTTCGGAAAGTCCGCTGTGCCCTACTTCCCGGCTCATCAGAAAATCAGGGATAACGCCGATCACTTTTCCACCCCCTTCAAGAACCTGGTCTGCCAGGATACCCATCAGGCCTATGTTGCCACCTCCATATACCAGGGTGTGATTTCCGGTCGCCAGGAGCCTCCCGGTTTCACGGGCGGCATTTGCGTATGCAGGATCTAGCCCGGTGCTAGAACCGCAAAAAACGCATACATTCATGACCTGATGACGGGTCAGTGCTTTATATCATGCTCATTCTTGCTGACAGCCTTGTTAGGAAAAATCCAGATCGAAAGGATGGCCAAGCCAAAAAGGCACAACACGACTGCGAAGACTACCATATTAATTGGGATATTATTTGTTTCAAATAACGGCTCTTTTCGTAATTCGTGCAAACACCGCCATTTCGCACTCGAAACCGTTTAATGATTTAATTCTTCCAAACCCATGAAACGTGCACTTCTCCTGGCAGGATTACTGGTCGTCGTCATCCTCACCGGAGCAATTATCTGGTGGTTCAATACAAAATCCTATAGCCCCGAGAATCATGTTGTGTTTGAGGATGGGGACCTTCGGATTACTATTTCATACAATCGTCCCTACAAGAAAGGCCGCGTGATATTTGGCGGACTTGTTCCCTACGGCAAAACATGGAGAACCGGTGCCAACGAAGCCACCATATTCGAGACCAACCAGGACTTGTTCCTGGACGGCAAGAAGTTGCCCAAAGGAAAGTATTCTTTGTGGACTGTGCCCAACGAGCAACAATGGCAAGTAGTCTTCAATACGACGATTCCACCCTGGGGCATCGATGTGATGAACAATGGTCAGCCGGCAAGAGATCCAAAGGGGCAAGAGGTTATTGTCGAGGTGCCCGTCATGAATTCCCCAAAAGAAATTGAGCAATTCACCATCACTATTGAAAAAGCAGCGGATACAATGGAATTGGTGTTGATGTGGGACCGCACCCTTGTGGCTGTCCCGCTGTCCACTAGTGCACAATAACCTGCACAAAAGTTCTCCTGCGTTCGGGAATCGCTTCCACCAGCGCTTTGCCCGAACTGGCTAGCTTTCCCGGTACAACGCCAGCCCGGATAAGAGCAGACTCAATGCTCTTGGCTTGCTTAAGTGTCCGGTCGTTGTGATAGCGCTTACGAACGACAATGGAATCACGCGTTTTGGTGATGACAGAGTCTGGCTGGTAAAGGGCAGAATCCATGGGGGCACGGATCGAATCCAAAGGGTTAGTTGCAGAATCCCGGCGTGCCCTTGGAATGGAAACGGTATACGTCACCTTGACAACACTGGAATCATAAGCTACCTCCGTCAGTTCAGCGCTCGAACGCAGGCTGTCTTGCTGAAAACCGAACAAGGTTACCTCAATACCAAATGATTTACCCGGATTCCCTTGGATGAGGCGAGTCAGCCGGCTTAACTCCAGGGTTGAAGCTTTCGTCAGCATCGCAGAAGCAGGCTCAAACTGAAGTCCATCGAGTTGGAGTTCGGTGCCAGTGCCGACGGGCCCGAGATTTACCTGTAGACGCTCAATCATGGGATTGTTCTCTGCCTGCAGATCAATCAACTTCGAATAGAACGTGAAATGATCATCCGCCGGCTCAACAGCAAGCTCGTAGGAGCCTCCATAGTTCATATAGACTACAAAGGCACCTTCGTTGTTCGGCCTTGTTGATGACACTGCACGCTGGTCCTTCAGGTCAAATACGGTAACATAGGGTGAAGCCAGATCCGCAGGTCCGGCGACAACTCCCTCAATACGAAGGGTTCCCTTTGGTCGCACATCCGGAGGGAATAGAAACTCAACGAGTTCACTGCTTCGCTGACCGGTCGATTCCTTCAGGAGGTACATGCCGGCTGA
>JAEUUF010000013.1 GCA_016787645.1 Cyclobacteriaceae bacterium | reverse complement strand
CTTCGATCGGAGACTCGCTCTAGTCCCGCGCCGGCGGCGCGAGGATCCTCGTCCCGTTTCGGGACGGGACCAGCTGAGCTATGACCCCAAATTTTAACTACCCCTTCGATCGGAGACTCGCTCTAGTCCCGCGCCGGCGGCACGAGGATCCTCGTCCCGTTTCGGGACGGGACCAGCTGAGCTATGACCCCGAGTATGGGCTGCAAAGATATCATTTCAGACGAATTCAAAAGGAGCACCGGGGAAAAATTTGACGCAGTGAGGGGTGATCATTTCGATCCTTTGCGCTGCCGGTTGGCGGTTGGATCTCGGACATATTTCTTCGTCGACCGAAATCCCCCGCCCTTGATAAATGTCCCCCATTGCTTGCGGTCGGGGCGAAAAGTGGTGATGGAATCATTCTTGATCCCCATGATTTGGCGGAGTTTCTCGGCGTCATCGCTGGAGTCAGTCCTGACGAATAGTGAATCGCCTTTTACCCGAATACGAACCACGTGCCAAAGCTTGGTCTGTTGCGTGCTGATGTAGTATTCCCCCTTGTATTTGCGCAGGAGCTGATGAGGAGAAGGAGAATACAAGGTATCTACATCGGTAGTTTTTACAGAAATACTGTCACCCATGAACCTAACGGTCACGGTGTCCTTCCCTTTGCTTTCGCTGAACCTATAAACGCTGTCTTGTCCGGCCAAACGGCGGATGGAGTCCATCTCCCGTCGATCAGTTTCCTTGAATGTCGAAAGGGCAATGACTTCAACGTCCTTGGTGTGTTTAAGGATAAGGTCAGATTTTATGTTAAGGTATTCCTCTTGTTCCGACTTCGATTTGTCCTTGCTGACTTCATAAAAGGTCCCCTGCATCTTCTTAGGGACAGACTTTTCATTTCGAACACCTTCCGGCTGGGGAGTTTCAAACCGGACTGATTGGCAGGACTTGTCTACCAATAGCAGAAGCACGAGAAAACCGGCTTTCATAGTAGAATGGTTTCTTAAAGTTAACCATTATCTGCCCGGGAACCCAGCAAGGACCGGCTTTGGCGTGCGACACAAACTGGCACACGGACCCCCTCATCTTTCCTGTCCACCAGAAAAGTTGTAAATAGTCCACGCAACTTCGTCGCCTGAAAACGTTCACGCTATACCGATCCTCCGCCGGCTCCGGCAAGACACGCACCCTCGCCCGGGAGTACCTCAAGTGGGCACTGCAAAACAAGGCGCATTACTTCCGCCACGTCCTCGCCGTGACGTTCACCAACAAGGCCACGCAGGAAATGAAAGACCGGGTATTGGCCTACCTCGGCGCTTTCTCGGGGAAGAACGATAAACCCTGGCCGGACGCGGAGCACCTGGCCGCAGACCTGAAAGCTGAATTGGGACTGGACGACCTGGCATTCCGCCAGAACAGCAATGAACTGCTTACGCTCATTCTGCATCAATACGACCAGTTTTCCATCAGCACCATTGACGCCTTTTTCCAACGGGTCATCCGGGCCTTCACCCGTGAATCTGGACTGATCGGTGACTACCGGCTTGAAGTGGACCAGGAAGCGGTGCTCACCGAAGTGGTCAACAACCTGATCGACGAACTGAAAGAAAGCCAGGAGCTCACAGATTGGGTGGTTCGCTTCGCCCAGGAAAGCATGGAGTCTGACAAAACCTGGGACATCCGCAAACGCCTGGTGGAGTTCTCGCAGGAAATCTTCCGGGATGAATTCAAACTCATCGAGGAGGAAGTTTACGAGCGTACCGGCTCGCCCAAATTCTTTGCAGAACTTCAAACAGAGTTGTACAAAGTCAAGAGCGCTTTCGCGAGCAAGGTATCAAAGCCAGCCAAAGAGATTCTTTCCATCATGCAAGCGAAAGGATGGGATGTCTCGTACTTTAAATACGGAAAAGGAAGTGGACTGGAGTCTTATCTCAACAACTTCGTCAATGCCAGTGAGTTAAAATCCCTTGAAATAAAGCCGCGAATGCGGAATGACTTCCTCGTGGCAAGGAACTGGCCGGGAAAAGACTATCCCTTGCTCGCCAAGGAAATCATGGCGGTGGCTGAAAAAGAGTTCATTCCAAGAATCACATTCATCAACGAAACATTTGATGCGGAATACACCCGTGCCCTGTCCGCTGAACTGGCCCTCCAGAATTTTTATGTTTTCGGCCTGATGGCCGACATCGGCCGTAAACTGAACGAATACAAGGGCGAGCATAACGTCATGCTCCTCGCCGATGCGCCGAAATTCCTCCACCACATCATTGGCGAAAGCGATACGCCCTTTGTGTATGAAAAGGTGGGTTCATTCTACAGGAACTACCTCATCGACGAATTCCAGGATACCTCTGGATTTCAATGGAAGAACTTCCTTCCGCTACTCACCAACAGTCTCGACCAAGGGTACCCCAGCATGGTGGTAGGCGATGTGAAACAGGCTATTTACCGGTGGCGCGGTGGCGACCTCAATCTGCTCGAGCATCAACTGGAAAAGGACATTGGCAAGATGCGCGTGGAGGTAAAAGAACTCGCGGACAACTTCCGAAGCACCCGCGAGGTGGTTCATTTCAATAACCTGGTCTTCGCCAGTGCCTCGCGACTCGCCTCCGCCAAGATCAGTTCTGAATTGCCCTCGGACGTGTATCGTGATGTACGGCAATCCGCACGTCGGGAGATTGCTGGATTTGTGCGTGTTCGGTTCCTGAAGGATAATGAGGAACAGAAATGGAAGGCGCAGTCGCTTGCTACCTTGGCGAAGGATGTTGAACGGCTTCAAATGCAGGGTGTAGCACCCGGCGAGATTGCTATCCTGGTTCGGGCCAATAGCGAAGGCCAGGACATCGCCGCTCACCTCTTGGACTACAAGTTCTCCTCCGAGGCTAAGAAGGGGGTGAGCTATGAGGTGGTTTCCAATGAGTCTCTCCGTATTGACGGTGCCAGTACCGTCAACCTTCTGCTTGCCGCTCTCCGTCACCTGGTCAATGCCGATGATCCCATTGCTCGTGCGCAACTGTCCTACGAATACACGCGCTTGCATCAGCCGAAGCGACCGAGGTCGGAGATTTTTGACGTAACGAACCAGGTGTTCTTCGAAAGCCATCTTCCGGAGTCATTTACCAAGCACAAACTATCGCTCAAGAAGCTGCCGCTTTTCGAGCTGACAGAAACCCTTATTGGTCTTTTTGATCTTGGCCGGGAAAAAGGTGAACTGGCCTACCTCCAGGCTTTCCAGGATATCGTTCTTGACTTCTACACACGCGAACGAAATGACCTGGCCTCCTTCCTGCTCTGGTGGGAGGAGAACAAGAACACCGACAAAACTTCAATCAAACTGTCAGGTGAAGTCAACGCCATCAATATTTTGACGATTCATAAAGCCAAAGGGCTGCAGTTCAAATACGTTCTCATTCCGTTCTGCTCATGGAATGTCGACCACGAAGGATTCAAGCCACCCAACCTGTGGGTGTCGTCAGAGCATGAGCCCTATGCGCACGCCGGTCCAATGCCCGTGAAGTATGGCAAGGCGCTGGAGCAGTCTTATTTTAGCTCTGCGTACAGCGAGGAGCGGATCAAGGTCTACCTGGACAACCTCAACGTACTGTATGTGGCCCTTACGCGTGCGGAAGTTGGCATGATCATCACTGCGCCGGCCCCGAAAACGTATGGCCATTCCACCTCGGTGGCCGCCTGGCTTTATGATTCCATCCAGCAACAAGACGATCTGAATGCCGCTTGGTCGGAGGCGGCTATGGAATTGGAAATCGGTGAGTTGAAAGTGGATAAGGAAGCGTCGCCCACGTCAACTTCCGCGCCGCTGCAGCTCACAGCTTACCGCACCGACCGATGGAGAGAAAAATTGGTGATCCGCCAGTCGGGTAACCACTTCTTTGAAGGTATGAATCCCGAAACGAGGGAGCGAATCAGCTATGGCATTTATCTCCATGCCGTGTTGTCTCGGATTCGTACGCGCGACGACATCCACCCAGTACTGACCCGCCTTGTACAAGAGGGCGTAATGACTGCCGAGGAGCGACATGGTCTGGCTACTCAGCTCGAAGAGCTAATGACGAACCCGTTGGTTGGAAAATGGTTTGAGAACTCGTGGGATGTGAGGACCGAAGTGCCGATTCTTCTCCCTGGCGGCGCAACCAATCGCATCGACCGCCTTATGCTCGATGGAAAGAAAGCGGTAGTGGTGGATTTCAAGACCGGTGAAAAGTCGAAAACGGACCAGCAGCAAGTCGCGGATTACCTTGATATCCTCAAACAAATGGGATTTACCGAGGTAGAAGGTTACTTGCTTTACACCCGCGACGCAGAAATCATCCCGGTTGGCGGTGCCAAACCAAAGCCGGTGAAGGGAAAGAACAAGAATCAACTGGGCCTGGACTTCTGATATGCAGACGTTTCTACAACAACTAGCCGAACGGGTCTGCCGGGACAATCCTTCACTCGATGGGCTAACCATCGTGTTTCCGAACCGTCGCGCTGTGTTGTACTTCAGAAAACACCTGGGGGATTTGTTGCATAAGCCGGCCTTCGCCCCCCGTATTCTTACTATCGAAGAGTTTGTCTCGGGGCTGTCGACCCTTTACGTGCCGGATCGGTTGGAGCTCATTCACCGCCTCTACTCGATTTATAACGAGGTGATGAATGCCCGGCAGGATGGCGAGGAAAGCTTCCAGGAGCCGTTCGATCAATTCTATTTCTGGGGTGACATGCTCCTGCGCGATTTCGATGAAATAGACAAGTACCGTGTCCAGGCCGACCAGTTATTCCGCGATCTCAGTAATCAGAAGGAGCTTGATTCCGGCTTCGATTTTCTCACCGATGAACAGCTCAACTATCTCAAGACTTTCTGGGGCAACTTTACGTCTGGCCTGAACGAAAACAAACGTAAGTTTTTGCGGGTATGGCGTTTGCTTCCGTTGGTCTATGAAAAATACCGGGCGCACTTGCTTGACCTCGGCATGGCTTACGATGGGATGCTGCACCGCCAGGTGGGTGAAATGCTGGACAACAGCGCAGAACGAAAAATCAAGGGGAAAGTAATTTTCGCAGGCTTCAACGCGCTTACCGGGGTTGAGGAACAGATCATCAGCTACTTCGTGGCCCGCGAAGGTGCTGAGGTGCATTGGGACATGGATGCATACTATGTAAACAACAATGCACAGGAAGCGGGTCGATTCTTCCGGCAGTACCAGGATCACCCTGTGCTGAAGGCAACTTTTCCACCCGACATCCCCGCCAATTTCAATCGGCCTAAGAAAGTCAAGGTCATGGGGTCGGCCCAACACATTGGCCAGGCCAAGCTGATGAGCATGCTGTTGGGAGAAGAGTTAGACAAGGGTATCGACCCGGAGGACACCCTGATTGTTTTGCCGGACGAGAAATTGTTGTTGCCGGTTCTTCATAGCGTAGCAGGCCACGTTGATAAGATGAATGTAACGATGGGACTGCCCCTGGCCAGCACACCGGTGTTCAACCTGGTGGAGTTCCTCGTGGAGCTTCAGCAATTCCATCGAAATGGCCACTTCAATCATCGGCAGGTGCTGGCGATCCTGGCCCATCCGTATGTGATCGGAGCCGATCCTTCGCATGCCCACAAGACGCGAAAGACTATCCTGGAAAAGAACCAGGTTTCCGTTCCTGCCGAGTTTTTGGTGGCTGGTCCAGCGGCCTACCAGCAAATTTTCATTCCGCTGGAGCGGAAGCATATCCTGGTTTACCTGCGGGAAGTCATGTTGGAGATTGGTGCCATCGAATCTCTTACACCACTCGACCGGGAGTATGTGCATCAGGCACTCCAATTGATCAACCGCCTGCGAGAGGTCATGGGAGCGGAGGAAATCGTGGGTGACGATGTGGCGAAACAACAGAAAGAATCGCTCAAATCTTTTATCCGACTTTTCCGCCAGCTGGGTCGCACACAAAAGATTCCCTTTACAGGAGAGCCGCTGAAAGGCCTTCAGATTATGGGTGTGTTGGAAACCCGCAACCTCGACTTCAAGAACGTATTCATCTTGTCGTTAAACGAAGGCGCTTTGCCTTCATCCGGTGGCAAAGGGTCTTATATCCCGTATAATATCCGCAAGGCGTACTCCCTTCCCACAACTGAACACCAGGATGCGATGTATGCCTACCTGTTTTACCGTGTGCTGCAGCGCGCTGAGCATGTCCACCTGTTCTACAACACTGAGCCCGACATCCTTGGCCAGGGCGAGATGAGCCGGTTCTTGCAGCAACTTCTCTTTGAGTCGGGCTGGAGCGTGAAGCCGGAGATATTACACACCCCGATTCAGCCCAAGGCCCTGTTGCCCATCGTCATTCAAAAAGACGAACGGGTGCTCTCCGGGCTAACCCGATTGAACGAAGGATCGGTGCGCTCAAAGGGAATTTCGCCGTCAGCGCTGAACTCCTACATTGACTGCTCGCTCCAATTCTACTTCCGGTATGTGGCCCGGCTCCGCGAGCCCAACGAGATTGAAGACTACCTCGACCCGCGATTGTTTGGAAATCTACTCCATGAGGTAATGGAAACCTTCTATCGGCGCATCCAGGAACGGAAGAAGAGCTGCCTGATTCAATCGTCGGATTTTGATCACTTTGAAGTGACGGTGAGCAAGCTGATTGATGAGGCATTTATCCGGCAGTATGGGTTAAGTCCAGGAAAGAAGGTGATCTATGAAGGACAGTGGCTGGTGGTGCGCGAAGTGATCCGGAGCTTTGCCCAGAAAGTGCTGGAGCACGATAAGGCCTACGCACCGTTCACCATTGAGGGACTCGAGCGCGGAGAAATGCTGGCCTATGTGCCAATCTCCAATTCCCCGGGCCAGGCCGTGCTGAGCGGCAAAATCGACCGGCTCGACCGGAAGGATAACACGGTGAGGATTCTCGACTATAAGACGGGAAAGGGAGACGTTGATTTCAAGGACATTGAATCCTTGTTTGACGGAAGCGGCAAACGGAACAAGGCGGTGTTTCAGACCTTGATCTATTCCTTGCTATACAAGTCCAACCACACGGAAGCTGTGGCCCTCGTGCCGGGGCTGGTCAGTCGCAAGAATCTTTTTGATGATACATTCCGGCCGCACCTGTGGATGGACAAAGAGGAGGTGACGGATGCCCGGGCTTTGTTGCCCCAGTTCCAGGAGCGATTGAAACAATTACTGGAAGATATCTTCAATCCCGACAAACCGTTTGTGCAGACCGAAAACACCCAGAGTTGTGAGTACTGCCCCTTCAAAGCCATCTGTTACCGCTAGGATAAGCAGGATTGAAGGATGACAGGATTAAGTACGGCGTTGGTGTTGACGTCAATACAGATCCAACTAATCCCTACATCCTATAAATCCCAAAATCCTACCCATCCTGGTTTTTGCTCTGGGAATGTTTGGTATTATAAACTCGCTTATACTCGAGCCTTCTATTCCCAAAATTAATAAGTAACCCAACGGGTAGATTGTAGGCTTCCAGGTAGTTGATCGCCTGGTTCAAATGCAGATCGTTCAGTTCACTGACGGCCTTGAGTTCCACCATGATTTTGTGTTCGACGAAAAAATCGACTCTCCGGGTCCCAATTTCAAAGCCCTCGTAATAGATATTCATCTCCATTTCGCGCTCGTTCTGAATCTCTTGCAGTTTGAATTCGATCTTCAGTGCGCGCTGATAGATAACCTCCTGAAACCCGCTGCCCAACTTGGAGTGCACTTTCATGGCACAACCAAGAATGCGATAAGTCAATTCTTTGTGAATCATATGCTCCTCAATCAATCCCAAATCCTACAACCCTTTTTCCGCAAATCATACCGAGGAATTCCTATAATCCTATTTTCATCCAACCCATCATCCTAAAATCCTATATTCCTTCCCATCCTGGGTCCGGAATTCCTAACCTGCTATCCATCACCTCAAAGTGACCCCTCGTCGCCTGTCCCTGCTCATTGTCGGTTATTGATGCTAACAGACTTCACCAAGCCAATGACGAGCCGTATTAATCGGTAGCAACTAAACCATTGCATATGAAACGTGAAGATGAGAAAGTGCTGTACACGGATGGAAGTGAGGTAACCGTGACGGAGTCGGCGTTGCAGGTGAAGAAGAAGTGGTATGACCTGAGGGCTGTTTCAAAGTACGGGCTGATTATCTTACAACCGTCCCGCCTTCCCTGGCTGGTTATCCTCGCAGTGGGCATCGCACTCCTGGTGCTTGGGATTACCAAACAGGTGCCTGCTGGTTGGATGGAAGAAACCTATTGGGGCGATGTGCGGCTCACGGAGAATTTGTTGACAGCGCTGTCGGGCTCGGTGATAGCGCTGACATCGATCGGCATTATGCTGACGGTCACGGAGCGTTACGCGGTGAGCATCACGACGGAGGAAGGAGAGCAGCGGGTGGTGGTGAGCCGGCGGAAGGAATATATCGCCTGCATTATCCGCGCGCTCAACAACGCGTTCTTTGCCCAGATCAAATCCACGGGCGACGGCAAACCGAGGCCGTATTCGGTTTCGAGCCGCTAAGGGATAGCGGGAGTGTACACCTTCGGACACGGGGATGTACACTTTCGTATAGCCAATTTTGAGCGGGCCGGTTGGAAACTGGTTTCTGGCTGTTGGGGGAGCCAGCCAGTAGCCAACCGCCTGCTCATTCGTAAATGGCCGGGTATTTGTATTTACCGGTGCATGAAGATACTTCTCTGGTTCATCCTGTTGGTGCTCTGCTGGCCGCTGGCCATTGCCCTGTTGTTCCTGTACCCGATCATCTGGCTGTTCCTCCTGCCGTTCCGGCTGGTGGGCTTCGCCGTGGAAGGCGTCTTCCGCTTCATCGGTGCGCTCTTCCTGCTCCCTGCGCGGATACTGGGGAGGTAGGGCAGGCGAAAATCAATCCTGTTTCATAAATTGGGAGAGTGGCGGACAATTTGTGTCCGACATAGGTTGTTGTTAGCCATTTCTAAGAAAGTGCACAATGAGGTTGATATTACATCTATTATTCATAATCGCATTCACCAATACACTTGGTCAATATATAAATGGACCAGCTAACATCAGGGATCAGCCAAATGGCAAAAGACTTTTTACAATCATGGATAGTGTAAAAGTCGCACTTCACAAGCCAAATGAGTCAAATGATTGGTACCAAATTGAATTGATGTGCTATGTAGGGGCGGACAGAATCCTTGATAAGAAAGTTATTAAGGCATCGACTACACTCTCAACGGTCAATGGTGATAGTATTGGCTATACCTCTGCTCAATTCAGATTGAATGAGAACTTCAATGAGATGTATGACAAGTATAATGAATTGGACAAGGTATACATTTCACTAAGAGGGTACACTCACAAATCAAACATAAGGATAGAAAATAGTTATCTGGAGATTAAGGATAGCAATTTGATTTATTCTGACAGTTGCCAAACAAAATACAAAATCACGCAAGAGGCCGGATTGAAGTTCACACTAACTGATAAGTGTAATATTTACATGGCTTCTATTTTGCAAAATGGTATTTACCAAAATGTGATTATTAGAGAAAGGCAACGAACTAGGTGGATTTGGGGCGGTGAAGGTCAGGACTCGCAAATAGATCTTGAAATAGTTGAGGATTACAACAGTGTCAACCAACACGTTCGGAAATTTTCTGCTAAAGCAGACAAAATCGAAATTAAAGGCAATTTGATAACTGCGGTCCAATATGGTTGCTGTGCTGGTGAAGATACGTATCAACTCTATAACACAAGTACTTTGAGCAAAATAATGGAATACAACACAACACTCTATCATCTAAGAATCCCTAACTCAAACATTGAAGGCTTTATTGGATATCAGCCAAAGTACAGGGAGAATCGTGATGGTATAATAGGGACTTTATCTCTTACTGATGGGGAAGTAGTAATCCATTCGATCAATTTCATAACGAAAGAAAAACAGAAGTTTTCAGATATTCTAAGATATGTTCCAGATATGGAATTCATTTCAATCAACTCACAGGACAAAGTACTGGATGACAAGAAATCAATCGACCTTTGGAGCAAGAACTATAGTAAAACCAATAAGGATCTAACCGATTTTAGATTCTTGGTACACCTGATTGACGAGTCCACTGGGAAAAAGTATACGCAGGCATTAACGTTCTCCCAAGGACGTGTAAATGGAAATCAAAGCAGGGAAATTAACATCAGTATCGACTAACCTCAGAAACGGCTTACAACATTGTGCATGAGGGCAAGCCAGCGGCTCCTTCGACGAAGTTCAGGATAGCACCTGGCAAGCCCTTCTATGACTCGCAACTGAAAATTGCCAAACGTTGTCCTCGCAACCACGCTAGCCGTATCTTTGTCGGATGGACCCTGACTCCTTCCACGAACACCCCCTCGGCACCTAACACGATGAGCCGCAAACCAATACTTCCTTGGGCAATCTTTTTTTTGTTCGCTTTCCTGTTTGGTTGTAGTACCGGAGACGTTCCGGATTACACGCAATATGTAAATCCCTTCATCGGTACCGACGGCACTGGCCACACTTTCCCAGGACCGTGCATGCCGTTTGGCATGGTGCAGCCCGGCCCCGATAATGTGGACATCGGTTGGGATTATACCAGTGGCTATCAATACAAGGACACCGTCATTCTTGGCTTTTCCCAAACAAGAGCCAATGGCACCGGTATCAATGAATTCGGCGATGTGCTCCTGCAACCGGTAACGGATGAAAGAAAGGAAAATTTCGGAATGTCGTATGAAAAGGAAAGCGAGAAGGCTTTTCCGGGTTACTATACCGTTACCTTGAGCAACCAGGTGAAAGTTGAATTGACCTGTACCGAACGAGTGGCACTTCATCAATACACCTACCCGGTATCCACGGCAAAACTGTTGGTGGACTTGCAGCATGGTCTTCGATTCCTGACGGACTCCCTCGTCCTGGAAAGCGACGTAGCGATAGAAGACAACAAGACCATCCGGGGATATTGCCATACAAAGAACTGGGTGGAACGAAAATACTTCTTCACCATTCAATTCAATCAGCCCTTTGCTTCATCCATTGTATTGGAACGAAAAGCAAAGGAAGCGGCGCCGCGTTATCTGTTGAGTTTTGATTTGAAAGATAATGTGCTTCAAACGAAAATTGCCTTGTCCACCGTCAGTGTAGAGGGAGCAAAGGAAAATTTGCGAAAGGAATTGCCTGGCTGGGATTTTAACGCGGTGGTAGCCAATGCCAGGAAAACATGGAACACGTATTTAAGCAGGATAGACATTGAAGCAGAGCAAGAGCAAACGGAAATCTTTTACAGTTGCCTGTATCGCCTTTTTATTCAGCCTTCGAACATTGCGGATGTCGATGGGAAGTACAGGGGTGCCGATGATTCCATCAGAACCGCAAAGGATGGCCAGTATTATTCCACACTTTCATTGTGGGATACATACCGGGCTGCGCATCCTTTGTATACGTTGATTGCGCCGGAAAGGGTGAATGGATTCATCTACAGTATGATTGAGCACAGCAAGGCGGCCGGATTTCTTCCGATCTGGACGGCTTGGGGCAAGGACAATTATTGCATGATCGGCAACCATGCCATACCGGTAATTGCCGATGCATACTTAAAAGGCTTTGCCGGCTTCGATCCCGAAGAAGCGCTGAAGCAAATGGTAAAGTCAACCACAGAGAATCATTTCAATAGCGATTGGTCGCTATTGAATCGATATGGTTATTATCCCTATGACAGCCTGGAAAATGAATCCGTTTCAAGAGTCCTGGAGCATGGCGTCGATGACTATTGCCTGGCGCTCATGGCGGAGAAGATGGGCAGAAAGGATATCGCGGCCACGTATTACAAACGCGCTGGCTATTACAAAAATCTCTATGACGGGACCACGAGACAAATGCGGGGCAAGAACAGCAAAGGGCGCTGGCGGGAACCATTTGATCCGCTGATGGCAACCTCACCAATGAATAACCCGGGCGATTATACGGAAGCGAATGCCTGGCAGTATTTCTGGACGCCGGCACAGTATGATGTGAATGGCATGATCCAATTGGTGGGCGGCAAGGAACAGTTCACTGCTCAACTCGATAGCTTTTTCAGCATCAAGGCAATTAACGCCAACAAGCATTTGGGCCAGGAGGCCATGATTGGTCAGTATGCACACGGGAATGAGCCGAGCCATCATGTTGCCTACCTTTACAGTTATTCGGATAGACCCTATCGGACCGGTGAGCTGGTTACCCAAATCTGCAATGCGTTTTACAACAACACCCCAACTGGAATGATTGGCAATGACGACTGCGGACAAATGAGCGCTTGGTATATATTTTCGTCTTTGGGTTTTTACCCGGTAAATCCGGTAAGCGGAGAATTCATCTTGGGAAGTCCACAAGTGAAACGCGCCGTAATACATTTAGATACGGAAAGAGAATTGATCGTTACTGTAAAGAAGTCACCCGGGACCTCCCTGCAATCCCAGCAAAGAACGTTGAATGATCGACTGATCAGTAAGCCCGCCATATCCTATCAGGATATCATGAAGGGAGGAATCTTGACTTTTGAAATCCCTGACCGATGAGAATAATTTCTTGTTTACTGCTTTTGGGAATTTCGTTGGGTGCTGAGGCACAACAACGTCCCGAAGCGCTGCAACCCATACCCCTTGGAAGCATTCAACCTACTGGCTGGCTGAAAGTGCAGATGGAAAAGGACGTGCAGGGTTTTGTGGGCAACCTGGATATCCTTGTCCCTGACCTGATCAATGATCCCATCTATGGTTCGGGTCGATTGGGAAAAAACTCAAAAGCCAAGGACCTGGGCAACTTGAAAGAAGGTGATATGGAAGGGGAGGATCAATACAAGTGGTGGAACAGTGAAACACAATCCAACTGGTGGGACGGCTTTATCAGAAACGCGGCCCTGACCAATAATGGCCCAGGTATTGAAAAGGCAAAGCGTTATGTCCAGGCTATCCTGGCTACCCAGGATGAGGATGGATACCTCGGGATTTATGACAAGGAGTCGCGCTATGCCTTCAAGTCTGAAAACGGCGAACTCTGGTCAAAAGCAACTTTGTACAGGGCCTTGCTGGGCTATTATGAGTTCACTAAAGATGAAAGGGTATTGAATGCAGTAAAGAGAGCCGTCGAAAATGTAATGCGCAATTACCCGATCAACGCCTCCAGCCCGTTCAGCTCAGGGACGAAATTCAATGGGGGCGTATCACACGGGTTGACATTTACCGATGTACTGGAACGAATGTATTACTGTACGAAGGAAGAAAAATACAGGGCCTATGCCTTGTTCTTGTACCGTGACTTTTCCCAGACGTTCCAGTCGGAGAGCGACGCGCAGTTGAAGAGCATATTGAATCCGAATTATAAACTGAAGTCCCATGGCGTCCACACGTTTGAGCACCTCCGGACAGTAATCATTGCCAACTACGCTTCTTCGGATACCGTGCTGGAGAAAGCACTGAAAATCTACCTGGACAGAATCAAGGCAGTTATATCTCCGAGCGGCGGCGCGATCGGGGATGAGTGGATTGCTGAGCGAACCCCGAACGCTACCCGAACCGGGTATGAATACTGCTCGCTGCATGAACTGCTGGACAGCTATTGCCTGCTCTTGCAGAAAACAGGAAATGCAAAAACCGGGGATGACGTGGAGCGGATCTTCTACAACGCCGCACAAGGCTCCCGAAACCCCACACATTCCTGTATCGCCTACCTGAAGACGGATAATTCGTATGAAATGATGGGCACCCGGAATGGCGAGGTGGAACCCGATAGAAAGCAAACCCGCTACAAGTATTCGCCCGCGCACCAGGATGTTGCGGTATGCTGTAACCCAAACGCAGGAAGAATTTCACCCTACTTCGTTCAGAATTCCTGGATGAAAGAAAATGAGACCACCTTGGTGGCCACACTCCTGATGCCGAACCGGTTGCAGACTTCAGTGAGTGGCTCCCCAGTCACCATCGAGAATCGGACAAACTATCCCTATGAAAACAATCTCAACTTCCGCATACAGCTGGACAAACCAACCTTGTTCACACTGAAGATAAGAAAGCCGGGGTGGGTGAAGCGTGTGGACACCCGCGAGCGCTACACCATCGAAAAGGACTTTATTGTCATTCATCGCATGTTTTCCGCTGCAGATGAGGTGAAAATTTCCTTTCAAAGCCAGGTAGAAGTGCAGGTCGACAACAACCAGGAGCACTACTTTTCATATGGAGCTTTGTTGTACGCAAAACCTATCGAGGCCGAAGAAGTGCCGGGAAAAGTGTATGCCAATCAATTGGCTGATCTCTTCTATAAACCCGTTGGCCTAACACGGTACTCCTTTTCGAAAAGCCCTAAACCGGTATTCAAAGACGGGATAATCACCACCGAATTGACGAACACAAGCTCCGGCAAGAAGGAAAAGGTGGAATTGATCCCGTTCGGGAAGACAATTTTGCGCCAGGCAACCTTCAAGTAAGACGCCAGCCTATCTTTGTGCGATGAACCTCGACGCTTTCCGCAAGCGCGCTGCCGACAAGAAGGCGGACCACCGGAAGTTCCTGCAGAGTTTGAAGAAGAAGGATCCCCGCAAAGTGGATGACGCCTTCCATGCCGTCCATGAAGAGGTCTTTGAAGAAATCGACTGCCTCACCTGCGCCAATTGTTGCAAGACAACAAGCCCCATCTTCTATCCGACCGACATCGAACGCGTAGCAAAAGCCCTGCGGATGAAGCCGGGAGAATTCATTGAGAAATATCTCCGGATCGACGAAGACAAGGATTATGTGCTAAAGTCCTCACCTTGCCCGTTCCTGGATGAGGACAATTATTGCAAAGTGTACGCTGACCGGCCGAAAGCTTGCCGCGAATACCCGCACACGGACCGCAAGAAGATGGTCCAGATCATGGACCTCACTGCCAAAAACACGCAGGTCTGTCCTGCCGTGTTGGAGATGGTGGAAAGGCTTAAAAAAATAAACCTGTGAAGGAGGGGTGCTCGTTCACAGGCTTATAATAGGTTCACGCAAAGGCGTAAGGCGCAAAGAGGGGCGAAGGGTTTTAGCCTACTTGTGCGTTGAGTTTGCCGGCCAATACCGACTTCGGCACTGCACCAATCTGCTTGTCAACGATTTGGCCATTCTTGAAAACCAAAAGGGTAGGAATGGAACGCACACCAAAGCGGGCGGTCACCTGCGGATTTTCGTCAACATTCAGCTTGGCGACAACGGCCCTGCCTTCGTAATCCTTTGCCAATTCTTCAACGGCGGGACCGATCATTTTGCACGGACCGCACCATTCTGCCCAAAAGTCAACTAATACCGGTTTGTCTGATTTAATCGTCGCGTCAAACGTCGCGTCAGTTAGTTCGAGTGTCTTTCCCATGAGAATAATGCGTTTTTAAGAGATTTACTGTCAGAACACAAATATAGCTGCGTTAGTTCAATGTTAGGGGGCCAATTCTAAAGTTCCTCCTACATCCCCGGCCACTGCGCCAAGTATCGGGTACCCAGCATCCACTTTTCAATATACCACGCTCACGTCCACCAAAGGCAGCTTCTTCATCCGCTTCACCATGTCATTTACGGGTTTCACCCGGAACTTCCGGGAAAGCATGTCCACCGTGATATTCTCCTTGTCGTCGCGGAGCTTGAGGTAAAGGGGGGTGGACCCATTGTATTCGGAGAAAATGGACTCCATCTGCTTGACCAGGTCGGCGTTCAGCACGTCCGTGGCCACACGGACTTCCAGACCTTTTGCCCGCTTGACCCCGATTTCGTTCAGCAAGTCGATCGAGCGGATTTTGAACTCCAGGTTCTGCTCGCCCCAGGTCTTGCGAAGCACATTGCCCTCCACAAAAAGGAAAAGTCCGGGCATGAGAAATGACTTGAACTTGAGGTAATCGTCGCTCCACATCACGAACTCAAACTTGCCACTGTAGTCTTCCAGTACCAATTTCCCGAACGGCTTCCCTGTCTTCGTCATCTTGTGCTCCACCGAGGCCACGATTCCTCCCATTTTGAACTCCTTGCCCTCGGCGCCCTGCAAATCATTCAGCGCCGCAATGGGGGCAGTGCAGAACGTGTCCATCTCGAACTTGAAATTGTCCAGGGGATGCCCGGAGATATAAACGCCGACTACCTCTTTCTCGAAGTGCAACTTTTCAATCTCACTAAAGGGTTCTACTTGATCCACCTTGGGCCGGGGCACTTCACTGCCGGACGATCCGCCGAAGAGGCTCACCTGCGAACTGAGTGATTCCTGCTGCATCTTCGCGGCGAAGCGGGTCACCTTTTCGGTCAGGTTGATGTCGCCTTCTTTTGCGTACACGTATTGCCGACGATGATACTCGGTGAAACAGTCAAACGCGCCGGATAGCGCCAGGCACTCGAAAGTTTTCTTGTTCACCGCCCGCTGGCTTAATCTCGAAGCGAAATCGAAAATGTCTTTGTAAGGCCCGTGCGCGTCGCGTTCCTGGATGATGGATTCCACCGCTGCGTCACCAGCCCCCTTGATGGCTCCCAACCCGAAACGAATGGCGCCGTCCTTGTTCACCTCGAAGAACACACCTGATTCGTTTACATGTGGCCCCAGTACCTCGAGGCCCATCTTGCGGCATTCTTCTGTGAAGAAGGTCACATTCTCGAGGTTGCTCTGCGAGTGGGTGAGCACCGCTGCCATGTACTCGGCGGGATAATTGGCTTTCAGGTAGGCCGTGTGATAAGCTACCAGCGAGTAGCAGGTGGAGTGTGATTTGTTAAAGGCATATTGGGCAAAGGCTTCCCAGTCTTTCCAGACCTTGTCGGCGATACGTTCATCGTGGCCGTTCTTTTTACATCCGGCAATGAACTTGTCCTTCATCTTGTCCAGGACGTCCTTCTGTTTCTTGCCCATGGCCTTCCGCAGGATGTCGGCGTCGCCCTTGGAGAAGTTGGCCAGCTTCTGCGACAGCAACATCACCTGCTCCTGGTACACCGTGATGCCGTACGTGTCTTTCAGGTATTCCTCCATTTCGGGGAGGTCGTAGCGGATTTGTTCACGACCGTTCTTGCGGGCGATAAAGTTGGGGATGTATTCCATGGGCCCCGGACGATAGAGGGCGTTCATGGCGATGAGGTCTTCAAACTTGTCGGGCTTGAGCGCGCGGAGGTAAGTTTGCATGCCCTCACTTTCAAACTGGAACGTTCCCGTCACCTCACCCCGCTGGTAGAGCTGGTATGTCTTCGCATCATCCAGTGGAATTTTTTCCATGTCAATGTCGACCCCGTGCCGCCGTTTGATGTTCTTCAGCGCGGTCTTGATGATGGTGAGCGTTGTAAGCCCGAGGAAGTCCATTTTCAGCATCCCCGCATTTTCCACGACGCTGTTGTCGAACTGGGTGACCAGCATGGTAGAGTCTTTCGCCGTCGACACCGGGATGAGGGTCGTCATGTCCTGGGGTGTGATGATTACCCCGCAGGCGTGTGTGCCCGTATTCCGCAGCGAGCCTTCGATGACGATGGCCTGCTTAAGCACTTCGGCGCGCTTGTCATTGCCTTTGCGGATGTCATCGAGTTCGCGGACTTCTTCAAACGCCTTGGACAACGTTGTGCCCGGACGTTCCGGAACCATTTTGGCGAGGTTGTTGGCATCGGCGAGGGGCAACTCCATCACACGGGCACAGTCGCGGATCGAAGATTTAGCTGCCATCGTACCGTAAGTAATGATCTGGGCTACCTGCGTATGACCATATTTCTCGATGACATATTGAAGCACCTTGTCGCGTCCCTCGTCATCGAAGTCAATGTCAATATCGGGCAGGGAGACGCGATCGGGATTGAGGAAACGCTCAAACAGTAAGTCGTATGCAATCGGGTCCACGTTGGTGATGCCGATGCAATATGCTACTGCGGATCCTGCGGCGGAGCCTCGTCCCGGCCCGACGCTGACGCCCATCTCTCGTGCCTTGGAAGTAAAATCCTGGACAATAAGGAAATAGCCGGGATACCCCGTCTTCTTGATCGTCTCCAGCTCAAAGTCCAGCCGGTCCTTGATCTCTTGTGTAAGTTCCGGGTACCGACGCTTGGCGCCTTCCATCGTGAGATAGCGCAAGTAGTCATCTTCCGTTTTGAATCCTTTCGGGATGTCAAACTTGGGAAGCATCACCTTGCGCTCCAGTTTATAGACCTCAACTGTTTCGACGATCTCTGAAATGGTCTCAATCGCCTCCGGCAGGTCGCGGAACAATGCCTTCATTTCGTCCTGCGACTTGAAATAATACTCGCTGTTGGGCAGGCCATAACGCTTCCCTCGCCCTTCACCGATCGGGGTGGACTGGAATTCGCCTTCCTTGATGCACAAGAGCACGTCGTGGGCGTTGGCTTGCGACTTCTGCAAGTAATACACTTCGTTGGCGGCAAAATATTTCACTTTGTATTTCGCACAGAACTTCAGGAGTACCTGGTTGACGTGATCTTCTTCCGGGATACCATGGCGATTGAGTTCAGCGTAGAAGTCTTTCCCAAACACCTTGTGATACCACGCGAAGACTTCTTCGGCCTGCCGTTCGCCCACGTGGAGGATCAGGTGATTCACTTCAGAATGCAGTCCGCCTGTGGTAGCCATGAGTCCCTTCCGGTATTCCTGGATCAGCGCCTTATCGATACGGGGATAGATGCCGTAAAGCCCTTCGATGAATCCCAAGGAGCTGAGCTTGGCGAGGTTCTGGTATCCTTCTTCCGATTTGGCGATTAACACCTGTTGGAAGCGTTTATCGGGGTTGTCCTTGGTGAACTTTGTTTTCTTGCGTTCTTCCGCCACGAAGAATTCGCAGCCTACAATGGCCTTGATCCCTTGTTTGTTGGCCTCTGTCACAAACTTGAATGCGCCAAAAAGATTCCCCAGATCCGTTAGCGCAACTGCGGGCATGCCGGATTCTTTTGCCTTCGCAACGATCTCCTCCACATCGGCGGTGGCTTGCAACACGGAGTATTGCGAATGCAAATGCAGGTGTGCAAAGGGCTTATCGGATAACCCGACCAACTCCTCACTTTCGCCGGCGCCCGATTTTTTCTTTTTGTCGCGCTTGCTTTGATTTCCTGCCTCCAGGTTGGGCTCTTCGTACGTAATTTCTTCTATGGGCGTGCTGTCGAAAGGCGAGATGACCTTCTTTTTGATCAGCCCGAAAAACGATCGGGCGGTAGCAGCGACGTCATAAGAGGCATCGTGGGCATCGTCGAAATCCTTTCCAAACAACTTTTGATGGAGCTCACTCAGGCGAGGCATCTTCAGTTTTCCACCCGGTCCGCCGGTAAGCTGGCAGAAGTCCACAGAAACTATCCCGGTATCTACCTTGGTTGCCTGGAGCAAAGGATCCGGCGACAGGGACTGCCGGATGAATTCGGCACCGAGGATGTTGATGTCAAACTCGATGTTATGCCCGATGAGTACGGAGGTCTTGTCGAGGTCGGAGCGGAACAGCTCAAGGACTTCGGCGAGCGGTGTTCCTTCTTCCATCGCACGGCGGGTGGAAATGCCGTGTACTTGTTCCGCCTTGAAGGGGATATCGAACCCGTCCGGCCGGATAATGTAGTTGGCCTGGGAGAGGAGCTTGCCCCGGGCATCGTGAAGCTGCCAGGCAATCTGAACCACGCGGGGCCAGTTTTCGAGGTCAGTTAAGGGAGCAGTCTTGTTGTGCGGAACACCGGTGGTTTCCGTGTCAAAAATGAGATACATGCGTCGTAGTGGTGGGTAAAAATAGTCCCATGACAATCAGGCTCAAAACAAATTTTGTACGGTGATCAGGACAAAGTTGTGGTTTGTTTGTTAAACCTGCCGGAAGTATTTTTGGTTCTCTTGAAAAACCCCAAAACACCTTTATGAAGTGGTTTCTAGAACTGTTCTCCAGCACGCTGGGGAGAAAACTACTGATGGCCCTGACCGGCTTGTTTCTCATCACTTTCCTGCTGGTCCACCTGATCGGTAACCTCCAACTTCTGAAGAACGACGGAGGTCACGCGTTCAACGTTTACGCCGAGTTTATGAGCACCAACCCGCTCATTCAGACCGTTTCGAAAGTCAACTTTGCGCTGATCCTCGGGCACATCTTCATTTCGGCCATGCTGACCATCCGCAACCGCAAGGCCCGTGGCCCGGAAGGTTATGCGGTGAGCAACAGCACCTCCAGCATCTGGTCCAGCCGTAACATGGGAATCCTCGGTACCATCATCCTGGTTTTCATCGTGATTCATTTAAAAGATTTCTGGGCACAAATGCACTGGGGAAATTTGCCGACCCAGGATCATGACGGCAAGCAAGTCCGCGACCTCTATGCGCTGGTCAACGAATGGTTTCATGTGGGCTGGTATGTGGCCCTCTATGTGTTCTGCATGATTGGCGTGGCCTTCCACCTGTGGCATGGTTTCATCAGCGCCTTCCAGACGCTGGGCCTCAATCACCTCAAGTATAATGGGCTGATTGGTTTCGTGGGGAAAGCTTTCTCTATCCTCGTGCCTGCCCTGTTTGCCCTGATTCCCATCATGATGTATTTGTCCTGAGTACGTAACGACCCCAAGAACATGACGAAACTCGAATCGAAAATTCCTGAAGGACCGCTGGCCGAAAAGTGGTCAAAGCATAAGTTCAACCTCAAACTGGTCAACCCGGCGAACAAGAGGAAGTACGACATCATCGTAGTGGGTACTGGTTTGGCCGGTGCTTCCGCCGCTGCCTCACTCGGTGAGTTGGGATATAACGTGAAGGCCTTCTGCCACCAGGACAGCCCACGCCGCGCGCACTCCATCGCCGCGCAAGGCGGTATCAACGCTGCAAAAAATTATCAGAACGACGGTGACAGTGTCTACCGCCTGTTCTATGACACCATCAAAGGTGGCGATTACCGCGCGCGTGAAGCCAACGTTCACCGCCTCGCCGAAGTCAGTGTCGATATCATTGACCAATGCGTGGCCCAGGGTGTGCCCTTTGCCCGTGAATACGGCGGTACACTGGCCAACCGGTCTTTTGGAGGAGCACAAGTATCCCGCACTTTCTACGCCCGCGGACAGACCGGGCAGCAACTCCTCTTGGGAGCCTACTCAGCCCTCAACCGGCAAATTGCCAACGGCAAGGTGAAGATGTACAACCGCACCGAAATGCTGGAGGTGGTGATCGTGGATGGAAAGGCACGAGGTATTATCACCCGTGACATGGTTACCGGAAAGATTGAGGCGCATGCTGCACATGCAGTCCTATTGTGCACCGGCGGTTATAGCAACGTATTCTACTTGTCCACGAGCGCTAAGAACTGCAATGCAACAGCCATCTGGCGCGCGCACAAGAAAGGGGCAGTCTTTGGCAATCCTTGTTTCACCCAAATTCACCCCACGTGTATCCCGGTTTCCGGCGATCACCAATCCAAACTGACCCTGATGTCTGAGTCCCTTCGCAACGACGGAAGGGTGTGGGCACCCAAGGTGGCTGTGAAAGGATTGAAGGCAAAAGATGCTGTAAAGATCCCAGAAGGAGACCGCGACTACTTCCTGGAACGCAGGTACCCGTCATTCGGTAACCTCGTTCCTCGTGACGTGGCCTCGCGCAATGCCAAGATGATTTGTGATGAAGGCCGTGGAGTAGGAGCCACCGGTCTGGCTGTTTTCCTTGACTTTGCGGATGCCATCAAACGTGACGGTCGCAGCGTGATCGAAGCGAAGTATGGCAACCTGTTCGATATGTACAAGCAGATCACCGGCGACAATCCGTATGAAATGCCGATGATGATCTATCCCGCGGTTCACTATACCATGGGTGGCTTGTGGGTGGATTACAACCTGATGACAACGGTTCCGGGATTGTATTCGCTCGGTGAGTGCAATTTCTCTGACCACGGCGCGAACCGACTTGGGGCCAGCGCCCTGATGCAGGGTTTGGCCGATGGCTATTTTGTAATTCCATATACCATTGGCGATTACCTGGCGGGCATGCCGTGGGAGAAAATGGGAACCGACCGACCCGAATTCAAGGAGGCGATGGACGCCGTGCAGAACCGGGTTAACAAATTGTTGTCGATCAAGGGCAAGAAGACCGTTGACGAATTGCATCGCGAGTTAGGACTGACGATGTGGGAATATTGCGGGATGTCGCGCAACGAAGCGGGCCTGAAGAAAGCCAAGGAGAAAATCCAGGCGCTGCGAAAAGAGTTCTGGGAGAATGTGAATGTCCTCGGCAGTGGCAACGAACTCAACATGGAATTGGAGAAAGCCGGACGACTGGCCGATTTCATGGAACTCGGCGAGTTGATGGTCGACGATGCGTTGAACCGCTCTGAATCCTGTGGAGGTCACTTCCGCGAAGAATCCTCCACCCCGGATGGGGAGGCCATGCGCAAAGACAATGAGTTTGCTTACGTGGCAGCCTGGGAGTACAAAGGGGATGGCATGCCTGAAGAACTCCACAAAGAGCCGCTCGTGTTTGAGAACGTCAAGCTCACCCAGCGCAGCTATAAATAAACTTCAACTGATTTTACTGACCACCGATACTGAATACCGACCATGAAGATTACACTGAAGGTTTGGAGACAAAAGAACGGCAACACTAAAGGAGGGTTCAAAACCTATTCATTGCCTCATGTTTCACCGGATATGTCTTTCCTGGAGATGTTCGACATTCTCAATGCCGACCTCATCAAGAAAGGCGAGGAGCCGGTGGCGTTTGACCACGACTGCCGCGAAGGCATTTGCGGAATGTGCAGCATGGTGATCAATGGCAGGCCTCACGGCCCTTTGCAGACCACCACGTGCCAGCTCCATATGCGCAGCTTCAAAGATGGAGATACGATAACGGTCGAACCCTGGAGAGCTACGGCATTCCCGGTCATCAAGGACCTGGTGGTGGATCGCACGGCGTTTGAGCGCATTCAGCAAGCAGGTGGTTACGTCTCCGTCAATACGGGAGCGGCACCTGATGCCAACGCGATTCTGATTCCGAAGAAAGTAGCAGACGAGGCCATGGATGCGGCGTCGTGCATTGGTTGTGGCGCCTGCGTGGCCGCCTGCAAGAACGCCAGCGCCATGTTGTTTGTAAGTGCTAAAGTTTCCCAATACGCCTTGTTGCCCCAGGGACAGTCCGAGCGGAAGGAACGAGTGGAGAAAATGGTGG
This sequence comes from Cyclobacteriaceae bacterium, assembly GCA_016787645.1. Classification (GTDB taxonomy): domain Bacteria; phylum Bacteroidota; class Bacteroidia; order Cytophagales; family Cyclobacteriaceae; genus ELB16-189. Next base: position 829,277 of record JAEUUF010000013.1, on the reverse strand, counting down.
CCCAGATGGATGACGAAGGATTTGGCGCCTGCACCAACACCCGCGCCTGCGAGGCGGAGTGCCCGAAGTCAATCAAGATCACCAATATCGCCCGGCTAAACCGCGAGTACTACTCCGCGATGGTCTCCTCTTACGAGATTGCCTCGGGTGGGGGAGGCGAGTAATACTGCTTACTAGATCAGGAATTCAAAAAAATCTATTCGCTCTTGCACGTCGCAATTCCGGTGCGACCGGTTGGCGTTGCTTTGGTGAACGAAGACCCGATGTTTCCGGCGGCAATAATGACGTTTCGGGCTTCGCCCACTTCGCCAAGGTGAATCTTCACGGAAGCAGCAAGCTGGATCAATTGAGGGTAGGTGATAACGGATTCATCTGAAAGCATATTGAATGTGGTTTCGCTGCGACCCGTGTTGGCATCAACCGGTGTAAGCAGAAGGGCAATATCCGCGTCAGCAGTGGCAAGGTCACCCAGGTGAAGGTGCACGGGATGTTTTAGGTTGCCACTAGTACCCTTGAGCTGAATAACGGCAGTGACTTTGCCATCGCGACGCTCTTTGAACACCACGGTTCCCGTCACGCCGTGGGCAGATCCGGATTGAAGATCATAGGTGGTCTCGTTGCCGGTAAATTCCGATACTACATCCTGTGAAGAGGGCTGGCAGGCCAACATCGTAGCCAGAACCAGCAAAATGCCCAAGCCCTTCATTGTCTTTCAATTTTGAGTCGAAGTTATAACGAAAACCTTCATCTTTCCTTGCGGCTTTTCCTAACGATTGCATGAAATACCGCTATTTTTGGCATGAATCTGGGTTAGATAAATACAAAGCCCTCCTGTCGTGAAATACGCGTACGTTCCCTTCCTGCTTCTGTTTGCCTGCAGTCCTTCTGTTACCAAGCAACCGGTAGATCCCAATCCGAAGCCATCGTGGATGAGTGCCAAACCCATGGCGGATTCCTATTTTGTGGGCATTGGGCACGCGGCCAAGACGGGCACCAATAATTACGTCCAGGAGGCCAAAAAGAGCGCGCTGGAGGACTTGGTTTCGGAAATCAAGGTCAATATATCATCCACTTCCGTCCTCACGCAGATCGACAATAACAAAGAATTCCGGGAGCGGTACGAGCAGATGATCCAGACCACGGCGGCCGACGAAATCGAGGAATTTGAGACGGTTGACTCCTGGGAGGATGATAAGAATTACTGGGTCTACTACCGGCTTTCCAAAATGCGGTACCGGGAGATCAAGGAACAGCAAAAACGGGATGCTGTGACGCTGGCGATGGACTATTTTACCAAAGCGAAGCAATCCGAGCGGGAGTCCAACCCAATCCAGGCGCTTGGATTTTATTACCAGGGATTCAGGGCCGTTGAAAAATACCTGGCGGAGCCGATTACCCTCACCTTTGAAGGCAAGGAGATGATCCTGACCAACGAGATATATGCCAGCATGCAAAAACTGCTGGATGACATTCAGTTAAATGCAACGCCATCACAACTTACCCTCAACCGGCGTGTGGCCCAGGGAAGCCAATCGGTGATGATTCATGCGACCAGCAAGTCTACCAAGAAGGCCATGGCCGATTTGCCCCTGAAGGCCGCTTTTGAAAAGGGATCTGGGGATGTTTTCCCCGACTACAAGACCACCCAGGACGGGCAAGCCAAAATATTGCTGACCAAGATCGGGTCCAGGGAGCTGGAACAGTCGGTCGGGGTGAGCGTCAACCTGCTGGCTTTCGCGGGGCAAAATCCATCACCGATCTTCGCCTTGATCTCATCCAAAATGACCCTGCCGAAAGTGTCAATTTTGATGGCGGTGCAGCGACCGGTCGTATTTGTCACTTCAGTGGAAAAGAATTTTGGTAACCCGCGATCGACACTGCAAATCACTAATAAGATCAAGAACTTCCTGTCTACGGAGGGGTTTGAGTTTACCGAGGATAAGTCAAAAGCAGAATTGGTCATGAACATTACTTCGGATTCCGAGAAAGGCGCTGTTTCAGGAAGCATCTATATAAGCTATGTAACCAGCGTTATCCATGTCAGCACGGCCAAGGACAATAAGGAGATTTACGCGACTACGCTGGACCGGGTCAAGGGCTTCAGCCTTGACCACGAGCGGGCCAGCCAGGAGGCGTATACCAAGTCACTGGAGATTTTGGAGAAAGAAAAACTCCCGGAATTACTCAATGCCATATTGCAGTAAAAAACCGTGTTTTTGAGGGCATTTTGGACGATAATGAGCAAATAACAGTGTGGCCTGTTAATTGCATTGTGTAACTTGCGTAACCAAACGTGAATATGATATGAAAACTGTAATGCGTCTTTCCAGTGTGCTGGTTATCATGGCAGCGATCGTGATACCTGGCTGTAAGTCCAAGGCTCCCATTCCCGAAGGAGAAAAAGAAGTGGTCGTACCCTGCTCGGGCCCTGACTATTTCACCAACGCCAAAGTGTTCCGTGCCAATTCCATCGGGGAAAGCATGGACCAGGTAACGTCCAAGAAGAAGGCGCTTACCAATGCCCGTAACGAGCTGGCCCAGTCGATTCAGACCACGGTGAAGACGGTAACGGATAACTATACCAATTCGCGCGAGATGAACCGCCGCGAAGAACTCGAGCAGCGTTTCGAGCAACTCAACCGCGAGGTGGTAGACCAGACGCTCCAGGGTGTTCGCACCATCTGCGAAAAACTGGTGCAGACCAAAGAGGGTAACTACAAGACCTACATCGCCATTGAACTGTCGGCGGATGACCTGGTGAAGCAGTACAACGAGCGTCTCAGCAAAGACGAGCGCCTCAAGATTGACTACGATTACGAAAAGTTCAAGGCTACCTTCGACGCCGAAATGGCCAAGCGGGAGAAGAACTAATCCTTTCTGTTAATAACAGTGGGCGCCCTTCCAGACGGAGGGGCGCTTTTTTTGTGTAAACAATTCGTCCGGTTGTGCGTATTGGGATAATCAACCCCGCGTTTTATGGCAGGCTATTCAGGCACTCCTTTACTCAAGAAACTGGGCATCCAGCCTGGATTTTCAATGCTCGTGAGCCATGCGCCGACGGCGTATTGGGATTGGATCAGTCCACTGCCGGAAGGAGTGAAAGTAAAGTCGCGCTACGGCGGTCAGATCAACTTTATTCACCTGTTCGTAACCTCGCAAGCTTCGTACAAAAGCGAGGTGCTTGCGGCAAGAAAATCATTGGTTCAGGATGGAATGATCTGGATTTCCTGGCCGAAGAAATCCTCCAAAGTCCCCACCGACTTGGACGAAAATGTGATCCGTGATTTTGCGCTCAAAAATGGCCTGGTAGACGTAAAGGTGTGCGCAGTAGATGAAGTCTGGTCGGGATTGAAGCTGGTTATCCCGGTCAAGCTGCGAACGAAGTAGTCGTTCTCAGTGGATCCCCAACGTCTTCTGGATGCCTTCCAATGATTGCCCCTTGGTTTCAGGAAGCACCTTCCAGGCAAAGAAGAATTGCACCAGCATCATGGTGCTAAAGAAGGCGAAAGCCCATGCTCCTCCCTGGTCGCTGCTTTCCGCAATGATGGGAAATGTCCAGGATATCAAAGCGGCCATAACCCAATGGGTCGAACTTCCCAGTGTCTGACCCGCGGACCGAACCCGGTTCGGGAAGATCTCAGAAATAAACACCCAAATGACGGCCCCCTGGGAGAAAGCGAAGAAGGCGATAAAACCGATCAGGCAGACCATCACCAGGTATCCCCCGGAGGTACCAGCAAAAAATACCCCAGACACCAGCCCGAGGAAGGCCACCATACCGATGGAGCCGATGAGCAAGAGTGTTCGTCGCCCGAAGCGATCGATGACCTGTATCGCCAACAACGTAAAGATCATGTTGGTGACGCCGATTGAAATGGCCTGCAGCAACGCCCCTGATTTCGACAAGCCGGACATTTCAAAAATCCGGGGCGCGTAGTACATAATTGCGTTGATGCCCGACACCTGGTTAAAGACGGCCAGGGACATGGCGAGGAAGATTGGTTTGGCATACTTGGCTGAAAACAAGGGCTCGTGTGTGGTTTCTACCATTGACTCACGGATTTGGGCAAGCGCGGTATCGGGTTCCGGCTCGCCTACCCGTTGAAGCACGACCCTCGCTTCGTCCTCTTTACCGTGTGCGGCGAGCCAACGGGGGCTCTCCGGAAGGAAGAAGGCCAGGACCAGGAACAGGAGCGAAGGAAAAGCTTGCACGCCCAGCATCCAACGCCAGGCATCAGCGCCGAGGTCGCTTAGCAAATAATTGGAGATGAATGCAATCAGAATGCCACTCACAATGTTGAATTGAAACATGGCCACCAGCCGGCCGCGGTTATGGGCCGGCGCGATTTCAGAAATGTACATGGGCCCCACTACCGAGGAGGCTCCGACGCCGATACCACCCAGCATCCGGAAGAATACAAAAGGCAACCACGCATTGGTCAACGCAGTCACCAGCGAAGTGACCAGGTAGAGAAGACCTATGGCCTGCAGCATGCGCTTCCGTCCGAACCGCTCGGCAGGAAGCCCCGCGATGAGCGAACCGATGACGGTGCCGATCAAGGCAGCCGCTACAGTGAAGCCGTGAGAAAAGCTGTCGAGCGACCACAATTGCTGTATGGATTTCTCCACCCCGGAGATAACGGCGGTATCGAAGCCGAACAGAAAACCGCCCAGGGAGGCAGCCAGGGCGCTGCGCATGGCGGCCGGGGAAAAAGATGGCGATGTGCTCATCGTTTTGGGATTTCGCACATATTACAAAAAAACTTCCCGATCGGTCTGCACCAGTCGGAAATTGTCAAATCCTGAAGGGAAGATTACTTCTTCAACCCATTGACCAGCATGTCGGATAGCTGCTGGCCGAGGTCATCCGGCACGATATTGTTGTGCGGATCGTACCACTGGGGCATCCAGTTGAGGGAGGAGAACAACGTCATCACGGCGAGCTTCTTGTCGATGGTCTCTTTGAATTCGCCGGATTGGATGCCTTCCTCGATGATGTCTTTGAAGCGATTGATGTAGTTGATGCGAAGCAGCAGGAACTCGCGCAGGTACGGCTGACTCAGGTGCCGGTGTTCGTTCATGAAAACCGCTGAGGCGATGAGATCTTTGGCCATCACCTTGATGTGGCCTACAATCCCCTTACGGAGTTTTTCGCTGGCCGGAAGCTTTTGTTTTTCAACTTCGTCCAATGACTTCCGGAATTCTGCCGCCATATCAAAGCAGAGGTGCTGAAGAATCTCTTCCTTGGACCGGATGTGGGAATAAAGACTGGCGGCTTCGATGCCCATTTTCTGGGCGAGGTCACGCATGGAGGAAGCAGCATAACCCTTCTCCCTGAATAGTTCAGCGGCATTCCGGATTACCTGTTCTTTCCTGGATAGCGTGGTGATCGTTTCCATCTGATTAACTTGCTACCTTAGCCTTCGCGATACCTATGAACTTCCTATCGATCAAGGAATTCTTTTACAAACTTAACACTATCGGCTTCATCCTCCTACTGCTGCCGGTGATAGTGTTCCTTTATCTGCACATTGCCGCGCTGAAATCGATTCCGATGATCATCGACGAGCGTCAGCATGATGTACTGCTCATCATTGGTTGTGTTTTTGTGGCAGTTGCCCTAACGACTGTTAACCTTTTCTGGCGATCCAGAATCAGGCAACTGAAAGTTCTGGGCGAGTTGTCCAGGAAAATGGATGGGTACTTTGTGCTGGTGGTAGTCCGCCAGGGTGTTTACGCGGCTGGCTTGTTGCTGCTGGCGGGCGGCTATTACCTGACGCACAGCATTTACTTCAGTGGAGTTTATATGGTGGTGGTTCTTGCCCTTATTGCGCAATGGCCCGGCCCGGCCCGTTTTTGCATGACCTTCGAACTCAGGGGCCCTGAAAAAGACCTGGTCCTGCACAACCAGGATCTTCCCCGGAAGAGCAGGACCAGGAATTAGGTCTGTCAGAATTGCCTAGAGCGTAATCCCAAAACTGAAGGCATTGAGCTTTGGCCCTTTGCCGTCAATGAACAGCCCGTTGAGGTCGTAATTGAAGAAGATATCCGTGTCGCGGAAACCGATCTGGGCACGAATTCCATAGCGAAGGTTATTCAGGTAATAATTATCGTGGTAATGTGACTTCTGCTTGTCGCCGTTTTCTTCCCAAACCTGCTTCGTGTAACTGTCGAGGCGATACCCTACATAGGGTCCTACACCGAACCGGAAGGAACCGCGGCAGTCAAAGTTGAGTCGGTCGCCGTTGAAGACCATCGGCTTTCGACCATAACCGCCAAAGTCAAACATCGGGACCATGGACAGGTTGACGTAAGCCACCGTGAGTTTGCTCTTGGTAAACTCGACATCGGTCCGTGGATTCTCGTAGAAGATTACGCCCGTATCGTCTTTGGATATGCCCACTTTGTAATTGGCAAACTTGAAGTTGTACCACGACACGCCGGCGCCCCATTCGAGAAAGAACTTGTTGGAGATGCGGGTACGGAGTGTGGAGGTCAGCCCGACATACCAGGAGCCCCAGGGCTTAACGGTATACAGTTGGTTACCGCCATCCGGGAAATGCCCGTTCTCCAGGTAGTTGTTCATCCCAAGATCAATGTTAAAAGAGTGATAAGGTCGACGGGAGTACCGGTCACGACGTGACTCTCGCCGGAAATCCCGATCGTCGTCCCAGCGCCACGTGTTGTCATCGCGACGGTCGCGAATCCAGGTATCTTCCGGGGCGGGCTTTGCAGGTGTTGCCTGGGTCGTGTCTTTCAGGTAGGTGGAAGATGACTTGGTCAACGCGCTAGTATCCCGCTGCTCGAGTTTCTTGAGCATATCGTCCATCAGGGCCTGGAAGTTGTAATGCTTCAGCGTTTCAAGGTCCTGTTTATCCTTGATGGCAAAGATCACTTTGGATTCCTTGCCGACTTTTACCACCAAGGTGTCGGCGGGCTGTGCGCCAACCGCAGCGGCAACGAGAAGAAATAACAGGGTCAGTATGTATTTTGGGGTGAGGTTCATGGGATTAGTTTCTTTTGGTTGATTTCTTGCGTAAGTCCATGGCAAGAAGATCATCTTTCCATCCCCGCAGGTCGCTGATGGGATCGCTGTGCTTTACTGTCCGGGCAAATTCCACTACTCGTTCGAGGGAGGTGGGTTTGTCTTCTTCAGCGATATTCGTCACCGCGCTTTCCAGGGTATAGACCAACACGATGGGCTGTTGTGTCTCAGCCACCTCTTGGGTTGGTACCGCGGGTTCAACGGGTTCGATGGTAATGTCTTCCAGTAGGACGGTTTCCGGCAGGATACTTACTACTTCAGGGTCTGGCATGGGTGCGGGTACGGCGGGCACCACGCTATTCTTCCTGGCAACTTTCTTGGAAGCTATTGTGGGCTTCACAGCAGGCTCAGGCACGGCAGTCTTCACGGGTGCAACCACTGCAGGGCTTGCGGGTGCTGGCTTATGGGACTGTACAGCCAGGGCAGGAGTTTCAGAAGAAGAGCTGTACCAGAATGAAGCAGCAGCGATAGCCGGGATAAGCACGGCGGCCCAACGCATCCAGGCGAACGAGTTTGTCCCGGTGGACAGCCCCGTTTCGACTTTCTCCCAGGCACCGGCAGAAGGGGTGGTGCTGTGTCCGCCAAGCTTTTCGCTGAATAGTTGGTCTACGTGATTCATTGTGCTTGCTGTTTTACGCTCCTGTCTTTTTGCATTTGTTCCAGTCGTGCCTGCAGGTGCGTTCGGGCCCGGCTGAGTTGTGATTTCGAAGTACTTTCGGTGATCCCAATTTGCTCGGCGATCTCCTTGTGCGAGAAGCCGTCGATGGCATACAGGTTGAACACCATCCGGTATCCCGCCGGCAGTTCGTGAATCAGTTTCATCAAGTCTTCCGCCTCGAGATCAGTTTCCAAAACGGTACCCTTGGTTTCCCGGTCGGCCGCTTCCAGGTCAGTTTCGAGGTACATGTTCTTGTTCTTTCGGAGGAAGGTCAGTGATTCGTTCACCACGATCCGCCGGACCCAGCCTTCAAAGCTGCCGTCGCCTTTGAACTGCCCGATCCGTTCGAATACCTTGGTGAACGAAACCACGAGGATGTCCTCTGCCTCCATCCGATCGCGCACGTAGCGACGGCACACGGACAGCATTTTCGATGCCATCCGGTCGAACAGGGCCTTTTGTGCCGAGCGGTCGTTCCGCCGACAGGCCTCGATCAGTTCCGTCTCCCTAGCGCGGTAAATCTGGAAATGCATTTCGTCGATTCGTGAATAAGATGCCAACCCCTTGCCAGAGGTTGCATTGGGTAATAAATATCAGTGGGGTATACGGAAATTGGCCCTTTTGGGTGTCAAATCGGGAGTAATGGGCCCATTCTAATGAATGGTCGTCCGGAGCCTATCTGGACCTTATAGACTTTGAACCTTGTAACCTTGAACGCTAGTAGGCTGCGTCGTAATCGATGGTAATGGTCTTCCAACCCCACTGGCCTTCCTTGATGACTACGGGGTTGATATAACCCTTGCCGTCGAAGAGGTTGGCGTAAAGCCCATTGCGCTCCTTCGTAAAGACAGAGTAGGAGCCGACCGGTAATTTGACCTTGAAAGTGCCATCCGGTTTGGTTTGGATGGTAGCAATAAGCCTGGTCTTGATGTCGCGGAAGAACGGGCCTACCTGGGTGGCATCCGTGACATTGGTGATTTCGTAGATCAGTACATCCCGTATCGCACCCTGGTTGGGAGAGAGGACAGCTTCAGGTCCCGGCATTTGGTTACCGGATACCCAAAATACCTGTCCCTTCAATCCTTGCTTCTGGCTGTAAGCCGATAGCGACAGGGAGAACAGGAGCAAGAAGAGCGCAGGTCGCATACTCGGCGGGGTCAGGATGACCAGGTGTGGGTCAGACTTTGATAAACCACTTTCGCCGATACATCAAGGCCAGCACGAGGGTGAACCCCAGTACCAGTGTGAGTGCAAAAGACAACGAAGCTACCCGGGGCTCCATCCAACTGGCATACAGATGTTGGTAAAGAAAATTCCATAGTGACTCTTCAGTTCCGGTTTCGGTAGTCCACTGGGTACGCAGCAATATCTTTGCGATCAGCCCCGACGCGACGAATGCAAAAATGGCATTCATTCCGAAATAAAGAAAAGGTTTTGTCCACGATTGGTACCTCCGGATATCGATGAGCCAGTGACTCGCGGCCAGCGCCTGCATGGCCCATCCCCCAGTGTACAGTACATAACTACTGGTCCATAGTGATTTATTGATTGGAAACGCCATGTCCCAGGCAAGACCCCCCAGAATCAAAATCAATCCAAATAAGAAAAGCCAACTAACGCGTTCAGAGGGATTTTCCACCCGGTCCATCAGTTGGCCGGTGAGCATCCCGAGGATTCCGGTTGCGATGGCCGGGAAGGTACTGAGTACGCCTTCCGGATCCCACGTCTTTGACTGCGACCAAAGATGACCTTCAAAGAACAGCCGATCAGTCCATGCGGCCAGGTTAGTGCCCGGCTCCAGGTTGGGTGCGCCGAATCCAGGAACCGGCACAAGCGTCATCAGGAGGTAATAGCCGACCAACAGAAGTGCGGCTGTTCTCACTTGAGTTATCCACGAGGTAGAGAGATACATCACTGAACAACACATAAATACCATGCTTATCCGCTGCAGCACACCGGGAATTCGCAAAGTGGCGAGGCGGTCAAGATCGACCATTCTCTCGGGTGGCAGGGTGAACCAGGCCAGTAGAATTCCCAGTAGAAATATGATGATGGTTCGGCGAAGAATTTTGACCACGTTCCGCCTACTCAGTCCATCTGATTTCTTGCCCCGGTATGCGAAGTGAATCGAGACGCCAACGATAAACAGGAAGAAGGGGAAGATGAGGTCGGTGGGCGTGCATCCGTTCCACGCGGCGTGGCGCAACGGGGCGAATATGGATTCCCATGTTCCCGGATTGTTCACCGTAATCATGGCCATCACTGTAGCCCCTCTGAAAAAGTCAAGGGACGGAAGTCGCTGACTATCCATCCCTTGAAGGTAAGACAAATTTGTTTTTTCCAGGCTAGCGCCTGACTACTTCTGCATTGCCACGATGGGACACCGAACTGGCCACGCCTTTCTTGATCTCCAATGTCTCCGATACATTAACGCGGGCCATGGAGGCGCCATGCGCTTCGATAATGGCATGAGCCACTTCGTACCCGTAAGCGCGAAGGCTCGAAGCACCGGTGATGTCTGCCTGCAGGTAGCGACCACTTCCTTCCAGGTCGAGCATGGATGCGCCGGTCAGGGTTAGATCAAACCGGTCGGCATTTAGATCACCGGTGGCCATGACGGCCCCGGTGAGTTTCATGTCCACGTTGTCCTCATCAAAACCCTTGAAGACCAGTTTGCCGGCTCCCCGAACTTCCAATTCGTGAAGTTCAGGCATGATGATCCTGATCTGCACATCATGATCTCGGGTGAAATCCCTTTTCCAGAAGTATCGGCGGTTATCGTCGTAGTCGATCACGAGGGTCGAACCATTGACATATACATCATAGCGTTCCCGTTCTTTTTCTTCCCCGTCAATTTCAACGGCAAAGGAGTCGCCCTTTTCGATACGGGCGTCGAACAGCCCTTCAAGGTCTACCGCGGTGAAACCCTCGAGTCCGAATTGATCCTGTAAATGCATGGGTTCGTCATGGCGGAGTGCAGGACAATCCAGGCAATCCCATCCTTCACGCGTGATGCGGACCGGATGCGTCTCGTTCTGGTGCCAGAAATCCAGGCGGTCGCGGTTGTCGATGATGCGCCAGAGTCCACCTTCCACGATGATCGTCTGATCGTAGGGCACATAGATATCCACGTCCAGGCGTTGGGCACGAAATTTTGCATCCGGTTTGAAGGTGAGGTTGGAATCGAAACTGATGACACTGTCGGATTGTGTCACCGCGTATTCGACCATCATGGCGTTCTCGGCGGCCACTTTGCGGGACGAACCCTGTGACTGAAAACGTTTCAGGACTTTGATTCCTTTGCCTTCATAGCCGCGCAGGTAGAGCGACGTGACGTTGTAGTCATCCATTCCTGTCTCATGAATTCGCAGCACGGGTGTTCCCTTGGCAATATCAAATACCTGTTCATCCCGATATTCTCCTTCTTCCTTGAACCCATAAACAAACTGGGGAAGGCTGAAGCTGAGTGCTGCCACAGATATAAAGAAAAGAACGAAGAGGGACCAGCCTGCGGTGGCATTGAACACAATGCGACGCGCGATGATGGAACTACCCAGGAGGATCAGATAGAGGAAGGGAATCACCAGGGTGAAGAATGCCGCAATGACCATCCACGTAGGTACGCTGTTGCGGAGGGCGCTCAACGGCAGGTTAGGAGCCGAGATGAAACCATCAGAGAACAGCTGCCAATCGGGCGGAGAAAAGAGTCCTGCTATGATTCCAAAGCCAATCAGCAAGGCAATGATCATGAAGAACCCGGTTAGGGAAATGACAATCCCGATGGCCACCCGCAACACATCCACCAGGGTGCGGAACACTGGGCTCAACAATTGGAACACTGCCGCAATTGCGCGGAAAGGGAAAAGAATAATCCGGGTCAGCAGGCTTTCTTCCGTGGCTTCTCGTTCGTTGAGGCTTTTCTTTACGGAGGATTCAATGTTGGAAAGGGTGACGGGCTCCCCCTGCATCTTCATTTTATCCGTGATGGTTTTGGCTTCCGGCAATACGATCCAGAGGACGATATATATCACTATACCAAACCCAAGGAAGCCCATGATCACGAACAGGAAGCGGATGAGCGCAAGGTCACCATTAAAAAAGGCAGCGATGCCAGCGGCAACACCCCCGAGTACTTTGCGATCCGGGTCGCGGTACATCTTCTTCACGGACGTCTCCTCGAGGTCAGCCTCGGGCACAACGATCCACATCACGATATAGATCAGAAGGAATACGCCGGAGGTGCCCAATACGAGAAGCGCAAAGAGCAGCCGTGGCCAGGCGGGATCCAGGTTGAAATAGTTGCCGAGGCCGGCACAAACGCCCCCGAGAATCTTCCGGGAACGGTCACGGAACAAGCGCCGAGGACTCGTATTGGCGTGGTGCGTGTATTCCTGCTGCTGCTGCCGGGATTCTCCCGCCGGTTGACTGGTAGGAACCGCGTCCTCTTGTTCAGCAGCCTTGAAGTCACTCACACTACCCATAGTGGCAATGAGTGCGGCAACGTCTTCGGCCGTAATCACTTGTTTACCCTCATTGAGCCGGGCGAGAAAAATCTCCGCGATGCGGCCTTCGATGTCAGCGAGAATTTCAGCGCTGTCTTCAAAGGAGGCGAAATAGCGGTTTACCGAATCGAGGTATTTGCGCAGGGTATCATACCCGTCTTCCTCGATGTGGAAGATGATGCCGCTGATGTTGATGCTAATGGTCTTTTTCATATCGCTTCGAATAGCTGGGGTAAACTAAATGACGGTTTTAGATTTCTGGGTGATCTGGGTGGTGGAGTGGATCAACTCTTCCCAGGTATCAGTCAGGCCCGACAGAAAGCGGGACCCGGTTGGAGTAAGCGTATAATATTTTCGGGGCGGCCCCGACTTGGACTCCACCCACTTGTACTCTACGAGTCCTGCATTTTTAAGGCGGGTGAGGAGGGGATACAGGGTCCCTTCCACGACGATCATGCGGGCGGCGGTGAGTTCGTCCAGCATGTCGGACGCGTACACCTCACCCCGGGATATAATATGGAGGATGCAGTACTCCAGTATTCCCTTCCTCATCTGCACCTGCGTGTTCTCAAGGTTCATACATCCATGTTTTTAGCACTGTTAGCCAGTTATACGCAAAAGGTACTATGCATGGCCAAGTACTATTGAAATTATTTCAACTATTTTTGGGTACCCCTGAATTTTACCCGATTTGGGCCATTTACTATCAATACCCCACGTCGTATTCACTTTTTTAATGCGCAGCAAGAGGATGGATCTGAGGTATTTCAAGGCAGGGATAACCGCACTGGTTCTTACGGTGGCACTCTTGCTTCCGACCAGCCTTCAGGCCCAGTCCCCGAATGCATGGATCAATTTTGGCCAGGCTTATTACAAAATTCCGGTTGCCCAGGAAGGCATCTATCGGCTGACGTATGCTGACCTCGTTGCGGCCGGCGTGCCCGTCGGTTCGGTTGACCCCCGACGTTTCAACCTCTATCATCGCGGCGTCGAGCAGGCGATCGTGGTAACCGGTCAGAATGACGCGGTATTCGATCCAGCGGATGTCATCGAGTTTTATGGAAAACGAAATGACGGCGCATTGGATGCTGATCTGTATGAGCCGCCGTCGGATCAACCGCATGCATACTATAACCTGTTCAGCGACACCACAGCCTACTTCCTGACCTGGAACCCCATGCCGGTGCCCGGAAAAAGAATGGAGACGTTCTTCGAAGTCAACAACCTGGGTTTGACGGCTGAGCCAGCCCATCAGTATAGGTCGTTGCAACTCTTCACCAACGAGTTCGCCTACGTCGGCGACCTGCAAACCACCACGTTTACCAAGGGGGAGTGTTGGACAGGCACAACCATTTGCACTGTCTCTTCGGGATGTACAGGGCAACAAGATTTTATTATTGACAACCTTTTGGGGCAAGTGCCCCTTGCCGGCAATCCCTCACTGGAAGTGATGGTCAATGGGAGAGGAGAGATGTTCCACAATGTTGAGGTCTATGCGGGAGCGAATGCAGGCGCTCTCCGGCTCCTGGGAAGTCTTAGTTTCTTCATGTTTGAAACGCCGACGCTGAGTGTCCCGCTCAACGCAGGGGACATTGGTGCGGATGGAAAGATTACGGTTCGTGTGAAGATCATTGCGGGTGCTGATCGTGATGCCGTCAGCGTCTCGTATATCCGGGTGACCATGCCCCAGGATTACAACGCCCGCGGAATTGACGGGAAGCGATTCGAGGTGGTGCCCAATGCGGGTGGAAAATCTTTTGTGGAGATTCAAAACCCGGTGGCGGGATCAACCCTCTATGACATTACCGATGTCAATAATGTCAGGATAATTGGTACTTCGGCCATTTCGGGTGGATTTTCAGCCGTGGTAAATAATGCGGTGGCTGGACGTACTCTGCTGGTGAACAAGACCACGCGAACGGCCTCACTCAAGAAGGTGACGTTTCGTTCGATTTCACCTTCCGCGCACGACTTCATCATCATCACCCACCGGACGCTCATGAAGCCGGCGTTGGGATATAGCAATGCAGTGCAGGCCTACGCGGCCTACAGAGCCTCACCGGCTGGCGGCACTTACGATACCCTGGTGGTAGAGATGGATCAACTCTATAACCAGTTTAACTATGGTGAGACTTCACCCCGTGCGATTTTTCAATTCATGAAATTCCTGGACGCCGGTGGCGACCCTCGATTTCTCTTTCTCATAGGCAAAGGCCTGGAGGTAACACTCAATGATCATCGCAAGACCACGCATGCGCCTGGTGATTTTCGTGACCTCGTTCCTTCCGCGGGAGTTCCCGGGAGTGATATGGCCTTTACGGCAGGACTGGCGGGAACCACGAAGGAGCCAGGGGTCCCAACGGGTCGATTGACCGCCAGTGATCCCGTGCAAGTAGCTGCCTATTTGAATAAGGTGAAGGAAGCAGAAGTGCAGCCGTTTGATGCGTTGTGGAAGAAGGACCTCCTCCATTTGAGCGGCGGCATCAACGCGGGTGAACCCCAACTGTTCCGCCAGTTTGTCGATGGGTTTAAGGTTATTGCGGAAGACATCTACCTTGGTGGGAATGTTCAGACCATCTCCAAGCAAACGCTTAACGTTGAACTGATCAATGTAAAAGACCAGGTCAACAAGGGTCTCAACCTGATAACCTTTTATGGCCATTCGGGCCCCGGAACGATTGACATTGACATTGGTTATGTGAGCGATCCTACATTGGGCTACCAGAATGCCGGCAAGTATCCGGGCTTCCTGATCAATGGCTGCAACGCGGGACGGTTCTTTGATAATCGGGTGACGTTTGGCGAAGACTGGATGCTTACTCCGAACAAAGGAGCCAAGGCATTCATTGCTCACAGCTCCTTCGGTTTTGTTGGCGCGCTGAGGAGATATACCGAAGAATTCTACAAGATCGCGTTCGGCGACTCGACCTATCTCCATAAAGGCATTGGCGAGGTGCAGAAGGAAACAGCCCGACGTTACCTGGCTACCTATGGAAGTTCCATGTTCTCTGTTACGCAGATACAACAGATGGTGCTGCTGGGCGATCCTGCGGTATCTCTTTTCGGAGCCAGTAAACCTGACTTCGAAGTCAGCCCCGGTTCGATCTCGGTCGTTTCGTTTGATCAAACACCGGTGACGGCACAATCCGATTCTTTCGCGATTGAATTCAGGGTTCGGAATTTTGGCCGTGCGCAAAGCGACCCCCTTCACGTCAAG
This sequence comes from Cyclobacteriaceae bacterium, assembly GCA_016787645.1. Lineage (GTDB taxonomy): Bacteria > Bacteroidota > Bacteroidia > Cytophagales > Cyclobacteriaceae > ELB16-189. Next base: position 813,855 of record JAEUUF010000013.1, on the reverse strand, counting down.
GTTCGCCGCACGTTCAGCGATGGCGCAGAAATCACCTATGATTCTACATACTCCGCAGTTCGTTACAGCGAAACACTTAGAATGATCATCCGGAAGAGTCCTGATAGCCCGGCGGGAAATACTTTGTTCACTGTGGTGATTGATCCATCGAACACCGTGGCGGAACTTTCCGAATCGAACAACGTTTCGGCCGCAAGCTTTTTCATCCCGAGCAATGGGTCAAAGAATGTTTTTCCACCTCCTTATGCGATCGTTCCGGGCAGTTCCACCGAGTTGTCGTTCCAACACTCCGATATTGCTGCAGGGCCCCGAGACTTTATCGTGGAAGTTGATACCGCGGCCGCGTTTGGCAGTCCGTACCTCAGTCGCAGCACGGTAACCGCCAACGGACTCGGACGACGGACTTTTACTTTGTTGCCAGCTGATTCGCTGGCCTATTACTGGCGCACACGGCTTGCTAATCCGCTGCCCGGTGAAAGCAGTGAATGGACAAGTTCTACATTTACCCGGGTGGCCAATTCGCCACAGGGGTGGGCCCAGTTAAAATTTGATCAGCTCAATGACAACGATACCTCCGGCCTTACATGGAATCGATCCACCCGGCGGCTGGAATTTCTTGGAACTACCTCCACCGTTGATGTGATAACGTATGGAAGCGCCAATCCCAATGCACCATCCGGAGTGTCGCTGAAGATTAATGGTGATGAATTCAACATCGCCACACAGGGACAGCAGTGCCGCAACAATACACTCAACTTGCTGGCCTTTGACAAGAACTCGAGTGCGCCCTATGCCGGAATACCCTTTAGCTTGTTTGACCCCAGGACGTGCGGGAGGGAGCCGCAAATGATTAATAGTTTCACCCTGGCGGAAATGGACCAGGCGGTGGATGGGATCGGGCAGTTTGTAGCCAACATAAAGCCCAGCGACTCGGTCGTGATCTTTTCCATCGGCGATGCGGGTTATTCTTCTTGGACGACGGGCATAAAGTTTGCCCTGGAGCAGTTGGGCGTCAGTTCTACCCAGCTAAGTACCCTTCAGCCAGGTGAACCATTCGTAATCCTGGCACGCAAAGGCAGTTCGCCCGGAACAGCTGCCGTGGTTCGTACAGCCAATTCCCCGGTTAATGCGCAATCACTGACCGTGAATGCTACGATCACCGGGCGATATTCAAATGGTTCTGTTAGCACGGGGTTGATCGGACCTGCCATACAATGGGGAAGCTTGTCATCCGCTGCCACAGGCGTTGCCACTTCCGACAGTGTGTCAATTGAGATGTTTGGTGTAACCCTGGCCGGTCAGGAGACTAAGCTCAAGACACTCACCACCGGAACTCACCTGCTGGCGGATATTGACCCTCAATCCTATCCTTACCTGAAACTCGTCTTTCAAACCATCGACAGCATCGATTTGACGCCGGCCCAGTTAAGAAAATGGCTGGTCACTTACCAACCCATGGCAGAAGGTGTGCTCACTTATCCGGGGTCGAAAGAAACCCAGCAAGTACAGGAGGGCGAAGTATGGCAGGAGCGGTATGGTTTTGTGAACATTTCCAACCAACCTTTTCCAGATTCGCTCACGGTACAGGTTGATGCATTTACCCGGATCGGACGTTCCCTGGAACGAAAGGTTTTCAAGATTCGCGGACCTATGCCTGGTGATACCACATGGTTTGCTGCTAAAGTGGATACCCGAGGGAAGGCGGGCATCAATGACCTTACCGTCTTCGTCAACCCAAGGCTATTGCCGGAACCCTACTACGATAATAATGTACTTCCCTTGTACGCAAGGCTGGAAGTGCAAGCTGACAAGACCGGTCCCTTGCTTGATGTCACGATCGACGGTCGTCGTATCGTGAACGGTGACGTTGTTTCCCGCTCGCCAACGATTGTTGCTTCCGTAATTGACCGCAACCCGTTCTTGCTCAAGACCGACACAACGGGTTTTGACTTGTTTGTACAATACCCGTGTGCAGACAAATTCAATTGCCCCTTCCGAAGAATTACTTTCTCCGAACCAGGGCTTACCTGGCATCCGGCCAGTGCGACATCAGATTTCAGCGTGGAGTACCATCCCACCAATCTCGAAGTGGGCAGTTACCTTTTGAGAGTGTCCGCAACGGACGCCACGGGTAACCCCAGCGGCGTGCTGCCGTATGAGGTCCAGTTTGTGGTAAGTGATGAGCCGAACTTCACTGTCCAGGCGGTGTACCCTAATCCATCAACGGAGCGATTTAACTTCCGGTTGTTCATAGGAGCGGAAGTACCCACAGATTTTCAATTGGAGGTATTTTCATCTATGGGCTCTTTGGTTCAGCGCGTTGGGAATGAGTCGCTGGGCTTACTCCATGTGGGAACAAATGATCTAACGGTGGAGGCCAGGGATGTAGCTGGTAATCTTTTGCCAGTCGGAGTCTACCTTTTCCGGTTCAGGGCCGTGGTGGCTGGAAATACGTACACCCAGACTGGCCGGTTGGTTGTTGCGCGGTAGTGATCACCACTCCGCAGTGGGGTCCATACGAAACACTTCGCTCATTTCATCCAGCATCGGTTGAAGGTGCGGGCTGTGTTTACCCATTCTTCCTCCCCGTACGGGGTTGATCAGTTTCCAGTCAGGAAGGTGAAGGCGGGTAGCGGATATCACTTTTTCCACCTGCGCCATCCACAATGACTTGAGCATCGCTTCACCCTCGAATACCTTGTCGGTGACTAAATCGGACTCATACGGAGATTCTTCAAACATGCCGAGAGCAAACGGAATGGCTTCGTCCAGCGATCGCTGGAGTCTTCCGATGCTGTCTTCGGTGGCGGATCCGAGCTGCTTCACCCAGGTGTTGGCATGCAGGGTATGGTAGCGCAACTCACCATGGATCTTTCGGGCCAGCTGAGCGAGCGGTTCATACGAAGAGCGGGACAACATTTCCCAGCGTAGCGCGTCGGCGGTATCAAAAAGGAAATGACGAATCAAACTGAAGTCATACTCCTGGTTGGGCAATTCGACGAGGACGCAATTGTGAAACTGTTCTGCGTTGCGTGTAAAGGCTACGGTATCGGGTGCTTGTTCACCGAGTTGGTGGAGGAGTTGGAAGAGCGCGTGGCTTTGCCCGATCTTGTCCTGGGCCATCGAAGAGAAGGCGATGTCCTCTTCCAGGATGGGTCCCATCCCCGTCCATTCGGAATTGCGATGCCCCAGGATGAGCAGGTCATCCGCCATTTTGTACAACAGCTCTTTGAGCGCGAGTTCGTTCATGCGTTTCTGCGTTCGAGGAATTCCTTGAGTTTGTCGCCTCCTTTATAATCGGAGGCATCCCTGAATTTCTTGTCTGGCAAGGTCTGCCAAAGAATAGCTTCTTCAGGTGTGGTGCGACGGATAGCGGCGCTGCGAACAGCCCACACGTTGAATACTGCCTTGGTATTGAGTGACTGTTTCGCCAGCCACATGGCCTCCTCGGGGCTTCCCGCGGTTACCGTGCCGGCATGTATATGCTGTTTGCCTCGTCGGGGCAGGTGATAAATTTCGTATGGTTCTTTTGCTGCGGGGGATGTGGCCTCCTCGATCAGGTCATAAGCGTTTTGTTCTGCCTCGGTAGTTGGACTCACGAAGACGTCGCGCGTTTCGGTGACATAAAGCGAATGGCAAGTAAATCTCCTGGTGAATGCCTCTTTGGCAAGCACAAAAGCCAGCTCCAGGTTAGGCGCGTGTACGATGCCCTCGTGTTGAAATGGTTTTCCTTCTTTAGCCTGAACAAAAACCTCAAAAGATCCGAATTGATCCAGGGGTACCTTAGGCACGATTGTTCCGGGGGTACCCGGTACCGGTAATCGATTCACTCTCGGATCAAGGGATTTCATTTGATTGTATTCAACCAATTAACCTCGTAAACAAGTTGACAAGCAAACGCCCGGGCACCAAACGCATTGGCATATGGGCATTCTGCCTTACGCTAATGGAGTCACATACGCAGCCTTAGGCGACTTAAGCGCTTCCCGCACCCAACGACCACGCTCCTCGGCAATCCTTCTCACTTCGAGCCGCTCCTTGTTGCAGGGGCCATCGCCGTTGATCACCCTTTTGAATTCTTCCCAGTCAGGTTCCGTATAGTCCCAACGTCCAGTATCCGGGTTCTTTTTCAATTTGGGATCAGGGATTGTGAAACCCAGTTCAAGGATTTTCGGCACGTACATATCCAGGAACTGGTTACGCATATCGTCGTTGGTACCCATCTTCACTTTCCAGCGCATCAGCACTTCTGTATGAACAGAAATCTTATCGGAAGGCCCAAAGAAGTGCATCATGGGAGGCCACCAGCGATTGAGTGCTTCCTGGAACATGGACCGTTGTTTGGCCGTGCCTGCGGCCAGGTAGATGACACAATGGTGACCATACTTGAGATGAAAGGATTCTTCGGCACAAATGCGATCTAGCGCACGACAATAGGGGCCATAGCTTCCCTTGGCGTTGGCCAGTTGGTTGACGATTGCACCTGCATCTACCAGCCAGGAGATGAAGCAACAATCCGCCCAGGTAAACGTGGGGTAATTGAAAATGTTGGAATATTTGGATTTGCCGGTAATGAGGTCATCAATCATCTGCTCGCGCGATTTTCCGAGTGTTTCAGCGGCGCTATAGAGTAGTTGAGCGTGACCCACCTCATCCTGGACCTTGGCCATCAATGACATCTTGCGCTTGAAGCCCGGCGCACGGGTGATCCAGGTTCCTTCCGGCAGGGCGCCAATGATTTCGCTGTGGGCATGCTGCTCAATCATCCGGATAAGCTGCTTGCGGTAGAGCTGGGGCATCCAGTCGGTGGGCTCGATTTTCTCGCCACGGGCGATGCGTGCTTCGAATTCGGCCAGTTTCTGGGGATCCTCTTGCGCTACGCTGTCTGTCTTGATGCCTTCAAATGTGTTGCCACCGCCGTACATGTGTCAATTCGTTTGCTTCGGGTAAAGATAACAAAGAATTGATCGAGAATGTTGGGCAGAAGTTGCCCGGAAGGTCACTTCCAAAGGACGTAGTGTATGTCAAACAAGCAGTTTGGGGGACAAATCGAAAAGTCCATTTTCTGATCGAGGTTATACCCCGTTGGTGTCTTCTGAATTTGGCCACTCAGGGTAAACGATTTTGTTTCCACGGTTCCAAAACAGTTCGTGTTTTCCGATCGGGTGATGGTCAGTTGGAGGGATTGATCCACTGAGCCGGTCCAACTGGTCGTGCTGGAGAAGGTGTTGTAACTAAAGGACTCTTGAATGGATACTGCTCCGGCGGAGGTTACCGACCAAACCTGAGTAATCGTGGCGATGGAATCCGTGTAGGTGCAGGTGCCTTTCTTATTGATTGTTGAAAGTCCTGTCCATGTTCCACTTAACGTGATCAGGTCAATCTTGGGGGTAACCTCATCTTTCTTGCAGCTGTTGGCAATCAGCAATGCGATCGCCAACGCGGGGAGGAGGACTGGATGCTTCATGGTTGGGAATTTGGTCGAAAGTAAAAGTACCAGACCCGTTAACCGTTCAAGCTGGAAAATCCCAATAACTCCTGGAATTGTTTACGGAAAAACGCAAATCAATTCGGTCAAAGCACTAAAGCGTTGCTTCAACCAGAAGGCCACTTTAATGATGAGCGCCACCCGGTCCGTGAACGTGACCGTGACTGATTTCTTCTTCCGTGGCCTGGCGTACTTCCAACACCTCCACATCGAAATTGAGATCTACACCGGCCAGGGCATGATTGGCATCGACCGTCACTTGCTCTAGCCCGACGTTGGTTACCGTAACCACCATGCCATTGTTGGCATGAAACTGCATACCCTTTTCCACTTTCTGATCTCCAAAGGCCGTACGTGGCACTTGTTGGATGAGCCGCTCATCGCGAACACCATATCCTTTTTCGGGGCTTATCTTCAGTTTGAGTTTGTTTCCTTTTTCCTGGCCTTCCAGCCCTTCTTCCATTCCCGGGATGAGGTTACCCTCGCCATGGAGGTAGTAGAGTGGATCGCGGCCGGCGCTGCTGTCCAGTATATTTCCGCTGTTGTCGGTAAGCGTATAATGGATCGCTGCGACGGTGTGTTTGGTGATTTTCATGATATCAATATTTGCGGCAAGGTAACAATTTCATCCAAGGGCCTGTAAAAAATCAACGACTCTTTGGTGATCGGTGGACGCTTTGTCGGATACCGTCCAGAGTTAGTTCTCAAGCGTTGTCTTGTGGTGCTCATGCCATCGACTAAGGAACAAGAGCGCTTCTTCATCGGTGAGGTTATTGAATTCCGCATATCCTTGTGAAACAGCATGAAAGTCGTAGGGGTTTTCCAAAATGACAACGTCATCGACCATTTTGTGAAGGGTATGCACCATGGCGCTCCCGGATAGGGGAGCAGCCACCACCAATTTTCCAACCTCACTTTTCTTACACAGCTTGATTGCGGCAAACAAAGTCGCGCCGGTAGCGACACCGTCATCCACAATAATTACTGTTCTTCCTTTCATCCGGGGCAAAGGCTTTCCCTGCCTGAATGTTATAACCCTTCGCTGAATTTCCCGCTGCTGATCGTCCAATACTCTTTGAAACTCCGCATCCGTCAGGTATTCCAGCGCCATCGCATCGAGGTACAGGCTCCCGTCTTCTGCCAGCGCGCCGAAGGCTGCTTCAGGATTGATCGGGTAGCCGAGTTTTCGGCATATCACCACCGAAAGTTCAGCATCCAGGTAGTCCGCGACATAATACGCCGTTTCCACTCCACCTCTCGGAATACCCAGCACGAGGACCCCTTGATGGCGATAACGTTCGAGCGCCCGCCCCAATTTCTCTCCCGCATCTTTTCGATTTAAAAACATGAGGGTGTGGTAAAATCAGGTGTTCAAGGTGCGAGAATGCGCTCAATTCCTCAATGATTCCTCCAAGTTGGATTACTGACCTGCGTCATAGTTTGGTGCCCACAAGGGCACTAGGTTGGAATATTTCTTTGGTTCATCGTAAACTGACGTGGTAATTACTGATCAAATGGCTTGATGATGCGTTTTCTCAAACCTGCTTTGTTGGTATTTGCCCTAATCAACCTGGTTACAGGAATGTTATCAGGGCTTGGTCGCCTCGGCTGGGCAGTTCCCATCCCGGAAGCCTATGCCCATCACGGTGCCATTATGGTAGGTGGGTTCCTGGGCAGCCTTATCGCTCTTGAGAAAGTGATTCCACTCAAACGGATCTACTTTTACGCAGGCCCGCTCCTGAGTGCTTCCAGTATCGTTGTCTTTCTGTTCGGCGACTTCCATTTTGCCGTGGCTATGCTGGTTGTGGCCGGGCTAATTTTTGCAGCCGTTTACGTCACTTACCTTAAGGTGCAGTTCAGCGAGTTGCTCCTGCTCGCGCTGGCGGGTGTGGCCTGTTGGTTAGTCGGCACGGTGCTGCTCTTCTGGAAACAATTCTACCCGATGGTGTTGCCCTGGTGGATGGGCTTCCTGCTTTTTACGATCGTTTCTGAACGCCTTGAACTCAGTCGCTTCTTGCCGGTCACTGCCGCCAACCGCCGTTGGCTCTACGGCTTCCTGGTTGTCTTTGTGGTGTCGCTGCTCATTCCCTTTCATATCGTGGGAAAGTTTCTGGCTGGTTTTTCATTGGTCTTCACGAGCGCATGGCTGTTACGGTATGACCTCATTCGTATTACGTTGCACAAAGAGGGGTTGGCGCGATTCACGGCGGTGTCGTTATTGTGCGGGTACATCGCCCTGGTTATCGAAGGCGTTTTACTGGTGGCACTTCGAGATCAGCCCTTCGCTTACGACATGATTGTGCATACGTTCTTCCTGGGCTTTGTCTTCTCCATGATTTTCGCGCATGGCCCGATTATTCTTCCGGGCGTGCTGGGACTGTCGGTTAAGCCTTACCATGTTGCGCTTTACTTGCCGGTTACTGCCTTGTGGGCATCCCTAGCGCTACGACTGGCAGCTGATGGTGGATTAATCTCCTTGACGTACCGGGCATGGAGTGGTTGGATTACCATGGGATCGATCCTGTTATATTTTGTGCTGATGATCGTTGTCACAATACGCTCTTTTCGCACCCTGGCACACTGAAATTACACCCAACAAGGCCTTCTTGTTTTTCCAGTTGCAGTGACGAAAATCATTGGTAAGACGGCTGTTTCCTGCTCATTTTATAGTGCCAAGAAGCAGCGCCGGTATGAACGTGGTGACCCAAATGGACCAAAAGACGTTGACGGTTCAAAGCGAAGCGTTTGCCAACAACGGACTCATCCCAGGCAAGTACACCTGTGATGGCATCAATATCAATCCACCACTGGCCATCCATGGTATTCCCGACGGAGCAAAGTGCCTGGCGATAATTGTAGATGACCCGGACGCTGCGCGCGGCATTTGGTTGCACTGGCTGGTCTGGGATATTCCGATCAAGGATTACCTGAAAGAAAATAGTATTCCGGGTACGCAGGGAATAAACGATTTCGGTCAACTTAATTATGGAGGGCCATGCCCACCCTCGGGCGCACACCGGTATTTCTTCAAGGTCTTTGCCTTGGATAATCCAATTGGCCTTGCCCAGGGAGCGGGAAGAAAACAGTTGGAAGCGGCCATGCGCGGCCACGTGCTGGCGTACGGGGAATTAGTTGGGTTGTATAAACGAACCAAACAATGGGAATCATGAAAACGACCACAGGGAATCAAAAACTGCCTTACGCGATTTCCGAGTATGTAATTGACCGGTTTCGCGAAGATTTTCTCTTCGACCTGAAGGAGCGCAAACAAGTGGGTGACCGGTGGCACTATACCATAGAGGTGTCAAAGGATGATGTGGTATACACGTTTGAATTTGACGATAAGGGTTCGTTGCTGAAAGAGGAATCTGAACCGGCTTTTCCGGCCGACGCACACGATGGACCAATTCCGGAGGAGATTCCGGAATAGTTGGCGCCCTTGAAGACGAGGCGTCACATGCAGGTATGGCCTCGATAGTTCGATATGCAATAAGGCGAGTAAGATTTCCTTTTCTTATTGGGATTGCGTTGCTCTTGATCTCCTCCGGATGCCAGCAGAAGGTAGTCGTCCCTTCTGTTAGTGAGGTAACGGAGGAGGCAACAGCCGCTCCGCGAATCGCAACGGGCATACAGGATTCCATATTCCTGGGCCTGACAAACCCGGAGCTGGTCATACAGTATTACCAGCAAACCGATTTTCGCGCCTCTTGGGTGGAGGGGCAACGTACTTCGACTTCCTGCGATTCTCTCTTGGGGTTCATTCAACAGGCCCGGTATTACGGGCTGGCGCCGAAGGACTATCATATCGATGAACTCCTTGATGCCACAACTTCCCGGTCACGTACCGATGTATTGCTGACCGATGCGTTCCTGTCATTGGCCCATGACCTCCGCTATGGAACGAGGAATCCCGTGAAAAGTGTGAAGGAGGACTCGATCCGTTTGAAGGCGCTGGTTCAATCAAGGGGATCGGAGCAGGCCGTTGAATACCTCCGGCTCTGTCAGCCTCCTTATTCCGGGTACAGGGAACTTCGACTAGCCCTCCGCCATGTGATTGATTCCCTCGAACCATCGCAGCGCTTGAGCGTCCTTCAACATAAGGACACCACCGCAAGGATCGCTCATATCGAAGCCAACCTGGATCGGTGGCGGCAGGAGCGTTTGTCATTTCATGGCCGGTACATCCTCGTTAACGTTCCATCGTTCATGCTTTACGTGATGCAAGACGATAACGTGGTACTGGCGTCAAGGATAATTGTGGGGGAGACCCAAACACCAACGCCTGAACTCAGCAGCCGCATCACCCGGTTGGTGACTTACCCGTACTGGCACGTGCCGCGCAAGATCGCGGTGAAAGAATACCTGCCTGCGATTCAGCAGGACACTTCCATACTCAAGAGGAACAACTTCGATGTGCTCGATCGCCAGGGCCGATTGCTCAATCCTGACAGCGTGCCCTGGTCTTCTTACACCCCCGATTATTTTCCGGTATCCCTCCGCCAGCGGGAAGGAAGGGAGAATGCGCTCGGGGTGATCAAGTTTGAGTTCAGCAATCCTTACGCAGTCTTTCTGCACGACACCAATGCGCGCAAATTATTCCAACAATCCGTCAGGGCATTCAGTCACGGGTGCATCCGGATGGAGAAAGCGGAAGCCTTGGCCCACTACCTAGTGACCGGAAACCTAAACGAGAAGTCAAAGAAATTGACCGAGTTGCTAATGAAGCAGGAGAAGCATGTGCTGCGCCTGTCAGAGCCCATCCCTATTTATGTGCGGTATTTTACCGCGGAGGTGAGGGGTGGCAAGCTGATGATCTATCCGGACCTCTATCAAAAAGATGGAGACGAGGCATTTTAGGAGGGCGGGTAACTGTTGCCATAAAAACAAAAAAGCAGGCATTCTTGCCTGCTTTCGTACCAAAGGCGGGAATCGAACCCGCACACCCGAAGGTACACGATTTTGAGTCGTGCGCGTCTACCAGTTCCGCCACTTTGGCTAGTGGGCAACTTATTTTTCGAAGGCGTGTTGCGCGCCTGCCCGCCGAAGCGTAGCGGAGGAGGGTCTACCAGTTCCGCCACTTTGGGTTAAGGACCGCAAAGATGAATAAACTTTGATTTCTCCACAAGAAGACCTTGTCATTGCTGATTTCCAGCCTTTTTTTCTTGTCTGTCGGGGTTAAAGTTTAGTGCTCAATGACGGCTGAGCGTAATCACCACCGTCTTCGACGTAGGCGTATTGCTCTTGTCGGCCGTGCTGTCAATGGGCACCAGCACATTGGCCTCGGGGAAGTAGGTGGCGGTACACTTTTCAGGGATCGCGTAAGGTACCACGATGAACTTCCGGGCTTGCCGGTGGTTACCCCCAAAATGATTGTGCAGATCCACGATCGTGCCCGATTCCAATCCCTCACGGGCCATGTCTTTTTCATTCATGAAAATGACCCGACGCTCCTGGTGGATGCCGCGGTAACGGTCGTTTAACCCGTAAATGGTTGTATTGAACTGATCGTGACTCCGGATGGTCATCATCAGGTACTCGTTCTCCTTTAATACATGCTCGGTGATGGGCGATACCGTGAAGTGGGCTTTCTGGCTCAGGGTCCTGAACTCACGTTCCCGGGCCGCATTGCGTAAGTAGAACCCGCCAGGCTCCCGAACACGCTTGTTGTACTGTTCAAATCCTGGAATTGCCTTCTCAATGTCTTCCCGGATATGATCATAATGATTCAAGTATTTGTCCCAATGAATCTTCGACCGGCCGCCCAACGTGGCCTTGGCCAGGCGGCAAACAATCACAGGTTCAGACAGTAATGAGCCGGAAATCGGATGAAGATTTCCTTTCGACAACTGGACCACACTCATGGAATTTTCGCAGGAAACAAATTGCTCCGTGCCGTTTTGAATATCCTTGTCGCTGCGACCCAGGCAGGGGAGGATCAGTGCTTCACGGCCATGCACCAGGTGACTGCGATTCAACTTGGTGGAAACTTGAACCGTCAGCGAGCAGTTGCGGAGCGCTTCAGCTGTAAAAAGCGTGTCAGGGGTCGCGGAAAGAAAATTTCCGCCCAGCGCGATGAATAATTTGGCCCTGCCATCATGCATCGCCTTGATGCTATCCACCACATCCAGCCCATCTTTGCGCGGCGAAGTGATGCCCATCGCCGTGTCGAGCCGGTCGAGAAACGTGGCAGGTGGGCGCTCGTTGATGCCCATGGTGCGATCGCCTTGCACATTGCTGTGACCCCGCACAGGGCACACGCCTGCACCTTCTTTGCCGATGCTACCCTTCAACAAAAGGAGGTTGACAATTTCCTGGATGGTGGCGACAGCATTCTTGTGTTGGGTAAGTCCCATGGCCCAGCAGGCGATGATGCGCGACTTGTTCTTGAGCATGTCTGCCGCCTCCCTTATTTGCGACTGGGTGATACCGCTGACTTTGGACAGGTGGTCGAGTGACTGATCCTTAAGATCGCGAACCAAGTCCTCGTAGCCGGTCGTGTGCTGTTGGATGAACTCCCGGTCAAACACCGAGCCCGGTTGTTGCAGCTCTTCTTCCAGCAAGATTTTTTCAATGCCGCGTAGGAGTGCCATGTCACCGTTGATTTTCACCGGGAGAAAAAGATCGGTGAGCGCTGCTTTGATACCCAATGCCCCCGCAACGGTCTGTGGGTTGCGAAAGCTGATCAAGCCGGTTTCCGGAAGCGGGTTGATGGAGATGATTTTGGCACCGTTTTTCTTCGCTTTCTGAAGTGCTGTCAGCATCCGCGGATGGTTCGTCCCAGGGTTTTGACCAAGGATCAGGATGACTTCGGCTTTGTTGAAATCATCCAGCGTGACGCTTCCTTTCCCGGTGCCCAGGGTTTCCAGGAGTGCAACGCCACTGGATTCGTGGCACATGTTGGAACAATCCGGAAGATTGTTAGTGCCAAATTCCCGTACGAACAATTGGTACAGGAAAGCGGCCTCATTGCTGGTGCGGCCTGAAGTGTAGAAGATCGCTTCGTCAGGAGATGCCAATCCATTGAGATGACCTGCAATCTTGGCGAAGGCATCGTCCCAGGAAATGGGCGTGTAATGGGTAGCACCGGGTGCCAAATAAACTGGTTCGGCCACGCGTCCCTTCTTGCCGATCTCATAGTCATTGAGTTCTGCTAGTTCGGTGACGGAATGTTGGCGAAAAAATTCAGCGTTGAGTTTTTTCGTCGTGGCCTCCTCGGCGATGGCTTTGACTCCGTTTTCGCAGAACTCCCCAAGTTGGGAGCGATCGCCGTCGGGGTCTGGCCAGGCGCATCCCGGGCAATCAAAGCCGTCCTTTTGATTGAGCTTCCGCAGGGCCTTGATGCCGCGGCCCACGTTCATTTCTTCCAGCAAGTGCTTCGCGCCGGAGAAGATGGCCGTCATCCCTGCCGCCGCATCGGATGGTGCTGACTGCCGCAGGTTCAGCAGCTCTTCCGGGTTTTCCGGATTTGAATCGGGTCGGGTATTTTCTTTCATACCATCAGGCTATCCGCTGCACTCCACTATATATCGTATACCGGTTATCGCGAAGAAAACCGACCAGCGTTACATTGTTCTCTTCAGCCAGCGTAACGGCGAGGGAGGAAGGTGCTCCAATGGCCGCAATGAACGGGATTCCTGCCATGCACGCTTTCTGCACCAACTCAAAACTGATACGTCCGCTCAACAGGAGGATAGAATCACTCAACGGGAGTTGCTGGTTCATCAACGAGGCACCGATAACTTTGTCCAGCGCATTGTGACGACCCACATCCTCCCTAACCAGCAGGAGGCTTCCATCCTTGTTAAATAGGGCCGATGCGTGCAGACCACCGGTCATGTTGAATATCTTTTGGTGGCCGCTGAGTTTCTCTTGAAGGGAATTCAATACCGTGGAGGAAACGGTGAAAGTATTTTCTGCAGGACCGAATGCTGATTTTGTGCTGACGGCATCCAACGAAGCCTTGCCGCAAACACCACAACTGGAAGTGGTGTAGAAATTGCGATCAAGTTTTTTTATATCGGGTACTAAGTCAGGGCGAAGCACAACCCTTGTACTGTTTTCTTGTGTTTCAACCGCGTTCACATCGCGACGATCCCTGATCAGCCCTTCCGTAAACAGAAAACCGATAGCCAGTTCTTCGTCATGCCCCGGTGTGCGCATCGAGATTGAAACCGGTGAATCAGCTTGAGCGGAACCAGTGGCGATGCGTATTTCCAACGGCTCTTCTACAGCCAGGAAGTTTTTCTCTTCCAAGGTGTTGGTCGGTGTAACCTTGCGGACAGAAAAGGAAACGGCAGAAGGTGTGGCCATTGCCAAATTTATTCAAAGTTTTGAGCTTACGCCTGCTGACTTATCCTGGCCTTCATCCGTTCCACCTCTTCCGGTGTATTCGCGGAAATCAGGCGCTCGGGATGTGGGGGAGTAAGTCGTAGCACATTTCCCTCTCGCAAACCTTCCCGCAATGAGTATTTGCCTTGATGGAAAAGGTTCAGCAGTATCTTCTGGATGCTTCGCTCGTAAATGGCAGGGAACGGCAGGTCGAGGTTTTCTTTTTCCAGGTGGTAGCAAACTGCATCCGTCCCGGGTTTCCGGGATGAAAGCAAGAATTCAAGATCCTCCTTCTTTATCAATGGATAGTCACACCCGATGTTGAGCAGATCGGTCGCCGGAACTGTCTCGAATGCGCTGAGCACTCCGCTCACAGGCCCACTATCGGCCAAAGCAGGTTGATCCACACAAAAGAAAAGGTTAGCCAGATGGGTGCCTTCAACTTCCCTGGAGTACTGGGCAGCCTGGGAATAGGAGCAACTGATAATGACTTTTGGACAAAGCTCGCTGAGCATCCCCGCGAGAAACTGCCATTGCGGAGCGCCATGGTAGTTTATCTGACTCTTGTCTTGCCGGAGGCGGGAACTTTTCCCACCACAAAGCACTAATCCAACCGGCTGTTCCATCAGGTAAAGGTAGTCCAGGCCGGTGATGTATTTTTTGATGTCTTTTGCCTCATTTGCTTCCTATATTGTTTCCCCTAACCTGGCCGATCATGAAGAAACACCTGCTGCTGTGGTTCCTGCTCCTCCTGTTATCGGTCAATGCCTGGCCCCAGAACCTCAAAGCGAAGATCAAGGTTGATCTAGACCGCAAGACCGGCGAGTTAGACCGCATGCTGTACGGTAATTTTACCGAACACCTCGGCCGGTGCATCTACGGCGGTATTTATGATCCGCAGTCACCAGAAGCCAACAGCGACGGTTTTCGCAAGGACGTCATCCAGGCTACCCGTGACCTTGGGGTCAGTGTGATCCGGTGGCCGGGTGGAAATTTTGTTTCAGGCTACCATTGGGAAGACGGCATCGGGCCGGTCGACAAACGTCCACGGCGAAAGGATCTTGCATGGGGTGACGTGGAGCCCAATATCGTCGGCACGGATGAATGGCTGCGATTCACGAAGGCTGCAGGGGCCGAACCCTACATCTGCGTCAACATGGGTACGGGCTCGCTGGATGAAGCACGCAACTGGGTGGAGTACTGTAATGCAAAGACGGGTCTTTATTATTCTGACCTCAGAGCGAAGAATGGACATCCCGAACCCTACATGGTAAAGTACTGGGGCCTCGGCAATGAAATGGACGGCGAGTGGCAGATGGGCCACAAGAATGCCGAAGACTATAGCAAGTATGCGCTCGAGGCGGCCAAACTGATGAAGTGGTCGGATGACTCCATCAAACTGATCGCATCAGGATCCAGCAATTATGTGCGTGACTGGGCCGAATGGAACCGGACCGTGCTGAACAAACTCCATGATTACATCGACTACATTTCGCTCCATCACTATGCGGGCAACTATGACAAGGATCACAACACGTTCATGGCACGGACAACGCAGGTGGAAAATTCCATTCGTATCACAGAAGGAATTATCAACGAAGTGCGCAGCAAGTACAAGATGAAAAAACCGATCTACATCGCCTTCGATGAGTACAATGTCTGGTATCGAACTTTCAACGAAGGAAAGTTGGAAGAGCATTACAATATGCAAGATGCGCTGGTGGTGGCTTTATATATGAATGTGTTTGTGCGCAATGCCCATATTGTGAAGATGGCGAACATGGCTCAGCTGGTGAACGTGATTGCGCCGATGATGATCACCAACGGCAAACTCTGGAAACAGCCGATCTATTACCCGCTGCAATTGTTTGCCCAGAACTGTCATGGCCAAAACCTCGCGGCATGGGTAGAATGCGACCGATATGATGCAGGTGATTTCAAATCAGTGCCTTACCTCGATGTCACCGCGGTTCATAACGAAAAAACCGGCGAACTGATCCTGAACGTCGTAAACCGGCACAAGGACAAGGCCATTGAGACGTCCATTGTCAACCAGGCGCGCAAGCTGACGGGCAAAGCCGTGGTGACCGAGGTCAATTCGGGCTCGCTTACGGATGAGAACAACGAGCGCGAACAGAAAGTCAAAGGCGTTAGCCGGGAGATCACTGTGGCCGGGGATGGGTTTAACTATACGTTTCCCGCCCACTCTTTTACTCAACTTCGAATTAAGATTAACTGAACGATCCATGAAGAAACCATTCCTGTTCCTGATTCTTTTGTCCTCCGGGCAACTTTTCGCCCAGGCTCCGGTCCGCAAAATGCAGCCGGTGAACTTCTCGCAGGTAACCATCAACGACAAATTCTGGAAACCGACGATGGACAAGGTGGCTACTGCTACCCTCCAGGCCTGTATTCTCCAGACGGAAGTGAAAACACCCCGCATCCGGAATTTTGAGAAGGTGGCCCGCAAAAAAGGAGAGAAGCATGAAGGAATCTTTTACGATGACTCGGATGTCTACAAAGCCCTGGAAGCAATCGCCTATTCACTGAAGAACCATCCCGATGCAGCCATTGAAAAGACAGCCGACGAATGGATCGACAAAATCGCCGCGGCCCAACTGCCTGACGGATATATTGGCACTTATTACACCCTCGGTGATTTTGACCAACGATGGACCGACATGAGCATGCACGAGGATTACAATGGCGGCCATTTGATCGAGGCGGCTGTCGCTTACTACAACGCCACGGGCAAACGAAAACTCCTCGATGTGGCCATCCGCTTTGCGAATCATTTCAACGACCTCTTTGGGCCGGGCAAACGCCATTGGGTCACCGGGCACCAGGAGCTGGAGCTTGCACTCGTAAAATTGTACACGGTTACCCAGGACAAGAAATATCTCGCCCTCTCGCACTGGCTACTCGAGGAACGTGGACACAAGTACGCAAAAGGATACACCTGGACGGATTGGAAAGACACCGCCTATGCGCAGGATGTGGTTCCGGTGCGTGACCAAAAGGAAATAACAGGCCATGCCGTCCGTGCCATGTATCTCTATACTGGTGCCGCTGATGTGGCCGCGCTGACGGGCGACGAGGGCTACATGAAAGCGATGAATACCGTGTGGGAAGATGTGGTCTATCGCAACATGTTTCTCACAGGCGGCATCGGGTCCTCCGGCAGCAACGAAGGATTCAGCGTCGACTATGACTTGCCGAATGAACAGGCCTACTGCGAGACCTGCGCATCAGTCGGTATGGTCTTCTGGAACCAGCGCATGAACCTGATGACCGGCGATAGCAAATTTGTGGATGTACTGGAGCGAAGTCTTTACAACGGTGCCCGCGATGGACTTTCGCTCACCGGCGATCGCTTCTTCTATGGAAACCCGCTGGCCTCGCGTGGACAGCACTTTCGCCGTGAGTGGTTTGGCACCGCGTGCTGTCCCGCAAACATTGCCCGGCTGGTGGCCTCCGTGGGTGACTATATATACAGTGTATCACCCGACGGAGTGTGGGTCAACTTGTTCATCGGAAGTCAAACCAATTTGAAATTCGGTAAGAATGAAGTGCCCCTTCAAATGGAGACAAACTACCCCTGGGAAGGGTCGGTTCGAATTACAGTTCAGCCTAAGGCAAAGACCAGGTTCATCATGTACGTCCGCATTCCAGGTTGGGCAACAGGCGAGGCCGTCCCCGGCGGGCTGTACCAGTTTGTCGATAAATCCGCTAAGCCGTTCTTGCTAACACTGAATGGAAAGCCCGTCGAGTATAAAATGGAAAAAGGGTATGCCATGGTGAACCGCGAATGGAAGAAGGATGACGTGTTGCACCTCCACCTGCCGATGGATGTGAAACAGGTTGTCGCGCGAGGGGAAGTATCGCAAGACCAGGATCGCGTGGCCCTCCAGCGAGGACCGCTGGTGTACTGTGTGGAAGGTGCGGACAATAACAACCAGGCATGGAATATCATCGTGCCGGAGAAGACATCGTTCACAACGACCTACAACCCCGATCTGCTCGAGGGAATCACGACGATCCATTTTCAGTCACCGGTGCTGCAGGTGACGACAGATGGAACTTCGGTAACCACCGAGATGAAAACGGTCACCGCCATTCCCTATTACAGCTGGTGCAACCGCGGGCAAAATTCCATGCAGGTGTGGTTGCCGCGAAAAATCAAGGACATCAAGATCAATTACTAGTATGAGGATCATCTCATTCATGGTGGCTGGATTGTTCGCTGTACCTTCTTTCGGCCAAGGTTACCTTCCGGAAAAGAACAACAGCAAAATCAAAGTGAAGCCGGCGGTTGACGTCAGCGCATATGCGTTTAACCTTCGCGATGTCAGGCTCCTCGATGGAAGCCCGTTCAAAAACGCGATGGACAAGGACGCCGCCTATCTGCTGACCCTCGAACCAGATCGCTTGCTGCATCGCTTTCATGCCAATGCCGGGCTGCCTGCTAAAGCACAAGTCTACGGCGGCTGGGAGAGCGATGGACTTTCCGGGCATACCCTTGGCCATTATCTGTCTGCCTGCGCGATGATGTATGCCTCTACCGGTGATGCGCGGTTCAAGGAGAAGGTGGACTATGTGATCTCCGAACTGGACCGCTGCCAGAAAGCGCGCAAGACGGGATACGTTGGCGCCATCCCCAAAGAGGACAGCATCTTCTGGAAAGTGCAGCACGGCATTATCAAGACGGCCGGCTTTGACCTGAACGGCGGTTGGTCGCCCTGGTACACCGTACACAAAGTCATGGCCGGCCTGGCAGACGCGTATTTGCTCTGCGACAATGCGCAAGCGCTAACCATCCTGACGGGCATGGCCGACTGGACGGGCTGGATACTGAAAGATCTCAATGAAGACCAGTTGGAACTGATGCGCAAATGTGAGTACGGCGGTATGAATGATATCCTCGTGCACACCTACGAACTCACGGGCGAGAAGAAATACCTGGACCTTTCCTACAAGTTTCATGACCAGTTCGTATTGGGGCAACTGGAGAAGAAGATCGATGCCCTGCAAGGCAAGCATTCCAATACCAACGTACCCAAAGCCATCGGTTGTGCCCGCCGCCATGAGTTGACCGGATCTGCCTCCGACAGGACCATCGCCAATTTTTTCTGGGATACGATCGTGGGGCATTACACCTACGTCATCGGCGGCAACAGCAACTACGAATACCTCGGTGAGCCCGACAAGCTCAATGACCGGATCAGCGACAACACGTGCGAGACATGCAATACGTACAACATGCTCAAGCTGACCCGGTTCCTGTATTCGTGGGATCCCAAGGCTTCGTATGCGGATTACTATGAGCGGGCATTGTATAATCACATCCTCGCTTCACAGAACCCCAGCGACGGCATGATGTGTTACTTCGTGCCGCTGCGCATGGGAACGAAAAAACACTTTAGCGAGCCATTCAACACATTTACCTGCTGCGTGGGCAGCGGCATTGAAAACCACTCCAAGTACACGGAAGGCATTTACTATGAAGCCAAGGATGGGGGCCTGCTGGTGAACCTCTTCATTCCCTCCGAGTTGAACTGGCGCGACAAGGGTGTGGTCATCCGCCAGGAATCGAAATTTCCGGAGGACAATCGCATTACGTTCTCCTTCCAGGCAAAGAAACCCTCCAGGCTCACACTGAAAGTCCGTCAGCCGAAATGGGCGGCAAAAGATCTCGCCATCGCGGTAAATGGAAAGCCAGTTAAGATGAATCGTGATGCGAACGGCTACTGGACCATCGACCGCACGTGGAAAGACAAGGATAAGTTGGAAGTTGTGACACCCATGAACCTCTATTCCGAAAGCATGCCCGACAACCCCAACCGGATTGCCTTGTTGTACGGACCTGTGGTGATGGCCGGCCAGCTTGGAAATGAGATGCCTGATCCGATCTTTGGCACAACCGTATTACTCACGGACAACCACAATATCAATGAGTGGGCAAAACCGACCGGTGCCCCTTTGACGTTTCAGACAGATGTTTCAAAACCTTCATCGGTCACCCTGATTCCTTTTTACAAGACGGTGGATCAGTATTATAATGTGTATTGGGACTATTTCACCACCGACCAGTGGCAAAAGCGGGAAGGGGATTACCAGGCGCAGCGCAAGTACGAGGCAGATATCGCCGAGCGGACCATCGACATCATGCGGCTCGGCGAGATGCAGCCCGAGCGCGATCACAATCTCAAAGCCAGTGAAAAATCCTACACAAGCGATGCCTTCGGTCGCAATGGACGGGAGGCTCGCAATGGCGGGTTCTTTTCCTTTGACATGACCGTGCTCGCCGACACGCCCAGCAGTCTTCTTTGTTCTTACATCGGCGATGATCAGAACCGCTCCTTTGATTTGCTCGTCGACGGCGTGAAGATCGGTACCCAGGAACTGAAGGGCAGCGCTACCGGCAGGTTCTTCGATGTCACTTACCCGATTCCGAATGAGTTGTTGAAAGGCAAGTCGAAAGTGGAAGTGAAGATCCAGGGTCATCCCGGCAAGACCGCCGGCCGCGTCTTCGGTTGCCGCATCATTCGAAACTGACACGCTCATGAAAGCATCGGTTATTGGCATCGACTTCGGTACCGATTCAGTCCGGGCCGTTCTCATCGACACAGCAAATGGTCATGAAGTGGCCGCCGCCGTCCGGGAATATCCCCGCTGGAAAGACGGCCGTTATTGCGAACCCGCGACCAACCGCTTTCGTCAACATCCGCTCGACTACCTCGAGACACTGGAAGCAGCCGTGCAAGAATGTATCCAGTCTGCGGGCCCGGCGGGAGCAAAGTCCGTCAAGGCCATTTCGGTGGACACCACCGGCTCAACACCCATCGCGGTCGACCGGAATGGTTTACCGCTCTCGATGCACGCCGCGTTTGCGGAGAATCCCAACGCGATGTTTGTGCTGTGGAAGGATCACACGTCCACCAAGGAGGCGGCCGAGATCAACGCGCATGCGAAGAAGTTCAGTACGGACTTCCTGAAGTACGTGGGAGGCATCTATTCTTCTGAGTGGTTCTGGGCAAAACTGTTGCACATTCTACGGGAAGATGAAGCGGTGAGGAAGGCGTGCTACTCGTGGGTGGAGCATTGCGACTGGATTCCGTTTGTGCTGACGGGAGGAACCGACGTGCACCGGATGAAGCGTGGTGTGTGCTCGGCGGGACACAAGGCGCTTTGGGCGGAGGAGTTTGGTGGCCTGCCGCAGGAGGAGTTCTTCGTGTCGCTTGATCCGCGGCTGAAAGGATTTCGTAAGCAACTTTTTGAAAAGACATACACCGCTGATCAATCCGCCGGTCGGCTGTCGGCCGATTGGGCCCACAAACTGGGACTGTCAGAAGATGTTCTCGTCGGAGTCGGCGCTTTCGATGCGCATATGGGTGCTGTTGGCGGGCAGATTGAACCTTACCACCTCAGCAAAGTAATGGGCACCTCCACCTGCGACATGCTGGTCGCACCGCGTGCCGACATGCAAGGCAAACTCGTGCGCGGCATTTGCGGACAGGTAGATGGCTCCATCATTCCCGGCATGATCGGGCTGGAAGCGGGCCAGTCCGCGTTCGGCGACACGTATGCGTGGTTCAGGAGCATGCTCGCGTGGCCGATGAAGGCTTTGCTGGGTGATCAACCTGAGTTGGCGAAAACAGTGATCAGCAAACTCATCCCCGAGCTGACCCGCCAGGCGCAACAACTGCCGTTACTGGAGAGCGATCCCATCTCACTCGACTGGCTCAACGGGCGTCGTACTCCGGATGCGAACCAGGAAGTGAAGGCCGCCATCGACGGCATGAGTCTAGCGACTGACGCGCCAGCGATGTTCAAGTCATTGGTGGAAGGAACCTGCTTTGGTGCCCGCGCGATTGTGGAACGATTTGAGGAGGAAGGTATTCCGGTGAAGGGACTGATCGGCATGGGTGGTGTGGCGAGAAAATCTCCTTACGTCATGCAGGTGATGGCCGATGTGATGGGCATGCCGTTGCGGATTCATGCGTCGGACCAGACGTGCGCGGCCGGTGCCGCCATGTTCGCCGCCACCGTAGCCGGCATTTACCCGAACGTGGAGACCGCCATGGGTGCGATGGGCCGGGGATTCGAAAAGACCTATGCACCAAACGCGGCAAATCGCGACCTTTATGACCGGCGTTATGCACGCTATCATCAGTTGGCACAGTTCCATTCAACCGCGCACGTATGAGCAAGTATGATTCCATCCGGCAGGCCGCCCTGGAGGCTAACCTGAAATTACCTGAACTCGGCCTGGTCATCTTCACATTCGGCAATGTCAGCGTGTGTGATCGCAAGCTGGGTGCCTTCGCGATCAAACCGAGCGGTGTGCATTACAGCGAACTCGAAGCCGATATGATGGTCATAGTTGATATTGACGGCAACACCATCGAAGGAGAACTTCGTCCATCCTCCGATACCTTGACGCACGCATACTTGTACAAGTCGTGGAGTGAGATTGGTGCTATTGTTCATACGCATTCCACCCATGCCACCGCCTGGGCGCAGGCGCAGCGCGATATACCCATCCTGGGCACCACCCATGCGGATCATGTCGCAGGAAATATTCCCTGCGCGCTGCCCATGAGCCCGGAGATGGTGAAAGGCAACTACGAACTGGAGACAGGCAAGCAGATCACGCAATGCTTCACCGACCGCAAACTGGATTACCGCCAGGTGGAAATGATGCTCGTCGGCAGTCACGCCCCGTTTTGCTGGGGAAAGGATTCGGCCAAAGCCATCTACAACGCTGCCATCCTCGAAGAGATCGCCCGCATGGCCACCCTCACCCTGCAGATCAACCCGGCAGCGCCTCCGCTGAGCAATGCGCTGGTTAAAAAGCACTACACGCGCAAGCACGGGCCGGATGCGTATTATGGGCAGTGACTAGTGGCTCGTGACTAGTTTTGCGAAGCCCGGTGGCTGAGGCTCCCGAAGCCACCGAGAGTTGGCAGCTTTCAAGAGTGAATTGGATCAACCCCTGTCGGAGCCCAAAAACAAACCAACCGCGTGTTATATTTACTGGCACTCCACTCATCGGCGCTTCATAATTTGTCAACCATGACCAATCAACAGCCTCTCCAACTCTGGTTCCTCACGGGAAGTCAGCACCTGTATGGCGATGAAACGCTACGCCAGGTAGCCGCCCATTCCGCTGAAATCTCCAAAGCCCTTGAGGCATCCCTCCGGCTTCCTGTCAAGGTGATCTGCAAACCGGTGCTGACCACCCCGGAGGAAATTCTCCAGGTGTGCCGTGAAGCCAACGCGCAGCCAGACTGCATCGGTATTATCGCCTGGATGCACACCTTCTCGCCGGCCAGGATGTGGATCGGCGGACTGAAGGCGCTCAGTCGCCCGATGCTTCATTTACATACCCAATACAACCGCGACATCCCCTGGGGTGAAATCGACATGAACTTCATGAACCTCAACCAGTCTGCACACGGGGACCGGGAGTTCGGCTATATCATGTCCCGCATGCGCATCAACCGGAAAGTAGTGGTCGGCCACTGGAGCGATCCGGGAGTTGCCGCCCGCATCAGCACGTGGGTGCGTGCCGCGATGGCCTGGCACGATTGGCAGGGTGCGAAGTTCTGCCGCTTCGGTGACAACATGCGGCAGGTGGCGGTAACGGAAGGCGACAAAGTGGAAGCCCAGATCAAGTTTGGCTATTCCGTGAATGGCTATGGCGTGGGCGACCTGGCAAAGGTGATTAACGAGGTCAGCGACCGCGAGGTTAACAGCCTCTTGGAGGAGTACGAAGCGCAATACACAATGGCTCCCGCACTTAGAAAAGATGGAGCGAGCCGGGGTTCTCTCCTTGATGCGGCACGCCTGGAACTGGGCATCCGGCATTTTCTCGAGGCGGGCGGGTTCAAAGGGTTAACCACCACGTTCGAAGACCTCCATGGGTTGAAGCACTTGCCCGGCATTGGCATCCAGCGACTTATGGCCGACGGCTACGGCTATGGTGCCGAAGGAGACTGGAAGACC
Organism: Cyclobacteriaceae bacterium; assembly: GCA_016787645.1. Lineage (GTDB taxonomy): Bacteria > Bacteroidota > Bacteroidia > Cytophagales > Cyclobacteriaceae > ELB16-189. The sequence continues at coordinate 790,031 of JAEUUF010000013.1, read as the reverse complement.
GCGGCGCTGGTTCGCGCGATGAAAGTGATGGCAAGCGGATTGCCCGGCGGCAATTCATTCATGGAAGATTACACCTATCACTTCGCGCCAGGCAACAACCAGGTTCTCGGCGCGCACATGCTGGAGATATGCTCGTCGATTGCCGATGGAAAACCTTCGTGCGAGATCCATCCGCTGAGTATCGGGGGAAAGGCTGACCCCGTTAGGCTGGTCTTTAACTCCGCGGCAGGTCCTGCCCTCAACGCAACCCTGGTCGATCTCGGTCATCGATTCCGGCTGGTGGTGAATGAAGTTACCGCGGTGACCCCTGAGAAGCCGCTTCCCAAATTGCCTGTGGCACGTGTCCTCTGGAAACCACTTCCCGACATGGCCACGGCCTGCGCGGCGTGGATCTACGCCGGTGGCGCCCACCACACGTGCTACAGCCAGAACCTCACCACCGAACACCTGGAAGATTTTGCCGAGATGGCGAACATCGAGATGATCCGGATTGGGGAGGGCACCACGATCCGTTCAGTGAAGAATGAATTGAGATGGAATGAGTCAGCTCTGCAGAGTTGATCCGTCTGTCTTCACGGCCGCGTCTTGCGTGCCGCGAACTACGCATTATCCGATGAAGTGCATTCTTTGAAGATTCACTCAATTAATTCTGTGAGTCTCGCCCAGGGTGTACGTAACTAAAGGGTGCGAAGCTCGCGGTATTCGGCCGCGACGTCCGAAACCCTGCCTGCGCCAAAGCGCCTTGGCAGGCAGGCGCGAAGACATTCTCCAAACTCTACACCTCAATAAACCGCTCCAACGTAAATGCCTGCGTCCTTTCGGAGAACAGGGTCTTCACCCTGCCCCAGACACTGCCAAACAATTCCGACTTGCGGTAGTTCTCCAGGTCCTCGAGACGGTTCCAATGACTCAATGTCGTATAACACATCGGGTCGTCGGGATCTTTCAGCAACTGAAGATGGGTACAGCCGGGAAAATTCCGAATGGCCACCTTGTGTGCGTTGAAGATCTCCAGGAACTCGTCGATCCCGGCTTCGGTAAAATGCATGCGTACAATCCGGATGTACATAGGGGTCAGGGGCGAGGGGTCAGGGTCAAGTGATCGGTTATTTTGAAAGGGATCGTAGAAGGCCGTTAATGAGTTTGTTTACCTCTGAGCACTTGCTCATCAATGATTCACAAATTGTTGCGTTAAGATAATTCAGTTTCCCGGATAAAATGATAAGAGTCTCTAGTTCCGCGAGGGATCCTTTTGATATGCCAAGAAAGTGCCTGAATTCACCTGTACCATTCCTCGCATGACCCTCTGCGATATTGGAGGGAATAGAGGCAGCAGAACGCCTCATCTGCGCCGTAATACCGAATACTTCAGTTCTCGGAAAGCGGATGGTTTCCAGATAGATCTTCTCCACCAGTTCCATTGCTTTCTGCCAAACGATCAGATCCTGATAACTCTTTATTGAACTCATAATTGATTGGATTACCGAATCCAATCAAGAATCAACAAGGGCAACTGCCAAGTAAGTCATTGACGGTTTTCCTGACTAATTGACGAGTGTCCAAACCTATCCCCTAACCCTAACCCCTCGCCCCTGACCCCGACCCTCGACCCCTACTCTTCAAAGAGGATATTGACCGGACTATCATACGACAACCCCAACAACTCACTCGCATTCCCCTTGTAAATCCCAATCTCCAGTAGTCCCGCGCTGTTGAAAAGAAGGAAGCAATCTCCCTGGTCGGCCTGGTGGTAGCTGGTGTGGATGCGGCGGAATTTCTCGCCGCCGAACTGGACAGTGAACAGCTTGCCTTTGCTGAGAATGTCGAAGTCGGACTTGTCGATGTTGGTGATGAGGTTGCCGAATCGGTCAACACGAATGACGTGCCCGAGAATTTGCCGCTTGGTGGCTTTCACCAGGCGGGCAACCAGTTTGCGGTAATCATCCAGTGGCTTGCCCAGGGAGGTGATGGTGACACCGCTGGCAAGCCGGGCGGCGGCCTGTGCCAGGATATCCCGCTCCGGGAAGGAGGTGCTGATGGAATTGATCGAGTTGAGCTCAACAAGGTTCTGGTGTGGCTTGTCGGAGATCAGTCCGAGCAGTCCATTGTCGATCCCCACAAAATAATGATCCTCCAATTGGATGGCGAGGTAGGCGCTTTCGGGTTCACCCGTCGAATGAACGGCCACGAGATGGACGCTGCCTTTCGGGAAATCGCGAAATACTGACTTGAGTACATAGGCGCCGTGGGCAATGTCGCAGGGTTCAACCTGGTGACTGATGTCGACAAGGGTAAGGCCGGGATTGGTGCTGAGAATCTTCGCCTTGATGGCCGCCACGTAATGGTCGCTTTCTCCGGAGTCGGTGAGCAGGGTGACGATGGCCATTGCGGCTGGGTATTGGGTCGATCTTCCCGGGCTTGGTCCGTGAGTCCGGGAATCGTTAATTTTGTCACGAAATTAATTCATTTTAAGCAAATCCGATTGATCGAGAAGACCATTACGCTGGACAATGTCTCCCTGCTGGAGTTCCTCGGGGCGGGCAACCGCAACATCGACGAACTGGCATCCGCGTTTCCCAAAAGCCGCATCGTTTCCCGGGGCAACGAAATTCTTATCAAGGGAGATACTGCTGAGATCAACCAGATCACCGACATCCTGAACTCCCTCATCGATCATTTTCACCAGTTCGGTAAAGTGACCGAGGAAAACGTGCGGGGGTATGTCACCCAGGAGAAGCAGGAATACGTGCCGGATGATTCACCCGAGGGAATAGTGCTCTACGGGACCAAGGGTACGCCCATCAAGATGAAGACGGCCAACCAACGCCGGCTGGTGCAGGCGGTGATGGACAATGACCTCGTCTTCGCGCTGGGGCCGGCGGGAACGGGCAAGACGTACGTCTCGGTGGCGATGGCAGTTAAAGCGCTCAAGAACAAGCACGTCAAGAAGATCATCATCACCCGGCCGGCCGTGGAGGCAGGGGAGAACCTCGGCTTCCTGCCTGGCGACCTGAAAGAGAAAATCGATCCATATCTACGCCCTATCTACGACGCGCTCAACGACATGATCCCCTTCGAGAAGCTCCAGTACTATATGGAGCGCGAGATCATTGAGATTGCGCCTTTGGCCTACATGCGCGGTCGTACCCTGAACAACGCCTTCATCCTGCTTGACGAGGCCCAGAACACCACGCCCATGCAGATGAAAATGTTTCTCACCCGCATGGGCCCCGACTCCAAGATGATTGTCACCGGTGATGCCACCCAGATCGATCTGCCACCCAACCAGCGCTCCGGCCTTAATGAAGCAGTGAAGATCCTGTCCAATGTAAAAGGCATCGGGTTCGTCGAACTCACCGAGAAGGACGTTGTACGCCACAAACTGGTGCGCGACATCGTCGATGCCTACCAGAAACATCTCAAACCGAAGGAGCGAGAGTAAGTAGTCCTTCAGCCTCTGGTTCCCACGGCAGGCGATTGGCTATTAGCTTTTGGCTAAAGGCTTTTAGCTGAAAGCAGGACAATCCCTGACCCCTCGACCCAGACCCCTAAATCGCGGCGCCGAAAGCAATTAAATATTTATCTTGATGGAGTAATAATTCTTACCCACCATGACAAAACACTGGCCAAAAATCGCAGTGGCGGTTGCCGTTATCGCAGCCCTGATCCTTTACTTTACTTATTCCCGCAACGGCGAGCAGGGAGCTACTCCGAGGGAAGCCATCGACCCGGCCTACAACGAGTTCATCTCCGCCTATACCGCAGGAGTGATCAGCTCGGGCTCACCGGTAACCATCAGCCTTTCGAAAGATGTAGTTGATTTCTCCGCAGTAGGACAGGCGGCAGATGCCTCGCTGTTCAATTTCTCACCCGCTGTCAAAGGTTCCGCAATATGGCAGGATCGCCGTACGATACGCTTCAAGCCGGATGGCCGCTTTAAGTCCGGCGTCACCTACGAGATCACATTCCACTTGGGGAAGGTAATAACTGTGCCAGGTAAACTCAGCGAATTCACCTACAGCATTCAGACCATCCCACAGAACTTTGAAGTGACGATCAATAACGTCAAGCCCTATGTAAAGACGGATCTCACCCGTCAGCGCATTGAAGGCACATTGACCACCGCAGACTTCGTAGAAAATGAAGCCGCAGAGAAGATGGTATCCGCTCAGCAGGACAAAAAGCCATTGAAGATTACCTGGGCCCACGCCGCCGACGGCAAGCAACATGATTTTATTGTCGAGGAAGTTGCCCGCCTCGATAAGTCAAACACCGTCATGATTTCCACTTCCGGGGCGCCGCTCGGAATTGACCGGACCGATGATCAGCAAGTGGACATCCCTTCCCTGAGCGATTTCAAAGTCACCCAGGTGAGAATTGAACAAGGGGCTACCCAGCATGTGGTCATCCAATTCTCTGACCCGCTCAACGAGAAACAGGTACTTACCGGGTTGATTGGCGTTGGTGATCTGCAGTCGCTCGACTTTGAAATCAGCGATAACCTCCTGCATGTCTATCTCCCCGCCAAGCAAGCCGGCACCAAGACGGTGCGGATTGAGGCGGGAATTGAAAACGTACTGAAGTACAAGCTCAAGGAAGGCTTGCGTTACGAACTTCTCTTTGAACCCATCAAACCCGCCGTTCGCTTCACTAACACTGGCACGGTGTTGCCGAGTACCGATGGCATGGTCTTGCCGTTTGAAGCAGTGAATCTCAGGGCCGTTGACGTCCAAATCATTCGCGTCTTTGAATCCAATGTCCTTCAGTTTCTCCAGGTCAACAGCCTGGATGGGAACTATGAAATCCGGCGGGTAGGTAAGCCCGTCCACGCTCAAGTGGTCCGGCTGGACAACTCTGGAATTGCGGACCTGGGCAAATGGAACCGGTTTACCCTTGACCTGGGGAAGATGATCAAAGCGGAGCCTGGAGCTATCTACCAGGTAAAGCTCTCGATGCGGCAGCAGTATATGGCTTACCCGTGCGGAGACACTTTGCAAATTACGGATCGTGGAAGTGTGTTTGATACGGAAACCTGGGGTGCACCCGATCGCAACGGGGGTTATTGGGATGAGTATGATGAAGGTGGCTACGATTATTACGATGAGGAATATTCATGGAATGACCGGGAGAATCCGTGCAAAAGTTCTTACTACAATCGCGGTCGAATGATCCGTCGAAACCTGCTCGCCTCCGACCTGGGCCTCCTGGCCAAGCGTGGCAGTGATGGCAACACCGTGGTCTTTGTCAACGACCTCCGCAACACCAGCCCGATGTCTGGCGTCGAAATTGAATTGTACGATTACCAGCAGCAGGTCATCGGCAAGGGCACGACGGCATCCGATGGCAAGGCGGTGGTAAATACCAGCGAAGCACCCGCGTTCGTGATTGCCAAGTCCGGCCCTCAACGCGGATATCTGAAAGTCAGCGATGGCGAGTCGCTCTCGCTAAGCAACTTCAACATCTCGGGTGAACGCATCAAAGACGGTCTCAAAGGCTTCCTCTATGGCGAGCGCGGTGTCTGGCGCCCGGGCGATTCATTGTATCTCAGTTTTATCCTGGAGAGCAAAACCAAAAATTTGCCCGATAACCACCCGGTACTTTTCGAACTCGAAAACCCGGAGGGCCAGGTAACCTCGAGAATGGTCAGGTCCAGTTCGGTAAATGGATTCTACACTTTCCCCACACGGACAGACGCTGATGCACCCACGGGCAACTGGACGGCCCGCGCCAAAGTGGGTCAGGCTACATTTACCCAACGGGTCCGCATTGAAACCGTGAAACCCAACCGGTTAAAGATCAACCTGGATTTCGGCAAAGAGAAACTTACCGTGGAGGATGAGACCATCACGGGGAACCTGAAGGTCGATTGGCTGCAGGGTAATCCCGGCAGGAATCTCAAGGCAGAATTTGACTTGCTGCTTTCCAGGGGCGAAACAAAGTTTGATAAGTACCCAAATTACACGTTCGATAATCCGTTCAATGAATTTACGGCAGAAGACCAGCGCATTTTTGAAGGCGAAACGGACAGTGAGGGTAAGGCAACGCTTAGATTCTCGATTGATCTTGAAGGCGATGCTCCGGGCGTATTACGGGCCACCTTCCGCGGAAAGGTATTTGAAGAGGGCGGTAACTACAGCCTTGATCGTTTCACACTGCCGTATTATCCGTATTCCTCCTTCACGGGCATCCGTGTTCCTGTTGGCGATAAGTATATGGGTATGCTTGCGATCGACCAGGATCACAAGATTGACGTCGTCACCGTCGACGCGGAAGGCAAGGGTGTATCACGGGATAAGATTGAAATGTCACTGCATAAGCTGGACTGGCAATGGTGGTGGGATTCGGAAGAATCGATGAATGCCGAGTACATGCAGAGCCGACTGGAATCCACCGTATTGACAGGAAAAATCAAGACGGTTGACGGAAAAGGGACCTGGACGATGCGCGTGAACGAATGGGGTCGATACCTGTTGAGGGCACGAGACCCGGTGTCGGGTCACACCACAGGAAAACTCATCTATGTCAGTTGGTCAGGCAACGGTCCCGACGGTCGCGACGGAGCCACCTTGCTGAGTTTCTCTTCCGATAAAGAATCATACAATACCGGCGAGAAAATAAATCTCTCCGTGCCTGGAAGTGCGGGCGGACGAGCACTGATTACACTCGAGAATGGCAGCCAGGTGATCGACTCCCGTTGGGTGGAGACCCAGGCGGGATTGAACACCATCACGCTGGAGGCCACCCCCGCCATGACGCCCAACTGCTTCGTCTATGTCACCCTCCTTCAGCCCCACGCACAAACCACGAACGATCTCCCCATGCGTATGTATGGTGTTATACCTGTTCGCGTGGAGGATCCGGAAACCCATCTCCATCCGACACTGGCCATGCCCGATGTACTCGAACCCGGGCAATCGGTAACTGTGCAAGTGGGTGAGACGAATAACAAAACGATGACGTATACGCTCGCCATCGTTGAAGATGGTCTCCTGGACCTGACCCGGTTCAAGACACCCGATGCGTGGAATTATTTCTACTCCCGCGAGGCACTCGGCGTCAAGACATGGGACCTTTACAACGAGGTGATGGGCGCGTTCGGCGGAAAGATCGAGCGACTTATGGCCATCGGCGGTGATAATGAGATCGCGGGCAAGGATTCGGAGAAGAAGAATAATCGCTTCAAGCCGGTCGTCAAGTTCCTCGGTCCTTTCACCCTCAAGGGAGGAACGAATGAGCACACGTTCACTATGCCCAACTATGTTGGCTCGGTACGCACGATGGTGGTGGCCGGCTATGCAGGAGCTTATGGTAAAGCAGAGAAGACAACACCCGTACGAAAGCCGTTGATGGTACTCGCCACCCTGCCACGGGTGCTGGGACCGGAAGAAAAATTGAAACTTCCGGTAACCCTGTTCCGCATGGAGCCCGGGATACGCAATGTCAAAGTGGAAATCGCCGTTGAAGGTGCCCTCACGCTCCAGGGTCCGGCGGTTCAGAACGTGGTCATGGACGGTGATGACCTTACGACCGAGTTTGACCTGACAGTGAAGGCACAAACCGGGTCGGGCAAAGTCACCATTAAGGCATCCTCCGGCAAAGCCAGCGCCGGAGATGTGATTGATATCGAAATCAGAAACCCTAACCCCGTTCTCACGCGGGTGACGGATGGCATCGTAGAGCAAAACCAGTCGTGGAGCGGCTCGGTCACTCCCGTTGGACTGACCGGGAGCAATGTCGCCGTGCTGGAGCTGTCGACTATGCCGCCGATCAACCTCGGTCAGCGCCTCCGCTACCTGATCCAGTACCCGTACGGCTGTATCGAACAAACCACCTCATCGGTATTTCCGCAATTGTACCTCGACCGGATTAAATCCTTGAACGTAGGCGAAAAGGCAACCATGAGTGCCAACATCACCGCCGGCGTGCAACGCATAAAGTCCTTCCAGACGGCAGATGGTGGATTCGCCTACTGGCCCGGAGGTGATGACTCCGACAGTTGGGGAACGTCATATGGAGGGCACTTCCTCGTCGAGGCGGAGGCTAAAGGTTATTTTGTTCCGCAAGACCTCATGCGCCGATGGAAGTCGCACCAGCGTACGAAAGCACAGAACTGGCGGCGTTCAGAATCGATCTACAACTCCGACCTCATACAGGCGTATCGCTTGTATACCTTGGCCAATGCCGGAGACCCGGACATGGGTGCTATGAATCGCATGCGCGAGATGACGGGGCTTCAGCCAGCTGCCGCGTGGATGCTGGCGGCAGCCTACGCAAAGGCCGGGCAACGCGAAGTAGCCCTGCAGTACATCGCCAACCTTTCGACCATAATAAAACCGTATAACGAGTTGGGCAACACCTTTGGGTCTGACTTGCGCGACAAGGCCATGATCCTCGAGACGCTGGTCTTGCTGGATGACCGCAAACGGGGAATTGATTTGGTCAAGGATATTTCGAATAACCTGAGCAATACCAGCGCCTGGTACAGTACACAGACATTGGCGTGGTGTTTGAAAGCGATCACCTCCTATGCAGGTGCCAGTGGCTCAGGACCGTTTGGGTTCACCTATTCCTACAAGGGGAAGGAAGAATCGATACAGAGTGATCAACCCTTTGCACAAATCACGCTGCCCGTTGAGGAGAAAGGTGATGGATCACTGAAAATTACGAGCAAGACCAATGGTACCTTGTTTGTCCGCACCATTAGCGAAGGAATTCCATCACGGTCGCAGGATGAAGCGATCGAACAGAATCTCACGCTGAATGTTGCCTATTGGGACAAGAAGGGTACACCCATAAACCCTGCCTCGCTCGAGCAGGGTACAAGCTTCGTTGTTTCAGTCACAGTAGGCAATCCGGGTGTGCGCGGCACGTACAAGAACATCGCCCTGCATCATGTGTTTCCGTCCGGGTGGGAGGTGAACAACCTTCGCCTGGCCGACTCGGATGATGCGCTGAAATCAGATGCCTTTGCGTACCAGGATATCCGAGACGACCGTGTGTACACGTATTTTGACCTGGCGCCTAGTCAGAAGAAGACTTTCCGATACCTGGTAACCGCCAGTTTCGCGGGAAGATATTACTTGCCGGCAGTGAGTGCGGAGGCCATGTACGACCATTCTATCTCGGCGCGCACCAAGGGCCAGGAAGTTGACGTAGTACGCAAAGGAGCGAACCCCTGACCAGCATGACGGCAGGCCGGAAGCGGAGCATATTGTATGGAGCAGCTCTCCTGAGCGGGATGCTGCTCTATTGGTTGTTGCTTTTGCTTCCGGATCCTATGTTCAAGGATCCCTACTCAACCGTGCTGGAAGACCGGGATGGAAACCTGCTCGGGGCGTCGATCGCCGCTGATGGGCAGTGGCGATTTCCGCTGATGGACTCCTTGCCTTCAAAGTACCGTGCGGCAGTATTGGCGTATGAAGACCGGCGTTTTGAAGAACACTTCGGCGTAGACTTCCTTGCGCTCGGCCGGTCGGTCCACCAAAACCTCAAAGCGGGGAAAGTGATCAGCGGCGGGAGTACCCTGACCATGCAGGTGATCAAGCTTTCGCGAAAAGGCAAACCACGCACTTACCTCGAAAAGGTGATCGAGATATTGATGGCTACCCGGCTGGAGCTTGCTTTGTCCAAAGATGAAATCTTCAACCTTTATGCAGCCCATGCTCCCTTTGGTGGAAACGTCGTCGGCATAGAGGCGGCTGGCTGGCGTTATTTCGGCCGTAGGACGGAAAACCTGAGTTGGGCGGAGGCAGCATTGCTAGCCGTCTTGCCCAACAATCCCTCGCTGCTTCACCCGGGAAAGAATCAGCAAAAGCTCAAAGCGAAACGTGACCGTTTGCTTCGCAAGCTAGCTGATCTGGGTTACCTGGATCAAACTTCGCTGGCCCTGTCGATGGAGGAGTCAATTCCAGGGCAACCGCTTGCATTACCGCGGTTGGCTCCGCACCTGCTCGATCGCGCCATGCAGGAAGGTTTGGCTCAAACGCGTGTCCGTTCTTCCCTTGACGTATCACTGCAACAGCGGGCACTGGATATTGTAGCCCGCCATTATGACCGGCTGCGGGGCAACCAAATCAACAATGCCGCCGCCATCATCATTGATGTTCAAACGGGTAAAACTCTGGCCTACGTGGGCAACACCCAGTCCGGTTCCGCTAACCATGAACAGGTGGACATCCTTCGTGCACCGCGAAGTACCGGCAGCATTCTTAAACCGTTCTTGTTTGCCGCCCTGCTGGATGAGGGAGCGTTATTGCCAAAGACCTTAATGCCTGATATCCCTACATCGATCAATGGATTTGCTCCCCGTAACTTTTCACATACGTACGATGGTGCCGTACCCATCAACCAGGCGTTGATCCGCTCACTGAACATCCCGTTTGTTCATGCCTTGCGGGAATACCGCTACGAAAAATTCTACGGGCTGTTGAAAAAAACGGGGCTTACGACTTTATCCCAACCAGCAGATCATTATGGTCTTTCCCTTATCCTGGGAGGAGCGGAGGCTACCCTGTGGGAAGTGACCGGCAGTTATGCCGCCCTCGCTGATCAATTAAATAAGCATAATAGTCTTCCGCTGGCACGCCGAAATCCAGGAGTCCCTTTCAAGCTTAGTTACCTGCAGGATACCGTAATAAGGAGCGCCCGGTTTATGGCCCCCGTCAGCGCCGCAGCAACCTGGCTGACTTTTGAATCCCTCAAAGAACTTTACCGTCCCGGGGAAGAGATGGGATGGAAGAGTTTCAGCAGTTCAAAGCCAATAGCCTGGAAGACAGGTACAAGTTTTGGGTTTAGGGATGGATGGGCGGTTGGCGTCACTCCACGCTATGTGGTGGGCGTGTGGACTGGTAACGCGGATGGAGAAGGCAGGCCTGGACTGGTGGGCACGGAGACGGCCGCACCAATTCTTTTCGAACTATTTGCCCAGTTACCAGGTCATGATTGGTTTCGTGAGCCATTGGATGAAATGGAATACGTGGCAGTCTGCCGTCGTAGCGGGAATAGGCCAGGCGAACATTGTCTCGAAATTGACAGCACATGGGTCACCCGTGCCGCCCTTCGCTCCGTGCCATGCAGGTTTCACAAAGTCGTCTACCTGTCAACTAATGGTCGGTACCGGGTCAATGCATCTTGTGCGGCAACCGATGAACGGGTGCCGCATCGTTGGTTTGTGCTTCCCCCTGTTCAAGAATACTATTACAAGTCAAAGAACATCACCTACAAATCTCTTCCGCCGTATCGAGGCGACTGCCCCGATCCGGCATCTGTCGCTGCCATGGACTTGGTTTATCCACGACCCAATGCGAGAATCTTTGTTCCCCGCGAACTGGATGGGAAGGGAGGCAGTGCCGTATTTGAAGTGGCCCATCGGATACCCCGAACACAGATTTTCTGGCACCTCGATGGAAGATATTTAGGTAGTACCCGCGGATCTCACAAAATGCTGCTGGCTCCTGCCGCGGGAAAACACACCGTCAGTGTAGTGGATGAATCGGGTCAGTACCTCACCAGGACCTTTGAGGTACTTGCAAAGCCCTGAAGTTATTTGCGACTGCGGCAAGCAATTGGCTTTAGGCTATTAGCTTTTAGCTAAAGGCCTTTAGCTGAAAGCAGCGCAGGTCCCTGACCACTCACACTGACCCCTGACCCCTAAACCCTGACCCCCGCATTCGCTGAAGCTACGGCGGCAAGCCCATTTGCCCTGCTGCCTCTCTCTCAATATATTCCTTTATGCAATGGGCTCCCTTCGTTATGGTGCGCATCACGGCGGTTTTGGTCGCCGGGATTCTTGCAGGGATTTATTTTCCGTCACTAATCCGGCCTGAATCGCTGACGGTTTTCCTGGTGATTTTGAGCCTGGTTTATGGGATTGTGCATCTGGTACTGATTCGCACAGTGGCATTGCGAGTGGTGTCTGGTGCTGTTGGAATCAGCTTCATCTGGTTGGCGGGCTATGGTGTCGTCTGGCTTCGGGATGAATCACACCGGGAGGATGCGTTGAGTCATCATCCTCAGCCTGTTCAAGCCTTTCGCGTTCGACTTATTTCCGCCGCGGACAAACGCGAACATAGCTGGCGACTAACCGGGGAGGTGGAAAGCATCAACTCGGGAAATGGCTGGATGGTAGGTTCAGGTAAAATACTTCTCTACTGGCCATTGTCCGAGCGGGCCGATACCCTCGTTTACGGCGATCAAATCCTGGTAAAAGGAAACCCTCAGCCAATTGAAGGCCCGCAGAATCCCGGTGAGTTCGACTACCGCCAATTTCTTGCACGGCAAAATATTTTTCATCAACACCATGTGAAGCCGGGAGCCTGGGTCCGTACGGAGACTTCGAGGGAATTTGGACCTATGTACTTCGCCATCAAAGCCCGCGCATGGACGATAGGGGAAATCGATCGACTGATAGCGAATGATCGCGCGAGCGCAATTGTCAGCGCATTTGTCATCGGCGTGACCTCAGGCATCGATGATGAGTTGCGGCAGGCTTATGCGGCGGGCGGTGCCATGCATGCGCTAGCGGTATCAGGCATGCACGTAAGCATCCTGTATGGTGTGTTGCTGCTCATGTTCAAGCCCCTGGAAAAGAAAAGGGGCGGCCCGTGGACAATTGCCATGACGAGCATTACGCTTCTTTGGATGTATGCATTCATTACCGGGCTGTCACCCTCCGTCTTGAGGGCAGTGGCCATGTTCTCTTTTGTGGCCTTGGCCAAGCCGCTGGGGCGAACGACCAGCATCCTCAACACGCTGGCGTCGTCGGCGTTCTTTCTCCTGCTCTATGATCCGTATCTGATTCTGTCCGCAGGCTTCCAGCTTTCCTATCTCGCCGTCATCGGCATTGTATTGCTTTATCGGCCCATCTACAATCTCGCTGAAATGCGGTGGGCATGGGCCGACTGGATCTGGCAAATCACTTGCGTTTCTATCGCGGCCCAAATCGCAACGCTGCCGGTGACCCTGTATTATTTTCACCAGTTTCCCCTGTACTTCCTGTTGGCCAACCTGTTTGTCATACCCGCCTCTACGATCATCTTGTTGGGTGGGATATTGCTGCTGATACTTAGCCCACTGCCCGTCGTCGCTGAATGGCTGGCCCGGCTTCTCGAAGTAATGGTCTATTTGCTCAATGAAGGTCTCTTCCTTATTCAGCAACTGCCCCATAGTGTGATCTATCCGATACCCATCACTTTGGTTCAGGCTCTTTGCCTGGGGATGCTGGTCATGGGCGGATATTCTTTATTTCGGTTTAGGAAATTTCGGTGGGTACTTTTTCTGGCTACAGTGGCGATGGTGTTCGCTTGGGAAGATTGGAGATTTTCTTCCACCCAGGCCCAGTTTATCGTGTATCGTGTAACCCGGGGTTCCGCAATGGAGTGGACCAGCGATCAGGGAGCAGTCCGGCTGCTTGATTCCAACCTCGCCAATGACCCCGGAAAAATCGGGTATCACCTTGAACCAAATCGCGTGGTGCGGCGAATTGTCAATGTAAAATCTTCCGTGATTGTCGGCAATCAAATGGGTGCCCGGCTCTATGATTTCCGGGGCACGAGCTTTCTTTGGGTAGGACGCGACTCTTTTGTTCCTCAGCCCGGACTCAGGGTGCATTGTGTAGTCATCAGTGGTAACAGCGTTAAATCCCTCGAAACCTTCATTCGAACCGTTAATTTTGACTACGTTGTATTGGACGGCAGCAACTCCTACCGGTATGCGGAGAAAATCAAATCGGAGGCCTCCGGGCTTGGGAAGGGTTGTCATTCCGTACTCACAGACGGGGCCTTCATCTTAAACCTATGAACCAATCACTTGTCGAGTATTCGCAAAGCAACCGGGTCGGCTACATTACCCTCAATCGCCCGGAGAAAAGAAATGCCTTGAACCAGGAGATGGTCGATGCACTGCGGGCTGCTTTTTCTACGGCTGCCGAAGACCCGCTCGCCAAAATCATCGTGCTCCGGGCCCGCGGTGAAGCATTTTGTGCCGGGGCTGACCTGGCTTACTTGCAGCAACTACAGAAGTTCACCTTCGAGGAGAACCTGGCGGATTCACATAACCTGATGAATCTCTACCGGAAAATCTACACGTTGCCGAAAGTGGTGATTGCCCAGGTGGAAGGGCATGCGCTCGCGGGCGGATCGGGTTTGGTAACGGTTTGTGATTTTGCCTACGCCGTCCCCGAAGCGAAGTTCGGTTACACGGAAGTGCGCATTGGTTTTATTCCAGCCCTCGTTTCCGTCTTCTTGATTCGTAAACTGGGTGAAGGCAAAGCCAAAGACCTGTTGCTGAGCGGCCGCCTGATCCAGGCTCCCGAAGCGGCCAGCCTGGGAATGATCAACAAGGTGGTAGATAAGGCTTCCATCGAAAAAGAAGTAAATGATTTTACCCAACAGTTGGTGAAAACGGCATCCGCCCAATCGCTGGCAGCCACGAAAGCGCTGATCGACAAAGTCCAGGGACTCTCGCTCACCGAGGCGTTGGAGACCGCTGCCCGCGAGAATGCGAATGCCCGCGCCACCGACGATTGCCGAAAGGGAATTGAGGCTTTCCTCCAAAAGAAGGACCTGAACTGGTAACCCATTTCTTAGATGTCCGCCGAGACACCCGAAAGCATCCTGAAAAAATACTGGGGGCACGATCATTTTCGTCCCTTGCAACGGGAGATTGTCCAGGCAGTTTTGGAGCGAAAGGATACACTGGCCCTGCTCCCTACGGGGGGTGGAAAGTCCGTTTGCTTCCAGGTACCCGGCCTGCTTCTTGATGGCATTACAATCGTGGTTAGCCCGCTTATCGCGCTCATGCAGGACCAGGTGCAACAACTGAAGAAAAAAGGTGTAGCGGCGCTGGCCATCCACTCCGGTATGCGCCGTACAGAAATCGACATTGCCTTGGACAACGCGGTGTATGGCAAGTACAAATTCCTTTATGTATCACCGGAGCGACTGAAGACGGATATTTTCCTGGAGCGCTTCAATCGCATGAATGTTTCCTTCGTGGCCGTGGATGAAGCACATTGCATCAGCCAGTGGGGATATGATTTTCGGCCACCCTATCTCGAGCTGGCCAACTTGCGCGAACTCAAACCTGATCTTCAGTTTCTCGCACTCACAGCGACAGCCACGCCGGAAGTGAAAGAAGACATCCTCACCAAGCTGGCCCTTCGGCTTCCGGTCGTATTGCAGAAAAGTTTTGCGCGCACCAACCTTTCCCTTGTGGTGCGAAAGACAGAGAACAAAGAGCACAAACTGCTGGAGATCCTTCGCAAAGTGCCTGGTCCAGGCATCGTGTATGTTCGTTCACGAAAGGCCACGGTAGAATTGAGCAAATGGCTAAGCCGGGAAAAGATTTCAGCCACGTTCTACCACGGGGGACTGAATCACGAAGAACGTGCGCGTCGGCAAAAAGACTGGATCGAGGATGAATGCCGGGTGATGGTGGCTACCAATGCTTTTGGGATGGGTATCGACAAGCCCAACGTAAGGGTGGTGGTTCACCTCGACTTGCCGGAGAACCTGGAAGCTTATTTCCAG
Source organism: Cyclobacteriaceae bacterium (assembly GCA_016787645.1). Taxonomy (GTDB): domain Bacteria; phylum Bacteroidota; class Bacteroidia; order Cytophagales; family Cyclobacteriaceae; genus ELB16-189. The sequence goes on along the minus strand of JAEUUF010000013.1, from coordinate 774,504 downwards.
GAGGCGGGCCGGGCTGGTCGGGATGAGAAGCGTGCCTATGCGGCGGTGGTATACCACGAATCGGATGTTCAGCATCTGAGAGCCAATGTCCAGCAGTCGCATCCGTCATTGGATTACCTGAAGCGCGTGTACCAGGCGCTGTCTAACTTCTACCAACTGGCCGAAGGTGCCGCGGAAGGGGAGAGTTTCGAGTTTGATCTTGATGAGTTCTGCAAGCGGTTCAGCTTCAGGGGATCATCGGCTTTTGCCGGATTGAAGAAACTGGAAGAAGAGGGCCTTCTGCAGCTCAGCGAAAGTTTTTATCGACCTTCCAGGGTGCACGTGGCGGCGGATAAATCAAGGTTGTATGAGTTCCAGGTGGCCAACGCACACTTTGACCCGGTGATCAAGTCGTTGCTGCGGCTGTATGGCGCCGAGTTGTTTAACGACTTTGTACCGATCACGGAGCGGGCACTCGCCAGCAGCCTCAAGGTCGCAGAAGGAGAAGTCGTAGCCGCACTGGAACAGTTGTCAAAGCTTCAATTACTGGAGTACGAGCGCGCTTCCGAGAAGCCGGAAATCACCTTCCTGCTGCCGCGACAGGATGCGGAACATCTCCCCGTCGATGTTCGCCGGCTCAGTCATCGCCGCGACCTGGCCGTGAGGAAAGCGGAGGCGATGATCAATTTTGTGGAGCAAGATCAGCGGTGCCGGATGCAGGTGGTCATGGATTACTTTGGGGAGGAGTCGTTTGCGACGTGCGGCGCCTGTGATGTGTGCATCAGTAAAAAGAAGACGGACAGCGCAGGCTCTTTCAAGGACTACCGCGAGCAGATTTTATACCTCATCGCACAACGCCCCATGTCAGTAGATGAGTTGGAAACCGCGGCCGACCCGCAAGACAAGGACTTGTTTGTAGAGGTGGTCCGTGATCTGGTGGAGCAGGGGCTCCTCATCTACGATGCATCGTGGGTGTTGAGGAGGGTGGGGTAACCAACCTTGAGACTACCTGGAGGTGATCCTATCAAACTCAAAATCAATCCCCTCCTCGCCGGCTGAAACCCTCGCGTGTATCCTGGTTCCGTCAAAGTGGTAAAATATCTTCTGCGGAAAATCATGCTTCGGATTCTCGCAGGTAAACGAGCTGTCAGTTACCCCCGTGATTTCAAACCGCACAGGAGACGTGTTTTCAGGAACATCGGCAATGAAATACAGCTTGTCGTTCTCCACGATGATTCTGGTGACTTCGTGAAAAACAGTGTCGGTCCCTTGCAGCGTCCCGCTCTCGCCTCGCCATTCAGATTCACTGACTTGCGCCCAGGATTCCCAACCGGTGCGTCCGGGCTTGTTGTTGACGCGGGTCCAGTCGCCCAGTAGCCAGGACATTTTGCGAAGGTTGGTAGTTGTCTCCTTTTCCTTCTTCGTACAACTCATTACCCCCAAAATACCCAGGAGCAGAATCAGCCGCATGCTATTCCAGCGCCTTTACGCCAGGGAGTACTTTGCCTTCAAAGTATTCGAGGAGCGCACCGCCACCAGTGGATACGTAGCTCACTTTATCACTGAAACCAAATTGAGCAACGGCTGCCGCAGAGTCACCGCCGCCAATGAGGGAGAATGCTCCCTTCCCGGTAGCACGAACCACGGCCTCGGCAATGGTCTTTGTGCCTGTAGCGAACTTCGGCATTTCAAATACACCCATCGGCCCGTTCCATAGGATGGTCTTCGAACCTTCAATCACTTTGGCCATCACCTGCTGAGCCTGTGGCCCAATATCCATACCCATCCACCCGTCTGGAATGGCCAGGTTGTTGACCACCTGGGTATTGGCGCCTGCCTCAAACTTGTCGCCGGCGATCGAATCAATGGGAAGATGCAATTCGACACCTTTGGCCTTGGCTTTTTGAATCAGGTCCTTGGCGAGATCCAGCTTGTCTTCCTCGCAGAGCGAAGTCCCGATCTTCCCGCCGAGGGCTTTGAAGAACGTGTAGGCCATGCCGCCTCCGATGATCAGGTGGTTGACCCGGTCGAGCAGTTTTTCGATGATCAGAATCTTGTCGGAAATCTTTGCGCCACCCATGATGGCCGTGAAGGGTTTCTCAGCGTGTTCAAGGACTTTCCGAGCGTTGTCGAGTTCAGCGGCCATCACCAGGCCGGCACACTTTTCTTTCAGAAATTGGGCAGCGATCGTCGTGGAAGCATGAGCGCGATGCGCGGTGCCAAAGGCATCATTGACATAAATGTCTCCCAGCGCAGCGAGCTTTTTGGAAAATTCAACATCCCCCTTTTCCTCTTCTTTATAGAAGCGAAGATTCTCCAGCAGTAATACCTCGCCGGGTTTCAGGGCGGCTGCTTTGGAGACGGCTTCGGCACCGATACAATCCGGGGCAAACTGAACGGGTCTTCCCAACAGCGATTGCACCGTCGATATCGTGTGCTTGAGGGAGTACTTTTCTTCTGGTCCGCCTTTAGGCCGACCCAGGTGAGACATCAGGATACAGCTTCCTCCGTCCTGCAGGATTTTCTTCAGGGTGGGAATGGTAGCCCGGATGCGGTTGTCGTCAGTTACATGGAAAGACTTGTCAAGCGGCACATTGAAATCCACGCGGATAAGCGCGCGCCTGTTTTTGAAATTGATGTCGTTGATCGTTTTCATGATATAGAACCAAAATGTGAAATTCAAAACTTAGTCTCCGAAAGAAATACCCAGGCCTTTGGCCGCCCGTACCAGGTGCGAATCGCGTTTCACGAAACTGGGTGCCTTGGTAGCTTCCTCCAGCGGCACCGAGGTGATGTCGTTGTTGCGATAGGATACCATCCGCCCGAATTTCTGCTGGATCACCAATTCAAAGGCATGAACGCCAAACAGGGATGCCAGGACACGGTCAAAGGCAATGGGACTGCCGCCCCGCTGAATGTGTCCAAGTACGGTCTCCCGGATCTCCGCGGTGCAGCCAGCTTCTTTCAACTGCTTGCTAAGTGTATAAGCAACTCCTCCCAGCCTGACGTGCTCAGAACCTTTTTCGCCTGTGGAGGAGGTAACCGTGCCATCTTTGGGTTTGGCACCTTCGGAGATCACAATATTGACAAAACCCCGGCCGCCTTTATACCGACGGTGAATGCGGTCCACAATCTTATTGATGTCATAGGGAATTTCGGGTATGATGCAAACTTCCGCACCGCCGGCGATAGCGGTGTGAAGCGCAATCCAACCGGCGTCACGTCCCATGACTTCCATGATCATCACCCGATGGTGACTTTCCGCGGTGGTCACCAACTTGTCGAAACTGTCTGTGGCAATCTGCACTGCGGTTTGAAAACCAAAGGTCAGGTCAGTAGCCGCCAAATCGTTGTCGATCGTTTTTGGTACGCCGATGATGTTGAGGCCTCGCTTATGCAACACCTGGGATATTCGCTGGGAACCATCGCCGCCAATATTAATCACCGCGTCGAAGCCGAGGGAGTGAATTTTCTTGACCAGTTCTTCGCTTCGATCCACCATCTTGATGGTCCCATCGGACTGAGGCATAGGGTAGTTGATGGGGTTGCCCTTGTTTGTGGTCTTGAGGATCGTGCCACCGCGCACGTGGATGCCCCCGGTTATTTTGCGTGTGAGTTTGATGATTTCGACAGGGTCGCGAAATACTCCATTGAAGGCTTCGATAGAGCCATACACTTCCCAATCTTTTTCACGCCGGGCCCGTTTGGCAATGCCGCGGATCACAGCGTTAAGGCCGGGGCAGTCTCCTCCGCCCGTCAGCACCAACAGCTTTTTCTTCTTTTCCATAAGTTTTATTTCCAGTTAGCAGGATCCAGCCGCCACGCCTTGATGTGCGTAAGCTGGGATGAATCGATGAATTTGTTTCGCAGGGCCTCCTGCAGGAGGTGTTGAAAATCGCTCAGGCACACCAGGTCAATGCCCTCGGTTTCGAAATTCTTTACAGCCGCTTCGAAGCCATAAGTGAAAATAGCCACCATGCCACGCACGTTGGCCCCGCCATCACGAAGGGCGGCGGCGGCCTTGAGTGAACTGCCCCCGGTAGAGATGAGGTCTTCCACCAGGACTACCCGTTGCCCCTTTTCAAGCTTTCCTTCGATGAGGTTTTCGAGCCCGTGATCTTTGGGTTTTGGACGAACGTAAAGGAAGGGCAGTTCCATCGCCTCAGCTACCAGGGCGCCTTGCGGAATCCCTGCCGTGGCGACACCAGCAATGGCCTGGGCATCCGGAAAGTGCTCCCGGATAGCCTCCACCAGGCACCGCTTGATGTAGGAACGAATGTGGGGATACGAGAGACTTAGACGGTTATCGCAGTAGATCGGGGACTTCCAGCCGCTGCTCCAGGTAAAAGGCTTCTCGTGACTCAGTTTAATGGCCCCGATTTCCATCAGTTTGGAGGCAACAGACCCGGCCGTTGACCCCATGATCATAACAGACATAGCTTCTGCAATTTATCCAGAATTGCCTTCAGACCAAGCATTGGGACCTTTCGAAAAAGACGTTAAATTGACGTTGGCAGTTTGAGAAATATTCATGTTTTTGCAGTGCTAAGCATCCATGCACCTATTCGTTAACGACATCCCCATTCGGATTTGGGCCCCAGAGGAAAAACCGGAAGAGGGCAGCTTCAATACCGAGATCAATGCCAACCGTGAGCCAATCACCAAGGCCAAACTCCTGCACCATGTCTATGTCCGGCAGGCCAGCCTGGTTCACCTGAATGATATTCTCGACCATGTGAACAGCAAAGTGCCCCTCAACCTCCTTTCACTGGATGTGTCCGTGATGGATTATGAGGCCGTCAAAAATTTTCTCCGGGAGAAATACAAGATTGTCAAGGCGGCAGGCGGGTTGATCAAGAAAAAAGATCGCTATCTCATGATCTATCGCATGAAGAAGTGGGACCTGCCGAAAGGAAAGAAGGAAAGCGGAGAGAAATACCGGCAAACAGCTGAGCGGGAGGTGGAGGAGGAGTGCAATATTGATGTGAAGGTGGGTAAGAAGATATGCACCACCTGGCATACCTATACCATGAACCGCAGCAGTATGCTCAAGAAGACGCGTTGGTATCTCATGGATCTCGTGGATGATTCAAAGATGAAACCCAGCCTGGAGGAAGATATTGAGGAATTGCGGTGGATGACCCAGAAAGAAATGTACCACGCCCTCGAAAACTCCTACAAATCGGTACGCTTCGTGCTGCAAGAGTATTATAAAATGACTGAAAAGGCCGACTTGCGCTGAACTACTTCAGCGAATAGGGCAACATCACCGAAACGTCCCCGCCATAGCGGTGGACTTCGCGGATGATCGAAGAGCTGATGGCGGCAAGTGGGGGAGAAGTAATCAGAAATACAGATTCCAGTTCGTTATTCAAGTGTCGGTTCACCTGGGCAATGCTGTTCTCGTATTCAAAATCTGTAGTGTTCCTCAATCCCCTAAGCAGGTACTTGGCGTCATATTGCTTGGCCAAATCGGCGGTGAGTTGGGAGTAAGTAATTACTTTGATTTGGGGATACTGAGCAAAGGTCTCCTGGATTTTCTCAATCATGAAATCGATCTTGAAGTAGCGCTGGTCTTTCTGGCTGTTGTACCCGATGGCGATGATGATCTCGTCAAAGAGGCGAAGGCCGCGGAGCACGATGTCCTGGTGCCCTTTCGTGAAGGGATCAAACGACCCGGGGAAGAGGGCGATTCGTTTCATGCGGTGAGGCGGTGAAGGGAGAATAAATCAAAGAAATGGTGATCCTGGACTTCGTCAAACAGGTAACCATACTTGAGGTGCTTCGGACGCTCACCAAAACTGACGTTACGGATGTATTTGATGAACTCCTGGTAGTGAGGTGAATTCTTTCCAATATACCCCCAGAGCACCACTGGCGTGGTTTCCTGATTCAACCCCATGGCATTCATAACCAGCATAATGGACTTGGCGTAATCAGCGAACTGCTTGATCAGGAACTGGTTGTAGTAGCACAACTTCCCATTCTTCAACCAGAGTATATGAAGTTTGAACCGATCCACGTAAACGTATAAGGGTTCAGCACCCTTTACTTCCTCCGAGGCCATCACTCCTTCGATAAGCGCGGCAGACTGATGGAAGAAGTTGACCCGGGAACTGGCGTAAGTCTTTGACGCAAATGTCAGAAAGTTGTTTTGTGCCGCAAATACGGTAACGGCATCTGTCCGGTGGTTGCGGCAAGTCAGTGTTGATTCCTTGGCAGGGTCAAAAGCCGCATTGAAGGATAGGTATTCGGCAGCCGCATGGTCAAGATAAAGTGAAGCCGGAACCTGGATGAACTTGTTGTTCTTGATGGATAACTTTACTTCCTTCCAAAATCCTGCCATCAGGTTTTCGTGAGATTCAAATAGCGTGATCACTGCCGCCGTTTGTTCCTCGGGAGAATTGACGTCACTCAATACGTAATCCTCAAAAAAAATCAGACGGTCGTCGTCGCTATCGACAACGGCCGTCTGAACATCTTTTGCGCCAACCTGCGCTAATAGTGTGTAATGCTGAAGTTTTTCTTCATCAAACTTCTCGTCTTTGATCCTTTTGATCAGCTTATGACGTATGGCAGTGGCAGACAAGGCAATTGGTTATTCCCAGTTACCGGCTGTCGACACATCCAAACGAGAACCGAAGCGCAGGGGTTTGCGAGCTTTTTGCTCGTTGCTTTCCTTGCGGGCCGGGTTAATCGGTTTGGGATCTTTAACCTCAACCACATCAACCATGAGACCGTTCTTATCCACCTTACCGGCGAAGATTTCAAACTGGACACCAGGACTTCCCGGCACCTCATTCAGTTTCTTGAGGTCAATATTCGGGTTGAAGATGTAGTCGCTGTAATTGACAAGAATCTTGCCCTTGGTCACCGGATCACCAGGCTTAATATCGGCAAGGCCCACGATGGTACCTTTTTCCTGGAAAGGAGGCTCTTTTTCTTCTGTGCCCACCCGGATCGTATAGGCTTTTTGGTTTTTGATAATCTGATCGCCCACCTTCACCTTGAAACCAACAAATACACCGTTGTCAGAAGCTCCCAGGGTATAATTCTTTTTGAAAATGCGCTCTTTTGCCGAAATGAAGCCCAGGGTATCCACCTCGATTTTGACCTCCTCACCGCCATAGGCTTTTTGCGTAATAATTTCGCGACGCTGGAGGATCGGCACTTTACCATTTTCAATAAAGTTGGAAAGTGAATCCCAGTTCGCGGTGTAGCGTCCATTCCGCTCCTGGAATACAATCTCGGCTTCCCGGATCAACTTAAGGCGCTCGATTACGGCCTTTTCAGTAGTGGAGATCATTTCGCGGGTATCAATAACCGACTGCACGCTGTTGTAGAGAAAGTAAGCCAGGTATAAGCTAATCAGCGTGAATACAACGGTCAGGATTTTAGTCAGGTTCATTGGTGGTTCAGGTTTAGCCTGCAATTATAAGTTCGTTTTTTGAGATTTTTATGCCCCATTTCCAGTTTTTTGAAGGGTTTTCGGCCAATTCGTTCAAATCCTGAAATAACCGTTTAGCCCCCCAATTTCGCCCGCCCGCCCCACCAGCCCGAAGGCGCCATGCTTCTCCTCCGCCCGCAAGGCATCGATTTCGTCAAATGGCAAAAACCGCACATCCTGAATGAGCTGTTCTGCCCCCGCCATTTCTGGATCATGACCTGTACGAAGTGAACCACCCAGGACCGTCACCTCAAAGAATACTTCCAGGGCATGCAGGGGTGGGTGAATGTATTCAGTCACGAATAACTGGTCTCCAACCTGGATGTCCAGCCCGGTTTCTTCCTTGAACTCCTGTACCAGTTTATCCTTTGCCGAACTACCGAATTCCAATCCGCCACCGGGGGGAGCCCAAAATGGGCCGGTTCGCAAACCCCGATGATTGACCATCAGCAGTCCATGCTCCGAATAGCACAGCCCGCACACCCTGACGCGTAGTCTGTCGCCGTACTTCTCATGAACAGATTGATCCAAGCGGTAATTTTGTTTCTTAGTCAACTGAATCCCTAAATTTGGTAAAAGTCACGGTTATGAAGAAGCTTCTCCTCTGGCTGCTATTCTTGCCCTGCGCAATGGCAGGTGCGCAGGCCACAGGTCCGGTGATCACCTGGGAGAAATCAGCCTTCGATTTTGGGGATATCGTTCAGGGGGAAAAAGTGGAGCATACCTTCAAGTTCAGGAATTCAGGGAATGCCCCGTTGGTGATCACCAATGTGCAGGTAACCTGCGGCTGTACAACCCCGAAGGGCTGGGACAGGGACCCGATTCTTCCAGGTCAGTCAAGCGAACTGACCATAAGCTTTAACTCTTCAGGCAAATATGGCCGGCAGGAAAAGGTGGTAACGGTTGTTTCCAACGCGATCAACCCGGAGGGCTCGCAGGTACTATTTTCAGCAAACGTCGTCGAGAAAAAAACACCTTAGTGATCAGCTTTCCCTGAGCGGTAGACTGTCCACGCGGCGGTAAGCCAACCCAGAATCAATAAAGTTCCACCAACCGGGGCCACCGCGCCCCAACGACCTTCATTGGCCAGTGCCAAAACCATGAGGCTTCCGCTGAAGAACAGAATCCCAAGAACCAGGAACACGACTGCCAGAAAAAGCCTGGGGAAGCGTTCTATCAACAACCCAAGCAGGATTAAGGCCAAGGCGTGAAACATCAGGTAGCGAATACCCAACTCATAGGTATCCGTCCGCCCTGTCTCAGCCAGTTTTACTTTCCAGGCGTGCGCACCAAAGGCGCCCATGGCGACACTGAAGGCCATGAGCAGCATGCCCGTCAGCAGGATGAGTCTTTCTCTTTTCATGGTTTCAGCGTGGTAAGGGTGGACGTTCACCAAAGATAGCCGTACCGATTCGTACCAGGGTACTGCCCTCTTCAAGTGCAAGGGCATAATCTGAACTCATACCCATCGAAAGTTCCTTCATCTGCACATTGGGTGGAAGCGATCGTTGATTCAATTCATCAAAAAGACTCTTCAGGCTTTTAAACTCGGTGCGCACCTTGGATTGATTATCCGTGAGTGAGGCCATGCCCATAAGTCCATCGATGCGAACGTGCGTCAATTTCTCCACCAAACCCGACGCGATGAGGGCACGGACTTCATCGGCATCCATGCCAAACTTTGTTTCTTCCGAGGCAATATACACCTGGAGCAGGCATGGAATGATACGTCCGCATTTCTCGCCTTGCTTGTTGATTTCCTCGAGGAGTCGTAAGCTGTCAACGGCGTGAATCAACGCGACAAACGGGGCGACATATTTGACTTTGTTTCGTTGCAGGTGGCCAATGAGGTGCCATTCAATATCGGGGGGCAGCTGAGGCTGCTTTTCGGTCATCTCCTGCACTTTGTTTTCTCCAAAGATCCGCTGACCAGCCTCATACGCTTCTTTAATTCGTTCGACCGAATGGGTCTTGGAAACGGCGACTAACCGGGCACCTCGCGAGGCGAGGAGTGTGGAGAATTTCGCTATGTTATTCTTGATTCCCATTCTATCTTTAGTCCTTGGGTCACCACCCACTCCCGGTCATACCCTCGCAAAAATATGGCGATCCTCGGTACGTTGTTGAAAAGAAGCATAAAACTTCGGGAGAACCTCGAGCAAGAGTACTCCTCACCTTTTGAACTTCAGAAGAATGTGCTGAAGGATCTGCTGGTTATGGCCTCGGGCACCGAGTTTGGCAAATACTATGATTTTACCGGAATCCTGAGGCAATTCCGGAAAGGTCCAAAGGAGTTTTATCGCCACTTCCAGCAGATTCCGCTTCACGATTACAACAAGATGCACAAGGACTGGTGGCAGCTTTCACTCAAGGGTGTAAAAAACGTGTGCTGGCCAGGAAGGATCAAGTATTTCGCGTTGAGCTCGGGCACATCCGAGGCGGCCTCGAAATACCTTCCAATCACCAAGGAGATGACGAAGGCCATCCAGAAGACCAGCATAAGGCAGATACTTTCGCTGGCCAAGTACGATTTGCCCAGCAAGTTTTTCGAAACAGGAATTCTGATGGTTGGGGGTAGCACCAACCTCAGCAAACGGGGTACTTACTATGAGGGCGACCTCAGTGGCATTCAGGCCGCTCGCCTGCCCTTTTGGTTTCAGCATTTTTACAAACCGGGGAAAAAAATAGCCAAGACCCGCAAGTGGAGCGCCAAGCTCGATGAGATCACCAAAAAAGCAAAGCGGTGGAACATTGGTATCATTGTCGGCGTGCCGGCATGGATTCAGATACTCCTCGAGAAGATTATCGAGTATCATAAAGTGAAGAACATCCACGAGGTTTGGCCCAACCTGCAGGTCTACGTGCATGGCGGCGTTGCATTCGATCCGTACCGGAAGGGATTCGAAAGACTCCTGGGCCATCCCATTCATTACATCGAGACCTACCTGGCTTCGGAGGGGTTCATTGCCTACCAGGCCTCTCCCCGCCACGGGCCAATGAAACTGGTACTCGACAATGGCATATTCTATGAATTCATCCCGTTTGATGATGAAAACTTTCTTCCTTCCGGTGAACCCGCAGCCCATGCCCGCACCCTGCTTATTGACGAGGTCCAGGAAGGAAAAGAATATGCGCTTCTGCTATCCACGTGTGCTGGTGCCTGGCGGTACCTCATCGGCGATGTCATCAAGTTCACCTCCGTGGATGAATCGGAAATTGTGATCACCGGACGGACAAAGCATTTCCTGAGTTTGTGCGGCGAGCATCTTTCTGTGGATAATATGAATAAGGCCGTTGAGGTCGTGGCCAATGAGCTCAATATTGATATTAAGGAGTTCACCGTTGCCGGCGTTCCCCATGGCACCTTGTTTTCACATCATTGGTACATCGGAACGGATCAGCCTGTGGATGCGAGACAATTGAAACAGATGATCGATGCCCAACTCAAGCAGTTGAATGACGACTATGCGGTGGAACGGAGTGCGGCGCTGCGGGAGATTGTTGTGGAAGTGCTGCCGACCAAAACATTTTATGCCTGGCTCGAGTCGAAAGGGAAATCAGGAGGCCAACACAAGTTTCCGAGGGTCATGAAGAACGCGCAATTCGAAGAGTGGAAAACGTTTCTTGGGAAGTGATTGAAATAGTTTTTAGCGGCATAAAATTTGGCATTATCCTGGCCTTCCTGGTCGGGCCGGTTTTTTTCACCATCCTTCAGGCGAGCATCGAAAAGGGATTCTGGGTGGGCGTCCTTGTCGCCCTCGGAGTGTCCTTGAGTGATTTACTCTATGTGGTGATTTGTTATTATGGTCTGTCGACTTTCGTAACTCGCCCCGGGGTCAAACTCTACATGGGCCTGGCCGGCGGAGTAATCCTGATCGCCTTTGGGGCATACCATGTATTGATCAAAAGCCGCCGAAAGGATATTACCAATCCGGGTGTCGTACGGGAACGCAGGCCAATCATGTACTTTGGAAAGGGATTCCTCATCAATACCATGAGTCCACTCGTGCCCTTGTTCTGGATAGGCCTTGCGGGAATCGCCACTATTGATCTCGGGTATACCCGCTCCAGCCATTTCGTTCTCTTTTTTGTAGGCGTACTCGGCACAGCACTCGCCACGGACATCGGAAAGGCTTATGTAGCGGGCCGCATTCGCGAATTGATCACCCACCGCTTCCTCATGATCATGAACGTTGTGGTTGGCATCGCCCTCATTGTTTTCGGAGGACGCCTTCTCCTGGCGGCGATGCAGGGTTAGTCCTGCAGCACGTTGCTGAGGAAGGTTGACTTTAACAGCAACCACAGCAGGAACAGTACAATGGCCCAGCGCACATAAATAAAATAGAAATCGCTGGTATCCTTAAAACGGGTCTCCTTGATTTCGGCTTTCTCCAACTGGTCAATTTTGCGGAATACCTGGCCCAGGGCCTGCTGATCCGTTACCCGAAAGAATTCTCCCGACCCGATTTCTGCAATCTTCCGCAACGTGGTTTCGTCAACAGTATTCTCCACCATGTTGGGCCTTCCGAAGAAATCTTTTCCATATGGCACCAGTCCCTCTTTGCCTACCAGGATGGTGTAGGTTTTGATCCCGTAGGCCGCAGAAAGTTCTGCTGCCGTCAGGGGGTCAATATTTCCCGCGGTGTTGTCGCCGTCACTCAGGAGTATGCAAACCTTCGACTTGGACTCCGATTCCCGCATGCGATTGGTCACCACCGCGACTGCACTGCCGATCGCAGTTCCCCGGGTTTCAATCATATCGAAGGTGAGCTCATCGAGGTAAGAATTCAACAAGGCATAGTCGGTGGTCAGGGGGGCCATGGAGAAGGCATCTCCGGCAAAAACAACGAGCCCAATGCGATCCTGTATTCTTCCCTTGATAAAATCCCGAGCAACGTTTTTGGCAGCCTCGAGACGGTTGGGAGTGAAATCTTCAATCTGCATTGACTGCGAGATATCAATGGCAAGCATGATGTCAATGCCTTCTGTCCATTGCTCTACTTTCTCATTGCTCCGTTGTGGCCGGGCAAGCCCCAGCAATACGAGAATAGTCACCAAGGCCAGCAGGAGTTCAGGTACCAGGCGAACCATCGCCAGTGGAGATGAACGCACCTCCTGGCGGGCAAACGCAACCGGCAGCTTCTGGTTGAAGAAATAGTGCCAGACCCATCGCGCGGCGAACACCAGGGGCACGGCAGCGAGCAAGTACAAGAAAAGACTGTTCGTCCACGTGAAGGAACGTAAGGTGGATAGGGAGAACCACTCCAGTGACCAGGTGTTCAGATTATCCATTCCTTAACTCGGCTTGACGTTTTTCAAATTGCTGTTGTGAATAGGTCTGCAAGTAAAGGAAAGGATCCCGGTTGGCGCCATATCCCCCATAGATGGTACGATCGATGGAGCGCAATGCATTTCCCAATCCGTCGTTGGCAAACTTCCTGAGGATTTCGCGGGAGGTGGACTTCGTAAACGGATAAGCCTCGAGTTCTTCCATGTATCGCTTCCATAGCAGCAACGCATCTTCTGCCTTTCGGCTGGATGCGTCCGCGTTCAGTCTGTCGATCGCGCGAAGATATTGCGTCTGAAAGTTTTCGTAACCACGTCGGAGTCTCCGTAACGCAAAGAAACGGCGAATTTGCTTGCCAAAAATTACCCATACTGCTACTGCGGCCACCAGCAGAATTCCGGCGAGAATAAGCAAGACCGGATAATTGAATATCCATTTGACCCGCTGGTAGGCCGTATTTGTTTTCAATGGGAGTTTTTCTACGGCGATCGAATCCAGGGGAATGGTTACGCGATAGTTCAGCCTTAAGGTGTCCGCTGTGGCAAATACAGCCACGCAATCCAACGGCTGAACCACAAATACAGGCAACCGTAATTTCTGCAGGGAATCAATTTCAAATGTGCTGAGGAAATAGACTGCACTATCGTAGCTCACCGCACCTGAAGTTCGTGTGGGAAAGGATTGCTTCCGGGCGAATTCAAATGGAGCGAATGCGAAAGTGGAGTCGGGGAACAGTACTTGGGTTTCCCGGGGATAGGATGCAGTAAGTACGTAAGGAACCACCTCGCCGATTGCAGCGGTATCAGCCCTGAAATGCCCATGAACGCGGATTCCCTGGGCGGCGCAAGGCCCCGAAAGAACGGTCCACCCCAGGATCACCGACAAATACCTCAACCTCCTCATTGCCTTGGATGATTACGTGCTCTTGACGGTTTTGTTTCTGACTTTGAAAAGTCGCAGCAACTTGGGCACAAAGTCCTCATCGGTCGAAATGCTGACGTAGTTGATTTGGTGCCTTCGACAAAACTTCCTGAGTTCTTCCTGGCGTTGGACGTGTGCCCTCGAAAGCTGATTTCGAAATTCTCCGAAGGAAGTGTTGATCCAGAGCGTTCGCTTAGACTCCTTCTCCAATACCGGGATGATGCCGAGGCTGGGCAGACTGGTTTCGCGCTTGTCTGAAATATGAATGACCACCAGGTCATGCTTGCGCGCAAGAGATTGCAGGTTGCGAAGGTAACCGGTATCGATAAAATCGGAGATCATGATCACTACACTGCGTCGACGGATCGCATTGAGGGCAAATGAAATGGCTTTGGCCAAATTCGTCTTCGTTGACTTGGGCTGCAGCCGTTCAAGACCGCCGATGATCTGGTACGCCTGCCCGACGCCCTTTTTCGGTTTGATGTATAATTCGCGCTCATCGGAATACCCAATGAGGCCTACCTGGCTGGATTCCTTGGCTCCGGAAAGCGCAAGTACCCCGCAAATCTCCATGCCAACGTCAAATTTTGTCTGCCCCGGACTTCCGATCTCCTGCGAGGCGCTCACGTCAAGGATGAAGAAGATGGTCTGTTCCTTCTCTTCCTTAAATGTTTTGACAAACGTGCCATGACCCTTTGCAGACACGTGCCAGTCGATGGTGCGGATGTCGTCACCATATTGGTAGGGTCGAACATCGTCAAATTCCAGGCCGGTACCTTTAAAGATGGAGTGGAAATCCCCCTGCATCTGGCTATTAATGGCCTTGCGAATCTGGATCTCGTACCGACGAAGCTTCTTCAGCAGTTCTCTCACCTTGGCATCATTTTCGTGTTGTCTGGGGCGCCCCGGGAATGCAGTGGTTATGTACCTGAACGAAATCCGGACTGCGCAGACAGGGCGCTAAAATATGAGTAATTTGCCACCCAAAAGAATGTTTTTATTCATGCGACTCCGGGTTGTTTGGTTTCTGCTGGTGCTGGCCGGCATGGCCTCCTGCAAGAAGGAGAAAGAGGAACGGCCTCCACTCTCCCGGGATGAAATGGCCGGACTGATGATGGAAATCTACCTGGGGGAGGCCAGAATGTCCATTACCCCGGTGAGCAAGGATTCGGCCTACCGTCTTTTTATTCCTTACCAGGATTCCGTGCTGCGCCACCGTGGTGTGGCTGACTCTACCCTGCGGAAAGCCTATGACTACTACCTCCGGCACCCGGATGAACTGGAGAAGATTTACGATGCCATCATTGACTCCCTCAGCCTTCGGGAGCAACTCCAGCGAACCATTCCCATTCGTCATTAATCTCCATGGTATTCCCTTCTGATTTCGAACAGCGCCTTGGATTCGATCAGTTGCGCGATCGGTTGAGAATGGGGTGCCTCGGGGAGCCGGGAAGAAGGAAAGTGAACGAACTAGGCTTTCTGACCGAACCCGAATCAATCCGCGCCCTTTTGGTCCTGACCCAGGAGACGGCATACCTCCATTCACAGGGTGAGGACTTTCCAATTGGCCCGTATGCGGACCCGGAACCCTGGCAGGCCATGCTGGAGGTAGAAGGAGGCTACCTGGAAGTTGAAGATCTGGCGGCATTGATGGCGGCCCTCCAAATGATTGTTGCAGCTAATGCGTTCTTGGGGAAGGATGCCACAGCCTATCCCGCGCTGTCACGCCTTTCGTTGCCGGCTTCGGCGGGAAAAAAGTTACTCACGCGGTTACGTACCGTGATGGATGATGAAGGAAAAATCCGGGATCACGCGTCACACGAGTTGTCAAGGATACGCAAGCGACTTCGGGAAGAGGAGCTCAAGGCACGGCGTGTGGCCGACCAGATTATGCGACAGGCATTGGAAAAAGGTTGGTGTCCGGAAGGGGCCAATCCTACGATACGCGATGGCCGGCTCGTGATTCCCTTGCTGGCCGAACACAAAAGAAAGATCAAGGGATATCTCGTCGATCAATCATCGACCGGGCAGACAGTGTTCCTGGAGCCGGCGGATGTACTGGAGGCGAACAATGACCTTCGCGACCTCGTCCTGGAAGAACGGAATGAAGTGATCCGCATTCTTCGGGAGGTGACCGGGTTTCTTCGTGAAAACCTTGGCGAAATCTCAGCGGGGTATGCACTCCTTGCTGAATTGGATTTCATACGGGCCAAGGCAAGAATGGCACGTGACCTGCAGGCAGTTATGCCCGCACTCAGCCCATCACCTTGCTTGCAATGGTCCGAGGCTCGTCATCCGCTGTTGTTCGTATCGCTGAGAAACAAGCGACCTTTGGTGCCGTTGACCATCTCACTCACGGATCAGGATCGCTTCTTGCTGGTGTCGGGTCCCAACGCCGGCGGAAAATCCGTTTGTCTGAAAACGGTAGGACTGATCCAGTACATGGTGCAGTGTGGCCTGTTGGTCCCCATGAATCCTGATTCGGTGGTTGGGGTCTTCGATGCCATCTTCCTGGACATTGGCGACCAACAGTCGATCGAAAGTGACCTGAGTACTTACAGTTCGCACTTGCGTAATATGGCCAACTTTCTTCGTGAGGCAGGCTCGCGTTCGCTGATCCTGATGGATGAACTGGGTTCAGGTACCGATCCAAATTTTGGCGGAGGCATTGCACAGGCGATTCTTGAGCAACTTTTAAGAAAGCAATCGTGGGGATTGGCAACCACCCACTATTACAACCTGAAAGTCTTCGCGAGCCATACCCCGGGAATCAGGAATGCCTCCATGCAGTTTGATACTGATAAGCTGGTGCCGTTATTTCGACTGGAGATTGGCCAGCCGGGCAGCTCGTTTGCCCTCGAAATTGGAGGGAAGACCGGGCTTCCCAAGGAGACCCTGGAGGCGGCGGGTAGAATCATTGGGAAGGAACTGATCGGCCTGGAGACGTTGATGAAACAGGTGGCTGAGGAAAAGGTCAGGTTGACGCAACGTGAGCAGGAGCTTTCGGCACGCGAAAGAGAGGTGGCCAATGACCGCCGCCGGTATGATGAGCTAAACGAAAAACTGGAAACTCAAAAGAAGGAGATTCTCAACCGGGCTAAATCTGAGGCTTCGTTGCTTTTGCAAGAGACCAACAAGGAGATTGAGAAAACGATTAGACACATTCGGGAAAACAAGGCCGAAAAACAGGAGACCAGGAAAGTACGGGAAGGATTAAAAGACCTGCAGAAGAAAGTAAAGCCCGTTCAGGATAAATCAATGAAACCCCAGGGGCCCTTGAAAGAAGGTGACAAGGTAAGGATGATAGGAGGGGAGGTGACGGGGACCATCTTGTCGTTGGAAGGGAGCAAGGCGATGGTACAGTTTGGCGATTTGCGCTCAACCGTGAAAGTGGACAGGCTGGTGCGAAGTGATCAGGCAGAAGTTCGTCCGGCTCCCAATAAAACCTCGCTAAGAATTTCGAGCAACTCGCAGTTTTCACCGCAACTGGATGTTCGCGGTATGCGGGTGGAAGAATTAGTTCCCGTTCTTACACGCTATATGGACGATGCCATTCAACTTGGTGTAGCGGAGATAAGTATCCTCCACGGAAAAGGCGAGGGTGTTTTGCGAACCGTGGTCCGGGATTACCTCAAGGGCTTGAAGGGAGTTGCCGGCTTCCGCGACGAGCACGCAGATCGGGGAGGGGCCGGAATTACTGTTGTTGCACTCAAGTGAAACAAAAAAGACCCGAGGTCCGGGTCTTTGTTTACAGGCTTGTCTAAGAGTTATGGTACAAGGTCGAATGTGAACGCCCAGGTTCCCTCGACGTTGCTGGTCCGACCGGTATACCCGGCGCCGACGTAGGTAAATGTCATCTGCAATTGAGTGTCGCTCACAGAATAAGTCACCACGATATTGTCATCGCGCGTCAGGAGTGTTGAAAAATTCGATCCAGTTCCAAATGTAAAAGTCCCGGCGCTATTCCACGGAGTTTTGATACCGGAAGGCCGTCCTGCGGCAGTGTAGTTGAACGTATTCTGTCCATTGGTCCCGGTCATGGTGAGAGTGAAACCGTCGTACCCGGTTACCGGCGCACTATTGAAGGTCACTGGCAATCCTTTCGCATACCAGGTTTTTGTAAGTTTCTTAAGCTGCTCGTCCTGAGGATTGGGGGTGGAAGAGGAACTACTGCCGCACTGCCAGAAAGAGGCTGAAACCCCGAGCAGGGTCAGCATGATCAAAAACTTGCTTCTTTTCATCATTGTCGTAGTTAGTTCAAACATACTAAAATCGCCCTGATTTTGAATATTGTCGCCCAAAAAACTAAGAAATGGGCCTTTTTAATGAGGTCTGGGATTGATTTGTAACCCCTTATAATCGGCCATCGAGATTTTAATGGCTTCTGAAGGGTATTCCGCCTCGTGATTAGACCCAATCAGTACCGTAGTTTCAGGGGGCAATAGCCGGAAATTTCGCCAGTACCATCCAATAGCTGCTTTGTCCAGGTTCATCGTCGGTTCGTCCAGGAACAGCAACTGGACTTCGGAGAAGAGAGCCAGGCCGAGTTTTAGACGCTGTTTCATGCCTGAAGAAAAGTGACCAACCTGTTTATCCCGGGCGTAGGTAAGTTCCATGAGATCCATCAGTTCAGGTATCGTTCGGTTTTCCCTTGACTTCTTAAATGAAAAATGAAAGTGAAGTATTTCGGCGAGCGTAAGTTCCTCCATCAGGTCCACATAAGGGGCGACAATGGACACGTGCCGGAATACCTGTTCTTGCGGAACAAGAACTCCTTCCAATTCGTAGCGGATAGCGCCTGAAGTGGAGGGCAGTTGTCCCCACAGCACTTGCAGCAAAGTGGACTTGCCCGATCCGTTGGGACCAATGATGGCGTAGTGGCCAGGCGGGAAAGCAAAAGTAAAACCCCTGAAAATCCATTCGCGGTTAAACCGCTTGCTTAGATTTTCGGTGGCGATGGTCATTCAAACGACGCCAGGCTGGTGGAGAATCCCTTCATCACACCACGTTCTGAACTGCGGATGAAGTTGACGATGTAATCACGCTCTGCACTTGGTGCAAGGTCACGCTCGACCGCGTCCAATGCCTTGCTGTTGTTCATTCCTTTGAGGAAGATGTATCGGTAGATTTCCTGGATTTCACTGATCTTCTCAGGAGTGAACCCGCGACGACGCAACCCGATGCTATTGACTCCGGCATAGGTGAGTGGCTCACGGGCCGCCTTGGTGTAGGGCGGAACATCTTTGCGCACCAGCGATCCGCCGGAGAGCATGACGTGTGCGCCAACCTTGACAAACTGGTGGAGCGCACTGGCCCCGCCAATGATGGCCCAATCTTCAATGACTACGTGACCGGCCACCTGCACGGCGTTGGCGAAAATGCAATGATCACCAATGATGCAGTCGTGGGCGACATGCACATAAGCCATCAAGAGGCAATTCTTGCCGATAACCGTCTTATGCTTGTCGGCCGTTCCACGGCTGATGGTAACACTTTCGCGAATCACCGTGTTGTCCCCGATAAAGGTCTCGGTCTTCTCCCCGGCGAACTTCAGGTCCTGGGGAACGGAAGAAACGGATGCACCTGGGTACACTTTAACATTTTTGCCCAGGCGGGCACCTTCGCAAATGACGGCGTTAGGTCCTATCCAGCAACCATCACCGATCACGACGTCTTTCTGTACGGTGGCAAAAGGTTCAATGACTACATTCTTGCCGATAACGGCCTCGGGATGTACGTTGGCTAGAGGGTAATTGCTCATGTATCTTTTCTGACAATGCTGGCGGTCATGGTGCCTTCACAAACGAGGGTATTTCCCACGTAGCCACGACCATACATTTTGGCTATGCCCCGTTTGATCGGGGCCAGGAGATCACACTGAATCACCAGCGTGTCGCCCGGGAGCACCATTTTCCGGAAACGGAAATCGTCAATGCCCAGGAAGTAGGTCCAGTAATTCTCGGGGTCTGGCACAGTGTTGAGTACCAGGATACCGCCAATCTGTGCCATGGCTTCCACCTGGAGTACTCCCGGCATCACCGGGTTGCCCGGGAAGTGACCGGCAAAAAAATTCTCATTCATGGTCACGTTCTTCACACCGGCCACGGTCTCCTTATCAAGATAGATGATCTTGTCGATGAGGAGAAAGGGATAACGGTGAGGAAGCGTCTGCGTGATTTTGTTGATATCCATCACCGGTGGAAGCGCCGGGTTATAGCGCGGAACGCCCTTCTTGTCCGACTCCGCCATGGCCTTCTTCAGCTTCTTGGCGAAAGCTACGTTCGCGGCGTGCCCGGGGCGTGCGGCAAGAATTTGTGCCTTCAGCGGGCGGCCGGCCAGGGCGAGATCGCCGATGATATCGAGCAGTTTATGACGGGCTGGTTCGTTGTTGTATCGAAGTTCGATGTTATTAAGGATGCCTTCTTTTTTTACCTCGACGGTTGGCTTGCCGAGCATCCGGGCAATGTTGTCCAATTCGCTGGGTTCGACCACCCGGTCAACAATCACAATGGCGTTATTCAGATCGCCACCCTTGATTAGGTTATTCTTATAGAGCATCTCCAGCTCATGGAGGAAGCAAAAAGTGCGGCAGGAGGCGATTTCCTTTTCAAACTGCTGGATGTTGGTAATGCTGGCATGTTGGCTGCCCAACACGGGAGAGTTGTAGTCGATCATTACCGTGACGCGGTAATCATCGAGCGGCAAGGCGGCGATTTCCACGTGACGAGCACCTTCACGGTAGAAGATACTGTCTTGCACCTCGAAGAAATCACGAAGGGCATTTTGTTCTTCCGTCCCTGCCTCTTTCAGTACTTGCACAAACTGAATGGAACTGCCATCCATGATCGGGGCTTCAGGTCCATCGATCTGGATCATGACATTGTCGATTTCCAGGCCTACCAGTGCGGCCAGGGTGTGCTCGATGGTGCTTACCCGGGCGCCACTCTGCTCAATCGTAGTTCCGCGAGATACATCCACGACGCGGTCACAGTCCGCATCAATTATGGGGGAACCGGGCAGATCAACCCGCTGGAACTTGATGCCATGGTTGGGTTTTGCCGGCTGGAAGGTGACCGTAGTCTGCACGCCGGTGTGTAGGCCGACGCCAGAGATGGTTACCGACTTCTTGATGGTTCGTTGCTTGTGATTAAGCATGCGTGAAAATAGGGACGCAAATTTAAGAGGATCAGGGCAGTATGCCAAAAACGGAGGAATCAGGCCCCCGGTCTCCTATTTCTGCCCATTATCGGGTGTTTCAACCGTATGCGGGCTTGATGTCCCCACCAGCTTTTCCAAGTCACGAAGACGATGGGCAATATCAGGGAGTTTCTTGTACACGGCGTACGATCGGAAATAATCTTTGATATCGATCGCGGGATAGCCCAGCATCCGCTGTCCTTCATCGGTAATGGACTTGGATACACCCGACTGGGCCCCCAGGCTCGTCTGGTTGGCGATGACGAGGTGGCCGGCGATACCGACTTGTCCTGCGATCATGCAGTTGTCGCCCACTTTGGATGAACCTGAAATCCCGGCTTGCGCGGCAATGACGGTATTCTTTCCGACCTCGACATTGTGCGCAATCTGAATGAGGTTGTCCATTTTGACACCACGACGGATGATCGTTGAATCGCCTTGCAGGGTGGCGCAGTCGACCACGGTGTTGGCGCCGATAGTCACATCATCTTCGATGACGACGTTGCCCATCTGAGGTATGGACTTGTAGGTTCCATCTTCCTGGGGAGCAAAACCAAAGCCGTCCGATCCGATCACGGTGCCTGCGTGAATCACGCAGTTGTTGCCGATGCGTGTGCGTGAATAAATCTTCACATTCGGGTGCAGGATCACGTTATCGCCAATGGTGACATTATCGCCGATAAATACCTGTGGGTAAATTTTGACATTGTCGCCGATGCGTGAATTGTTTCCAACGTAGGAGAAGGCACCCCGGTAGGCATCCTTGCCAATGGTCGATGATTCGCTGAAATAGCTGGGTTGCTCCACGCCGCTCTTTTGGAAACTGATCATTTTGTGATACTGCTCCATGAGCACCGTGAAACTTGAATACGGATCATCCACCAGGATGAGGGCTGATTGAATTTCTTTCTTGGGCTGAAAATCTTTATGAACGATGACGGCGCTGGCTTGGGTCGTGTATAAGTACTGCTCATACTTGGGATTGGCCAGGAATGCGATTTGTCCTCGCTTGGCATCCTGTATTTTGGCGAGCATGTTGATCTGCTGATTCCCGTCACCACGCACTTCTCCATGAAGGATTTGGGCAATCTGGTTGAGGGTAAATTCCATGGGGAACCGGAAGATTTTTGAATCTACAAAGATAGATTTTTAGGCCAGCATAGATAGTTTTTTTTCACGATTTTGCTCATTGCCTTGATGTTGGGGAGGTCAGAGGCCTGCGATACATCGATGATTTCACCGGTCTTCATCAGGACCTGGATGGAGTTGCGTTCCAGGAGGTAGGCTTCATTGGACACGGTACCGTGGGAAAAGAGATAAGAGGCATCATTTCGCGTCACTTTCCATTCACGATGAATGGCATCTCGCACTTTTTCCACGTCTGCTTTTTGTATCGGAGCAGAGGACAGGCGGATGCGGAAAAGATTTCGATTGAGCATCATATGGCACAACCGGGAGAGTATCGGATCGCGGTTGGTTTGCCACAACTTCAACGCCCCCCATACATCGTAGTCGTCCAGTTTACCAAAAGCCTGAAGCAATTCCCGGCGCTCGGAAAAGTCATCCAATGACCATGTTCGGTGGAGAAACACAGCCAGGGCTTCACTGCAGGGAATATCTTCACCCGAGCTGGCGAGGTATTGTGCGCGACGGATGCAATTGACCAGCAACCTTTCTGCTCCGACCGCCGTCTTGTGAAGGTATACCTGCCAGTACATTAGCCTTCGCGAATTGATGAAGCTCTCAATATTGTAAATTCCCTTTTCCTCGATCACAATCTGTCCTTTCACCACATTGAGCATCGCGATGATCCGGTCAGTGCCGATTGCTCCCTCTACAACGCCCGTGAAGAAACTGTCCCGATTGAGGTAATCCAGGCGGTCGATATCAAGCTGTGAGCTCACCAGTTGATGCAGAAATTTCTTGGAATAGGTATTCTGAAAAATCCGAATCGCTTTATCGAGTTTTCCGGAGAATTGCCGGTTGAGCTCTTTCATCAGGAGAAAGGAGAGGCTTTCATGCCGGATTTGTGGCAGCAGAGTTTCTTCGAGAGCGTGGGAGAAGGGACCATGCCCGATGTCATGAAGAAGAATGGCGATCTGGGCGGCTTCCACCTCCTCCTCGTTGATGTCAATGCCTTTTGCGCGCAGGATATCCAGGGCTTGTCCCATCAGGTGAAGCGCACCCAGGGCATGATGAAAACGGGTATGGATGGCCCCGGGGTACACCAGTTCCGCCAGCCCAAGTTGCCGGATATGCCGCATGCGCTGGAGAAACGGATGTTCGATGAGATCGAAAATCGTTTCGCTCTTCACCGGGATAAACCCGTAGACGGGATCGTTTATGATCTTATTTTTGTTCACGGTGCGTGGCGGAACGGTCCGACCGATTCCGCCTTTATCGTTACCTTGTAAAAAACAATCATGCAAAGATATTCGATTTTGTGGGCCGACGACGAGATTGATTTGCTGAAACCCCATATCCTGTTTCTTCAACAGCGGGGTTATGACATCACCCCAGTGAACAATGGTGCGGAGGCAGTGGAACTGAACGAGTCGCGAAACTTCGACGTCGTGTTCCTGGATGAGCACATGCCCGGCATGTCGGGACTGGAAGCGCTGGGGCATATCAAAACGGCCAAACCCAATGTGCCGGTAGTCATGATTACCAAGAACGAGGAGGAGCAAATCATGGAAGAGGCTATTGGATCGCGTATCGACGACTACCTCATCAAGCCCCTCAACCCAAGCCAGATCTTGTTGTCCGTCAAGAAAATCCTCGACAAGAAGACGTTGGTCAGTGAAAAGACAACCTCCGGTTATCAGCAGGAATTTCAGCGAATCAGCATGGCTTTCCTCGATGACCTCAGCCATGACGCCTGGGCGGACTTATACAAGAAATTGGTGTACTGGGAACTGGAGATGGGTCAAGGTGACCAGAGCATGATGGAAGTATTGGAGTCTCAGAAGGTTGAGGCAAACCTGAATTTCTGCCGGTTCGTCAAAAAGAACTATGAAAGTTGGCTCAACGATCCGAACAGCAAGAAGCCCTTGATGTCTCATCAATTGCTCAAGAAGAAAGTATTCCCGGAAGTAAATCAGCAACGGCCCACGTTTCTGTTTGTGATTGATAACCTCCGCTATGACCAGTGGAAGGCCATCGAACCCGAGTTGCTGGATTACTTTGTCATTGACAAGGAGGAAACCTACTATTCAATTCTCCCAACGACTACGGCCTATGCCCGGAACGCCATCTTCTCCGGCATGCTCCCGTCAGAAATGGCCAAAGTGAATCCCGACTTGTGGGTGGGTGAAGATACGGACGAGGGTAAGAATAATGCGGAGGATGAATTCCTTTCCCGTCACATCAAACGCAACAACCTTTCCTTCAGGTTCTCTTATAACAAGATCAAGAAATTGGAGGAAGGTCGCGAACTGGTAGATTCCATTAACAATTTGTTTGGCAACGACCTGAACGTGATTGTTTACAATTTCGTCGACATGCTTTCACATGCACGAACGGATATGGCCATGGTGAGGGAACTTGCCCCGGACGAAGCGGCTTACCGGTCCATCACCAAATCATGGTTCATTCATTCACCCTTGCATGAAATTCTTCGCAAGATCTCCGAGCGGAAGGCGAGGATCATCATTACCACGGATCACGGCACCATTCGCGTGAAGAAACCATTCAAGATCGTGGGCGACCGGAGTGTCAATACAAACCTCCGTTACAAACAGGGCAAGAACCTGGGCTATGAAGGCGACAAGATCATCGTTGCGTCAAAGCCGGAGCGGTTCTTCCTTCCAAAAGGAAACGTATCCACTACGTATGTGTTTGCGATCGAAGATCAGTTCTTTGCCTACCCCAACAACTACAACCACTATGTGAGCATGTATAAAGATACTTTTCAACATGGCGGGGTGAGTATGGAGGAGATGATCATTCCACTAATTTTCTTATCTTCGAAGAATGCCTAGCGGTTGGAGATTGACCTCCTTGGGGTCGGAAGTCTCGCTGGCCGGATTGGAGCAGGTGGCGAATGAATTATTAGCGCATGCGGGAAAAAGAACGGTTTTGCTTTTTTACGGGGAGATGGGTTCGGGAAAGACAACGCTGATCAAGGCCATTGCTCGACAGTTGGGGGTGAAGGAGACTATGAGCAGTCCAACTTTTTCCATTGTCAATGAGTATCGGGCATCCACGACCACCGTCTATCACCTTGATCTCTACCGGCTGAAAAATGAACAGGAACTTATCGACATTGGAGTCGAGGAATATTTTGATTCAGGTAATTATTGCCTCGTGGAATGGCCGGAAAAACTTGGACGACTACTTCCAGCCGACACCCTGCAGGTGCGGATAACCCCCATCGATACCTCACACCGAAGGATAGAGTATCAAGCCGTATGACAGCGAAGACACGAACCGGTTTTGAAACACTTGCCCAGGCGAGCCTGTCTCCCCAGGAGCAATTGATGAAGGTGAAAAAGGATCACCATACCTTCCTGATCGGTCTGCCCCGCGAAATCTCCCTCCAGGAGAACCGAATCTGCCTTACCCCTGATGCCATCGCACTGCTGGTCAATCATGGTCACGAAATCTGGGTGGAAACCAAAGCGGGACTGGGTTCCAAATTTACTGACAAGCAATACAGTGAAGCAGGTGCCAAGATTGTGTACTCGCCCCAGGAAGTTTATAAGGCGGACATCATTCTGAAAATCGAACCGCCTACGCTGGCCGAGATGGAGCTGTTCAAACCAGGACAAATTCTGATCAGTGCCCTGCAGCTGGGTCACCTGCAGAAGACGTTTATCGACGCCCTGCTGCAAAAACGGGTGACCTCCCTCGCCTGGGAATTCATTGAAGACAAAGTGGGCGGAATGCCGATCATCCGCAGCATGAGCGAAATTGCCGGAAGTACCGTGATGCTCATCGCGGCAGAGTACCTGAGTTCTATTCATGACGGCAAGGGCATTATCCTCGGGGGTATCACCGGCGTTCCTCCAACGAAAGTAGTGATTATCGGTTCTGGTACGGTCGCCGAATACGCAGCCCGGGCAGCACTCAGCCTGGGGGCAGAAATCCAGGTGTTCGACAATCACCTGTACAAACTCCGCAGGATCAAGCATACGCTGGGTCATCAATTTTATACCTCCACGATTGACACGATTACCCTAGGCGACAGCTTGATGACTGCGGATGTCGTGATCGGTGCGTTGAGGGCAGAGAAGGGAAAGGCCCGGCATGTAGTATCGGAAGAAATGGTGAGTCGCATGAAAGCGAACTCCCTGATCATTGACTTGAGCATCGATCAAGGAGGATGCATCGCGACCTCCGAGATCACCACACACGCCAAGCCGATATTCAGAAAGTACGATGTCATCCACTATTGTGTTCCCAATGTGGCTTCGCGGGTGGCCCATACGGCGACTACGGCCCTTAGTAATATTTTTACCCCTACCATTCTGCGTGCGGCGGAAGAAGGTGGGGTCGAACAAATGATATTTACACATAAGTGGTTCATGAAAGGTGTATACACTTATAAGGGGGGACTGACCAATGAGACCGTGGCGCGTAAGTTTGGCATCAAATTCAAGAATATTGAACTTTTGATGGCGGCCCGTATTTAGATTCCAACCTTCACTTTTTATAACCCTGTGGGAGTGTACTTGGTCAAAGTCCACCTCCTCAGTCACCGGCGCGCTGGAACTTTCCGAACCATAGCAGCACGCTCAAGTTGATGCGGTTTCACAAAAAGAGGATAAACTTCTTTGTCAAAAGTGAACGAGCACAACTTGACGCTCGTGCGACACGTGATCGGGCTGTTTGACTACAGCATCTCGTTCTTCAGGAAGAAAGGCGTGCGAGGTTCTCTTCGAGGAGGCGGATTTTTGACTCCGCGTCCGCTTTCTTTTTCCTTTCCATTTCAATCACATGGGGCGGTGCGCCCGCCATGAACCTTTCATTAGTCAGCTTTTTATCAACTGATGCCAGGAACCCCTGTTGATATTCGATTTCTTTCCGCAATTCGGCGCGCGCGGCTTCGACATCGACCTTACCCTCCAGGGGGATTGCACACTCGAGCGTGCCGGCCAGGAAGGTGACGCCCTGGGACGGTGCGTTGGCCCGTATTTCGTGACGGACATTCGCCAATTTCGCAATGAGATCCGCGAAGAAGGGGAACTGTTCGCGTCCGAGGCGGGTCTGCAACGAGAGGGTATCCCGCGGAGACAGGCCCTTCGAGTTCCGTGTGTTTCTAACCTGCCCAATAACATCAAAAGCAATGGTCGCCTCGGTCAGTATTTCGCTGTGAATGGGTTTTGCTTTCGGCCATGCCGCCTGTGCGATGAACTGATGGTTGGGGCGTTCGCGCAGGGCATGCCAAAGTTCTTCAGTGATGAAGGGCATGAACGGATGCAGGAGTGCCATCAATTCGTCGAAGAGTTCTGCCGTCCGCTCATAGGTTTCACGGTCGATAGGCTTACCGAATTCCGGTTTGATCATTTCGAGATACCAGGAACAGAAATCATCCCAGATCAATTTGTAAACGGTAAGCAGGGCGTCGCTTATTCGGAAGCGACTAAAATGGTCATTCACTTCATCCATCGCCTGCCCGAACCTCGATTCAAACCAGGTCATTGCATGACGATTTTCCGTACTGGCGGGTGAGTCAGACAATTCCCATCCTTTAATCAAACGGAAGGCATTCCAGATTTTGTTGGCAAAGTTCCGGCCCTGTTCGCAGAGTTTTTCATCAAACAGGAGATCATTTCCTGCCGGTGAACTGAACAGCATGCCGGTGCGGACGCCATCCGCACCATATTGTGTGATTAGTTCAAGCGGTTCGGGAGAGTTGCCTAAGGATTTGGACATTTTTCGCCCGAGCTTGTCACGGACAATACCCGTCAGGTATACGTCATCGAAAGGTTTTTCATCCAGGTACTCGTAACCGGCAATGATCATGCGTGCCACCCAAAAGAACAGAATTTCCGGTGCGGTAACCAGCACCCGGGTAGGGTAGAAGAAATCAAGATCGGGACGCTTGGCGCGAATAATTTTTCCTTTTTCACGATCAAAACAATCGTCAGAAAAGCCATCGAACACCGCCATCGGCCAAAGCCAGGAAGAGGCCCAGGTGTCAAGTACATCCGGGTCCTGGCGGAGGTCTGAAGCCGCCAACGTCTTACCTGACTTGGCACAGGCAGCTTGCAGGGCTTCTTCCGGAGTTTCTGCCACCACAAAATCATTTTCACCAGGGCCATAATAGTATGCCGGGATGCGATGTCCCCACCACAACTGCCGGGAGATACACCAATCGCGGACGTTCTCCATCCAGTGCCGGTAGGTATTCTTGAACTTGGCGGGATGCAGCCGGATCTCGTCGTTTTCAACCGCAGCCAGCGCGCGGGAGGAGATATCTTTCATGCGCACGAACCATTGCAGGGAAAGCTTTGGTTCGACCACCGTGTTGGTGCGTTCTGATCTGCCGATGCGGGTTACAAATTCTTCTTCCTTAACGAGATGACCGGCCTCGCGAAGTTCTTTTACGAGGGCTTTCCGCACCGCAAACCGGTCCTTGCCAACGTAACGGGGAAGTTCGCACTTCTCGTTGAGGGTGCCATCGTCGTTGATGGTATCAATCACCGGTAATTGGTGTCGCAATCCAATTTCATAATCATTCACGTCGTGCGCCGGAGTTACTTTCAGGCAGCCGGAACCAAAGGCCTTATCAACGTAGTCATCCGCGATCACCGGGATTTCCCGGTTAATAAACGGAACCAATACTTTCTTCCCGACGAGGTGAGTGTACCGTTCGTCTGTTGGGTTTACAGCGATGGCCGTGTCGCCCATGATCGTTTCTGGTCGCTGCGTGGCTATGACGATCCACTCATCATGGCTTCCCGCAATCTGGTAGCGAACTGAATAAAGGATGGATTTTTCCCCTTCTTCTTTGTAAAGTACCTCTTCGTTGGACAAAGCAGTCTTTGCTTCACAGTCCCAGTTGATCATGCGAAGCCCGCGGTAGATATACCCTTTGCGATAGAGGTCGACGAATACCCGGATGACCGCCTTGTAGTAACCGTCATCCATGGTGAAGTGTGTGCGGTCCCAATCGCAGGAGGCACCCAGCTTCTTCAGTTGTTCCAGGATAATGCCGCCATATTTCGTGCGCCATTCCCACGCGTAGGCCAAAAACTCCTCGCGGGTAAGATCTGATTTTTTGATGCCACGTTCACGGAGCATAGCCACCACGCGCGCTTCTGTGGCAATGGAGGCGTGGTCCGTGCCGGGCACCCAGCAGGCTTCCTTGCCTTCCATGCGAGCCTTCCGAATAAGGATATCCTGGATCGTATTATTGAGCATATGCCCCATGTGGAGCACTCCCGTGACGTTGGGCGGGGGGATGACAATGCAATAGGAGTCCTTGTCAGGGTTTGGTTGGGCATGGAAAACCTTGTGGGCCATCCACTGATCATACCATTTTCCCTCGACGTCGGCGGGATTGTATTTGATGGGGAGGAGCATGAAAGTCGTGCGAAAGCGGGCAAAAATAAGGAATTGAAGGCAAAAGCCGGCGATAGCCCGCCAAGAATGCTACCCTCGAACAACGGCAACCGTGCCCAGGCACAAGGTCAGTTCGCTAAAAAGCTATAATCGTTGGACGTTATTCACTCATGCGGATACGGCGGGCAGCAGGATATAGATTATTCATGCGATTGGGCAATACATTCATCCACCCCAGTCCCAACCCCTCAAACTCCACCACATGAAATCCGGTGTTCTCAGCCGCTGGCATGGTGGACTCTTTGCGAAGGTAAGCAAGGGCTTGCATGCGATCGAGGGACAGCATGGGCAATGCATTTTTATTTCGGGATACCGACAGAGCAAGACCATGATCAGGGACGATTTTGTTCTTCATGATTTCTCCAAGGGCTGAACCAGCTTGTATCACGTGAAGGTTGTCCAGGATGTTCAGCAGATCGTTTTCATGTTGCGAGGGTAGAAACCGGACTTGTTGTCCATGCAGGAAAAACAACATGTCCTCCGGTTGAGTAATCCATTCCCGGGCCGCACCAAGTTCCTTTTCTGAGGGATGCCTTAATTTGTGCCTGGCCCGATTTCCCCTGGCCTTTGACGTCCCAAGCTTTCGGATGGCGGATAGGAAGTAGCCTTCACCACGAACGCGATGGGGAAAACACTGATAACCCATGCAATTCCCTTCCCGTATTTCCTGAACTCCCCAACTCGGATTCATGAGGATAGATTCAAATTCAAGTTCATAGTTGCTGGCCAGCCAGCTTAGGTTGCCGAGGTTCTCCTGGTGGTTATAGTTGCAGGTTGAGTAGATCAGCGTCCCGCCTGGCTTTAGGAATGCCCAGGCGTCTGAGACAATTCGGCGTTGCCGCAATGAACACAGCTCAACGTGGTGGGGAGACCATTCCTTCACCGCGTCAGGATCCTTGCGAAACAAACCTTCTCCGGAGCACGGCGCGTCCACTAATACTAAGTCCGCGAATTCGGGTATTCGCGCAAAGTCCCCCGGATCATTATGCGTGACTATGACATTTTCGTATCCCCACTTCTCAATGTTTTCAGACAGCATGCCTACACGACCACGGATAGCTTCATTGGCTATGAGCAGGCTGTCGCGCGAAAGCAGGCTGAGGAGGTGTGTGGATTTGCCTCCCGGGGCAGCACAGAGGTCCAGGGCAATAATCGGACGATGGCCGATTAGTTGGCTCACCGCTTGTTCCAGCAACATTGAACTTGCCTCTTGCACATAATAACCACCGGCATGGAACAGCGGATCGAGGGTGAAGCTGGGACGTTCGTCCAGGTAGCGGGCTTGCGGGCACCAAGGCACTGGTGTGCCTGCTGTAGGTGAAAGTTTCAGTGGATTGTACCGGACGCTTACCGGCGGAGGTTCTTCCAGCGCTCGGACGAACGATGCGAAATTCTCACCGAGCAGAACCTGCATCTCATTTTTAAACGCTTCCGGTAGTCCTGCCACAACCCAAATTAGACTAATTTTGACCAGTTAAGAAACATCCGTCATGACGGCCAATGATCCGAAATTGAAAAGCTGGGTAGACGTTCCTTCGGGCTCTGATTTTCCCATACAAAATCTGCCTTTCGGAATCTTCAAAACGAAATACCTGTCCCCCGTGGCAGGAGTCGCCATTGGAAACACGGTGATTGACCTGGTTTACCTTCACGAACACGGGTATCTGGATGGACACGGATTACCTCCGGGAATTTTTAACCAAAGGACGCTTAACGAGTTCTTCGCGCTTGGGCGAAAAAAGGTGAGGGAAGTGCGTGAGCGCCTTTCTCAACTTCTCCGTCACGATGCCGATGAATTGCGCGACAACCGGGCCGCGCGCGAAATCGCGTTGATCCCTATGTCGGAGTGCCAGATGCTCATGCCGGTCACGGTGCCCAACTATACCGACTTCTACAGCAGCGAGGAACACGCAACCAATGTGGGCGCTTTATTCCGCGATCCGAAAAATGCCCTGCTCCCCAACTGGAAATATCTGCCAGTGGGCTACCATGGGCGAGCATCCTCCATTGTCGTTTCCGGTACCCCGATCCATCGACCCCGCGGACAGGTCAAGTTGCCAGACAGCGATGCCCCGGTATTTTGCCCAAGCCGCAAAATGGATTTTGAGCTGGAGTTGGCATTCATTACCTGCTCAAATACAACCTTGGGCCGACCCATTCCTCTGAAGGAGACCGAAGATCACATTATTGGTTTTGTGTTATTTAATGATTGGTCAGCCCGGGATATTCAGCAATGGGAATACGTTCCGTTGGGCCCTTTCTTGGGAAAGAATTTCGGCTCGACAGTTTCTCCCTGGGTAGTCACCCTGGACGCACTTGAACCTTTTCGCGCCCAAGGCCCCACACAGAACCCCCATGTACTGCCTTACCTCGCGTTTGAGGGAGCACGTAACTTTGATATCCAGCTGGAAGTGCTCCTCGAGTCGCCGAAAGGGGAGATCGCCACACTTTCCCGCACCAACGCGAAATACTTGTATTGGAACATCGCCCAGCAACTGGCGCACCACACGGTGAACGGTTGCAATATCCAGGTGGGAGATCTTTATGCTTCGGGTACGATCAGTGGCCCGTCGCCGGGATCGTATGGCTCACTCCTGGAGCTCACCTTCAACGGACAAAAGCCCCTTCACTTGCCGGGTGGGGAAGAGCGGAAATTCCTTGAAGATGGCGACACGGTAATCATGAATGGCCATGCCGAAGCGAACGGTGTCCGTATTGGATTTGGTACCTGCAGCGGGAAGTTGTTGCCGGCCGTTGGTTAAATCGCTGAGTCATGGTGATCAACCCGAAAGAAATTCCTGTCCCCAAGATGCATGGCTACCTCCTGGGGGCAGTAGTGCCCAGGCCGATCGCGCTGGCGAGTACGATCGATGCCGGGGGTAACGTGAATCTTAGCCCGTTCAGTTTCTTCAATGTATTCAGCGCTAATCCGCCGATACTTATTTTCTCACCCGCTCGCCGCGGCCGTGACAATTCCACGAAGCACACTTACGAAAATGTAAAGCAGGTGCCCGAAGTGGTCATCAACATCGTCACCCACGCGATGGTCGAGCAGGTTTCGTTGGCAAGTTGTGAGTATCCGCGAGGAATCAATGAATTCATGAAGTCCGGGCTTACCGAAGCGCCCTCGTTAGTTGTCCGTCCACCCCGGGTAGCCGAGTCACCGGTGAACTTCGAGTGCAAGGTCAACCAGGTGATTGAATTGGGCACAGGTGGCGCGGCTGGCAACCTGGTGATCTGCGAAGTACTTCGCATGCATATCGACGATTCCGTGCTGGGCCCTGACGGGCGCATTAGCCCCTTCAAACTGGATGCCGTAGCCCGCATGGGTGCTGATTATTACCTGCGTGCCCAGGGCGATAATATCTTTACTGTGCCGAAGCCCAACGAGAAATTAGGTATCGGTGTGGATGCTCTGCCAGTGCCTATTCGAAAGAGTGTTGTACTGACCGGCAATGATTTGGGGATGTTGGGCAACGTGGAGCGCATTCCTGAACGTGATGAAACCGTAGGGCTCAGTGATGATTTCCTCAGGGCACAGCGGCAAGGCGAGCGGGCGATACACGAGCTAGCGCAGCAGGAGTTGCTCAAAGGTAATCTCGCCAAGGCCTGGCAGATCCTCCTTGCCTCCCTCAACTAGCGATCACCGATTATTGATCACTGATCACTGATCACTGATCACGGATTAACGATTACTGATACACCGATCACCGGTACATCACCGCCTTCACTGCTTTCACAGTTTTTTCCACGTTAGGCAGAATCTCCTGGATGAGTGTTGGTGCGTAAGGCAGTGGCGCGTCGAGGTTGTTCACTTTGTGAATTGGCGCGTCGAGGTAATCAAAGGCGTATTTCTGTACATGGTAGGAGATCTCCGTCGCAATGGAAGAAAGGGGCCATGCCTCTTCAACGATCACAAGCCGGTTGGTTTTCTTAACCGATTCCACAACGGCGGCGTAGTCAATGGGGCGGACGGTCCGAAGATCCAATACTTCAGCAGAGATATTTTCCTTTTCAAGTTCCTGTGCGGCAGCGAGGGCCACCTTCATGATTTTACCAAAGGAGACGATCGTCACATCGGTTCCCGGGCGTTTGATGTCTGCTACGCCGAGCGGAATCAGGTATTCTTCTGCGGGCACCTCGCCCTTGTCACCATACATCAATTCTGACTCCATGAAGATAACCGGATCGTCATCCCGGATCGCGGACTTGAGAAGTCCCTTGGCATCGTAGGGAGTAGACGGGACCACCACTTTCAACCCGGGGGTGTTGGCATACCAGTTTTCAAAATTCTGTGAGTGCTGTGCGCCCAGCTGGCCGGCATTTCCGGTGGCGCCGCGGAAGACAATCGGGACATTGTATTGACCGCCCGACATGGAATACATCTTGGCGGCAGCATTGATGATCGTATCGATAGCCACCAGCGAGAAGTTGAACGTCATGAATTCCACGATAGGGCGTACGCCGTTGGTGGCCGCACCCACGCCCACGCCGGCAAATCCAAGTTCCGAAATCGGGGTGTCGATAACGCGGTCGGGGCCGAATTCATCCAGCATGCCCTGGCTGACCTTGTAGGCACCATTGTATTCGGCTACCTCTTCGCCCATCAGGAATACGCGGGAGTCGCGACGCATTTCTTCACTCATGGCCTCGCGGAGGGCTTCACGGAACTGAATTTCTCGCATAATGCTTTTAGTTGGGCGGTAAAATTAACACGCGGATCGCGGATTACACGGATTGTGAAGATTGATTTTAGGTGATTTTGAGGATTATTTGACCTGGACCCAACAAAAAACCCCGTCTTGGATAGACAGGGTTTTTTGTTGGGTAATGTTTAGAGACCTATTTCAACGCGTTACGGAAAGCTTCCGACGTATTGAATTTGCTGAACTCCAAATCCGTCAGCGCCATCTCTTTCATGGAAGGATCGATGCGGACGGCGCTGGTCAGGTTGCTGACCACTTTGTCGGCGTTACCGGAACGAGCGGCTGCGATCGCTGCACCGTAATAAGCAACAGCCATGTTGGCGTTATTCTTGATGGCCTCATTGAATGAGTTTTCAGCGCTGGCATAGTCTTTCGTCAACAGCTGGGCGAGACCCTTGTTGAACAAGTTAACATCTGTGGTGAGGGCGGAGGACTCGGAACGAACTGCTGCATCGTACTTGGCGATGTAGATTTCAGAAGCACCTTTCACACCGTTGATTCCGCGGGACACATCGTTGTTGGCGCCATTGAGAGCCTTGTTCGCGTAATTGGCGGCTTTATACGGGTTCTTGTTCATGAGGGCCACAGTAGCCATGTTGGCATTGACTTCGGGGGTTTCACGAATCTTGGCGGCGAGATCAAGCTGTGCGCTTGCTTTGGGAGCCAGCTCAGCAGCACGGGACGGATTCTCGATGGCCTGCTGGATATAAGCAGCACCCAGGTTGTTGTGTGCGTTCCAGTAGGTGCCTTTCTTGGTAGCTGCGGTGTAGATGGCAACCTTCTCATCCAGGGAAGGAGTGAGGGTGGCTGCGTACATCAGTTCTTCGAAACTGAGTGCATCCATTGAACCACCTTGCGTCATTTGCTTGGCGAGCACGGAGATCTCCGCATCGGTCTTCTTCTTCTTGATGGTCAGGATTTCCGTCTTGGCCGTACGCAGGCGGGGATAGATGTCTTTGAAAACTTTCTTGTAGCTTTTCAGTTTCTCCATTTGCTTTTGCTGACTTCCGAAATCACCGCCGCTATTAAGAATATTCAAGTAAGCTGATTTTTCGTCAGCAGAAATTCCTTCGTAAGAGGCCAGGGCGTTCTTGAATTCAGTCCAGTCGTCCACCACCGGCTTGAGGATGAACTTGATGGAATCTGCCATTCCTTTGTAGTCGTACTTCTTCATCTGAGCGCGGTAGTATTTTTCGATCGCTGCCGCACGCTCTTGAGAAAGTTTGCTGTTAATCCTTTCACGACCTTCAGGGGAGTGGGTACCTGTGATGCTCACCGTACGGGTAACGTTCTTCGAAGCGATGAAGGCATCGAGTTGTTTGCCTTTATCGCTGTTCATTTCGGTCTTGCGAAGTACGGATTTGCTCTGTTCGAAAATGAAATCAGGAATAACGATCGGTACGATTTCCTCTTTGTTGTTGTATCCATGTTCTGCGTAGGCGGCATAGAAGGCGTTCTTCACCAGCTTGGAGGTGGTGATTACACCTGTAGCCACATCCATACGCGGTGTCTTCTTGGAGCTGGTGCCTTTGGCGGCGACACCTTCCACTTGAACTACACCGGTCTTGTATTCAGGCTGGTAGGGGAAACTGAAACTCTTTGAAATTTTTGGCTGCTCTGTTGCGGCATTGGCGAAATCATTTCCGTTGAAAACGATAGCCGGGAGCGCCAGTTCCTTGTCGCCATACTTGTAGAAGCTGTTGAGGGTATAGGTTGTTCCTTTCTTCAACATCTTCACCGGGAGGGAAGCTGACATATCATAAGCGACGGAATCCTTGTGCACTTCCAGTGGATTGGGGGCAACCTGAAGATTCTGCTGCTTCGCAAGCTTGATCATTTGCGGGAGCGTGCAGCCGGACAAGCCAAGCAGGCTGACGATGACGAAGGAGTAAAGTGCTTTTCTCATGGATGGTTTATTAGAGGTTTCAAATTCGAGCGACAAAGCTACGCCGAAGGCCCTTTTTATGCAATTTATAGTCAAAAAATAACGTTAGAGCAGCCAAGCCCGCCGTCAAACGGTGTATATTTGCGGTTGGTTTTGCAAAGGCCCACTGGGGCCTCCAGAGGGCACAAGCCATCTTCAAACGATATGGAGTACATTAAGCAAATCAGCCGTTTTTTTGAGAGTCACGCTTTCGGCGTGTGTTCGGCTTTGGGTGAAAAACTCGGCATTGCGTCTTCCAGCATTCGATTGTTTTTCATCTATGCCTCTTTTCTGACGTTAGGCTCGCCGGTTATTATCTATCTCGGCCTGGCGTTTATCATGAACATGAGGAAGCACCTCCGCCGCAGCAATAGTTCGATCTGGGATTTCTAGTCCAATACGTCAGAAGCCTTCCGCTTTCCAAGGATAAAGAAGTCCCACACTATCCAACCTGTGTATTGAGTTTTTGATTTTCGGTAGCCGAGGTGGGTTGACCGCTTCCGTCGTTTGACCTCCCTTTCAAAATGAGCGAAGAAGTGCGCGTGCGCTCGCCAAACCGCCAATCCATCCCGCACCGTGCCGGAGAGAACAAACTTGAACGCGGCTACCCAATCGAGGACCAATCGCACGGGAAACTTGATTACCAACTCCAGCGTGGAAAGGTTGTTATAGATCAGGCTCAGTCCATTGCGGAAGTTCAGGTAGGTCTTGCGTGGATTTGAAGCCGACAAAGTTCCGCCGCCCACATGATAAACACAGCTGTGCCCGGTGTAGTACACTTTGCGCCCCGCGCGGTGTAATCGCCAGCATAAATCGATCTCTTCCATATGAGCGAAGAAGTCTTCATCGAGGCCACCGAGTTGATGATACCACTCGCTGCGAATCATCATACATGCGCCGGAGGACCAGAAGATTTCCCTTTCATCATTGTATTGGCCTTCGTCTTTTTCAAGGTAATAGAACAATCGCCCACGGCAGAAAGGATAACCCATTGTATCGATCAGCCCGCCGCCAGCTCCCGCGTATTCAAAGTGATCGCGTCGCTGCTCGGAAAGTACTTTGGGTTGTACCGCCGCCACTTCGGGGAACCGGTCGAGAACCTGCTCCATCGGAGCGAGCCAGCCGGAGGTTACCTCCACGTCAGAGTTTAGCAGTACGTAACGCTCCGCCTGCACTTGTTTCAGCGCAGCGTTGTAACCCCCACAAAATCCGAGATTGGATGGGAGCACAATTCTTTCCAGCGCGGGAAAATGTTGTGATAACCAGGCAACGGAGTTGTCGGTCGACGCGTTGTCAACAACAATCACCCGCGCGGATGCACTGTGGCTTACCACGGATGGAAGAAATTTTTCCAACAGGGGTTGCCCGTTGTAATTAAGGATGACGACGGCGGTGGCGCTCATCCCATCATCTGGCTTAGGTCAAGTCCAGGGATGGTGGGCAGAATGCCCTCAGTACTTTTGCGAATTTCTTCACGGGAAAGGACTTCCGCTTCTTCCATGGCCTTGTTGACTGCGGCAACGACAAGGTCCTGCACAAGGACTTTGTCCTGGGTCGTCAAAATAGAGGGATCAATCTCAATGGCCAGTACTTTCTTCTTCCCGTTTACGGTAGCTTTCACCATGCCGGCGCCAGCCTCTCCAGTGACCACAATCTTCCCGAGGTTATCCTGGGCAGCGCGGAGTTTTTCCTGCATCTCCTTCACTTTGCCCATCATCTTCATCATGTCCAGCATGGTGGTGCTTTGTTAGTCCGGCAAAGGTAATGGTTTAAGCCGCTAAAGAAATGAGTGAAATTCCAAAATCCAGCGGCAAGGAATTATCGCATTAGTGCGATGGTACCTTCCTGCGAATAGGTGCGGCCGGCCTTGTCGGTGATCTCTACTTTCCAGATGTAGGTGGAGGGAGGCAATAATTTTCCGTTGCTGGTCCCATCCCACGGCTCATTTTTTTCAGTGGAGAACAACAGTACGCCCCAGCGGTCAAAAATGCTCATCCTGATTTTGACAATATATTGCCCCTGGACAATGAAGCCATCATTCAGGTTGTCTCCGTTATCGGGCGTAAAGGCGGTCGGGTAGAACAGGTTGGAGTTGCGGATAATGATGATCTCATTGGAGAGGGAAATATCCATGGCTGGATCATTGGGCACCGCACGCACCACGTACCGAATATATTGATTGTCGGGATCGGGTGCGTTGTCGAGGAAGGTGGTATCGGTCGGAGCTTTTGAAAGGGATTGAATCAGGCTGCCCTGGACGCTATATTTTTCCAACACATAGTTTTTTACTCCTGCCTTCCAACCCCGGTAGCCCGTCCAAATGACACTGATGGCATTGGTGGAGCTCAAGGTGCCCGATAATTGTATGGGGCAAATGACTGTGCCGGGAAAACTCAAGTTATCGCAGCGATCAATATAGTCGACCTGGTAACACAAATTGCTTCCGGTAGTGTAGCCGTTGTCTGTGTAGGGAGAAGCCGATGCACTGGCGTAAAATAGGAACGAGCCAGCGCCCGAAGATCGCCGGATGCTGTAGCCTGTCGGCACAAACTTGGGATCCTGCGTCCACGTCAGGGTGGCTGTATTGCCGGCCACTGACGCAGTGGCGTTATCAATTGCCGTAGGCACTTTATTGGAAAAAGAAGTAGCACACTTTTCCAGCGACACACTCGTTCGGCCCCCACCATAATTGGTGGTCACCTGGTAACAGTAACTTGTCTTGCAGACCACATCCGTATCATTGAACGGCGATGCAGCCACAGTTACGTACGGAGTGCTGTTGCGTGAAATGCTGTAACTCACCACCGGTCCTGCCGTGTTTGATTTCACCACCACGGTGTCACTCTTGGGGGTAACCACAAGCTTATTGGTGCACATGATGTTGGAATACAACGTACTGTTCGTGCACGGATCAAAAGCCCCGAGGCGGAAACAATAGAAGTTGTCGTCAAGTTTAAGATCACTTACAGCAAGCGTGTTGACCCCATAGAGCGTTTTATAAAGCTGGAAAGTGGTCGAATTGTTCAGGGCCACCTCGAGGCGGTATTGCACATGTACTGCTGTGGTGAAGTCCATGGTGATGTTGGATGCATCAACCGAAGTAATCTTGTTTATGGTGGGCGCAGTCAGGGTAGCCACAGAGGTGAAGGACTGGGTCTTCGCTGTGCAGTTATCCGCTGAATTCAAGTCTCGACCGCGGACGGAAGCCGTATAGGTTCCAGGGGGTGCGTAGGTGAATGAGCCGGTGAGGATGTTGTTAGAGAAGGGGAGCGTAAACTCTGGCGTGCCGTTGTTGTCAAAGTCAATGACATACTGGTTATAGTTGTTATCAATGACTTTGATCGCGGCGCGGTTGCCCGAACAGGAATAGATCTCAAAATTGGGTTGAAGGTTCTGGTCAACCGTGATGACAATGTCATCGGCTCCAATACTTTGATACAATACAGAGAGGGTATAGGTACCCGGAGTTGTGTAGGTATGAACAAACTGGTTTTGGGCCGCGGGGCTGCCATCGCCAAACGTCATCGAGCAGGGCTTGGCACCGGTGCAGTCGCCCACTAAAAGGTTAGTCAGGTTAATGGTCAGCGAGGCGCACCCTTTCTTCTGATCGACCTGGAACCTGCCGATCCGGCTGTTGTAAGGCGGCTGGGCGGCCACCGCAAGGGTGAAAAACAATAGCAGCACCGCACCGCCTAAACGGCAGCCCAAGAGGAGGGAAGTTGTGCGTGTGTTGAAATTCATAAAGTTATAAGGGCAGGTTGGTGCAAAACACTTCTGCTTTTACCAGGTCATCGTGCAGCAAACGGTCCGTTTCCATAAACGGAACGGTGGAGCGAAAAGTATGAACCAAGTCCTCGAGCACTGGGGCTGATTTCAGCGGTCGGCGAAATTGCAGTCCCTGTGCGGCGGTAATTAACTCCACGGCGAGGATACCATACACATTCTTCACCACCCGATGTGCCTTCAGTGCGGCATTGGCACCCATACTTACATGGTCTTCCTGCCCGTTGGACGATACAATGGAATCCACGGAGGCAGGTGTGCAAAGTTGCTTGTTTTGACTCACCAAAGCTGCGGCAGTGTATTGGGGCATCATCAATCCGGAGTTAATACCCGGATTCGCCACCAGGTAATTCGGCAGTTCGCGGGCGCCACTGATCAATTGATAGGTACGGCGCTCAGAGATGCTTCCCAGTTCTGCGAGGGCGATGCAGAGGAAATCCAATGCCAATGCGAGGGGTTGCCCATGAAAATTGCCTGCGGAAATGATAGCATCCCGCTCGGGGAACACATTGGGGTTATCGGTGACCCCATTGACCTCGGCCAGGAAAACAGAAGTACAATATTCAATAGCATCAAGGCTGGCGCCGTGAACCTGCGGAATGCAGCGGAAGGAATAAGGATCCTGCACATGCTTTTTGGGTCGGGCAATCAGTTCACTGCCGGCAAGCAGCTGGCGTACTTCCTGTGCCACCTTGGCTTGCCCTTGCTGCGGGCGAATTGAGTGCACATCGGCGTCAAAGGGTTCAATGCGGCCATCAAACACATCCAGTGAAAGTGCACCAATCCGATTGGCCAAGGTGAGCAGACGCTGGGCATGGATTGCACACCAGGTGCCGAAGGCGGCCATGAACTGTGTTCCGTTGAGCAGCGCGAGGCCCTCCTTTGCTTTTAGGTGAATGGGTTGCCAGCCAAATTTCCGCAGGATATCCGCGGACGGATATTCCTTCCCTTCCGCACGAACTTCACCCAGGCCAATCAGGGGAAGGCTCAGGTGGGCAAGCGGGGATAAGTCACCCGAAGCACCCAGCGATCCCATTTCATAGACCTTAGGGTAGATTTTGTTATTGAAGAAATCAACCAGTCGCTGAACGGTTTCCAGTTGCACACCGGAATACCCGTAAGAGAGTGACTGCACCTTTAGAAAAAGCATGAGCCGGACAATTTCATCGGGGATAACCGGCCCCATGCCGCATGCGTGCGACTTCACAAGGTTGTCTTGAAGGCGCTCCAGGTCAGCACCAGGGATGTGTTTGTTGTAGAGAGAACCAAATCCAGTGTTGATCCCATAAACAGGATTTGAATCCTTGGCGATCTTTTGATCAAGGTATTCGCGGCAACGTTTGATTTTGTCTACCGATTCTTTGCTGAGGTTGATTGTGGCAGATTCCGATAGCAAGGACCGGAGATCGGTTAAGGTCAATGGTGCGCTGGAAACGGTATGGGTGCTCACGATTATTTCGGGATGGCGGTGATGTCGGAAAGAAATTGCTCCAGGGTCCGAAGATGCTGTTCACCGGTTTTGAGGTTCTTGACGGCGAGTACTCCGGATTTCATTTCATCACTCCCGATGACCACCGCGAAGGGAATCTTTTTCTTGTCGGCGTACTCCAGTTGCTTTTTGAGCTTGGAAGGTTCGGGATAGATTTCGGCAGCGATGCTTTTAGCGCGAAGTTTTTGGGTTATACCCAACCCGTAACGCAGGCATTCTTCATCGAGGTGGCAGACCAGTACTTGCGAGGAGCGCTGGGTCTCTTCGGGAAAGAGATTCAGTTCTTCCATCGCATCGTACAGGCGGTCGACCCCGAAGGAAAATCCGACACCGGAACTCCGCTCTTTGGAATCGAACACGGCGGTGAGGTTGTCGTATCGTCCGCCGCCGCTCACACTGCCAACCGCTGCGTCATGAATTTTAACCTCGAAGATGCAGCCGGTGTAATAGCTAAGCCCGCGGGCCAACGCAAGGTCCAATTCGACAGGCGCCGCTTCACCACCCATGGAGGCAACGAAGGTGAACACCTGTTCAAGGTCATGGATGCTGGCGGCTGCTTTTTCATAC
The DNA here is from genome assembly GCA_016787645.1 of Cyclobacteriaceae bacterium. GTDB lineage: Bacteria > Bacteroidota > Bacteroidia > Cytophagales > Cyclobacteriaceae > ELB16-189. Next base: position 732,636 of record JAEUUF010000013.1, on the reverse strand, counting down.
TTGCCCAATTGAGCGCGGAGTAATTCCAGTTTCTCCTGGTTCGTTCCGCGTTTATTGAGCAGGTCGAACAGCGAGTCAACTGCTTCTGCGGAGAATCCCCGGGAGGCAAGCTCATCGCGAACGCCCGCTTCCCCAATCTTGTCGAGTTTGTCGATGGCGACAAACAACGAACTCTCCTTGTCACCGGCTCCCGCCAGTGCGGCAAGGGCCGCCAGTACGCCACGGTGGTTGATCTTTATCGAGTATCTGTTGATGCCGAGTTTGGCAAATGCATCGCGAATCATGAGGATGATCTCGGCTTCGCACACCATCGAGTCGGTGCCGATCACGTCGGCATCGCACTGGTAGAATTCGCGGTACCTTCCTTTTTGCGGACGATCGGCGCGCCATACCGGCTGTATCTGGTAGCGTTTGAAGGGAAAGGTGATCTCGTGACGGTTCATGACTACGTATCGCGCGAACGGCACGGTGAGATCGTATTTGAGTCCCTTCTCCGCAATGGACGGTGTTAAACGCCGGGAGTCTTTGGAAGACAGTAATGCAGGGTCTATGTCTTTGAGGTAGTCACCGGAATTGAGGACTTTGAACAGCAACTGGTCGCCTTCCTCACCATACTTGCCCGTTAGCGTGGAAAGGTTTTCCATGGCAGGCGTTTCCAGGGGCAGGAAGCCATAACGTTCGAATACCGAACGGATGGATTGGAAGATAAACTGGCGTTTGGCCATCACGGCCGGCCCGAAGTCGCGGGTGCCCTTGGGGAGAGTCGGTCGATCCATAATTAGAGGGCCAAGTTAATCACAACACCACAGAATCCTCGATTTTGTGCCCTGTGGCAAATAATCCGCCTGGCGCCGCCTGAAAAATCGGAAATCTGATTAGTTTTGCACCCTTTAAAATCGAATATCATGTCAGTTACCCGTTTGAAGCGCAAGAACCGTAAAGACAAGGCCGTTGCTGCCCGTCGTCGCCAGGCCCTGAAGCTGCAAGGCTTTAAGCCCGTGTCCAAAGGCATCGATATTGAGAAGATCAAGGAAGAATTCAAGGCCAAGAAGGCTGCGAAGAAATAATTCGTTGATTCGGTAATTTGTTGATTTGGTGATGCGGGAGCTACCCGCTCCGTCATCCTTTCCGGATCATCCCTCTTTTTCCCAATTCGATCACTTCCAGTTTACTGATCTTTCCACTGGCGATTTCCAGCCGCATGGCTGTACGCATCGCGTGGAATCCTTGTTGCCCTGCTGCACCGGGGTTGATGAACAAGAGTTGGTTGCTTTCGTCTTTTTTTACTTCGCAGATGTGTGAGTGTCCGCAGATGAGTACGGCGGGCTTTCGATCTTTCAGCATGCGTTTGACCCGCGGGTTATAGCCGGGTGGGCGCCCGGCGATGTGGGTAATCCAGATGTTCACCCCGTCGCGGGTTAGCCATTGATCCTCCGGATAGCGTCCACACAATTCCAGGTCGTCAATGTTGCCGAAGACGGCGACAACCGGTTTTATTTTTTCTAACGCATCGATCACCTCGCGGCTGCCGATATCTCCGGCATGCCAGATTTCATCGCAATCCCTGAAATGAATGGCGAGTGTTTCGTCGAAGAAACCATGCGTATCGGAAAGCAGGCCGATAGTCACAGGACAATCAGTGTGGGAGATTTGGCCGTGCCCGAAGACCCAGCAGGGAATCAAGCACGTGATCAAGCATGTTGATCTTTGGATAGGCGTTGTTGCTGAGGAGGATGATGGTCTTGTCGGCATCAACAAAACGTACAATCCTCGTAGAATATCCAGGGTTCGAGCCTGTATGCCAGAGCTTGCGGCCTAAGGTAGGATGCTGGTCAATGTCCCACCCAAATCCATAATTCGTCAAGGAGTCATTGCTGAGCCGATAGGGCGTGAAAGCTTCGGCTAGTGTTTCTGGTTTCACAAGGGCTGTACCGTAGAGCGCCCTGTCCCAGCGAAGCAGATCCGAAGATGTAGAACTTATCCTTCCGGGTCCTTTCCGTTTGCCCAGCCATACGATGTAATTGGAGGAGGGAAATGAATCGGCGGCAACATAACGGCCTTTGTTTTCAACATAGACGTAGCCTTTGGCAAAGTTCTCAATGGCCGCTTTCTCTTCCAGCGAACGGATATCGGTTTGGGACATTCCCAACGGCGCAAAAATTCTTTCGCGACACATCCCTATGAAATCTTTTCCTGAAGCCATTTCGGCAATGCTACCCAGGAGGACATACCCGGTATTGCTATACTCATATTGGCTACCCGGTTCAAATCGTTTGGGCGGGTGGTAAGCAATCAAGTACTGGATGATTTCGTTGTTGCCGGCGACTTTTGACTTATCCCAATTTTCGTCCATGATGGCCTGATAGTCCGGAAGCCCTGAAGTGTGGGTGAGCAGGTGACGAATGGTAATTCCCGGGTAAGGTAATTCCGGAATGTATTTCGCCAACGGATCATCGTATGACAATTTTCGCTCCTCCTGAAGCATCATAATGATCATGGAGGTGAATTGTTTGGAGACGGAGGCCAGCTCAAACTGGGTGGTCGTGTCGTTCAGCTGTTTTTTTTCCTGGTTGCGGTACCCGAACGCGCGGTGATACATGGGCTTTCCATTTTCAGCGATGAGCACAACGCCGGAAAACTCCCCGTGCGCCGCGAAGAGCGAGTCGAGTTCGGCAGGAAGCCGATCAGTTGTGTTCTTGTCTGGCGCACAGGAAAGGAACAGGATAGCCAGAACGAGGGTAAGAAGTGCCTTCATGGTTGCGCTTATTATTTTACTTTCTTACCAAGATCGCTAAGGCACTTCTCCATGGTGGCGGTATGCCCGATGACATACCTGGAAATGAGCCGGAAGACAGGATTGTATACTTCTCCTTCTTCAGTAATCGTAAGGCGGCAGCCGGTGCTGGTAGAACTAATTTCATACGTCCAGGCTCCGCCAAAATGCAAGTCGGGTGTGGCGATGCGGGTGACCAAGCGCTCAGGTGTCGAGAACTCTTCGATGCGGTAGTCAATCTCCTCACCGCTTGCGGAGACTTCTGTAAATGAATTGTGACCCAAGCGGATTTCTTTCAGGTCGGATCGCCACGTGGGCCAGTCTTTGAAATCGGAAAGAACGGCCCAGAGCGTATCGGGAGGGGAGGAGAAGTCACGGGAGACAGAGGCTTCGTGTTTCTCGGGAAGGGCACTTCCGGCCAGGAACATGGCGAGGATAATCAGGCCCAGGGAGATCATGATCCGGAAGAACCATTTGATGGGCTTGTGACTCAGGTGGAGGTTCAGGTGAATGGGCATACAATTATGATCAGGTCAAGGCTGGGAGGATAGTTCAGGGACGAAGTCCAGGATGATCGAATTCATGCAATACCGTTTGCCGGTAGGTGGCGGTCCGTCGTCAAAGAGGTGACCAAGATGACTGTTGCATCGTCCACAAAGCACTTCGATGCGGTTGAGCCCGTGGGAGGTATCCGGTTGGTAGGTGACACTGTTTTTACGGGAGGGCTCAAAGAAACTCGGCCACCCGCAATCGCTGGCAAACTTGGAGTCGGAGCGAAATAGTTTATTGCCGCAGACAGCGCAGTAATAGGTGCCGAGGCTGTTGTAGTTCCAGTATTTACCCGTGAATGCTCTCTCAGTAGCTTTCTTTCTACCCACCTGGTAGATGCTGTCCGGCAGGATAGTCTTCCACACGGAGTCTGGTACATTCAGTGCGAGGGTGTCCACGCGAGAGTAATAAGGATTTCGAACCGGCATAACCGGCGTGGTTTGTTGGGCGGGAATTTCCTTTTTGGTTGCCGGTTGACAGCCAATCAAAACTACCACGAAGAGTGGGAGAAGCAGGCGATTGAGAGAAGGGTGCATGACAGGGCAAAATTATGCAATCGTGTGGCAAGATGGATCGATTCCTGAGATATGTCACCCGATTGTTTTTCAGCCACCCAAACGGATTACGTACGGCTTCGTGGGCGGGTGCTGCCACTGGTGTAAACGAGGCTGCAGGATATTCCCAGCCCCGTATTAATATATTGAGTTATAAACCGAACGCCCATGCTGGTCAGTTATTTGCGAATAGCCCTCCGAAGCCTCTTGAAGAACAAGGTCTATTCGATCATCACAGTTTCTGGCCTTGCCATTGGCCTCACGGGTTTTGTCCTGATCGGGCTCTACATCCGCAAGGAGACCAGTTACGACAAGTATTTCGCCAAGTCGCCCAGGATCTACCGGATCAACACCAGGGTGGATGTCAATGGGATTCAGAATACGTATTCGGGGGCTCATTTTCCGGCGGCGTATGATATGAAAGAAGAATACCCGGAAGTGAAGCATGCCTTGACCCTTTACGACCCGGGTGCGTTCCAGGGATTGGTTCCGCGCATCAAATACGGGGACCACGTCTTTTCGGAAAGAGGCTTGTTGTTCACCGATTCATCCTTCTTCACCTTCTTTGATTTTCCGCTCGCCCACGGAGACCCCCGCACCGCGCTGCACGATGTGAACTCGATGGTGATCACCCATGAGATCGCACACAAACTTTTCGGCCAGGAAAACCCGGTCGGGAAGATGGTCACCTTCAATGACTCCATCAGTTGCCGGATCACGGGAGTTTTGGCACCCATTGATTTCAATACGCACCTCCGTTTTGACTATCTCCTTTACAACAAGAACCTGATACAGTCTATCGTAGGAAGGAATATTCAGCTTGATGATGCTTACATCGGGATGTGGTATTACTCCTACATTCTGTTGGCGCCTGATGCTTCACCAGAGCAACTGCAGAAGCAGTTTCCGGATTTTGTCAAACGTCATTACCCGCCGCGTTATACGGACAATCATGCAGCGCTGACCTTGCAGAATGTTGGGGATATTCACCTCAAGTCGCAGTTTTCCGGTGCGGATCTTTCGCCTAACGGCAACCTGGATTACCTTTTCATTCTTTCCATCATCGGTGCGCTGCTGCTGATTATCGCATGTATCAATTTTGTCAACCTCTCTACGGCCCGCTACCTGGGTCGTGCCAAGGAGGTAGGACTGCGGAAAGTGGTCGGTGCACAACGGATCCAGTTGGTCATCCAGTTCACTGGCGAAGCCATCCTGATTACCATGCTTTCAGGCGCGTTGTCCCTGGCGGGTGTTTTCTGGCTAATGCCCTTCTTCAACCAGCTGGCCCAGGGTTCCCTCGAGGCCAGTGAATTGTTGAACCTGCCGACCTTGTACCAGGCGATTGGTTTTTTTGTTGGGATTGGATTGTTGTCGGGGATTTATCCGGCGGTGGTGCTATCCGGTTTTCAGCCCATTCGCGTGCTCAAGGGGATGGTGGAGCTTCCCGGGAGCAACTTCAACATGCGCAAGGTGCTGGTGGTTCTGCAGTTCGCCGTTTCAATTACCCTCATCATTGGCACGATCGTGGTCTATAACCAGTTGGACTTTCTGCGCAACAAAAGCATGGGCTTCGACCGGGAGCAAATCATCATCTTGCCTGTCCAGGGGATCCCCATCTTCCGGCAATACCCCACCTTCAAAGAGGAAGTGGAGCGTTTGTCCAACGTAACTTCCGTCACCAATCTCTCGCACGATCTTGGTCAGAATAACCTGGCGTATTCCCCGGTCATCGCCGAAGGAAAAGATGAAGAGCAGATGGTACCTGTCATGTATGCGGGTTATGATTTTCTGGAGACTTTTGGCATTGCCATGAAGGATGGCCGGTTCTTTGACCGCGCATTCAATAGCGACAGTTCGCTCGCGCAAGTGGTCAACGAGTCGGCGGTGAAGTTGTTCGGATGGTCGGATCCCATCGGCCGTAAATTGAAACCGGGTTTTCGTGGATCCGATTCATCGCGGGTCATCGGCGTGATCAAGGATTTTAATTTCGATCCGCTAAAGTCGGGAATTGGTCCGCTGGTCATCCAGTTCAGCGGAGCGTTTGGCAACGTAGCTATTAAATTGGGTAGCGGTAACAATCGTTCCACGATCGGGGAGATTGAGGAAGTCTGGCAACGGCTATACCCGGAAGTGCCTTTCAATTATTATTTCCTGGACGAGGGATTGCGGGCGACGTACGCCGAAGAAGATCGGATAAGCCGTGTGTACACTGTATTCTGCTCGCTGGCGCTTCTCATTGCCTCCATGGGCATGTTTGCGCTGGCGACGTACACCATTCGGAAGCGGCTAAAAGAAATTGGTGTCCGCAAAATCCTTGGCGCTTCGGAGCGGGGTATAATATTGCTGATCTACCGGGATTTTCTGTTGCTGATCCTCATTGCCTTCGCGATTGCCACACCGGCGTCCATGCTGGTGTTCAATGATTGGCTTTCCGGCTTCGCGTATCACATCTCGCTGCAGCCCATGTTTTTCCTGCTGGCCATTGGTGTGGTGGTGATCATCTCCTGGCTGACGCTGGCCTTCCAGATGATTCGGGCAAGCCGGTTGAATCCAGCCGTTATCCTTAAGTCGGAATAATTTCAGGTTTCAAATTCCGACATAACGTCCGGAACCTGAAACCTGAAACGGATTGGACTACATGCCCATTCCCATTTTGCCTTCTTTCTTGGCGCGCTTCTCGGCCCTTTTTTCCTTCAGGGTCTTTTGCGGCTTCTTCTTTTCTTCTTTCTTCTTGTCTTGACCTTTTGACATAACGGTAAAGGGTTAGATGAACAATTGTCAAATCTACTATTGAATAGTATTTCTAACAAAATCCATTACCTCATCCCGAATGCCGTTTGCCGCGCCAGTGGCCGGACCATTGCTTTTTTGGGCGACGGCCGCCGTTAGGCGAGGAGGACTGTTGGTGAAGACGGGGACGATTCGGGTCAGCGCCCCCGGCAGAATGGTAAGGATGGCTGTCAATGACGGGCACCGCCTTGCTGATCAACTTCTGGATATCCCGCAGAAACTCCCGTTCTTCTGAATCACAGAACGAGATGGCTATCCCACTCGCCCCGGCACGACCCGTCCGGCCGATACGGTGAACATAAGTTTCCGGAACGTTGGGGAGCTCAAAATTGATGACGTGCGAAAGATCGTCGATGTCAATGCCCCGGGCTGCGATGTCGGTCGCGACCAGCACCCGGGTGTGGCGGGCTTTGAAATTACTCAGCGCCTTGATGCGCGCGTTTTGCGACTTGTTGCCGTGGATGGCCTCAGCGTTGACGCCGGCCCTGACGAGGTCCTTGGCCACGCGATCCGCTCCGTGCTTGGTGCGGGTGAATACCAGGGCGGATTCGATTTCCTTGTTTTTCAGCAGGTGCAGTAACAGGGATCGCTTGTTGGTTTTTTCAACAAAGTACATCTCCTGGCGTACGGTGTTGGCCGTGGAGGACACTGGGGCAACTTCCACGCGCACCGGGTTGGTGAGGATGGAATTGGCCAATGAAGAAATCTCGGAAGGCATCGTGGCCGAGAAGAAGAGGGTCTGCCGGACTTTGGGCAAACGGGCAATGACTTTTTTCACATCGTGGATGAAGCCCATGTCCAGCATGCGGTCGGCTTCATCAAGAACGAAGAACTTGATATGATCCAGTTTCACATAGCGCTGATCCATCAAGTCGAGGAGACGCCCAGGGGTGGCGATGAGGACATCTACGCCGGCGCGCAAGGCATCGGTTTGTGGTTTTTGTCCGACACCACCGAAGATTACCGTGTGTGAGATGCGAAGGTGTTTGCCATAAGCGGCAAAGCTCTCACCGATCTGGGCGGCCAGTTCGCGGGTAGGCGTGAGGATCAGGGCCTTGATCCCATTTGGTCCTTTCTTGAAAAGCTCATCGTTGTGGAGGAGCTGCAGAATGGGGATGGCAAAAGCAGCCGTCTTTCCGGTGCCTGTCTGCGCGCAACCGAGGAGGTCGCGGCGTTCGAGCAGTACCGGGATGGCCTGTTGCTGGATGGGAGTAGGCGTGGAATAGCCTTCGTGTTTTAGCGCGCGTAAAATCGGCTCAATCAGGTTCAATTTTTCAAATGACATGAAGTGTGTTTTTGTTCAGCGAGAGTCGCCAAAAAATGGTTGAATAAATGTGCCTCTTGGCTCAACGCTGGGGCTCTGCTGGCAATGCAAATGCCTTTTAAACGGGAATTTGGAGGTCGAAAGCACAAAGGTACGACTATTTCTCCGATTGCGGTCAGTTGGAGCCAGGCGCAGGTGACAACACAGCGTCAATCCTGCACTTCCACGATCATCTCCACCTCGCACGCGAGGTTCCAGGGAAGCGAGGTCATGCCCACCGCGGAGCGCGCATGTTTGCCGCGGTCACCAAAGACTTCAATCATCAATTCAGAAAAACCGTTGATGACTTGCGGCTGTTCCGTGAAGGTGGGTTCGCAGTTCACCATGCCGAGCACTTTGACAATGCGCACCACTTTGTTGAGGTCGCCGATTTCATCCTGCAAAACTTTCAGCAGGCTGATGCCCGTGGAGCGTGCCGCTTCATAGCCTTCATCGACGGTAAGATCTTTGCCCACTTTGCCATAATAGCCTTTGCGGTTGCCGGCCGGCAGTGGTCCATTGCCCGACAGGTAAACGAGGTTCCCCGTTCGTACCGCGGTGACGAGTTTCACGCCCGGGGGAATAGTCGGTGCCACCAGGTCAATTTCGAGATCCTTGATGCGCTGCTCGACATCATAGGAATATAACTCAGTAGTTGAATTATTTCCCTTCTCCTTGTCTGAGACACTCAATGTACAGGAGCACAGAACAATGAAGACGAGATATTTCGTGGTATTCATTTTTCCATATCATTAATGAGAAACACTGATCCCTCGCCCCTAAACCCTAACCCCTAATCCCCGATCCCTATTCCTTCTCCAGGAATGGATATCGGTAATCCGTCGGCGACACAAACGTCTCCTTGATGGTTCGCATCGACACCCACCGCATCAGGTTGGCTTTTGCACCAGCCTTGTCATTGGTGCCGGAACCGCGGGCGCCACCGAAGGGCTGTTGTCCCACGACGGCACCCGTAGGTTTATCGTTGATGTAAAAGTTGCCGGCAGCGTTCACCAGTTTCCGTGTGGCCATTTCAACCGCATAACGGTCTTTCGCGATGATGGACCCGGTCAATGCGTAAGGAGAAGTTTGATCCACGAGTTCAAGCGTTTGCTCGAAGTTCTCTTCATGGTACACATATATCGTCAGTACCGGTCCAAAGATCTCTTCGCACATGGTGATGGAGGAGGGATCCTTCGTGAGGATGATGGTGGGTTCAATGAAATATCCCTTGGACTTGTCGTACTTCCCGCCTGCGATGATTTCGTTCATCGAGTTCTGCCTGGCTTTGTCAATGTAACCGGCGATGGAGTCAAAGGCTTTCTCGTCGATCACTGCGTTGATGAAGTTGCCAAAGTCTTCAGTGCCGCCCATCTTGAAGCTCTTCAAGTCGGCCACCAACTGTGCTTTCACATTTTCCCACAAGTTGGAAGGGATGTACGCCCGCGAAGCGGCGGAGCACTTCTGTCCCTGGAACTCGAATGCTCCGCGGGAGAGCGCCGTAGCGACCACTTTAGGGTCTGCGCTCTTGTGAGCGACTACAAAATCTTTTCCGCCTGTTTCGCCCACGATGCGGGGATAACTCTTGTATTTGGCAATGTTGGCGCCGATGGTTTTCCACATACCCTGGAATACGCCGGTGCTTCCCGTGAACTGGATGCCGGCGAAGTCGCGGTGATTGAAGATGACATCACCTGCGTTTGGTCCACTTACATAGACGAGGTTGATTACGCCGTCCGGGAGCCCGGCCTCGCGCAGGATTTGCATGAACACGCTGGCTGAATACACTTGGGTGTTCGCCGGTTTCCACACCACCGTATTGCCCATCATGGCCATGCTGGTGGGAAGGTTACCGCCGATCGCCGTGAAGTTGAATGGCGTGAGTGCAAAGAGGAATCCCTCCAGCGGGCGATACTCCATGCGGTTCCAGATGCCAGCGGAAGACTCTGGCTGTTCGCTATAGATCTGACCCATGAAATACACATTGAACCGCAGGAAGTCGATGAGCTCGCACGCGGAGTCGATTTCGGCCTGGAAAGCGTTCTTCGATTGCCCGAGCATGGTGGCGGCGTTCATCTTATAGCGATACGGACCGGCGAGAAGGTCTGCGGCCTTGAGGAAGATGCTGGCGCGATTCTCCCAGGACAAATTGGCCCAAAGTTCTTTTGCGTTGAGCGCCGCCTGGATGGCTTGCTCGACATGGCCCTTGTCACCTTCGTGGAAATGACCAAGGATATGCTTGTGGTCGTGGGGAGGAGCGATGTTCTTGGTCTTTCCCGACCGCACTTCCTCACCGCCGATGTACATCGGGATATCGAGTTTCGTATTGCGGGCTTCCTCTATGGCTTTTTTCAGCGCCGCGCGCTCCTTGGTGCCCGGGGCATAAGAAAGTACAGGTTCGTTTTTCGGTATGGGAATGTGGAAGAATCCGGTAGACATGGTGTGTGAATTTTGGAGGCCCAAAAGTACGAAAAACACCTGTGCCCTCAGAGCAGGGATTTCAATTCAAGCAAAGCAGCGATTTCGTGCGTGACTGCCGACTCATGGAGCAACCGCGCAGGGTTGTAAAAGATGGTATCAATGCCTGCACCCTTGGCGCCGGCAATGTCGGTCTGCAGGTTATCGCCGATCATTACGGCAGATTCAGGGGCATGGCCGGTCTGTTCGAGGGCAAACTCAAAGATCTTGCGGGACGGCTTTTTGCTTCCTGCGCGTTGTGACGTGACAACATGACGAAAGTAATGGCTGATGCCGGCTGACTCAATCTTGGTAGCCTGGATTTCATCGAACCCGTTGGTGACGATGGTCATCGGGTAGCGTGGATGCAAATACTCCAGGACTTCGCGAGCATGGGGGAGTAGGTGCTTTTTCCGGGGAAGTTCGCGCAGGTATTCGGTTGAAAACTCCAGGGCGGTTCGAGTGTCTTCCACTCCGGTGTCGCGGAAGACCCGTGCAAAGCGCTCATTGCGGATGACGTCCTGGCCGATGAGTCCGCGATCATACCGGTCCCACAATTCCACATTGATGCGTCGGAAGGTTTCCAGGAAGAAGCGAAAGCTGGTGACGCCACGACGCTCCATATCGTAACGGGCGAAAAGTTCTTTCAAAGTTTCTTCGGCGTTGGTCTCGTAGTCCCAAAGTGTGTGGTCGAGATCAAAAAGTACGCAGGAATAAGGTTTCATTGCGGGGCGCGATAGCCGAGTGGCTGCATCTTGAATTTGTTCAGCGCCAGTTCGCGGTTGCTGAACAGGGTTTGAAAAATCTGGAGATCCTTTTGCAGCAGCGGGTCGCGTTTGACGAATTCCAGCATCTGCTTCAGGATGTCCGATACTTCCTCTTTTACCTGGTAAAACACCCACTGGTTATGTTTACGGGAGGCCAGGATACCTGAGTTTTTAAGATAGATCAGGTGGCGGGAGGTCTTGGCCTGTGTGAATTCCAGGATACGCTCAAGGTCACTGATGCACATCTCCCCGTTGGTCATGATGAGGTGCAGGATCCGAAGCCGGGAGGTATCGGAACAGGCGAGAAAGATCTGCGCACCAAGGTCGATGTTGAAGTGTTTAAGCCGCACGCTGAATGGGTGCGGCGAAATTACTCAAAAAGGATTTGACGTATTCCACGTTAGGCAGATCGTGGGCTTCTCCCTATCTTTGAAGCCTCTTTTCTAATGATGCGTAAGTTCGCGTACGTTTTGGTGGTGGCAGGTATTGCGGGTGGCCTTTTCTCCAGTTTGGAGGCTCGTGCGCAAGTCAGCAGGCGACACCTTATTCAATTGTCAGGCATTGTGCTCGGTGAGGACAGCGTGAGCGGTCTTCCCGGTGTGCACGTTTACGTTCCCAAAGCGGGTCGGGGCACGAGCACCAATCCGACCGGTTTCTTTTCTATGCCGGTGCTTCCGGGCGACAGCCTGGTGATTAGCGCCGTTGGATATATCCGGCAACATTATATCGTTCCCAACCTGCCTGAGGATTTTCTCACCATCGTGGTGGAGATGAGTACGGACAATACATTTTTGCGCGAGGTTACCATCCTCCCGTTCCCGACCGAGGAAGTGTTTAAGCAGGCGGTGCTGGCGCTTAATGTGCCAATGGACAATGGCATTGACCGTCGCAACCTGAATGCTGAGCTGATGGCGCTGATGATGCGCACCACACCGATGGATGGGAACCTGAACTACCGTTACTACATGGAGCAGTACAACAGCACCATCTACAACAAGCAAATGGGTATTACTAACCCGTTCCTGAACCCGTTCAACTGGGCAAGGTTCTTCAGGGATTTGAAGGCCAACAAGAAAAAATAGTATTAGACTCCGTAGCTCAGTTGGTAGAGCAGTTGACTCTTAATCAACGGGTCGAGAGTTCGAGTCTCTCCGGGGTCACCACCTCACCCCCGGCCCCTCTCCGTGAGACGGAGAGGAGAGGGAGGAGATGGTGATGCCCTTTATTTGGGGGACGGCTGATTTGAAACTCTGACCGTGTTGAATGAATCGGCTCTTCGATTGAAACAGTTTGTCGGGGAGTCTCTCCGGGGTGACACGCCTCACCCCGGCCCCTCTCCGTAAGACGGAGAGGGGAGGTAGGAGTGCTTCGGTTACTTTGTAGTTTTACCGAGGTAAATGGTCTTGCCTGATCGGGCGCTCTCTTTCCCAGCCTCCAGGATTTCCACGACGATCATGTTGTTGGGTAAAGAAGATAGATCGGTAGGTGTCATGATGATCTCTCCTCGGACAACAGCCGCGAGGTAGGCGAAGGGGTCGTGAACTGGACTCGCCAAGGAGGGCACTGTTTTCATTTCCTCCGGTTGGTCTTTGGATGCTTTCAGTTTGATTCCATTTCGATCGGCGATTACGTAGCCGGTAAGTCCATAGACTTCCAGGTCTTTTCGGTTGTAAGGCCAGTTCCAGGATGCCTGGATGATTCCCTGGGCTTTTGGGTAAGTCAGGATTAATGTTGCTTCATCTTCAACTTTGGGATACACGTCCGGTTTGAAGTGTTGGGTGACCGCTGTCACCGAAAGAGGTCGTTCGCCATTCATGAGCCACGTCATCAGGTTGGCACCGTAACATCCGAAATCCATCAGGGCGCCGCCACCGTTGGCGACCGGGTCGGTAAGCCAATCGAGGAATTCGCGGTTGACGCCGATTTCCTTGGGTCCTTGGTGGCCGTGGTGGGCGACGATCTTGCGAATCGGCCCGAGGTTTTTCAGTTGTTCACGGGCGGCGTAGTTGCTCGCGTACCAGGTGGTTTCATAATTGGTAAGCACATGAATGCCGTGCTTTTTTGCCAGCGCTTCGATTTGACGTGCATGATCGAGACTAACCGCCAGCGGCTTTTCCACCATCACATGAATATTTTTTTCGGCGCATTGCTTCACAACTTCAAGGTGTTCGAATATGCTTCCGAACGCAGCGACCGCTGCGGGCCTGGTGTGTTTAAGCATTTCCTCCAGCGAAGGATACAATAGGGAAAGTGGAAGTTTGTATTGTTTCAGGTATCGCTCGGCCAACTCCCGGTTGGGTTCTGCGATGCCCACAATTTCAATATCTCCATCATCCGCCCGGCCCAGGAGCCAGTGCACATGGGTGTGGGTAAGCCCGGCGATGGCGATGGGAAAAGGTTTGGGTTGGGAATAGGAAAGGGAGTACACAAGGCTGAGGAGAAAGAAGAATTTTTTCATGAGTGGTTTCCTCGTCTAAGATAACAGGTTCAACGACTAGTTGGCGCTGCCCTTTTGAGTTGCCCACTGCTTCCGCAACTGAACCTGAACTGGTCACGTTCCTCACACCCCTGACCCCTTGATGGGTACAACTACTTTGTGATTGATCACATTTCCCCAACTAGCCACTAGCTACCAGTCACTAGCCACTAATTTCTTACTTTTGGAGTAAACGGGTCGGTGTTTCACCAAGATCCCTAAACCACAAACTATGAAAAGACTATTATACTTCGCCCTGGCTTTGTTGTTCACGGGAGCTTGCAAACAAGCTTCTGAAACGGAATCAAAGCGCGTTGTGCTGACGGGAATCGATGCCACGAAAAATCCAGGCGATGATTTTTTCACCTATGCCAACGGCATTTGGTATGACAGTGCGCAGATACCGGCCAGTCAAACCGGGGTAGGTTCTTACTCTTTCTTGAATTACCCGCAGCGCATCCGGCTTCAGGCGATCCTCGACAGCGTGGCGGCAACGGCAAGCCCGGCGGGAAGCATAGCACAGCAGGTGGGCGATTTTTACGCATCCGGAATGGATACGGCTGCCATCAACAAACGCGGATACGAACCGCTCAAGCCTATACTCGATCGCATCGATGCGGTGACTGATATTCCTTCCTTATTGAAAGTAGTCGCCGAAGAGCAAAAAGCAGGGGACGGTTCCATCATCGGTCTTTATGTGGCCCCGGATGACAAACGCAGTTCCGTCAATATTGCCCAGTTCTACCAAACTGGTATTGGCTTGCCGGAGAGGGATTATTACTTCAAGACCGATTCGTCAACGATCGCTATCCAGAATGCTTACAAAAAATACCTTACCCGCCTCTTTGAATTGACGGGCACCGATGCAGCGGCAGCCAGCAAGAACGCGGGCATCACTTATGATATTGAAAAACAATTGGCCGCCGCCCACCGGACCAATATCGAACTGCGGGACGTGAAGGCGAACTACAATAAGTTGGCGGTCGCCACCCTATCAAAGAAGCATACCAACCTGAACTGGACGATGCTGCTGAATGAACTGGGCGTAAAAGCAGATTCCGTCAATGTGGGGCAACCGGCTTATTATGACAAGTTGAATGTGATGCTGAAAGCCGTTCCCCTCGGCAATTGGAAGATCTATCTGAAAGCCAACGCGCTTACCAGCTATGCCAATTACCTAAGTAAGCCTTTTGTGGATGCTTCGTTTGAGTATTCAAAAATTCTGACGGGGCAAGCCGTGAAGAAGCCGCGCGCCGAAGAAATGACGCAGGCTGTTGATCGATCCCTCGGGCATGCGTTGGCACAGTTGTATGTGAAGAAATATTTTCCCGAAGACGCGAAGAAGCGGATGGGGGTATTGGTCAACAACCTGAAAAAAGCTTTCTCCGCACGTATCGACCGGTTGGATTGGATGAGCGACTCGACCAAAGCGAAGGCTAAAGAGAAATTATCCTTCTTCACGGAAAAGATTGGTTACCCCGACAAGTGGAGAGACTACTCGAAAGTAGAGGTCAAGCGAGATGCTTATTTTGAAAACCGGCTGTCGGCCAACCGAAACGATTACCAGTACAGCCTGGCAAAAGTAGGGCAGCCGGTTGACCGGACCGAGTGGCTTACTACACCGCCCACGGTGACGGCATACAACAACCCGCCGCTCAACGAGATTGTATTTCCTGCCGGTATCCTTCAGCCCCCGTACTTTGATGTGAATGCCGATGATGCGCTTAATTACGGTGGTATTGGTATGGTGATTGGCCATGAGATCACGCACTCGTTTGACGACCAGGGTGCCCAATACGACAAGGACGGCAACGTGACAGACTGGTGGACCAAAGCCGACTATGAAAAATTCAAAGCGAGAACACAACAGGTGATTGATCAATACAACGCTTTTACCGTGCTTGATTCCATGCACCTCAAAGGTGCGCTGACCGTTGGAGAAAATACCGCCGACATAGCCGGGGTGGCCATTGCCTATGACGCGTTCAAACTCACCGAGCAGGGAAAAGACACGACCAGGCTGGATGGGTTTACTCCGGATCAGCGGTTCTTTATTTCGATCGCGCGGATCTGGAGAGTAAAGACCCGTGATGCGTACATGCGTATGTACGTCAACACCAATCCGCATGCCCCGGCCAAGTGGCGCGTGAACGGACCCCTGATGAATTTCACTCCGTTCTACAAGGCATTCAATCTCCAGCCGGGTGATAAAATGTACAAACCCGAGAGTGAGCGGATTGTGGTTTGGTAGGAGGTTGAGTCCGGAACAGTAAACATCACGATGATTCAGCATGTTTTGTGTTTGAGAAAGAGCGTTGGTTAGATTGATCAAGTATGAAGACTATCCCCATCCGGTCGATCAAACCTCACGAAGCCAAGGCTGATTTATTCGAAGGTTTCAAAATCAGGAACCTCGCGGATGTCCTTGAGGGAAAGGATTTGCACCAGGACCTCCATCGGCACGACTTCTACCTGATCCTTGCGGTGCGGAAGGGCAAAGGTTCTCATGAGATCGATTTTGTGAATTACCCGGTCTCGGATGATTCAATTTTCTTTATGCGGCCGGGCCAGGTTCACCGCATCCACCTGAAGAAGGGGACGGAGGGTTACTTGCTGGAATTCAATAAGGGCTTTCAGTTCCTGGCGTCAAAGAATGGCAACGAACTGTTGCGCAAAGCCGCCACCAAGAACTACTGCAAACTGGACCCTGCAGGCGATGGAAAACTTGCTGCCATCCTCCAGGCAATCCTCGAAGAATACAATGCCAGGCAAGAGGGATTTGAGGCCATCATTAAAGCAAACTTCGAAATATTCCTGATCCAGTTTCTCCGCAACCGGCAAAACCGCCAGTTACCCTCGGTTAACGCTGATCCCTACAGGCAGGAAAAACTGGAGAAATTCATGCACCTCCTGGAAGTGAACGTGGGAACAAAGAAACAGGTGGCTGCCTACGCGGAGATGTTGAGTCTCTCGCCATATCAGCTCAACTCCATAACCAGGAGCCTTGTGGGGAAGACGGCTGCTGAACTCATCGAAGACCAATTGCTCCTCGAGGCGCGCAGATTCCTTTTGGCGACTCCCAACCAGGTAAACCAGGTTGCCTACCATCTCGGTTTTGAGGATGTCTCGTACTTTATTCGCTTTTTCAAGAAGCTTACCGGGTACACACCCGAGGCGTTTCGCAAGAACTTCCAGTAAGTCCCATCCGACTTCATTTTTGTCCTATCCGGGAGCCTTTCCCTGCCGGTACTTTTGCTATCGCATATAGCAAACAACAAAAAGACAAATCACCATGAAAACAAAAATGAAATTGATGGCATCCCTCAAAATCTGGGCGGTCATTTACCCCTCCATCACCTTGTTCCTCGCTGTTTTTGGAGAGGCATTGTCCGTTCTCCCTTTGTATCAGCGGACTTTCCTGCTCACGATCACCCTGGTGCCGTGGATCGTCTTTGTGGGTGTTCCTTTCGTAGACAGGGTTCTGCAAAAGTTCGTCCCTGAATCCGTAAAGAAATAGCTATCCGAATGGATAAGGTCGCCACCCGGGCCACCAGCCGAAGGAAATTCCTTCGGCAGTCCGGTGCCCTGATGGCCTTATCGTTACAATTCCCCTTCAACTTTCCAGTACTTAAAATGAAAATCATGAAAGAGCGATTTGATGTGATCATTGTGGGCGGCAGTTATGCTGGACTGGCCGCGGGTATGGCACTGGGCCGCGCATTGCGCAACGTGTTGATCATCGATGCCGGCAAACCGGCCAATCGTTTCACGCCGTATTCACACAATTTCATCACGCAGGATGGAACGCCGCCGGCAGCGATCGCTTCCCTGGCCCGGCAGCAGGTTGATCAATATGATTCGGTAATGCGTGTATCCGGCTTGGCTGTCCACGCGGAGAAACGACCTGATGGTTTCCTCGTCCAGCTTGATTCCCTCGAAACGTTCCAGGGCAGTAAATTGATCTTCGCGACGGGGGTAGTCGATTTATTTCCCAATATTCCTGGCTTTTCGGATTGCTGGGGAAAATCGGTTCTGCATTGTCCGTACTGTCATGGTTATGAGGTAAGGGGTGTAAAGACCGGAATCCTTGGTAATGGCGACTTTGCGTTTGAATTTGGGACGCTCATTTCGAACTGGACAGATGACCTTGCCATCTTCACCAATGGTGTTTCAACGCTTACCCCGGGGCAAATTTCCGCCTTGCGGAAACACCACATTCCCGTTATTGAAGACCCTATTAAGGCGCTCGATCACACGCAGGGAAGTCTAAAGGGAATTGTCTTTCATGATGGGCGTTTTATCGACCTCAAGGCCATCTACTCCCGCCCGGCCTTTGCCCAACACAGTGATATTCCAAAGGAACTAGGATGTGAGCTGACCTCAGAGGGTTATATCCAAATTGATGGTTCCCACCGAACCTCGGTTCCAGGAGTCTTTGCCTGCGGCGACAATGTGACCAAGCTGCGCACCGTAGCCAATGCCGTGTCGATGGGAACCACGGCTGGGATGATGGTCAATAAAGAATTGATACAGGAAAATTTCTAGTCACTCATCTAAACACGCAAATCAAAATGGAACACGTAATCACTAAACGGCACCCTGCTGCAGGAAAAGATCGGATGAATGGAAAACTGACCGGCGCGTTTTTCATCCTGGCTACCGTAACGGCCATTATCGGGATGAAGCTGTATGACCCAATTCTCATCACCGGCGATTTCCTGCTTTCGGGTGCGGCCAACCGGTCACAAATCATATTGGGTGGAATTCTTGAATTGATGCTCTTTGTATCAATGGCCGCAACCGCCATTATGCTCTTTCCTTACCTCCGCAAATTCGATGGGCGCTTTGCACTTGGCTACCTGGTGTTTCGATTGACGGAAGGTCTCCTCATTTTAATCGGGATGATCAGCATGCTGGCTCTAGTGACGATCAGTGAGAGTTTTGTTGCGGGTGGCGAAGCGCAAGGAGAATCTTATCGTGCCGTTGGGATAGCGCTTAAGGCCATCCATGACTGGACGTTTATACTGGGTCCGTGCTTCGTGCTGGGCATCAATACCAGCATTTACAGTTATGTTTTCTATCGCACCAGGCTGGTGCCACGCAGCCTGGCCGCGATGGGCCTGGTGGGAGCCGTGCTGATTCTTGCCTCGGGTACATTGGCCATGTTTGATCTTGTACCGTTGTTTTCAACTGGTGCCATACTGATGGCGCTTCCCGTTGCACTTTATGAAATGATCCTCGCTGGCTGGTTAATTGCCAAAGGCTTTGCGGTGATCGATGAAAATGTAAATCAAGATAACCCCTCAGTCCAGGGTCAGAAGGAAGTTGGTCGTGCCGTAGTTGGCAAGTCCATCCTTGCAATCTTTATCGTTCTGGCTGCATCAATCGGATCCAATGCGCAGACCAGTTATGTCACACTGGTGGTGAACACAACAGGTGTCAATCTAAATTACGGGGACATGAATGGACAGTTGGGTTCATTCAATAAATCGTTGCGCGGTCTCCGGGCCGGGGTGTCTGTTCAGGCCGGTATCACCGATCGTTTTTCGTTGGTCGGTGAGGTTTACTATGCCATGAAGGGCGGAACGCTCAATGCGGGCAATGCCCTGACGCTGGGTAAAACCACCCTAAAATTGTACTCGGCCGAAATGCCGTTGCTGGCCCGGTTCCACTTTGGGCGCTTCTATGTGAATTCAGGACCGTATGTTTCCTACCTGTTTTCGGGCAAAACAGAATCCGACGGGCCGGATGGTGGCTCCGTTTCTTTCGGCAGTCAACCCGGCGGATTCCGACGCTTTGAGATGGGTGTGCAGGCTGGCGTGGGGTACGTATTTGATTGGAAGAAGAAGAATAAGAACAAGAAACTGGCAATTGACATTCGGTATGGCCATGGTTTGACTAGCTTGTCGAATGAGGTTCAGCGGTATAACCGCATGCTGAGCATCAGCGTATATGTCTTTAAGCCCTTCAACAGAACTCATTAGCTTCGGGAAATTGAAATGGAATTTCGTACACACGCTGGACGACTAATACCATGAAGATCTTCCTGAATCAGCTGGGAAAAATCAGGGAAGCCTGGTGGGTGGCCATCTTCTTCCTGGTGCTGGCAGCATTGACTTTGCCTGCGATCTTTCTATCCCGGAGCAATAACGCAGAGGTGTCGATATACCAGCAGGCTATCATTGTGCTGGCTGCCACCTGGATTTGCCAGCGCCTCTGGGGCGGTTCGTTCGCCGACTTGACCGGGAGACTGGATTTAAGTTTTGTCCGGAATCTTTTTGCAGGGTTGGCACTGGGAGCTGCGCTCATGCTGGCTCCATCACTGGTATTATATGTCGGGGGTTGGGTGCGTTGGGAAGGTCAATCCGCGGATGCCTACTCACTATGGGCAATCACGGGAACTATGGTGGCCGGTGCTGTTTCCGAGGAGTTTCTGTTCCGGGGATTTATTTTCGGGCGACTCCGCGGGAGCCTGGGCACATGGCCGGCACAAGTCATTATTTCGGCCTACTTTTTACTGACGCACATGGCCAACCCTGAAATGCACGGGACTGTCAAAATACTGGCGATGGCGAATATTTTTCTTGCTTCCATCCTTTTTGGCCTGACGGTGATCCGCACAAACAACCTGGTGATGGCGATCGCCATGCACACTGCAGCCAACTGGGTGCAAGGCGTGCTGCTGGGCTTTGGAGTAAGCGGTCATGTACAACCCAGTTTGTTGCTGCCGGTGTTTGGGGATGCTCCCCTATGGCTGACCGGTGGTAACTTTGGATTGGAGGGGAGTGCGTTGGGACTGGCGGGGGTTGTAGTGCTTGCGGTGGCCGTGGGCAAATGGAAAGGCAATCACTGACTAGTAGAAATATTATGAAGGCAGTTATCTATGAACGCTATGGATCACCGGAGGTTCTTGAACTTCGGGATATTCCGAAGCCAACACCCAAAAGCAATGAGGTGTTGATAAAGGTCCATGCGACCACGGTGACGGCGGGTGACTGGCGCTTAAGAAAAGCCGATCCGTTTCTCGCGAGAATTTTCAATGGACTGTTCAAACCTTCGCGGGTCAAGATACTGGGGTTTGAAGTCGCCGGAGTCGTGGAAGCTATTGGCAAGGAGGTTACTTCCTTCAAGGAAGGTGATCCTGTTTTTGCTTTTTGCGGGTTCGGGTTCGGTGGCTATGCGGAGTATAAGTGTCTGCCGGCCAATGAACAGGTCGCTGGCAAGCCTTCGAACATGTCTTTCGAGGAGGCAGCCGCGGTTCCCGTCGGTGGCCTGACCGCTTTGCGGTTCTTGAGGTCTTCCGGCTTAAAGCAAGGAGATCAGATTCTGATTTATGGAGCATCGGGAAGTGTGGGGACTTTTGCGGTTCAGATCGCCAAGGCAATGGGTGCCAAGGTTACGGCTGTTTGCAGTTCGAAAAATGCAGACCTGGTCACTTCACTCGGTGCGGATACCGTGATTGATTATACCCGGGATGATTTCACAAAGACAGGGCGCCTGTTCGACGTCGTCTTTGATGCCGTGGGGAAAACATCTAAATCGGCCTGCAAGCCTCTGCTGAAACCCGCCGGTAAGTACATAACGGTAACCGGTTCTCCGAAATCAAAGCCCGATGACTTGCTTCAGTTGAAGGAGCTTATTGAATCTGGAAAGCTGAAATCTGTGATTGACAAAGTTTACACCCTGGAACAGATCCGTGAAGCGCATACCTATGTGGAGGGATTTCACAAGAGGGGGAATGTGGTGGTGAGGGTGGTTTAGCCGGAATTAAGCGCTCTCAAGTGAATCTAAGTTCCTACTTGGATCTCATAGGTGAATGCCAAAATGCTGCTGACCCACCTTTGGTCCAATATCAGGAGTTTGTGTACGGGGGAAGTCCCTGAAGTCAGAAGTAAGAGCACAAGCACCCTTTGTAACTTTCAGCACTCAATCAAATGTCTATATTTACTTTTGCCCAATTAATAATTTATATGTCAATTAAGTCCCGGAAATCAGAATATCTAAGTCAACTTAACCAGCTAGAATAAAAATGTCCTCAATTACTCTAAAGCGAATTGAGAAAGTAATTACTGAGCGGTACTTACCTAAAATTAGGGTGACTCATCCTGACTTAACTAGTATTGACCAATTGATAAGTGCTGGGCAAATATGTCTTGCTATTGCTTCCACATGCGAAGTAGATTCTGAAACAGCAGTGCATGCAATCACTGACGGATTCAAAGACAATGGAATCGATGCTATTCTGCTTGACGAGGATTCAAAACTCCTTACGTTGGCCCAAGGGAAGTGGATTAAGAACGGCCAAGGATCACCGAAAAAGTCCGAGATAACGGCATTCTTCAACGGTGTGGAAGACCTTGTAAGTTGTCGGTTCAACAAGTTCAATGACAAAGTAAAATCTAAGAGAGATAATGTAATAAAGGCAGTTGAAAGCGCCTCATACCGAATCCAGCTCTTGCTTATCTATTCTGGTGTACAACCACTTGGTAATGAATCAAAGGATCTGATTAGGGACAAACTAGCCTTATTGAATGATGGTTTTGAAATCTACACTGCAAGAGTGATAAATCTAAAGGACCTTTATCAGTGCATCATTAGTGCCACCGACGGTGCACCGATTGATCTCACGGACATCACGCTAACCAATTGGGGTAAGCATTCTGAGCCCTATGAAAGTATTTATGGTGAAATGAGTGTCGTCGACTTAGGTGAACTTTGGAAAACATATAAGAATAATCTTCTAACAAAAAACCTAAGAAGGTTCAAGGGTGATACAACTGTAAATGCCTACATAAAGCTTACACTAATGAAGGAACCACGGGACTTCTGGTATTTCAATAACGGTATCACAATTCTGTGTAAGAGTTTTGGAAAGGGACCGAAAAAGGATCGGGAGGCAGGGGTTTTTAGTTTTAAGGATGTAAATATTGTAAATGGAGCCCAGACTTATGGAGCTATTGGTGAAACCTATTTACAATACAGAGATCAGATAAAGGATGCTAAGGTCCATGTAAGATTCATTGATCTAAAGGGAGCACCAGATGATTACGCGTCGAAGATTACTAAGTTTAATAACACCCAAAATAAAATTGAGAACAAGGATTTTGCCTCTCTTGACAGCAATCAAACTAGACTTAAACAGGAGTTGTTTCTAGATGGAATTGAATACTCGTTCAAGACGGGAGAACAAAAGCCTCATGAGGAAGCCGGCTGCACTCTTGAAGAGGCGACAATTGCCCTTGGATGCGCCCATTACGACATAGATCTCGCTATCTTGGTAAGCCGCGAGATTGGAAAAATTTGGGAGGACATTGAAAGGCAGCCTTACACAAGAATCTTTAATGACAAAACTTCAGGTGACAGATTGTGGAATTGTGTTAGGATATATCGATTAACGAGAGATTTTCTCAAAGAAAAGGAAGTGGACACTGGCGATGGCGAAAATCCAGCATTAGCAATCTTTGCCAAAAGACTAATACTCCACAAAGTCTTCAAATATTTTGGTTATAAGAGGCTCTCAATGCATAACCTACATCTAACACCAAAGACAATTTTGCCAGTTTGTGAAAAGGTATTTAATTCCACAAAAGAGGTAACAAGAAGCAATAAAGGATTCAGATCCCCTTATTCATTTTTCAAGACTCCCAAGAATGTTAGGAAGCTCAGCGAGAGTATAGATGTAAGCTTGGGATTAAGCAATGTACTTTTTCCGGACGAGACTTAAAAAAGTGCTCTTCCATCAGTCCCTTTGGGGATTCTGGGAACATCAGTGCTTTCCTCATCGTGTTCTACTTCAATAATTCGTAAGGCGCCGGATATGCTTGGGATATTTTTCCATAAGGGGAAATAGGGCTTCAATTCACCTATGTTTCCTATACGGTCGGTGAGAAATTTCTTGAATTTATTACTTGGCACTACAAGGAAACTACCCAAAGTGTTTGTCTCTTGCATGGCAAGGAGCAGCTTATTTACTGCGCGATGGCTTGAGGAAATGTTGCCAGTTTCCCATTCAAAGGCAATGAATTGATCCCCAACTCGTTTCAGTGCATCCAGGTCACCTGTCTCCATAACAGTTGAACCAATATCTGGTAGCCTTTCTGTTATCCACCCGTAATAATTAAGTTGTATCAAACATGGTCTCTTGATTGGGGTTACACCATTTCCCATTCCACGTTTTTTGCCACTTTCGGGATAAATCGAAAATTTCCCACTACCATGAGGCCAATCGGTTAACCTTATTGCATCTAGAACCTCCCTGTTTGCCTTCTTTAGGTCAGTTGAAGTCTTGAACAATTCGCCGTTTAGAATGTCATGAATGCCTGTAACCTTCAAAACAAAGTATTTGGTTTTGTGAACTTAGTTAACCCAAAATTTCGATCTAAATTTGACAAAACCTAATACAATGGAATGGGGAAATAAACTTTACGATTTCTTGAATGTTTCAAGTTCTGACAAAAAAGGTCTAAAAGCGCTTGCAGTAGAAATCGGTGTTGAGCCGAATCGGTTGGAATATTGGAATGCAAATAATATCCTCCCTCCAGAACCTTTTCTCGATGGAATTCTAAAGACATCGAAGAGGTCTTTAACGGATCTTAAACTTAAGATGGGCATAATTGATATGGAACTTGTAGATATGTTGTCAAAACACTCACAGGAAATTGCCAGACTTGAAAAGCCAGCCGAGAAAGGTGTAACGGTAACAAAGAAAAAACGGAAACTCAAGAAAGTATTAAGTACCTCTAAGGGTCAGTTGTACAGAGGAGATTGCCTAGAAATGATGAGTCAATTGAAAAGTGAATCAATAGATTTAGTGTTTGCCGATCCTCCTTTTAATTTGGACAAACTCTATCCTTCAGGTATTGATGACAATCTGAAAGAGACTGAATACATCAGATGGTCCGAGAGTTGGCTCAACGAATGTGTGAGAATTTTGAAACCGGGAGGAAGCCTCTTTGTTTGGAATTTACCGAAATGGAATATTCTGTATGCTAAGTTTCTGGGCGGACATATGACATTCAAGAATTGGATAGCATGTGACATCAAATATTCATTGCCAATCGCCAATAGATTGTACCCTTCACACTACTCACTTCTATATTTCACTAAGGGAACCAAAGCAAACGTTTTCAAACCTGATAGATTGCCAATGGAGGTTTGCCCAAGTTGTCATAGAGACCTTAAGGATTATGGTGGATATAAAGATAAGATGAACCCTAAGGGTGTTAATCTTTCAGACGTTTGGTATGATATCCCTCCAGTTCGACATAAGGGAATAAAGAGAAGAGCCGGTGCGAATGAACTTTCTGTAAAACTTATTGATAGAATAATTGAGATGTCTACCAATGAAAATGATGTCGTTTTTGACCCCTTTGGTGGTTCTGGAACGACTTATGCGGTTGCCGATATAAAAAAAAGAAAGTGGATTGGAGTTGAGATTGGACCTGTTGATGTCATTATTAAGAGACTGAAGTCACTCCAAGATGATAAGGAACTCCTTGAAAAGTATCGAGCACGCTACAACAGTTTATTTCCTAAGGCCACGTTTGAAGCTAGAATCAAGAAGGGAATGTGGGTCAATGGTAGGTACCCCAGTAATAGAACTAGAATCTCAAGTATTATTAACCGACCTCAGCTTGAATTGGAGATCTGACGGGTCCTGCCACAAACCATCTGAGTGAACTCCACAAGTGACCCACTTAGTAAAACCAGGATAAGAGTACTGTTTAGTAACAAAATCGCCCGCCGAAACTTGCTCTAAAGAGCTGAGTTTGGCGGGCGATGTCGGGGTGAGATGATTCGAACATCCGACCTCCACGTCCCTAACGTGATGCGCTAACCGGGCTGCGCTACACCCCGAAATCCACGTTCCAGGCCCGAAAGCCTGAATTCGAGGTGCAATATTAAGAAAATCTTTCCGGAAGGATAAGCCCCTCCGCGATTCCACTAATTTATCTTCTTCAACCCCTTCGCCTTCTCATCCTTGTCTTTGGACTTTTCCTTGTTCTTATGAACGGCCTTGTCCTTGTGCTTGCCTTTGTGTGGATCGTCGTTCAGCATCGCCTCATCCGATTCTTTATCCAATTGACGGAGTTCTTCTTTGAGGTCATTCAGTTCATCGAGGTTGAGGTCAATATCCACCTCGTCCATTTCACGGAGTTCAACCTTCAGCTCTGCCATGGCCTCCTTTACTTCCTCCATGGCTTCTTTCACGGCTTCCTGGATTTCACGGTTCAAGGCCTCCATGTCGAGGTCAATTTCAATGGGTTCAATGGCCGCCAGGGCGAGGTCCATCTCCTCCAGCTCAATTTCCATCGGCTCCAGGTCAAGGTCCACCTCAACGGGTTCAACCGGCTCGATGGGCTCTACTACTACCTTGACCGGCTCCCTCGGCGGGACAGGAGGCGTAGCGGTTTGGCTGAAAGCGTTGGCCGAAATTCCTGAAACAAACAGGGCGGCAAGGGCAATGGATTTTGTTGGGTTCATGAGCAGGGATTTACTCCTAAATACTGCCTTTGGGGGATAAGGTTACGATTGAGGCCGTCATTTAGTGCCAACTGTCGAAGAGGTGACCCCAATTGTGGCCCGTGCGCCGTCAAGGGTTCAGGATTCATGGCCAGGGCAAATGCGACTTCTTTCCGGCCAAATTCACGCAATTTGGATGACCTTCTTACATGAATGCGCTTGGAACATCACGGGGCCGCCATCGCCTTTTTAGTACTTTTGGTGTTTATCCAGAGTTGATGTTCCCCAAATTCCTGTTAGTCGTGTGCCTTTCCCTGGTGGGTGGCAACCTGTTGGGTTGCAAGTCAACTTCTCCGGCACAGGGCGAGGATATGACGAAGTTGGCAACCCAACAATTGGGAAATGACCTTGACTCCTTCCCGAATGCTTCGGGAAAATTTATCCTGTATGTTCAAAAGACAGATCCCCTCGCGGCCAGGCGGGCTGTCCGTTTCCTGGTGATCGATAAGTCAACGGGCGCTATTGTGGAACAACAGTCCTTTCTCCCGGGTTACGTGAAGTGGGCGAATGAGGATACACTCGAGTTATTAAGCGTGCCAGGTACGTTGAGAAGCGGTGAGAGCCTTTCTCAATATGTCCGAATGATCAAATTGCGCTCATCTAAATAGGAACTCATAAATAGGAACACATGCGGTACTGGCAGCTAGTCACTTTGAATTTCTTCTTTGTCGCAACTATCCTGTGGTGCGTGCATGAACCCCGCAAGCCAGAACGGTCGCAAGCGATGGCGGTTGCCGAGCAGTACAGTGGTCCCGAAGAATTCGCAAGGTTTCATAAAGAGATCCGCACCGCTGCCGGTGAATCTACACCAGCTTATCAACCGGGTTATCGGCTGAAGGAATACCGCAAAGCGTTAACAGCGGCAAGAAATCGCCCACCCCAACTCCAATCCGGGACCATTACCTGGACGGAACGAGGTCCTTCCAATGTACCTGGACGAACCCGGGGTTTGATCGTGGATCCGGATGATCCGCTCAAGAATACCTGGTACGCAGGATCAGCAGGAGGTGGAGTGTGGAAGACGACCAATGCCGGTGTCAATTGGAGCCTCATTACACCAACCCTCACCAACATGGCCACCACGGTGTTGGCGATGGCGGCATCCAATCACAATGTTGTCTATGTTGGCACTGGTGAGGGATTTGGCAATCTTGATGGAATCACCGGCAACGGCATATTCAAATCAAATGACCGTGGACAAACCTGGACACACCTCGGCGCTACGAGTTCTTTTTCTGATATCAACCGCCTGGTGGTGAGCCCGACGGATCCCAATATCGTGGTAGCAGCCACGCAAACTGGTATTTATCGCTCCACAAACGGCGGCACCTCCTGGACGAAGGTTTTCGATGATGTCAGTATTCAGGATCTGAAGGCGAATCCCTCCAACTTCTTGATTCAATATGCGGCGCAATACCAGGTCGGTGTTCTCAAATCAATCGATGGGGGAGTGACCTGGGCACTCTCGAATGCCGGGATGAGTCCGAATGGCCGCGTGGAGATCGCCGTGTCGCCGGTCAATCCCAATCGAATTTTTGCTTCTGTAGAAGGCAACTTATCAGGTGGCGGATCAGACCTGTACCTCTCGCAAGATGCGGGTGTCACCTGGTCGCTGGTGAATGTAGTATTCAATAATCAACCCTTGAATTTCCTGGGCAACCAGGGTTGGTATGACAACACGATTGCCTGCGATCCTTTCGACGCGAATGTGGTTTACTTCGGTGGCGTGAACCTGTTTCGGCTTACCCTTGGAACGGGAACAACTGAAGTGGCCAACTATGACTTCCAGGAAAATGGGACGAGCGGATTCCTTTACCTGCTGTCGTTTCAAAACATCACTTACAGTTCCGCCCGCCTCACCGCGGGTCCACAGGCTGGGCAGCGAAACGTGGAACTTCGCTTTGGCCCGGGCAAGTCACAGAAAGCTCACCGGTTTACTGTTCCCCTAGGATCCACCTCGGGTGTTCCCAGTGCGAACTATACGTACGCTAATTATGTGGATGTGCCTTTCGAGGTTTGGGAGGTTACCAACCCACTGAGTCCAAGACAAATCATGGTATCCTTCCGCGACCAGGCTAACAACGGGCAATTTGATCTTATGGAACAATTCTTCGGGGCGGACCCATTGCTGAATAGCAGAGAATATGTTTTTATTAACGATGTGGACTATGCGACTACGCCAAACCCGAGCATCGCATTACCCGGTGGTCATGAGTTTCGGCTTATGTACAGTTTCTTTCCCGCGTTGGCCAACGGCGCAACCTGGCAGCCCGCCAGCCTCCCCACCTCTACACTGGTGATTAAATATACGGGCTTGCCAAAATTCAATGCAGCCACCGTCACGGTATCCGATGCATACAACCAGTACGATGGAAAGAACCGATTCCTTGCCTACGGCCTTGACGTTCACCCGGACCAACACAACCTGGTAATGGTCCCGATGACGGGCAGTACTTTCAAAATCATCAACGCCAGTGACGGCGGAGTTTTCGTTTCCAACACCTCAACCTCTCCGGGCACCAACCAGGGCGACTGGACCATGGCGGGCAGAAGTTACCGAACATCGCAATTCTATGGAGCTGACAAGCGTCCTGGATTTGATCAATATGTAGGAGGAACGCAGGATAACGGTACGTGGATGTCGCCGGTAACCGGATCTTCTACGGCCAATACGGAATACAACTCCTGTTTTGGAGGGGATGGGTTTGAGGTCATCTGGAACAACCTTGATGATCAACACATCATTGGCGGATCACAAGGCAACACGTTCTTCCGCTCACAAAACGGTGGACTTTCCTGGGACCAATCTACCGCGGGTTTGTTTGGCACCCATCCGTTTATTTCCAAACTGGCCAATTCACGGGATAACCCTGATCGGATTTATACACTTTCGTCGGTTGGGGTTTTCTACTCCGAGGATTTTGGCGGATTATGGCGCGTGGCACCCATCACGGCAAAGTGGGGCGGCAGTTCAGCACTGATGGACATTGAAGTATCGAGAGCGAATGCCAACATCGTCTGGGCCGGGAGCGGGATGATTGAATCTGCGCCGATGAACCTTCACGTGTCAACGGACGCGGGCGTTACGTTCACTCCGACTGTCAATCCACCGTCTTCGCTGATATCCGGGGGCATTACCAAATTGGCTTCCCATCCTTTCCAGGAACAAACGGCTTATGCCCTGTTTTCCCAGGCCGGAAACCCAAAGATTTTGCGCACGACTGATCTCGGCCAAACCTGGGAAGATATTTCAGGGTTCGAGTCGGGTGATGTAAGTACACGTGGCTTTCCAGATGTTGCGGTTTATTGCCTGTATGTCCGTCCTGACAACCCTGACATTCTCTGGGCGGGAACGGAAATCGGCATTGTGGAGTCGGTGGACAATGGTCTTACCTGGTCACTGATCCCGGATTTTCCTGCCTTGTCGGTCTGGGATATGAAAGGAATGGACAACCAGGTCGTGATTGCTACCCATGGCCGCGGAATCTGGACAGCAACCATCGATGTATCCCAGGAAACCGTGGTGCACCCTGAAATACTCGAGTGGGGTACTTCACCGAAGAAGGAACTGGTGTTGCGCGTACGATTGGCAGAGAACTTTGATAAAGTTGAATTCTACAATGGCCCGTCGCTGGTGGGCGTATCGAATGCCGCAACACCAGGTGATTGGGTGGTGGCCTTGCCGGGTGTAAGCCCCGGGCCACGAACCGTCAAGATGATCGGATATCACGGAACAGCACCCATTCACTCAAAGTCGTATTCCCTCGACCAACTCAACATTCTCAGCATCGAGAATTCCTACGCCACTTACTTTGGAGATTCGGAGGATTTCAAGGGTAATGGATTTGCTTTAGGATCTTTTACCAACAGCATGCCGTCTGAACGAAAAATTCTACACTCCGATCACCCTTACATCATCAATACGAATTCAACAGCCATCCTTCTTCATCCTGTCGTTGTCTCCGCTACACATCCATTTTTATATTATGAAGATGTCGCCCTTGTTGAGCCCGGTGACAACGGTGCACCATTTGGGACGACGGGATTCAAAGACTATGTAGTCATGGAAGCATCCACCAACGGGCTTGACTGGATTGCGCTGGAAGATGGTTATGATGCGCGTGCCTACCCGGAGTGGGGGGCTGCCTACCTTGCCGGCGCCGCTGGTTCACGGTCGCTTTTGCGACAGCACCAGGTTAACCTTACCAACCAATTCCAGGTAGGCGATACCCTGCTCTTCCGCTACCGCCTTTATGCCGATGGCACCGTCACCGGGTGGGGCGCTGCGGTGGATTATATCACCATCCAGGAAGAACCTACCGGCATTGAACCCACCAGGCCCGCTGTTGAATCCTTCAAGGCTTTTCCAAACCCGGTGGCAACCGAGTTCACAGCGTCATACACGGTGAAATCACCGACCGCGGTCATGCTTGAAGTCATTGACTTGTCAGGAAGAAGAATCCATAATAAGGAGTTGATGCATAACGCCCCGGGCACCTTTGAGGAGACTTTTAGCATGCGGGGACAACCGGCCGGTACTTACTTCGTCCGGCTGAAAAGCCCATCTGGCGAACAGGTGTTGAAAATTGTCGTGAGCCGGTAGACGGGCTTTGCTATTTTTGCGTTCCTCAATGGTCACATCGAGGAACTTACCCGTGAAACTGCAGCGTTTGTCCTTTTTTATATTTTGGTTCCTGGCAAGCCCTGTGTTTGGTCAGTTTACCCCGGAGAAACTTCGGGCCATCACCGACCCGGCCAAGTGGTCGAAGGCTGCGCTCTCCATCCGCAAAGCAATGAACAAGGATTCCCTTGACCCGGGTCCGCCTTACCTTCTGTCCATCTTTTACTTCACGCCTACTCATAAGACGTACGAGATCGATTCAGCCAGTTACTACCAGCACCTTTCTGCCCGCCGTTACCGTGAGGGCACAAAGGGAAAGCACAATACGCCGGACAGCATTCAATTGAAAAGACTGCGCAGATCCATCGACAGTGCTGCGTTCGAGCGTGCCAAACGGAAGGATACTGAGGAGGCTTATGAAAATTTTATAGCGAATTACAACAGCGCGGTCCAAGTCCCTTCGGCCGTCGAACTGCGGGATGAAATTGCCTTTGTCAAAGCATTGAAAGTGAATTCGGCGCTGTCTTTCCGTCGTTTCCTGGAACAGCATCCCCGCTCACACCGGTCTCCGGAAGCGAGGAGTCGCATGGAGAAACTTGAATTTGATGAAACCACGAAGGACCGGAGGCGTGTGAGTTACGAGAAGTTCTTCAAGGAATTTCCGTACAATCCATACCGGCCGGTAGCGGAGAGAAAGATTTTTGAACTCACCACCGCATCCGGAACGCCGAAGTCATTGATCAACTTCCTGACCCGGTACCCCAACAGCCGTTGGGCAAGGCGATCGAGCGCACTGTTGTTCACGCTCCAGCGCGACGGTGAAGAAATAGCTGACGGTAAATGGAAAACGGATTCATTGATGAAGGAAAGTCAGTTGGGTACTGGCTTTTGGGTGCCGGTGATCAAAGGTGGCCTCTATGGTTTCATCGACGAGCGGGGCAAAGAGGTCATAGCGCCGCAGTATGAAGACGTGCCCGAAGGATACCGATGCGGGGAGATTACCGACCGGTACCTGGTTACTTCCCGGGGCCTGATTGGCCGGAATGGCAAGGTGATCTGGAAGGGCGGGGTCAAAGAATTCGATGACCTTGGCCTTGGGTTCATTTTCGTCGCTACCGACAGCGGATCCTGGGTGGTCCACGAATCTGGCTACCGGCTCACCGACAAGCCGGTGGATGATGCCCAGGTGATTGCCAATCGTTTTGTCGGTATCAACCAGAATGATCAATGGATGGTGATGTCGCTGGCCGGCATGGTGTTGCTGCCGCACGCCTACGATGATATCGGGGTGCTGGATTCTATTATACAGCTCACGAGAAACAACAAACGCATACTCACTACGCCCTCCCGCATCGCGCGAGTTGCCGATGGTGCGGCGTTCAGGGAAGATTTTGTTTTCGACGAGATCCGAAAATGGGGCGACCAGCACTATTGGGTGCGCAACGGTGTGCTCGAAGGTGTGATCGACGGAAATCTTGAGTACATCATACCCCTTGACCGGCAAGCCCTCCGCAAGACTTCATTTGGGTTCATCACCCGCAAGGGGGATAACCAGTACATCCAGGGAATTACTAAACTGGAAGGAAAAAGTTATCGCCAGGTAGTAGAGCAGGCTGGCTGGATCCGAATGGAGGATGCGGCGGGCCGTCACTGGCTGTTTGACAGGGGACAGGGAACCCTGGTCGAAGGCGACAGCGCCTGGTTTCGTGGAAAGATCGCTTTTCTCCTGCAAGGCGATTCCGTGCGCGCCTGTCTTCCCGACCGCAACCAAGTGGTCTTTGAGCGAGATGCTCATTTTCAGTTCAAGGAGTACCGTGACTCAGCTGCGTTCATGATTCTCGAAGAGAAGAAAAGAAAGGCGGTGTATGATGCTTCTTCAGGAAAGAAATTGTTCGTTGCCGACTTTGAACAACTCGAGTCAGCCGGAAGCTCATTATTCTTTTTCACCCGCCTCAACAAGAAAGGATTGATTCGTGGCGATGGCAAGATCGCGTTGCCAGCAGAATACGATGCGATTGTAGCTTCCGGAGAACAATCATTTTCCCTTCTCAAAGACAAGAAATTTGGGTGGTACAATTCGAAATCGGGCCAGCTGATGAAGCCGGTGTATGACCGCAACGTGCGTCCGTATAATGCGAAGACCTGGATTGCCTTCAAGGACAAAGGTTACGGTTTTCTTCACCCCGATGGAAAACCGATCGGTGCATTTGAATGGGAGGAAATTCAATTCTGGAATGATTCAGTGGCCTGGGTAAAGAAAGGGGCGACGTGGAAGTTGATCGAAGTAACTACTCAGAAAATCCGGTTAGATAATATTCGTCAATTCAAGTACCTGCGCGAATCTGGACCGGAACGACTCGTCATGGTGCAGCAAGACAAAGTATATGGTGTGCTCAGCAGTCGGCGGGGTACCGTGGTTCCCGTCCAATACACTGAAGTCATTAACCTGGGCACCAGTGAGACGCCCTTGTATTTCACCGAACGTCACATTCCTGAAGCCGGGATATCGGTTATTGTTTATTTTGACCAACATGGCAAAACGGTCCGCAGCCAGGCTATGGAAGCGGAGGAGTTGGACAAAATCGCTTGTGAAAATTGACCAATAGGCTAGATTTGAGCGCTAATTGTAATTCATGAAACACCTCCTGCTTTTTTCCTTTTTTTTCAATTCCATTTTGCTTTTAGCCCAGGACCGCCCCAAGCTCGTCGTGGGTATTGTGGTTGACCAGATGCGCCAGGAATATTTGTACCGCTATGAGAAAAAGTTTGGCCCAGGCGGCTTTCGCCGACTCGTGAATGATGGATTCATGTTAAAAAATGCCCACTACAATTACATTCCAACTTACACAGGCCCCGGTCACGCCTCCATTTACACGGGCACCACGCCCGCCCTGCACGGGATTATCGGCAACGACTGGTATGACAAGGATTCGCAGCAGATGGTAAACTGCGTCGGCGACAACCGGCAAAAACCAGTGGGTGTGGAACAGGGCCGGGGTGCGATTTCACCATGGCGCATGTTGTCCACGACGATCACAGACGAATTGGAATTGTCGACCCAACGACGTTCAAAAGTTGTTGGTATCTCGATGAAAGACCGCGGCGCAGTGCTTCCTGCCGGTCATATGCCGGATGGAGCTTATTGGTTTGACGGTCCCTCCGGCAAATTCATCAGCAGCACCTATTACAAACCGGGCTTGCCGATGTGGTTGGAGAAGTTCAACGCACTTAAGCTTCCCGAACAATACATTAGCCGCGAATGGAAACCTCTACTCCCCATCGAACAATACGAAGAGAGCGGTCCGGATGACAGTCCATACGAGACCCGCATGAAGGGGAAAGACCAGAAGCCCGTCTTCCCGTATAAACTCAAGGAGATACGGGGTCAAAATACCGGGTATGATGTGATCATACCCTCGCCGTTTGGCAACGATCTGCTCACGGATCTGGCCAAGGCTGCCCTGGAAGGAGAAGAAATGGGAGCCGATGGCATAACTGACTTCCTCTCGGTTTCATATTCAAGCCCGGATTATGTCGGCCATGCCATGGGTCCAAACTCCGTCGAGGTGGAGGATATTTACCTTAGGCTCGACAAAAACCTGGAGGATTTGCTGAACGTACTTGATCGAAAGGTTGGCACTGGAAACTACCTGGTGTTCCTTACTTCAGATCATGGGGTGGCCGATATTCCCTCGGAGTTGTTGACCAACAAAATTCCCGCCGGTGTGGTTACCCAGGCCCCGGTGATCGCGGGGTTAACCGATTTTCTCAAACCCTATTTCGGTGACAAGAAAATTATTGAGCGGGTGAGCAACGGTCAGATCTTTCTCAATCACGAGGCTTTCTCCGGCGACCTAAAGAGCGCAGGCGTCGACTTGCTGGTGGCCACTGAACTGATCGTACAATACCTCATTACGGTTGACGGTATTGCGGATGTATATACGGCCAGCAGCATTCGTGCGGCTGACTTCTCGTCCGGGGGCGTAAAAGGAAGCCTGGTCCGCGGATATAACCACAAGCGTTCGGGAGATATCCTCGTGGTGCTGGAGCCGCAATGGTTCGAAGGCGGTGAGTCAGCGTCAGGTACAACCCATGGATCTACGTATTCCTACGACACACATATTCCCATCATCTTCTACGGATTTGGGATTGCGAAGGGAAGTTCGGTGGATTACCAAACGATCACCGACATTGCGCCAACCCTTTCGGTGTTGATGAAGATCAAGTTTCCAAGTGCGTGCACCGGGCAA
The DNA here is from genome assembly GCA_016787645.1 of Cyclobacteriaceae bacterium. Lineage (GTDB taxonomy): Bacteria > Bacteroidota > Bacteroidia > Cytophagales > Cyclobacteriaceae > ELB16-189. Next base: position 697,574 of record JAEUUF010000013.1, on the reverse strand, counting down.
CCCGTGGCAAGAGCATTGAAATAATACTCAACCAAATACACCCAGAACGTTCAGCGCAACAAGCCCAATGACCACCGGGCAGATGTACCGCACGGCAAATACCCAGAATTTGTAGATGGGAATCCCGAGGAGGGTGGCTGTTTTGAATGAAGGCGACCCAAGCGCAATTTCTTCGACGATCAAATCAGTCTTCATAAACCAGCCGGTATACAGGCAGGTGGATAAGACCACCATCATCATGAACAGTTTGCCGAAAGCGTGATCGAGGATATCGGTGAAGCTGGCCACTTTGGTTCCGAAGAAATTGACTTCCATGGAGGTAAGAAACTCATTGCTGCCAGTAGATAATGCCGAGGGGATGCCAAAGAGGAAAGCGAGTATCGCCACCAGGATAGCCGCTTTCTTCCGGTTCCATCCTTTGTTATCGATGAAGTAAGCGGAGGGGGCTTCCAGCATGGAGATGGTGGATGTAATGGCGGCGAAAAACAGCAGCAAGAAGAAAAGCGCGCCGGCAATGTGTCCGAAGGGCATCACCTGGAAGATATTGGCCAGCACGGTGAATACGAGGGTAGGGCCCTGGCTCACGTTCCCATTGAACGCAAAAACGGCCGGGAAAACCATCAGGCCTGCCAACAGCGCCACCGAAGTATCCATCGCACCCACCCAAAGACTGGAAGCCACAATATTTTGGTCCTTCGGAAGGTAGGATCCATACGTAATCATCATCCCCCAGCCGATACCCAGGGAGAAGAAAACCTGCGTTAGCGCATCCAGGGCAACTTTGCCATTGATCTTCGTGAAATCGGGAAGGAGATAATATTCAATGCCCTTGCCTGCTCCCGGGAGCGTAATGCTCCTCAGGATAATGATGATCAGAATTACAAAGAGCGCCGGCATGAGAATCTTGGTAGCCTTTTCGATTCCGCCGGAAACACCGCCGATAACGATCAGGAGCGTCATGACTATAACCGCCGCATGGAGAGGGACCACATATTCGGGCGTGGCGATAAATTCAACGAACGTGATGTCGATGGCAAAGAGCGAGTTGTAAATGTACCCAACGGTCCATCCGGCGATAACGCTGTAATAGCTCAGTACGACGAAAGTGACCACCAGGGGCAATACGCCGACCAAAAATCTCCAAACCGGATTAGCCTCAAACTTCTGCATGGCTCCGACGGGACCTTTACCAGTAAGGCGGCCAATGGCGATTTCGTTAATGAGCATCGGGGCACCGATAAATACTACGCAGATCACATAAAGAAATACGAAAGCAGCACCGCCATTCTCACCGGTCAGGTAGGGGAACCGCCAGATATTTCCGAGGCCCACCGCAGATCCGGCAGCAGCCATAATGAAACCAAACTTAGAACCCCATTGACCTCGGTTAGTCGACATTGTATTGTGGATTTAGTGATTCGAAAGATTAAGAAATATCACCGCAATCAAAAATCATTTCTTCCATACGGTGACTCGTTGAAATCGTATTGGGCTCAGGTCAGTTGTGCAGCCACGATGGCCAGCCCCTCGTTAAAGGTGTGCGGGCGGTAACCTAATTCTCGTTGTGCCTTCTCAATGATGAACCCGGTCTTCAGTGGTCGTGCGGCGGGTTGACGAAATTCCTTCGAGTTGGTTTCCTGGATCAATGATTTGTCCAGGCCAAAGTGTTCGGCCGTGCGGAGCGCGATATCGTAGGGAGTCATCATTTCCGATCCGCTGATGTGAAAAATTCCAGTTGCCTTCTTCCGGGCCGCCAGCCAGCAGCCGGTGGCCAGGTCTTCCGCCAGGGTGGGCGTCCGCCACTGGTCACTGACCACGCGAATGATTTTACCGGCTTCGAGACTATTCTTTACCCAGAGCACGATGTTTGACCGGCTTTGATCGTTGGTCACGCCGAACACGAGCACGGTACGGATGATCGTCCACGGAGTTTTCAATTGCTTGACCTTTTCCTCCGCAGCCAACTTGGATGATCCATAGTGGCTGATGGGATTTGGAAGGGCTAGTTCATCCAGGGGTCCTTCTGACCCATCAAACACAAAATCAGTGGATAAATGGATCAGGTGCGATTGGCTTCGTTCACACGCTGCAGCAACGAAGCCGACAGCGGTCACATTATTCAACCAGCAGGCTTCTCGTTCGGTTTCACATTGATCCACCTGGGTCATCGCGGCTGTATGGATGACTACATCCGGGCAGACCTCGTCAAACAACCGCTCTACCTGGCCCTGCTGAGTCACGTCCAGTGAACGGAAAGAACCGTTGTCCAGTTTTACGCGTTGCTGGCCTCGCGAGGTGGCGATTAGCGTGACCTCCGGCTCATGATCCAGGAGTTCGCATAGCTTCTGCCCGAGGAGTCCATTGGCGCCGGTGACCAGGACACGCATCACTTCTTAACCTCGGGATACTCGTACCCGTATTCTTTCGTGATCTTCTTGCGGGAGAGCTCTTGTACGGTGACGGTCATGCGGATATCCTCCAGCGGCCGATCGCCGGCATCGCGCTGTACTGCAGCGATCTTGTCAATGACGTCAAGTCCTTTGATGACTTTGCCGAACACGGTGTACTGCCCATCGAGGTGCGGGGATCCGCCGACGGTCGTGTAGGCCTTGATTTTGGCATCGGAGACTTCACTAATCACCTTGAGGCCTGTTGCTTTTTCGACTCGGGGAGCAAGGGCAAACAGCCGTTGCTGATACGCCATCATGTCTCCGGCGAAATAGAGTTGGTTCAAGGAATCGAGCAAGGGCTTGTTGGAAGGATCTTCAAACATCTTCCTCAAGCCGGTCATTAGTTGCATCTGGTCATAACGCAGGTTGTCGATTTCCTGGGGAGAAATTACGGTGCCCTGAACAATATAGAACTGGCTGCCGCTGGATGCTTTCTGCGGGTTGACCTGGTCGCTCAGGCGGGCTGCCGACAAAGCACCTTTCTCGTGAAACAGGGCAGGAATAAATTCAGCGTCCACGGTATAACCGGGACCTCCGTTGCCAAGGCTCTCACCCGGCTTTGCTTTCTTCGAGTTGGGATCGCCACCCTGGATCATAAAGCCCTGGATCACGCGGTGGAACAGGAGGCTGTCAAAGTAGTGTTCCTGTGCCAGCTTGATGAAATTGGCTTTGTGCTTCGGCGTTTCATCATACAGAATGGCAATCATATCACCATAAGGGGTCTTGATGGTGACGACGAAATCCTTGGTATCTCTTGCGCAAGAAGTGAAAAGAAGAACCGTGACGAAGAAAGTGGTGATGGCTCGTTTCATGAAATAGTGAATTAGGCTGACTTTATATGGTTGAGAAACCCGGCAAAAATAAATCCTTGCCGGCGAATGGCAAATTTTAATTCATGGCTCGACCTAGCCGAAGGGAGGTGTCGAAAAAGATCATCTTGGCGCTGCCGTTACGTTCCAGCATCATTCCTGCCTCGTTGATGAATTGGTAAGCCTGTTCCAGGGAATCCAGACGCATCATTTTGCAGAACTTTTGGACAAACTCCTGTTCATTTTCCCGGCTGCGCAAAAGGGTAGTAGCGCCCGCATAGGCAAGGAGCGTTTCACGCATGATACGCAGGGCATATGTGAGGAGCGCGTGTTGTTGGAGCCGGTCCATTTCGTGAAATTCTTCGGCCAGTGTATACAATTTCACCGCATCTTGTTTGTAGCAGGCCCGCAGCCAATCGGCCAGGCGCTCATGATGATCTTCGGCATCGCTTTCCAGCAGGCTGAGCGCAAGCCGCAGGTTGCCCTCCGCATTGGCTACGGCTTTGGCACGCTTCCCGGCGTTTGCCTCCAGTTTGGAAAGGTGCGCATCCACTTCCGTGTCCTCCAGCAACGGTACCGTCAATTGCTGGGTGCGCGAGAGAATGGTGGGCAGCAATCTTTCGGCGCTGTTAGAGACCAGCAGGAAGAAAGTATTTTGAGGCGGTTCTTCGAGTATCTTCAGAATACCGTTGGCGGCAGAAGGATGCATGGCTTCCGGCTGCCAGATGATCATGATTTTGAATGGACTCTCAAAGGGCTTCAACGATAGGGCCTTCACAATTTCCCGGCTCTCGTCTTTCGAGATGATGGCGGTCTTGTCTTCTCCGCCGTACGAGGTAGTCCAGTCGCCAGGACCGCCAAAAGGTTGCTCGACCAGGAAACTGCGCCAGCTCTTCATCATATCGGCACGGAACCGGTCATCATCTTTGTCCCCCTTTACGTTGCTGACAGGAAATACAAAGTGCGTGTCCGGATGTATGTACTTTAAGCTTTTCGAACAGGCCGGACATTGCCCGCAGGCATCGGTTTCGCCGCGGTTGGTGCAGTGAAGAAAGGTTGTATACGCCAATGCGAGGGGCAGGTTGATGGCTCCTTCGCGGCCCATGAAAAGCTGGGCATGGGCAATTTTTCCCTGCTTCGCCGTGTGGATGAGGCGTTGCTTGATATCGCTCAGGCCGGGGATGTCGGAAAACCTCATGCTTTCTTTTCCCACACCCGTTCCGGCGCGGATTGTTCAAACAAGGCCGTCAGTATTCTTTTGTCAATTTCACTTAGCACCAGGCTGCGTCGTTCCATGGCTTTTGAGGCGGTCTCAAAAACCTTATTGAGCTGGAATGTCGTAAACCCGGCAGCCCCGCCCCAGGCAAATGAAGGAACGAAATTGCGGGGATATCCATCGCCAAAAATATTGGCGCCGACACCGACGACGGTACCGGTATTAAACATCGTGTTGATGCCGCACTTGCTGTGGTCACCCATCATCAATCCGCAAAACATCTGGCCGGTGCTCACAAAACCACCCTTGCGGTAATTCCAGATTTTTACGTCTTCGTAATTGTTCTTCAGGTTGGACGTGTTGGTGTCTGCACCGAGGTTGCACCACTCGCCGATGACCGAGTTGCCGAGAAATCCATCGTGGCCCTTGTTACTGTAGCCGAAGATTACCGCGTTGCTGATTTCTCCGCCAACTTTAGAGTGCGGTCCTACGGTCGAATCACCGCGAACTTTGGCACCCATGTTCACTACCGATCCTTCGCCCAGGGCAAAGGGACCCCGAATGACAGCGCCCTCCTGCACCTGCGAACCTTTTCCGAGATAAATCGGACCCGTGGAGCCGTTGAGTACACAAGCGTGGAGCTGGACATCTTCTTCGAGAAAAATGTTTTCGGGTGCATAGATCCGGGTGTGCGGATCGGTAATGGGTTCTGACTTTCTTCCTTTGGTTACACGTGCAAAATCGGCCCGAATCTGTGCGGCATTATGCTGGAAAATTTTCCATACCTGGTCAATCACTACCGGGGTACTGGTGTACTGTTTTACCTTGCCCGTAATCTCCGGTTTGGAACCCAATACAGCGAGCAATTGATTCCCGTATACCAGTGACTCGCCGGCGCTGAGGCTGCTGATCTCCTGGTACAGTTGATCGTCCGGGCAAAGAGCACCATTGACGAACAGGGTATTGGCCGACGTCCGTGAAGGGAATTTTTCCTGCAGGTAATCAACAGTCAGGAAGCTGACAGGAGAACCCGAATACGTCGACCACTTTTCAGCGATAGTGAGCATGCCGACCCGGATGGCGGCCACGGGCCGGGTGAGTGTGAACGGCATGAGGTCCACGCGGATCACCGGGTCGTCGAACAGAACGAGGTTCATGCCGCTAAATTACGCTTTGGACCCTAACATCTGGCATGAAAACAAAAAGGTCTCCCAGGGGAGACCTTTTTATCTTGATGAATTCGGGCTTACGCCTTCTTCGTGTATTTCTTTTGGAATTTCTCGACACGGCCGGCCGAGTCAACAAACATCTTCTTGCCCGTAAAGAAGGGGTGGGAAGCGGAGCTAACCTCGACCTTGATAACAGGGTAATCTTTGCCATCCGTCCATTTGATGGTCTCCTTGGTTTTAAGGGTGGAGCGGCTCATGAACTTGAAATCGCTTGAAGTGTCCCAAAAAACGACTTCTTTGTAGTCCGGGTGGATATCTTTCTTCATAGTTGTGTCTCTTTGAAAAGGACTGCAAAGATAATTGACAGGGAGGTATTTGCAAGAGGCCGTCGTTGTTAAAAACCGCCTCAGATCGTATTTTTGACACCAAATACCAAAATCCTGCGCCTGCAAGGCCTTTTCAATCTCCCATCTTTGTCTCTTCGCCTCCGATTCGGCCTGGTGAGAATGACATTTCCCAATAGCCAACAAGTACCCACCCTGAACCCTGCAGTTTGGGGGTATCTGTTTCTATTGATCATCGTCAATGCACCGGCAGCCCTGGCACAGAGCACCAATGCGCCCCTGGACGAAAGCTATTATCACAAAATTGACCGGTACGAGGTAAAGGTGGGAAGGATCGTTCCACAGCTATTCACCACCGTAAAACCCTATAAGCGCTCAGCTATTGTGGCCATGGTGGACTCGCTGGACAAGAACGACAGTGTCTTTCAGTCCGAATCCGACCAGTTCAACCGGGAATACCTTCGCAATGACAACTGGGAATGGTCACGGGCCACTACCGCAGAGAGCCGAAAGCCTTTCCTCAAGGAGCTTTACAAGAAGAAGTCGGACCTGGTCTACGTCGATAAACCGGATTTCGACCTGCATGTCAATCCAATCCTGTACGTGGGTACAGGCAAGGACTCACGACTGGGCACTTCGCTCTATACCAATACCCGAGGCGTTGAAATCCGCGGCATGGTGGACCGGAAAGTGGGCTTCTACACTTCGCTCACCGAGAACCAAATGCAGTTGCCCCAGTATGCGATGGAGTACGGCAGTTTGTATGGATATAATATTGTCCCTCACCAGGGTTTCTGGAAAGGGTACAAAACTTCCGGGGTGGATTTTTTTGAAGCCCGCGGGTACATCGACTTCAGTATCTCCAAAAGTATTTGGGTCCAATTTGGACATGACCGCACGTTCATCGGCAATGGTTTTCGGTCACTCATCTACTCCGACTTTGCGCCGCCCACTCAATTTCTCCGCGCCAACTTGAAGGTATGGAAGCTCAATTACCTGTTTCAACTCAACCGCATGGTCGCTGACAACAAGAGCCCCAATGGTCAGCGCTACCCCGACAAATACATGGCCTTTCATCACTTGAGCATCAATATCGGGAAGAAGCTTAACCTGGGATTCTTTGAGTCAATTGTGTTCTCCCCGCAGGATTCGGTTAATGGAGGCACGTTCGAATTCAGTTACCTGAACCCGGTGATTTTCTACCGGGCCATCGAACAACAAAATGGGAGCGCCGATAACGCGCTGCTGGGCATTGACTGGAAGTGGCTGATTCATCCTGGAATTTCCTTCTATGGTCAGTTTGTGCTGGATGAGTTTGTCCTGCATAACATGACTTCGGGCAACGGGTGGTGGGGAAACAAGTATGCCCTGCAGGGAGGTATCAAATACATCGATGTGGCGGGTATACCCAACCTGGACCTGCAGGTAGAAGGGAATGTTGTTCGGCCTTATACTTTTTCACATAAGAACCTGTTCACCAGCTACACCAATTTTCTGCAGCCTGTCGGCCATCCGATGGGAGCTAATTTTTACGAAGTGGCCGCGGTGGGAAGATATCAGCCCATTCCCCGGCTGACGGTTACCCTCAAGTCATCGTACCTGCGCACCGGTCGTGACGCGGTACCGGCGACGAATCCTGTGGTAAGCTGGGGGCAGGACATCAACAAGAGTTATGATCTTCGTTTGCAGGACTATAACAATAAAATCGCGCAGGGAGCCGACAATACCATTATCTACAACGACCTGCTGGTTTCGTACATGCTTCGTCATAATTTCTTCATTGATTTCCGCCAGACTTTCAGGAATAGTTCCAGTCCATCTGCAGCCTTCAACAATAATAGTTCTATATCTTTTCTGGCCATACGGTGGAACCTGGCGGCCCGTAACTACGACTTCTGATCATGAAGCTATTCCTCCGGATATTGAACTTTGCCAACCGCCTCAACATCAGGCTGCCCTTGTTCTTTTTCTACTCGATCCTGGGCATCATTTTCGGAGCGTTCAATATCGTGCTGGTGATCCCTATGCTCAAGGTGCTCTTTGATAAATCGAGCGCGGAGGTGGTGGTGCCGGCTCTGCCCGCGTTCAGCCTCTCTACGGAATATATTGTCGGCGTCTTCAATCATTATTTTCTGGGTGTGATCAACGACTATGGAAAGCGAAACGCCCTGTTGTTTGTTTGTGCGCTGATCGTAGGCTGTTTGATCATTGCCAATGTGTTCCGCTACCTGGAACGGGTCATCGCCACGAAAATCCGCGTGGACCTCGTTCGCAACATCCGGCTCGAAATATTCCGCAAAGTCTCTCTGCTGCATATCGGATTCTTCAACAACGAACGCAAAGGCGACCTGATCTCCCGGTTCACCAACGATGTTTATGAAGTCGAAAATGCGGTGATGAACAGCCTGAAGGCCGTACTCAAGGAGCCGATTACGATCATTGTTTATTTCTTCGTGCTCTTCACGATCTCGCCGAAGCTGACGTTGTTTACCTTGTTGGTGCTCCCGGTTACCGGGGGCGTCCTGGCGGAAATCATCAAGCGGTTGAAGAGGCAGGCAACAGCCAGCCAGGAATCCCTTGGGCGAATTCTCAACATCCTCGACGAGACCTTTAGCGGGATGCGGGTCATCAAAGCATTCAATGCGCGCAATTTCATCATACGGAAGATGGAAGACGAAAGTGGATATTATCGTAGGGTAAATAAATCCATGTCGTATTTGAATGAATTGGCTTCTCCCGTATCCGAGATCTTGGGCGTTATCATTGTTTCCGGTACGATCATCTTTGGCGGCAATATGGTCCTGGCAGATCAACCCGAACTTCAGCCGGAAGTATTCATGGGTTTCCTTGCTGTCTTTGCCATGATCATCCAACCGGCCAAGAATTTTTCCAATGGCATCACCTCCCTCCAGCGGGGGACAGCCTCGGCGAAACGGATCTTTGATATTATGGATCTTGTACCCGCCATCCAGGACCAACCCCATGTGGAGGTGCTGAAGGAGTTTAATCATTCCATCGAGTTCAGAAACGTTTCGTTCGCCTACGGAACGGAAAACGTGGTGAAGAACGTCAACCTCCACATTCCGAAAGGAAAGACCGTGGCGCTGGTGGGTCCGTCAGGCGGGGGGAAGTCAACACTGGCCGACCTGGTGCCGCGTTTCTACGATCCGGCGGAAGGTGAAGTGCTCATCGACGGGAAATCACTGAAAGACTATAACCTGGATTCCATCCGGCATCACATGGGTATCGTCACGCAGGAATCCATTTTGTTCAACGACAGCATCTTCAACAACATCGCCTTTGGCAAAGAGGGGGTAAGCGAGGCAGCGGTGCAGGAGGCCGCCAAGATTGCGAATGCCCACGAATTCATTCTGCAGACCGAACACGGGTACCAGACCTTGATCGGCGAGCGAGGCTCGAAACTTTCCGGGGGTCAGCGGCAGCGCATCAGCATCGCCCGTGCCGTGCTGAAGAACCCCCCGATCCTGATCCTTGACGAGGCCACCTCCGCCCTGGATTCTGAATCCGAGAAACTGGTTCAGGAGGCATTGTTCAATTTGATGAAAAACCGGACATCGCTCATTATCGCCCACCGGCTAAGTACTATTCAGCATGCGGATGAAATTGTGGTGGTGCAGGATGGTCAGATTGCGGAGCGCGGGAGTCACCAGGAGTTACTGGCGAAAGAAGGCCTCTACTGGAAACTTAGCTCCATTCAGAAAAACTGACAGGGGTGCTTCTTGGCCCGATTACACTAAATAATGGGTATATCGATTGAGGGGATTTCGTTAAGTTTGAGACAATAATTCCGAATGAACAAGAAGCGGCTCCTCCTGTACCTTGTCTTTGTGGTCTACCAGGTAGGTGCCTTTACCTTCACGTATCTCGTGGATGGACACCTCGACCTCCTCGGACTTCTGAAATTCATACCTTGGTTCAAGTACATCGCTTTCCTCGGCCTGATCATGATCGTAGTTGATATCACCTGGTACATAATTGAATGGCGATCGGCCCGCCAGGAGAATCGTGAGCTGAAGGAAGAGAACACCAACCTCAAAGCGAAGATTTACGATTTGCAGGAATCATCGAAGAAACCGGAATCTTCCAGTAACCCATGACTGAGCAGCAATTGATTGAACAGGAACTCCGCGAAGCTTCTTCCGTCCTGGATGCCTTTTTGAAAAATTCCCAGACCACCTCCCGGATATCCGCTGCCGCTGACCTGATGGCGTCCGCGATCAATGCCGGAGGCAAGATCATTTCCTGCGGTAATGGCGGTTCCCATTGCGATGCCATGCACTTCGCCGAAGAACTCACTGGAAAGTACCGCGAGCCTCGAAAAGCTATCCCCGCGCTATGCATTTCGGATCCTTCCCATATTTCCTGTGTGGGCAATGATTATGGGTATGATTTTATTTTTTCACGTTACCTCGAAGCGCTGGGGAACAAGAACGACGTACTCCTGGCCATCAGCACCAGCGGCCGATCGGCCAACGTGATCAAGGCGGCTGAGACGGCAAAGCAAAAGGGCATGAAAGTAGTTGCCCTCACCGGCAAAGACGGTGGTTCGCTGGCGGCACTGGCAGATGTTGAAATTCGCGTTCCACACGGAGGCTTTGCCGACCGCATCCAGGAAATTCACATCAAAGTAATTCACATCCTCATTCTTCTGATCGAGAAGAAGGTTGCCTGATTGGCAGAAAGCTGAAAGCTCAAGGCGGAAAGCTTTTTATAACGATCAGGAAATCCTGACATCAAATCATCCGGCAAATCGTTGGTGGGCGACCACTCATCTTCGCCACTTCTTTCATTTCTTGACCACTGTAATCACACGAATACATTAATCACGTGAATCACTGTAAATGGTGGCAAGAACCTATGGCAGCGCTGTCTTTGGGGTAGATGCGCGGACAATCACGGTGGAAGTAAACGTAACGAACGGGCAACACCTCTATATCTCCGGGCTGCCGGATGGCGCTGTAAAGGAAAGTGAGCACCGGGTTGAGTCGGCAATGAAAACGGCCCGGTTCTACATGCCACGCAACAAGGTTGTGGTCAACCTGGCACCGGCCGATATCCGGAAGGAAGGATCGGCTTACGACTTGCCGATTGCCTTGAGTGTGCTGCAGGCCTCATTGCAGATGGAGGCTAATGACCTCGACCGGTATGTCATCATGGGGGAATTGTCGCTCGATGGAACGTTGCGGCCCATCAAGGGCGTGTTGCCGATCGCCATCCAGACGCGGCGGGAGAAATTCAAGGGATTGGTGTTACCCAAAGCCAATGCGAATGAAGCCGCTATCGTCGGTGAGATTGATGTAATCGGTGTAGAAACCTTGAAAGAGGCCATTGATTTTTTTGAAGGGAAAAAGTTGATCGCCCCACTCGTAGTCGATGCCAAGGAGATCTTTGAGACCCGTGTCAATGCCTATGATGCGGATTTCAGGGATGTCCAGGGGCAAGAGAACATCAAGCGCGCCCTCGAGATTGCCGCAGCTGGCGGCCACAACGTCATTATGATCGGCCCGCCGGGTGCAGGCAAGACCATGCTGGCCAAGCGGCTTCCCACCATTCTTCCGCCGTTGACTTTGCATGAAGCGCTGGAGACCACGAAGATTCATTCCGTTGCCGGCAAGATTGGCAAGAATGGCTCGCTGATGACCATCCGGCCTTTTCGTTCGCCCCATCATACGATCTCGGACGTAGCCTTGGTCGGAGGTGGCGGCAATCCGCAACCCGGGGAGATTTCGCTTTCCCACAACGGCGTTCTATTCCTCGACGAATTACCGGAATTTAAGCGCACGGTACTCGAAGTGATGCGCCAGCCCATGGAGGAGCGGCGGGTGACTATTTCCCGCGCAAGGATTTCGATTGACTACCCTGCCAATTTCATGTTGGTGGCCAGCATGAACCCCTGTCCATGCGGATACTATAACCATCCGGAAAAGGAATGTGTCTGCGGTCCTGGGGTAGTGCCGCGCTACCTCAGTAAAATCAGCGGGCCGCTCCTTGACCGAATCGATCTTCATGTGGAAGTGGTGCCTGTAAGCTTTGATGAAATGACCCAGCAACGTCCGGCCGAATCCAGCGATGTAATCCGGGAGCGGGTGGTGAGGGCGCGAACTATTCAGACCGATCGTTTCAGGGATCGTGACGATATTTTTTGTAACGCAATGATGCCATCACATATGGTGAAGGAGATTTGCGTGGTGGGAGCGGCTGGCGTGAGCCTGCTCAAGACGGCAATGGAGCGGCTCGGCCTGTCGGCCAGGGCATATGATCGTATCCTAAAAGTCTCGCGCACGATCGCCGACCTTTCCGGATCTCCCGAGATCAAGCCGGAACATCTCGCGGAGGCGATCCAGTACCGCAGCCTGGACCGCGACGGGTGGGCAGGGTGAACATACCAGGACGGAATCGGATTGGAATTACTGGTCGATGGCATTTTCTCTTGAAAGCCGTATTTTTCTCTCCACAAAATCACATGACGAGGACCGTTCTCATTTATGGAGGTGTGCTGGCCCTGTTGGTAGCCCTGCTCAAGTATGTTGAGTATCGCTTCCTGGTTCGGGATATGTCGATGGAGATTTACATCGGCATCATCGCGGTCCTGTTTACGGTGCTTGGAATTTGGGCCGGTCCAAGGCTCATCAAGCGCCGGGTGATTGTGGTCAACCCGGCATTTGTTCTCAACGAAGAGGCTTTGGTGCGGCTTGGCATCAGCAAAAGGGAGCACGAGGTATTGGAACTCATGGCCCAGGGCCACTCGAACCAGGAGATCGCCGAAAAACTCTTCGTGTCCGTGAATACCATTAAGACCCATCTTTCCAACCTTTTCCTCAAACTTGAGGTAAGCAGACGGACGCAAGCCATCCAGAAGGCCAAGGAATTGCGCCTCATCCCCTAGTCCTTTCGGGTGAAATGGCTATTTTTTGGATAAATCATCCTTTCGGGTGAAGGATGCGCCCCGTCGAACCCGTTGGTTTGGGGTAAACAAAAACAATAATCCCTATGAAAAGAATAGTCCTTGTTTACGGCCTCATCGCCGGTGCCATCGTGGGCGCGATGCTGCTTATTACCATGCCCCTGTACAAGTCGGGAACCCTCAACTTCGACAATGGCGAGTTGCTCGGGTACTCGACCATGACCATCGCCCTGTCGCTGATCTTCTTTGGCGTCAAAAGCTACCGCGACAAGAACCTGGGTGGTGAAATCACTTTCGGGAAAGCCCTGCAGGTTGGGCTTCTCATCATGCTCGTAGCGGGAGTGATCTACTCGCTTTGTTGGGAGGTATCTTACCGGCAGGTGGGCGATGAGTTTACCCAAAAAATGACCCAGCATTACGTTGATGAGAAGAAAGCAGATGGAGCCACGGAAGCCGAGCTGGCTGAGTTCAAAAAGGAATGGGAGTCATTCAGTGAACTGTATAAGAACCCTGTTATTCGATTTGGCATCACCCTCATGGAAATCACTCCTGTGGGCGTTGTTCTCTCCTTGCTCAGCGCAGCCTTGCTGAGGAGGAAGGACTTTCTTCCGGCCACTGATGAATCATCCAACAGCAACCCCCAGGCCCTATGAAACGAGTCACCGGCATTGGCGGCGTGTTCTTCAAGGCGCAGGACCCGCAGCGCATCAAGGAATGGTACCATAAACACCTCGGATTTGATGTCCATGATCACGGAGCCTCTTTTCTGTGGAAAGAAGTAGGCAGCCCGGACGGCGGCGACCCTGCCAGCACAGAGTGGAGCCCGTTTAAAATTGACACCAGCTACTTCCATCCCAGTGAGAAACCCTTCATGTTCAACTACCGGGTGGAGAATCTTTTCGAACTCATCCGGATGCTGAAGGAAGAAGGTGTTACGATCATTGGCGGGATCGAGGAATATTCCTACGGCAAGTTTGCCTGGATCATGGATCCTGAGGGCAACAAGATTGAATTATGGGAACCTGTGAAAAGTGAATCTTGAAAACTGTAAGTGAGGTTGTGCCTGTGGTCGTGACTCCAACGCCACAGGCACTTCTGCTTTCTACCATCCTAACCATTCAATAAGCAGGTAGCCAATGATGAGCACCAGTAATCCAATGGCTACCCAACGTGTTGTTCTTGCTGGTTGGGTAAACTCATATCCGCAGATGGGGCAGGCGGCCGCATCCTCGTCGATCTCCATCGCACAAGAAGGACATTCCTTTTTCTTCATGGCTTGCTTACTTCTTCTTGATCTTTTCCAGCCCTTGCGGTGGCATGGTCATTAATACAGACATCAGGTCGACGCCATACCAAATATTTCCGATCCGCACATTCTCATCCTCGGCATGCTGGTTATTGTCGTGGTTGACCATGTTCACGGAAATCCCAGGCTTCTTCAGCCCGTCAAAAATCAGCGTGAAGATGCCGTTGGAACCACCTTCGCTCGGGAGTAACACCAGTTTATCGCCTGTAAAAGAACGTACCGATTCAATCACGGGCAGGATGGCCGGGTGATCCATGGATACTTTGGCTGCCGGAAAGCCAAATTTTTCCCGTTCCACCTTGACGATCTTCGGATATTTCATCCGCGTTTCCTTGTCGGGCTCCTGGTAGACAATATGCCATCCTTGTTTTCGAATATGCGCTTCGACCAAATCCAGCATCTTTTCCGGATCGTTGCCTTTGACCAGGCGGAGGCTGAGAGCGGCGACCGCTGAATTAGGAATCACATTGCGCGCCAGTTTGCCCACATTGCCGCTGTACAGGCCCTTCACCGTCAACGACGGAAGCAATAGCCGTTCAAAAAGGGGTTCACCGCTTCCTTCTGTAAAATCAATCTGCAAGTCTTCTTTCAGGTAGGCCTCGATGTTGGGCACCTTCTTCAACTGTTCGCGCTCGAATGCGGAGATGGGCTCCACCGAATCATAGTACCCATCGATGACCACTCGACCATTGGCATCTTTCATTGAGGCCAGCAACTGCGACAGCATGAAACCCGGGTCGGGGGCGTAGTTACCGTAGTGTCCGCTGTGCAACGGGCGGCTGGCTCCGTAAACCGTGATCTCCATATCGGTAACACCACGCCCGCCAAATTTCAAGGAGGGGTCGCCGGTCTGAAACACCGGGCCATCGCAGAGCAGCCAAAGCGTAATGTCATCAAACAGGGTGTGGTACTTTTCCAGGTAGACCTTCATGTTTGGCGAACTCGATTCTTCCTCGCCATCGAAGAACAACTTGATATTGGATGTGTAGCTGATCCCGGATGCTTTCAGGGCGTCTATGGCGGCGAGCAATGCGATGATTGGTGCCTTGTCGTCGCTGGCAGAGCGGGCATAGATGCGCCAATCTTCGTTGATCGGTTCCCCGACTTTCGGAAAGGGAATGGGTTTCCCGCCCTTGTACATGGCGTTGTCATACAGGACCGGGGTGAAGGGCGCATTCTTCCACGTGGTGGGGTCAACAGGCTGCCCATCATAGTGTACATAGAAACACAAAGTACGTTGTGCATTGGGCACTTTTCGCTCGCCGTAAACAATGGGTGGCGCCCCGTCGAGTTCCAGCAGTTGCATGGCAAATCCCCTTGATGCGAAGAGGTCCTTAATCATGTCTGCATTCTTCCGGATGTTCACCAGGTCGGATGCATGGTTGGGAAGTGACAGCAGTTGGGCATACGTGCTGAGGATGTTTGGTCCCTCTTTCTGGATCCAGGCGCGGCTGGCCTGGACGGCTTTCGGCTGGGCAAACAGTCCAATAGGAAAGAGCAGGAGGACAAGGATCTTTTTCATGGGTGTGAATTGAAATGACAAAGTAGTGAATGAGCGCTGCATTTTCTGGAGGATTTATGTGGCGTTTTGTGGTCAAGCTCGCCCCAGGCCCTGACAAAAGTCTGTGGAAGCATGGCCGCAAGATTTGTACATTCGTCCATGCTCAAGATCCTCGATATCGGCCAGATCCGGGAACTGGATCAACACACCATACAGTTTGAACCGGTGAAGTCCATCGACCTGATGGAGCGAGCCTGCAAGGCATTTGTCAATTGGTACGAATTGTTGTTTGACAAGTCAAATCGAGTAGGTGTGGTATGTGGAACGGGGAACAATGGTGGTGATGGTTTGGGGATCGCCAGGCTCCTGCACGCGGATGGGTATTCCGTGAAGGTGTGGATTGTGCGAGGCGGCAAAGAATCTCCTGACTTTGCGAAGAACCACGCCCGACTCAAAGGAAAAATTGAGGCTCAGGATTTTGCGGACAGTATGGAGACCTTCAACGATGTCGACATGTTGATCGATGCCTTGTTTGGTTCAGGCCTGACGCGACCGGCGGAGAAGATCCAGGAGAAGGCAATTCTTGCCATGAATCGTTCCTCGGCCATCCGGGTGGCGGTGGATATTCCATCCGGGCTTTTTGCCGACCAGCACACCGATGGCTCCGTGGTGAAGGCGAATCACACCGTGACGTTCCAACTTCCCAAGCTTGCCTTTCTGCTTCCTGAAAATGAAAAGTATGTTGGAGACTGGCATACCGTTGACATCGGGCTGGACAAAGCCTTTATCCGTGATTGCGAGACCTTCCGATATTGTATGACCCACGCTGAAGCGAGAAAGCTTTTGCGTCCTCGCCATAAGTTCAGTCACAAGGGCGATCACGGACGCGCACTGCTGGTTTCCGGAAGCCTCGGGAAGATGGGTGCCGCGGTGCTGGCTTCGCGGGGAGCGCTGCGGGCTGGTGTTGGATTACTGACTGTTCACGTGCCGACATGTGGTAACGACATTCTTCAAACTGCAGTGCCAGAAGCGATGCTTTCACTGGATCCTTCGGGATCATACTTCTCGAAAGCGCCAGATGCCGAAGCTTACGATGTGATCGGCATTGGACCCGGGTTGGGCCAGGCAGAGCAAACCGCCCACGCCATGGCCAACCTACTGGATACGGGCAAACCCTTGGTCATCGATGCCGACGCGCTTAACTTATTGTCCACACACCGAGAACTGCTACACCTGGTGCCGAAGGACAGTATTCTCACTCCGCATCCAAAAGAATTCGAACGACTGGTCGGGAAGTGGACGAATGACTTTGACCGTCTCGGAAAACAGATCGCACTCGCCAGGCAGCTCCGCTCGGTTGTCCTGGTTAAAGGTGCTCACACGGCCATCGCTACTGCCGATGGTGAAATCATCTTCAATACCACGGGCAACCCGGGCATGGCAACCGGCGGCACCGGGGATGTTCTTACGGGGGTGCTTACAGGGCTGAGGGCACAGGGATATCCCGCCCGTGAAGCCGCACTCCTGGGTGTATTCGTGCATGGACATGCAGGCAATTTGGCCGCCATGGAACTTGGTCAAATTGGCCTTGTTGCGGGCGATTTGGCTGATTTCTTACCTTTGGCCTTCAGAAGTCTTGGCTGAAGGCCGCCCCAACGCCCCAAAAGGGTGAAATATTGCGCGGAATTAAACTTTTGGCCTACCATTTGCGTCTAAGGTGTATATAGGAGCAATGAAAACGTCGAAATTCATTCTGGTTGGCCTTCTGGTGGTTCTCCTGGGTACTATGGCCCGTGGGCAATCAGCCGAGTCGTTATCAGCCTCCAGTGTGGATGTGCTGAAGACGGCACGCGTGTTTCCCAACCCCGCTGTTGAATACATCAGTTTGAAATTTGAACAACCACTGGCCAGGCAGGTAACGGTGCAGGTTCACTCGATCATCGGAAATCTGCTGGAGGTTGAGGCAGAAGTTGTTGACGATTACGAAGTGCGGGTCAAGGTCAAGGAACTGCCCGCCGGGTACTACTTGCTCGATGTCAAGCTGGGGGGGACATCGCACAACGCCTTCAAGTTCCTCAAGCGCTGAAGCGCCGCTTAGAACGTTACGTTCACCGTCATTTCCTTTTCAGCACGGAGCAATTTCACGGGAACAGTTTGTCCTTTCTCAAATTTTCCGAGTGCATCCATATAGCTTTCTATGTCTTTGATGGACAATTCGCCGATCTGGATGATAATGTCTCCGGCGAGGATCCCGGCCTTCTGTGCCGGTTTTCCTTCAGACACCCCATCCACTTTCAAACCTGCCGCCTTGCTGGAGTAGCTGGGCATTACTCCCATTGTTACTTTGAATGAACGGCTGCCGCCCATTGACTTGCTTTTGGTGGTGAGGTACGCCAGTTTCGGTTGTGTGTCGGTCTGCTCAATGACGTTAATGATGACTTTGAGTACGGCCACCTCGCCCTGGGCGTTGATCTTATCGGCGTCATCGGACGGCTTGTGATAGTCGCTGTGTGAACCGGTGAAGAAGTGCAGCACCGGGATTTTCTTCAGATAGAATTTTGTATGATCCGATGGTCCGGTTCCTGACGAATCGGTGGTGATCGGAACTTCCTGGGTACTCAGTTTTTTCAACAAGGGTTCCCAGCCTGGGCTGGTCCCTGAACCGCTTACCGAAAGCCCGCCATTTTTTGGGTCCAGCCGGCCAACCATGTCAAGGTTAATCATGTAATTGACGGACGCGAGGTCTATGGTAGGATGCTCCACGAAATAATCAGAGCCATAAAGGCCCAGTTCCTCCCCGGAGAAACAGAGGAAGAGGAAATTGTTCTTCTCCTTTACTTTATTGGTTTTGAGGTAACGGGCCAGTTCGAGCAGGCCGGCGACACCGGAGGCGTTATCGTCTGCGCCATTGTGAATCTTTCCGGCAGGGTTTGGATCCAATGAACTCCCCTGGTTGCCCATGCCCAGGTGGTCATAGTGTGCCCCGATAATGACGGTGGTTGGTGCGCCGTTGTCAAGGTATCCGACAAGGTTCATTGCCTTGCCGGCCTCACCGGTGCCGTGCATTCCACCTTTAAAGTCAAACTGCTGGCGATACGTCTTGTTGTCGCCATAGGGTTTCAGTTTCAGCTTCTTGAATTTCGATTCAATATACTTTGCCGCCATCCGCTCACCCTCTGTGCCAGTGCCACGGCCCTGAAGCTCGTCACTGGCCAGGAAAGAAACGTGAGCAAGTATATTGCCCGGTTGTGGTGACTGTGCCCAGGTGGCTGGGGAACCTATGAATAGGAGTGCGGCAAAAATGAATTGGTGTTTCATGGCAGAATGCAATGGGACACAAAAGTAGCTTTGAATTGAAAGCGAATACCCACGGGAGGGAAGATTTTTTGCACAACGAAGGGAATACGCCTACTTTTGAACGTCACCGTTACGCCTATGAAACCGCCGAAAATCGTCCTGCTCACTGACTTTTCACCACTTTCCATGGTGGCTATCCGGTTCGCCCTCAAGTTGGCTGGGCCGCTTAAAGCGGAGTTCACCATTCTTAATATCGTGCGAATTGAGGGACCCTCAAAGGCAAACATGAAGTTGAAGCAAATTGAGAAAATGATGGTGACCGCAGCGCAAGAGGAAGGCGAGGCCATGATCAAGGAGCTCAGGACGGAAATCAAGGGAGATTACCAGTTGAAGTTCAAGGCGGTGCAGGGACATACGGTGACCCGGGAAGTCATTGCCTTTACCGAGAAGAATCCGACAAACATGGTGGTGATGGGTTCGCGGGGAGCATCTGCATTGAAAAAAGCCCGCATGGGTGGTACCACCGTTTCAGTCATTGATGATGCCGAGGTGCCTGTCCTCGCCATTCCGGAATTTGCACAGTACAAGAACCTGGAAAAGATTGTCTATGCCTCTGATCTGAAGAATGTGCAGAAAGAATTGGAAATTCTGATTGAGTTTGCTCAGATCTACGGGTCACACATTCATATGATTCACGTGGTGCCCGTACTGGACAAAAAGACGGAGATTGCCCGGCAGGCAGTGGATGAGCTCATTCATAAGATGAAATACACCAAACTGGACTTCCGGGTAATCATCGATGAGAATATCCCTGCAGCCATTGACCAGTTCATCAAGGACACCAAGGCCGATTTGCTCACGACATTCACACACCACCTGAACATTTTTGAGAAGTTATTCGCCCGCAGCGTAACCCGTACACTGGCTTACCTTGGAACCATTCCTTTGTTGGCGCTAAAGAGAAAGTAGGTCGCTCATTGATTGGGTGGTCAGTAGGCTAAGCGTTGTATATCGTTGCCGTTAACCGGCCGGCAGGAATCCGGAGCATAATTATGCCTGCGATGATGAATCCTTCACCCACGCTGAACAGCCACCAATTGAAGTGATGGGGAACATAAGTAGCTAGCACGGCAAGAGCCCGTTCCGGTGAGTCAATTATCCCGCCACTGAAAGCGATGTAGTCCCACATCCAGGTGACGACAATCAGCAAGCATCCGCTAAGCAGAAGTGACCATGAACGCCAGCCCAGGTTCATAGAAATGCCCAGGATCTCGCAACGGAGAATTACGGATGCCATCGCGATCATGCTGAAGGAAACAATGACAGGCGAGAGCACGGGCCCTATCCAGGGTACTGGAATAAGGAACAAGATATCCCAGGTCAGCCACGACGCTGGCCAGTTCAAAAGGAGTTTCAGGAAAACATAATAGGACAAATCCCATATCGCGAAGGCCAGTAAGAAGAAAGCTAACCGTTGACGCGCGTTATGTCCGGACAGCATGGCCAGGCCTGCCAACATCACCAGGGTGGCTGCCTCACGTAGAATTTCCACCAGGCCAACTTCGGGACTTAACGGCACAAGGGGAAATCCAAATCCCTGCGGGTAATACAATTGACGCAAGTAAACCACCACCGCTGTTTCGAGGTAACCCATGGCAACACCAAACACAACCAGCCAGAGGATTCGATTACGCAGCGACATACAGAAATTCCCTCTTAAAGGTTAACGACTCTCGCACCAGGGACTTCAATTCCATTGTCCAATGAGGCTGAGTCCGTATACCAGCCCGAGCCACAGACAAACGAAGTACAAGACAATGCTGATGAGGCGAACGGCCACCTTCTTCCAACCTTCGGTAGTCAATGTGTGCACCAGCAGGTGATGGATGACACCACCGCCGGCACCGCCGACGCCAATCGTAGCCATGGGGATCAGCATCCCAATTTCGTAGGTGAGGCGGGCCCAGTTGACCAGGAGGAAAAAGGTCAGTAACGCTACGCCGATGGCGGCACCCTGGAAACCAGGCTTGATCAGCGTCTTCACCCATGCCCAGAGTTCATTTTGTGTGGTCATGATAGAATTGATTTAGTTTGATTAAAAGTACTTTGAAATACAAAGTAAGTAAAGATCCAGCACACATGCAACGGGTCGTGGAGGAGCGGTGCGGACTATTTGGAGTCCTTCCCGCTGGTCCAATACCAATAGAAAGGAACCCCGGTAAGCATTAGTCCCAATCCCAGCAGGGCTTCACGTGGTTTGCCGATCAGGGTGATCACCACGAGGGCAACGCAGAAAAGAATAAAC
The DNA here is from genome assembly GCA_016787645.1 of Cyclobacteriaceae bacterium. Taxonomy (GTDB): domain Bacteria; phylum Bacteroidota; class Bacteroidia; order Cytophagales; family Cyclobacteriaceae; genus ELB16-189. Next base: position 676,252 of record JAEUUF010000013.1, on the reverse strand, counting down.
AGGGCAGGTACGACGGGGTAACCCCAGGCTTTGTAGGGGCGCGGCGCATCCGGCATGCGGTAGCGGAGAATAAAAACCCCAAGGGCGGTGGCACCATAGAAAATGAAGGACGCAAAGACCAGCATATCGGTGAGTTGGTCAAAACTTCCCGACAGCACCAGCACCGAAGCCCAGGCGGCCTGGATCACGAACGCTTTGGAGGGCGTGTTGAACCGAGGATGTATAAAAGCGGCCGACTGGAAGAACATGCCTTCCTTGGCCATGGCGTAATACAACCGGGGTGGCATCAACGCCGTTGTGTTGGTGGCGCCGAATGTGGTGAGGATTATGAGAATCGAAATAAACAGCACTCCCGGGCTTCCGAGGATATGTTGGACGACGACCACCGCAGCAATGGTGTTCTGTGTTTTCCCGACCTCAACAATTTGGTCAATGGGCAACACATAGAGATAGGTAAAATTGACGATGACGTACACGCCCATGACGAACAGCACGCCAAACACCAGTGCAAGCGGCAGGTTTCGGTTTGGGTTGTGAATCTCACCGCCCAGGTACCCGGTGGTGGCCCATCCCTCATACGCCCAAAAAGCCGCTAATAGGGCTGCAAACATTGCCTGGATGAATCCCGTATCGTACCAGGGCAAATCCGTATAGCCCGTAGCATCGGCCTGGATGTTCTGCCAGCTGCCCCCGCCGATCGTAAGTCCAAGAATGACAATGAGGGCGATAACCGCAGTGACCAGGATGAGTACGTATCGACTGAGTCCTTCGCCGCCTTTGAGGCCCCGGTAGTTGATGATGGTAAGTATGATAATCAGGCCGATCGTCAGCCCTTTGACCCCGAAATTGTGAAACGGGGTAAAGACCCCAAAGAGGGAAAAACTGGCGATGGTCTCAGGCAATTCAGGAAGGGGAACCAAAGCATGGAAGGATTGCGAGAACACATAGGCAATCGAAGCCAGCGATGCTGACCGGATGACCGTGAAGCTGGTCCATCCATATAAGAAGGCAAAGAATCGATTATAGATCTTCCGGTAATACACATACTCGCCCCCGGAGTCGGCCAGCATGCTGGCGATTTCGGCGTTGCTCAAGGCGCCACATAAGGTGATCAAACCGGCCAGCACCCAGCAAAGAATCACCAGGGTTGGGGAGAGCAGTTCCACCGACATCGGCGCCACTTTCTTGTAGATGCCGGATCCGATGACGGAGCTGACCGTCAGCATGAACGCGGCGAACAGTGTGAGTGAACGGACGAGTTGGCCCTGGGGAGGAGGTGAAATAGACATAGTTGCAAGGTAGTGATTTAGGCACAGGGTCCTAGGTCCGGCAGTTTGGCCGCTGCAGCACGGGTAAGGAACCTTTGGAATTGTCAATTCATATATTTACTTTGCATTCAAAAGTACTTTTAAAATGAATTCCAACCCCGGTTTTGAACAGGACCTGGCCTCTATCCGTCGGCTGATGGAGCGGTCTGTTAGATTTCTTTCGTTTAGCGGACTTTCTGGCATCCTGGCGGGTGTCTACGCCCTCGGTGGCGCCGCTTGGGCCTACTACCGCATTCAATATCCCGGCCAACCTTTCCGGATTGCGGTGGACAGCATCCGGCCGCCGCAGCTGACCGAACTCATTGTCGTTGCGTTGGTCGTGCTGGTGGCTTCCGTGACCACGGGTCTTTGGCTGAGTGCGCGCAAAGCCAAACGATTGGGCGTTAACGTGTGGGATGAGACCGGGCGGCGACTGGCGATTAACCTGGCCGTGCCCCTGGTGACGGGTGGGATTTTCATTTTGCTGCTCGTGTTGGGCGGCCAATTTGGACTGGTGGCACCCGCATGCCTCATCTTTTACGGCCTGGCCCTGGTCAATGCCAGTCCCAACCTGGTGGACGAAATCCGTTTTCTCGGATTCTGCGAGATTATCCTCGGCCTCCTCGGCGCCGCAGTTCCTGACATTGGGCTTTTTCTGTGGGCCGTCGGGTTCGGCGTTCTCCACATCATTTACGGAAGCGTGCTTTATCGCAAGTACGACGCATGAAGAACCCGTTTGATCATCTCGACAAGGTACTTGAGCACAGCATCCGGTTAAGGATTATGGTCGTGCTTGCGGCAAACCCCTCGTATGACTACAGCGGAATGAAGGACCTGCTGGAAGTTACTGATGGAAACCTGGCCACGCACCTCAAAACCCTCGAGCGTGAAAAATACCTGTTGGTGACCAAGTCGTTTGTTGACCGCAAGCCCAACACGCGTTACCGGATTACGGATCGCGGTAGAAGTGCACTCAAGCGCCACATGGAAGCCATGGCCGAAGTAGTCCGGCAAAGCAAGCACCCTCAATAACCTGGAATCAAAATTCATTGTTATGGAAACTCTTACACTGATCGACCGCTTCAACCTCTGGCTCAAAGAATCGATTACCATTAAACTTCTTTCCATCGGCATACTGGTTCTCATCCTCCTCATCCCGACGGCCTGGATCATGAGCATTATGGAAGAGCGACAGCAGCGCGCTGAAGAAGTGGTCGGCGAAGTGGCCGGGAAATGGTCGGGCAGCCAGGTCATCGCCGGACCTGTGCTCGTGATTCCCTACCAAAAAACCGAGAAGGTGGGCACTGGCAAGGATGCTGAAGTCCGAACCGTCATGGAGAATGCATATTTTCTTCCCGCTACCCTTACCGTAAAAGGCGAAGTGAACCCCCAGGTGCTTCACCGGGGAATATTTGATGTTGCCGTGTATGAGTCAACCCTGGACATTGCAGCCACTTTCGGTCAACCAGACTTCGCTTCCCTTGGTGTTGCCCCGGAATCGATCCTGTGGGACCAGGCCAAACTCAGGGCGGGTATCTCGGATCTGCGCGGGATCGTGGAGACACCCTCACTGACCATGGGCGAAAAATCGATACCCGTTGAACCGACCAGCAACCTGGGATACTCTTTCTATGGAGGTTCCAGAAACCGGGGTGACCAGGAAAGCAACTGGCTCTCTTCAGGGGTGGAAGGTTCACTTCCCATGGTTTCGGCAGCCGATGTGCCGCAGTCTCTTTCAATGAAACTCGCCCTCAAGGGCAGTAGCGTCATCAGTTTCCTCCCGGTGGGCCGCACGACCGATGTCTTCCTGAAAGGACAATGGCCTGACCCTAGTTTTGACGGCGAGTTTTTGCCGAACTCGCGGCTGGTCAGCGAGAAAGAATTTGAGGCGACGTGGAAGGTGCTTCACTTCAACCGGCCCTTTGCCCAACAATGGCTGGGTGACGGAAAGAATTTTGAAAAATACGATGTGTCGACCCGGTTGATCATCCCGGCTGACCAGTATCAAAAAAGCATTCGCACAGTCAAGTACGCGATCCTGTTAATCCTATTGGGATTCACGGCGCTGTTTCTCGTTGAGATCAGCCGAAAAATCCGGATCCATCCGTTCCAGTACATTCTCATCGGGGCTGCCCTCATCGTCTACTACACGCTTCTCATCTCCTTGTCGGAGCACGTTGGATACGACCTGGCCTACGTGATGGCCACCGCGGCAACGGTTACCCTGGTCACCCTCTACGCCCGCAGCTTTCTAAATGATGGGAAGATGCTGGCGCTCTTTAGCGGGCTGCTCATCTTCTTCTACCTGTTTATCTTCGTAATAATCCAGGCCCAGGATTATTCGCTGCTGCTCGGCAGCACAGGGTTGTTCCTCGTGATCGCCGCGATCATGTACTTCTCTCGCTCAATCAGCTGGTACGGCGAGAAGTAGAGGGTAGAGATCAGTAAGTGAATCTTAGAACTCTGCGTTTCCGGGGAAGCGGGGGAAGGGGATTACATCACGGATGTTGGTCATCCCGGTGACGAATTGCATCAACCGTTCGAAGCCCAGTCCAAAGCCGCTGTGTGGAGCTGAACCGAACTTCCTCAACTCGAGATACCACCAGAGGTCTTTTTCCGGAAGTTTCAGCTCATTTACGCGTTGCACGATCCGCTCATAACGTTCTTCACGCTGTGACCCTCCAATGATTTCCCCGATGCCGGGAAAAAGGATGTCCATGGCTGCGACGGTCTTGCCATCATCATTCTGCCGCATGTAGAAACTCTTTATCTCCTTCGGGTAGTCGACGAGGATCACAGGCTTCTTGAAATGCTTCTCCACCAGGTAACGCTCGTGTTCACTCTGGAAGTCAGCACCCCACTTCTCGATGAGGTATTGGAATTTCTTTTTCTTGTTGGGATTCGAATTGCGGAGAATATCAAACGCCTCACTGTAAGTCAACCGCTGGAAGTCGTTTTCCGTGACAAACTTCAACCGGTCAATCAGGCCCAGTTCACTGCGTTGCTCCTGCGGTTTGGCTGCTTCTTCTTCCGCGGCACGCTTGTCGAGGAACTCAATATCTTCCTTGCAGTGGTCAAGGGCATAGCGTACCAGGTACTGCAGCAAGTCCTGGCCAAGTTGCATGTTGTCATGGATGTCGTAAAAAGCCATCTCCGGTTCGATCATCCAGAATTCGGCGAGGTGGCGTGTGGTGTTGGAGTTCTCGGCACGGAACGTTGGCCCAAAGGTGTAGATTTCAGAAAGTGCCAGCGCATAAGTCTCACCTTCCAGTTGGCCTGAAACTGTAAGGTTCGTATCGCGACCAAAGAAGTCCTGCTTGCTATCAATGTTTCCCTTTTCGTCGCGGGGGGGCTTGTTAATATCAAGGGTAGTCACTTTGAACATGGCACCAGCACCTTCGGCATCCGAACCAGTGATGATGGGTGTATGGACATACACAAACCCGCGGTCGTTGAAGAACTGGTGAACGGCAAAGGCCATCGCATGGCGTACGCGCATGACGGCGCCGAACGTGTTGGTGCGCACACGCAGGTGGGCAATTTCTCTCAGGAATTCGAGGGAATGCCGCTTAGGCTGTAAAGGGAATTTTTCCGGATCGCTGTCCCCCAGGATTTCCAACTGGCTCACTTTGACCTCCACCGCCTGTCCTTTAGCCGGCGAGGGAATAAGTTCTCCGGTAATGGAGATACAGGCACCCGTGGTAATCCGTTTCAGCGTTTCTTCAGGGAGGGAATTGAGCGCAACGACGGCCTGCAGACTATGGATGGTTGAGCCATCGTTGAGGGCGATGAACTGGTTGTTGCGGAAGGTCCGAACCCAACCGCTGACTACCACCGTTTGTCCTGAAGGCTGTGTGCCCAATAATTCCTTGATCTTCGACCGCTTCATATTCGCTTCAATGGGCTGCAAAAAACGGGAATTTGGACGCCATTTCCAATTGAGTGCGCATGGTGGATAATCGGAGCTTTACCTCAAATTGGATGGTAGCTGATTGCCACGCAGGTGAACCAACCTGCCTGTTGTCCAGGACCTGCAACGGGTCAGAAAAATTTCCTCACCCCGTGCCGAACACTTAATTTAGCGCCATGCAACGCCTCAGTCTCAGTCAAAGCCTTCAGCAAAAGCTATCGCCTCAGCAGATTCAGTTCATCAAACTGCTGCAGGTGCCTACGGCCGAACTGGAAAACAGAATTGAGGAGGAGTTGGAGATCAATCCCGCACTCGAAGAAGGTCCTGAGGAGCCTGAAACGGAAGCCAATTCCCCGGAGGATGCACCCGCGGAGGAAGCGGCAGAGAGCAGCGATCCTGTCGAAGCTACTGAGTCCCCGGAGAACAACGAGGAAGTTGACATCAAGGACTATCTCCAGGACGACGACTACAGCGGTTATAAATCACAGAGTGATGGTGATGAGGAAGAGCGCGAAGTGCCTTTCTCCGTGGCCAGTTCCCTCCATGAGAACCTGGGCACTCAGCTTGGATTCCTGGGTCTGGATGACCGTCAACTCGCCATCGGGCGGCAATTGGTGGGCAGTATTGAGAGCGATGGTTACATCCGCCGTGAACTGGACTCGATCGTCAACGACCTGGCCTTCTCCCAGAACATTGATACTACCACCGGAGAAGTTGAGCAAATCCTCAAGCGCATTCAGGGATTCGATCCCCCGGGCATCGCCGCGCGCAACCTGCAGGAGTGCCTGCTGCTCCAGCTGGAACGCATGGACGACGGGCAGGATGTGGATGTGATCGTGGCCAAGCGCATCATCAGCGAGTGTTACGAGGAATTTACCAAGAAGCACTACGCCAAGATCCAGAAGAAACTCGACCTCGATGACGAAGAGTACATTCGCGACGCGATCGAGTTGATTGTCAAACTTAATCCGAAGCCGGGCGGTGAAGTGACTTCGGGGATGGTGAAAAACCAGTTTGTAATCCCGGATTTCATTCTTCACAACAACAACGGCAAGCTGGAACTGTCGCTCAACTCCCGCAATGCCCCGGAATTGCGTATCAGCCGGTCGTATACGGAAATGTTCAAGGCGTATGACAAGAGCAACAAGAAGGACAAGAAGTTGAAGGAGGCGGTTACGTTTGTCAAGCAGAAACTGGATTCAGCGAAATGGTTCATTGATGCGATCAAGCAACGCCAGCAAACGCTCATGCGTACCATGCAGGCGATTATCGACTTTCAGTACGACTATTTCCTGGAAGGCGATGAAACGAAGCTTCACCCGATGATTCTCAAGGATATCGCCGAGCGCATCGGCATGGACATTTCCACGGTGAGCCGCGTGGCCAGCAGCAAGAGCATCCAGACGGACTTTGGAATTTTCCCGCTGAAATATTTCTTCTCCGAAGGAATCAGCACGGATTCCGGGGAGGAAGTCAGCAGCCGGGAAGTCAAGCAGATCATCAAGGAACTCATTGATACCGAGGACAAGAGTAAGCCATTTTCGGACGAGAAGATTGAGGAAATCCTTAACCAAAAGGGATATAATATTGCCCGGCGTACCGTGGCCAAATACCGTGAGCAACTTAACATCCCCGTTGCCCGTTTGCGTAAGGAATTATGACTGATCCTATCCGTACGGCGTCACGCCTTGTTTCGTACCTCTTCCACCCACTGTTGTTTACCACGTACCTGGTCATCTTGTTGGGTCTGTTTATGCCTAGATTTCTGCTGATCCCGCCCCCGGCCATCTGGCGATTCGCCGGCTTTGTCGCGGTGATCACGTTTGTGTTTCCCGCCGCCAATATCGTCATGTTGAAAGCCTTTGGATCAGTTCGCTCGCTGGAGATGGAAGAACGACGGGATCGGATCCTTCCCTTCCTGATGATCACGGTATTCTATGCCATTGTTTCAGCCATGTTTTTCTACAAGGTCAGCGTCAATGTAAACTTCAACAAGATTATGCTGATTGCCACGGCCATGGTGGCTGTGGCCACCCTCGTTACATTTTTCTTCAAGATCAGCATCCACAGCCTCGCGATGGGTGGGGCGTTGGGTATTTTGCTTCCACTGAATAAAGTTGCCGAGGGTGCATTGTTGTATCCCGCGGTCACCATTATTGTGTTGGGTGGACTCCTGATGTCCGCCCGGCTTTACCTGCAGGTGCACACGCTGCGGGAAGTGGGTTATGGGGCGGCTGTTGGCTTTCTCGTGGGATTCTTTGGCATGATTGCCTTATTCTAAAATCGTATCTTCAAGCTTATGGCCTATCAATATCTCAAGTATGACGTCGCCAACGGGATTGCGACGATTACGCTCAATCGACCTGACGTGTACAACGCCCTCAATGACGAGATCACCTTTGAGTTGCAGGATGCGCTGAAGGCCTGCGCCAAGGATGAGTTGGTGCGGGTGGTGGTGCTTACGGGGGAGGGTAAAGCTTTTTGTTCCGGCCAGGACCTCAAATCCGGAGCCGGCCAAAAGCGTTCCTTCCTGGAATCATTGCACAAGCGATATAACCCGATTATCAGGGCCATGCGCAACTTGCCCAAACCCATTTTGTGTCGACTCAATGGAGTAGCGGCCGGCGCAGGTTGCTCGCTGGCCTTGGCTTGTGATATGATCATCGCCTCGGAGGAGGCCACGCTCATCGAAGTGTTTATCAACATCGGCCTCGTACCGGATTCCGGTTCATCTTATTTTCTTCCTCGCCTGGTGGGTATGTCCAAGGCCTTTGAACTTTGTGCCATGGGCAACAAGGTGAAGGCAGCCGAAGCCTTGCAGCTGGGCCTGGTGAGCAAGGTGGTTCCTGCTGATCAGTTGGATGGTGCCGTCGCCGGGTACACCGACTATTTCGCGAAAGCGCCAACAAAGGCAATCGGTATCATCAAGAAGATGCTGAACAAGGCGGTGACTTCAAACCTGGATGATATGCTGGACTATGAGGCATACTGCCAGGAAACCGCGGGGTCAACGGTTGACCACCAGGAAGGTGTAAAGGCGTTCCTGGAGAAACGAAAGCCGGTATTTCTAGGAAAGTAGAATCAGAAACCGTTAACGAACAGTGTCAGCGTGACGGTGTTCATCTTGGTCATCTCAGGGCCTTTGCCGGGTGCAAAGAGCGGTGTGTAATTGTAGTAGAGTGCGGCTCCGAAACCGCCATAACCTACACGCGCGTAGACGGCCTGGCGCCAGCGGTTCATGCCATGCCATTGTTTGTCCTTCATGGTTTTGTCTTCGCCGTTGTGGGTATAGTCCACTTTCGTAAATGAATCATACAGGATGCCTACGCGCCATCCGAGCGAGAAATTAAAACTGCGGGCGATGTCGTCGGGTTTTGAATCGTAGCGGAATTCCAGGGGTGCTTCAATATAGTTGTTGACGATAAAGGACCGCTGGATGGTGCCGGGGTAGATATCCGATGCGGGGACCAGGGGATAGGTTCCATCGGGATCTGCCTCGAAGGGGAGCGTGTAGTTATTGGTAAACTTGAACCGCTCCAGGCTCAGCCCAATGCCCGGGTTAAAACTAACGCGGGACTTGAAGAGACGAAAGGGGTAATGGTAATATATGTTGAGTGTCCGTGATCCCCACCAGCTTTTCTGGAAGTCAGCGGGTACTACACCATTCTTGAAATTCCAGCCAAATTCAACCATGATGGACCCCGGGATATCCGGCTTCCAGTTTTTCTTTTTCTTTTCTGGTTGAACTTCCACCACATCCTGTCCCAGTGCCAGGGAAGATACCCCAATGAGGAGGGCCAGGACTATTGCGCGTAATGCCATTTGCTTGTTTCCGAATTTGAAGCCCCAAAAATAGCCTTTTTGGGCGAGGGGCAAAATGGGTTGCCGGCCCGGCAGGACGGATAGTTCCCTGTGCATCCTTAACATAACAGGAAAGAACAGGTTGGCCGTATGGTCAGGGCACAAAAATTTGGGCTCCTTGGGTAGTTCAGCCCCCCAATCACATTAGGTGCATGAGTAGATTGAAATGAAAGGTGGGTTATTTCCGGGCACACTTGATCTTAATCTCCTTTTTAACTGTATGTGCGTAGTGCGACAAGTCAATTATGCCCAAGCATGGAAAATATCTTCTGTCAGATTCTGGGACTATTTCATACGAAAATCGGATTGGATACTTCTCGTTATAGGCGGACGGGAACAAGAAATCACTAAGCCGGGGGATATACAATGGGTCGTCAGCTTTGGTTGGGAAATGGTACAAGCTATCAGGCAGATTGTAGGTGATCATGGTATCGGGTGGCGTTATTGTAGTAACGATGAATCCTGTGCCGGGGGCACATTGATCGAATCCAACCACATATCCCTGGAGCAACCCGGCACACGGATCAACGGGGGTGGTTTCCTGGCTTTTGCAGGAAGTCAACAGTAGTGTGCTTAAAAGAAGTGCCCAGCGCAGACTCACCATTGTTTGAAACACGTATGCCCTACATACTGATGTCTTGTGGAGCTACGAAGCTAAAGAAAACGGTAGCAGCTCTAAGAGATAACGTGCAGAACTGAACTCTATTGCAAAGGGATTATCGATTTGGGTCAAAATTCATACGCTTCTTTCGGAAGGCCAAATCACTGGTTTGAAAGCCCAAGCGAAGTTGAAATCGTTGGGGGTAGATTTGGTTTTGGTTGTCTGGATTAAGGTTGTACAGCAGTGTTAAGGTCATATACATTTTTGGATGCACCAGGAATTTTTTGCCCAGGCCGACAAAATAGTTTCCTTTCCATTTTGCCTCTGACTCGGAAAAGCTTGCCGCGGAGAGTTGAACTTCGGAGTACCCGTACCAGCTAGTGAGAAACGCATAGCTCGCAAATGCATGGATTGCCCTGTTGGTGGTGCTGACGGACCAACCCTTATATTGGATTGAGTCGCCAAAGCTGATGCGATAGTTCACCCCCAGGCCAACGACAAACCGACTGGTAATCCGAAAGCCCAACTGGGGCGAGAAATCCATGCAGAACGGATCGGTGCTGATTACATTGACATTACCGCCCAGTGTTATTCGTTCATAAAATGATTTTCCCTGCAGCGATGATCGGCTCGTGGCGTCACTGAGATCTGCTGAATTGGAAAAGGAACTGTATTTTGAAAACAGGTGACCCAACTTTTGAACGACGGTCTCAAGCACCACCTTTCGGTTCAAGAGCGAGTCCGCGCTGGCGGCATCCATTTTAGGTTCTTTGATCCGGTTGTTCAACTCCTGGAATTCGGCCAGACCTTCTGTTAACGGTGTACCATTGCCCAATGATGGGATGGCTGAAAATTGTGATTCGGAGTTTTTTGCAGCGAAGTCCAAAAGCTCACCTGGATTGCTGAAGAGAACATCGATGGAGTCCAATCCTGGCATTGGGTTGGCCATGTCTTTCCAAGATGCGGAATCCGGCAAATTCAGAAACGCATTTTCCAGGGTGGCGAAGTTTGGCAAATAGCGAAGTTTGATGAATGTCAGTCCTCTCGCTTTTCTTTTGGCGACTTCCCGCAAGCTGTCAGGAGAAACCGGATTATTGAGGATTGCCCTGCACGAGGATATTTGCGCGTTGATGCTGTCGAGGGTCTTTTCAGGGTTAGGGCTTTGAATTTCCCGTAGGGTGTTTCTTTGATTGCGCGCAGCCCGGCTGAGGCTGTCCCACGATTTCCGCGCTTGTCGGTTGAGTCGTCTCAGTTGGCGGAGGCTGTCTTTTTTAAAGTACCGGTAGAAGTGTTTTGCCCGCTTGTGACCCGACTTGATTTCCGTCAATCTATTTTGATGCCGTGAGGAAAGTGTGATGTTGATTTGCGAGAAGCTGTTGTGAAGGATGAGCAGCAAGAGTATGGTTGCAGCCCCTTTCATTACCCGTCAGAAGGTGATATTCAGGTTGACGCTTGCGCTCTTCCGAAAGACTGATAGTCCGGAAGCCACGTCAATGTCCGGACCTGATCCCCCAAACTTGAGCAGATTGCGTCCGATGACTGACACGGTCATGCTTCGTGTCTCCAGTCCAAAGAGGGTGGTGGCAGGGAGGTTGAAGCTGAATGAAAGATCACGCAGCAGGGTAAAGGAAGCATCCACAAAGCCTGTGTTGCTGGCATATCCCGTGTAATTCTGATACGATTCAATGAGTAAATTGATTTGAAGGGCCTTGAATTTTAGCTGATTGTTCCATCCGACCCGCGTATAGGCTTTACTCTCCGATTGGGACACACCATCCACTTGAAGTTGGGAGGTGGAACTTGACAGGACGATCCCGGTTTGATAGGTGAGATAGGCCGTCTTCCAGGCATTGAACCGGATATCCGTTTCCCAACCACCGGTCTTGTAATTCGTGATCTGATTGCCGATGTTCGGATTATCGAAATACTTCTCTTCGTTCTGGTAGTAATTCAAGGTGGGCAGGAGGCGCGAATGGAGGAAACCCAGATCAAGCCCGACTTCCTGGTTGTGGACATCGTATGGAAATGAGCGAAAAGTTCCCTTGTAGTAAGTACTCAAGTCAGGGATGGGATAACTGTTGTACGCCACTACAGTATGTGACCCGACGGAGGCTCTGAGTTTTCCTAAAGTGAGGAAAGATCGCGCAATCCAGTCGGTGAAAATCAAAGAGAACCCTGCGGATCGCGCGCTGGCCGCCGTGTTGTTGTTGGAGGAGTTGTTGTGTGTCCCTTCCCGAAAGTGGCCGGACATGTTGAAGCGGTCGGCATAGGTGAAACCGGCTTGACCGAGGAAATAAGGATACCGATCCGACCAGGCCGATTCACTGCTGTTCGGAAATGGGCCATAGGTCGAAATGTTCCCATGAATGTCCTGGGTGGCGACCTGGTAGCCGGCCAGCCCTGACAGGTTGACCTTGCCCAGTTGCCGGGCGACATTGGCGAGCAAGTTTGCTTGCTGGTACGAGTTGGTATTCTTGCTGTCCGTGCCGAAGGATACGCCTGTCAGGGTGTTGTGGTCAAAGTAAGACCAGGTGCTTAATTGGGACGTGAGCGAAAGCCACTCATTTATTTTGAACCTGGCCACCAGGTTGCCGCTGATGTAGCTTGTTGTTTCTGCCTTCTCGGCCGGTGATGGTGCGGCACCGGAGGGAGAGGTGTCATCATAGGTGCTATATCGTCCATCAATGATCAGCCGCAGGTTGAATCTCGGACTCAAGGCCCATCCTGTATTTGCTTTCAGATAATGAATGTAGGGCTCGGCGAAACCTCTCCCGTATTTTTTTTGCAGGGTATACGCTATCCGGGTATCCAGCTTTCCGAAATCCTGGCCATAGGCGAATGAGTTGGCCATGGACCACTCCGAAATTTTCTTAGGCAGGCCGGTCGCGAAATCTTTCACCTCTTCCCAGGCATAAGTGGCGTAGGCATTGAACTCAAGCAAGGGCTTTTCCATTCCTTCTCCGGATTTGCTGTTCAATACAAACGCGCCTGAATTGGTGCCTCCCAGGAAGCTCAACGCATTGGTATTCGAGAAGACGGCGATGGAAGCGTAGTCAAACGCATTCAGATTCCGGTAGTTTCCGATTTCATTGTTGAAGGGGACTCCATCGATAACAAGAAGAGCATCATTCACGAACGGAGAGGGGCCGGTGCGTAAGCCGGAAGCATTGGCGAGGTCAACGTAAGCCGGTATGGTGAGGCCGGGTACCTTACCGCGCAGACCATTGAATATGCTTACGCCGGAGGAAAGTTTCAGGTCACTGGCGTAGTTCCATTGGCTCACGTACGAGTTGGATGTCCGAAGGTCGAGTTGGTAGTAAGGAGCGACGGTCACGATTCCTGAGGTATCGGCTGAGACCGTGCGGAGGGTATCCTGGGCCTGGGTGACCAGAGAGCCGATGAGAGAAAGAATAGCCCAGCAGGTGATTGCCTTTTTCATTCCGCCGTGTGATTAGCGCTAATACTTTTCCAGGTAATCCGCCCAGGTATCCGGGTATTGTTCCTGAGCCTTCTTCTTGATGAAGTCGGGCACGGGGGCGGACCAATAGTCGATCCCCTTATTTTTCAGAAAGTCAACTACCTCCATTTTCTGTGTGTGTTCCGGTGAGTTCAAGGGAAAGAAATCCTCGCGCAGCACATCCACCAGGAACATGTCCTTATTCGTTTCCGGGCGGAAGAATATCGGCCGTGTATAATCCGCCCCGTTTGTCAGCAAATAGAGAACAATCTCATAGTTTTCCTGCAGTGTGGCTTCCGTCAGGGCCGATTGCTTGAACTCGTTTTGATAGGTGATGTCGGCCCCATGGCGGACCAGCAACTCGACGAAGTCAAGCCTGCCGGATATGCTGGCGGCCATCAGTGCCGTGTGGCGGGTACCGCCTTCGCTTGCTCCGGTTCCCACCTGTGCATCATTCGGATTGGCTCCTTTTTTGAGCAGTTGCTCAATGAATTCAATGTCATACAGATCAAACCGGCAAGCCTCGATCAGCGCGGAGCTGCCCTGAAAGTTGTCATGAATGCCGACGTCTGCATTCAGGTTCAAAAGAGTGAAGAATGGCTTCTTTTGCTGATTGCGGATGGTTAGCATCAGCAGGGTTTTCCCGTACGTCGGTTCCTGGTAGTCGATCAGCGTTGGATTTTCGTTCACCAACCCGGTGATCCGCTCTTCATCTTCATCCCTGACGGCTTTGGCCAGCTCCCAGGCGGGTGTGTCCTTAAACAGTTGATAGTCTTCTCCGGTCAGTTTTTCTTTGGTGGAACAAGCCAGGAGGAGGAAGATGACGAGCAGGAAACTGGTTAGTGTTTTCATCACAGAACTTAAGTGTTAATATTTCTTCAAATATTCGGTCCAGGTATCCGGGTACTGTTCCTGAGCCTTCTTCTTGATGAAGTCGGGCACGGGGGCGGACCAATAGTCGATCCCTTTACTCTTCAGGAATTCGACCACTTCCATTTTCTGTGTATGTTCTGGTGAATTTAACGGAAAGAAATACTCGCGCAACACATCCACCAAATACATGTCTCTGTTCTGTTCAGGCCGAAAAAAAATCGGCTGCTGGTAATCCGCCCCTTGTTTAAGCAGGTACAGCGCGATTTCGCAGTTTCCTTCCATCACCGTTTCGGTCAACGCAGATTGCTTGTACTCATTTTGATACTTGATGTCAGCCCCGTTACGCACAAGCAACTCTACTGCCTCCAGGCTCCCTGACCTGCCCGCCACCATCAGGGGAGTCTGCCTGGTGCTGTTGCCTTTTGCCCTTGGCCCAATTTCAACATCGCTGGGGTTTGCGCCCCTTTTGAGCAGTGTTTCAATAAATTCCAGATCGTGTGCGCGATATTCACAAGCCATAATCAGCGCTGAGCTACCATCAAAGGAATTATGAATACTGATGTCTGCCTGCAGATCCAGGAGGCTCAAGAATGACTTCTTTTGTTGATTCATCACGGTTAACATCAGCAAGGTGTTCCCATATTTGGGTTCCTGGTAGTTGATGAGTTTAGGATGTTGGCTCACCAACGCAGCGATGCCTTTCTGATCTTCATCCCTGACTGCTTTGGCCAATTCCCAGGCGGGGGTGTTCTTAAACAGTTCGTAGTCTCCTCCTGTCAAATTCTCCTTGGTGGAGCAGGAAAGAAGGAGGAAGAAACCGAGTGCGTAGGAGCTTACATTTTTCATGAATGTCTTTTGGTTCCTTGGCTTGTAAAGTCTGACAAACTATTTGAAATGAAATATAAGCCAATCCGAATCTTTCATATCAAAGTTTTTCAGAACATTTTCTATGCTGTGACCATTAATAATGGACGACAGGCTCCTGGGAATCAAGTAATGCACATTTCCATTTGAGGAGGGTAGTGCCAGGTTCTTTTGAAATAGATTTAGCGGATCGGTCAGCATGATATAAGCATCAATCTTACTTTCTGACTTGAAGGGGGTAATCCAGGAGCCTTCTTGATATTTGGTGAGCAAACTGACTCCGGCCGCATTAAAAGTGATGGCATACCGGCCGGTCAGCAACGCATTGAGTGCGGCCTCACCGCCGCCGAGAGAGTGACCTGTGAAACTAAGCTCAATGTCGCCAAGAAGATCAGAGATACGCTTTGCATGTGTAGCGGCGCTGCGGTATTGTTCAGATAATCCGAGCGGTTGTGTAACATCCGCCTTGACGTCTTTCAAATTTTTTTCCGTTCCTGCAGTGGCATAGGTATACTCTGTAACTTTTCCATTCACCACCCGCTCGTACACAACAGACTTAAGGCCTGTATCATCATTGAGATTTCCAAATTGTCTTTGAGAAACACGCCAACCGCCGATGAGAATATCATCAGATGACTCGCCATAAACATGCAGCGACATCCTTGCAGCCTCGGCCGGCGTGGGCTTTTGTCCGTCGGGATCGATGAACCTTAGCGGACTGTCATAGTTGAAAGTGTAAGCAGACCATGGCTGCATTTCAGTAGCCTTCGGGTCAATGGCTGCAAACCGACCAACAGCGGGATCATACATCCTCCACTGGAATTGGTAAAACTTGAGGTCGAGGTCTTTCTGAAATTCCTGGCTTTGGAGCAGGTACCGGTTTCTCAACTCCGGTGAATAGTTACCCGCCGAAGTCTCCTTAAGCCGATCACTTTGATATTGATTGAAGGAGAGCCCGAAGGGATAGTAATCAGTGGCTTGCAACACCTGCAATGCCAGGTTGTTCTTCTCATGCACAAGGTAGGTCTCGTCAAAGTAGACGCTCGACCCCGCGTTTCCGCTGCTCTCGTTGGCGACGTACACGTAGAGATAGCCATTCTGCGTAGCCGTGAACGACCGGCTCAGTTTCTCAAAGTCGTTGTACGCAGCCGTGGTAATGGCCTGGCCACCGGCATTTACGAATTGATTGCTGGAATTGAAGAACAGCCACACGAGGTACGCCTTGGGAACCGTGCTGCTGGTACCCATCCCTGCGGAAACACCGGGCAGGCTGGTGCTGAACGACTGATAGAGTGTGGCTGTTTCGCCGGAGCTGATGATGCCGAACGGAGATGTGAAGGCCGAAAGAAGCGCGGTTCCGGCAATCACGGTGCTGCTCCCGGTCACCTGGCTGTACCGGGCATAGGTTTCCATATAGACCTTGTCACCGGTACTCACCGCCAGGACTTTGGCAGGCCCCACAGGGCTGTATCCGGTATAGCCATTTACCCTGGCCGATTTGTCCGGCCCAATCACTGCCTCTGAAGAAGGGGTGTAGTTATAGGATGGATCGGTGTAACGAGTGTTGCTGATATTCCTGAACGCAGCCTCTTCCTTTTGTGCCACCGCAGGATTGCCGGCTGGATTTTCCATCGAAGCCCGGTAAGTCAGTGTTTCCTTCAGCAGCCCATACACCATGCGGACATTCCCCAGGTGATCCTTATGAAAGTACTCATAATCATAGCTAGTGCCATTCCTGACAACCCTTCCTTCTTTCGTGCTGAAAAAAGAGAGCGTGCCATTGTCGTATTGCATTTCACCGACGTAGTCAGTTCTCCATACGGAGACATTGTTCTTCTTGACCATTGTACTCAATTTATTTCCAAGCGCATCGTAGGTGTATTCGATCTTATCGATCTGCCCCGAAGGCCGTGTAAACTGAACTTCTTTGACAAGGTTCAGGTGATTATAGAGAATATTTGAAATGGATTTGTTGTGGTCATAGGTTGGATTCCCGCTCTTGCTGTATTGGTATTCTTCGGTGATGCTGGCGCTGGCCGGAGTAAACCCCAGCGCGTTGCTTCCTCCATCATCCAGATCAATCAGCCGGTTGCTGTGCTTCCCATTCAGTTGATACCCGAATTTGAGCTGATCAACAATGCCTTTGCTATTCTGGATCTTGCCATAGCGGGTGACGGCCACATCCGGATTACCCGCGCCATCCGTGACCTTGATATTCCCATTTTTATCATAGCCACTGATCACCTCATCAAACATTCCTGAGTCTCCGGTCCAGGACGGATTGGACCAGGTTTGTGTATTTCTTGCATAGTGTGCCCTCCTGAGGCGACTCAGTATGTCGTAATCAAAGACATACGCGCGCTCTTCGGGAGTGTCCTGCTGGTTGTCCATCTTCCATTTTATTGCGGAAATATTTCCGTCAAAGAGGTTCTTCTGCTGGATGATGTCCCCGGCGGTGCCAACATTCATAGGAGTTGGGACGTAGTATTGAAGCTCCATCCCGAACTTGTCATTCGTGTCATCGTTCGCCCAATCGGTTGTGAACGATGCGTTATTGATGTGGGTCATCCATCCCTTGATGTTGTACCGGAAGTCAACGGATTGCAGGTAGGTGGATCCATAGTCGACGGAATGAATGTTCTTCTCAGTTAGTTGACCCACTTCATTGTATTTATAGGAAGCCATCAGTATCTCGGGTTGACTGTTCACCTGGTGATATATCGTCGTCAGTCGACCTGCATGATCATACAGATACCTGCTTTGAATGGTCAGGTTTGCATGGGTGTTATACAATTGCTCTTTCAGTGTATTCCCTACGAAATCAAATAATGTGGTGGTTCTCAAAGTACCCCCAAGATGATTTTCGGAAATAACCTGGACCGGCCTGTAGTTCTTGTCGTAGTGCGTCACCGAGTTAAGCCATGTGGTGGTTCCTAATATCCTGATCTTCGAACCGGTTGGTTGGCCTTTTACCGACGTCTGGAGTTCGCTTCCCTGGGGATAGCCTTCCAGCGCAGAAAAACTATAATTGTTACTTTCTGCATCCCACCCGGTGTAGGATAAAAAGGCATAACTATCGTAGTAGGTGACGGTGGTTAGATCGCTCTCTGAAATAGTGGTGGGGAAGGTGGCAGAGAGGGTATACCCCGTTGAATTGTTTTGCTCCGATTCAAACCTTGCCACGGACGCGGCGGCGCTTGTTCTTAAGCTGGATAGGCTTGCATTCGTGATGTAGAGTCCAGTCAGGATAGGGCGGTTGAACCTGTCGTATTTGACGAAGGAATATTCGTTTCGGATCCTTTGGTCGGGATCTTGTGTAAGTACAACGCGATTCCACCGGTCATACACTGTGTACTGCCAGCCCACCGAGTCCTCGGCGTTACCCGGGATGCGCCTGGCCACTTGCCGTTGCTCAATGTCGTACTGGTATTGAAACATCCACCGATCCATGAACGACTTTTTCTCCGCATCGGTAACGCCATCAAACTCGGTGGCCAGCCGTGCTGCACCTTCCGGCTGAAGCACTTTCATAAGTAATCCGGATGGTGCATAGATGTAGTGTGTATCGAACCACCCCGATGCGTTGCCCACACGGCTCATGACAACTTGATCTCTGAAGTTGGTATAAATCTTTTCAATCTTGCCTTCTTCATCGGTGGTCTCTTTAACGCGCAAGGTGTTGGCCGCGTGAAATCCTGAGCGCTGGGGTAGGCCTGAAGTAAGGTCTTTCCAGAGCGGGACTTCATTGGCACCGTTTAGTTTTACATACGTGGTTGACTTGCGCGGCACTGAATTCCAGGAATCATCACGCGGTTTGGCAGTTTCTACCACCCGGTCCAGGGGTGATTGCTCAAACGTGTACTGCGTGTAAGGGCCGATCGTTGATGCGGCAACTCCTCGGGGTGGTTCGGCATAAAAGTTTCTTTGGGCGTTGATGGCCGTTGATCGGAACTTCCCTCCAGCTTCAGGAAGGCTTGCATAAGGCAAATAGACAATGGGTTCGCGCCCCGTGTTGTCGTATGCATGCGGAACAATAATGTCCGCCAGCATGGGACTTCCCTTGACATTGACTTCCTGCAGCTTTCTCCCTATTCCATCCAAATACTGATAGGAGGTGCCCTTTTGAGTAAGTGGCAACGTGGATATCTGATATTCCTGGGTTATTCCTCCAACCAGAACTCGCTCGGTACGGACATAATTCTTTTCTGGTGATGGGGGAATGTTGGATTGCCCATGGCAAACGCTGACAATGGTGAATGCGGCAAGGCAACGGGCGAATTTGATGATCATAGTTGTGACTTCCATAAAAGTTGAGGGTCAGTAACGTGAACAAAGCGGGTTGCTTGCGTAATTGGAGAGGGTAAACGTGGCCGTGAAGGGCACGCCGCATGCATTTTCACCCCGGCACCGGATATTCCAGGTGCCCGTCATGGTTGGATTTCCAAAACCAGGCGGTGGCGGACTTGACGAACTACCCACCGGTCCGGCCTCATACTTCAGTTGTGTCCAGGCTCCCTGGTTGAATTGGTATTCCCACACTACGTTGAATGCATCGCCAGGTAATCTTCCACTCATTCGAAAACTGGCCATCAACGTTGTTGGTTGTGTCGGTGGGATAAGCGTACAAACATCATAAGTGATGGGTCCGGTTACCGAACTGTTTACACTCCCAATGGGTTTGTAGATCGTGATGTTGTTTTGAAGATTCTGAGCCGCGTATTCCGGATTATCTTTGGTGAGGCCCACGGTGAACGTACCCGGACTGGGGTACACATAGGCAATGCTCGTGGAAGTAGTGGACTGTGAATTCCCATTTCCAAAATTCCATTGATAGGTGGTTTGGCCATGTTCGATATTTTCTGCGCTGGAAAAGGTCAGGGACTCGCCAGCCATAGTGCAACCATTTCTTGTGATGACGGTATTGAGAAAGCCCTCCGTCTGATTCTGATAATGGTACCGGTAACGGGCTACGATCTGATTATCATGATCGCTTTCCAATTTCAGCCGGTTGTATTTGTCATAGGTATATTTCTTACTTCTTGAATTGGGATCGGTAACCTGCGTGACGCCCACCAACGGGGTATGGGTATAGCTGATCTGATGCTGATAGGCTCCTGCATTTTGCACGATGGAGGTCAACAGCGAATTGCCGTAGCCCCATGTCATGGTATTGGAAATGCCCTCTTCGCCGGTTTGGCTCAGGGGTTTGCCAAAGGCATCATAGGCGTCAATATTCCCGGACAGTTTAAAGTTGGAGCTGTTGCTCCATGTAAAGACGTTGTTGGTAATTGTTGACCAGGAGTAGGTCGAAAAAGGAATTCCCTTGCCGGCTTTAAGCTTGTACGATTCCCATGGGTAGGCCTTACCGGTTTGAAACTCTTTGAATTTTACAAGCGAACCACTTAATAAGAACTTAGACGTTGTGCCCGCTTCTGTCCTTTCCAGGTAGGAAATGCCCTCAATCGGAAAGCTTTCCATCTTGGCGGATTTCAGGAGATGAATTCCTTTAGCTGGTGTATCTGTTGGTGTCGCCGAGGTGGCAAAGTCGAGCGGATACTTGGTCTCGTTACTAATCACATCGCCATTTGGAAGTATTGTGGAAATCTTCCTCGCGAGCATGTCCGGGGCAGGAGTCGATTCTCCCGGTCGATTATAGAAGTATCGCGTGGTGGTTATCGCGCTTTTGCTTTCCACCCCGGGCTCGGACTGGTCGTATACTTTTGAATCCATGTAATCCAGGTATACCCAATCGGTTTGGTACCGGTAAAAGGATGCGGCGTACCAATCAACATCGTCTACCGTGTATTTTCCGGGCTTCAGGCCAAAGACCAGTTGTGGAACATAACCCGGCGGATTAACACGGTACACATAGGTGTCGATTTGCAGGACTTGATCGGCCTGGTTTCGCACCGTCCTTTTTCTAAGTTGACCTCTTTGATAGTCAACCTGGTTTCGAAGCGCGTAGGGAAAATAATTGCCGGTAGTCAGCGATGTGGCTCCCCCGCCTGGACTTGAATTCGCCAGATACCTTGTGTAATACGTATCGGGGTCACTCAGCGGATTTCTGAATTCGAATTCCTCTCTGCCGTTCCCTGTTCGGATTTTATGAACCGCCCCATAACCAATAAACCCGCCGTGGGTCTTGTACCAAGCTTGATTGACCGGTTCATTGCTTAAGGTAATATTCGTTCTTAATCCAAAGTTGGGAATGGTCATCAACGGATACTCGGCCAGGTAGATGGCTGGAATGCTGGCGGACTGCGGGTAGTAGTAGTTGAACTGCGTTGTCTCCACATCCGGACCATTTTTGTCCGGGTAGGTGTATAGCGAGGATACTCTCAACCCCTGGAAGCGGGAATAGTTGATGGTTGTTTTTGATCCGTTTTTGTGAATGATATTTTTCAGCGAGCCGGTTCTTGCTTTTAGATCCACTTCCCGCAAGTCAACCGCAGAAGGTCTCATGTAGAGATTTCCGAGAGCATCGTGATACAGGGATGCGAAAACAACCGGTACCTGGACGGGCACGTTGTACGTATCCCTGTAGGTCATATTTTGCAAGGTGTGACCCGCTGGGTTGCTGTTGTAGTAACCATACTCATCCTGCTGTGCGGAGAACCGAATCGGGAGCGTGAAGTCGGTATGGTACTCGAAGGACACCAGGTCCTCAGCATTGGTTCCCGGGAAAACCTCCGCGACACTGGAGAGGAGCAGGCGAAAATGATTGGCCTGTGTCATGGCGACCCAGTCGGCCTGGTTCATGGGCACGGGGCTAAAAATAAAATTATTCAACTGGCGGATGCTCATGAACTCATGAGGGTAGAGGAATCCGCCGGTACTGGCCACCTTGAATTCATATAGATACTCCTCGAAAGGAGAAGTCATCAGGTCATACCTGAATTGATATCCCTTGACCCATTGATTGTTCTGATTCATGATGTTCAGGTACTCGATGCGTCTTGCGCCGACAAGGTCTGGTCGTTGAATGGAACTGGTCAAGGTTACTTTTTCACCACTGGCAGCGGTGATGGATTTCAACTTTTTGCTTTTGATGGTTGATTTGGAAGTAGATATGGTAAACTGCTGCCCCTGATAGTAGAGTCCATCACTTTCGGATGGCTCCGCATCGTCGAGTTTGTCCGTTCCGAAGTACAGGTATTCGGGTGAGACGTAGGAGTCCAAATTCAGCTGGGATACATCGTGAGTTCTCCCGGTGATGTACATGATTTCTTCACCTACATAATCCAGGATGATGTTGTCACCTGTGGGTGACTCTACCTTAGTCAGGTACCAGCTCGAGGTAAACGTCTGCTTGTTGGGCGTCTCGTCATATCGATAGTCGGGCAGGCTATTCTTCGTCAGCAAGACAGGAATTCTTGCGAAGAGATTGACGGACTGGCCGTATGATGCGGCCCCGTCGAAGAGATATCCAAGTTGGAATGAAACAGAGGCCAGGGAATACTTGGTGACCTCAATAGCAGTCATGTTCGCGGCTGAGCCTGGGTTCACGTTTCCGAAGGTGTATTTTATCCCACGATCGTCCGTTACCTGGAATGAGGTGATCATGGCGCTGCCAGCCTCCGCGAAAGAAAAGAGGTTATTGGAAATAGTTTTGATGATGAACAGGTTTTGACGAGGGATGATTTGGATCTCACCATTCTTATCAAAGACAAACTTCCCGGAATACCGGTCAAAATTGAAGTAGAACTCATCGGGTTCGGTGTCCCAGGCTTGCTGACCGGGTCCTACGTATTGTCCCGTTCGATTGGCGTTTTCAATAATCTGTTTCCGTTCTTCTTCCGATCGGCTCGCCGAGGCGAAGTGGGCCAGGTCGGCATTGTCGCCCACATTGGCATCAAGGAAGCCTTTTCCGGGAATCGTATTATGGCATCCCGTCAGGCTGGTTGGGCACGAGTAGGTGACATCATAGGGCCCATCGAATTCGTCGGGGAGTCCCCGCATCACCCGCGCAATGACGCCCCCGGCATTGAGTTGCCACCCAAGTCCCACATCACTGCCGAGGTCATTCACTTTGATGCCATCGGAAGAATATTGCAGGGTGATGGGCATTTCAAGATCGCGGGATCTCAGTACATGAAGTGGAAAGGTGAAATTCAGTCGGCCTGTGTACAGATCAACATCTGTTTTGGTTTCATTGGCCGCACTCCATGAGTTTGGGGAGGGAAGTACAACGTGAGAGCCGCCGGTGGGTAATGATTGTGCCGAACCCGTGACTACAACGAGGAGGTAGAGGGTTAGGGTAGCTAGTGATTTCATAAGTAGTACGTCAGTTTTGATTTATCAACGGGATGGATCTGAAAATCCGGGTCCAGTTGCCTGATGAGCTTTCCGCTTTGAGTGTGACACCAAGTCGGTGGAACATGGAGTCTGAAGGAAAGAGTCGATCTCCTGCAGGAAATCTCAATTTGACCGGGTTGCGAGAGACACGCGATGTATCCAGGAGGGCGGCGGCGCCGATCGCATTGAGTGGAAGACTGTGACTCATTTTTTCTGGATGGTATAGTACATTCGATCGTGTTTTTTTGCCCGGAGCCTGGTTATCCTCAGACTGTGCAAGGAGATTGTTACCGGAGCACAACAGCAGTAGGATCATAGCGCATACTTTTAGTTGAGGTGGATTGAGTGTTTTCATGCTTCTAGATTTAAGATTTCTGATGTGCACTCGATGTGCTCGAATGCAACGGCAAAGTAGAAGCAGTAGCTCAGCAGGCAGAATTTTTACCTGTACGGAAAGCCTGACGATTTTTTTCTCGAATTCCGTCGGTGTGTCGGTGGCTTCGGGAGCCTCAGCCACCGGGGTCGTTCGATCCGACATTGTTGGTGAAGAACACCAACAATGTGCTCAACAACCTTATGCACCCCATCAAGGGTGAAATGATTGTAGCCCGGGTTTTAATCCTGGGTTATTTGTAGTAGGGGCAATGAGGGCTACAGGAAATATTGTATCTAAAGGAGATGAATTGTATTGGCCCGCAACGCTGAATGATCATTGGCGTACGCAACAGTCGGTGGCTTCGGGAGCCTCAGCCACCGGGTTCGTTAGATCCGACATTGTTGGTGAAGAACACCAACAATGTGCTCAACAACCTTGTGCATCTCATCAAGGGTGAATGATTGTAGCCCCGGGTTTTAGCCCGGGGTTATTTGTGGATGAGAGTATTGAGGGCTACAGGAAATTGTATCTAAAGGAGATGAATGATATTGGCCCGCAACGCCGAACGATCATCGGCGTATACAACCATCGGTGGCTGAGGCTCCCGAAGCCACCGACGTTCAGGCACCAGGTTGTAATTCACTCGGATTTATCCCGTATCGCTCTTTAAAACACTTGGCGAAGTAGGACATGTTTCGGAAACCGGTGCGAACGGCGACGTCACTGACGTTGCCGGCCCGCTGCTCCAGCAGGTGCTTCGCCCGGTCCAGGCGCATGTTTTTCATCAAATCAAGCGGCGTGGCGCCGGTCAGTGCTTTTACCTTCCTATATAATTGTACGGTACTCATGGCTGATTCCTCCGCCAGCTCGCTCACACCAAAAAGGTTGTCGGCCATGTGCGTTTCGATCGAAGTCAATATCTTTTTCATGAATCGGTCCTCCACCGAAACCACTTCGATGTCGTTGGGACGGATAACTTTGACCGCTGAAAACTTCTCCCGAAGCAATCGCCGGCTCTCAATGAGATTCTCAATGCGCGCTTTCAGTTCCACGCGGTCAAAGGGTTTGGCTACATAATCGTCGGCGCCACCCTCTATGCCTTCCAGCCGGGTCTCCGCATCCGCCTTCGCCGTCAGCAGGATGATGGGAATGTGACTGGTGCGCGGATCGGTCTTTACTTGTTTCAGCAGCACCATGCCGTCGACTTTCGGCATCATCAGGTCCGAAACAATCAGGTCGGGCAGCTCCGCCAGGGCCAGGTTGATTCCCTCCTCGCCATTCATCGCAAAGGAAAGGCGGAAATCGGCCGACAAGCCTTCTGCCAGGTATCGTTGCAGGTCTGTGTTATCCTCCACAACGAGTACGTGCGGATTTTCTTCTGAATGGGCGGGCACGCGCAGGGGTTTGACATTGGCGCCCACCAGGCCGGCAACGTCAGGTTCGCTTGGCTGGTATTCGGCCGGCTGCTCCGCGATTTCTTCTTCGCGCAAGTGCGCCTTGCCCAATGGCAGGCGTACGGTGAAAATGGACCCCTGCCCGGGATGGCTGAACACCCTTATTGCGCCGTGATGTACCTCCGTCAATTCCTTGACCAGCGCAAGACCGATGCCCGTCCCTTCATATTCTCTCCGCGAGGAGTCACTCACCTGGTAAAAGCGATCGAAAATCCGGCTCACCTTGTCTTCTTCGATACCAATGCCGGAATCGGAGATTTCAATTTCGGCGTATCCTTCGGCGTTTTTATCATCGCCCTCGGCTTCTCGCAGGGTCAATGAAATAACACCGCCGGCGGGCGTGAACTTGAATGCATTCCCCAGGATGTTCGTGACAATCTTTTCCACCTTGTCCCCGTCGAACCAAAGGTGCAACAAGGGCGGGGTGTCCACCTTGAACTCAATCTGTCTTGAATCCGCAACGCTCCTGAACTGGCTCGCCAGCTGCTTGATAAACCCGGCGAGTTCGCCGTGAGCCGCTTGCAGTTTCAGCGAACCACTCTCCAGCTTCGAAAGGTCCAGGAGCTGGTTGACCAGGTTGAGCAATCGTGTGGCGCTGCGCTTCATGATAGTGAACTGTTCCCTGTCCGCCGGGTCGGTGGACTTGCGCGCTTGTTCGCCGAGTGGTCCCAGCAGGAGGGTGAGCGGGGTTCGAAATTCGTGGGAGATATTGGCGAAGAAGTGCGATTTGGCCACGTCGAGGTTTTTCAACTCTTCGGCGTTCTTGCGCAGCACAATGTTTTGGTCTTCGATCTTCTGCTTTTGCGACTGGATCAGCAGGTTGCCCTCGTTCAGCTCTTCGTTGGCCTTCATGATCCGCATTTCGAACAGTTCGTTTTGCCGAAAAACCCGGGTGATATTCACATAGATGAACAGCGACGTCAGGATTTTCGCCATGGAAAAGAGAATGACGTGGTAGTTGTAAAAATCCAGGTCGGCCGGGGTTACGTCCCTGAACCGGAAAATGACCTGTTCGCAGGCGAAATTGGTCAGGAGACCGAAGACGAACAGCCAAAGGATGAGGTTGCGGTCTTCGGTGGCTGCGTACACAAGGCTCGGGATAAGGACTATGACCGGGAGCAGGAGTGTATTGATGTAATACATCTCCAGGTAATTGAGGGTGATAAAGATGGGGGAGACGAAGAAAATGAGGATCAGCGAAAGGCTGGTGATCAGCTTCGCTGTCTTCAGGAGTCCCATACGCAGCAGCCCGAGGACCAACACGCCAAAGACGATTAACTCGACTTCACGGACAGAACCCGGAGACCAGTACCCGTCGACCAAATAGTCAGAGAAGTAATCGTGGATGATGAAGATGATGCCTGTAGCAATGAAGATCAGGTTGATGATGTAGGCGAGTTGCTCCTTTCTTCCGGTGAGAGCAGATGGAGTCAGGCGGATCATGGCAAGAAGTGGGGCCGGCTGAGGCCGGCTTTAGGCACTGAATTTATCAATTCTGCGGTCCAGTTTCAGTCCAATTTGAAGTAACGAGCCAAAAGCCTGAATCCTTCCTGAAAATGTCCTTTTGGCGAGCATGAAGCAGCACTTTCAGGCTCCTTACCCGGGCTGCAAGAAATGAAGCATGGGATCCGAAAATGCCTGTTTTTGGCTCCGCCAGGGCAATTGCTGACAGGTTTCTTACAATCTCCAACACAGTTCTTTCACCTCGGTCAAACCGGGCAATTCCGAGAATACCTTTCGCTCATGGTGGAAGGGAACCGACGATCGGCACCACCTCCACAAGACAAAAGGAAACCAAAACTTTTTACCATGGATACCCGAATGATGCTTAAGAAGAATGGAAGATCCGACATCCAGTCCAGCTTCCTGGCCAATGTGAAGAGCCGGCTCCCGGAGCACGTTTCGTTCCCCGATGAACTGGCCGAGCTGCTCAAGATCAGCCGCGACAGTGCTTACCGGAGAATCCGTGAAGAGACGATCATGTCCCTCGACGAGGTCCGCATTCTCTGCGACCGGTACAACGTTTCGGTGGACTCGCTGATGGGCCGCGAAGCGGGTCACGTTTCCTTTGAGCTCAGTGCCCAGACGGGACCGGGCATCCAGTTTAAGGGGTGGATGGAATCGATGCTGAAGCACCTGCAACGGCTCGCTGCCTGCCCGGGTTCGGAAATGACGTGGCACTCCAAGGACTTGCCCATTTTCCACTACTTCCAGTTTCCCCGCCTGGCGGCGTTCAAGTTGTATTGGTGGATGAAACTTTCCTCCGGTGAGGATTTTGGCAAGCAGCCGTTTGACGAGAAACTCATCGGCCGCGATCTCATCGCGCTCGGGGAGAAGATATGGGATACTTATTCCCGGATTTCCAGCACGGAGATTATCAGCCGGGAGCTGATCAACACGACGTTGCGCCAGATAGAATACACCGCTGATGGTGGTTACCTGACCCGCGACCAGGCTGCAGCACTTTGCCAGGATTGCACGGACCTCGTGCGCCGGCTGCAACGCCAGACTCAGCAAGGGTACAAGGGTGTGGAGGATTCGCCCGAGCAGGGTGGGCGGTCGAACGTTTACCTGAATGAACTGTTGATCGGGGACAATACCTTGCTCTTCCAGGCGGGTCAAAAGCTGACCACATATATTACGCACAACAACTTCAACATCATCTCCACGGGCAACGAATCCTTCTGCGCGCAGACGGCGCAGTTCATGAAGTTCCTGATCCAGAAGTCGGTGTTGATCAGCCGCGTCGCGGAGAAGGAGCGTGTCAAGTTCTTCAACCGGATTTACAAGCAGATTGAGGACTGTGATTTTCAACTGATTTAGGTGATGGGTGTGATGGAGTTGTTAATTCGACTGTGGGGATAAACTATCACCTTCTTGGTTATTTCTGAATTTGTGATTGGAGAAACGTTTGAATTCAAGGCTGGTGTATCCAAAGTTTATTAAGAGTCCGACTTCAAGGTTGAAGGCCTCCAGGTAATTGATGGCCTGTGCATAGTGGACCGGTTCAAGTTTTGTCAGGGCTTTGATTTCAACCGATACCTTCCCCTCCACGAGAAAGTCTACCCTTCTCTTTCCTATCTTCTTTTCTCTGTAAAAGATTTCGATCTCGCGTTCCCGTTCAAAGGCCACCGCTTCTTCCTTCAATTCAATGGCCAGCGCCCTTTGATAGATCACCTCCTGGAATCCGTTGCCCAGTTTACCGTGAACCGTCATGGCTGCCTTTATTATCCTAGCCGTTAAGGCTGAATATTTATACTTGTCTTCGACGAGAGCCATAGGTGCCAGATCATGATCCTGAGGCAATGGTAAAGTTTTCACGCCAGCAAAAGCAACCTGGTTTTCCGTACAAAACGGAACGCCTCTAATCACACAATCACCACAATCATTCGAAAATCACGTGTAAAAAAAATCCCACCGTCAAACAACGATGGGATTCCTTGGTGAGCCTGCAGGGATTCAAACCCCGAGTCTTCTGATCCGTAGTCAGATGCTTTATTCAGTTAAGCTACAGGCCCTTTCTCCGCTTCTTTTCGAAATCGGTCCGCAAAGTTAAAAGATTAATTTTCTCTGCAAAAAGACCGCGATAGGCCGGCCCTCGAAAGCTACCGGCAACGTCCTGGTCAGCCAAAACCGGTATCCTGCCCAAAATGTTCCCGGTGTTGAAATTTGAAACATATTTGTAGTGCATTCTTACCTCCATCCCATGCGCCAAAGGCATAGCTTCATCCTTGCTCTTCTCATCGGTTTAGCAAGTTGTTCGCCCAAGGCCAAAGAACCGGTACGTCTCTATCCCAAACCCGATACCGACAACGGGGGACTGATCCTGCCCGACGGATTCGGCGCGCTGGTGGTCGCCGACAGCATCGGTCCCAGCCGACATCTGGCAGTCAATGGAAACGGGGATATTTATGTCAAGCTGAGAATCACGACAGGCGAGCTCTTTGACCCCGTGGCCGGCAATGCCGCGCTGCGTGACACGGACAATGACGGTAAAGCCAACATCATCCAACGCTTTGGAAATTACCCCAATGACGGACCGTTTGGCACGGAAATGCGCATCCATAATGGCAACCTGTATTACAGCACGGAACGGGTTGTGTATCGCCAGCGGCTGACACCGCCTACGCTGGTTCCTACCAGCCCGGCCGAAGTAGTCTTCATCGATCATCATCCTTTGCAGTGGCACAACGCCAAATCATTGGCCTTCGACCATTGGGGTGGGATGTACGTGACTTTTAGTGCGCCGACCAACAATTGCGAGGACTGGAATACAGCAAGCGGTGAAGTGACTGCCAATGTAAAAGGTAAATCGCCATGCCCGGAAGTGGCGGACCAGGCCGGCATCTGGAAGTTCGATGAAAACGGAACGGAACAATACCAGCAGCAGGGCGAGAAGTTTGCCACCGGGTTGAGAAGCATCGTGGGCATCGCGTGGAATGAGGCGGACAGCAGCTTGTACGCAGTGCAACACGGAAGGGACTATCTCCACGAACACGCGCCGAAGTATTTTAGTGAGTGGGACAACGCCGTGCTGCCCGCGGAAGAGTTAGTGCGCATCCGGAAGGATGAAGATTATGGATGGCCTTACACTTACTTTGATCCGTTCAGGAACAAGCGCTACGTGGCACCCGAGTACGGTGGCAACGGAAAGAAAGAAGCGAAAGGGTATGCCAACCCGTTGATGGGACTTCCTGCTCACTGGGCACCCAACGATTTGTTGTTTTACAAGGGCAACCAATTCCCGGAGCGGTACAAGCACGGTGCTTTCGTCGCGTTTCACGGCTCGACCAACCGCGGTCCTTATCCCCAGGCGGGCTACATTGTGGCTTTTATTCCGTTTGAAGGAGGTAAGCCGACCGGGACTTGGGAAGTGTTCGCCGATGGTTTTGCTGGCGTGGAAACGATCGTGAAAATGAGTGACGCAAAGTACCGGCCGATGGGTCTTGCCGAAGGCCCGGAAGGATCGCTTTACATCGTCGAATCCAAAAAGGGAAAGCTCTGGCGCGTGATGTTTACAGGCGACCGCGCAAATTTTGGCACTGCACAACTCGCCGGTATGGAACAACGCAAGTCCAGGAGCTACATCAAGACCCCGGACGAATCCGCCGACCGGCTGGTTGCTAAATGAATTATGACCGATGGAAAGAATTGTGTTACTGGTATTGATCTTTCTCCCGGCAGTTGCTGTTGCGCAGCAGGCGAGAGACTTGCCTGACTCGGTGCAAAAAGGAATCCGTGAAGGCAAGTACCAATGGCAGGCCATTGACCAATCGGCGCAGTTCCCGGGTGGGGTGCCCGCCTTCTATCAATATGTCAGTGAGAACATGAAGTATCCCAAGTCGGCAAAGAAGAAAGGACTAAGGGGAAGGGTTTATGTGCAGTTTGTCATCAACAAGGACGGCAACATAGATGCCGGATCGGTTCGTGTGATGCCGGCGCAGGAGATCAGGGAGGCGAGCGCCAGCATGCCGATGGATATCATCCAGGATCCCGATTGCGAGAAGGAGGCGATGCGATTGATCCGAGAGTCACCGTCTTGGCAGCCGGCCCAGTATCGCGGTCAGCCGGTGATGCAACAGATGGCGGTGCCGATATTGTTCAACAGGAAATAACTAAGTGTCTCATGATGAAGAAAACCCTTCTATCCATTCTCCTCGCCACCACATGGATCAGCCTCAATGAATTTGTTCGCAATGAATTGGTGTTGAAGACAAGCTGGGTAGGACACTACGGACAACTTGGAATGAGTTTTCCCTCGGAACCCATCAACGGCGCGCTTTGGGGAGCCTGGTCCCTGGTCATGGCTATTGTCTTTTTTGCCCTGTCAAAGAATTTCTCGTTGTGGGAATCCTTCGCGATCGGTTGGCTCGCAGGTTATGCGGCGATGTGGGTAGTGATTGGCAACCTTGGCGTGCTGCCGATGGACATTCTGCCCGTGGCTATTCCCTGGAGCCTTGTCGAGGCTTTCGGCGCTGTGTATGTGATTCGGAAATTCAGGTGAGAATTCCTGAAAGACCTGCCAGTAGCAGTCCTCAATGCCGCACCACCACCTTCTCCACTCGCTTCCCAACCCGAAGCAAATAGAGTCCAGGTGATATTGACGAGGTATTGATCACCAGCTGGTCTTCGCCCGGTCCCTCAAATACTTTTCTGCCTTGGCCGTCCATGATCACCGCATTAAAGCATCCGGGTGCAGTTACGGTCAACCGGTCATTGGCGGGATTGGGATAGGCAAGTGCAGTCACGGGCTTTTCTTCAAGTCCCGTCACCAGTCCGCAGTCAGCCCAAGGTGCCCCTTCGACGGGTTCCTGTGGAGTCAGTGTGCGACCAATGAATGCCGGATAATTATATGGGTACTTGATCATACGGAAAACCGGCCGCGGTGTGTAGGCGGCGTTCGTCGTTGGATCGGTCCGTCCGACAATGCCATTCACGGTAACGGGGCTCTTGTATTTCCAGATGACCTGGTTCGTCGGAGTAACTTCCGTAGCGATGCCTTGTGCAGCAGAACCGATAAACAAGTTGCCGTTAACAAGCATTTGCGCGCTGCTCATGTTCTTTGAGAACAAGTCGCTCTGTGGCGTGGAGGTATAAATGGAGGAGGGGTTTGCCGGCCCAAACTTTCCGGCGGTCAGGGTATAGGTGCCGTTAGGATTCAACGGGGGATCAATGATTTCTACCGATGAATAGAATCGAAGTGGAGCGTTATTGAAGTACATAATCCTTCCGGCCTGGGGAAGTTCTTTGGTGATCCAATGGGTGTGGTGCTGGCCCATCAACTTGGTGTCATTGGCTGTGCCCTGGCGGTAGGCCATGGGGTTACCCCAGCGGTACAGGAGGTCGCCGCCTTTACCAGAGCGTCCGCCACTGTGACTGGCGGCTTGCGCCGAAGTGGTACTGTGATCGATGATCCAGAGCTCGTTGAAGGCGTGTGCCGAAATAATGATCTGGTCAAGTTCCGGGTTGTAGTCGAGCGCATTGGCATGAATCCAATCTTTCTGACCATCAACCGTAAAGTTGAGGTCGATCAGCTCCGGGTGGTCGCCCACTACACCGTAGTTCGGTTTGGTATTGTCAAAATCCTGGATCAGGTGATCCCATACGTGCCACTCCCAAACAATTTCCCCGGTCGTCGGACCAGTTTGCCTCACCTCGACGAGATGTTCTGGCCAAAGCTGGTTGTTCGGAAGTTTGCCCGGATCGCGTCCCGCGTCGATGGCTTGCGTGGTGGTTTTCTTCTCCCACGCCAGGATGAGAATATTCCCGCTGGGAAGTACCTGGATGTCGTGGTGCTGACGGACCAGGTCGGTGTTGTAGGCGAATGCCCACAATACATTGCTATTCCAGTCCAAAATTTCCACGCCGCCTCCGGAACCGCCACCGCCATCTATCACAGTATTCGTCAGCAGATTCGTGCGGACCAGTGTACCGTCTTTCTTGAGGTAAATGGTGTGGGCCGCGGCGTACTGGCTTGTCCATGTATTCACCACGCGACCGCAGCCGTCGATGAGATAAGCCTTGTTATAGTTGGTGGGATTGTACAACACATATCCCTCCTGGACACCAAGCTGGGCATCGAGTAGCCCGGCAATTTTCTGGGCAGTAGAGGAGAAAGAAATCAACCCGAGGAGGGCTCCGAGCAGTCTTAACTTCATGAAAAATTCAGTAAAGTGTCTTCAAATTCAGCCAATTTAGGAATAAAGCCAACGCCAATTTACACGAAGTAATAATTTTGGGGCCTCGAATCAAAACTGCAACTCGGAAGGATCGTTTTGGACTAGCCATCACACGATGAAAACTCACCCATTTGGAACGGAAAACGAAATCCTTGCGGTCGTCAGGGGTTTCCAGAACCGTACCCTGCCCAAGGAACAGTGGACGCACGAAGCACACCTGGTTACTGCCCTCTGGTACCACGTGAACCACTCAGCGTTCGAATCTATTTGTTTCTTGCGCAGTGGTATCTGCGCATATAACGAATCAATCGGCGGCAAGAATACGCCCACCGATGGCTACCACGAAACGCTTACCCTGTTCTGGTGCAAGACCATCAGTGATTTCGTCGCTGAACACCGGAATTTATCACTGGTCGATTTGTGCCAGGCGTTTCTTTCCAGTGAGCAGGCCTCCAAGGAATATCCTTTTCGATTTTACACCCGCGAAGTTCTCTTCTCACTCCCTGCCCGCGCCACCTGGGTTCCACCCAACATCACCCAGATCTGAAAAATCTCCCAACTCCTAACTCCTAACTTCCCCTGCCTTCCACTGGGAATGCTTCGCTCTGAAATAGAACAACGACGCGCTCATCAACACAGCACCCGCGACAGAAAGTACATAACCACCGGAGATAAAGAAGTCCAACCAGCTAAGATTGGTCTGTCCGAAATTTTTGTAAAAGAGGACGCTTACACTGCCCACATAGCCGAAGGAGTCGGCGAGGTTGATGAGGAAGGCCACGGTACCCGCGTATTGGAAGGCCGCCAGGAGCCGGTCAAAAAAGATGCTGTTGAATTGGATGTAGCCAAAGTAAAGCCCCATGCCCACCAGGGTCATCCAAACGGGGGCGGAGATCACCTGGTATTCAAACGCCAGCGTGCTCACACCGGTCAGCACCATCCCGAAGATCACCATGAGGTGGTTGATGACCAATGCTTTTCGGTTGTTCTTGATGACCATCAGCACCGCGATGGCCACCAGTACGGTTATGGATACCGGCACTTCAGTCTGCGTGAAGATTTCAGGCTTGTCGCCATAGCCCAGCGATACCCAGATTTCTTTGGAGAAGTTGTCACGGAAGTCACGATACGCGGTGAGCATGGCGTAGGACCCGATGAGCAGGAGGAGACCCGGTCCAAATGTCCGGATGAACGCCATCCGCTCACTGCCCATCATGGGTTGACGTTTTGTACGTAGCGCTTCATCTTCGGCACTTGGTGGAGGAAGTTTGTCAATGAGCCAAAGGAAGACAAGCAGGGGTCCAAAGAATAACAGCGCCGACGCGAACGGCATCCAGAATTCGGACACCTGCCAGTCGCGCATCACCAGGCCACCCACAGTCTTCGCGAAACCAGCAGAGAAAATGAAACTCACGGAGAGTGAAGCGCCGAGCACTTCGGTATTGCGACGGCCTTCGAGGTAACCAAACACCAGGCTCCACACCATGCCGAGTGGAAGGCCGTTGAAGAAGAGGAAGATGAGGTTGTAGGGAGCGGGTGTGATCGCAAAAAAGAACCAGGACACAGAAGCAATGCTCACCATGAGCAAAATCCCTTGTGTGCGGTAGGTGGATTTCATTTCGGATACCACCTTGATGCCGACAAACTTGGAGATCAGGTAGCCGATTACCTGGAAGGTGACCATGAGGATCTTGTAGTCCACACCCCAGTAGGAGAGACCTTCATAAGTGGCAACGCCAAAGGTCTTTCGCAGGGCGAAGATGCAGGTGTACAGGCAGAACGATACGACCGACGCATACAAGGCGAACGAAAACGCATTCGTGCGCTTGAGCCAGGAGGTGATCGGATGTTCCTGCATGCCTGGGGCGAATTAAGCTTCGCCTAAAAGTAAATCATTTCCGAAACATCAAGGGCTGGGTCCCGCAAATGACTTTGCACTAAAACTTTACTTGCGCAGTTTTGCCGGCCGAGCCGCTTTCTTCGCCAGCTTTTTGATGTCGCCCGTGGCACGGTTCATCTTCTTCAATTCCTTCCTGGCGGCCTTCGCCAGCTTGGCCGTTGCTTTCTCGACGGCCTTCTTCAACTTCCCTGACCGGGACTTGATGGCAAGATTGCCGAGGCTTCGGTTCACCGCTTCCGTGATGGCAGTCTGGATTTGCTTCTTCGATTTCAACAAGGAATTCTTCTTCATGTGTGGTTAGTAAATTCTTAGGTGATCAATATTTATTTCCGGTAATCCAAAGCCGGCTTGCGGTCTCCGATTAATGCTTCGTAGACAAAATTCTCCCCGCGTTTGCGGCGGAATTCCTTCCATGCTTCTTCGATCGTGGCCGGCGTTGTGTAAAGGTCAACAGCAGCAAGCGCCATGGTCTTAGCTGCAATCATCATTCCTTTGGATCCGATGGTGGTTCCACCGGCAGCCACGGCCTGCCAGCTATGGGCGGCGGTACCAGGTACCCAGGTGGCGGCGCTCAGTCCCACCGTCGGTACCGTCCAACTCACATCGCCAACGTCGGTCGATGCGGATCCATCGGTAGTACGTAGTGGCTGGATAACGTTGGTTGACTCGAGCGGGGGAAGTTGATCGGTAGTAAATGTTTTCTGGATTTTGGTGGCAAACTCTTTTTCTTCTGGCGTGTAAACATAACCACCCACGATGCGCAAGTTGGCGTCCATTACTTTGGCCAGTGTCTCGTTGCCAAGCAGGTCGAAAACTCCTCCGGTGATCTCCACCTCCACGCGGGTATCGGTTCCCATCGCAGCGCCGCGGGCTGCCCGCTCAATGCGTTCCCAGATGGACTTCACATTGTCGCGTTTCGGGTTGCGCACATAATAATAGACTTCTGCAAAAGCGGGAACTACGTTCGGTGCCTCACCCCCACGGGTGATGACATAGTGTATGCGTGTCTCCTGCGGAACGTGCTCACGCAGCATGTTGACCATCACGTCCATGGCTTCGACCGCATCGAGGGCGGAGCGGCCGCGCTCGGGTGATGCCGCAGCATGCGAAGCCACTCCATAAAAGCGGAATTTCCCGGTCTTGTTGGCCAGCGATGATCCATAGCCCGCGCTGTTGGACGCACCCGGGTGCCAGTTCAGTACCACATCCACATCATTAAAGAGTCCTTCACGCACCATATATACTTTGCCTGAGCCACCTTCTTCGGCCGGTGTTCCATAGAAGCGGATCGTACCTGCTTTCTTGTTGGCGATAAGCCAGTCTTTCACCGCGATGGCGGATGCCGCTGACGCTACACCGAAGAGGTGGTGACCGCAGGCGTGACCGGCAACCTGCCCCGGGATGGGTTTGGGTTCGGGTACCGCCATCTGTGCCACACCAGGCAATGCGTCGAATTCGCCGAGTATGCCAATCACCGGTTTACCGGAACCATAGCTGGCCACGAAAGCAGTGGGCATCCCGGCCACGTTATCCTGAACGCTGAATCCATTTTCTTTCAGTAATTGCTGGAGCAGCGCGCTGCTTTGCTTTTCCTGGAAGCCCACTTCCGCGAAGTCCCAGATTTTCTTCGCTGTCGCCGCATACTGCTCGCCGCGAGCGTCAATGGATTTGATAATTTCTTGTTTTGTTTTCTGAGCTTCGGCCGATATAAGCGCGCCGAAGCAAAGGAGGAAGGTGAGCGCGCGATACATAGGGTTAGGTTTCTCCAAACATAACCTAAATCCAGTTGACTTGGGAGATGTCGTTACAGGAGTGGCGGACGCGGGTAACTGGCGGAATAGCTTTGTTTCGGAGCTGGGTCAGCGGGGGTGAGGCGCTTCTCGACGCGACTGATAATGACCAACAGGGTAATTACAATCAGGATGATCAGGAAGAAGGTGAACACGCGGACAATCTTTCTAATCCGTTTCTCTTGCTCGTGACGTTCGAGGACAGCGCCGTAGTTGCGGAACCGTTCGATCCCGCGTCCGGTCAGTTTCTGTCTCCGTAAGCGTATTTCGTTCTTACTCATCGTACTTCAATCTAATGTTAAAATGCTTGCGCAACTGGTCAAGGGCCCGGTAGGTGCGCATTTTGGCGCCGCTTTCCGTGATATCGAGAATGAAAGCGATTTCCCGAAAGTCCTTGTCCTCAAAGAAACGCAACTCCAGGACTTGTAACATTTCCGTGGGAAGGTCTTTCAGGTAGGTAAGCATCTGCTG
Organism: Cyclobacteriaceae bacterium; assembly: GCA_016787645.1. GTDB lineage: Bacteria > Bacteroidota > Bacteroidia > Cytophagales > Cyclobacteriaceae > ELB16-189. The sequence continues at coordinate 639,414 of JAEUUF010000013.1, read as the reverse complement.
GATAAGTTCCTCATCAAGATCACCTGTCCCAGGGTTAGTCTGTTCTACCAACTCGCGGATGCGCCCTTCTTCGATACTGAAAATCTTCTTTCCTTTCTGCCTTCGATAAAACTTGTTGACTTCGTTGGCTGCGATCCTATACAGCCATGCAGAAAATGGATAGCCGCGAAACTGGTACTTCTCCAGGTTGTTGAGCGCGTTCACAAACGTCTGTGATGACAGATCTCCTGCTGTATCTTCGTCGCCGGTCTGCCGAAGGATGAAGTAGTAAATCCGGTCAAAATACACTTCATACAATTCACCGAACGCCTTCGGATCGCGCCTGGATCGCTCGATCAACTCCTGTTCGCGCCGTATATCCTCTTCCCGCATGGGTAGTCGGTGTATTGCTATAATGCTATCCTGCCCCGTAAGACACAAGGTATTTGATGCGTCCTTTCCGGGGCACCTGATCCCGGTGAACTATTCTATATCGAATCCCGTATCTTAAGGCAACGGATTGTTCTCGAATATCCGGAATATTGATGGTGGACATGCTACGGGGAAAGATAATTCTTCTGCTTGCTTTGCAACTGGCCACGCTTCCGGTGAGCCGGGCCCAGCACCACTCTCTCCGCCAGTACACCGCCATCGACGGTCTTCCCCAATCACAAGTCAATGCCATGGTCGAAGACCAGTTCGGCTATTTATGGATCGGCACTTCCGGCGGGGGGCTTGCGCGCTTCGATGGCCGGGAGTTCAGTGTCTACACGACCTTCGACGGACTTCTCAGCAATATCATCACTTCGCTTTTCATTGACTCGAAGGGTTCTATCTGGATCGTTCACCCGCAGGGCATAACCCGATACGACGGGCTAACCTTCCGCAAGTTTCAGCAGCCGGTTTCCACCGAAGGCGGAATGAAACGCATCCGCAGGCTGGTGGAATATCGTGATACGGTGTTCATTATTTCCAACCCGGGCCTCATCGGCAAGATTCACCGCGATTCGGTGTATTCATGGGCTGGCAGAATCGCCGCGGGTAAAACCATTTTCTTCACGCATGTCACAGTGAAGAACATCCCTTGCTATTATTTAAGCGACAGTTCGTTTCTCGTTCCATCGGGGAATGGCTATCGCCGGATTCCTCATTCGAGCGCATTCAACACCGCTTTCAACATGTATAACCGTGGGAGTGAGGTGTGGCTTGAAACGGACAAGGGAACATTTGCGATGGATATTGCCACCGGCCAATTCGCCCCGCGCAAGAAGATGATCCAGCGCTATGTGATCGGGTATGACACCGCCTCCGCCTCTTATTGGACTCGCGATGAACGGACGCTGTTTCGGGAACGGGTGATGGACGACAAGGTACAGACAGACACGATCCTGAAGGAAGTTCCGATCCTGCAGGTGTTGCTTGACAAGGAAGGGAATGCCTGGCTTGGGAGCACGGGCAGTGGGTTGTATCGCTATTATGTCAAAGACTTTGACAAGGTGTATGGAGGAATTCGTCGCGTGATGGCCGTGACGAAGGACCGGGCTGGAAATGTTTGGGTCGGTGGTGAGGGATTGGTTCGCATGAGGGATGGCAAAGTCAAAACGTATCCGCTGCCCAATGGAAACGACGATGGCGTACGCAACATTACCATAAGCCCGGCCGGCGAAGTATGGATTGGCTCGTACTCCGGTGTCGGTCGATGGGATCCTTCACGCGATCATTTTACCTGGTACAACCGGGAGCACGGTCTCTCCAGTGCATACATCACTGCGCTGGAGTTTGATGATCAAAACCGGCTGTGGATTGGCACGACCGGCGGAGGTCTCAATCGTTACGATGGTACTGCCTTCCGACCGGTAACCTTGCCCGGGGTCAAGAATGTTGCTTCGCTGAGGTACCTGCCCGCTCACCATTCCCTCTTTATCGGCACTGAGTTCGGATTGTACCTGGTGAGCGGTGAACGGGATTTTGTTCCCATCCCGGTCCCCCAGTTTCAGAATACCACGATCCTTTCGATGGCGGTTTACCGTGACACGTTGCTGCTGGCGGGCTCGGGGGGTGCCGGGGTGGTGATTATTGACCCGCGTCGTGCTTCGCAGACATTCATTGGTGTGAGGGAAGGATTGCCTTCCGGGTTTGTCTTTTTCGTCAGCGCCGACGACAAAGACTGCATCTGGATTGGCACCGAAAAAGGAATCACGCGCATCCGGTTGAACGAACGACTGGAGATTGCTGAAACGCGCGATTTCGGTTTTCACAATGGACTCACCGGAATTGAAACAAACCCGAACGCGTATTTCCTGTCGGCTTCCGAAAAGTACTTTGGGCTGATTGATGGATTGTATGAATACTCGGGCGTGGATCGTCCGGGTTCACGCTCATACCCGGTTCACCTTACCGGGGTGGAATTGTTTTATGGTGAAACCCCGATTGCGCCCTATGGTCAGCCCGGTTCGGGTTTCTTTCGAATCCCCTCTTCACTTGCTCTTCCCTTTGACAAGAACCACATCACGTTTCAGTTCAATCGCGTCGACAAGCGTTATCCCAATTCGGTTCGCTATCGGTATATTCTTGAGTCCTTTGACAAAACGTGGTCACAACCGTCCGCGACCGGTCATGTGACCTATAGCAATCTTCCTCCGGGTTCTTATGTGTTCCGGGTGATGGCAACAAACCAGCAGGGAAGTTGGGAGGCGCCGGCCATCGCTTTCCCTTTTTCTGTGGAGGCACCATTCTACCGCACTGTTGCTTTCTATGCGCTGGCCACCGGGCTATTGCTCGGTTCGCTCGTCCTCTTTGTCCTGGTCCGGATGCGGAAGAACGTGTCGCGTGCCATCGAGTTAGAACATATACGGCAACGGGAGCAGGAGGCGCTGCGCAAGGAGATTGCCCGCGATTTTCACGATGAAATGGGCAACCAGCTGACGCGCATTATCAACTACGTAAGCCTGATGCGCCTGAGCGGCGACGGGAAGGGCCAGGATCTTTACCGCAAGGTGGAGGAGTCGGCGAAGTACCTATACAACGGGACGCGGGATTTTATCTGGGCGATCGATCCGGTGAACGATGAATTGGCTAAATTGTTCCTGCACATCCGCGACTTTGGGCAGAAGTTGTTTGAGGAGAAGGACATTCATTTCCGGGCATTCAACGAAATACCTGAAAAAGTGAAACTTCCATACGGGTTTAGCCGTGAAGCTAACTTGATCTTCAAGGAGGCAATGACAAACGCCTTCAAGCACGCCGGGGCAGCGAATGTGTCTTTCTGGGTGCGCCCGGTGGCCGGTGGCTGCGAAATGGTGCTCGAGGATGATGGAAGCGGGATTGATCCGGAAAGAATCGGAAAATCCAACGGCATCAAGAACATCCAGACGCGGGCCGAAAAGATTAAGGCCACGCTGACGGTGGGGCCCCGCGCAGAAGGTTCAGGAACGCGAGTACAGTTGGTGTTTTCGATAACTAAAAAAAATACATATGACGACGCTTCCCAAAAAACGCGTGCTCATCGTTGAAGACGACGCCGAGATCCGCAGCAGTTTTGTGCTTATTGTGAACAGTTCAGAGAAATTCACGGTCGTCAACGCCTATGGCTCGTGCGAGGAGGCCATCAAGCACCTCCACCACGACAAGCCCGATTACGTGCTCATGGACATCGAACTGCCCGGTATGAACGGCATCCAGGGAACGCGTATCATCAAAGACAAAAGCCCGTCGACGGAGATCATCATGGTGACTGTATACGAAGACAACGAGCAGGTCTACGACGCACTGAAAGCAGGCGCCACCGGGTACATCACGAAGAGTTCCAACCACCTTGAATTGCTTTCGGCACTCGAGGAGATATCCCGCGGCGGAGCGCCGATGAGCAGTAAGATCGCCCGCATGGTGATCGACAACTTCCACATCAATCCGAATTCCCCGCTCACCAAAAGGGAGACTGAAATTCTGCAGCTCATCTCGGAGGGAAAGACCTACACTCAGATTTCCGAGCAGTTGTTCATCTCCAAGGAAACGTCGAAGACGCACATCAAGAACATCTATTCGAAACTTCAGGTCAACAGCAAGTCGGAGGCACTCGCAAGGGCGGCGCAGGATAAACTCATCTGAGTAACCAATTGGGGTAGAAGAGCGAGTCGGAAAAATCCCGAACGCAACGTGATTCACTGAGCCTGCCTCGGGAGTTACCTTTGGTCTATCAATTTTTGGGTAAGGTCAGGTGGCTGCTCCTAGGTCATGGGTGGATTCAGGGCAGCCACCTCTTTTTTTGTTGGGCCGTTCATCCTTTACCGCGTTGGTAAGCCGTACCTGATTCCTTAGCTTTTGGGGTTTTTAACCTCACTATGCGAAAATTCCTGCTCCTCCTGCTCCTGGGAAGCACCTCCCTGGCGTATTCACAAAAAAACAAGAAAGCTGCCGAACCAACCCCGCCAGCCACTCCACCGGTATCGGCCATCGAGGCCAAGACGGCTGGGATGAAGAAATACCCCGGGTTCATCGACTATTACTATGATGAGAAGCAGGACAAGATCTTCCTGCTGATCGGCCAATTCGATACCGAACTGCTCTATGTAGAATCCTTGACTGCCGGCGTCGGCTCCAATGATATTGGGCTGGACCGCAACCAACTGGGCGGTGAGCGGGTGGTCAAATTTGACCGGCGCGGTCCCAAAGTGCTGCTCACCGAAATCAACCTCCGGTTCCGCGCCATCAGCAACAACGCGATGGAGCGCAAAGCAGTGGAGGATGCCTTTGCTAAATCGGTGTTGTGGGGATTCACTGTCGTCGCCGAAGAAGGAGGGAAGGTCCTTGTCGATGCCTCCGACTTCTTCCTGCAGGACGCACACGACGTGATCGGTGCGCTGCGGGGCACACAACAGGGCAGCTATTCCCTCGACAAATCACGCTCCGCATTCTACCTCCCCCGCACAAAGAATTTTCCGGACAACGCTGAATTTGAAGTCACCCTTACTTTCACCGGCCAGCCGCAAGGTGGCTTTATCCGTAGCGTGGCACCCACACCCACCAGTGTCACCGTTCGGCAACATCACTCGTTTATACGTTTGCCGGACAGCGACTACAAACCCCGCAAGTTTGATCCTCGGGCTGGCTACTTCAATACGTCTTACTTCGACTACGCCACTCCCATTGATCAGCCGATTGAAAAGCGGTTCATCACTCGTCACCGGTTGAAGAAGAAAGATCCTTCGGCTGCAGTCAGCGAGGCAGTGGAGCCTATCATCTATTATATGGACCCGGGTACCCCTGAACCCATCCGGTCCGCACTGATGGATGGCGCCCGCTGGTGGAACCAGGCCTTCGAAGCTGCCGGGTACAAAGACGCGTTCCGAATGGAACTACTCCCGGAAGATGCCGACCCGATGGACGTACGTTACAACGTGATCAACTGGATCCACCGCTCTACCCGCGGCTGGTCCTATGGTGCCTCCATTATCGACCCGAGAACAGGAGAGATACTGAAAGGTCATGTCAGCCTCGGCTCTCTCCGGGTGCGCCAGGATTTTCTCATTGCCGAAGGTCTCCTTGCTCCGTATGAAACAGGCAAGCCCGCGTCAAAAGAAATGGAAGCACTTGCCCTCAGCCGCCTTCGCCAGCTTGCGGCCCATGAGGTAGGGCACACGCTCGGTCTTTCGCACGCCTATTCTTCCAGCTCGGAAAACCTCGCTTCGGTGATGGATTACCCGCACCCGATCGTTAACCTGGTGGATGGAAAAATCGATGTCAGCAAACCGTACGATGACAAGATCGGCGCTTTTGATAAAGTTTCCATCACGTGGGGATACCAGGACTTCCCCACCGGCACGGATGAAGAGAAAGCATTGAATGACATCATTCAAAATTCACTGAAGGCCGGGCTCACCTTTCTCTCCGATCAGGATGCTCGTCCGGCCGGAAGTGCTCACCCATTCACTCACCTGTGGGACAATGGAAAGGATCCTGCTGCCGAGTTAAACCGCATGCTGGACATCCGGACGGTCGTGTTGCGCAACTTTGGTGAGAACAACATTAAGCCCGGTGCACCCATGGCCACCCTCGAAGAGGTGCTCGTGCCGATGTACTTCTTCCATCGCTACCAGGTGGAAGCGGCCTCCAAAATGATCGGCGGCCTCAACTACCGCTACGCAATGCGCGGCGACGGCCAGCCGGTTGCTGAGCTCCTGTCCCCTCAGCAGGAAATCAACGCGCTCGAAGCACTCATCCGTTCGGTGCAGCCATCCACGCTGATGCTTTCCGAAAGCCTCCTGCGCAGCATTCCGCCACGGCCGCTTGGATACACGCGCCACCGCGAACTGGTAAAAATTCGCACAGAACTTACGTTCGATCCGTTGACTGCCGCGGAGACCGCCGCCGACCTCACTTATTCGATGATCCTCCACCCAGCAAGGGCCAACCGCGTCTTCGAACATCATTCGCGCGATGCGCGGTTGCCTTCACTCGAAGGTGTGATCGACCGTCTGCTGCTCACTTCCATCAAGGCTGCACCGAAGAATGGATATGAAGGCGCCGTGCAAATGGCCATTGACTACGCGATGTTCAGCAACCTGGCTGAGTTGGCCCTCTCCAATGATGCCGCTCCCGCCACCAAGGCGATTGCACATGCCAAGCTGAAGCAATTGAAAACCTGGCTGTCGACCAGGCCCCCGGGCAATGAAGAGTGGTCGGCTTACTACGCTTACCTTGCCCAACTCACCGACCGACTTGAGGATGATCCTGAGGAGTTCAAAACGCAACAGGTGCTCCAGGCGCCTCCCGGTCAGCCTATCGGTGACATGGATCTTGATTTCTGTGGATATACTTCGAATCGTTAACCCAATTACATACCCATGAAAAAGTTAGTACTGTTCCTGAGTTTCTTCTGCCTCGCAACCCTCGCGGTCGCACAGAAATTGGATATGGAAAAATTGAAGGGCATTAAGCCGCGCAGTATTGGACCTGCCGGCATGAGCGGTCGTATCACCGCGGTGGATGCGGTGGTCAGCAACCCCGATATCATCTACGCCGGCGCTGCTTCGGGCGGCGTGTGGAAGTCGGTGAGCGGCGGCACTGCATGGACACCCATCTTTGACAAGGAATCGACACTGTCGATCGGCGCAATTGCCATCCAGCAAAGCAACCCGTCGGTAATCTGGGTAGGCACGGGCGAAGGAAACCCCCGCAACAGCCTGAATGGCGGCGATGGCTTATATAAGAGCCTCGACGCCGGCAAAACCTGGAAGAAAATGGGCCTGGAGAAAACTCGCCACATCCACCGGATCATTATTGATCCCACCAATCCAAACACAGTGTATGTAGGTGCCATTGGTTCACCGTGGGGCGATCACCCGGAACGCGGCGTCTACAAAACCACCGATGGCGGAATCACATGGACTCAAGTGCTCTATGTCGATCAGAAGACCGGCGTAGGTGAAATGGTGATGGATCCTTCCAATCCCAACAAACTTATCGTCAACATGTGGGAGCACCGTCGTCAACCCTGGACCTTCAAGTCCGGCGGTCCTTCCTCCGGGATGCACATCACCTACGATGGTGGCAAGACCTGGAAGAAAGTTACCAGCAAGCAAGGGCTCCCGGAAGGTGAGTTGGGTCGCATGGGCATTGCCTTCGCTGCCAGCAAACCGGAAATCGTGTACGCACTGGTCGAAGCGAAAAAGAATGGGCTGTACCGCTCCGAAGACGGTGGCGAAAACTGGAAACTCGTGAGCGACAAGAATGACATCGGCGACCGGCCGTTCTACTATTTTGAAATTTACGTGGATACGAAGAATGAGAATCGGTTGTATACTATCTATTCTGAATTCAGCGTCAGTGAAGATGGGGGTAAATCCTTCTCACGCATTGGTGATCGTATTCACCCCGACCACCACGCGTTCTGGATGAATCCTGCGAATCCTGCGATGATCATCGAGGGCAACGACGGTGGTCTTAACATCACCCACAACGGCGGCCGCACCTGGCAGTTTGCCGAGAACATCCCGGTAGGCCAGTTTTATCACGTGAATGCTGACAACGACATGCCTTACAATGTGTACGGCGGCATGCAGGACAACGGCTCATGGTCAGGTCCTGCCTATGTCTGGCGCCAGTCCGGGATCAGAAACTCCTACTGGCAGGAATTATTCTTCGGCGATGGCTTTGACGTTTCACCCGATCCGGACAATAGCCGCTACGGCTATGCGATGTCGCAAGGCGGCAACCTCGGTAGGTATGATCTGCAGACGGGATACACACAATTTATCCGTCCTACACACCCCGATGCCAACACCAAGCTTCGTTTCAACTGGAATTCGGCGTTGGCCCAGGATCCGTTCAAGTCGGGCACTATTTATTATGGCAGCCAGTTCGTGCACAAGTCGGACAACCGCGGTACAACGTGGGACATCATCTCCCCCGACCTGACCACCAACGACCCGAACAAGCAGAAGCAGTTTGAAAGCGGCGGACTCACCATGGACGCCACCGGGGCGGAGAACCATTGCACCATCCTCGCCATTTCACCCAGCCCGGTGAAAGAAGGATTGATTTGGGTAGGTACCGATGACGGAAATATTCAGATCACACAAGATGGCGGCCGCAGTTGGTCCAACGTGACCGCCGGGATTACCGGAATGCCCAAGAATGCCTGGGTTCCGCAGATCCATGTTTCGAAAACCAACGCCGCCGAAGCGTTTGTAGTCGTGAACAACTACCGTCAATTCGATTACAAGCCATACCTCTTTCATACCAAAGACTTTGGAAAGACCTGGGAAAGCCTCGTGACCGGTGCACAAGTTGGTGAGAGCAACTACACACTGGCAGTGGCGCAGGACCCGGTGGAGAACAAACTCCTCTTCCTGGGAGCAGAGAACGGACTGTTCGTCAGCATCGATGCGGGCAAGAACTGGACGAAGTGGACCAATGACTTCCCGGCAGGTGTTCCGGTGATGGATCTCGTTATTCATCCGCGTGAACATGACCTGGTGATGGGCACCTTCGGCCGCGCATTGTGGGTGATGGACGACATTCGCCCGTTGCGTGAACTGGCCAAGTCGGGTGACGCCGCGCTAAACGCAACAGTGAAATTATTCACTCCGCCGGATGCTTACCTGGCCTCCATCCAGCAGCCCGCGGGACCCCGCTTTGATGCCGATGCTATTTTCAACGGCCAGAACCGTCCTACCGGCGCGCGCATTTCGTATGTGATCAACAAACCCGCCGAGCCGAAGAAGGAAGCTGAGAAAGTTGATCCGAAAACCGGGAAGCCTGCAGCCGCTCCGGCCGCAAAGCCTGCGGAGGGCGGACGTCCTGCCCCCAAGGCCGACTCGATCAAACTTGAAGTATTCAACGCGCAGGGTAAACTCATCAACACCATTCGTCAGAAAGCCGCTGAAGACATGGGCCTCAATCGCATGGTGTGGAACCTGAATGAACAGAGTGAACGCCAGCCTTCACGCGAGCGCGCCCCCACAGGCGGACGCGGTGGCTTTGGTGGCTTTGGGGGTACCATGGTTCTGCCCGGCACCTACAAGCTTCGCCTCAACTTTGCCGGACAGAAAGACTCGACAATGATCACGGTGAAAGCCGATCCTCGCTTCGACGCACCGGCCTCGGTGCTGGAGGCCCGCTATACCATGGCAAAACAATTGCAGGGGTATACCAAACTGGTATCCCAGGCCACGGACCGACTCCGGGAAAGCAAGGAACTCGTTGAAGATTTTGAGAAGCGCATCAAGGACGCCAAGCGCGCTGACCTGAAAGAAGCTGGTGATAAAACCAAGGCGATGAAAGATTCGGTGAGCGCCGTCTTCGATTATATCCTCGGCAAGGAAGATAAACGCCAGGGAATCACCATGAGCGAAAAACCGAGCCGATATTCGTACGTGGCCACCGCTTCCCAGTATGTGGCCCGCTCCCGCGAGCCCATCAGCGACACCGATCGTCGCGTGGTGAAGCATGCGGAAGACAAGGTCAACGAGATCATCAAGCGGGTGAACGCGTTCTACGCCACGACATGGGCTGATTACAAGGCCGCTATGGAGAAGGCAAACCTTTCACCGTTCAAGAGCTACGAACCACTGAAGCAGAACTAACGGTGAATTATCTTGTGGGCCATTTCTCTGCCGCAAGGAGAGAAGTGGCTCACGTGTTTATGAACCAATGATCAGGGTTAGCCAGACATCCTACCAATATCCCGGCGGCACGCGCATCGCGTTTCCGGACTTCCACATCCCCAGGGGAAACCACGGCCTGCTGCTGGGTAACTCCGGCAGCGGCAAGACGACGCTGATTCATCTCATCGGCGGGTTGCTCCGAGGGCAGCAGGGCAAAGTGGAGGTGGGTGGCGTGGACATGGCCTCACTGACTGAGCAAGGGCTTGATCAATACCGTGGGCGTCATTTTGGATTTGTGTTCCAGAAGAATCACCTCATCCAGGCATTGACGGTAGAACAAAACCTGCTGGCGGCGCCTTTCTTCGCTGGCCTTCCGCAGAACAGCGAAAACGCGGAAGCCTTGTTGCAAGAGCTGGGGCTGGAAGGAAAGCGTCAAGCCCGTATCCGTGAATTGAGCCACGGCCAGGCCCAGCGTGTGGCCATTGCCCGCGCGCTCATCAACAAACCCACGGTCATTCTCGCCGACGAGCCCACCTCTGCACTCGACGACAAGAACTGCGACAAGGTGATACGCCTGTTGATGGAGGCCTCCACCAACCATGGAGCCACCCTGGTGGTAGCGACACACGATCAGCGGCTGAAGTCGGTCATGCCGGTGTCAGTGGAGTTAGTGGCTAGTGGCTAGTGGCTAGTGGAAGGAGTGACAACATCGAATCACCGAATCACCGAATCACCGAATTACCGAATTACCGAATCAACTTTGACATGAGTCTTATCACCCTCGCCTGGAGTTACCTCAAAGCCCGACCGCTGACGACAGCGTTGAACGTGCTGTTGCTTGCGTTGGGTGTGTCGGTGATCACGGTGCTGATCTTGTTTACGAACCAGCTGGAAGAGAAGGTCACCGCCAATTCAAAAGGCGTAGACCTGGTGGTGGGGGCGAAGGGAAGCCCGATGCAATTGATATTGTGCAGTGTATTTCATGTGGATTTTCCCACAGGCAACATCAACCTGAAGGAGGCGGAGCGGATCTCGCGCCATCCGATGGTGAAGAAAGCAATTCCGCTGGCGTTGGGTGACAGCTACATGGGTTTTCGGATCGTGGGGACGCGGAGAGACTATGCCACCCTGTACAATGCCGAGCTTGCGGAAGGCGCATGGTGGGACAACCATTTGGAGGTAACCGTCGGGGCGACGGCCGCGCAGCAACTGAAACTGAAAGTAGGTTCTGAACTGGTCAGTGCCCATGGGCTCACGGAGAACGGCGACGAACATGAGGCGCATCACTACAAGGTGGTGGGTATCCTGAAGCCCAGCCACACTGTGCTCGATCAGTTGTTGCTTACGAACGTGCAGAGCATCTGGCTTGCGCACGACCTGGCTGCAGGTGATACCACGGGAGTGATAGCCTCGACGCTGGTACCCGGGCATCCTGCCGGTGACTCCACCCGGGAGGTAACTTCGTTGCTGATCCAGTACCGCAATCCGTTGGCTGTGATCCAACTGCCGAGGTTCATCAACGGGCAGAGTAACCTGCAGGCCGCCGCGCCAGCATACGAGACCGCGCGCCTGTTTTCAATCCTGGGCGTGGGGATGGATGTACTGCGGGCGTTTGCCATTGTACTAATTCTCATTTCGGGGCTTAGCATTTTCATTGTCTTGTACAACTCGATGAAGGAGCGGCGTTACGATTTGGCCATCATGCGGTCGATGGGGGCGAGCCGCACGAAGTTGTTTGTGGCGGTGATCCTGGAAGGCACTTGGCTCACCGCCCTCGGGAGCCTCTTCGGGTTGATGCTGGGCCACGGCGTGCTGTATGCCTTTACGTTGGCCGTTACCGGCAGTGCCGCTACTGGCGTGCAGGCCGGTGTGTATTATGCAGCCGAGACCTGGCTACTTGGCGGCAGCCTTGCGCTGGGGATACTGTGCAGCCTCCTTCCTGCCCTAGAGGCCTACCGCACGGATATTCATGAAGTCCTGGCGGGTAATTAGTCAATGAGTCAATTTGAAGATTGAAAATTTGAAGATTTGAAAATGAACGGAGTAAACCTTGAACCTTAAACTTTGAACCTTGAACTTTGAACCTTGAACTTTAGACCTTGAACCATCCTCCCATGAAGTGCTCCCTCTCCATTCTACTCCTCGTATTTCTAAGCCCGACCGTTTCTGCCCAACCGCCTGAAGGCTGGTCGTTGTTTGCCAAAACAAAGTTCGAGGCCAAATACAATGAGAAGTCGGCGGAGTACTTTCTGTACCCGGGGTTTGCGCCTGAGTTGAAGAGCATGGTGGGCAAGGAGGTGAGCCTGGAGGGGTACTACATGCCTATTGAGATTGAGGGCAACGCGTACATCATCCTGTCCAAGTATCCGTACAGCCAGTGTTTTTTCTGTGGCGCCGCGGGCCCGGAGACCATCGCCGAGGTGAAGTTCAGGGACAAGCAGGGCAAGTTCGAGATGGACCAGTACTTGCGGGTAAAGGGCAAGCTGAAGCTGAACGAGGCGGACATCGAGCACGGAAATTTTATCCTGGAGGACGCGGTGATGGTGGGGAAGTGATTGCGGTAGTGGCCAAATAGCTCCTTTTACATTTTACATCTAGCGTTTTGCATTTTGCGGTTTACCCGCTCGTTGTGCGTTTGCCCATGGTGTAACACCCTCGACCGTTAACCGCAAAACGCAAAATGTAAAATGCAGAATGTAAAAGTTTGGAGTTGCAAGCCCAGGGATTTCATATAATCAGTCAGTCATGCCGGGCGTTCGCACTTGAAATAAATAGTTAACTTCGTTTCAACTCAGTGACCAGTGGGAGAGTAGCAGCTGGTCGGGACTTGCCGGCCTTGTTCCCTCCTTCGCTAAAGCTACGGCTGGCAGGCAGGCGGCCTTGGCAAGCCTCCACCATCCGGCACGCTGCATACACTGAGCGTTGCTTAAAAAAACAGTCAAATGAAGAAATGGCTTTTAGTTGCAGCTTACCTTATTGTATGGGCTATCATAAATCCCTATACACTGCCAGACATTATCCGATATGACGAGACGCTAGTTATTCTTCTGTGCTTCTTTGTGCCCGTTTCGGGCGGACTGTTATTTATCCTATATAAAGTATTAACAGCATTTAATTTAGACAAACAAAAGAAAAGATCAATTGTATTTTGGTCGCTGTTTCTTCTTATCCCCTATGGTATTTGGACAAGTAGTGTTGACGATGAACGGTTATCCAGAGATAGCAAAGAGACCTGGGGAATTGTAACCAGTAAGAAACAAAGGACTGGCTCAACCATTGTCTGGATAACATTTTCAGTGGACAATAATAGTTACGTGACTTCAAGAAATATATCAAGGTTAAATGTTGGAGACACTGTAAGTATAACTTACTGGCCAAAAAATCCAAGATTGAATAGAATAAGGTACTAGAATGCAACCGCGCCCTACACCGTGTATGCACCATCCCACGCGCACGCTTGAAATAAACCGCGCTTCGTACCTCCAAATCCAATCAAGAATTCCAATATCTTAGTGCTCCAAGTCTACACCACTCATGAAGAAATTTCTCAAGCTCCTCGGCCTCGGCCTCCTCGCTCTCGCGCTTTTCATCCTCATCAAGACCTTTACATTTTCCGCAGAAGAATCGGAAGTCGCTCAGGTCAAACCGCAGGAAGTACCCGATGAAGCGTTGACACGACTGCAGAAGGCTATCCGGTTCAAGACCATCTCCTATTCGTACACCAGCCAACCTGACTCCGCAGAGTTCACTGGCCTTCACAACTACCTGGCCACCGCCTTTCCCCTGGTCCATGCACAGCTGGAAAAGAAAACCATTCAATACAGCCTGTTGTATAAATGGCAAGGAACCGACAACACGCTGAAACCCGTAGTGCTCATGTCGCACCTGGATGTCGTGCCCGTGGACGAAGGGACGCTGGCCGATTGGGAGGCGCCGCCGTTCTCCGGTGACATCAAGAATGAAAATATCTATGGCCGAGGTACCATGGATGACAAAGTGAGCGTGCTGGCCATCCTCGAAGCCGTGGAGGCTTCCCTGCAGGCAGGGTTGAAACCAAAACGGACCCTCTACCTCGCCTTCGGCCACGATGAAGAGATCGGCGGCGATCGGGGAGCGGCGTCGCTGGCCAAATACCTCGAAGAACAAGGTGTGAAACTCGAATGTGTCATCGACGAAGGTGGCTATCTGGTGGATGGCATGGTGCCGGGACTCGACAAGTCCATGGCGGTCATCAACGTGGCGGAAAAAGGATACGTGTCTTTTGAACTCACCATCACCACCAAAGGCGGACATTCATCCGCTCCACCTTCCGACAATACGATTGGCTCGCTCGCAGTCGCGATCACGAAACTTGAATCCAACCAGTTTCCTTTCAAGTCCATACCCGTTATCGACCGACAAATTGAAATACTCGGCCCGCATCTGCCGTTTATACAGAAAATGGCCTTTGCCAATACGTGGCTCTTCGGATCCAAGATCCAGGAAGCCTTCAACACCCATACCTCGACGGCGCCTACCATGATCAAGGGCGGTGTAAAAGACAATGTGATCCCCACCACGGCCAGCGCCGTCGTCAATTTCCGTGTGATGACAGGGGAAACCACCGAGGAAGTACTGAAACATGTGGTTGAAACCGTCAACGATGACCGGATAAAGGTGACATCGATCAGCAACCGGAACGAACCCTCGCCGGTTTCCGACTACGAATCGGCCAGCTACAAAATCATAGAAAGGACCGTCCAGCAGCTTTTCCCGGACGTGGTCGTCACGCCCGGACTCATCGGCGGCGGCACGGATACGAAGCACTATGAGTCCATCAGCGAGAATGCCTATCGATTCTTCCCCTACCGCGTGACATCCTCCAACGTGACCGGATTTCACGGAATCAATGAGCATATTGCCGTCAACAACTACAAGGAGATTATTCAGTTCTACTATCAGTTGATTCAGAATCTTAATGAGTAAGGAGGTGAACAGTACCACCACGGATGAACCTTGCATAGGCAATGGATCCTAACACCAACCCTGATTCCACAATGGCCGTCATCGAGCGGTTCAACGAGGCCTTCAATCGCCACGATGTGGATGGTGTGATGAACATGATGACCGACGATTGCCTCTTCGAGAACACCCATCCTCCACCTGACGGCGCGAGGCTTGTTGGCGCCACGGAAGTACGCGTGTACTGGCAAAAATTCTTTGCCAACAACCGGGATGCGCGTTTCGAATCCGAGGAAATCATCGTCTCGGGCGACCGCTGCGTAGTACGCTGGATCTATCGCAAGACCAAAGACGGAAAGCCCTGGCACCTGCGAGGCGTAGACGTATTCAGAGTACGCGATGGAAAAGTGGCGGAGAAGCTTTCCTATGTAAAGGGTTAACTCCTGGCTTCTTTTTGCAGTGGCGCAGTTCGTATAAGCAGCATGCCTGGCGTTCGCACTTGAAATAAATAGGCTAACTTCGTTTTGACTCGATGACCGGTTGGGGAGTAGCGGCTGGTCGGGACTTGCCGGCCCTGTTCCCTCCTTCGCTCCCTTCGGCAAGCTCAGGGTGCTGCGGCGGGCAGGCCGGCGGCCTCTTCAAAAGATTGTTGTAATCAGATATCAATGAAATGGTAAAGTTACAGTTCAAAGTAAGCATCAATGCCCCTGTGACCAGGATTTATGATTATATGCTTGGCCTCAGCAGCAAATCAACCTATGAGAAATGGACCTCTTTGTTTAACCCGACATCGACTTATGAAGGAAGTTGGGACAAGGGAAGTAAGATGCTATTTGTTGGAGTAGATGAGAAAGGAGAAAACGGAGGTATGGTTTCCAGGATAGTTGAAAACATGCGCAACCAATTTGTTTCCATTCAGCATTATGGTCTCGTGAAAGCGGGTAAGGAAATTACCGAGGGACCCGATGTGGCAAAATGGGCAAATGGATTTGAAAACTATACTTTCGAAGAAAACAAGGGTATTACAAAGGTTACAGTAGAACTGGACACCACCGAGGACTTCGCGGATTACATGAATCAGACTTATCCAAAAGCACTGGACAAGCTGAAGGAGCTTTGTGAAAAGTAGCAGGTTCAAGCTTCATTACTAAAGATTATTTCCCTTATGAGGATAACCCTAACAACCCTTGCTCTTGTTCTTGGACTTCTCGCCTTTGCTAAAGGACAGGCAAGTACCGACGCACCTTCAACGACACCCGTATGGACAGAGGCGGATAGAAAATATCTGCTAGACAACCTGATTCGGTCGAAAGAAGAGATTGTTGCGGAAACGAAAGACCTAAGTGAGGAACAATGGAATTTTAAGGAAAGCCCGGATCGTTGGAGTATTAATCAGATCATTGAACACATCTGCTTCTGGGAATTAATTCAGATGAATGATGTTTCTGTTGCGTTGCGCATGGGCCCCTTGCCACAAATCCCGCAGCGCCCGGACAGTGTGTTTATTGACCCTGATCCCAAAAGACTAAAGAGGAATAATGCCACGGACTACACAAAGCCTTTCACCTATGGGGTTCCATTGGGCAATAATGAAGGAAAGAACAACATCATTTGGTACACTAAGATGCGCGATGAGTCAATTGAATATTTGAAAACCACCAAAGAGAACTTAAGACTTTACCGCGTCAACTTCGGACCCAATATTCATCAGCACTACATGATGTTCTTCCGGCATTCGTTTCGGCATTTGGGACAGATACGGGACGTGAAAAAACATCCGGGGTACCCGAAATAGTTGGCTGGAAGACGACAAATTGACCTCGAATACCATTACCAAACTAAATGGCTTGAAGTAAGGCTATTCACTATTCGCGCAGGAGCACCTTTATAGAGGTTTAGCCGTATTCCTGATTTGGTCTTGGCCTTTTATGACATAAGTCATTCCAGGTTTCAAGAACATGGTTCATCTTTAATACCTCAATTCGTCAATATGAAATTCCATATCAAATTTTCTTTGTTTATCGGTTTAATGGTCTTTATGGCTTGTGAGACCAAAAAATCAGAACCTGTTGCTGACGTCAGCGACAGAGGCGGCATGGATCGTACAACATTGCCTATCAAGGAACCCCCCCGGCCGAGGTACACGGAATTGGATGCCCGGAATGCCACCGCGCCTCCAAGATTTGAAGTGAAAGCACCAGAGGGCGCACCTAATGTGATCGTTATATTAATTGACGATATGGGATTTGGAGTATCGGAGGCATTTGGAGGTCCTGTCTCAACGCCTACGATGGACAAACTTGCCACTAACGGTCTTAAGTATAACCGCTTTCATACCACCGCTCTATGCTCACCTACTCGTGTAGCCCTGCTTACCGGATATAATCATCATAGCAATAATATGGGGTGTATTGCAGAAGCTGCCACCACCTTTCCAGGGAATACGGGTGTCAGGCCTCAAACTATTACGCCTATGGCAGAAGTATTGAGACAGAATGGATTCAATACCGCGGCTTTTGGAAAGTATCATGAAACTCCGCCATGGGAAATTTCAAACTCTGGCCCGCAAGACCGGTGGCCAACGCGCTCTGGTTTTGAAAAGTTCTATGGTTTCATTGGTGGTGAAACAAATCAATGGGCTCCTTTGATCTATGATGGTATCGCCATTGTGGAAACGCCCGAGGACCCAAATTATCACTTCACCACCGACATGACCAATCAGGCGATTTCATGGGTTCAATTCCAGAAGGCGTTAACACCCGATAAGCCTTTCTTCATGTATTTCGCGCCTGGAGCCACCCATGCGCCGCACCATGTTCCAAAAATGTGGGCGGACAAATACAAAGGGAAATTTGATCAAGGTTGGGATAAAGTTCGGGAACAAACGTTGGAACGTCAGAAAAAACTCGGGATCGTTCCGGAAAGTACCACGCTTGCACCAAAGCCAAAAGATATTAAAGACTGGGAATCACTCTCGGATGATGAGAAGAAGTTATTTACCCGCCAGATGGAGGTGTACGCGGGATTTGCCGAGCATACCGATTACGAGGTGGGAAGACTCATCGCCAGTGTGGAAGAATTGGGTATAATGGACAATACCCTTATCATCTTTATTGCCGGGGATAATGGTGCCAGTGCTGAAGGTCAGATGAATGGAATGTACCAGGAGATGACGTATTTCAGTGGAGTGGCTGAAACCGTTCCGGATATGTTGAAACATTACAATGAATGGGGTTCTGAAAGCACCTATCCGCACTTTGCGGCAGGATGGGCCGTAGCCATGGATGCTCCTTTCTCTTATACCAAGCAAGTAGCATCAGATTTTGGCGGTACACGAAACGGAATGATTGTTCATTGGCCCGCAGGTATAAAAGGTAAAGGAGAAATGCGCTCGCAGTTTGGCCATGTCATCGACATTGCTCCAACCGTTTTTGAAGTGACCAAATTACCCGCACCAACCGTGGTAAATGGTATTCAACAAGATCCGATTGAAGGCACGAGTTTGGCCTACACGTTCAATGATGCTGCCGCAGCCGAACGGCATAAGGTGCAATATTTTGAGATGTTTGGAAACCGGGCCGTGTACCAGGATGGTTGGCTTGCCCGTACCATTCACCGACCGGCCTGGAAATTGGCACCTGACCATAAGCTACAAGAAGATCAGTGGGAATTGTTCAATGCCAATGAAGATTTCAGTCTAGCGAATGATCTGTCAGCCCAAAACGCTGACAAGTTGAAAGCCATGCAGGAGTTGTTTATGAAAGAAGCTGAAAAGTATCATGTGCTGCCTCTTGACGATCGCTTGTTGGAAAGAACGAATGCCGCCCTGATGGGCAGACCAACCGTAATGGGCGACAGAACTTCAGTGACCTATGGCGAAGGAATGAGGGGGATGGGCGTTGATATTTTCATTGACCTGCGGAGTAAATCGTATACCATCACGGCGGATGTTGAAATAAAAGCGAATGGCAATGGAGTGATGGTTTGCCAGGGTGGCCGGTTTGGAGGGTTGTCTTTCTATCTGAAAAACGGCAAACCTTCATTTACCTATAACCGGTTGGGACTTGAGTCATCGCATATTATAGCAGCGCAAGCCTTAAAACCAGGGAAATACACACTGGTCTATGACTTCAAATATGATGGTGGTGGGCCTGGTAAAGGTGGCGTGGGTACTATAACGGCCAACGGAAACAAAATAGCGGAAGGCCGCATCAACCAAACACAGCCTGGCATCTTCTCGGTAGATGATTTAGCGGATGTAGGCGTAGATGATGGAACCCATGTGGCGGACTACGGTGCCTCCTCGAGATTTAATGGCAAGATCAACAAAGTTATGATCGAGCAGAAAAAATAAGCTCGAGTGCCATTTGGACAATTCTAGAAGATAGAACTGGCCCTATTTGGGGGTACAAGCGAAACGGGATTGTACCGTTTGAGGGGAAATAGTTGTTAAGTTTTCCGAATAGGAATAGGTGTTCGGTGTAAGACTTGACATTTGGTCTCACAAATAGCCCAGGGTTGCGCCATTTATACCCGGGAAAAGATGCATGAAAACCATGCGACTGCGTTGAATCTTTTTGCTCGATTTCAGTCCAATATGGTCAATGAGGTCATTATCAAGTAACTTTCGTTTCGGGCTCCTGGATTATTGGTCTTAGGCGCTTCAAATGATCTTTCAAGCAAGCCGAGGAAACCAAAGGAAGAAATCGCAAGGTAGATGACCCCAAGTCTTTTAAAAATATATTCGGAGTTTCGTGCCGAATTCAAGGACAGTCCTGACTTTGTGATTGATTTCTATTCCAGAAATGCGCTGTTCCTTGAGAATATTCGAAGCTTTAAGGATAAAGAAGATCTAAGGCTATTTATCGAGTTGACATGGCAATATTTAAACGCCCTGTTTCGCAAAAGTCATTTCAATGAGACCATTGATAGTTCGGATAAGGCATTGGAGACCATTAATAGCGAGATAGGGAGGCTTAATGCCCAAGAGCTGCAAGACATGTGGTATGACGGAATTCTGTTTCTAAAGGGAATGGCAAGTTATAATCTTCGTGACTACCATGTGTCAACGCAGATATTTACAGATTTGGTTCAGAGGGATGACAAAAACGAGAACTTTAGTCGTTGGTTAGTCTATTCAAAGTACGCACAGCGGCAGTGGCTAATTAGAACCTGCAACGTTGTTTGTGGCCTCATGATCCTTGCAGCAATTCTTTTTAAAGATATAATCCCTGTTATTATCCGGTTTCCATTAAATGCAGTTGGAGTTCTTGGGCTAACGGCCACGTGGGTATATGACTATTACATAAGACGGAGCTTCCGCAAGACAACAAAATCCCATTAAGCAGTGAAAATATTATGAATGACCCTGGACCCAACTATGGGACGACCGCTACAGCAGCGAGGAGTTTGCTTATGGGGCGGAACCCAATGCCTACCTCAAACAGCAATTCCACAATGGGAAAGGCTCCGTCATCCGATTTGTCGGAAGGAGTAGTGGCTAGTACCTACTACCCAGTGCCCATCGCCCAGCACCCAGTGCCCAGCGCCCAGCACCCAGCGCCCAGCACCCAGTGCCCAGCACCCAGCGCCCAGCACCCAGCGCCCAGCGCCCGGCACCTAGCTATTCGTATCTTGCAGCACCAACTTATTATGTACTCCCGCTCCTGGCAAATCATCCGCGACGACACAAGGAAGACCTTCGAGGTGCTGGGACAGGAATCCAACACGGACCACTTCCTCAACCTTGTCCACGGCATGCAGAAGTTGGGTATGACGGTGACGGCAGTAATTCTCCCGGTCACCAACCGCCACGCCAGCAAAGAATCCATTCAACTTACCGGCTGTGCCCGTGAGGAGGGTCTCTATGACCGCGTCATGAAGGACTATCGGCAGCGGATGCAGGGTGATATAATAGACTGGGAAGAGTGAGCTGATTTGGAATTGACCCCCGAAACCTGAAACTTGAGGGAGTCAATTTCCTGGAATGGCCGCAAACATCGCCTTTACCGTCGTTTCGCTCAACTACCTCCCGTATGCGCGGGCGCTGGCTCAATCTTTCCTGCGTCATCACCCGGACTACCAGTTCTATATCGGGATGCTGGAACGAAGATCGGTTAAGGTCGAAGCGCAGCCTGGCGAAAACATTCTCTTTGTCGAAGAGCTGGCGCTCCCCGAATTCGAGGCGATGAACAGCCAGTACAGCATCTTCGAGCTTTCTTGTGCACTGAAACCGTTTTATGCCCACTATTTCTTCACTTCACTCGGGGCAGAGAAAGTCATCTACCTCGATTCCGATGTTCTCGTCTTTACCCACTTCCGTTTGTTCGATGAACACCCCAAGGCGGAGATTTTCCTGACGCCCCACCTGCTGGCCACCGACGGTCGGCTGGAACTCTATGAGTTGCACATGCTCCAGGGAGGAATCTACAACGGTGGTTTCGTCGGCCTGCGCAAAGGCCAGCAGTCGCTTGACTTCCTCACCTGGTGGAAAGCACGACTGGCGGATTATTGTTACCAGGGCAAGAAGGGATTATTCGTCGACCAGCTGTGGCTGAACCACGTACCCGGCTATTTCAACAAGACCGAGGTTGTTCATGATCCGGGTTACAACGTGGCGTACTGGAACCTTCAAGGAAGAACAGTAGATTTTAGAAATGACGAGTACGTGATCAACGGCCAGCATCCGCTGGTCTTCTTCCACTACAGCGGCTTCAAGATCTCTGAGCCCGACCGGATGTCAGTTTACCAGGACCTGCTGACCTTTACTTCGCGCCCTGATGTGAAACCTTTGTTTGATGAATACGTCCGTGTGCTGAAGGAGCAACAGATTGACCGGTATTCCAAAATACCATGCACCCTCGGTGTCGTTTCCCGCAATCGGCCCTCCTACAAAAATGAGAAGAACCCACTCACCAGGGCCATTAAGAAGACGATCTACAAAGTGGAGCGGATAATAGGGAAGGGGTGAGGTGTTGAGGTGTTGACGTGTTGAAGTGTCAACATGTCAAATTGCTTAAACATCTAGCCTTCAGCTTTTAGCTTTCTGCCTTCAGCCCTATTAGCTTTCTGCTTCAGCTTTTAGCACGTTACTTACTCAGCACGGGATACCTTCGCTGCGCGTATTCAAAGGCTCCAAAAAGTACGCCGCAGAAGACCAGGTTGCCGATGATCATGTTGCGGAGGAAGGGGAGGGCGAGGGTCAGGCATTTGATAAAGCCGGTCCAGTCGCGGGTGAAGGGGAGGCCCGTGGTGATGTCGGTTGAGCCGCCGATCCAAACGCCAAAGTCAGTGACCAGCCAGTGAAGCAAGGCCGCGCCGATGCCAAAGCCGGTGATGCGCAGCGCGGTGGGTTTTCCCATCAGCATTCCCAATCCGACAGTTGCCGCAAAGGTGCCGTACACCCAAAGCTGGCCGCCATAGAAAAACACCCACTGATCGGTATAATAAAAGCGGTTAAGGAAAATGTCACTGAGCCACAAGGCGATCACTGGAACCAGCATGGCCTTCCACTTGTCTTTGAAATAATGCCCCCCAAACAGCGCCATGGCGCCAAAGGGTGTCAGGTTGCTCAGGATGCTGAATACCGGGCTGGACTGAACAAGCCGGAAAGCGGCCGCCAGCAAAATCAAGGCTACCAGCGCAGTAGTACGGGGATGGATGTTTTGCAGTGACATAGGAAGGAAATTACGGGCTAAAGTACGGTAGAAAAATAGTGAATATCGAATCCTGAATCTTGAATATTCAGCGCCCCATTTTCATCTTTTTCCCATACGCACCCCCCTTCGACATTCATCATTCAATATTGGATATTTAACCCCACTCTTTGACCTCACCTCATTCTCCCAACAGCAGGTGTCCCTAAGCCCCCACACCACCTCCCCCTTCGACATTCGACATTCATCATTCGATATTGGATATTTAACCCCTACGGTCTGACACCACCTCATTCTCCCAAAAGCTGGTGTCCCTTAGCCTCCACACCAACCCCACTTCGACATTCATCATTTGATATTCGATATTTAACCCCCACTATCTGCCACCATGACAATCCCTATTGGATCGTGTACCTGATTCCGAGCACCCCTTTCGCTCCCTGCATCGGGGCATAATTATAGGTGGTGTCAAAAGTGTAGCCGTACGGATTGGTATCGGGGCGCGGCGCTCCGGCAGCGTCAAAGTACTTGCCGCCGCGGCGGTCGAACGGATCATCCGGGTGCAGCAGCGGGTGTGAGGGGAGGTAGTTGAGCAGATTCTTCACGGCGCCGTACACTTCCCATCGGTTGCCAATTGATTTGGTTACCTGCAGGTTCAACAAGCCAAACCAGGGCGACTCGGCGGGGCGGAAATCATTGGGAACAACTGGTAAGTACATCGGGCCATTTACCTTGCCCGTAAGGTCGAAGGAAAGTCGGATCGGCTCCACTGTGTAGGTGAAGGCAAATGTGCCGGAGAACCTCGGAGCTTGCAACTGCGGGATTTCGCCGTCGCTGTAACGGTGGTCAACCCGGTACACATCCATCAGCGTTATGCCTGCATTGAGTTTGATCGCTGAAGAAACGGCAGCGTCCATATTTACGGTGAGCCCACGCGATACAGCGTATCCATCGAGGTTGCTGTAGCGTATCTCGTTGGGATCGCTGACGTAATCCGGGACAATCTTGTTTGTGAAGTAGGTATAGAACAGGCTGGCGTCAAGGTTTATATAGCCATTCGGCCTTGGGATGAAGCGGGTGTAGTTCAGGTTAACGTTCCAGCTTTTTTCCGGCTTCAGATCATCGAGGAGCACCACCTGCCTTGAGCCGGTGAGCGCGGCGTGATCCTCCGTGAAGAGATTGACTACCCTGAACCCGCTGCCGGAGGTAAGTCGGAAGGTGTTGTTGGGCGTGGGGGAGTACTTCAGGCTGACCCGCTCTGTAAAGATGTTTCCGTGAATGTTGTGGTGATCATATCGGCCGCCCAGCAGTGCGGCAAATTTTTCCGAAAGCCGAATCTCGTCCTGGAGGAAGATGCCCGGCAGGTAGGTGTACGACGGTTTGTTCTTTCCGGTCAGTTCACTGGTGCCGGGCGTGTTGTCGTCGTAAGCAATAAACCGGAACGGGAGGCCGACCAGCAGGTCGTGCTTGCCGATCGTGCGGGAATGACGAAGCTGTGCAAAAGCCACCTGTTGGTCAGCGAAGTATTTCACGGTGCCGTAGTAGGAGTCTTGCAGGTGATAATTCCACGAGTAATCAAATTGCCAATCCTGGTTTCCCTTGAATGCATAGTTTCCAATCACTTCGGCGCGGTCGGTATAGATGGATTCGCCGTAATAAACGTCCGAACCGCGATACTCGTGGTTCCATTGCATCTCACCGCCCCAGCGATTCTCATGTACATACCGCACGGCCAGCGTAGCATTCTTGCTGGAAGGTCGGTAGAAGGACCACTTATTGAATAGCGAGACGCGCTTCTGCAGCGTGACGTCCGTGAAATTGTCGCTGTTGATGTCGGTGGGGTGCGTGTAGTTGAAGTAGTTCAGCCCCAGCAATGATCTTGACTTGCCGACTTGCATCGAACTGCTGACATCAAGGTTGTATTCACCCACGCTGGTGGCAAATGCGTCGGTGCGAAGGGAAGGTGCCTGTGTGGCATCCTGGGTGATGATATTGATCACCCCGCCAACCGCCTCAGATCCATACAAGGTGGAGGCGGGTCCCTTGATGATCTCCATCCGTTTCACCAGGTTGTTGGGGATGCCGGCCAGACCGTAAACTGTCGAAAGGCTGCTGACGATAGGCATGCCATCGATGAGGATCATCGTATACGGACCTTCCAGCCCGTTGATGTGGATGTCTCCCGTGTTGCAGACGTTGCAGTTGACCTGGGGCTGCACACCATTGACCACCGTCAGCGATTCGAAGATGTTGGGCGTTGGGTTTTTCCGGAAGAAGGCGGGGCTGTACACCTCCACAGGAATCGGCGAGGCCAATCGTGTCACTTCCTTCATGGTACCCGTCACGACAACCTCATTCAATTGTGCATTGTCTTCAGCCAGTTCAAGGTCGATGATGGTTTCTTTGCCCTCACTCGTATGAATGATCCTCGTCACCGGCCGATACCCCACCGCCGAGGCCTGGAGCATATGTTTGCCGGGACGGACATTCTTCAATAAAAAGTGACCCTGCTCATCGGCGGAGGTTCCCAGTGAGGTTCCTTCAATACCCACATGGGCGAATTCGACCGGCTTTCCACCGGACCGAACCACGCCGCGCACGGAGCCGGTCTGGCCCCAGACGGACGTGGTAACGAAGAGCAGGAGGAAAATGGCGAGGGGCACGGGTATGTATATTTAGAATCACAAAAATAATAATTTAGACGACTCTAAAAAATGATAGCGGTTGCTTTTTTTTGGACGGTCTGGGTGTCCTGCCTCCGGCGCGTATATTTGCAGGGTGAGTAAAAGGACGTTTTCCCGGTTGGCTGCGGGCCTGGTTCTGCTGACGGTGTTATTCACCCAGGTCGGCCTGAACCTGCTGCATTCGCACCTGGGTCAACCCGACCACTCCGAAGCGGCCCTTCAATCGGCACCCGAGACAAGTGCAGCGCCCTGCAAAGTCTGCGCCTTGCACGGTGTACTGGCATTGTATGCTGACGCGGCAGAATTGCACCTTCCTGATTTCTCCCTCCAGGTATTCTCAGAGCCGGTACCTGCCGGCATCCTTC
Source organism: Cyclobacteriaceae bacterium (assembly GCA_016787645.1). GTDB lineage: Bacteria > Bacteroidota > Bacteroidia > Cytophagales > Cyclobacteriaceae > ELB16-189. The sequence continues at coordinate 613,684 of JAEUUF010000013.1, read as the reverse complement.
TCCCCGCAGCCGGTCGATCGATCGGGCGGGCGCCCCCGGTTAGTTAAACGTGAACGGGTCCGTCTCTCCAGGAGGATGGACAGCTGTTTCTTTCGAAGCAGCGATTTCTACGTTTTTCAATTCCGGTCCAAAATGCGTTTTTCAGCTTGTCTGTTTCTATGGGTATTCTTTCTCCCCTCGATCACCGGGGCACAGCAACCGTGCGCATTCGTGTTGACTGGCCGTGTGCTTTCTAATGTTGGCGCTCCACTGATGAACGCCGAAGTGATTATGAAGGGGCAATCCCGCGGCGAAGTAACGGATGAGTCGGGAACATTTACGTTCGACAAGCTCTGCCCGGGCGAGTATGTCCTGGAAATCCGTTACGTAGGTTATATCACCCAGGTGATCCGCGTTTCCACCTCGGACACAAAGCCCTTGCTGATAGCCCTGGAACCTGAAATAAAGAGTTTACAGGAGGTGGTGATAGAGGAGAAAGTCGAAAAAGTGGAACGCACATCAACCTACTCCCTGCTCGATGCCTCCGACCTGGAGAAGTCGATGGGAAAGACGCTTGGTGAAACACTGCGTTCACTCCCTGGTGTGACCACCATCCAATCAGGTCCCGGAATCTTCAAGCCTGTCATCCATGGCGTACACAGCCAGCGGGTGCTTATCCTCAACCACGGTCTGCGGCAGGAAGGCCAGCAGTGGGGAGCGGAACATGCGCCGGAGATTGATCCGTTCATCGCCTCCAACATCGCCGTTATCAAGGATGCGGCAGCCATCAAATATGGAACGGATGCCCTCGGCGGTGTGATCATAGTCAATCCCGCGCCGCTTCCCGAACGATCCGGGTTGGGCGGAACCTTGAATACCATCGTGCAGAGCAACGGCCGGTCGGGCACGATTTCCGGAATGCTCGAAGGGGGTCTCAAGAACTTGCCCGGCTGGGGCTGGCGTGTGCAGGGCACGGCCAAGCGATCGGGTGACTTCAATGCCCCGGATTATTCGTTGACCAACACGGGTGTCCGCGAACTGGATTTTTCCACGGCAGCAGGTTACCATGGAGGGAAGTTTGGCGTGGAGCTGTTCTTCAGCCATTTTCAATCTGAACTGGGTATTCTCCGCGGCTCAGCCATCAGCAACCTCAATGACCTGATGACGGCGATGGAACAAGAGCCGCCCATCGGGACAAAAGATTTCAGCTACACCATTTCAGAGCCTCGCCAGGAAGTCATTCACAACCTATTGAAGTTGAACAGTCACTGGGAAACTGAAAAAGGTGAATGGCGATTCCAATATGGTTACCAATCCAACTTCAGGAAAGAGTTTGACATCCGTCGCGGCGCTTTGTCTTCGAAGCCGGCCCTTGACCTTGACTTGCGCACCCATACCCTCGAGCTCGAGTGGGAAAGCAGCGACAAGGCCAACCGGCAATTCTGCTTTGGCGTCAATGGGATGTACCAGGATAACCGCAACGTGCCAGGGACCCAGCGTATTCCGTTTATTCCCAATTACACTTCATTTTCCGGGGGCCCATTTGCCGTGGGCAAATTCATTCTCAACCAGTGGACGCTCGACATTGGAACCCGCTATGATGTGCGCAGCTATTCGGTGATAGGATATGATTACAAGAACACACTTTATACCGCCGACTTGCTTTTCCATAACGCCAGCTTTTCGGCGGGAATTTCCAGGAACGTCGGAACTCACCAAACGGTGAAGCTTCACCTGGGTAGTGCATGGCGACCACCGCATGTGGCCGAACTCTACAGCCTGGGCACGCACCAGAGTGCGGCAGCGATTGAATACGGACTTCTCCTCAATGATTCCACCAACGAGGTGATGGACATAAAGGATGTGCCGTTTAAAATCGAGAAGGCCTTCAAGGTGGTGGGCACTTATGAATATGATACTGAAAGACTCCAGCTGGATGCTACCGTCTATGTCAATTCCATCCTGAACTACATCTATTTACAGCCCCGTGGGGTGACGACTAACGTGCGGGGTACCTATCCGTATTTTCGGTATACTCAGACCGATGCGTTGTTTGTGGGAATGGATGTGGCCGCTTCATGGACAATGAGCACAAGGTTTTCTCTAGAGCCCAAACTTTCTCTGCTGAGTGCCACCGACGTTCGAAATAATGATTACCTGGTCTTCATTCCCTCCAATCGCCTGGAGATTGGCCTGAAGTACAAGGGGGCAAAACATAATTTTTACATCGAACCGAAGGTGAACCTGGTAGCACGGCAGAACCGGGCGCCGCGCGTGATCACCGTGCGCGAATTCAATGACGCCATTGCCAGCGGCCAGGACCCGTTGGGCGGGAGTTCGAAGAACTTTGACTTTATGGAAGCGCCACCCGGGTACCTGCTTGCCGGTGTGGCGGTAGGCTATTCCATCCCGTCGGGGAGTGGCCGCTTTGATTTGCGATTCGCTATCGAGAACCTGCTGAACACTTCATACCGGGAGTACACCAACCGGCTACGATACTATGCCGATGATATCGGCCGCAATGTTTCACTGTCCGCCAAATATGTTTTCTGACCAATGATGCCTCTTGTTAGAGTATTCCGCCCTTTCCTCTTCATGCTCACCGTGCTCTTCATGGCCACCTGCGCTACAGAAGAACCACAGAAGGAAGAGACCCCTGAATTGATCACCAAGGCTACGTTGACCTTTACGCCAAGCGGCGGAGGTGCCCAAGTAGTTGTCACTGCTACCGACCCCGATGGTGAGGGCGTTCAGAATATAACGGTCGATGGCCCCATCAACCTGCCGCCAAACACCACGTTTACGCTGGCGATTGAACTGCTCAATGGTCTCGTTGATGTTGGTCAGCCTGGTTACGACATTACGGCCGAGGTGGAAGAAGAGGGGCAGGAGCACCAGTTCTTTTTTGCCTGGACCAACGATGTCTTCGCCAATCCTGCGGGCAACGGTAATCTCGATAAGGGATCAGACCCGGTAGATTACAGCGGCGCATCAAATTCAAAAGACATCGGGGGATTGAACCTGGGCATCACCACCACGTGGACCAGTGCGGCGTCAACCCTATCGGGCACATTCCGGGTAGTCTTAAAACATCAGCCAGGTACGAAGACCCCGGTATCCGATGCAACCGTCGGCGAGACGGACTTGGATATCACATTTACCATCAACGTGCAATAGCTTCTTCGGGCGTCGCGGAGAATATCTTTATCATTCTCATCCCCGTGAGGAAGCCAAGCAATGGTCCGCCCAGCATAAGGATAAAAATCCCGGCGGCTTGGTTCGCCTCAAAATGTTGTGAGGCCAGGTAGATGGCCATGGGAAGAAAGCAGGCGACCCAGGCCATACTGTGGTACATGATCCAGTTATCGGAAGACTCCGTAGATTTCATCAGTGCGTTGTACTGGAAGTAGCCGGCCACGGAAGAACCGATGACCGTTGTACACAGCAAGCCGAGGATCTGAACATCCAGGGGAACGGTTTCCGGGTTCAGGCCCACCATCGCGCTGACGAGATCGACCATGACAAACGGGAAGCTGAATCCGAGGAATAGCGACCAGAACCATTTGAAAGCACCTTTGGCATGCTTTCGAAGTAGTAACCATTGGGTCAGACCAACACCGGCACCCATGCTCAGGCCCACCAGCGACTGACCGTCGTGCATCTGGAGGTTAAGATTGTGTCCAAGCCGGGTCAGGTATTCAAAGAGGACGATACCGACGATCCATCCGAGGCTGGTATGGAGGATCCACGACAGGAGGGTAAGCGGTTTTGCATTCATAGCGAATCGACTGAAGTGATGATTGAAAATACCCCCTGATATGAACATGTCCTATGACAATGGTCAGGTGGTCCAACAACGTCAGTTGGGTCGGACCTTGCGGGAAAGGTAGAGGTGAAGGAGGGCCCCCGGGATCATCGTGGCAAAGGAATAGCCGATGATCTTTGGATCTGCCCGGAACATGTACCAAATCATCCAGCAGGTAACTCCAATAAAAATCAGGGGAGGCAAGGGGTACAGGGGCACCTGGAACGGCCTCACGGAGTGTGTTTTGCGCAAGCGAAAAATGCCCGCTACCGTGAGCATGGAGAAAATGGAAAGGCTGATGGAAATGTACTGCACAATTTCCACGAAGGTGCTGACCGAAACCAGGAAGACAGACCAGCCCGCCTGGAGGATGACGGCCCAATGGGGCATCCCATACCGGTTCTTCATCGCCAGGAAGCGCAGGCCGGAATAATCTTCCCCCATCGCTTCACTCACCCGCGATCCCGCGATGGTCATGGCGCTGAGCGTCGAAAGTAGAGCGATACTGAAAAGCGCGGAGAAGATCTGGCCAATCTCTCGCCCAAACAATTTTTCGGCGACTACATTGCCCACATCGTTTTGGTTCGCCAGCTCTGTCATGGGCGTGGTGAGCAGGAACATGCCGTTGAGTGCCAGGTACACGACGATCACGGTTAGCGTGCCGATCAACAGTGCTTTGGGTAAGTTGATACGGGCATTCTGCAGGTTACCGGCGATGTAGGCGGCGGCATTCCATCCGGTGTACGCGTAAACCACGAATACCAGCGCCACGGCGAAACCGGACGAGAGAATAAGATTCATGTCTCCGGGTTGAGGGAGAAAGGAAATTCCACTGCGCACCTCCTTGACCAGGAAGGGGGCCAGGCAAAAAAAGACAATAAGGAACAGTTTGATGGAGGTGAGGATCGTCTGCATCCGGCCCCCGGTCTTCACGCCAAGAAGGTGAATGGCTGAGATAATAATGATGCAGCTAATCGAGACTACTTTCTCTGGCAGTGGGATCAGCAACGAAGAGTAGGAGCCAATGGCAATGGCAACCGCGGAGATCGCACCGCCAAAGCCGGCGATGGTGCTGATCCAGCCGCTGACGAATCCCAGGGTGGGGTGATAGATCTTGCTGAGGTAAAGGTATTCGCCACCGGAGCGTTCCAGTGTGGTGGCAATTTCGGCGTATGTAAGCGCCCCGCACCAGGCCACCACGCCTCCCAGCAGCCATAACATCAGGATCGCAAATCCGGAAGGCAGCGGCTCCACCTGGTACCCCAGCGAAGTAAACACTCCCGTCCCAATCATGTTGGCAATCACCAACGCAATGCCGACGGGCAGGGAGTACTTTGTGGAATCGGCCGGTGAACTCATATCAACCCCAAATTCGGTGAAGATGAGGCAGGTTGCAAATGGGGACTAGTGGCTAGTGACTAGTGACTAGTACCCAGAGCCTAGTGCCTAGTTCCCAGAGCCTAGTGCCTGGTTCCCAGCGCCTAGTGCCTGGTTCCCAGCGCCTAGTGCCTGGCACCCAGCGCCTAGTACCCAGCACCAGCTTCGTTAAAAAGTGAACCCCACATTCACATACCCCAGGAACGTCTTGGACTGATCCCCATACATCAGCGAAATCTCGATCGGGCCGAGTGGTGAGCGATAGCCACCGGAGATAGCGTAGCCACTGAGGATGCGCCAGTCCTTGGGGTCGCGACTAATGTAGTCATAGTAGCCGAAATTGGCGCGGAAGGTAGTGACCAGGTTGGTCACGGGCTCCCACTGGATTCCTGCGAGGATGGCCGAAATGCTGCCGGTGTTGAGTTGGTTTTCAGCGAGGCCCACAAAAGGCACCTGGTTACGGATAAAGTCATTGATTCCCCCAACGGAATAGAAATTGAAATACGTTTCCTTGTAGTTGAGGTTGATGCCATTGTTGAACTGGGCGAGCAAGGTCCACCGTCGCCCCAGCGGAAAATATTTCCCCGCCTTCAATTTGATTTGTTGATAGGCATGAAACTGAAGCCCGAGAGAATCGGAGGAAATGGAACTATTGGCAGTACTGAAGACAAAATTGGTTTGCTGGTTGAAAATCATGCCTGCCTGGAAATCCACGTACGATCCCGACCGGGGAAAAACTTTCAAGTCGAGGCTGTTACGTTGAAAATAGAGATAGGCATTCCAGTAATTGAGCGTACCGTTGAATTGAACATTAGGAGCAACTTTGGGTTCCAGCCGAACCTGCTCACGAGACAAGCCCACTCCGGTCAGTTGTGAGGTGCCCATCAATTTGTAGAACCGCAAATCGAGATAAGCATAGTGACTGGTGTATTCGAAGACTTGCTCGTAATCCTGGTAAATCGGGAACCGGAAGCGTTCGTAGTAGGCGGAAAGCATCGATCCCCAACGTTGTTGCTTGCCAAATGCCTGGTCGTGTTTCAGCAAAATCCGTGGATTGGTACTCCAATTCAGTTTGACCATCGCCTTGGAGCGGTTCAGCAGGAGATTGTGTGTACTTAACGTACTGATCAGCGCGACATTGGAGTAAGTGTGAAAGTGCAGGCCGAGTTTGAGAAAGGTCTTGGGATTTTCCACGATTTCGCACCGCAGCACTGCATGACCTGGCTCCCTGGAGATGACAAAGAAGGCGATACGGCGATAGTTGCCGCTACCAAAAGCACGTCGTACGGCATTGGTAAGTTCTTTGGCCGAGTAGGTGACTCCGGTGCGCAGACCAAGTTTCCCTTCGAAATCTTTTTCGTTGGTGTGGGTTAGACCCTCCAGTTCAAAGCCGTCAAGGATCATGTTCTCCGAACGGGGCAACCGGTTTGGGGGAGCCACAGCATCCGGATATATCGCCCGAAGGGAATCGGCCAAATGCTTTAATTGAGGGTAGAACTTGCGCCCGGTCTCATTTCCGATGCTGATGATACTGTCGGCCGAACTGAAACTGGCGGCCGTAAAGTCACCTAATGCCGGCTCTATGAGGAGATTGGTCATTTTGATTTCTCGTTCAAAATCATCGGCATCCTTATAAAACCCGATCTGCATGAGCATGTCCACCGGTGATGTTAGTTTATCGGCAGGCAACAGTCCCTGGGACAGGTTAACGCCGATCACGTAATCGGCACCCATTGCCTTGGCGTCGCGCACAGGAAAGTTTCTTACCACGCCCCCGTCAATCAGCAAGGTGCCTTTGTAGGGCACTGCGGAGAAGACCGATGGAATGGCCATGCTGGAGCGTACGGCTTTTACCAGCTCACCGTCTTTCAAGACGACCGCTTTGCCTGTGGCGGCATCCGTGGCAATGCAAGCAAATGGGATCGGGAGTTTTGCAAAATCTTTGGTGGCATGCACCGGGTAGAAGAGTTCGCCGAAGCGAAGCCAGATTTCCTCCCCTTCGATAAACCCCGAAAAGAGCTTGGGCTTTCCCTTCTCTACGGGAATCTCAATTGCGTAATTTGAAAACTCCCGCTTCTCATTCATGTTGATGAGTTCGATGGGCGGGCGGTTCGAGAACAGGTTTGTCCAGTCAATCGAGCGGGCAATGTTTTCGATGTCTTTTCCGGAATACCCCGACGCATAAAGCGCACCCACGATGCTGCCCATGCTTGTGCCCGTCACCACATCAATGCGGAGCCCGGCACTGTCGATCGCTTTAAGTACACCGATGTGCGACAATCCTTTGGCGCCCCCGCCGCTGAGGGTAAGTCCTATCTTGGGTCTCGAGGATTGCGACAGCCCTGAAAGATGGGCGAGCAAAAGACCGAAAAGCAGCAGAAAGCGGTGCATATGATGGCCCGGGCTATTTTATTATCACGGGTGAGTCCCACACGGTATTGTCCTTGCCCCGGATTTCAACTGTGATAACTGGGTTCTTTGCTGACCAGTCAATGAGAATCATCCCAAAGTTTTTTTGAATGACCAGTTTCCCAACCCGGTAGTGGTTGGGTTCAGAAGGCTGCATCTCGCTACCGTGCTTGACATTCCAGGTATGCGTGAGCCCGCTGGAAGTGACATCGTACAGCGGTTTGCTCCACCCGGGAATATCCATCCTGGATACCTCAGCAATGTGTCTGTCGCCGGAAAGTATTACCGTGTTCTTTGGCTTGTACTTCGCCAGCAGGTCAAGCATGCGCTGGCGGGCCTTCGGGAAATTGGCCCACTTCTCGAAGCCATGTTCATCGGCAATGAATTGAATGCTGGAACCAATGAGGTGGATATCTGCCTTGGAGTTTTTGATTTCGTTTTCAAACCAATTCCATTGTACCTCACCCATCATGTCGCCGTCAGGATTGGGAGCATACTTGCGGCCTTTCACGGTAGACCGGATAGTAGTGTCTCGAAAATAGCGAAGGTCAAGAAGGATTATCTTGATGCGCTTTCCTTTCGGACCGTAGGTATGGGAACTGTAGACGCCTTCATGGGTTCGAATGGGATCGTTTTCGGGGATGTCCAGGAAGCGCATGAATTCTTCCTTACTCTCTTTCTTCTTTGTATAGAATTTGCCGCCGTCGTTCTGGCCGTAGTCGTGGTCGTCCCAGGTGCCGATGATCGGGCATTGTTTCATCAGTTGCTGGTACCCGGGCAGGTGCTTCTGCAGCTCATACTGTGCCCGCATGGAGTCCATGTTGTGCGTATCTCCATAGATATTGTCGCCCAACAGGATGCACAATTGGGGATGTTGTCCGACAATGTCTGTCCACATTTCATCTTCAAGTTCCTCGTTGCTGCATGAGCCAAAGGCGATGCGGGTAAATGTTTGAGGTTGTGCGAAGGAAGAAGTGTCGACCAGCAACAAGAGTGCGATCAGGCAAGTGGAGCGCCAAGTCATCATAACCACTAAAAATAGAGATGATTGACGGATTTTTGCATGACGGAAGTCTGAATTCCGTTGAAATTACACGGGTCGCTGATTACCTTGGCAACCGGTGGTAAATCAACGAATGACCATGACCGCTTCGGTTATGACCCAACGATTCTTACTCATTTTTTCCCTCGGAGGGCTATTGGGAACCGCCATGACCGCGCAGGCACAGGCAACCTATGATTCCGTTCCCAATGTGCCTGACCACTACCGGAAGATGACGGAAAAATTCCGGGCAGAGAAGGTCACAAAGGGTAGAATCATTTTCCTGGGTAACAGCATAACAGAAGGAGGGGACTGGAAACAATTGCTAAAGGACACTTCCGTGGTGAATCGCGGTATTTCCGGTGATAATACCTTTGGCATCCTGGCACGGCTCGATGAGGTCACCCGACACAAGCCGGCTAAGATTTTTCTCCTCATCGGGGTGAATGACCTGTCCAAGAATATTCCGGTCGAGGTGGTCATCCAGAATATTTTTTCCATTGTTGGGCGCATCCACGGTGAATCGCCAGGGACTTTGGTATACGTCCAGAGCATTTTGCCGGTCAACCCGGGGAACAAGAATTTTATGGCCCGCTTTAATAAGCAGTCAGAGATCGAAACCATTAACGCCCAGTTAGCCAAATATCATGAAGCATTGAAATACACTTTCGTTAATCTCTTTCCTCATTTCCAGGATCATACCTCTGCCCTTGACCCGAAGTATACGTATGATGGGCTTCATCTCAGCCAGGCGGGTTATATTCATTGGGTGAGTTGCCTGAAGAAGGAAAAATGCTTGTAGATTGTTGACCGTTATGAGATTCGTCGTTTGCCTTTGCCTGTTGTGGACACCCGGTTGGATGTCCGCGCAAATCAAAAACATCCAGCTTGCGGAAAGTAAGGTGGGCCGATCGATGCCCGGTGATCCGTTTGTCATCATCAACCATTCAAAAGTGGGAAGTATCGTTGCGGCCATGGGTACGGACCAGGTTGTGTATACTACCGACGGAGGAGCAGCCTGGAATGAGTCAATCGTAACCTCACCCTTGGGACGGGGAGGGTCCGTGGGGATGATTGTGGATTCAAAAGGAAAGATTTACAATTTCCATCGCGCCGAGGGGGAGAAGCCTGGCGAAGGTTATGATCACATTATCTGCCAGCGCTCGGATGACTTTGGAAAAACCTGGAATGAGGGTTCATTGATCGGCGGCGGTAGCGGCAAAAAAAATGATAAGCTGGGAATCGCGGTGAATGCTCGAAAACAAATTCTCTATGCTTCCTGGACGCAATATGACCAATACCCTTCATCGGAAGCGGGATGCACTTCGAGAGTGATGTTCAGCCTGGCTTCCAATGCGGGAAACAAATGGGCCAAGCCGGTGGCGGTAAGCCAGCTTGCGGGAACCTGCAACCCCGACGGTACCTCGATCGCCGGTGCCACACCAGCGGTGAGTATGGAAGGCCGGATTTTCCTCGCTTGGTCCAATAATGGAGTGATCTATTTCGATCGTTCCTACGACGAAGGAGAAACCTGGCTGTTTAATGACCTGCCGATTGCCCAGCAGCAGGGTGGATGGGCATTGGAAGTTCCTGGTTTTGGAACCACCTATAATGCCCCGATACTCATGATCGATAATAGTGCCTCGCGATACCACGGCATGCTTCACCTCGTGTTTGCCGACCAGCGCGCCGGGGCTGAGGATACAGACATCTATTATCATCGCAGTACACGATATGGTGACAGTTGGACAATCCCCATGCGCATCAACCAGGATGAACCAGGCAAACACCAGTTTTCTCCCGCCATGGCTGTTGATCAGACAACCGGTCACGTGTATATCGTCTATTACGATCGCCGCGCTTATGATGACTTGAACACAGACGTTTATGTTGCCTGGTCTACCGATGGTGGTGCATCGTTCAAGGAGAAACGGATAAGCGAAAAACCATTCATAGCGTCTGTAATTCCTTTTCATGATCACACTTCCATCTCTGCCCATGATGGGTTGATTGTCCCTGTATGGACCCGCATTGACGATGGTAAACCCAGCATCTGGACGGCCCTGCTTTCCGACGCGGATTTGAATGCCAAGTAGTTTTGGCGGCAGGCGAAATCCTCACTGGGATTGCTGGCTGCCTAATCCATCCCCATAGTCGTTGACCGAAGGTTTTTTCCTACCTTTGCCGCCTAAATCAACGAAAAACGCAATGGTTGCTGAGAAACTGAAGTACAAAGTCAAAGACATTACCCTGGCCGATTGGGGCCGTAAGGAGATTACCCTCGCAGAAGCAGAAATGCCCGGCCTGATGGCCCTCCGGGAAGAATTCGGGGCAAGCAAGCCGCTGAAAGGTGCGCGTATCGCCGGTTGTCTCCACATGACCATCCAAACCGCCGTGCTCATCGAAACGCTGACAACCCTCGGTGCGGAAGTGTCCTGGTCGTCATGCAACATCTTTTCCACACAAGATCATGCGGCAGCGGCCATTGCCAAAGCCGGCATCCCGGTCTTTGCCTGGAAGGGCATGAACGAACAGGAGTTCGATTGGTGCATAGAGCAAACGCTTCATGCGTTCAGCGGAGGTCAGCCGCTCAATATGATTCTCGACGACGGTGGTGACCTCACCAACATGGTCCTCGACAAAAACACACACCTCATTGCCGGTATTCGCGGTATCTCCGAAGAAACGACCACGGGCGTACACCGCCTCATCGAACGGATGAATGCGGGCAAACTTCCGTTGCCGGCAATCAACATCAATGACTCGGTTACCAAATCGAAGTTCGACAACAAGTATGGCTGCAAAGAGTCGCTCGTCGACGCTATCCGCCGTGCCACAGACGTGATGATGGCCGGAAAAGTAGCGGTCGTCGCTGGTTATGGCGATGTGGGCAAAGGCTCAGCTGCTTCCCTGCGCGGTGCCGGCGCCCGGGTAACGGTCACCGAGATTGATCCGATCTGTGCGCTCCAGGCGGCCATGGACGGATTTGCGGTGAAGCGGATGGACGATGCCGTGAAAGAGGCGGACATTATCGTGAGCGCCACCGGCAACGCCGGCATTGTATTGGGACGTCACTTTGAAAAGATGAAGGATAAAGCGATCGTCTGCAACATTGGTCACTTCGACAACGAGATTGACGTAGCGTGGCTGAACAAGAATGCGGCGAAGGACACGATCAAGCCCCAGGTGGACCTGTACACCCTGAAGAACGGTCGCCAGGTAATTCTCCTCGCGGAGGGCCGCCTTGTGAACCTGGGTTGTGCCACCGGACACCCGTCATTTGTGATGTCCAACTCATTCACCAACCAGACCCTGGCACAGATTGAGTTGTGGACCAACACCTCCAAATACGAGAACAAGGTCTACATGCTTCCCAAGCATCTGGATGAGAAGGTCGCCCGTTTGCACCTCAAGAAGATCGGTGTTGAATTGGAGGAACTTACTCCTGAGCAGGCCAAGTATATTGGAGTTGATGTGAAAGGCCCTTTCAAACCGGACTATTACCGGTACTAGGTCATAGCACGAAGAGCGAAACAGGAAACCCGGCTGGATGGCCGGGTTTTCTTTTTTTACATCGCGTCAATTCATTGAGGTGAACTTACAATTCAATGTGCACGCGGATGGCAAATAAATGAATGGGTCCACGGTCAGCATTGTAGGCCGGGTTGACCACAAACTGGTAGTCCGGGGTGACCCAGAATCCCTGGTAGAAGAGGTTCACTTTGTAATTGGCCTCGAAAATCATTTCAGGAGCGTAATTCAGCTTTCCGTCCCCGATCATGAATCCATATCCGCCTGACTTGAGGTAAGCCCGGTGATCGGCAGAGATGCCGTTGACCACCAAACCTAAACCAAACTCGTCGCTGGCTTTCCGGATCAGCCCCGCTTTGTTAACGATGCCGATACTGGCGGATTGGTCAATCTCTGTAAATGCCCATGTCTCGTTTTGCCCGTCATTCCAACTGGCCCGGGCAAACATTCCATAGTTATTGCCCACTTGCTGCTCAACATTAAGCCCCATGCCATATTTGTACCGGCCATAGGTGCGGGTAGAAGTAATATCAGGGGCAGTGGGATTTTGGGCGAGTGCTAGCTGGTAGTTTCCCATATGGGCTTGGGTATAAAACCCTAATAGCCGGAAGGTGCCTGGCCTGGACGCTATCGTGTATCGTCTTTCTAATTCCAAGGTGGTTGACCGCGCTTCAGAGATTCGCGTATCCATCACATCGCCATTGGCTTCTTGCGGTACCATGGTCGATGCAATTCGGGCGGCCCAGTTCGGGTTCCCATATTCCACCATCACCCCCCAGGTATATCCGCGCACGTTGGCCGGGTAATCCCACGCCCCATTGCTCATCAGCGACCAGTTCATGAATTGAGACCGCGGGTCATGGCTGTAGGAGTTCTTGTCGAAAAAGTCGGCGATGCTGAATTTGCCGAAGACCAGTTGGACATAGCGGCTGCTGCGGGTCTTGATTACCTGGTTGGCCCCCAAACTGAGGTCCTCTTCCTCGCCACCCAGGTTGAACGTGTGGCTAAAGTACATGCGGGCCATATATATGCTGGGCGCCGGATTACCCACGCGGAATGCTTCCCCATTGGTGAAACCAGCAATCCCCTTGGCGCTGCTGATGCCTGATCCGCCGGCAATCTCTGGGTTCAGATAGAGCTCACTGAATTTGCCTAATTGAATTCCCCAAAAAATGGTAGCGGTCAGCGTGGTGGCTTCCGGTTCATCCTGCACCACGCTATTTTGCCCGGTGTAAGGAGCGGCGAAAGAAGGGTGCCCTTGTGTGACTGTAGTAAGTTGAAAGTGAAAATTCGTGTTGAGGTTGGTGATGCTGTCAGGAATAAGCGGGATCTGCGCTAAGGCATTTTGTGAAAATGAGAACCCTACCAACCAAAGCAAAGTTTTGAATGACCGATTGAAACGATTCAATCTTGCATGCGTGTTATCAGTGGCCATTGTCAATTGCTATTTGTCAATTGATCTCACCCTCTTGCCTTGTCAAGCAGGTTGCTCAGCATTCGGGCCTCGTCACGGGTAAGGTGAAACAAATCTTTTTCGGCCCGGTCAATCTGAACATCGATTTCCTTTAGGATGCGAAGCCCTTCCGGGGTAATCGTGATGTCGGTGGCCCGTTTATCATTGGGGCACTGGTGGCGCTCCACCAGCTTCTTTCTGGACATGCGGTCGAGCAGCCTGGAGATGTCGGAGTTCCGTTCGAGCATGCGAGCCTTGATTTCTGCCCCGGAAAGTGACTTACCCGCCTGGCCTCTGAGGATGCGCAGGATGTTGAATTGTGAGGGCGTAATTCCGAAAGGCCGGAAGAATTCTTCCTGGCGGGCACTCAACCAGCCGGAAGTGTACATCAGATTAACTACGGCTTTCTGATGGTCGTTTCTGAATTTCGGTTGTTTGATTTCCTCTTCGATTTTCATCGCGATAACCGCATTTCTCTTATACAAGTCTACTTCTTTATCTGGTAATCTGCCTTAGAACTTCATTAATAAAGAAGCCCTGCCGGTAGGGCAGGGCTTCAATCACTCACTAATTCCCAAATTAACCCTTAACAAATTCGCCGTTGGCGATGAGGTTGATTTCTTCGCTGACCATGGCACCGCCGGGACGGCCAACACCGAAATCAGTGCGCTTGAATACGCCCGTAACTTTCAGGCCTATTACTTTCTTTCCACGGCGATCAATGGGGCCGTTAATGATTACTTGCAATTCCACGGGCTTGGTTACACCTTTCATGGTAAGATCACCCACCAGTTTGTACTTGTTGCCTTCCACCTTAGTGAAAGAAGTGCTCTTGAAGGTCAGCTTGGGGAACTTGGCGGCGTCGAAATATCCTTCGCTCTGGAGATCCTTGTCGCGTCCTTCATTGTCGGTGTTGATCCCGGCGATGTCGGCTGAGATTTCAAATACGGCATCCGAAAAATCGTCCTTGGAGGAGGTGATGGTGGCCTCGTACGTGCGGAAGGAACCTTCCACGTCGGAAATCATCAGGTGGGTGATGCTGAAGCCGAGCTTGGCGTGGGCTTTATCTACGGTCCAGGCCTGGCCCAGGGCAGCTCCTGCAAGGAATACGAAAGCGGAAAGAATAATGGTTTTTTTCATAGTTGTTAGTTGTAGTTGCAAGGATAACGTAAAGAGGACAATATATGTTTAAACATATATTATTGGATAGGTAACTGACTGTATATGAGGAGAAAAGTTTTTTAGCTTTTTGATGAGTGGTTGATTTCCCCAATGAGATTACTCCCCCGGATTGGGTAGGGCCTGTCACCTCAAAGGTTGAACCAGTAGGTTAGCTTGAGGGTAATGGACCGCAACTTTGGCTGACCGATGTAGAAGAAGTCACCATGAATGTTGGTTTCAGCGAAGTAGTTATCCGTGTAAACAATAAACAGGTCGGAGACTGGTGCAAATCGCCATTGCAGTCGTGAGTTGATGTTCAGGTTCTGGATTTGACTGTTGTATTGTACAAAGGTGGTCCAAAATACATTTCGTGAAAAGGTCAGGTCCACCCGCGGTCCGATGAGGAACAGGTCCGAACTGTTGTAGGGTTTCGGAAGCCGAATGCCATTGTAGGAAAAGTCCATTGAAATCACTCCCAGGGGTTGAAACCGGTAGCTGATGCGGCCTGTCAGGTTCATTCGGTAACCATTGTAATATTGACCGGAGCGTGTATTAAGTTCAGTATATACCTTTTTGCGCGCGTCCGAGGTAAAATTGGCAATGAATACATAGGGGTTGTAGGAAGTCCCGGCTGGAAGCTCGAGGCCTCCACTGCCGCTCGGGTCGAAAGGATTGAAGAGGTAAGTGTATTCTTTCCGGAGCCGGATGTTCATGAACGCGGTATTTTTGAAGCGCACCCGGTACATCAGGTTTACGTCCCAGTCCAGGAAACCGAACTTTTCATTGCCAATCAAATCAAAATCAAATCCCGGACCGTGGCTTTGAACATGGCGTGAATCGGGATAGTAATTGATCCAGGAAGTAGAAGCGAGCTGCCGGATATCGGTACGGCGGACAAAACCTACCTCGGGGTTGAAATGGGCACCGATCGAACGTGCCATCCATTCTGACTCAAACCAGTTGGTGGCATATCGAATGAGCGAACCGGCTGAAAAAGTGGAATCTTCTTTTGCCTCATCAAACGATTGATGATAATAGAACTTTCCGGTCCATCGATTGTCACGACTCAGCAGGTTATAGTCTACGCCAAGCACGCGGTTATATTGTTTGGGGGAAAAGGTGAACTCCCCACCGAGCGAGTCGGAAACCGCCTGCTTGTTGATAAAAATCAGGCCGATGTTAGATCGTGCAAAAACTTTCTGCTGAAACGAAAGAACCGAATAATTGGTGGAAGGTAGGCCAATGGAAACATCCTTTCCCGCCTGCATGGTCATTAATCCAACCCGCAGGTTGTTGTTGATCTTTCCGCTCAACCGGGCACCGGCATAGATCGTGTTTTGAATATTCTGCCCGGTGGCAGTATCCCGCGCAACGCCAATGCGTCGGGAGAAAAAGGGAAATGCTCCTTCCGATCCGAAATTCGCGAACAAGTCGGCATTCTCGAGGAAGAACTGACGGCGTTCCGGGAAGAAAATCTCAAAGCGGTCGAGGTTGGTCACTTGCTGATCCACCTCTACCTGCGAGAAGTCGGGGTTGACGGTCAGGTCCAGGTTCATGGCCGAACTCACCGCAATCTTGGCATCACCTCCCCCGGTAAACTCACTCTTGGAGGGAAGCCCTGAGTCATAATCTTTGGTAGCACGGTAGGCGGTATAGGGAATCAGGGATACATTCTGGCCGGGTGAATGAAGCGGTACATCCCAATTTAATTTGCGCAGGAAGGCCAGCGTCACGAGCGGGTAAACCCGTGGAATGGGTGTCCAGGTCGAACGTTCGGCGTGATGGCTGTCAATGCGGTAGAAGTTGACATTCCATTGCGACAATCCTGACTTGTATCGGATCGACTTGAACGGTATCGCAAATTCACAGACCCAGACACTGTCGAGGATGCGAGCCTCGGAAAACCATTTATTGTCCCAGTTCAGCGATAAGTCATCCGAATTACTGCCTCCATTGGAAATCAAACCTTCCCGTTGGACGCCAAAAGGATTGATGCCGAACTGGAACGCGTTGGTATTGTCCATGTACGTATCAAAAGAGACCACAAAACTGTCATTGGCCTCTCCCCGGAAGTCGCGGCGCAACGAAGGAGTAATGTATTTCCTCGGACCCTTGGTGTTATACATGATCGCGAAGAGATAGATGAAATGATCATCGTAGGTCATTCGCACCGCTGTCTGGGCACGGGCCTGCGAGGAGTCAAATGGAAAGTATTGCATGAACTGACTTGCGACCTCTGCGACTGCCCAGTCGGGCTCATTCATGACCCCGTCTATCGCGATCGGCCCTGTAGCGCGACGAATAGCCAGCCCCGTTGGCTGTGCCCAGGAGCAAATCGTGGCAAGGAGTGAAACGAAGAAAACAATAGAGCGCACGGGCTGAATTTAGCCGACAAGAATAAGGAAAGTTTGTGGCTCCGCAGAAATGAATTCTTCCATCGGAACTTATAAGTAGAAATCCCCGGTCAACCGGAGATAGTCACTGGTTTTTTCGCTTCCATTCGCGTAGAGTACCAGTTCGGTTTCTTCCGGAGTTTGTGGGATTCGGGTAAAGGTCATCAGGGTCCGTTCCTGCGGTTTGGTCCGGCGTGAATAGAAGCGTGTAACCCGCGTCGGGTAAAGTTGCCAGGCGGCCGCGGCATGTATAAATTGTCCGGCCTCCGTTACGGGCAAGATGATGTGAAATGCCCCGGACTCAGACAATAATCGATGAACGGCTTCAATTAATTCATGATGAGGCAGCTCCAAATCATGCCTTGCTGATTGCCTCCCTGAATCCGGCGGCAGCAAACTCTGTGAAAAGAAGGGCGGGTTGCAAACCACCAGATCGTACGGTTCCTCCGGTTGAAGATCCTGAACGCGTCCATGAATCACGTTCACTTTGCCTGGCCATGGTGAGTGCTGCACATTTTCTTTGGCTTGTGCTGCAGCTTCGCCGTTCAATTCAATGGCGTCAACCATTGCTTCCGGGTGACTGCGCTGCGCAAGCATCAGGGCGATAACGCCGCATCCGGTGCCAATGTCCAGCATCTTTCGGGCATTATGGATGGAACACCAGGCCCCCAGCAAGACACCATCCGTTCCCACCTTCATGGTGGAATGGTCGTCGTTGACCGAGAACTGCTTGAACCGGAAGAGGCCCACAATTACGGCAACGCCTTGATCACTGCGTTGGTCAGTCCTTCGATATCAAACCCGTGATGGCTGATCCCGAGGCGTACCACCACCAGTTTTTTGGACGGAAGGATCCACACATGCTGCTGCTCAAATCCTTCGGCGCCATATTCGTCGTTGGGAACCCCGGGGTGATAGCTGAGCGAAGGATTTCCTTTTGCCCCGGCATTAAGCCAGAATTGCGCGCCATATTGCCCAATCGGCGCAGCGGGAGCTGGCGTGGAGGAATATGTCGCCCATCCTTCGGGCAGGATTCGCTCGCCATTCACCATGCCGTCGTTAAGGAACATTAACCCGTACCGAGCCCAATCGCGCGCGCTCGCATAACCATACGAGGAACCCACAAATGTTCCCGATGCGTCTGGCTCAATAAGGGTGTGGTGCATGCCGATCTTGTGGAATAGATTTTCATAGGCGTACTTCGGATAATTGGAGTCGCCCACCGTTTGCCGGATGATTTTTGAAAGAATGTTGGTGGTCCCGCTGGAATACTCCCAATGTTCGCCGATGGGATACTTCAGTTTCAGCGAAGCGGCATACCCGCCTTTGTCATCGCTGTGCATGAACATGTTGTGGAAGTGACCGGGCGCAAAGTAAGACTCATTCCATTCCAACCCACTGCTTGCCTGCATCAGGTTATTGAGGGTGATGTTCTTGCGATCATCGTTTTGCCACTCCGCAACCGGTGCAGAATCTTCCAGTTTGAGTTTACCTTCCAGCACCAATCGCGCCATCAGGCCATTGGTCAGGCTCTTCGTCATTGACCAGCCCATGAGTGGAGAATGCGGAGTGATTCCCGGGGCATAGCGTTCTGCGATGATCTTACCTTGGTAGACGATAACGACCGCCAGGGTATGTTTGGGTTCTTTGGGATTGGTTTCTGCAAACGCAGTATCGAGGGCCGCACGAACAAGATCATAATTTACTCCGGCCAATAGGGTGTCTTTGACTTTATCCCCAAGCGGCCAGGCAGTGGTATCGGCATTGAAGGGTGGTGGGCCCGGAAGTGCTGGAGTTTGACTCCTTACTTCCGATTCGCTGCGTTCGGTGAGCAAGGTACAGCCCAGTCCCTTACGGAAAATGGAGGTGCGACTTTCCCAAAGGAAGGTTGCTTTGACGGAGACAGAATCGATGAACTCAAACTTAGCGCTTCCCAAGCCCGGAAATACGGTGAGTTCCTGGTCAATGACACTTTGTGGGGTGCGCCCCATTACATACACACAGGAGCACATGGTTTTGGAAGCCATGCCCGCAAGGATCGGAGGAAACTTTATCCCGAGGTAAGTTCCAACAACCAGGATAACTCCCAACAACAGGATGAGGGCGTACTTCAGGATCTTCTTCATGAGAAAATAGGGTTTAGGCAACAACAGTATTTTTCTGCCAGGCAACCAGTCGCGGATCGATCAGGCGAAACCAAAGTGGAGGAACAAGGGCGACCAGGATCATGGTGGGATAGCCGAAGGGAAGCTGAGGACTTTCTTCGAAATGATCAAGCACCTGGTATCGTTTGGATGCGTGGTAGTGGTGATCGCTGTGCCGTTGCAACTGGAAGAGAAAGAAATTACTGACGCGGTGACTCGAATTCCACGAATGCAGTGGATTGACCCGTTCGTAGTGCCCGGGGGAAATTTCATGGCGAAGCATGCCGTAATGTTCGATGTAGTTGACCAGTTCCAATAACGATATGGCCACCAGGCTTTGGGCAATAAAGAAGACGGGGAATTCCCACACCCATCGTCCGGCGATCTGGCTGCTGATTACGGTGAGCAACGCGCAGAAAAGGATGGGCAGCAGGGTATAAACCAGCATCCGATTGTGGAAGCCCGAGGGCGAAAGGTTCAATCGGGCGAGCCGTTCCTTTTCCAATGTCCACGCATGGGACCAGCTGCCGAGGACACTCTGCCACCAAAACCGGTATGCGTCCTGGCCCTTCGATGCGGTAGCGGGGTCATTCGGGGTGGCCACGTTGACATGATGTCCCCGGTTGTGCTCGATGAAGAAATGCATGTAGCACACCGTCATGAGCAGGGCCTGGCTGTAAAACTTTTCAATGTTGGATTTCTTATGACCCAATTCGTGTGCCACCGTAATACCGATGCCACCCGTAACCAATCCAACACCAATAGTAAAGGTGATCCACTCAAATAATCCTAAACTCCGGCCTGCGAAAATGTATACAGTCCAGCCAATGAATCCAAACTGAATGAATGCCCACGCATACGTAACAAACCGGTAGTAGTATTCTTCTCCAACCATGGGCTTGAGTTCTTCGGGTACATTTCGGGTATCCAGGCCGGTGAGATAGTCAATGGCCGGGACAAGCAGGAAGACAAAGGCAATGGAAAGCAGGTTCCAGGCACCGCCCCCGTAATAGCCCAGGATGACTAATGCGGGGAGAATGAAAGCGCTGAGGAATCCGATTTTGCGGAAGAAGCCCATGAAGCCCGAAGTTACGAAGCCTCACCCAAAGGTTTGAATTGTTCAAATGCCTCCTGGCAGTCATAGCAATAGTGCAATGACCGGCAGAGCGTTGGGCCAAAAGGGGAGCGCATGACGGTGTTGGTCCCGCTGCAACGGGGGCAGGCGGCATGTTCCAGTATATCAATGTCTTGAATAGGCCCCTGGAGGCTGGGGGGAGGTGCCAGGCCGAACTTCTTCAAGGCTTGTTTCCCTTTCTCAGATATATGATCGGAACTCCAACTCTTTTTCAGTGTCACATTTACTGTCGGATGTTTGACACCATGCGCCTTAAGGACTTCAATTACTTCGTTGCGCATATAGTCCATGGCGGGACACCCGACAAAAGTAGGTGTCATTTCCACGCGGACGCTGTCAGTGGAAACCTCCACTTCGGTAATCACACCAAGGTCGACCAGCGAGAGCACGGGGATCTCCGGGTCCTTGACTTCTTCCAACCAGCCTAAAACAAGTTCACGGGTCATGGATAGGTGACAGGATAGGAGCCTGGTATTACCTGGTTGAGGTGATGCTTCAGGTGCTTGATGTAATCGGCGGCGAGCCATTCGATCGTGTGCAGCTCTTTTTGTCCGCGCCCTGTATCACACTGTTTGGTGTAGTTGCCATCGGGCATTTGGGCAAGCACCGTCGCGACCCGCTTGTTCATAAGAATCCATAGTGATATGACGTCTTCGACCGGCACCTGCTGGTAGCCATTGGCGGTTACCCAGAAATTCTGATCGTAGATGATGTGAGGCGGGGATGTTTCGTATTGGGCGGTGACAAACCGTCGCAAATTGCTGTGAGCGGAATCAATCAGGTGACCGATCACTTCGATGCGACTCCATTTGCCGGGCCGGGGTTTGGCGCGGAGTTCGGCCTCGGGAATCTGCCGCACCCGGGTCGAGAATTCTCGCACAGTGGTATCCAACTCCGCCACAATGACTCTCATGGATTCTTTCATACTACCTCCCATTTTCCATTCTTGTCGCGGCCATAAGAGAGCCCGTTGCTCATCTCGTGGATGGTGCGCCCGGACGGGTCAGCGTAATTCCTTTTTTCGTAGACGCGTACCCCGTTATTCTCTTTCGTTAGGAACAAAATCAGCGCCTGGATGGTTGGAGCAACATCCGGTAGCCACTGATCCTCACCTTCGCGCATGAATGCGTGACTCATGGGATCAAAGGTAGCGAAGTCAACCGGCAATTGATTTAATTTACGTCAATGATTGAATGGATTAGCAAGCCTTGGCCGTGGTATGTGGCGGGGCCCCTGATTGGGCTGACCGTCCCTGCACTTCTTTTGCTGGGCAACAAGAACCTGGGCATTTCGTCGTCCCTGCGGCACATTTGCGCTGCCTGTTTTCCTGGGAAGATTCCCTTCTTTCAATACGACTGGAAGCACGAAGTCTGGAACTTGTTTTTCGTGACCGGCGTCTTGCTGGGCGGCTTCGTCGCTATGCATCTAATTTCCAATCCCGCGCCAGTCGATGTTGCGCCGGAAACAGTCGCCGATCTTGCAAAGCTCAATATCCCGGTTGACGGAAACCTGTTGCCGGCCTCGCTATTTAGCTTTGAAAATCTCCTCTCGACGCAGGGGTTCTTCTTCTTTGTGGTTGGAGGATTCATGGTTGGTTTTGGTACCCGGTATGCCGGAGGGTGCACTTCAGGGCATACCATCATGGGACTCTCCACCCTTCAATGGCCATCCCTCGTCGCATCATGTTGCTTCATGGCCGGCGGTTTTGTAATGGTGCACCTGTTGTTTCCGGTTTTGCTGAAGTGGCTTTAATCCCAGCGTATGAAATTAAATCCTGAAAATACGTCCCAGGTCGAAGGCCCCGTTTTACAATTCCCAGAAGAGTGTGAAGCGCCTAACAACACCCTGGTGAAGGAATCCTTAGTTGGTTCAAACATCAAGTACCTGTTGCTGGGATCCTTCTTCGGCATTATCCTCACGAAAGCGGAAATCATTTCGTGGTACCGAATGCAGGAAATGTTTCGCCTCCAATCGTTTCATATGTATGGATTAATCGGGTCTGCGGTGGTAGTGGGGATAACCTCGGTCTGGTTAATCAAGAAATTCCAAATCAAGACCGTTTATGGTGAAGTCGTAGTGTTCACGCGCCGCACGTTTAGCTGGGGCCAGGTGATCGGGGGAACCCTGTTTGGTTGCGGCTGGGCCATCACCGGCGCTTGCCCTGGGCCGCTGTTCGCTCAACTGGGCAGTGGATTCCTGGCGGTGAGTGTCACTATACTCAGCGCGATCGCGGGCACGTGGGTGTATGGCCGGTTCAGCCACCGGCTGCCGCACTAGCCCTTGTCGTTCTTGGTTACATAGAGCGCAAAAGCCGCCACCATTATCACTGCAAACCAACCGGCCGCCCAGGTCGGGAGATTGATATCCGGAAATCGGTTGAGCATTGTCAATGACGCATACCCGTAGGGATAGACATAGATATACTCCCAGGAAATCAACAGGATGCTCACCATGAGCAGGATTATGCCAGCACCGACCGGAACGAGGAAGTTGCGGAACCTCAGCGCCAACAAGAACTGGATGGCCACAATGGGGAGCGATTCAACAAAGTAAACGGCGCTTTGATTGACGACAAACATCCAGGGGAAGGTTTGCGTTGGGTAAGAAACTGATCCGAGGACCAACGACGGAATGAGCGCGGATAGGTAAACGGCAACGTTAAAGAGCAGAAACAATTCGATTTCCATGGCGATCACTACCGCAAACTTTGCGAAAAAAATAGTGGCCAGGGATTGCGGGCTGGTGTGCACTTGTTTCCACGCGTTGTTCTTGTACTCGAGTTGAGTGAGCAGGCTGATGGCGAGGATGATGCCCATCGGCAACAGCAGCATGTTCATGGGCTGCCACGCGTTCCGGTAAAAACCTTCCCAGAAATCGGCCGAGGCGTACCGTTCGGGCAATTTCTCCGGGCGAAAGATCTGGATGAAGGTAAATAAGGTGGGGGAGAAGAAGGCCCCGATAATCACCAGCCACGAAGCTAGGCTTCCTTTTCGCTTGAGCCATTCACTTTGAATGCTGTATACGATCGTCATCATACGTTCAGGGATTAACTACTTCCAGGAAGATGGACTCCAGGTCATTCTTCCGGGTAGAGATTTCATAGACACCGATGTTGCGAGCAACCAATTGCCGGGTCAACTCGGTAAGTTGCTCGCGGGAAATCGCCGGTAAGAGTACGCTTCCGTTTTCCCGCTGCGCATCAAGATTACATTCAATGAGGTAGCGATGCGTAGCGTCGGGGTCTGTAGTGCCGAGTACCACAACCGTTGATCGGTGCTGGCGCTCACGGAGTTCGTCGAAGGTGCCCTGGAACATCATTTTGCCCAGGTGGATGATACCGACGTCGGTGACCAGCTTTTCTATCTCGGCCAGTAAATGACTGGACACGACCACGGTAATGCCATCTTCCCGGCTCAGTTTCTTGAGCAGCTCCCGCATTTCAATAATGCCGTTGGGGTCAAGGCCATTGGTGGGCTCATCCAGGATGAGTAGCTCGGGTGAGTGGAGCAGGGCCATGGCGATGCTTAACCGTTGTTTCATCCCCAGTGAAAACTGACCGGCCAACTTGGAGCCCGTATTTGACAATCCGACAAGAGCGAGCACCTCGTCGATCCTGGAGATTGGACATCGGTAGATGTTTTGGAGGATTCTCAGGTTTTCCCGGGCGGTCAGGTGAGTGTACACGGAGGGAGACTCGATCAGCGACCCCACTTTCCGGAGAATTTCCAGCCGGTTTGATTCGAGCGATTTTCCGAGAATGGAGATGGACCCTTGTTGCTTCCGTAACAGTCCGAGCGTCAGCTTAAGCGTAGTCGTCTTTCCGGCCCCATTGGGGCCTAAAAAACCATAAATACTGCCGGCAGGAACCTGAAGCCCGATGTTGTCGAGGACGCAGTCTTTGCCGAAGTGGTGGGTGAGTCCAGTGGTTTCCAGTGCATTCATATGGGTCCGAGACGAAATATCGGGGAGTTTGTTACAATGGACAGAGAAGGCAGGTACCATGCTGATTATCATTCATCGATACCGCCTTGAACTCGACAAATTTTATTGAGCCTATACGGCTAACCTTTCCGACCTTGGTGTGTTACTTCGCACCAACGATCAAAATCCCCAATCCACATGCTCCCTACCAACGCCTACGCTACCCATGGTCCTAAAGAGAAACTTGTCCCCTTTTCCTTCGATCGACGAGACCCTCGTCCCCATGATGTGGTCATTGAGATCATGTACTGTGGAGTCTGTCATAGCGACCTTCACCAGGCAAGGGACGAATGGGGAGGTTCCATCTACCCGATGGTGCCCGGTCATGAGATTGTGGGGCGCGTAACGCGGGTAGGCCAGGAGGTGAAAAAATTCAAGGCGGGTGACCTGGCCGGTGTGGGCGTGCTCATTGATTCCTGCAGGAAATGCAAACCTTGCCTTGATGGCCTTGAAAACTATTGCGTCGAAGGAATGACCGGCACCTATAATGCCTATGAGCGTGACGGCAAGTCGCTGGCCCAGGGCGGCTATTCGACCCAGATCGTCACGGATGAAAACTATGTGCTTCATGTCTCCGAAAAATTGGACCTGAAAGCAGTGGCCCCCTTGTTATGCGCAGGAATTACTACGTATTCGCCACTGCGTTACGTGGGGGTGGGGCCCGGGATGAAAGTGGGCGTGATCGGTCTCGGCGGACTGGGGCACATGGGCCTCAAGTTCGCGGTATCCTTCGGCGCTGAGGTTTCATTAATTACTACCTCTGCTTCCAAGGAGGCCGATGCCCGGAGACTTGGTGCGCACCACGTAGTACTTTCAACGGACAAAGCGATGATGAAGAAATATGACAGCTATTTTGATGTCTTACTCAATACCTTGTCTGCCAACCATTCGTATACCACGTACCTGAAACTGTTGGGGCTGAATGGAACCATGATCAACGTGGGACTTCCGACTGCCGCCGGCGAGGTACAACCCTTCGCGTTGCTCAAGAACCGCCGCAGCATTATGGGCTCGGGAGTCGGGGGCATCAAGGAGACGCAGGAAATGCTCGACTACTGCGCTGAAAAGAACATCGTCGCTGACGTCGAAGTAATCCCGATGCAGCAGATCAACGAAGCCTACGAACGCATGCTGAAGAGCGATGTGAGGTACCGGTTCGTGATTGACTTAAAATCACTCAAGTAGGGGAACCAGGCTCTCGGCGCAAGGCTTTGGGTTTATGCTAAAAGCTTTTGGCTTTAGGCTTTTAGCTTTAGGCTTTTAGCTTTAGGCTTTTAGCTTTATACAGTTCCCAGCGCCCATTTTTCCCTCCCACAAAAATATTTGCCACCCTGCGCAACCCGTGTGGGAAATTTGCGTAATATTGGTATAATATCATTTTAATATCATGCTTATGAGCAATGAAAAAACCTATTCCCCGCTGTCAGGCTATGTGATGCTGACGGTCGTGATTTTGCTGCTAGTCGTGGGCCTTGGCGGCCTTTTGGCCCTCAGGAACCCAGTTTCCGCCTGGATGTTCGTTGCGGCGGCGCTGCTTTCGCCGGGATTCTTCTTCCTAAATCCCAACACCTCGGTGGTTCTCGTGTTGTTCGGTGACTACAAAGGCACCGTGAAGTCCAGTGGATTTTTCTGGGTCAACCCGCTTTTCGCCAGGAAGAGAATCTCGCTGCGGGCACGCAACTTTGACAGTGAAAAGATCAAGGTTAATGACAAGGTGGGAAACCCCATCCAGATAGGCGTCATCCTCGTCTGGCAGGTAAAGGACACTTTCAAAGCCGCTTTTGAAGTGGACAACTATGAGAACTTCGTGCGCATCCAGAGCGATGCCGCGGTGCGCACCCTGGCCGGGATGTACCCTTACGATAATTTTGACAACGAAGCGGAGATGACCCTGCGGTCAGGTCATGGTGAAGTGAACCATGCGCTCGAGGAAACGTTGCGCAACCGGTTGGACATCGCCGGCATCTACGTGATCGAGGCGCGCATCGGGTACCTGGCCTATGCTCCCGAAATTGCAGGGGCCATGCTTCGTCGACAGCAGGCCGCGGCGGTGGTCGCTGCCCGCTTTAAGATCGTGGAAGGCGCGGTGAGCATGGTGCAAATGGCACTGGACCACCTGGCCAAACAGAACATCATCGATCTCGATGAAGAGCGCAAGGCCGCGATGGTGAGCAACCTCATGGTAGTACTCTGTGGAGATAAGGATGTCAACCCAGTGGTCAACACCGGCACCCTGAACCCGTGATATGAAGGCAGTCCCGTTTTATGAAGAGAAACAGACCAACCCTGCCTGGATAGGGTGGATTATTATCCTATCGGGGGTTGGGCTGTTGACTTTCCTCACGTTCATGTTCATCGAGCGGTACGATGCGGCCGGGGGAGCATGGAGCAAAGACCTGACCAGTTTATTAGGCGCCGCAGCCGGATCATCGATTGCCTTGGCGGTAGCTGCATGGTTAGTCTTCATCAATCACCTTACCGTAACCATTACCGAAGCAGGGGTTCAATACCTGTTCGTGCCGACGTTCTGGAAACCTCGCACGGTAAGTGCCGATGCGATTGTGTCCTTCGAGGTTCGGAAATTGAGCCTGTGGGAGTTCCTGCAGGCGTCGCGTCGATATAAGTCACCGTTGTTCGCTTCAGGTAAGAAAGAAGTTTGCATCCTTCGGACGTTCACCGTCGCTGACCTTGCACTTGCCGACGGCCGGCACCTGCTGTTGGGTACACGCAACCCGGATGGTATTCGGTGGGCACTAAAGAAACTTAAAAGCGTGCCCTGATGTCACAAAAGAAGCCTTTTGTTCTTCGCCTGGATCCTGAGCTCCTGAAAGCCGTGGAGAAATGGGCTGCCGATGAGTTTCGCAGCACCAACGGCCAGCTGGAATGGATCGTGCAGAGGGCGCTTAAAGATTCCGGTCGTTTGAAGAAAGGAAAGGGAGCGAAGGAGGATTAATTGACTGTTGGAAAATTGATCCCTGTGCTAAAAGCCTTAAGCTAAAGGCCAAAAGCTTTCAGCAAAAACCCAGATCCCAGCGATGATTTGCACCTGTCCGCCCAGCACCCTCATTTCTTCGCCATCACTTTGTATGATGCCGTGACCAGTTTCTTCAAGGTGGACATATCCACATCGTCCAATGACTTAATGTGGAGACAAGACCCGCTCATTTTGGCTTTGCCCAGTTTTTTGAACAAGGGTTTAAATTCTTTGAAGCGTTGCGTGAGGTAGAGCGTAGTGGCTGCCTTTCGTGGAGAAAATGCCAGGATGGGCCAGTCAAGTTTCTTGCCTGAGGCGTAAACAATTTGACGCATGCCATATCCGATGATGGCGTTACCCCACATCACGGGCTTCTTTTTAGTAATGGATTTCATCAGCTGGTCAACGGTCTTGGCATCCTCTCGCCGCGCGTCATCGGCAATGGAGTCAATGTACTCATCAACGCTTTGGTCAGTAGGTCTTGTTGCGGGTTCGGCCATCGGTTTAAAGTTATAACCAAAGTAAGAAAATGACGCTCGTCAGGCAATGGTTGCCCAGGATCACTACTTTTGCCCCCGCGCATAAAGATGAAGGGGAAGTATTTACCGGTATCGTTGGTGATTGTGCTTTTAGGGGCATGTTTTTCCTTGTCCGCCCAGACCAACACGCAACTGTGGATGGACTGGCAGGTCAGTTACCCGTTTCGCAACCGTTATCTCCTGGAAAACACCACCTCTTACCAAACCCTGCTGACCAAAGGTGAGCGGTGGGCCAGCTTCAGCCTGAGCCCGAACTTGGAATACACCTTGCTGCCCTGGTTAGACCTGACCGCCGAGCTGCCGGTGGCCTATACGCGTCAGACGGATCAATCCAGTTCATTCGAGTTTTCACCGATGGTCGGAGCAAAGTACAGCATCACGCAGAACAAGCGAGTGACCATTCGCCTGCTGACGAAGTTCCAGCATCGCAATTTCTACCACATTGAGTCAAATACCTGGGAACTCAAGGGCCGATTCCGTGTAAAGGGAGAAGTTTGGGTTAGCATCAATCACCCAACCTTGTTTTACGACAAACTCTGGTACACGTTCGTTGACTATGAAGAGTTCATTGTGATCGACGAGCAGGTGAATGAACGGTACGCCAACCTGCGCCGCGCCAGACTTGGCCTGGGCTACCGGCACAGTTATGCCCACCGCTTCGAGATAGTCTACAGTTGGCAATATTCGCGCGATGAAATCAGCGACGTGTTTACATATAGTGACAAAATCATCCAGCTTCGTTACAAGCTGTACCTGAATGCCCCTAAAGTAGCTTCTGGAAATTAGTGCTTCAATTCGGGTAGGCCACACATTTACCCTTGACGCAAGCCGCGCTGTCGGGCGGGCTTACCACGCTGCAATCGGATATGAGCGACCACTTCTTATTAAATGCAGACTGTGCCGCATTGTATTTGGATACTTTGTCCAACAGCAGGATGGTATCGACGGAGGAGGGATAAAGCAGGTAGGACTGGGGACCTCCGCAAGGCTTGCTGCCCAGGCCGACCCATCGGCAGATTGATGCGGTTGTACAAGGCACAGAGGTGGACAGGGCCATGATTTCCTCCAGTGTTTTGTCCAACATGATTTTCTCGTCCTCGCGGGATTTTTGACTGTCGCAGGCCATCGCCAGGAGAGTGGTCAGGCAAAGAATGATCAAACGCGTGGTCATCTTCCGAAGATACGAGTTCCCGATAGTCAGCCGCAAAACGAGTCGAGCCACCCGTTGCGGAAATCAAACCACAGTGTCTACTCGGAGTAGTCGATAGGATCCGTTGGCTTGCTTAAGCGGTGCACCTGGATCAATTCATAAACGATCAGGCCGTAGTGGTACCATACGCCCACCATCAGGATGACGAAGGTGATCACCATCCACAAGGGTGCATCCGGACTCCACAACGCCCTGGGAAGTTTGGTGGCTTGTGGGTCATGCTTCAGACCCCAGGTTACAGGCACGGCGGCTTCCGCGTTGGCAAAGCTTTCATGCTCTTCGATCCGTGCGGTAATCGTGAGTTCGCCATTGACACCACCGGGCAGGTCGGAGGGGAATTTCAATTCGCCATTGCCTTCTTCATCCGTAGTAATGTCCCCAATGGGCAGTAAGCTAAACATGCGGGGTACGTAGACTTTTACTTCGCCTTCTTTGAAGGGAACCACTTCTCCCTTTTCATTCCAGGAATTCACCGCAACGGTCACGGTGTTCACCGAGTCGATGGTTTCGGTTTTCAGGATAATGGCCACCTCGGCAACATCCACAGAGGCTTCATTCTTGAGGAATTTATCATCGCCGGCAAAGGTGGCGGTAAAGGTAAACGAGTGTCCGGCCTTGCGGAGGGCTTCGAGGCTTCCGCCTTTCAACTCGGCAATGCCGGCCTCATTGGTGACGGCTTCACCCAGTGCAACGGTCTGATCGCCCACGGCGCCGCTGAACTGCAGCGCAAGGCCTTTCACAGGTTCACTATTTTCTTCATCGGTCACCGTAGCCTTTAGGTCAACCCCCTGGTCGCCTTTTTGGGTGGCAACCAATTCAATAGCTATGGCCAACTGATCCTGCGCAGTTGCCTGAAAAACCATCGCAGGAATCATCAAGGTCAGGAAAATCAAGGTTTTCATTTTATTCAGGTTAATCATGCGTATCAAGATGGCGATGAAACGACGGGTTGAGGATTGTTATTAACCACCGGTTTCTTTTCCTTTTCAATCTGCTCGGCGGTTTCCCAAACCGGCACAATCGGGATGAATTTGGAGGCCAATTTGAACAGGATCATGAACATGGCGATCCCCGCTCCGGTAAGCGCCCACTCAACCCAGGTGGCCGAGTAGTGAACATATTCCGGGCGGATGTCCTGCATGGGAAGCAGGGGAGACTCAAGGGTCGGCACGATGATGAGGTATCGCTTAAACCACATCGCAAGGACGAGAAGCGCCGCGGAAAAAGTGATGGTATTGATAGAGCGGAATTTCGGAATGCCAATGAGGATAATGGGAACCAGGATACCGGCAAAATTGGCGAAGTAGAACATCCACCCATATTGGTTCAGGTCCATCAGTTTGTGAATGACCTCGGCGTTCCATTTTTCTGAAGTGTACCAGTCCGTCAGGTACTCGGAGAACGTGAAGTATCCATATCCTGCGCCGAGGGCAATGAGTATGTAACCCAGGTACACGAAGTGCCGCTCCTGGATATAGGCTTCCAGTTTGTGCAGCTTGCGGAAAGCGTACATGATGAGCACCATCACACCCGTGCCGGTATATATGGCGGCGAGAACGAAGTATGGACCGAAAATGGTGCTGTGCCATCCGGGCCGCAGCGTCATGCCGAAGATCCAGGAGAGCACGGAACTCACGATGATCACCGTGGGAATCAGGATGAAGGATAGTACATTCAGTGCCAGCTTGAGGTCACGGCGCTGCATCCGGGTATTGATAAATCCGGCAGAAAAGAATTGATAGAGCTTCCTTCTCCATGCCGGCATCGTTTCTTCCGTGCGGGCAAGGATGGCAAAGTCACGAATGGCCAGCAGGTAGAGAAACAGCACGCCACCCACCAGGAAGGTCATGACGGCAACAACGTCCCATACAATGGGCGACTGCAACCGGGGATGGATGAACAGGAAATAAAGTCGGTCGAGGCGGCCGATGCACAACAA
Source organism: Cyclobacteriaceae bacterium (assembly GCA_016787645.1). Classification (GTDB taxonomy): domain Bacteria; phylum Bacteroidota; class Bacteroidia; order Cytophagales; family Cyclobacteriaceae; genus ELB16-189. Next base: position 582,612 of record JAEUUF010000013.1, on the reverse strand, counting down.
GATGTACAACGGCCCGATGATGACGGATATCACGGTCATTAATGCGGCCATGCGCATCAGGGGTTTTCGCCATTCCGCATCGAACAAGTGCAAAAAGCCGCCGAGAATAGCACCCGTGTATCCGATGCCGATGAAGAAAATGAAGTTGACGATGTACACACCCCAAATCACATGGTCGCGCATGCCGGTGACAATATGGCCCTCAGTGACCTGTACGTAAAGGGCATACATTCCAAAGAGGAACAGGATTCCCCAGAAGCCGAGCCAGAGCAGTTCGCGCATTGTCCAGTTGGACAATTGCGGCCAGAACTCTTTGAGAAGCGACTTCGATGTCTTTTCAATATTCATAACTCAATTATTGAACGTCTTTGAATCGGGCCTTGAGTTCGGGAGTGAGGTTCTTGAACCCGCGCTCTACCGGGAACATGCGACTGGAAGGAGGCAGGTAATACACCCTGGGCTTGGTACCCAGTTCTTCCATATACCGGTAGCCTGACTTTTCCTTGAGCAAGGCACTGAAGCGAACGGTTTCTGAACCGTTAGTTACCGTGTCTTCATTTTCATCGCCGAAGAAGAATACGCCGTTCGGGCAAGCGGTTACGCAATCCGGCAGTTTGCCTTCGCGAACCATGTCAGGGCAGAAGTCACACTTCTCTACGGTGGAATGTTTGCTTGGTGTGCTGGTTTCGGGTGAGTAGGGAGGGCAGCTGGTGGGCTCTATGACTTCCGGTTCACCCCAGTTGAATACCCGGGTGGAGTACGGACAGCCGGCCATGCAAAACTTGCAACCAATGCAGCGCTCGTTATCGATTAGTACAAGACCATCGGAACGTTTGAACGTGGCATCCACAGGGCATACCTTGACACAAGGTGGGTTGTCGCAGTGGAAGCAGGTCTTTGGAAACCAGTACGGAGCCGCGTTGTCATTGTCCTTCATCAACTTCACTTGCAGCCACTCTTTGTTTTCGGGGATGTGGTGCATTTTCTGACACGCTGTTACGCATTTGCGTGCGTTGCGGCAGCGGCCCAGGTCGATCACCATGACGAATTTTCTTCCTTCGATGCCTTCGCGCCCGGTGACATTGCGGGCCATCGTGCCAGCATGGTCGTGGGTTTCCAGCTTGAGTTCGGAAGAGTCCACCTCCACGATTTCCCCATCGGGGGAGAGGAGTTTGACGGTATTTTTGCCGGACTTTTCTTTGGGGTCACCCAGCAGTTCGTTCGCCGCGCCGGCGACCGTGGCCAGGCCTAACGCGAGACCCGTGCGGATGAAGTTCCGGCGTTTTGACTTGTCGTTGTCCATGGTGTTTTGATCGTTATTCGTTCACCGATATTCAATATGATTACCGAATGCTGGTGTGGTGATCGGATCACGGCCACCGGGCATTTCAGCAGGCGTCAGCCCTTGCTGGTTCGCCAATCCAGAATCTCCTGGTTTGTTACCTTCTTCTTGGTTGCCTTGGCGATCACCGATTTGTCCACCTCGACGAGTTTGCCGTCCGGGGTGAGCATCTTCACTTTTTCACCGGAACCAGCCTTCGCAGCAAGAGGAGCGGCGGTGACCGCGGCCGCAGCCAACAACCCTTTCTTCAGAAAATTCCTTCGGCTTGACGATTGCTCTTTCATAGTTCGGATGTTAGAAGTTCCAGAGACGGGTAATATTAAAGCCCAAAAGAAATTTGCTGTCACCCCATTTATTCTGATTGTACATGATGTTGTTCTGCGGCAGGATGCCCTGGTAGTTGCTGAAGAAAATCTGGAAAGCGTGGGCGCTGGTAGCGATTTCCCATACGATGGCCAGACCAGGTTGCGCATTCAGCTTGGAGTCCTTGTGGTTCATGAGCGGTTGCACATAGTTGATGATGATGGACGATTGTGCCGAGAACTTGTAGCGGGCACCGACTCCCACTGCAAACATGTCGTTACTGTACAATGTATCGACTGCATTGTAGTGGGTGAAGCTTGGGCTGATCTGCACGGAGATCTTCGAGTTGAACCTTTTGGCCACGATCAGTTCATTGTAAAAGGAAAGGCGGTGTGTTTCTTCCTTGTAGTTGCCCGCCTGGGTATTGGCCACAACGTTGCCAAAGTAACTAACACTGACCGGCATGCTGTTGTCTTTGCTTTGACGGAAAACGGCATACTTGGCATTGAGGTCCAGCGCCATGTTGGCTTTGGTAAGACCGATACCTACCGCCAGTTTGTCCATCGGTGTATAGGTCAGGCCCATGCGGATATTGGCACCCGGCGCATAGATTCCGTAGAAGTCTTTCAGGCCGTTTTCAACCGTTCCAAAGCGGTGCATGAAGTCCCACTCGAGGGTCTTGGGAGTTTGCACTACGACGGACTGCATTTCGCCGAGCAAGGCGCTTTCAAATGCTGGCCGTGCCAGTTCCTTCTTGTCGCTTTTTGCGGCCTCCTCATCCTGTGCAAAAGCAGGGAGGGAAAGGGTCAATACGACCAGGAGGGAGATCCCTTTCATCATCGCGGGTAAGTTGTGTGTTTTCATATCGTTTGATGTCGCGTTAGGTGTTGGATTAATTGTCTAGTGCCCCTTGCTGAATCCATTTGAGGATGATTTCAGGGTCGGAAGGTTGAGTGAACTTGGCCATTGAACCTGTGTGCACCTTCAGGTAGAGGGTGCTTTGGTCCGGGAATTCGGTATCCACATAGCCATAGACGGTCAGGCTATTGTAAGCGTTGGCCGCGGTAAGGTCAGGCTTGATGCCGCCGGTAGCATGGCACCCGGGGTTGTCACACCTTGCATCGAAAATGGGGAGCACGTTGGCACTGAATTTTACCGAATCCGGCACCACCACGGGAACAACCGGGTTTTCATAGTACGTGCAGGAGGACACGCCCACGGCGATTGCCACTGCAAGGACAAGGAAGATGAATATTTTTTTCATGGCCGTTTACGGTTTGAAGGTGAGCGTCTGGGTATTGCTTCCGACCCGATTGATCAGGTCATTGTCCCGCAAAGAGAAATTGAAGGAATAAGTGGTCGTGGCGGGGTTGAGCACAATGTCATCCGATTGGCTAGTGTTCAGGGCGCGAATCAACAGAACCTGATATTTCTTGTTGTACTTGGGGATGTTGGCAATGATGGCATTGGACACGGCGTGAATGTCGGAACTACTGCCCGAAGGATTCTGGAGGTAATAACCCGGGATTCCGCTGAAACCTCTCAGGCGGGCAAACAGGTTTGCGCGGTTGGTTTCAGATGATGGGTAGTGTACAGCACCTTCATGACTTCCGCTCGGCGCAAAGGCATCTAGGGCGGCGCGAGTCCAACGGTTGAATTGACCGGGGAGGTTGAGTTTGACACCCGTCTCGTATCCGGCGGGAGTTCCTTCTCCATTACCGGTGGGACCGTGACAAGGGGCGCATTCGGCCTGGTAGTAGGTTTCACCGGCAACGATGTCGCCGGAAAATGTCTTTTTATTCAGCAGGTAGAATCCGGGGTCTAGTATTGTGCTGCCTGCCGGTTTGCGGCTAATGTGCTGTTCGGTGTCATCCCATTCATATTGAGGGCCTCCGCGATTGTCGCTAACCGCATTGCGAACATAGGTTTTGTTGCCGGCGTCGTTGGTTGCACCGGAACCATTGTCAATCATGTCAATGGCATACCCAAGTGGTTCGGAGAGGGCGAACGACCAGTTCCACACATCGCGGTTGCTGCCGCCCATGTCGAACGAAATGAGAAAATTATCATCGGCTCGCTGCGAGGTCCAGCCCGTAGTTGATCCAGCCTTGTTGGGGTCGGTTGGGCCATCATAAATCCAATTGCTGTTGGATGCGTCATAGAGCGTGTCCATCCAGCTCACAAGTACATAAAGACTGTCGGTCGTATACGCAGCCTGCATTTTAACGCGAGGGTCTTTGCCAGCATTGTATGTGGTAAGCCCACCAAACGTTCCACTCATATTGAAGAGTCCGTCCGCGGCCTGTACCTGGCCGGTGACTTGGTTCTGCACGGTCAAGGGCAGGTAGTCTGCGGTTTTCCAATAGTTGGAAGTGATCTTGTTGGGAGGCGTTGTCACATGCTTCGCCTCAAGGGTAGTGGTCGGGTCGGATTTCTCCACGACCGGCGGCTTCACAGGTTCGTTTTCGTAGTACGTGCACCCGGTCATCAATAGACACAGCAGGGATATACGAATCGTCTTCATATAAAATTTGAGGTTAGCGATGTGCTTAAATTAGGAAAGAAAAGGGGGTCTTTCAAGACCCCCTTTCGTTGTTGACCTGGATCAGAGGTTCTTGTAAGCGATGATGCTGATTTGCATCCGTACGATGGCGTCGTTAAGGCTGGAGTTAACAACGGCCCATTTGTTCTTGGCATCCATGAGGAATTTTCCTTCAAAGCTCCAGTAGCGGCGGTTCGGAGTTACCGAAGTGTTGGTCCAGCAAGGAACTTGTTTGAACCACATCTCGATAGGAACCGTGTTTCCATGGAACACCAGGTTGCCTTTGGCTACGAAACCGTCACCGAGTTTGGCAATGGATGTGCTGGTGAAGCTGGCATAGCGGGTCGGGCCGGAGATTACCTGGGGAGTTGCATCGGAGGGCGCTGTCCCGGAGTCAGTAGTTACACCGAAGGTGCTGTTAACAATACAACCGTATTCTGTGAACTGGGTATTGGGGTCCCAGGGCGGGGTGTCAGCAACGGTCGTGCGAGGATCGCGGCCACCGGGGCTGCGGGTATCAAAGCTGGCGAGGTCAACAATCACATCGATTGTTCCGGCTGTCGGGTTGTTAACGTCGAAAGCGATTCTGCATTTTTTCAGTTGTGCAAAACCACCAAAGAAATCAGCTTCTTTTCCACGATAAGCGAATTCAAAACCTACAGGGCTGTGGGTGTTGTCATAGGTCAATGCTCCGGTATTTGCATAAGCTGTTCCTGTCCAATCATAATTGATGTCGGCGGCCTCAAGGTCAGTGCCCGATTGTCCTTTGTTCACCAGGGTAAGATCCTGGGTAAGGTTGGATGAGCCCATGGTAACCGCTACATCTGCTTCGGTTGCGAAGGTCAGACCATTCAAGCGGCCACCCGTGTTGGTGGGTTCTGCATAGAAGGAAGAATTCAGCGTGTAACTGCCGGCCGGGAGGTTGGCAATGCTGTATTTACCCGTATTGTCGGCAACTACCTGGATTACTGTGCTTGCTCCGGAAAGAAGGGTAACGAATGCTGCCGGCGCGGCCGTGCTTGTTCCTGCTGCATTGGTGTATTTTACTGTTCCAGACAGAGTTCCAAGAGTAACAGTAGTAGTCTTGCTGTCACTACACCTCACTACCGTGAGGAAAGTGAAAACAAGCGTGATTAATGAAACTAATCTTAACGTTTTCATAGGAGTAACATTTTTAAGTGGGCGAAACGAAATCATGATTCGAATGTAGTATCCGACCCAAGGGTGGATCATGACATTAGTCAAAGGAGGCAATGACTCTCATCAAGGCCCTTAAAATCCTTCTAAATAAGCTGGAAATGAACTATTTGAATGAAAACCGGATCACGGAACGCAGGATAATTTCCGCATCGGAGAGTGTCTTGCCGGAACGTTGCTGCACTTCCTGTCGACCGGATGTTCCGGAAAGTTCGGGTGGAGAAGTGTCCAAGTGATATACGCTGACCACATAGTCAGGTATGGAGTCGGAAAGGGTGTAGAGGTTGGCGACCACCAGATAGTCAGCACCACCAAAGAGTGGCTTGTCTTGCAGGGGGATGAGTTGATGTAATTGGGAATGAGGGGGGAGAAGGCTGTCGAGCGGGACCTTTTCGTCCAGATCAAAGGCCTTATAATAAGGCCAGGTGCGACTTGAACCGTAAGTAAAGGTGTACTTGAACCTGGGGATTTCCCGTTCCAGCAACTTTTTGGCCTCCTGGCAATTAGGACCCGGGTTGGGGCAGTTTACCTTGAAATAGAAAGGCCAGGTGGTAGCATAAGTGCCCCTATCAGAGGACTGCCCCCCACAGCCTGCCGCAAGGGCAAGCATGAGGGGGGCAGTAAAGCGCAGACAAGTACGCCTGAGCCGGTTCAATGGTTTACTTCTTGAAGGTCCTCATGTAATGCACCAGGAGCCAACGATCATTGTCATCGGCCACTTTCTTCTCGTAAGCGGGCATATCGTCGCGACCAAAAGTAGTCTTATAAAAGAGCTCGCCATCGGATTGTGCCTGGAAAGTAGCGCTGGAGAAGTCACCGCACTTCGTGTCCAATTCTTTTGATTTAGGTCCATCGCCGAGACCTGCTTTTCCATGGCAGGACTTGCAATGTTTGTCATACAATTGCTTGGCCATATCCATGTCATCTTGGGAGGCCTTCACAGGGTTTTGCATCTTCTGATATTTGGCCGGAACCTCCCAGGGCTGCTGAATGGTAGTAAAACTAAACGTGGTCAGGAGAAGGCCGGTAAAGAGGATCAGGATCAGGGTTTTCATAACAATGGTTTTTGTAGTTACTTAAATCAAGCTTCGTGCCACACTGTGCGTGGGCAATGATTAAAAATAGGGTATTGGGGGGATATTCGAAAATGATTTTAGTCAGGGTAATGGGTGACTAGATGCCGGCGTGTCAACGTGTTTGGTTATCATCGTGTATAGGTGTCTCTGAGTCTGGGTGTCTGCGTAAAGGGATAAGTGCCAATGGCAAGACGCAAGGCATTCGATCCAGGTTCAATTGTTCAATCCTGGAAGGGTCTCTTTTTGATCATGCCGCCCTTTATGTCGTTTACACTATTCTCCACGACAAAGGCCTCGGGGTCAATTTTCGCGATCTCGTTTTTCAAGCGCTGTAGTTCCAGCCGGGTTACTACCGAAAATATGATGTCAACGTCCTCACTGCGGTGCCCTTTTTTGCCGAACCCACTCTTACCTTTTAAAATAGTGATGCCACGCCCCAGTCTGGTGATAATCGCTTCCTTGATTTCATCGCTCTTGGCCGAAACAATCATCACGCTGGTGTACTCTTCAATGCCGTGCACCACAAAATCCACGGTCTTGGAGGCCACGAGATAGGTGAGAATGGCATAGAGCGCGGTCTCTATATTAATAATGTAGGCAGCCAGAGAAAAGATGAAGATGTTCAGAACAAGGATAACATCGCCTACGGTCAGGGTGGTCTTCTTGCTGGAATAGATCGCCAGTACCTCCGTACCGTCGATGACGCTGCCACCCCGGATCGACAGGCCGATCCCCACACCAAGAAAAAAGCCCCCAAATACGGCAATCAGCAAATGGTCATGGGTAATGGTTGGAAATTCAACGATCGCCAGTACACCCGCCAGCAACGAAATGGCGATCAGCGTCTTGAGGGCAAACATCCGCGACACCTGCGTATAGGCAATGATCACGAACGGTATGTTGAAAAGCACCACTAGGTACGGCAACTCAATCTGGAAAACGATGTTTCCGAGGAGGGAAAGTCCCATCACACCCCCATCAAGAAAATGCTCGGGCAACAGGAAGCCCTTCAATCCAAAGGCAGCCGATCCAACGCCAAAAAGAATGAAAAAGACATCCCGGATCGTCTGGGCCAGGTCAATCCGTTTCGAACGCAGTTGTTGTAATTCGAGATGGCGTTGCCGGGTGGTCACGAACGGAAGGTAGTCAAGTCAACCCAGAAGGGCAATGACTGCCCGGGTCAAAAAGGTGGTAAACCTTTCTAGTTAAACTTTAGCGCGTAGCCGCTGGCCTCCAGGAATTTTCTGAAGTCACGTATAGTGAAGATATCCTCAACGGCTTTCTGCTTATCTGCTGTGCGATCATAGTATGCTTTGGTGATCTGGTATCCCATCCAATAGCCAAGGTCGTTGGGTCTTCCCGGGGTGGAGCTGTATAACCAGCCTGCGTAGTCTTTCGTATTCATCCGCTCCTTGAATTCCAGCCAAAGTTCTTTTTCCCTGGGGTTGGCGAAGTCGTGGACATGCTGATTAATATGTTTTCCGGAGATCAGTTCGGCGATGAAATCAGCAGCGCCTTCCTTGATGGACGCTTCCAGCAGTGTGCCGCCATCATACTGCTGCTGAAAGTGAACTAGCTCATGGGCTACAATGTGGGGCACTTCGTCGACCGGTTTAATAACCGTCTTTAACCAACTATCCAGTTCGTCGGTCGGCGTATCGGGTGTGAGCCCGTACATTTCCGCGCCAATAATAAGTCCAGCGCTTGATGAGGTTCCCCCGGAGCTCATGGCGCCAATGACAAAGTAAACGGGCGGAAATACTGCACGAGGATAAAGGCCTTTCAACTTGACAAGGCTTTGCCGGATTTGATCCTTCATACCGGTGATGCGTTGCGTGCTTGCGCGAATCGAGGCGAAATACCGAGAGTGCGCAGCAACAACCTGGGCAAGGTTTTCAGCATTCTTGATTCTGCCTTTCGTGAACCCCTTGATTCCCGGGCTACCCGGGTCGAGGTATTCTTTCTGGAACACTTCGGGATTGAATCCGGGCTGAGCATGATCAAACGCGATCCAAAAGTGGTCCACATCAGACGTGATGATTTCGGTCTTCAGGGGGTCACGGTTCTGTGACGAACAGCGGAGCGTAGTGGCGAGGATGAGCAGGAAAAGGAAGGAATTTTTCATGGGAATCAATTGAATAATAACGTATACGGCTCCATGCATTGCGAAGATACTCGTATCGGAGATTTGCGCGACAAAATAAGCCAGGGGACCCGGACGGGTCGACCAATCCGCTGGTGGAATTGAAATTGGGCAAGAAAGCCGCTGTTTTATTACCTTCATGATCTTAACCCTGATACCATGATGTTTATCAAGATTGCCCTCTCGCTCATGCTTTCGCTGGGCATGTTCCTGGGCATCCAGGAGGATACCTTGACGGATCCGCAAAACGACAATGGACTGGTCATTGATGCCAAAGTCAAACCCATTATAGATGCCAAATGCATTGGCTGCCACAGCGCCGATTCCAAGAACGAAAAGGCCAAGGAGAAGTTGATCTGGGCGAACTTGCCTACCCTGGAGAAAAAGGCGGCGGCTTCTTTGCTGGATGAGATGGTTGAAGTGCTGGAAAAGGGAGAAATGCCGCCCAAGAAATTTCTCGAGCGCTACCCCGACAAGAAGCTGACTGAGAAGGAAAGCAAGTCACTCAGGAAATGGGCAGACAAGACCGCCAACAAAATGATGAAGTAACATGATCGGACGTTGGCTTCGTTATTTGTTTTCCGGTGTGGTCATCGTGCTGATCGTCATCCAGTTCTTCCGCGGGGAGTTACCCGAGCCTCAATCCAGGCCGGCTACCGACTTGCTGGCGACTGGTGAAGTGCCCGAGCCCATTGCGTCGATGCTGATGACTTCCTGCTACGATTGTCACTCGGTAGAATCGAAGTACCCATGGTATTCCCAGGTGGCCCCTACCTCCTGGCTGGTGGCCCGGGATGTGCGGGAAGCCCGCGAGGAAATGAACCTCTCGGAATGGACGGGCTTACCGAAGCGAAAGAAGATCAAGACCCTGGAGAATATCAAGGAGGAAGTTGGCGAAGGCGAAATGCCCTTGCCCATCTATCTCACGATTCATTGGGACGCCAAATTATCCGCCGAACAGCGGAAACAGATTGTGGATTGGGCTTCCGCCTACCAGGACAAAATCCTGAGCCAGCCTGAGCCCGATCAGGATAATGAAGAGGAGGACGAAGACGAGGAGAACGGAGGGGTGTAATTGATGCGGATTCCAGGGTTGCGGGCCTTATTATTCCTGATCTTCACACTGATCTTACTGAGCAGTCATGCGCAGGACATGCCGCTGCTTCTTCGCAACGTGACAACGATCAGCGTAATCGACGGCACCATTCGAAGCAATCAATCTGTGCTTATCGAAGCGGGAAAAATAAAGGCCATCGGAAACCATGTGTCGCTTTCGAATGCAGGAAAGAAAGCCATCGAAATAAACGGCGCGGGTAAATTCCTGATTCCCGGTTTGTGGGACATGCATGTCCACCTGGAAGGAGCTGATTTAGTGGAGGACAACCAGGCCCTATTGCCACTCTTTCTGACTTACGGCATTACCACGGTACGCGATTGCGCCAGCGACTTGGGTGAACAAGTGCTGCGGTGGAGAAGTGAGATTAAGCAAGGCAAGTTGATCGGTCCGACCATTTACACCGCAGGACTTAAACTGGAAGGGAAGAACTCGATCTGGAAAGGCGATCTTGAAATCGAGAATGAAACCGAACTCAGCCAAATGCTTGATCGGCTCGATGGGTACAAGGTGGATTTTGTAAAGATCACAGAGAACACCCTGAAAGGAGACTTGTTCTTGAAAAGCGTGAAAGCCGCTCACGCGCGTGGCTACCGGGTCTCCGGTCATGTGCCAATCGACCTGACAATCCGCGAACTGGTGGCCGCGGGCTTCACCAGCATCGAACATGCCTCCTATTTGATGCGATTGGGTTACGATCAGGAAGGAATCACGGCGGATTTGCTATCCGGCAAGATTTCCCGCTCCGAGGCAGAAGCACGCTACGCCGGACCCTTTGACCAGGCAAAGGCCATCGAAGGATATAAGTTTCTAGCCGGGGCGGGAACGTTCGTTTGTCCTACCCTCATCGGAGGCAGGCAGTTGGCTTACCTCGATGAAACCGATCACCGCGCCGATGTGTCGCTGCAGTACCTCACGCAGAAGTATGTGGCGAATTATCAGTGGCGCGTAGATCGCATGGCCAACGAGACACCGGAACAACGGCGCCAACGCAAAGAGCGATATCAATTTCTCCTTCACCAAATGCCGTACATCCAGAACGCAGGTGTAACGATCATCGCCGGAAGTGACGCCGCAGCGCTGAATACATACGTTTACCCTGCGGAGTCACTGATCGCAGAATTGGAACTTTTTGCGGAGGCTGGGCTCACCCCGTTGCAAATCCTTCAGGCAGCGACCATAAATGGTGCGCGTTATTTTGGTTTGGCATCCACAACCGCCGGCCTTGAAGCCGGGAAAGACGCTGACCTGGTATTGTTGGACAAGAACCCGTTGCAAGGAGTTGATGCGCTGCGCACCGTCCAGGCAGTGATTGCGCGTGGGCGCTACTTTAGCCGCGGCGACCTGGACCGGATCCGCGAACAGGTGAAGAAGACAAAGTTGGCGTTGGATCGTCGGAAGTAGGAGTGGGGCGGATACCAAGAACTCCTAAACCCTGAGCGAGCCGCGGAATCCTCTTGCGGCGTAGTAGGAAGAGGCACCATTATGATATAAGAAGACGGTGTCGTAACGGAAATCCATAAAGAGGGACCCGCCAAGTTTTCGGATTGCGGCCGGAGTCTTTATCCAACTGGACGTTTTCGCGTCAAACTTTCCCAGTTTTTGTAGTTCCCGATATTGGGTCTCGTCAAGGATTTCGATGCCCATGTTCGCGGCGACTTCCAGTGCATTATTGGCCGGTTTGTTTTCTTTCCGGGAGTCCAGGGCCTCCCGGTCGTAGCACAAGCTTCGCCTCCCTTCCGGGCTTTCGGGTGAGCAGTCGACGAAAATAAATTCACCCGTCTTTTTGTCGTAGCCCACCACATCGGGTTTACCGCCTGTTCTTTCCATTTCGTGGAGTGACCAGAGTTTTCCAGGACTGGAGTCCAGTCGTGCTTGTATTTTGGTCCATGCGAGGCCCTGGTGGCGGTGCATGTTTTTTTCAAAGCGACTTTTCAGTTGGGTGAGCAGTTGCTTTTGTTGAGCGGGCGACACCGAGCGCGAAGTTTTCTTTGCCATGGATCGGTTATTTAAAACTGGAGCTAAAAATAGTTAAAACAGTTTGTAAACGAGCGACTTCGACTTACTTCCGTTGGTAAATTGGGTTCAATGCGCACGAAAGTTCAAAGAAAGTGGTCAGTTCGCATAACGTTTACCGGATGAAAGAAGGCAATCATCGCATAACGGTCAAAATATTTTCGCTCCAGGTGTGTCAGGATCTTTTTGCAGATGTCTTCAGACACAATCGTTTCAATCTTGATATTTTCACCCTCCCATTGGTTGTCTCTTAGTTCGTGCAATCCTTTGCCGGATACGGAGGAACTGGTGAAGCCTTTGGCGCCCATTTCAACAATTTCTTTTTCAATGGCAGGTGCCAGTGCTTCCTCGGCGATGATGGTAAGCAAGTTTAAGTTGTTCATGGGGACATTAGTTGGTTTGACAAATCACTTTTGCAATTTCGTGATAAAGGGGCAGGCCCAATACGATGTTAAACGGAAAGGTGATGGCGAGCGCCGCTGTCAGGTAGTAGGAAGGATTCGCTTCGGGCAACGCCACACGACATGCTGCGGGAGCTGCAATGTATGAAGCACTGGCAGCCAGCGTACCGAGGATCGTCGCACCGCCGATGCTCAGCCCGGCTAATTTTCCAAGATAAATTCCCAGCAGGGCGTGAAGGATGGGGAAGAGGATTCCAAAGCCGATAAGAAAGGCGCCCCCCTTCCGAAGGTCAGAAAGTTTTCTCCCAGCCACCAGTCCAGCTTCCAAAAGGAACAGCGTCAATACACCCTTGAAGGGAACATCAAATAAGGGAGCCACCTGATCCCAGCCCTTATTGCCCACCAGGAATCCAATCACAAGGAACCCAATCAAGAGAAGACTGCTCTTGCCAGCGAGCAATTCACGTGCGATCTCCTTGACAGGCTGATTGGTGAGGTCGCTCTCCGAGGGTGTATTGATTCGCGCCAGTGAAATTCCAATGAGGATGGCCGGTATTTCCATCATGGCGAGGATACTGGGCATGAAGCCTTCATAGTGAATCTTCAGGATGTCATGAAAGGCCAGGGCAGCGCTAAAGGTAACCGCTGAAACCGATCCGTAGTGAGCTGCCAGTGCCGCGGCATTCGGCACATCAAATTTTCCGACCCGGCGCATGAGTCCGTACGTCCACAGCGGGATCGTACAGCACAGGCCCACGGCGACCAGGGAAGGTTGCCAGACATCGGAAAAGGGGGCCAGTGAAAGTTTATGCCCCCCTTTCAGTCCAATCGCGATGAGGAGGTAAATGGTAAGCGATTGATAGAGTGAGTCGGGAAATCTCAAATCACTTTTGACACGGGAAGCAATGATGCCGAGCAAGAAGGCGAGCACCATCGGTGAGAGGATGTTGGTTAGCATGGATCGATTAGTTGACGGATTCCAGAAATTCAACCTCACCTGATTGCAGGTGGTATAAGGCGCCAATGATTTTAATGGACCCTTCGCGCACGCGTTTGGCAAGAACAGGTTCAAGGCCTTTCAGTTGCTCCACTTGCATGGCGATGTTTTCGCGGATGGCATCATTCAAGAGATCGGTGGAACCTTTCTTCCGGGCGGATTCTACGGCCGGCTTGATGGCATTGATCAGCGTGATGACATGGCCGGGTAACTCAGGCAGGTTGACCGCAGCGTTCACGGCGCCGCACCGGGTGTGGCCCATCACGACGATCAGTTTTGTACCAAGGACCTCTTCTGCAAATTCAATACTTCCCCAGGAGGCATAGGTGGAAACCTGGCCAGCCGTTCGGACAATAAAGAGATCCCCAAGACCCTGATCGAAAATGATTTCGTTGGGAACCCTGGAGTCGGAACAGCCAACAATGGTTGCAAAGGGGGCCTGGGATGCCGCCACTTCCTTCAAACGGGTAAGATCCTGCCTGGGCTTGTCGGATTTGCCGCTCACAAAGCGTTGGTTTCCTTCTTTAAGCCGCGCAAGGGCATCGGTGGGTGAGACACGTGCCTGCCCTGCAGCAACGAGGCTGAACAGGCAGAGGGAGGTCGTTATCCAGGATGCCTTGTGGAGAATTCCCCTACTGGTTTTTTTCATGGGTGGTGTTTGTTTCAGTCGTTATTGTTTTTTGACGGCGCGAATTTGACAATACAAAAGCATATTGTTTTATTTATGTTTATAATACGAATCATAATAAATAGTTATGAACTATACGCTCCATCAGCTTCAAATCTTTTTAAAGGTCACTCAGACGTTGAGCGTGACTAAAGCGGCTGAAGAACTGCATTTGACGCAACCGGCCGTGTCCGTTCAGTTGAAGAACTTCCAGGACCAGTTTGACATTCCCCTGACCGAAGTACTGGGGAGGAAAATCTATATTACCGACTTTGGCTGGGAGATTGCCGAATCGGTGGAGGGAATCCTGAACCAGGTTCAGACAATCAACCACAAGACACTTCAATATAAGGGAGAACTGGCCGGCCGACTGAAAATCTCCGTGGTGTCTACCGGCAAGTATGTTATTCCCTACTTCCTGTCCGCGTTTGTCCAACGGCACTCCGGCATCGACTTGCTCGTGGATGTGACCAACAAAGCCCAGGTGATTGAAAGCCTTGAGAACAACGCGGTAGATTTAGCCCTGGTTTCCATCCTTCCCAAATCGCTTAACATCGAGAAGTTGGACCTCCTTCAGAACAAATTGTATTTAGTCGGGAATGGGGAGCAACGACTGAAGAAATCAACTTATCCGAAAAGCCTGTTCAAGGAGCTTCCGTTTATTTATCGGGAGAAAGGTTCCGGTACGCGTCAGACCATGGAGTCATTCTTCGAACGCAACCATATTCCCGCGTTGAAAAGAATGGAGCTCACCTCCAACGAGGCCGTAAAGCAAGCAGTCATCGCAGGGTTGGGGTATTCAATCATGCCATTGATCGGGATAAAGAATGAGTTGCGCAATGGCGATGTGCAAATTGTTCCGATGAATGGCCTTCCCATTCGAACCATGTGGCGTTTGATTTGGTTGAAAGGCAAAAAGCATTCCCCAGTAGCCATGGCCTTCCTCGACCATATCCGGAAGGAAAAGGAAAGTATCGTGAAGCACGCGTTTGACTGGTACGAACAATACTAAGTGCTACTTTTCGAATATGCCGGCTGACGATGCGCCTGGGTTATTCAGAACGCAACGACTCTACGGGGTTCATCATGGCCGCCTTGATGGACTCAAGGCCCACGGTGATGTAGGCGATCAGCAACGACAATACGCCCGCTCCTACAAAGATGAGCAGGTTCAGGTCGATTCGGTAAGCAAATCCCTGCAACCATTGTTGCATTAAATAGTAGCCCAGCGGTGCGGCGATGATGAAAGAAATCGCCACCAGTAGAATAAAATCTTTTGACAACATGTTGGTCAGTTGGCTGACCGATGCGCCCAGGGTTTTGCGGATGCCGATCTCCCGTGTACGGCGTTCGGTGGTGTAGGCTGCGAGCGCATACAATCCCAGGCAGGCCACGAAAATAGCGAGCGTGGCGAAAATCAGGATGATCTCCGCCAATTGCTCCTCGGAGCGATACAACGTCTGCAACCGCTCTTCCAGGAAGGTAAACTCAAAAGCAGTGGGCACAACGCTCTTATAAGTGGCCTCCAGGTTCTTCATGGTCTGCATCAGCTGACCCGCTTTCAGTTTTACTAATAAGTAGTTGAGTCCTTCCGTCCGTGCATTGTGATAACAGTAAGCCCCGATTGGTTCTTTCATGGAGGCAAAGTGGAAGTCCTCCATCACCCCGACAATTTCCACCTTCCCGGGACCGAAGCCGTAGATGGTTACCTTACGGTTAACAGCTTCTTCAGGCGATAACCCGAGGTAGTCGGTTGTTGCCTTGTTCAGGATGACTTGTATCGTGGTGTCTTCAGGGGCTTTGACCTCTGGCAGTGAGGAGCCGGCCAGTAGTTTGATTCCCAATGCTTCAGTCACCTTGTGATCGGCACGAACGGTCTTCAGCGATTTGCCTTCACCTTCTCCGCTGAGCGGTGGGATAGAGCGGCCGCTGGCGCCTGCGCCCGGGTAGGATTGCGAACGGGCAACACTGACCACTTCGGGCATTCCTTCAAAGGCAGCCTTGAGCGACATAATCTGTTCCCGGTTTTCAGCCCCGCTGGTGAGAACTGCTACCACTTGCTCGGGCTGGTAACCCAATTTCTTATCGCGCATGTAAAGGAGTTGCTGATAAAGTACAATTGCACTGATGATGAGGACAATTGAAGCGGAGAATTGTACCACGACCAGGCTCTTGCGCAAGGTGATGCCCCCGCCGGCTTCAGGGGTTGATTTCAGCACGCGCTTGGGAGAAAACGAGGACAGGTAAAGAGCAGGGTAGAACCCGGAAAGAAGACTAAGCACGAGCCACATGCAGGCAAAAGCAATCCAGAACCAGGGTTGAATCAAGAATGATGCGGTGATGAGTTTTCCAGTCACCGAATTGAACAGGGGTAGGCTAAGCCCTGCCAGGATAACGCTGATCGTCATTGCGATCAAGACGAACACGGCCGTCTCCGTATAAAACTGCCGGGCAAGCTGCCGGCTGGTAGCGCCCAATGTCTTGCTGATGCCGATTTCCTTGAAGCGGCGTTGGGATTGGGCGGTGGAAAGGTTCATGTAATTGAACGCGGCAATCAGGATTACGACCAGGCCCAACCCGGTAAGGATGCGGATCTGTGTAATATCCCCGCGTTTGCCCTGTGGGTTAGCAAATTCCTGGATATCGCCGAGGTAGATATAGACATCATTCAACGGCATCAGGTGCAAGGTCAACCACTGATCGGCTTCGGGAATCAGGCGCTTGTACATGTCCGCTATTTTTTGTTCAACCACCGCAGGGTCGGCCCCCGGGGTAAGGAGCAGATACGTTTCAAAACTGGCGTTGCCCCACGACTGTGCCTTCTCAGTGCCAAAGTAGTGCGACAGGAATGACCCAATAATCGGGTATTGGAAGCGGGAAGTCGCAGGCGGGTCGCTGAAGATGCCGGTGATTTCCAGTGGATCCATCTTGTCGACCTTGATGGTCTTGCCAATACACTCTGTTGTTCCGAAGTACTTCTTGGCTGCAGACACACTCATCACTGCAGTGTTGGGGCGGGAGAGGGCAGTAGCCGCATCGCCTTTGATAAATTCATAACTAAGCACGCTGAATAGTTCAGGGTCGGCCCAGCCGAAAACTTTTTCGCTCGACTTCACTTCGTCAGTGGAGACGAAAGCCATGTTGCCAAATTCGTGGGAGAACAGGCGCACCGCTTTCTCCACTTCGGGTATTTCCCGCGCGATGTTCGGAGCGGCGGCGTTGGGAACACCGGTCCATTTCTGTGTTTGTCCATTCCATGAGGCCTCTGTGCTCAACATGTAAATCCGGTCGAGTTTGGCGTGGTGCTTTTCGTATGCGAACTCATCTACCACATAAAGGGCGATTAGCAACGAACAGGTTAGCCCCACCGAAAGGCCAAGGATGTTGATAATGCTGAAGGTCTTGTTGCGGACAAACCCCCGAAAGAGGATTTTCAGATAGTTGAGGAGCATGAGGTTGGGTTAATGGTACTTAGACTGCCTTTTCCCATGGTTGGTTGCACACTTTGGGAAGAAAGTTGCTGGGGAGGTTCCGGGTACCTGCCCGCACCGTTTACCCGGTTACCGGTTAACGATCACCGATCACACGCTCACTCACTCCGCAGCGAGTCCACTGGATTCGCGACGGCAGACTTCAGTGCTTGTGATCCCACAATCGCGATCGTCAACAAAAGCGCAGCACCGCCCGCAATCACCAATACCCAACCAGACAACGTAATGCGATAGGGGTAGCGTTCGAGAAAGCTGTTCATCAAATACCACCCCAGTGGCGCGGCGATGAGAAATGCCACCAGAACCAGTCTTGAGAAGTCACGGGTAATCAGCAGTACCAGGCTGGACGCACTGGCTCCCATCACTTTGCGGATGCTGATTTCCTTGCTGCGCTGTTCGGTAGCAAAAGCGGCCAGTCCAAAAAGGCCGAGGGCGGTAATCACGAGGGTCAGCAACGTGAAGACGTTGGAGAGTCGTCCAATCATGTTGAACGTGGCGAATTTCTTCTCAAATTCCTGGTCGGCGAAGCGATATTCAAAAGGGTAAGCAGGGTTGTGTTTACGAAAGATTTCCTCAACGCCAGCCAGTGTTGCCTGGATATCCTGCGACGCCTTCAGCCGGACACTGATGGTGCTTGACCAGGTGGGAGACATCACCATGATCATGGGATCAATGGGTTGTTGCGTGCCGCCCATCAGGATATTCTCGGTTACGCCGATCACTTCAAATTCCTGTTCCCACATCTTGAGTTTAACGCCAATGGGGTTTTCAAGATTCAGCACATCGACAGTGGCCTGGTTGATCACTAACGCCATGGTGTCGCTGGGAAAATCGGGCGAGAAGTCCCTTCCCTGGAGCATCCGGATGCCCAGCGTCTTGGTGTAGTCATATTCAGTGGCTATGGTGGTAAATTCAATGCGTTGTCCTTCCTGCTTTCCCGGCCAGTCATCGAGTGTGTTGGTTGAAAAGATGGCAGTGACCGGGCTGTTGCTTTTGCACATCGATTCTACCAACCCGCTGGCAAGTAGCTCCGTTTTCAAAGGGTGGTAGTTCTTTTCAATGTCGCTGGTTGTCCAGATCAGGAGCAGGTTGTCGCGGTCATAGCCTACGTCGCGTTGCCGGAGGTGATTGATCTGCTGGTAAACCACCACGGCGGCGATAATCAGCAGGATGGAGAATCCGAATTGAAGCGTGACGAGTACTTCGCGTGGTGTGGCTGTAGACCGGCTTACCTGGACCTTGCCCTTGAGCACCTGCACGGGATTGAAAGAGGACAAGTAGAAGGCCGGGTAGCTGCCGGCCAGGATACCGGTAATCAGCGCAAGGCTCAGCCCGGGTACCCAAAACCGATAGGAGCTGTAATCAATCATCAGTTGTTTGGATACAAGACTATTGTACAAGGGCATGGCCAGTTCAACCAACACAATTGCCACCAGGAAGGCGAGCATCGCGAGCAATACCGACTCACCAAGGAACTGGAACACCAGTTCCCTTCGGCGTGAACCAATACTTTTGCGAATACCCACCTCGCGGGCACGGCGTTCCGAGCGCGCCGTAGAGAGGTTCATGAAATTGATGCAGGCGATGATCAGGATGAAAATGGCAATGCCGGTGAAAAGGCGGACGTACAGGATCATCCCCCCCGATTCCTTGCCATTGGTGAAGTTGGTGTACAGGCGCCAATGACTCATCGGCTGGAGAAACAAGGAGACATTGCCGAGGTCTTTGTTCTTTTCGGCGATCATTCCATGAATGGCCTGGTCTATTTCGGTGTGATTGGTGCCGGGTGCGAGCTCAACATAAACCTGGCTTACGTTATTGTCCCAGCGATCCTTCACATTCTTAACCCATGACTGTGTCAATTCATAATAGCCATATGAAATGAAGAACTCATGCGGAGAGAACCTGGTATTCGGGGGAAGGTCCGCAATGACGCCGGTAACTTTAAGTTCACCCTGGTTGTCCACCAAGACTGTTTTGTTGAGGGGATCCTCGGTGCCAAACAATGCCTTGGCGGTTGACGCCGTCAGTACGATCGAGCGAGGATCGTCCAGTGCCCGGGTTGTGCCTTGCAACATCTGGAATTGGAACATATCCAGGAATGATTCAGTGGCCCACAGGCCAAACTTGTTCAAACGCTTTTCACCTACCGCAAGCAACGCTCCTTCACCCCAATTGGTCCGCACCGAGAGTTTAATGCGTGCGTCTTTGGTCAGGATCTCGTCTTTCAGTCCGTAGGGTACGGAAAGCCCGGTGACAATGCCCTTGTCCACTTCGGCGTTCAGTCGCACCTGGTAGATATGATCGTACTTCGGAAAGTACTGGTCGAACGTGACCTCGTCGTATACCCACAACAAGATGAGGATGCTGCAGGCAAGACCCGTGGATAGCCCGGCAATGTTGATGAATGAAAACACCGGGTTCTTCAGCAAGCTGCGCACAGCAATTTTGAGGTAGTTAAACAACATGGGTAAGGGGTTCTCGGGTAAAAATTATTCGTTTCGCAGCGATTGTACCGGGTTGGCCGAGGCGGCCTTGAGGGATTCAAAGCTCACGGTAGCCAGGGCAATCACCAAGGCGGCGGACCCGGCCAGGATGAAGATCCATCCATTCATGGACACATGGTAAGCGAATCCTTCCAGCCACCGGCTCATGGCATACCAGGCCAGCGGCACCGCCACGACAAAGGCGACCAATACCAGTTTGATAAATTCTTTTGACATCATCCCGGTGATTTGCCCCAGGCTGGCGCCCATCACTTTACGGATACCGATCTCCTTGAAACGTCGCTCGGCCATAAAGCTGGAGAGTCCATACAATCCCAGGCAACAGATAGCCATCGCAATCACCGTGAAGCTGGTGATGATAGAACTCACTTTGCGGTCCTCATCGTATTGCTTCTTCAGGCTCTCGTCCAGGAAATTGTATTCGAATGGTGTATCGTTCACCACTTTTTTCCAGGAGGCCTCGAGCTCTTTCACGGTGGATTCAAAATTTACTTTGTTCACATTGGCTACCAGGAACTGGAATTCATCACTGGAAGCCGGAGCTTCAAATAGAATCGGAACAATTTGGTGCTTCAGGGATTGCTGGTGAAAATCCTCCATCACCCCGATGACCTGATAGGTGTACTTCTTGCCGTGCCAATCGAAATAAATTGACCGCCCGATCATCGCTTCCGGTTCAAAGCCCAGCTTCTTGGCCGACGTGTGGTTCACGATCACTTTAGCGCTGTCCTGGGCCCGGTTGTCAGAGAAAGACCGACCAGCGAGAAGTTTGATATTGAGCAGTTCAAGGTATCCGGCGTCAACATCATTACGACGGTGAATAGCGGCGGTTTCCATGGAACCTCCATCGGTGTAGTAGTTCATGTCGCTCCAGATCGGTGTGCCGGGAACATAAGCCGCACCGGAAACTGCGGTGACATTGCTGTTCCTGGAAATCTCCTGCTTGAGGGAAGAGTAAGCTTTTCGGGCCGATTCCGTCCTTAGGGGAAGAACGACCCGGGCATCCGTGTCAAACCCAAGATTTTCTTTTTGCATGAACTGGAGTTGGTCTGAAATAATCAACATGCCGCAGACCAAAGCAATGGCAATGACGAACTGGAGGACCACCAGCGATTGACGCAGCCAGCCGCTGGTGTGTGAAAGAATGGCTTTGCCCTTCAACACCTGTGCGGGTTGAAAGGATGAGAGGTAAAAGGCGGGATAGCTTCCTGCCAGGAGGCCTGTGACGACGGCAATACCGACGAGCGACGCACCCAGGAATGCGGCCGAGGTGGAGTTCAACGAGATTTCTTTGCCCGTTAATTGATTGAAGAAGGGGAGGGTAAACTGGACCAGCACCATGCTCACCAGGATAGAAAGCACGACAATCACCAGTGCTTCTCCCAGCACCTGCTGAATCAATGAACTCCTGAACGCGCCCATCACTTTGCGAATGCCGATTTCCGTGGCCCGCTTGCTTGCCTTCGCGGTCGAAAGGTTCATAAAATTGATGCAGGCAATCACCAGGATGAACGCGGCAATGGAGGCGATAATATAGATGTAAGAGATGCGGGGACTGCGGCCCACATTGGAGTAGAGGTAGATGTCCTTCACCGGTTCCAGGCGCAGGGTCTTCTGCATGCCCAATGCTTTCATGGCTTCCGCTCCACGCTTCATCAGCACGGCATTCATTTTTGTCTCGACGGCTGCCTTGTCGTGCCCGGGAGTCAACAGCAGGTAGGAGGGAACAAAGTTGTTGCCGGCCCATTCGTTAGACGCGCTGGGATGGGTCCGGATGTAAGCGCCCCAACCCGAACTGGTCATCGATACGATAAAATTCGGCTGGAGAAAACTGTTCCGGTCGGTGGCATACACGCCGGTAATCCTGAAGTCATCTGATGTACCGCCCTGGCTGATGTGTATCATTTTGTCCAGTGCCGACTCGGATCCGAAAAGCTTCTTGGCCAGGTGATCGGAGAGAACAACTGAATTGGCCTCCACGAGCGAGGTGCGGGAGTCGCCTTCAAGGAGGTCGTAGGTGAAAATGCTGAAGAAGGTGGAGTCGGCGATATACCCGTCGGATTCATAGAACATATTGTCTTCGTACCGAATCAGGTTGAGGGCAACACCAGGGGGATTCAGCGCGCGAGTGGCCAATTCGATTTCGGGGATTTCCGCCCAGAGTCCCATGGCGATGGGAGGGGAAGCCGATCCTTGCTCGTCGATGCCATGCTCAGAGCTGAACACGGTATTGATGCGATACAAATCTTCGAGCCGTGCGTGGTGCTTATCATAGCTTACCTCGTCGGCGATGTACAACGCCAACAGCAGGCAGCAGGCGATGCCCAGTGAAAGCCCCAGGATATTGATCAGGGAGTAGGACTTGCTCCGAAGCAGGTTTCGGAAAGCGATGGTCAGGTAACTACGCAGCATGGGGAATCCGTTTGGCCACAACCATTCCAAAGGGATGCCACATCATAATGATTGAATTTAAGGCAGAAAATGCCTTTTATTTGATTACCGGCTGGGCGATACTGAACGGGGGTGTCCGGTGGCGGTCGGTAGAAGCTGGATCTGTTTCGGCCAGATCAAGTCTCCCGGAAGGAATCGTACTTGAGTTCTTTCTGGCGGGCGACTTCGTCTTTTTCACGCTTGATCCGCACCTTGGCAACAGGCCCCACCATGATGGGTACCGTCTCTACTTCGACGTTGGCAAGTTCAAGGCCATACATCTCCTCCGTGGTGAGACTGAATTTTTTGATGAAGCGATAGCCCTGTATAATCAGGTTGTCGAATGTTGAAATCTCGCTGTCCACGGAAGCCAGGGAATGCAGCATGATGAACTTGAAGTCGGCCGGCATGCTGTGCTTCCGCAACGAGTCATAATGGCTGACGAGATCGATCTCGGCATTCTCCGCCATATCATGGAGAATCCGCGCAAACAGCAGGTTCACCCGGTGGTCGGCTTTGAAGCCGAGCTTGATCCGTACAAAGAAACACTTCCGCGGAATGATAGTGTCTACTGAGTACTTGGAGGTGTAAGGACTGTCAACGGTATCCACGTGGATGAACCAATAGACATCCGCCCGTTTGGGGCGCTTCTTGAAAATGGAATAGATAATATTCGAGTCGATGTACCGCTTGCTGTCCGCCACTGCCATGAAAACAAGGTTGGTGGCTTCCTTGGGTATCGTGGTGTCAGCCTGCAGGTCCTGGATCAGCGGCACGTAATGTTTGAGATCGACAAATTCCGTATGACGGTCACGCAAACGACGCGCCTTCAACAGAATGAACATCAGGATAAAGAATATGGTGGCAATTGCGAAGGTGAATGAACCGCCATGCGCGAATTTATCAAGGTTGGAAATGAGAAACATTCCTTCCAGCGTGAAGAACAACATGGCGAGTACGGACGACCGGAACTTGGATTTCTTCACGGTTGTGAAATAGTACACCAGCAACGTGGTGGTCATGAGCATATCGACAGTGATCGCCAATCCGTAGGCACCTTCCATGTTTTCAGATCGGCCAAACCGCAATACTACCAGGATAGTACCCGCCAACAGCAGCCAGTTGATCGCCGGGATATAAATCTGACCTTTCATCTGGCTGGGATATCTTACCCGAAGGCTGGGCCAGAGCTTCAGCTTCATGGCTTCGTTGACCAATGTAAATGTGCCTGAAATCAACGCCTGGCTGGCTATGATGGCCGCAGCGGTGGCGATGATGACGGCGAAGATGAGGAGAGGCTCAGGGATAATCGAGTAGAACGGCAAGCGGCCATTCAGCGCCTGCCCGTTGAGTGAAAGGAGCCATGCAGCCTGGCCAAAATAGTTGAGGAGCAGGCACACCTTTACAAAAATCCAGCCTACCCGGATATTGCCTTTTCCGGTGTGACCCAGGTCAGAATACAATGCCTCCGCCCCGGTCGTACATAAGAACACGGCACTCAACAGCCAAAACCCACCGGGATGCTGAGTCAGCAGGTTCCAGGCGTACACTGGATTAATTGCCTTCAATACCGATGGGTTCTGAACCAGTTGTACGCCACCGAAGTAACCGATGAAAATGAACCAGGTAAACATGATCGGGCCGAAAGTGTTGCCGACCACATTGGTTCCAAATTGCTGAAAGAAGAAGATGAGGATCAGAATGCCGATTACGATCGGCATAGTGGGAAAGTTTGGATAGTCAATGGTGAGACCTTCGATAGCGGCAGAGATGCTGAAGGAAGGAGTAATCACGCCGTCGGCAATAATGGTGGCACAACCGATGATGGCCGGGAAGATCACCCAACCGGCCTTGAATTTCCTGACGAGGGCATACAAGGCGAAAATCCCGCCTTCCCCCTTGTTGTCGGCATTCAGCGCCAGGTAAATGTATTTGGTGGTGGTAATGAGGGTCAGCGTCCAAAAGACGCATGATGCACCACCGAGGACGAGTTCCTCGGAAATAACCGACGTACCAACGATAGAACGGAATACATAGAGTGGTGACGTACCGATGTCGCCATAAATGATTCCCAGCGAGATCAAGACCCCGGCGGCGGTGAGTTCGTACTTACTGATTTTCTTCGATTCTTCTTCCATACGGACTATTCCTTATCCCGTGGTCGGCCAATAATGAGGCGATTGCTGCGATCGTAAGACAAATAACTGAAAAACCAGCTAAAGAAAGTAAACACTTTATTCTTGAACCCGGTAATGGAGAGCAAGTGCACAAACATCCAGACAAACCAGGCGAAGAATCCCTGTATCTTGAATCCCTTCATGTCGACCACTGCCCGGTTTCTCCCCACCGTGGCCATGCTTCCCTGGTCACTGTACTGGAAAGTTTTCATGGCCTGTTTCTTCATGAGTCGCTGTATATTCTCTGCAACGAGCTTTCCTTGTTGCATGGCGGGCGGTGCCATCTGCGGATGCCCTTTCGGAAACTTAGAATCACCTTCCATGAGGGCGACATCACCTACCGCAAAAATGTTTTCATATCCCTTCACCCGGTTGTAGGCATCCACCAACATGCGGTTGCCCCGCGTGATGGTGTCCTTCGACAGCCCTTCAATGGGATTACCCTTGACCCCTGCAGCCCAGATCACGGTACGAGAGATCAGGCGTTCGTTCTCGTTGAACTTCAGTTCATAGCCGTCGTACGATTTAACGGCAGCGTTGAGGCGCACATCGACGCCCATGTCGGTAAGGTATTGTAATGCTTTGGTGGAAGCTTTCTCCGACATGCCATTGAGTAGGCGAGGACCTGCTTCGATCAGGTGGATGTCCATGTGTGAAAGATCCAGTTCGTTATAGTCTCTCGGGAATACATGGGATTTCAGTTCGGCCAGAGCGCCGGCCAGCTCTACACCCGTGGGTCCTCCACCCACAATTACGTAGTCCATAAAACTGTTCATCTGCTCGGGGTCATCCACCAGCAGTGCATTCTCCATGTTGCGCAGGATATGATTGCGCAATTGGATGGAGTCCTCAATGGTCTTCATGCTCATGGAGTACTTTTGCACATCCTCCATGCCGTAAAAATTAGTGGTTGCTCCTGATGCAATAACGAGGTAATCATACTTGGCTTTCCCGATGGAGGTCTCGATCGTGTTCTCGGCAGGATTGATCTGCTTCACTTCACCGAGCCGGAAAAAGAAATTAGGCCGATGCGAGAATCGTTTTCTCAATGGAAAGACAATGGAACTGGTTTCCAAACCAGACGTGGCTACCTGGTAGAGAAGAGGCTGGAACGTATGATGATTGTAACGGTCAAAAAGAACTACCTGCGCATTGACGTTCTTCAAATGACGAACAACCTCGAGGCCGGCAAAACCTCCCCCGATCACAATGATGCGGGGGGTGCCCAGGTCAGCAATGCGCGTTTGCGCAACAATCGAATTGGGCATTGGAACAGGTCAAAAATGACGAAAACAGGGGCGAATTTACGCGATTGGCGTAGATTATGTCGTTTCGTCCGATATTTATTTAATAGCGTCTCGATCAGGCCGAAAGCCATTATTTTTGTGACACTAAAACACCTGTACATATGAAAAATATTCTGTTTGCCGCAATCACCGGCATGTTTCTGATGAGCTGCGGAGGCGAGAACGAAAAACTGAGAAGTAAACTCGACTCGCTTCAGAATGAGTTGCAGATTAACCAGCAAATGGCTCAGACCCTGCAAGAAGTTGGCACGCTGATGGATTCCATCGACGCCAACCGCCAGGTCCTGCGGGTCAATGTAATTGAGGGAACCACCTATTCCGATTACACTTCGCGGATGAAGGACCTTAATAAGTATGTGAAGGAAACCCAATCTCGCATCGGCGACCTGGAGAAGTCACTGAAGAAGTCAAAAGCCAATAACAATGCGTTTGCCGCCACCATCAAGAAACTGAAGGCTGATCTCGAGAAGAAGAATGAAGAGATCACGGTCCTCCAGCAGCGCGTCAGCGACCTCGGCACCATGAACGAAAACATGAAGATCACCATCGACATGCAGGAGGCCGAACTCAATGACAAGCAAACCCAGATTGATGAGAAAACCCAGGAACTGGCCCTGATTGAAGCCCGTATCCAGGAACTCATGATTCAAAGCAAGATGAGTGAGGCGGATTCTTATTTCGCCCGCGCAGAGGCAGTGGAAGAAGCAGCCAATCGCACCAAGCTCGCACCGCGCAAGAAGAAGGAGACCTACCGAGAGGCCATTGAACTTTATAAGAAAGCGCAATCCCTCGGCAATGAAAAAGCCCAGGCCAAGATTACCGAACTGGAAAAGAAAGTGAACTAATCACTTGCCAACAAAAAAAGGACCCTGGTCACCTTCGACCAGGGTCCTTTTTTATTTGGAGGCTTATCAATCGATAGCGACCAGGTAAGCCGTATAGGCGAAGTAAGCGCCTAGCATGAGCAAAGCCTCCCACCGGTCAAGTTTGCGGGTATTGAGGGTAAACATAAAAATCATGAGCAGTACGGTCGACGCCATCAACACCTGGAGGTCAAAATTCATCGCGGGGTTGTAGGGGATAGGGTGGACAAAGGCTGTCAGCCCCAGGATAAAAAAGATGTTGAAGATGTTTGAGCCGACTACGTTGCCGATGGCGATATCCGTATTCTTCCGGTAGGCCGCCACACAGGAGGTCGCCAGTTCCGGCAAGGAAGTGCCGGCGGCCAGGATGGTCAAGCCAATGAGTTTTTCGCTCAGTCCATAATGATGCGCAATCTCAATCGCATTATCGACGACAAGTTTGCCACCATATATCAGCATGGCCAGCCCCGCTAAAATCATGAGCATCGAAATGGGCGTGCTGTAAAGCTTGATGGGATCACCCTCTTCCAGGTCGGCGGTGGTTCGCATCGTTCGGTAGATATAAACGAGAAACCCGGCAAAGAAGAGCAAGAGAATTGCGGCATCCCATCGCGAGAGTGATCCACCATAGGGAGCCTCGAAACCGGTGCTGCCAAAGAGAAGGCCATCATTCACAAGAATGAACAACACGAAGGCGGCCACCAGCGAAAGGGGCACTTCGTACTTCACGGTATTGCGCTGTACGACCAGTGGGTAAATGGCGCCGGCAATGCCAAGAATGAACAACAGGTTAAAATTATTGCTTCCAATCACGTTGCCGAACGAAGCGTCGTTCTTTCCTTCCAGGGCGGAGAGAAGACTGACGACGAGTTCGGGCATCGAAGTTCCAAAAGCTACCACGGTGAGCCCGATGGCGAGGTTGGAGATGCCGTTCTTTTTTGCCGCCGAAGAGGCGCCGTTAACAAGGAAGTCAGCACCTTTGATCAGGATGACAAAGCCAACGAGCAACAGGAGGATAGGGTATAACATGCCGTTACGGGGTTATGTTAATCTTCGAAAGATAGGATCAATTTCGCAATTCATTACACTCAAGCCCCTGAGTCGTTTGCGATGAGATAGACCGTATAAGCAACATAGGAGGCTGCCAGCAGGAAAGCTTCCCATCGATCCAGCCTGCGTGTATTAAGGGTGAACATAAAAACAATGAGCAGGACTGTTCCACCCATTAGTACCTGCAGGTCAACGTTAAGCAAGGGATTATACCCGATGGGCTGGATAGTTCCCGTTACACCGAGGATCAGGAGGATATTGAAAATGTTAGAGCCCACCACATTTCCGATGGCGATATCCGCATTCTTGCGGTAGGCAGCAATGAGCGAGGTAGCCAATTCCGGGAGCGAAGTTCCTGCGGCCAAAATGGTCAGACCAATAAGCTTTTCGCTAAGGCCAAATTCATGAGCGATAAAGACGGCGTTATCGACTACCAGTTTTCCTCCGCCAACCAGCATGATCAACCCGATGATGATGAAGAAGATCGACTTGGGAGTTGTGTAGATCGGAATGGACTGAACCTCTTCAAGGGATGCACCATCGTGCATGGTCCGGTAAATATAAATCAGGAAAGCAGCAAACAGCACCAGCAAAATCAAACTGTCACCCCGATCCAGCATCCCCGGCGCACCCGTGGATTCGAGTGTAACTCCACCATCATTCACCATGACGTAAAGAATTATGGCAGCGCCCAATGAAAGGGGTACTTCGAACCGGACAGTATTCCGTTGAACCACGAGCGGGGTGATCATGCCGGATAAACCCAGGATCAATAGCAGGTTAAAGTTGTTGCTGCCGATGACATTGCCGAATGAAGCATCATTGCGGCCCGATAACGCCGAGATGAGACTCACCACCAGTTCCGGCATGGAAGTCCCGAAAGCCACCACCGTCAGGCCGATGGCCAGGTTGGATATGCCATGATTCTTCGCCAGCGACGACGCGCCGCCCACAAGAAAATCAGCACCCTTAATCAGGATGGCAAATCCGGCAATCAAAATCAACAGGGCGACAAGCATGGGGTGTTGTGTCGACTCTCCAAGAACCAATTCCAAATGTAATGAATCAACCTCAACTTACGGTTGGGGGTTAGCCTCTGGATTTCGGAGGCGATCCCTATAGTCGATCAGGCGCAGCGGAACGGCCAGCGCGATGCCCTCCCGGTCGAACCGCTCTTTCACGGATTTGTGGAGATCACATTTGAGGTCAAACCCGTCGTTGGGATTGCGGGCCCATGCATACCCGCGGAGCTGGGTGGCGACTTCCGTAAAGCCCATGACCCGCACCATCACGGCGTGGTCCCCCTTTGCTTTCTCAGCTTCAGAACGGTTGTCGATGCAGTAAGGATGCTTCAGGGCTTCTTCCTGGATGATCGCCTGGGCCTTGCTAATGTTGGCTTCGTGCGAAATGCCCAATTCGATAAACATACAGACCTTCTCATCAATAATGGTAGAGTTCAAGATGACCTCATTGCTGATGACCGTGTTGGGAATAACAATGCGCCGGTTTTCAAAGTCCTTAATCACGGTATGGCGCAAGGTGATGTCTTCCACGTCACCGGAATAGAGCTGACCGATTTTTACCCGGTCGCCCACGCTAAAGGGGCGGAATATGACGAGGAAGATGCCGCTGACAATATTGGAGAAGGCCGATTGAGACGCGAAACCAACAATGGCCGCCAGGATCCCCGCGCCGGTGAGCAGGGTGTCACCGAACGCCCGAAGCGCCGGTATCGACCGGAAAATAATGACAATGGCTATGAGGTAGATGAGAAAATCGCTCGCGTTCTTGAAGAAATTATACCGCGTAGGGTCCACATTCAGCTTCAGCGCCGCACTGCGAAAGAATCGACCGAGCAACATCCGGATAACCCTTCCGAGAACAAAGGCAACCACCAGGACAATCAGGGCGAACAATATCTGTTCCCACTTCTGGTCAAAGGAATTCATGCCCCAAATTAGGAAATCGGAAGGGATGTCCACAGGAGGTGAGGAAGATGAACGCACCTTTTATTTTGAGGGTACCGGTCGACTGCCGCTATGGACTATTGACTATCTTGCCGCGATGCCGTTGAGCCTGGACGAAATCAAAGCCCCTATAGCGGGAGAGATGGAGGAATTTGAACAAAAATTCCGGTCCAGCATGCAAACCCGTGTCCTGCTGCTCGACAAGATCATGCACTACATCGTCAAGCGGAAGGGGAAGCAAATGCGCCCCATGTTCATTTTCCTGAGCGCCGGGACCTGCGGGAAAATCACGGAGTCCACTTTCCGCGCGGCGTCACTTATTGAGCTGCTTCATACGGCGTCCTTGGTCCATGACGATGTGGTGGACGATGCCAATTACCGGCGGGGCTTCTTTTCCATCAACGCCCTCTGGAAAAACAAGATTGCCGTGCTCGTGGGTGACTTCCTGCTTGCCCGCGCGCTTATGCTGTCGGTTGAGCACAAGGAATTTGACCTGCTGACAATCGGAACGGAATCAGTGAAGGAGATGAGCGAAGGAGAACTCCTGCAGATGGAAAAAGCCCGCCAACTCGATATCACCGAAGACCTCTACTTTGAAATCATTCGGCAGAAGACAGCCTCGCTGATTGCCTCTTGCTGTGCCATGGGCGCCAGTTCCGCCGGCGCTGACCAGGCCATGGTGACCCGCATGAAGGAATTTGGCCTACATATTGGAATGGCGTTCCAGATCAAAGACGACCTGTTTGATTACGGCGACGATACCATTGGTAAGCCGGTAGGTATTGATATCAAAGAGAAGAAAATGACCCTGCCGCTGATTTATGCGCTCAGCAAAGCATCATGGCTACAAAAGCGCCACATCATCGGCATCATCCGGAGTGAAAGCACCAAAGTCAGCAAAGTGAAAGAAGTGATCGATTTTGTGCGGAGCTCCGGTGGCATTGATTATGCTACTTCGGTCATGCAACGCTATTACCAGGAAGCGCTGGTTATGTTGGAAGCATTTCCGAATTCCCCATACAGGGTGTCGCTTGGGAACCTGGTGAGGTTCACGATTGAGCGATCAAAATAAAGTAACTGTTATTTCTTCAGGCTGCACGAACCTTGTCGCGGCCTGCTTCCAGTACGGCGTAATTCTTCCAAGCCTGGAACGTAGCCGGATCAAGGCCATGCTCCTCCGCGGGAACAAAATTACCCTCCTGCTCCCACCATTTGCGGGCGTTCTCGCGCGCTGCATTCTTGTCCACATCAAAGTAGCCGATGACTGAATCAGAAACAATCCACGGCTTGGTGATCGAGGCGTACTTCTGGAAGATCATGGAGCGCATCTGCGTACCGCTGGACTGGTTGTGAAAATGGGAAACGGTATAGCTCATAGTTTCCGGCTCGGTCATGACCAAGTCCCAGTACTTCTTGCTGGCCACCACCTGGGATGTGGTAAGGAGGTAACCAAACCCCTTTTCAAGCGGTTCCTTTGTGATAGGGCAAGTAGCTCTGAATTCCTTTTTCTTCTTGCCGAACAGCGTTTCCATGAGTGCCATAGGTCGATTTGATTAGGGGTCTTTACCCTCTTAGATACTCCCGGACGGCCAAATAGTTGCACCCAGTATGTTAAATATTCATAAAAAGGCCTTAAACCAGCAGAAATGGGTAGTGAATAGCAGGCTCAGTTTCCTGGATTTTGCCCTTTGGCCTTTTGAGCCGCCTTGCGCTGTTGAAAAAGCTCGTAATTGGCAAGGAAATCAGCCAATCGTTCCGCCGGAAGGCCCTTGGCAATGATCTTGCGCTTGTCATCCAGCACATAGAGCATGGGTGTGGTCTCTGCATAGTAGGAGTCAAACAGCGAGCCGGTGTAACTCCGGGGACCGTTGACCGTGATCCAGGTCATTTTCATCGTCTTGATGTAATCGCGCATTTTTTGCATCGAGCTGTCGAGGCTCACCGCGAATACTTCCAGGTTGAATTTATCTTTCTGCTGGCTGTAAAAGTTTACCAGACGGGGTGTCTCTTCCTTGCAATGCCCACAGTCGGGGTCGAAAAAGTAAATCAGGGAATACTTTTTCTTGATGTCGTACAAGGCCCGGCGCTGGAAATTCTGATCTTGCATAACCAGGTTAGCACCCGTTTTGCCGATCAGGCTGTGACGTAATTTGTCGGCGTAGTCTTTAACCGACTTCTTCATAGCCGCATTGATCCAAAAGTCCATTTCCCCGCTGGCGTAATACTTGTCGTAGAGCCTGACGAATACTTCATCAAGTCCCATGATCGCAGGTTTCTGATATTTATAGATACAAGCCCAGACCAGGTATTTGTAGGTGTCCCTGTTCGATTTGACTCGGGCGGCGAGGTCGTCAATGGCCGCCATCAGGCTGTCAGGGGTTTGAAGGATCAGTTTGTCAAGGTAGTAGTTGAGTTTCTCCTGGTATTCCGGGGTAGGCAGCCGCAACAGGGCTTCGTCTGTAAGGTCAAAGTTGTCGAAGTAATGTTTCCGGTAGTACCGGTATTGAAACATGGAATCGATAGTTCCGTCAGCCCGCTTGGGTGGATCCGGAACTTGCACCTGCCGGTTTATCTTGATCAGTTTTGAGGTCAGGAAGTTGGGATACTTCGCGATGACTTCATTTTGGTGATCCTGTACCTTCTTGTCAATCTTGCTGAAAGCTTCACGCGCTTCCTTCTTCTGATCTTCCTTCAGTGTGCTGTCTTTGAGAATAGCGAGGTAAGGTTGTGCTTCTTTATGCCGTTCGGCGTTGAAGATCATGTTCTCAAAGAAGAGCTGGTTATCTTCGTCGCCGGTAACCTTCATGTTGCGGATGTAGTCTTCCGCACTGGTTGTCATCGAAAACCGTTGGTTCTTGTATACCAGGAAACCGGGCTCAAAGGCCTTGCTCTTATTGAGCACCAGAAAATAGATGCCACGGTCCAGTGGCTTTGGTCCGGAAAATGAGAATCGGCCATTTTGATCGGCCTTGGCGGTATCCCGCAGAAAGGTGCTCTCGCCAAAATAGTACCCCAGGTAAACCGTGGTGTCTTTCAGTTCCTTAATGTGGAAGTCAAGCTGATATCCGTCCTGGGCCAACAGGATGAACGGGAACAGGTACAGCATCAAGAAAAGTAATCGCTTCATATGGGGCCGTAATTTCTGCATTTTCTATTGAACCGCAATTAATGTTCCAATCGCCGGCGAGGTGACCGCGAGCTGGTCGAAAGGGTAGGAGTCCGCCTTCTTTTGCGTTATTTTGCGACGCTTAGTCATGTCCATCCAGGTCAGCCACCTCACCAAAGTATTTGGCCGCCAACCGGCGGTGAAGGATATTTCATTTACAGTCCGGGAGGGGGAGATCGTCGGGTTCCTGGGGCCCAATGGGGCCGGGAAATCCACCACCATGAAGGTCATCACCGGATACTTACCGCCCACGGCCGGCACTGCTTCGGTGAACGGGAAGGACGTCACTCAGGATCCGATGTTTGTCAAACAATGCACGGGATACCTTGGCGAACACAACCCCTTGTACCTCGACATGTATGTGCACGAATACCTGGACTTTGTGGCCGCACTCTATCGAATAGACAGAGGTCAAAGGAGAAAGCGTGTGGAAGAAATGATTGATTTGTGCGGACTGGGCCTCGAGCAACACAAGAAGATCAACATGCTCTCAAAAGGTTATCGCCAGCGCATCGGGCTGGCTCAGGCCCTAATCCATGATCCTCCAGTCCTGGTGCTGGATGAACCAACGTCTGGTCTTGACCCCAACCAGTTGGTAGAAATTCGCCGCTTGATCAAGGCCGTGAGTGCTAACAAAACTGTGCTCTTCTCTTCCCACATTCTCCAGGAAGTTCAGGCTTTGTGTGAGCGAGTCATTGTAATCAACCGAGGTGAGTTGGTGGCCGATGACCGCCTCGAAAATCTTACCCGAACCGGGAGCGACCACGTCGTGATCGAGTTCGCTGAAATTGTTTCGGAGGAATTGTTAGCCCAGGCGGAGGGCGTCCGGTCGGTCAGCCGATTGGCGGACGGTAAATACCGGCTGGTCACGAATGGAGATCGCGACATACGCCCAGCGCTCATTCGTTTTGCCGCCGATCATCAATTGCCGCTCGTAGGACTTTCGCTGGAGGAAAATTCCCTCGAGTCAGTGTTTAGTCAACTCACCCGGCCTGAAACCAATCAAGGGTAGTATGTTTCGAATCTTCCTCAAGGAAATCAACAGCTTTCTCGATTCGCTTATCGGGTATGCCGTCGTGGGCGTTTTCCTCGTGGCGATGGGACTGCTGATGTGGGTTTTCCCTGAGACGTCGGTACTCGACTATGGCTTTGCCGATATGGAGACACTGTTCACGCTTGGTCCGTTCGTTTTCATTTTTCTAGTGCCGGCCATCACCATGCGAAGCTTTGCCGAGGAGCGCAAACTAGGAACGTTGGAGTGGCTGCTCACCAAACCCCTTTCAGAGGGCAGCATCGTGGCGGGTAAGTTCCTTGCCAGTGTTTTCCTCGTCCTGGTGGCCCTGGCGCCAACCGTGATCTACTATTTTACGCTCAGCCGCCTCGGTAACCCTCCTGGTAACGTGGATACGTCCGGGGTGATCGGCTCCTACATTGGCCTCTTCCTGTTGGGAGCTGCCTTTTGTGCGATCGGGATTTTTTCTTCTGCGTTGGTCACCAACCAGATCGTAGCCTTTCTGCTGGCTGCGTTCATCAGTTTCTTCCTTTACACGGGGTTTGAATCAGCCTCCCAATTGGTCACCGACGGCTCTACGGCGTTGTGGATTAGGCAGTTGGGTATACAGTACCACTTTGAATCACTCGGCCGTGGCTTGATCGACAGCCGCGACCTCGTTTATTTCGCAGGCGTGAGTGGAATGCTCCTGCTGGCGGCCAAAACCGTTTTATCAAGCCGCTCATGGTAGCCTGGGAAAAACGAAAGACCGGTGACCTCCTCGTGCTGCTGAACGGCATCATGCTGGCTGTGGTACTGATACAACTTTCCGCGCTGTTCTTCTTCCGTGTCGACCTCACCGAGGAAAAGCGACACACGATCAAACAACCCACCATTGATGTGCTACGCCAACTGGACGATGAGGTGTATATCGATGTTTACCTGGAGGGTGACCTGAACGCGGAGTTTCGCCGGCTGCGTAAAGCCGTACGTGAAACGCTGGAAGAATTCAGGATCTATTCCGGAAACAAAATTCATTACCAGTTCTCGGATCCCCTTGCTGCTTCAGGCGCGAAGGCCCAGCAGGAATTCATGGCCGACCTGGTCGCGAAAGGCATAAAGCCACTCAATATTATAGACTCCAAAGACGGACGTCGCAGTGAAAAAATTGTCTTTCCGGGGGCACTGGTCTCATTCGGTGGCCTGCAAACTGGGGTCATGCTCCTTAAAGACCAGGTGGGCAATGCGCAACAAGACATTAATCGGGCCATCGAAGGACTCGAGTTTGAGCTGGCTAACGCCATCTATCAACTCACCGTAGTCACCCGCAAGCGAATTGGTTTTGTGGCCGGTCATCAGGAATTGGATAGCCTCCGCTTAGCCAGCCTGCGCGATGGCCTTATTTCTTTGTATGATGTTGATCTTTCGGCCGATCTCAAATACCGAGTGGATCCGGCCAGGGTCAATGTATTGGTCATAGCGAAACCCAGAACTAAGTTCAGCGAGGCAGAGAAGTACAACCTTGATCAGTATATACTTTCGGGAGGTAACGTGGTGATGTTCCTTGATGCCGTAAATGTCAACCTCGATAGCATGGGCGAAGGAGATTACTATGCCTTTCCCTTTGAACTTGGTCTGGATGACCTGCTCTTCAACTACGGCGTTAGGCTCAACCATGATCTTGTACAAGACCTGGTATCACTTCGATACCCGATCGTCACGGGCCAACTGAATGGTAATCCCCAGGTTACCCCCATCGAATGGCCGTACTTTCCCCTGGCTAACCAATATGCCAACCACGTGATGACGCGCAACCTGGATGCTACTGCTTTTCGCTTTGCGAGCAGTATTGATTCGGTGAAAGCAGCAGGTATCCAAAAAACACCATTGGTCTTCTCTTCATCCTACAGCCGGCGCGTTGCGGCCCCGCTCAAGATCAATGTCAACGATTTACGCAAGGAGATCACCCCGCAGAATTTTTCCACCCCGGCCATTCCCCTGGCCTACCTCTTGGAGGGAAAATTTGCATCACTCTATGAGAATCGTTTTCTCCCGGAAGGCGTGGACACAACGAATCGCCGTAACAGGGGTGAGTTCACGCGAATCATTGTCGTAGCCGACGGTGATTTGCCTGCGAACGAAATCAACCGTCGAACAGGAAAGCTATATGAACTTGGATTCGACGCGGTATCCAATCACACTTTTGCCAACCGCGAACTGATCACCAACATGATTGCCTTCCTGACCGATGACCATGGCCTTATTACAACCCGAAACCGGGAGGTAAAAGTCAGGCCCTTGAATAAGGAAAAGGTACGTAGTGAACGATTATTCTGGCAAGTAATCAACCTCGGCGTTCCCCTGGTGTTGCTGTTGGTATTCGGGCTGACAAAGGCATGGATGCGTCATAAACGTTTTGGTTCACTTTACTCTTCTGCACCTTCTCATGAATAGCCAGAGGAACAAATTTCTGGCCCTTTCATTGGCCAGCCTGGTAATCTTATCCGCAGTGCTGCTGACTTTGAGTCGCGAGGAAGATCGCCTGGAAATTGACCCCAGCCTCTTTGCGATCGCAGAGACGGAAAAGATCGACGAGGTAAGATTTGTGAGAGCCGGTGATACCGTGGATCTTTCTTTCGATGGCACCCGCTGGAAGGTAAACCATCAATGGGATGCCGATGTGCAGTTGATAAAAGTCCTGATGGCTACACTACGACAGGCGCAACCTCACCGCCCGGTGGCTTCGGTGCTGTTGGATACGGTCAACGACCGTCTTGCGAGGAAAGGAACCCACGTAATCGTTTCTGCCGCCGGGGCTACCCAACTTGACTTCATCGCCGGAGGAAACGACAGCAAGTCAGAAGCGTGGTTCAAAAAGACAGGGGAAGAGCAGCCTTATTCGATGATTATTCCTGGCTATCGCGTCTATGTTTCTGGCATCTTCGAATTGGGCGCGAGTGGGTGGAGAAACAAGCGAATCTTTGATTTCAATTGGCGCAACTTCAAGTCGTTGACCGCCACCTACAGCCGTGAGCCCAAGGAAGGGTTCAGCATCGAAATGAAGCAGCGCTATTTTGGCATCAAAGGCATGGAGGAAGCAGACACCACCCGGCTCAACGACTACCTGGATGCGGTTTCCCTGTTATTGGCCAAACGATTTGTGGATAGAGACCATCCAAAAGGCGATAGCCTGCTACGCACAGGTCCAGTGGCGCGCCTAGAGATTAGGGACATCGCCGACCGTATTTATGGAATTGAGCTGTTTGCACCTGGCAAGGAGGACTCAGAGGTACTCGGGCGCCTGCTCGACGGTCAGTGGGTGGTCTTTGATCGTTCGGAGGTGCCCGCCATCGTCCGCCGGCGCTCTTTCTTCCTGCCGGAGCAACCACGGTAGTTTGCCGCCCGTCCTGAGGGATTGGTTGCGTTTTCCCAATTGCATTTTCTTCCTAACTTAGCGCACGACAACCAACAACCACGTTCATGAAGTTCATCGTCAACTCCAGCTACCTGCTGAAGCAACTTTCCTATATCAACGGTGTGATTACCGCCAACCCGGTGGTTCCCATTCTTGAAAACTTCCTCTTTGAGATAGACAAGAACCGATTGACGGTTACAGCTTCGGACTTGCAGACGTCGATGATCACTGAGATTACCGTGGAATCGAAGGAGCGGGGTAACATCGCGGTACCGGCGCGTATCCTGCTTGATACCCTCAAAAACCTTCCCGACCAGCCGGTGACCTTTTCAATGGACGAGTCAACCTACAGCATTGAGTTGAGCTCCGACAATGGTCGCTACAAGCTTTCCGGTGAAAACGCGACGGATTTCCCCAAGGTGCCGTCTGTTTCAAACGACTTTTCAGCAACGATCTCCTCGGATGTGCTTGCCCGTGCGATCAATAACACCATTTTCGCCACCAGCAACGATGAACTCCGCCCAGCTATGACCGGCGTGTATGTCAACCTGGGTGACAAGAACACCACGTTTGTGGCCACCGATGGTCACCGCCTGGTGCGCTATCGCCGTACCGACGTGAAGTCCGATAATGGAAGCGCGATTATTATTCCCCGGAAGGCACTTAACCTGTTGAAGGCCACATTGCCTTCCGAAAATACCGATGTCACCATCGACTTCAATGCGGCGAACGCTTTCTTCCGGTTTGGTTCCATCCGGATGATCTGCCGCCTTATCGACGAGCGTTTCCCGGATTATGAGAACGTAATTCCCAGTTCGAGTACGATCAAGATGACCATCAACCGGACGGATTTTCTCAGTTCGCTGAAGCGCATCTCGATCTACGCCAACAAGACTACGCACCAGGTGCGGCTGAAGATTACCGGCAGTGAACTTCAGGTATCAGCCGAAGATCTTGATTTCTCCAATGAAGCCAACGAGCGACTGGCCTGCGAACACGAAGGCGAAGACATCGAGATCGGCTTCAACGCCCGCTTCATGGTCGAAATGCTCACCAACCTGGACACCGAACAGGTGCGACTAAACATGACCGCCCCCAATAAAGCCGGTGTTCTTCTTCCTGTCGAGAAAGACAAGAACGAGGACATCCTCATGCTGGTGATGCCGGTGATGTTGAATCAGTATGTGTAGGGGGAGAAAGGAGCTAGAAGGTGGAAGTTGGGAGTTAGAAGTTAGAAAAGATTACTTCTTAGCTAACTCCGATAGTTCGGCAATAGGCATTTATTAATCAGCCAATTTCGTTGGCCAAGGCCATCAGTTCCTGATCTTTTCCATTGTGCTTTCCTCCAAAATACAAGATCTGTGAATGATGCGGAGGGATGCATGAAAGGTGAATGGAGTCATAAAGGTCCATCGCCTGGCGCATTACGGCAACTAAAGCTCTGACGGAAAATCGAGCTCTTTTTATGCAGGAATTTACTAGTTGCTAACCCCTCCTGCTACCCGACTCCCAACTCCCAACTTCTAACTTCTAACTCCTAACTCCTAACCCCTAACCCCTAACCCCTAACCCCTAACTCCTCACCCCCTACTTCATCGTCGAAAAATCAAACGACGTCTCCAAAAACTTTGTCGTAAACTTCCCTGATCGGAAGATGGCATTGTCCATCAGCGCCAGGTGGAAGGGGATGGTAGTCTTCACGCCCTCAATAACAAACTCGCTCAGGGCACGCTTCATTCGCGTTATCACTTCTTCGCGCGACTGACCAGTGGTGATCAGCTTGGCAATCATGGAGTCATAGTTGGGTGGAATGGTATAGCCTGCGTAAACGTGGCTGTCCACTCGAACGCCGTGACCACCAGGAAGGTGCAGGTTCAGGATTTTGCCGGGCGAAGGACGGAAACCATTCTTTGGGTCCTCGGCATTGATGCGGCACTCCATCGCGAACAGGTTCGGGAAGTAATTGCGACCGGAAATGGGAACACCGGCGGCTACCTTGATCTGCTCTTTGATCAGGTCGTAGTCTGTAACTTCTTCCGTAATCGGGTGTTCAACCTGGATGCGCGTGTTCATCTCCATGAAGTAGAAATCGCCGTGCTTGTCGACGAGGAACTCTATGGTTCCCACACCCTCATAGTTGATGGCCTTCGCACCCTTGATGGCTGCTTCACCCATCCGCTCACGCAGTTCCTGGCTGACAATCGGTGAAGGAGTTTCTTCCACCAGCTTTTGATGGCGGCGCTGGATGGAGCAATCACGCTCAGAGAGGTGACACGCTTTGCCGTACTGGTCGCCGACCAGCTGGATTTCAATATGGCGGGGTTCCTCTACAAATTTTTCGAGATACAGGCTGTCGTTGCCAAAAGCTGCCCCTGCCTCGCGACGGGCGTCGTCCCACGCCTTCTTGAATTCACTCTCATCGTTGATGATGCGCATGCCCTTACCGCCACCCCCAGCGGTCGCCTTTACAATCACCGGGTATTTAATCTCCTTGGCGATCTTCATCCCTTCTTCCATGGAGGACAACAGTCCATCTGAACCGGGGATGACCGGGACGCCGGCCTTCTTCATGGTGTCCTTGGCTGTGGATTTGTCGCCCATGGCGTCAATCATGGCAGGCGTAGGGCCTATGAACTTGATGCCGTATTCCTGGCACACGGCCGAGAACTCGGCCCGCTCGGAAAGGAACCCGTAGCCCGGATGAATAGCGTCAGCATTGGTGATCTCCGCGGCGGAGATGATGCGGGGAATGTTCAGATAGGATTCCTTGCTTGGCGGTGCGCCGATACAAACAGCCTCGTCGGCAAACCGGACATGGAGACTTTCACGGTCTGCCGTACTATAGACGGCCACCGTCTTGATATCCATCTCCTTGCAAGTGCGAATAATGCGGAGGGCAATTTCACCCCGGTTGGCAATCAATATCTTCTTAAACATGAATAGGATTCTTTGGATTCCCCGATATAGGATTAATACCTAATCAATGAATGAGTTAATCTGGCTCAACGACGAACAACACCTGGTCGTACTCGACCGGTGAAGCGTTTTCGATCATCACCTTGACGATGGTGCCTGAAACTTCCGATTCAATCTCGTTGAAGAGCTTCATGGCTTCAATGATACACACGGTCTGGCCTTTGGTCACTTTGTCACCAACCGAGGCAAACGGCGGAGAATCCGGGTTGGCCGAGCGATAGAAGGTTCCAATCATCGGCGACTTGATGTCAACGGTCTTGCTGGGAGCAGCGGCGGGCTTCTCCGCTTTCGGTGCGGGTGCGGGAGCGTGTGCCACCGGGGTAGCAACCATTGGCGCGTGAGCAGGCATGACCATGGGCGCGGCCGACGCCTTCATTACTTTCTGATCCGGCTCACGTTTTACATGAAGCTTGAGCTCCTTGGTTTCAATATTGACTTCGTTCAACCCCGACTGGGAGATGAAGTCGATCAGGTCCCTGATTTCACTGGTTTTCATGGCGGAAAGGTTAGATGAGGTTTCTTCCGTCCTTTTCGGGGCGGGCTTGGACTTGGGTTTGGTCGATACCTTGCTCATGGATGCTTATTTCACACGTTCAATGTATTCGCCGGTGTGGGTGTCGATCTTCACATTGTCACCCGTATTGATAAACAAGGGGACACGAATCTCTGCGCCGGTTTCAATGGTGGCCGGTTTCAATGTGCGCGTTGCCGTGTCGCCGGCTATACCGGGCTCGGTGTAGGTAACGTTGACAACGACGTGCGAAGGGGCTTCTGCGGTTATCGGGTTCGCACCATTTTCGAAGGCAATCAGCAGCGTAACTCCTTCCTTGATGTAGTTCACGGCTTCACCCAGCAATGCCTTGTCAAGATAGATCTGGTCGAAAGTATCCTTGTCCATGCACACGAGGCTGTCGCCATCGGCATAGAGGTATTGATATTCCTTGGTCTCCACACTGAGCAGGTCAACACTGTCGCCCGGGCGGAAGCGGTTTTCGGCCAACTTGCCGTTGCGCAGGTTGCGCATCTTGATTTGATAGAAAGCGCGAAGATTTCCCGGGGTACGGTGCTGCAGTTCTTCAACTTGCATGATGTCACCGTTGTAGCGAATGTAGTTTCCTTTGCTTAAGTCAGAGATGGTTGCCATACGGGGGATTGAATTTACAAATCAAATAGTTATTTACAATTGAACGGCTGGGATCGACTGTTACTTCGGGTTGTACGCCCATTTCACGTAAATCGCTCCCCAGGTAAATCCTCCGCCAAACGCAGCGAGGATCAGGTTATCGCCCTTCTTCAGTTTCTTTTCATAATCCCAAAGAAGCAGCGGAATCGTACCGGACGTTGTGTTTCCGTAACGTTCGATGTTCATCATTACTCGCTCGTCTTTCACACCAACCCGGCTCGCGGTGGCATCAATAATTCGCTTATTGGCCTGGTGCGGTACCAGCCACTGAATCGAGTCTGCGGTCAGGTGATTTCTTTCGGCCACCTGTGCGGCCACTTCAGCCATATTGGTGACGGCGAACTTGAACACGGCAGAACCCTCCTGGTATACGTAGTGCAGACGCTTGTCAACGGTATCGTGCGAAGCAGGGAGGCGACTGCCACCTGCTTTCATATGAAGGTATCCTTCACCGGAACCATCACTGCGAAGGATGGAATCCATCACTCCGGCATCTTCCTCCGTGGGTTCAAGCAGCACGCAGCCAGCCCCATCGCCAAAGATGATGCAGGTTGACCGGTCGGTGTAATCAATGATGGCCGACATTTTGTCGCCACCGATGACCACCACCTTCTTGTATCGACCTGATTCAATAAAACTTGCACCCGTTGCCAGTCCATATAGAAAACCCGAGCACGCTGCGCTGATATCATAACTGAACGCGTTGGTTGCGCCCACCGCCGTGGCCACAATGTTGGCCGAAGCGGGGAAAGTCATATCAGCGGTAACCGTGGCAAAAAGTATCAGGTCGATCTCTTTGGGATCAACGCCGGTCTTGGCAATCAGTTCTTTGACTGCCGCAATGCCCATCACGGAAACACCCTGGTTGTCACCTTTGAGGATGCGGCGCTCCTTGATGCCGGTGCGTGAAACTATCCACTCGTCGTTGGTTTCCACCATCTTCTCGAGCTCCTTGTTGGTAAGGACATAGTCGGGCACATACCCGCCCACACCGGTAATTGCTGCTCTGATTTTCTTGCTCATAATGCTGAGGTATCGAAAAAACAAAGGCCCGGCTGGGGTTAAGCCGGGCGTTTTGCCCTATTCCATCAGATGGGGTGAGCTGATTTTCAGCCCTTGCCACATCGTCGGAATCAGGGGTTTTAAAATCATACCGGTTAGGCCAGTACTTCCTTCTCCATGACCACGTTGCCCCGGTAGTAGAGCTTTCCTTCATGCCAGAAGGCGCGGTGAGGAAGGTGGTGTTCGCCGGTGGTTGCGTCGATGGCGAACTGCTTGGGAGTGGCCTTGTAATGGGTCCTTCTCTTGTCGCGGCGGGTCTTCGAGGTCTTTCGTTTCGGGTTAGGCATATTCGGTTACTTTAACTTTTTCAATTTTTCCCAACGGGGATCAATCACATCCTCATCTTTGTTATCAGACTCTTCCACCGGGGAGGAATATACCAGGTGAATGTCTTCCGTGTCGTTCTGTTCGTTGTCGAACCTGGGATGAAGCCGCTTCATCGGCAGGTTAACCGTAATGAGTTCATATAAGTACTGCCCCAGGTCCAGGCTGGCCTGCTCCCGGGTGATCAGCACGATTTCTTCGCTCAATTCCTTCTCTTCCTCTCCATACTTGAAAAGGATCTTCCGATGGAAGTCCATCGGGAAGTCGAAGGGCTCCAGGCTCCGGTCACAAACCAGGTGAGCGGCGCCCTGGATGGCAAAATCAGCTTCAATGAGCGTTTCACGCTTATCAAGGGTGACTTGGGCATTGAATTGGCCGCTTTCCAGGAGCGAAGTGCCATAAAACTCAAAGAAATCATCGCCGAACGAGTAATCGAACCGGTGCGATTTCTGGCTGAGCCCTATGATATTCACCTTAAAGTCAGCAGCCCTCATCACATCCAAAATAAGGGCGCAAATTTATCAGGATTTTCCGGATTTTGAGGGGCTTTCTTGGGATAACTGACTCCATTCTGCACGGAAATGGCTATTCAAGCCTATTTTCAGGGAAATCAGTACCGGCAAAGGGCGTAAATGCTAAACCTGCTGGAATTGGCTCAATTGGAGGTCTTCTACAGGGCGTTTGCCAAAATTGGCCACCAAGTGGTCAACTACCCCTTTGCGGTAACCTAGTTTCATGGCAATGTGCTGACTGAATATGATCTCACTATCCACCACCCGATGGTCTGCCAGGACCAATTCGATGCTTG
The DNA here is from genome assembly GCA_016787645.1 of Cyclobacteriaceae bacterium. GTDB lineage: Bacteria > Bacteroidota > Bacteroidia > Cytophagales > Cyclobacteriaceae > ELB16-189. Next base: position 539,097 of record JAEUUF010000013.1, on the reverse strand, counting down.
AAAGCAGGTAGTCCTTCTTCTGGCTCTCCGAGAGGGCACCCAGCGTGCCAATGGGCTCCGGGTTGCGAATGAGTTCCTCTACGTCGGTTAAGGGGTAGTTCTTCTCCCTGGCTATGCGATAGATCAGCTCGCGTTCCACGGTCGCAAAGTCGTGGTCAGCCATGGCCAGTTGAATGAGGATATTGAGTTTCTTTTTGGTAACGATGTCCATATGAGAGGGGAAGGCAACCAAATATAGATTTTGGACTATGCGCAATGATGGGCCTTCCGCCCAACCGACATTTTAGAAGCTAAAGAAACTTATTGAGGGTCTAACGGTGCCATCCGCCGCTTGATGATATCGGCGGCAAGGAACAGGGCGCGACGAACGGACCCTTCGTCGGCCATATTCTTACCAGCTATATTATAGGCTGTGCCATGATCGGGCGAAGTGCGCACCGTGGGAAGCCCCGCCGTGAAATTCACCCCGGTGGCAAAGTCAATGTACTTGAAGGGAATGAGACCCTGGTCGTGGTACATGGCAAGGATGCCATCGTACTTGTCGTGTTGTCCAGAACCGAAGAAGCCATCGGCAGGGAAGGGGCCGAAAATGAGCTTGCCCTTGCTTTTGAGGTCATTGATGACAGGTTTGATCACTGTGTTTTCCTCGTTGCCGATCAAGCCCTCATCGCCCGCATGGGGGTTGAGGCCCAGCACGGCAATCTTGGGTTTGGTGATCAGAAAATCACTTTTCAAGGATAACTCGAACAGGCGAATCTTCAGTTCTACCCGTTCGGCCGTGATGTGGCGCGACACATCGTTTAAGGCGAGGTGCTCAGTAACGAGTCCGACTTTGAGTTTTTCGCCCACCATCAGCATGAGACTCTCGGTGGCCTGGAAAGTTTCGGTAAGGTATTCGGTGTGCCCGTGATACGGAAAGTCATCCCCATATACCGAGTTCTTATCGATGGGGGCAGTGACAAAGCCATCCAGAAGTCCTTCCTTCACTTCTTCAACAACCTGGCGCAGGCCCATCAGCGCAGCCCTTCCCGTTTCGCGCGAAGGTTGTCCCGGAGTGATCTTGATTTCTTCCTCCCAGCAGTTGACTACATTCACCGCCTTTGGAAAAAACTGCCCCCGGGTTCTCACCTGGCTGTAGTTAAACTCTTCAAGGTTCATCAGTTTGCGGTAATACGACAACACGCGTGCGTTGCCATAAATCACAGGCGTAATGGCATTGAGGATACGGTTGTCGGCCAGCGCTTTGATGACGACTTCAGGGCCGATGCCGTTCAGGTCGCCCAGAGTAATTCCGATGCGCGGTTTTCCTTGGGGTGTGGGTGTGCTCATGATGAAACAGTGCAAGATAGGAATCAAACGGCAACCATGGTGAGCACAAGACTATTTTCAAAGCCCGCTGTTCACGGTTCAAAGGAATTGATGTAGTTTCCCCCATGGTTCGACCCAAGAAGCACCTCGGTCAACATTTTCTCCGGGACAAGAATATCGCCCGGAAGATTGTTGATGCACTTCAGCCTGGCGCCGAACAGCCGGTCCTTGAGATTGGGCCGGGAACTGGTGTGCTCACCGGCATGCTTGTCGAGCAGTACCCGGGTCGTCTCTTCCTGGTGGAGATCGACGCCGAATCGGTGGATCACCTTCACCAGGCGTATCCGGCACTCGGCCATCATGTGATCCAGGGTGACTTTCTCAAACTGGACCTGCAGAAGCTGTTCCCCAAATCATTCGCCATCATCGGCAACTTTCCTTACAATATCTCCTCCCAGATCTTCTTCACGGTCCTCGATCACCGCGACCGGGTAGAGCAGGTAGTGTGCATGCTGCAGAAAGAGGTGGCCGACAGGCTTTGCGCGAAGCATGGCAGTAAAACATATGGCATCCTCAGTGTATTGCTGCAGGCATTTTACAACCTGGAGTCACTCTTCAAGGTTTCGCCCGGCGCCTTCCACCCACCACCCAAAGTCATGTCTTCGGTTATCCGCCTGACACGCAATGCGCGCAAAGAATTGCCTTGTGATGAGCTCCTCTTCCGCACGGTGGTGAAGCAGTCGTTTCAAAAGAGACGAAAGACATTGCGCAACGCCCTCAAACACCTAAATTTGCCCGATTCTGTGGATGCTTCGCCGCTGATGGACAAACGCCCCGAGCAACTTTCCGTGGAAGATTTTATTCACCTCACACAACAGATTGAAGGTCTTGAAAGAGTTCGCTGAATTCGAATTGACCCCCGAGTTCCGGGACCGCTTCCAGGAGGCCCTGGATCAGCGCGACCGTACCTTCATCGAAGACAGCCTCAGGGATGTTAATCCCGTAGACATCTCCGCGCTGCTCTACGAATTCAACGCTGAAGATTCCAAGTACACGCTCGATATACTTCCCCTGGAGGTCCGGGCTGCAATTATTAAGGACCTGGATAGTGATACCCGGAAGTCCTTTCTGAAAGTGTACACCCCCGGGGAGATACGAACCATCGTCAACCAGCTCGACTCGGATGATGCTGCCGACATCCTTAATGAGCTTCCCATCAAGGTGAGCGAAGAGGTGCTGGTGGAACTCGACCCCGAACTCCGGACACAGGTCATCGACCTGCTTCGCTACGACGAGAATGTCGCAGGTGGTCTGATGGCGAAGGAGTTGATTAAAGTACGCGACCACTGGACGGTGGTGCAGTGCGTGGAAGAGATCCGCAAGCAGGCTGAGAACGTTGAAAAGTTCTACACCATTTTCGTCGTCGACGAGAATGACAAACTACTCGGTAAGGTCGCGCTCCAGGACCTGGTGATTTCCGATGCCAGTAAACGCGTAGCTGACTTGCTGGAGCAGGAGGTGATCTCGGTAGAAACGTACATGCCTGACTCCGAGGTGGCGGACATCATGAAGAAGTATGACCTCGAATCAGTACCCGTAGTAAACGTTCACGGTCAGCTCGTGGGGCGCATCACCATTGATGACGTTGTGGATGTGATTACGGAACAGGCCGATGAGGATCGGAAATTGATGTCCGGTATCACGGAAGACGTGGAGGAGGATGATACCGTTTGGAAAAACACCCGTGCGCGTCTTCCGTGGTTATTGATCGGCATTTTTGGAGGAATGCTTTCCGCCCGGTTTATGGGACTGTTTGAGAAGGAATTGGCAAGTGTCACGGCCATTGCCTTCTTTGTTCCCCTGATCCAGGCTACTGGAGGCAACGTAGGCATCCAATCCTCATCGCTGGTAGTGCAAAGCCTCGCCAGCTCCGGCTATGTGGAGGAAGGATTGTGGGCGCGCCTCTCCAAGGTATTGTTTGTGGCATTGTTGAACGGACTTTTTTTATCCGTGGTCGTTTTTGCCGGCAACTGGCTCCTGTTTGGAAATCAGAAGTTATCTGCCGTGGTGTCCCTCGCCCTGTTTAGTGTGGTAGTTTTCGCTTCGCTGGTGGGAACAATTACACCGCTCATTCTTGATCGTTTCGGTATTAATCCAGCAGTAGCCTCAGGTCCTTTTATAACCACGATCAATGACCTGCTGGGACTTACCATGTACTTTTTGACCGTGATGATACTCTTATAGGCCCGGGCTTGGCCATTTTCCCGTCAATAGGTTGATATAAACCGTACGGCAGCGCTTCTGCCTTAATTGCATTTCTTCACCCATGTAAGGTTCGGAAGGATTTTGCACCCAACGAGAGGAGTGGTTAGGACTACATTTGGTTTATGGCCCCGACAAAAACACCCCATCCGGTCCTTGACCGCTTCGTCGAAGGATTCAACCACGTGGTAGAGAAGCCCTTGTTGACGGCTACTATCGTTCTTGGGCTAGTCACGTTTATCGTTGTTGGATTGAGTTTCCCTTTTTACCTGAAAGACCCTGAAGCATTTGGCGCGCAGATCCTCGCGGAAGCACACGGGATGATCTTCGACATTGCCGTTATCGGCATTCTCTTGTATTGGCTCAATGAGCGGGGTGAAATCCGTCAGCGCATCCGAGTGTATAAAGACGAAATTGATGATTATCGCCAACTCGACTCGCCTGAAGCTTCCTTTCGTACGGTGGGCAATATCAAGCGCCTCAACCGTCATCAAATCACCCAGATCAACCTCGTGAACTCGTCACTGCCGCGTACCAACCTGAACTATGTAAATCTCAAGGGCTCCAACATGAATTCTGCCAACCTCACGAACTCGTCGCTTATCGAGTCGAACCTGGAGGCGGCACGGCTGAACCAGGCCAACTTTGAGAACAGCAACCTGAACCAGGTGAACTTGCGCGGGGCGTATGCCAGCGGATGTAACTTCAAAGATGCTTTCCTGATCAAAGCGCAATTTCAGAATGCGCTGCTGATCAAGGCAAACTTCAACAATGCTTACCTCATGGAAGCCGACTTGCAAGGTTCGTACCTCATGGGTGCTGATTTCGAAAACGCCAGCCTATACAAAGCCGACCTCCGGGGTGCAAAGGGTCTAACGGCCGAACAGTTGAGCAAGGCAAAAACATTGTATTTGGCCAAGATGGATAAGGAATTGCAACTCCAGTTGGAGCAACTCTCCGGGGAACTCGTGGAGGCCTGAGTCGTTGTTGCTTTTACCAAAAAAATGTACCTTTGTTATTGTAACAACGGTTTCGTTCACCGAAGCCGTTGTTCTTTTTTTGACGGTTTCCGCATCACCCGCGGTAATCAAACCACAGTGATATGAGCAAGCGTGTTTCGTACTACACCAAAGAGGGACTGGAAAAACTGAAACTGGAACTGAGCACCCTGAAAACCAAGGGACGTAAGGATATTGCGCGTCAGATTGCCGAGGCGCGCGACAAAGGCGACCTCAGCGAGAATGCGGAATACGATGCGGCAAAGGATGCCCAGGGCCACCTGGAAGCCAAAATCGCCCAGCTCGAAAACCTGATGGCCAACGCCCGCCTCATCGATGAGACTCGTGTGGATACGAGTTCGGTTTCTATCCTGTCTAAAGTGACCATCAAGAACAAGAAGACGGGCCACACCGTGACATATACACTGGTGTCGGAAGAGGAAGCGGACCTGAAAGCGGGAAAGATTTCCACCAAATCGCCCATTGGCAAAGGCCTCCTGGGCAAGAAGAAGGGTGAGTTAGCAACGATCCAGACACCGGCTGGCAACATCGAATTTGAGATCACAGATATTAGTGCCTGATGGCTTCCATTTTTTCACGGATTGTAAAACGGGAAATTCCTGCTCATATCGTCGCGGAAGATGATCGCTTCCTGGCTTTCCTGGATATCAACCCGCTGACCAAAGGGCATACCCTGGTGATACCCAAGGCGGAAGTGGACTACATCTACGACCTGGATGACGAAACCCTTAGCGGGCTGCATCTCTTTGCCAAAAAGATTGCAGGCGCATTAAAGAAGGTCACTGCCTGCAACCGTGTAGCGGTTGCCGTTCTAGGACTCGAAGTGCCGCACGCGCATATTCATTTGATCCCGATGAACCAGATGTCGGACGCTAATTTCTCGAACCCAAAGTTGAAACTTTCGGGCGAGGAGTTGTCATCCATCGCGACTAGCCTCCGCCAGGCCCTGAGCCAATGAAGATCGTACGGCCCACCTTGTTGCTCGACGAGCAACGATGCCGAGCTAACATCCGCCGGATGACCACCAAGGCCAACCGCCATGGTCTTGACTTCCGACCTCACTTCAAGACACACCAGTCTCATGCCGTTGGCCGCTGGTTTCGCGACGAAGGGGTGACGAAGTGTACCGTATCGTCGGTACAGATGGCGGCCTACTTTGCCGAAGATGGATGGAACGATATTACCGTGGCGTTTCCTTTGAACTACCTGGAGGTAGCTGAAATCAACCGCCTGGCCGCTAAGATCAAACTAAACATCCTCGTTGTTTCCGCCGCCGCCCTTCACAGCCTGTTGGGCGGGTTGGTACACAAGGTGTACTGCTTTGTGGAGATGGACTGTGGTTATCACCGAACGGGTGTCGCCGTGTCCGATTCCAAAAGTATGGATGAGATCCTACAAGTGATTGAATCGACGCCACTGCTTGAGTTTGCCGGTCTTTTAACGCACGCCGGTCACAGCTATGGTTGCAGGTCGGGTATTGAGATACTCACGGTCCACCAGCAGACTACTCAATTGATGAAGAAGGCGGGCAGTCGCCTGCGTGCCAAGTATCCGGACCTTATCCTGTCGGTAGGCGACACCCCCACCTGCAGTATCGCCAATGATTTCGAGGGTATCCAGGAAATCCGTCCGGGCAATTTTGTCTTTTACGATATCATGCAACGCGGTATTGGGTCATGCCCTGAAGATCAGATCGCGGTGGCAATGGCTTGCCCGGTGGTGGCAACATATCCTGATCGCGGAGAAGTTATCGTTCACGGCGGCGGTGTCCACCTGGCCAAGGATTTCCTCAAGCAGGAGGACGGCTCTATGGTTTTCGGTCGCGTAGTGCGTATGACAGAGGAAGGTTGGGAATTGCCATCCACATCGATGACGGTCAAATCTCTCTCGCAGGAACACGGTATCATTCGTGCCACCGCGGCAGAGTGTGGGTCTTTCAAGCCTGGTGATGTGTTGGGGATTCTTCCCGTTCATTCGTGCATGACGGCCGATGTGATGGGGCAGTATGTCACCCTGACCGGCGAGACTATCCTTATGATGAGTAAGGTTGGGTAGGCGTACCCTCCGAGTAGCGAACTCCAATCCCTAAACCCTGACCCCTGATCCCTCACCCCTAAAGCCAACCCTCGTCACAATCGCTTCCACAAACAATTTCTCAGATCCTTCCCGGGCTCCCAAAAACAGATCAGGTTCTATCAACTCGAGTTCCATCAGCTGAAATTGGTTACCCGTGACAATACCGTCTACGCGTGCGTAAAGTAATTCGTGGCCGGATTGATCGAGTACTTGCTGCGCCTGCGCGATCACGGCCTCATCCGGCTGATAGGGAAGCTGGTTTCCACCATATTCTGCCTGCACACGAAATTCTCCCGTTCCCGGGCGCTTGAGCACCGCATGAGAATAGTGATGATTGAAAAAAATTATGGATACCTCGCCGGAATGAAGAATGTCGGGGAGAAACGGCTGCACAAGAAAATCTCCAAACGCTGTGGCTTCTGCGAGGATTCTCGCCGCATCCGAATCGTCGGCATTGAAAGCGTGCGTGCGATACCCGCTGGCCGACACGGCTGGCTTCACCACAAGGTGTTTCCACTGTAACCTCCTGACCTGGTTCATGGCGTCGGTGGCACCCTGTTCAAAAAACAAGGTAGGTACTACCGGTATTCCCCGGGACGCCAGGTCGCGCAAATAGAACTTGTGATGGTTCCAACGGAGGACAGAAACTGAATTCCAGCAAGGTAGCTGAAGCGACTCAACGGTATTGAGCCACTGTCGAAATTGGTTCGGATGGAGGTGATAATCCCAGATCGACCGCACCAATAGGGCATCGAAGGAATTCCAGTCAATCTCAGGATAGTTCCAAACAACAGGAACGCCAACGATTCCATGTTGATCCAGCAGCGGCAGCAGCGCCTGCTCGGCGGAGATCAGTTGGCGGCACTTACTGCAAGTGACAATTCCCAGCCGCATAGCTCGTCAGACGAAGTCAATTTCAACGTTGAGCGGGTAACGCATGAGGTAGTCCACAGCATCTTGTACCGTCATTCCTTCAAACAACACCTTATATAAGGTGTCGGTAATCAATGGTCGAGCCTTGTAGTGCTCAGCACATTTCTTCACAATCTGAACCGTTTTGATCCCTTCCGCCACTTCCTCCATATCACTGAGGATCTCCTTCAGTGTTTGACCTTTGGCCAGGCGGTAGCCTACACTAAAATTGCGGCTGGTCGGACTATTGCAGGTGGCAACCAGGTCGCCAATGCCGGCCACACCCAGAAAGGCTTTGGTATTGCCCCCGAGGATCCGCCCGAGATAAACCATTTCAACTGCCCCGCGGCTGATGAGCAAGCCTTTCGCGTTTTCTCCATAACCGAGTCCGCTCAGGCAACCGGAGGCAATAGCAATAATGTTCTTAAGTACGCCGGCAATTTCAACACCAACGAGATCAGTATTCTCATAAACCTGGAAGCGGTCGTTGCGAAGGAGCCGTTTCCCGATCTGGATTACTTCCTGGAATGGACTGGCGACCACGGTGGCGCTGGGCTGGCGTTGTGCCAGTTCCTTTGAAAGGTTGGGACCGGCGAGGCAACCCACCCGCACCACCACGCTCTCTTCCCGGATCACTTCACTCATGGTCTTTACTTGCTGCCGGCTCAAGGCGTGCACGGTGTCGATCGTCTCACCTTTGGGTAAAGTGATATCAAACCCCTTGGTGCCATGGATGAGAATGTGGTAGGGGTGAAGGTGCGGCCCAAGCTTTTTCATCATCGACCGGAAATGCTCGGAGGGAACGATCGGGAAGATTATGTCGCACTCACGGGCGATGCTGGCCAGGTCGTGGGTCGGCCGGATGTGCTTGTTGAGTTTGTACCCGCGGTTCTCATGGGTCTCTTCCATGCGTCGCACGGCCTTCTCATCGCGGGCATAGAGGATTACCTGGCGATGCCGCGCGAGAAAGTTGGCGATGACGGTTCCGAAATTACCGGCGCCGACTACCCCGACGGGTTTATCCGACAAATTTCTCGAGATCATACCCCGCGAGCCGGTTGTGGTAGTAGTAGAGTACCTTAAGGTCCTGGGTGACGATATTCCCTTTCTTGTTGCGTAGCAGGGGCCGCTTGAGGTGGAAGATGCCGACATTTTCCAGGCCTCGCCGGATGACGATGTCTACGTCTCCTTTGAGGTGAGTGGCAATGTGTACTTTTCCGTCATCCACCATCCGGTAGATTTCCTTGCGCACTCTTTTGAACGTATCGCGGAATTCTTCGTAAGGAATTTCAAGTTCCTCCTCGGGCAGGCGCAGGAACCCAAACAGGTCCAGCTTTGGATATTTCTGCACCCACATTTCAAAGGCAATGAATGCGACCAGGTGGCTGGCAAAGACGCGGTTGATGCGGTGGTACTCCGAAACGACCCGGCTGGCCAGCATCCGCGTGTATTCGTTCTCCCGCTGCTTGTCGACTGAGACGACTCCTGCGGTCATGAAGTATTCGCGCGTGTTGATGGGGCGCTTCTCGGCATCCAGGCTATTCCCTTCATCGTCCACATAATTTCCCATCACATCCAATCCGGGGCCGATTGATACGGAAATGTTGGATCCTTTGGTGAAAAACTTGAACAAGAATTTGATCAGGGTGAAGCTGCCGTAGTTGTCTTCTTCTGCAAAATATCGATCCTGGCCCTTCACCTGGAGGTAGTCCTCAATGAGGTCAGGGGCTTCCAGTACGAAATGGTAATTCAGTGTTACCGGGACCACAAAAATTTTGCGGTCTTCGGTGCCGTCACCCGCGAGGTACAGGTTGCGTTGTGCCTCGATGGCAGTGCTAAGCAACCCGAGCTTCAATTGCTTTTCGAGCTTGCCGGAACGGGAACGTGTACCACCCGGAAAGAAAAGGCTGTGCGCTCCTTTCTGGATCGCGAGGTTGGAATACATCTTCAGCGTCTCGAGGTAGGGGAGGTTCTTCTTCCGTCGGTCCACCTTGTAAGCGCCGAGGCTATTCATGAAATAGGAAAAAATGGAGATGTTGAACAGGTTGAGGCCGGCTCCATAAATAAAGGCGGGTAAACCGAGGGAGTGGATAACCCAGCCAATGAGGATGCTGTCCAGGTTGCTGAAGTGTGTTGGGACCATGACCACGGTTCCCTTCTTGGCCAGGCGCCGCAGCATTTTCACTTTTCCGACAATGTGGATCTTGTCCTGGAGCGTGTATTGGCTCCGGAAAATGGCTCCGAATTTTTTTACCCGTGCGCCGTTCAGCAGCCGGCGAAACCAGAATTTAATGACTTCGCGTGCGAACTTGTACGAACGCGGCTTGAATGTACCGGCAATTTCTTTGGCATACCGGTGCACAATTTCATAGAGCAGCTCTTCTTCTTTCTTTCCTGCTTCGTCGGTGGGCTTATTGCTAAGTTCGATGAGCTCGTTCTTGATACGTGACCAAAAGCGGGCATCGTCCTTGGGATCAACGCGCCATCGGTTGCGTTTGATGCGATTCTGTTCACGAAACACGGTCGTTTCCAGCTCGTCGATCAGTTGTTTACGCGATGGACGGAGTAGCCGAATTTCTTCGATGGCTTTCTGGGTGACTTCTTCCAGGAACTCCTTTCGGTTCTTGCTCAGCTGATACACCGGCCAGTCGGGAATTCCCTCCAGGATGGGTTTGTAGCCGATGTTCTTGTTCTTCTTTTCCTCTAGGATCTCCATGATCGTCAGCCGACGGGTGGCAAAGTTATAAACTTTGTGAACATCAGAAGGTATGCAGGGCGTTGTGGAGGGTTTGGCGCATGGCGTCAAATTGACGCAGGGACGCTGCAATGAACTCAGCGGTGATCAACCGTCGGATTTCATCTTCTGTCGCCACGTCATATTCCTGCACCTTGTAGGTCTGTTCCAGGAGGCCCTGTTCGAGTTTTATCAGGTACCGGTTGTTCCAATGGAACAGCGTGATCTTGCATTCCGGATGTTGGATTTCGCCGATGACTCGCATTGGTACAAGGTAGTGAAAAGTGGTTGGACTGAGCACCGTGATTATACAGGCGGCACCCAGGGCACTTTTTCGCCGATTATGACAAATATCATTACCGCTTGGATGAACTCCCGATAGTTTTGACTTTGTTGTAGTGTCAGACGCAACTACTCGCTTTTCTGTAACAAAAGTTCCAATGTCAAAAACGCTGAAGAAACTTTTCGGATTGTCGCCCCGCATTAACTATACCCGGCTCATTCAGGAAGGTGCCATGGTGTTGGATGTCAGAACTCCGGCTGAATTTGAAAAAGGCCACATCGCGGGGGCGATCAATATTCCCATCGAGCAACTTCGCGCCAACATGAACCAATTAGTCAACAAGCACCGGGTCATCATCGCTTGCTGTACCGATGGCTCGAAAAGCTGGTATGCCAAGAACCTGCTTGATGCAAACGGATATCGGTCTGTATATAATGCCGGTGATTGGCGGAAACTTCAAAAGAGAATTCAATTACACTAATTATTATGGACTCACATTTCTATACAGTCGACATCGCGTGGAGCCAGGATCGCAAAGGCCTCATGTGTTCTCCCGAACTCGCCTCCGTCGGAGGCTGCATTGAAGTGGCCACTCCCCCCGAATTTCCCAAAGGAATTCCCGGTATTTGGTCACCCGAACATCTCTTCACCGCGGCCGTCAGCAGCTGCCTGATGACTACCTTCCTGGCCATCGCCGAGAACTCGAAACTTGAATTCGTCTCGTTTACCTGCGGGTCGAAAGGCAAACTGGAGCAGCGTGATGGCAAATTTGCGATGACGGAAGTTCAACTCTTTCCCGTGGTCACCATCCGGGAGGAGAAGGATCGCGAACGGGCACTCCGCATCCTCGACAAGGCGGAGGCAAACTGCTTGATCTCCAATTCGATTAAGTCAAAGGTTGTCATGACCCCTGTTGTTGAGATCGGCGGTACCACCGTGGCTGTTGGCGCTTAATCCGTAATTACCCAACCGGGGGTAGTAATAACCTGGCTCCTTCGACGTTTTTTAGCCTGGGTCGAACCTGTATTTTCTCGCGGGTTCCGCCGAATGTTGTAATTTTGGTTTCCTTGTTGCGGCAAAGGCTATTCATGTTTGTGAGGATGCGTTTTCTTCGTGGGATTCTCCTGGGACTTCTGATCATGATGGGTACTCAGGCGTGGGCTACCCACCTGCGGGCCGGAGAAATCACCGTTGAACGAGTCAGTTGCACCGCCCTCACGTTTCGCATTACCATTACGGTCTATACAAACACCGGGTCCGAAATTCGTTTTGGGGGCGGCTTGCTTGACTATGGCGATGGCACTGCTCCCCATGTTACGCCCGAAATTGAAAATACACTCCGCCCGGAGCTGGGACCCAACATAGGCACTGTCTCGTACACCACGACACACACTTATGCTGGAATTGGCCGATACATTATCAGCTACCTGGAGCCCAACCGGAACGCGGGAATTCTCAACATGTTCAATTCGGTGGAGACCCGGTTCTACATGGAGACCCAGATCAACATTGATCCGTTCCTGGGCTGTGACAACAGTCCCAAGTTGCTGGTGCCCCCCATTGACAAAGCCTGCACGGGCGCGGCATGGTATCATAATCCCGGTGCCTATGATCCGGATGGCGACAGCCTCTCTTACGAGTTGACCATACCTAAAAAAGAGAAGGACATCGAAGTAAATAATTACCGCGATCCGAATGTGCGGGAATTCTATGATCGGATTGGCCTGGTGTACGGCCAGTCAAATGAAGATGGAACCGGCCCGCCCACGTTTGATATCAACCCAATCACAGGGACGCTAATCTGGGATGCCCCTGGTGCGCCCGGAGAATATAACATTGCCTTTATCGTGCGGTCCTGGCGTAAGATTTCTGGTATTTGGATCAACCAAGGCTATGTGGTGCGCGACATGCAAATCATTGTTGAAGACTGCGACAACGACCGACCCGAACTCACAGTGCCGCCGGATATCTGCGTAGAAGCCAACACAGTGATCAACGCGGATATCTTTGGCACGGATCCGAATTACGATAAGGTAAAAATTGAAGTGTTTTCCCAGATCATTAATCCTCCTTTCCCTAACCCTGCAACCTTCACGCCCGCCAATGGAACCTGGCAAACTACCAGTCCTACGCAACAGGCAAAATTATCCTTCACCTGGAATACTACTTGCTTGCACGTCAAAGACCAGCCTTACCAGGTAGTATTTAAAATTACCGATGACCCTCCTCAGGGCAAAGGTGCAAAGTTGGTTCAGTTCAAGACCTGGAACATTAAAGTAGTAGGACCGAAACCAAAGTGGGACAACATTGAATTGGCCGGCGCGCGAAAGTTGAAACTCACCTGGGATCCCTACGTGTGTTCCAACGCAGAGACGATGACGGTTTGGCGACGGGTTGAAGGCAGTCCATTTACACCACCCAATTGTGTGACGGGGATGCCTGAATCGCTCGGCTATACCCGTGTTACGGAGATTCCAATAACCCAGACCACATTCACCGACAACAATGGTGGAAAGGGATTGGCACCAGCCGTCAAGTACTGTTACCGGTTGGTCGCCAAGTTCCCCCTGCCCCAGGGAGGAGAAAGTTATGTCTCGCGTGACACGTGCTTCACGATCCTGGCCGATGCCCCGGTGATTACCAACGTGACGGTCGACAAAACCGGAACAACTGACGGCCAGGTTACGATTCGCTGGCGGCCTCCTTTTGATATCAACACCACCCAGTTCCCGCCGCCTTTCCGGTACAAGGTAATCCGTGCGGAAGGATTTATCGGTGATTTGAAGATTAGCACCACGCATGCCGGCACTATTCCGGATACGACCTACACCGATACGGGCCTCAATACCACCGAGACTACCTACAATTATCGCGTCATCCTGTATGACAATAGCGGGCAGGAAGTGGATACATCGGCCATCGCTTCATCGGTTAGGCTGGACCCCAAAGCGCAATTCAAGCGCATTGAGCTGAATTGGGCGGCAAACACGCCATGGTCCAATCAAAGTGTGAATTATCCCCGCCACCTCATCTACCGTGGACCGGAGGGAGCAAACGAATCACAGATGGTCCTAATCGACAGCGTGGACGTTACTTCAGGCCGATTTGTTTACGTGGATTCGGGTCAGTACAATGGGGTTCCGCTGAGCGATGAGGTTGTGTATTGTTACCGGGTGATGACCAGGGGAACCTACGGCAACCCGAGGGTGAAAGCACCTTTGCTCAATTTCTCACAAATCAATTGTGCCCAACCCAATGACAATGTTCCGCCGTGCCAGCCGACCATTGAAGTGAAAGGTGATAAGTGCTGGGAGATGGATGCAGAACACCTTGCCGCATATTTCGCATCGATCCCCTGCCCGGTTCCTAACCAGGACAAAACACCCTATGTGAACGTGCTCACGTGGCAGAAACCCTTGGATGAAGCTTGCCGGCAGGACATCCGTTCCTACAATGTCTATGTGGCCAGCACAACGGCAAGTACCTATGAGCTTTGGGCCCAGGATGTCAAGGATACTTTTTTCATTGATTCAAACCTGCCTTCCTATGCGCGCTGCTACAAGATCGCTGCGGTAGACCGGGCCGGAAATGAAAGCGTGCTGAGCGAACCATTCTGTTTTGACAATTGTGTCAACTACGAACTGCCCAATGTCTTTACCCCCAATGGCGACAACTGCAATGATTTATTCAGCGCCTTTAGCGGCAGGCAAACTGCGAATGAGGATGGAAATGGCCCATGCGGACCGCTTGACATCCTGAGGCAACGGCAAAAATGCGCGCGGTTTGTAGAGAAGGTAAACTTTGTTGTGACCAACCGCTGGGGAAAGCATGTGTATGATTATGAGTCTTCGTCTGGCGATGAGAAGACCATCTATATTGATTGGGATGGACGTGACAATAACGGGGTCGAGTTGGCGGCTGGAGTCTATTATTATAGCGCGACCGTAACGTTTACGGTGGTTAATCCTTCCCAGCGCGTCCGCATGATACGGGGATGGGTGCAGATCGTCCGGTAAAGCATTTCATTTTTTCCACGTCTTGCTATCTTGCCGGTGAATTCAACCACCTATGAAGGCATATATTTTTCCTGGCCAGGGCGCCCAATTCACCGGTATGGGCAAAGACCTTTACGACATCAATCCCAAGGCCAAGGCACTGTTTGAACAAGCCAACGATATCCTTGGTTTCCGGATCACTGATGTGATGTTTGCCGGAACAGCCGATGAACTCAAGCAGACCAAGGTGACCCAGCCGGCAATTTTCATTCATTCCGTGATCACTGCACTCACCAACGATACGTTTTCGCCTCAGATGGTGGCGGGACATTCCCTGGGTGAATTTTCATCACTGGTGGCTAACAAGACCCTGTCGTTCGAGGCGGCTCTGCGTTTGGTAGCGAAGCGTGCTTCGGCCATGCAGCGCGCCTGTGAGCTTAATCCATCGACGATGGCTGCCATTCTCGGTCTCGACGATCAAAAAGTTGAGGAAGTTTGCGCCTCCATCACCGATGAGGTGGTGGTGGCTGCGAATTACAATTGCCCCGGGCAGTTGGTGATCTCCGGCTCGATGAGGGGTATAGAGATTGCCTGTGAGAAAATGAAGGCGGCTGGTGCGAAAAGAGCATTGCCCTTGCAAGTAGGTGGCGCTTTTCACTCCCCGCTCATGGAGCCTGCCCGTGAAGAACTGGCGCAGGCTATCGAATCCACATCCTTCAGTGCTCCTATCTGCCCGGTGTATCAAAACGTGAATGCCAGGCCTTCCACGGATGTCCAGGAAATAAAGCGCAACCTCATCGATCAACTCACTTCCCCCGTTCGCTGGACGCAGTCCGTTCAAAACATGGTCAAGGACGGTGGTACCACTTTCATCGAATGCGGCCCCGGAAAAGTGTTGCAGGGACTGGTGAAAAAGATTGCACCACAAGTGGAGTCGATGTCCATCTAGGCGGTAAACCAGAAACAGAATACCGATCACCGATTACTGGTCGCTGATTACCGGTTACCGACTATCGTTCACCATTGTCACGCTCAGCGTATCCACACATTCCGCCAGCAATTCACCAATGGTTTTTTGTAGTACAGGATGGCGTAGATCCGCGGCTATTTCGTTAAGTGGAGTTAGGGCGAAACGTCGGTCCGGCAAAGCCGGGTGAGGTACAGTGAGGTCATGTTCATGGATTACTGCATCGCCATGCAGCAGAATATCGATGTCGATAGTGCGTGGCGCCCATTGCGTGGTGCGAATCCTTCCCAGGGACTTCTCAACCGATAATATCGTCGTGAGGAGCAAGCGAGCATCAAGCGTAGTATCCAGCGCTATCACCTGATTCAGGAAAGGAGGCTGTTCTGTGTTCCCCCAGGCTGCAGTTTCATATAAAGCAGAGGATGCAGCAATTTTCCCCGCGAGCAACCCAATTCGTACACGGGCCGCCTCCATCAGCAGGTTTCGATCACCTGTATTGGAACCCAGAAGTAAATATGCCCGTATCATTCGTTTACGATGCCGCCAAAGGGTAAAATTGGTACTTTTGCCACCGCTAAGTTACCTACTATGAACTTCTTAAAAGCATTCCTCGCCTCCTGCCTCGGTACCCTCGTGGCATTGATCCTGTTGTTGTTTCTGACTATCGCATTTATCAGCGGACTATCGGAGGACAAGGCTGTCACCGTGGCCGACAATTCGGTGCTTAACTTGCGCCTGGAGGCTCCAATGACCGAACTGGAGTTGGACGACCCGCTCGCTGACGCTTTCCCGGGTGCCTCCGAGCAGTCGTTGGGACTGTTGCGCATCAAGCAAGTGATTCGTCATGCAAAGACTGACCCCAAGATTCAAGGTATCTACCTCAATACCAGCATGCTGATGACGGGCATGGCTTCGTTGCAGGAGATTCGTGAAGCCATCCTTGAGTTTAGGGAGACCGGCAAATGGGTGGTAGCCTACGCTGATTTCTATTCAGAGGGAGCATATTACCTGGCCACTGCGGCGGATAAAATTTACCTCTACCCGGAAGGGCAGGTGGAGTTCAACGGCCTGGCTACAGAAGTGATGTTCTTCAAAAAGATGTTCGATAAATTGGAGATCAATCCCCAGGTTTTCCGTGTAGGTGATTTCAAAAGTGCGGTGGAGCCGTTCATGCGTGAGTCACTCAGCGATGAAAACAAACTCCAGCTCAATTCGCTGCTTTCCTCCATTCATGGCAACATGTTGGAGGACATGGCTGAAGCAAGGAATATTCCGGTAGAACGGTTGAAAGAGATTGCGGGGAAGATGCTTGTTCAGGATGCGCAGGACGCCGTGAAATATGGATTGGTGGACAGCTTGTATTATGACGATCAAATGAAGGACGAGTTGCGAGGTCGTCTTAACCTGGACAAAAACGACCGGATTCCCATGGTGCGCTATGGTCAATACAAGAAGACAGTGCCTGCATCCGTGTCTTCCAAGAATGAAATCGCCGTGATTGTTGCCGATGGCGATATTATGCCCGGTCGTTCTGATAATGGAATTGTAGGGGCATCGACGGTTGTTGAACTGGTTCGCAAGGCACGCACGAACAAAAATGTAAAGGCCATCGTGCTGCGGGTGAATTCGCCCGGTGGAGTATTCCAGTCGGCTGATCAGATGTGGCGTGAACTGAGGCTGGCGTCAGAGTCCAAACCGGTCATCGCCTCCATGTCCGACTACGCTGCGTCGGGTGGTTACTTCCTCGCCATGGCTTGCGATACCATTGTGGCAAGACCAACAACTATTACTGGTTCTATTGGTGTTTTTAGCGTCTTGTTCGACTTGAGCGCATTCCTGGATCATAAGATCGGCATCACCTCCGAGGAGGTGAAAACAGGAGAAATAGGTGAATTGATTACGGTCACGCGCCGCCTCACGGATGCGGAGAAGGCAATCTGGCAGCGACAGACGGACAAGGTGTATGAGACCTTTACACGCAAGGCTGCGGAGAACCGTCATATGAAGCAGGATGAGTTGAAGAAGATCGCCTCTGGCCGTGTGTGGACCGGCTCCCAGGCGCTTGACAATGGCCTTGTTGATGTATTGGGTGGCTTTGATGATGCAGTTGACATTGCGGCGCGTAACGCTAATGTCGGTGATGATTACCGGCTCAAGTTCTACCCTCAACCCAGGCCCTTGCTGGACCGACTGATGGGAAATGTGGAAGATGAAGTGAGCACGGCGATGCTCAAGCACCGACTGGGCGACCAATATGGGTGGTTCAAGCAATGGGAAAAGGTGAAGAACTACCAGGGCGTCCAGGCACGGATGCCTGTTGAGTTCAAGGTCCACTAGGAATATTCTCCAGTTGGTCTTTTGCTAAAAAATTTAGTAATTGGGGGTCACTATGATCCCCCAACTCATTTCCGACCATTTCGAGCCTATGCACATCGATTTGGTTTTCAAAGAGTTGAAGGCTCGGTTTGGGTTCAATGACAAAGCCTGGCGCAAGAAATTTGAGGACTACCTCGTTCGACAGCCAAGGACCACAAGCGAGATGGATGCCTTCATCAAGTTCGGCAACACATTTATCAACCCCGTCCTTAACGAAATCCTGTGCCGAAATGCACTGAATGCGACGTTTGTGAAGTTGTTATTTTATGTGGTTGAACGAAATAGTGTACCCAGGGGAAAACGTGGTTGAGTGTCTCTGTTCCACAGAAGCTGAGATGCTTCTAGGCATCCATTAGTGCCAGCTCCGGGTAGTCAAATGGCCGACAGATCGCTGGCACATCCTTGTTCTCCACTTTTCGGTCGGTAATCATTTTGCTGATCGTGTAGGCTTCAAGCTGGCTGTCAGCGATGGGTTCACAGAGGGCGAGTATATCTGCCTTTGTAAGCAGTGGATTGAGCCAGTCTTTTTCAAATTCGCGCGAGAGAATGACGGGCATACGCTTCTTGCTGTTGTGAATCTTCTCCAGCAAGGGGTTGGCGCGCGTCGTGAGGACGCTATAGGTATCACGCATCTCACCAGTGCTTTTGTCCGTCCAGGACGACCACAATCCAGCGAGACTGAAAATAGATTCTTTCCGATGATGGATGAAGTAGGGGTATTTAACTTTTCCACCTTTGAACCACCGCCATTCAAAAAACCCGGTGCAGGGAATGAGACAGCGCTTACCCTCTTTGGCTGCGTCTCGGAAGGCAGGCTTTTCATACATCTCCTCGCTGATGGAATTTAGCGTACGCATTCGGATTTCACCCGCTTCTTCAGCTGACTTCGACCACCAGGGAATAAGGCCCCATTGCATGAGTTGGAATGAGCGGGGCTTGGAAGCGGTAATGATCGGCGAAGCCTTGAAATCAAAACCATTCTCGTAGTAGGTGGGAACGAAGGGGACCGTGTCCAGAATATTTTCATAGCGCACCAGCAGCTGCTCCATCGTGGCGGTGTCCTGTTTGTGATAGCACATGCGCAACTAAGTTAGCAAATTGCCCATTGGCCTCTTGGCCTTGGATTGTGTAAATTCACCCCCTCCGGATCATGAAGGCACTTACCATCCTTGAAGATTATTTCCTGCGGAACCTTACCGTGACCGGGATTTATCATTTCCGCGCAAGGCTACTGGTCAAGTTCACCCTGGTTTCTATTCTCTTTGCGATTGGCTATTGGGTGAACACGTTCTTCACCGGATTTCTTGCCGCACGGTATGGGATGATCATTGTGACCGTTCTTTTTCTCGGTCAGCTTTGGACGCTCAGACGCGTAAAAGACCAATGGTGGGTGGCCCAATTTTTTATCCTGGTGTGTTGGGTTACTGTGGCTCTCCTGACTTTTTTTTCGGGAGGCATCAAATCCTTTGTTATGCCATGGCTGGCATTCATCCCAGTGTTGGCGTTGATGCTGTTGGGGCAACGAACGGCACTGTTTTGGTGTGCCGTCTGCATTAGCTTGGTCATAGTGACCTACCTTTTGGATGGAATCTATGATATTCCTTCCCGTTGGAGGGCACCCTCCAGTGATTTGTTGACAGCTTCATTGACCATCGGCCTGGTAGCGATTATCCTGTCCACAACGTATGTATTTCACGGGCAGGGATCGCGGTTGCTTTCGACAATTCAGGAGCAGCAGGCGATCATTGAAAAGCACAACGAGAGTTTGGAAGCGGAGGTCGAGAAGCGAACCCGCGAACTGTTGGATTATAATCAACAACTGGAGCAGTTTGCCTTCATTTCATCCCACAACCTCCGGGCCCCGGTGGCCACCCTGCTTGGCCTTGGGCATTTGCTGGAGGTGAGCGCAGGCAAGAAGGAGGACGTAGAACAAATCTGCATGAATATGATCGCCACTTCCCGTGAACTTGACCGGGTGGTGCGTGACCTGAGCACGATCCTCGAGATTCGTAAACCCAGCCATGCTTTGCTGGTGCCTTTGGATCTGAAGGAAGAAGTACAGTTAGTAAGGGTCAGCCTTGAACGGGAATTAAATGAGACCGGTGCGCGGCTGGATACCGACTTTACGGAAGTTGCCGTCATTCATACGGTCCGACCCCTGATGGATAGCATACTGATGAACCTGATTAGTAACGCCATCAAGTACCGGCACCCTGAACGGCCACCAGTTATCTCAATTCGGTCCTCCCGTGAAGAGGGTGAAGTATGCTTGTCGGTCAGTGACAATGGTTTGGGTATTGACATGGACACCTATGGCGATAAACTGTTTACCCTCTACGGCCGCTTTCACAGCCACGTAGACGGCAAAGGCCTCGGATTATACCTGGTGAAGACCCACGTGATGGCGATGGGTGGACGGATTGAGGTGGTAAGCACCCCGGGCGAGGGCACTACCTTCCGGCTGCATTTGCGCGATTCTGCCCCTTCCAAGGTATAAGCCGGGAAAAATTGTCAGGAAAACCAGATACCCTCGAATGGTGCGGGTGAATATCTTTATCCCATGGCTGACGGCAAAATTCCGACGCCACCTACCTGATGAAAAGAGTTAATATTCTACTGGTTGACGATGAAATGCTGATCCGCCAGGGCCTGCGGGCACTGCTCGAGAAGGAAGATTTTGTTGCCAACATTTATGAAGCGGGAAATTCCCAGGAGTTTTTTCAGCAAGTAAATGCCCATCCACTGGACATTATTCTTCTCGACGTACGCCTTCCTGGAGTGAAGGGCCCCGATCTGATTGGAAGTGTGCTTAACCGGCCAGCGGCGCCCAAGGTCATCGCCGTCACCGGACTGGAGGGAGTGGAGTTGGTTGTCAACCTACTCAAGGCAGGAGTGAGTGGTATTGTCTTCAAGTTGGACGGGTACACCGAAGTATCCAGGGCTATACGGGAGGTGATGGCTACCGGTCATTATTTCCAGGAAAAAATCACCCGTATTATTGAATTGAATGCTTACCGGTGGGATCATGTGCCGCCGATTTCGCTGTCGTATCAGGAAAGTGAACTCATCCAGGTGATCTCGAGCGGCCTGACGACGAAAGAAGTGGCTTTCAAGATGAAGATGTCGGAGGCCACTACGGAGACGTATCGGACGAGGCTGCTGAAAAAGCTGGGCGTTCCCAACACGGCCTCTTTGCTGGCTTACGCATACCGGAATGGAATCCTGTGAAGGAGACTACTTGGGCGCGGTATAAATGAGCCGGGCGCAAAGCCCCCGGTTGCCTTGAGAGAAAGTGATCGGCGCCTGGAGGATGTTGGATCGCATGCGCAGGCTGTTGTTCTTTGTTTTTAGGATGGAGATTCGGTCGTCCAGTTTGGCAAAGGCGGTGCCATCGTCTTCTACTTCCACGAGCAGGGAAGGGCCATTCCAGGACAAGCGGATTTCAATGTGCCAGGCAGAGGAATGTTTGATGGCATTGTTGACGAGTTCCTGGATGATGCGGAGGATGTGAATGGCATTTCGTTCCTGGACAGGCAGTTCCTGGCCGCTTTGACTGAAGTGAATGGTTCCGCCCCCGGGGCGTTCCATGTTTTGGCAGAGGGTGCGGATGCGTTGTTCGAGGGAGTCGTTCTCCATGCTCACCGGCATGAGGCGGCGGGAAATGAGGCGGACCGAGTCAACGACATCCTGGAAGTCGGCACTCATGCTGGTGATGAGGGCTTCGGTAGCGGCAGCATCGCCCTTGGCACGGTGGAGGCGATCGAGGTAAAGGCGGAGAACAGAGAGGCGTTGGATGAGGTCATCGTGGATTTCGGCGCCCATTTCCGCGATGATTTGTTCGGTGGCCTCCATGGCCTGGCGTGAGACCTCTTCGTCAAACGCTGCCTGGGACTTGTAGACAGGAAACATTGGTCAGTCGGTTTATGCAAAGATTGGAGAATGCGGCCGGCTTAAGAAACTGAAAATGCGATCGTCATGAAAATCGTACAACCCCTTCTGGTCCTGGTCCTCCTGGCCGGCCCCGTACGCCTCCAGGCCAGCAATCCAAAAGTAGATTCGCTCTTGCGCGTGCTGCAGACGCATGCCACCGCCGACCGGGCGGAGGTACTATGGGGCATTGCCTACGAGTTGTTTGATATCGACAACGGCCAGGCCGTGTTTTACGCGGAGCGCGCCTACCAGGAAGTCTGGAAGCGGGGCGACAGCCTGCAAATCGTCAAGGTGGGCACTACGTACGGGCAATTGCTTCGAAGAGTGGGGAAGGTGGACCGGTCGATTGAAGTGTCTTCTCTGTTGCTGCCGGTCGCGAAAAGGAATGATTACCGGAAATACACCAAGATGCTGTTGAACTCTTTGGGGCTTGCATGCCTGTTTAAGGAGAAATATGATGAGGCGCTTAAGTATAATTACGAATCACTGATCCTAAAAGAACAAGATCACGATAAGGCGGGAATTGTCGTTTCTCTTGTGAACATTGGCCTTATTCACTACAAACTGAATGATTACAAACTTGCTATTGAATATTCGAAGAGAGGATTGAGTATTCTTCCACCTTCGGACTATGAGCTTATTAGGGGTTACATGACCATTGCGAGTTCGTTCTATGAACTTCGAAATTACGATTCAGCTAATTTTTATTTCAGAAGAGCAATTTCTCTAGATAAGTTGTCAACGGATCACGGTGTCACCTCCCAATTGTATAATGATTTTGCCACTTCGCTATTTGCATCCGAACAATTAGACTCCGCTGAGTATTATGCAAATCTTGCGATCCCACAAGCTGCGCATATGGTTAATAAGTGGTCATGGACATTAAGTTATACCCTGCTTTCCCAGATAGCTTTGGAAAGAAATAACCTGGCAGCCAGTGAGAAATTTGTTAATTGTGCAGATTCAATCAGTAGAAGCGCTGACTTTCCATTTCTAAGGCTCGAAGTATTAAAACAGAGGGCCAGGCACTTGGCAAGGGTAGGAAAAAGTGAGCAAGCGGTACAGGCCTTTGAACAACACACAATACTCCGGGACTCGCTGTACCATGGAGCCAATAAAGCGCGAATCAGAGAAGTTCAAATAGCCTTCGCGCAACGGGAGAATGAACTGAAGATACGGAGCCAGGCCAGCATTTTGGCCCTGAAGAATGACGCGCTGGGTAAGCAGCAGACTTTTATCCTGGTGGTCTCCGGCTTGCTGGTGGTGGTGGTGATCCTGGCCATTGAACTCTTCCGGGCCAACCGGAAGAAGCAGAAGATCAACCAACTGCTCGATGTACGGGTGGCGGAACGAACCCGGGAACTCGGGCATCAGCGGGACGCACTGCAGCATAGCGTGGCGGAACAGAAGATGATCAAGGCCAAAGTGGGCGGGGAACTGATGAGCCACCTGAACACCCTCCAAGGACTTGTAAACTTGGGTAAGATTGATCAGCCCGGAAATGCAGGTCTATATTTTTCCAAGGCGGAAGCAGTAACCGCTCAAATGACGGTTGTTGTTAACCAGTTCCTCACGGACGGGCAAAAATAGACCAGCAGCCAGGGGAGGTTTCCCTGGCTGCTGGTCCAATGAGGCTCCTTTCTTACTTGTCCTCAGCTGCGAAGCCGCCGGCAGTGCCGGTTGAGGCTGTGGCACTTGCATGAACACCAGGCTTAGTTACTTTGGATATGCGGGTGGATCCAAACGAAATAATGGCTGCTGTTGCGAGGACCGCGAGAATAATTTTTGTTTTCATATCTAATTATTTTGAATAGATTTTTTGCAGAATCTGTGAATTAACCTTTAGGGTCAGATCCGTTGCCGGCAGGCCCGCCATCACGTGGCTTCACTTCTTGTTCTGTACATGCGGTTACGCTCATGGCAGTAACAATCGATAGGATGGCGATGTAAATCAGTTTTCTCATAGTATTGAGTTTTGGTTTTTTGGGTTGAATTATTCTTCTTGCCGTGAAACAATTGCCCAAAGATTGCGGACGGAGGGAAACCTGTGTCATGTAATATTTTGGCCAAAATCACCTGTGTACCATAAGACTGGCATTTTTTCCTCAATCCTCTGGTTCCTAATCGCCGTTCAGACGGGCGCACAGGCGCAAAGTCAGGCGAAAATTGATTCCCTGAAGTCAGAACTTAGCCGAAGTGGGGACGTCAATCGGTACTATATACTTTGGGGACTGGCTTACGAACTATTTGATGTGGACAATAAGGAGGCATTGAAGTATTCACAAGAAGCACACTCATTGGCAAAAAAAGATGGGAATGATTCCTTAGTGGTTGTTTCAGGACGGCTGACAGGTCAGCTGTTGAGAAGGGTGCACAAATCGGAGGACGCCATTGAACTGCTCCAAGTAATTAAGCCTCTTGCACAGAAGCTGAAAATGGATGGTGAGTTAGCCAGAATACTTAATACCCTTGCATTATGTCACACTTTTCGCGCAGAATATGACAAAGCATTGGAATATAACTTCGAATCACTTGTGCTCCGCGAAAAGGAAGGCGACAAAGAGAAAATTGCGACAGCTCTAATGAATATTGGGTTGGTCCATTACAAAATGGGCACATTTGATCTTGCTTTGGATTATGATCTCAAAGCCCAGGAATCATATAGACAAGCGGGGACTGCTGTCAATATTGGCCTGCTGATTAATATTGGTTTATGTTACAATGAGCTATTCGCATTTCAGAAAGCCCAAGAATATTTTGAAAGTGCTTTGAGTAGTTGTGGTACTGATTGTGACAATGAAGTTGCCATGCAAGCTGAGTATGGTTTGGGAAGTTCACTGTTTTTTAGAAACCAACTAAAGCCCTCAGAAGAGCATTTCGAGGCTTCCTACAAGATTGCAATCCGCATTGGGGATACAAGATTTAGGATGGAGAACCTCCTAAGACTTTCAAAGATTGCACTTATTTTGAAGGATTATGAAAAGGCAAAGAAGTACTTAGAGATCGCTTCAACGATCAGGGAAATGACCGACTACAGGGAAATTCTCAAAAGCTTCTATCGTCTTGAAGCAGAATACTTCACAGCATTGGATGATTACAAGCAGGCGAGTTATTACCTTAAGAGAGTGAATGAACTTACTGACAGTATTTTCAACGAGCGCGTCATCTCCAACCTCTCCCGTGTCCAGGCTCAATATGCCCAACGTGAAAACCTAGCCATCATCGCCGAAAAAAACAGCATCCTCGCACTGAATGAACAGGTCATCACGCAGCAGCGTTCGATGAACGTTTTGCTCGGGATTGTGGTATCCCTCATCACCGCCTTGGTCATTGTGGTCTACCTCAACTACCGCAAAATCAGGGCTGTAAACGCGGAATTGGCCTCCGCCAAGCAGATTATCGAGGACCACAACAAGTTCCTCGACCACCTCGTGGAAGAGAAAACCAAGGAGCTGGTGGATACCAACGAACAGCTGGTAAAAGTCAACGACGAGCTCGATAACTTCATCTACAAAACCAGCCATGATATCCGCGGTCCGCTGGCCAGCCTCAAGGGCATGGTCAACCTCGCCATCATGGATGTCAAGGACGATAAGGCCCTTGGCTACCTCAGCAAACTGGATCTCACGGCAGAAAAGCTCAACATGATCCTTACCCGGCTGCTGATCGTCAACCGGATCAACCATGCTGAATTGAAGCCCGAACCCATTCACTTCGAACCCATCATCCAGGAGATCCTGACCCTGGAAGTGAAAAAGGGCATCCCGGCAAAGATCAAGATCGATTACGAGGTTGCCCCCGATACCCAATTGATCTCCGACCGGGATATGGTGCGGCTGATCCTGGAGAACCTGATTGATAATGCGGTTAAGTACTACAACGACTCCGAACGTATTCAGTCGTTTGTGCGCATCCAGGTAGGCATGGAGGACGGCAAAGCCACTGCTCGCGTCATGGACAACGGCGTGGGGATATCCCGGATGAACCGCGAAAAGATCTTCCAAATGTTTGTGCGTGCCTCCGAGCGGTCCGATACCGGGGGCATCGGCCTGTACCTGGCCAAATTGGCCACCGAGAAACTGGGTGGCGAAATCAACCTCATCTCCACCGACGAGAAATACACGGAGTTCATCGTCCAGTTCCCCGACAAGCTTGCCAAGCCTAACGACAAGCGGCATTCGGAAAACAAACCGACTGTCGACCTTAAGGCGGTATCCAATGCCGGGGCAGGAACGGTTGCCTGATTTTGCAGAGTCACTAATTTATGCCTCACTGGGTTCCCCGATGTACCTTTTCGGCTGAGATTTAATTTCTGAATGAGTCGATTGTAAGGAAAACAGTATAGCGCACGACCTTATCAAAAGGATGTTACCATGCCTCCTTTGTTCCCTCCACTTTTTGAAGGGCTAAAATCCTAACCAAAACTTTGCGAAATTTGAGGCTTGCCCCAAGGGGATGACCCGATTCTGACTTAAATGCCAATGCCTGAGCCCCAAGAAACCATAAGCCGATACACGGTTACCGCCGCCCTCCCGTATGCCAATGGCCCCAAACATATTGGTCACCTGGCAGGCGCCTATATTCCAGCTGATGTCTATGTAAGGTTTTTGCGACTTTTAAAGAAAAACGTGCTTTTCGTAAGTGGCAGTGATGAACACGGCACAGCCATCCCCAACCAAGCCCTCAAGGAGGGTACCACCTCCCGCGCCATTATCGACAAATACCACGCGCTGATCCGCGATTGCCTGTACCAGTTGGGCATCTCTTTTGACGTGTACCACCGCACCTCCGAGCCCATCCATCACAAAACTTCCCAGGAATTTTTCCTGGCACTCCATAAGAAAGGATTGTTGACAGAGGAAACTTCCGAACAGTACTTTGATGCCCAGGCCAATGTTTTCCTCGCTGACCGGTATATCGTGGGGACGTGCCCAAGATGTGGTCATCCCAATGCCTATGGTGATCAGTGTGAAAAATGCGGCTCTACCCTGAGTCCCAATGAACTCATCAATCCCCGGTCGACTTTATCCGGGACGCCTCCAGTACTCAAGCCTACGAAACACTGGTACCTGCCACTCCAGGACTACGAGCCATGGCTGCGGGATTGGATTCTCGACTCACATGCCAAGGATTGGAAGACCAATGTGTACGGTCAGTGCAAGTCCTGGCTCGACACAGGACTGCAGCCCCGCGCAATGACCCGGGACCTCGACTGGGGAATAAAGGTTCCGTTGCCGGACACGGAGGGCAAGGTCCTTTATGTATGGTTCGATGCGCCGATTGGCTACGTCTCCGCCACACGCGCTTTCTTCGAGGAACTCAGCGAGGGCAAGAAGATATTTTCAACGCCTCAAACTGAATTCGGAAAAGTTAGCAAGGATGACTGGAAGAAATACTGGCAAGGGAAAGACACCAAGCTGGTTCACTTCATCGGTAAAGACAATATTGTATTCCATTGCATCATCTTTCCGGTGATCCTTCACGCTACAGGCGAGTACATCTTACCGGACAATGTCCCGGCCAATGAATTCCTGAACCTTGAAGGTGATAAGATGTCAACCAGCCGGGGATGGTCTATTGAAATGCATGACTACCTGCGCGAGTTCCCGGGCAAGGAGGATGTGTTGCGTTATACGTTGCTGACGATCATGCCCGAAGCCAAGGACAGCGAGTTTACGTGGAAAGACTTCCAGTCAAAAAACAATAACGAGCTGGTGGCCATTTTTGGAAACTTTGTCAACCGGGCTTTGGTGCTGACACAGAAGTATTTTGAAAATAAGCTGCCTGCCCGTGGACCGTTGACGGAGGTTGACCAGCGCCTCATCAATGAGGTGAAGGATTTTCCGGCACGCATTGCGGCCTCTATCGAAACGTATAAGTTCCGGGAAGCGACCGCATTGTTGATGGACCTGGCACGGACAGGCAACAAGTACCTTGCGGAGACTGAACCCTGGAAGCTGGCATCGACTGACCTGGCCCAGGTAGGTACAATTCTGAACCTTGCGCTCCAGGTCTCGGCCAATCTTGCAGTGCTTTGCGAACCATTCTTGCCATTTACGGCATTGAAGCTGCGTGAAATGCTGGCGCTGAAGCCGCTGTGGTGGAAGGACACGGGCTCTGTCGACCTTCTGCCTGTTGGTCATGCGCTCGGCGTGGCCAAGCTGTTATTTGAAAAAATCGAAAACCCGGTCATTGAAGCTCAAATTCAAAAGCTAATGAATACCAAGTCTCCCGAGTTGGGTTCACCCAAGGAACCTGTTAAGCCACTTAAACCAGAAGTCACCATTGACGACTTTTCGAGGCTGGATATCCGCGTAGGAAAAGTGGTCGCGGCTGAAAAGATGGAGAAGTCGAACAAGTTGCTCAAACTCACGGTAAACAGCGGCTTGGATACCCGAACCATCCTGAGCGGTATCGCCCAATACTACACGCCAGAGGAGATGGTGGGTAAGTCAGTGGTGTTTATCGCCAACCTGGCACCCCGCAAAATGATGGGCCTCGAATCACAAGGAATGATCCTGACCGCCTCCGACGGGGAAGGAAAAGTGAAGCTGCTTCAGCCTGCCGGCGACGTCGAGCCAGGAGGAAGCATCAGCTAATCCATTCGTCAATAACATCGCCATTCAAGGGTAAAGTTAGGGGTAGGTTGACAGGATCCCGCTGGCCGATGATCAGGGTTATGCGGTTATGCACACACTATGTTGTAACCGCCTGTGTCAATATGGATGGATGTCACCGAATTACGATTAAATTCACCGTGGGCAAGGATGATCGGCAAATGGAAGCCTTGCCATTGGATAAAGTGATACCGATATTGAAAAAATATGATGTCATTAACCCCTGAAAATGCTGTCCTACCTTAATGGTGAATTTCTTCCACTGGAGCGGGCGCACCTTCACGTCAGTGATCTGTCCATCCAACGCGGATTCGGAATATTTGACTTCTTACGGGTAAAGGAATTTGTACCGCTCTACCTTGAACATTACCTCGACCGATTCTACAATTCCGCATCGCGGATGGGCTTACCAGACCCCCCGGAACGGGCTGAGCTCCATTCAGTGATCCGTGAACTCATTCGCAGAAACGAAGTTGCCGAGGCGGGTATGAAGATCATCCTGACCGGTGGGTATTCTCCCGATGCCTACACGCCTGTAAAAGGAAACTTGATAGTTTCACAACATGCACTTGTTCTTCCATCGGTCAACCAAGTGGAACAGGGAATCAAGGTCATTACTTATCCCTACCGGCGTGATATCCCTGAAGTAAAAACCATCAACTATACCATGGGCGTGTGGCTTCAGCAAAAGGTGAAGCAGGCCAAGGCAGCGGATGTCCTGTACCACCACGACGGAATTGTTTCTGAATTTCCCCGCTGTAATTTTTTCGTGGTCACCCGGCAGGGTATCGTGGTGACACCTCACCAGTTCATACTGCATGGAATTACCCGGAAGAAGTTGCTTGAATCCGCCACCAGGCAATTTGAGGTGCAGGAAAGAACCGTGACGTTACAGGAGGTGTATGATTCCGCTGAACTGTTTCTGACCAGCACGACGAAAGGCATCTTACCCATCGTTCAGGTGGATGACCATGTCATCGGTAGTGGGAAACCGGGTCCGGTTACGTGGGCTTTGAGGGAAGTGCTTCAAAAAACGGAGCAGCGCGAGATAGAGATAGCAACGGCAGCGATAGGCTCAAGATGAACAGTTCCCGAATCTCCACCCTCGTTCTGTGTTCTCTTCTACTTTTTTTGGGAGTACCCAGGATGTATGCACAATCCTTTCCTGACCGCGTAGTGGGCACCTGGACGGGAATAATGTATATCTACAAGGAAGGCTCAATCCGGGACAGTGTCACCGTCCGCCTGACAGTGAGCAAAGGCGCCACGCCAGGAACCTGGCCATGGAAAACGGAGTATCTCTCCGCTAAAATGCCCATGACCAAAGATTATGTCCTTCGCCTGGTTGACCCGGCCAAACAGACCTATGTCACCGACGAAGGCGGGGGCGTGGAGCTGACGGACTACCTCTTTGACAACAAATTATACTGCGTTTTTGAAACCCACGGGGTGCTTCTCACCTCGTCGTACGAATTACGCGGCGATGAGCTTATCTTCGAGGTGACGTCAGGGAAGAAATTACCCGGTGACAGCGAAGTTTTGAATTATACGATACCCAACCTTCAACGCGTCGTGTTGAAGCGCACCCCTTAATTATCTACATCATGAACCAACGACTTTTTATCTTTATCAGTTGCCTTCTGACACTTTTGGCCGCCTGTACTTCGCGGGAAAATAAGACCGAACTAACGCCGGATCCGCTTGTGACTAACCGGGATAGCACGGTTCGTCCGGGAGACAACTTCTTCCGCTATGCCAATGGTGGCTGGTTTAAAAGAAATCCTATTCCTGCATCCGAGAATTCAAATGGCTTGTGGCGCATGATTGGGGATACGATTAATGCCCAAGTCCTGCAGGTTTGCAGTCGGGCAGCGGCTACCGAGTCGGAGAAAGGAAGTAATAAACAAAAGATTGGCGATTTCTTTGCAGCCGGAATGGATACGGTTAATATCGAAGAAGTCGGTCTGTTGCCATTGAAGGCAGAATTGGACAGTATTGCCTCACTGCGTGATATTCCGTCCGTGCTCCGCAGCATCGCCCATTTGCACACCCTTGGCGCCGGACCTGCTTTCGGCTTTTACCTCGGTCAGGATGACAAGATCAGCACCAAGTATGCGTTGTTCTTCAGCCAGGGAGGTCTTGGTTTGGGTGACAAGGACTATTACTTCAACTCCGACGATCGCACCGTCAATATCCGAAATGAGTATGTCAAACACATTCATGCGATGTTGATGTTGATCGGCCAGGAAGAATCGCTGGCCGGTAAGAACTCGGCTTCAATCATGATGCTAGAGACGGACCTGGCCCGGAGTTCTCGTGAGTTGGAGGCCCTCCGCGACCCGGTGAAGAATTATAACAAGTTTCCGGTAAAGAGACTGAAGTCAATGACTCCGCGTTTCGACTGGCCCATGGTGCTTGGTGAACTTGGCGTCCCTGCCGCCGACACGGTAATTATTGGACAGCCGGAGTTCTTTACCAGCCTCAGCGTGTTGCTCCGAAAATACTCAATTGAAGAATGGAAAGCTTACCTGACCTGGAACCTGATCGATACGTATGCGGCGTATTTGAATCGTGACATCGAGGTTCAGAATTTCAAATTCTACTCGACCATATTGAATGGCGTGACCAAACAACGGCCCCGCTGGAAAAGAGTCGTGCAGCAAACCAACGGATACCTTGGGGAGCTCATCGGCCAGATTTATATAGAAGAATATCTTCCAAAGGGAACCAAGGAAAAGCTGCTGGAAATCGGGAACGCCATTCGCGATGTTTACGCGGAGCGCATCAAGAAGCTGGATTGGATGAGCGAGGAAACCAAGGCACGTGCCCAGACTAAACTTGCCGCAATCGTAATGAAGGTGGGATACCCTGACAAGTGGAAGGACCTCAGCCAATTGGAAATTGACCGGAGTTCTTATTGTGCAAACGTAATGCGTGCCAACGCGTGGCGTCACGCTTACGAAATGGCGAAGTTTGGCAAACCAGTAGACCGTACGGAGTGGGGAATGTACCCGCAGACGTACAACGCCTACTACAACCCCAGCAACAACGAAATTGCCGTGCCCGCGTGCAACATCCTCGTGCCCGGCTTTGAGCGTCAGATGGCGGATGACGCCATCTTGTATGGAATCATCGGCGGATCCACATTCGGTCACGAAATCACGCACGGTTTCGACGACCAAGGCAGTCAGTATGACGAAAAAGGCAACCTGAAGAACTGGTGGACGGAAGAAGACCGCGCTAAATTTCTTGCCCGGACGAAAAAGATCGTTGATCAATACTCGGCATTTACTGTGCTGGACAGCATTCACGTGAATGGCGACGCTACGCAAGGGGAGAACATTGCCGATCTCGGTGGAGTCATCATGGGGTATGAAGCCTTTAAGAAGACGAAGCAGTACCAGGAGAAACAGGTGATCGGTGGGTTAACACCGGATGAGCGGTTTTTCCTGGGTTATGCTTATGCCTGGATGATCAATACAAAAGATGAGTCACTGGCGCGGCAGATCATGACCGATGTTCACGCTCCGGTAGAGTTCCGGGTAAATGGACCTCTTGCCAATATGCCCGAATTTCACAAGACCTTCGGAATCAAACCAGGGGATGCTATGTATCGACCGGATAGTTTACAGATCGTGATTTGGTGACCTCCATCAACTCAAGCATGAAAAAATCCAGAGCAATTCATTGATCGTTGGAATGAACTCCGGCCTTACAAGCAAAAGAAATAGCGTGAGATCTTACCACTTGATCCTGTGGCTTGCCTTCCTGGCGGCTTGCACTCCTCGCAATGAAAAACGAATTCGGGAAGCCGGGGAGATTGGGTTCACGGTTCAACAACTTCTTCCGCATGACCCCAAAGCCTTTACCCAGGGGTTGTTGATTTACCAGGGTCAGTTGTACGAGAGCACCGGGCAAGACTCATCGTGGATCGGTGTCGTTGATATTGGCACGGGTGTGGCCAACCGAAAAGTGGTGCTCGATAAAAAGTTCTTTGGCGAGGGGATCACCATTTTGAATAACAAAGTCTATCAACTGACGTGGAAGAACAAAAATGGATTCATCTATTCCTTTCCCTCATTTACGAAAGTCGGTGAGTTTACCTACCCCGGGGAAGGATGGGGACTGACTTCGGAGGGCACGCATTTAATCATGAGCAATGGTACGGAGGAGATTGTCTTCCTGGATACTTTGTCATTGAAGCCCGTGAAGACCATAACGGTGAAGCATCAAGGTAACCCGGTGAATAACCTGAATGAATTGGAATTCGCCGATGGATACCTTTATGCCAATATCTGGCAAACTGACCTGGTGGCGCGGATCGACCTTGGTTCAGGTGAAGTTACCGGCTTCCTGGATCTTAGTGCACTGACCCGACAGGCACGTGCAGTAAACCCTAAAGCGGATGTATTAAATGGTATCGCGTGGCATCCGGCTACGAAGACGATGCTGGTTACCGGGAAGTACTGGCCATACATTTTTATCCTCAAGCTGAAGGATAGTTGATAATTGTCAGTTCGGTCGCTCTGGAATTTTCCCTAATTTGAGGGAGCTATCTCATACATGCAGACCATTCGATATCTAGTAGTTCTATTGGTTTTTTGCCTCGCTGGCAGCAGAAGTTATGGATGGGTTTATCCCGAGCACCGAAGGATTTTGCTTGAGGCGATTCAGAAGCTGACCCCTGAGCAAAGGAAAATCCTTGATCAACTTTGGGCCAGTGCCCGTATTGGAAATGAGGGCCGCCTTACAGAATCAGTCATCGAGGTTGATCAGGGTGTCAACCCGACGCACATCGATTATGCAGCCTGGGCCGGTATTTCTGGCGATCATAGTTGCTCACCCAAACAAATGCTGGACATCGTCCTGAAAAGCGATTGGATTCTTAATGTTGCCAATATCGCTGCTCAACTGGAGGCAGACATTGCCAGCTCAAGGAATCAGAGCGAGCATGTCAATGCGCTGCGAAATTCAGATATCCGTCTTCAGCGCGCTGATGCGGAGTATGCGACCAGGGCTGGATCCAATAATGTCCACTTTCTACTCGCCCGACCTGAAGTGAAGACGACGGGAAATGATTATTTCGCGCTATGTCATGCCCCAGGTGCTGAGCTCAATGCCTTGGGCATGTATTCCTGGTTTCATACCAGCGCGCTGTATAAGATAGCACGTGCCCGTCAAGGTGAATTGTCGGCATCCGACAAATCGGCGCTCATCCTGGCGGCGTTGGCGGATGAGGCATTCGGGCTTCACTTTCTGGAGGATGTTTTTGCAGCTGGTCACACCGCAGGAACCTGGGGATCAGCCTCCTTGCGCAAAGGAACTCACGACTATTACAACGAAAAAGGACTTGAAGTAAGTACCTGGGATGGCGAGCGGGCGATCTTGCTGGGTGATGCGTACATGCGTCCGGAGGATGCTGACTTTGCTGCGATCAGTGTGGCGAAAAGTCTAAGGCAGCTGGTGATGGCTGCGAATGGGGAGATGAAGGTCAAAAATGATGGAGACATTACTTCCCAGGAATTCATTCCGGATACGTTTAACGTCTGCAAAAACAATTTTCAGCCACACCGCCAAAGAAATGACACCGTGAACATGAAGCGGGAAATATTGACATACCTCCCGCAGGTATTGCGTGATACACCTGTACCCGGGCTTGCCACTGGAAGGGGGGAGGTCCCGAGGTTTCAGTCAGAATTAGGAATGTTCTTTGGAGTATCCACTGGACTAAATGGTTCTTATACGTATGGTGGTTTCGCCTCTTCACAGAATAACAATGGTTTTATTGGAGGCTTGCAGGCCGGGTTGCGCTTTGGACTGGGATTGGAAGGGGTGTTGAATGAAGCCGGTGATGGCTTGGTATTCCTTCAGGCAGGCATACGCCAGGATGCATCGTCATCTCATAATTTTCTGGGCGACCCCAACGTGGTTCCTGCCGGTGCTATATCTTCTGCTATTCCTGGCCGTGCGGGATGGGATTTCAGACTTCGACTTCCCTACTGGTTGCTGCCGGGCGATCTGCTCGTGGTGGGCCCAATTCTCTACTTGATTTCTCCCCAAAAGGCCCAGGAGATGGGTGTGGTGGCCGTCAACGGCGGACTCATTCCGTGGCAAGCCGGCTGGCAAACGGGTATCGGACGTTTTCAAATCGTCCTTGGCCGTGAGGTGGGCGTTTCCTTATATGGCACAAAAACTTTTGGCAATGATGCCATCATTGTTCCATCGCCAAGCGGTGGACAGATCATAGCTTACAGTTCAACCCGTTGGGACTTTCCTTTTCTGGAATACAGACCTTTTCGCACTTTCTCTATGAACCAGACCTCCAGTCTTATGGTCCAGTTTAATTTTGGATTTGATGTACCGCACAGCGCCTACGTACTGGAGCCTGTCGGAGAGACACAAGTACCCCTCCAGACCGTGTGGTACTTTGGTGCCCGTATTATTTTTGATTGGAGAAAGTATTTGTAATCATGCCATCAAAATTCCAACTGTACCAGGTTGATGCATTCACCAACGCCGTCTTTTCCGGCAACCCGGCGGCGGTCGTCCCGCTGGAAGAGTGGCTGCCCGATTCGGTAATGCAAAGCATCGCCAACGAAAATAACCTTGCGGAAACTGCATTCTTTCTCAAAAGAGCTACTGACTATCAAATCCGTTGGTTCACACCAACTGTAGAAGTTGACCTTTGTGGTCATGCCACACTGGCCTCGGCGTATGTGTTGTTTAATCGGTTGGGCTACCTGGGCAAAGAACTGAATTTCTATTCTCACCGAAGCGGCTCACTCCGTGTACTTCGCGATGGAGACCGTTTGACGCTTGATTTTCCAGCGGATGAAATCGAGAAAGTGGAATTGTCTGAAGAATTGATCGGCGGCATGAACTACCTGCCGGTGGAGGCGTATCGAGGCAAGACGGATGCGATGCTGATTTTCAAAAGTGAAGACGAAATTCGCTTGCTGGAACCTGATATGACCAAGGTGGCGCGATTGAATGCCCGGGGAGTTATTGTAACAGCACCAGGGGAAAAGACTGATTTTGTCTCTCGCTTCTTTGCTCCGCAATCGGGAGTACCGGAAGATCCGGTCACCGGGTCGGCGCACGTGACACTGACCCCTTATTGGTCTAGACGCCTCGGCAAGAGTGACTTAACTGCCCGTCAATTATCGAAACGATCCGGATCGCTATGGTGCACCATGGCCGGTGACCGTGTGATGATTACGGGCGAAGCGAGACTATACCTGGTTGGAGAGATCTACTTGTCTTAAGAGGCCGGCGTCTGGTCCGGTGCCGGGCCCTTGGTATTGTGAAGGTTCATGGCCCGCTCAATCCCCAGGGTGCAGAAGGCGAGAATAGCATCGATAGCCTTATCCATATAGGCTGGAAGGGCCTTCAGTTCCTCTTCCCCGAAGTTTCCCAGGACAAAGTCCACCTGCTGTCCTTTTGAAAAGTTATTCCCTATGCCCATCCGCAGTCGTGCGTAATCTTTTCCGTGAAGCACTTCTTCGATGTTGCCAAGTCCATTGTGCCCTGCGTTGGAGCCTTGTGCTCTCATGCGCAATACGCCGAAGGGCAAGGCGATATCATCGACGACCACCAGCAGGTTTTCTTTCGGAATTTTGAGTTCGTTCAGCCAATAGGATACCGCTTTGCCACTGAGGTTCATGTAGGTATTGGGCTTGATCAGATGCACTTGCTTACCCTTGTACTTGAATTCCGTTTTGTCGGCCAGGCGTGAAGTAACAAACGAGAGGGAGTGGTTATCAGCCATCCGGTCCAGCGTCAGGAATCCGATGTTGTGCCGTGTCAACTCATACTCCGGCCCGATGTTACCCAAACCTGCGATGAGAAATTTCATGGGGCAAAAATAAGAGGATTATCTGTCGTAACGGGCACAAAAAAATCCCGCTCGCATAGCGAACGGGATTTATTAGTATTCTCCTCTCCGCTTTGCGAAGAGGGGCTAGGGGTGAAGTATTACTTCTTCTTGCCCTCGTCCTTCTTCGGAGCCTCTGCCTTCTTGGCATCCGCAGCAGGAGCGCCCGCTGCAGGAGCAGCACCAGCGGCCGCAGCGCCTGCAGCAGCAGGAGCAGCGCCTTCCGCAGGAGCGGCAGCAGCAGTCTCAGCAGCCTTGGCGGCATCTTCAGCGGCCAGCTTGGCAGCACGCGGTACTTCCACAACAGCGATGGACGCTTGTGGCGGATCGGCGAACTGGAGGCCGGGAATCTTCACATCCGATACCTTGACGGCATGGTGGAAGTCAAGCTCAGAACAATCTACATCAATGTGATCGGGCATATCCTTGGGGAATGCAATCACCTTGAGTGTAGCGCGCTTGCGGACAAGGGCGCCACCTTTCTCTACGCCGGGAGCTTTACCTACCAGGCGGGTAGGAATCTCCATCTTTATCTTGCGGCCTTCGCTTATGCGCAGAAAGTCCGCATGAAGGATAATCTCACTGACGGGGTGAAACTGAACCTCCTGAAGGATCGCATCGCACTCATCACCTTCGATGTTCAGGTGAACAAAGTGCGCCTCATTGGTGTAGATGAGGTCACGGAAGAGGATAACCGGAGCAGCAAAATGTACCTGCTCGCCCCCTCCGTACAACACGCAGGGCACCAGGCCCTCCTTACGGAATGATTCAGCAGCTGATTTGCCGAGATTTGCTCTTTGATACCCTATAATCTCAACAGTTTTCATAAAAGTGTATTTGGTTTAGAAATGGAATTACAATTTGATAAACAGTGAACTGATGGACTCACGGTCATGAATCTTTCGAATTGCTTTCGCGAAGAGATTGGACACCGTGATGACTTTGATTTTGCTGATAGTTTCTTTCAGCGGAATCGTATCGGTGACGACGATTTCCTCGAGTACCGATTGGCTGATGTTTTCGTATGCCTTCCCGCTGAGTACCGGGTGGGTACAAACCGCCCGAACGGATTTTGCACCATTCTCCTTCAGGAGGGAGGCCGCTTTGCAGATTGTGCCCGCGGTATCCACCAGGTCATCGACGAGAATAACGTCCTTGCCATCCACTTCGCCGATCAGTCGCATTGACTCGATCTGGTTGGCCTCTTTGCGGTATTTGTCGCAGACCGCGAGGTCAGCGTTGAAATGTTTGGCAAAGTACCGGGCCCGCTTGATGCCGCCGACATCCGGGCTGGCAAACATGATATTGGAAAGGCCAAGGCTTTTGAGGTAAGGAATGAAGATATAGGCGCCATCCAGGTGGTCCACCGGAATGTCGAAGAAACCCTGGATCTGGTCGGCGTGAAGATCGCACGTCATGATGCGGGTTGCACCCGCTGCCGACAGCAGGTTGGCGATCATCTTGGCGGCAATTGATACCCGCGGCTTGTCTTTGCGGTCTTGCCGGGCATACCCAAAGTAAGGGATGATCACGTTGATGCTTTCTGCGCTGGCCCGCTTGGCGGCATCAATCATGAGCAGCAGCTCCATGAAGTTGTCAGCTGGGGGAAAGGTAGATTGCACGATAAAAACTTCGTGACCACGCACCGATTCCGCGATGAAGGGAGACATCTCCCCATCGCTGAATTGCTGATACTTGACCTCACCCAGCGACTCACCATAAGCCTGGGCGATTCTGTCTGCCAGGTAGGTGGTTGCGCGACCAGAGAAGATTTTAACTGCCATAACGAGGGTGGATCCGTACCGTTTGTGTTGCCCGACCAGGGCTCGAACCTGGACTTTCTTGAATCAAAATCAAGCGTGTTGCCAATTACACCATCGGGCAATTCTCCCAAAACTGCATTTACGCCACGGCGGAGGCCTTTTTGGGAGGGCAAAGGTAGAATTAATTTGTTAAAGAAAAACCTGGCAGAACAAGAATTTGACTGCGTCAGAGGCCTTTTTCCTCAGGTGCGGGTGGAGTGCCTTCGACAAAGCCGTCGGCCCAAAAACGGTACTTGTCAAGAATGGAAATCACCGCATTTTTTAGATGACGGTTGTTGTTGAAGTCAATCGAACCATACAAGGTGGTGGCATAACCCTGCCAGACGGCGCGGTTCTGACGACGATCATATAGCTGAATAAGCAATGTCCCTGTTTTCAGGTTGTATTTCTGCTT
This sequence comes from Cyclobacteriaceae bacterium, assembly GCA_016787645.1. GTDB lineage: Bacteria > Bacteroidota > Bacteroidia > Cytophagales > Cyclobacteriaceae > ELB16-189. The sequence goes on along the minus strand of JAEUUF010000013.1, from coordinate 500,528 downwards.
ATCGTAGTCCAAGTCTTCCTTTTGTGTTTCCACCCAGTCTTCAATGTCAGGCTGAACATAGCCTGTCAATTGCAGGCTGTCCTTAAACATCTTGAAAGATATCAGCAGGTGGGGGCGATGACTCACTTGCCGATAGCCGAGAAACTTCATCCGGGAGATAATAGACTTTTCTACTACCTGGTTGAGCTGGTTGGAATCTGCCTTAATCGATGAATGCACCATTTCAAAGGTCCGGTATCGCTTGAAATTGCCGCGATAGCTGTAGTCGTACTCCACAGGCAACTCTTTGTACCCGAGACAAGAGGTTAACAGCGCAACGGAAAGGAGAAGCAGGGTGGGTGTTCTCATAATTCTGCAAGTGAAGTTAATGTTCAAACATCAAATTCCAACCTGCCCTGTGTCCGGTTGTGGTCAGTGCAGCCGGAAGGAGGGCAGAATTTCCATGAATCCCCCTGCTTGCAGTAGATCAGGAAAGGAGAAACAGGAAAATCAGGGGAAACACCATGCCCAGCAAGGCCAGCCACCAACCCCTCGACCAGAAGCTGTTTTTGCCCTTTTCAATGAACATCCCTGTCATGGCGATCGTAAACATGGCCAGCCCGAAGATGTCAGAGTAATAAATCCACCATTTGCTGGTATCCTGGTGCAATTGCGTCATTTGACCAAGTATTGGAGTGATGCGGTAAGTTTCAATTTTGCCTTGCCCTGTTGCCAAGTCCACCTGCACATCATTCATGGTATAAGAAATGCGGAGCGTATTCTTGTCGTCAACGTTAAACCGGCGGAGGTTGTCATCGATTTGCTGCGTGGCCGTGAAGGCTGTAATAAAGCTATCTGTGACCTGCTCCTTGAGAATCGGCGCAGCTAGTGTGATTTCTTTCACCGCATAACTGTATCGCCGGGGATGCCAGCTCTGCCGGTGATTGAGAAAAATTCCTGAAATGGAAAAGGCGATAATTAGGCCGAGAAAAAAGTAAGCGAGATCACGGTGTACGGTACGAGGAGGGAGGCTCATGGTTTAGCAGTTTGAACAAATATAATTCAGTCATTAGGTCAATTCGTAAAGTTCAAGGATGATTATTTGGGAGAGTTGATCAGCGCTTACCGCTTACCGCTTCACCTTAACCGCCTGCCACCGGAGGATTTATAGTGTTTTCTCTGTTCAGTATCTTCAGGAATAAATCAACTCGTATGAAATACCTGGTGTCCTTCTTCTTGCTCCTGGTGCAATTCGGCTTCGCGCAGTCGACGGTGGATTCCAGGCAGCAGGCCATTGTCTTTAAGTCAGTCAACGTCGTTCCAATGGATAGTGAGCGCATACTCGAAAACCAGGATGTTGTTGTAAAGGAAGGAAAGATCATTGCCATGGGGGCTTCCGGTAAGGTGAAACTGGATAAGTCCAGCTTCGTGGTACAGGCAAAGGGCAAGTACCTGATGCCAGGACTGGCGGAAATGCACGCACACATTCCGCCCAACGACAATGTGGAGTCGCAAAAGGAGGTGCTGAAATTATTTGTCGTTAATGGCGTAACCACGATCCGGGGAATGCTTGGTCATCCTTCCCATCTTGACTTGCGCGAGAAAGTCAGGAGGGGCGAAGTACTTGGGCCACACATCTACACTTCCGGCCCTTCCTTCAATGGACTGAGTGTCAAGACGCCGGAAGCAGGAGACAAGATGGTTCGTGACCAAAAAACAATGGGGTATGATTTTCTGAAGCTGCATCCTGGGTTGACCCTGGCCAATTTCAATGCCATCATCAAGGCAGCCAATGAAGTGGGTATCACGTATGGCGGTCACGTCTCTTCAGCAGTAGGGGTTTGGCGAGCCATTGAAGCGAATTATTCCACCATCGATCACCTCGATGGTTTTATTGAGGGCATGGTACCCGGCATTGAGGCCATGACTGACCAGGAGATCGGGTTCTTTGGATTGTTTGTGGCAAAAAGGGCCGACCTCAGTCAACTGCCTCGATTGATAGAGGGATTGCGCGAGCATCGGGTCTGGGTGGTTCCTACGCAGGCACTTGCTGAACGATGGATTGCTGCGGACAAAACTCCGGAGCAATTGCGATCGGCAGCGGAAATGAAGTATATGGATTCCAAAACACTGGATTCATGGACGGAAAACAAGAAAAGACAGATGGCTGTGCCCGGATATCAACCGGATGAAGTAGCCGCCTATATAGCGCTCCGTCGAAAATTGATCAAGGCATGCAAAGAGGGCGGCGTGGGCTTGTTACTCGGGTCAGATGCTCCCCAGGTCTTTAATGTACCGGGCTTCTCCATACATCATGAACTCAGGTATTTGGTGGATTGCGGACTCACCCCCTTCGAGGCGTTGAAGACTGGTACGGTCAACGTTGCTGCATTCTACGGTCAGTCAGGCACTTCAGGTACCATAAGCTCAGGCAAGGTGTCTGACCTTGTTTTGATAAACGCCAATCCACTCAAGGATATCACCGCAACGACGACCATCCAGGGCGTAATGGTGGGAGATCAATGGTTAGCCAAGGAATACCTTGATGCGCAGCTGAAAAGCCTTGAGAAAAAATGAACGCTTGTTGGAATTACTGACCCCCCTGTCTTCGCACAGCTACTTGTTTACTTCTCGTTCCGGCAAATACGGCGTTGACCGTGGTCAACGTGTCGCCACTAATCTGGTAGTGGTAGGTTAATTCATTGGTGCCCAAACGAGATTTGAAGGTCAGGATAATCCGATCCTGATCCGTCTTCCAGGTGACTTTTGGAAAGTGGCGGTCAAGATCGGCTTTCGCAAAAGGAATTCCTCCGCTGCGTATGATGCTCTGATTGAACTTCCGGTAAATGGCCTGCTTGTTGAAACTGGCTTTGCCATCCGGGCGATACTCTATCTCAAATGACTCCGGGTTGCGTTTGCCCTCGAGGGAAGTAGACTCAATAATCTTCCACTTGCCCACCAGCAGCGAATCCCGGGAGGGGATAGATCCACCAGGACTATGACTATCCCCACTCTCCATGGATTGGGCCGAGACTGCTGAGTAAGACGTACAGCCAATAGCGAGGGTGATCAGGCCAAGTAGCCCGTGATAACGAAAGGGGTGCATGTACAGCTACTAAAGTAAGCGGTTGCCAACATTCCGGCAACGATCGGTGAAATTGGGTTGTTAAAATGTTAACCTTGATGAGCCTTCAGATTCGTCATGGTTGACTTGACCCACTCCCGGGCATTCACAAATGCTTCTATCCAGGGGCCTACCTCATCCGACTGTTTCGAGCGAGTGTAGTAAGGCCAGTTCCAGGGGAACAGCGACCGCTCGATATGGGGCATGATGGCCAGGTGGCGGCCATCACGGGAACAAAGGGCGGCCACGGCACCATCGGAATCATTGGGATTGCCCGGGTACTCGGCGTGACCATACGTGGCCGCCACAGCATACTTTCTGGTATCCCCGAGGCTGAATCGACCTTCGCCGTGCGCCAGCCACACACCCAGGCGGGCACCTGCGTAACTCTTCAGCAGGACCGAATTATTCTCCGGGATATTAATGGTGATGAAGGAAGACTCAAACCGGCCAGAGCCATTGTGGTGCATCTTGGGATGGGAGCCCATATCCATCTCCCGATACACCAGCCCCAATTCCATCATGAGCTGACATCCGTTGCAAACGCCAAGACTTAGCGTATCAGGGCGTGCGTAAAAATTATCCAACGCAGCCTTTGCCTTCGGATTGAACAAGAAAGCCCCGGCCCAGCCTTTTGCTGATCCCAGCACATCCGAATTGGAAAATCCGCCCACAAACACAATCATGTTCACACCCGAAAGATCCTCCCGACCCGATACCAAGTCGGTCATATGCACATCCTTGACATCGAAACCAGCGAGGTATAAAGAGTATGCCATTTCGCGATCGCTGTTCACCCCTTTTTCGCGAATGATGGCCGCCTTTATCCCCGAAGCCACCCTGCGCCGTGGATCAATCCCGTAGGTGGCAAACTTGCCATCGAACTTCGGTTGGAATGAGTAGGACAACATTTGCTTCGAGAAATTATCGCGTCGCTTCTCCGCATGCCCTTTCACACGTTGCACCTTGTCAAATAGATAAGATGTACGGAACCAGGTAGCACGAGCCTCCGCAATAACGATGGACAACGTTTGTCTTTGCGTCTTGATATCAAGTGTTTCTGAAGAGATGACTTCGCCGATCGTCTGATGCGAAATCCCAGCTGCTTTCAGCTGGTTCGAAACCACATCGCCCTCTACCTGGATGACTACGCCAGGATTTTCATTGAAAAGCACAAGTAGTCCATCCGGGCCAAGAGCTGAAATGTCAGCACGAATACCAACACCCGGAGTGGGAAAACACATCTCCAACAGGGCGGTAATCATCCCGCCCGCAGAAATGTCATGCCCGGAAAGGATCAAGTTTCTTTTGATCAACTGTTGAACGCTTTCAAATGCCCTGGCAAATTGGGCGCTGTTTTTTACCGTTGGCGCGGTATTTCCCAACTGGTTAATAACTTGTGCGAAGCTGCTGCCGCCAAGCGCAGGACTATCACCGGAAAAGTCAATGTAGATGAGCTTGCTACCCACCACGGGCTTCAGATCCGGGGAGACTGTCTTCCGGATGTCCTCGGCTTCGGCCACGGCCGAAATGATCACTGTACCGGGAGAGAAAACCACCTCACCGTTCGGATACTTCTGGGTCATGGAAAGCGAGTCCTTTCCGGTCGGAATGTTGATGCCCAGTTCGCAGGCAAAATCACTGACAGCCTCGACGGCCTGATATAATCTTGCGTTCTCGCCAGCATTCTTCGCCGGCCACATCCAGTTCGCGCTGAGCGAAACACCTTTCAATCCGTGAGTCAATGGGGCCCATACCAGGTTGGTGAGTGCCTCGGCGATGGCAAGCCGACTTCCTTTCGCAGGATCAATCAACGCCGCGCCGGGGGCATGCCCAATCGATGTGGCCACTCCTTTGTGACTGAGGAAATCGAGCGCCATCACGGACACGTTGTTGAGCGGAAGCTGGATGGCTCCGCAAGTCTGCTGTGTGGCTACTTTACCCGTAACACAACGATCGACCTTGTTCGTGAGCCAATCCTTGCAGGCTACCGCTTCGAGCTGCAAAACCAGGTTGAGGTACTCCTGAATCCTGGATTCATCATAGGTTAATTCAGGGCGTGTTTCCAATACCGTCGTGTCCCTGATAATTGTCTTCGGGGAGGAACCAAAGAGGTCGCTCACCCGCAAGTTTACCGGGGGAATGCTGTTGTTCTTGCGGACAAAGGAAAGCCGGTGATCACCGGTGGCCTTGCCGACTTCATACATGGGTGCCCGTTCACGTTCGGCCACGCGACGAAGCGCATCAACATCTTTTGCATGGATGGCGATGCCCATGCGTTCCTGCGATTCGTTGCTGATGATTTCTTTGGAGGATAGCGTAGGATCTCCAACCGGGAGGTTGTCAATTTCAATGGTGCCGCCGGTTGCTTCAAGTAGTTCAGAGAAGCAATTCAGGTGACCACCCGCGCCATGGTCATGAACAGAAACAATTGGATTGTTGTCTGATTCCACCATCGCCCGGATTGCGTTCATCACCCGTTTTTGCATCTCCGGGTTGGAGCGTTGAACGGCATTGAGTTCGATGGCATTGCCATATTGACCCGTGGCTACCGAAGAAACGGCACTGCCGCCCATGCCAATGCGGTAATTGTCACCGCCTAAAAGAACAATTACATCGCCTGCCTTGACCTCCTCCTTTTGGCTGTCTTTTTCCTTGCCGAATCCTACTCCACCGGCGAGCATGATCACTTTATCAAAGCCGTGATGCCTGGAGGGTTCTTCATGTTCAAACGTGAACAGGCTGCCGCAGATGAGCGGCTGTCCGAACTTGTTGCCAAAATCGCTGGCCCCATCGGAGGCCTTGATGAGGATTTCGAGTGGAGTCTGGTACAGCCACTTCCGTGGCGCCAGGTTTTTTTCCCAGGCGCGACCGTTGTCGAGACGAGGATACGACGTCATGTAAACGGCAGTTCCGGCCAGGGGCAGGGATCCTTTGCCGCCGGCCAGTCGGTCACGGATTTCACCTCCGGATCCGGTGGCTGCTCCGTTAAACGGCTCGACGGTGGTAGGAAAATTGTGCGTCTCTGCCTTCAACGAGATCACGGACGCAACTTCTTTGAGCTCAAAGAAATCGGGTACATCCTGACGCTTCGGTGCAAACTGCTCGATGACCGGTCCTTTGATGAAGGCCACGTTGTCTTTATAGGCAGAAACGATATAGTTGGGGTGTTGCTTTGAAGTTTTCTTAATCAGTTGGAAAAGGGTAGCGGGTTTTTCTTTGCCGTCAATGACGAAGCTGCCATTGAAAATCTTGTGGCGGCAGTGTTCTGAGTTCACCTGGGAGAAACCAAACACTTCACTGTCCGTTAGTTTTCTTCCCAGTTGCCTACTGACTTCATTGAGGTAATCAATCTCCTCAGCACTTAAGGCAAGGCCCTCCTGGTCGTTGTATTTTCCGATGTTATCGATTTCCAGTACCGGCTCCGGGGTATGGTGGATTGTAAAAGTGTCCTGGTCAATCGTTCGGTAAATGGCCTGCAGCATGGGATCAATCCGCACCTTTTCATTGGCGTGAACTGAAAACTCCTCCATCCGCTGGATACCGGCTATTCCCATAGTCTGGGTAATTTCTACCGCGTTGGTACTCCAGGGAGTGACCATTTCCTTTCGCGGACCTACGAAATAACCCTCCAGCGACTTGTCAGGCAGGGGCTTGGCCCCCCCGAGGAGCCAGATGAGTTTTTCAATGTCTTCAACAGAAAAAGGGTGAGCGTGCCCGACCCCGAAAAGGGTGCCGGCCGTAGACCTGAAGTAAAGAATCATGGAGGTGGTTGCGAGGCGTAAAAATAGCAGAAATGGGTGAGAGTGCTAAGTACTGGTGGTCGGTACCCATTGCCGGGGTGCTGGCATTAAGCTTAAAGCTTTTAGCTCAAGGCTCTTGGCGGAAAGAGGACAGGTAACGCGATCTTGAAAAATCTTTGATCTTTGGAGCATCTTTCCAAAATAAACCCCACTGGTTCGCGTCTTTAGAGGCATGCAGCGAGCTATGGCCATGGACATCGCCCTCATGGAGGAAATCAAGCAACAAACATTCCGCAAGGAGCGAGGTAAGCTACTAAGCTTCATCCGCGGTAAGGTTTCGTCAACGGAGGAAGCAGAAGACATCCTGCAGGATGTGTTCTACCAATTTGTGGCTGGCTTTGAGGCCATTGAGTCAATGGATCGCGTGACTTCCTGGTTATACAGCGTGGCGAGAAACAAAATCATTGACCGTTACCGGCGGGATGCGGCGCGCCCGAAGGTAGCTACACTGGATGGCTCCACCTCGCAGGAGGAAGATGCACCCTTAACGTTACAAGAGATATTACCCGATTTGGATAACACCCCGGAAGGCACTCTGCTTCGGGATGCAATTTGGGATGAGATCACCCTGGCCCTGGACGACCTGCCGGCCGAGCAACGGGAAATATTCATTCTTAACGAGATTGAAGAGCAGAGTTTCCGTGAGATTGCCGAACGCACGGGCGTGTCGATCAATACGCTACTCTCGCGCAAACGGTATGCGATCCTGGCGCTGCGCAAACGACTCCAACAGTTTTATGACGATGTGATAGGAAACGATTAAACGCTTTTTCAAGCTAAGGATATGATACAGAACAAGATATTTCGGATGACAGCGATTGGCGTGCTGGTCTTTGCGGCCTTCCTGCTCTTCCTCGCAGGCCTTACCTACCTGACCCAAACCCTTTGGAACTGGCTTGTGCCCACCCTGTTTGCCGGCCCGCTCATTACGTTTTGGCAAACGCTGGGATTATTGGCCTTGCTTAAGATCCTGCTATGGCCCATCGGGGGCGGACGTCGGTGGTCTCACTACAAAGGTGGCCCCGGCTACTATTGGAAATCCCGCTGGCAGGCAATGACTCCCGAGGAAAGAGAACGGGTAAAGGCCCGGATGAAAGAAAAATGGTGCCGGCCCCGGTATGAGTCACCGGCTCCCTCGTCGGAGGGCCCGGCAGCCTCCTGACCGGCTTTTTAGACGAAAAATTTCCCATTTTTTTTAGAAAACCCCCAACCTTCTTCAAAAACAGGCGTATAAGGAAACCATGGAAACTTTTGGTATGTGAAAAGTTTCCATAGTTTTGCGACCATTATGGAAGAAAAAGACATAAAAGATCGGATTGTGCGGGGCGCCATGGAGCTTTTCATGAAGTATGGCGTGCGGAGTGTATCCATGGATGACATCGCCAGGCATCTGTCCGTTTCCAAAAAGACACTGTACCAATACTTCGCCGACAAAGACGAAATCGTGACGATCGTGGCTGAGTTTCACCTCAAGCAGGAGCAAATTCAGTACGATGGTCTCCGGGCCGAAGCGGAGAATGCGATTGACGAATTGGTAAAGATCTCCACGTGCATCAAGAAAGATCTCCAGAAGATGAACCCATCGCTGCTGTTTGACCTGCAAAAGTTTCATCCCAAAGCTTGGGGTGCATGGCTGACGCACAAGCAGGAGCACATCGGCCAGTCCATCATACGCAACCTGAAGCAGGGCATTGCGGAAGGTTTCTTCCGGCCAGAGATCAATACGGACATTCTTGCCATTGCCCGCCTCGAGTTGGTACAGATCACTTTTGATGAGCGGGTTTTCCCGGCCGACCGGTACAACCTGGCCGAAGTCAACCTCCAGTTGTTCGAGCATTTTGTTTACGGCGTGCTCACCGACAAAGGCAGAAAAGTTTATGAAAAGTATAAGCAGCAGCTTTCCTCAAATCTTGAATTAATCTCTCCGATACTATGAAAAGGTTATTTGTTTTACTTCTCGCGCTTGGGGTCACGGCAGGATACGGTCAAACCCCGGCCACCAGCTCATTCACGCTGGAAGAAGCGATTCAGTTTGCCCTGCAAAACTCCGTGCGATCCAAGAATGCCTTATTGGATCAGCAGATTGCCAAAGCCAAGGTGAACGAAACCATTGGCATCGGTCTGCCGCAGATTTCTGGCTCAGCTTCCGTGGTATCCAACCCTGAACTGCCACGCTTTTTTGCCCAGTACAATGGGCCGAACAGTTTCCTCGGAGACCTTTCGGGCGTGCCGGGCATCAAGGTGGGAGACGTAGTCGCATCGCGGAACTTTTTTCAGCTGAAGAATTCGGGGAATGCTACCCTGACGCTCAACCAGCTTATCTTCAACGGATCCTACCTGGTGGGCCTGAAGGCAGCCAGTACCTACAAGGACCTGGCCGTGAAAACCACGGAACAGACCCAGGAAGATATTATTCAGCAGGTTACGAAGGCTTATTACGCCGTGCTGATCAACCGCGAGCGCACCCGCTTGTTTGATGCCAACATCGCCCGTGTGGATTCCCTTTTGCGAAACACCCGGGCCCTCAACCAGAACGGGTTTGCCGAAAGTATTGATGTAGACCGAGTGCGGGTGACACTGAACAACCTCATTACCGAGCGCGACAAGTTTCTAAACCTGAACGAGCTCGGCCTGCAACTCCTGAAATTCCAGATGAACTATCCCCAGGATCAGCCCATCGAAATCCTGGGCAATATCCAGGAAGTGAAGGTGGACACTACAATGGCTCAGTATTCACGCGATGGCTGGGACTACCGCCAGCGCCCCGATTACAAGGTGTTGGAAGTGAACCAGCGGTTGCAACAACTCAACGTGAAGAATCAGTATGCGACAGCGATACCGGTGATTTCCGCTTTCGGAAGCCTGGGCGCCTCTTCGCAATCCACAGACATTGGCGGACTCTTCACCACCAATTCGGGTATCGCCGAAACAAGCACCATTGGCCCTGACAAGTGGTACAGCTTCTCCCAGGTAGGTGTCAGCCTAAACGTTCCGATTTTCACCGGCCTGTCCCGGTCCGCGCGTATTCAGCAAGAGAAACTGAAGCTCATGCAAATCGATAACAATTTTGTGAACCTCCGGAATGCCATTGACCTCGAGATCAAACAGGCCTCCTTGAGTTTTGAAAATGCGCTCCGTACGCTCATTTCCCAGCGCGAAAACCAGGAGCTGGCCGGGAATGTGGCGAGAGTAACCAAGATCAAGTATGAGCAGGGCGTTGGGTCCAGCCTGGAAGTCACGGATGCAGAAAGCGCGCTTCGCCAGGCACAGACCAACTATTATGCTGCGCTCTTCGACGCCATGGTTGCCAAAGTGGATCTCGACAAAGCGTTTGGTCGCTTGCTCCCTTCCACGTATGAGAATAATTCATTAATCAAGTCAGGTAAATAAGCACTCCGATGAAAACCAGAACATTACTTTCCGTTCTTTCCGCACTGATGATCGCCACCGTATTGGCTGCCTGCAGTGCAGGTTCAAAAGACCCTCAAACCCAGTTGGAGGAGCTCAAGAAGCAGCGTGCCGCCATTGACTCCCAGATTCGTACACTGGAAGCTGAAGTGAGTCACGCCAATCCCGCGGCCACCACAACCAAGTCAAAAGAAGTGGCAGTCCAGGAGCTAACTCCAAGGCCCTTTGATTACTATGTGCAAACACAGGGATCGGTGGAGGCCGTCGATAATATCCTGGTGAGCGCAAAGACCATGGGCGTGCTTTCAGCTGTGTATGCCCAGGAAGGACAAGTGGTTCGCAAAGGACAGGTGCTGGCTCAGATCGACAACTCAGTTATTGTGAGCAGCATCAATGAACTAAAGTCTTCCATCGAACTGGCCAACACGGTGTACCAACGCCAGAAGAATCTCTGGGAACAGAAGATCGGTACGGAGGTGCAGTACCTGCAGGCCAAGAATAATAAAGAATCCCTGGAGAAGCGCCTCGCCACACTCAATGAGCAGTTGGAGATGAGCAAAATCAAATCGCCCATCGAGGGTTCAGTAGACGCGGTGGATGTGAAGATTGGCCAAAACGTGGCTCCCGGTGCGCCGGCGTTCCGCGTAGTGAGCTTTGACAAACTGAAGATCATCGCCAACATCTCTGAATCATACGTGGTTGACATCAAGGTTGGAAACAAAGCCTTGGTTACCTTCCCGGATATCGATCGCCAGATTGAGGCCAAGGTCACGTTTGTAGGCAAGACGATCAACCAGCTCTCACGCACGTTCCCTGTGGAGGTGCAGTTGCCAGGATACACCGACTTACGTCCAAACATGACCAGCATCCTGAGAATTATCTTCACGACTGTCCCTAACGCGTTAACGGTCCCCGTCAATGTAGTTCAGGACATCAACAAGGAGAAGGTCGTGTATATCGCGGCTGCCGATGGAGATAAAATGGTGGCGCGCCGCAAGGTGGTGGAGGTAGCTGGCATTTATGGAAACTATGCCCAGGTGATTGGTCTTAACGCCGGTGACAAAGTCATCACGGTGGGATACCAGGGCCTCAACGACGGTGAAGTAGTGAAATTCTAATCCTCCGGACTCAGCAACTCGTTTGTTATGCAAGACATAGAAAAGGAATTCAAGCCCACCAGTTGGGCGATTGATAACCGCGTCAGTATTTACATTGCCACGATCTTCATCTGCCTCGCGGGTGTAATGACGTACATCAGCCTGCCGAAGGAGAATTTCCCGGAGGTGGTGTTTCCGCAGATTTTTGTTGCGACCATATACCCGGGGGCATCGCCGACGGATATCGAGAACCTGATTTCCAAGGAGATTGAAAAAGAGATGAAATCGATCTCCGGGGTGAAAAAGATTCGGAGCAATTCGGTTCAGAGTTTCTCCAACATCATTGTGGAGTTTGAAACTGACATCGATGTGGACAAGGCCAAGCAGGAGGTGAGCGACGCGGTGGACCGTGCGAAACCCAATCTCCCTTCCGACCTGAAGGATGACCCACAGGTGATTGAGATTGATATTTCCGAAGTGCCGATCATGAACGTCAACCTGTCGGGTGACTATGATTTGCAGACCTTGAAGAAGTATGCCGAGCAGATGCAAGATGCTATTGAAAGCATCCGCGAGATACGGCGTGTAGACATAGTGGGTGCGCTTACCCGCGAGATCCAGATCAATGTGGACATGTTCCGCCTGGCGTCTGCCGGTGTGAGCCTCGATGACATTGAAAATGCTGTTCGGGGTGAGAATGTGATCATTCCTGGCGGTCAGTTGTCCGTGGACGGAATGAAACGTTCCTTGACTGTTAATGGCGAGTACACTTCTGCGGAACAACTATCCAATACGGTGGTTGGTTCTACCAAGGGAGGAAAAATCTACCTGAAGGACATTGCCTCCGTGGTGGATTCGCACAAGGAGCAGGAGAGTTTCGCACGCCTCGACAAGAAGAATGTCGTTACCCTCAACGTCATCAAACGGAGTGGTGAAAACCTGGTGATTGCTTCGGACCAGATCAATGAGATCGTGAAGAATTTCAAGGCGAATATCCTTCCCCCGGGTGTGGAGGTTACAATTACCGCCGATCAATCGGAAAACACACGTACAACACTGCACGACCTTATCAATACCATCATCATCGGATTTATCCTGGTGACCCTGATCCTCATGTTCTTCATGGGGGCAACCAACGCATTTTTTGTGGGCTTGTCGGTACCGCTCTCCAGCTTCATCGCCTTCCTGGTGTTTCCTACCCTGGATTACACACTTAACCTGATGACGCTGTTCTCGTTCCTGCTGGCCCTGGGTATTGTTGTCGATGATGCTATCGTGGTGATTGAAAACACGCACCGGGTATTTGACAACGGCAAAGTGCCGATCCGGAAGGCGGCGAAGATCGCGGCCGGCGAAGTATTCCTTCCGGTACTTTCAGGCACTATGGTTGTACTCGCTCCGTTTGTGCCGCTGGCCTTCTGGCCGGGTGTGATTGGTAAGTTCATGGTGTACCTCCCCATCACCTTGATTGTAACCTTGCTGGCTTCCCTGGTGGTGGCCTATATCATGAACCCCGTGTTTGCGGCGGATTTTATGAAGGTGCACGATCACGATCATGGGAATAAATTCAATACCGGATACAAGATCCGTGCGATGGTCATGATTTCTACCTCGGTGATATTTTACGTGCTGTTCTTTGCTACACACAGTGAGGGCGTTTTTGGTATCGCCAACCTTGTGGCGCTGGCCTTCCTGCTTTATTCACTGCATCATTTCTGGCTCAGCCGTGTGATCTCTCACTTCCAGACCGACTTTTGGCCGTTGGTGCAGGCGCGTTACAAGAAGATTCTGGCGTACCTGCTGCTGAGCTGGCGTCCGGCTGCGGTGGTAATTGGTGTGGTTGTGCTTTTCTTCTTCTCGATAGCCTTGACCGCTATTCGCAAACCTCCCGTAGTGTTCTTCCCGCAAGGTGATCCGAACTTCATTTTTGCCTATGTGACCATGCCCATTGGTACGGACCAACGGGTAACGGATTCCATTACCAGCATTGTGGAGAGTCGGGTTACGGAGATTGTGGGAGCCAACAACCCGATTGTCGAGTCCATCATCTCCAACGTAGCTGTGGGCGCCTCGGAAGATCAGTTTGCGGGCTCCAATGCTCAGCCGCACCTCGGGAAGGTGACCGTAGCATTTGTCGGATTCGCCAAGCGCGACGGCCAGTCAACAAAGGTATACCTTGACAAGATCCGGGAGGGTGTGAAGGGAATTCGGGGTGCTGAAATCTCTGTAAACCAGGAACAGGGCGGACCCCCCACCGGAAAACCCATCAACATTGAGATTGCTGCTGACGACTTTGATGTGCTCGTCGCGTCTGCGGACCGGGTGAAGCGTTACCTCGACTCCCTCCAGGTGCCTGGCGTTGAGGAACTAAAATCCGATTTCCAAAGCGACAAGCCGGAAATCATTGTGACCATCGATCGTGAAAAGGCGAACCGGGAAAGCATATCCACGGCCCAGATCGGGATGGCACTGAATACGGCCATCAATGGCAAGGAAATTTCCAAGTTCCGCGATGCCAATGATGACTATGAAATCACTCTCCGCATCCGCGAGGACCTTCGTAACGACATCAACACGCTCATGAACTTGCCGCTGACGTATCGCGACATGAGTGCAGGTGGCAAAGTCCGCGAGGTGCCCTTGTCTGCCGTGGCCAAAATTGAATACTCCAACAGCTATGCGGGTATCCGGCGGATTGATCAAAAGCGGGTCATTACGCTGTCATCAAACGTGTTGGGTGATTTCAACGCTAATGAAGTGGTGGCAGATATTCAATCACACCTCTCCGGGCTGAGCCTGCCGGACAATGTTGCGGTTAAGATGACGGGTGAGCAGGAAAATCAAAAAGAGACCCAGGACTTCCTTGGCGTAGCTTTCATGATTGCCTTTGGGTTAATCTTTATGATCCTGGTTACCCAATTCAACTCCACCAGCAAGCCGATCATTATTCTCGCAGAAATTGTCTTCAGTATTATCGGTGTGCTGATAGGATTCTCCGTAACAAAAATGGAAATCTCCATCGTCATGTCGGGCGTTGGCGTAATGGCGCTCGCCGGAATCGTGGTTCGAAACGGTATCCTGCTGGTTGAATTCACCGACTTGCTGCGCAGCCAGGGAATGGAACTTCGTGAAGCGATTGCGGAAGCATCCAAGACGCGTATGACCCCGGTATTGCTTACCGCCATGGCGGCCACGCTGGGTCTTATCCCACTCGCCGTCGGTTTGAACATCGACTTTGTAACCTTGTTTACGGAATTGAACCCTCACATCTTCTTTGGTGGAGACAACGTGGCTTTCTGGGGCCCGCTCTCCTGGACGATGATCTTCGGTCTCATTTTTGGCACTTTCCTTACCCTCTTCCTGGTGCCCGTCATGTACTTGATGGTGGCTCGTTTGAAGGAAAGGGTTTTTGGCAGTAAGCCTGCCAGCGAACCTTCCGCAGGAAAAACCGCGATGGCTGTGAACTAAAATCCAGTGAAAGCCGTCTTGTGAATCACAGGGCGGCTTTCAACTTTTATTCATGCGATACCGGATTATGACTCTTGCCATCTTTGTCACCATCTTCCTGCTGATCGATTTCTACTTCTACCAGGGAGTGTTGTCGGCCAGCAAAACCTGGACACCACTTTGGAAGAATGCCCTGCGGATTGGATTCTGGCTACCGACGTTGTTCGCAGTAATTTCCGTGTCGTGGTGGATGTTTGGAAATCCCTATAGCATTAATGCCAGTACTCGTAATTTTATCATTACCGGCGTAGTTGCCGCGTACCTTTCCAAGGTGCTTGGCATTCTTGTACTTTTCACGGAAGACCTATATCGCGGTGTTCGTTGGGTGGGTTCTTATTTTGGATTGGGCACGAAGGAGAGTCTTCCGGGAGCGATTATTCCCCGCTCGCAGTTTCTCTCGCAGGTAGCAGTGGCGACGGCAGCCTTACCGGTTGGTGCATTCGTCTACGGAATCGTCAGTGGCGCCCACGATTATCGCATCCGGAGAGTGACGGTCCGTCTTAAGAATCTCCCCAAGTCTTTCGATGGTATCACCATCGGCCAGATTTCAGATATTCACTCGGGCAGTTTTTGGAATAAGGTGGCGGTGAAAGGGGGCGTCGAGATGCTCCTCATGGAGAAGCCGGATATTATCTTCTTCACCGGTGACCTGGTGAACAATCAGACTTCGGAGGTGAAGGACTACCTTCCAATTTTCGAAAAGGTGCGTGCCCCCCTGGGCGTCTATTCGGTAACGGGCAATCACGATTATGGAGACTATCACCGGTGGGCAAGCCGGGAAGAAAAGGCTCAGAATTTCCGTGACCTCGTTCAGGTGCACAAAACGATGGGATATGATATCCTGATGAATGAGCACCGGTTTATCGAACAGGGCGGTGAGAAAATTGCCATCATTGGCAATGAGAACTGGGGCGTTCGCTTTTCCAAATATGGCAACCTCGAACAAGCCTATCGGGGCACTGAAGAAGCAGCTGTTAAGTTGTTGCTGTCCCATGACCCGACTCACTGGGATGCACAAGTCCGCCCCCAGTTCCCCGATATTGATATGACGTTCGCCGGGCATACCCATGGTTTCCAATTTGGTGTGGAGATTGGCAACTTCAAGTGGAGCCCCGTACAATATGTATATAAGCAATGGGCTGACCTCCACCGCGAAGGAGATCAATACTTGTATGTCAACCGGGGGTTTGGATACATTGGCTACCCTGGCCGCGTGGGAATTCCTCCCGAGCTGACCCTCTTCGAACTGAAAAGGGGATAGCCAACGTGTGGAGTGGGATGAGCCTCCATATTACAGGAGACTCCCGAACTAATACACCTGTCGCCGGAAACCGAGCGGTGTCTTTCCTGTTATTTTCTTAAACATCCGGTTGAAATTAGAGACGTTGCTAAACCCGGATTGATAGCAGACCTGCTCCACGGATAAATCGCGATGAATGAGCAGTTGGCACGCGTGACTGATTCGCACCTCGTTCAGAAAACTGATATAGGTTTTACGGGTATGAACCTTGAAGTACCTGCAGAATGCTTCAACGGACAGGTTCGCTCGTTGGGCGACTTCCTCCAGGTAGATCTTCCGGTGGCTTTCGCGAAAGGTAAATTCAAGGATCGTGTTCATGCGGCCTTCTTCGTTTCCTGGGAGTTTGCCGGGCAGCAGCGCGAGCTTCTTCAATCCGGAGGTGGAGGTAAGGAGGTGCAGCAATGTGAAGAAAGCAATGAGCCGCTGCAAACCTTCTGCGTTCACGATTCGTCGGACACATTCGACCATCGGCGTTGCGATATCTGCCGGGAACTGTAGCCCACGCCGACTGGCTTCGGCAAATTCTCGCACGGTATTGAGTTCATTTGAACTCCATAATTCTTTTCCGAAATACTTCTCGTTGAAATACAGGGATGTGCTGCGTGCCTTAAGGGTCCCACTGTAATATTCCTGGTCACACCGGAAGACATGGGGCTGTCCACCGCCGATAACGTAGATTTCTCCGGATTGGAACCGACCCACATAGTCCCCGGCAATTAGCGTTCCTTCGCCGGATTCAATCCACATGATCTGGATCTCGGGATGCTGGTGCAACTGGTCGTAAAAATGTTCCACATCATCCACCTGGACCCGCACTACCTCATGCTCGGTTTGAGGTACATTAAACGAAACGACTCGCTTTGACGGTATTTTAGCCACTTGGAAGACTTGATCTGTTGATTATATGTCAATATAGTACAGTAATTGACCATTTTCAGCCAATTCAAAGCCCATCTGACCCACTACCTTTGAACAAAACAATTCATTATGTGGAATGGTGTATACCCGGCGCTGACGACCAAATTCACCGCCGACGATAAGCTTGATTTGCCGCTTTTCGGTAAGAACCTGAAGGCTCAACTGGACGCAGGCGTTGAGGGCATTGTCCTTGGAGGAACACTGGGCGAGTCCAGCGTATTGAGCAATGAGGAGAAATTCGACCTGGTGAAGTTTACCATCGACCAGGTGGCGGGGAAAGTTCCAGTACTCCTCAACATCGCTGAAGGGAGCACTCGCGAGGCAGTGAACCTTGCCCTCACTGCCCAGAAACTGGGAGCGCAGGGGCTGATGATGCTGCCGCCGATGCGCTATAAATCGGATCACCGGGAAACAGTCGCATTTTATAAAGCGGTTGCTGCCGCTACACCACTGCCGATCATGGTGTATAATAACCCGGTAGACTACAAAGTGGAGGTGACGCTCGATATGTTCGCCGAGCTGGCGGAGATGCCCACTATCCAGGCTGTGAAGGAATCAACCCGTGATGTGAGTAATGTGACGCGGATGATCAACCGCTTTGGTGATCGTTTCAAAATTTTGACCGGGGTTGACCCACTCGCCATGGAAAGCCTGGTGATGGGAGCCGTGGGTTGGGTGGCTGGATTGGTTTGCGCATTTCCTGCGGAAACCGTTGCGATCTACAAGTTGGTGAAGGCCGGCCGCATCGAAGAAGCGCGTTCGATATACCGCTGGTTCATGCCTTTACTTGATCTGGACATACATCCCAAATTGGTGCAATACATCAAACTGGCAGAGGCGGAGGCGGGTCTCGGTTCTGAATATGTGCGGGCACCCCGCCTTACGCTGGTCGGCGAGGAGCGTGAACGCATTTTGAAAGTCATTCGAACCGGGCTGAAGAATCGCCCTCAACTTCCGGACTACAGGAACTTATGAAGACTATTAACCTGAGTGAGAAGTACGCCAGGTTCAAGGAACACTGGCACCCCTATATCGTGGCTGAGCTGAACAATAACTATGTCAAGCTGGCCAAACTCCAGGGCGAATTTATCTGGCACAAGCATGATGAGGAGGATGAACTATTCATCGTCTTAGAAGGAACCTTGATGATGGATTTCCGGGATAAGCCAACGGCAGAAATCAAGGCGGGTGAAATTCTTGTGGTACCCAAAGGTGTTGAGCATCGTCCTTGGACCAAGGCAGAGGTGAAGGTTATGCTGGTTGAACCTAAATCCACTCTGCACACGGGGACCACTATAGTAGAGCAGACGGTGACGGACTTGGAATGGATTTGAGTTCAGTTCCGCGCATCCATTCGGCAGAATGATTGTTAACTAACCGTTTAAACCTATGAACAATCTTGACACGGTCTTACTTCAATCCCGAGAGGCCTTTCTTCAGTACCGCACAAGAAGCGGTATGGCAAAAGCAAACTTCCTGGAAGCCATAGCTTCTGAGATTGAGGCGTTAGGTGATCCCCTCATTCAAAAGGCGATGGAAGAAACAAACCTCCCTGAGGTACGCCTCATAGGTGAACGCGGGCGGACCTGCAATCAGTTGCGCCAGTTTGCCAGCATGGTGAGGGAGGGATCTTGGGTAGAAGCACGAATCGATACCGCGCTACCTGACCGTCAACCTTTGCCGAAGCCAGACCTTCGAAAAATGATGGTGCCGCTCGGTCCGGTGGTGGTATTTGGCGCAAGCAATTTTCCGTTTGCGTACTCCACGGCAGGGGTGGACACCGCATCAGCGCTCGCTGCAGGATGCTCGGTTGTCTTGAAGGCTCACCCGGCTCATCCTGAAACATCTGCGATGGTTGCTGGCGCTATATCCAAGGCGATCCGCGCCTGTGGCGAACATGCTCACGTATTTCAACATGTCCAGGATTCATCCTTTGAGGCAGGGAAATTCCTTGTGCAGCACCCGCTGACAAAGGCGGTCGGATTCACGGGTTCCTTTTCCGGCGGCAAGGCGTTGTATGATTATGCCACTTCTCGGCCGGAGCCGATTCCTGTTTTCGCGGAAATGGGCTCCATCAATCCTGTCTTCATTCTTCCTGGCGCACTTAAAGTCCGTGCTGCCAAGGTGGCTGAGATGTATGCAGCCTCGATCACCCAGGGAGTGGGCCAGTTTTGTACTAATCCCGGTCTGATGCTCTCGATCCAGAGCCCTGAGCTTTCCAGCTTCACCCAGCAATTGGCAACTAAGATTCGTGAAGTGGCGCCTGCGACTATGCTGCACCCGGGCATCGCGAATAACTTTATCAAGAACCGCGGTAAGGCACTTAAAGAAAAAGGAGTCACCCTCGTGGCAGAATCTTCCGTGCCCGCAAAGAGCAACCAGGGAATTCCCACGGTTGCTTCGGTAAACGCAGAAGATTTCTTGAAGAACCCAGCCTTGGTCGAAGAGGTGTTTGGACCCTATTCTCTGCTGGTCATTTCCAAGTCCCGCGAGGAACTGTTCAAAGCCCTCGATGCCATCCCCGGCCAATTGACAGCAACGATCATTGGCGAGGATGATGAGTTAGTGGATTACGCGGACTTTATTCAACGGGTATCCGACCGAGTAGGCCGGGTAATCATCAACGGTGTTCCTACCGGTGTTGAAGTTTGCCCGGCTATGCATCACGGTGGCCCATTCCCGGCAACAACTGACTCTCGATTCACTTCCGTGGGCATTGATGCCGCAAAGCGATGGGTACGACCGGTTAGTTTTCAGAATTTTCCCCATGGTCTTTTACCCGCGGAACTCCAGAATCAGAACCCGCTGGGCATCTGGCGCATGGTCAACAACACCTGGACAAAATAATTTATGGCCGTTTCAAAGACCTTTTTCTGCATTGATGCCCATACCTGTGGAAACCCGGTTCGGGTAGTAGCAGGCGGTGGTCCGCCGCTGGAGGGCAAGAATATGAGCGAGAAGCGACAGCACTTCTTGCGCGAATATGACTGGATTCGGAAGGGACTGATGTTTGAGCCCCGCGGTCATGATATGATGAGCGGCAGCATTTTGTACCCACCTTCGGACCCCAACAACGATATCGATGTGCTTTTCATAGAAACGAGCGGCTGCCTTCCCATGTGCGGACATGGCACGATTGGCACGGTAACCATAGCCATCGAGCACGGGTTGGTAGTGCCAAAGACTCCCGGTGTGCTTAATCTCGAAGTGCCAGCCGGGTTAGTGCGCATCGAGTACAAGCAAGAGGGAAAGAAGGTGAAGTCGGTGAAGATTCGAAACGTAAAGGCATTCCTCGCAGCCAGGGACATCAAAGCCACCTGTCCAGATCTTGGCGAACTTACCTTAGACGTTGCCTACGGAGGAAATTTCTACGCGATCGTTGACGTACAAAAGAATTTCAAAGGGCTCGAGCACTACACCGCCGACCAGCTGGTTAGTTGGAGCCGGGAATTGCGCACGGATATCAATTTACATCACACGTTTGTCCATCCCGAGAACCCCACGATCAGCAAGTGCAGTCATATCCTGTGGACGGGAAAGACGCTTGATCCGGCTTCAACAGCAAGAAATGCAGTTTTCTATGGCGACAAGGCCATTGACCGCTCCCCATGTGGTACAGGAACGTCGGCGCGATTGGCGCAATGGCACACCAAAGGCCTGATAAGACAAGGGGATGAATTCATCCATGAGAGTATAATCGGATCGAAGTTCATTGGCCGGGTGGAGGAAGTTACCAGTATTGGGAGTATTCCCGCCATCGTTCCGAGTGTGGAGGGTTGGGCGAGAGTTTACGGACTCAACACCATCACCATTGATCCTGACGACGATCCGTACGCATACGGCTTCCAGGTAATCTGATGATGTATGCAGAAAGTAACCATTATCGGCGGCGGCATTGTAGGACTCAGCACTGCTTACTATTTACAAAAGGCTGGCTTTTCAGTTACCATCCTTGACGAGGGGAGACTGGAGGAGGGATGTTCCTTTGGCAACGCGGGAATGATTGTTCCGAGTCACTTCATCCCGCTGGCTGCTCCGGGCATGATCGCCAAAGGCATCCGCTGGATGTTTGATGCGCAGAGTCCATTTTATGTACGTCCTCGCCTCAGTCGCGACCTCATCAGCTGGGGATTGAGATTTTACAGGCATGCCAACAGTAAGCATGTAGAGCGGAGCATGCCCGCCATGAGTGCGCTGAGTTTGTACAGTAAACTTCATTATCAGGAATGGGCAAGAACACTGCCATTTGACTTTGGGTATCTTGAACGAGGCTTGCTCATGTTGTATCATGACGTTGCGCTGGAAAAGGAGGAGAGGGAGACCGCTCATCTCGCCCATCGCCTGGGCATTGAAGCACGTATTCTCTCGTTGAGCGAGATACAGGCTATGGAACCTGACGTCAGGGTAAATGCCCGGGGCGGTGTGTACTATCCGGGTGATGCTCATATCATTCCGGGAAGCCTGGTCAGAAACCTCATTCAGTTTCTGGGCAAGCAAGGAGTAACCATGGAGCGCGAGGCCCGCGTCGATTCATTCGTTAGTGAAGGTGATTCCATTAAGGCGGTTCGTACCACTCGCGGGGAATTCACATCGGATCATTGGGTGTTGGCCACCGGTTCCTGGGCCGGGCAAATGGCCAAGGGATTGAACTTAAGCCTCCCCATGCAGGCAGGGAAGGGTTACAGTTTCACGTTGAACGATGTGACAAAGAATATCCGCATCCCCACCATCTTCCTCGAGGCCCGGGTAGCTGTGACGCCGATGGGTCCTGATCTACGTTTTGGTGGCACCATGGAAATTACAGGGAATGATCACTCCATCAACATGAACCGCGTCAAGGGAATAGTGAACTCGATCAACAAGTATTACCCGGATATGCAGGTGGGGATGCCGGGCAAAGAAAATGTTTGGCATGGCTTGCGCCCATGTTCACCGGATGGGTTGCCTTACATTGGTCGGACAAAGCGAAGAAAGAATCTCGTGATCGCCGCCGGGCACGCCATGATGGGGCTTAGCCTTGGGCCGGGAACCGGAAAGTTAGTCAGTGATCTGGTAGAAGGGAAAATTCCTGCTGTGGATCTGACAATGTTTGATCCAGATCGGTATGATCGGCCATAATGAAAAATGCCCCGACCGCAGTCGAGGCATTGCATGATATCCTAACGTTGAGTTAAGTCGGTATTATCCTTCGCGATCGTATCCGCCTTTGCGGAAGCCGCCGCCGCCGTTTCCACCGCGGAAGCTTGAACGCTCTTCACGGGGACGTGCCTCGTTAACCACGAGGTTCTTGCCTTGGAAATCAGCGCCATTCAGACTGGCGATGGCCTGGCGTGCAGAACCGTCGTCGGCCATCTCCACAAAACCGAAACCACGGCTGCGCTGGGTGACCTTGTCCATAATGATCTTTGCGGACGTTACCTCTCCAAAAGCGGCAAAGTGAGCTTTCAGTTGATCTTCCGTGGCCTTCCAGGGAATGTTGGCTACATAAATGTTCATCGTACTGTTGAAATTAGTTAATAATTAAAGTTCTGTTAATCCATAATCTCAACTGAAGTACCCGGAAACCCATGTGCCTTACAGAACTGATTATCAATTAACCTGGCAAATATATGTAAAAAATAACTTTACAATTTTCAAAGCCCTTTCATGGCGTTGCAATTGATGCGGTCATTGGCTTGTAAAATGGCCTTTTTTGCTTCCCAGGGCCTATTTTGCGGAGCTGGACGGTGAAGTGTACTCCGGGTGGGCGGCCAGGAACTTGGCCAGGCTGGCTGCGGCTGTCGCCCGGATCTTGTTTTGCATCCAGGGCGTCCACCCCAGCAATTTCCCCGGCATCCCGAGGGCCATACCGGCCCATCGAGTAAGATCGAATTTATCCGAGTGCCGAATAATTTTACCATCACGAAACTCAAAGGTGGCGTGAATCCTGTTGTGGACGCGAGCACCGGTTCGGGAAAATGAATATTTGGCTTCCCATTCACAAGACCCCGTAGTTTCATTGGCATTCACCTGGCTGTAAGTGACCACCAGGTCTTTGGCCGATGAAGCCAGCATGTGCCACATCGCTTTTGCGTGTGAGCCCTTTAAATTTGGAAACGCTGGATCCGAAAATTCGATATGGTCATGATAGCATGCCTGCATAGACTTCCAGTCGCCACGCTGGAACGATTGGTAGAAGGTTTCAATTACTTCCCGGTTGCTCATGGTTGCTTCTTCCAGGTGAGATCAAATATGTCGGGCCGTGCATAATGCCCGATCACATCAAAGTCCATTTTGGCTTTGATGATCTCCCGGTGATCAATTTCTGCCGTTAGCACACCTTCTTTCCCAAACAGGGGGCCTGCAAGAGTTTTCCCCAACGGTCCAATGATTACACTGCCACCCGAACTAGGAAGCGCCGGACTGTCCGCCACCACTTTCTTCTTCAGGTCAGCGGGGTAATGTTCTTTGGTGAGGTACTGGTTACACCCCAACACAAAACACCTTCCTTCGCAGGCGATGTGGGTAAGCGTCGCTTGCCAGCTGTCGCGGCAATCGGCAGTGGGAGCCACGTAAACTTCAAGTCCTTGCTGGTAAAGCGCCATACGCGCGAGCGGCATATAATTCTCCCAACAAATCAGCCCGCCGACCTTACCGAATGGAGTGTCGATTACGTTGAGATCAGACCCGTCGCCTTCGCCCCAAAGGATGCGCTCTGCTGCAGTGGGTTTGATCTTGCGGTGACGGTGAATCAATTGACCCTGCGGAGAGAAATAAAGAAGGGAGCAATACAACGTATCGCTTACCTTATCCTTCTCGGTCACCCCTACCACAACATAAGCTTTGGCTTCCTTTGTCCATTTGGCGAGTTGGTCTGTTTCAGAACCCGGAACCTCGATGGCATTCTCCCAGTATCGGAGAAACATTTCGCGACCTTCGGGGGTGCGACCGCCTACGGCTGTTCCAAAGATCAGTCCGCGCGGATAACCCGGAATAATCACCTCTGGGAAAAGAATGATCCTTGATTTTTCCTTTGCAGCCTTTCGGATATACTGACCAATCTTTTCGAGGGTCTTCTGCTTGTCAAAGAAAACAGGAGCGAGTTGGACAACCGATGCGTTATACGGGGTCACCGGCAGTTCTCAGTTTAGACCAGGTGTTTGATTAGTAGGCGCGCTCCACTGTGCCAGCCCCGTACACTTTTTTCATCAGGGTCTTGGTATTGCCTTTGAGCTTCACATTGCCGTTACCAAATACAAATATATCGGCGCTGTTACTGACGTTAAGATCAGCGTTTCCGCTGCCACTCACTTTAAGGTTTACGCTTTCCATTGGGCAATCAAATCCTTTGAGGTTTCCACTGCCACTTACCGTTGCGATAAGTGAAGTGGCATAACCCCGGAGGGTCAGTGTTCCTGATCCGCTCACTTCGGCCGTTACGGCGTTGCCCTTGATGTCCACATCCAGGATTCCATTACCAGACATGCCGACGGTCAGTTGGTCTGCGGAGATGGAATTCTCCGACTGAATCTTGCCAGCGCCATTGACACGCAACTCAGTAACGTTCTTCATGCTGATATACACCTTCATGGTGGGATTCAGCTTGATGTCGTCCATTTTCGCCCAGATGCTCTTGCTGGAAGATTCCGGCTTCCGTTCAATATTGATCATAAGAATGCCGTTCTCCACCTTGAATTCACTTACCTCGAGAATCTCCGCCAAAGCCTCTACCACTACCTCTTGTTTATTCGTTTGCTTCAGGAGAACCGTATAATTCGAATTCACATAAATGGACTTGAATTCAGGAAGCTCCAGTGTCTTTTTGGTTGTTTGGGCGAAGGCAATTGAGCCGGCAGAAAGAAGGATGAGTGACAGGATAATGAAGGCAAGGAGAAGTGTAATCTTTCTCATCGGTTTTTTCCTTTAGGTTAAGATAGGTAGGTTAAGGCAAACGAAATCAGCACGTTAATTACGCAGCCCGGCCGGTAAAAAGCAACAATTCAACCAATTATTAAAATCACCGCCGGGGTTTTCGGAAGATCCATCGATAAACCAGCACAAAAATCGCCAGGCCGATTGCCAGTACGATACCTACCTCGGGAGTTACTTGTGCGGCGCCATGCATGGTTGTTCAGTTTATCGATCAGGGCCTGATCCTGAGCTGAAATTTAATATCATTTCTCGCATTTCCGGCTATTTCCTCACCTCCAGACCCAATCACTTCCCGGTCGGAGTACCAGGTTCGTGCCCATCGGACCCAACAGTCGAGGTGCCTGGAAAGGGTATAGTGGATCACAAAATAATTTCGAATCCCTGAACCATCGTAGGCGGGGAGGGACGTCGCCATCCACACATCCTTTTCATATACATATTGACGGTTGTCATAGTTATCGGTGTCGAACAGGGCGTACCGGGCGGATATCGACCAACGGCCTTGCTTCCAGCTAGCTCCCTGGGTGAATGCCATTCCGCTCGTTATGACCCCATCCAATTCGTACTGACTTCCCTGCACGCGTGCCTGAATGGATAGACTTGGAGACAGGATAAGTTCCCCACCCAGCCAGGCATGCCGGCGGGTTCCGGGTTCGACCTGGTAAAGTGGCCCGTCCGCTGACAAGTTGCGATCCTTTGTTTCTTCACGGGCCTGCAGAAAAAAAGTCATGGACTTTGTCGGGGAATAATCCACACGGAGCAGCCATTCATTTCCCGTAGAGGGTCGGTATACCCTGTAGCGCAACCAGGGAAACCGGAACACATCCAGGTATCCGGACAGGCTGAGTTTCCTGCTGAAAGCATATTTCATACCCCAATAAAGACCCTGCTCATTCTGTGGTGCTGATCCCTCAGCTACTGCATTGGCATATTCGGAGAAGTAGTTTGCATCAAATGACCGGTACAGCCAAGACATTTCGAGCTTTGCCGTAAAGTTTCCCAGGAGGCCTGCGGTGAAGGCGTTTCCGTGATCTGCCGTATGGGCCACTTCTGAAAAGAAGGTCACATTGGACCAACTGATGTTGACATACGCACCAATATTCCTGAATTCATTACCCCGAAATTGAAATTGATTGTAAGGGGTTGGGTTGGGAATCCAGGGTCGGGAAAGGTTTTTCTCGTAACCCAAAATACCGGCGTCGACTGCACGATGTTTGAATTGAAGGACAATGCCCATGTCCCGATCGCGGATCTGGGCACGTCCCTGCAGTTCATGCGGGGTGCGATGAAGCCCCGAACTTTGCAGCGATGAAACATCATCAGTTGCTGATTCGGTGGACGCGTCCCGATTCTTATATGAACCGAAGACATGGATGCGAAACCGGTCGGTCAACCGGAAGCTCGCCGCTATACCCCGCAAATAGTAGCTTTCACTGGCGGACATGTATGGAAGGAAGCCCAGGTTGCTTCGCCTGATCCCCGTGATGGTCTGTGCGGTTTTTCCAAGTCCAAAGACGCTTCCCAACTGGAGGCCTTGACCAAACTGCGCCTGGAAGTCACCGATCACCAGGTTCTCCAACCGGCCTTTTCGCATCAACTGGATATGCCCGGACAGAAAATCAAAACCATATTGAACACCCGGGTTCCAATCCAATAGTTCACCCGGGTCCTTCTCCGCCGTGAAGCCAACACTAAAGTCACCAGGCCTGGAAATCCGATAGCGCAAGTAGTACTTGTCGGGCGAGCCGGCGTAACGCCGCGACGAATCCTCCGAAATGCCATAACCCCGTTTGGGTTCGAGGGTTCGCTCATAGCGCACCGTGAGGTACGAATTGGTTTCAGACCATATGCGTCGCACCATTCCCTGGTCAATGCGCGATGCCGGGTCTCTGACGAACACAAAAGGCGTTACGTGCCGTACAGTAGTTTCACTCCAACCCGGGATTGCCTGGAGTTCAAGTACGTTCAGAAAAGGCCCCTGTTCTTTCCTGTAGTTGATGAATGAATTAATTTCAGATTCACTCAACATGATAAAGGCGCGCAGTTGTTCCCGACTTACCTGGTTGAGTTCAACTGGGTTGGCTAACAAGTGGGTGAGCGTCTCATACAATTCATCGTAACTCACATCGGCTTCGGCAGTTACCAGTAGTTCATCGGCCAGGTGATCCAGCATATCTTCCGTGGTCAAAGTTTGGGCGACCGCCGAAGTGACAGCCAGAACGTGAACGAGAAGGTACATCCTGTTCATGAGGATGGGGTTTTGCCAAAACGATAAGCAGCGGATGCCTGATTAAAGAAGCCGATCGAAGGATGGTAGGTCGTGCTGAAGTCGAAGGAGGACCGACGTGTCTTTGCTCCAAGGCCAAGTGAAAGAGTCACCGGGTTCAGCCCAAATCCGGTTCGCATGAAGAGCTTCTGATAAAGGGGGACTTCAATTCCCCCTTTGATGCGAAGAGGATTGCCCAGTTGCTTTTCCACTTCTGAGGTAATCAATGGTCCACGGGGCGCCTGCCAGGCGAGCGCAGCCGAGAAGATCATGGGCAGGGGTCCTTCCGATGCGATGAAGGTTTGTGTTACATTGGAGATGCCGGCCCCAATAGACCATTCGGGAGTAATTTTGATCAGCCCACCGACATCCAGGGTAACTGCTATGCGTGTTTCGTATCCATGAGCATTATACTGCACATATTGGACTCTCGCGCCCAGAGAGGTGTTCCCAAGCCGATGACTGAATCCTGCGGCGAGAAATTGTTCGCTATAGAGGTCATCTCCGAAACGAAACAATCCAGCGCCGAGACAACCACTACCAACGGGTATAAGTATACCCGCAGCGGTTCGGTTTGCACCAGGGAGACTGGCGGCCACTTCGTAGGAGAAAAAGCCGTTGGCAACACTGTTCCACGCTGATGCACCGGGATTGTTGAAAAAAGTGGCTTCGTCGGTGAGCGCAAAACTCGCATACCCAAGCGCTGCCGCCCGTGCACCTAAACGCGTGTTGACACTTTGCCCAAAAGTGGCCATTGAGAACAACAAGAGAGCAAGCAGAATGGAGTGCATAACACAGATGTGAATGCAATTTTATTCTAACGTTGGATCCTTTGTGAATAGATGGGTTTAAGGTTTTCCTGATTGATTTTATCCTGAATTCCGTCGGAGTTCATTGAAACGAAAAAAGCCAGGCACTTCGCCTGGCTTTGAAATAGAAGTAGGGTAAATCAATTCTTGTTCAACCCTTCTGCGGTGCGGTCCTGCATCGGGGGAGGAGGTGTCAGTTTGAATGGCTTGGTACGGACCAGTTTCATCACTTCTTCCACGACGCGTTCCATCTGCGGATCGCGACCTTGAACGAGGAGGTTCGGATCATCCCAAACCTCAATATCCGGTTTGGTACCTACGCCTTCGTCAAACCATTTGCCGGAATTGTGGTACAGTCGCGCTTCCGGCAGCGTGATGCCGCCGCCATCAATGAGCATGTGGCCGGTGGCAGGTCCCACCAGGATACCCAGGGTGCGTTCACCCACAATGGGTCCGCCGTTTTGCTCGCGGAAGGCCCAGGGCAATGCATCACCACCTGATCCTGCCCAACCATTGATCAA
Organism: Cyclobacteriaceae bacterium; assembly: GCA_016787645.1. Lineage (GTDB taxonomy): Bacteria > Bacteroidota > Bacteroidia > Cytophagales > Cyclobacteriaceae > ELB16-189. The sequence continues at coordinate 471,885 of JAEUUF010000013.1, read as the reverse complement.
CATTCCTTTCGGTCCCGGGTTGGCTTTCGTGGGTGCAGGAGTGGGTCGGCCATGCCGCCAGTACAGGTTGTACACGATCGGTCGGTTGAGTAGCTCCAGGAATCGGTCGGATAGCTGCCCGCCTCCGTTGAAGCGCTCATCGATGATGAAACCTTTCTTGGAAAGTTGGCCGTAGAACATCCTGACCAACTCGCTCTGACCCTTACCGCCGGTGTTGGACATATAGATATAACCCAAATCTCCACCGGAGAGCTTTTCAACCAGCTTTCGGTTGTTTTCGATCCATTCAAGGTAGCGCAGTTCGGCATCATCGTCGGTATTCAGACAGGTAACGACTACACTGCGACTGTCGGTTTTCACACCGGTTTTACTGATGGTCAACGATACGGTCTTGCCCGCAAGCCCGTCAAAAGCGGCATAAGGATCTTTGGAGGGATCAAGGGCTACGCCATCGACTGCAAGGATATATTCCCCGGTTTGTACGCCCACCCCAGGGCGGTCAAATGGGGAGCGCAGAATGTCCCAGGCAGCCGGTCTGACAATCCGCTTGATCCGATAAGCGTTATTGCTCAATTCCCAATCGATGCCAAGGAACCCTGTTTCCACGCGGGCAACCTGTTCAGCGTCGCCGCCGAAAGTATACGTGTGTCCTGCGCTTAGTTCGGACTGGAGGTTGGACTGGATGTTTGTGACGTCCCAACGGCTGCGGGCGTCTTCGACAAGCGCTCCATAGCGTTTGCGCATCGCATTCCAATCCACCTTCTGCATGTCTTTGTCATAGAAGAAGTCACGGTAGCGTCTCCAGGTATCGTTAAAGATCTGGCGCCATTCTTCTTTGGGGTTCAGGTTCATAACCAGGTCGGACGTGGGAACCGGCTTCTCAATTTTTTGGTCAGCTTCGGGCTTAACGATCGCAAACTTGCCGTCGCTTCGGACGAGGATGCTTTTGTGGTCGGCAGTGGCTTCAGCAAAATTGGCCTTGCCTAAAACAGTTTTTTCCTCCCGCTTTTCAAGGTCATAAACGACCAGCGAGGGGTCGCCAGGATTGCCGGTATTAGGATAGCGCTGATAGACCACTTTCCCTTCAAAGGCGATGATATTGTCCAGGTTGCCAGGAGAGGGTGGGAGCACCACCAAACGGCTTTCGATGTCATCGAAATCGATTTTAACGGCTATTTCAGGCTTCTTCTCCGGTTCTGCTTCCTTGCCTTTCTTGTTCTTGTCATTTCCTTTTTTGGCATCGGCTGTTTTGTCTTCCGCTTTCTTTTCTTCCTCTTTCTTGGGTGGCGCCACTTCGTCGTTTTTTGGTTTGAGAAGATCGGCAGCATCTTTCGTCAGGCTAATCGCAGCCAACCGTGCGTTGTTTACGTAGATCCAGGTGCCGTCTCCGGCATTGCTGTAGGCTGCGTTGAATTCGCGTTCCGTGAGGCAGAACAGGTATTTACCATCCGCACTGAATACAGGATTGCGGTTGTTATAAAAACTTCCGGTTACACGATTTGACTTACCTTCGGTGAGGCTATACACATGAATGGCATCTGCGGCATTGTCCTCGCCGCGGCTATAGGCGATCCATTTTGAATCCGGTGACCAGCTGAGGTAGTATCCATTGCGGCCGCCATGTCCTATCTCCCAGGAGTAGTTGTCAACTTTCTTCGTGATGCCAGAGTTGACATCCGTGAGGTTTATGTCGTTTCGCTCATCCAGGTAGGCAAGCCATTTGTTGTCGGGTGACCAGAAGAGCCGGTAACCAAATCCCGAACCCCGGTTGGTGAGTTTACGTGCAGGTTCATTTTTACTTATATCCTGCGTGTACAGCTCATATTCTCCCGACTTGTCGCTCCAATAGGCCAGCTTGGTTCCGTCCGGTGACCAGGCCGGATCACGGTCGAAGGCTCCACTGGATTGAGTAAGGTTGGTAACAAAGCCCTCTTTTACCGGAACGTTGAAAAGTTCGCCGCGCGCTTCGATCACCAGCCGCGTTCCTCCCGGTGAAGCCGAAGCCGTAACGATGTTGCGTTCGACGTTGCGTTGACGGGGGATTTCAACGGAGAGATCGCTGACCACCTGCACCTTCACTTCCTCATACTTCTCGGAGGAAAGATCCATGCGATAAAGGGTACCACCGTTCTCAAACACCAGGTCTTTGGGGCCAGCCGACAGGTAGGAGATGTCAAAGTCTTTGAAGGCAGTAAGCTTCTTGCCTGACTTGGACTGTGTATCATAAGTCCAGAGGTTGAGGCGCATGTCGGGATCCTGGTCAGAGAGAAAATAGATCTTGTTTCCGGCCCACGCAGGTTTGCCATCGTTGGCCATGTTGTTGGTGATGTTTTCAGCCTTGTTGGAGGTGAGATCAAACACGATGATGTCCGAAGTGAGCCCGCCGCGGTAGCGTTTAAATGGGTAGTTCTCTGTGATCTTTGTGATATAGGCAAGTTTGTTGCCGTCGGGTGAGAAACTGGCGAGTTCACCATAAGGTATGGCAAGTCGCTGCGGTAAGCCGCCTTTCTTGTCCACCAGGAAGAACTGGTTAACACGTGAGGCACTGGCTTCGCGGCGGGAGGCAAAGAGGATTCGTTTGCCATCCGGATGCCAATCGACGGTTCGGTCGGTATAGGACGCATACGTTACCCGCACCGGCACTCCACCTTTGGTTGGCATCACGTATACGTCGGCATTGCCGTTATAATTTGCCGTAAAGGCTATCTCGGATCCGTCGGGAGAGAATTTGGGCCACGACTCCTCACCGGGGGAGTGGGTAATCTGAACGGCTTGCCCTCCGGCTTTTGGCATTAGCCAGATATCGCCTCCGTAAACAAAAACTATTTCATTCTCAGACACGTCAAGGTATCGCATCAGTTTGGCACTGATTTGAGCGGTGGCTACTTGCGCCGATAGTGAAGCCACCAGGAGCAGTAAAAGTTTTTTCATTAGGGATTGTATTAAGTGAGGTTAGGATAAATGTAAGGAAATGCATCAGAACTGCTTAACTAACGATTGAATTCTTTGAAGGTTGTTGGTCGTGTAAGAATTGAGGTATTTTTATGTACTACATGATTGAATTACGCGTGCGGCTTCCCGTCCTTCTTCCTGGCTTGGTATTGATTTCAACGATGGCATCAGCGCAGATGAAAGATACCGTGGATTATTATGCGAATGGTGCTATACGCGGCAAGGGCCCCATAGAGCGAGGAGTCAAGGATGGAGCGTGGACCTATTTCTATCCCAATGGCCAGGTGAGCGCGACTGAGCACTATGCAGTGGGTAAACTGGATGGAACGATTGTATATTACTATCCAACTGGCAGGCTGCTTGGTAAGGAAAACTGGAAGATCGGATCTTTGCAGGACTCAGCGTGGTACTACCACCCGGACGGAGGAATCGAGCGAAAGGGGAAGTACCTCCATAGCCGTTACGAAGGCACCTGGTTGTATTATCATCCCAACGGAGTGCTCGATCGGGTGGTGAGTTATGTCGATGGATACCCGGAAGGCATGATCAAGGTCTACTCAGAAAAAGGGATACTCCTCCAACAAGGCAACTATAAGAAAGGAATGGAAGAGGGTTGGTGGCAGTTCTACGACGAGGCCGGTAGACTAACCTACGAAGGCGCCTACCACGAAGGAAAACGGACGGGCACCTGGTATCAATTCAACCGGAAAGGACATCGCAAGGAATGGAAGTACGATCCGGACTAGAACTCCTTGCGGGCGTTGAGAAAGAACCCACCCTTTTGATCCTGGGTGAACGTATACTCCATCCGTACCACCAGGTCATAAACAGTTACGAAATCGAGCCCCACACCGGCGCCGGCCAGCAAGCGATTGGATAATCGTGTGTTTAGTGCTTTCTCCTGGTAGTAGTCATAGTTCTGCACATACCCGAAGTCGGCAAAAGCCTTGATATATACCGCCAAGGGAAAATAATTGAATTGCTCGATAGGCATTTTATCAATGGTCCAGCTTCGACCGAAGATCTTTCGCTTGAAGGTGGTCTTATTGAGCGCAAATACAGGTCCTTCTACTACATAATTCTCGAATCCACGGATAATAAGGTTGCGATAGCCAAGGGCATCATAAACAGAATATGGCTGGCTGTAGGGTGTGCTCCAGAAGACGGATGAAAAATTGGAGAAGAAATAGTGCTGGCCGACGGGTTTGTGATAGGCGTAGGTGAGATTTAATTCCAATTGGTCAACATCTTCATTGGGGAGGATACCGCTCTTGGAGATATAGCCGGTAAACTGGTATCCTTTCAGCGGATACATCACCACATCACGATGTTCAGATACAAAGTAGTAAGACAACATGGAATACTTCTGGGTTGGCTTTAGACCGTTGTAGTAGTTGGGGTTCAGGGTGAGGATGGTGTCTATGACTTCCGAATTGCGATAGCTATAACTGAACGAGTGTGTTTCAAAGAAGGTCTTCCGGTAAGAATAGGTTACCGATCCGCCGATACTTTCCCGGATCACCTTATCCTTGCGTAGAAATTCCAGGCGGTGGTCAACGGTCTGATAAGCTAGATTGCGGGGTGCCCCAAAATCAAAACCAAAAGTCAGGCCGTGTTTCTGGGTGCGGTCCAGGTTGGGGATGCGGTATTGCAGGTCGAATTTCCGGTAAAACCCAAATTGGGCAGTAAGACGCAAGGATTCATTTCGACCCCGGAAGTTGTTCTTGTATATCCGCACACCATAGTTGATCCGGGTCAGGTCATGGTTGTAGTTGTTCCACCATTCGTTGAAGTTTCGATCTGACAATTCAAAAATGGGAACCGGGAATATATACCACCGCTCCGTCAGTTCAACCAGGATATCGATGTGATCGTTGCCCATGTCGAGCGCCCGGACCGACACCGTATTAAACAAGCGCAGGTTATAGATCTTGTTTTTATCCCACGTCAGGGTAGGTTCGAGGGACCGCGCACGGATTGTATCGCCGGGCTTCAGGGAAAGTTCACGCTCAATGATGCGCCGCCGCGTGACCTTGTTTCCCACAATGATGACCCGGTCAACCTGGAGCAGGCGATGTGAATTGCTGTCAACGGCTACCGTGATCGGGGCAATGGAAACGGTGTCCTGGTCGGACTCTTCGAAGTCCCCACCCATTACCAACACCATTCCCATCAACAACCCCAGCATCGCCAATCATCTTGATCTTCCGATTCTTCACTGCATAACCTCATCAAACAACCGGCTCCACGGGTTTCCGGTAGGACCGGACCAGGATCAGGATTCCGATGATAATGAGCGGAATGCTCAGCAATTGCCCCATATTCAGTGGCAATTTGTCTTCAAACGAAACCTGGTTCTCTTTCAGGAACTCATACAGGAAACGTAGCGTCCAGAGAATTACCAGGAACCAACCGAAAATCCGGCCTTCCGGGAGATTGATTTTGTACTTGTTCCATAAGGCGAACAAGAATAAGAATAACAGCAAGCAGGATATAGACTCATACAATTGTGCCGGGTGTCGGCGGATGCCATTGATTTCAATGCGCGCAAGAACCTGGTTTGACTGTGGATCGAGAATGGATTTGAAATGAAGCCCAAAACCGGTAGGTGACTGCACGGACTCCGAGGCATAAAACAATCTTTCCTGCAGCTCGCCATTGATATAGTATTGTGCCTCCTGCTCAGAGAATCCAGGTTTGAAGAGCACCAGGATCTGGACGGGTGACTTGTCGGGTATAGTGTCCAGTCCCTCATAGTTCTTCTTGATGGTCACCGCCTGGACTGGGTTGGAGGGCCTTGACCGATCACCTTCCAGCATGGTCTTGGCTTGTGCCGCAAAAACAATGGCAGTAGGAAAGCTAGTTGGCTTACCAATTATTTCAGAATTGAAGAAGTTGCCCAACCGGATCAGGCAGCCGGTGAGTGCAACCAAAATGACGATTCGATCGAGTACCTGCAGGTAGTTTTGCCCGGGCTTTTTCTTGCGTGAGTAAAGCCACAAGGCAAAGAGAATTCCAATCGCAGCGCCGTGGCTGGCAAGCCCTTGCAGCCCGGTAAACCGAAACTCAGGAGAAAACTGAAAGGGCAACAAGATACCCAGCGGATCTTCCCAGATGATTTCAGGCTGATAGAAAATTACGTGACCCAATCGCGCACCCAGGATGGTAGCCACGATCATGTAAATGGTCAAGGTCTCCACATCCGACTCCGGTTTGCCTTCTTTCTTGTGGATGTAATACAGCAGTTGCTGGCTGATCAGGAACCCTGCAGCGAACAGAATTCCATACCAGCGTAAAGAGATTGGGCCTACCGGGGTATCGAAGGAAAAGAGTTCAGGACTGCCGCTCCAAATGATCAGGTTGAACATAGTCATGCGTCTTCAAAACTTTAATAAGGGGCAAAGATAGACTGAAAAATGCCCGGGGCAAGCCCGGGGTGGCTTACAACTTGTCGAGTTCTTCCCGGAAACTTCCTGAAAGAATCGGAAACCTAAACCAACTACGCGGGTCAACATTAAAGTCATCGAAATGAAAGGAGGGGGCCAACCGCTCGCGCTTCCATTGGTTGGTTGCCCACAAACGGAAGAACTTGCGGATCCACGCTTTCAGTTGATCGGGATCATGCTGATCCTTTAGATGTTGGAAGATGGCGGAAGGGGAAAGTCGTTGATGAATGGCCAGGCGCTCAATGGAAACAAGCACCGCATACGGCATGAGATCTTTTTCATCCGACTGTGCACGATCAGGTGGTCGCAGTTCGGCGGTGGGTATTAACTGATTAACGAGGCTGAGACCATCGTAGCCCAGTTGTAGCTGGGCCCAGGTCAGCCATTGAAGAATAAAAGGTTTGTCAACGCCAGCCAGTGGCGCCAGGCTGCCGCTGGTGTCGCCGTCCATCGTCGCGTAGCCCACGTCACCTTCACTCCGATTGGAGGTGGTGAGCAGAAGCGCTTGATTGAGGTTGGCCAGCATCCAGATAATGGGTGAACGCGACCTTGCCTGAATATTTTGCAGGGCGATATCATCGTGTTCCCACGATAACTTTCTTCCAAGGGCAGCTTCCATCTTCTTCCGATAGCTCTCCGCCTCATCGTCTATTGACCAATGGTGAAAAGTCGCTCCAATGGATTCCGCCAGGTTACGTGCGGCGTTGAGGGTGTCTGCCGAGGAGTTTCGTGTCGATTGATAGGCACAGGTCAATAGTTTCTGAACACTTTCATGTTGCTGTACCGGTGAGGAGGAAGGGTCGTACCCAAGCACTTTCCAAAAGTTAGCCCAACCCAGTTCGGCAGAAGCCCGCCGTACCATTTCCGCTACAAGTACTGCGCAGCAAGCCGAATCGGCGCCACCACTCAGGCTAAGGACAAACCCACGGGATTTGCTCTTCCGGAGGTAGTCGAACAAGGCAAGGGAACCAGCCCGTGCAAATTCCTCGTTCCGGTCACGGTTGTCGGTAATGGGCTTTCTTTCAGACTGGCTACGGTCAGAAAAGTTAATTTGCAGGGTAAGCAGGTTCCAGGGCTTGAATGAAAGACGATTGTTGACGGCCAGCAGCTCCCCTTGTTGACCGATGACCACGTCTCCGTCATAGATCATCCGGCCGGCTTCATTGCCGAGGTGATTCACGAAGAGATATACACAATCAAATTCCTTGGAGCCGTCAATAATAACTTCCTTTTCCCGGGTTGATGCCTTGCCCATGGCGAAGTGGCTGGCACTTGGATTCATGATCAGTTTTACTCCGCGCGTTTGGAATTGGTGGCCTGGGCGGTTCTTGCTCCAGGCATCTTCGCAGATTTCAAAGCCAAAGCAAATGCCGTCCGTTTCATAGATGATATCCCCGGCGCGAACCGTTTCGTCACCCATCGCAAGCTCAACAATGTTATTAGCCTTCCAGGGCATGAACCAGCGCGGTTCATAGTGGACACCTTCTTTGGCCAGGTTTTGCTTCAAGGTGATCCCCAGGATCCTTGTGTTACGAACCACGCATACCCCGTTGTAGGTTTGTCCATTTATCCGGATCGGCAAGCCAATGCAAACGACAATCTCTTCGCAGTACGGGAGGATGGTTGCCAGTTTTTCCCATGCGGTCGCCGAAAGCCAGTCGCTCAGAAAAACATCCTCACAGCCATAACCGGTTAGGCAAAGTTCAGGCAGGCAGAGGATGTCCACATTCTTCTTTCGTGCCTCGGCAATAGCGGAAACAATATTTGTCACATTGTTTTCCCAATCCAGCGGGATTTGATTGAGTGTGGCTCCGGCAATGGTAAGGCGGGTCATGCGGATTATTCGATGTTCAGTTGCTGGCAGGTTTTCATGGCTGCATCCTGTTCTGCCCGCTTCTTGGTAAAACCATAACCGATGCCTAAGGGTTCATCGGCAATATAGACCTGGATGGCAAATTCCTTTTGGTTCCTTTCCTTCTTGATTTCCATGAGTTCAAATCGCACCGGTTTCCCCTGTCGTTGTGTCCATTCGATGATCTTACTCTTGTAGTTGAGGTTGGTCTGTACCACCACCTCCAGGTTGAAGTGGGGTTGAACGAGCTTGTCGATCACAAACTTCTTACACCGGAGGTATCCTTTGTCGAGGTAAACGGCTCCAACAATGGCTTCCAGCGTGTTGCCCAGCACCACGCGCTGTAGCTGGGCATTCTTGTGATCAAACTGAACGATGTGGTTGATGCCGATTTTGCGGGCGAGGACATTGAGGGAATCACGGTTAACTATGCGCGATCGTATCTCGGTGAGAAACCCTTCATCCTTGAAAGGATATTTCTTGAAGAGGTAATCAGCGACGGCAGCGCCCAGAATCGCGTCGCCGAGGTACTCGAGGCGTTCGTTGGATTCCCGGAAGCCGTTGGTTTCTTTGGCCCGGCTAGTATGGAGTATGGCGAGTTTGTAGAGGGAGAGGTTGGAGGGAGTAAAACCGGTGATCGCTTCGATGGCGGCAATCAGTTTCCGCTCTTCCTTTTTTGAACTACGCCCGGGGAATTTCAGTAAGTTCCACACGGGAAGTCTTACGAGTGTTTCTTAATGATGATCGAGGCATTGTGTCCGCCAAAACCGAATGTGTTGCTGAGGGCAACGTTGACGGTTCGCTTCTGGGCTTTATTGAAAGTAAGGTTCAACGAAGGATCCAGGCCTTCGTCATCAGTAAAGTGATTGATGGTAGGGGGAACGATGCCTTCCTTAATCGCCAGGAGGCAGGCGATAACTTCAATGGCTCCGGCCGCACCCAGGAGGTGACCCGTCATGGACTTGGTGGAACTGATATTCAGTTTACTTGTGTGCTCACCAAAGACCTGCTGGATGGCCTTGATTTCGCCGAGGTCGCCCAGCGGGGTAGAAGTTCCGTGCGTGTTGACGTAGTCAATGTCGGAAGGCTTGAGGCCGGCGTCATCGAGGGCATATTGCATCACCTTCGTAATGCCAGCGCCTTCCGGGTGTGGAGCTGTAATGTGGTAGGCGTCGGCCGACATTCCACCGCCGAGGATCTCGGCATAAATCTTGGCACCACGTGCTTTGGCGTGTTCGTATTCTTCGAGGATCAGTGCTCCCGCTCCCTCTCCGAGGACAAATCCATCGCGATCTTTGTCGTAGGGACGGGACGCTGTTTCCGGTGAATCGTTGCGTTCGGAAAGCGCTTTCATGGCGTTGAATCCACCAACTCCAGCCTCACAAACTGCTGCTTCCGAGCCGCCCGTGACAAACACGTCGGCCTTGCCGAGGCGAAGGTGCGTGTAGGCATCGTAGATGGCATGCGTCGAGGTCGCACAGGCTGACACCACCGCATAATTAGGGCCGCGGAATCCGTACTTGATGGAGATGTGTCCCGCACTGATGTCCGGGATCATCTTCGGAATGAAGAAAGGATTAAACCTGGGGGTTCCATCGCCTTTCGCGAATGCCTTTACTTCTTCCTGGAAGGTGAGTAGTCCTCCGATGCCTGATCCCCAGATAACACCAACCCGATCGTGGTTGATGGTGTCCAGTGCAAGGCCAGAATCGCGGATGGCTTCATCGGCTGCGACCAAGGCATACTGGGTGGAGGGATCGAGTTTCCGGGATTCCTTTCTGTCCATGAATTTAGACGGATCGAAACCTTTCAACTCACAGGCGAAGCGCGTCTTGAAGAGGGAAGCATCAAATCGTGTAATAGGCGCGGCCCCACTCTTACCAGCTTTCAGACCTTCCCAGTATTCAGGTAGGGTGTTGCCGATCGGAGTGAGTGCACCAATCCCAGTGATGACTACCCTTTTCAAATTCATAATGTAAAACCAGGAGACTTCCTGGACTATTTCTTCGCGTTCTGCTCGAGATAAGCGATGGCTTGGCCAACAGTGGCAATGTTTTCGGCCTGGTCGTCCGGAATCGAAATGTTAAACTCTTTCTCGAACTCCATGATAAGCTCGACGGTATCCAAAGAATCTGCACCCAGGTCGTTGGTGAAACTTGCCTCAGGAGTAACTTCCGATTCTTCTACGCCCAGCTTGTCAATGATGATTTGCTTAACTTTTTGTGCGATGTCCGACATGATTATAAGGTTTAAGGATTTTAAAAATCTGCGCAAAGTAAGAGATTTGAGGTCATAAAGTCAAACTTTTTACGTTATCCCCTGTTTAGCCTCATGCCTGCCAAAATCAGGAAAAACAAGCTTGAAATTGAGTACTCCTTCGACTTTGAACTCGTCGGAGTGAGGACATCGCTCAAGGGTTACAAGCTGGCCTGGTACCTGAACCGCATGCTTCACACTCGACTCGCTAAGCAGAAGGACCTGGAGGTTCACCTCAAAAAAGGTACGGCGGCGTATGACCACTATGCCTTTATTACACCGCCAAATGCCCTGCACCTCTTCCGCAATCGTCCGATTGATGCGGAATCGGGCGCACCTGCCCTGGTTCCCGAGTTTCCACATTTCGATTATGTGTTGATGACCCAAAGTGAGGAAAAACTGACAGGCAATCGATTGCAGGAATACTTGCGGGAGGTTCCTTCCGTTGAATTGGCTGCTTTGATACCTTTGTCGGCTCTTAAATCGAAGGAAACCTTTATTTTTTGATGCCGCCGGCATCCACAATCTCAGCCTTGCTGATCATGGAAAAAATTTCGTACAACAAGACCAAGATCGTTGCCACTGTTGGCCCCGCTTCCAATTCCAAGGAAATGCTTCGCGCATTGGCCAAGGAAGGTGTAGATGTATTTCGCCTCAATTTTTCTCACGGCACCCACGCCGATCACCAAAAGGTAGTCGACTTCGTACGCGAAATAAACGAAGAACTGGGTACACATATCGCATTGCTCCAGGATCTGCAGGGACCAAAAATCCGGGTCAACGAAGTGAAGGAGGGTACCATCCTCCAGCCCAGATCAACGCTGATTATTACCACACGCGAGTTGCTCGGCGATCATGAAATCGTCAGTACGAGCTACAAGAACCTGCCCAATGACGTGAAGGTCGGTGACATGATTCTCATCGACGACGGCAAGATCGAACTGAAAGTGGAAGAGATCCGCGACATCGATGTGGTCTGCGAAGTAGTATATGGTGGATTGCTCAAATCCCGAAAAGGAATCAACCTGCCTCATTCCCGGGTGTCGGCTCCTTCGCTTACCGACAAAGACCTCGAAGACCTGAAGTTCGGGCTGCGGAATGGCATTGACTGGGTTGCGCTGAGTTTTGTTCGCAAAGCGAAGGACATTGATATTCTCCGGGGCATCATCGAAGAACACAAAGCGCCCTGTAAAATTATTGCCAAGATCGAAAAGCCCGAGGCCCTTGAGAACATCGACGCTGTGCTCGGCGCCACGGATGGTGTCATGGTGGCACGAGGCGACCTCGGCGTGGAAATCTGGCTGGAGGAAGTTCCCATGGTGCAGAAGATGATCGTGGAAAAATGCAACCGCCTGGGCAAGCCCGTGATTGTGGCTACCCAGATGATGGAAAGCATGATCGAGAATCCTCGACCCACGCGCGCGGAAACCAACGACGTGGCCAACGCCGTAATGGATGGTGCCGACGCCCTGATGCTTTCCGCAGAGACCGCGGCGGGCCGTTACCCGATTGAAGTTATCCGAAGCATGGTACGCACCATCGGATCGGTTGAAAAGCAAGCCAACGTGTATTATCGCTTCCGCGAGGTTGACCCGCATTCACCTATTTTCGTCAATGATAGCCTCGTGCTGGCCGCTTGTAAACTGGCTAAAGAAATTAATGCCAAGGCGATTGTGGGCATGAGTGCCAGCGGTTACTCTGCGCTGAAATCCTCCTCGCACCGGCCCAACGCCAACATTTTTGTATTCACCAGCAACAAGGGCATCCTCAATACCATGAACCTGGTGTGGGCAACCCGCGCCTATTATTACGAAAAGCAAAATTCCACCGATGAAACCATTGCTGACGTGGAAGAAATCCTCAAGCGCGATGGGCATGTAAAATCAGGAGATGTCTTCATCATCCTGGCTTCTATGCCGATTCATGAACGCAACCGGACCAACATGCTCAAGGTGCACATGGTGAGTTAGTGGGACGGAGCAGTGCATCTTGCTGCCATCGCTCATCGATTTCCTTTCGCGGGAACAACCATCATCACATCTTCTCGCTGCACGATCACCATCCCGGGTGCATCCCCTTTTCGTTTTCGCACATATTTGGCCTGCGTGACAGCGACTGGGCAAAGCGTTTCGTTTTTTCGCTTCGAATGAAAGGCGGCCAGTGAAGCGGCAAATTCAATGACGTCTTTTGGGAACACTTTCCCGGATTGATGCTTGATCAACACATGTGAGCCAGCTACATCCTTGGCGTGCAGCCACAAGTCTTCCTTGTGCGCATGGTGCAGCGTAAGTTCATCATTGGCGGAGGCATTCTTTCCAACCAGGATCTTGAATCCGCCAAACTCATGCTCATGGTAGGGCAGGATTTGTTTCTTCTCCTTTTCGCGCTCCACCGAAGAGTAAGTTTTCAGGTACGGTTCGAGGCTTATCCGGTCCACAGTTGATTCCAGTAGCCGTTCTTGCTCCTTTAGAACCGCAAGTTCCTGCTCTTTCCTGGCAATGGTCTTGGCAAGTGTCTTGAGTTCAATGGACTGATTCTTCGCTTTTCTATAAAACACCTCTGCGTTCTTTTGTGGCGAAAGATCCTTCCTTAGTTTGATATTTACTTTTTGGTCCGGCTGGTGGAAATCCGCCAGCTCAATGGATAAGCTGCCTGGCGCAACCTGGTGAAGGTTAGCCATCAACAAGTCGGCCCAGGCTTGATAATGATGATCGTTTTGTACCTCTTCAAAACGACTCCGGCTTTTTTCAAGAAGCGCAAGTCCTTGCTTCAACCTGCCGCGCACAGCCGACAATAACATGGTCTTTTCTCGAAGGAAGGAATTCGTGGATTGGTAAAGAAGATAGAACTCGGTAAGGGCTTCCATCGGCCGGGTGAATTGCCGAAGGACTTTCTCACCCGGCAGCAACGTGAGCCTTAGTGTGCCTTCGTCATCAATAATGGAATAATCCGGATGTTCGAGTTTCTTTCTGACCTCTTCCACCAGCGACCATCGTTCTTCTGCTGACTTTTCCGGGTAACCCTGGCGGTCCAGGTATTTCCAAACCGGGGTTCCGAAGGTGATGTAATGCGACTTGATATCTTGCTGATGAGCGATGAAGCTGTCATAACTCCAATCGATCGTGCGGTCCAGCGAAGCGGGCTTGAGTGAAAGATCGGAGGGAAAATTGTTGCGAAAGAGGGAGAGCACCGTTTCATCCTGGGCAAGGATAACATTGCCCTGTCGCCCGTGCATCTTGAAGATCAGGTTCCATCCGTCGCCGATCAGGATGCTGAAGCTTCGTTCGTTGCTGAATTGCCTCACCCCGATAACCGGTTGCATGATGAGTTCAGGAAAGAGGTCGATGCTGTTCTTTCGCGCACGGTGAAAGGTGGCCGGAAAAGATAGACACTGAAACTCCGGTTGAAAACTTGCCTTGAGGAAAAGTGATTTTCGGCTGTCGTTAAATTCCAGCACAAGTTCATCTTTGCTTTGGCTGAAGCAAGACACCACCGTGAATCCGCGCAGGAGTTCCGCCAGTTCGGCTGAGAGCTGACGAAGAAAGTAATAATTGTTGTGCACGGCAGAGGGGACTAAAGGGTCACCGTCAGCCCGTCGTATGCCGGGAGTATCCCCGAAGGTAGTTCAGCCTCGAGCGCTTTGTGCAGTCCCATGCGGTGACTGAGGTGGGTGAAATACGTACGTTCAGCGCCAATCTGTGTCGCAATGGCCATGGCTTCTTCCAGGTTGAAATGCGAGACATGCTTCTCCCGCTGAAGCGCGTTCAGCACAAGCACCTTCGTGCCCTGTAGGCGGGCGATTGTTTCGGCGGGAATTTGATTCGCGTCGGTGATGTAACTGAAGTCGCCGATGCGATAACCGAATACAGCGATGTTGAGGTGCTTCACGGGCAAGGGCACGATCCGCAGGTCCGAAAGGGTGAAGGGTTGATCGGTAATCGTGATCAGTTGCAAGCGTGGAATGCCTGGGTAGCGATGGGGCTCAAAGGCATACGCATATTCACGGGTCAACTGCTCAAGTACCTGTTCATGTCCATACACCGGCATATCCACTCCCTGGAGGAAGTTGTAGGCACGAACATCGTCGAGTCCGGCGGTGTGGTCTTTGTGGCCATGCGTGAAGAGGACTGCATCGAGATGTCTCACGTTTTCACGAAGCATCTGCTGGCGGAAGTCAGGCCCGGTGTCGATCACCAGGCTTTGTCCGCCCGTATCGATGTGCACGGAAGTGCGAAGCCGCTTGTCGCGGTAGTCGAGGGAACGGCACGTTTCGCACGTGCACCCGATGACAGGTACGCCCTGGGAGGTGCCGGTGCCAAGGAATGTGATTTTCAAGTAGGGGAACTCACTTCTTCCTGCTGGAGTTCCTCGTACAGCTTAAGGTTCTTTTCGCTGAATTTTGTGGTATCCAGGGATATGCCTTTGAGGATTTCCAGTAGTGTGTTGATTTTACCTTCCGTAGTAAAGAACTTATTGACGATCATGATCTTCTGATCGCGGAGAAGACAATAGCCTGATTTGAATGTTCCCTTTTCATAGCGAAGAAAATAGTCGGATTCGGCAATCATGTCTTCCAGCTTGACCAGGAACTGATGGGTGTACTTAATCATTCGTATGGTGCGAATTTGTCCTGCAATCTAGGAAAAAGTACGGTTGCTGTCATGGCGGATCGTAAATTCGTGACGCATATGAATCGCCCGATCCTCCTGGTTGTACTTGGTCCTACGGCCGTGGGAAAAACCACACTGGCCATACGACTGGCGCAGCATTTTCACACCCACGTGGTGTCGGCCGACTCCCGGCAGGTTTTCAGGGAATTGGAGATTGGAACGGCGAAACCGTCATTGGACGAACTGGCCCTTGTTCCGCATCACCTTATTAATACCCGTTCGATTGCCGAAGATTACGATGCCGGGTCCTACGCGAAGGATGTCCGAGAGGTGTTGAATGACCTTTTCCGGGACAAGGAGCGAGTGGTATTGTGCGGCGGATCTGGCCTTTATGTCCAGGCGCTCATTGAAGGATTTGACCAGATGCCGGAGGTTCCAGCAGCTATCCGAGCGAGTATCTCCGAGGAATATGGGCAGCGGGGCCTCGCATGGCTGCAAGAAGAGGTCCAGCGTGCCGATCCAGCTTATTACGATGTGGTAGACAGCAAGAACCCGCAGCGGTTGATGCGCGCCCTGGAGGTGATCCGGCAAACCGGCCAACCGTTCTCAAACTTCCGCAGGAAGGAAATCGTCCCTTTACCGTGGGAAGTAATCAAGATTGGACTGACCATCGATCGGGAGGAACTGTACCGGCGTATCGATCAGCGGATGGATCGTATGATTGACCAAGGCTTATTTGAGGAGGCGAGGCAGTTGTTTGCACAGCGCCATCTTCCATCACTTCAAACCGTGGGATACCAGGAGATATTTGGTTTCCTGGAGGGACACTACGATCGCGAGGAAGCCATTCGCCTGTTGAAACGGAATTCCCGTAACTACGCCAAGCGGCAACTCACCTGGTTCCGCAAGGACAAGTCAATCCATTGGTTTTCCCCTGACGATTGGTCCGGAATCCTGGCTCAATGCACACCATCGATGACTGTATCATGAGGCGGAGAACTTTCCTGAAGAAATCTGTCGCGGCAACAGGTATGTTGGCCGCTGTACCGCTGGTTAGTTTCGGCCAAACTCCGGTGCTGACGATGGTGCTTCGTGGGGGAAGGGCGTTCTACCAGGGGAGTTGGCAGCGTCCCGACATTGGTATAGACACGGCTGGCAAGCTGCATATGGGGGAAGCAGGAACCCTCCAGGCTTCGACCATCCTTCAACTTGACAATAAAGTAGTGTCTCCCGGTTTCATAGATATTCTTACCGACAACACTGCCAACCCGGAAAAAAGTTATGCCATCGTGGAGAAATTCAAAGTGAGTGATGGTGTCACCACGGCGTTGCAAATGCATGGCGGCTCGGCGCAGATCGCGGCATACTATAAATCGTTTGGCGCAAAGCCTCATTGGACCAACTATGGTGTGTCCACAGCGGTGATGCGCGTGCGGTACGCCGCGACCAGCCTGGCAGAACGCAAGCGCCGCGTAGAACAGTGCCTGGCTGAAGGCGCGCTGGGTGTTTCACATAGTATTGAGTACCAGCCGACACCTTACGATGAAGTGTTGGGGTATGCCAAGCTGGCCAGGAAATATAACCGGCCCTTGTTTCTGCACCTTCGTTATTCATCGGAGGGACAGGAACTCGAAGGTGTCGATGAGGCCATTTCCTTCGCCAGGGATAGTGGAGCACGAGTACACATTTCCCATTTGCACTCTACGGGTGGGACTTTTCATATGGCTGAAGCATTGACGAAACTTCGTCAGGCCAACGCCCAGGGACAGGAAATTACGTGCTGCGTCTATCCCTATTCGTATTGGGCCACTTACCTGCATTCTACCCGGTTTGACGAAGGATGGCAGCAACGTTATGGACTCACCTACAACGACCTCCGGTTGGTAGGTACCGGTGAGCGATTAACCGCAGCCTCCTTCGAGAAGTACAGGGCGCTCAAGAAACTTGTCGCGGTACCAGAAGGAACTCTCCCGATGGAGCGCACGGTTGACCTAGCATTGAAAGAATCATTTTGTCTCATCGGCTCGGATGGAGGCATTGAATACGCGGCGAATGCCAATTCACACCCACGGGGCGCTGGCTGTTTTGCTACGGCTGTCCGGCATGCCCTTGATATCGGCATGCCGCTGGAATCGATTTTGAACAAGATGACGCTTGGACCGCGTCAGTTGCTCCGGCCTATCCTCGACAGCCGGGGTATCCTCGTGTCTGGTGCCACAGCTGACCTCGCCGTGCTTGACCCGGCGGCAATAAATGGAACGGCAACGGTCAGTAATCCGAATCAGTTCTCGAAAGGAATAGATCTCGTCATCGTCAATGGGAAAGTGGCTTATGCGGACGGGAATTTGAAACAGATGAATGGAGTGGTCATAAAGTATTGAATCACTCTGCCGTTGAAGCCAATGTGATAATCAATGGCCCAATCCTAACCGACGTTTAGTACCTTCGCCATATGTCCGCCTTATCGACCAGCCACCGGAATCCGGAGACCCCCGACGCGGACGTGCACCCAAAACTTCAAAAGAAGGTTTTAATTGTGACCTACTATTGGCCCCCATCGGGAGGCAGCGGTGTTCAGCGTTGGCTCAAGTTTGTGAAGTATCTCCCAACGTTTGGATGGCAGCCATATGTATTTACCCCTGAAAATCCTTCGGTGGAGATTCATGACGAATCATTGCTGAAGGATATTCCCCCTGAGGCAGAGGTAATTCGATTGCCGATCTGGGAACCGTACGGGTTGTTTCGCAAGGCCTCATCACTCGCCGGAGGCAAGGCGCCAAGCCAAACGGATTTTGTCACCACCGGGAAGAAATCGCTGCTCCAATCGGTCACCTCCTGGATACGAGGCAACGTGTTTATTCCGGATGCGCGTGTTTTCTGGGTAAAGCCTTCTGTCCTGGTGCTTTCCGATATATTGAAGTCAAACCACATTTCTACGCTGGTGACCACGGGGCCTCCACACAGCATGCACCTGATTGGACTTAAACTGAAAAAGTTGAATCCGTCGCTGCGCTGGATTGTTGACCTCCGGGATCCGTGGAGTGAATGGGATTTCCTCGACACGCTTTCCCTGACAGGTTGGGCAAGGCGCAAACATCGGCGATTGGAGCGTGAAGTGCTCCAGGCTGCCGATCGCGTCATCACCATTGCGCCCTATCACGTTGACCGGTTTGAAAGGTTGGGCGGAAGAAAAGTTGACCTAATCACGAACGGGTTTGATCAAGCTGATTTTATCGGCATCAAGCGTAAGCGAACAGCCAGGTTTACCATTCGGCATATTGGAATGGTCGACGAGTTGCGTGACCCCCGTCCATTTATGGAGGCGGTAAAGATGATGCTGGACAAGGAACCTGGCTTGAAGGAGAGCATCGTGATCGAATTTATTGGAGCGGTTAATTCGTCCTTTCAAAATTTTGTCAGCGCCGAGCCTGTATTGGCCTCCATAACTTCATTTCGCAAGCCGATGCCGCACGCGGAACTGGTGGCGTTGTACGGAGAGACCGATGTTCAATTGTTGGTGCTGGCCCATACGTTCCTGGCGCCTGGCAATCTTCCCGGCAAATTCTTTGAGTACCTGGCCAGTGGAAATTTCATCCTGGGAATTGGTCCCGAAAAAAGTGATGCGGCCGCCATTCTTCAGGCTACCAAGGCCGGCGAAATTATAGACCGCGGAAATGGGAGGGCAATAATGGACGTGCTGAAGGGACAATTCCAACGCTGGCAAGCAGGTGGCCTGGGAGCCGATCGCAATGTGGAATCTTACAGCAGACAGAGTTTAACGGGCCAACTGTCACGATTACTGGGGTAATACTCAGAGGAGAAATTGATTGTTTTTTTAGCGTGCAGGTTGATGGCGACGATACATAAAGCCATGGGTATCGATTCTTGGAATTTTATAATCGTCAGAATGCCTGTTTTGGCGACTGAGTCGCATTAAAGCGAACCGTAGGTAATCGAAATACGGACTAATTTTGCAGTACTAAACCTTATGATCGGTGCGTAGTCTAACTGGTATGAAAAACTTCATCATGAAAAATCTATTTGGAATCCTGGTCTTGTCGTTGGTTTGGCTTGGTTGCAGCAGTGATTCGGCGAAAAGCCGCCTGGAAGTGCGTCTAACGGATTCTCCCGGAGATTATGAAGAAGTGAACATCGATATCCAGGGCGTGGAAGTCCATCGTTCGGAAGGGAAGCAAACTTCCGGGTGGATTTCGCTCGATGTGAAGAAAGGTGTGTATAATATTCTAACCCTCGTAAACGGCCTGGATACGCTCTTGGGGTCTGCCTCGCTGCCCTCCGGAAGGGTATCTCAAATCAGGTTGGTATTGGGTGAAAACAATACACTAAAAGTAAATGGTGAGATCAAGCCACTCATTGCCCCCAGTGCCCAGGAGTCTGGCCTGAAAGTCAATGTGCAAACGCAAATGTCGTCAGGAGTTACGTATGTCATCACGTTGGATTTTGATGCGGCCCGTTCGATCGTGGCTCGCGGCAATGGGACCTACAGTCTGAAGCCGGTCATCCGTGCTGTAACGGAAGCTACCAGCGGGGCTATCCATGGAAAAGTCACCCCGGTGGAATCTCTTCCGGCCGTGTTCGCGATTGCCGCTTCCGACACGGTAGCTACGGCGTTTGCCGACTCACTTGGTTTCTTCCTCCTCCGGGGCGTGCCTCCTGGAACATACAAGGTGACCTTTGACCCAAAGACAGGATTCACACCGAAGCAGGTGGATAATGTGTCGGTTACACTGGGGAATGTTACGGATCTGGGTGAGATAGTTATCAACTAGAGGTAGGCCAAACCCACCGGGTTCTCTTGAGTTTCTTATTACTCCGGTGACTTGATTACACGGACAAGGCCGATAACATTTCCCTCCTTGATCACTTTCAGGACATACACTCCGGGGGAGATGTTCTCACCGCTTACCTGCAGGCTTGCCTCGCCCGCACCACTCAGGTCCTTCTTTTCGTTGTATATAGTTCTTCCGAGGATATCCACTAGCGACAGCGTAATCTGACCCGGGCCCTCAGCATCAAGTACAACCGTCATTTTCCGGGTGAAGGGGTTGGGCGAAACTTGCAATCGGGAGGGCTTGAGTTCCAATCCATTGATGGGGTCAATAACCGTGACTTTGAACGACGTTAGTCTTTGTGCATAATATATATCTGTTGCTGTAACGAGAACCCTGGTGATCCCATCCTTGACGGGCGTTACCATCAACTCGTTGTTTACCGCCAGGTCTACGCGGGCTATGGTGGAATCCTCAGAGGCTACGGCGATGCTAAAAAGGTCATTCTCTGAGTCGACGAACCTATTTGACAAGGAAACTGGGTGTGGGTTTTCGGTAATGTTTAATCTCAAGTCAGGGAATGTGGTTACCAATGTTGGCGCAGTATTGGAACGGATATACAAATACGCCATGAGGTTTACATTTGGATCCAGGTCATTGTTTGTTTGAATTGTAATCGGGTGTGAATAGGTTGCGTCATTGCCGGGCAAATAAGTCGGATCAAAAATGAATATGACCTGCTGCGACGCGCCGGGAGCAATGGAGTCGGCAGTTGTGGAAGCGGTGAGCCAGGTTGGCAACGCTTGAGCAAAACTCCACTTTAGCATCTTATGCCCCGTATTTTCCAAAAGGAGTGTGTCCTTCCGGATAATCGGTTTAACCGTATGGGCTTCAACATGGTTGTCAGCCAGTGTCAATTGCGGCCCTCTGTATTCAATGTTCATGGCCACCGGTACAATCTTCTCCAAAGCCAGTGGGTCATTTGTGGTAATAGTGATTTTACCTTGATAGGTACCCAGTGTTTTTCCACGCGCATCAAGATTTACACCAATGGTCTGGCTTTCGCCGGCAGGGATAATACCGCTCAACGGTGATATCCGTATCCAGGTGAGGTAATCGTTGGCGTCATATGTCCCGAAGCGGTTGCCTGATTTTCCCTGGATGAAATAAACACCCCGGTTGAAGATCGGTTGTACGTACGTGAACCCACCATCATCAACAGGGAATGGAATCGTCCACGCGTTCCATCGGTTGGTTGCGATGTCGTATTCATAAAGATTTCTGCCGCCGTGCGATCCGTATGCATAGTACCTTTTCAGCAGTGCATCAATGGTGCTTCCAATAACCGCACCTTCGGGCAAGGACGCAAGCGACTTCCAGGTCTGGGACGCCACATCATACCTGGCGAAGCGGGTGAAACCTCCACCCTCATGGGCGTACACCATTCCGTTCAAGTAGGAAAGACCTCCACGACCCGAAAGCACCATCTCAGGCAGTGGAAGCTGTGTCCAAATGTTATTGGCGATATCAAATTTTGCAAACGATCCTCCGCCAGCCAGGTAAAGTAAAGTACCGTCCGAAGTGAGGTTGGCAGATCCTTGTCCTAAGCCGTTTCGCAAGGTGGTCCACTTATTCGTTGCGAAGGAATAAACACCGATCACGGTGTCTTGATCGAGGTATGTGGTGTAAAGAAGGTTATTGACAACGACTGCGCCGCCGCTTTCCGCGCTGAAGGGTGCCTCATTGGAGACCAACTCCCATGAGGTCGAACCTAACCAGTGTCGGTACAATGCGGTGCTACCGCGCTTTTGGCCATAGAATGCCTCATTATAATAGGCAACAAAAGCCAAGGGAGCTGAACTAGAAACACGTTCACTTGCCCCCCAGCCTGAAGCCACATTAGCCTGCGTGAAGGCCTGCATCCTCCACACTAAATCGGAACCACCTTCATTCTTGATGGTAAAACTATTCGTGCTGTCGGATTGATAGGCCACAGCGGTGGTGATCGTGTCTTTGGAAGTCTGAAGAATGGAAGGCCAGATGGAAGATCCGGCAACCTGGATGTCATGCACCAGATGATCCGGGTCATTGGAAGCGATGTGCAAGACGGTTGTTTGGGGTCCTGGCGCCACCGGGGCAAATCGAAGTGTGAGGGATCGACTCTGGCCGGGTGTCAACGTGATGGGCGTCTGGTCAAGGATGGAGAATATTGGATCATCGGTGGTAATGCCGCTGATGTTTAATAGTTGAAGGCCACTATTGGTGACGACAATGGTGGTGTCATAAACCAGCCCCGTGTACCGCCCCAGGAAATCCATAGCAGTGGACGCCGTCAGGTTGGGCGCCGGAATGACTTCCAATTCCACTTGCAAGTACTTCTCAAAATCCAAATAGTGTGAGAATTCGACCTGCGTTGTGTGCCTGCCGGATGATTGAGAACCTGCCGAAACTTTGACACTCACTTCTTTCTGGTTCCCCATTGGGATCAATGAGAAATCCGGGGAGGCGGTTGTCCAGCCCGACCTTGAATTGACTTGCAGGGCAAGTTCACTTCCACCTATGTTGGAGATGGTAACCGGGAAGGTAGCAGATGCACCGGACAGCAGTGTTGTCTTGATCGTGTCCTGGCTTAGAACAATTTCTGGAGGAACAACACCCACTCCGCGCAACTGTATTTCGACGATGGCCTCGTTCGGATCGTTGGTGGTCAACTGAATGGTGCCTGACTTTGGGCCAGGGGTAACAGGTCGAAGTTCAGCGTACGCTACTTTGAGCTGACCGGGGTATATCGCGAAAGGTCCGGTTGAGAATGTTATCTCAGGATGGGAGGATCTGATGTCGGTAACCTCCATCAATGCAGTCCCTCGGTTGCGAATGAATACCTGCAAGCTACGTTGCCTGCCGACATATACGGGACCAATGTCAGCTGATAATCTGTCCAATTCAATATCCGGTGCACCCGTGACATTGAGGGTGACCGGTACAGTCCGTTGTATTGGCGGACGACTACTTTCAATGAGGACAGAACCCCGATAGGTGCCCGCAAAAAGTCCACGGGCACTAATGTTGACCTGGACCGACGAGGAGCCGGCAGGTTCAATGGTGCCCTGTTTTTTATTGAGCGAGAGCCAGGGAGGTGCCCCAGGAGTTTCCAATCGCCCAAATTGTGTGCCCCCTTGTTGTGAAAAATAAATTCCGCTGACGCCGTCTTTGCCAACAAAGGTGATGGCATCGGAGGGAGTAAAGAGGGGTACGGACTTAATCTCCCAGCTCTCTGACAGGATGTCAAATATCTTGAAGGAGGATCCGCTTACGGCGTAATACTTTCTACTGCCGGTATCGAATGTATTTCCCGTGGATGATCGGCCCGGCATTTCAGGAGCATTTTCCCATGAGTCGGCAGGGACAAAATACCGTACAAAGGCGGTGTTTCCATTTCCGGTATAGGCGTTTCCCTGTTTGGCGTACACCACGCCATTGGCATAGGCGAGTGTGGCTCCGTCTGCCTGAAGCGGAAAATCAATATTTCTCAACCGTATGGAGGTGTCGGCAACAGGGTCATACCGGGTAAAGATGTTGCTGACGGCAAAATAAAAGTACCGGGAATCAGAAGTGATGGCCGTGGTGACAAACCCCATGTTCAAATTGCTCCAGGTATTCAGGTTGATGTCATAGATTTGGAATGCACTCCCATGCCACACGTAAATCCGATTATTCATGAAGTAAGCAGTCTGCCCACCGGGGACAGAAGAGGGTGCAAGGGTTGTCCAACTGTCAGCATTGGGGTCATATCGGTAGAATCCGGTTGTGCTGGCCGACTTCGCGTAGATCATGCCGGTTTGTGGATCATTAGCCAAAGCGCTTAAGGTGGCGGGACTGGACCTCCGCAGTGTAAATTCTCCCAATGCCATTTGTTTGGGTGGTTCAGGGGCCATCGAACGCCCTCCGGAACCTCCGGGTACTGTGGAAAGTCCCAACTGTGAATACCAGTTCAGTCGGGTACTCCCAGGGTTCGACAGCTGCAGCAATTGGTTGGTGGTGTCACCTGCATCCAGTTGGACGGTCAATTCTTCCGGAGTTATTTCAAGGCTGGGTGGAGGAAGGACCATGGAGGTCACAGGTATCTGCAAGGGACTGTCATCTGGGTCGTTGGAGTCAAGCTGGATAACACCAGAAACGGGTCCTGTCGAAATTGGCGTGAGTCGGATAGAAAGCTGTCCGTAGGCACCGGGAGAAAGGGTCATTGATGCCGGTGTAACGGAAATGTCCGGGTGTGAGGATTGAATACTGCTTATCGATAGAGGAGACAGGCCGGTGTTTCGCACCAATACGACGCTGTCTGCCGGGTAACCAACAAAGGTAGAGTCAAAATCAAGGTGATTGCGATTTGTCAGGATGCTCGGACTGCTTACGACGTTGAGCATTGTTGAAACCTGTTTGTGCTGCGAGTAAGGGTCGTTGCTTATAAGGTTTACAACACCCTGGTAATTGCCGACCGACAACCCTGTTGTGTTGATATTCACCCCCAGGGATGCCGATTGTCCAGGAAGAACCCGAAACGTTTCCGAAGTAACATTGAGCCAATCATATTGTGATTCGTCAGACGCAAGACCAGAACTATACTCATACGAGAATGTATTTACCACCGTAAGGTCGCTCATCCGGTAGGCGGTAATCCGGTTGTCACTATGGGCATACAGGATCTCTTCTTTCTCCGAGTAGGCCAGTCCACGAACAAACCCACCAATGCCAAACCGGCGGATTTCTTCCATGGAAGAATTTACTTCGACAATAGCTGAGCCATCTGAAATGAACCACGTTCCCCTGCTTCCGCCAAACGATAGACCGCCGTAGAAAGTCAAGTAGGGCATTGTCAGAGTTCGGTTGATCGAGCCAGTCTCGAAATTCAACTCAATCATCTTGGAAGATTCATGCTCGTGAACGTAGAGATAACTACCGGAATAGCCCAGTCCGTCAATGGCCTGCAGTGAGGTTAGGGCAAGAACACGCATAACTCGTCCATTGGAGGCATCGAGCTTATAAATCTTCCTGTTGGATCCATGGGCAAAATAGAGATACTGGCCATCGAAGGCGAGGCCGTTGAAGCCAACGCCTGGTTCCGGGAGGGGAATCGACCTCATCACATTGCCGGTTTGAATGTCAAGTTCATCGATTCGTGTGGCAGTCGGGCTAATAGCAAAGAGCCGACCCTTGGCCAGTGGGTCCGAAGCCCGGGGACCCGTGCCAGTTCCAGCATAACCATTGACGTAAGCGCGAACGCTTAGAACATCCTCGCCATCGTTAGCGATCCGAACGCTTCGGCTCAGGGTATCGCCACTACCCACTGTCCCCGCGAGTGAAGTAGTTTCGAGCCTGATGACTGGGGGAAATGGAATCCGCACAGAAATGACATTGGAAATAGGCGACAGGTTGAGAAAGCCATCAAAGCTCTTGATGGCAAAATATAAGGTCTGCCCTTGCTGGATATTTGAAACGACATAGTTTACTGACGACCCGGACAAAGGTGGCTTCGGTATACCGGTGGCGCGGACGGCCTGGCTAAAATTAGATTCGTTAATGGGGTTTGGCGATATGCGCAGGTCGTATCCATAAGCGCGTCCTTCGTTCCCGTTTCCACCAGTCGCGGTCCAGCGAATAACCAATGAGTCGTACTTGAGGAGGGCAATACCAAGATCAGTGACGGGGGAGGGTGGTTGGTTGTCCGGGGGTTGTAGAGCTTCAAAAGCATTTAATCGTCCCGCCCCGAGTCCGGCGGTCAACGCCGGGTTACTTAGCTCGATGGGTTTGGCGCTTGCTTCAAGTCGGAGGCGAACAAAATCTGGCGTCACACCTTGTCCGCCGTATTTGGATACAATTAGAGCAGCCACACCGGAAACATGGGGACAAGCCATGGAGGTCCCAGATCCTGCACCATAGTCTCCATAGGCGCGCGGAAGTGTGCTGAAAATGCTTGTTCCGGGAGCGGTGATATCAATTTCGGGCCCAAAGTTGGAGAAGGTCGCTTTTCTGTCACGTTGATCCGAAGCAGCAACAGCCAT
Source organism: Cyclobacteriaceae bacterium (assembly GCA_016787645.1). Classification (GTDB taxonomy): domain Bacteria; phylum Bacteroidota; class Bacteroidia; order Cytophagales; family Cyclobacteriaceae; genus ELB16-189. The sequence goes on along the minus strand of JAEUUF010000013.1, from coordinate 445,920 downwards.
CACCAAAGGGTAGGAAGCAGGATAGCTAACGGGTCCATTCTGATTTCCTGCTGCGAAGATGACAATGCCGCCGGCAAGCGGACCGGTTTGAATATTCTGACCGAACTTCTCATCCGAGTTGTCAAAACCAGCTCGCTGAATGAAGTATTGAATAGCGGCCTCAATGGCTGAGGAACCTCCACCCCAACTGTTCTGAGAAATCACAGCGCCATTGTCCGCGGCATACACCATGGCTTGTTCAAATCCGCCCACTCCGAATGAACCAAATGTCGCGAGGGACATCAATCGAACGCCATCGCCAGTCCCTGAACCACCCGCTATGCCGGATACACCGATGCTATTGTTGCTTACCGCTCCTATGGTTCCTGCTACGTGTGTTCCATGCGGATCAGGATAAATGGTCCGGGTTTTATCGCCAAATCCGTACCCGTAGAAATCGTCCACGTAGCCATTGTTGTCATCATCCCTGCCGTTGCCCGGAACTTCCTCGGTATTGATCCACATGGCTTGGCTTAATTCGGCATGGCTAATGTCTATACCGCCATCAATGACAGCTACAATTACATTTTGACGTCCGGCCTCCAGGGTCCATGCTGAGCGGAGACTAATGTCGGCACCGGGTATTCCACCGTTTTGCCCCGTGTTGTTGTAACTCCATTGATAATCAAAATACGGATCAGACGTTCCTTCAGGGATAGTCGATGGTGGAGATTCAAATTCACCGCCAATACGGGAATAAGCCTGAGGCTCCTCCACCTTCTCGAAGTAAGAAAGGCCGGAAAACTCATTGACCATCCTTCCTGCAGAGGGTTGTTTCGGAAAACGGACTTCATACCAGAGATCCAAATCATAAGCCCTGTGAGCAGCCTCGTATTTTCCTGCCGGCGGAAAAATCCGGCGTATGGATTGAACGTTATAAGATTGGGCAACGGCGTCGATGGCGGTTATGCCAAACCGATTGTCCGCACTTTGGCGAGCCAAAGAAGAGGCAGCACGCTTCAGCTTAACATGTATAACGGTCTCACCTCCTGGTCTTGATTGTGCCTGCGCCAGAAAGGAAACGACTAAGAGCAGTGCACTCAACGCTGCCTTGAATCGAATCAACCCTATACGACCAGCCATAAGGGCAAAGGTATCAAAACCTTCCCAACGACTTCAGCCTTCGGCTATTGGGGCGGAGAATGCAGTACCATGTGCCGTTCTCAGTTCTCCCTCAAGCAATTCACCGGGTTAACGTTCGCCGCCCGAATAGCCTGTGAGGCAACGGTCAGCCAGGCAATGATGAGTGCCAGCGCCCCTGCCAATACAAAATAGCCTGGCCCCAAATCAATGTGAAAAGCAAAGCGTTGCAGCCACTGCTTCAGCAGCCAGTAACTCGCCGGAAGACCCAGCCCGATGGATAGCAAAACCATCTTGGTGAAGTCGGCCGACAGCAACATGACAATGTTTACCGAAGTCGATCCCATGGCTTTGCGAATTCCGATTTCCTTGGTGCGCCGTTCGGCCGTGAAGGTGGCGAGCCCGAACAATCCGAGGCAGGAAATGAGAATTGCCATCGTTGCGAATGAGAAACTCAGCGAGGCGACACGTTGTTCTGCGGCGTATAGTTTTCCGTACTCCTGGTCCTGCCATTGGTATTCAAAGGCAAAGCCAGGGTTAAGGTTAGTGTAAATGGATTGTATTCCTTGAAGAGCTTCCTTTTCACGACCCGCTTCCAGGCGGATCATTACGGTCCAGGTGTTGCGCGGACTCAATCGGAAAAAAAGGGGAGCCACCTGTTCGTGGAGGGACTGGTAATGAAAATCCTTGACGACCCCAATGATTTCCAGGTCATATTGACCCCACAGCTTGATTGTTTTTCCCACCGGGTTCTCCATTCCCATCGCACGGATACCTGCTTCGTTGAAAATGATCTTGGTGGTGTCGGACCCGTATTGCTCCGAATAGGATCGCCCCTCTGCCATTTCGATGCCCAGGGTTTCAATGGTTCCGTAATTCACCGCTACATTTTCAAAAAGAATGTTGGTTTCAGGATCTTTACCTTCCCAGTTAAGCCCGCTGGTATTGTTATTACGACCCAACAACTGGTTGCCGATACTGGCCGCGGAGGCTACACCGGGCACACGACGTACTTCCGTAAGAAACGCTTCGCGCGATTCCTGCAGTTTCCCTTCAATGGTCAGTTGGATAAGGTGATCCTTGTTATAGCCAAGATTTTTGGTCTGGGTATATTCGATCTGCCGATAGATGACCAGCACGGATACGATCAGGATCACCGAAAGGAAGAATTGGAAGACCACAAGTCCCTTGCGGGCCCACAGTTCACCGAGGGAACCAGTTACATTTCCTTTCAGCACTGACGCCGGCCGAAAACCGGAAAGGTAGAAGGCAGGGTAGCTGCCCGAAAGCAGCCCGGTGACAATCGTGATCACGCCGGCCCAAAGAAGTAACTGGGGATCAAGTACCGAAAGATTGATTTTCTTGTCGGTAATCACATTGAATTGTGGCAGTGCCATCCACACCAGCCCGAATGCGAATACCACCGAAAGGGCCGTCACGATCATGGATTCACTCAGGAACTGAAAGATGAGGCTGTAACGTTGGGCGCCCACCGATTTCTTGATACCCACTTCCTTGGCCTTGCGTGTGGCCCGGGCGGTGGAGAGATTCATGAAGTTGATGCAGGCAATGAGGAGAATGAAAATGGCGATAATGGAGAAGAGCTGCACATATTCAATGCGTCCGCCCGACTGTTTCCCGTTCTCAAACCGTCCGTGGAGGTAACGGTCAGAGTAGTGAAAGGCAAAAAGTTCTGTTTCTGACTCTTTGTATTTCGTTTTCAGCCAGTTTTTGATTTTTGCCGAGAAGGCCGCCGCATCGGTGCCTTCCTTGAAAGTGACGTACGTGGAGGGGCCGTTGTTGTCCCACTCCAGCAGCCAGTCATTGTCTTTCTTGAATTCCTCGTAAGAAAGCACAAACTCGAATTGCAGCGACGAGGCATTGGGTAAATCCTCAAATACACCGGTGACCTGGAAGCTTTTGTCGTGCTGAAGTTCTACCGTTTTTCCGAGTACATCGGTATCACTATTGAACAACTTCTTCGCCAGTGAGCGACAGATCACAATGGAGCGGTCGTCTTTGAGCACCTGGTCCGCATTGCCTTGCACCAAGCCAAAGGAGAAAATATTGAAGAATTCGTGACCGACATAGAAGCCTTTCGCCTTTACGTTATTATCCTTGAACGAAAGGGTGAATGGATTGACCCAGGTCGTGGTGGCCGCGTACTCGACTTCCGGGAATTCAGCCTTCAGTGTTTCGGCCAATAGCCCGGGTGTGGACGTGGTGGTCATCAGCCCATCGGCATACTTCTGATGCTCCATGATCTGGTACAGTCGGGCATCCTTTTCATGAAACTTATTCATGTTCAATTCGTCACTGACCCACAGGAAAATGAGCAATGTGCAGGCAAGGCCCGTAGATAGCCCAATCAGGTTGATCAGGAAGTAACTCTTCGCACGCAGGAAGTTCCGGTAGATGATGATGAAGCTGTGTTTGAGCATTTCTAACAAGGGTTTTCGAATCCAATGACAGTCAAGCTGCGGAGGAGTTGCTTGGTGGCCAGAAATTCAGGCATAATTAGGCAATCAAAGCCTGTTTTATAAGTACTGTCCTTCAGGTAAGTGGTTACAAGTCAGAAGCAGCAATAAGCCAAAATTAGCCATTGATTGTGGCTATCATTTGTTTTCTCGTTGGTTCGTCTGGCAACTGGCCAATGCCAGCCCCGAGATTGTCCAAAAGGTGCTTCACCTTGGAGGTGCCCGGAATGACGCAGGTGACAGCCGGGTGGGCGAGGATATACTTGAGAAAAAACTGACCCCAACTGGTGCAGTCAATTTCGGCGGCCCAGGACGGAAGAGACTTGCCTTGAACCCGCTTGAACAAATCCCCCTCTTCAAAGGGACGGTTAACCAACACGGCTACGTTGAGATCTTTGGCACCGGCAACAGAGCTTGCTCGGCGTTACGGTCAAGGAGATTGTAGTTAACCTGGATAAAGTCCACCCGGTTCTTACGGATGATTTCGAGCAGCGTGTCATGGGCATCATCTGTATACTGGGTAAGCCCGATATAACGGATGCGGCCCTCCGCCTTCCACCGTGAAAGTGTTTTAAGATGGATCTGCCAGTCAACCAGGTTGTGGATCTGCATCAGGTCGATTTGCTTGCGGCGGAGCTTTTCAAACGATTCGTTCATCTGGTTAATCCCATTCTGCTGGCCGCTGGTCCAGACCTTCGTGGCGATAAACAGTTTGTCGTTCAGCTTCAGTTCGGTTGACAAGGTGCCCACCACTTCTTCCGACTTCCCATACATGGGCGAGCTGTCGATCACCGTTCCTCCTTCCGCCAAGAGTGTTTTAAGTACGTCCCGGAGCGGGTCAAATCCCTCCGGGGCGACATCGAAGGTTTGCCAGGTTCCCACACCAACCGCGGGCAGACTTTCATTCGTTCCTGGAATAAGGCGTTTCATCAGGGTTGGGGAGGCTGAAGTTAACCCAAGCAGTGGGAGTAATGTCAACGAAGATAATCGTCGGAGTACATGCCGGCGTGTGATTGACGAATGCATACACTAATGAACGAGGAAAACTGAACTTCGAACAAATGAAAAAGAAAATAATGGTGAAGGTAGAAATAACAAAACAGGGTGTGTGAACTCATTCATTCCTTAATGTGGTTGCGGGATTTACGCGCGCCACACGAAGGGTTTGTGAGGCAATGGCGATCACGGCAATGCCCATTACAATCAATGTACCCCCAAAGAGATCCATCAGGCCGATAGGGGCACGAAAGGCCATACGGGAAAAGATTAATTGGTCGAAGACATAATAAGCCGAGGGAATGGCTACGAGGGCGGCGATCACTAGCAGGATCAGGAACCCGCGACTCATGAGAACAACGAGATTTCCCTCGGAAGCCCCCATCACTTTCCGGATACTAATCTCTTTCAAACGGGTTTCGGTTGTAAACACAACCATACCGAGTAAACCCAGCGAAGCAATGGAGATGGCCAGGAAGGCAAGGAACCCGATTATCTTCATCATGCCGGCAAGTTCATCGTAGGCCTTGCGGATTTTTTCTTCAAAGAAGTCGGCCTTCAATGGGTGCACCGCATCGATTCGTTTCCATATTGTTTCCAGGTTGGCCATGAGGGCTGGCAGATCTTTCGATTCAACTTTCAGATTGAGCACTCCACCCCATCGGCCGGGCAGTTCTCCGTAATACCTAAGGATAAAGTTGCCAATGGGATTGTGTACCGTGCTGTGATGAAAATTCCTGACCACCCCGATGATGGTCAGTTTTTCTCCGTCCAAAAAGATTTCCTCCCCGATTGCCTCGCGAGGGTCTTTGATTCCCATCCAGCCCAATGCCTTCTGATTGATGATGATCCCGGCTTCCTTGATATTGCCGGTCGGCCCGGGTATAAAGGTTCGCCCAGCCAGCAAGGGGATATCATGCACCCGGAGGTACGCGGAATCAACATAGTTGTAGAAAACAAGCGCAGAGTCTGCGGGGTCCTTGTACCGGATGTTGCCCGACCAGGAAGTACCGGTACTGGGTACGTACATCGATCGCGACAATTGTTTCACTTCCGGAAGTTGACTCATCGCGTGCATGACGATGCCGGGTTGGTTGCCTTGAAGTTCAACGTTTATAATATTCTTGGTGGTCAACCCGAGATCAAAGGCCAATGCATATTGATACTGTCGGGTTCCCAGGCTGACTCCCACAATGAGGAGAATAGAGAGCGTGTATTGAAATATGATTAAACTCTTGCGCAGTGTGAGGTGTTTGAAGAGTTTGATTCCAGACAAATCTTTTAGGACCTGAGCAGTCTGGATGTTGGAGAAGAACAAAGCAGGAAGCAGGCCTGCCAGCAGCCCAACCGCCAGGGCCATCAGGAAGAAATACCCGATTATGGATGGGGTTGGCCGGAGGAAGACCAGGTCATTGAATAGCCGATCCATTGAAATGAACCCGGGCCTGATCAATAAGAACAGGAGGTAGGCAAATACGAGTGACATCAAGGAGATCATCACCGATTCAAGAAGGAATTGGGTGAATACGTTTTGCCGCGATGCTCCTACTACCTTGCGAATCCCCACCTCGCGCGTTCTCCGCAAGGCGCGGGCAATGGAAAGGTTTGTGTAATTGAAGCAGGCTGACACAATTACTATGAGGGCCAGCCCACCGAGAATCCAAACGATCCTGATGCTGAGGTTCGGACCAATCTGATTCGACAGATCCGGTCCCAGCACCACTTCACCGAGTGGCTGGAGGTGAAGACTTATGGCATCATGTTCAAGTGTTTTGTTCCCCTCATTGCTGATCCGGGCAAGGCTTGCTTCGAGCGAGGCAGCGTTATGGCCGGGTGCCACCACCAGGTATACATAATTCACCCACATGTTGTCCCATTTCATCCAATCCTTGTCTTTGTCGGAAAGTTTCTTCGTATCCAGGGTGATGAAGGAGCCAATCATGTCAAAGCGCAGGTGTGAATTCGTGGGAGGATCTTTCATGACCGCGGTAATGGTGTAATTGACAGTATCAATCAGCACCTGCTTACCGACCACGTCGGGGGAGCCGAAGAGGTTAACAGCAGATTTCTCTGTAAGTACCAGAGAGTTCAGTTCCTGGAGGGCAGTGGTGGGGTCGCCGGCAAGAAGGTCCCAGGTAAACACTTTGAAGAATCCGGTATCAGCCCAAATCCCGTTCATGGGAATCGTCTTTTCACCAGCCTTTACGTCTTTGTCAAAATAGGCGCGGATAAGCGTCATCGATTCAATGCCGCTGGCTACTTCCTCCTGCATCTTCTTTCCAGTCAATACGGATGTCGAAGCAAACTCACTGGCTTCATGACTGGCGTTTTGAAGCGTATTGGTAACCCGGTATATCCGGTCATAATTGGCATGAAATGTATCATACGATTTTAACTCCGCAAGAAAGGCAACCAGCAGCAGACCGACCGACATAGCGATGGCTAGTCCCACAATGTTGATGCCTGAGAAAAGTTTGTTCCGGTAGATGGTGCGAACCGAAGTTTTGAAATAATTGCGAAGCACGATGAGATTATTCATGGAAGCGGCAGGTTGTGGTTTTCGAATCGTGTACAGGCGAAGGAATTTGATTACATCAATGAGATAGATGAACTGCGCCCGTCGTTTTCCTTTGGAAGCAAGGTTTCGCAAGAAATATTCATGCAAGTCGCCCTCGAGATCTTCGAGAAGATCGGGACGGCAGTACCATCTCAGGAATTCTTGCGCCCAGCGCGGTGGCTGTATGTCATCCGGGTGATTCACTTAAGCTTTTTTAAGAGCGAAATCCGGAATTCGCTGCCACAGTTGGTCGCGCATATCTTTTGATCGTACAAGGGCAGCTTTACCGGGAATGGTAAGCACGTAGAAACGCTTTCGTTTTCCACCACGCACTTTGGTCGCCTCACCCAGTTTGCTCTTGACCAGCCCTTTCTCCTCCAGGCGGTTCAAGACGGAGTGGACCATTCCGAGTTTTACGCTGCGGCCGGTATGTCTTTCCATTTCATCACAAATCGCTACGCTGTAGGCATCATTCAACAAGGCGGCGATGGTAAGGAGAATAAGTTCTTCAAATTCTCCAAGGTTGGTCCCTTTCACGTGAATAGTGTTATTTATTCACTAAATGTATGTAAAATAGGTAAGGTTACAAACGGAAGAAAGGCAGGGGAGGTTACAGAGCCTTGAAATTCGCCACCTAGTTTACCTCTTCAGCACTTTTTCGACCAGGTCATTGGCGTCGGGAGACAATCGCCACCAAAGTACAAGGCCACCGAAAACGGCCGTCATTACCAATGATCGAACAAGGATGTCAATCACTACTGTGGAAAAGGGAGGAACGACCATGTGAAGTCCCCATGTCAGGGCACTGATGACTGCCACTTTCACAAAAGCGATCGAAAACGGCTGCAGGTCCAGCTTGATCCACACAAAAATGAATTTGACAAAATTGAAGAGGATCAGCGAGAGTGCTGCACCATACGCAGCGCCAATGATTCCATACTGAGGAATCAGCAGGTTGTTGAGCACGACCGTCATGGCGGCCAGGATGAGAAGCAGGATCAAATTGAACCAATAGTAGCGGGAGAGGACGATGATCTCACTGCTGGGTCCAAAAAACATATCGGCCAGTTTGCCGGTTCCGATCACAATCACCACTCCAAATCCCGCGGAATAAATCGCACTGTTTGGCATTAGGGTGAAAAGATTGTGGAGGTTGGCCGCGACGCCCAGGAGCAGAAGCGCACCGATGATGAATTGATTGAGTGCAGTCTTCTGGTACAGGGTACGGATGGCTTCCATATCATTCTTCTCGAACGCACGGGCAATGAGCGGCATCGCCACCTGGCTCATGGCCCGCTTGGGAATTTCAATGACTGTAGCCATGTAAAAGGCAGTAGTATACACCGCGTTAGCCGCTAGTCCCATCAACCCCGCCACCATCAGGCTGTCCATCTTGCCAATGATGATCATTCCGGCCGTACCCGCAAACCCAAAGAGGCTGTAGCGGATCATCTCGATGGACAAGGATCGATTGATCGCTGGCCATTTCACCGATAGCTGCAGATCACCGGTTCTCCATAAATACCCGACCAGGATCAGCAGGCAAACCAGGTAGGCGCCAAGTGTGGACAATATGAATTGATCAAAGGTGAGGTAACCCATGAAGTAGATGCCCACCAACACGCCTAAAAGAACACGAACGACCAGTTCGCGCAGCATGCTGGGGACCACCGTCTTGAGTAACGATCGCGAATAGGATTCCAATACGGCGGTCAATAAAAGGATGAGGGTCAACCATACAGTTAAGGAAAGATATTCGAGAAACCCCTCGGCCTTTACCTGGAAGTATCCGGCAATGTCTCCGCGAAAAAGCGTAAAGACGAGAAAAAATACTGCGAATCCACAGAGGGCAGCCACCAGCATCAAGGACAGAAATGCCCCGGATTGTCGCTGGTCTTTGCCGAATTGGGGGAAGTAACGTTGGATACTTTGGGCGATGCCAAATTGCGCGAATGGGGTAAACAGGAGGGCAGCATCTTGAAGGGTACGGAGTGCACCGATCTGTTCGGGGGCGAGGATAAGCGGGTACAGGTAGAGCAGGTTGATGTACCCAATGACGACGCCGGCGTAGGAGATGACCGTGGTATAAATGCTCTGCCGAACGACAAGTCCCATGCGAGAAAGATACTTCAAATATTGATTAGAGGCACAGCCAACTTCCCAAATGATCCGATTGGCGGTCGTTGACGGATCAAACCGAAACATGTTCCTGGATCCAATCCTGTTTTTCTGCGGGAACAAAGAAACAGTCCCGGACACCATTGTCTACAGCACGTTTCAGTGTTTCGGTTTTGAGCAGCTTTCCATTTCGGTGATTGTAAAAAGCGTAACCATGTCCCTTCATGATCGCTTCCAGGGATTCCTCAATCTTATTAAAAAGAGTTTCGCAGATGATGATCGGTCGGTGCTTCTGGATTACGGTTGTTGCACCTGTTAGAATCTGGTCCTCGGTTCCTTCGGTATCAAGTTTGATCAGGTCAACCGGGCGATCGCCGAGGAAGTGATCCAATGTATCCGAGGTGACTTCTACGGATTGTGACTGATCTGCCACCTCATGACCTGTGCCGCCAAGGTGATGTTCAAGGAACGCATACTTTGGATTAAAAGCGGGTTGAAACAAGAGTTTGCCTGGTTTGTCGGATAAGGCCACGGGTACGGCCTCTACCCGGTCACCCACTTTATTCAACTTAATGTTTTGCAAAAGAAAATATAGCGGCCCGGGTGAGGGTTCGAAGGCATACACGTGAATGCCCGGATTAATTTTGGCGGCCAGCACGGCGTAGTAACCGGTGTTCGAGCCCACATCCGCAAAGGCGCGACAGCGGGTGATCAGTTTTTCAAAAATCAGCGTGTATTCAAATGCGCCAGGTCCATCATAATACAGCACCTTGGATACGTGGCTGGTAGGATTGGTGGCAAATGCAAAGCGCACGCCGCTGAGTTGAAGGTGTAGTATGCCGGAAGGTGGCAACCGAAAGGCAATCCATGGTGAGAGGAATCGGTTGATTGCTCGCAGCCACCGGTTAACTGCTGGGTGATAGATGAACTTGTACAGCAGGATCTTCAAGTTCGTTCGGGTTTGAACCAAATGGTCGTATCAAACAGGCCGGTCGTCGTGGTGACCTTTTTCCATGACTTCAATGCGGTAAAGATGGGGATGTACCGGGTGCGGTCAGAATTATCCAGGACAAAGATGCCGCCCGGTTTCAGTTTGGGTATCGCGAGCAGGGCGCACTCTACCCGCGCACGCCCATCCACCAGGATAAAGTCGAAGTGTTCAGAGGGATACCGAGTTACAAAAGAAAAATAGGAGTGATACTCCTTTCGAACCTGGAAGTCCTTTTCTGTAAACCCAAAATCCTTATAGAAAGTGTACTGATGGTCCACTTCTGAGGCTTGCGTAGGGATGAGATGATAATCCACGTTGGAAAGCCCCAGCGCCCTCAATTGTTTGTGGACAGTACGATACCATCCTTCATGGTGCTCTACGCTGGTGAGATGGCGCAGCCGACGTGCAAAAAAAATGGTGCTGTTGCCGCTGCCATATTCAAGACCGATCATGTCCCGATTCAGGATGTTTTCAAAGATGCGGATGGACGCCTGGCTGGTCCACGGGCGATACGGGTGGGTGAGTTTGAAAATCTTGTAAACTAACTTCAGGCAGGGCCTGGCCAGGCGATAAAGAAGGTAGCGCCAATGGAAAGATTTCGGGTAAATGAAATTTCGCTTGATGAACCGCGGTTCTCGTGATATCTGTATGGCTATGTCGTACGAGTTCATGCAGGCAGCAAGGTCTTATATAAAGCGATGAGTTCTTCTTGCGTGGCTTCCCAATTCAGGTTGCCCTCGAGGGTTGCCCTCCTCCCATTGGCACCAAGTTGCGCACACAATTCGGGATCCTTGTACAACGCCTTGATCTTTGCGGCGCAATCACCAGGACTGCCAGCCTCAAACACCAGCCCGGAATGACACGCTTCAACGATCCGCTTCAACGGCGCAGACGAACTGACCAGCAAGGGACGTCCGGCCATCATGCCCTGGAAGAGTTTGTGTGGTACCGTGTTGTCGGTATGCCCGTTGGATTGGTGGGGGATGATGTTGACATTGGCGAAATGCATGATCGAAAAAAAGTATTGGAACGACTGATACCCCATGAAATGCACGTTGGAAAGCGAGGCTTCTTCTTTCATGGCTTGGAGCCGTTGCATCACCGCGGGGCTCCCGCTGCCGACAATGGCGAGATGTATTTGTGGAAACTCCCTTAATAATTCCATCGCCTGAATCGCCACATCAACACCACGGTGTGGGCCAACGCCGCCAGAGTAGGTGACGATGAATTTTCCTTGCAAGGAGGCATAGATTGAAGCATCGAGTGTCTGATCGGCGAACGACTTGTCTTCTGTATTCGTGACCACCACAATTTTTTCGGCCGGAAGGCCATGCTCGCGGATCAGCCTTACTTTCATTTCATCAACGACCGCAATGATCCTATCTGCCTGTTTCGAGGCCAGCGCCTCAAATCGTGACCACCGTTCCGGGTTGAGAAACAGGAAATTTTTCAAACGCGCTACCAAGTTTGTTTTCCATTGAAACCAGGTGCGCAATGCATCGGGGTAGTTTTCGTGAAAATCGACGACTACGGTGAGGCGCAGGCTCTTCTTCAGCGACAGGGCAGTCGCGGCCAGTGGCAGGTCATGCACGTGGACAACGGAAATCTTTTCTTCCTCCAGGATTGCCCTGGCGGCCTTCTTGAATTTTGGATGAACCTGGTAAACCGACATCACCACATCCCAGAAAGCCAGCTCATAGTTGTTGACACCGGCTCTGATACGGTGAACATGAATGCCGTCCACGACTTCTTGTGCAGCGTCAGATTTTCCACGAAGGCTCAGCAGATGGACTTCCACGCCGGCGCGGATCAGCGCCCCGGCTTCCTTCTTGACACGGATATCGGCAGGATACCGCGCATTTAACATCATGAGCACCTTCCGAGCCATGCAAAGTGAATGAGGACGCAAATAAAATGAAATTACGGCGCTAAATTGTGCCCATGAAAATAACTTTAGTCGCCGGGGCCCGCCCCAACTTCATCAAGATCGCTCCGCTGATCCGCGCTATCGAACAGGAGCAGCAGGCGGGCTCGCCCATCGACTATCGGCTGGTTCACACCGGGCAGCACTATGATGACCGTCTAAGCAAGATATTCTTTGAGCACCTTAATATACCCGATCCGCATGTCAACCTCGGCGCCGGTTCCGGGACCCAGGCGGAACAGACAGCCCGAATCATGGTCGCCTTTGAAAAGGATCTCCGCGAACATCCGTGCGACATGGTGGTCGTGGTGGGGGATGTCAATTCTACCATGGCGTGTACCATCGTCGCCAAGAAGATGATGGTCCCAGTCGCTCATGTTGAGGGAGGTATCCGGTCGTTTGACATGACCATGCCGGAAGAGATCAATCGAATTGTAACGGATTCCATTGCCGATTTTTTCTTCACCACCTCCCGCGTCGCCGGCGAGAACCTGAGAAAAGCGGGTATCGGAGAGGAACGAATCTTCTTTGTCGGTAACACCATGATCGATACACTGCTTACCAGCCTGCCGCGGACACAACAGCCGGAGCTCTGGCGCAAGCACAACCTGAAAGTCGGCCAGTACCTTGTCCTGACGTTGCACCGTCCCTCCAATGTGGATGAGCCGGAACGTTTTGCGAGCATCATGGACACCATCGACACGTCTGCCGGGATGGAAGTGATTTTTCCTATTCACCCCCGGACACAAAAAAACTTTGATGGTTTGAGCAGGAAGCCCTCTCATATTAAGCCTTGTGAACCGTTGAGCTACCTGGAGTTCATTTATTTGCTGCAGCATGCCCGTGGGATCATCACCGATTCCGGCGGTGTCCAGGAGGAGACAACGGTACTGGGCATACCTTGTGTCACCATGCGGTCAAGCACGGAACGTCCGGAGACCGTGACGTGGGGAACCAACGAAATTGTCGGAGATCAGCTGGATGCCCTTGGCCATGCGATGAAGTCCATGCAACAGGGTACCTGGAAAAAGGGAAGCATCCCGGAGTTGTGGGATGGCAAGGCGGCCGGCCGAATTATCCGCCAGATCATTAAACTACTTCGATAGCAGCTTTCCCGGGTTTTCTTTTACGAAGCTCTCCCAAGAAGTCGTTTTGGTGCTGGCTTTTCCTTTTGAATAGAAGTGACACACGGCTACACCAAGCGCATCGCTGGCGTCCAGCAACTTGGGAAGTTCCTTGAACCCCAGGATCTGCATCAGCATCCGGGCGACTTGTTCTTTTGACGCGTTGCCATTCCCGGTTACCGATTGTTTCACCTTCTTCGGTGCATATTCGACAATGGGTATTCCCCGATGCAGAGCCGCCGACATGGCCACGCCCTGGGCACGTCCCAGTTTCAGCATGGACTGCACGTTCTTTCCGTAAAAGGGAGCCTCCAGTGCAACTTCGTCCGGCGAAAACTCGTCCACCAATCCAAGGACGCGATCAAAAATCTTCTTCAGTCGAAGTTCGTGGGAGTCAAGCTTGGATAGCTGAATAACCCCAAATTGAAGTAGCTTGAGGGACTGTCCTTTGGCGAGAATGATGCCGTAGCCCATGATGTTGGTGCCCGGATCAAGTCCAAGTATGATGCGTTCCCTGGGAAGTGAGGGACGCACCACGGAGACTGCAACTTTTTTGAGAACTTTACTCACTTCCCAAAAGTACGGACAATCAGGTAATGACGACTGCTTTCGCTGTGATATTGACCCTGTACCTGGTGCTGCTCCTCGGGCTGCTGTTCGGTTGGGTGCGGATTCGCCGCCAAACCATGCCCATCCGCACGAATGATCCTCCATCCATCTCCATCATTGTGGCGGTGCGGAACGAGGCCACCACCATCGGTTCCTTATTGGGTGAGTTCGCCTCAATGGCTTTCCCCAAAGACCGCTTTGAAGTGATTTTGGTGGATGATCACTCAACCGACCTGACGGTTGAGGTCATCCGGGCCGCCATCAATTCGTTTCCGCAGGCACGGCTAGTGCAGCTGCCAGGGGACAAGTCGGGCAAGAAAGCGGCATTAAGGGCAGGTATCGATTCCGCACGGTTTGACCTCATCGCCACTACGGATGCCGATTGCACGGTATCAAAGAACTGGCTCACCTGTGTGGCCAGTTATTTTCAATCCAAAGAAAGTAAACTGGTGGTTGGTCCCGTGAAATTTCATGAAGACGAATCCTTCTTTGGCCGGCTGCAGGTAATGGAATTTGTCAGTGTTGCAGGGACGACAGCGGCGACCATTGGCCTGGGTCATCCCGTAATGTGCAACGGGGCTAACCTGGCCTTTCGGAAAGAGACATTCTACGAGGTGGGGGGCTATGACGATAACCTGGCCATTGCCTCCGGTGATGATGAATTCCTATTGAGAAAAGTATTTCGACGGTATCCTCACGGTATCCGATACCTTAATTATTATGAAGCGGTCGTGACCACGAAAGTCCAGCCTACCCTGCATGACTTTATGCACCAGCGGTTGAGGTGGGCTGGTAAGTGGAAGTACAATCAGGATGGAGTTGCCCGCACGATGGCCGTGTTTGTGCTGTTGGCCCAGGTCTCTTTCCTTGGACTTATTGTGCTCAACGCCATACATCCTGGGTTAACGCCTGGACTCATCATCCTGAAGATTTTCCTGGAAGGCGTCTTCATCGCCTGGGTGGCCCGCTTTCTTGAGCGGCGATTTTATTGGCCCGCATTTGTCGTGCTTCAACTGGCTTATCCTTTCTACATATTCCTGGTGGGTATGCTCTCCTTATTATTGCCACACCGATGGAAAGGCAGAAATTACGCCCAAGGGTAATTTTGTTCTAATTTTACCGTTAGAAGAGAGTCATGAGCGAGCTGGAAATCAAAGAACGGTTGGACCGCAAAGAGCTGGAGCTCAACGCACTGCTGGAGATTACCCAGGCCATCAATGCCAATGTGCCGGAAGCATCGCTCTACAAGATTTTTCATTTCACCCTCCGTTCCAACCTCAATATCCGCAAGCTGGCGCTATATGTATTTGATGAACGCTGGAACTGCCAGGTGAATTTTGGTACGAAGAACAGCTTTCAGAAACTGCAACTGGACAGCCGCTTCCACCTCATCCGTCGTGTGCACAAGATGACGGAATTCGAGGAAGAGTGCGAGTTTCATGAATTTGACATCGTTATACCGGTCGCACATGAAAATGAAACCCTGGCCGTCATCTTTGTCGGAGGTCTGGATTCCAACATGGACTTTCAGGATGGGATCAAATTTATCCAGGCTTTGAGCAATATTATTATTGTAGCCATCGAGAACAAGAAACTGGCACGCAAGCAATTGGAACAGGAAGCTTTTCGCAAGGAACTGGAGATTGCCAGCGATGTCCAGCAATTCCTCTTCCCGGAGAAATTGCCGAAGACAGACAGGCTCCAACTCGAAGCCAGCTACTTGCCTCATGACCTGGTGGGCGGTGATTATTACGACTATATCCCTATCAACAAGACGCAGTTTTTACTCTGTGTAGCCGATGTGAGCGGCAAAGGCATTCCTGCTGCCCTCATGATGTCAAATTTCCAGGCTTCCCTTCGCACCTTGCTCCGCCAGATGCCCAACCTGACCGAGATCGTGGAAGCACTCAATTATCAGGTGCTGGAAAATGCGAAAGGAGAGAAGTTCATCACCTTCTTCGGCGCCATTTACGACATCAACTTGAAAACACTGGTGTATGTCAACGCGGGCCACAACCCACCCATCCTCTGGGACAAGAAGCATGGCCTGCGTCTTCTTGAGGAAGGAAGTACCGTTCTCGGGGCAATGCATCCACTACCCAGCCTGCAAGAAGGATTCATCACCGACCTCGATGACTTTCTCCTGTTCTGTTATACCGATGGACTCACGGAAACGGTGAACGAGAATGGCGTGGAGTATGGCCAGCAGTCGTTGATGGAATATTTTGGCAAGAATCACCACAAAGACCTCAAGACCATCCACCAGGACATCATCGTCGGGCTGGACGGATTCAAGGGCAAGAACAGTTACCGTGACGATATCACCATGCTCAGCTGCCGGGTAGGCTGATTTGCCATCGTGCTTGCTTATTTTTGGGTGTTGATCTGACCTGCTGTGCCCGCCGGCTATTTTTTCCGAAACCCATTTTTTCTTCCCTGGCTATACCCGGGATTAACCTGGCGAATGTCGCCCGGCGAAAAAAATCTCTACCTCACCTTTGATGATGGCCCTGTGCCCGGGCCCACGGAGTTCGTGTTGGATGAACTGGCTCGCGCAAAGGCGAAATCCACTTTCTTCTGCATTGGTGACAATGTCCGAAAGCATCCTGAAGTGTATCAAAGGATAATCCAGGAGGGCCACGCGGTAGGTAACCATACATTTAATCACCTCAGCGGATGGAAGACACCGGTCGATGCTTACGTGGATAACGTTGCCTTGTGTGATCGTGAAATGAAACGGGAAGGGAAACAGCCCGCAAAACTTTTTCGCCCACCGTATGGACGCATCACCCGCCGTCAAATCGGAAGGTTGTCTGAATATCGTATCGTCATGTGGGACGTGCTCACCAATGATTATGCAAAAAGTTTGTCCCGTGAAGCCTGCCTGCGAGGTTCGTTGGCGGCTACACGTCCGGGATCCATTATTGTCTTTCATGACAGCCTGAAGGCGGAAAAGAACATGTCGTACGTTCTACCTCGGTTTCTTGATCATTTTGGGTCGCAAGGTTTCTCTTTCAAAGCCCTGCCGTGAAAAGAGTGCTCGTTTGCGCGCTCGATTGGGGACTTGGTCATGCCACGCGCTGTATCCCGGTTGTCAACGAATTGCAGCGGCAAGGTGCTGAGGTTTTTTTGGCTTCCTCAGGTGAAGCGGGCAAACTGCTTCAACTGGAATTTCCTCAACTCGTGTACCACGGGCTTCCAGGATATCGTCCTCGCTACGCCAACGATGGCGTGATGGTAATTACCCTAGCCATGCAGCTTCGAAAGTTTGTTCATGCCATCCGGCTGGAGCATGAGGAAGTGGAAGCTTTGGCAAAGAATCTGAGGCTCGATGCCGTGATCTCCGACAACCGGTACGGGTGTTTCACAACTACTGCGCCGTCTATATTAATTACTCACCAGGCCCAGGTTAGGATGCCACCCGGTTGGGGATTTCTCGGGACCTGGGTCAACCATCGGCTTCGCACCTATATTAAAAGGTATGACAAGCTGTGGGTTCCTGACCAGCCTGACAGTGGACTGACCAACCCATTCATGGACAGGCATCTGCCTTATTCATATGTCGGTTGGCTTTCTCGTTTTCCTTCAGGTCAGCCTGCAGGGGAGCCGGTTGACCTCATGATTGTGCTCTCGGGCCCTGAACCCCAGCGATCAAAATTGGAAGAAGTCATACTGAAACAATTACAAACCTATCCAGGCAAGGCCCTGCTGGTCCGAGGGAAGCCAATGGAAGGGCAGGAGTATCGCGAGGGAAATATTCAGATCGTCAGTCACCTGTCAACTGACCAAATGGAAGCCAGGATCAAGAGCGCCGGACTCTTGATTTCAAGAAGTGGTTATAGCACCGTAATGGATTTCATCGCTTTGGAGAAGCGGGCGGTGTTCATACCAACCCCTCAGCAGCCCGAGCAGCTATGGCTGGCCACATTCTTGAAACGGAATGGAATTGCTTTTTGCATGGATCAGCAGAACTTTGTCCTGGCGACGGCATTGGCTCAGTCATCAAATTATAGTGGTCTCGGCGCCCTCAAGCCGGTCAAGGGATTGCTGGAAAAGGAAATTAGCACATTGTTGTCATGAAGAAATTCATCGAGAGTTTTGTTTTCGCTGCCAAAGGAATTCGCTTGGCGGTTTCCGGTCAGCGCCACATGAAATTTCATCTTGGATCCGCTTTCCTGGTCCTGGCCATCGGCGCCTGGGTTGATTTGGCGGCCACTGATTGGGCTCTGGTGTTGCTTGCCATCGGTATGGTGATCTCCGCGGAACTGTTGAATTCTGCTGTCGAGGGTTTGGTTGATCTTGTGGAGCCACAGTTTCATCCGGCGGCAGGAAAAGTGAAAGATATTGCCGCCGGCGGTGTGCTGGTAGCTGCCGTCTGTGCATTGGCGATTGGGATTATCGTCTTTATAAAGTACTTACCCTCATGATGACCTGGACCGATACCCACGCTCATATTTATGTAAAGGAGTTTGATCTTGACCGGACCGACACCCTGTTGCGCGCTCAGGCCGCCGGGCTTGGGAAGATCTATATGCCCAACATTGATTCTGAGTCGATTGATGCTATGCTGAACACCGAACTCCACCATCCGGGAACTTGCGTTGCCATGATGGGGCTTCACCCTTGCTCCGTGAAAAAGGACTTTGAAAAGGAATTGTATGTCATGGAGGACTGGCTCCGCAAGCGCCCTTTTGCAGCGATTGGCGAGATGGGAACTGATCTCTACTGGGACAAGACCCACTGGGAGCAACAAAAGGAGGCTTTCATTATCCAGGCCACTTGGGCAAAACAGTTTGGACTTCCCCTGGTAATCCATTGCCGGGAATCCATGAACGAGACCATTGAATTGCTGACTCCGCTGGCAGAGGGTGAACTCACCGGGATATTCCATTGCTTTACCGGTAATGAGGAGCAGGCAAGAAGGATAGTTGAGCTTGGATTCTATATAGGAGTAGGAGGCGTGGCTACCTTTAAAAATGGCGGACTGGAAAAGGTGCTGCCCTCGATTCCAATTGGCCGGCTGGTGCTGGAGACAGACAGTCCCTATTTGGCACCGGTACCCTTCCGGGGCAAGCGGAATGAACCTGCCTACCTGGCGCTCATAGCTGAGAAAGTGGCTACTTATATCGGGGTGACAATGGATCAACTGCTGGAGGCCACGTCGCGCAATGCCGCCGCCGTTTTTGGTGACCGCACCTTCAAGGATATTTGACAAACCTGTAGCTTTCCGTAGATGAATTACAAGACACTCACCATCGACACCTCGCTGCCTGCCAAACCCCGGGCACGGGTGATGATTATTTATACGGGGGGCACTTTTGGTATGGTCCGCGATGCCGAGGGTGTGCTGCAACCCTTTGACTTTTCCCTGATCCTGGAACACTTGCCGGCCTTACGGAACTTGTTTCTCCAACTGACGGTCATCGCCTTCGAGGAGCCCATCGACTCATCGGATGTGGAGCCCCCACATTGGCAGTCAATCGGCTCGATTATTGAAAAACATTACGATACACAAGACGGTTTTGTGATACTTCATGGAACGGATACGATGGCCTATACCGCTTCGGCATTGTCATTTATGTTAAGAGGACTGGCCAAGCCTGTGGTTTTTACCGGGGCGCAGTTGCCGATTAGCGAGTCACGGTCTGACGCACGGGAGAATCTCATTACTGCCCTGGAAATCGCCAGTGCTTTCCGCGATGGAAAAGCCCGGGTGCCTGAAGTCACCGTCTTTTTTGATTTTGAATTGATCCGGGGTTGCCGTTCCAAAAAAGTGGAGAGTATGCATTTTGATGCGTTCCAGTCGGAGAACTATCCACCGTTGGCCCGGGCGGGGGTAACTATAGACTACAATGATACCTTGATACAACCGCCAGGAAGCGGGCCACTCAAGGTGCTGCGGAAGTTTGATCAGCGGATTGCCATACTCAAATTGTTTCCGGGCATGACTGAAGAAATGGTCGCTTCCGTATTGCGTGCTCCGGGTCTCAAGGCGGTTATCCTGGAGACCTTTGGCTCGGGTAACGCGCCAACAGCTCCCTGGTTCCTGAGGCTGCTGAAGGCAGCGATTGACAGAGGGCTTATAATATTGAACATCTCCCAGTGTCCCGGGGGTCGCGTTGTCCAAGGGAAGTACGAAACAAGCCGGGGCTTGGTGGAAGCCGGTGTCATAGGTGGAGCCGACATGACGGTCGAGGCAGCTGCCACCAAATTGATGTTATTGCTGGGAGAGTTCGGAGTGGAAGAGGCGCGTGTATTGATTTCTCAACCTATGGCGGGAGAGATGACCGTGTGAAGGGATCATCCATTGACCCTCTTTTGAGGGTTTCCACGGGGCTGAATATGGGCTTGTAAGATTGGAAAGGTCTTGCGGAGAGGGCGGGATTCGAACCCGCGATACCCTTTCGAGTATACACACTTTCCAGGCGTGCTCCTTCAACCACTCGGACACCTCTCCGGAAAAGGCCACAAAGAAATGGATAAATTCGACCTTAACCAACTTACGGGGATGCAAGTTCATCAAGCCTACGTTCAAGGTAATTTATTGCTTAGGGTCAAACCAAACATAGCGGTGCCCCTCATGCATCGTCAGGGCTTCACAGCTTTGAACTTAACGCCAGGATTGAGCCACTCCGTCAGGAGGAGTATTCGGTATCTTTGGTAATTATTGTAAATCCTCCGTTTAAAGTGACTTTTGGCCGTTGAGGGGATTAATCCAAACGAGCGTTTTGCCAAAGGGAGGGTTTTCTTGGAAAAAATTGTGTTTTCTTGTTTGGAAACAGACAAAAACTTTAATTTTGGCCACTTCAAGAATAGACCTAAACCTTTAACCATGAAAAAAAGATTCTCGATTTTCGCTATCGTTTGTACCCTCCTGCTGGGGGCGTATGCTTCTTTCGCCCAGGACTCGACCGCCCAGGCCCCAGCCACCGAGCAGCCGGCTGCAGTAGCTGCTGACGCGTCGACGGATACTCCGGAGGAGCAGTCATTCCATCAACTTGTAAAGGAGAAGTTCATTGAAGGGGGTGCACCCTTCATGTGGCCCATTTTGATCTGTCTGATCCTGGGGCTGTCTATCTCCATTGAGCGTATTATTGTGCTCAACCTGGCCACAACGAACACCAAGAAATTGCTCACCCAGGTAGAGGATGCTCTGCAGAAGGGTGGCGTGGAAGCGGCCAAAAACGTAACGAAAAACACGAAAGGTCCCGTAGCTTCTATTTTTACACAAGGCCTGATGCGCGCCTCGGAAGGGGTTGACATGGTTGAGAAATCAGTCGTCTCCTACGGCGGCGTTGAAATGGGCAAATTGGAAAGCGGGCTCATCTGGATTTCGCTCTTCATCTCTCTCGGACCCATGCTCGGATTCTTTGGAACGGTTGTGGGGATGGTGTTTGCCTTCGATGCAATCGAGGCAGCCGGTGATATCTCTCCCCAGGTTGTTGCAGGTGGTATGAAAATCGCCTTGATCACGACCGTAGGAGGTCTTATCGTAGGTATGGTGTTGCAGATTCTCTATAACTACCTCGTGTCCAAGATCGACAGCCTGGTGAACGCTATGGAAGATGCTTCCATCTCCCTGGTTGACTTATTGGTGAAATATAAATTGGTGAAATAATGGATCAGGCTTGTATTGATTTTGGTATCAGCGACTTCGGCTGTAGCCTGATTTCAGGAGGCCTGTACTTTGGATACTTCCTTTTCTTCGTAGCGCTCGCCGCCTTGATTGTGCTTCCGCTCATCAACGCGTTGAAGGCGCCCAAAGAACTGGTTCGTTCGGGTGCAGCGATCCTCTTGCTGGTTGTGATCTTCGTGATTTCCTACGCCATGTCCGGTGATGAAGTCACCATTAAGGCGGCGGCACTCGGAACGACGGCCCAGAGTTCCAAGATGATTGGAGCGGGATTGATCATGCTTTACATTGTCTTTGTTGTATCGGTAGTTGGACTGATTTACTCCTTCTTCCATAAAGCAATCAAGTAATGGCTCGCGCAACCCCTGAAATACCTAACGCGTCGATGGCGGACATTGCGTTCCTCCTGTTGACGTTCTTCCTGGTGACAACCACGATCGCCAACGACCGGGGGTTGAGCATCCAGTTGCCCCCTCCGCCGGAAGCCGTGCCCCCGACCGATGTAAAGGTCTCTGAGCACAACATGTTCAAGATTCAGATCAACTCTTCCGA
This sequence comes from Cyclobacteriaceae bacterium, assembly GCA_016787645.1. Taxonomy (GTDB): domain Bacteria; phylum Bacteroidota; class Bacteroidia; order Cytophagales; family Cyclobacteriaceae; genus ELB16-189. Next base: position 423,820 of record JAEUUF010000013.1, on the reverse strand, counting down.
CGCGTTGCTCGTCGAGGGTGAACCGATGTCTGACGTGTCCGGACTGAAGGAGATGATCAAGAAGTTCATCACGAATTACGGTGCCGACCCGCTGTCTTCCGATAGCCCGGAGAAAGCGATCGTATCGTATAAAACTGACCGTGGAACCTCGCACAAGCGTTTCATCGAAATCCTGGATATTATCCAAGGCGCTTATTATGATGTATACGCGGACAGAGCGGGAGTAACCAATGCTCGCTGGCGTGAGATTTCCTCGGACTTGGGTAATCCGGAAAACCAGGCGATTTACGACAAAGGTCGTGGCAAGCGTCCGGATGGGACCGTAGAAATCCCCATGCAGCTTTCCATCGCTGAACCGACCAAGGTGGGTAACTAAATGATACTAGAACTTTGACTTATGGGAAAATTTAAAGGGAAGATCAAACCGAAACAGGAAATCCCGACATCTTCAATGCCGGATGTGGTCTTCATGTTGTTGTTTTTCTTCATGGTGACCACCGAGTTGCGTGAGACGGCCATCGATGTGCAGCAGCGGATTCCGGAAGCTACTCAGCTGAGGAAACTGCTCCGCAAATCACTGGTTACCAACCTGTACATCGGAGAACCCCGAAAGATTGAACAGTTTGGTAAGGAGCCGAAGATCCAGGTTGATGATCAGTTCATCGAACCTAAGGATATCCTTCTGTGGGTGAACCGGCAGCGTGACATGATCCCGGAGAACGAACGTGATCAAATGACAGTTTCGTTGAAAGTGGATTCAGAATCGAAACGGGGCATTATCGCCGATGTGGAGACAGAACTCCGAAAAGCCAATGCCCGGAAGATTCTTTATACCACCTTGGCAAAGAAGGAAGAAAAATAAAAGAGTCTATCTTGAAGTGAAGAAGCCCCTGCGACAGGGGCTTTTTCTTTACCTTGAGTTATGATCGCCGCACTAGAGAAGAATAATCCCCGAACCATTCGGGCCTGGTGCGTGTACGATTGGGCCAACTCGGTCTATTCCCTCGTCATTACCTCTGCCATATTTCCGGTCTATTACCAGGCGGTCACCACGACGGCAACGGGTGGCGACCAGGTCAGTTTCATGGGTTTTACGATTGCCAACTCTGTACTCTATTCCTACGCGCTGAGCGTATCCTTCCTGCTGATTGCCCCGTTGCTGCCTTTGTTGTCTGGCATGGCAGATTATTCGGGCAATAAGAAATTGTACATGAAGATCTTTGTATTCCTGGGAGGCGCGGGATGTATGGGGCTGTACTTTTTCGAAGGCCCCAATATTGAATGGGGAATCGGCTGCAGCATACTTGCCAGCGTAGGTTATGCAGGGAGCGTTGTATTTTATGATGCCTTCCTCCCGGAGATCGTCACGGAAGACCGAATGGATGTCACCAGCGCCCGCGGTTATTCCATGGGCTATTACGGCGGCGTGGTGCTGCTGGTGATTAACCTGGTCATGATCATGAACTGGTCCACCTTCGGCTTTCCTTCCGAGGGTATCGCCACGCGATTCGCATTCCTGCTCGTCGGTCTTTGGTGGATTGGATTTTCGCAGTACACGTTCAAATACCTGCCGGAGCAACGGCGTGTCCAGTCGGGCAAGCGCCTGATATGGCACGGCTATGATGAGCTGCTTAAAGTTTGGAGAAGCCTTGCGCACTATGCAGACCTTCGTCATTATCTCCTGGCCTACTTCTTCTTTAACATGGGTGTACAGACGGTAATGTATCTCGCGGCGACTTTTGGATCCAAGGAACTTAAACTCGAAGCAGGCAAGCTCATCCTCACCGTTCTGATCATTCAATTTGTGGGTGTAATAGGCGCTCACCTGTTTGCCAGGGTATCCCAACGACTGGGCAACAAACTAGCCTTGATGATCATGATTGGTATTTGGATTGGCATCTGTGGCCTAGCCTACCTCCTCAAAACGGAATACGAGTTCTATGGAGTGGCCACCCTCGTTGGGCTGGTCATGGGGGGCATCCAATCGCTGTCAAGAGCCACGTATGCCAAGTTGATTCCCGAGACCACCATCGATCATGCTTCTTATTTCAGCTTCTTTGATGTGACCTTTAATCTTTCGATCGTGGCGGGGACATTCTCCTATGGATTGATCGAGCAACTGACGGGCAGCATGCGGAACAGCACGCTGGCGCTGGCCAGCTTCTTTCTCATGGGCATGCTGCTCTTGACAAGGGTCAATGCCCTTCGGCTCAAACCTCAGGCTTCGCGATCGGTATAATCCAGGATATCCACATTCAGTATTGAGGCCAACGCCTTTAGCTTCTTCATTACCGTTTCCTTGTTGCGCGAGGTGAGCAGGTGGATCTTGTTCTTTTCAGAAATGCGCAGGTAACCGTCGTACACATTCATATGAATCGTGGATGAAGACATCATCGAATTCATGTTTTGCCTCATTCGGTTACGTTTGAGAAATAGGTATTCGATCCTGTCAAAATGGTCACCTTCACCCCAACGAAATCCGAGCATCCAGACGTAGTCGAAATACTCCTTTTTGGCCATATCAAAACGAAGCCGGTTATGCGAGGTGACCAGTACCAGGCCAATTAATAGTATGATTACTTTGGCCATCCAGTGAATACCTGGAACTACCAGCAAGAAAAGTGTAATTACTCCCAACGCGCGTAAAGATCCTGGAAAATAGGGAGAGGTGTGAAAGTCGATAGGTTGAGAGCTATCCATCACTTCGCAGCTAGTACAACAGGTGCTTTACGGTCATCCCTTTGTTGATCAGCTGGCGCAAGGAATCGATGCCAATTTTGAGATGCAGGTCCACAAAACTCGCTGTGATCACTTTGTCGCTCGCCTCGGTCTTCACGCCGTCGGGAAACATGGGTTGATCGGAAACCATCAAGAGCGCACCGGCTGGGATCTCGTTGTAAAACGCAGTCGAAAAAATGGTTGCCGTTTCCATATCGATCGCCATGGCGCGGATCTTCAGAAGGTACGACTTGAACTGATCGTCCCATTCCCAAACCCGCCGGTTGGTGGTGTACACCGTACCCGTCCAATAGTCCTGGTTGTAGTCACGTATGGTAGTTGAAATGGCTTTCTGCAACATGAAAGCAGGAAGTGCCGGGACTTCGGGCGGGAAGTAGTCGTTGGAAGTACCTTCGCCGCGAATGGCTGCAATGGGAAGGATGAAGTCGCCCAGGTCGTTCTTCTTCTTGAGCCCTCCGCATTTGCCGAGGAATAAGCAGGCCTTTGGCTTTACCGCGGTGAGACAGTCCATGATGGTGGCGGCGTTTGGACTGCCCATGCCGAAGTTGATGATGGTAATGCCGTCGGCCGTCGCGCTGCGCATGGCCCGGTCACGGCCATGTACTTCGGTATTGTGCCATTCCGCAAACTTATGCACGTAGTTGTCGAAATTGGTGAGCAGGATGTACTCGCCGAATTCTTCCAGGGAAAGCCCGGTGTAGCGTGGCAACCAATTCTCAACAATTTGTTCTTTCGTTTTCATTTCGTGTACTTCGTTTAATGGCACCCCTCAATCTTCCTTCCTTTGATGTCAAAGTTAAGAAGAGCAGTGGAAAAGTCTTCATTTTTGATTCGATTCGCAAGAAGTACATCGTGCTGACACCGGAAGAGTGGGTGCGTCAGCACGTAATCAATTACCTCATTCATCACCGGTTTTACCCCAAATCACTCTTTCGGATTGAGGGCAGCCTCACTTATAATACACTCCAAAAGCGATCAGACATCCTGGTCTACAACCGCAAGGGCAAACCATGGATGCTTGTCGAGTGTAAGTCAGCCGCCCTCAAACTTTCCCAGCGGGCCTTCAACCAAGCCGCCATTTACAACATGACCATTGGGGCAAAATATGTGGCCGTTTCAAACGGGATGGTACACTATTGCTGTCTTGCACCAAGACATGGAGTTGACCCTGAATTCCTGGAAGAGTTTCCTGAGTTTGAAGAGGTTTAGTCACCTCGGCTGAACCCAGTCAACACCACCGCCGGTTTTGCCGGGGGACCCATAGTATCTGCTCAAATTCGGTTATCTTTGCACCTTATTTTATTAAAAACGCAGGATTTAATCAGTTATGGAGGCCAGTAAGATCAGGAACATCGCTATTATCGCACACGTTGACCACGGAAAAACCACCCTGGTGGATAAACTTTTGCATGCCGGGCACCTTTTCAAAGACCATGAAAACCCCGGGGAACTGATCATGGACAGCAATGACCTGGAGCGGGAGCGTGGCATTACCATCCTGGCCAAGAACGTTTCGGTACGATACAAAGACTACAAAATCAATGTCATCGATACCCCGGGTCACAGCGATTTCGGGGGCGAGGTGGAACGCGTGCTCAATATGGCCGACGGTTGCCTGTTGCTCGTTGATGCGTTTGAAGGGCCGATGCCCCAGACCCGCTTTGTGCTGCAGAAAGCGCTGCAACTTGGGTTGAAACCCATTGTCGTCATCAACAAGGTGGACAAGAAGAACTGTACCCCGGATGAAGTACACGAGCAGGTATTCGACTTGATGTTCGCGCTCGATGCCACCGAGGATCAATTGAATTTCCCGACCTTCTACGGTTCTGCCAAACAGGGCTGGATGAGCACGGATTGGAAGAAACCCACTACGGATATTACGTCGCTCATTGAAGGTGTCATTGAGCATATTCCTGCGCCCAAAATTGATGAAGGCACCACGCAATTGCTGATTACTTCGCTCGAGTACTCCTCCTACATCGGTCGTGTAGCCATCGGGCGGGTGCAGCGCGGAAGCGTGAAGGCCGGTCAGCCGGTAGCGCTCGTGAAACGTGATGGAAATGGCATGGTGAAAACACGCATTAAGGAAGTGTATGTTTTCGAAGGGTTTGACAAGAAGAAGATGGACGAGGTAAAAGCGGGAGAAATCTGCGCGATCGTCGGTATCGAAGGATTCGAAATCGGTGACACCATCGCTGACATTGAGAAACCGGAAGCCCTCCGCTCCATCGCCATCGATGAGCCTACGATGAGTATGCTTTTCACCATCAACAATTCGCCGTTCTATGGCAAGGAAGGGAAGTACGTTACCAGCCGCCACATTAAGGATCGGCTCGACAAGGAACTGGAAAAAAACCTGGCCATGCGTCTTGGCGAAACCGGTTCAGCAGATAGTTTTATCGTATACGGCCGTGGTGTCCTTCACCTTTCTGTATTGATCGAAACCATGCGCCGTGAGGGGTACGAGCTCCAAATTGGGCAGCCCCAGGTGATCTACAAGGAAATCAATGGGGTTCGTTGTGAACCCATAGAAGAGTTGACCATTGACCTCCCGGAAAATGTAGCCGGAAAAGCGATTGAAACAGTTTCAATGCGCAAAGGGGAAATGACCAACATGGAACCCAAGGGCGATCGGATGATCCTGAAGTTCATGATGCCTTCGCGCGGAATTATCGGCCTTCGCAATTACATGATGAACGTGTCAGCCGGAGAGGCAGTCGTCACGCACCGGTACAAGGAATACCAACCCTTCAAGGGCGAGATTCCTGGCCGCATCAACGGAAGCCTGATCAGTATGGAAGAAGGGGAGGCCATTCCATTCTCCCTGCACAACCTTCAGGATCGCGGAAAATTCTTTGTGGAGCCGGGTGACCCGGTATATACCGGGCAAGTCATCGGTGAAAACAACCGCGGTGGTGACCTGGTGGTAAATGTTACCAAGACGAAGAAACTCACGAACATGCGCGCCTCCGGATCAGAGGAGAAGATGCGCATTGCACCGGCCATCAAACTTACACTCGAAGAAGCACTGGAATATATCCAGGGGGACGAATACGTCGAGGTTACTCCGAAGTCGATTCGTCTGCGTAAGATCTACCTCAACGAAAACGATCGAAAGCGCGAACGCAACAAAGTGCTCGTTAACGAATAGCCGTATGTTTCCGAAATCGACCTGGCTGGTACTTCTTTTCCTGTCGGTTTCGGTGGTCGCCGTGAAGGCGCAATCCAAAAAGTGGAAGGCACTCGCTGTGAAGGCAGATACCTTGTACAACCGCGAGGAGTACGGTGCTGCCGTCGAGTTATATACGAAAATCCTCAATGCCAACCCACCCAGGAATGGGAAGTATGAGGATCGCACCATGTATGGCTTTTTGTACAAGCGTGCGGTGTCCTATTACAGTATCCAGGAATATGACAAGGCTCTGGCGGATGTTATCTTATTCGAGCCGCAGTACCCCCGTTCACCCCAGCCTAAGTTATTGAAAGCGTTTATCTACCGGGAGCTCGATGACCTCGACAAACAACTTGAAAACCTGTCGGCGGCTATGGCGCTGCAGCCGGCCAATCCTGATTTCCTGAAATGGAGGGGTAAGCTGTACATTCAAAAGCAAATGTATTCCCAGGCCAGGAAGGACTTGATGGAAGCGCGGCAATTTGAAATTGATGCCGAGCTGGAAACCTACCTTGGACTTTGTTATTACCATACAGGCCAGCGGGACAGTGCCTATATCAGCTTCAATCATGCCATCGAATTGAATCCGACTTTCATGGCCACGTACTTGTACGCCGGTTCGATGGCGTTGGAGGACGGCAACTTTTTGCTCGGGCTGGAGTATGTTAACCTGGCGCTGCGCCTCGACGGAAAGAACCCGGATCTTCTATATTACAAAGGTGTGGCCTTGATAGAGTTGAATCGTACCGAGGAAGGATGTCGGTGTTTAAACCGTGCATTTTATGCAGGATCGGATGATGCGGCCGACTACCTGGAGGAGTATTGTTTTGGAGGCACCGGGCGTTAGGTGTGAATTTTTTTAAGCGGCCTTCATGCCCTATTTTTACGCATGGCAGAGCAAATTCTTATCCTGGATTTCGGTTCCCAGTATACTCAATTGATTGCCAGGCGGGTACGTGAACTGAATGTCTACTGTGAAATTCATCCTTTCAACAAGATTCCTCCCCTGACGGGCTCCATAAAGGGGGTCATTCTTTCAGGGAGCCCTTGCTCAGTTCGTGACGCGGGTTCACCGGACGTTGACCTATCCTTGTTCAATAATATTCCTGTGCTGGGCATCTGCTACGGCGCCCAATTGATTGCGCAAAAGACAGGTGGCGAAGTTCTTCCGTCGCATGTAAGGGAATATGGACGCGCCAAACTCACTTCGGTTGATCATCATAACGAATTGCTGAAGGAAGTATCGCAGGATACCCAGGTCTGGATGTCACATGCGGATACCATTGCCTCGATCGGGGATCAATACGAGATTATTGCCAGTACACCGACGGTGAAAGTGGCGGCTTTCCGTAAAAAGGGAGTACCTCTGTACGGCATCCAGTTTCACCCGGAAGTGACACATACGCTGGAAGGAAAGAACCTGCTTCGCAATTTCGTTGTTCATATCTGTCATTGTGCCCAGGACTGGACGCCCGATTTGTTTGTGGAATCCACGGTGAATGACCTGCGCAAGAAGCTGGGCAATGATAAAGTGGTTATGGCGCTGTCGGGTGGTGTCGATTCGACCGTAGCAGCGATGCTGGTGCACCGCGCCATCGGGAAAAACCTTTACTGCATTTTTGTGGATAATGGCCTGCTGCGAAAGGGAGAATTTGAGCAAGTGCTGACTTCCTATACGGGGATGGGTCTCAACATCAAGGGTGTGGATGCAAAGAAGAAGTTCTATGCTGCACTGGCCGGCTTGTCCGATCCCGAAGCAAAGCGCAAAGCAATTGGCCGGACGTTTATCGAGATTTTTGATGAAGAATCTCATCGCATTACGGATGTGAAGTGGCTGGGCCAGGGCACGATCTACCCGGATGTAATCGAATCCGTTTCGGTGAAGGGCCCTTCCGTGACGATCAAGTCACATCACAACGTGGGGGGACTTCCGGAAAAGATGAAGCTAAAGGTGGTAGAGCCATTGAATACTTTGTTCAAGGATGAGGTTCGCCTTGTGGGAAAAGCGCTGGAGGTTGATCCGGCGATCCTTGGTCGACATCCATTTCCAGGCCCGGGGTTAGGAATCCGCATTATAGGCGATGTTACCGGAGAAAAGGTACGGATTTTGCAGGAGGTCGATTATCTGTTTATCCAGGGTTTGAAAGCACATCACCTGTATGATTCCGTTTGGCAAGCCGGGGCCATTCTGCTGCCAGTTCAGTCAGTGGGCGTGATGGGCGACGAACGCACCTACGAAAAGGTGGTGGCGCTTCGGGCCGTGATCAGTCTCGATGGGATGACGGCCGATTGGGCCCACTTGCCCTATGAGTTCCTCAGCGAAGTATCTTCGGAGATCATTAACAAAGTGAAAGGAGTAAACCGGGTCGTCTACGACATTAGTTCGAAGCCACCGGCCACGATTGAATGGGAATGATACCTATGCACAAGGTTTCTGATCAAGTTGGTCGTCATCGATGGCTATGGCTTGCTGTCCTCTTCACCGTGGGGGTGACTGTGGCCGTGTCTGCACAGGACTTCAAGAAGCAATACAAAAATGCCGGGGATTTTTATAAGGAGGGCAAGTACAATTTGGCCATGGAGGCATACAAGCCGCTGATGGTCTATGATAAGAACAATCCTTACACTGAGTATGCCTCCTTCTATTATGCACTGGCCGCGCTGAACCTAAACTACAGCGCCGTGGCTCGGGACATGCTGCTCCAAATCAGGAAGCTCTACCCGGAATGGGACCAACGCAATGAAGTCAACTACTGGCTTGCGAAAATTTACTTTGACAAAGGCGAATACTTCCAGGGTATGCGTATGCTTTTGGAGGTGAAGCAGGAGGACTACCTCGAGCAACAGGAAATTGCAAAGCTGAAACGATACTACCTCGCGCGCATTTCCGATCCTGAAGTGCTGCGGATGATGTGGGAAGAATACCCGGAGGATGCCGAGGTAGGGAAGGCCCTGGCACGTGCTATTTCCCTCCAGTCTTACGTGAGCCAGGATCAGGAGTTGCTCAGCGCCGTGATTGCCAAATTCAACCTTCCTCGCGAAAAATACACGAGCCGCATGGCGCCTGAGCCGGTATTTAAGGATACGTACACCATCTCGGTGTTATTCCCATTCCTGGCTTCCACGCTGGAGCCAACGCCCAATAAGAAGCAGAACCAACTCATACTCGACTTATATGAGGGTATGCGCATGGGGGCTGACACCCTGTTTCGGCAGGGGACAAATATCCGCTTGTTGGCATATGATACGGAACGCAGTCCGTCGGAGCCGGAGCGGGGCCGGGAAGCCATTCGGAAATTGCTGGAGACGGATGAGCTGAAGAATACGGACTTGATTGTGGGACCTATCTTCCGTGAAGAGTTAAAACCTGTCCAGGATTTTTCTCAGGCCCGGTGGATCAACATGATCAATCCCGTGTCTAACAATTCAGAATATATCGGCCAAAACCCATTTGCCATGCTGTTCCAGCCTTCGTTGGAAACCCTGGGAACCCGATCGGCCGAATTACTGGCAGCCCGAACAAAGAACAAAAAGTGCATGGTTTTGTACGGTGATGCCGCAAAGGATTCGGTTATGGCGGCGAATTTCCTTCAACGTGCCCGGGAGGTTGGGCTGGAGGTGGTGTGGTCAGAGCAATTCAAGAAGGAGACAGCCGAACGGATCATCAGCATTCTCGCCCGGCCTACGGAATTTGATGAGTTCAAGAACCCGACTCAATTCACCATGAAGTTGGATAGTATCGGTAGTATTTACGTTCCTTCAGACAACCCGTTGATATACACGAAAGTGATCAGCAGTGTGGAAGCGCGGGGAGATTCTGTGTTAATTGTTGGTAACGAATCGTGGCTCGACAACCCCTCGGTTGACCTGAGCAAGTATGAAAAGCTGCATATTATGTTTGCCGCCCCCAACTTCACACCTTATACAGATCCCTCTTTTCTGAACTATCGAAAAGCCTATATCCGTTCACACGGTTCATATCCTCCGGAGTACATGAATTACACCAAAGTTGGATTTGAATTCATGATGATTATCGGTCAGGCACTGAAGAAGTATGGGGTATATTTCCAGGATGGCTTGAGTCAGGCAGGTCCCATCGATGGGAGGCTGACCAAAAAGTTTCATTTTTCACCCAGGCACGATAACATAGGGTTCCCTTTTGTTTACTTCCGCCATGGCGACCTGGTGGCCATCGAATAGCAGGCATGGCTGATTTGCTGATCACCCATATCAAAGGATTGGTCCAGGTTCGCGAAGCAACTCCTGCTCCGGTCAGCGGCGCTGCGATGAATGAGTTGCCGATTCTCCAGGATGCATTTGTTGCCATAGAGGATGGGCGCATTTCATCGTTCGGTCCCATGCACACTCTTCCTTCCTCGCTGACGGCAAACGAGTCCATTATGGCCACTGGCCGTTTTGTTTTTCCAAGTTTTGTGGACAGTCATACGCACCTGGTGTATGCCGCTTCCCGCGAGGAGGAGTTTGTGATGAAATTGAAGGGAGCCACCTACGCCGATATTGCGGCGAAAGGAGGGGGAATCCTGAATTCCGCGGCGAAGCTCCGCGCCATGTCGGAGGAGGAATTGTTTCAGCGGTCCCTGCCACGGGCTTGGGAAATCATCGCGACGGGAACCGGTGCAGTAGAAATCAAGAGCGGTTACGGGCTGACCGTTGCCGACGAAATGAAAATGCTTCGCGTCGCGCGACGCATTGGCCAGGAGACACCGTTGACCGTCAAAACTACTTTTCTGGGAGCGCATGCAGTGCCCAAGGAGCACAATAAAGAGAAGTACATACAACTGGTAATCGAAGAAATGATCCCTGCCGTTGCCACGGAGAAATTGGCCGACTACATTGATGTGTTTTGCGAGCAGGGTTTTTTTACGGTGGAGGAAACAATCCGGATTGTGGAGGCTGGAAAAAAGTATGGTATGCGTCCACGGATCCACGCCAACCAGTTGCATCGGTCGGGCGGTGTTCAGGCCGGGGTGAAGACCGGGGCTATCAGCGTGGATCACCTTGAAAATGTGGGTGATGAGGAAATACAACTTCTGAAAAATTCGGGTACCATGCCCACCGCGCTCCCGGGAGCGGCATTCTTTCTTAACCTGTCCATGCCCCCGGCACGTCAAATGATCGCGGAGGGCCTTCCGCTGGCCATTGCGTCGGACTATAATCCCGGCAGCTCTCCGAGCGGAAACATGCCGCTCATGATATCCCTGGCTTGTATACGCATGAAAATGACTCCGGAGGAAGCGATGAACGCGGCGACCATGAATACCGCGTATGCGCTTGACTTGCTGCAAACCCACGGAAGTATCACGAAAGGTAAGCAGGCAAACCTGTTTATTACCAAGCCCATTCCCTCGGTAGCCTATGTGCCGTATGCCTATGGCGCATCGCTCGTCGATACGGCGATTTTGAATGGAAAAGTAATTCGGGAGTCTTAAGGTCTCACAACCTCCACCGAATACGTTAGTTCGCTTTTCAGCGAAGCCGCGACAGTACAATATTTTTCAAGTGAAAGCCCGGCAACTTTGAACAGCTCTTCTTCCGTCACATCCGGTGAGGTGATGACATACCGGGAATGAATCCTGGTGAAATACCTGGGTGTTGTCTTCTGGCGTGTTCCTTCGGTAATGATTTCAAACCGGGTGATGGATTTCCTGCGCTTTTTCAGCATGACCACGATGTCTACCGCCGCACAACCGGCCAGGGCGGAAAGTAAAAGTTCAGGGGGCGACTGATTTTCTTTTTCGGCCGCCGATCGCATATCTATGCGAATCTTGTGGTTGTTTTCGTTGACGGCCTCGTAGACCTCGTCGGCGAGCATGGTGGTGGTGATCTTCATGGTTGAAATTGTGGCCAATTTAGCCTGAACCAGCCAGATTTCGAGTCGTATAACTTTCCCTTAACTTTGTTGTTAAAGCAGTGATGGATACGCTCACCCGGATACCGATGTTTCCGCTCACGATTTTTCCCCTTCCCGGGGAGATGGTTCCGCTGCACATCTTTGAGCCGCGCTATCGCCAATTGCTGCGGGATGCCGAAGAGCGAGACATCTCTTTTGGCATTTACTTCAACCATGCGTTGAATTCATCCAAGTTAGGTTCCTTGGTGAAACTGGAGAGCGTCATAAAACGTTATCCGGGCGGCGAGTCGGACATTATCGTCAAATGCCAGGATCTCTTTCACATGGACACGCTTTTTCGTACGTACAAGGAGAAGCTTTATCCCGGCGGTGACGTCACTTTTTGGCAGATCGACTTGCATGCGCCGGTGTCTCAAAAGCTCTATGAAGAGTTTGAGCTGTATATGAACCTGTTGAAGATCACCATGGTGCCCTCACCCGTTTCGGCTTATCATATCGCCAACGAGCTTAATCTCGACTTCGAGGCGAAGCTTAAATTTGTGGAACTGCAGCATGACAAGAAGGAGGTTTTCCTCCATAACCGCATCCGGTTTCAAAAACATATCCTGACCGAAGCGGACAAGGTGAAGGATGTATTTCACCTGAACTAAACTTATCGCCACACGGCATTACTAGAAATGCATAAGAAAAGGGCTCCCGGTTGGGCAGCCCCTTTCGAATACATTTTGTAGTTGATTACCTTCTTTTACTTCTTCGCCTTCGCGAAGTCACCTGCCTTGATGTAGTTGATTTTTTCCGGAACCAGGTATTTCTTCATGGCGGCGTTGATTTGTTCGGGCGTAAGTGCGGCAACTTTTTTCTCAAGGTCCGCATCCCACATCAAATCGCGTTTGATGAAAAGGTAGTTGGCCAGCGTGCCGGACAAGCCTGCATCCTGGGCTCGACCCACCGTCCGGGACTGTGACCATCCCGACTTGGCCGCGCTGATTTCTTCAGCGGTGAAACCTTCAGTGATCACTTTGTTGATTTCTTCCTGGAAGGCCTTTTCCAAGCGCTCCAGGTTTTCAGGGGCATAGATCGCAAAGGTCATAAAGGTGGCGATGGGGTCTATGCTATTAGCGCTAAACTGTGAACCCACCCCGTAGCTGATTCCTTCCTTCTGACGAATGCGAACGGCAAGCCGGGAATTCAGGAAGCCTCCACCGAGCATATAATTGCCCAGCAACATGGCCGGATAGTCCGGATGATCATCACGCATTTCAAAATTATACCCGGCCATAAAGAAAGCATTGGCTTTGTCCGGTGTTTCTATTGCCTGGTTGGTGGCGGCCACAGGAAATAGCTTTCCTTCCAGTCGGCCATAGGAGACCGGGCTCTTCCACTTGCCGAACAGGTCATTCATCAGGTTCTTGATCTCCGTGGCGTCAAAGTCGCCCACAACGGAGATGGTAGAGCCGTTGGTAATGCCGTAGGTGTCCTTGTAGAATTTCTTGATTTCATCCAGCGTCACTGCCTTGATGTCGGCGGACTTTTCGTCAAAGCTCGGGGTGTAACGGGGATCCGTCTTCGGGTAAGGCGAAATGTGCTGCGAAAACTTGCGGAAGGCGATTGCTTGTGGTTCACTTCGGCCGGATTCCAGGTTGGCAAGCTGTTCATTCTTCAGTTTCTCAAGCTCTTCGGCGGGGAAGGTGGGATCCTTCAGGACCTCGGCAGTCAGTTTCAATACTTCTGCCAGGTTGGGCCGCGTGGTAGTGATGTTGACGTTGGTCATCGTGGCGCTGCCAAAGAAATTCACATTGGCTTTCAGTCGGTCAAATTCATCCTTGATCTGCTGGCGGGTATGCAGCGACGTGCCTTTGTTGAGCATCATGGCGGCAAATTCGCCCGACTGCCCCTTTCCGGAAACCGAGGCCGGATTGCCAAAACGCAACATGAAACGAACCTCGACAGATTCTCCTCGTGTTTTCTTCGGGAGCAAGGCAAGTTTCCCGCCGTTGGGCAAATCCGATCGGGAGGTACGGGCTTCAATGTTGGCCGGCGACGGGTCAAAGGCTTCGCCTGCAGCAACCGCTTCGGCACCCTTGTAATCCTTCACCAGGGATTCAACGTCGGGGTAGGCGGGATTTCTGCACGAACTGGCTTCTCCGTGGGCATGAACATCCCCGAGGTGCGATTATCTTGTTTTAAATAGGTTGCGGCTACGCGACTGACGTCCTCTACAGAAACTTGTTTCACCCGGTCGCGCGTGAGGAACAACATCCTCCAATCGCCAATGCCGGAGTAGGTAGTGAGTTGCAGGGCGATATTCTGGGAAGAGTTGAATGATAATTCAATTTGCTTGATAATCTCATTTTTGGCGCGCTCCACTTCTTCTTTGGTAATTGGTGTCTTCGTCAGGTCGTCCATGGTTGCGAGCAAGGTTGTGCGGGCATCCTCCAAAGACTTTTCTTTCAGCACTTCAGCGCCGACAAACAGCAGAAACGGGTCTTTGAACTGCAACGTGTAGGAGTAGACCGCACTTGCTTTCTTGGTGTCCATAAGCGCTTTGTGGAGCCGACCGGAAGGAGGGCTACCCAGCACCCGGGACAATACTTGCAGCGGGGCGAAGTCGGGATGTGAACCAGCCGGGATATGATAAGCGGCCATCACCACCTGAACGTCGCCAGTTCGGCGGAGTGTGACCGTTCGCTCCCCATCCTGGGTAGGATCGAAGGTGTAGGTAGGTGGAATTTCGCGGGCTGGCTTCGGTGTAATGCCAAAATTCTGATTGATCATGTCCAATGTTTTGGCTTCATCGATTTTTCCAGCGACCACGAGTACCGCATTGTCTGGCTGGTAGTATTTTTTGTAGAAGGCCTGCAGCCGGTCAATCGGCACGTTCTCCAGGTCTGCCCGGGAGCCGATGGTTGATTTTCCATAATTGTGCCACAGGAAGGCGGTGGAGGTGATACGGTCTTCCAGGACGCTGCGAGGATCATTCTCACCCATTTCAAATTCATTACGCACTACGGTCATCTCGCTTTCAAGGTCTTTCTTGGCGATATAGGAATTCACCATTCGGTCCGCTTCAAGATCCAGCGCCCACTTGAGGTTCTCTTCGGTGGCATTGAAGGTTTCAAAATAATTGGTGCGGTCGTACCAGGTCGTGCCGTTGGGCGAGGCGCCGTGCTCGGTCAGTTCCTGGGGAATGTTTGGATGTTTCGGTGTTCCTTTGAAGACGAGGTGCTCCAGCAAGTGAGCCATGCCGGTCTCGCCGTAGTTTTCATGCTTTGAGCCTACCATGTAGGTGATGTTCACAGTGATGGTTTGCTTGGATTGATCAGGAAAGAGCAACACCCTCAAGCCATTTTGAAGGCGGTATTCCGTAATCCCTTCTACCGTTGTTATCTTTTGGGGAGCGGCCAGCGCGGGTTTGTTCTCCATTACTTTGGCTTCCGGCTGGCTATTGGTCCCCTTGGGTGGGGTATTCTTCTTTTGGGCTCGAACTGTTAAAGTGAGCCCAAGCAGGCATACTAGAAGGGAGATAAGCATTCTCATAATTGACATATTTGAATTGGACAAAATGTGTTTTGGACAACAAGTGAAGATAGTTTTTTGAGTTGAATTCCAATGCATAGTGAACATGTACAAGTCCACGTCTTCGCGCCTTAAAGTAGGCAGCTTTCCGCCTGGTCGACTGAATAGTGAATTGTATATTATCTTCGCGCCAGGATTCAACTATGAAAATGTTCAGGAAGTATTCTTGTATTGCACTCCTCATGGGCTTGTTGTTTTTGGGCTGCAATCCTACTACCAAGTCTGTGCTGTGTCAGCCGGCGACGAAAGTGACCACAGACGCGGGCGTGACCTCTACCCAAACTTATTTCTATGATGGTGGACTGTTGAAGTCCATGCAGACGGTCACCGGAAGTGGCAGTTACTCTACCTTATATCAGTATGACACACAGGGTGACTTAGGGAAGATGATAATTAATATGAGTGGCCAAACCTACACCACTTCCTACACGTATGACAGCAAGCATTATGTGGTAGCTAGCCTGTCTACCAACAGTGGAGACACGATACGTACTAACTACTACTACAATGAAAATGGCCAACTCACCAGGAGGCTTACGCTTCAACAATTGGGTGCTGCTGTTCCGGATACCCTTCGATACAATTATGAATATCCCGATCCCCTGACGCGCAATCCTGCATCGATCACGACGATAACGGAGCTGGACACCACCATAGTCCATTATGAGTACGACGACAAGATTAATCCGGAGCGGGGGCTTGTGCTACCTACGATTCAGCCCTACAACAACATCACCCGATATGTTAGCGATGCACTGACCTATACGATCAGTTACCAATATAATTCCAACGGGTATCCAATTTCTGCCATTCAGTCCAATGGCGTCACCCGAACGTGGACCTATTCCTGCAAGGAATTTTAAGAATGAAAGCCTACATGTTGCGCCGATACTGTCCGCCAACTTCAAACAGTGCGGAGGTAATTTGACCCAGTGAGCAGACCTTGCAAGCTTCCATCAATGCTTCAAAAATGTTTCGATTGTTGATAGCCGCTTCCTGGATGCGTTGCAGCTGATTCGGCGCCTCTGCCTTGTGAAAGGCCTGCAGTGCTCGCAGCATCTTGATCTGGTATTCTTTTTCCTCAGTCGTCGCTCGAATCACCTCTTGCGGAATGATCGTCGGTGAACCTTTCGAGCTAAGGAATGTGTTTACCCCGATGATCGGGTATTCGCCCGTGTGCTTGAGGGTTTCGTAATACAGACTTTCTTCCTGGATCTTTCCGCGCTGATACATGGTCTCCATGGCGCCCAATACACCACCACGTTCGGTGATCCGATCAAACTCTGTCAGGACCGCTTCTTCAACGAGGTCCGTAAGTTCTTCAATTATGAAAGAACCTTGTAACGGGTTCTCATTTTTAGCGAGGCCAAGTTCTTTGTTGATGATCAGCTGTATGGCCATAGCACGGCGCACCGATTCCTCAGTCGGTGTGGTGATGGCTTCATCGTACGCATTCGTGTGGAGCGAGTTGCAGTTGTCGTAGATCGCGTAGAGCGCCTGGAGCGTCGTGCGGATGTCGTTGAAATCTATTTCCTGTGCGTGAAGGGAACGGCCGGAGGTCTGTATGTGATACTTCAGCATCTGGCTCCGCGCGTCGGCGCCGTACTTGTTCTTTAGCGCTTTCGCCCAGATACGGCGGGCTACGCGGCCGATCACAGAATATTCCGGGTCGATGCCGTTGCTGAAGAAGAAGGAGAGATTGGGAGCGAAGGCATTGATGTCCATGCCCCGACTCAGGTAGTACTCCACATACGTGAATCCATTCGCCAGCGTGAAAGCCAACTGGGAGATGGGATTGGCGCCTGCTTCGGCAATGTGGTAGCCGGAAATGGAGACCGAATAGAAGTTGCGGACTTTTTGGTCAATGAAATATTGCTGCACATCGCCCATGAGTCGCAAGGCAAACTCGGTGGAGAAGATGCAGGTGTTTTGC
The DNA here is from genome assembly GCA_016787645.1 of Cyclobacteriaceae bacterium. Taxonomy (GTDB): domain Bacteria; phylum Bacteroidota; class Bacteroidia; order Cytophagales; family Cyclobacteriaceae; genus ELB16-189. Next base: position 406,528 of record JAEUUF010000013.1, on the reverse strand, counting down.
GCCTGGTCTTCTTTCAGGATATCGGCCTGCACCGTGCCGCGAACCTGGGTAAGTGTTTCGGCTTTTATCTTTTCATAAACGTCTTTGGGAAGCACCTGGTCACCGGTAACGCCCAGCAGCATAAGCCCGAGGCCGTCATTGCCTTTCGGCAAGTCGCCCTGGTAGGCGGGGGGCGTGGCGTTCTTTGCCTTGAAGATTTCCGCGATTTTCTTCTTCACCTCGGCTTCCAACCCGTTCTTACGAATGTAGAGTTCGCACTGCTGATCGATCGCCGTGTTCATGAAGTAGCCCAGCAGCATAGGAGCCGGACCGTTAATGGTCATCGACACCGACGTGCGGGGATTGGCAAGATTGAAGCCGCTGTAAAGTTTCTTGGCATCATCCAAACAACAGATGCTCACACCCGAGTTGCCAATCTTGCCATAGATGTCCGGCCGGAAGTCAGGATCGTTGCCATAAAGGGTCACGGAGTCAAATGCCGTGGACAACCGTTTCGCCGGTGTGGCCATGCTCACATAGTGAAAACGACGGTTCGTGCGTTCGGGGCCTCCTTCACCGGCGAACATACGGGTGGGATCTTCACCTTCGCGCTTGAACGGGTAAATGCCTGCGGTGTAAGGGAATTCACCTGGAACGTTTTCCTGCAAGAGCCATCGCAACAAATCACCCCAAGCGTTGTATTTCGGTAGGGCAATCTTGGGTATCTGCAGGTGCGACAGTGACTCGGTATGGGTCTTGATGCCCAGTTCTTTGTCGCGAACCTTGAACTTGAAGACGGGGTCCTTGTATTTCTTTACCGTGGCCTCCCACTCTTCCACCACCAGTTTCCAATTGCGGGGATCCAGGTTGAGCTTCTGCTTCTCAAATTCCTGGCGCAGGGTTTCCTTGGTGGCTGTATCGGAGATGGTATTAATTGTTGTTTGAATGGCGTACAACCGCTGTGCCGCTTCCGACTGGGTTCTTACCCATTGGTCGTACTGACGGTTGTTCTCCGAAATTTCGCTGAGGTAGCGGGTGCGGTGCGGCGGGATGACATACACTTTCTCCGACATCTCTTTCGTCACCTTGAATCCGGAAGAAATCTTTGCTGCTGCCTTCGCGATAAGCGTATCGATCAGGTGTTTATAGAGCTGGTTCGTGCCGGGGTCGTTGAACTGGGAGGCGATGGTGCCATAAACCGGCATATCCTCGACCTTCTTGTCCCAGAGTTGGTGGTTGCGCTGGTATTGTTTCTTCACGTCGCGCAAAGCGTCGAGTGCACCACGCTTGTCGAATTTGTTCAGGGCGATCACGTCGGCGAAATCGAGCATGTCGATTTTCTCGAGTTGGGTGGCCGCGCCGTACTCAGGAGTCATCACGTAGAGCGACACATCGCTGTGATCCAGGATCTCCGTATCGCTCTGTCCGATGCCGGAGGTCTCGAGGATGATGAGGTCGAACCTGGCAGCCTTGAGGATTTGGATGGCTTCCTTCACGTAGGCCGAGAGGGCGAGATTCGACTGGCGCGTAGCCAGTGAACGCATGTAAACCCGTGGTGAGTTGATCGCGTTCATGCGAATGCGGTCACCGAGGAGTGCGCCGCCCGTCTTTCGCTTGGAGGGATCAACGGAAATCAGCCCGATGGTCTTGTCTTTTTGATCAAAGAGAAACCGTCGTACGATCTCATCGACCATGGATGATTTTCCCGCCCCGCCGGTGCCGGTGATGCCGAGCACGGGCACAGGGGCGAGGTCAGCCAACTTCTGAACTTCAGCGAACGTGTCTTTGTGTTGGTCGGAATAATTTTCAGCCGCAGAGATGAGCCTGGCGATGGCCAGCGGGTTCTTCTTTTTAAGCTGGTCTAACTCGTCGGACAGTTTATCGCCGACAGGATAGTCACTCTTTTGCACCAGGTCATTGATCATACCCTGGAGTCCCATGGCCCTGCCGTCGTCGGGGGAATAGATTTTCGTGATGCCGTAGGCCTCGAGTTCCTTGATTTCTTCTGGCAGGATCACGCCTCCGCCACCACCGAAAATCTTGATATGACCTGCACCTTTCTCTTGCAGAAGGTCATGCATGTACTTGAAATACTCGGTGTGACCACCCTGGTAGCTGGTCATTGCAATGGACTGCACATCCTCCTGGATTGCGGTGTTCACCACTTCTTCTACCGATCGGTCATGGCCCAGGTGAATTACTTCGCATCCCGTGGCCTGGATAATGCGCCGCATAATGTTGATGGCGGCGTCATGACCGTCAAAGAGACTGGCGGCGGTGACGATACGGACCTTGTTCTTGGGAATATAGGGCACCGGTGCCTGGTGTCCGGCGAGGTTCTTTCTTTCTGTCTTGGCGGTGGTAGTGGCTGACTGTTCCATAAAGAGGCGAAGTTACGGAAAACGGGTAACGTGCCAATGTGTTAACGTGTTTGGGTGTTTAGGTGTCTCCGTGTCTGAGTGTCTAGGTGTCTGAGTGTCTACGTGTCTGAGTGTCTACGTGTCTGAGTGTCTTCGGTTAGCTTACCCAAGTAGTTTGCGCTGGAGATTCCAGAATTCCTTTCCATAGCTGACAAAGATTTCTTCGCCTTTCCGGATGTTCCGCGTGGCTTCGATGAACACGCGGTTGCCGTAAATGAGATATTCGGCGTTGTTGCGAAGTCCAGGGACGCGCGCGAGGCCCATCGCATCATTCGCATACCGACCCTTGCCACTGTTCAAAGGCTTGGCGTCGATGGCGGTGGTGCGGTTCAATCGCATGAGATAGCCATTATAGCCATCGAGATGCTTCACGTCCTTCCACTTCCTTCTCCGCCCTGCATACTCAACAATACGATCGCCTTTCTTGATATCGACCCGTGTGAACAGTCCCTTGCCGGCGTTGGGGAGAAGGGAGCGTTTGATTACAAGGTGTCTGTTTGGAACCACAGGGTTTAGTTCAAAGTTCAAGGTTCAAAGTTCTGCTCCTACAAAGATCAAAGTTATGGGCTCAAGATTCCGGGTAATTTTTTTCGTGGTGAGCGGTCATTCGTTCTGGCCCCAGCCCACTCGCCCTCAATTTCCCCAAAAACCCCTAACTTTCCCAAGCAACCAATCCCATCATGACTTCCCGACGCAAAGCCATCCAATCCATCGGTCTCGGCGCACTCGCGCTGAGCACATTGTCTACCACACGGTCCGAGGCACGACCTGAAATGCCGTTGGCCGACGACCCGGCCTTCTGGGCCAAGGTCCGCGACCAGTTCATGCTCGCGAAAGACAAAGTGTTTTTCAATCCCGGTACGGTGGGTGCGATGCCTCGTATGGTGTACGATCGCATGGTGGAACACCTGAAATACATCGGCACCGATGTCGCTGACTGGGCGTACAAGGACGACAACAAGGAAGAGTTCATTAGTGGCTACAATAATTTAATGACCATCCGCACGAAAGTGGCGGGACTCATCAACGGTACGGCAGCGGAGATCGCCATGACCGACAATGTCACGAACGGGATGAATTATGTGTCCAATGGTCTCAACTTGCAGCCCGGTGATGAGATCATCACCACTGACCAGGAGCATGGCGGTGGACTTGGTGGCTGGCAGGTGAAGGAGAAGCGATATGGTGCAGTGCTCAAGTTGGTCCCCATTCCCAAGCCAATGCACAGCGCGCAGGAAGTATACGACATACTTGTGAAGGCCATGACACCGAAGACCAAGGTCCTCATGGTTTCACACATGATCACGGGCAGCGGGGCGATCCTGCCTGTAAAAGAATTGTGTGCAGAAGCTTCCCGGCGTGGCATCTTCACCGTGCTGGACGGCGCACAGACTGTTGGACAGATCAAGATCGATGTAAAAGATATCAACTGCGACGCCTACCTCGGTTGCTTCCACAAGTGGATGGGCGCACCGGCCGGTACGGGTTTCATGTATGTGAAGGCCGACAAGATCAAAGATATCTGGACGACCATCGCCAGCTATCGCTGGAACCAGCACGAAGATGAAGGGTTCCGGTTCACCCAGCGCGGTACTGGCAATTTCCCGGTGCTAAAGGGTTTGGAAGCCAGCATTGACTTCCATAATGAGATCGGTGCCGACAAGGTCTACGCGCGTATCAAGTTTCTCGGTGAACGGTTGCGCACCGGTCTGAGGGCAAACAAGAAAGTGAAAATCTTCTCGCCGACGGATGAGTCCATGTGTGCCGGAATCAGTGTTTACAATGTAGAAGGCCGCACCGGTGCCCAGTTGCAGGAGGCCTATTGGACGCAGGCCCGGATGCGGCCACGCTCACAAGGAGATACGTTTGGTGTGAGGCACTGCACCCATATCTTCAACAATGAAGCGGAGATTGATCGGGCGCTGGAAGTGGTGAAGAGTCTCAGTTAGGGGATTACATTCTTTAAGTTCCTGCCCGCCGATCTTGTATAAGAGTTGAATATGCAAGCGTGTCGAGAACCGCAAAATGTAGAATGCTGAATGTAAAATGTAAAAGTTGGGGGAGTGAAGGGCGCAGTTTATACGGAATATGGATCACCGGCCAATCTCCAGTTAAAGGAGGTTGACAAGCCTGTGCCAAAGGATGGCGAGGTACTTGTTAAAGTACACTGCGCTTCAATCAACTCCTGGGACTGGGATCTTATCCGGGGCAAACCGTTCCTGGTGCGCATCATCGGCGGAATTTTCAAGCCTAAGGCAAAGATTCTTGGCGCAGACATTGCCGGGGTTGTCGAGGCGGTGGGCGCTGGCGTCAAGGAATTCAAGCCAGGAGATACGGTGTTCGGGGATATTGCCGTTGCGGGCTTTGGTGGCTTTGCGGAATATGTGGCCGTGCCCGAGAACTTGCTTGCTCCAAAACCTGCAACGCTGTCGTTCGAGCAAGCCGCGGCACTCCCTCAGGCGGGTTTGCTATCCCTGCAAGGTCTCCGCTATGGTGGTGATGTAAAGCCAGGTCAGCAGATATTGTTCAACGGTGCTGGAGGCGGCGTGGGTACCTGGGGGCTTCAGTATGCCAAATACAAAGGCGCAGAAGTTACCTGTGTGGACCGGGAGGAAAAATTTGATTTGCTGAGGTCATTGGGGGCCGACTACCTGGTTGATTATACCAAGGAGGACTATACCCGGACTGGTAAGCAATATGATACTATCGTTGATGTGATTGCCCACCGCAGCCCAAGCGACTACGCGCGGGTACTTAAGTTAGGCGGTACGTTTGCGATGATTGGCGGCAATATGGGTTGGCTGCTGTTCGTGATGATATTTCTTTCCTCCTTTATTTCGTGGCGGACCAAAAAGAAAATAGGCATGATGGGCTATCGTCCCAACCGGGCTGATCTTGATCTTCTGGCGCAATTATGTACGGAGGGAAAAGTTGTTCCTGTGGTGGATAAGGTCTACCCGCTAAGCCAGGTCAGGGAAGCGTTTGAGTATTTTTCGACCGGAATGGTGAAGGGAAAGATTTTAATTTCGATAATAAGGCAATGATAAAGGAATCGAATCCGGATCAGCCTTTGGCTCTATCCATCGAGGTGCAATTATCCCGTGCGGAGGTGCTAAAGCGCCTGGTTGAAAAGATCAAGAACTACAAGCCCCATTGGAAGGAGGCATTTGACTTCAGCCGGTACGACACCTATCGGTTCAACCTCATGACCTTGGAAAAAGACCGGATCCGCATAAAAGTATTTTCCAGTTCTAACCGTAAGCCCGTTTTTCTTTATCTCGAGGAACTTAGTCCCGGGACTACTGCACTTCGTTTTGAACAGGAGAAGTACAACCCCGCATTTTTCCTTTGGGCCATTGGAATTACGCTGGTTATCTTCTTTGTCGCTTTTGACCTGTTGAACTTGTCAGGGATGACGGCAAAAGAGATTCCAGGGGTGATCCTGTTTCAGATGGTTTTAATCGCCTTAGGCGTTTTAGGCTACTGGTTCTATTTCAAAGTCAGGGCGCGTAACGGGGAAAAGGCCTTTGAACGACGTGCGAAGAAACTCGTTGAAGACCTGGAAACCTAAGTCGACCAGGGTTACCAGTTACCCCACCGTATTTTTTTCACGGATTCTTTCCGGAGCAAGTACATAGGAAGCACTACGCCGAGGGCAAGTACCATGACCACGAAGAATGTGGTGACCGCATTATACACTGTTGACTGTGCCACTTCACCGAATTTTTCATTACCGGCGCGGGTGAGTTGCATGAGACCCAGCATGGCGCGATACGCATAGATGCCGGGCACGAGAGGTATTACAGAGGGAATAGAGAAGATCACCGGCGGCACGTGCCTCCAATGTGCCATCGGAATACTCGTGAACCCGACAATGAGCGCGGCGAGAAACGAGCTCATAATGATGCCCATTTCCGGGAAGAGTGTCATTGTTCCGTACTTGACAAAGCCGGCGGAAAACCCTCCAAACCAGATCGCCAGTAGCGAACGAGGCGGCGTGTTGAACAGCACACCAAAACCGAGTGCTGCGATCCCGCACCAGACTGACTTAATGAAGATCGTCAGAAACATGTCCATCAGGCGATCAGGTTAAACAAGAAAACCAGCGTTGAGAGTCCGAGTGCGATGGCCATGGAATGCATTACGGCATTGATACCTCGTTCAATACCATTCAGGATCTCTCCGTCCATCAAGTCGCTGATTGAATTGATCAACGGAACCCCGGGCGTAAGGAACAAGCAAGAAGTAGTTACGGCATGCTCGAGGGTGAGGTTGTTATTGGCCAGTGAGAAAAGGATGACGATGAGTCCCGCGGTCGTGGCGCTGAAGTAGGTAACGAGGTAGGGATTGAAGTTCATTTTTAGCAACTCCTGTTTTGCCCACAGCCCGCAAAAAGTGGCTACGAAGGTGATGGTCATCTCCAGCGGCCCACCTCCATACGCAAAACAGAACGCGGCGCCGGCCAGGCCCACCACAAAAAGGATCAACAGACGCGGGTAATCGGGGAGGTCCTTTAATCGGTTGAGTTCTTTCCACATTTCTTCTTCCGGCCAGGGCTTCTCTACGATGGACCAGCTCATGCGACTAATGCCAGAGATCATCTTGAAGTTAATGACAGGATGAGTTGCGATCCGGGTGCCATTGAATACTTCGGGGTTGTCGGAGCGTCGCAAGGAGAGCGAAAGTGACCTGGGTTCAATGTGGATATCAGAATGATAGGCATACGCATCCGAGATCCGTCTCAGGGTAATGCGTATCCTTTTGGTGCTGGCCCCGGCACGAATGAGGGCGACGCCGGTCTCGAGCATGAAGTTCCCCAAGCCGTGGATGGGAATCGTAATTTTGGCTTGCGGTGCTGCGGGTTCTTTCACAGGCTAAAGGTACGGGGCAATTGAAACATTTTGAATTATTCTTCCGGATGAAGAATTCAATTTTGCCGTATGGGTGGCAAAGCAATCGTTTGCCTTTATGATTTTTATCAGGACTTGAGTTATTACTTGTGATTAACATTATTGGCGAAACATGTTGATCTGTTCACAGGACAGGCAATGAATACAAAGCCATTTCCCTTGCTTCGCTGGACCCTTTATTGTTTGGCAGGCTGGATTATAGGAATTGGTCTCCTCATCGCCATTTCTGGACTATTTGATTTGCTCCACATCTCAGGAAAATCAGGCCAGGGAGCGATCGGACTTGGGATGGGAATGGGTGTTGGTATTATGCAATGGCTGATTATTCGCAAGTACGTGAACAACGGGCTGACTTGGGTTTGGTGTTTATTGGGCGGTCTTGGTATTCCTTTTCTGGTATATGACTACCTGTCAACCTGGATTCCCTACTCAGCCGACGTCATGGTCGCCGTTTCCGCACTTGTTGGCGCGGTGATTACCTCGCTGCTCCAGTATTATTTTGTTTTGAAACCCGTCTCGTCCCGCGCAAAGCTTTGGATTCCCTATAGCACGGTGGGCTGGGTGAGCTATAACTTGCTATTTGGAGTTTCCATGGCGCTCGATGTGATCCACATGCGCAATGTAGTGGGAATCATCCTTGCGTTTACTCTTGTGCTTGGTGGCGGACCACTAATGGGATATATCACCGGGGCCGGGTTGAAAAAGGTCTTTTCGTCGCCTGGGCAAGACGCTGCTGCCGTTTCGTGATCTTTCCTTTTGTTAAGTTTGTGCCATCATGGCCAAACCCATCATCGCTGAGCCGCCCGTTAAAGCCAAACCATCCGTGGATATGGACTTGCTGGCGGCACTCCACCCGGAGTTGATGAATGATTCCTTCGTCTATGTGCACTGTCATTTCAATAATCAATGGCAGGACATGCTCATCCGAATTTGGAGGACCACGTTTCTCGTAGATCGCCATTCTGCCAGCAAAGCGGAACTTATTCACGCTGAAAATATCACCTACGCTCCGCTTTGGACGCTGATACCAGACCGCCTACCATATACTTTCCTGCTGATCTTCACGTCGCTCCCCAAATCCTGCCGTGTCTTCGATCTCATGGAGCAAATCGCTGAGCCGGGAGGATTTCATGTCGCCAATATTGCGAGGAATGAGACGGATGTATATCACGTGGATTTGGTGTGAAGATGTCTACGTGTCTGGGTGTCTGGGTGTCTGGGTGTCTGGGTGTCTGGGTATCTGGGTGTCTGGGTGTCTGCGTGTCTAGGTGATCTGAACCAGGTCATGGAAATACCCGATAGCCAAAAGTCAACTGCCAGCCTGAGGGGTACTGATTGCTTAGGGTGATCGGGCCAAAAAAAGCAGAACCACAATAAATTGACTTTAGATTCGTCTCCGCACTGTATACTTGCACTCTTAATTTCCCATGAGCAAAGCCAAAGTCACTATCGGCCAGGTCTTTAAGACCATTGTTTGGCCCCGCCGCAAGATGTTATTCCTGGGGTTGATTCTCATTATCATTAGCCGTCTCTCGGGACTTGTGCTGCCCGGGGCGACCCAGTACCTGATGGACGACGTAATTGCCAAAGGTGACCTGGAAATGCTCAAATTGCTACTGTTGGCAGTGGCAGGTTCCATCCTGATCCAATCCGTCACCTCCTACGCACTCACGCAGCTCCTTAGCGTCGAAGCCCAGCACCTGATCTCGGTACTTCGCGCCAAGGTGCAAAAACAGGTACTCCGACTTCCCATTCGCTTCTTTGACAATAACAAGTCTGGGGCCCTGGTGAGCCGGATCATGAACGACGTGGAGGGGGTCCGCAACCTCGTGGGAACCGGCCTTGTACAGTTGGTAGGGGGTGTATTGACCGCGGTGATTTGCCTTGTACTCATGATCCGGATAAGCCCGATGATGACGGTATTCACTTTGGTTCCGGTGGCCATCCTGGGACTCATTTCCCTGAAAGCCTTTGGCAAGATTCGTCCAATCTTCCGGGACCGCGGCAAGATTACCGCCGACGTAACCGGCCGACTCACGGAAACCCTAAATGGCATTCGGGTGATTAAGGGATTCAATGCGGAAGGTCAGGAGATCAAGACCTTTGAAACAGGTGTTGAGAAATTGTTCCTCAATGTCAAGGCCAGCCTGACCTCCACCAGTCTCATTACCAGTTCGGCCACCTTCTTGCTGGGCCTGGCGTCAACCGGGATCCTGGGCATCGGCGGCTACCTCATTATTAACCAGCAACTGACCATTGGTGAACTGCTATCGTTTATCGTTTTCCTTGGTTTTATGGTAGCGCCAATCATCCAGATGAGCAACATTGGCAGTCAGCTTACTGAGGCATTCGCCGGGCTTGACCGTACGGAAGAATTAATGAACATGACCCCGGAAGACGACGGAACGCTCCGGACCGTCAAGATTGGAGCTATTCGGGGGGATATCGCCTTTGAGAATGTGTCCTTCGCTTATGAGGAAGGCAAGGAAGTCCTGCGCAACATCTCATTTGTCGCTCCAGCTGGTTCGGTAACCGCCTTGGTCGGCACCTCGGGGTCGGGCAAGACGACTATTGCAGGCCTTGCCGCATCGTTCCTCAATCCACAAAGCGGTAAGATAACGGTCGACGGAATGGACTTGGCCGCGGTTTCGCTGGATAGCTACCGCAGCCAGCTCGGCGTAGTCCTGCAGGACGATTTTCTCTTCGAGGGTACGATCCGGGAGAACATCATGTTCCCGAGGCCAAACGCTACGGAAGAACAATTGCAGCAGGCCGTCCATGCAGCGCACGTACATGAGTTTACCAGTCGATTTGAAGATGGGCTGGAGACGGTGATCGGGGAGAGGGGTGTCAAACTTTCGGGTGGCCAGCGGCAGCGCATTGCCATCGCCCGGGCAATTCTGGCCAATCCAAGGATCCTGGTACTCGACGAAGCCACTTCAAACCTCGATACCGAAAGCGAATCGTTTATCCAGGAGAGCCTGAGGGGACTGATGAAAGGACGCACGACGTTCGTAATCGCACACCGGTTAAGCACGATCCGGCAGGCCACGCAAATTTTAGTGGTGGAAGGCGGCCAGATTGTGGAACGGGGCACACACGAAGAGCTCATTGAGCGCAAGGGCAGGTATTTCGAACTCTATACTTACCAGGCCCGGATTTGACAAAAATCATGACGTGTTTCTTTTGGGGTTGAAGGGCACTTGCCTAAATTCAGCACATCAAACAACCCCTACACCATGAACTTTAGTGATGTATTAAACATGTTCCGCCAAGGCAAAGGAACAGCGCGGAGCCACATGAAGAACCTGATTGAAATGGCTGCTGCAGACGGAAACTTTGCGGACGTGGAATATGATCTGTTAAAATCTATCGCCAAGCGGAACAACATATCGGAAAGTCATCTGAAGGATATCCGGAAGAACCACGCCGGTATTGCTTTTGAAATCCCTCAGGACAAATCTGAACGTTTCCACCAATTGTATGACCTGGTACATATGATGACGGTCGATGCCAGTGTGCACGATGAAGAGCGGAAGCTCTCCAACCTGTTCGCCATCAAATTTGGCTATCCAAAAGCAAAAGTGCCTGAGTTGATCAACGTGATCCACGCCAACATTAAGAACAATCAATCCGCGGCCGAGACGATGAAGCGGGTTGAAATGTTGCTGAGTTAGTAGCGTCTCCCCCTGATCGCCTAATTTGCGTCCATGTCCATGGACCTGCCTGTCCTTGAAGTAATACCACTTCTAAAGGAGAAACTGCGTGATTACCCTGTTGTGATACTCCAGGCGCCGCCTGGTGCAGGAAAATCCACACTCGTACCCCTTGAGCTTCTTGATGAACCCTGGCTCGCCGGAAAGAAGATGATCATGCTGGAGCCGCGAAGGTTGGCCACAAAGGCAGTAGCCTCGCGGATGGCGCAGCTCCGGGAAGAATCACCCGGATACACGGTGGGCTATCGGGTTCGGTTTGAATCGAATGTGACCTCATCAACCCGCATTGAGGTGGTGACGGAAGGTATCCTCACCCGGAAAATTCAAACCGACAGCAACATGGAGGACATCGGGCTGGTCATCTTCGATGAATTTCATGAGCGCAGTCTCCAGGCTGATTTGGCGCTGGCATTGGCGTTACAGGTGCAACATATCCTGCGGGCCGATCTCCGCATCCTGATCATGTCCGCCACCATCGATGCTGCCACACTTTCGCTGTTGCTGAATGGGGCACCGGTAGTCACCTCCCAGGGACGTCAGTTCCCCGTGGAGATGCGTTACGCCTCGCAGGACAGCGACAAGCCGGTGGCCCTCCGCTCTGCGCAGGCCGTACGAAAGGCGGTCCGTGAAGAATCAGGAGATATCCTCGTCTTTCTTCCCGGGGCAGGCGAGATCCGGCAAACGATGGAGTACCTCGATGAAGAACCTTTGTCCGCGGTGGTTGTCCCACTCTTCGGTGATTTACCTTTCCGGCAGCAACAAGAGGCCATCTTGCCGCGCGAAGATGGTCTTCGGAAAGTAGTGCTGGCTACATCGATCGCCGAGACCTCATTGACCATTGAAGGAATACGGGTTGTAATCGACGCGGGACTTTCCCGGGTTCCCCGATTCGATCCGCGCAGCGGGCTTACGCGACTGGATACCATCCGGGTAACCAAGGATGCTGCCGACCAACGGGCAGGCCGGGCTGGCCGGTTGGCACCAGGTATCTGTTACCGGCTGTGGACAGAGGCTGTTCAACGCAACCTTCAACCACAACGAAAACCAGAGATCCTCGAAGCGGATCTTGCACCGCTCATTCTTGAACTGCGCCAATGGGGTGCGGCGGATCCTTACGAACTGACCTGGATGACACCGCCACCAAAGGGGGCAGTTAGCCAGTCGATCGATTTGCTTCAGCAGTTGGAAGCCATCGATGAAGTGGGCATCACGGCACGGGGGAAGGAAATGGTACGTTTCCCTACCCATCCGCGCATCGCGCACATGCTGAGCCGGCCAGGGCTTGACGGGAAGAGTAGTTCACTGGCGTGTGACGTTGCCGCGGTGCTGGAAGAGCGGGATCCATTGGGAAAGGATGCGGGTGCTGACCTTACGCTGCGAATTGAAGCGCTCCGTCGCTGGCGGGGAAAGGAGCGGGTTGCCGCTGACCGCGGCGCGCTGGAGCGGATCGAAAAGCTGGCTTCCCAGTGGCGGCGATTTCTTCGCGTAGATGCGGACAACACACTGCCTGCTGACTTTGAGGTGGGCAAACTGCTCGTGAGTGCTTATCCGGAGCGAGTGGCCCGGCAGAACGGCCGGCAGAGCGAATACTTCACGCTGGCCAGTGGGTTGGTGGTGAAGCTGCCACCACACGATCCGCTCGTGCATCAACCGTGGTTATGTGCCGCACACCTGGATGCTGGAAAAGGAGAGGGAAAGATATTCCTCGCTGCACCGGTTCATGAAGATGACCTCGCGGAATTGGCAACAGAGAAAGAGAATATTTTCTGGGATGAAACTGGTTCCCGGGTCCTTGGAGCTTTAGAGCGCCGCGTGGGAGGTGTATTGCTATCGTCAAAACCGATTCAGAACCTAACCGACCAACAGGCGATCCCGGTGATTTGTAGGCAGCTAAGAGAGCGTGGATTGTCTTTGCTTGACTGGGGCGAAGAGGAAGCGGAATTGCAGGCCAGGATTCTCAGTCTTCGGACGTGGCGGCCTTTGGAAGGATGGCCTGATGTTCGTAATGATATTCTTTTGGAGAAGCCTGAAACTTGGCTAACCCCGTTCCTGGGTGTGCGGCGTGAAAGTGAACTGAAACGGCTGGATAAATCAAGTTTGCTGAAGTCCATGCTTCCGTGGGAATTGCAGGGAAAGCTGGATGAACTTGCGCCGGCCAGGCTTGAAGTGCCTACTGGATCGATGATCAAACTAAGATATTTCGAAGACGGCGCCGCACCAATCCTGGAGGTACGACTCCAGGAGATGTTTGGCCTGCTGGAAACACCTGCCGTAAATGGGGGTGACAAGCGGGTCGTGCTTCACCTGCTCTCACCAGGTTACAAGCCTGTTCAAGTGACACAGGACCTCCGCAGTTTTTGGCAGAACACCTATCATGAAGTGAGAAAGGAGCTCCGGAGGAGATACCCAAAACACAGCTGGCCGGAAGACCCGTGGACTGCAACGCCTGTTCGAGGCGCCAGGAGAAAGCCGGATCAGCGGAGTTGATCCAGGTAGGATTGAATGTAACCCCGGAGTTGTTTGCGCCGGTATTGCATGATAAACCGGGGATGGGCAAGGGGAATAATTTCCCCGAACCAATGCTGTTCGTCGTTCAACTTTACCAGGAAATCAAAATTCTTGCCTTCCCCGATGCAGTAACAGCGGCTGGCGTCGATTCCTAATTGGGCAAGTTGTGTAATGCAGGCGGTGGCAAATGGACGAATGGCGCTTTCCAGTTTCTTGTCGTCGTAGTAGTTGATGTTCCTGCCGTCTTTGGTAAAACCAAGGGGGGACACGGCGGAGATGAGATAGCGGCCATAGAATTTCTTCGGCCCACCATAGGCGTCAATCATCCGATAGATAAAGTCGGATGAAAGCTCGGGTTTCTTGGCGAGGGTATTCGGGATGCCGCAATCCGACTCCATCCGAACCGGGTCGGTGAATGAAATACCGGTTACCCCGGCGCCAAAACGTCCCGGGTTAATACCCAGCATCAACCTGCGCGGTTCATTGTCCGAATAGAATTTTTGATAGAATGCCTTTGCCAGGCTCATGGTTTCTGGATCACGATAGGGATTCAGCACAGCTACTCCCCTCGGAACCTTCGGCGGAACCAACATCGCATGAAACCTGAAAATCGAATCCGATAACAGCATCTTCTCCTATCTTCTAACTCCCAACTTCTAACTTCTAGCTCCTCACCTCAAACGCACTCCGATAAAACTCCTCCTTTTGCACATACTCCAACAGTTCCACGTAGAAAGGATGTGCACCAAGCGTAGCACTGTCGCCCACCATGATAAGTTTCTTCTTCGCGCGCGTCATGGCCACATTGGTACGACGAATGTCACTTAAAAATCCAACCTCTGATTTATCATTGCTGCGTACAAAGCTAATGGCGATCGCATCGCGTTCCTGTCCCTGGAAGGCGTCAACCGTATTGATAGTTACCAATTTGTGGAGCGGCTCCAGTACGGGTGACTGCTCGGCGAGCTTGTGCAATAAATCAACTTGTGATCGATAGGGTGTGATGATGCCCAGGGTAATACCATACTGCAGCCATGTTTCCTGGCCGATATCGTCGATGAGACGTTCTACAAGACGGATAAGCAAATGCGCTTCTTCTTCATTGAACCGGCTCAGCGTCTCGGGATCCTGTGATTCATTGTAGCCACAGCCGGCGGTATCCACAAATTCGATGGGAGCCTGGTTAGGGTGGAGCAGTGCTGCCTTTACCGATTCATGGGCAAGGAGCTGATCGTGGTAAAAATACCTCGATGAGAAAGCCATGATGGCCTGGTGCATGCGGTATTGCACCTGGAGCATTTTTGCCTTGACCGGATGTTTCAGGATTCCTTTTTCAAACAGCGTAACCGCCAGTCCTTCCTTGGCAGCTTCATTCGATTTGATGGTCGGCGGTAGTTGCTGGTGGTCGCCGGCTAGAACTACGCGTTCACACCGAAGTAACGGAATCCAGCAGGCGGGCTCCAATGCCTGACCAGCCTCATCGATGAAGGCGGTCCTGTATTTTCTTCCGCGGAGTACTGGATGTGAACAGCCGACCAGGGTACAACAGATTACATCGCTCTTCTGCAGGACATCATTGACGATATGAAATTCAAGTACATCGGCATCCGCCTTCGCTGCTTTTGATTCCTGCAAGAGTAGGCGGCGCTGTTCTTTTTCGGAATAGCCAAAGTTGCGCTTGTATTTCATGGCCATCGTCTTGAGTTGTTCCATGCGTTTGCGCAGGGAACGGAGTTCGGGATAATGAACATGCTGTGCTATACGGGCGTCGAGCGTCTTGCTGAGCGTTTGTTCGGTGACCCGGGCCGGATGACCAATCCGAACGACCTGGAGACCCAGGTCGCTTAGTTTTTCTGCCAGCAGGTCAACGGCGGCATTGCTGGGTGCAGTGACCAGCACCTGCGATTCCTTTTTTACCGCAGCGAGGATCGCCCCCACCATGGTTGTCGTCTTCCCTGTACCGGGTGGGCCGTGTATGAAGGCGATATCTTTTGTACTCAGAACATTTTGAAGGGCATCCGCCTGGCTGGTGTTCAGGAACGTTGCTGTGGATTCCAAGGCTTGAGGTTCGGTTGGAGCAGGGGCGAGGTCGCCAAGAAGAATTTCGCGCAATGTCGCGACACGCGTGTTTTCGGCTTTCATAACCTCTTTCAGGGCAAATTCCATTTCGCGGTAGCTCATCTCGTCAAACATCACATCGATGCCCAGTTGACCATCCTCAATCCAGTCGGGTAGCTCATCGCCCTGCAAAGTGATGACCATTGCATTGTCCCTGACGTAATTGATGACCCCGTTGGCGTGTTCCTTTTCTGGTTTGCCAGAAGCGTTGCAGAAGACACTTACCGATTTGCCTGCCTGAAATGCGTGGGGTTGTTCGAGGTGATTCGTTCGTTCTACCTCGATGACCAGTCGCTCGCCGGTGCCAATGTAGTCGTTGCGCAAGCGTACGGGGTACCAGGTGGTGCCTTCCTGAACGCGCTGGTGCAGGGACCGGAGAAGTACCTTTTGGCGATAATATTCCAAGTCGGCCTGTCGTTCCTTACGCAAGAGTTCGAGGGTATGCTTAAGGCTTTCGATCGAGGTCATGCGAGCCGCAAGATACGGGAACCGATATAAGTTGGGTCGGCATTTCGCGACCGAAAGGAGGGAAAATTAAGCATTAGGCCGTGTGCGATTTTCATCGAATTACCTACATTTACCAATAGCCTAATCGTAAACTCCCTGATATGAAAAAAATACTCGTTCCAACCGATTTTTCAAAAGAAGCCAGCATTGCCACAGACCTTGGTTTTGAAATCGCCAAGAAGTCCGGTGCTGCCCTTGTTCTCTTTCACGTCGTGGAGGAGGGATCATCGACCAGCAGCTCGTTCAATGTGGAGGGCCAGGTGGCTCAGGGCGGTTCAGGGATCGACGGCTTGTTCATGATCAAGCTGATTGAAAAGTCAAAGAAACAATTGCAGAAGGCCGTGAGCGACCCCCGATACTCAAGCGTCAAGGTGGAGGGCGTAATGCGGGTGGGTAATCCTTATCACGGCATGCGGACCGTTATTGCCGAGCAAAAGGCCGACCTTGTGATCATGGGTACCGCAGGCCGTACCGGTATCGGCGGTATGGTGATCGGATCGAATACGGAGAAAATCATTCGAACAGCCCATTGCCCGGTGTTGACGGTGCAAAAAAAGCCGGCCACCACAGACTTCAAGAACATAGTTTTTGCGACATCAATGTCGTCCAGTGAAGAAATATTCATTCGGATTCTGAAGCGCACACAAGCCATTTATAACAGTACCATACACCTCGTGCGAATCAATACGCCAGGTGATTTCCAACGTGACTACATTGTCAAGGATTACATGGAGAAATACGCCAAGAAGCTCCAGTTGAAAAACTACACCCTGAATATCTTCAATGATCTTTCGGTGGAGGAAGGAGTCATCCGCTTTGCCGATATGATCAACGCAGACATGATCGGTATGGCTACCCATGGGCGGTCCGGCTTTGCACACGTGATTGCTGGCAGTGTCGCGGAAGATGTGGCCAGCCATGCCTCACGGCCGGTGCTTACCTTTGTGGTGAAGCGATAAGAACCTTAATCAGGCTTATAAGGCCGCGTTATCAAATGATGGCGCGGCTCTTTTTTCATCTCAGCTTCCGTTAGTCTCTTGAAAGATTACTACCAGGTGCTCCGGATCAGCCGGCTGGCCAGTGCGGACGAAGTAAAACGTGCGTATCGCCGGCTCGCCGTCCTTTTCCACCCGGACAAGAACAGTTCGGCAGACGCATTGCGGTTGTTCCAGGAGATCAATGAAGCACACGAGGTCTTGTCTGACCCGTTGAAGCGCGCCAATTATGACACCCTGCTCCAGGGAGGCGGTGCAGTTTGGCAAACCGAACCGCAAGCGCCACCGCAGCCGTATCACCGTGATCCAGCTTATCGCCGGCGTCAACAGCAAGGATATCGCCCGGCCAAACCGGGACCATCTGAGAAATTGCTGATGATGCTGCACATGTTAAGATTCCTCCGAACGGCGTCATTGGTAGGTCTCGCCTGGTGTGCCATCCTGGTGATCGACTATTCCCTTCCGTTTCGTGAAAAGCGCGAGAAGCTCCTGCCGGAAGGCTACCGAACGATATCCTGGCAACTCCATCACGAACCCAATGTGATTGTGACGGATCAGAACCACCAGTTCCCGGTTCCTTTTGATGGGGTGGACCATTTTCCCGTCGGATCGCGCGTCAATATTGTCACCTCCCGCTTGTTGAATATCCTGGTGCGCGTGGAATCCGAAGACGGCACTTACGTGATCGACAGCCTGGCGACCATCTATCAGAACATGATGGTGGTACCGATTGTCTTGCTCCTGGTTTCCGCGATGGGCATGATCGTGAAAACGGGCATCGAATTCCGGTTCAATATCCTGGTTTCGATTGCGATCTTGTTGATCTTTAACCTTGTGTTCTTACTTTTTTCTATTCTGTAGCAGCCTATGAAAAAGAACGATTGGAAAAAACGCGAAGGTATTGTGTATTCCACGGAGGCAGGATTTGAATACCAGCAAAGTGGAGGAGCGGAGGAGACCACCTTGCCACCAGGGAAGCAGCAATTGCGGGTAGAACTGGACCGTACGGCAAGGGCAGGCAAGCAAGTGACACTGGTGACCGGCTTCCTTGGTACGGCGGATGACCGTGAAGCATTGTGCAAATTCCTAAAGTCCCGCTGCGGTACGGGTGGTTCCGTCAAGGCCGGCGAAATTCTTATACAAGGTGACATGCGCGAAAAAGTGAACCAGGCATTGACCACCGCAGGATACAAAGTAAGATTGATTCGGTGAGTAGGGTGGGGGCGAAAAGCGGCACCGGGTGACGCAGGGGGCATTTTTCTTGATGGCCGGTTACTCCGGCCTTCTTTTTGTAGCTACCTTTGAAGAACTTTATTCAGACAAGAAATACTGAAGTTATGCGCCTCATTCTTTTTGTTGTTCTCCTGCTTATTGGCTCACTCGCGGTTGCTCAGGAAATTCTAATTCCACCGTATATACAGCCTGGGAACGCGCCATCCCTTTCCAAAGAAATGAAAGTAGTGATTTGGGAGACTGACAGTGTGCCCGGAACATTTACCGTGGAATACGCGGCCGGATCAAGCCTTGAAGGCGTGGCAAAATTGAGTGTCGCCAAAGTCTCGAATGATGCGCTCACCTTCGGCCGCCTCACCTACTACTTGTATCGTGCTTCCTTGACCGGCCTTTCGTTTGATACCGAGTATACTTATCGTGTACGGCTGGGTGACAAAGTTATTTCCACGGCCACATTCATGACGCGCACAAAGAAACCTGTTACACGATTTGTCGCATTTGGTGACTGCGGGACCGCTTCACCCCAGCAGGCGGCCGTTGCCTATCAAGTATATCAGCAGAAGCCACAGTTTGTTCTGGCAACGGGTGACCTCGCTTATAACAACGGGCTTGAGCGGGAATTTCGTGCGCGGTTCTTCCCGGCTTACACCCAGTCTGTTGCCTCCCCGGAGAAGGGTGCACCACTCATGCAATCCATTCCCTTCTATATGTTTGTGGGCAACCATGATACCTATGGATCGGACCTGGCCAAATTCCCGGACGGGCTTGCTTACTTCTACTTCAGCGACCCGCCTTCCAACGCACCACAGACCCAACTGACCACTGAAGTTACCGGTCCGCCGGATCGAATCAAGGCTTTTAAGAAAGCAACGGATGGCCGCTTCCCGAAGATTACCAACTATTCGTTTGATGTTGGGAATGTTCACTTTACTGTGCTCGATGCCAACAGCTATGTCAACCCGCTTGATCCCGCCTTGGTGGAATGGATGAAAAGGGACATTGGCTCCAGCAAGGCCGATTGGAAGATCGTAACCCACCACCATCCTGCCTTCAGCTCGAGCAAGGCGCATTATGACTATCAGCAAATGCGTTTGCTCTCACCGGTGTTTGAAGAATTGGGTGTTGATATGGTGATGACCAGCCATGTGCATAATTACCAGCGTACACGTCCACTCAAGTTTGCTCCCAAGATTGACGAGACAGGCACGCGTTATGTGGTTACGCCGGAGGGAAGGGTCGATGGAAAATTCACGCTGGATGAACAATTTGACGGCGTGACCAATACGAAGCCCAATGGTATTCTCTATTTTGTGAGCGGAGCAGGTGGTGCCGGACTATATGATGCGGCAATCAGTAATAACCCCGAGTTATGGAAGCACGATTCACCTGACAACTGGGTGCCTTTTACCGTGAAACTTATTTCTGACGTCCATTCCTTTACCCTAATGGAAACCAACGGCAAGACCCTTACCGTTAAGCAGATCAAGTCCGATGGTACCGTGCTGGACGAGATTAAGGTGACGAAATAGGAGTCTCCGCTGAGTTGAACTCCTGGTCCTTATTGACCATGGAGTTGTTGCTTTGCAGATTTTGCTGTTGACCACTCAACCTTGCAAAGATTTTTTCGTATAGTCGAAATATTTATTTGCGGGCTGGCAGCTGGACATTAATTCATTATTAGAAAATTCAAATAATCCTTGAATCAAAACACCCACCCATGAAAATTCTCAAATACCTTGGATTCCTTGTGCTTGCCGTAATCGTTGGCATTGGAGGATTGTTGACTTATTTGAAACTGGGACTTCCTGACATAGCCGCGGCGGAGGACCTGAAGATTGAGTACACGCCTGAGCGAATCGAACGAGGACGTTACCTGGCGCATTCGGTCACCGTATGCATGGACTGTCATTCGACCCGGGATTGGACACGGTTCTCCGGTCCCCTTACACCGGGGACACTCGGTCAGGGTGGTGAGTACTTTGACCAGAAGATGGGTCTGCCAGGCGTCTTTGTCTCCAAAAATATCACCCCGGAGGGAATCGCTCGTTATACGGATGGTGAATTGTACCGGGTAATTACCACCGGGGTCAACAAGGAAGGCATTGCCATGTTTCCGTTGATGCCTTATCTCTATTATGGAAAGATGGATCCGGAAGATATCTACAGCATCATCGCCTACGTGCGCACGCTGGCACCAATCAAAAACCCGGTACAGTCCTCGGTAGCTGATTTCCCTGTCAACTTTATCATCAACACGATACCTCAGCCTGCACAACCCCAAAAGCGTCCTGAGAAAACGGATATCCTGGCGTATGGTGCGTACATGACCAACGCCTCCGGTTGTGTAGAGTGCCACACGCAAGTGGATGGTAAGGGTCAAATCATGAAGGAAGTATCCTTCGCGGGCGGACGTGAGTTCATATTCCCGGATGGATCGGTAGTTCGGTCGGCTAACCTGACGCAGGACATGGAATCAGGCATCGGTCAGTGGACGGAGGACATGTTTGTTCAAAAATTCAAGGTCTATGCGGACTCTACCTATCAGGCACCCAAGGTGGAGCCGGGCGGATTCAACAGTATGATGCCCTGGACGATGTACGGTCACATGGAGACGGAAGATTTGAAAGCCATCTACGCGTACTTGAAGACGATAGCCCCCATCTCCAACAAAGTGACTAAATTCACCCCCGCCGCCAGTCAATAGGCGGTAGTGAATGCGATTCCTTTTTTGCCTGCTCCTATTTGGTGTCCATTTCGCCGGGGCACAAACGGCGTACACCGTTGAAACGGTACCCAATACCAAAGTGTCGGCAAACCAACTGGTTTCTGACCCGGAGCACCTCCTCCGACAGGAAACTGTGGACCGGCTGAATCAACAGCTGGCCGCGTTGGAATCCACCACAACAGCCCAGGTAGCGGTGGTGGTGCTTCCTTCGATCGGCACCGAGGACATTTTCAACTTTGCGCAATCATTATTCACCACCTGGGGCATCGGCCAAGCTTCCAAGGACAATGGTCTGCTGATTTTACTGGTGATGGATTTGCGCACGGTGCACTTTCATACGGGGCAAGGTTTGGAAGGCGTTCTTCCGGACGTGATCTGCAAGCGGATACAGGAGCAACACATGGTGCCTCTTTTCAAAGAGGGCAAGAATGATGAGGCGATGCAGGCCGGGGTGGACGAGGTGGTGAAAATCCTCACTAACCCGGATTATGCCGAGGAAATCATGGCCGATGAATTCGAAAGCCAGACGGGCTGGTATATCGTGTTCCCAATGATCCTGATCGGCGGAAGTATTGCCCTCCTGATCCTTTTCCTTGTCAACCGTAGAAAGTTCTCCGACTCAAAGAAGCCTTTATCTACACCCTATGGTGAGATGCGACTGTCGCGGTTGGGCTGGTTGATGGAGTTTGGGATTATTCCATTGATCATTGTTATGATATATAAAAACAGCCCGCTATTCGATCCCTGGGTAGAAGCTGTCCTTAGCCTGTATCTCTATTTCACGCTTACACTGGTTCATAAACGATTGCGGATGAGGCCAGTGGTGGAGCGGTTGTTGGAGAAAAAGAAGTATAAGCGAATTGTTGAGTTTTTCGAAGAATACCGCACCGGCTGGCTCCTAAGCGCCATCTTCTTTCCGTTGCCGTTCCTTCCGCACTATTTCCTGTACAAACGTCGAATGATTTTTTATCGGAATCACCCCCGGGATTGTGAAAAGTGCGGCAAGCCCGTTCGAAAGCTCGATGAGGTCAGTGATGACAAATACCTCAGCAAGGAAAAGGCGTTTGAGGAAAGTCTCAAATCGGTTGACTACGACATCTGGCTCTGCGACAGCTGCGGTACGTATTTTGAGTTGGTCTATCCGAATGCGTCTTCCAAGTATTTGCCCTGCCCGAAGTGCAAGACCCGGGCCTACCACCTCAAAAGCAACGTTACGCTGGTTAGCCCGACCACCAGTTCATCGGGGAAAGGGCAAAAGACGCATGCATGCGAGTTCTGTGGTCATACGGTGGTGTCCACCTACACGATTGCCCGCATTTCAGAATCGAGTTCCTCGAGTGGGGGAGGGGGAAGCAGCGGCGGAAGTTTTGGAGGAGGAAGTTCAGGCGGAGGTGGAGCCAGCAGTAGCTGGTGAGTACGTAAAACTAATGAAGCGCCCAATCACTTCGACATCGGACATTCATCATTCGATATTGGAAATTTATACCTCCTCTATTTCCGGAGGTAATCGGTTCCCCTAAGCACCTTTCCACCCCGATTGGCCGTCATCGCTTCCTTCTCCACGGTTATCACTCCATTGACGATCACGTATTCAATACCTACGGGGTACTGATGTGGTTTTTCGAAGGTGGACTTGTCCATTACCTTTTCGGCGTCGAAGATCGTGATGTCGGCTATGTAGCCTTCCTTGATCAAACCGCGGTCGTTGAGTTTCAATCGTGAGGCCGGGAGGGAGGTCATTTTGCGAATGGCTTCTTCGAGGGATAGAACTTTCAGTTCACGGGCGTAATGGCCAAGGATGCGTGGGAAGGTACCATAGGCCCTTGGATGGGGATGATCTTCGCCAAATTTGGACAATCCGCCGTCGGAGGCGTGCATCGTAAAGGGGTGCTGCATGATGCGAATGACATCTTCTTCGCTCATGGCATGGAAAATACAGCCAGCGCTGCCCTTGAGTTGCATTTCGATGGTAGCTGCTGCGCCATTTTCAAGGCTTGGTTGTTTGCCTTGCAGTACAACATAATCGTAAAGTGTCTTGCCTTGCAAGGTGGTATCCCAGGCCACCGTTGAGAACTGGATATTCTTCAGGTCGCCGCCGCCCCGGTCGTTCAACAGGTTAAACTTGATGCCTTCCATAATCCGGGTCCGCTCACTTTTGTTGGATACACGCTTTTTGAAATCTTCGGGTGTACCTTCCAAAGCCCAGGAAGGGATGAGTACGGAGAGCCCTGTATGGCTCGCGGTGTACGGATACTGATCCATCATGATGTCGAGTCCAGCCGCCCTGGCCGAGTCAACGAGTGCGGTTGTGATCTTGCTGGCACCCCACATGGGTTTGCCCATGGCCTTGTGGTGAGTAAGTACAATCGGGATTCTTGCTTCACGGCCGATAAGGATGGCCTCTCTTACGCCGGCGAGCAGTCCCAGGCCTTCCTCGCGCAGGTGACTGGTATAAATTCCGCCCATACTGCCGGCCACCGAGGCCAGTGCGATGACCTCGGGAGTTTCTGAAAAAGTTCCGGGCAGGTATTTCAGTCCGGTAGATAAGCCGAACGCGCCCTCATTCATTGCCTGGCGCACCATGGCCTTCATCGTGTCGAGTTCTGCAGCCGAGGGCTTCCTGTTCTCGTTGCCCATAACCTTGCGTCGGATAGTATTGTGACCGGTGAGGTAGGCCACATTCATGCCCAACTTGAAATTGTTGGACAGTGAGTCGAGGTATCGTCCGAACGGCCACGGTCCTCCGCCATCCGGGCCACCCAGGGCGGTGGTTACCCCTTGACGGACATGACTCTCGGCATCCGGCATGCGCATGATGGGTTCGATGTGCGCATGAAGGTCGATAAATCCTGGAGTGACCATCAAACCGGTGGCGTCGATGCGTTTGTCGGCTTCCGCATCCGTAAGGTTGCCGAGTTTCACAATCCGACCCGCGGTTATTCCCAAATCCGATTGCACTGATGGCGACCCCGTTCCGTCAAGTACCCAGCCGTGTTCGATGATCAGATCGTAGCGTTGCTTCGGGGCACAGCCGCTAATAATCAGGAGAAGAAGGGAGGTAATGACGGTAAGTCTCATAGGATTTTTCAGGTTACTGGTGACCTAGAAGTTGTCTTTTGCCCGCGAAACCCACCGGGGTGCCTCGTTGATTTGTTGACGGAGGAGCAGGTTTAGTTGCGCGGCATGATGCTGCACGTGACGCATATTGTACATCAGGAGTTCGATTTTGGAATAGTTCCTTGACTTTGGATTGCCTGGATCCTCGATCCACCGTTCAGCCATTGAATCCACGGTCAAGGCAGCGATTGATTTCTTACAGGTTGTACGACAAGCCTCCAGATACTCCAGCAATTCCTTTCGGGTATATTCCTTGCGGGGAATCAGGTCGTCCAGGGCCCCTGGGGGTGCATCTTCCTTCCGGGTAACGGCTACCGGAAGCCGAGGAGCGAAATCCTTTGGTGGAAAAGTAAGATAATACTCAAGGAAGAACAGGGTATGGTACACCATGTAGAAAATCCTCCGGTCAGCTTTCCACTGCTCTTCCGGCCAGCTTTCAATTGCATTTTTGAACATGTCGATGCTGGCGCCGAACTGTTTCCACAGGCTTTCTTTGACGAGATCAATCATCGGGTGGTGATGACTGCTAAGTTAGCGGGATTATTGGATCATCCGCACAAAAATAAAACCGCCACCACCCGGGTGGGCGGCGGCGGCCAGGAGCCACACACTTCAGAACCTCCTGTTGAATCCGATCTGAAGGTAGAAGGGAATCGTTGGGTTGGTTTGGAAATCTTCCTGAACGACTCTGCCCAGCTTCAGGGTGATGTCATTACTTCCAAACGAGTAGCCGGCCTGAAGCCCGAAGTAGAAGTTGCCTCCCGTAGCCGGTTTGTACCACCCGTCTTTTACGGTGGGGAAATCAGCCCGATAAAGATCAGAGTGCTTGAAGTGCGTGACAATCGCTTTATCAAACCCAAACTCACCTGCGGCAAACCAATGGGACCTGTAGTACCCAATGACTCCCGACATGTCGCTTCCAAAATTGAGCAGGCGGACATACTCATTATGATAGCGACGAAAGACACCTTGTACTTTTACGATGAAGTGAACGTGGTTGATCCGGTGGACCAGTACCTGGGCACCAATTTTGGTTTTGAAGTCATCAAACAGTTGTTCCCCTGCGGGCTGAGTGAAATCCGCGTTGATCACCGTGGGAAGTTTTGTGTTTAGCTGGCGACCGTAGCCAATGCCATAGGCGAAGGCGTAGTCGTATCCCGCATTGACCGTAACAATGTTTCGTTGCTCCTGCCGTAGGCTGAACCAGTTTAACGTCTGTGCTTCTGCTGCGGAGGTACCCAGGATCCAAACCGTGGATGCCAGGAAAAGGAGTTTTGAGGTTTTCATATTCTTATTTTAAAGCGTTGAGGTACGACAGCATGGCGGGAAAGGTGTTGTTCCAACCTGTCTGGAACGAAAGCATGTCATGTCCGGCATCCAATGTTTCAAACAGCTGAACCGAAGGATAGGCCGACGAGACAAATTGGGCGTGGGCCAGTCCGTATGATCGATTGTTCTCACTGTAGATAAACATGACTTTCGTGGTGAATTGATCCAGGTTTGTTGTCCAGTCGGGATTTGTCTTGTTGCCGAGATCGACGTAAGCGTTGAAAGTGACCGCTCCGCTGCGCCAGTGCGCGGTTCTGCCTTCATTGCCCGTCGGGGCATCTTTCGAGTTGCTGGCGGATGCCCACAGTTCGAACCGGTAGTCTAGCACTGCATGGTCGTCGCGGTCGCCGGTGATGAATTGTTCCATGAAGAGCACGTCATTCAGGCTTTCCCCCAGCGGGTTAAATTTGCGTGTTCGATCGATGTAATTCTTCACATCCGTCCATGTGAGCCCACCCGGCTCCGCGAGGATGGCTCCGGCAATCTCCGTGGGAAACCGATTGATGTAGGCCGTAGCCAGCATGGCGCCCCAGGAGTGTCCAAGCAGAAATACTTTTTGGGTGGAAGAAGTGCGGTAGTGATTGATTACGCCGCGCAGATCATCATACATTTCCTGTTGCGTGTACGAGCTGTAGGGGAATCGTTGTGAAAGGCCGGCACCGCGTTGATCATAGAACACAACACGGAATCCCTGGTTGGCAAATTCTCTGCAATTCAGCAGGTACCGGTAGTCGAGCCCAGGACCACCATGCAAGATGATCAGCAACGGGTCGGAGGGATTGCCGAAAGCTTCGGCGTGCAGAAGCGCTCCGTTTACAAAAATGGAAGGCAAAGTCGGGTCCTGGTCAACGGTCTTTGGAACCAGGTTCCCGGGATCGTGAATGGAAAGCTCTTCTTTGCAGCCTGACATCAGCAGACCGGCGAAGAGCATGGCGAGGAGGAGAAGTGTTGTGGTTTTCATACCGATTGGTTTTACCCGAGTATTCGGTAAGAAGTACCGTGGGGTTCATGCGAATGGGGTTCATCCTATAGGGTGAAACCTTCTTTTTAGTAAGAAATCGCAGATTTGGTTGGATTGGGCCTTCCGGATGGTAAGGCCTTTACCCCTCCAGTAGGATGTGGGCCTGCTTCAGGTACTCGGAAGGTGACAGGCCCGTGGCATTTTTGAAGTTGCGGTTGAAAGAGGTCTTTGAATTGAAGCCGCAATTGTGGGCCAATCCGAGCAGCGTGAATTTCTGGCTTTCCGGCTGACCGGCCACCCGCTTGAACTCTTCTATTCGCAGGGCGTTGATGTAGTCATAAAAGCTCTTCTGCTCGTACGTATTAATTACTTGGGAGAGATGGTTAGGATGAACATGAAGTTCTTTCGCCAGATCGGCGAGGGATAGTTCGGGATTGGTGAAGAGTTTTCTTTCGCCCATGGCGCGGTTGAGGGCCTGATGAATATTTTCCGCCGTCGATGGATCCAGGCTTGATTTCTGATATTTTGGCTTCTGCAATTCGTCGGCGACAGTAGTCTCCAGCGTGGAATCTGGTTCTGGTGGCGATGAGGTGGCTTGAGTGAAAATGCCAACCTGCTTGATGCCAAAGTAGCCCAACAGAATGACAAAAAGGACTACGGTACTGAATACCGCAGTGTCCTGGCGCGAGATGACTGCCAACCAAATAATACCGATGCCAAAGATCAGGTAGCGCAGCCAGCCCAGGTTAATCTTTTCAGCGTAAGAGAACTGATCGCGAAGGTTTCGTTTGTGCCTGTTGAGCAACCGCAGGGACAAGCCCACATAAATAATTCCAGACAGGATAACACCGACCATCATGATTCCTTTCAGGTTCTCGTAACCGAGGCCTTTGTTTTGGTATACGAAAACCTTATGCTCCGCGGGAGCAAAGAGGAAGGGCATTATCCAGGCATAGCATAGGAGGAAGGGCAGGAAGTGCAACAGCCGGACTCGGCCTCGGGTGATCTGGTTGGTAAGCGACGCGGTGTATAAGTATAGAAAAGGTCCATGGAGAAATGGAAATGGCATTTCAAGCCCCAGGATTTGGGGAACTGAATAGGATTGACCCGTGATGAAGAGATAGAAGAATCCCTGGTGAAACCCAGTGGCGATCAGCCACAAGGCCAGGATGCGATCCGCCTCCGTCTTGCCCTTCTTCCCAACCAGGATGAAAGCGAGAAAGAAGGTGACGATGATACCTGTGAGGTAAAACATGAAAGTGTCCGGGATTTACGATCCCACCGAATGTAGGAAAAATGGCTGCCGGTTTCAAGGGGATGACCTTGATGGCTTAGAGCTACGCAGACGCTTGTCGCCTGACTTGCTTTTCACCCTGAATAATTCACTCGGCGACCCTTTGCATCGATTGTACTCGGTCACGAGGTTGACGAGCGGGCGGTCCTTCAACGGTGTACTGGATACTTGCTTGCTTACTTCCGGGCAGTCACTCATCACCAAGGCCAACATCCGCGCATAGTTATATGATTTCTGAAGCCGTTGTTGCCCTTCAACGACCATCACTTCCCGCTCATCCGAGAGTTCGAAGAAGGCACTGTCACCTTTCTCGATAAAAAACATGCCCCCGAACTTGAAGAGGCTGACATAACCTTTTACAAGAACTTCAAGAAAGACGTCATGACTTCGCCCGATGGACCGGGAATAGTAGTAGGCGCCTTTGTCGGTGCAGAAGCCATGTACCGTACCAGGATAAATTTCCTGGACCGCGTCCTTTTTGGATGATTTGAATAAACATGGCCTGGGAACATCCGCCTCACCCGAGAATCGGATCAGGCCACGGGTAGTATCCAGGCGATGAGTAAGCAGGAATCCTTCCTGGAAACCATGCTGTGCAGCAACCCCTTGACTCAAACTCAGAATAAGAATGGTCAGCAAACATCTCATAACGACAAAATAGACGTACAGACGACCAGAAGCCAAAGTCAGCCTAAATTGCTTAACAATCTCTTAACATGTGCAGATT
Organism: Cyclobacteriaceae bacterium; assembly: GCA_016787645.1. Taxonomy (GTDB): domain Bacteria; phylum Bacteroidota; class Bacteroidia; order Cytophagales; family Cyclobacteriaceae; genus ELB16-189. Next base: position 377,989 of record JAEUUF010000013.1, on the reverse strand, counting down.
TTTTCCCTAATTCGCAGGGAATTTCCGTCACCCTATGATCGGTATCGATAAAGCCACCCTCCCGAAACTTTGTTTCGTATTCTTTCTGGCCTTTGCCTCGCCGCAGTTAGCCAGCGGTCAGTCGAGGCAGACCGTAAATCAATTTGCAGACTGGTTCTCGGCCTCTTCTACGATGAAGACCTCGAATCGGTTAAGCATCTTCGTCGACACACAATTCCGGTTTGTGGACGGGACGGAAGCCATGCAGCACCAATTCCGCATTGGCGGCGATTTCAAGATCACCGACAAGTTCTCTTTCATGCCCTTGGGTTACGTGTATGTATGGAACTACCAGTATGGCAAGCAGCCAGCCACCTATGTGAACAACGAACACCGGCTATACCAACAGTTTACGTACAAACACAAATTGGGATCTTTCAATCTGCTGCACCGATTACGCACCGAGGAACGATTCATCCAGGCCCATCATAAAGACACGAATGGCGATATCATTGATGATGGTTATTCAAAGAATAAGCAGTTTCGGATTCGCTACCGGATCTATGGAACGCTTCCATTGACCAAACAGCAGGATCCGGCCTCCATGTCGATCGCTCCCAAGTCATACTACCTCGTCGTGTACGATGAATTATTCATGAGCTGGGGAGAATATGTCACGTACCATGAAATCGACCAGAACCGGATATTTGTAGGATTGGGATATCAATTCACCAAAGACCTTACGATTCAGTCGGGATTTCTGTGGCAGTTGTTGGTGAAGGCCAATGGCGCACAACAGGAAAACAACATTGGCATTGGTACCTGGCTCACCTATAACTTCGATTTTACGAAGTCCTGAGTCTTAGTTGAGTGTGTTCCAGGATCAACCGGAACCAATAGGTGTAGCGGGAGGGATGCAGCTCCACGTCCTTTCTTAACAAGTCCAGGTCCATAAATTTCCAGGCCTGCACTTCATGGGGATTAGCTTCAGGCGTACCATCAAAGATGGCGGTGAAGACATGATCTACTTCATGTTCCACAAGATCCCGTTCAAGGTGGGTGCGATAAGTAAACTTGAAAAGAAATTCAGGATTGGCCTCGATGCCCATTTCCTCACGCAGCCGGCGTGCACTTGCTTCCTGGATGCATTCATGGGGACGCGGATGGCTGCAGCACGTATTGGTCCAGAGCCCTGCGCTGTGATATTTGGAATCCGCCCTTTGTTGAACAAGAATCTCCCCCCGTGAATTGAAGACAAGTACTGAAAAGGCACGGTGAAGCAAACCTTTCCGGTGCGCCTCCATCTTCTCCATGGTGCCGATCTCCTGGTCGTGCTCATCGACAAGGATTACCTGCTCCATCAGATCAGGTTTAATTGGTGCTTGACGAAGGAATATCCCAGTATCGCGAGTTTGTAGCGGTTGCGAACGCGTACCCGGCTCTGCAATACTTCATGGGACGGGAGGCGACGAATCTTGGCGAACAGGGCTGTATAATACCGGTAAGCCACGTAGACACCGAGGCGGGCGCCACGGGGCAGTTGCTTGATCCCGCGAAAGCCTTGCCTGAAGTCGGCCTCAATATCTGCCTCGATTTTCTTTTTGGTGCCCTCGTCAAACCGATCTACGTTAAGGCCCGGGAAATAGGTGCGACCAAGGCCTTTGAAATCCGCGTTCAGATCCCGGAGGAAATTGATTTTCTGAAAGGCTGAGCCCAGCTTCATAGCGTCCGGCTTGAGTCGCAGATAGTGTTCCTCATTGCCTCCGCAGAAGACCCGCAAACACATCAACCCGACCACTTCTGCGGAACCCAGGATATAGGTTTCGTACCCGGCCTGGTCATACTGGCGACTGCTGAGGTCCATCTCCATGCTGAGTAGGAATTGCCGGATCAGTTCATGGTCGATGTTGTACCGATTGACCGTTTTTTGGAAACTGTGAAGGATAGGATTGAGACTGATCTTTTCATCGATCGCACGCCAAGTATCCTCCTCAAACCGTTGGAGCAACGCGGCCTTGTCATGCCCATGGAAGGTATCCACAATTTCATCGGCGAACCGTACAAAACCATAGATGGCGTAAATCGGCTCGCGGAACTCTTTGGCCAGGCACCGGATGCCCAGCGAAAAAGACGTACTGTAGGATTGGGTGGTCATTCGACTCGTCCGACTGCAAATCGCGTCATATAATCCCATTTCTCTCATGACCGCTAAGTCGTTCAAAGTTACGGTTTTAGCTACTATTTCTCCCGGGCGATAATTTGATCGGCAACTACCTGGCCGGAGATCAGCGACGGAGGGACACCAGGTCCGGGTACTGTCAACTGACCTGTATAAAACAGGTTGCTGACCTTTTTGTTTAAGATCGATGGCTTAAGGTTGGCGGTTTGCAGCAAGGTATTGGCCAACCCGTAAGCATTGCCCTTAAACGCGTTGTAATCCTGGATGAAGTCCGCGTGCGCATATGTTCGCTTATAAATCACGTGATCCAGCAGTGACTGCCCGGTGATTTTTTCAAGGCGTGCCATGACCATGGTGTAATACTTTTCACGGGTCTCGTCCGTATCGGCAAGGCCGGGAGCGACGGGAATGAGGATCACCAGGTTTTCGCCGCCTTCCGGTGCAATGCCGTTGTCAGTTTGCGAGGCGCAAGACACATAAAACTGTGGTGCGCTGGGCCACTGCGGCTCTTCATAGATTTCGCGGGAGTGCCGGGTAAAATCCTCATCAAAGAAAAGGGTATGGTGCAGGAGTCCACTCACTCGTTTGTTCAACCCGAGGTAAAACAAGAGGCTCGAAGGAGCCATCACACGCTTGTTCCAATAGGACGGAGAGTAACGGCGGTATTGTTCCGGTAACAAGTGTTGCTCGACATGATGATAGTCAGCGCCGGCAACTATATAATCGAAGGGAATCAATGCTCCATTGACGATGACGCCTGTGGCCTTTCCATTTTCCACCGGGAGCTGCTCAACGGCACTGCTGAATTGAAATTTTACTCCTTGCTCCACGGCCAATTTCTCCATCCCTGCCACGATGGAGTACATGCCTCCTTTTGGGTACCAGGTACCGAGCACGATGTCGGCATAGTTCATGAGGCTGTATAGCGCCGGTGTTTTTTCTGCTGTAGCGCCAAGGAAGAGAACGGGGAATTCAAGGAGTTTCAGTATGCGTTCGTTCCGAAAAAATGTCTTTAGGTATTGCGTGATGGATTTGAACAAGTGGAGTCGCAAGGCACCGGTAATCACTTCCCGGTCAGCAAACTCGAGCAGGGAGAGTCCCGGTTTGTACACCAACGAATTCATGCCCAATTCGTATTTGAATTTCCCTTCCTCCAGGAAATTTCGGAGGTGACGGCTGCTGCCCGGCTCCAGGGATTCGAAAAGTGATTCAAGTTTATCCATGGAAGCCGGCACATCCATGTAATCATTGGCCCCGAAGTAAATCCGGTAAGAGGGATCCAGGCGCTTGAGTGAATAATAGTTGGATGGCTTTTTGCCGAAACGTGCGAAGTAGCGTTCAAACACATCAGGCATCCAGTACCAACTGGGGCCCATGTCGAACGCAAATCCTGATGCAGTAAACTGGCGGGCACGGCCCCCGGCAATGGCGTTCTTTTCAAAAACGGTGACATCAAATCCCTCGCGGGCAAGGCAGGTTGCGGCGGACAAGCCCGCAAAGCCGGAGCCGATGACGGCGACCTTCTTTCTCATCAGGACGGAAAGTTACCGATAGCCTTCCAGTTTCTTCTGGATTTCTTTGCGGGCATGGAAGATCCGGTTCTTTACTGTACCAATCGGAATGCCCAGGTGGTCGGCAATTTCTTCGTACTTGTAACCGGTGGTATGCATCTTGAAAGGGACGAGCAGATCTTCCTTGATGCTGTTCACATTTTTCCAGATCTCTTTGAATTCTACACTTTCCTGGGGCCGGTTAAAGGTGTGCTCATCCTCGACATTCAGGTAATACAATTCCTTGGAGTTGTCGTGCGAGGTCTTTTCGCGTTGTGCTTTGCGGTAATTGTTGATATAGGTGTTGCGCATGATGGTGAACAACCAGCCCTTCAGGTTGGTGTCCTTCCTGAACTTGTCACGATACGTCAGTGCCCTGAGCAGGGTATCCTGGATAAGGTCCTGCGATTCCTCCCGATCAAAGGTAAACCGGTGAGTAAATGACTTAAGCGTGGGCCTGAGGCGGGCAATTTCGGCGGTGAAATCGGCTTGCGTCATAATGTTTAACGTTTTACGTGAATTGTTAAACAAAAATACGTCAATAGGCCTTTGGATGGCTATTTTGTTTAATGGAATCGTAATTTGGCTAGACGGACTTAAGGCCCTGGAGCAGGGTCTTCAAATGGCGGGCATCCTCAATGATATGAAGGTTTTGCGGGATCCTGAGGGCCATTTTCTTCAACTGATGCCCCCCGGCAAGCACTGTTACCGCTGGATGATCCTTGCAGATGCGATGGAGGTAAGGTTCAACAAAAGCAGGTGAAGGCGAGGTGGTAATGGCCGTAATCATGGCGACCGGCTTATGGTGCTCGCAAAACCAGCAGACATCCTGGTAAGGAACACGCTGGCCCATGTAATAAGAGCGAAAACCGGCTTTCTTCACCTGGTAATAGCTGAACAGGAGGCCAAGCTCATGAAGCTCTTCATCCGGAAGAAAGAGAATAACGCGCGGGGCGGCTTTTGTTGCCAGGGGCAGTCCATCGATGGCTACCAGCATCTTTTGCCGAAGCAGGTTGGTGATAAAATGCTCCTGCAACGGCGTGATATTTCCGGTTAACCATAGCACGCCGATCTTCTCGAGGAAAGGATAGACGATTTCCAGGATGGCGCTTTCAAAGCCGAATCGGGCAATCAATTCATTAAGAATACCCTCGAATTTTTCCTCGTCCAGGTCAACCATAGCCACTACCAGTCGGTCGATGTGCAGTTCCGGGGAGTTCTCATGCTGGCTCAATTCGGTCACCCGGTTTGCCATTTCAGCTGGTGAAAGGCTGGCAATCTTCGAGATCTTTACGCCATGATTGTTGAGCAGTGAAACGGTAATGATCTTCTTCAGGTCATCATCGGAATAGGTGCGAATATTGGAGGCGGTCCTGCTTGGTAAGACGATCCCATACCGCTTTTCCCAAATCCGAATCGTATGGGCTTTGATCCCGGAGAGTTCTTCCAGTTCTTTGATAGAATATCGGGCCATGGATTCGGGGTCGATCTTAGGGATATTAACTTCCCGGGGAGAGTTTTGTTCAATATCAGGTGGAAAAAATATCGCAGCAGCAGCAAAAAGCCATTGCCTGGTTCAACAGCCGGGGCTGGAGACCGTTTGCTTTTCAGCAAGAAACGTGGGATGCATACGCTGTGGGTAAATCTGGCCTGGTGAATGCGCCCACCGGCAGCGGCAAAACCTACTCACTGGCGGTGCCTATCTTGCTCGAGGGGTTGGGAACCAAACCGACGAAAGTTCAGGCCATTTGGATTACCCCCATCCGTGCCTTGTCCAAGGAGATAGAGGGTGCATTAAAGTCGGCGGCCGAAGGACTAGGATCCAACTGGAAGATTGGTGTCCGGACCGGTGATACCAAAGTGTCGGAGAAGGTGAAACAAAAGGAAAAACCCCCGGCCGTACTGATTACCACGCCCGAGAGCCTTCACCAGTTGCTTTCACAGAAGGGGAGTGCAGCGTATTTCTCCGAATTGAAGTCGATCGTCGTAGATGAGTGGCACGAACTGATGGGGTCGAAGCGCGGGGTGCAGATGGAATTGGCACTTTCTCACCTAAGGGCAATTTGCCCAAGCCTCCGAACCTGGGGTATCTCTGCGACGATCGGCAACATGGATCAGTCGCTGGAGGTGTTGTTGGGTGCGGATGCAAAGAGAATCAATCCTTGTGTTATCCGGGCCAATATTGAAAAGCAGGTGGAAATCATCTCCGTCTTTCCGGATGACCTGGAGAACTTTCCATGGGCAGGACATATCGGTATCCGTCTGCTCGACAAAGCAATTGAAGTGGTGCGGCAGAGTTCCAGCACCTTGATATTCACCAACACACGAAGCTTCGCCGAAATCTGGTACCAGAAGATGTTGGATCGCGCCCCCGACCTCTCGGGCCAGATTGCTATGCATCATGGTTCCATCAGCCAGGAAATCCGGCAATGGGTTGAAGAGCAGTTGCATGAAGGAGGCTTGAAAGCCGTGATTTGCACGTCCAGCCTCGACCTTGGGGTTGACTTCCGGCCGGTGGAGACCATCATTCAGGTGGGTAGTCCAAAAGGTGTGGCTCGATTTCTTCAGCGTGCAGGACGCAGCGGCCACCGGCCCGGGGCCGTGAGCCGCATCTATTTTCTGCCCACCCACTCACTTGAATTGATTGAAGCGGCAGCTATCCGGGAAGCTGTTCGCGACAAAGTGATCGAAGACCGGCTTCCGTATCTGCGTTCATTTGATGTCCTGGTTCAATACCTCGTCACGCTTGCCACAGGTGATGGGTTTGTACCCGCAGACATCCTCAAAGAAGTGCGAAGCACATATTGTTTCCAGTCGATCACGGAGGATGAATGGCATTGGGCCCTTCACTTTATCACCACAGGAGGTGAGTCGTTGACAGCCTATGACGAATACCGCAAAGTAGAAATGGAACAAGGCGTTTACCGCGTTACCAACCGACGGATCGCCTTGCGTCATCGGCTCTCGATTGGCACGATCGTCAGCGACGCGTCCATGTTAGTTCGCTATACGTCGGGCAAGAACCTGGGTACCATTGAAGAGTACTTCATTGCGCAATTGAACCCCGGAGATGTTTTCTGGTTTGCGGGAAGAAAGCTCGAACTGGTTCGGGTTAAAGACATGGAAGCTCTTGTCCGAAACACCAAGCGAAAGTCAGGTCGTGTTCCTTCGTGGCAGGGTGGGAGGATGGCGCTGTCTTCCCAACTCAGTGAAATGATCCGCCGAAAGATAAACGCAGCCGCGGAAGGAAAGGAAACGGACGAAGAAATGATTTTTCTGCGACCCCTGCTTCACCTGCAGGCAGAGTTGTCGCACCTGCCGAGAAAGAATGAGTTCCTGATTGAGTATTTCGAGACGGCGGAAGGGCATCATGTGGTCATGTACCCCTTTGAGGGCCGGCTCGTCCACGAAGGCATGGCATCGCTGGTGGCCTACCGGATATCACGCCTGATGCCCATCACCTTTTCGCTCGCCATGAACGACTATGGGTTTGAGCTGCTCTCTGACCAGCCCATCCCGTTTGAAGAGGCGTTGGAGACCAATGTCCTGGGCGAGGAGGAACTGCTCAAGGATATCCAGGCCAGCATCAATTCCGTGGAGATGGCCCGCCGGAAATTCCGCGACATCGCCAGTATTGCCGGGTTGATCTTCAAGGGTTACCCGGGGCAACGCGTTCGTGACAAGCATGTGCAATCCTCTTCGCAGCTCTTCTTCAACGTATTTCACGAATACGATTCAGCCAACCTCCTGCTTCTGCAGGCCTACGAGGAAATGATGGACTTCCAACTGGAGGAGGCCCGATTGCGCAAGGCATTGGAAAGAATCAAGCACCAAAAGATCGTACTCCGGCGACCGGTCCGCCCCACACCGTTTGCCTTCCCGATCATGATCGACCGGCTAAGCCGAGACCGGCTCACCTCCGAGCGGCTTGAAGACCGCATCAAGCGGATGACGCTGGAATGGGAGCAGAAAGAATAGGCTAGAAAATGCTTCGGAAGAGGAGGAACAACGAACCGGCCATCGTCATCACCACCGGAAGGGTAAGGAACCAGGCAAGCAAAATATTTCGCACTGTATCCGGCTGAAGGTTTTTGACGCCTTTGCTGGCGACCATGCTTCCGGCAACACCTGAAGAAAGCACGTGTGTGGTACTTACCGGAAGGCCAAAGTAGCTCGACATGCCGATGGTGCTGGCGGCCACCAACTCAGCGCTGGCCCCCTGGGCATAGGTGAGATGTTCTTTGCCGATCTTCTCACCAATGGTCTTAACGATGCGCTTCCACCCGATCATGGTGCCCAATCCCAGCGAAAGTGCAATCATCAGGATGACCCAGCCGGGTGAATAGTCCGTCACTTTGCGCACGGCCTTGAGGTTGTCTTTGATGATCGTTCGATCACTTGAACTGATTCGAACTTCTTCTTTCTTCAGCAGGTTGTTGAGCTGCCGATCCATCACCAGGATGTCTTTGCGAATGGCAAAGCGGTCTTTGGTGGGGATGCCATCGACTGACTTGGAGGCGATGGATTCCTGAAGGCGAAGATCTATGTCCCTGGATTCCTGGAGCGATGCACGGTCGGATTGAGACAACGGTGTCGGATCGATGCTGGCGATCACGGTCTCAAGCCGGTGCAAGGGTTCCGAAAGCTTTGTGGTATCAAAACCTGCGTTAAGCGCAAAGTAGCCAGGTACAATTCCAATGAGGATCAGCATGATCAGCCCCACGCCTTTCTGGCCGTCGTTTTGTCCATGGAAGAAACTAACGCCTGTGCAAGTAAGCAGGAGAGTACCCCGGATCCAGGGTGGCGGTGGTGAATTCTTCTTTGGTTCCTTGAAGATGTCTTCGCCGTAGGACTTGCCCTTGGTAAGCACGCGCAGGAAGTACATCAAAACGATGGTAACACTGAATCCAAAAAGTGGGGAGATGAGCAGTGACATGCCAATTTCCGTTGCCTTGCCCCAGTTTACCGCAGCACCCGCGGCATTGGGAAGAAAAGAATAGGCAATACCGACCCCCAGGATGGAACCGATGAGCGTGTGGGAACTTGAACATGGGATGCCGAAATACCAGGTGAGCAGGTTCCAGGAAATAGCGCTGATCAGCAGCGCCCCGATCATGGCAATGCTATGGGCGATGTTCTGATCAATCAGCGTCTCCACCGGAAGGAGGTTTACAATTCCCATGGCGACGGAAATTCCACCGAGGAATACCCCAAGGGCATTCATAAGGCCCGACCAGATTACGGCAGCCCACGGCTTCATGGAATTTGTATAGATTACCGTGGCAACGGCGTTGGCGGTGTCGTGAAAGCCGTTTACGAACTCAAATCCGCAGGCGGCGATGAGGCAAACAACAAGGAGAAGTGTATACGATAGTTCCAGGTCGAACATGGGTGGAAAGCTTAGGTCAATCGAGGGTGGTACAAGAAAATTTTTGAAAGATAATGGGACTTTGGTGAGCCCATGTTAAGCCAATGTTAATAAATTTTGCCCTCAAAAACGACGTTTTCGGACCAGGAATGATGAACTGACTGGCCGGTGGATAATCATTCAACCGGACTCGCTGGAGGGCACGAATAAGGCTATGCAGGACAAACCAAAGACAGTAGCAATAAACATGGGAAAGACGGCAGCGCTGTTGCTTGCGGACCGGGCCCTGTGGTTGCCGGAATCCAAAACGTTAGTGGCCGGCGATCTCCATTTTGGGAAGGTAAATCATTTCCGTCGGTCGGGTTTACCCGTTCCGCTGGCTGCCAATGTCCGGAATGCAGAGCGACTCATCGACCTGATCAATGCCTGGGAACCCAGGCGTATGCTATTCCTTGGCGACCTGTTTCACAGCGCATACAATGATGATTGGGAAGTGATCGGGCATATCGTGAAACAGTTTAGTGCCTGCAGCTTCGAATTGGTCCATGGTAATCATGATATTTTGAGCGATCAGCAATATGAGCGAAAGGGTATACGCGTGCTGGAACAGGAACGCATCGACGGGTTGTTGTTTACTCATGAACCGCTGGAGCGTCGCGCAATCCCCGCTGGGCAGATTAACCTGGCCGGTCATCTTCATCCCGCGGCCCGGCTGGTGGGGAGAGGAAGGCAATCACTCACCCTGCCCTGTTTTTGGCAATCCGCCAACCAGTTAATCCTCCCGGCGTTCGGGACGTTCACAGGCCTTGCGGTTATCCGACCAGAAGAACAGGATACGGTGTATGTCATCGTCGAGAACCAAATCATGGAACTTCGACCTCCTGCGTTGCGTTCCCCGTCCGAAGTTTCATGAGGAAGATACTGGTCATTATTTTTTCTACAATCATCAGTCCCCTGCGTGCCCAGGATACAACGGCTGTCTCCTTGCTTTTTGTTGGTGACATCATGCAGCACGAGTCACAAATGAAGTCAGCCTATGATCCGGTAGCCGGAACCTACACCTATTCGGAAACCTTCGCAGTAATCAAGGAAATCCTCAGCACTCCGGATCTGACTATCGGCAACCTGGAACTTACATTGGGCGGTAAGCCCTATACCGGCTACCCGCAATTCAGCGCTCCGGATGAGCTGCTGCCCGCACTCCGGGATGCTGGCTTTGATGTATTGGTCACCGCAAATAATCATTCCATGGATCGTGGCCGGAAAGGACTGGAGCGTACGATCCGCTTACTGGACAGCATCGGAATGAAGCATACCGGAACCTTTGCTGATACGGTAGAGTACCTCAATGATTATCCCCTGATGCTGGAAGCGCACGGAATAAAAATTGCCCTGCTTAATTATACGTATGGCACCAACGGGATTGCCGTGCGATCACCCAGCATCGTAAACCTGATTGACACAGCCCGTATCACCAAGGACCTGCACAGGGCCGCACAAGCCGGCTCGGACCTGTCCATTGTCTTCTTTCATTGGGGCGACGAGTACCAACAGTTGCCCAATGAAGCGCAAAAGCGGGTAGCGGCTTTTACGCTCGCTCATGGGGCGAAGATGGTGATTGGTTCTCATCCGCATGTGATCCAGCCGATGATCTGGAACCAGGAAGCAGGGCAGTTGGTTGTGTATTCTCTGGGGAATTTCATCTCCGGTCAGCGGCCACGGTACCGGAATGGCGGGGCCATGGTTCACGTGGACATTGAAAAGGTGGCTGCGAAACTGGGCGCTGCAGAAACGCGCGTGGTGAATGTAGACTATTCTCTGTCGTGGGTGTATAGGGCGTCAGATACCCGAAGAACATTTCAACTCATCCCGGTAACGGACGGCGTCGACTCCGCAAAGGTCCATGGGTCTGTTTCACGAACGTTGATGAAGGAATTCATTGATGATTCCCGGGCTTTTCTTCAGCGGGAAAACATAAATGTAAAGGAGCGGGCTAAAAAGAAATGATTTACCGCCGGCCGGTCTTAAACATAATCCCGATGGAAAATTCAAGGCCCGTGAAATCCACCTTGGCGTTCTTGTACTGTTCCGGGTCTACCTGAACGGTACTGTTGGTGCCGCCGATCATGCCGCCCGAATAACTTCCTGTCAAGGGGATGGGTGCCGCGCCCATTAGGTAATTCGTCTCCAGGGAGATGCCCCACTGGGAGGTGACGTCAACACTGAATTCAAAACCTACGGTGTACCCAAAGCCAGGCTTACTATCAAAATCAAAATGAGAGTTGACCACATCCAGGCCCGTGTATTTCCGGAGGGCTTTGTCCATGTTGCCATAATTCAACTGTTGATCGAAGGCATAGAAGAAGAATCCTCCGCCTTTGATATCAAATTCCACGCCTTTGCCTTTGAACTGAAAAACCAGTTCAGCAGGTATAAAAATGGTGAAGTTGGGTCCCGTCAGTGAAGAAGAGCTCTCGAACGGCAGGTCCTTGATGTTAAGCCCTGACATCCGGTACAATGAAGCACCGGTTTCGAGCGCGATGAAACGATTGAGGTCAACCCCGATCCCGCGGATGGAGAATGGACTGATCGGCGTGGAGAAATCTCCATTCTTTGGAATAAAGTAACTAAAGGATAGGCCAACACTTTGCGCCTGGGCGGAGGCCGCACCAAGTACCAGCAGGCAGAAAAAAATGAATCGCTTCATGGAAGTATCGTTTGGGACGAAGATACTTGAACTTGCCCCACCGAACCATTTTCCGGTATGAAGATGAAGGCAATCCTTGTACATTGGCACCGCACGTAAACCTGTTATTGATTAGAAATGAAAAAGTATTTGATTTTCGCCGCAGCACTGGCCTGGGGCTGCCAGTCCAAGCCGATTCCCGCGGACCTTATCATCCGCGGCGGACCCATTTATACGGCTGATGATAGTCAACCGACCGTGGAGGCTGTGGCGGTTAAAGGCGACACCATCCAGTTTGCCGGTACGCTGGAAGAAACCATGAAGTACAAAGGCGAGACCACGGAAGTGCTGGACCTTGGTGGCGCCACAATGACCCCCGGATTCATTGAATCACACGGTCATATAATGGGTGTAGGCTTCAATGAAATGAACCTCGACCTTATGTCGGTGAAAAGTTACGACGAGTTGGTGGAGAAAGTGAAAGAGGCTGTTGCCAAGGCAGAGCCCGGACAATGGATCCTTGGTCGTGGCTGGCACCAGGACAAATGGGATTCAAAGCCTGATAAGATGGTGAAAGGGTTCCAGACGCATGAGCTCCTGAGCGCGGCTAGTCCCAACAACCCGGTCTACCTGAGTCATGCCAGTGGGCACGCAGGATTTGCCAATGCCAAGGCCATGCAGTTGGCCGGAGTGAATCCGCTTTCCGTAGAAAAACTCACCTCCGAACTCAACGAAGGGGGAGAGATCATCCGTGATAAGAATGGAAATCCCACCGGGATCTTCAACGAGCGGGCCCAGACGCTCATCACCAAGGTTATCCCGAAGAATACGCCCGAGCGCAACGCCAAAGCGCTGGAGCTGGCGATGGACGCTTGTGCGCGAAATGGACTGACCGGCTTCCATGATGCGGGCGCCTCACGGGAAAGCATCGAATTGTTTCAATCTTTTGCCACCGCAGGCAAACTGAAGAGTCGCTTGTATGTCATGATTACTGGTTTTGACCGTGATCTTATTTATGAATGGTACAAACGTGGACCCCTGATTGATCCCCGTGGTGTGACTGTGCGGGCCATCAAGCTGAATTGTGATGGGGCGTTAGGTTCGAGAGGTGCGTGGTTACTTGAACCCTATACCGATCGTCCTGATTTTTCGGGCATGGCAACCTTCCCGATGGACAGTGTGCTGAAAACTTCTAGGGATGGGCTGAAGTATGGATTCCAGGTATGTTCACACGCCATTGGCGATCGGGCAAACCAGGAAGTACTGGACCGGTATGAAACCGCGTTCAAGGAAAATCCAGCTATCACGGATCATCGCTTTCGCATTGAACACGCGCAGCACTTGCATCCCAATGATATCTCCCGGTTTGGAAAATTGGGAGTAATCCCGGCCATGCAGGCTGTTCATCTTTCATCCGATCGGCCTTGGGCCATTGAGCGACTGGGAGAGAAACGGATCAAGGAGGGGGCATACATGTGGCAGTCGTTACTCAAGTCAGGAGCAAAAGTGATTAACGGTACCGATGCGCCGGTGGAACCCTTGACACCCATCGCAAGTTTCTACGCCTCCGTTACCCGAAAGACGTTGAAGGGTGAACCGGAAGGGGGCTATGAACCTGAAGAAAAGATGACGCGTGAACAGGCATTACGTTCCTATACCCTGGATGCGGCATTTGGAGCGTTTGAAGAGAATATCAAAGGATCGATTGCCAAGGGAAAGTTGGCAGACTTCACCGTGTTCTCACAGGACATCATGACCGTGGATGAAAGCCAACTGCTCAATACGCAGGTTGTGAAGACGATTGTCGGAGGTAAGACCGTCTTTCAGAAATAATCAATTCCGTAAACCAGGAATCCGGGAAATCTACTTTAGGAACTTATGAGCCCGCGCCATGAGTCCCCGTCGGTCGGCTGTGATAGAGGGGTCGCTATATACCTTGGCAGCCAGTTCGCTAATGACTTCTTTCCGGTAGCCAAGCCGCTCGGCAATGCCCTCGCAGAAATGGATCTCGCTTTTGAATACCTGGCCATCGCTTTTCATAAGCTGAATAAGCTGGTAAAGGTTTTCAAACTTCTGGTCTTCCGTTAAAGTGGACAGGTCGCCAATGGGCTTGGGGCGTTTCATCATCTCATCAATCTCTTCTTTCGGGATACCCCCGGCTTTCCCGATCATGTGGATGGTCTTGGCTTCACGATCATCAATCAATTTGTCGCTGGCGGCCAGGTTGATGAGGGTGTTCAATTGCTCTTTGATCATAGCGGTTTTTAGCTTTGGTCAGGATTGGAAAGTACCGAATTTAGCACAAATATTACGGAAATCAACCCCAGCTAAAGAATTCCTTGGTGGTGCAACTTTCTGATCATCACCGTGTCCTTCGTATAAATAAAGTGAAAATCATGAAGAGGAACGCATTGATATTCTTACTCCTGGTCCTCCCCGTGTGGGGGATGGCCCAGAAATCGGAAACCCGTGAAGTGGGTTCATTCAGCGGGGTAAAGTCAGGTGAAGCGATAGATGTTTACCTGAAGAGAGGCGACAAGGAATCCGTCCGGGTAGTGGTATCCGATGATAATATTAACAATGTGATTACCGAAGTGGCGGGATCATTCCTCAAAATTCACCTTCGGGAAAACGGGTTTTTCCGTAACAACTCCGATGTCAAGGTATACGTTACCTATGTGAACCTGGATCGTATCACTGCGAGTTCGGCTTCCAACGTGTTCTCTGATGGGCCCATCAAGGGTCAGTCCATGGAGATTCACGCCTCCAGCGCGGCCGACATTGAGCTGAAGCTTGAAGTGGAGCGCGTAGAAGTTCATGCCTCCAGCGCCGCCGATGTAATCCTCGAAGGTACGGCGAAGTCAATCAATGCAGATGCCAGCAGCTCCGGTGAAATTGATGCGTACGCAATTCCGGTGGAATCCGCTGATGCCTCTGCCAGCAGCGCGGGTGCAATCAAAATATCCGTATCACAGTCCCTCGAGGCGGAAGCCAGCAGCGGGGGAAGTGTGCGCTACCGGGGCAATCCCACCCGCACGAACACCCACTCCAGTAGTGGAGGATCCGTGAAAAAATCCAATTGACCCGGTTGCCCAATCCTGGGAACAAAGGTTAGTTGACCAACCAGGTCCAAAGTTCAGGCATTTTCCGATCTTCGTTTCGTGAGAGAACTTCTTGGCCTGCCGGGCCCTCCTTGGCTCGGTATCTTATTGATAATCTTTCTGCGCTACCTTATCCTGGCCTCCCTGGGCTATGGCATTTTCTACGTGATACGCAGAAAGAAATGGTCCTGGAAGAAGATCCAACTAAGGTTCCCTTCTGGGAATGATTATCGAAGGGAGTTCTTCTACTCTGTATCAACCACCGTGATTTTCGCAGCCCTTGGTTACTTGTTCTTCTTCGGGCCTTTGGTGCGATACACGCAGGTATACCGTGATGTCGGCAAATTTGGAGTTGGCTACCTTCTGTTTAGTGTAGGAATTACGCTGGTGGTTCACGACACGTATTTCTATTGGACGCATCGGGCCATGCATCACCCGAAGCTCTTTCCGTTGTTTCATAAAGTCCACCACCTTTCCACCAATCCTTCGCCCTGGGCGGCCATGGCGTTCCATCCGCTGGAAGCCATTGTGGAATTCGGAATTTTAGCGATTGTGCCCTTCCTATATCCCATCCATCCGATTGCGATTGCCTTGTTCTTGCTGATCATGATGATCTATAATGTGTACGGCCACCTGGGTTATGAACTGTATCCCCAGGGATTTGCAGCCAGTTCAATCGGGCGCTGGATAAACACTTCGGTAAACCATAACCAGCATCATCAATATTTCACCGGCAATTATGGGTTGTATTTCCTTTGGTGGGACCGTTGGATGGGGACTATCCGGCAAGATTATGAGAAGCAGTTTGAGGAGCTCAAGGGAAGAATCAACCAGGAGTCATTTCTTGTTGAGGGGGGTCAAAAATCCTCCCGGGAGTGAGCTGATAGCCGTGACCACAAAGAACATCAGGGAAAAAGCTACCGACGCGTCTTTGGAGATTCCTGAAAAACCGGCAGCCGTAAGAAAGACAAGTTCACGGATGCCAATGCCTCCAATGGAGATTGGAAGAATGGAAACAAGGGAGGAAAGCAGGAAGACAGCAAGATAGGCTTCCGTGTGATCCATGATTCCCATGCTTGTCAACAACAACCAGGCACACAATAATTGAAATACCTGAACGCCCAGGGACAAGGCAGTGGTTGGTTGCCAAACCGACAAAAATGGTGGTGCCAGGAATCGGTGAATAACGTACAGCGCAGGCAGGGAAGCAGCCGCACCCGCCAACATCAGGTTTCTCCAAGGGGCTTCCGGAAATGCCAGCCAGCCGAACAGGAAACCTAAGATGGCAAGACTCATCATCCCATTGAGGCGATCGAAGAAGAGCGATTGAAAGGACTTCTTCACTGTAGCGCCAGGGTCTTTCCGGAGAACCCAGATTTTATAGGCGTCCCCGCCGATACCCCCGACCAGGAATAGATTATAAAACATGCCCGTGTAGTAGAGGCGTAAGTTCTTCCATTCGCTTAGGTGAATATCGTTAGCCCGCAGATACCGCGTCAACCTGAATGAACTGAGTACCTTGGACGCGTTGTAAGCCACAACAGCTGAGATTAACCAAAGCGGGTTGGCTGAGGTCAGGTGCGCCAGGAGCTGGTGCGTATCAATTTGCTGAAAGACCAGGTAGAGAGCCGCTCCGCTGAGCAACAATTTCGCGAGCAGCTTGCCGAGGTTACGGATTCGGGCGTCCAACGAATTCACTCTTGATGGTATAGATTTTCTTGCGTGTCGATTCGTAGTATGAGCGCATCATCAATTCAGCCAGTAAACCGAAGGTCAGAAACTGGATACCCGCCAGCACAAGCAAGACGCCAAGAATCATCAGGGGACGCCCCCAGATGTCCTGGCCCATGAGTTTCACAATCAGCAGGTACAGGCTGATTCCCGACCCGGCCAGCAGCGTAACTATCCCCAGGGGTCCGAAAAAGTGAATAGGCCGGCGAAGGTATTTTTGGAAAAAGAAAAGCAGGAAGAGATCACTGAGCACTTTGAAGGTCCGTCCAAGTCCATACTTCGACTTGCCGAATCGGCGAGGAAAATGAGAGACTTCCATGTTGGTAATCCTGGCACCATGAAACGCGGCCAGGATCGGGATAAACCGGTGGAGCTCTCCGTACAGTTCCAATTTCTTCGCGTATTCAGTTTTGAATGCTTTCAGGGAACATCCATAATCCTGTACACTCACGCCGGAAATGCTGCGGATCAAGCGGTTGGCCAAACGACTGGGAACGGTTCTCAGCAGGCCGTCCTGACGATTCTTCCGGTAGCCAGCCACCACGTCCCAATCACCTTCCTTGAGTTTCTGTACCAAAGGCGGTATGTCCGCCGGGTTATTTTGCTGGTCTCCATCCAGGGTAACCAGGAATTTTCCCTCGGCTGCATCGATGCCCGCCGCCAGGGCCGCCGTCTGCCCGAAATTCCTGCTGAGGGATATTAAGTGAGTACGTTCGTCACCATGCGTACGAATTTCCTCAACCGTATTGTCGGTTGAGCCGTCATCCACCCAAATGATTTCGTAGGCGAACCCATCGAGGGAGACCCGCAGCTTCTCGGTCAACCCGCGGATGTTCTCCGCTTCGTTAAACACCGGGATGACGATCGAAAGCTCTTTCATGAATTTTCTTCAGGAAGGGGTCGTTGCTGAAAGAGGTGATGGATGATCAGCATCCCGATGCAGCCGATGGCTACTCCGCCAAGAATGTCGGTGATGTTGTGCACGCCCAACACGATGCGCGAGAACATGATGGTCAATGCCCAGGCCACTGACAGGAAGATGCTCAGGGGTGTCCGGAACAGGATGGCGGAGAAGCCGATGGCTGCGGCAGTGGCTTCCACCGTATGACCGGAAGGAAAGGAGTTGCTTCCCCCCACACTCAGTTGGGCGATCCGGGAATCAACCTCATAGGGCCTGGGTTCCTTGATGGTTCGCTTCAGGATGGCGGAGATACTTCCTCCCAGGGCTATACTGAGCAGAATAATGAGGGACTGCCGAACCCACAGTTTCTTCTTTTTGACGAGGCCGGTAAAGAGGAACACCGCGGGAATGCCTAAACTGAAAAAACTAATGCTGTTGGAAACGACCTGGAAGAACCGGATGGAACCCGGGCTTTGGTGGAGTTGCAGTTCCGCGATAATGTTTTGTTCCTTTACTTTATTCGGTGAAACCCGGTAGAAGGCAAGTGTTATAACCACAGCCACAAGAAGAGCGAGTTGGAGCCAGAATAAACGGTTCATGAATTTTCAGGATATCAAAAGTAGATAAAGGCATGCAGGACAAAAAATGGAGATGGATCATGCTGCTGGCCATAGTGGCCATGGGTACCAACTTCTGGGGTTTTCCTGTTTACATCCTGGATGAATCCAAGAACGCTGCATGTGCCATGGAGATGATGCAACGGGGCGATTGGGTAATCCCCACATTCAATGGCCAGCTCCGAACGGATAAACCGCCCCTCCACTACTTCTTTATGATGGCGTCCTATGCCGTATTCGGCATTACGCCGTTTGCGGCACGATTCTTTTCAGTGATCATGGGTCTATTGACGGTTACTACGGTTTATTTCTTCACCAGGCGGATGGAGGGCGAGCGGGTGGCTTTCTTTGCAGGCTTAGTGATGGTGAGTTCTCTTTTCATGGTTGGAGAATTTCATTTGGCCGTGCCGGATCCCTACTTCATCTTCTTCCTTACGCTTTGTTGGTTGTCATTCGCCTATGGTCTCGAATCAAACCTTTCCCGGTATTTCTACCTGAGCTATATCGCCATGTCGCTGGCGTTCATGGCCAAAGGGCCGGCGGCGTTGGTGCTGAGTGCTGCGATTCTCGGTGCATTCCTCATACTCAGAAAAGGTTTCACATGGAGTGCCATTCTTTCTGTGAAGCCCATTTGGGGACTATTGATCCTACTGCTGATTGCCTCACCTTGGTGGATTGCCGTAGCCGTCCAAACAGACGGCGAGTGGGTGAAGTCGTTTCTTTGGGGACACAACCTTGGGCGATTCCTATCACCCTATGAAGATCACGGGAATGTTCCGGGGATTGCAGTTTTGCTATTCCTGGTTTCCTTGCTTCCCTTGTCTGTTTTACTACCGGGTGGCCTCTACCACGGATGGAAGCAGCGAGCCTCGCGCCCGCTGATCTTGCTGGCCATCCTTTCCGTGCTCGTGGTCCTCGTCTTTTTTTCAATTTCCCAGACACTGCTGCCTAACTATATTATCCCTGCCGTGCCTTTTGGAGCGATCGTAATCGGTTTCCAGGCCGACCGGTGGTTGCGGCAACCCTTCCTTTCTGCACTGTGGCATCGGTTGGGTGGACTTTTAGTCTCCCTCGTGTTGCTGGCGACAGTGCCAATACTCTGGCTCATCATTCAACATGATCGCTGGATCGGCGACTTCCCTTACCTGTCCTTCTTGTTCTTGCCCTGTGGCCTCGGGGCTTTGGCGGCCTGGTGGAATTTGAGAGGAAATAACCTCGAACGCGCGTTGATCTCCTGGTTGGCGGGATTCTGGTTGGCTGGTGTGCTGCTCTTCTCGGTAGGGGCTCCATGCATCCTCTCAGGCAATCCTGTCGAAATGAGTCTTCCGTTGGTGCGTGAGTCAGGCCGTGAAGTCATCGGCTATCGTTTTTTTAACCCAGCCTACGTATTTGCGCTTCAGCGGCCTTTGCTGACCTATTGGACTCCCCAGGACATCCTCGCTTACTGCGAAGGCAAGCGCGTCATGGTGCTTTCCCGGGAAGATTATGAGGCCGAACTGGTTGGGGCAGGTTTTAAAGTTGTCTTCCGGGAGCCCTACCTGTTCGAAGGATCAACGGCGTTGATTCTGATCAACCAACCCTGAAGCTGCGCGGAATTAACCCGGGCCAGTTTTTCCTCAATCAGTTTACTTTTTTTACAAAGTAGGGTCAAAAAATACCCTGTGTCTCCAAAAATCATATACTTTTGGCGCCACGTAGACCAAAAAACAACCACTATGGCACATTTACGCATCGAAGCACTGAGAAAGTTACATGAACGAAACGCGGTAACTGTCTCAAGCCCAAGCCCTAAAGTCTCCGACTTCTTCGGGGAGAACGTTTTCGGCGCTGAGCAAATGCGCGCCTCCCTTGCCCCGGCCGTCTTTCAGAAAGTAACCGCTGCGATCAAGAATCACGAGAAAATCGACGCGGCAACTGCCGATGCGGTTGCCTCAGCGGCAAAGGCCTGGGCGATGAGCAAGAGCGCCACTCATTTTACCCACTGGTTTCAGCCGATGACCGGCGGAACCGCCGAAAAGCACGATTCGTTCTTCGATGCCCTCAGCGGCCTTGAAAAATTCAAGGGGAGTGAACTCGTTCAGCAGGAGCCCGATGCCTCTTCCTTCCCCAGTGGAGGCATACGGAGCACGTTTGAGGCCCGCGGCTATACCGCCTGGGACCCGACTTCCCCCATGTTTCTCTATGGAAAAACACTCTGCATTCCAACGATCTTCGTTTCCTACACCGGTGAGACACTCGACCATAAGTCGCCATTGCTGAAAGCCCTCAAGGCAGTCGACCTTGCCGCCACAAAAGTGTGCCAGCTGTTCGACAAGGACATTCAGCATGTCGTGGCGTCCCTGGGCCCTGAGCAGGAGTACTTCGTGGTGGACAAAGCCTTGTACATGGCCCGCCCGGATTTGGTGATGTCGGGCCGCACCGTCTTTGGCCACGCGCCCGCCCGAGGCCAGCAGATGGAGGATCATTATTTCGGTGCCATTCCTTCCCGGGTCTACGATTTCATGAAGGAATTTGAATTTGAGAGCTGGAAACTCGGCATCCCGGTGCGCACACGCCATAACGAGGTTGCACCCAGCCAGTTCGAGGTGGCGCCCCTCTTTGAAGAGGTTAACGTGGCCAATGACCACAACCAGCTCATGATGGATGTGATGCAGCGCGTGGCCGAGAAGCACAACCTGAAAGTGCTCTTCCATGAAAAACCATTTGCGGGTCTCAACGGCAGCGGAAAGCACAACAACTGGTCACTGATCACCGACACCGGCATTAATCTCTATGCGCCGTCCAGCAGCGCCCGCGACAACCTGCTGTTTCTCACCTTCTTTGTGACGACCATCAAGGCCGTGCACGAGCATTCCGATCTGCTCCGGGCCAGCATAGCCACGGAAGCCAACGACTTCCGGTTGGGTGCCAATGAAGCACCCCCGGCTATCATGTCGGCATTCATTGGCAGCCAGATGTCGGCCGTCCTGGATGAGATGGAAAAGAAAGGAAATGTGAAGATTGAGAAAGGTGACAACATGTACATGAAGCTGGGCATCGACCAGATCCCGGAGATTATTCTCGACGCCACAGACAGAAACCGCACTTCGCCTTTTGCCTTCACGGGTAACAAGTTTGAATTCCGTGCGGTTGGTGCTTCTGACAATTGCGCCGTGGCCATGACCGTATTGAACCTCATTGTGGCTGATCAACTGGACAAGTTCTACGATGTGGTTACCAAGGACATTGAGAAGGGCACTGAAAAGCGCCTGGCCATTGCCAATGTTCTCCGCAAATACATCAAAGAGTCCCGCAGCATCCGTTTTGAGGGTGATGGGTATTCCAACGATTGGGTGAAAGAAGCCGCCAAGCGTGGACTGAGCAACGTCAAGAACATGCCCCGCGCCATTGAGGCATACCTTACCAAGGAGTCAATCGGGTTGTTTGAACGCCATGGGGTGATGTCCCACAAGGAATTGGAGGCCCGGCATGAAATCCGCCTGGAAGCGTATATCAAGCGTGTCCAGATTGAATCACGAATCCTGGGCGACCTTGCCATGAACCACATTATCCCGACAGCGATCGCCTATCAGAACAAGCTAATCCAGAATGCCAATGGACTTAAGAGCCTTGGGGTGGACAATAAGGCCGTCATCCAGACGATCAGGGAGATCTCTGAGCATATTGACACCATCAAAAATGGTGTGCGCCAGATGATCGAGGAGCGAAAGCGAATCAACAAGATTACGGATACCCACAAGCGAGCCTTCGCCTATTGCGACGATGTTAAGGAGAAGTACTTCGACAAGATCCGCGACGCGGTAGATAAGCTGGAGTTGCTGGTGGATGACGAAGACTGGCCGCTTGTTAAGTACCGTGAGATACTGTTTTTAAGGTAGGGATCGGAAGTTAGAAGTTAGAAGGTAGGAGTAGGCCAGGGGCAACTCCTACCTTCTGCTTTTATCCGTGTATGACGGGGATACCCTTCCAGGCCAGCAGATGCAGATAAAGGCTCAAGACTGTGTAAAGGATGATCACTACGAGAGTCCATCGACGCGCCGTAGTAGCATTGATGCTTTCCAGGCCAAAGGCAGCCAGGGGAATAAACTGGAGCGCATGGAGGGTAACAAAATGTGCGGGTCGGATGTCCCCGGCTAGCGTACTCCAATTGAGAAAAGGCAGGCCTGGTCCACCATCCGGCGCACCTACGGTATGAGCCAGGTGTTGAACCATCCAGCCGCCAGAGATACCACCGAGGAAGAAAAGAATGAGCCCGCTGCGCCACGCCCACAAACTGGTCCCGGTGAGTTGGATCTTGCCGCCAAAGAAAATGACAATGGTGTAGAGATTAATCAGTGAATTTATGGCGATGAAGAATCCCATCACGCCGAAAATGATACCATCGACAGGGGTGTGAATATTAAAGTGGGAGCTGGTTCCCCGGAATGCCTGCAGGTAGATAAGTACGATCTCGGCCGTCATGGTAATGATGAGGCCCAGCCTGATCAGTCGCCTGGCTTTTTCATCCTGGCAATAGCCAAGCAGCCACCCATACGTCCAGGAATAAATAGCAATGGACAGCGCAAACTTCATGGGCTTGATCCACGCGTTGATGCCCATCACTTCGGTTTGATCAACCAGGTACATGACCATGGCGAGCACCAGCAATCCAAGGTTGAGCAAACCGAATCGGTAAAGTGCCCGATCCCGTCGCGAGAGCTCCTTAAACCACCCGTTCACCAAAGTAGAATTTCCGTGTGTGAATATATCGTAACAAGAAGTAGCTAATCAGACCGATAGGCCCAAACAGGAACGTCAGGAAAAGACACGGGATCACTTTCCAGTGTGCAACGCCATGCTTCTGACTGTCCGACACTTCCCACGCCCCGATGAACATGTCGAAGGCCAGGTAGTGTATCCAGCCAGCGGTCAGCGCCCAGGGATTCTGGAACAATGCAGTTACGCCTGCCAGGGAGCTGAAATCCCCTTCGGAGCCTCCGAAAGTGGTCACGATAATGACCAGGTAGACGAGCCCGAGTAGGAGGGGGTATAGTCCGGAAAGAACAAGCTTTTGTGTCCATTTCCAGCGAGGTGCCACAGCCATCAGCAGCCATCCCAGGGGGGCTGCTGCGTTGCAGATTTGAAAGAGGGTATCCGGTTTCATAGGTGGAAATTCGGAAATTATTTCCTCGATTCCACTCCCTGAAGAAGAGAAAGAAAATTAGGGACGACTGAGAATCTTGTTGTATTGTGCAGAAGCCAGAAGGACCTCTACGGATTTGCGGATCTCGGGATCATCCTTGAACGTGACTTCCACCTTACCGCGTTCCATAAAATAGCGCCCGACGATTTCTTCCTCCAGCAGTTTGCGCAATTCCTCTTTATACGTATTCAGGTCGTTCTTCCGGCTCTCTGCCAGCAGGGTCTGAAGTTGGTCGATGGGAGTCTTGAGTTCGTCATAGAGCCGTTCCGCTTTGGCGGTAGTTTTCAGTCGCTGGAGTTGATCTTCCAACGGAGATTGATAGGTGTAGCTTTTGGTCTTCAGCCAGCCGACAAAATCCTGGTAGTCGGCGTCGGTAAATGAAAAGTTGCGCGCTTCACCAATCGTGGCATGTTTGGACGCGTAGAGCGTGGCATAATCAAAAATAAGTCCTTGGTTGAGCAAGGCTTCGCTGATGGGCGCTAGTTCCGGGTGGGATAGGTTGATGTCGGGATCGATGCCCCCGCCATCATAGACCGTGCGGCCGTTGGCGGTCTTGAATTCCTTCTTTAATGAATCCGGAACAGATCCCACGCTGCCGTCGGGCCGGCGATGGGAATAATCCAGCACCTGGATGCAGCGCCCGGTGGGCGTATAGTATTTTGCGGTGGTAATTTTCACCTGGGAATTATAGCCCAGTTGACGGGTCAACTGAACCAACCCTTTTCCATAGGACTTTTCACCTACAATAATAGCACGGTCATAATCTTGCAGGGTGCCGGCTACAATTTCAGAGGCCGATGCAGAGTTCCGGTTGATCACAACCGCCACGGGGATCTCCAGGTCGGTGGGTGGCATTTCGGTGTTATAAGTGCTGTTGAATTCCGCGATCTTCCCCTTCATGGTAACCACCAGTTTTCCTTTGGGCAGGAAGATGTTGCAAATTTTGACTGCCTCATCCAGGAGACCGCCCGGATTTTCGCGCAAATCAAGGACGATGGCTTTCGCCCCGGATTCTTTGAGGGAAACCACCGCCGCGCGAACCTCTTTTCCGGCGTCGGGGGTGAAATTGCTGAGCCGCAGATAACCAACGTTCCCACCGATCATTCCAAAATAAGGAACATTGCTGATCTTGATCTTCTCCCGTTTGAATTGGAGTTTGATGGGATCGCGAACGCCAAGCCTGCGCACCGTCAGCGATACAGGAGTGCCTACCTGCCCGTGCATCAGTTGATTGGCTTGCTCGATGGTAATCTTGGAAAGCTCCACCTCATCCATCTTGATCACTTCGTCGCCGATGCGCAGGCCGCCGCGGTAGGCGGGGTAGCCTTCATACATCATGGTGATGATGGTCTTGCCGTTGATTTCGCGGGTCACCGCACCGATGCCGCCGTATTGCCCGGTGTTGATGGTTCGGAAATCTTCAACTTCGTTTTCCGGGATGTAATTCGTAAAGGGGTCAAGGGAGGCGAGCATGGCATCGATCCCGGTACGCATTAGCGTGTTCGGATTCACCTCGTCGACGTAATAGGTATTGATTTCCCGGAAAGCCCCGGCGAAAATGTCCAGGTTCTTGGCGATTTCGAAGTACCGATCGGCGGTGGGAGTGAATGAGAGGAAGGTCAGGCCGGAAACCAACACCACCAATACTGTCCATTTCTTCATGAGGGCCCTGTTTGTAGGCTAATGTACGGAATCAGGCAAGGAAGGGTTATGCGAATCAGAACTTGTCGGGTATTTGCACAACGCGGATGACGATTTCGTGTGGATCGCCGTCCTTGTCCACCAGGCTGAACTTCACCATGGGATTGTCGCGCTTGATGTTGCTTTCCACATTCACCACCTGGTTGTCCTGAAGATGTTTCTGGATCTCCTTTTGCAGAATGAAAAGCGCGTTGGCAAAATCGACTTCCAGGGGACTGGGATTGTAGGACGTAGTCTTCATGTTACGTTGCTGATTACTTGGGTGACCGGCGTCAAATCCAGCGGATGAGGGCGGAAGCCCATGTGAAGCCGCTGCCAAAGGCCGCCAAACAAATTACGTTATTTTCTTTCACTCTTCCTTCGCCCCACGCCTCACTGAGAGCGATGGGAATGGAAGCCGCGGTTGTATTCCCGTACCGCATGATGTTGTTATACACCTGGTCGTCGCGAAGCTGCATTTTTTGCTGGATGAACTGGCTGATGCGCAGGTTGGCCTGGTGGGGAACGAGCAGGTTGATTTGCTCCTTGGTCATCTGGCTGGCGGCCAGCGCTTCGTTGATGACTTCCATGAAGCGGACCACCGCGTGCTTGAAGACCTGGTTGCCGTTCATGACCACTTTGAAATCGGTGGTGTCAAGGATTTGTTCCGGCTGGCGGATTTCACGGGGACGACTGCTGCCAGGGTCTTTCACATAAAGCTCTTCCGCAAAGCGACCATCGGAATGAAGATGGGTGGAAAGCACACCGGGTTTGTCGGAGGCCTGGAGGATGGCCGCACCGGCACCATCGCCAAAAATTACCGACACGTTGCGGCCTCGCGTGGTTACATCCAACGCAGTGGATTGTATTTCGGCGCCAACCACCAGGATGGTTTTGTACATGCCGGACTTAATAAATTGATCGGCTGTACTCAAGGCGTAGATGAACCCGGAGCAGGCGTTTCGAATATCCAGCGCGCCAATTCCTTCGAGACCCAGTTCGCGTTGAAGCAACACGCCGGAGCCCGGGAAGAAATAGTCGGGGGTGATGGTAGCGAAGACAATGAACTCAATGTCTTTTTCCGTGAGGTTGGCACGCTTCAGTGCCATCCGGGTTGCTTTGGCAGCCATGTTGGCCACGGTGTCTTTGGTGGGATCCACCCAGCGGCGTTCGTTAATCCCGGTGCGCTCCACGATCCACTCATTGGTGGTATCCATGACAGTGGAGAGGTATTGGTTAGTAATTACGGTTTCCGGAACGTGATGGCCGAGAGCAACGATCTTCGAAAAAGGCATAAGCCGAAGGTTGAATGGGGTGCTAAGTTAACCAAATGTTGGGGCTGACGAAACGCGCGATTTTTGCTACCTTTTTCGTGTGAAAACCTCCTTGCTATTGCTCCTCCTCGGGCTGGTGGTGGCTTCTGCCGAAGCCCAGGTATCCTTTCGCAGCGACATTGTGCTGGGGAAGCACGTGCGGAACCGGAGCAAAGGATTAAGTTTCATTACCCTGAGTGTTGGCAGGACGCGCACTCCCTGGGGAACCTTTGATCGAAACACGGTGATCATTGATGTGGCGGCACTCCGCAATCCGGGAAAGTCCTACACGTATCGGCAGGTGGCCGAGCGCGTTTACGGTTTGGCACCCGGCATACCTCCCGGGCATATGTTTCAGCCAATGGTGCCCGAATTTCTGCTGGCTGAGCCGCCGCCGGTCATCCGGCCGGTAGTGCCCGTTGTCAAAGTACGACGTTGACGATCCGGCCTGGGACGATAATTACTTTCTTGGGCGTCTTTCCTTCACTCCATTTTTGAAGTACCTCTGATGCGAGGACTTGCTTTTCGATGTCTTCCTTGGGCATGTCGAGCGCAAACTCCATGGTGGCACGGACTTTTCCGTTGATGGAGATCGGGTAAGCATGTGAGTTGACTTTGATGTATTTCTCATCAAAGGCGGGATAACTCGCTTTCAGGATGGTATCGGTATGTCCAAGCAAGGACCAGATTTCCTCGGCGATGTGCGGGGCAAAAGGAGAAAGTGCAATCACCAGGGGTTCCAGCACTGCTCGCTTATTACACTTCAGTGAGCTGAGTTCATTCACACAAATCATGAATTCACTCACCGAGGTATTGAACGAGTAATGCTCAATATCGTGCTCCACTTTCTTCAGTGTCTTGTGGAGTATCCGCAGTTCGTCGTGGGTGGGGGTCTCGCTGGTTACCCCGAATGTTCCTGCACCATCGTGGAAGAGGTTCCAGAAGCGTCGAAGAAACTTATAAACTCCATCGATGCCGTTGGTGCTCCAGGGTTTCGAAGCCTCCAGCGGGCCCAGGAACATTTCGTACATCCGCAGCGTGTCGGCGCCGTACTTGTCGATGATGTCGTCGGGATTTACCACGTTGTATTTCGACTTGGACATCTTTTCAATAGCCGAGCCGCAGAGGTACTTGCCACCCTCAAGGACAAATTCAGCGTTGGCATAATCAGGTCTTGACCGGCGAAACGCGTCGAGGTCTAGTTCGATGCCGTTGACAATATTTACATCGACGTGCAACGGATCCGTTTCAAACTGGGCCAGCAGGCCGGAGGATACAAAGGTGTTGCTGCCACGGACGCGATAAACAAACCGGGAATCCCCGGTAATCTTCCCCTGGTTGATCAGTTTCTTGAACGGCTCATCAAAACCCAGGTAGCCAAGGTCGTGCAGGATCTTCACCCACAAGCGGGCGTAGAGCAAGTGAGCCACCGCATGTTCGGAACCGCCGATATATACATCCACCTGGTTCCAGTAGTCCAGCGATTCGCGGCTGGCAAATTCGCTGGTGTTGTGAGGATCCATGTAACGAAGGAAATACCAGGCCGCGCCCGCATGGGTAGGCATGGTATTGCTGTCTCTTTTTTGCCCCGGGGCAAAATGAATCCAGTCTTGCAGGTTGGCCAATGGCCCTTCACCGCTGCCCGATGGTTTGAAATTGTCAGAGTCAGGAAGGGTCAGCGGGAGATCTTTGTAATCCATCGCATACGGGAGATCATCGCGGAAGACCACCGGGAAAGGTTCACCCCAGTATCGCTGACGACTCCATCCGGCATCACGCATTTTGTAATTGATTTGCCGCTTGCCAACGCCACGTTTTTCCAGTTCTTCAATGATGGCGGGAAGGGCGTCGCGCATCCGCATGCCGTTATAGGATCCGGAGTTTTCAAGAGTGGCCTCGTAGGATGGATTCGCCTCTTCGCCGTTGTAGTCCTTTCCGATAATATTGGTGATCGGCAATTTAAAGTGCTTGGCGAATTTGTGATCGCGCTCGTCACCACATGGTACGCCCATGATGGCGCCGGTGCCATACCCGGCCAGTACATACTCACTGATCCATATGGGAATCTCCCGCTGACTCAGCGGATTGACGGCAAAGGCGCCGATGAAGCAACCCGTTACTTTCTTCACTTCCGCCATGCGGTCGATTTCGGAGCGGCTTTCCACATATTTCAGGTAGGTCTCCACATCCGCCATCTGCTCGGCCGTAGTGATATTCTTCACGAGGGGATGTTCAGGCGCCAGCACCATAAAGTCTACACCGAAAATGGTGTCCGGCCGTGTCGTGAATACCTCCAGTGCCTCACCCCGGCCTTTCACTTCAAATCGTACCAACGCCCCGGTACTCTTTCCAATCCAGTTTCGTTGAATCTCCTTCATGGACTCACTGAAGTCAATTTCATCGAGGCCTTTTAAGAGGCGTTCTGCATACTCAGTGATCCGAAGGCTCCATTGGCGCATCTGGCGCTTCACTACGGGAAACCCGCCTCGATAGCTTACGCCGTTGATGACTTCATCATTGGCCAGCACAGTGCCCAGCGCCTCGCACCAGTTGACATCGGTGTAAGCGAGATAGGCAAGACGGTAGTTCATGAGTATCTCTTGCTGGGCTTTCTCGCTGTAGCTTTTCCATTCGTCGGCTGTAAATGTTTCTTTGCCGGCCGGGGTACGGTATTTGGTGTTTGGAAACGGATGTTGCTTGTTGCCCTCGCGCTGAAAAATTTGGATTAGTTCACTGATGCGCTCTGCCTTCTCCTTTCGGCGATTAAACCAGCTGTCGAAAATCTGGAGGAAGATCCATTGGGTCCAGCGGTAGTAGGAGGGATCGCACGTTTGTACTTCTCTTGACCAATCATAGCAGAACCCGATCTTACCCAGTTGGCGTTTGAAGTTCTGGATATTTTGTTGAGTGGATACGGCCGGATGGATGCCGTGTTCGATGGCATACTGTTCAGCGGGCAGTCCAAACGCGTCAAAGCCCATGGGATGCAGCACGTTGAAGCCTTTGATCCGCTTGAATCGAGCTACAATGTCAGAAGCGATGTAGCCCAGGGGGTGGCCCACATGCAATCCCGCACCCGAAGGGTAAGGAAACATATCGAGCACGTAGTACTTTGGCTTGGAAGGGTCATTGACGGTCTTGTAAACCTGCTTCGTTTGCCACGCTGC
Organism: Cyclobacteriaceae bacterium; assembly: GCA_016787645.1. Lineage (GTDB taxonomy): Bacteria > Bacteroidota > Bacteroidia > Cytophagales > Cyclobacteriaceae > ELB16-189. The sequence continues at coordinate 348,535 of JAEUUF010000013.1, read as the reverse complement.
CCGCCATTTCTCTTCAATCCGGCTAATCTCTTCTTTGCTGTATTCGGCCATTCGGGTTCAATTCGAACGGCAAAAATAAGTCAATGCCGCGATTTGCCCACCCTTAATTTCAAGGCTTACCAGAATTTCGGAAGGATGAAGCCTGAGCTATCCCGGTAGGCCGCAAATCCCGGGTAGCGGGACAACGATTTGTCTTTACGGAGCATGTTGGGGATAAAGACAAAGGATACAAAAGCTCCAAGTACGGCGAGGGGGAGCCAATGCATGGCCAGTAACGCAAAGCTGAGGTAGATCAGGAATTCGCCGAGATAGTTGGTGTTCCGGTTGCGGCCAAAGAAGCCCTCCGTGATCAGTCCGGGTGCATGTTTGAGCGTGAAATGCTTTTGAGCATCACTGCCAAAATGGAAGAAAACACCCCATGCATTGAGAAGTACCGACGAGAAGATTACGACGTCGGGCGGCATGATGTGCTGGCTGATCAGGATCACGGGGGATGCCCAGTACAGGCAAAGCGAACCAAAGACAACGACAGCATAACCAAATGAAATGGGTTGTTCCCATTGCCGGTCTGGATACCACAGGTCCTTCAGCAGCCAAAGAAATCCATACGTGCCGTGAAGTGCAAGGTAAATGAGCGCCGGCAGTGAATAATTTTCATAGAAGAACATGAGGGCGCTGACGACCACAAAGGTCAGTCCTTTGTGAAGGTTGATGGGATGCTTGAGTTTCATGGTTAGAATGGGAGCCAGAGCGAACTTAATTAATTAGATTTGAAATCAACACCCCGGAAGTTTTATGCAATGCGTCCATTGTGGCCATGAAGTATCAACACCGTTTTGCCCTTCCTGTGGACAGCGGTCGGGTGTAAAGCGGATCACGTTGCGCGATACCTTGTCCGACTTCTGGATGAATGTCGTTGGCTTTGATGGAATGTTCCTTCGCACACTCAAAGACCTTACGCGGCGACCCGGCCAGGTGGCATCCAGTTATATCCGGGGTGTTCGTGTCCTGTACTTCGGTCCGATTTCCTATTTCTTTTTCATGATAACCCTGCTGTTACTTTGGGTGAGCATCCTGGGGATGGACTTTGCGGAATTGATCCGGGATCGGCAACAGGTCATGGCACTGGATACCAATAATTCTCGCGGAATCGCTTTGGTAACGCGTTGGGTAGCGGATCATATTAAGTGGGTATTATTCCTGGCAGTCCCTTTTCAAGCGATCGCTGCCCGGCACTTCTTTTTCAGAAAGAGCGGATACAACCTGATGGAACATACCGTTCCATTATTTTATACGAGCGGGCATTTGTTCTGGGTGAGCATGATGGCTTTCGTGGTCCTCAAGGTAGCCGGCGAGCAATTGTCCATTGCTTCATCACTCTTATCAGTTTTGTATTTTGGTTACGTGTATGCTGATTTGATGCAATACCAATCGCGCCTCAAAGCTTTCCTCAAAGGCATTGGCGTTTATGTAGGAGGTCAGTTGCTTTTTGTGGCCACCATGATGGTGATGGTGATCGTAGTTGTTTTGATCCTGGCCGTTGTGTATCCACCGGCGTTGGATGCCATCAAGCCTTCGCGGCAGTAGGACCCTCGGGTGAAGGCTGGATTTCCACGGGGGCTGCCGTATGTTTCAATTCGCGTTCAAGGAAATAATTGAGCAACGTTCGCAAGGCTGCGATGGCCGCTAGTTTGCCGATGTCGTCCCAGTTTGGAGCAACCGCGGTCCTCAGTACATCCGCAGCAAGCAAAAACTCAAGTGCAAGGGCCAGCGATTTGCCCAGGGTAAGTCGAATTTCAAGTTTGTCAGAGGCAGCCCGGATGATCATTCGCGTATAGTCTACCGTAGCGCGGATAATGGCGTGGGCGATGATCAGGGCCGCAGCGGCATCCACGATCGTACTGAGAAACAGGGTGCCCTCCTTGATGAATTCTTCCAACATCACCGGCAAATCTCGAAGCCAAATGTGCCTGCTTCAAATGATCTTTATCAGTGATTCCCTGAGTTGGGGATGAGTAAAATCATTCACCGCGCCGGGGGCTGCAGAAATTCAGCCTACGCAGTGGGGCCATTCATGAACTCCGCGATCAGCCGGTGAAAGTGATGTGTCCCGGTTTCCCGCGTCACCGAGTACCTTCCGAATTTGTAAAACCTCGACCGGATGCCTCGCTGCACCAACTGCACAATTTCTTCATCCTCCATTTCCACTTTATGCAAATCAGCCCCCGCGCCCATCCTCAGTTTGCTCTCATCGTACACATAGGAGATGAATTTGACTTTGGTCTTCGAAACACCCAAGGGCTGGATCACATTGATGGAAAGTCCCCACGGATAGAAGTTAAACATCAGGTTGGGGAAGACCCAGAAGTAATAGCTCGCCACATTTTTGCCGTAATCCGGAGAGTCCTTGGGAAGATCGAAGGCTAGTTCGCCTTGTTTGCCGATCCCCAATTGAAGGCTTGAATAACGGAAGATCTCCACCGAGTAGCTTCCATAGTCAATTACCGAATTGAGACCGGCATGTACAAACGGGATGTGAAATCCCTCCAGGTAATTCTCGCAGTAAAGCGCCCAATGTGCGTTAACCAGGTATTCCTTGGAGAGATCCGGGCGGTGCACAAACTTGTCGACCGGCATCCAGCCAACCCGCTTGATCATATCGCCAAAGAAAGCCTCCGCGGGTATGTCATTCTTCAGGGTGGTGAAAAGCCACTTACCCCATTGGAAAAGGGGCAGTGAAGTGAGGTTGTCAGATGCCAACGGAAAATTTTTCACTTCCTTGAATTCAGGCATGCTGAGAAATTTTCCATTGAGCCCGAAGCGCCTTCCATGGTACTTGCATCGGAGATCGCGAACCTTGCAAGGAACCTCGGTTACCAGGTTGCCCCGGTGCGTGCAGACATTGGAGAGGCAATGCAATTGCTGGTCATTGTCACGGGTAAGGAGCAGTTCTTCGTTGATGAAGTGATCAAGATAGGTGAAAGGCGTCACCCACCCGGGTTCCTTTACCTGGTCTTCATCGCCCGCCAATTGCCACGAGCGCGCAAAAATGAGCTCACGACTTTGCTGGTAATGTTTGGAACTAAGGTAGAAGTCAACGTCAAGGGTCTGGGCTTCAGCAATGTTGGGGTTCACGACAAATGGCATAGGGAATGGGAATTGTATAAATTTAACAAATCGTGCCGGAAACCAGCCGGTCGTGCAACCTAAGTGGCCAGGAAACGTTGGTCAGCGATCTATGAACATTAGCAAACTCACCTATTGGGCCGCGCGCCTGATCGCAGCGATTATACTGCTGCAGACCCTGTTCTTCAAGTTCACCGCCGCTCCGGAATCGGTGTATATCTTCACCACGGTGGGGATGGAACCTTGGGGAAGAATAGGGATCGGCGTCCTGGAATTGATCGCCGCCATCCTGCTTTTGATCACCCCGGTAGCCTGGCTCGGTGCCGGACTGGCACTTGGACTGATGGTGGGGGCGATCGGAATGCACCTTACGCTGCTGGGGGTAGAAGTGCAGGGAGACGGAGGTTATCTTTTTTTCCTGGCGCTTGCGGTAGCCCTGTGTTCAGCGCTGGTGTTGTGGGTTGACCAGCAGAAGGTCCAGGCGATGATCGAGAAGATTAAGGGCGGCAGGTAGCGTCAGCTTTTTAGCTTGGCGATGAGTTCCTCCAGGTCTTTCTGATAGGCCGGATGGTTCTTCAAGGTCTCACGGAGGCCTTCCAGAAGGTAATTGGGCACCGACTTCCCTTCTTTCAATTTGCTGTAGATATCTTTCAGCATATCCCGCGCGTCGGAGGGAACCGTAGCATCCTGCGAAAGTTTTTCATTAAACGCATTAACAGCGGAAATTTTAGGATTCTCGCTGGGAATAAATACCTGGTTGGTTTGTAGTTCCAGGCAGCGATTGTATTCTTCAATGATCTTGTCGAGGTCCTTTCGGCCCAATTGCTCTTGTTCAATTTTCGACTTCAGGCTCGCACACTCGGAGAGAAAGGAAGTCATCGTTTTCTTGAACCGCAAGGCTGAGACCTGCAATGATTCGCCCGTGCGCTTGAGGAGGTAGGGAATATTGTACGGTGTGCCCGGGGCCTGCCGCGCATAGCATAGACTAACCATCCCGGTCCGGCCGATACGCATAAGCCGGTAGGCGTCCGGTATACGCACCGGCTGGTACATCACGCTGTCGGAGTACACCGCGAGCAGGGAAGTGGCCTTGTACTCCGGCTTGTTTTTCTTGTCGATGGTTACGATGACCATGTCCATGGTCGGATTGCTGGTAATGGAGACACGGCCACGTACCGTATCTTTGCGCGTGGTGACTACATAGTCCTGGGCCCAAATGCTAATGGGGGCCAGAAGAAGGAGGCAGCAAGCAAAAGTTTTCATAAGGCAGAAAAAAAGTGATGCAAAGTAAAGACTATTTCTTCATTCTGCCGACCTTCCCTTTGTATGATAAGCAGTGGAATGACGACCTTTGAGGCATGATTGACTACAACCCAAAAGCCTGGTATTCCCTCATTACTCATCAATACAGCCGTCAGGTCATGAGGACCCTGCGCCCGGTCATGATTTTCATGATGGTGTATACCGGGGTGATTTGCTTTCTGATTCTTGACTTCTTCAAGCTCAATGAGGATACTTTTCACAGCACCATCGGCATGCACTCGTTGTTGGGTATAGTCCTCGGTTTGTTCCTCGTATTCCGTACCAACTCCGCCTATGACCGCTGGTGGGAAGGGAGGAAACTTTGGGGCAGCATGGTAAACAATACCCGGAACCTGGCCCACAAGCTGGGGGCGTTTCTTGATCGGGGTGATCGTGAGAACCGGGAGTATTTTGTTAGTATGATTCCCAATTTTACAGTCTCGGTAAGGGAACAAATGCGCAAGGGAGTCAAGCTTAATGAGCTTGAACCCGCCGGGCCGGATTTTTTGAAACGATTGGAAAACGTTCGGCATATCCCCAACCGGCTTTCCACCATGATGTACGAACGGGTAAATGAACTCTACAAGAAGAATATCATCACCGGCGATCAGCTTTTTCTGTTAGATAAAGAACTAAAAGAGTTTAGCGATATCCTGGGCGCCTGTGAGCGGATCAAGAATACGCCGATCCCTTATTCTTATAGCATGTACCTGAAGAAATTTATTTTCATCTACATCATCACATTGCCGTTCGGATTCGTGACCTCCATGGGATACATTACCATCGCGGTCGTTGTACTGATTTCATTCGTAATCCTTAGCGTGGAATTGATTGCGGAAGAAATCGAGGATCCCTTTGGCCGGGACATTAACGACCTTCCCACGGACGAGCTATCGGTCAAGATCCGCGAAAACGTACGGGAAATCCTGCTTTAGAGGTTAATTCGTGGGGCTTCCCTCACGCAAAAATGGAGAAGATGACATAAAGGATAATCAGCAGGATCATCACAGCATACATCACCAGGTCTACCCGTACATATTCCCGATATTCCTGGTACAGCTCCCGGAGGCGTCTGAACATAAACTTTTTACCTGCTTTATTGTTAGCAGAAGGGTTAACGCAAGTTAATCCAATTCTCTGTGATATTTTTGGCCCCCATCTCAACCATGACCCGTTGTAATCGTTCTCAGGTACTTACTGTAATGTTAACTCGAATGTCCCGATCCTTGATTTTTTTGCTGGTCATCTGTTCGTTCGTCTGCCAGGCCCAGGAAAAATATACCATCAACGGCACCATCCGGGATGCCTCCAATGGCGAGGCACTGATTGGGGTCACGGTCTATATCAAGGAAATCAAGAATGGAACAACCACCAATGAGTATGGATTCTATTCTATAACCCTACCCAAGGGGACTTATACGGTGGATTATACCTACGTGGGTTTCCAACCGGTTGTGCTCACGGTCACGCTCGAAAAGAATCTTCAGCAATCGGTGGAGCTCAAGCCCGAAGCGGAGCAACTTCAGGAGGTAGTGGTGCAGGCCGAACTCGAACAGGCCAATGTGGAGAACCTTGAAATGAGTACGAATAAGCTCGAGATCAAAACTATTCAGCGAACACCAATGCTTTTTGGAGAGGCAGATCTGCTCCGGAGCCTTCAGTTGTTACCCGGGGTGAGTACTGTGGGTGAAGGGGCCTCCGGTTTTAACGTACGGGGTGGAAGCGTGGGACAGAACCTGATCCTGCTCGACGAGGCTCCGGTTTATAACTCCTCGCACCTGTTCGGATTCTTTTCGGTGTTCAATCCGGATGCCGTCAAAGATACAAAACTCTTCAAGGGAGCAATCCCCGCCCGGTACGGGGGACGCCTGGCCTCGATCCTGGATGTGCGGATGAAGGAAGGTAACAGCAAGAAATATGAAGTCACCGGTGGTATCGGCAGTGTTTTTAGCCGCCTGGCCGTGGAAGGTCCGATCATTAAGGATAAGGCCTCATTTATTGTAGCCGCACGACGTTCTTACATCGACGTTCTTGCTCGACCGTTTGTCCCTATTCTTCAAAATGGCGGGGCGCTCAATTTCTACGATGTCACACTAAAGACCAACTACAACATCAATCGCCGGAACCGGGTGTACCTGTCCGCCTATTTTGGTCGGGATGTTTTTCGCTTTGACAAGACGCAAGGTTTTAACTGGGGTAATTCCACGGCAACCCTGCGTTGGAACCATCTCTTTAACGAGCGACTCTTTCTCAACGTAACCGGTGTGTACAGCAACTACGATTATGCCCTCCAATTCGGCAAGGACGACCTCAACCGATTCTCCTGGAATTCCTCCATTTCCAATTTTATTTTTCGACCCCAGTTCACCTACTTCATTGACAGCCGCAATGAGTTGAACTTCGGCGCGGATGTTACCTATTATACATTTGTTCCCGCCGTAGCCCAGGGCGTGACCAATGGCGATGTGGTGGACATCACTATTGATCGGAAGTACAACCTGGAGACTTCCCTGTATGTCGGCAACTCCCAGAAGGTCAGTGAAGGCCTTTCCCTTGACTACGGCCTCCGTTATTCCATGTTCCAGTATTTCGGCCCAGGAACTGTCTATACGTACGGCGATACAACGGCGGGCATTCGCAAGCCGGTCATCGGGAGCCGCCAATACGGTAAAGGGGAGACGATCGCGAGCTATGGTAATTTTGAGCCACGGTTTTCATTCCGCATCCAGGCAGGATCACGCGCTTCAATTAAGGGTAGCTATAACCGGATGGTGCAATACCTCCACCTGATTTCCAACACAACGGCCAGCAACCCATTGGATGTGTGGAATCCCAGCTCCAACAATATCAAACCTCAGCTGGCCGACCAGTTTACCCTGGGTTATTTCCGCGACCTCACGGCCGACAAGCAATACGAGTTCTCGGTCGAAGCGTATTACCGGACCACCCAGAACCAGATTGACTACATTGATGGCGCCGACCTGCTTATCAACCAATACCTGGAGGCAGATCTCCTGAGTGGCGTGGGCCGGTCGTATGGGCTTGAGTTTTATGCTCAGAAGAAAACGGGCCGCCTGAATGGTTGGGTAAGCTATACCATCGGCCGATCGGAACTGAAAGTGGATGGCGTGAACCGGGGGGAGTGGTACGAAACCCGGTTTAACCAGTTGCACAACCTCAAAGCGGCAGCGTTCTACGATCTCAACCAGCGTTGGTCCGTATCTGCCAATTTCATTTTTACTTCCGGCACGCCGACCACCTTTCCCACATCCCGGTTCGTGCAGCAGGGTGTCCTAATTCCTTACAATGCCTATGAGTCACGCAACAATGTGCACATGCCCGACTACCACCGCCTAGATATCTCCTTCCGACTGGAAGGCAAGAAGGTGAAGAAGAACGGGAAAGAGCGAAAGAACAGCGACTACTGGGTGTTCTCGCTTTATAATGTCTACGCCCGTAAGAATCCGTTCTCCATTTATTTTTCTCAATCCGACCAGCGAACCCCAGCGGGTCAGCCGATCCCTTCCCAGGCCACCCAGCTTTCCATTATCGGAACAATTATTCCCTCGGTGTCCTACAACTTTAAGTTTTGAGCCATGAAGATTCGTAACCAATTACTCGCCTTCTTCCTGGTCAGTGGCATCCTGGTTTCCTGTGAGGAGGTCATCAACCCAAGCCTGCAGCAGGCAAATCCGGTACTGGTGGTGGATGCATGGATTACCAACCAGCCGGCCACGCAGCAGATCATTATCACCCGTACGCAGCCCTACTTCGAGGCGATGTTGCCCAGCGGTGTTTCAGGTGCCGTGGTGACTGTTGTCGAGAATGGAGGCAAGACGTTTGTGTTTACCGAAAACCCGACGAAGCCTGGCTACTATGAGTGGACACCAGCCGGTGCGGATACGCTCAAGGTAGGAGAGGCCTATGCATTGCTGATCAATACCGGCGGTGAAACATACCAGGCGCAATCCTTTATGGGACGGGTCCCGGTTATCGACAGCCTCAGTTTTGACAAGGACACCAATATCGCGACCGGCGACCCGATCACGCGGGCGGAATTTTGGGCAACCGATCCGGTGGGTGTAGGTGACGCCTATTGGATACGATCATTCAAGAATGGAGTTCCACTTCTTAAACCCAGTGAAATCAACATTGCCTTTGACGCAGGTGTTTCAATCGGTGGGCCAACGGATGGCGTGATTTTCATTGCTCCCGTTCGACGTCGAATCAATGCCGACGACCGGGACGCAAACGACCGACTGATCTCACCCATCAAGAATGGTGACTCCATCCAGGTACAGATACACTCGGTGACCGTGGCCGCATTCACTTTCCTGAATGAGGTGTCCATCCAGACGAACCGCCCGGGTGGTTTTGCGGAGTTGTTTGCGACGCCACTGGCCAACGTGTCTACCAACATCACTAATACCAACCCTAACGGTACGAAAGCGGTAGGATTCTTTAATACGGCTGCCGTATCCGCCGCGGGAAAGCGATATACCGAGTAGCGGTCGGGCGCATCCTCCAGTCCCCGTGAATTTTCCTTACCGGGTTTTTCAATTCCATTGGGATCACGTAGTTTTCGAGGATGATGTGTTGTCGGTATCGCTGCGTATTCCTCCTGCTGATCGGTTTTCTTCTTCACAGTTTTCCCTTGTGGGCACAGTCTACCGTACTGGAGACTAATGCCCCCGGGCTGAAATGGTACCAGCTCAATACACCCAACTTCCGGGTGTTGTATCCCGAAGGATTTGACCTGCAGGCACAGCGGGTTGCCAATACCCTGGAAACCGTCCGCGAACCGGAAGGGAAAACAATGGGGACACCATCCAGAAAAATCTCCATTCTTCTGCAAAACCAATCCTCCGTTTCCAATGCATTCGTAACCATGGCCCCGTGGCGATCCGAATTTTATACGATGCCCACGCAGAACTACAATTTTTTGGGAACGAACGACTGGCTTAACAACCTCGTAGTCCATGAATACCGGCACATGGCACAATTCACCCGCAGCCTCACCGGGTTTAACAAGGCGGTGTACTATGTTTTTGGTCAGCAGTTTGCTGCGGCGATGGCATTCGCTTCAGCACCACAGTGGTTTTGGGAAGGTGATGCGGTGGCCACCGAAACTGCATTCACGCCGAGCGGCCGGGGCCGTATTCCCCAGTTTGATTTACTGTTTCGTACCAACGCGATGGAAGGCCGTAGCTTCAACTATCATAAACAATACTTGCGTTCCTACAAGCACAATATTCCTGATCACTATGTGTTGGGATATAACCTGGTCACCCATCTTCGGAAGAAGACCAATGATCCGATGATCTGGGAAAAGGTAGTCGGTCGTTCGTGGAATGTTCCCTTCATCCCGTTTGCCTTCTCCAATGCGCTGAAGAAGGAAACAGGTATGTATGTGACTGATCTCTACCAGGACATGGCGGCGCAACGCGAAAAGGATTATGCGCAAGCCATAGCCGGTCTTTCTTTTACTCCCTTTGAACGAATCAACAAACGCCCGACCACGGCTTACACTGATTACCTGTACCCGCAACCGCTGGAGAATGGACGAGTGCTGGTCCAGAAGTCCGGGATCGGTGACATCGACCAGCTCGTGGTGCTTTCCCCGGAAGGAAAGGAGGAACATACCTATGTCCAGGGTATCGTGAATGAATCAGGTATGTTGTCTGCCAGCAAACAACGGGTAGTGTGGAATGAGTTTCGGTTTGATCCGCGGTGGAGAGTGAAGACTTATACTACCATAAAAGGATTTGACTTTTCATCCAACGTGGCCACCCGGCTTTCCAGTCATTCAAGATACAGCGCCGCGGCCCTGGCCCCGGATGGCATCCGGGTTGCTACCATTGAAACCACGGAGGACTACCTCATTCGGCTTGTTATCGTCAGTTATGCCTCTGATACCGTGGCGTTGCAATTACCTAATCCCAGCAATGAAATGCTCGCGATGCCACGTTGGACAGAGGACGGAAAAAGCGTCGTCCTCTTGCGTACAAATGCGGAAGGGAAGACCATCTCGCGGGTTGATATTGCAACAGGTGCCATTACCGACCTGCTGCCGCGATCGCAGGAAAATATTGGGCATCCTGTACCCTGGAGGGAATATGTCCTGTTTAATTCGCCCGCGGGAGGAATTGACAACGTTCATGCTTTGAATGTCAGGACCGGCAAGCGGTTCCAGGTCACCACCAGTCGGTATGGAGCGTATAACCCTTCGGTATCATTGGATGGCAAGACCATTTTCTACAACGACCAAACGCGCGATGGTATGGACGTCGTACGCATGCCCTTTGACAGCACAGCATGGAAACCCTTCCTCGGACAACAACCTTCGGCTAACTTTAATTTTTCTCACTTGGTCGAGCAAGAAGCCGAGCCCGACTTGTTAAAGACAGTTTCTACGAATAATTTTTCATCCAAACGGTATCATCGTGCGGCGGGGATGATCAATCCGCACAGTTGGGGACCCTACTTTGTCAATTCGCTTACCCGCGTGCAGGTAGGTGTGGTTTCACAGGATATCCTGAGTACGACTAACTTATTTGCAGGCTACGAATACGATATTACCGAGGGTACTGGTCAATGGAAGATTGGGGCGAGCTATCAGGGGTTGTATCCAATCCTGGATGTTCAGGTGATCAAGGCTGACCGGAAATTGAACGAAGGGTTGGTCACCACAGAAGTGATCACGGGTCCCGATACCACGTATTCAACCAAGGAGTTGAAATTTACCTGGAAGGAGACGACCGTGGAAACCGGGTTGAGGATTCCGTTGCTGACTACTTCATCGAAGTATCTCGGCAGTATCGAACTTGCGAACTATGTGGGGCGGACCCATGTTTCTGAATTCACCAATACCATCTCGGGAGATACACGGGTGATCAACAGCAAAGTGGTCAATGGAGATGTCAAGGGAGTTTATACTTTCTTCAACTACCCGGCCAATGGTAATCTCTACTACAATCATTTCTCCATAGAAGCTTACCGGCTGCTGAAACGAAGCCGGCGGGATATCAACAGTAAATGGGGCCAGGTATTGTTCGTCAATGTATACAACACGCCCTATGGTGGAGATTATTCCGGGGCGCAATTCTCAGCGTATGGCTCAATGTACGCCCCTGGATTTTTCAAGCATCATTCCATCTGGGGTTATTATGCTTATCAAAGCAGTCAGATTGAACCGCTCTTCTATACCGACACTACAAAATCTAAAGTGGCGGACAACATGAGTTACCAGTTTCGCAACCAGATTCCGCTTCCGCGAGGTCAGTCCGTGGCGCGATTCATGGATATGTATTCCATGTCGGTCAATTATACACTCCCGTTGTGGTACCCGGATATCTCTGTTGGCCCCCTGCTTAATCTGCAGCGGTTCAGGGGCAATGTGTTCTATGACTATGCCCATGGGGTGAGCACCTTTAGCGGTGGGTCGGTATCCCAGAGTTACAGTAGCATAGGAGGGGAACTGCGGCTGGATTTCAATGTGATGCGATTTTTACCCCAGTTTAATGTGGGCATTAGATACAGTTACGGGTTATCACCCAGCACCACCAAAACTAACCTGTTCGAAGTCTTTCTTGGTGGCATTGGCCTTTGAGCCAAAGTAGGTTACGGGGCTTGAAAATCACTTTTATAAGCCTATTTTTGACCTTCCAAACAGGAATTAAAACTGCTAACGCAATGGCCGAGATTGTCCGGATGCCGAAGATGAGCGATACCATGACCGAAGGGGTTATCGCCAAATGGCATAAGAAGGTGGGAGATACTGTGAAGTCAGGGGAGTTGATGGCTGAAATCGAAACCGACAAGGCCACCATGGATTACGAGTCGTTTAATTCCGGTACGGTGCTCTATCTGGGCGCCAAAGAAGGTCAGCCGGTAAAGATTAATGATGTGCTCGCCATTATTGGCAAGCCAGGAGAGGATTATTCCACCCTGCTGGCGTCCGCTTCTACAGCAGCGGCGGCTGGCGGAAAGGCAGAAGCTCCGAAAGCCACAACCGCCACAGCGACGGCTACAGCACCCGCACCTGCAGCTATTGACACAACCGGTATCAAAGCCGAAATCGTGCTCATGCCGAAGATGAGCGATACCATGGCCGAAGGGGTCATCGCCGCCTGGCATAAGAAAGTCGGGGATGCCGTCAAGTCAGGTGAACTGCTGGCTGAAATAGAGACGGACAAGGCGACGATGGAATACGAATCGTACAACACGGGCACCCTGTTGTATGTTGGCGCCAAAGAAAAGGAACCTGTGGCAGTCAATGGTGTATTGGCCATCATCGGCGACAAGAATGCCGATTGGCAAACGTTGCTGAAGGCGCATCAGTCAAAAGGGAGCGCACCCGTCAAAGCTTCTTCACCTGCTGCGTCGCCTGCGGCAACTCCCGCTTCCCCTGTGGCCGCTCCGCAGGCAAGTGGGTCAAACGGACGAGTGAAAGCTTCTCCGTTGGCCCGTAAGATGGCCCGCGAGATGGGTTATGACATTACCAAGATCCAGGGTTCAGGCGAACATGGTCGCATAACTCGACGGGATATTGAGAACTTCAAGCCGGGTGTGGCAACTGCACCGGCCTCTAAAGCCACCGCCGCTGCCCCTGTAGTACTGCCTTCCGTGGTTGGCAAGGAGAGCTTTGAGGAAATCCCGGTGTCCCAGATGCGGAAGACCATCGCGAAGCGACTTGCTGAAAGCAAATTCACCGCACCCCACTTCTACCTCACCATGGAGATTAACATGGACAAGGCAGTCGAAGCCCGGAAGAGCATCAACGAAGTGGCTCCGGTCAAGATATCGTTCAACGATATGGTGATCAAAGCTGCCGCGGCTGCATTGCGCCAGCATCCGGATGTGAACGTAAGCTGGCTGGGTGACAAAATGCGCCGAAACCATCATATCCATATTGGTGTTGCAGTTGCTGTCAAAGACGGACTGCTCGTGCCGGTGATTCGTTTTGCGGACAACAAGTCACTATCGCACATTGCGGTTGAAGTAAAGGATCTCGCGCAAAAGGCTCATGATAAAAAGCTCCAGCCTGCCGACTGGGAAGGAAGTACTTTTACAATTTCCAACCTCGGTATGTTTGGCATTGAAGAGTTCACCGCCATCATCAATCCGCCTGATGCCTGCATCCTGGCTGTGGGAGGCATCAAAGAAACCCCGATTGTCAAGAATGGGCAGGTTGTTCCGGGTAATGTGATGAAAGTTACCCTCTCTTGCGATCACCGCGCCGTCGATGGAGCTGTTGGTTCTGGTTTCCTTAAGACGCTCAAGGGGCTGCTTGAAGACCCGGTTCGCATCTTGATCTGATCACCAATTATGATGCCCATTCACGCGACTACGATTCTTGCCGTCCAGCACAATGGGCAGGTTGCCATCGGTGGCGATGGTCAGGCTACTATCGGAAATACGATTGCCAAGAGTAATGTCCGGAAGATCCGCAAACTTCAGGATGGGAAGATTCTCGTCGGTTTTGCGGGCTCTACCGCCGATGCGTTTACCCTGCTGGACCGGTTTGAAGAGAAATTGAATTCATACGGAGGCAACATGAAGCGGGCGGCTATTGAGTTGGCGAAAGATTGGCGGATGGACCGCTACCTCCGGAGATTGGAGGCCATGCTCATTACCGTCAACAAGGAAGAGCTACTGATGCTGTCGGGAACTGGCGATGTCCTGGAACCCGATCACCAGGTGGCGGCTATCGGATCAGGAGCCATGTATGCGCAGTCTGCTGCCTTGGCGTTGAAGAAACACGCACCTCACCTGTCTGCCGAGGAGATAGTCCGTGAAAGCCTGACCATCGCAGCCGACATTTGCATTTATACCAATCACAACCTCATCATCGAGAAGCTTTAGGGCTTACGCATTCCATTCATCGCCTGGCCATTCTGGTAGAGAACCAGCTTTTCAATTTTTCCGTCTGCTCCTTTTACGAAGTCTACGGTGGCATCGACTACCCGCAGGAAGAACCGGGTATCGGATTCCGCGTAAATCCCAAATTTTGGTTGGTTGGTTGCCTGTGCAAACAGTTGCCCGTTCTCCAGCGTAACCTCAATTTTGAACTGCGGTGTGATCTCGTAACTCCCGACATACGATTGCAGGAGTTCAACCGCTACAGGGATAGGACGCTTGATCTGCTTTAGTGGTATGCTTTCATCCATGAGGTGAAAACCGATGTCATCAGCGCCCAGGTTCGAATTGGTCAATACCACGACGGCCATTTTCTTTTCTGGCTCATAACCGGCAAAGGTCCTGAAGCCACCGGTGCCGCCATTGTGCCAGATAATTTTATTCCGGGTATGCCAGCCCAGCGCGATTTTCATGTTGTTTCGCCCGATGTCCAGGCGAGGCTGGTGTGAATTGATCATGGCCTTGCCGAGGCTATTGGTGGATGGCTTGAGATTGGCCAACAGGTACTTCATCATGTCTTCGGCGTTTGACAACAACCCCCCGGCTCCTTGAATGCAGCTGGCGTCCGTCCACGTCCACGCCTTGACGGGTTTACCATCTGAATACCCGGTTGCCGCATTCTTGTCCTTTCGTCCCGGTGTGTTCATGAAAGTTTCATTCATCCGAAGGGGTTTGAGAATGCGTTTGGTCACTGACTCGCGATAGGTCTTGCCATCAATACGAGCCACGAGAACGCCGAGAAGACCCATGCCTAGATTGGAGTATTCATACTGGCTGCCAATGTCGCGGGTCAAAGTGTACCCCGATAGGAAGGCCCAAAGCTTGTCTTCGGTATAATCGATGTACGGATTCTCGTTGTCGGCCGGCGTCATGTTGTTTGGCATACGGGGCAGACCCGAACTCGCTGTCGCCAGGTCTTCAAACGTGATGCTTCTTCCATTCCGTGTGGGCATGGTTACACCGGAAGGGAGAAAGTTCTGCACGGGATCTTTCAGTTTGATTTTGCCTTCCTCTGCCAATTGGGCAATCATGATGGTCGTGAATGTTTTGGTGATTGACCCGATCTCGAACAGCGTTTTGGAATCTACCAGTCGCTGGCTGGCGACATCGGCATAGCCCACATGGTAGAATGTGGTCATTCCGTTTTGATGAAAGGCTACCACAATCCCCGGCGTCTCACCCGCGTCGACGCGTTCTTTCAGGATGGTTTCAATGGGCTGCGCTCCGGTGAAGAGCGGACAAAGCACAACCAGAAGGAGGGTAAAGCGGCGTAATGGTTTCATAGGTCTTGGGTAAGATTCAAGTTCGGGTTTGGTCAATGGCCTCGCGAATTACCGCGCAACCATAACGGATGTCTACTTCGGAAATAGTCAGGGGAGGGGCAATACGGAAACTGTTGGGGTGGGAGAGGAACCAGTAGCAGATTACCCCCTTCTTTTTGGCGAACTCCACAATGTGATTAACACGTTCGCTGGAATCAAAATCTACTGCGAACATCATCCCGATACGGCGAATTTCACGGATGTCTGGATGCTGAATCAGGGATTGAATCAGTTGCCCTTTGGCCTCAACGTTATTCAGCAGGTCCGTTTCGGAAAGCACTTCAAGTGTAGCCAGTGCGGACGCGCAACAAACCGGGTTTCCGCCGAAGGTGGTGATATGCCCCAGCATCGGATCAACCGTGAAGGCATGAAGGTTTTTCTCTGAACTGATCAGCGCTCCAATGGGCAGTCCGCCGCCGAATGCCTTGGCGATGGTGAGGAGGTCAGGGACAATACCGAAGTGTTCAAAGGCGAAGAGCTTTCCTGTACGGCCCATGCCGCACTGGATTTCGTCAAGAATCAACAAGGCCCCCGTTTCATCACAGCGCTGCCGTACGGCCCTTAAGTAGGCACTCGAGGGAATTCTCACCCCGGCATCGCCCTGGATAGTTTCCATAATCACACACGCAGTCTCATTGTCGATGAGAGTTAAGTCCTCGGCGGAACCATAGTGCATAAAATGGACATCGGGAAGGAGAGGACGGAATGCATTCTTCTTTATTTCATTTCCAGAAACGCTGAGTGAACCATGTGTGCTGCCGTGGTAAGACTTACGGCAGGAAACCATCTTTGTCCGGCCGGTGAGCCTCTTAGCCAGTTTCAAGGCTGCCTCGTTGGCCTCTGTGCCTGAGTTGACGAAGTAGCTGCAATTCAGGGAAGGCGGAAGCAGGCTGGCCAGTTTCTCAGCCAACCGGTTCGACGGGGCCTGGATGTATTCCCCATACGCCATGACGTGGAGGTGCTTGTCCACCTGGTCTTTGATGGCCTTCACGACCTTCGGGTGGCGATGCCCGATGTTGCTGACGGCAATGCCAGAGATCAGGTCCAGGTAGCGTGTACCGTCGGGACTAAAGAGCCAACTGCCTTCGGCGCGTTCGATGGCAATTCCGAAAGGCGCGGGAGAAGTTTGGGCAAGTCGGTGCAGGAAAACGTCCGGGTCGAAATCGTGGTTCATTCAGGCAAGGCCCTGCGAAGATCGCAAAAAAAAGCCCCTGCAGAAACTGCAGAGGCCTATCACTAAACACCCCTTGTCGCGTGATATCTAAAGATCAAAAGTCTGTTTCAGCCTGGGGCTTGCTCTTGCTCCGTTTGTTGGAAGCAAAGATGCCACCTTGCTTGTAAGGGTTCTTGCGTTTCCATTCCAGCACCTTAACAACGCGTTGAGAATTGCTGTGCACGGATACCCGGTACTTCGGCTTGTCGAAGTGCGGAGGCCTGGGCTTACGAGCCTCTGCAACCTGGGCAATGAGCAGGCAGAAAACAACGCATGCGACGAAAACGACAACCTGCGTCAACCGGTAGCGAATGTTGTAGATTGTTGTAGTTGCCATCATGATCCCCCCTTTCGTTTTGTTGGATCAAAGGTGAGGGCTGCCTCGTTCGGGAATCATCGAAACTGGGGCAAAACAATACATCCGTAAAGTAACTTTTCAAGACCTTAGCAGGGGTTGAGTCCGGGGTCTGAACTCTTTGTAGTCCATTAATTATCAATACGTTATGCCATGTTGACGTATATAGGGGGACAGGTTTTACTGCCTCAGCGAGTGAAAACCTGACATCACAGACGCTATTTTTTGGATAATCTTACATGTCTGGTTACCTGGAAGTAGGGGTTAGGGGCAAGGGATCAGGGGTCAGGCGTACTCGACGCCAAGAAAAATCCGAACAGCAGCGGGCTTCCTGCCTGCCCTTGTGCTCCTGACCTCCCGTACCTGATTATCTTGCGCCATGTTCTCGCCCGGTGTTCGCTTCATGTTGCTGGCCACATTCTTCTTTGCCTTGATGAATGCCGCCGTGAAGTTTCTGGGGCATTTGCCGGCCATTCAAATAGCGTTGCTGCGATCCTTGGTCTCTCTCGTGATTGCCTATGGCTTTGTTCGGTTCAATGGCATCCCATTGCCTGGCAACAACAGCAAGGCGTTGCTCTTGCGTGGTTTTTTTGGGTCAAGCTCGCTTGTTCTTTATTTCATCACCCTGCAGCATATGCCATTGGCGAGTGCCGTTACCCTCCAATACCTGTCGCCGGTGTTCACCGCGATCATGGGTATCTACATTGTTCGTGAACCCGTGAAGCCCTGGCAATGGGTATTTTTCGCGCTTTCGTTTGCAGGTGTATTGATGGTGCAAGGATTCGACAGTCGGATTGAGCCGATGTACCTCTTGTTGGGTATTGGCTCTGCCTTCTTTGCTGGCCTGGCTTACAACATGATACGGCAATTGAAACTCACGGAACATCCGCTGGTGATCACCTTCTATTTTCCGTTGGTCTCGCTGCCGGTCACTGCACTTTTGATCACAACCATCACCTGGATACCCCCGGAGGGAACTGACTGGTTTGTCCTGGTTTTCATTGGGCTCACAGCCCAGATTGCACAATATTTTATGACCCGGTCTTACCAGTCTGATGAACTCTCCAAAGTGGTGAGCTTAAAGTATATCGGTATCATCTATGCGTTGGTGCTTGGCTATTTTCTTTTCGGCGAGACTTTTAGTCTCGAAGCTCACCTGGGGATGTTGGTTGTATTGGCAGGAGTAATATTGAATATCTGGTATAAGAATCGGTTGGAAGGATGACAAGGCGATGCGACAGGTGCTGGACTCTGGGCACTAGGCACTGATTATCATGAAGGAAGTCAATGTCAAATAAAAAAGTCACTGACCACAGCTGGTCAGTGACTTTACTTTGCATCTTGAAGGTAGTGCTATTTCAGCTTGGCAAGTTCCTGCACGAGGTCAATCAACTTGTTGGAATATCCCCACTCGTTGTCGTACCAGGCTACCACTTTCACAAACTGGTCGTTCAGGGCGATGCCGGCTTTGGCATCGAAAATGGATGTGCGGGCGTCGCCGATGAAATCTTGTGAAACCACTTCATCCTCCGTGTAGCCGAGGATGCCTTTCAGTTCACCTTCGGAAGCTTCTTTCATGGCCGCCTTGATTTGGTCATAGCTGGCCGGTTTGGCAAGGCGAACAGTCAGGTCCACGACGGACACGTCGGCCACCGGCACGCGGAACGACATGCCGGTAAGTTTTCCTTTCAATTCAGGAATAACCAAGGCAACGGCTTTGGCAGCCCCGGTTGAAGAAGGAATGATGTTCTGGTAAGCGCCACGGCCTCCGCGCCAGTCTTTCATGGACGGGCCGTCAACGGTCTTCTGCGTGGCGGTAACCGCGTGGACCGTGCTCATCAGTCCCTCCAGGATGCCGAACTTATCATTGAGGACTTTGGCCACGGGTGCCAGGCAATTGGTGGTGCATGACGCATTGGATACGATCGTATGTTCGGCTTTGAGGTTCTTGTGGTTGACACCCATCACGAAGGTAGGTGTATCATCTTTGGCGGGGGCGGAGAAGACTACTTTCTTGGCTCCGGCAGCGAGGTGCTTCTGGCCATCGGCTTTAGTGAGAAAAAGTCCGGTGGATTCGATGACAATCTCCGCTCCGACATCACCCCACTTGAGGTTGGCAGGATCTTTTTCAGCCGTCACGCGAATCGTCTTTCCATTGACGACCAGGTGGCCATCTTTGACCTCGACCGTACCGTTGAAGCGGCCGTGTGTCGAGTCATATTTGAGCATATAGGCCATGTAGTTTGGGTCGACGAGATCGTTGATCCCGACTACTTCAATGTCTTTGCGGCCGATGGCGGCGCGGAACGCGAGTCGGCCGATGCGACCAAACCCGTTAATACCAATTTTCGTCATAGCAGTGAATAGTTAGAAGTTTCGAAACGCGGGTAAAAATAGAGGAGTATCGTACCAAAACCAATGAAGAAACTCAGAGGTTCCTGAAAAAAGGAGTGAGGCTGGTTTGTCAAAATGGCCCGTCGTTCTATCTTTGCGCCCTGTTTTACCCTATGGTCCGTTCGTCTAGGGGTTAGGACACCAGATTTTCATTCTGGTAACACGGGTTCGATTCCCGTACGGACTACTGAAATCAAAGGCCAATTATCTGATCAATAGATAGTTGGCCTTCTTGTTTTATGATTTGGTCAAGGTTAACACGGATCAAAGGCGTCCAGGTCAATTGTAGAATTGCACAACCGCCTGATAGCTGCCGGGTCTCATTTCTACTACGCGGCTTGCCACCCGGACCAACCAACTCCCATTACATATTCGCCATCTTGAATATAATCGGCAGCGTGTAGCGTTGTCTCACGGGCTTGCCGCGTTGCCTGCCGGGATTCCAGGATGGAGCGGATTGTACGATCCGGACAGCCTCTTCATCACAGCCGGCACCGATTCCTTTCACCACATGTACATCGGTGAGTGAACCATCTTTGGCAATTACAAACTCTACATACACACGACCCTGAATACCCATGCGCTTGGCCTGCGGAGGATATTGGATGTTGTCTTTGACGAATTGGTAGAAAGTCGCCATTCCACCCTTCGGGGATGCGGTCTCTTCAACCACTGTGAAAATCTTCTCTGTTTCTTCCTCGGGAGGATCCGGTGCCTGCATCACTACGTTGATCTGTTCTACTTTGGTCTGATCGGTGACTTCAATGTCCAGGTTGACCTTTATTTCCTCCTTGATTTCCTGCTCGTCGGGGACTTCAATCACCTGTGTACTCAGCACCTGGGGAGCAGGTGGCGGTGGCTGTTCCGTAGGCGGAATTTCCACTATCAGTTCAAAGGTGTTTGTATTCTTCGTCTTCAAATCAACTTTGGCCTCATCGTATGACTTCCATTGGAAGGCGCTAATCATCAGCGTTAATGAAATCATCAGGCCGATGCTTCGATAAAGTGCGGTCTTCTTATAAATGTCGGCTGCACGTGTTTTCTTGACTTCCATACAGCGGGGTTTTGTTATACAAAGTTTACCCAGCCTATCGGTTGATTACTATGACCCACATCAGCCGGGGTGCATTACAAAAGTCATCTGCTGATGCGATGGTGGTTGATATCTGGCTTCCGGCCCGGGCAGGGCCTTGGCGGGACAGGACTCAAATCCGGGTGAAATTCAGGTGACCTGTACAACCCCCGCCGTAGTTTGTATCGCTTAAGGTGAGTACCGAGCCGGCAATGGCATAGGTATATGTTCCGGCAGGACCGCTCCCTGAGGTGACCGTGATCGTGATCGAATTCCCGCTCGTGGTATAAGTCCCATTGCCCGAATTCGATGGAATGGGGTCAGCAAACGTCCAGGTAGTAGCAGTGATGGTCAATGTGCCGCAGCCGGTGGTGCAGACATCGGTACCGTTATTGCCTGGATCAGTGCACCCGGAGAGGCTTTGGCTGGTAAATTTCCACGTGCCCAGGAGTGACCCCGATGCAGATGGTTCATCCTTCTTGCAGGAAGTAGCCAAAATCACCAGGAGAATCAGTGGGAGGATTCGCAGGAGGGTTTTCATTTTTCCATTGTTTTGTTGGTATCGTACAGCTGAAATCACGGCTTATTGACTTTCCGTTTTTTCCTTTGATTGGGTCTATTCAGCTTGTCAGGTAAAGGCCCCTGTACTGGGTACTCATGAGCCCACTTCCTGGCAATTTTTGGATGGCGGGCCCATAGGTATTTGCGCTGTGCTTCGCTTCGGAAAGGCATAGTCATGTGTCACAACAAAATTGAATCTCATGCCATGAGAATTACAATGACCGGTGTCATTGGTAGAGCCAAAAAGAAGAAGCCCCTGCAAAAGAAAAGGGAGCTGGTAGGCTCCCCTTTTCTTAATTTCGTTGAGGTGACTAGACTTTTGTCATGGTGATGGTTTCTTTGCAACCAGTAGAACTGTTCGTTTGTGAGATGGTCAGTGTTGAGCCTGAAATGGAGTAGGTATAGGTGCCTGTAATGCTCGTAGAACCCGACAGTGTTACACTGCTGCCACTGAGGCTGTAGGTACCGGATTCGGCAATGGGCGGAGCACCGGTGGGAGTCTGGTAATACGACCAGGTGGTCGAGGTAAACGTGATTACCCCGCATTCGTTGGCAGTTTGAGTGCACGTTTCGGTACCATTGTTAGTCGGATTTGTGCATTGGGAAAAAGTAATGCTGGAGAATTTCCAGCTGCCTACCAATGAAGGTTGAGCCTCATCTTTCTTGCTGCAGGACATGGTGAGCGACAGGCCCAAAAGGAGTAAGGCGGAATAGGTGACTAGTTTTTTCATGGAATTTGGGGTTTGATTGATATGATTAAAGTACTAAATCATCCGAATTAAACCATCATGGTGGTCAGATAAAGATGACCAGATGACAACCCCACTGGCCTTATCTCCGTATGCTAAGTTCATTCTTGCTAATTTTAGCCCACACCTGAGTCAAAAGCCAATGAAACCTGCTTCCCCAATCCTTGCCATCATTATCCTTGTTCTGCTTGCCGCCTGGTCCACTTCCTGCTCACCCGGCAGGGAGGATAAGGCTGCTGTTGACACAACCTACCGGGTTACAGTTACGCTCAATGATCTCGACAGCGGTGCGTTGGTGATGTCGTACCGGGAAGGAGATCAATGGAAGAAGGATTCCGCGCAAGGGGTCCACGGCCACTTTGAATTCAAAGGCAAAGCCCCGGTGACCAGGAAAGCATACATCCGGGTGCTCGGAGAAAGAGGCCCCAGTCTCGCGCTGTATCTTGAAAATGGTGCAATCGCCGTCGCCACCAAAAAAGACTCACTGGGCGATGCGGTGGCCACGGGCACGCCAACCAACAATGACAATGCGATTCTTCAACAAGAAAAGGCGGCTGTCAACGCCCGGATTTCTGCCCTGCAAGAAGCTTACCGGTCCGCTGATAAGAACAACCAGGCGTTGCTGGACAGCCTGGATAAGGTCTACGAAGGGATAGAAGAATCCAACCGTACTGCGACAATGGCCTTCATCAAAGCACATCCTTCTTCCCTGGTCGCTGCTTTTGAAATCTATGACCTCTACATTTACAACCCGGATGTAGCGGAATTTGAAGGTGCCTTTAATTTGCTGGACTCTTCCGTCAAGGCGTCTACCATCGGGCAGGAGGTCAGCCGCCAACTTGATATTGCCAAACGGACGGACATCAACCAATTTGCCCCGGATTTCACACTCAATGACATCAACGACCAACCGGTACTGTTGTCTTCACTCCGTGGCAAATATCTCCTAATCGACTTCTGGGCCAGTTGGTGCGGTCCTTGTCGCCGGGAAAATCCAAGACTGGTTAAAGCGTACCAGGCCTACCATAAGAAGGGCTTTGAAATTGTTGGAGTTTCCCTCGATAACCCCGGGGATAAGGACAAATGGCTCGAGGCTATCAAGAAGGATAAGCTGACTTGGCTCCAATTGTCTGACCTCAAGGGGTGGGATTGTGTGGTAGCCAAACAGTACGGCATCCAGGCCATTCCCATGAATTTTCTTCTTGACCCGGAAGGACGTATTGTCGCCAAGGGCTTGAACGGTGAAAAGCTGAGCGCCAAACTTGCTTCATTACTTTCCCCGCCTTCTTCCACTTCCTCCAATTAAGATTGGATTTAAACAGCCTGATGTTAATCAGTCGGGCAACGTGATTACCCTCATCAAGGGTACATTACGATTTGTTTAGCTTTATGCACTTCCTTCAGCATGGAAGTAGCCATGCAAAGCGCTCGCTTCAGCAATTTTCGTCCTGGCCGAATTTTAGGGTCTCCTGCTCCGATCTACCTGAGGTATCTCCAATACACAGTCTATGGGTCGCTGATCCTTTACTTTGGCCGCGATGTTTTCATTCCTTTGGGATATGCGGTGCTCATTAGTTTCCTGTTGTATCCTTCCTGCGCCTGGATGGAACGCAAGGGTGTGGGGAGGATGACGGCTATTGTGCTAAATCTTGTCGTGCTGACCTTACTCATCCTTGGCCTTGCGTCATTATTGGTCCAGCAGTTCATGGCCTTCCTTACCGAATGGCCAGGCCTCCAAGGCAAGATCCTGGTGGCGGTGACGGATGTAGGGCGTGCCTTATCTCATTTCTTTGGTGTGACCGCCCAGCAGCAGGAAAAGTTGCTCACCCGGCTCACCGATGAGGTGGCTAGTGGTACGTTGGCACTCGCCCGTGAAGCGATTTCATTGTCGGCCGTATCTGCTGTTGTACTCATACTGATCCCGGTATACACCGTGTTGATTCTTTTCTACCGCCATCAATGGGTAAAAGTTCTTTTCCGCATTTTCCCGGCGGAACGCAACGAGAACACGAAGGAGATCCTGGTACTTACGATCCAGGCCTACTTCAGCTTCATTAAAGGCATGGGTGTCGTCTACCTCGTAGTGGGAATTCTCAACAGCGTTGGGCTCGTCATCCTCGGCGTGCCCCATGCAGTTCTTTTTGGATTTATCGCCTCCATTCTTACGTTCATCCCTTATGTAGGAATCATGATTGGCTCCCTGCTGCCAATTGCCATGGCATGGTCGACTTACGATTCAGCGTGGTATGCGGTCGGCGTGGTTGTGGTATTCACCTTTGTCCAGTACCTCGAAGCCAATGTCATCTTCCCGATTGCGGTGAGCCAGCGACTTAAAGTCAACACGCTGGTTGTTCTCCTGGCCATTTTTGTCGGAGGGGCCCTTTGGGGAGTTTCCGGTATGATTTTGTTTGTGCCGTTCATAGGGATTGTCAAGCTTGTTGCGGACCACAACTACCGGTTGAAAACGCTTTCCATGCTCCTGGGTACTCCTGACACCAATGGAACTTCCATGACAAAAAGCGCATAATGAAGAGGCTTAATAAGTACGCCCATACGCGAATGAAGCGACTGGCTGCCGCCCTGGAGAACTACCATCAGTTCCAGGAAGCATACAGCCTTCACCGCATCCGGGTTGAGATTAAAAAGCTACGAGCCGTGGTTCAGGCTGTTGCGTTCGCGGATCGTCAGGTCGATATTCGGAAGGCATTTCGCCCTATTCAGAAAATCTTCCGGAAGTCTGGGCAGATCCGGCACCCGGCAGTAACGCGTGAATTGATTCTTGTTTATGGCATCGATGGCGTGCCGCTTTCCAGTGTTGCGGACCTCCAGGAAGCCCAAGACACATTCCGGGCCGCTGTTCCGTTCTATATCACCCAAGTGCAAAAGTTTGACCGAAAGCTGGCGAAGTGGCTGCAAAGCATATCTGCGAAAGATCTCGTGGCGTTTGTGCGGAAGCGCGAGAAATTGATCAAGCCGGTTTTTGTTCCGGCTTTCAAGCCAACCCATCTTCACCAGGCAAGGAAACGAATCAAGCAGGTCTTTTACCTTTCAGGTCTTGTGGCGTGCATCAAGCCGAAGGACCGCAAAATTTATTCACGTCTTGAAAAGGCCATTGGCTCACTGCATGACAAGGAAACAGTGCTGGAATTTCTCGCGATGTTGCCCGGCTCAACGGACCCTTCCAGTGTGACCCGGCTTCGTCGTTCTTGCTCGGAGGAACGCAAATCAATCCGTGCAATGGCTGTACACTTCTACCGATAGTCGATCAGGTCAGGGATTCTTCTTTTCCTGGCTGGTTTTTTTCTGTTGTTCCTTTTTCTCCTGCTCAGCCTTCTTCTCCTGGTCTTTGAAGTATCCTTTGAACAACCAATTGTGTTTCATCGCTTCCATGTTTTCGTTAAACCGGCTCGTGCCCTGCTCGACGTTCTTCATGGTGCGCCGCAGGTTGTTGGCGGTAGCCGTGTCGGAAAGAAGCACACCGACCGCTCCCTGGCCATGGCTCGCCTTTTCGATGGTTTCCTTCAATTGCGAGGTAGTCTGGCTGAGGTCCTGGCTGGCCTTTTGAATTTCACGAATAGAAGTCGATAACTGCCGGGTCAACAGCGTGTCGGTGAACAGGGAATTGGCGATTCCTTTGCCCGTTTCAAGCGTGTGAACCAGGGCGGCGGCGTCCTCGGTAAACCGGACGGTGTTGGCGCCGGCCTGCCGGATAGAGCCTACTGCCTTCTTCATGTCCTGAACAATCATCGTATCCGATAGCATCGTCCAGAGGCTGTTGCGGCT
Source organism: Cyclobacteriaceae bacterium (assembly GCA_016787645.1). Taxonomy (GTDB): domain Bacteria; phylum Bacteroidota; class Bacteroidia; order Cytophagales; family Cyclobacteriaceae; genus ELB16-189. Next base: position 322,740 of record JAEUUF010000013.1, on the reverse strand, counting down.
ATTGAGCTTAGCCGTGATTTCCTTGAGGTTGGTGGTGATTATCGCGATGTTCTCGTTGGTGGTATTGAGGGTTTGAAGCATCTCATCCGTCTCGACGGGCTTTCGGGTCAAAATCTCGTCCCCATCGTTTACCAGCGGTGCGTCGCCGGCCTGTGATTTGATGCTGACCAGCTTGTTGCCCATCAACCCGTCTGTGCCGATAGAGGCCAGTGCATTGGTTTTGATATGTCCCCGCGCACTCTTGTCAATGAGCATGGTGACCAATACCGAAGTATCATTGATCAATTCGATGCGATTCACCGTACCCACATCGATGCCGGAATATCGGACATTGTTGCCAGGCACAAGGCCGTTAATGTTGTTGAAGCGGGCGGTGATGGTGAACGTGGAGCCAAAGAGGCTCCGGTTCCGACCAATCATGTAAAGCGAGAAAATGAGAAACAGGAGGCCGGCGAATACGAACAGGCCGAGCTTCATGTTGTTGATGGTTTTGGTCGCATTCATACAGTTTCCAGGAAGAAGTCCCTGATTTTTTCATCGGCCGATTTCAACAAGTTATTGTACGTGTCGTTGGCGTAGCATCGGCCTTCGATAAGCATCACAATCCGGTTGGCTACAGCGTGGATGCAGCTCATATCGTGGGAAATGATCATCGATGCCGTATTGTATTTCCTTTGAACCTTGACGATAAGGTCGCTGATCTCGCGCGAGGTAATGGGATCAAGCCCGGTGGTTGGCTCGTCGTAAAGAATTATTTCCGGCTTGAGGATAAGGGTGCGTGCCAGGGCGATCCGCTTCCGCATCCCTCCGGACAACTCGGACGGCATCATATACCGGGTGTGCAACAAGCCGACATCGTTGAGTGCTTCCTGGACAGCATCATCCGGATTCGCCTGTTCTTCCGTAATCCAATGCCGTCGTAGCGGGAATAACAGATTTTCTTCCACTGTCATAGAATCATAGAGGGCATTGCTTTGAAACAGGAAACCAATCCGCGCACGCATCTGGTCCAACTCATCCTGGCCCAGTTCGTGTACTTCGTTTCCAAAAACCTTAATGCTTCCCGCATCGGGAACAATAAGCCCGATGATACATTTGATCAGCACAGATTTTCCGGAGCCGGATTTTCCCAATACTGCCAGGTTCTCACCCCGGGTCAGCGACACGGAGAAATCCTTCAGCACATGATTGTCCCCGAAGGACTTGTAGAGTCCGTTGATCTCGAGAACGGTCAGGTTGGCGGAAGTGGGCATGGCTCAGGTGAATCCCAAAATGTCAGTTAGTTGCACAGCGATGAGGTCGAGAATGAAGACAAGGAGGGAGGCGATAACCACGGCCGAATTGGCTGATCGCCCGACACCTTCGGTTCCGCGGCTGGTGTTGTATCCCTTGTAACATCCGATTAACCCGATGGCAAATCCAAAAAAGAAGGTTTTGATGAGCGAAGGAACAATGTCGCCAAAGCTGAGCGAGTCAAACACCTGCGTCCAGTAAAGATGCCAGCTGACGGAGCCACGGATATTGACCCCGAGATAGCCCCCAAAGATGGAAATCGCATTGGACAAGCTCGACAGGATTGGTAGCATGAGGGTGGTAGCCAGCACCCGGGTGACGACCAGGTACTTGAAGGGGTTCGTGCCTGATACTTCCATGGCGTCAATCTGTTCGGTCACGCGCATGGAACCCAGCTCGGCACCCATCCCTGAACCGATTTTGCCTGCACAAATCAGGGCGGTGATGACGGGGGAAATTTCCCTCACCAGGGAAACGGCCACCATATTGGGAAGGAGAGATTCCGCGCCAAACTCAACCAGCGTTGGTCGTGACTGGATGGTCAGCACCAGCCCCATGATAAAGGCGGTTATCCCGACAAGCGGCAATGACTTGTAACCAACCCAGAAGCATTGGCGTACAAACTCCTCGACCTCAGGCCTGGGTTTGAACAGTTCCCGGAAGAACCGGGTCGTGAATCGCGACAAGTCGCCCAACTCTTCGAGAAACTTCTCGAATTGATGAAGGGTATCCAGGGGGCCAACCCACTTTGGCAGTTTCATGCGTTGAGCAATTAGCTTTACTTGATCGGATCAGTGGTTAATGAACTTATCCTTCGGGCATAACGCGGTCTTCGTGGCGTTAGCGGGTGGAATAGCTCCAGATAGGGCACTGAATATGGTTAACCACACTTTCCGTTACGCTGCCCGCAAGAGCATGGGCGAGTCCTTTGCGCCCGTGGGTGGACATGGCAATCATGTCTCCCTTGATCTCTTTGGTAAACTGCGCAATAGCATCTTCCGCCACGGTATCGTTGCGAACATGCGTGTGGTAGTTTTCCAAACCATAGTTTTTGGCAAATGCATCCAGCAGGGCTTTGCTTTCAATATCCGCCTTGAAGTTCATCGGGGTGTTGATCCAGAGAACTTCAAGCGTGGCGCCGAAGAACTTCTGAAGTTCCTTGACCCGGTTAAGCAGATCGGGCTGGTCGAGTCGCAACGTAGTGGGAAATACAATCTTTTTGATGGAAGCCAGGTCCACCGCCCTGTGTATGGCGAAGACGGGAACGCGCGATGATCGCACCACCTTTTCGGTGTTCGATCCGATGAAGTACTCCGTGAGCCCACTTGATCCTTTGGTTCCCATCACTACCAAGTCGATGGCCTGGTCGGTGACGAACTGGCGAATGGCCAGGGAAGGGGACTCGTACTTCACGTGAAAAGTCACTGGCAGGGCCTCGTTCGCAAACCGATCCTGGAGTTTCTGAAATTTCGTCCGGGCATCCGCCTCCAGGTCTCGGAGAAGGTTGGGGTCGTACACATAGGGTTGAACATCAAAACCGGCAACCATCATGACGGGAAGATCGATGGCTTTAAGTACATGAATCTCTCCGTTGGACTTGGCCGCTAGTGAGCGGGCAAATTGATACGCTTCCACCGCACACGCAGAGAAATCGCACGGAACCAGGATTTTTTTCATAAGCAGAATCAGTGGGATTCCACTGATGTTTGTTGCCATCAAGCTACCGCCCAAAATCGTTGATTTGGATGAGTTGGGTCAAGGGGGGTAGTGACTTTCGTCATCGTGTAATGCATTGTCAGACAACAGGATACACTTTGTCTGAACCTCCCCTTATCCCTGGTCATGTATCACCAGCAAGGGATAGGTGGCGATCATGGACATTTCCTTGATCAGGCTCTTGTGAAAAAGACGGCCGATGAAATTCTGGCGCAAGGCACAGAGCGCAAGCACATCGAACTTCTTTTCCTTCACATACCGGTCCAGCGCCGCGGCAATGTGACCCGTATGCAGCGTGTCGAAATCAAGCTTCACTTCGTGCCTATGCGTATCGAGGATTAGCTGTTGATCGGCGGTCATTTCCTCGTCTGCTTTTCGGCTGGTGGATTCCTCAAGGACTTCAAGAATGGTTAGGTCGCTTTCCATGGGCTTCAGCACGCTAATGAGTTGAGACAGCGGGAGTTTATTCTTGCGCCAGTAGTCGAAGGCAAAGACGGTTTTGCGAATATCGCTGTACAAGCATCCCGAAGGAACTACGAGAACGGGTATTTCGGATTGGCGCGCCATGCGATACGAGTGGCTTCCAAAGAAATATTCGAAAACATTGCCCGGTCCGTGGGTACCCATAACAATCAGATCGTGACCGACCGCTTCGTTCTCGATCAGGCTCGATAGGCCTGCTATATTGGCGATGACATGCGCATTGCAGGAGACCCTGAACACCTTGCTGATCTCCCGGCATTGGTTCTCCAGGCGGTCGTAGGCCATCTGGGCGTTGAGCTGTTCCCCGAGTAGGGCTTCTTCGGGAGTGCGGTCGACGAGCGTCAGCACGTGAAGAAGGTCAAGGTGGGAGCCTGTCCGGTGCGCCAACTTGGCCGCATAAGCAATTCCGTTATCTGCGGTGGCGGAGAAATCGGTTGGACAAAGCACCTTTTTCATCTCCCTCAAGATCGCTTTTTGCAGGAGCTGAATCCGTGACCAAAATCATGACGGATGCTAATGACAGTCATCACCTTCAACGGCAGGTTGCGCGACCTTGTGGGCAGGTCAATTCCGCCATGGATACTACTACCACCAAAAGCGAAATTCTCGAGGCCGCCATCCGGCAGCACGAGACTGTGATTGAGGATTTCCGGGAAGGCATCCGCCAGAGCTTGCAGAACGAAGGTAAAATCAATGAGGAAGCCTACGACCCTCAGACACAAGCGTTCAACGCTGAAGCATCGGAAGAGGTCGATCACCTTTCGCGGCAATTGGAATTTGCTAATCGTGAACTGGAAGAGCTCAGGCGCATGAGGCTGGAGTCCACGCGGGTTCATGATACTGTTCAGCTGGGCGCTGTGGTAAAGACGGACCGGGAGACATTCTTTGTTTCCTCCAGCATCGAGCGATTCTATGTCAATGGTACACCCTACTTTGGTTTGTCGTTGCACAGTCCGCTTTACCAGGCAATGAAAGGAAAAAAGGCCGGCGATACCTTCTCGTATGGTAAGACTACGTACACCATAATGGAAGTATCCTAGGCTCACGATAAATATATGTCAGTCATGAAAACTCGAATAGGCATTTTACTGCTGGTCATCCTTGCTTCTTGCAGTGACCAAATTACCGTACGCACCGACTACGATCGTTCTGTAAAAATTGCTGAGTTCAGGACGTTTACGTGGCTGGACAAGCAAGGCATTGAGGAGCGGAACAATCCACTTTACTACAATGAATTGAATGACAAACGAATTCGCGAGGCAGTGATTAAACAACTCACCGGCAAGGGATACGTGCAGGACGTAGCCGAACCCAGGCTCAAGGTGCACTATCATATTGTCATTGAGGACAAGACCCAGGTGCGCAGCGACACCTATTCTCCGTACTGGATCAAGAGCGAGCGCGATGTATACACCTACCGGGAAGGTACGCTGATCATCGACCTCATGGACGCTCGGAATGAGGCCTTGCTCTGGAGGGGATGGGCCATTTCAGCCTTGAGCGACAAGGACCAAATGTCGGATGAACTTATTCATGAAGCAGTGGCCAAGATCTTTGGCAAGCTTCCCCCGGCGGAAGTGCAGAAATAACCAGTTCCGGGTCGAACAAGTGATTTAACTTAACATGGATTTGTTGGTAAATGCCTTCCAAGCCGGTAGATTGGCTTGCCTGGTTTAAGGCCAAAAAAGGGCTTTGAATGACAAAAGTCAGCTTGGTGCGTGACCCTACTCACCGGCCCCCGGATAGCACCCGGGGTAGCTTTGCATAGGGGAGAAAACATTCCTGAATGACTATGAAAAAGATCCTGGTTCCGTGCGATTTCTCTGACCCCGCTGTTGAGGCGTTCAAGTTTGCGGTCAGTATTGCCGAAAAGAGCAGTGGCACTGTTCACCTGCTCCATGTCGTGGAGTTACCGGTGCTCTATGATTCAGCCGCCGTACTCTCTTTTGAGCAAGCCTACATGAGCGACCGTAAAAAGGAAGTATTGAAGGGATTCAAGAAACTGGAGGAGAAATATGCGAAGGATGTTCCCATTAGTATTAAGGCGCACGTGGAATATGGCGGCGCTGTACCGGTGATTCGACGCATGATCACTGAAACCAAGGCAGATCTCGTTGTACTCGGCACTCATGGAGCCAAAGGATTGAAAGAATTTGTGGTCGGCTCGAATACCGAGAAAATTGTCCGCTCAAGCCCCGTGCCCGTCATTTCCTTGAAGAAAACCATCAAGTCGGTGAAGAGCATTGTACTTCCGACACCTCCGGATTTCGACCTGGAGAAACTTACCCTCGAAGTGAAGGAGCTCCAAAGTTTCTTTGGGGCCACCATGCATGTGCTCTATGTAAACACGCCAGCCCGGTTTCGCACAGATGCCCAGATCAAGCAATCCATGAAGGACTTTGCGAAGCGGTTCATGTTGAAAAATTATACGCTGAATATCTACAATGATATTTCCGAGGAAGATGGAATTAAAAACTTCTCCAGGGATATCAAGGCCGATATCATCGCCATGCGCACCCATGGCCGCCGCGGCATCGCCCACCTGGCCAGCGGCAGTATTGCAGAAGATGTAGTGAATCACATCGATTGCGCCATTTGGACTTACGTCGTTAAATAACAGACCGCGGCGTGGTACAGGAAGATGTAAAATGCTACCATTGCGGGCAGGCATGTGATGACCGTCAGTTTACGGTCGAAGACAAGAATTTCTGCTGCTACGGATGCAAGGTCGTTTTCGAAATCATCAACGAAAACAACTTGTGCGCTTACTATGACTACGAGCAGCATCCGGGAGCTACAGTTCGGCAGGTGGATGAGGAGGCGTACGCTTACCTGGAAGAGAATGCCGTTCAGCAGAAACTGCTCGAGTTTCAATCCACTTCATTTTCGAGGGTGAGGTTCCGTGTGCCTGCCATTCACTGTGTATCCTGCATTTGGTTGTTGGAGAACCTCCGGAAATTGGACCATGGCATCCTGAGATCAGAAGTAAATTTTGCCCGCAAATCAGTAGTCATTGACTTCAACCCGGAGCGCGTAAGCCTTAAGCGGGTGGCCGGCCTGATGGCATCCGTTGGCTACGCACCACAAATTCAGCTGAGCAGTGAGCAGATTGCAAAGCCGGTTACCACGGACCGGCTGGTTTCCCGGCTTGCTGTAGCCGGCTTTTGCTTTGGTAATGTTATGCTATTCAGTTTCCCTGAATACCTTGGCCTGGACCACAATGACGCATTGTTTCAGCGGTTGTTCCCGCTGCTTAACCTTGGTTTATCGATTCCTGTATTGATATTCAGTTCACGCGATTATTTCTATTCAGCGTGGAAGAGCTTCTCGCAACGACAGATCAACATCGATGTGCCCATCGCCGCTGGACTCGTGGCGTTGTTCTTCCGCAGTGCGTGGGATATCCTGACGGGCTTTGGTCCCGGCTACCTGGATTCATTTACGGGCCTGGTGTTCTTCCTGCTGATTGGCCGATGGTTTCAGAGTAAGACCTATGAGAGCCTTGCCTTTGATCGTGATTTCAAGTCCTATTTCCCGCTGGCCATTCGACGATGGGTGAATGGCAACTGGAAACCTGTCATTATTTATGAGTTGGATCCTGGCGACAAGATATCCGTAAGGAACCTCGAAATCATTCCCGCCGACTCGAGGCTGGAAAAAGGTGAGGCCTACATTGACTACAGCTTTGTCACAGGTGAATCGCGACCTGCCCTTACCCGTGCCGGCGACCGAGTCTATGCGGGTGGTCGCCTTATCGGCCAGCCAGCAACGTTTGTCGTAGAGAAAAAAACTTCCCAAAGTCACCTGACGACACTTTGGAACCACGAAGCCTTCCGTAAGAAAGAGGAGAATAAATATCAACGTACGATTGATCGCGCCGCGAGGGCATTTACCTGGGTGGTGCTTCTAATCGCCCTGGTCACTGGATTATATTGGTATGCTTATCAGCCAACACAAATGTGGCTGGTCCTCACTTCGGTGTTGATGGTGGCTTGCCCGTGTGCATTAGCGCTGGCGGCACCATTCACTTATGGAAGTATGCTCCGGGCCTTCGGACGGAATCAACTGTACCTCAAGAATGCGGATGTCATCGAGCGCATGGCTGCTGTGAATGCCGTTGTATTTGACAAGACCGGTACGGTAACGCACGGAACGGATCCTGAAGTCACCCTTGAAGGCGTGCTGAGCCAGGAAGAATTGTCCGCCGTGAAGAAATTGACCAGCTTTTCCACGCACCCGTTGAGTAAAGTGGTTTCGGCTTCCATCCTTGGGGAAGAAGCTTCCGAGGCCGGGGATTTCATGGAATTACCCGGGAAGGGAATTGAAGGCAGAGTGGATCGCAAAACCTACCGGATTGGATCCGCGGAGTTTACCGGTGCCGCTGACGACAGCACGTTCACGCAAGCGCGTGTTTGGGTGGCCGTAGACGGGGAAGTGCGGGGTTATTTTCGGATACAAACAAACTTGCGAGAAGGCATCTATGCCATGATTTATCGCCTGGGCAATAAATGCGCAGGGCTGCTCTCCGGTGACAACGATGGTGAACGGTCTGCCATGGCCGGTCTCTTCGGGCCAAATGCTGAGTTGCGATTTAACCAGAATCCCCACGACAAGCGCGAGTACATTGAGCAACTTCAATCGGCTGGCAAAAAGGTCCTTATGGTGGGAGATGGGCTCAATGATGCGGGAGCACTTAAGCAAAGTGATGTGGGAATATCCGTAACCGATGATACCGGGGTATTTACGCCATCCAGTGACGGTATCCTGAAAGGAGAGCGTGTGGAAGACCTGGACAAATTTATACGACTGGCCCAGCGTTCGGCAGGAATTCTGAAGGCGGCATTTGCGATTAGCTTCCTCTACAACGCAATTGCCTTGTCTTTTGCGGTGACGGGCCATTTGACCCCATTGGTAGCGGCGATCCTGATGCCCATTAGCAGCATCAGTGTGGTGAGTTTTGCGTCCGTATCTGTTCGGATCGCGGCCCGTTTGGAACGATTGAATTGATTAACTTTAAGGTACTATGATTAACTACATTTCTGGTGAAGAGGCGGTCAAAGTCATTAAGTCTGGTGACCGTGTGTTTGTGCATGGTGGCGCTGCTACTCCCCATTACCTGCTGCGGAAAATGGTGGAGCGCTCCGCCGAGCTCTATGACGTGGAATTGGTCAGCATCAGCCTGCAAGGCGAAGCACCCTTTGCTGACAAAAAGTACAAGGACAATTTTCGCATCAATGCGCTCTTTGTTTCCGAAAATGTCAGGGAGGCTGTCAACGACGGTCGCGGAGATTACATCCCGGTATTCCTGAGTGAGATTCCAAAATTATTTTCGCGCAACGTGCTTCCCGTGGATGTAGCACTGATACATGTGTCGCCTCCCGACAAGCACGGCTACTGTTCGCTCGGTGTATCGGTAGACACAGTAATCTCGGCGATGAAATACGCCAAACACGTGATCGCCCAGGTTAATCCAAGGATGCCGCGGACACTGGGTGATGGTATTGTCAAGGCCGATTATTTCGATGCGCTGGTTTACCACGAGCAGGAACTTCCTGAAGTGGGCAATGGTCCACTGTCCGAAATCTCCATGCGCATCGGTCAGCATTGCGCGGAATTGGTAGAAAATGGTGCCACCATTCAAATGGGCATCGGCTCGATCCCGGACGCCGTGCTCGCGAGCCTGGGTAATCATAAAGAATTGGGGGTACATACCGAGATGTTCTCGGATGGCCTCATTCCGCTCATCCAAAGTGGCGTGGTAACCAACGAACACAAGAAGAAGCACCGCGGCAAGGTGGTCACCTCCTTTGTGCTGGGTAGCCGCAAGCTATATGACTTTATTGATGACAACCCGTCGATTTCTGTCCTGCGGGTAGATTATGTCAATGATACATCCGTTATACGCTCCAACCCGAAGGTAACGGCGATCAACAGCGCCATTGAAGTGGATATCACGGGGCAGATTGTTTCGGATTCTATTGGTACTTACCAGTATTCCGGTGTCGGTGGCCAGATGGACTTTATGCGGGGTGCTTCACTGTCAGAGGGAGGGAAGCCCATCATTGCACTCCCTTCCGTATCCAGCAAGGGCACATCCAAGATTGTTCCCTTATTGAAAGCTGGCGCTGGGGTGGTGACCACCCGGGCACACGCGCATTATGTGGTGACGGAATATGGAGTGGCTAATCTGTATGGTCAGAACATGCGGCAAAGAGCCAAGGCGCTGATTGAAATCGCCCACCCGAACCATCGCGAGATGCTGGAAAAGGCCGCCTTTGAGCGATTCAAGAGTTACCAGTTCGAAACCACACAATACTGATTGAGCGATGATCATCGTCGTTCTCCTGATCACGATAAGCCTGGTCATTGCCCTGATCTTCCTGGCGGTGTTCTTCTGGAACCTCCGGTCAGGGCAATACGACGATTTGTATACGCCATCGGTTCGGATGCTGTTTGACGAAAGTGAGAAGTCCCGCGGGGAAGCATCTTCTCGGGAAATGAAATCGTAATATAAGACTTTTTAGTCTTTTATTAATTGGTCGTTAATTTTGTTTTAGTATAATTCTCAAAACTGACGAAAGTCAGTCGAGCTGTTTGCCCGGGAGTCTAGGTTTGCAATCATTGCTGGCGCAGGAGTTATGGAATTAGGAGGGATCAGCATAAATTAGAATTATCAACAAACCCTTATATACCATGAAGTACCTGATTGCACTCATTATTATCCTGAATCTGGCTTGCGCCCCCGACAAGCCCAAAGTAACCGAAGAATACCCTGAGCCAACAAAGTCCGCTCCGGAAGCGGTGATCACTGACCCGACGAAAGGAATCGGCGCTGTCAAGAATGTTACCCTGAAAAACCCCCTTGAACAAGAGCGCATCTCCAGGGGGTTGGCAATCTTTGAGATGAAATGCAGCGCCTGCCACAAGCTGGATGAGACCCGGTTTGTAGGCCCCGGTTGGAAAGGAATAACCTCCCGCCGCAAGCCGGAATGGATCATGAACATGGTGACCAACGTAGAAGTCATGTTGGACAAAGATCCCGAAGCGCAGAAACTTCTTGAGTTGTGTCTTACCCGCATGCCCAACCAGAACGTGTCCATCGGCGATGCCCGCGACATCCTGGAATTCATGCGTCAAAATGACGGGCAGAAATAAACGATACCGCTTAACCCTTAATATCTAAATGATGACTCTTATGAAAACGTTCACACGATCGATCGTCATCCTGGCCTTGATTGGCTTTGGAGTGTCGATGAACAGCTGCGCGCCCAAAGGGCCGAAAGGCGCCATTACCGGCGACGCAGCTTCCAAAGTCTATGTGGCTCCGGGTCAATATGACGAGTTCTATAACATTGTCTCTGGTGGCTTCAATGGCCAAATGGGCATTTATGGCCTTCCTTCCGGACGACTGTTCCGGATCATCCCGGTTTTCTCCCAGTTTCCGGAAAACGGGTACGGATACAGTGAAGAATCAAAGGCTATGCTGAACACTTCTCATGGATATGTTCCGTGGGATGACCTTCACCATATTGCCTTGTCGGTCACCAATGGTGTACACGATGGACGTTGGGCATTTGGGAATGCCAACAATACACCCCGGGTAGCGCGCGTCGACCTGAAGACCTTTCATACCGCTGAAATAATCGAACTCCCCAATAGCGGGGGTAACCACTCTTCACCCTTCATCACCGAAAACTCCGAGTACGTAGTAGCCGGAACACGCTTCAGCGTACCCATGGGCGACAAGACCGATGTACCGATCAGCAGTTTCAAGCAGAACTTCAAAGGCACCATCTCGTTCATCGGTGTGGATAAAACGACTGGCAACATGAACATTGCTTTCCAGCTGGTAACTCCCGGTGTGAATTTTGACCTGGCTCGCGCCGGCAAAGGTCCCTCTGGCGGCTGGTTCTTCTTCTCTTGCTATAACACCGAACAAGCCTACACGCTCCTCGAAGTGAATGCTTCTCAAAAGGACAAGGACTTTATTATGGCCGTGAACTGGAAGAAGGCCGAAGAATACATGAAGGCAGGGAAGGGTAAGAAAGTGAAGTCCAAGTATGCCCATAACGTGTTGGATGAAAAGACCAATATGACGACTTCCACCATGATGGAAGAAGTTCTCCAATTGGACCCGACCGAACTGAAGGACATCCTCTATTTTATTCCTTGTCCCAAGTCACCACACGGCTGCGATACAGACCCGACCGGTGAATACATCATTGGTAGCGGTAAACTGGCCGCACTGATCCCGGTATTTTCATTCACGAAGATTCAGCAAGCCATTGCCAACAAGGATTTCGAAGGTGAATTTGCCGGTATTCCGGTGATCAAGTATGAGTCTGCCCTCCATGGTGAAGTGAAGAAGCCCGGCCTTGGCCCCTTGCATACCGAGTTTGACGCCAATGGCAATGCGTATACTTCGTTCTTCGTGTCTTCTGAAATTGTAAAGTGGAATGTCAAGACCTTGCAGGTTCTTGATCGCGTACCGACCTACTATTCCATCGGCCACCTTTGCGTGCCGGGCGGACCTACAGCCAAGCCCTGGGGTAAATACGTTATCGCTTACAATAAGATCACGAAAGACCGTTACCTGCCGACTGGCCCCGAGTTGACCCAGTCTGCTCAACTGTATGATATCTCCGGGGATAAAATGCAACTATTGCTTGACTTCCCGACGGTGGGTGAACCTCACTATGCAGAAGCTATTCCCGCTAACCTGGTTTCACCCAACTCCGTGAAATTCTATAAAATCGAGGACAACGGTCACCCGTATGCCGCCAAAGGAGAGAAGGAGGCGCGCGTAGAGCGTAAGGGCAACCAGGTACATGTGTATATGACCGCCATCCGTTCGCACCTTACACCCGACAACATTGAAGGCGTAAAAGTGGGCGATGACGTTTACTTCCACGTAACCAACCTCGAACAGGATTGGGATGTGCCGCATGGTTTTGCGATCAAGGGAGCCTTGAATGCAGAGTTGCTCATTATGCCGGGTGAAACACAATCCCTGAAGTGGCAGCCCAAGACCGTTGGCGTGTTCCCGTTCTACTGTACTGACTTTTGCTCCGCGTTACACCAGGAGATGCAGGGTTATATAAGGGTTTCTCCTGCGTCTTCGAATGTGCCGTTGAAGTTTTCAACCGGCAAGATCGAAACCGAGGGAACCGGGGCGAATTAGCCTGTTTTCTTCATAGTTTACAGGTGACCGCTACAGCGGCAGAAAGTGTCTCCCGGGTTACCGGGAGCACTTTCTTAACCCTTATTTTTATAGTATGATGCCTTTACAACGAATTTCCCGCCTACTGCTTGCCGTTTCGGCACTCACACTCATCTCGGTATATTTTGTTCCCCTCTGGCGCATCCTGCTCTGGGCGCCTCAGTACCCGGAAGGACTTGAGATGAAGATATGGATCAATAACCTCAGCGGTGACGTCAAGATCATCAGTGCGCTCAACCACTACATTGGTATGAAACACATCGAGGTCAGCATGTTCCCTGAATTCGGGTACATGATCTATATCGTGGGAGGAATCATTGCCGTTGGTCTGCTTGCTGCCTTGTGGGGGAAAAGGGCTGGGTTGCTGGCCTATTTGGGAGTCATGGTGTTTGTGGGCCTTGCCGCGCTGGTAGATTTTTATCTCTGGGGCTATGACTATGGACACAACCTCAACCCCGATGCGGCGATCAAGGTGGAAGGTATGTCCTACCAGCCGCCGCTCATTGGCACCAAAGTACTTTTGAATTTCACCGCCTTCTCCGGTCCGGATTCCGGAGGTTGGATTTTTATATTGAATGGCGTGGTTCTCCTCGGAATCATTTACTTTGAATGGCATGCCCACAAAGAGGTGCCAAAAATCAGAACGAAGGTAGAATGAAAGTGCTTGCTCATCGTCGGTCGGTCCTGTGCTGGATCGTGGGAGTATTGTGGCTCGCCGGGTGCAAGCCTGAACCACAGCCATTGAGCTATGGAAAGGACACCTGTTACTCCTGCAAAATGACCCTGGCCGACACGAAGTTTGGCGCCGAACTGGTAACCCAAACTGGTAAAGTGTATATCTTCGACGATATCAATTGCATGATGGCCTTCTACAATTCCGGTGACATACACCATCGTGACATCGCTTTTACACTCGTTGTAGATTACGAACATCCCCAACACTTTCTCAATGCCGGAGAAGTCTTCTTTGTAAAGTCGGACGCCATCCGCAGCCCCATGGCCAGTAAAGTGGCTGCCTTTGAAACGTATGACCGGGCGATCCAATTCAAGCGAGCCAATGGGGGCATCCTGCTCGGCTGGGCCGAAGTAACCACACAATTCAAGTGATGGAACCGACAGTGCCCCGGATGCTGGCGGCAAGCTTCCTGGTTTCTTTGTTTGTAATGATTATGTCCTTCCCTGCTGGGGCGATCACCCTGTCGGTAGGTCAGCAGCAGTCCTTTCAAACGATAAAGGAAGCGGTAACGGCTGCCCACCCGGGAGATACCATTCTCGTGTATCCGGGCAACTACCGGGAAGGAAACATACTGATCAGGAAGTCGCTGGTCCTCATCGGCCGCGATTACCCGGTCCTCGATGGTGAAGATAAGTATGAAATAATTACGGTAGCCGCCACCGATGTGGTCATCCAGGGATTGCATCTGGTGAACACAGGCGCTGCCAGCATCAACGATATCGCGGCGATCAAAGGATTGGATGTGAAGCGAATGAAGATTTTGAACAACCGGTTTGATGAAACATTCTTCGGAATTCACCTCTCCAATTCAAGCCAGTGTCTCATCGAAGGAAACATGCTCAAGGGTACTGCAGGCGCCAGGGCCGAACAAGACGTCGGTAACGGCATCCATCTTTGGAAGAGCGACCACATTACGATCCGCAATAACGACGTTACCGGCCACCGCGATGGGATCTATTTTGAATTTGTCACCCGATCCCGCGTTAGCGGAAACTTCAGTCACCAGAACCTTCGCTACGGACTGCATTTCATGTTTTCGAATGATGATGAATACATGGACAACACCTTTCAGAATAATGGTTCGGGGGTTGCCATCATGTATACGAAAGGTGTAACGATGGTGGGCAACCGATTTGAAGGAAACCAGGGGGCTGCCTCCTACGGTCTGCTGCTCAAGGATATTGGAGACAGCCGGATCGAGCAATGCCAATTTGCCCGTAACACAGTGGGTATTTACATGGAGGGATCCAGCCGATGTATCCTGAAGGACAATACCTTCCGTGAAAACGGTTGGGCCTTGAAAATACAGGCCAGCTGCGACAACAACACGCTGACGAGGAACAACTTTATTGCCAATACGTTCGATGTAGCCACCAATGGATCGATCAGCCTGAACACACTCGCCGGTAATTATTGGGATAAGTATGAGGGCTATGATTTGAACCGGGATGGCACCGGGGATGTTCCCTATCACCCCGTGAGCCTTTACGGTATGATCGTGGAGAAGATGCCCACCTCCGTAATGCTTTGGCGCAGCTTCCTGGTGATGTTGCTCGATCGCGCCGAAAAAGTAGTGCCGGCAGTTACCCCCGAGAATCTCAGGGATGATAGTCCATCGATGAGAATGTTATGATCGAAGTTAGGAATGTGAACAAGCGGTTTGGGAAACTCGAAGTTCTTCGGGAGGTAAACGCGACCTTTCAGAAAGGAGGATCTTACGCCATTGTCGGACCGAACGGTTCGGGGAAGACGACACTGATCAAAAGTATTCTTGGGATGGTGCTTCCCGATTCCGGCACGATCGAGGTGGATGGTGAATCGGTTAGGGGTCACTGGAGTTATCGAGAAAGGATCGGTTACATGCCGCAAATTGGTCGCTACCCGGATAACATAAAGATTGGTCAATTGCTCACCATGATCCGGGATCTTCGCGGAACCGCCAAGGCAACGGATGACGAACTGGTTCATGAACTCCGTCTCGATGAGTTGTCGGACAAGCGGATGCATACACTTTCAGGAGGAACGCGTCAAAAGGTAAGTGCGGCCATCAGTTTTCTTTTCGACCCGGCGGTGCTGATCCTGGATGAGCCCACGGCAGGACTGGACCCACTTTCGGTAGAAATCCTGAAGGCCAAGATTCTGAAAGAGAAGGAGCGAGGGAAGGTATTCCTGATCACCTCGCACATCATGAGCGACCTGGATGAGCTATCCTCGCACATCCTTTATATTGAGGAAGGCATCGTGCGATATGATAACATGATTGCTGAACTGAAACGCCAAACGGGCGAAGAGAAACTGGGTCGCGCCATAGCGGGTATGATGCGCAATAACTTTAAGGCGAACCCGTCATGATCCGGATCACAAAACACGCCTTATACGATATTCTGCGCAACCGGTTTGTACTGTTTTATGCGGTGTTTCTCATGATCATCACGTTCAGCTTGTTCAGCCTCGACAGTGATCCCGGCAAGGCTATACTGAGCCTGCTCAATATTGTCCTCATGGTAGTACCCTTGGTGAGCATCATCTTTACCACCATCTATTTTTTCAACTCCTACGAATTTATCGAACTGCTGCTTTCTCAGCCGATCGACCGGAAGGTGATCTTCTTCAGCGAGTTCCTTGCCATAAGCATTGCCCTGTCGGCGGCATACCTGGTGGGTGTGGGGTTGCCGGTATTGCTGCTGGGTGGGCAAGGTGCCTTGTACATGTTGGTATCCGGCCTCTTACTTACCTGGGTATTTGTCTCCTTGGCCTTTGCGGCTTCGGTGAGTACGCGCGACAAGGCCAGGGGTATCGGGATGTCCCTGTTGTTCTGGTTCTATTTCAGCCTGATCTATGACGGGCTTATTCTTTACCTGATCTACTCCTTCAGTGACTACCCCATGGAGAAGTTGACCTTGGCGCTGATTTCCCTCAACCCGGTTGACCTGGCGCGCATCGTCATTTTGCTGAAGCTGGACATCTCGGCACTCATGGGGTACACGGGGGCGTTTCTGAAGAATTTCTTTGGTACGGGTTTGGGCATTGGCTATTCCATGAGTTTGCTGGTGGCCTGGTCCCTGATTCCCTTGCTGTATGCCTTGCGGAAATTCCTCCGAAAGGACATTTAATATAGGACTGAATAGTCTTAATATAGTTCAATATCTGACGAAAATCATATGGCCAGAACAGGTGGACCCTCTACCTTCATCTTCCGAAATCTCCCATCAAACCCAATTTGAATATGAAAACTGTACTATCCCTCGTTGCCGCCTTGCTCTCGGCTGCTATGCTACTTTCCTGTACCCAGGCCAGCAATCAAACTGCCTCCACGGAAACGGCTGTTCAGCCGGCAGATGGTGGCCAGTCCAATGTGAAGGATGACGATTCCCAGAAAGATATTGTTCGGGTTGCCGCCGGATCAGCCGACCACAGCACGTTGGTAACGGCACTGAAGACCGCCGAATACCTTGATGAATTATCCAATGCCGGACCTTTCACGGTATTCGCGCCAACCAATGATGCATTCGCCAAGTTGCCCGCCGGAACGGTGGAAGGCTTGCTGAAACCGGAGTCTAAAGATGCGCTGCGGAATATCCTCGAGTACCATGTGGCCGTAGGGGTGTACAAGCTCGAGAATATGAGAGATGGCATGACCATCAACCAGGCCAATCTTGACAACGTCACCATCGGGGTGAAAGATGGCAAGTATACCGTGAATGGTGCCAACATAGTAGGTACCGTGCCTGCATCCAATGGTGTGGTCTATGTAGTGGATGGCGTGTTGCTTCCTCCGCAAAAGAAATAGGTAATTGGGAACGCCGCTCCCTGATATCCAGAACCGGGAAGACGTGCAGTTGCTGGTGGACCGATTTTATGATCAGGTTCGCCGCGACTCGCTGCTCTTCCCGGTTTTTGCACATGTAGACTGGCCGGCACATCTCCCGACGATGTATAATTTTTGGTCGTCTATCCTGCTGGGGGATGGTTCCTACCTGGGAAATCCTTTCCAAAAACATATTGGACTTGCTATTTCGGGCGAGCACTTTGACCGGTGGCTCGAGCTCTTCACGGGGACTGTCCGGGGTAATTTCGAGGGTGCTCGTGCGGATGAAGCGGTAGCCAGGGCGAACAGCATCGCCATGCTATTCAGGCATCGGCTCGGAATTGAACTGCCCGAATAGGCCTATTCCTTTCGTGTTTCTTTCATTTCTCCTTTCCAGGTATTTATACCCAGTACTCGATAGATAGGGCAAAATCGGAGTAGCCCGGTAAGCAGAATAACGAGACCTGCCATGACAGCTATGGTGCCAAGTATTCCGGATGTCCATCCTGAAAGATTCATAGAAATCAGGATGACCCCGACTGCATACCGGATCATCTTGTCGAACATGCCCACATTGGGCTTAAGAAAAGCTAGCATTTGCTTGTGTTGATCGCGCTAGATACGGCTAACCCAGTCTCTTTTATATGACAAGAATCAGCCTCGATACTTGAGGCAACGATCTTTCAGAACAACGGTTGTTAGTCAATGTTCCGTTTGACCGGTAGATACTCCGCTCATCCGATTCAGGGGTAGGGCACGAAGTAAGTACTTACGCTTCTAAAAAAAGACAGTCTTGTCCCTGACGAAAATCATGTCTGGTTTTTTTGCCCATTTGCTACTTTTGACCGCAACCATTTACCTAAACCTCTTCGCTTATGGAGTTAGACAAGTTCAGTTACGACAACAAGATTGTCAGGGCGTTCATTATCGTTACCGTGATTTTTGGATTGGTTGGCATGTTGGTGGGTCTCACCATCGCTATCCAACTTTTCTACCCCGCCCTCAATTTTGATTTTCAGTACACCACCTTCGGCCGCATCCGTCCGCTTCATACGAATGCCATCATCTTTGCCTTTGTCGGCAATGCCATGTTTGCCGGCGTATATTATTCGATGCAGCGTTTGCTGAAAACACGCATGTTCAGCGACACCCTGAGCTGGATCCATTTTTGGGGATGGCAGTTGATTATCCTTGCCGCGGCCATTACCCTGCCCCTGGGCATCACCACCTCCAAGGAGTATGCTGAATTGGAATGGCCAATTGACATAGCCATCACCTTGATCTGGGTAGTGTTTGGATGGAACATGATCGGTACCATCCTCAAGCGGCGCGAACGACATATGTATGTGGCTATTTGGTTCTACATCGCCACGTTCGTGACCGTAGCCGTACTGCACGTGGTCAACTCCTTTGAGATGCCGGTAAACTGGTTGAAGAGTTATTCCTTCTATGCCGGCGTACAGGATGCATTGGTACAGTGGTGGTATGGTCACAATGCGGTTGCTTTCTTCCTGACCACTCCCTTCTTGGGATTGATGTACTACTTCTTACCCAAGGCAGCGAACCGGCCTGTGTATTCCTATCGACTCTCCATCATTCACTTTTGGTCCCTCATCTTTATTTACATCTGGGCGGGTCCTCACCACCTGCTCTACACCGCCCTGCCTGATTGGGCGCAGTCCCTGGGCACGGTGTTTTCAATCATGCTCATTGCCCCCTCATGGGGAGGAATGATCAACGGCTTGATGACCCTGCGGGGAGCCTGGGACCGCGTGCGTGAAAACGTTGTGCTGAAATTTATGGTGGTCGCTGTAACGGCCTACGGGATGGCCACACTGGAAGGCCCGCTGCTTTCTCTCAAAAACATCAACGCGATCACCCACTTCACCGATTGGATTGTCGCACACGTACACGTCGGTGGTCTTGGTTGGAACGGGTTCCTGATTTTTGGTATTCTCTACTGGGTTGTCCCCAAAATGTGGGGTACTAAGATCTACTCGAATCAACTGGCCAATATCCATTTCTGGCTGGGAACACTCGGCATTATATTCTGGGCGTTGCCGATGTACGTTTCGGGAGTGGTGCAAAGCCTGATGTGGAAGGAGTTCAACCCGGATGGTTTCCTTGTCTACAAAAACTTCCTCGAGACAACGGTGCAAATCATACCCCTGTATATGATCCGCGCTGTAGGTGGCGGCCTGTACTTGACCGGTGCGATCCTGATGACGTATAACCTGATCAAGACCGCGTACTCCGGGAAATTCATTGCGGATGAGCCGGCCGAAGCGGCTCCTCTCGCTGCAGTTCCTGCGGCTACTTCAGGAGGCTGGCACCACAGGGTGCTCGAAAGCAAGCCTGTACTCTTTACCGTGTTGGCATTCATTTCAATCCTGGTCGGTGGAATTGTGGAGATCATCCCAACTTTCTTGATCAAGTCCAATATCCCAACGATTGCTTCCGTTACACCGTACTCACCGCTTGAACTTCACGGGAGAGACATCTACATCCGGGAGGGTTGCGTCAGCTGCCACTCACAGATGGTAAGACCTTTCCGCTCCGAAACGGAACGATACGGTGAGTATTCAAAGGCCGGTGAGTATGTTTATGATCACCCGTTCCTCTGGGGATCTAAGCGGACGGGACCAGACCTCCATCGGATAAGTGGTAAGTACTCCGACAGCTGGCACTACAACCACATGCTCGCCCCGGATGCGGTATCCACGGGATCAATCATGCCGGCCTATCCGTGGCTGTTCGAGCAATCCCTCGATCTTGAGCAGACTGCCCCCAAGATCCGGGCATTACGCAAGGTGGGTGTTCCTTATGCGGAAGGGTATGAAGACACCGCCAATGAGGCCCTCATGAAGCAGGCTACTACCATTAGCGAGAATCTCAACATGGAAGGAATTGAAGTTGCCCCACAGACAGAGATTGTTGCACTCATTGCGTACCTGCAGCGGTTGGGCAAGGATATCAAGTCAGAAAAGGTCGCAGAACGTTAATCACACAGCCATGTACAAGGAAATTCTTCAAAACATTGATCATGTGGCCATCTGGCCGATGATCTCGTTCTTCATCTTTTTCAGTTTCTTCCTGTGCCTGTTGTGGTGGACTTTCACGGTGGACCGGAAATACATCCGGCACATGAAGGAGATGCCCCTGGAAAATGACAAGGATAATCAACTGGACTTAAACGCTTAGTGATCCTATGAAATCAACCAACGCTCAAGATATGAATACCCGATTGGTCAACCATCGCAACCTGTTCAGGGTGACCCTGTCGATTATACTTTTCGTACTTATCGGGTTTCCTGCCTCCGCCCAGGACGCGCCGAAGTCTTTTATGGACGATCCTGTGAATCATCCGATGGCACCCCTGTACCTGGTAACCGGGTTACTGTTCGTCACCCTTATCCTGGTGATGGTGGTGGCTGTATATATGCTCCGGATACTTAACCTCTTCGTCAAACAGGCAGAAGAGGAGAGGGCCAAGCGCCTCGGCATCCCGTACGCACCCACTGTGTCCTGGTGGTCCAAGATGTGGGATGAATTCAATGCATCGGTGCCGCTATCGCAGGAGAAGGACATCGACCTGGGCCACGAGTATGATGGCATTCGTGAGTTGGACAACCATTTGCCCCCGTGGTGGAAGGGAATCCTGTATGGTAGTATGATCTGGGCAGTAATTTACCTGTTCGTGTATCACTTTATGGGTTCTCTGCCCCTCTCCGGCGATGAATATCAAAATGAATTGGCGACTGCGGCTGAACAAATCCGAGCTTACCAGGCCAGTCAGCCCGTTGCAACCATTGACGAGAACACACTGGCATATTCACCTGACGCCGCCATTTTGGCCAACGGGAAGAAAGTATTTGTCAGCAACAATTGCCAGCAATGTCACCGTGCTGACGGCGGCGGGAATGCGATTGGACCAAACCTGACTGATCAATACTGGATCCATGGTGGCACGATTAAGAATCTTTTCCAGACCATTAATAAAGGGGTGGTGGAGAAGGGCATGCCGGCTTGGGGTAAAGTGATGAGTCCAAGCGATGTCAGGGATGTTGCCTTTTATGTGATGAGCTTGCAGGGAACGAATCCTCCGGACGCTAAGAAGCCACAGGGGAATTTGGTAGCCCCGGAAGCGACGGTCGCACCGGCTGATTCTACGAAGGGAGGAAAATAGTCCATGATCCAGGAAGGGAAGGCATCAGAGGCGGTGGAGCAAGGCAGCGAACTCTATCAGTTCGACGAAGAGTTTCGCAATAGCATCAGCACGGTTGACGAGTCCGGGCACCGGGTATGGCTCTATCCCAAGAAGCCATCGGGCACGTACCACAACCGTCGCATCGTGGTCACGGTCATATTGCTTGCCCTTTTCTTTGCCGGACCCTTCATTCAGATTGGCGGAAGGCCCATTCTTCTGCTGAATTTCTTTGAGCGAAAGTTTGTGGTCTTCGGCCAGGCTTTCTGGCCCCAGGATTTCGTGTTGCTCGCCCTTACCCTGATCACGTTCTTCGTCTTTGTCATCTTGTTTACCGTAGTTTTCGGGCGGCTGTGGTGCGGGTGGGCGTGTCCGCAAACTTTGTTTATGGAGATGGTTTTCCGAAAGATTGAATACTGGATTGAGGGAGATGCAAATCAACAGCGACGGTTAGACCGGATGCCTTGGAACACGGAAAAAATCACAAAGAAAGGCTTCAAGCAACTTCTCTTCTTGTTGTTATCGATTATCATCGCCCATATCGCCATGGCGTACCTGATCGGAAAGGACCAGGCACTCGCTATTGTACAGGAGTCCCCATCGGAGCACGTGGGGGGATTCATGGGCATGGTGGCGTTCACCGGAATTTTTTACAGTGTGTTTGCCTATTTCCGTGAGCAAGCTTGCGTGGTCGTTTGCCCTTACGGCAGACTCCAGGGTGTTTTGCTCATCAAGGATTCGATTGTGGTAGCTTATGATTGGCTTCGCGGTGAACCGCGTGGTCGCCGAAGAAAAGCATCGGCTGAAGCACCGAAGACGGGCGATTGTATCGACTGCAAATTGTGCGTACATGTCTGCCCAACAGGAATTGACATTCGCAACGGGACACAGCTTGAGTGTGTGAATTGCACGGCCTGCATGGATGCCTGCGATGACATTATGGTCAAGATCAACAAGCCAAAAGGTTTGATCCGCTACGCGTCCTACAATTCCATTAAGAATGGCATTCAATTGCTATTTACCCCCCGGGTGATCGGATATTCGGTGGTGTTGCTGGCGCTGATCACGATCCTGAGCTTCACGCTGGCTACACGGTCAGATGTTGAAACAACGGTATTGAAGGTGCCGGGTACGCTTTTCCAGCGCACGGATGACGGATTCTTTACGAACTTGTACACCATTGAATTTGTGAACAAAACATTTGACCCGTTGCAATTGAAGGTCAAAGTAGAGAGTCCTTCAACGGCGACGTTGGTACTCCCGGAAGGTTCTGACATCCTTCTTCCGGCCGAGGGGTTGATGAAGCGAATGTGTTTCATCAAGCTTCCCGCAGATGCAATTTCGGAAGCAAGGACGATCGTAATCATCGGGGTATACCAGGAAGATAGATTGCTTGAAAAAGTAAAAGTTAAATTTGTGGGACCGGTAAAGTCATCGCGATGAATTGGGGAAAATCCATAGTGCTAGCCTTTGTGCTTTTTGCACTGTTTATAGGTTCGTTGGTAGTTGTGTGCCTGAGACAGGACATTGCACTGGTTACGACCAATTATTATGACCAGGAACTTCATTATCAGCAGCAGTTGGACCGGATGACGAATGCCGAGCAACTGAAAGAGAAGCCTTTGGTTCAGGTGGTGAATGGTGCGTTGGAGGTGCAGTTTAGCCGCCTGCCGGAAATTGAGCAAGGTGAATTGGAATTGTTCCGTCCTTCCGATGCGAAGTTGGACCGGCGTTACACGATAGCGTCGATCAGCCACGTGCAGCGCATTGCGCTTGAAGGCGTGCAGGGAGGGATGTATAAGGCTAAGCTGCGCTGGCGGATGGATGGCAAGGACTATTACCTTGAACGTGTAATTTATCTTTGAATGATCCTTACTGCATTCCTGATTGGCTTGGCGGGTAGCCTCCACTGCGTGGGGATGTGTAGTCCCCTGGCGACAGCGGTTACCGCCTTGTCACCTCGAGCGGTCACCAACAGGATGCTGTATAACGGAGGCCGCATCCTGGTCTATGGCGTGATGGGAGCAGGGGTTGGTGCGTTTGGAGCGCTGGCGGGGTTTACGAACTACCAGGTATGGCTTTCTGCAGTCCTCGGTGCGCTGCTTATTCTTTTTGGCTTGTCGGGCATTCAGGCGATCCGTATGCCGGTGGTCACCCCGATTTTCCAACGCTTCACTTCGTGGCTCAAGAAGGCTTTTGCCAGTCAGCTGAAATCCGGCACAAGAGTGTCATTACTAGGTATGGGAATTATCAATGGCATGTTACCCTGTGGGTTGACTTACTTCGCGTTGACCTATTGCATTACGCTGCCCAGCGCGACAGAGGGATTCGTGTTCATGATGACCTTCGGAGCGGGAACCTTGCCTGTTATGTTGGGGTTGCCGTGGGTCATTCAGTTGCTCTCCAACCGTTTCCGGTGGCAGGTGCAGCGCATGATTACTTTGGTGATGATTATTTTAGGCGCCTTACTGGTCGCCCGTTCTGCGTACTTCTTCAATCAGCCTCAGGCGCAATCTGCCGCCCAGGCAACTGAAGTGATCTGTCCGTAGCCAACTAGCGAACGACGTTCCAGCGTACAATCTTTTCCAGTTTACCAGGCTGGAGCACGCGAATCTTCCCACTTTCAATTTCAATAAGGCCTTCTTCCTTAAAGTCAGATAGTACGCGGATCACGGATTCCGAAGCGGTGCCGACAATCTTGGCGAGGTCGTCACGAGAGATGTTGATTTTGTCCTTTTGATCTTTCAATTGGGTTACTTTCAGCAGGGCATCGGCGGTGCGTTGACGAACCGAGCTGTAGGCCAGGTTAAGCAGTTGCTTTTCCTTTTCAGCTACTTTCCGGCAAAGGAGGGAGATAAAGCCAGAAGCCACATCATGGTGACTGTAAAGTAACGTGAGGAAGTCGTGCTTGGGGATGACAATTACTTCCGAATCCTGCATGGCAACGGCCGAGTCGTGGTAGTCAGTGCCTTCGAGGATGGGCTCAAAGCCAAAGAAGTCATTTTCTTTATACAGGTCAGTGATCAATTCCTTCCCATCCTGGTGTGACTTGAAGGTTTTCACATCGCCCGACTTTAGGAAGTAAACCGATTGTGGGATATCACCTTCGCTGAAAATCTCTGCTTTCTTTTTGTACTGTTTCACTTTCTTATCCTTGCAGAGATCCTTCAGGTTGAGGACCTTCTGGGCGTCCCGGATGAATGTGTCCAGGCCTTCCGGCGTGGTGCTGTATTCGTTCACCCGGAGGGCGTGCTTGCGGAGTCGTGTACCAATGGCGTTCAACAGTTCGGTATCGCTGAAGGGTTTGGTCAGATAGTCATCCGCGCCCAGTTCCATGCCCTTGCGGATATCGGCCTTTTCTGTTTTGGCGGTAAGGAATATAAACGGGATTCGGGCTGTATCCGGGGATTTGCTCAGGATGTGGAGTACACCGTAACCGTCCAGCTCCGGCATCATGATATCGCAAATAATAAGGTCGGGGTTCTGTTCTTGGGCGTGATGGACGCCCACTTTGCCGTTTTCCGCGGTAATCACCTCGTAACCAGCCAGGGACAGGATTTCTCCGGTATTCTCGCGGATTTCCGCATTGTCTTCGATCAACAGGATCTTCTTCATGAGGGTTGAATTGGGAGTTGAATTGTAAAAGTACTGCCTTTACCGTATTCGCTGGCAAAGGTTATCGAACCATTTAACAAATCAAGATATCGTTTTACAATATTGAGACCAAGCCCGGTACCTTGAATATTGATAACGTTGCTGGCCCGAAAGAACCGTTCAAATAGATGTCGTTGGTCCTCTTCAGGTATCCCGATCCCCTCGTCCTGGATGATTACGGTAAGGTTGTTTTCAGTTGACGAGCAGGTTAGCCGGATTACCTTCTCGGGTTCAGAGTACTTGCTGGCGTTCGAAAGCAAATTAAACAGCACATTTCGAAGCATACGGCTATCCGTATAGGTGGTGGCTGCAGAGGAGCAGTTCATCTCTATCCGCTGGCCCGGTTTAAGAATTAACCTGATTTCTTCGGTGATATCGACGAATAATTCCCGGATATCCACCTGCTCCCGGATGATTTCTACTTTTCCTTCTTCCAGTTTACCCACCGACAGGAAGTCATTGAGTATGGAGGTCATGTGGTTGGCAGAAGCCCGTGCCCGGTTAATATGCTTGTCTATCTTGTCAAGTTGCCCTGCCTTGCGGTATTGCTCGATGAGCGAAATGGAACTCAAGATGGTGCTCAGCGGAGTACGGAATTCATGCGATGCGATCGACACAAATTTTGATTTCATCTCATTAAGTTCACGTTCTTTATTCAGCGCTTTGAGCACTTCTTCCTCAGCCCGGATACGTTCCGCTACTTCTTTCTCCAGTTTATGAATCGACGTATTGAGGTCTTCCGTTCGGCTCTTTACCTTTTTTTCCAGTTCGGTGGCGTAAACAATCAATTGCTCTTCGCTTTGCCGGAGCGATTCTTCTGCCCGCTTTCGGAGGGTGATGTCGCTGATGAAGGCGATGGCGATAAATGTGCCCCCCACATTGGAATAGCTTAAGCTGATTTCCAGGGGGAACTCCATGCCGTCTTTCCGGATGCCGGTAAGGTCTCGCCCAAGTCCCATCCGCCGGGGGGAGGGTTGGTTGTTAAACGTATTGCGAAGGTGTACATGATGCCCCCGATATCGTTCCGGGAGGAGCATCTCCATCCGCTTGCCGATTAATTCACCGGACTCGTATCCAAACATGCGTTCAGCGATTGGATTGACCACCAGGATGGTACCCTCCTTATCGACAACCACGAAACCTTCCATCATACTTTGGAAGATTTCCTTTAGTGCGTCTCCGGTAATGACCGGCAGTCCAAACAGGGTCGTCTTTTTGTCCATCGTAAACAAAAATATGACTAAAATCACTTCTATCCATGATGAATATAAGTTCAGCGGCCTTATGAATCGACCTACGTTTGTAGGGTCAAGAGTTCTCCAATGGCCGCGTCCGCTACCCCCTCGTTGCTTTATGTGACTGATTTTTCTGATTCGTCAATGTCGGCGCTTGAATGGGCTATTGCGGAAGCGCTCAACCATAACCTGCATCTTTCCGTGCTCTATCCCTATCGCCTGGACCAAGTGAAGAAGAAGGAGAATGGGATTCAATCAAAAAAGGAATTGGAGTTGGAAGCCGCTGAGAAGTTTGAGCGTTTAGCGGAAGGTATGCTGCAAAAGAGCAAGATCTCCTTCGACTTCAAGGCGGAAATTGGCTTCTTGCGTGATCGAATCACCGAACATGCTAAAAAGCACAATGATGTGCTCCTCGTGATCGGAAAGAAACTGGCCAGTGCGGAATCGTTTACTGAATTGGTAGAGGAAACCAATATCCCCGTCGTGATTATTCCTCAAAAAAGGAGATAGTTATCACTTTAGTTTTTGCTTCTTGTTTTTGGTTTTGGCTTTGGGGTAGGCCATTTTTGGGATGGGGCTGGACTGACGCGCCTTGAACTTCGTTTTCGTCGTGATGATCCGAGCAATACCCAGGGTGAAAGACAGGTAGATGTCGCGTCGCGCTCCATACAAATCCGGTGCGCCCGGCGCCCCCTTGATATCAGGCGGACCGGAGGGATTCTTGAGCTGATCAAGGTAGGCACTGTTGCGGGACTCCAGCAGCGCAAAGTTGGCCCGGCCATCGGCCATCACGCTCCATTTGTCATTGAGGTCGAGATCGGCGCGCATACCTACACCACCAAAGAGTTGGAACGTATTGAACTTGTCCTTGGGTACATGCACCTGGTTTTTTACATCGGGTACAAAGACACCGTCGTAGGCGACGGTATACCCCGGATCCGTGGGCACTGAAACCCCTGCCGGAAATCGCAACTTGGAAGCCACATGCGTGAAAGTTTCCTGCCCGTCGAGGAGGAAGGCAAAGTCAAGAACGGCAACCATGCTGAGTCTGAAAAAGGCGAGGTTATTCAGGTGGAACTTCAGCCCTACCGGCAGGCTCAGGTAGTTAAGGTTAATATCGCGTGAACCGACATCGCCGCCGGTGGTGTTCTTGATGACGTAATTCTGTCCGATCGAGAGGTAATTCGGCGACACAAAGATCCCGAGCCCGGGTCGATCGTAGCCCCAATAGAAGCCAACGGGTGTACCTCGAATAGAAAACCGTGATGCAAAGCGGGGGTCATTGGACAATCCCTGGTCGATGGTAATGGGTACGTTCACGCCGCCGAAAACGCCGAACGACTCAATATTCTGTGCAGCGAGTTGCTTTGCGAGCAAGGCAAGAAGTACGCCAACAAAAATCGTTCTCATGTAACAGGTCAAGGCCAGGTTAATAGCCCTCGGTGGGAGGGATTACAAATCTAACAGAAAATGGCCATTTGGCCGATAAACTCTAACGATCAATACCTTATTTTGCGTGTGTCAAGCCGGATTTTCCGGTGAGTTCGAATCCATGAAATCCATCTTCGAAGCATTTGCCCGTTCACGCAGGGAGTTTCAGTTCAAGGGCAACCTTTATGTGACGCTGGCCGCTTCCCTGCTACTGATGATGGGCCTTTACATGGTCTGTCGCATTGCCTTCTACTGGTTCAACCTTCCCTTTTTTCCTGACATGACGCTGGCGCGTTTTGGAAGGATCGCCTGGGGGGGAATTCGTTTTGACCTGACGGCGGTATTATACCTCAATTTGCTGTTCGTCCTGATGATGATTGTTCCTTTCCGGTTTCGCTTCCGGCCTGTTTACCAGAAAGTACTCACCTACCTGTTTCTCTTTACCAACACCCTGGGCCTGGTGGCGAATGTGGCAGACACCGTCTATTATCGGTATACCCTCCGCCGAACCACACTGAGCGTCATAAGGCAATTCGAAAATGAAAAAAATGTAACAGGATTATTTTTTCAGTTTCTCGTGGACTATTGGTATGCGCTGCTCTTCCTTGTCCTGTTGGTGTGGGTGATGTCAAAGCTGATTAACCGGATACTTCCTGCGAAGGGTCCGATGATTTCCGATAATCGTGTGTTTTATGGAGGAGGCACCGTGGCCATGGTGCTGATCATTGGCCTGGTGGTAGCAGGTATCCGCGGAGGATTTGGTGAGAGTACTCGCCCCATCACCCTCAGTAATGCGGCTCAATATGCCACGGTACCCAAAGACATCAACCTGGTGTTGAATACTCCATTCGCCCTGCTCCGAACAGCGAAGACTCCGGTGGTCACCAAGGTGAACTATTTTGCTGCCGACGATGAGGCGGAGAAGATTTTTTCGCCGATTCATCACCCCAAGGACTCGGTTCCCTTCACTCCCAGGAATGTGGTAATCATTATCCTCGAGAGTTTCAGCAAGGAATTCTTCGGCGTTTACAACACCGGGGCTGACAACGGCGCCTATCGGGGTTATACTCCGTTCCTGGACTCCCTGATTGGGCGGTCGCATGCTTACCGTTATTCGTTTGCCAACGGCCGCAAGTCCATTGATGCCATGCCCAGTGTGATTTGCAGCATCCCGGCCATCGAAGTGCCCTTTGTACTATCGCATTACTCAGGCAACCGGGTAACCAGCCTGGCGAGCCTGTTAAACGAGAAGGGGTACTACACGGCTTTCTTTCATGGTGCTCCCAACGGTTCTATGGGTTTCCAGGCATTTGCCAATTCCTGTGGCTTTGATGATTACTACGGAAAGGACGAGTACAACAACGATCAGGATTATGATGGCATATGGGGAATCTGGGATCACAAATTCCTGGACTTCTACGCCGAGAAAATGAATACGTTCAAGGAACCGTTCTATACCAACTTCTTCTCGGTTTCATCCCATCACCCTTACAACCTTCCGGAGGAGTTCCGGGAAAGGTTCAAAGGGGGCGAAATGACCATCTACAAATGCATCGAGTATACCGACTTTGCCTTGCGTATGTTTTTTAAGAAAGCGTCCGCAATGCCCTGGTACAAGAACACCATCTTCGTCATTACTGCCGATCATGCTTCAGCACAAATCCGCCTGAAGGAGTATAATTCAGCTTGGGGATATTTTTCAATTCCCATTTTCTTTTTCGAACCCGGCAACCCGCCGATGCCGATGGAGCCGGAGATCATACAGCAAATTGACATTATGCCCACGGTCCTTTCACACCTGCACTATGATAAGCCCTATATAGCTTTTGGTCGGGATATTCTTGATCGGCGAACTCGCCCTGAAGCATTTAATTTCCTGGATGATTCCTACCAGTCCTTCCGGGGCGATTACCTGCTCCAGTTTGATGGTACGAAATCGGTAGGACTTTACGATTTTCGCAAGGATCAGTTAATGGTCAACAACTTACTGACGCAACTCCCCGATACAGTGAGGACAATGGAAATCGAGCTGAAGGCTTTCTTGCAGCAGTATAAGAATCGCATGGTGGATGATAACCTCACGATGGAGGGTTCGCTGCTTCCTGCGGCGAAGAGGCCCTGATCAGGCGATGTTGTGAAAGACGGTCTGAACGTCTTCGTCTTCTTCAAGGGCAGTGATGCACTCCATCACCTCGTCCAGTTCCTTTTCGCCCAGCTCTTTGGTTGCGGTAGGTATGTATTGCAGTT
Organism: Cyclobacteriaceae bacterium; assembly: GCA_016787645.1. Lineage (GTDB taxonomy): Bacteria > Bacteroidota > Bacteroidia > Cytophagales > Cyclobacteriaceae > ELB16-189. The sequence goes on along the minus strand of JAEUUF010000013.1, from coordinate 292,713 downwards.
CTGAACTTTTGGCAGCCAGCCCCTTGGATTCCAGGAATTTCTGCATCTGACCGAATTCAGTGAATTTGGTATACACAACGATTTCATCCTCTTCCCGCTGGATGTCCTCCGCTCCGGCATCAATCAGGTCCAATTCGTATTCATCCAGGTTGAGCTTGGCGGGATCAAACTTGAATACGCCTTTTCGTTCGAACAGGAAGGATACAGATCCGGAATTGCCCATGTTGCCGCCGTGTTTGGAGAAATGAAGGCGAATATTGGCGACTGTCCGTGTTGGGTTGTCCGTAGCGCATTCGACCACTACAGGTACACCATGAGGAGCATAGCCCTCGTAGATCACTTCCTGGAAATCTTTTTCTTCTTTCGACGAAGCCCGCTTGATGGCCGCTTCCACCCGATCCTTGGGCATATTCACCCCCTTGGCGTTCTGAATAGCCATGCGGAGACGGGGGTTATTGTCGGGGTTGGGGCCGCCTGCTTTTACAGCAATCGCAATGTCCTTGCCGATGCGCGTGAACGCTTTGGCCATCCGGTCAAAGCGTGCAAACATCTTATGCTTTCTCTTTTCAAATATGCGGCCCATAGTGCTTAATCAATCGAGGTGCAAAAATAGGAGGGCAAATGGAAAGGTCAAATTCCGGCCAGCCCGGAGGCATACAACTGGAATTCCATGGCGCTGGCCTCCTTGAAATCATCAGCCGCCAGATCATCGAAAATTGCCTCGTCAAATTCGAGGTCCCGGCTTTCCACCCGGCCCCGGCTGTCAATGACGAGTTCGGTGCCTTTGAAATGTACGGGATTTACACGTACCATAATTGTTGATCCTTCCAGTTCTTTCTTGAAATAGCGATGGACAATATTGGAACTCATCAGGGTGTTGTATTTTGGCATATGAAACTCGACATGCCGGAAGAATTTTTCACCGAGCGATTGGGCATGTTCCGTCTTCGGCACGAAGATGCAGAAGAAATATTTTATACCTATGCCAGCAAGCCGGAAGCGACAAAATATGTTTCCTGGGCTACCCACGAGACCCTCCGTGATACCCGGTCGTACCTGGTTGTCTCCCGGCGAGGGTGGGAGGCTGGCGTTGATTATTCCTTTGCCATCCGGTTACAAGGGCGCCGTCTGATCGGAAGCTGCGGCGTAATTAATGATAACGGATCCATTCAATTCGGCTATATCCTCAGTCCCAGTCAATGGGGGAATGGCTATGCTACGGAGATGTGCTGCAAGCTGATGGAAATTGTGTCCGGCCTTCCCGGGGTCAATTCAGTGGGAACATTTGTCGATGCTGATAATGTCGCATCCATCCGCGTGTTGGAAAAGTCAGGACTCAAGCTGGTCGAACGCCGTGAACAATGGTTCAGATTTGTCAACCAGGGGCAGGCCTTGAAAGACTGCCTGGTCTTCAGGTTTCCGATGCCCGCACAGGCGGAGGGTAAATAACAAAGGCAGGTGCGTTTGGCCAATCGGGTGTCAAGGGAAAATCCATACTTGTTCAGCGGGTTCAAACTTTGCTAAATTCATCAGTGAGTTGGTCGGTATTTTCAGAGGAGAACTTCAAGAAGGTGGTGGAACACGCACCGGTAGGGATTGTTATTATTGATCGTGAGCTAAAATGGCAGTTTGTGAACGGACGTTTCTGTGAAATCACCGGCTATTCCCGTGATGAGCTGGCCGGCAAAACGTTCCTGGATATTACCTACAAGGAGGACATTGGTCGCAACCTCAACCTGTATAACAAGCTTTTGAATGGCGAGGTGAATGAGTACTACTACGAAAAGCGGTATGTTCGTAAAACAGGCGAAATTATCTGGGTCCGCCTCGCGGTAGCTGGCGTCAGGATCGGCAACGAATATTCACATATGGTGGTGTCCGTCCAGGACATTGACGCGTCGAAGAAGAACCAGCAAATGCTCGAGATGCGAAATGAGGAATTGGATACGCTGTTGTACAAAGCCTCGCATGACTTAAGAGCCCCCGTCACCACGTTGGCAGGTTTGTGCAACCTGCTGATCTTGGAACATGATTTCCTTCAGCAAAGCGAGACATTCAGACACCTTGACGATACGATCCAACGCTTAAAGAAGCAAAATGACTCCTTACTGCAACTCACACATATCCAGGAATGGAGTCCGGTAAGTCAACAGATTTCCTTGTCAACCCTGGTGGAAGGTGTTTTGACGGATATGGGTGTGCCCGTTTCGTCAGTGCAGATTGACTCAACGGGAGTTGAAATAACCACAGACGGCAACTTGCTTCGCCTCGCGCTGCGACCTATCCTGGAAAATGCACTTGCTTACCGGCGGGAAGACCGTGATTTGGAGATTCATGTGAGTTATGAGTGCATGGACGGTCAGCATCGGATTGCGATAAAGGACAACGGACAAGGTATACCGGACAAGGAATTGGAGCACATCATGGGGATGTTCCACCGCGCGTCTGTCCAATCTCACGGAAGCGGACTTGGGCTCTACATTGCCCGAAAAGCCATCGAAAAGTTGCGCGGTGTAATTCATGCTGAATCGGCAGAGGTTGAGGGTTCCGTATTTCAGCTCTATTTCCCGTTTTGAACTACTGGATTAGCCGCAGGTTTGGTTAATATGACGCTCCTTGCTATAATTGCCTCCTCAATTCAACTACCATGGGAAGAGGAGATAAAAAATCAAGGAAAGGAAAGATTGCGATAGGTTCATACGGTGTATCGCGCAACAAGAAGGGCATCAAAGCCCGACTGAAGCGCGTCAATTCTCGACCTGCTGCCGCTACGGAAGTGGCAACTGAGGAGAAGCCCAAGGCCAAACGCACCACGCGTAAGAAGGAAGCTGCCGCAGAATAACCTTTCGGGCACCCAATTCATTCCAACCCGCACGGATTCCCTGCGGGTTTTGTTATTTTGGAGCGTGAACTACAAAGTACCCCTTATTATCCTGATTGCTTCACTTTCTCTCGGGGCATGCTCGAAGAAGCAAACCATGCCTCCCGATCCTGTGTATGTAAAAGAAATCGATGCCTGGCATGTTTACCGGGTGGAGGTATTGAAAAGCCCAACGGGTTGGCTCAACCTCGCTGGCCTGTTTTGGCTGAAGGAAGGGATCAATTCGTTCGGGGCGGCGGCAGACAATGACCTGGTGTTTCCTCCGGTGGCCGAAGTGCAGAACTACGGCTATTTCCTTCTTGACAAGGGCATGGTGAAGCAAGTCTTGATGCCTGGTGTCCTTGTCACCAATTCCGGAAAACGGGTTGCGGAAACCCAGGTTGTCTTTCATCCCGATTCGGCGCGGCAGCCGGTAATGGAATCCGGTTCTCTCCGCTGGTTCGTGATCAAACGGGATACTAAATATGGTGTTCGCCTGCGTGATTTGAATCACCCAAACTTGTTTTCATTTGCGGGGATTGAACGGTACCCGGTAGATGCGGCGTGGAAAGTGACGGCACGTTGGGAGGAGACACCGGGACGAACTATCTCCATCACCAACGTTCTTGGTCAAACCACCCCACAATCCGCGCCCGGCACGTTGGTCTTCAGTCTCAATGGACGCGAGTATCGGCTGGATGCGCTCGATGAAGGTGATCCTGACCGATTGTTTGTCATTTTTGGCGATGCCACCAATACCAGGGAAACTTACGGAGCCGGGAGATACCTTTACGTGCCAAAGCCGGACTCACTCGGCGAGGTGCCCCTTGACTTCAACAAGGCTGAAAATCCGCCCTGCGCCTTTACCGAGTTTGCCACGTGCCCGCTGCCGCCCATCCAAAATGTGATGGATACGGAAGTGCGTGCAGGCGAGAAGGATTACAAGCACCACTAGTCATCCTAATTAATACCTTTCTAATAACAGGCCGCCGTATTATTGCTTGGGTGTACCCTCACAATCTATGTCAAAGCGATTTCTTTTTCTCCTTCCCGTACTGTTTAGTTGCAGTTCCAGCCAGAAGATTTCCCAACGCGATGTGGTCAGCGCGCAGAAACTGGTGGGCGTTGAATTTTCCAAAACAGAGCAGCAAACGATGCTGGGGTATCTTGGGCAGAACCGCGCCGGGTATGACAGCATGCGGAAGATCCATGTCGACTACGACGTGGCGCCGGCTTCCTACTTTGATCCACGTCCTGATCATTTCAAACAGAAGATTCGAGAAGGCACTTCCAATTGGAAACTTCCTGACCAGGTAACGCTCCCCGAGCGCGATGCGGACATCGCCTTTCTTTCGGTAGCCGAGTTAGGCACCCTGCTAAAATCCGGGAAACTGTCTTCGCTCCGGCTCACGAAAATCTACCTCGAACGACTGAAAAGGTTTGATACCCTCAAAGCCGTAGTGACCATCACCGAAACCCTGGCGCTTCAGCAGGCCGCTGCAGCTGATGCGGAAATAGCAGAGGGTATGTATAGAGGCCCACTTCATGGTATTCCATATGGCATTAAGGACTTGTTTGCTGTTCCCGGTTATCCAACCACCTGGGGTGCGGAGCCCTATGAAAAGCAAGTGATCAATGAAACGGCCACGGTAGTTAAAAAACTGGAAGCCGCCGGCGCTGTGTTAGTGGCCAAACTGGTTTCGGGTGCCCTGGCAAGGGGAGATGTTTGGTTTGGCGGGAGGACCTCAAACCCTTGGGACCTCACCCAGGGCGCAAGCGGATCGTCGGCAGGATCGGCATCAGCTACAGCCGCAGGACTCGTGGCCTTTTCCATCGGCACTGAAACATTGGGATCCATCCTGGCCCCATCCTCAAGATGTGGAGCCACGGGGTTGCGGCCTACGTTTGGCGCCGTCAGCCGCGGCGGAGCGATGGCCCTTTCCTGGTCGATGGACAAAGCGGGCCCAATCTGCCGCACGGCACAAGATTGCGCCATCGTATTCCAGGTGATCAAGGGATCCGAAGGTTCCTCCGAGAAGGATCGCTCGGTTGTAGACTATCCGTGGGGATTCAAGCCGCCCGCTGACCTGAAAGGGTACAAGATTGGGTACTTCAAAAAACTCTTTGACCAGGATACGGGCCGAACCAGCGCCGCCAACAAGGCGATGCTCGAAACCATGAAATCCCTGGGCGCTGAACTTCATGAAATAAACGTTCCAGATTCAGTTTACTTCAACGCGTTTGACATCATTCTGCGCGCGGAAGCCGGCTCCTTCTTTGACGAACTGGTTCGTGAACACCGGGATCGACTTCTGTCTGAGCAGGATGATGGGTCGCGAGCAAATTCACTGCGGCAGTCACGATTTATTTCTGCGGTCGAGTACCTGCAAGCGTATCGTCACCGGAAGGTGCTCATTGAAAAGTTCAACCGTATTTTGTCCCCTTATGATTTTGTGGTGGGGCCGGAAAACGGCCGGAATCTTTCGCTGATCACCAACTTGACGGGTCATCCTGCCATCGCATTACCCAGCGGTTTTGACAAGCGTGGGCGGCCAACGTCCGTCATGTTATTGGGCAACTTGTATGATGAGGGACCGATGCTGGAAGCAGCCTACCTGTTGCAGCAGGCGACCGAGCACGAAGAAAAGCATCCGGCCATGTTCCTGAAGTGATTGTTCCATGCGGTTGCCACTCATCCTTTTTCCCCTCCTGATCGTCCAATTTGTGTGGGCCCAGGAGCAGGCAACAGTTTCCGGGATTGTTCTGGATAAGTCGGACCAGGCGGTGCTGCCGTTTGCCACGGTTACGTTGAGAAAGCCCGACAGCACACTGGTAACGGGTGTGATCACGGATGCCGACGGACGATTTGTCCTGGCAGGCATCCCCTCGGGCAATTATGTTCTAGGGGTTTCTTACGTAGGTTATTCTTCCGTGACCTTACCGCTGCTGGTAGGAACGCTGAATAAGACGTTTGATTTTGGAAAGATATTCCTCAGTACAACGGCTGCCCAGCTTGGTGATGTAACCGTATCCGCGTCCCGGGAAATGGTTTCCCAGGCGCTGGAGCGAAAGACCTTTGACTTGGCCGACAACTTTTCTCAGCAGGGTGGTAGTGTGCTTGACGCCATGCGCAACCTTCCGGGGGTCACGGTGACATCCGATGGAAAAGTTCAACTCCGGGGCAGCGACCAGGTCTCCGTGTTGATTGACGGTAAGACGAGCAGCCTCACGGGGTTTGGAAATCAAAAGGGACTCGATAACCTGCCAGCCTCCAACATCGAAAAAATTGAGATCATCAATAACCCCTCGGCGAAATACAATGCCGCCGGGATGGCAGGGATCATCAATATCATTTACAAGAAGGAGAAACAAACGGGTTTCTCTGGCGAAGGGGGACTCGCTGCCGGTGTAGGTGAACTTTGGACCCGCCAGGAGAACCTTCCGCGCATTTCTCCCAAGTATGCGTGGACGCCAAAGATCAACCCAACTGTCAGCCTCAACTATCGTTCGGAGAAAGTCAATTGGTTTTTCCAGGGGGATGGAATTGTACGGCGCCGCGTTAATGCCAATGAATTCTCCACACGTATCTATAACGATGGGACGCCGAACATTCAGTCTCAATTCCTGGAAAACAGGACGCAGAAACTGTACAACCTCAAAGGTGGCCTGGATTGGTTTGCCAGTGATCGCACGACCATCACGTTATTCGCGTTGTGGCAGGATGAGTATCATATCGATGCGGGTGATGTGCCGTACGACCGCCTGGAAACCGGCCAGCGGTTGCGGCTTTGGACGTGGAAGGAAGATGAGCGCACGCGGTTTATTAATTATGCCGTCAACCTGCAACATAAATTTCTCCAACCCGGTCATGAATTGAAGGCGGGATACCAATACACCGGGGGAGGCGAGGATGAGTACTTTCCCTTCACCGACTCCAGCGCAACCCGGGTGGGCAATGATGCGACCTTCCTCACGGTGTTTGAATACGTACACGCCTTTACCGCCGACTATGTGAAACCAATGCGGGCGGGAAGGTTGGAGGCCGGAGCCCGCGTTGCCTTGCGAAACATTCCAATTACTTATACCCTGACACCCGGCCAAAATTCTATCCTTGATCCCAACCTGGGCCAGTGGTCAAGGTATACGGAGAATGTCTTTGCGTCTTATCTCAACTTTATCAGGGAACGGCCAAAGACGGACATTGAAGCGGGTGTGCGCTTCGAACCTTCTTTTGTAAAGTACGAACTGGATCCCGCCAACCAGTACTACCAGAACAACGCCTATGAGTACTTCCCGTTGTTTCCGAGCATACGGTTTACACGCAAGTTGGAAGGAGGGAATACCCTTTCGCTGTTCTACAATCGCCGTGTGGACCGCCCGGGAGAGTTTGACGTGCGGCCCTTTCCGAAATATGATGACCCGGAAATCCTGAAGACCGGCAATCCGAACCTGCGCCCGCAGTTTACCAATACCTGGGAGGCGGCGTATAAGCACTACTGGGAGCAGGGATCATTGTTCACCTCGGTCTTCTATCGCCAGATTGAAAACATTTTTTCGCGGATATACACGCAGGACAGCACCTCGGCCTACACGATCGTGAACACCATCCCGGCTAACCTCGGCCGTGGAACCAACCTGGGTGGAGAATTAACTTGGCAGCAAGCACTGGGCAAATCCTGGAAGGTCACCGGTAGCGTCACGATCTACCAAAATCACATTGATGCCTTCAGTGGAACCAGCTATTACCCTTATCCGCAGCCTTTCAGTTCGCCCGCCAGTACGCTGACGACCGGGAATTTCAAACTGGTGTTCAACGGGAAGCTGAAGAATGGTTACGAACTCCAGGTGAGCAGTGCTTACTATGCGCCCGACCTCATTCCGCAGGGAAAGGTACTGGAGCGCTATGCGTTGGACCTGGGCGTAAAGAAGACGTCCAAAGACGGCAAGACGGAATGGCGGTTATCAGCGACCGACCTGGTCAACACGTTTCAAATCCGGAAGCACTTTACCGGTACCAATTTCACGCTGGATGCCAACAACTACTTCGAATCGCAGGTGATTACCCTGGGCTTTAAGCGGAAGTTCTAGGACTACCGGTATCGCCGGCGACCGCCGCTTCAGGCCGCTTGTGTACCATAGGCAATTTCTCCATCGACGAAACTTCAATCATGGTCACACCAAAATCGTCAACGACTTTTCCTTTCATTTCATAGAATCCCCGGCCGCGGAACGGGTATTTGCGCGCGATGTCCGGGAAATGAACACTGTCAAAGACTTCACCCTGGGCGTCGTAGAAGGTTCCGAAATGCATAGGCTCTCCCTTGAGGGTGGCGGTGTCTTTGGTGGTCACCACGTACCCGACGATCCGCACGCGACGGTTGATTTTCCGGGGAAGATCACGTGCCGTGGTGTCTCCGTAGTCAGTGGTTTGCAACAGTTTGAATGGATCGCAGAGCGGGAAGCCCAGCAACTCAATTTCGTCAAACGCGTCTTCGAGCTCGTTGCGCTGCAAGACGGGGAGTGGATAGTGCTTGGGCTCCGTGTCAAAAAGTACTTCGGTGCTGACTGGTTTGGCTTGTACACTGCTGAAGTAAAGCATGGCCTCCCACAATAGTTTCTGTTTGGATTTCCCGGTGAACCGAAAGGCTCCGACACGGATGAGCAGACGCACCTGTTCGAGACCGATACCGGGGGTGCGGCGGAGGAAATTATCAAGGCTGCGATAGGGCCCTTGCCGTTCGCGGTCCACGGCAATGTGCTTGGCGATTTTCACCTCCAGGCTTTTCAGGTGGATGAAGCCAATATAAATGGTCTTGCCGAGTATCGTAGTGAGGTAATTGCTCTGGTTGAGGCTTGGCGCTTCGATGGTCGCGCCGTTCATGCGCGCCTCGTGGAAGTAAAACTCGGTCCGGTAAAAGCCGCCGAAATTGTTGATGACGCCCACCATGAACTCCAGCGGGTAATGGGCTTTGAGGAACAGGCTCTGGTAACTTTCCACAGCGTAGCTGGCCGAATGTCCCTTCGAAAAGGAGTACCCGGAAAAACTTTCAATCTCATACCACACCCGGTCGATCACTTTTTGCGGGTATCCCCGGGCCCGGCAGTTTTCAAAAAAACGCTCTTCGACCCGTCTGAACTCATCACGTGACCGGTACTTGCCGGACATTCCGCGCCGCAGCACGTCTGCTTCGGTCAGGGTGAGGCCGGCAAAGTGATGGGCCACCTTAATCACGTCCTCCTGGTACACCATGACGCCATACGTCTCCCGCATGAGTTCGTCCATGGCCGGGTGGATGGACTCGTAAGTCTTTCCGTTTCGCACGGCGTGAAACCGTTCGATGTAGGCGCGCATCATGCCCGACCGGGCCACACCGGGACGGATGATACTGCTGGCCGCCACCAGCGTCAGGTAGTCTTCGCAGCGGAGTTTTCCCAGCAGCATACGCATAGCGGGTGATTCAACATAGAAGCAGCCCATCGCTTTACTGTTGCGCAGCAGCTCCCGGATTTTTTCATCTTTCTTAAAGTCGACGAACCGGTGGATGTCCACGTCCACGCCCTGATTTTGCTTTACGTGATGCGCCGCCTCCTTCAGGTGGCCGAGGCCGCGCTGGCTGAGGATGTCGAACTTGAAGATGCCGATGTCTTCGGCGTTGTGCATCTCGAACTGTGACACCGGGTATCCTTTGGGTGGCAATTCGGTGGCGGTGTAGGCGTAGATGGGTTTTTCGGTGATCAGTACGCCGCCCGCATGGATGGAAATGTTCGCAGGCATGTCCTTGATCCGGTCGGCGTAGCGGAAGATCAGTTCCGTGATCTGATCGCGGTCGCGGTGAGCGGCGGGCTCCTCCACGATGAGGTCGATCTCTTCCTTGGGCAGGCCAAACACTTTTCCCAGCTCGCGCAGTACCGACCGTTTCTGGTAGGTGACGTGTGTTCCCAACAGGCAGACGTGGTCACGTCCGTAGGTGGAGAAGAAATAGTCATACACCTCATCGCGGTTGTCCCACGAAAAGTCAATATCGAAGTCCGGCGGTGAGGTGCGTTCAGAGTTGAGGAATCGTTCGAAATAGAGATCGAGTTCAATGGGGTCCACGTTGGTAATTCCAAGGCAGTAAGCCACCACACTGTTGGCCCCACTGCCGCGCCCCACGTAATCAAAGCCCCGCTCTTTGGCAAAGCGGATCAGGTCGTAGGCGATGAGGTAATAGGCGATGAATCCTTTCTGCCGGATGATGTTCAGTTCGCGCTGGATGCGTTCGCGAAGTTCCGGCTGGCTGACATCGTAGCGCTGCTGGAATCCTTCCCAGGATTTGGTCACCAGTACATCCCAGTCGCTCGTCTCACTGCCCGTGACGTGCTTTTTGTTTTTGTCCTGCCCCAGGGTAAAGTCGATGTGACACTGGTCGATCAGCTGCCGGGTGTTGGCCAGGAGGGCAGGATAATCTTTATAGTGGCGGATCAGCTCTTCCTCGGGCATCATCATCTCGTTGGGATTGGCCTGTTCGTGCGGAGGAAGTTTGCTGAGCAAGGTGTTTTTGTCGATGGCCCGCAACAACCGGTGCGTATTGAAGTCGATCCGGTTCGCAAAGGTCACAGGGTGCAGCGCCACAAACTTGTGGGGATGTGTTTTGTATGGCGCGTAGAAGGCGAAGGTCGTCAGTTCCTGGATGCGGATGCCGATGAACTCATTTTCCCGCAACTGGTCGGGCTCCATCCGTCCGAACGGATAGAGGACCAGGCTTTGGGGAAGTTCAGGGGCCCGCGTGGGCAGCGGCTTGCCCTCGGCATGGTGATGGGAAAGGAAGCGGTTGATGGCTTCGAAGCCCGCATTGTCTTTGGCGAGAACGATATAGAGGAGTTCATGGTCACGCCGGAATTCGATGCCCAGGGCCAGGTCGAGGGCATAGCCTTCTTTGCCGTACTTCGTGCGTGTGCTGCCGGGCAGGGGCCGGTTCTCCTGGCAGACCCGCAGCATTTCGATATAGGACGAAACGTTGTTGATCTCCGTCAATACCAGCTTGTGTACTCCGCACCGGCGTGCTTCATTAAACAGCGCCAGCACCGACAAGGTGCCATACTTGAAACTAAACGCGGTGTGACAGTTGAGATACATGAAATTCCAATTACTACTTGTCTACGCCCACCGCTGCTTCGTCTCAGCCTGATTGAAGTTGAAAGGCTGACGTTCGCTAGCCGTTTACAAATTTTTCCTCTCGCTTCTCCAGGTACTCCAGGTGGGCCAACGCCATCCGGATATCACGGTAGCTGAATGAGTCACCGAGAATCTCTTTGATGGCGCTGAGCCCGGAACGCTCGGCCTGGTCGCGCGCCTGTTGTACGGTGGGAACACGCATCAGGTCGATGAAATGGGAGGCCTCCAGTTTACCTTGAGCCACATAGTAGGCCAGGTGGGCTTCGATGGTGCTCTCGGCAAGGTCCCGGGCCTCGGCTACTTCCTGGAGGGTGCGGCCCTCCTGGAACAGGCGTAGACTTTCTTTCTTCGAGTCGTTCTCCCTTTCGGGGGTCAGGCGGGGATTGCGTCGCGGCTTCGCCGGGCGAAGTTCGATGCGGGAGGTCAGGTCATGGGCCATGCAGTAGGTGGTGATCACCTGCCCAAAGAGTGCCCCGTATCGTTCCACCTTGACTTCGCCGAACCCGGAAATCTGCCTGAATTCATTTTCATCCTGTGGCAGGTAGGTAGCCAGTTCCACCAGGGTGGCGTCGGAGAGCACCTGGTAGGCTGGCACATTCTCTTTGGCGGCAATGAGCTTGCGCATTTGCTTGAGCTCACGCAGGAGGTCGGGTTCGTAGATTACCTCGCCTTCGGTCACGAGGCGTTCTTTCGGCTTCGCAATAAGTGCGCGCTGGGTTCCATCGATGATTCCACCACTGTTGACGGTGAGTTTCAGTACCGGGTACTGCCCTTCGGTCTTGGCCAGGAAACCCTGGTGAACGAGTTCGCGGATGAGAATGACCCAATCCTCCTTGCTGGTTCCCTGTCCGGCTCCAAAGACGGAAAGTGCCTTATGATTTTCCTGGATGCGATTCGACTGTGATCCTCGCAGGACATCAATGACATAGCCGGTGCCAAACCGTTCGCCCAGCGCGTAGACTGTCATCAGCAGCTGGCGTGCCTGGTCGGTGCTGTCGGCAGGCTCGAAGCGGGTGAGGCAGATGTCACAGTTCCCGCAATACGGTTCGGTTTGTTCGTCGAAGTAGTTCAATAAATATTTCCTTCGGCAGGTGGCCAGTTCGCCATAGGAACCCATCTGCTCGAGTTTGCGCACATAGATCTCTGTCTGTTCGGGATTGTCGGGTACGTTGACGAACGTTCGCATCCGGCTCACGTCGCCGTAAGAATAGAAGAGGAGGGCCTCGCTGGGAAGTCCATCGCGCCCGGCCCTGCCGGTTTCCTGGTAATAACTTTCGATGTTCTTGGGCAGGTCCATGTGAACAACAAAACGCACATTGGATTTGTCGATGCCCATGCCGAAGGCGATGGTGGCCACAATGATGCGGACATCATCGCGGAGAAATTTTTCCTGGTGCATGGCGCGAACATCCTTGTCCATGCCCGCATGGTAGGCCAGCGCGGGGAACCCGGCCCGCGTGAGGTTGCCGGCCCACGCTTCGGTGGAGGCCCGCGACAGGCAGTAGATGATGCCGGATTCTTCCTTGCGTGAATCGAGGAAGTCGAGCAGCTTGTCGAAGCTGCCCACCTTCGATTCAACCGTGTACCGGATATTGGCCCGGTTGAAACTGGAGATGAAGATCGCCGGGTTATTCAGCTTCAGTTTTTCAACAATGTCTTTTTGGGTCAGCCGGTCGGCTGTTGCGGTGAGGGCCACGACCGGGACGCCGGGAAGCATTTGCTTGAGTTGGGCCAGGTTGAGGTACTCCGGCCGGAAGTCATGTCCCCAGTGCGAGATGCAGTGCGCCTCGTCAATGGCGACGAGCCGGATGGGGAAGGAGGAGAGCCGTTTCAGGAAACTGCTCTCGGGGGCGAGGTAGAGTAATTTCAGCTGGCCTTGTTCCGCTTTTTTAAGGATGAGCTGTTGTTCTGACCATCCCTGCGTGGAGTTGAGGTAGGCCGCGTCGATGCCGTTGAGGCGCAGGGCGTCGACCTGGTCTTTCATGAGGGCGATGAGCGGGGAGATCACGAGGGTGAGCCCGTCGAGGAGGAGGGCAGGCACCTGGTAGCAGAGTGACTTCCCTCCCCCGGTGGGCATCAGGACAAAGCAATCTTTCTTTTCAAGGACAGCGTTGATCGCGGCTTCCTGGTGCAGCCTGAACGACGAGTAGCCGAATTTTTTCTGGAGAATGTCGAGGGGTGTCATGGATTTTTCTTTTCGGCTAAGATGAAGGATCATCGTTGTGCAGGGCAATCTGGTTTTCCGGATGAAATTTTCACGGAAACCAGAATTGAGTACTTATTAATCGCGTGAAGAAGATTGCCTCAAGGTGAAGCAAGAACTGTAGGGAAGGCTACGCCGCAATGCCGGCGGCGGGCATGCTTTGCCTTCGTTTTACGTTTCTTTTGGGCATTTCATCGTAGGTTCTGCCCTTCAACAGTCGGCCGGTTTTCTTTTTGTTGGTACCTCCCCATTGCTTGAAGAAGAAAGCCACATTGTATTTTCGGCATTGGGACTTGATATCCAGTACCCATTCCGGTTTCATCGGCCGGATTTTTCGTTTTCCTGATTCTCCGCCTACAATTACCCAGTCGATACCCCTCAGGTCGAGGTTTTGTAGCGGACCGATAAGGGGTTCGCAAGAGAGGAACTTGACGAGTGCAGAAGATTTTTTCAGGTCAGCCAAACGATGAATTACCCGGTCATCTTCAATGGAAACGCCCATCCAGATATTAGGTGTCCAGTTTAATTCCGCATGAAATTGAGCCAGCCGCTCGGAGCGTTTCGTCAAGACCTGAAACGTATGCTGCGGGTTGTCATTCATGACTTTGAATACCTTCTGAATGAACTCCAGGGAAATGTCCTCATGAAAGAGATCGCTCATGGAGTTCACAAAAACAATCTTTGGGGTTTTCCAGGTGTAGGGGAGGTCGAGTTCGCGGTCATGTACGGCGATCTTGAAGCCTTTCTGGTACTTTTCTACGCCCATGGCTTTCAACCGGCGTGTCATCACCTCCGCGTAGCAGAACTTGCACCCCGCAGAGATCTTGTTGCAGCCCGTGGTCGGGTTCCACGTCATTTCGGTCCATTCGATGGAGGATTGTGCCATGACTTAATTCAGTTTGAATGAAACTTTCTGTTTGTCATTGTCATCCTTGTAATACTGATAGCCAAGGTAGAAAGATCTTTTTCGAACCTTTTCAGAGTTCCGGCCATTTACTTTTAGGAGACCAGTCTGCTGCCAATTGTGCAAGATTTCGTTTGCGTGTTTTGGGAGAAAGCCGGATCGAAGCGTGAATTCATAGACTTCACCGTTTGTTCTAGCCTTAGTTGTAAGAAAGGCCTTTAGCATGTCTTGGAAGCCATTTGTTTTTTGATCAAAGAAAAGGGTTGGGTTATTGCCACTAAAGTGCCAGCCTTTTCCTTGTTCTGTATCTATTTCCCACTTAGCCTCGAGCATTTTTTCGAACCCCTTTATATGTGAAGAAAAGAAGAAGAGGCAGAAAACTGTGTTACTATCCTTTTGAATCGTAAAAGTGTCAACGAAGAATCTTGACCCCAAAAAGGCTCGGAAAGCTTCCTTTAATTGATCAATGAAGCTCCAAGGGGAGTCATTTTCTCGCCAGTTCTTGTATTCGGTGAGCTCTTCAATAAAATCTTTCAAAGCCTCCGGAGTTCCATTAGCATGGAATCTGTACATAAATTGTGTCGGGAGAAACAGAAGAACCTCTGCCTTTCCACTTGCGAGTAGATCTTTTATGTCATTTGCCTTAATGCTTTTGTAGTCGTAAGGATCTATGAAGATGAATGCTTTTTGTTTCTTAAGTTTTGGAAGAGTGTCAATCAACTCCTTGACCTCCTGCTTGTAGTCGTTGGTTGTAAATCGCAATCCACCGAAACGGGGATAGTACAATGATTTAACCTTGATTGACGCCTCAACTTTTTTAACTTTTTCACCTTCAAGATCATTGAAGTGGCAATCAATTAGTGGCCCCTTTTTGTCTCTAGCAACGCCAGTGAAGTGCAAATCCTTGACTTCTCTAAGTATAACCAGGGGGCTTCCTTCGCCACCGTTCTCATAAATTCCTTCTCCGCAAAAAAGATCATGAATCCAGATTTTCTCAGTATACCCGTCGTTTGAAATAATATTCAGGTACCTCTTAAGATATATCCCTAGCAACCGAACTTTTACAGCCGAATGTTCTAGTAGATTTCTTTTTACATCTTGTTTAGGCATATAACATTAATTTAGAAAACCTAGGGCTAAGCCGCAAACGACAAATCCATATAGTACGTCCATCTCCTCGCCGCTTTCTTCTTCAGTACGGTAATATGATCACATCGGAAGTAATCACTGTAAGATAGATTCTTAAGGCTCATCCACGCTTTTATAAAGTCGTTGATGTCCAGGTTGCTGGCGATGGTGATGTAGGGAGTGAATTCTCCCTCCGGCTGCCCCAGCCGCTCGACGATCTCGCAGATGGGATTTTTATGCACCACCTCCAGGTAAATGGTGCGCGTGGTCCCGTGATCGTAGAAATTCAGGTTCTTGACGTGCACATGAAAGGGCGCGAAGGACGCGATTTTCGAGTCGACCTGGTAGAGCCAGTCTTCGGGACGGGCATCGCGGTAGCGAAACAGGGAGATGTGGGCCTTGGCAAATTCATCCTCGAAAGGATGCCCGATGGCCAGCCGGACATGCTGCTTGAGCATCGCGACATATTCCGCGATGGCCGGCGGCGGCGAGATGATGAAGAGCAATTCATTGGATGCTTTCGTTTCCATACGTTTTAACCATTTAAAGTTTGATTATTCTTCCATTAAACATGTTCATCTCCATCCGTACGCGCCGTCCCACGCCCAGCGTAGTGGCCCGCATGAGTTTGTCCGATCCGTGCTTGTGCTTGATGTAATCAATCGCCTCGTAGAGGTTGATGTCTTCTTCTGTATCATCGAAGAGGCTGATCTGGTGGTTGCCGAAGACGAGCCCGCTGAGGCGCACGCCCACGAGCCGGATGAGCAGGCGGCGGTTGTAAAGCTTGTCGAACAACTCCAGCACGGTACGCAATACAAAACCGTCGGAGGATGTGTAAGGCACGTGCACCTGCTTGGTCTCCGTGTCGAAATTGGAGTACCGGATCTTTACGGTGATGCACGAAGCCAGCTTCTTCTGCTCGCGCAGCTGGAAGGTGACTTTTTCCACCATGGCGATGAGGATCGACTTCAGGCGCTTCACATCGATGGTGTCTTCCTCGAAGGTGCTTTCCGTGGAAATGGATTTCTGCTCGGTGTAGGGCACCACGGGCGAATCGTCGAGGGCGTGGGCTTTGTTCCAGAGCGACAGCCCGTTTTTGCCAAAAGCGCTGACGAGGAATTTTGGCGGCATCTCGCGCAAGGTCGCCACCGTGCGCACGCCCATGTCGTAGAGAAAGGAGGAGGTCTGCTTTCCGATCATCGGAATCTTGTCGACCGACAGCGGGGCGAGGAATTCTTTTTCCGTGCCCGCGGGGATGAGTTTCTCGGCATTGGGCTTGAACTCGCCCGTGGCCACTTTGGAGACGAGCTTGTTGACGGACATGCCCAGCGAGATCGGCAGGCGGCTTTCGCGCATGATTTTCTGGCGAAGCTCCACCGCCCACTGGAAGGCCCCGAAGTAGCGGTCCATACCGCTGGCGTCGATGTAAAATTCATCGATGGAGGCTTTCTCGAAGAGCGGCGCGCTGTCGGCGATCACTTCGGTGACCAGGTGGGAGTGCTGGCTGTAGGCTTCCACATCGCCGGAGACGACGGTGGCATCGGGGCAGAGTTGCATGGCCAGGTACATGGGCATGGCCGAGTGCACCCCGAAGCGGCGGGCCTCGTAGCTACAGGCAGCCACCACCCCGCGGCGGCTGCTCCCCCCGACAATCAGGGGCCTCCCGTTGAGCTTGGGGTTGTTTTTCCGCTCTACGGCCACAAAAAAGGCATCCAGGTCCAGATGGATGATGTTCCTGTCCATGCCGTAATAATACTAAAAATATTAGTATCAAATAGTAAAATATTTAGTAATTGAATTAGAAGGCCTCGCTGAATGTAAAGAAGACCCCTTGCTGGTCCTTTGCCACCCCATAGTCCAGCCTCAGCTTGATATTTTCGTTCAGCGCAAAACGGATACCCGCCCCCCAGGTCCACTTGGGTTTGCGGAATCCATCGTCGGCGATATCGCCGCCATCGGCAAAAGCAACACCCGATAAGCGTTTGTAGACAGGAAACCGCAATTCGACCTGCCCTACATAGTAACGATCTCCCCGAAAGCGATTATTGTAATAGCCACGCAAGGCAAAAGAACCGCCTAGGGTATAACGGTACAGATAGTCTGGTGTGCCGAATGACCAGCCTGCTGCCAGGCGGGTAGCCAGTACCACCTGTGTCCGTTGGAGGCGGAGGTATGTAAAATGCCGTATTTCCCCTGCAACCTGGACAACGTCTCCGGCCTTGGCGGTATTCCACGAGGCGGGGATGTACTGAAGGCTGATTTGCCTGAACGTTCCC
Source organism: Cyclobacteriaceae bacterium (assembly GCA_016787645.1). Classification (GTDB taxonomy): domain Bacteria; phylum Bacteroidota; class Bacteroidia; order Cytophagales; family Cyclobacteriaceae; genus ELB16-189. The sequence continues at coordinate 275,187 of JAEUUF010000013.1, read as the reverse complement.
ACGTGCGCACTGAAGGCATTGTCCCGCGTATCTTTTTGGAAGGATAGTCCCAATGCTGCTCCAGTCCCGTCGGGAAAGAGCCGCCGGTTGAGGTCCGTTCCTTGGGGATCGGTGGCGCCTGTCTCTTTGCGACTGCGAACATCACCGAAGAAATTTAGCTGGTGATGATTCATCAACAACCATTGAAGTTCGGGTTTGACCTTTAACGCGCTGGCGTAAAGAACAGCATATTGGTCGGAGACCGTCTGATTCCCTTCGCCAAAATAGTACTGGAAGAAGGTGGTATAGGAACCGTTGAGGGTAACGTTGATGTTGCGGCGGATACCATAAGCCGTGTAGGTGGATTGCAAATTCACTTTTCCCTGGCTGATCACTTGCAGTTGGGCGTCAAAGTACTGACCGGGCACTTTCAGCGGAAACCGAAAGTAAGCTCCGCCGAGAATCATCCCCAGCGCGGGGTCATAGCCAATGATGGGCGAAAGTGCGTAGTCAGAGGGCTTCACCCGGGTATGAAGCAAGTGATCCTTCATCGGAGCGGAGGGCAAGCGGTATATGCATTCCCCCGCGATGTAGGTTTGAAGTACCCGTGAAGTATAGAGCTTATGGTTGTCCTTGGTAAATAGCGTGCTGTCCAGAATTGCGAAATCGGCCCGGTAACCTGGCTGGATCATTCCAAATCGATCTTCCTCGCCAAGGACAAATGCACCCCGATGAGTATAGGCCACCAATGCTTCTTCGAGGCTGAGTGTCTTGTCCTTCATGCCAGGTATCTGGGTGCCATCGGGATATTGGCCCAGGTGCTGGGCTGCGAGGTTGGCCAGTGGATTCAATCCGTCGATTTCCGGAAATGACTTGAACGTGGTGTCCATTCCATAAGGATAGTCGCTCGACAAAGCCGCGCCCGTTATCCGGTAGTTATGGCGGTAGTTGAGCAAATCATACGACCGGAAAGTTTTGTCGCGTAGCGTGTAGTATGCGCTGATCGCAGGTGCGTCAAATAATTGGCTGGCGATCATGGTTACGGCGAGATTTTGCCCGGCGATCGCATGCAGCAGCGAATCGGATGTGTATCCGGTGTGATCCAGGATGTGTCGCCGGGTGGTGCCTGTTTGCTCTATGGCGGTGAGTATATTTTTTAACCCGCGTCTACCCTGTACATGAAAGGCGAAAACTTCCTTGGGATGTAGCAGAAACAAGTTCTTGATTTGCTCCACCTCCAGAAAGGGCTGCCCGCCCGGTTCCTGGTTTTGTGTATCGGGCGAAACAGAAAGCGAATGATCCACAAAATGTTTGGAAGCATGATAGCGGACAAATTCAGGATCAACGCCGCCGCCGATGAATCCCAGGTGCTTTCTGCCCAACCCCTGCATGAGCATGCTCGTTTCCGGAATCCTGCCGTAGCTTCTTGCGCGTATGCGAATCTTAAGTGTTCCGCGCTTCTGCATTCCCTGGTAAATTTTATAGTGATAAGGATTGAAAGTGTTGTCACCGACCAGGGTGATTCCGAATCGAATAGCTTTGTCCTGAACCGCCAAGATGGCCCGTTCAATGGTCTCTTGGCTGCACCGCTGCCCGATCGCCTGGTTGGCTTCCATGGCCGCTGCCTCAAAGAGATACCCGGTAAGCTTTCCTGATGTATCTCGGCCGATCTCCGTTCGCGTCTTCTCCCGGTGAAATCCGAAATAGGTTAGTGCACGGGTATTGGCAATCGCGGCATGACCTCCCTTGAGAAAAATGACCGCGGGGGTCAGCGGGAAGTAGTGATCCAGCAGGCTGACCGGGTGCGAGATATTCTTCAATACCGCAGGGGCCAGATTTCGGCCAACATAAACCCCGTCCAGCAATTGGTCGATGGTGCGTTCAAGTTCTTGTTTCATTTCCTGGGCATTCAGGGTGGTCCCGAAATTAACCTGCAGGAGGGTAAGTCCTCCGTCGATGAAATGTATGTGGCTGTCGACAATCCCGGGGATCACCCACTGACCGTGAAGGTTTACCCGGTTCGGAATGCTGTCGGGAGCAGGATGGCCGGTTCCAGCTGCCATAATGGTTCCGTTATGGACGATGAAATAATCGACCCAAGGTTGGGATCGGTTGCCGGTGAAGATTTTACCATTGTGGTAGAGTACCTGTGCTTGCCCCAGCGAGGACAACAGCATCATGAAGAGGATTGTGCGGGTAGTCATATTTATTGGATTTAGAGTCGGATGAAATGAATACTGGTAATCGCAAGGCAAATCGACGTCAATGCGGCCATGGCGATACAAGGGTGTGGAAGGGAATCGGCAGCGAGGCGTCCAGGCAGCAGCAGGTTCAGCCCCCGGCCTGCATGCCGGCAGGCAATCAGTTCAAGGCAGAGGAGTGAACCCAGAAAAATGAGGGCAATGCCCTCGAGTGCGCTTGAAGAAGCCCGGATGGCCAGAAGTGGAAATCCAAGTACCGGCCCCCAAATCAACGAGTAGGTCAGTCGACGGGCCGTGGTCACACCCCTCGAGTAGTTTCCATAGTGAATGGCCATCTGGTGGAGCAGCAGATGAACCATGTTGAAAGTTAGAGCAAGGGTTTCCATAGGCGATCCTGTTCTTGCAGGTGAACGCAAACCTATTAGGGAGGCCTTTTGCTCGCCGGAGAATGGGGCGAATTGCTTTGATTTTGGGACCTATGTCCACGTTTGGGACAGGCTGCAACCGGTCAGGGACGTATGGCGCAGGGGCTACCGGGGGGCGGTTTCGAATTTCTCTTTGAGTAAGCGGGTATTGGCGCGGGATACTGGAATGGGATCAACCGGATGACTTAGGACGAGTTGGCAACCCTGCGAGTTGCCTGCCACAGAAATCACCTTGTTCATATTGACAATAAACGCACGGTGGCACCGGAAGAAGTTGGGCCTCTCCTGTAAGCTGCTCTCGATCCGGGATAGCGTACTTCGAATCAACTGCTTGGACAATTTTCCGCCTTCAAAAGTCACCACCTCGGCATAGTTGTCCTGTGAGGCGATAAACAGGATGGCTTCGGCATTAACTTTCAATTGATCCCGATTGTTTTCGGCGACCAGCGTAAGGAGGTCCTCCTTCGCGGCGGTTCCGGAAACCGCATTCTGGTGAATCTGCTGATTGAGATTTTCAGCCACCTTAACATTCTTCCGGAGCAGGTAATTCTGCCTGAGAAGGACAAAGACGACTATCGGAATGACCGCGCTGAGCAAGACATATAACTCAATTTTGAAAAAAGAGGACAGGTTCAGTGGAAAGGCGCCTACAGTTACGCCATAAGTCAAGTTTGCCACTCCCATGCAGAACAGATGCCAGAGGCCCCACAGGATCTGGTGGTAGACTTTCCAGCGACGCTCGGAAAAGATGCCGGGAAACAGCGTGTAGCCAGCGGTGTCATTCACTACGATGGAGAGGAACGTGACCAACCCATAGCCCAGAATAATGTAGTACCGATCATAGGCGAAATCATCAAGACCAAAGGGTGTGAAGACCAGCAGAAACAGGGTTAGAAAAACTCCGAAGAAGATATCCCTGTCTATCGATTCCCTGAACGTAAAGAGCGGGTAGTCCTGGGAGAGCAATTCTTTAACACGCATGACTTTTGGTTCGTGGCAGACGCTAATTTCGCAGGCAGCATTCAACTGCGAAAGACTTAAGCGAATAGATTTTTGGAATCGGCACCGGCCACAAATGCCTTCGGGTCACCCGCTGGCGAAGCTTACGAGAGGCAAAATGGCACTGCTGGGTATTTGATCGCCATCCAAAAAAAAAGCATGGTATCCGGTCAATTCAAGATAGTCTTCGTGCCGGCGGCGATCTTAAAAACCTTGTTGTCTTGCCTTATGAAGACATCCCGGGCGCTCAGGTTTATGACGGTTTTATGGTCCACGGAGAACTTAAGGTTTCGATACGCTTGGATGTAGTCCACGAGATCGATGTGTGTCAAGGAAACAATCTCCGGGTTGCCGGCCACCATTTTGTAGAACTTCTCGGTATCCGCCCACTTCTCTTCTGAGCCTATTTCCCAGCTGTGTCCCCACACATATAACAGGGAAACATTTTCTTCCTTGATAAAACGGTTCACCAACCCGTAAAAGCCGGCCAGTTCTTTTTTGTCAATCTCCGGTGAATTGCCTTGAAAATAAGCCTTGCCGAACTGATGAATCGTCGGATGCCATTTTAGAAAATTGTCCGGAATGGTTAATGCGTAAGTATCTTCCACAGTCCGGGCATATTCAATACCCAATCCTTGCAGCGCTTCAATGACATTGTCATTAAAACTTCCGAAAGGATATGCCATTCCCCTGACCGGGCTGCCCGTCAGGTGCTCCAATGTTTTCCGGTCCTCCACCACCTCATAGATTACGTCAATCTTCGATATCGCGGTAAGATTCGGATGATTTGCGGTGTGCACCGATACTTCATGTCCCTCATACAGCCTCTTGATTTCTTCACGCGTAATGTAATCCTTGAATCCCAGTTTGTTTGAATTAAGGTGAAATGTTCCCTTCAGACTCAATCCATTCATCAGTTGCACCAGCCGACGGTCATTCGCCGCACCGTCATCATAGCTCAGGATCACCGCCTTCGATTTGCCACCCGGAAAAAGCATTTCCACGACGGTGGGGAGTGTCTTGGACGGAACAAGAATGGATGAAGGCACATCGGATTGAGCTGAACTGATATGGATGACACAGCAACAACTGAACACAGCGATCATTCTTAGGGTGTAATTCGACATGATGTGAATACTTTATTGATATTCTTAAATCTATGGAGAACTCTTCACAAAGAATCGAAATGTTTCAAAGAAAGTGGAGCAACCATAACCAAGGCCATGTCAGTAGCAACAAAAGAAAATCCCCGGCCACCTGGACCGGGGATCTTCATTTTACTAACTTCTAACTTCCAACTCCTAACTCCTAACCCCTAACTCCTAACTTCTTACTTCTTTATCTCCGGAACCCTCCCCGGTGTATACGGCGCCCCAGCCGCCTCGAGCTTCTGCTCCAGCGCCTTGATGTCCGTGTTCACCACCGTCTTCAGGTCGTTCAGCACACTTTCAAATTCTTCACCGGCAATCTGCAGTTGATCTTTCATCGTTGTGGTCGGATCACTGGTGGAGCCATAGCCGCTGTAGATCGCGCTAAAGAGCCGCGACTGGATCGAGGGAGGGGTGTCGATGTCCAACCGCCCGGCCACGTTGTCGCCATTCATCTTCAGTTGGATACCGCGCATCTTTTCTTCCAGACTCAACACATCTTTCACAAACTCCTGGTTGGGGCGGGCCACGCTCATGATTGCCTCCTTCATATGACGGATGCGGTTGTTGGCATCACCCACCGCCCGCGATGCACTCGTGATCTCGCGTTGCAGCTCAGCCGCTTTGCGCTGCCATTCCACCAATGCGGGACGGCTTGCCGCCGGAAGCGTACTGCCAGGGAGCACATTCACCACAAACTTCTCCGGACCAGCCAGGTCGGTGATTACGCCATCGACATATTTTGAAAGAGTCACGGTATAATTGCCGGGAGCCGCCAGTTGTCCCACATCGTTGGGCTGGAATACGTTGTCGTTGGCCTGGGCATTGATGTTGATCGGGTTGGTGCTGGGGTAACGGAAATCCCAAACCATCCGGTTCACACCCTTCTTGGCGGGTGACTTCAACTTGCGAATAATATCTCCCCGCTCATTCTTGATCGTGAACAACAGGTATGGTGCTTCTTCTTTCTCTTCTTCTTTCAGGGCTTCGTAAGTAGGATAGAAGACATCCTTGCCGTCTTTGTCCAGCTTGTTCTGTTCTTCCTGGCGCTTCTCCTTGCGGGTCTTAAGATCCTCTTTGTAGAAATACGTAATCACAGCGCCCACTTTGGGATTCTCGGCTGCATAATAGGATTCACCGAGGAAGCCTTTACCACGAATGCCAAGCGGACTGCTCTCCACATACATCCAGCTGTCCTTGATGGGGAAGATATAGGCTTCCTTGCCTTCCGTCTGTTTCAGGTTGCGCAGCGGAGAATAATCATCAAGGACATAGAATCCACGACCAAACGAGGCGAGCACAAGATCATTCTCGCGCTTCTGGATGGCCATGTCGCGGATTGCGATTGTCGGCAACCCGCCTTTCAGCTGGCGCCAGGACTTGCCGCCGTCGTTGGAGAAATGCACCCCAAATTCCGTGGCGACAAACAACAAGTTCGGATCTACATGGTCTTCCATCATGCTGTAGGTCGAACCGCGCTCAGGGAGATTGGCCGTAATGGAAGTCCAGGTTGCTCCTTTGTCGGTGGTCTTGAAGATGTAGGGTTTGAAATCACCGCGCTTATGGTTGTTGAACGTCACATACATGACATTCTCATCGTGCTGTGAAGCGAGCGCATGATAGACATAGGTCATAGGAGGTACTCCCGCAACGCCATCTGTCTTTTTCCATGTTTTGCCGCCGTCGGTGGTGATCTGGATAAGACCGTCATCCGTGCCGACAATAATTACGTTTTCGTTCTTGGGTGATTCGTATAGCGCGCTCACGGTTCCATACAGTGCAGCACCGCTGTTCTTGCCGACGGCGTCCACACTCCAGACTTTGCCCATGAAAGGCAGCTTGTTGCGATCCAGGTCACGGGTCAAATCTTCACTGATCACCTGCCAGGTATTTCCATAGTCATCGCTCCGGAAGACCTTTTCAGCAGCAAAGTAGATCCGTCCTTTCTTATGTGCGCTGGTCATGAGCGGCACATCCCAGTTCCAGCGGTAATCATTTTCACCTTTCCGCGCCTGGGGCTGAATTCCCACCGACTCACCGGTAGCCTTGTCATAACGTACCAGTCCGCCGTGCTGCGACTCTGCATAAACAATGTTAGGATTGAACGGGTCGATGGCGCTTTCGAAACCATCGCCACCGTTGGTGACAAACCAATCCGAGTTAGGGATACCATTCTCACTACGGTTCCGCGACGGGCCGCCGAGGCTGAAGTTGTCCTGCGTTCCTCCATATACATAGTAGAAGGGCAGGGTATTATCCACTTCAACTTTATAAAACTGTGTTACCGGGAGGTTGGATTTGAACTCCCATGTCTTCGCGCCGTCATAGGTAACATAAATACCTCCGTCACAACCGTTGATCATGTGCCGGGTGTCATTGGGGTTGACCCAGAGGGCGTGGTTGTCAACGTGCTTTGATTTCTCTCCAATCGGGCGGAAATTTTTGCCGCCGTCGTTGCTGATGCTGATGGCATAACCCATCGTGTAGACGGTATTTGCGTCTTTAGGGTCCGCGATGACTTCGTTGTAATAGTTGCTGCCAGTTTCATGGCTGCTCATCTTTTGCCAGCTGGCCCCGCGGTTGGTCGAGCGATAGAAACCGCCGTCTTTGGCTGCTTCCATAATTGCGTAGATGACTTCGGGATCGGCGGGAGAAATGGCCAAGCCGATTCTTCCTTTGTCGCCAGAAGGAAGCCCCGTGTTGATTTTATCCCAGGTCTTGCCGCCATCGGTGGTCTTGTGCATCCCGGAATTAGGTCCGCCGCTCAGCATCCCATAGTCATGGCGCCGGCGTTGGAAGGCGGAAGCGTAAACGACATCGCTGTTGCGGGGATCCATGATAATGTCGTTTACCCCGGTGTGATCATCAATCTTCAATACCTGGGTCCAGGTCTTTCCTCCATCGGTGGTTTTGTAGACACCACGTTCTCCGCCTTCTTTCCAAAGCGGTCCGACGGCAGCTACCCACACCACGTTTGAGTTTCGGGGATCAACAATGATCTTTCCGATGTGCTCAGAAGTTTTCAAACCCATGTTCTTCCAGGTAGCGCCGCCATCTTCTGATTTGTAGACGCCGTCGCCATAAGCCACGCTGCGTTGGTTGTTGTTTTCACCAGAACCGACCCACACCACGTTGGTGTTATTGGGATCGATGGCCACACAACCAATGGAGTAGGAGCCCTGGCTATCAAAGATGGGCTCATAGGTAGTACCTGCGTTGACCGTCTTCCACACGCCCCCGGATGCGGTAGCGACATAATACTCGTTGATATTGTTGGGATTAACGGCAAAGTCGGCAATGCGACCCGAGGTTACGGCGGGGCCGATATTCCTGAACTTAATCCCCGATAGCGGCAACTCGTCTTTCTTCACTTCTTTGGCAGGAGCTGCCTTGTCATCTTTCTTCTGTGCAGTTGCCCACGGGCCAAAGGCAATGAGGGCAAGGATCAACAGTAGTATCCGTTTCATAGTTGGTGATTTTGGGTTGGCGTTGTGAGGTTTCTGATTGAAATGAGTCTTCGAGTTAGTCAATAGTCGCCGAACCGTCAAGGCCGCCGGGATGAGCGGAAATCCCCCTTCCTGATGGATTTACCCTATATTTACCGGTCGGAAATTGAACATTATGCCACAGGCGACCACGGAGAAGAAGCGAAAAGGACTTACCCTGGATAGCGACATCCTCATGAAGGCTTATGAGCGGATGTGCATGGCGCGCCGGATGGCGGAGACGTACGATGAGAACCGCGAAGTCTGCAGCAAATATGTACACAGCACTTCACGGGGTCACGAGGCCATCCAACTGGCGGCAGGTTTTCAACTGACCCCTCAAGATTACGCTTCCTTGTATTACCGCGACGAGTCCATGCTCCTGGGTATGGGACTTGAGCCCTATGAGCTTATGCTCCAGTTAATGGCCAAGCGCGACGATCCTTTTTCCGGTGGCCGCAGTTATTATGGTCACCCCTCGCTTCGCCGTGAAGGGTTCCCCATCATCCCGCACCAGAGTTCCGCCACCGGCATGCAGGCTATTCCGGCTACGGGAATGGCGCAAGGCATCGCCTACCTCGAATCGCAAAAGTTGCTGAAAGGAAAGACCAAGCCTATTGTCCTGTGCTCTCTCGGCGATGGTTCAGTGACTGAAGGCGAAGTGGCCGAAGCCTTTCAGATGGCCGTGTTGAAGAAACTTCCCATCCTCTTCCTCGTGCAGGACAATGAATGGGGAATTTCAGCTACGGGAAAAGAAATGCGGACGGGCGATGCATTTGATTATGCAGGCGGATTCAAAGGCCTCGAGCGACGCCGGGTGGATGGTGCTGATTTTGTCGCGAGCTATCAAGCCATGAAAGAAGCCATCGCTTTTGTCCGCGAGAAGCGTGCGCCATTGTTACTTCACGCCACTTGCCCGCTGCTGGGTCATCATACTTCCGGCGTACGGAAGGAGTGGTACCGGGGAGATGATTTGAATGAGCATGAAAAGCGCGATCCGCTGGTCAGGTTGCGCAATTATTTACTCGACGGGGGAATTGAAACTGCAGTGCTGAGAGATATTGAGACCAAGGCTGCGAAAAAAGTCAAGGCTGACTACGAGCGTGCCCTGGCATCTCCAGACCCGGAGTTGAGTGATTTCGACTCGCACGAGTTTGCACCCACGTCGGTGGTGGAGGAGAAGGGAGTACGCATTCCCGAAGGAGGCGAGAAGGTAGTGATGGTCGATGCCGCGCTGCATGCCGTGGAAGAAATTCTCAAGGAATACCCGGAGTCGCTTTTCTACGGGCAGGATGTTGGCCGTCGGCTTGGCGGCGTATTCCGCGAAGCCGCGACACTGGCGCAGAAATATGGTGACGAGCGGGTCTTCAATACCCCGATCCAGGAAGCATACATCATCGGTTCCACGGCGGGCATGTCGGCCGTGGGGTGCAAGCCGATTGTCGAGATTCAGTTCGCGGATTACATCTGGCCGGGATTGAATCAGCTCGTGGAGGAGTTGTCGAAAAGCTGTTACCTGACGAAAGGAAAATTCCCCGTGCAGTCGCTGATCCGCGTACCGATCGGTGCTTATGGCGGAGGTGGGCCGTATCATTCCGGAAGCATTGAATCAACGTTGCTCACGATCCGGGGCATCAAAGTGGTCTATCCATCCAACGCAGCGGATATGAAGGGACTTCTTAAAGCTTCCTTTCTCGACCCTAACCCGGTGGTAATGCTCGAACACAAAGGCCTCTATTGGAGTAAGGTGCCGGGCACCCTCGAGGCAAAAACTATCGAACCGTCCGAGGACTATGTCATTCCGCTGGGCAAGGCGAATATCATTCAGACTGCAGAACCTGATCAGGCTGAAAGTACAGCCGCGATCATCACCTATGGTATGGGTGTCTACTGGGCGAAGGAGGCTTCGAAGAATTTCCCTGGGCGGGTCGAGATCATGGACCTTCGCACACTGAACCCGATTGACTGGGAGGCGATTGTTCAAGTCGTTCAAAAGCACAGCCGGGCATTTGTGTTGACCGAAGAGCCCTTGTTGAATTCTTTTGCTGAATCATTAGCCGGCCGGATTTCCAAGGAGTGTTTCACCCATTTGGATGCACCGGTATGGACGCTGGGTGCGGCCAATCTCCCCGCGGTTCCGCTGAATGTTGACCTGGAAAAGATGATGTTGCCGAGTGCGGAGAAGGTTGCGGTTGAGTTGGAAGGGCTCCTTCGTTACTAGTGCGCACCTTGCCTGCGGATCATCGGTGCGGGCCAATCGAGTGAGAAGATCGAGGCAATGTTCCTGTGGCCCTCTCTCATTCGGCTTATTCCTACCCCGGGCTAAAGCCCGGGGCAATCAACATGTCGCCCCGCTGGGGCTGTAGAGACATGGTTAGAATAGTCGGGTCCGGTGTTCATGTTTGCATCTGAACTTTGGGTGACGACATTTTCGGGCGCGCAGGTTGCCTGCGGATCATCGGTGCGGGTCAATCGAGTGAGAAGATCGAGGCAATGTTCCTGTGGCCCTCAATTATCACTTCAACCAATCCCCCGGGCTAAAGCCCGGGGCAATCAACATGTCGCCCCGCTGGGGCTGTAGAGACATGGTTGGGCAAGTCGGGTCCGGTGTTAATGTGTGCGTCTGAACTTTGGGGTGACGACATTTTCGGGCGCGCAGGTTGCCTGCGGGTCATCGGTGCGGGCCAATCGAGTGAGAAGATCGAGGCAATGTTCCTGTGGCCCTCAATTATCACTTCAACCAATCCCCCGGGCTAAAGCCCGGGGCAATCAACATGTCGCCCCACTGGGGCTGTAGAGACATGGTTAGAATAGTCGGGTCCGGTGTTCATGTTTGCATCTGAACTTTGGGTGACGACATTTTCGGGCGCGCAGGTTGCCTGCGGATCATCGGTGCGGGCCAGTCGAGTGAGAAGATCGAGGCAATGTTCCTGTGGCCCTCAGTTATCACTTCATCCAATCCCCGGGCTAAAGCCCCGGGCAATCAAAATATCGCCCCGATGGGGCTCCTTCCACCAGCCACTAGAAAGGGTACCCTATCCCAATGTTATAAATGACCGGCTCCCGATTGGCATCATACGGTCCCGTGAATCGGAAATTGCCAAGCACAAAACGATCTCCCACCTTCCGCGCAGGATCCCATACTTTAATACCCACATCCAGTCGAAGGACTAGGAAGGAGAAATCAAAGCGAAGACCAAACCCGGTGCCCACGGCAATTTCCTTATAAAAAGAGTCGAAATAGAATTTCGTGTTTCCATCACCTGCCCAGGGTGCGGTGGTCGGTTCCGAAGGATTGGCGGGTGCACTCTGCGCGAATGTCCAGACGTTACCCGCATCAATGAATAGGGCGCCATTGACGAAGCCGAATAACTTCTTTCGCCATTCGACACTTCCTTCCAGCATGATCTCACCGGGACGCTCGTACTGGTAATTGAAGACACCCGAAGAACTAGGATCGGGATTAATTGGAGGAGGTGCCGACCCGATACCCAAACGACGCGGGCGCCAGGCTCGCACGCTGTTACTGCCTCCTACGAACCAGTATTTCTCGTAGGGCAGCGACTTGTTATCACCATAGGCATAGGCAACACCGGAATTAAAACGAAAAGCCACTGAAGTATTCTTGTCAATCACCTTGTTCCGCCGGAAATCAACGCCCAGGCGCAGGTACTTATAGATCTCCAGCCCGCGGCTGATGGCGTAATCCGGGGTGTAGAAGTTGAACAACGTTCCGCCGCTCTCTGCCTGGATACGCAGGAAGTAGGAGCTTCGTTCCTGGTTGCCGTAGTTCTGGGGATTCCAGGTCATGGAGAAAATCATCGAACTCACCAACGAAGGCTTGAATGAATTCTTCAGGTTGTTGCCTTGCTTGGTTTGCAGGTCGGTGAGCAACTGATCAAACGCGGGATCGAGGGTGGATTGAATCACCTGGAGATTGGTGAGGGTAAAGGAATACAGGGTGGTCCGTTTGTTTTCCCACGTGTACGTATTGGAAAACGTCACGTTGGACCGTTGGTATTCGGGTCGATCGGTGTAGGTATAACCGATGAGTAGTTTTGTTTTCGGGTTCACCCGTCCAAGATCGTCGGCCCGCTTGCCAAGGGGGAGGAGAAACTGGGGGAAGGTTACCGATACGTTGACGTTGGCTTCTGTGCTTTTATACACGCCGCCCAGGTCGGTAGCGCCGGCCACACCTTCAAATCCGTAGCGACCGTTAAGTTCAAAAATCTCCAGCCCCTGGAAGATGTTTCTCTTCTTGAAACTCAGGCTATAATAGGGACCCGGAAAGCCCTGGGTCACCGTTACGCCGGCCTCATTGGTCCACGAATACCGGTTGAGCGGGCTGGCAAAGATGTTGGCGATGAACTTTCCCCCGCTGGTGTCGTAGTTGATGTTCACAAACTTGAAGATGTCCAGGTTGGCCAGCTGCCGCTGGGTCGCAAAGGTATTTTCCCGGCTGTAGAGACTGTCGTTTTTGAGGAAGACACGTTGGGCCAGGATGCGCTTGCTGTATTCATCGACGAGGTAATTGAAGCGGATGCCCTTGTACATGACCGATTGACGTTTCCCCGCACGATCGGCAACGCCGGCATCCGTCCGAAACCGTACTGAATCGATGGTGAACGTCTTGTGCGCCGCCCGGTTGGCGGGATCAGAAATGGAAATCTGCACCGCGATGCCATAGTGATGACCATAGGTCGTGTCCACCTGGAAATCGACATACTGTTTGCTGAAATCGTAGTAACCGTGATCCTTCATCAGGATGTCGAGCCGGTCGCGCTCGTTGCCGAGGGTCTTTTGGTCATAGCGCTCACCTTGATGAATCTTGGCGTTGGGAAGCGATTTGATTAAGATGGCATGCATCGCCGAATCGGGTACCCGATAGATAATCGTGTCGTATGTAAAGGGCAGGCCGGTGAACAAGTGGTACACGACCGTAATCCGTTTCTTTTTCTCCGTCACTTCCGCGCGGGTACGTGCTTTGAAGTAACCCCGGTTAAACGCCAGCGAGGTAATCTTCTGGATGGATTCGGTGACGGCCGCGGAATCGTAAACAGAAACCTTTTCGCCCCATTGCATGGGCAGGTTTCCGTTTTCTATTTTCAGATTGATGTCATCCATTTTCCGCTGCTTGCGAAATTGAAGATTGGATTTCTTCCGGTCGGATTTTGCGGCAGCGATCTTGGCATCAAATTTCTTTTCTTTCTTTTCTTTTTTCCGGATGAAGTCATTCTTACTGTGAATGAACCAGGAATGCTCTTTTTCGAAATGAGACAACCCCCAATAGTACATCCAGGTAAGCGTGTTGATCGGCAATCCCAGGAAGCGCCGGTTTGACTTCTGTACATAAATGTCGCGAAGCCCGGTCCGGTCAAAACCTTTGGGTGTTTCTATCGATTGCTTGAAGAGGAGCTTCTCGTCATCCTTGAGGTACTTCGTTCCGACACACCCGCTCAACAGCAGGCCAGCACAAAGCCCAACCGAAATTTTGGTAACTTTCCCCTTGAGGGTTGTTCGAATGATCTCCAAAACAAAGGTACGCTTCATCAAATCGTTGCAAGTAAAGAAATACCGACTCGCGGAGCAATGCTTTCTCGTGCAGGGCGCGAAGACCGTGAACGAAGTGCTGGCCTCCGACTACCGGGTTGAGCTGTTATGTGCAACCCCGAGTTTCCTCCAGGAGGCGAAACATGCCCGAAAAGCTGTTGAAGTTGTTGAGACTTCCGAAAAGGAGCTCACGGCCATCGGTTCCGTTGAAGCAAACAGCGCCGCCCTTGCGGTGGTCCGCATGAAACCGAGCTCATTCAAAGGCATCCCCACGGACACCTTCACCCTGGTGCTCGATGATATTCGTGATCCGGGTAACCTCGGAACAATCATACGTACGGCCGATTGGTATGGCATTGGTTTAATCATCGCTTCACCAGAGACTACCGATGTCTACAGTCCCAAAGTCATCAATTCCACCATGGGTTCCTTTCTTCGCGTTACCGTTCATTACGCAGCCCTGGGCGATTGGTTACGGTCGCCGGGGATACCGGTGTATGGGGCGTTCCTGGATGGGAAGGATGTTCATGCCACTGAGTTTGGAAAGGCCGGACTGTTGGTAATTGGGAACGAGTCGAAAGGCATTTCGCCTGCGGTGGAAAAGCTGGTCACCCATCGGGTCACCATTCCCCGCTACGGCAAGGCGGAGTCACTTAATGCCTCCGTGGCAACCGCCGTGATCCTCGATAACCTCCGCAGGAAGTCATAAGAAATTCTGACTCTGTGCCGTGGCTTCGTCCGACATGCGAAGGGCATGTTCTTTCCCCAGGTATTTGTCAATGATATTGTGCCCGAGATAGATCAGTGGCGTCAGCAGGATTGCCACGAGGAACTTATAAATGTAGTTCGTAATCCCGATGGCGAGGATTTGTTTCGCGGAGAAAGTGCCGGCAAAAGCAATAAAGAGCACGACGAAACTGTCAATGAATTGTGACACGACTGTGGAACCGGTAGCACGCATCCACAACATTTTGGGGCCAGTAATTTTTTTCAGCCGCTGAAAGACGAAGACGTCCGTGAGCTGACCGATGAGGAAGGCGCTCAATGACCCGAGGATAATGCGCTGACCCTGGCCGAAAATCTTGTTGAAGGCGAAATCGATGTTAAAATAATTTCCTGAACTGTCTGTGTTATTGGCATCCATCCACCACCCGGCAGGAGGCAACTTCATCGTCAGGAAGATGACGAGAAAAGCGTAGGCGATAAGTCCGGCGGTGAGGTAACTGATTCGCTTCACGCCGGGCTTGCCAAAATACTCGTTGATCAGGTCAGAGGTGATAAAAACCACGGGCCAGATAATCACCCCGGCAGTCAGGTTGAAATCCATGGTGAACCCGAGAATCGGGAGATGGGCAGGGGCCAGGCCGACAGAAGCTTCAGCGGAGAATATCTTCACACCAATCATCTCAGCCACCAGGGCATTGGTAAGAAAGATGCCACTCAGGATGACGAACAGCCGGTGCTTTTTTTGTTCAAGGGTCGGAGCCATCAGTCGGCAATTTCGAAGATTTCTCCTTCTTGCGCCAAATAGGTTTCTGGAAACAGGTTGCGGGCCTCGTTCAACATTACATTCAAATCTTTATAACGGGCGGAAAAGTGCCCGATGATCAGTTTCCTGACCTGGGCCTGCAGGGCAACCTTCGCGGCTTCAGCCGCTGTGCTGTGCTTCGTCTCCCTTGCTTTGACCTTCTCTTCCTCCATGAAGGTTGCCTCGTGATGAAGCAGGTCAACACCGCTTATGATGGGGAGTACGCCATCTGAAGGTTGAGTATCGGTACAATAGGCATAGGCACGAGATGGCCGTGGCGGCAGGGTGTAATCGTCGCTGCGGTAGATCACCTCGTTTTGGTCGTTCATAATATCTTCCCCGCTGCGCAGTTTGCTCATGAACTCCACGGGAATGCCTGGGGTTAGTTTTGATTTGTCGAGCGAACGGCTTCGGGGTTTCTCACGAAAAAGGAATCCACACGTGGGAATCTTGTGATCCATGGGAAAACTCTGTACGGTAAGGTGATCGTCTTCGAAAATTAATTCTGGTCCCGCATCGGAAAGAGGGTGGAGGATCACTTTGAAATTCAGTGACGAGCGTGCATGCTTCATTTGGGCCAGGAGAATTTCTTCCAACCCCCGGAAACTGTACAAATGAAGGTCGCTTTCGCGTCGCTGAAGGTGCATGGAGAACAGCAGTCCGGTGAGACCCAGGTAGTGATCGCCATGCAGGTGGCTGATAAAAATGTGATTGATCTTCTGCGGACTGAGATCATACCGACGCAATTGGTGCTGGCAACCTTCGCCGCAGTCGATGAGGAATTGATGGTGGCGGATCGCCAGGTGCTGTGCCGAAGTGAATCGCCCATACGCCGGCAGCGCACCACTGGAACCGAGAATGGTCAATCGGAAGTCGGACACTTTTTCACTGGGTTACTAACTCGTTCGTTCAATTTACTTCCTTAAAAGCAAAAAAGAGACCCCGCAAGGAATCTCTTCTCAAAGTCGTCATTGAATCACCAAATCAGCGAATCATCGAATTTCCGAATCACCGAATCACTCCCCCTCTTTCATGTCTTTCTCAATCTCATGCATGAACACCGCATCCACGGCTTCTTGCACAGACGGAACTATGTGGAGCACGCTGTCGAGCTGGGAAATCTTGATGAGTTTGCCGGTATGGTCGGAGAGATTGGAGAGGATGAACACGCCGCCGTCTTCCTGTAGAATCCGGTTACCAACCAGCAGGGCGCTCAGGCCGGAGCTGTCGGTGTATTTTACTTCGCCAAGGTCCAGGATGATGTTTTTGATGCCTTCTGCATGGAGGGTGATGAGCTCGGACTTCAGGGAAGGAGCCACGCTGGAATCCAGCTTTTCCTCATGCAGGCGCAGCAGGCTGTACTTTTCCTGTTTGTCGATCGTATATTTCATCTGGCGGAGTATTGAAGGGCTCAAAATTACTTCATTTTAGGTAATTAACGATGTTCCGCTCAATTCGTTCCAAAATATTTTGATCGGGCAAAGGCTCCAGCCGAGCGCCGGTCATTTGTTGGTACAACTCGCGATACCGGTCTGCAATGGAGGCCACAATCGCATCCGTCATTTCAGGTACCCGTTGCCCCTCTTTTCCCTGGAAATTGTTCTCAATGAGCCATTGCCGAACAAACTCTTTCGACAGCTGCTTTTGCGGTTCTCCCTTGGCCTGCCGCGAGTCGTAACCCTCGCGATAGAAATAACGGGACGAGTCAGGGGTGTGTACCTCGTCGATCAGATAGATCGTACCATTGTGCTTACCAAACTCATACTTAGTATCCACGAGAATAAGTCCGCGCGCTGCCGCCAACTCGGTACCTTTCTTGAACAGCGCCAGTGCGTAGCGTTCCAGGGCACTGTAGTCTTCTTCACTGATCAGTTTCCGCCGAAGGATTTCTTCACGGGAAATATCTTCATCGTGCCCGACTTTGGCCTTGGTGGTTGGCGTGATGATGGGCTGGGGGAGCGGGTCGCTTTCGCGAAGTCCGTCGGGCAACGGTACACCGCAAACACTGCGCTTGTCTGCCTTGTATTCGCGTGCAGCGTGTCCCGACAAATAACCGCGGACCACCATCTCCACGGGAAAAGTCTCACAGCGGAAACCCACGGTTACGTTCGGATCGGGCACGGCCTGCACCCAGTTCGGCACCAGCGACTTGGTCGCCTCCAAATTAATGGCCGCGATTTGGTTCAACACCCTCCCTTTGTCATCGATGGCACGGGGAAGTACCACGTCAAAAGCGGAGATTCGGTCCGTGGCCACCATCACCATACGGTCGCCGAAGTAGTAGACATCCCGGACTTTGCCTCGGTAGAAGCCCGTTTGGCCTGGGAATTTGAAATTGGTTTCCTTGATCGCTGCCATGGCAATAGATAAGAGATTTTGACTACATCGAAATATCGACGCGAAACTCCGAATTTGAAATGATAGTTGAGGGAGAGCGTGAAGTTTTTTTTAGGACGTGCAGTCTGGTACATCCTGGCCGTCCCTGCCTGGCGGAGTGAGTGGGTATTCACCGCGAGGACGCAATGGCGGGAAGTTCCGCGGAGAGGGGACTTGAGGTAATTGCCTGCGTTAAGCTTTATTACTTTTTATCCTCGATCAGGATCCCGGCCTGGAAGACGTACGTCTTGGTCACCTTGCCCTGCTCATCGTACTCAGTCCACGTTTTGTGCTTCTTCCCGGCTACGAATTCGCCTTGTTCTTTCACCTGGCCGTTGGGATAATAGGCGGTGTGAGGGCCGTGTGGACGGCTGGCGCGGTATTCTTCTACCATCGATGGCTTACCGTTTTCATAGTAGTTCGTAACTGTTCCTGTGATCAGGTTGAATTGATATTCCTCGACCAGTTTCTTGCCCCCTTCTCTATAATATAAAGTGCGTGTGCCGTGAAGCTTGCCATTCTGGTAGTTCTCCCGCAGACTGTCTGACTTCCCGTCGGCGTAATAGTAGACCCAGGTTCCCTGTGGCTTCTGTTTCCTGAAATTCTTTTCATAAGAAGCGGTCCCGTCTGACCGAAAGGCCTCTTCCTTAAGATCGGTACGGCTAGGTGAGACCACTTCGCGTACTCTTACTTTTCCGTTAGGATAGTATTGAAAATTCGTACCCACCTTGGCACCATCGGCGTACTGGTAACGGTGGCGAACCGACCCATCCACATAGTAGCCGATATTTTCACCCGTGAGCCGTCCGTTGGTGAAAAATCCTTCCAGCAGCAGGTGACCCTCCCGGTCATAGTTCTTGAACTGGCCCGTCTTCTCTCCGTCCTTCATCGTGGAGACTGTCTCCAGCTGGCCATTGGGGTAATATGTCTTGTAAAACCCGTTGATAATCCCATCCTTGAAGTTGGCCTCGGACTGCACTTTGCCATCTTCGTAGTAAGTGGTGGTCAGTCCGTTGGGCCGCTGGTTCTTGTAGGTGATCTCCTTCATGATTTTTCCTGAAGGATAGTACTCCTTAAGAACACCGTCCGGTTTGCCCTTGACAAACGAAGATTCGTGTTTGGTCTGGCCCGTGAGGTAAAACGACTTCACACTGTCGACGAGCAGGTTGTTTTGGTACTGACCTTTTTGAAGTTGCTTACCATTTTCATCGTAGACCTCTACAGGACCATGGCGCTGGCCATCGCGGTAAGTGATAAGCCGCTGCAGTTGACCGCTGGGAAAAAACTCCCTGAATGTTCCTGATCGCTTCCCGTCGCGGAAGGCGCCTTCCATTTCCACCTTTCCATTGGGATAGTAGCGCTTGTACGGACCCTCCAGGATTTGGTCGTTCTCTATCGTGACATAATAATCCTCATGGATGCGCCTTTTCGCAGAATCCCAATAGGTCTTGATCGGCCGCAGCTGCTGGGCGACGGCAGCCACAGACATAAACAGGAGCAGTATGACAACGAAGGAGCGCATTGTTCGGTGCAAAGCTAAAACGGTTTGACGAACGGGATGTTGTCCAAGAAGGAAAATCATAGCAGATGGCATGTTTGAAGGCCAGGAGACTCCTGCCTTTCGAAGGTAGGGTAACCACCGCAAAGGCACGAAGGCACAAAGATCGCTGAGTTTCCTTTGCGCAGCATTGCGTCTCAGCGCCTCTGCGGTGGTCACTCGCCAGTCCTATGAAACAGAATGCGACATCAGTGACCAATCGATGGTCAAAGGTCTACATCCTCTCAATCACAAGGGCGGACGCTCCTCCGCCTCCATTACAAATCCCCGCTACCCCGATCGAGGCGTTGTTTTGTTTCAGCACGTTGGCGAGTGTCACCGTGATGCGGGCACCGGAGGCACCCAGCGGATGGCCGAGGGCCACGGCTCCGCCGTTCACGTTCACAAAATTGTTGTCGAGCTCCAGTTTGATGTTGTTGGCCAGTGCCACGGCGGAGAAGGCCTCGTTGATTTCATAGAAGCCAATGTCCTTTTTAGACACACCCGCCATCTTCATCGCCTTAGGGATGGCGAGTGCAGGAGAGGTGGTGAACCACATCGGATCTTGTGCCGCATCGGCAAAGCCTCGAATCTTCGCGATCGGCTTGATACCCAGTTCCTGTGCTTTCTCTTTGCTCATCAACACAACAGCCGCGGCTCCATCGTTGATGGTGGAGGCGTTGGCGGCAGTGACAGTGCCCTCTTTGGTGAACACCGGCTTCAGACCCGGGATCTTGTCAAAGTTCACATTCTTGTATTCTTCGTCTTCGGCGAAGAGTGTCACTTCACCTTTCTTGCCGGTGAGTTCCACAGGAACAACTTCATCCTTGAACTTCCCGGCCGCCCAGGCAGCAGCGGAACGTTTGTATGAACCGATGGCAAACGCATCCTGTGCCTCCCGGCTGATCTTCATTTCTTTGGCCGTGTTATCCGCGCAAACACCCATCGCGCAACGGTTGTACACATCGGTGAGCCCGTCGTAGGTGAGCCCGTCGACCACTTCACCGTTTCCATATTTATAACCATATCTGGCTTTCAGGAGGTAGTAGGGGATGCTGGACATATTTTCCATGCCACCAGCGACCACCACATCGGCGCCACCCAGCATGATCGACTGTGCGCCAATCATGATGGCTTTCATTCCCGACGCGCACACCTTATTAATGATAGTGCAAGGGATCTCATATCCCAGCCCGGCGCCTACCGCTACTTGTGTTGCCGGCGCCTGTCCAAGTCCCGCTCCGATCACATTCCCGATGTACAGTTCTTGCACCATCTTCGGGTCCAGGTTGATTTTCTTCAGCGCTCCCGACACAGCGATCGAACCCAGTTTCGTTGCGCTCACCCCTGCCAGCGACCCGCCAAAACTCCCAATCGGCGTCCGCACTGCCGATACGATGTATACTTCTTTCATGATCTTATTATTTAATCCTACTAATCCCTTTTTCCTTAACGCTCACTATTTGCTCGTCACCGCTCCCTCCCACCGGTCACCGTTTACTGTTCACCGGTCACCGTTCACTGTTCACCATACTTACTACTTACTTCTTACCGCTCACCACTCACTGACCCCTGATCCCTAACCCCTGGCCCCTGCTTCTACCAATCCGGTTTCCCCTTATCCTTCGGCTTTGTCGCCTTGCGTTTGTTTTGCTGCAAGTACTGAATCTCCTGGTTCTTCATGGCTTCCAGCACCATCTTCGCTTTCTCTTCGCTGATCTTCATCATCTTCATCTTCTCAGATGAAGGTTGGGGTTCCTTCTTGTCGTCTTTCTTTTCGTCTTCTTTCTTCTGCTCCTGCTCCTTTTTCTGTTGTTCTTTCTTTTCCTTGGCCTGCTGCTCTTGCTTCTTCTTCTCCTCCTGCTCTTTCTTTTCCTGGTCCTTCTTCTGCTGTTCGTTCTGCTTCTGATCTTTCTTATCCTGCTGATCCTTGTTTTCTTTTTGATCCTGGTCTTTCTTGTCCTGGTCGTTGCGTTGTTGCTGTTGTTGCTTCTTCTGCTCGTCAAGTTTCTTCTTCACCAGTTCGTAATTGAATCGGGCCTCTTCGTTGGCAGGATTTGCTTTCAAGGCACTTTTGAAATAAGCGAGGGCCTCCTCCAGTTTGCCCTGTCGGTGGGAAAGATTGCCGAGCTGTTGGTAGCTTATCGACTTGTAGTTGGCATTGTTGCTGTTGGTCATGCCGAGATAGGCATTCCGGGCGTTGAGCGTGTCGTTGAGCTGGAAATAGGAATGCGCGAGGTTCATGGAGACCTCCTCCTCATTCACTCCCAGGGAATCAATCAACGTGCGATACTGTTCTACGGCTTCTTTGTACTCGCCTCGGGCATAGCTCTCCTTCGCCTTATTCTTGGCCTCATTGGTTTTGCCGATCTTGGAGGGATCGATCAGCAGGGTGAGCAGGAGGAGGAGAACAACTTTCATATCGTCACAGTGCGCACGCTCAGCAGGATATCCAGTGCCAGGAGGGCAAGGGCTGCCAGCAGGAAGTAAAAGTAGCGATTGGCCGACACATCCACGAGGCGGGTATCCCTGATTTCCCCTTCGATTTTGCTGATGGTATTGATAAGCCGGGAGAGGTCATTGCCGGATTCATTGATCTCAAAATACTGACCCCCGGTAAGGGAGGCAACTTTCTTTAACGAGACCGGGTTGAGTTTCGATACAACCGGGTTACCATTCCTGTCGGTCTTCAGGCTGCGGCCAGCATAAATTTGACCACCGTGTTCAGTGCCGATGCCCAGGGTAAAGAGTTTGATGTCTTTATCAGCGATTTCCTTGGCGATGTCTTCGGTTTCATCCCCGAAGTCTTCACCGTCGCTGATCAGCAGAATGATCTTTGATTTTTCAGATCCGCCGGCATTAGGGTCTTCCAGTTTGTCCATGGCCATGCGCAGGGGAGGCCCGAAGTCGGTGCCGCTCGAGGGTACCAGGTTGGTGTTCATGGTTTCGATGAACAGGTTGAGGGCGTTTTGGTCGAAGGTGAGGGGACACTGCATGAAGGCCTCGGAGGAGAAGATGATGATCCCCAGCCGGTCGCTGTTGAAAGCCTCTACAAGTTTCTTCATCTCAAACTTCAGTTTCTCCAGCCGGCTGGGCTGGATATCGAAGGCGTCCATGGATTTCGACAGATCCACGCAGATCATAATATCCTTGCCCACGGATTGCACCTCGCGCTTGGCTTCCCCGAAAGAAGGTCCGAGGTAGGCGATGAGGAGAAGGACAAAAAGGGCGGTGCGCAGGACCAGTTTGACGAACACCGCCGACATTGGCGAGTGGATGGCGCGGCTGATGCGCACCATGCGGATAATGTAGAGCGCGTAGAAGAGGACAAAGCCCGCCACCAGCGCAATTTCAACCCAACTGAACGAACGGAACCAGGCCATCCCGGCAAAGTTAGGAGGACAGTCTGAGAATTGGAAACCCGTTCGGCCTATTGCTTTTGCAGTCGAAAGGTTTCCGGCGTGAGGCCTGTATACTTCTTGAAGTACCTGCCGAAATAAGAGTTGTCTTCGAAATTCAGCTTGTAGGCAATTTCAGCAACGGTAAGCGTCGTGTGCGCCAGCAACCGTTTGGCTTCAAGCAATACGCGTTGGCGGATAAGCTCTCCGGCAGACTTTCCGGATTTCTTTTTGCAAATGGAGTTTAAATAATTGGCGGTGAGGTTCATGCGGGCAGCATATTCGCGGGGGGCCCGCCATTCCATAAAGTGCTTTTCGATCAGCTCCTGGAAAGTGACCAGCAAATCCGTGGTGCCCGTCTTATTCTTATATAATAAGTGATGGTACAGCCGGGACGCACGGACCAATAGCGTTCCAATAGAATAGAAGATGGCGTCGCGACTGAAGTCATCCGTTCGGTTGGTCTCTTGCTCCATGTATTTGAACTCCTCAACCCATAAGGCTACTTCGGCCGGCTTGAGATCCAGGTAACAGGGCTGATCCATCCGAAAGAGTGGCCAGGCGGCCATGATCTTACGACCCTTGGACAAGGCTACAAAGCTGTCGGTAAAGAGCACAACAAATCCTTTAACATGACTGAGCTGGTTCCAGGCATGCACTTGTCCCGGTGCGATGAGAAATAAACGGTTAGGCTTCAGCGCGTAGGTCGTGAAATCAATATCGTGGCTGCCATCTCCCATGGTCACAAGAAGAAAGGTGTAGAAATGATGTCGGTGGGGTACGCGCAGATGATCAATGTCATGAACAAAATACTCGAACCGGAAGAAGTCGAACTCACGCACTTCCTCCTGGCGGGTCGATTTAAGGGATTCAATCGAATAGACGGGGATATCTTCGGTGGGTCGGTTCATCGGTAAAAAGTTCCATAATGGAGTTGTTTCCTTCCACGAAATGCCTCTGGAATTAAGCTAAGATTGTGAATGGAATGAGTCACGGTAATAAGGACTGTAAATAGGTACATAATGGAAAGTTACGAAATCAAAAGAATCCTGGTGCCGGTTGACTTCTCGCCGGCTTCTGTCAATGCATTGCAAACGGCCGTGGCCATGGCCAAACGACAGCTGGCTACAATTACGCTCTTGCATGTAATTGAAAACACCCATGTGCTGGTGCCTCCGGAAACCCGGCCAGAAGCTTCCGGTATGTTGGCGCAACTGATGGTGAAAGCCAATGAACAATTGGGCCTCCTGGCGAAAGTGCTGCGGTTTCAACATGACCTGGTGGTCAATCATGTCGTTCAAGTGGGCAATGCTGCTGACGAAACTTGCCGTTGGGCACTGCACAAGGGGATAAGCCTCATCGTTATGGGAACACATGGTAGCTCGGGCCTTCGGCAGACCTACCTGGGATCGAGCGCCTACCGGGTGGTCAAGAATGCGCCGTGCCCGGTGATGACCATTCCGGGCACCAATGAATGGCTGGACTTCAAAAAAGTACTGTTCCCCATCCGACTGGTTCCGCAAGCATTGGACAAGTACGATGTGCTTCGTCCCATTCTCAGAAAGAATGGCTCTTCGCTGATGCTCGCTGGTATTGTGAAAAGGAACGACACCAGCGGCTTTGAAGACATGAAGAAATTGGTAAACCGGGTGGCCAGGCAGATGGCGGAAGACCAGGTCTTATGTGTCAGTGATGTTTACCGGGGTGACAACGTTGCCCAGAAAGTTGTGGAAATCACCAACCAGGTGCGTCCGGACCTTATTGTTATTACCGCCACCCTCGATCCGATGCTGGGTGATTTCTTCCTTGGACCTTACACGCAGGATATCATTAACCACGCGCATTTCCCGGTGTTGAGTGTACGACCGGATCATTCCTGGGAGCAGGATAGTTTCCTGAAGCACGCACTACGAGGGGTAACCATTGCCCAGGAAGACTATGCGTAAGGCGCAGGAGAACTTAGGCGAATGAATCAGTGCCCCCGGTTGATTATTGTATCCAACCGTTTGCCGATCCAGCTTACGGAACGCGGTGACAAGATCTCGTTGCGCGAAAGTTCCGGGGGGTTGGTCAGTGCCATGCGCAGTTTCTTCGACCGAAGCAAGTCAGATGGCGAGTACAAGGAAAAGATTTGGATTGGTTCGGCGGATTTCCCGGAGGCCCGGTGGAAAAAGTTTGTTTTCCGGAATACCGTTTCAACGTCATTTACCATCGACCCGATATTTCTGGAGGCCAGGGAGTACAGCAAGTTCTATAATGGATTCTGCAATGCGACTCTGTGGCCACTGTTTCACTACTTTCCCAGCTTTGTTGAATTTTCAGACTCCACGTTTAAGGCGTATGAAAGGGTGAACCAGGAATTTTGTAAAAAGATTTCAAACGTTGTTCAGCCCGGGGATACGGTTTGGATACATGATTACCAGCTGATGCTGCTGCCGGCCATGCTTCGCGAAAAGCACCCCGAAATTTCCATAGGCTACTTTCACCACATCCCGTTCCCTTCCTACGAGATCTTCCGAATGATGAACCGGCCGTGGCGCGAGCGCATTGTTTCGGGACTCCTGGGCGCCGACGTGGTGGGCTTTCATACAGATGAGTACGTGCAATATTTCCTGGATGCTGTGCAAAAAGTTTTGGGAATCGCTCACAGTTTTCGAACTGTCCAGGTATCCTCGCGGCTAGTGCAGGCGGGCGTTTTTCCTATCAGCATCGACTATGAAAAGTTTCACCAGGCCAGGGAGACCAAAGCTATCCGTGTTGAACGGGAGGCCATCCGGAAGAAATTTTCCAATCATAAAATTATCTTCTCGGTAGATCGATTGGATTATACCAAGGGCATTACACACCGGCTCTTCGGTTTTGAACGATTTTTGGAGCAACACCCTGAATGGCAGCAGAAGATCGTCTTCATTCTTGTGGTGATTCCGTCCCGCCAAATCGTCTCCAAGTACAACGAGCGGAAAAAGATGATTGAGGAACAGGTGGGCCAGATCAATGGGAAATACAGCACGCTTCAATGGCAGCCGATACTCTATCGGTACAATACCCTTTCCTTCGATGAGCTCATGGCCCTGTACCAGGTGGCCGATGTCGCCCTGATCACGCCTTTGCGGGATGGCATGAACCTCGTTGCCAAAGAATTTGTCGCCAGCCGCAAAAGCCAGGACGGTGTATTGATTCTCAGCGAGCTCGCCGGTTCGGCGCATGAAATGGTGGAGGCCCTGTTGGTCAATCCCACCGACAAGACGGCGATGGCTGCCAGTATTGCCGAGGCGATGGAAATGCCCCTCGAGGAGCAGAAGCGACGAATGCAACTACTGCAGGATCGGATCAGGGAGTATGATGTTGCTTTCTGGGTCAGGTCGTTTATCGATGCCTTGAACAGCAGTAAGGCACTACAGGCGGAGCGAACACAACAGGTGATTGATAATAGAATCACTGTCCAATGGCAAGAGGCTTTTTTCAAGGCCAAGCGAAGGCTGTTGCTGATGGATTATGACGGAACCCTGGTATCCTTCAACGATAGGCCAGAGGCGGCCCTGCCTCCACCCGAACTCCTTAGTTGGTTTCGTGCGCTTGGCGAATGCGAACAAAACCACGTGGTGATCATCAGTGGCCGCGATTATGAAACACTCGCGAAGTGGTTCGACGGAATTAACCTGAGCATCATCGCGGAGCATGGCGCCTGCATACGGCCCGGCGAGGCGGGCATGGTAAGAAGGAAGCGTTTGTCGCGACCGATTCATCCTTCCGTCAGGTCGACACTCGAATTATTCACCAAACGTTGTCCCGGTTCTTTTGTGGAAGAAAAGGAGTTTGCCCTGGCCTGGCACTATCGTAGCGTCGAGCCGGAGACAGGCTTCAACAAGTCGCGCGAGCTCGTGGACTGCCTGCAGCACCTAATCCGGAATTCAACCTTGTCTATCGTGGATGGAAACAAAGTGATTGAGGTGAGGCAGGCGGATATCAATAAAGGAGCTGCGGCCGCCGAATTCCTCGATTTGCAAAGGGCGGACTTTGTTCTTGCCATCGGCGATGATGTCACCGACGAGGACATGTTTGAATCGATCCGGGATCGAGCCATTACCGTCAAAGTCGGCCCCGGTTTTTCTTGCGCCAAGTATCGCCTGCCCGAATCTGTTTCAGCCTTCATGTTTCTACAGGAACTAACCACCCAAGTCCATGCACAAGCACAGATATGACTTAGGCATCATTGGAAATTGTTCCTACCTGGGGCTTATTGATGATCACGCACGGGTCAAGTGGCTTTGCTGGCCAAGATTCGATTCGTCCTTCGTGTTCGGATCCTTGCTTGACGAAAAGTTGGGGGGTGAATTTTCCATTATCCCTGAAGGAAAATATGAAACGCGACAGTACTACATCACCAACACGAATGTATTGTGCACGGAATTTGAATGCGCAGATGGCAAATTCCGCATCATCGATTGTGCGCCCCGATTTTACCAATATGAGCGCACGTTCCGTCCCTTGATGCTCGTACGCAAAATCGAACTGCTGCAGGGCAACCCGATCATCAAGGTGATTTGCGACCCCAGGGGTCAATATGGCGAATGGAAACCTGAAAAAGTGGTCGCCAGCAATCACATGGTGTTTACCGGCTACAGCATGCCCATGCGGCTGACGACCGACATCTCGTTGACGTTTATCGACGAACAGCAGGCTTTTGTACTGAACAGGAATCATTACCTCGTGTTGACGTATGGGGAGCCGCTCGAAGCTCCACTCAAATCAACTGCGGAGGACTTTATCAACAAGACGGTGCGCTATTGGCAGGGATGGATCAAGAACACTTACGTTCCGGATATCTATCAAGCCCAACTGATTCGCTCGGCGCTCGTTCTGAAATTACACCAGTATGAAGATACCGGCGGAATCATCGCGTCAGGTACCACCAGCCTGCCCGAATACAACGGGAGCCAGCGAACCTGGGATTACCGGTATTGCTGGTTCCGGGATTCGTATTATACGTTGAAGGCCTTCAACGAGATGGGCCACTTTGATGAGTTGGAGAAATATTTTGAATACATCGAAAACATCCTCGTGCGTAACAAAGAACGGATCAGTCCGCTGTACTCGATCACCGGACATGCGCCGCCCGATGAGATTCATTTGCCGCTCACCGGCTACCTGGGCAATCAGCCCGTCCGCGTGGGTAATAAGGCGTTTGAGCAAATCCAAAACGATGTCTATGGCCAGGTGCTGGTGGGACTGTTGCCCTTGTTCATAGACCAGCGACTTACTTTCATTAAGAGGGCTGCTCATGTTGATCTGGTCGAACGGCTGCTCAATTGGATCGAGAAGACTTTGAACGAACCAGACGCGGGCCTGTGGGAATTCAGAAACGTAAAACAGGTCCATACCTACACGTTGCTTTTTCATTGGGCCGGATGCCAGGCAGCGCTTAAGCTGGCGCGAAGTATGGGCGACCATCGCTTGATGGACAAGGCCGGTCAACTCAGCCGGCAGGCTGCCCACCAGATCGAGCGATGCTTTGACAACGCCCGGGGTGTATATACGCAGGCCATTGGAAGTGAGCACCTCGATGCCAGTACATTGAAGATGATCACGATGAGTTACCTCGATCCAAAATCAGAGAAGGCAGCCCATCATTTGTCTGAACTGGAAAAATTGCTGAAGACCGACCAGGGATTGTTTTACCGGTACGTTCATCAGGATGATTTTGGAAAACCCGGGGCTACCTTCCTGGTGTGCGCCTTTTGGTATGTCGATGCCCTGGCCTGCGTCGGGCGGCTCGAGGATGCCAATCGAACCCTGGAAACCATACTCTCGTTTTCCAATCGCCTGGGTATCTTTTCTGAGGATGTTGGCATTGATGGCTCGCAATGGGGAAACTATCCGCAAACCTACAGCCATGTGGGTTTGATCAATTCCGTTTTCCGGATCGCCAAGAAGACCGACACCCCCAGTTACATGAGTTTCTAGAAGATGCTATGTTCTTCCGCGCGCTGAGAAAATTAAAACGACGTATCCAATTCATTCCGGCGTGGCTGTTTCGAAAACTTTCTGACAAACAGTTTCTCATGGTGGGTGCCGTGGTGGTCGGCGTTTGGACCGGGCTTACCGCTGTAACCATGAAAGTGTGTGTTCACTTTTTACACACCCGTATTCAGGGCATGGGCGCAAACTATTCCTGGGTGTACCTGGTATCACCGGGTTTGGGTATCCTGCTTACCTACTTGCTGGTTCGTTTTGTGTTGCGCGTACCCCTTCAGAAGGGAACTTCCCATGTGCTGTTAGCCATCGCCAAGAAGTCATCGGTGTTGCCAGCCAAAGAAACGTTTACCCACGCTACGACCAGCGCGCTCACCATTGGATTTGGAGGATCTGCCGGTCTCGAGTCGCCGATCGTTCAAACCGGGGCCGCGGTAGGGTCCACACTGGCATCGTTCTTTCCCGTCAGCTACAAGGATCGTACACTCTTGCTCGCTTGCGGGGCAGCCAGCGGCATCGCCACGGTATTCAACGCGCCGATTGCCGGCGTGCTCTTTGCGCTGGAAGTGCTCCTAGTGGATGTCAGCATTTCGGCCTTCATACCGTTGTTGATTGCCGGGGCGACCGGTGCACTCTGTTCGCAGATTATTCTTTCGGATGGTATCCTTTTCTCTTTCCGGCACAACAAACCGTTCGATTACCACATCCTTCCTTATTTCCTGATCCTGGGTGTGATGTGTGGCTTGTTGTCGGTCTATTATATACGGGCGTCGGTGCGGGCGGAGCGGTACTTCACGGCGCGACGTTTTCCGGATGGAGTGAAATGGCTGGCGGGAAGTGCATTGCTGGGTTTGTTGATACTGCTGGCACCGCCGCTTTTTGGGGAAGGCTATCCTTCCATATCTGCGTTGGCCAACGATCGGCCCGAGGCGCTTTTCACCGGGAGCCCGGTGATGCCCTGGTTACAGGATTCCCGGCAGCTGCTGGGATGGGCGATTCTGGCGGTGGCATTTATCAAGGTCATCGCGGTTTCTCTGACCATCAATGCAGGAGGTAACGGCGGAAATTTTGCTCCAGCACTCCTGGTCGGAGCCTGCCTGGGATACGCCTTCTCCTATTTATTTGATTTGGCCGGATGGATTGACTTGCCCACCGAGCAATTCTGCCTCGTCGCCATGGCGGGTGTGTTGACCGGGATTTTTCATTCACCGCTTACCGGCGTCTTCCTGATCGCGGAGATTTCCGGTGGTTATGACTTGATCATTCCGCTGATGATTGTATCGGCCCTGAGCACGGCGGTCTCGAAGTATCTCCAGCCCAAGTCGCTCGACGAGGAAAAATTTTCGCTCACCAGCCAGTTCAGAACAGTGACTAAGGATATCAATGTTCTCTCCGGGCTCCGTCTTCGTTATTTTATTGAGAAAGATTTTATGACGGTCTCCCATCAGGCGACCCTTCGGCAATTAGTGGAAGCGGTCTCAAGGTCAAAACGGAATATATTCCCGGTCGTGGACAAAGGGGGGGCATTGACCGGCGTCATTATGCTGGAAGATATCCGGGAAATCATGTTCAAGACGGAATTATATGACACGCTCACCACGGCACAACTGATGAGAAAGCCTACGGTAGTGTGTTCACTGGATGAAGACATGAATGAAGTGATGGAAAAGTTTGATAAGAGCGGCGCCTGGAACATGCCGGTACTGGAGGGTGAGAAATATTTAGGTTTTGTATCCAAGTCCCGGATCTTCTCTGAATACCGGGAGCGACTCATGCATGAGTGACATGGGTGCTTGGACGGGCAGCCTGAAGTTTTCTTTCAAATCAGGGCAAAAATGCCATCCTTCGGGAATTCAGCCCTAGAAATGTATTCCCCGTCAGTTATATTTGCGCCTCTTCGGAGAAGTGGGTGAGTGGCTGAAACCAACAGTTTGCTAAACTGTCGTACGGGTTAAACCGTACCGGGGGTTCGAATCCCCCCTTCTCCGCATCGGCCCGTCCAGGTTTCGTGCAAGATTCAGGACCTGGTTGGGCATTGTTTTTTGCAGCGATCATGGCATCATGGCGGGCACGTCCGCCACAGCAGTGATCGATGATTGATCTGGTGGATTGAGTTATTGGTCCGGTAGCTCAACTGGATAGAGCATCAGCCTTCTAAGCTGACGGTTCCGAGTTCGACTCTCGGCCGGATCACTTGCCAGGTACCGACCTTTCGTCGGTGCCGAAGCACGGGGTGTAGCGTAGCCCGGTATCGCGCCTGCTTTGGGAGCAGGAGATCGTCAGTTCGAATCTGGCCACCCCGACAAAGCCCTCCGGGCTTTGTCATTGCGAGCCTCACCCCCTCAAGGGGTGAGGCGAAGCAATCCCGCTCAACACCAAATCATTTCCTACAAAGCTTCGGCCGTTCAGCGCGACGGGTGAGGCGAAGCAATCCCGCTTAACACCAAATCATTTCCTACAAAGCTCCGGCCGTTCAGCGCGACGGGTGAGGCCAAAGCAATCCCACTCAACACCAAATCATTTCCTACAAAGCTCCGGCCGTTCAGCGCGACGGGTGAGGCGAAGCAATCCCGTCTTCGATCAAAGGGGGACTCTTTATTACTCTACTGGTGGTGGGACGGGATTGCTTCGGCCCGAAGCGGGCCTCGCAATGACTCTTGCTTTGATGGGGGTGGGGTGTATTGAAAGCGGGACTAATTGAACTTGCCGGTACCGAAGCAGGATGCATCCGAGTAGGTTCGGGCATGGGAAAGAAGAGGGGTTATGTTTATATCATGAGCAACAGTCGGCGGACGGTGCTGTATGTGGGGGTTACATCCGACCTCGAAGGCCGAATGAGGAAGCACAAGACCAAGTTCTATACCACGAGCTTCAGTGCCCGCTACAATGTAGACCGCCTGGTTTACATCGAGGAATTCGATTCCATTGTTGATGCCATTGCCCGGGAGAAGCAGTTAAAAGCGGGTCCCAGGTGGAGGAAAGAGAAACTGATTAATGCGTTGAATCCGAACTGGGACGACCTCGCCCTGTCCCGGCTCCCGACTAGGGTCGGGATATCGCAATAACAATGGCCGAGCGTTAGCGAGGTCGAGCCTGCCCGCCTCAGTGGCGGGGTGAGGCGATTGCCCCCGTCATCCCCGCAAATCCCGCCGGCAAACCGCCAACTATCGCAGTCAATAATAACAATAGTGCCGGCGTCTTCGTCGGGAACAGTTGTGCGACTTTATCCGTGAGGATGGATTGCGTCTGCAGGTCAATCACCAGGGCGGCAACCAACCATAACAGCGCCACGCCGAGGAATCCCGCCAGGAAGGCCATGAACGCTTTGTTCCCCGCCCAATAGCTGGCGGCAAAGGCGCCGATCACGAGGGTCCACCAGGGAAAGAAATATTGCAGCGCCAGGCACAGCAGCGCAGTGGCAACGAGTTGTTTCAGGAAGTTCATTTCGAGGGAGTTAATTGGGTGGTGGAGGACTGGTAACCAGTGAGCTGTTCAGGACTCGTCGCGAGCCTCAAGGTGTAGTACTTTGCGTGTGCCCAGGGCTCTACCATGTTGGCATAATAAGGACTGCCCGGGTTACCGCTTTGGCCGCCGGGATACACGCCGATGGCTTTCACGCCCGACTTCTCCAGGCTCACTACCATTCTCCAGGACGGTCCGTGAGTTTGCGTATGCGCGTTGACTACCGCCGAGCCGCCACCGCTGCTGCGGACGGGAATGTTCAACGCCTTCTGCCGCAGCAGGTGCCCGATATAACTGTCCTTGTAGTTACCCCAGGTGAGACTTTCGTTTTTCCGGGTCTTCCAATCTTCGATGAACTTGACGGAGGCGCTGAACGATTTTCTCAGGATGTCGGTAGCCGTTTCTTTCTCCGGTGTAGCAACAAGGTCGAAGAATGAAAAATTGGGCTGCGTCTTGATGAGTTGAATGGTGTTGAAGCCAGTGGGATACTGCATGGCGACATGGGCGCTGTCCATTTCATCCCAGACCATCGGCATCAGTTGCTGCCACCAGGCGGCGAAGTACGGCGCGTCTTCTGATTCGGGATTGTTGTAGAAGTCCCACTTTTTCAGGTGTTCGTAGGCTTCCTTTTCCTTTTCATTGAAGGTGGAAGGATCCAGGTGTGGAAGGAAGATGGGCAACGCGTCTGCGCCACGCTGGTTGAAGTTGTCGTGCTGCAGCTTGATCATATCCTGCATGGTGACATTCGAGGAGGCTGCCAATACCTGGTTGATGCGGCGGTTGCGGTACGCTTCCCATGAACTGGCGGTCACATAATAAGGATAGGTGAAATCGACCGGGTACTGGTTGGCGGAGCTTACGAAGCCACGTGCCGGATTCTTGTCCATTACGTTCTGCTCGTTGGGAATGTACGCTTGCCACTCCGTGGAAGTCTTGCTGCCATCGAGAACAAAACGCCCTTCGTTTTTGCGACGTACAGGATACTTGCCTTGGATGCGCATGGCCACATCGCCGGCCGCCGAGGCGAAGACAATGTTCTGGGCCGGGCTGGAGTAGTAGTCCAGCGCTTCTATGTACCCAGCGTGGTTCTTCGCGCGGTTGAGCTTGTAGAAGGTGATCACTTCCTCCGAGGGATCATGGGCGATCCAGCGGAAGGCATAGTGAGCACGCTCGTTTTCGCCGTGGAAGCTTTCATCGTAGAGCACGGGACCGTGGTGCGTGTAAGTGACGGTGTCGACAAACGGTTTGCCACCTTTCACGTTGA
Organism: Cyclobacteriaceae bacterium; assembly: GCA_016787645.1. Lineage (GTDB taxonomy): Bacteria > Bacteroidota > Bacteroidia > Cytophagales > Cyclobacteriaceae > ELB16-189. The sequence continues at coordinate 241,862 of JAEUUF010000013.1, read as the reverse complement.
ATGTTTCGATCACTTTACGCGAAGGCTTCCAGGCGCCGTCACTCATGTACTCGTTCTTCCCGGCGTCCTTGAACTGAATTTGATACCAATCCACCAGGTCGCGCTGGGCGTTGGTCATGGCCCAGGCGATGGAGTCATTGAAGCCGATGATCACGGCAGGCGAGCCTGGAAGTGAAACACCCATCGTATTGATGCCCGGAGCATTGAGGTGAATGGCGTACCAGATCGATGGCAAGGATAAGTTGAGGTGAGGGTCGCTGCAAAGGATGGGAGCACCTGATGCCGTCTTGCTTCCGCTCACTGCCCAGTTGTTGCTGCCTACATCCGGTGAAGGTTTCTCGTAAGGTCGGGCAGCGATGAGTTCGGTGGGTACAGCGAGCGGTATACTGTCCGAGAGTGGCGACTTGAATTTCCATTGGCCAGGTCTTTCCACGATGGGATCGCTCACTGGTTCCTGGTCGGGGTAGAGGATATCGATGACATCTTTGCCATAGAGTTTCAGCGCATTGGTGATCTCCATGTCTTTGTCCGACATGTTGAGCGTCTGTGCCATGCTCTTGAGCAGCAGCGCGCACTTCAGGTTCGACCAGTTCTCGGGTGAGTAGTCCAACAGTTTGTATTCGAACGGGAGATCTTCGTAAGACAGTGTAGCGATATAAGCGTTAATCCCGGCCGTATAGGCATCGACGGTCATTTTGCTGATGGGATCTTTCGACATCGACTCGAGTCCATTTTGTGCACCATACACCATACCGAGCCTGCGCTGCCGGCGGTCATAATCGAGCGCCACATTCCCCAGGATCTCCGACACCCTTCCGGCCGCGGCGTGCGTCTGGAATTCCATCTGCCACAGCCGGTCGATGGCGGTGATGTAGCCTTGGGCAAAATAGAGGTCCTCATCGTTCTGCGCGAAGATGTGCGGAATCCGCGCGCTGTCGTACACCACGGTGACTTTGTCTTTCAGTCCGGCAAGGTTCAGTTCCCCGTCTTTCACCTTCCCCGTTTCCGCATTCTGCCAGAAGCCGTGGAAGGGATCGAGAAATTTGCCCAGCGGTGGGATAGGAGCGCCGAAGTTCCACGACCGGTTGAGGACGTAGACCAAGGCGAGGGTGAGAAGGAGTGGGATTGAGATTTTGAGGTATTTCATGGCGGAGATTGTGGTTCGAATATAGTTTGCGGAGCGACGGTGTCAAAGATAGCTTGTTCCTTCTGATGTAGTGACTGTAAACACCGCCGAGGCGCGGAGTCGCAAAGATGCGCCAAGGACTTTGCGGCACTTGGCGTCGTTGCGCCTTTGCGGTGGTCACCTCCGCTTGCTCGAAGGTTTAGCTCTGCTATCAATAGACTGCAAATCTGGACAGTAGACCTTCGACTCCTTTTGCCTAATTTTCGCTCGAACATCCCATGAGCACCCCCAAGATTCCCTGGCTGGTATTCTACACGAAGAGCAGGCACGAAAAAAAAGTCCGTGATGTCTTGGTACGTCGCGGTTTCGATGTCTTCCTTCCCATGCAGAAGGTCTTCCGCCAATGGAGCGACCGCAAGAAGAAGGTGGAGGTGCCGCTGTTCAACTCATACATCTTTGTGAAGATTCCCTATCACCGCGCCGAGGAAGTTCTCCAGGTGCCCGGGGTGGCCTGGGCTATCCGTTATAACGACAAGCCCGCCGAGTTACAACCAAAAGAGTACGAGACCATCGTACGGTTTATTGAGACAGGTCTCCTTATTGAAGACCTGCCGGCCGATTCCATCGAGGTGGGTGAACAAGTCGAGGTAATGGACGGCCCCCTAAAGGGTCTAATTGGCCAGGTGGAGGGCAAGGGGAGTGGGAAGTTTATTGTGGTGCTCCAGGCGTTGGGACGCGCTATGCGGGTCGAAGTAAAGCCATTGGTTGTAAGGAAGGTCTGAGGGCTAAGTTCCTGAGGTTCCAAAAGTTCCAGGGGTTCCAGCGGTTTCAAAAGTTCCCAGAGTTTCTGAGGTTACAGGGTTTTGGGGTGGGGTGAAAGTCGTCAGGTTTTCCGGTGGTCTGATCCAGGCATCTATTGGGATCGTGAGCTTAGCTTGTTATTGACATCACAAGTTAAGTATGGCTGCAATAGAACGATTTGAGGATATTAGGTCCTGGCAATTGGCACGACGGTTGGCGCATGAGATATTCCTGGTTACCCAGCGGGAACCGGTGCGCTATGACTTCTCTTTGAAGGATCAGATAAACAAGTCAATGGGCTCCATCATGGATAATATTGCGGAGGGCTTTGAGCGCGATGGCAACAAGGAATTCATTCAATTTCTATTTATATCCAAGGCTTCCGCGGGCGAAGCCAGATCCCAGTGGTACCGCATGTTCGACAGAAATTACACTTCGGGAGCGGAGTATGAACGAATCATGGCTGAACTAAATCAAATCAGTTATCTCATCAAGAGGCTAATCAACTACCTCAAAGAATCGGAGATGAAAGGAAGCAAGTTTCGTAACAGAGACTAACCGCTCCAACCCTCTACCTCCGGAACTTCTGTAACCTTTGGAACCCTGGAACCTATGGAACATCTGGATCCTGTTGATGCCAAATGCCTGTAAATAAGGCACTTGCCTTTACCTTCATATAACAGTTGAAGTGTGAAGCGCAGCCTTGGTCACCTGAAAAGGCCTTCAAGTATTAATTAGAGTAGTTTTTTTACTCTATCCTCATTTTTCAGCTTATATTTATTGACCTAAACCCCAGAAACCTCACAAAAACCCACCAACCCAAGACTTCTGAACCTTTGGAACCCTGGAACCCCTGGAACCTCCGGAACCTTTGGAACCCCCGGAGCCTTTGGAACCCTTTGAACCTAAGGAACTTAAAGTGGCCCCCAGAAACTCATATACATACCGAATCACTTGCTCGACACCCTAATCACCTCCAAAACCCGCATTAAGATGCTGCTGAAGTTCTTCTCGAACTCCAGCGCGTCGGCCTATTTGCGGGAAATGGCGAAGGAATTCGGGGAGTCGACCAATTCCATTCGGACAGAGCTCAACAACCTTTCCGAAGCGGGGTACCTCATTTCCGAGGAAAAAGGGCGGTCGATCTACTACAAGGCCAATACCCGTCACCCTTTATATAATGAGTTGAAGAGCCTGGTGCACAAGTATTTGGGTATCGACAAGATATTGGAGGACGTCATCCACAAAGTGCTCCGGCGGTTGGGCAAGCTGGAGATGGCGTTCATTACCGGCGACTACGCCGAAGGGCGCGACAGCGGGATCATTGACCTGGTCATCGTCGGCGAAATCGACCAGGATTACTTTAAACAATGTGTGGACAAAGTAGAAAAGCTGATCAACCGCAGGGTTCGGTCGCTGGTCTTGTCCCACGCTGAGTTTGACCGCAACCGCGCTCAGCTCAATCCCGACAAGGCCCTATGGCTTTGGAGGGAAGAGGGGTTGGTCTAAGGTCGAAGGTTTAAAGTCTAAAGTTGAAGGTTGAGCTGACCAACCTTAGACTTTAGACTCTTCAATTTTAAACTCACATGGGACTGAGGAGGCGGAGCTGTGGAAAGTGGTAGAGTTCTGGCTTCTTCCGTAAAGCATGAGGTACTTTTGAGGTTGAATCTAGACTCCCAACTCCGAACATTTTTTCCTATTTTTACCCCTTTTCTACCCCCAACCGATGTTATTTAGGCTTGTTGTCTTCTTGATGATTGTGATGTCAGGGGCTTCATGTGTCACCAACAAGAAGTTTGTTATGCTACAAAAGGATGATGTGAATAAGAAAGGTCTCCCGATTGACACAGTTGTACGTTCTTATCAGCCTGTCAACTTTGAGTACAAGATTCAGCCTGAAGATATCATATCTGTGAAGTTCGAAAGTTTGACTCCTAAAGATTTTGACTTCTTAAGCCAGAATCAGGCGCTGCAAAACCAAAACATCAACCTTACCCAGGGAAATGCATTGCTTATTGGAGAATTGGTGGATCATCAAGGTGAGATTCCGTTTCCCTTTTTAGGCAAAGTAAAGGTAGCCGGCATGACTGTGTTTGCTGTTCAGGACACTTTGCAGCGTATTGCAAAGCAGTATTTGGATCAGCCAGTAGTCAAAGTCAGGTTGATAAATTTCCGGTTTACCATATTGGGTGAGGTCACAAGAGAGGGAACAGTAACTATTGGCAACAATCGCGTTACAATCCTGGAGGCACTTGGATTGGCGGGTGGTATGACTGATTTGGCCGACCGGGCAAACGTTAAGCTGATTCGGCAGCACGATGGGAAGACCGATGTTCAGTACCTGAATCTTCTAAGTGAGGATTTTATCAATTCACCCAATTATTATGTTTATCAAAATGATGTGCTTATCGTACCCTCTCTTAAGCAACGTCCTTTCAGAAAATATTTCGGGCAGAACCTGGCATTAGTTGTTTCCACCCTGACTCTGCTTCTCTTAACGGTCAATATCATAGTAATAACAAAATAAGTGAGCGAGACATTCTTTGATGGAGAAGAAAAGCATCAGCCCCAGGGTTTCACTTTGGACTTCAAGAGGGTTATTGCCAGGGCCATCCGCTTCTGGTATGTTATAGTGTTGTCTCTTGGTGTTGCATTGACTATTGCGTTTTACCAGACGCGGTATAGTCAGCGTATTTACCCGGTTTCAGCTTCAATTGTTCTCAGGGAAACTCAGGAAACGGGGGGGGCTGAATTATTGTACAAAAACGCTCTTATTGATCCTTACAGGAACTACCTGAATGAACCTTATATTATCAGGTCATACCCGCTTATTGAGAAAGTCATTAGGGATTTGAATTTCAATGTCTCGTTTTACCGCGAAGGGTATTTCATGACTACGGAAGCATACAGTTACATTCCTGTTACGGCTGAATGGTGCGATTCGAGAAACACGAGCACCGGACAGTTTGTTTTTACCTTGTTAGACGAGAATAAGTACACTTTAAGTGGGTATTCAGATGGGATGAGTGGTGAAAAGGATCAGATTTTTCAGTTAGGTGACTCAATTGAATTCGGGAAGGCAATGCTTTGCATTAGGAGAATCCCGGAAAGGAACCTGAATGCTTATATCGGTGTGCCATTCTTGTTGGTCATGAGGAATGTTCGCGATGTGGCAGGGTCATACATTGGTAGGCTTAATGTCAGTTGGGCAGAGGAAGGATCTGGTGTGATTAACCTTAGCATCAATGGAACAAATCCTGAAAAAGAGATTGACTTTTTGAATGGCCTTGTTGCCTCCTATCGGCAGTTGGATCTCGATAAGAAAAATGAAACGGCGGACCGAACAATAGAATTCATCAGAACACAATTAATAAACATCAAGGATTCCTTACGGACCGTGGAATTCCAGTTGGAAAGGTTTGGCAACAGCAGCCGAATCAAAGATATGAGCACTGAGGCTCAGCGACTATTCACCAAAGCTGAGGCATTTGAAATACAAAAAACTGAATTGTTAATTCGGCAAAATTACTATCAATATCTCGAGGAATATCTTAATGAGAATGAGGGAAACCTTGATCAAGTGATTTTGCCTTCTTCTATCGGTTTATCAGATCCAGTGCTTGGAACGTTGTTATCCAAAATGATAGATCTCCAATTAGAAATCAAACTGTACGTTGACCCTGAGCGAGGTAGGAACCCGCTTGTTATGAGCAAAATGGAACGTATCAAAGAGATCAAGCGAAATGTTATTGAGTCAGTGATGACCTTAAAATCTACTGACAAGATAAAGATGGATTTTCTGGCTAAGCAATTAAAGGAAACTGACAGGCAGCTTTCGCTTCTTCCGGCCTCCGAGCGTCAGTTGATTTCAGTTCAGCGCAATTACTCATTGCTTGAAAATCTCTACGTTTTTTTGATGCAAAAATTATCAGAGGCAGGCATTTCAAAGGCATCTAACACGTCAGATGTGATTCCGGTCAATCCACCTATGCAGGGTGGAGCCATATCGCCGAAACCCACCCAGAATTATACAACAGCAACTACGATTGGTCTAATCCTCCCTTTCATTGTTTTTATCCTTTTTGAAATAATGAACAACAAAGTTCAGTCAAAGGAGGATATTGAGAAGATGTCCTCGATTCCTTTTGTGGGTGGTATCGGTCACAATGAAACTGGAAATAACTTGACGGTGAAAGAGCGCCCCAAGTCAGGCGTCGCGGAGTCCTTTCGTGCTCTGCGTTCAAATCTTAACTACTTCACCGGAAATGTGACAAAGCAGGTATTTATGGTGAGTAGTTCTATCAGTGGGGAAGGGAAGACTTTCACTACCATTAACCTGGCTACTGTTTTTGCTCTATCCGGAAAGAGAACCCTCATTGTGGGTGCTGATATGCGTAGGCCGAAAATATATGAGGATTTCAAGAGGAAAAACGAGACCGGATTAAGCACCTTTCTTTCCGGTATTTCTGAATTCAAGGATGTTGTGCAGGATACTGATATTGAGAACCTTTACCTGGTCAGTGGAGGCCCTGTTCCACCCAACCCGTCTGAATTGTTGCTGACGGATAGATTTGAATTATTTGTTAAGCACGGATTAGAACAGTTTGATTTCGTGATCATTGACACTCCTCCTCTGGCATTGGTAACTGATGCATTTGTCATTTCCAAGTTTGTAAATCACACTGTGTTTGTTTTGCGGCAGAATTACTCACCGAAAGAATTTGTAAGGAGTATCCACGAGTATTATCAATCTGGCAAGTTGAAGAACATGAGTATTCTTTTGAATGATATCTATAAGTCGGGATTAGGCTACGGCTACGGTCAGGGTTATGCCTATCATTATGGATATTCCTATGGATACGGCTACGGCAGGAGAAAGAAGTCCGGCAACGGATATTATGATGAAGGCTGACATTTTGTTGCAGTAATCTGGAAATTCTCTGGGTGAATATGAAATCAAACGACTTAAAGGGGGCTCGCATTGCCGTAATAGGTGGAGCTGGATTTATCGGCTCTTTTGTTGTAAAAGAGCTATTGAAGGAACCCCTAAAGGAAGTGGTTATCTATGACAATTTTGCCAGGGGTAAACTTGAAAATCTGTCTGATGTCCTTAATGATCCTCGTTGTACCATTTTCCCTTATGGCGGGGATGTGAGGGAATCTGATGTTCTGGATAAAGCGCTGGAAGGAATTGATTATGTTTTTCATTTAGCAGCGATGTGGCTCCTTCATTGCAAAGACTTTCCACGTACTGCGTTTGATGTAAACATTGCGGGCACTTTCAATGTGCTGGAGGCGTGTGTGAAACACAAAGTCAAGAAGCTTGTTTACTCATCCTCCGCATCCGTATATGGCGATGCGGTTGAATTGCCAATGACTGAAGAGCACCCCTTCAATAACAGGAATTTTTATGGGGCCACCAAAATCGCCGGTGAGGCCATGTGCACCGCGTTCAATGACCGATACGGACTTCCGGTCGTTGGACTCAGGTACATGAATGTATATGGACCGGGACAGGACCAGCATGCCGCATATAGCGGAGTGGTCCCGATCATGCTCAACAAAATTGCTGCCAATGAGACACCGGTGATCAATGGCGACGGAAGTCAGGCGTACGACTTCATTTACGTAGAGGATGTTGCCAAAGCAAACCTTTGTGCACTGAAATCTGATCAGGTCTTGGCATACTATAATGTGGGTACAGAGGTCCAGACTACTATAAAAACGCTCTGCGAAACAATCCTGGCATTGAAGAAATCAGGCCTTAAGGTTGAGTATAAACCTTATGCGGCTGATGATGCCAGGCAACTGGTGCAGAACCGAATCGGCTCAGCCAGAAAGGCTAAGGAAGAAATCGGCTTTACGTATTCTTATTCGTTGAGAGAAGGATTGCAGAGACTTGTTGACTGGAGGCTGGCAACCGGGGTCGACAAAAAGTAGAATGGAGAAGAGGAATATTCAAATCTCACTTCCCGTTACAGGGGTAGAAGAGTGGGAAGCGGTGAAGGAGCCGTTGATGACCGGCTGGCTTACTTCAGGGCCCAAAGTGAGAGAATTTGAAGAACTGTTTGCGGAGCGTCACAAGGTAAAGCATGCCATCGCGGTGACTAGCGCGACAACAGCACTTCATTTAGCCCTGGTTGCGGTGGGAATCCAACCTGGTGATGAAGTAATTGTACCCGCATTCACCTGGGTCTCAACGGCCAATGCGGTACTGTACTGCGGTGGGACAGTGGTGTTTGCAGACGTAGATCCAAAGACCTTTAATTTGGACGTTCATGATCTTGAACGCAGAATTACCAACAGGACCAAGGCCATCATTCCGGTGCACCTGTTTGGCTTGTGTGCGGATGTGGATGCCATCAAGAGAATTGCGCCGGGCATTCCGATAATAGAAGATGCTGCTTGCGCTTCAGGAGCGGGCTACAAAGGAAAACCCGCAGGATCTCTGGGTGATATTGGATGCTTTTCATTTCACCCCAGGAAATCCATTACAACGGGAGAAGGAGGGATGATCACCACCAATCATGAAGGGTTATTCGAGCTCATGTCGATGCTGCGCAACCACGGCGCTTCTATTTCTGAGGAGCAAAGGCATCACGGTCCTCAGCCTTATATTCTTCCCGATTTCAATTTAATGGGTTTTAATTACCGCATGACTGACATACAGGGTGCGGTCGGTGTTGTGCAATTAAAGAAGCTTGATCGCTTTATTGATGAACGGAATCAATGGGCAGCGTACTATCATGAGCAACTCGCTGATATCCCATGGTTGAGGACGCCAAAGTGTACACCAGGTGACCACCACGGCTGGCAATCCTATGTAACATTTGTGAATGAATCAACCTCTCCTTTTCCCAGAAACAGCATCATGGAAAAGTTACAGGAAAGAGGAATTTCAACGCGGCCGGGTACCCATGCCGTCCATATGCTAAAATATTACAGAGAAAAGTACGGTATCAAAGAAGATGATTTTCCAGGGGCAAAGGCCTGCAATGATTTCTCCATGGCGATTCCACTCCATAACAGAATGACAAAAGAGGATTACCAATACGTGGTCAACGCCTTGAAGAGCATCTAGGGTTCATGTGCGGAATTGTTGGGGTATATAGCTTGAACGGACAGCCTTTGGCTGCTCATCATCTAAAGAAGATGGCTGACAGCATCGGACACAGAGGTCCTGATGGCGATGGATTTTTTCAGGATGAGCATATTTCGCTCGCTCATAAGCGTCTGGCTATTCTGGACACGTCCGACAAGGGGGCGCAACCCATGGTGTCTAAGGACGGCAATTGGATCATTGTTTTCAATGGTTGTGTGTACAACTTTCTTGATTTAAGAAAAGAGCTGCAAGTCAAGGGCCACCAGTTCATTTCCGACAGCGACACGGAAGTAATCGTCGAAGGCCTTTCTGCCTTTGGTCCTTCCTTCTTTGAACGATTAAACGGGATGTTTGCCATAGGGGCATGGAGCAGGGCGGACAGGTGTTTGTACCTCAGCCGTGACCGGTTTGGGGTGAAGCCGTTGTACTATTGGTTTAATGGTTCTTCGGTGGTATTTGCTTCTGAAATCAAAGCCATCAAGGAACACCCCGGATTCAACGTTCAATTGAACTTCGGTGCGCTAAATGAATACTTCACTTTTCAAAACCTCTTCAGCTACCGGACCCTCTTTGATGGAGTCATGATGCTGCCACCGGCCAATACAGTGAGGATCGATTCCACTTCAACTTTCGTGAAACACAACTCCTGGTGGGACTATGATTTTACCGGCCAGGATGATACAATGACGTTTGAGGATGCCAAGGAAGAAACGCAAAGACTGTTTCGAAGAGCGGTGTCGAGGCAAATGATTTCTGATGTTCCCGTGGGCTCATATCTCTCAGGAGGAATGGATTCTGGGTCGATCACAGCGATCGCCTCCACACACGTAAAGCGACTGACAACTTTCACCTGTGGATTTGATTTAAGCTCAGTGACCGGCGTTGAGGCCAACTATGACGAGCGAAGGGACGCAGAACTCATGGCCAATTATTTCAGGACAGAACATTACGAACAGGTGATAAACGCAGGAGACCTGAGCTGGTCATTGCCCCGCGTGGTGAGCCATTTGGAGGATTTGCGTGTGGGTATGTCCTACCCGAATTATTACATATCCAGGCTAGCCTCCAAATTTGTAAAGGTCTGCCTGCAGGGTACAGGAGGTGATGAATTGTTTGGAGGTTACCCCTGGCGTTACTACCGAATTTTCAAGTCCATCAGCCAGAAGGACTTTTTCAATCAGTACTATGATTTTTGGCAGCGGCTTGTTCCGGATGCAGACCGCGGAAGCCTGTTCACTGATCCGGTTGCCAGGAATGTTGATGCTCAGGAACCCCGAAATATTTTTGAGAAGGTCTTTACCTTTAATGACCGGTTAAAATACAACTTACCGGAGGACCACATCAACAATTCGATGTATTTTGAAATCAAAACCTTCTTACCCGGTCTGCTCCTGGTGGGCGACAAGCTGTCCATGGCTAATGGACTGGAAGAGCGGTTTCCGTTTTTGGATAATGACCTTGTTGATTTTGCGCAAAGAATTCCAGTGCGACACAAGCTGGGCAACCTTGAAAACCGGAAGAGGATTGATGAAAACGAGTTTCGGGATAAGTTCAAGGTTTATGAAGAGTTCAGTGACGGCAAAAATGTGCTCAGAAAGGCCATGATGGACTTCGTTCCTGAAAAAATAGTCAATCGCAAAAAACAGGGTTTTTCCGCTCCCGATGAGAGCTGGTACCGGGGTGAGAATGCCGCCTTTGTCAGGGAACTATTGTTGGACAATAAAACAGTCAGCAGTGAATTCATCAACCGGGATTACATGAAGCGGATTGTGGATGAGCACGTGAATCACCACATTAATCACAGGCTGCTCATCTGGTCATTCATGAATTTTGAATGGTGGTGCAGGATTTTTTTGAATAATGAAAAGGTTATATGATTATAGGTGTTCTCAAGAGGTTCTTCAGGACCAAAAGACACTACATCGCTAATAAATTTAAGCGTGTTCTGCCTGTTGGTGAAATGGTTACAGACCGATGGGAGAAAGCAAAATACCTTGGGTTTGGAAAGGGGACAAGCATCTATGATTCAAGTATTGTGTTTGGAGAAGTATCCGTAGGCGAGCAAACTTGGATTGGTCCTAACACAATCCTGGATGGCACCGGAGGCCTGGTGATCGGATCATTTTGTTCAATCTCGGCGGGGGTTCATATCTATACTCATAATACCATAAAATGGGCGTTAACGATGGGAAAGGAAAAGTACGAGTTCGCGTCCGTGGCGATTGGCAACGGCTGTATTATAGGTCCTCAGAGCATTGTGGCCAGTGGAGTGAAGATCGGGAACCGGGTTGTGGTGGCTGCTAACAGTTTTGTCAATGTCAGCGTGGGTGATAACCTGATTGTTGGGGGCAATCCGGCAAAGGTGATTGGCAAGGTTCAGGAGAAAGAGAACGGTGGAATTGAGCTAGTGTATTCAAAGGACAGCATATTGAATTAATCTCCTAATGATCTCCACTGATATTCTGCAATCCTTCTTTTCAGTGCCCATCAGCGTGAATGAAAATAGGATAAATCTTCTGTTTGACGATCTGGATCATCCAAAAAACCAGGTCCAAACAAAGGAAACATTTAGTGATAAGTGGAAAATCGTGAATCGCATTGAGGGGGTTGAGAAACTTTATGATTTTCAATTTGAGTGGTTCCCAAAGCTCTATGGGTTCTCAGATGAAGCGGAATTGGCGACATATCTTAGGACAAAACGATTGATCATTGACACCGGATGTGGACTTGGATACAAAGCTGCCTGGTTTGCGGAACTGGCTCCGGATGCAATTGTTATTGCGATCGACCTTTCGGACGCAGTCGAAATTGCGTCCGAGAAGTTTAGGGATATAGCCAATCTTTATTTCCTGAAGGCAGATATCGCCGACACAAAAATAGCCCCGGGCACTGTTGACTTCACGGTTTGCGACCAGGTGATTATGCACACCGAAAGTCCTGAAAGAACCTTCAGACATTTGAGCCAGATCACGGCAAACAATGGAGAATTTGCTTGTTATTTTTATCGGAAGAAGGCCCTTCCGCGAGAATTAATTGACGATTACTTCAGAACACAAACCCATCATATCAGTGATGAACAAATGTGGGAGTTTTCTTCTCAGCTAACTGAGTTGGGTAAACGATTGTCAGACCTGAAGATATCCATTGATATACCTGAAATACCCCTATTGAATATCAAGGCCGGAACCTATGATATTCAGCGGTTCATTTATTGGAATTTCCTCAAGTGCTACTGGAACCCTGATTGGGGCTTTGACCTTTCCAAGAGTACCAATTACGACTGGTATGCTCCTAGCAACGCCAAGAGATTCTCAAAAGAGGAAGTGATGAATCTGGTTAGAACCGAGGATATGGATGTTGCCTATTTTCATGAGGAAGAGGCGTGCTATTCTGGCCGCTTTAAGAAGAAATAACATGAAACCGCCATTTTCCGGGAAGGTTTGTGCAAGGTGTACTTATGATGAAACTGTTCCCTCCATTTCATTCGATGAGCAGGGCATTTGCAATTACTGTCGGATGGTTGAGAAGCTCATTTTTGAATACCAAACCGGATTGCCTCAGGGGGAAATTGAGTTGCAGCGAATCGTAGATCAAGTAAAAAAGGATGGTCGGGGTAAGTCTTACGATTGTGTTGTCGGGGTTAGCGGGGGAACTGATTCTTCCTACATGATCTATTGGGCCATTCAAAAGGGACTCCGACCGCTGGCCGTTCACTATGACAATACTTACAATACGAGCACTGCAACTGAGAACATCAGGAAGGTACTTACCAAGCTTAAGGTGGACTTGTTTACCTACGTGGTGAACAACAAGGAAATGGATGATATCTACCGGTCATTCTTGCTGGCCAGCGTCCCGGAGATTGATGCATCCACGGATCTTGCCCTGGCGGAGGTCCTTTACCGCGCAGCCGATAAGTATGGTGTTAAATATGTATTTGAGGGTCATTCATTTATTGCCGAAGGAATAACGCCGCTTGGGAAGAACTATTTTGACGGAAAGTACATTTCCTCCATCCACAAGAGATTCGGTAAAATGAAGATGGCCACTTATCCCAATATGACATTTTGGGCATTCATGAAATGGGTGGCGGTGAAGAGAATTAGGAAGATCAGACCGTTTTGGTATATGCGCTACTCCAAGGAAGAGGCTCGCGCATTTCTTGAATCGGAATTTGGATGGGAGTACTATGGCGGTCATCATCTTGAAAACCGGATGACGGCCTTCAACCACAGTTACTACTTTCCAAAAAAGTTCAACATAGACTATCGCAACAATACGCTTTCAGCCTCAGTGAGAAGCGGAAAGATGACAAGGGAGGATGCGCTGAAAGAATATAATACGCCACCCTTTCTCGAAAAAGAGTTAGTCGATTATGTTAAGAAGAGAATGGGGTTCAGCGAAGAAGAATTTCAAGAAGTCATGAGTATGCCCAAGAAGTACTGGACAGACTATCCCACCTATAAAAGGAGATTTGAAAGGTTGCGGCCATTGTTTTACCTGCTTGCGAAATCCAACCTGGTACCGATGAGTTTCTATCTGAAATACTGCTTTCCAATTCCGGTAAAGGACAGCAGGTGATTGCCATTATCGACTATGGCATGGGGAATCTGGGGTCCATTACAAACATGTTCCGATTCCTGGGGATTGACTCAATGATCACCTCCGATCCCAATGAAATCCTGCGGGCACCCAAGATTCTCTTGCCGGGTGTTGGCGCCTTTGGAACGGCCATGAAGAAGATTGACGAACGGAATCTGAGGAGTGTGCTGGATCAAAAAGCGCTGAAAGAAAAGGCACCGATTTTAGGCATTTGCCTTGGAATGCAGTTGTTAATGGAGGGCAGCGAGGAGGCAAGTGAACCTGGACTCGGCTGGCTGAAGGGAAAGGCTTTGAAATTTCCGAATAGCCCCGGGTTGAAGGTTCCTCACATGGGTTGGAACACCGTACAACTGCCCAGGACAAGTGCGTTGACAGCTGACCTGGGAGAAGAACCGCGGTTTTACTTTGTTCACTCGTACTATGTTACGTGCACCAATCCCTCTGAATCCATACTCAAGACTTCGTTTGGTATTGAATTTGATTCCGGCTGCAATCGGGAAAATATATTTGGCGTGCAATTTCATCCGGAGAAGAGCCACAAATACGGAATGAAACTGCTTCAAAATTTTGCCAAACTCTAAATGCTTCGAACGCGCGTCATTCCCTGCCTTCAGCTCATTGATGAAGCTTTGGTCAAGACCGTCCGGTTTGACAAGTTTGAGTATATCGGAGACCCCATCAATACTGTCCGCATCTTCAATGAACTTGAAGTGGATGAACTCTGCTTCCTGGACATCCGTGCTGCGGTCGAAAAGCGCGAACCCAATTTCAAGATTCTGCACCAAATAGCGGATGAATGTTTTATGCCACTTTCCTATGGCGGAGGCATCCGCAATGCGGAAACTGCTAATCGAATTTTGTCCATCGGTATTGAGAAAGTAGTAATAAACTCTGCGGCTTTTGACAACCCCGACTTGATTGCACGGGTGGCTTCGTATTCAGGAAATCAAAGTGTTATCGGATCTCTGGATGTGAAAAAGAACGTTTTTGGGAAGTACCAGGTCTATTCTCACGATGGCAGCCGAAAGACGGGCAAGGAACCAGCGCGGTGGGCTCAGGAATTGGAAAAATGCGGTGCTGGAGAGTTGCTGGTGACTTCAATGAACCTAGATGGAACGTGGTCGGGTTATGATGTCGAACTCATGAAGGATATTGTTGAAGCAGTAAATGTGCCTGTGATTGCGAACGGCGGTGCAGGGTCGCTTAGTCATATTTCTGAAGTGGTAAGACGGGCCGGGGTGTCTGCGGTTGCTGTGGGGAGTATGGTGGTGTATCAGAAAAAGGGGATGGGGGTGCTGGTTAATTTCCCAGACAGGAATCAATTGAGAGATATATTGAATTGATATGAGCGAGCCCAAACAATTTAGCTTTGACTACATCCGCGACCAGTTTGCCTCTGTTCTGAAGGAAGGCTACCGGGTTATTCCATGCTGTGAATACATTGACTATAAAAAGACGGACGGAAGGACCAAAGTCCTGGTGAACCGGGTAGACATTGATCTGTCAGTGAAGAAGGCCCGGAGGCTAATCCTGATATTTAATGAATTGAACATAAAGGCCACTTTCTTCGTCCGGCTTCACGCCCCCGAATACAACCCGTTTTCTTTTGAACATTACAAGATCATCAAGTTTGCCGTAGAATCGGGACATGAGCTCGGTTATCACTCGGAAGTTGTGGACCAAGCTGCCATTTGGAATGAACCGGCGGCCGATTGTTTGCTGCGAGACATAGAAATTATCAACCGGATGTTCCGTTTAAAAATAATGGGAGTGGCGAGTCACGGCGGGATGACCGGGTTGAACAACCTCGATTTCTGGAAGGATAGAAAAGCAGCTGATTTTGGGCTGCAATACGAAGCTTATGATCACCAGCCGGCGTTTAACCTTTTCCAGGAATGCTTTTACGTTTCTGACTCAGAATGGACACGCTGGAAGTGCTACAACAAAGGCCAGCTCGTTGTGAACGACAGGAGGAGCCTGGCTGAGCATGCAAGGGATGGACATCAGGTTCTACACTCCCTGATTCACCCGGACACGTATTTTGATGAACATTTTTATGAGTGAAGGCGGGCTGAATGTATTTGCCGAGGCGAACCTCGCCGGCTGGAAGTTACCCGTAGATCGTCGGGAATCGTTTCCGGTGTTCATTCATGAAACCATCAGGGACGAGATGTCAGGGAAAAGGAGCCCGGATTTTTACCGGAACAGGCTTAGGGGAATGGGATTTACTGGCCTGGACCGGGTTCTGGATGCCGGGTGTGGTACCGGGCAATGGGCCGCGGCGCTTGCTTTGGAGAATGGTCATATAGATGCGGTTGATATCAATGATGATTGCCTTGCGTTTACCAGGTTATTACTGACTTCTCAAGGGATTACCAATGGCACCGTCACCCGGGCAAGCATCGACAAGTTACCATTCAATAATGCGACATTTGAAGCCATAACCTGTTACAGTGTGCTCATGCTCTGTGACGCGCACCCGGTTGATATTTTCAAGGAATTCCATCGTGTGCTGAAACCCGGCGGAAAACTGTATCTCAGTGTCGATACCTTCGGGTGGTATTTGCACCTCCTGATTGACCGCGGACTGGTTGGCGGAGATAAGGGATGGATTAAAACATTTTATCGGCGGAGCAAAAGAACATTCATCAACCTGTTCACGGGTAAGGAATTGAAAATCATGCTCTCAGAGAGAACCATGCGGAAATATCTTACCCAGGCCGGGTTTGACATTCGGTTCATGACACATGAAGGAGGGATAAATCTATTTCCGGGAAAGGTGATGGTTGAGGCATCCCTGCCGAAGAGGTTTTATGGATTTCAAGCCATTATTGATACACTGGCAAGCAAGTCAAGTTGACATTATGTGTGGTATACTAGGCGAATTTTCAATTAGAGGTCGTCTTCTGGATAAAGAAAGATTTCTTGACCTGTTGCACCTATCCACCAATCGGGGACCAGATGGCTCAGGGCATTTCTGCAACGGAACAAGTATACAATTTGGGTTTAATCGTTTGGCCATTTTGGACTTGTCAGACAAGGGAATGCAACCCATGCATTCTCCATCGGGCAGGTATACGATCGTATTGAATGGTGAAATCTATAATCACCTGCAGATTCGATCAGTCCTTGTTTCAGGAAGTAGGATTGAAAGCAATAATGACGCGATAACGGTATGTTACGCGCTAGATGAATGGGGTATTCAACGTACCATTGAAAAACTGGATGGCATGTTTGCCATAGGTATTTTTGATAATCTTGAAAGCAGATTGTCATTGATAAGAGATTTTGCCGGCATAAAGCCGCTCCACTACGGACTAAATGACCAGTATGTGGTTTTCGCAAGTCAATACGATCAAGTGTGCAAGCACCCGGTCTTTCACTCCCAATCCATTCAGCCGGGTGTATTGAAACTGTACTTGGAACAACACTATGTTCCGGACCCATTCGGAATATTTCACAACACTCATCAGGTAAGACCGGGAGAAATAGTGGATATTGATAAGACCGGTGCATTGACGAAAAGAAATTACTGGCAATTCCCTGCCAATCCACGGTTTGAGATATCAAGTGTCCAGGGGGCACTGGCATCCATTGACGAGCAGCTTGGGCGTTCTGTCAATGAGGAGATGCTCTCTGATGTTCCGGTAGGCGCCTTTCTTTCTGGTGGAATTGATTCTCCGCTGGTGTGTTATTACGCTCAAAAGGATTCTGTGGTTCCAATCAATGCTTTTACCATAGGTAGCGACAGTGAGATGCATGATGAGTCAGAAGATGCAGCAGTATACGCGGCACTCGCAGGAGTCAAGCATGTGGTCAGTCGGATGGATAGCGGGGAAGCTGCCTATTACCTGGATGCTGCAATGGGGTCACTAAAGGAGCCATTCGGTGATTTTTCAATTCTACCTACCTATCTCGTTTCCAAGTTGGCTCGGGAAAAGGTGACAGTAGCCCTGTCAGGAGATGGTGGAGATGAATTGTTTTGGGGCTACGAACGATTCGCATCTATTGCCAAGAATGCCGGTGTCATGTCTTTTCCGAAGATCATGAGGTACCTGATTTACGGTATTGAAAGAAAGGTTGTAAAATCCGGCAAAATAAACAGTGGAGTCTTGTTGTCCTCACTTTCTTCAGGGCACAGAAGTTTGCACAGTAGATTTCGAACGGCTAAGCTCAATGGTATTTTTCCCGACCTGGCTTCAGTTAGAACACCGGATGAATACAACGTATATACGTACGGTAACAGCACTGATCCGGTGAAGCTCCTGATGGAGATAAGAAAATCTGAATTTTACGGGATGATGCAAAAGACACTGCGTAAGGTAGATGCGGCGAGTATGGAGAACTCTTTGGAGGTCAGAGTTCCTTTTTTAAAAAAATCCTTTATTGAAACAGCCTTGTCTATTGATCCTCTAGTTTCGTACAAGGCAGATGAGAAAAAATATCTCTTAAAAAGAACACTAACCCGCCATTTACCGGGCAGCCCCGTCAACAACGTGAAACGAGGCTTTACAGTACCACTTGGCGATTGGATGCGGCAAAAACTAAAGGGACCCTTTGCGGATGTTTTATTGGACAAAAACATGCATGCTACTTTTGGAATCAACTCTACAAAGTTGGTGGATCTTTTTGATCAACATCAGTCTGGTCAGGACAACAAGTGGCCATTGTTCACTCTCTACTCTTTATTTCGATGGAAGTCAAAGATGTCAGAATAAGGGTGTTGTTTACAATTCCCAATTTTGATACGGCAGGCAGTGGCAAAGCCTTGCTAAATATTGCAACTCGTCTTGACCAGATCCTATTTGAACCCATGATATGCTGTCAACATGACCGGGGAGATTTCTTCAGAGTAGTCAAGGAAAGCGGTATTCCGGTTTATATAACAGACTCAACTGCAAGTATGACCAATCGATTGAGGGGACTTGCAAAGATTTGGCATATTTCGAGGCAGCTCAGAAAAATGCGACCTGATATTATTCATTCTTTCCATTACGCGCCAGACTACAGTGAACCGTTGGCTGCTATTCTGGCGGGATGCAAATGGGTTTACACCAAAAAGAATATGAGTTGGGGAGGTTCCTCAAAGAATGCATGGTGGCTTCGGTCTAGGCTGGCCAATGGGATTATTACTATAAATTCCCAGATGCCAAAACTTTATTTTGAAGGCTACAGGAATGTGCGGGTAATATACAGAGGTGTAAATGTCAACGAATTTTCATTTCGGGATAGGGACCGCCAATTGATGATGGACCTTGACATTCCGGTTGAATCGGAAGTAGTCGTTACGGTTGCCAACCTCGTTCCGGTCAAAGGAATTGAAGTTTTATTGACAGCATTTGGCTTGCTTCAGCATAAAAGACCGAAACTTCATTTGATTGTTGTTGGGGATAACATGAATGATTATGGCAATCAGCTGAAAGAATTTGTAAGGGATCAGCAATGGTCGGGCAGGGTACATTTTGTAGGTAAACAGAAGGATGTGCGGCCTTTCTTATCTCTGGCTGACATTTTTGTCCTCCCGACACTTAATGTGGGACGACAAGAAGCGTTTGGTGTTTCGCTCCTTGAGGCAATGTCTTCTGGCGTTCCAGTCCTCGCATCGGATGTTGTTGGTATAAGGGAGCAATTAAAGAATTTTGATCAGTACCTCTTTGGATCAGGAAATAGTAGTGAATTGGCAGATAAATTGACGGGGCTTTTGTCTATGGATAGACACTCAAGACTGAATGTTGGTCGCCTCCTGAGAGAACATGTATTGAACTCCTTTACGATTGAGAGGGAAGTTCAGGAGCATGAGAAGTTCTATCATGAAATTTTGAATTCAAATACCTGACCGAAGCAGGTACAGGGTGCAACCGATATGCTGATATACTTTGAATAGCGTAACAGGAAAGGCTTCCAAGGGATTTCTAAGCTATTTATCAAGGAATATACTCTCGCGTATCTTGGGCATGGCGTCCATGATAGTTCTCGCGAGGATACTGAATCCTTATGATTTTGGACTGGTTGCCATTACCGAGGTGCTGATTGCTTTAATTGGAGTCATTGGAACTGCTGGTATTTCCGATTTTTTATTGGCCTATCAAAAGGAGAATGAGGATGAAATATTCAAGGCCTCCTTCTGGCTCAACTTCTTACTTTCAGTCATTATTCTAGTTGGATTCCTGGTATGCCTGCCGTATTGGGCTGGCTACCAGCATGACGCCAGAATTGTGGACCTGGGTTGGTTTGTTGGTGGATACTTTTTTGCCTCGCAAGTTCAAAGTGTACCCAAGACGATGCTTTCAAGGAGACTTGAATTCAGGACCCTTGTCCAGATTCAAAATCCGTTCCTGATATTTATCCCTGTAGGGAAGATAATTTGTGCATATGCCGGCTTTGGAGTGTACAGTCTGGTCATTCCAACCTTGCTTTTTTCTTTTGTTCAATGCCTTCTATTTTTCAAGTATGCTAATTTTAATCCAGGTTGGCATCTCTATATTGGCCGATGGGGTGAGATTTTCTCGTTTTCAAAGAATATGGTGGGAACGATGTTGTTGGCAAGGGTTGCTTCTGAGGGCGACAAGGTAATCCTAGCCGGTGTGCTTGGCCTTGAGCAGCTAGGAATTTACAATATGGCCTTTCAGATGGCCCAGCTATATCCTAATACCGTACTGGGTGTTACGAATAATATTCTCAGTGCCACGTTGCCCAAATTTGCGAGCAATTTTGTTCTATTGCGAGCCAAGTATTACAGCTTTCTTCAGGTGTTGGCTTTTGTCTCGGTTCCCATTCAGGTCATTCTTGCCATAGCCGCAGGTCCAATTATTGAATTGATGTACGGGGCAAAGTGGGGGGCTGCAATATTACCTTTTCAAATCTTGTCCTTGTTTGCCATCGTTCGAACACTGGCCAGTTCTTCAGGTGCAGTATTGAATACAATAGGCAAGCCACACGTTGCATTCTATATTGTTCTGGCTTACACACCGCTTCACCTGTTGGTTTCTTATGGAGGTAGTCAATTTGGTATTATAGGTTTGTCAATTGGAATAGTCATGCTAAAATTTGCGTTCTTACCTGTAGAAATCTACACTATTCTTAAAAGCATGGGCAGTTCAATAAAGGAGTGGTTTGATTGCCTGAAGGAGGTTCTTATTCAAAATGTTTTGACAATTGTTGCATGCATCGCATTGATTCTCGTCTTTGGTTTCGGAACTCTGCAACCGCTGTGGCAGCTCGGTGTCTTTTCAGTATCCTATTTGCTTGTGCTTTATGGTATTTCCCGAATCCTGTATGTTCCTTTCTTAAAGAGACTTAGCATTAAACTCTCGTCTCTGGACAAAAAATATGCGTTGATTTTTAATGCTGTTTACCGTATCAAGTTATAAGAGGGTAAGTGTGAAGAGAGTAGCTTTGGTTGGGAATTTGAACAACAGTTTTTCAGCCATAATGAAGTGGCTGAGGTCAAGGGGGTATGATGCACACCTGTTTTATCGGCCCTTTCCTCATTACTTTCATGTGAAGGCTGATACTTTTGATTTAGCTTATTTGGACTATTGTCATGAGATTGATTGGTTGGATAGAGGATTCAGACCGGCCAATATTGATGTTAAGGGGATAAGAGAATTGTTTTCTTCTTTTGATAAAATTATTGCTCAAGGTGATGAAGCCTCTGTTATTAACTTCTGCTCAATCCCGATTGATATCTATTTTCCATATGGAACGGACATAAGTAAATATGTTTTTTTACCGCACCAATTTTCGGTTTGGGAAAAAATCAGGTTGTTCACTAGAAAGAATTCTGGATTTAGTTTCAGCGATTTGAACAACGGAACTTCATCAAAGTACTTGCACCAGGCGATTAAAACAGCTAAGAATGTTTTTCTGGATGTTTCCAACCCTGAATTTGAAGGAATGCTCCATAAAATTGGGTTAGAAGGAGAGTTTCGCCATGTTCCGATGCCATTCATTTACTATCCTGAGTATGAGAAAGTTTTCGCAGTAAACACAAGTCCTTCCGTTCATTGGAGGGATGCGGTAGATGAGTTGCGCAGGAGCAATGACCTGCTTGTCCTTTACCATGGCCGACAAATTTGGGTCAATCGTGAGAGTAAGTTCGCGCCAAAGGAAAATGATGTTTTGATTCGTGGATTTGGTGAATTTATAAAGAAAAGCAAAGGAGGAGTGAAAGCTCATCTGATCATGCTTGAATTCGGCCCTGATGTTCAGTTTTCCAAGGAACTCATAAAGGAACTCCAGATTGAAGAGAACGTTACATGGCTCCCTCAAATGTATCGCAAGGATGTGATGTATTTGATTTCGCAGATTGATATTGGGAGCGGGGAATTTGGTCGTAGTTACCTCACTTTCGGGACCATTATCGAAAACATGGTATTGGGTAAACCTGTCATTCACTTCCGGGATGATGAGCTCTACAAGGATGCTTATCCCTGGCTTTATCCTTTGATTAACTCAAAGGACCCCCAGGAGATTTCGGAAAAGTTGATCTACTATTCAACCCATAAGCAGGAGTTGGAAAAAATGGGTAGCGAAGCCCAGCGTTGGGTGAAAGAGCTGTTTATCCTGAAGCCGCTGCAACAAATTGAAGAGGTACTTAACGGGTAGAAGTGATACTGAAGACCGATATCATACCCCTTCGCCAAGAATTCTACCGAAGCAAAAGCGGCCACAACCTTAACTGGGATTATGAGAATATTTGCGTGTGGGCAGCCATTGGCTTTTTCCTCGGTGAGGATACTTTTTACAAGGAGCAGAAAGTTTGCCTTCCGGGACATGCCTATGAACTTTCCAGCGATCGAACAGTATTGAGTTCAACTCCCTGGTTCTCGTGGCATTATCAGCCCAGGGACATTTCGTTCAACCAGTCAGTCGACGAATTCGCGGACATTCTTGAAAGATTGATCAATATCCAGGTTGGTTCCAGAAAAGTGATTTTGCCGCTTTCGGGCGGGCTGGACAGCCGGACACTGGCCTCCGCGCTCCTGGGGCGATCAGACGTTCATTGCTATTCCTATGAGTTTGAGAACGGGGTTGTTCAGGAAACTGAATTTGCAAAGCAAGTCGCTGAGGCGGGGAGTTTTGACTTCAAGAAGTTTGTCATTCCGCCATCCTATTTATGGGGCAAAATGGAACGGATGGCTGCCATCAACCAATGCTATTGCGAGTTTACCCACGCCCGGCCTTTGGCCGTAATCGATGAAGCGGCCGCTCTTGGCGATATTTTTCTATTGGGTCATTGGGGTGATGTGCTTTTTGACGGGTTGCATCAGCAAGGCGAGATCACCGATGAGCAATTGGTACTATTGCTGAAGTCAAAGATTGTCAAAAAGGGAGGTCTTGAATTGGCGAAGTCGCTGTGGCAGTCATGGGGCTTGCACGGAAATTTTGAAGAATATTTGACCTCGCGGATCAGCGTTCTTTTGAAAGACATTTCAATAGGTCATCCATCGGCCAAACTAAGGGCATTTAAATCCAGCCAATGGGCCCCCCGGTGGACAGCGGTAAACCTGCAGTTGTTTTCTTCCGTCAAACCCATGGCACTGCCCTATTTTCATGAAGAGCTTTGCAAATTTATTTGTACCGTACCTGAGGAGTACCTCGCGGACAGGAGAATTCAAATTGAATACATTAAGCGGAAGACGCCTGCCCTGGCACGGGTCCCGTGGCAACGATTTGCACCGTATAGTCTCTACAATCATCACCGGTATCACTCGCTTACCGATTGGCCGAGGAGGGTGGTCAACAAGATGGTTTCGGAATTTGACCGCGCCAGTGGCCGGGTTGAAAAGATTGCCATGAATTGGCAATTGCAATTCCTGGGAAACGGGAACGAGAAGAAACTGGAGCAGTTCCTGGATTGCCCCCAGTTGCAATCGTTCATAGGAAAACCGGTGATCGATGGGTTTTTCCATAAATTCATTGCCGTGGATTCAAGGCACTATTCCCATCCGGTGTCCATGCTGGTGACCCTGGCTGCCATGTTTCGTTATTTGAAGACTCCGGACAATCACGAGGTCAATGCCGTTAATAGCCCAGTGATAAGATGAAGGTTGAACTAAGTTGTTTTGTTAACCGCTATGGCCAGTTCTCGGAGGTTTTCCTGGAACAGCTTTTTTCAGGACTTTCAAAAAACGCGGCAATTGAAGTCATCAGCTTCTCGGAGACAGATGTTCTTTCAACGGAAAAATTGATGATACGGCGGTCTCCTGCGTATACCTCCATCGGGTTCATTGTTCGTTTACCCTATTTACTTTTTTTGCTGAAGGCCTGGAATGTCAGGCAAGCCTATCGTTTGTACCTCATTAGAAACTGCAGGGCTCCGAGAGTCTATTTTCCTTTTATTGGGATGACGCGCGATTTTGCGGCTGTGATGCACAAAACCAATAAGAAACTTTACACCAGCGTTCGCGGAACTGACATTACCGTGGTTCCCCGGCAACAGCCGGTGGTCCTTGAACATTACAGGCAGGCCGCGAAGTATTTGACGGGTGTTCACTTCTTGTCTGAGGAATTGCAGGAAATAGCTCACGGATATGGAGTATCGTTCAGCCACGAGAAAGTCATTTACCAGGGCCTGGACACCTCGAAATTCAAATTCAATCATAATGCGCCGACTGACAGGCTCAGATTGATAACGGTGGGGAGACTTCATTTCATCAAAGGACTAGAATTACTGCTGTTATCCTGTTTCTATTTGAAAAGAGAAGGGGTTGACTTCACGTTGACCATCATTGGTGACGGGGAGGGGCTGTCCGGCCTTCGTCACCTCAGCCATTATTTGGGGCTCCATGACCAGGTGATATTCCGGGGGCGGATGGCCCATGCGGAAATACTCTCTCACTACTTCTCAAGTAACGTCTATGTGCATACTCATCTCGTGAGCGGAGTCAGCAATACCATGCTGGAGGCGCTAGCCTGCAATCTACGGGTGGTTTGTTTTGACTCAAATTTGAAACGGTACACCCGATCTGAATTGGCGAAAGTCATGACTGAAGTGCCGGTCGGTGATGTCATGGCCCTGAAAGAAAAGCTGGTCTTGATTTCTGAAAAAAAGGACTACGGAAATGATCCGACCGAAGTGGTGGAGTGCCTCGCACCGTTCTCCGTGAGCAAGCACATTGCCGAGTTCGCAACCTTCTTCGATATGGAATCCTGAAATGAATATCTT
Organism: Cyclobacteriaceae bacterium; assembly: GCA_016787645.1. Classification (GTDB taxonomy): domain Bacteria; phylum Bacteroidota; class Bacteroidia; order Cytophagales; family Cyclobacteriaceae; genus ELB16-189. Next base: position 217,061 of record JAEUUF010000013.1, on the reverse strand, counting down.
TACCAGAATGTCAGTATGCATATCATAATTGCCACCGCATGAGGAGTACGCTCTCAACCGTCAAGAAATACCTGATCACCCTGTTTGGTTTCAGAAATTCATTTCATCTGTCCTTGCTGGGTCATCGGTTAAGGGTACACTACAATCTCAGGAACATGAAGGCAGAGCGGGACTATTCCATCCTCCTTCAGCTGGCTCGGGAAAAAAAGTGTGTTTTTGACGTAGGTGCCAACCAGGGAATTATTTCGTTGCTGGTGGCGGACCAAAACGCTGCGACGCAAATTCATGCATTCGAGGCGTCGGAGGATGCTGTGAATGTCATTAAGTTCAATCTTGCACTAAACAACTTTCAAGGAAGGGTAACGGTCATCAATTCCTTGATAGCCGACCGGTCAGGCTATGTGATACCCTTTTATTGGGATGGGAGTTCGGGTGGTTCCTCCATTACACAAGGGCGTTTGGGTCATACCAATGCGATGTACAAATCAACATTCTCACTGGATGACTATGTTGACCAGTTTCAATTGAAACCTGACTTCATTAAGATGGACATCGAAGGTGCAGAGGGGATTGCGATCAGGGGAATGGCAAGGATCCTGAAGAATATTCGCCCGGTGTTGTTTGTTGAACTTCACGAACTGGGATCCAGGAAAATGTTTGAAAATGCCGGCGACATCCTTCAGTATATCGGGCAGTATGATTATCATATGTTTTACTTGAGAACGGGTGAGCGCATTACAAGCATGGATGTATTGAAAGACCGCGGCAGGTGTCATGTGTTATTGCTGCCATCGGAAAGCAACGATGGTTCCTTTCTTAAGTCATTTAACCTGGCCGGATTGTAGGGCAGCCGACCATTTAACCAAGCCATGCATGTATTATAAGAGCTTCTTCAGCAGATTTGTTTTTCGAAGGAAATTGTGGCGCAAGGTTACTGGTAAATTGCAGTACTACAGTAGGAAAGTGTTTAAGGATGAATTTGAAGACCTGCGATTTGTTTTTGATGCCGCCCAAATTGAGCCGGAAGTAATTGTTGATGGAGGCGCCAACATTGGATTTGTGACCCACCAGTTCCGGAAGAGCTTTCCGAAAGCAAAAATTATTTCTATAGAACCAAGCGACAAGGTGTTTCAGAAGCTAAAGGAAGCCTACAAGGCGGATACAGCCGTGCTTCCCCTCAATGTCGGCATTTCGGCTGCGCCAGGAACAATGGAGTTCAATGTGAATGCCAATACCGGTACCTCCTCGTTCCTCCATCCGAATGCCTATCATGCTTCACACCTGGCGAAGACAAAGCTGGAGACAAGGACCATCAGAACGATATCCTTGGATTCGCTCGCGGCAGAAAACAACCTGGACCGGATAGACATTCTTAAGCTGGATATTGAAGGGTATGAGCTCGAAGCGTTGAAGGGTGCCGAAGCGTTGCTGGCAAAGCAACACGTCAGGGCGATCTTGCTGGAAGTCAACCTGATTGAGTCTTATGAACGGCAGCCGTTGTTTTTTGAGATAGCTGCGTACCTTCACCAGAGAAACTATTTCGCTTTCAATTTCTATGGATTTCATGAATCCAAACTGAGGCAATCCATCCTGACCAATTTGATTTTTTTGTCAGGTGATTTCCGGAACAGGATTAAGGACAGATTCGGCAACGAATGCGGATGGTAGTTGTTAAAACGGCGTAGCGACAGTGCTCGTTTACACAGATTCTTCTCATTACTCGGTCCAATACAGGAATGAGCTCTTCGATTTCTTAAAAGCTTTCTTCAATGACCTTTCGCCTGAAGAGCGGTCAAAAAGCTATGGAGCCTGGACAAAGTCAGTGATTTTTACAGACGATCCCAGGAGGGCCGCGCTCGCCGTGCTGCCCATGAGCTGGAACTTCTACCTCAAGAATGGAAAAGTGGCACTGGCAATGGACTTCATCCGGAAGGCCTCCTCATGCAGACTTGTTTCGTGGGTGAACAGTGATTTTGGCGTGCCAGTGCTTTACCGTGAAGGAGAAATCTTCCGGGCCAGCGGATATCAGTCGCGGAGGCTGCCCGGTCAGTGGGCGATGCCTCCTTTTTTCATGGACCCCCTGGAGCGTATTTATAGCCGGACGTCCATTTTCCCACGAAAAAAGATTGAGAAACCGACGGTAGGGTTTTGCGGTCAGGCAGGAGGTACATGGATGAAGTATGCCGTGGACATCGCCCGGATTGCAGGTAGGAATACGGCCTTCTATACAAAACTAAGAGTAGATGAACCTCAGGCCATTTTGTCTGCCGCCTGGTTACGCAACAAGGCGCTGGACTTGCTGGAGGGGGAGCCGGGAGTTGAAACCCGATTTATCAGAAGATACAAATACCGGGCAGGCGCGCGCGACCGCAAGGAAGCAGAACAGACAACCCTGGAGTTCTTTGATAATATCCAAGGCACGGACTACACACTTTGTGTGAGAGGAGGGGGCAATTTTTCTGTTCGATTGTATGAAACGCTCGCCATGGGGAGAATCCCTGTTTTTATTGATACGGACAGTATATTGCCTTGGGATGATATAATTCCATGGAAGGAGATAATGGTCTATGTGCCAATCAAGGATCTAAGATGTCTACCACAGATTTTACTCGATTTCCACAATGAGATCCACCCGGATGATTTCGTTGAGCAGCAGCAGAAAGCGAGAAAGTTATGGTTGGAACATCTTTCTTTTGCAGGTTTTTTTAAAACGTTTATTGAGAAATATTCTTTCGGAATGCATGAACAAGAAAATTAAGCACTTGGTCATTTCATTTTTTGGAACTTCGATACTTCAGGGCGTTTTGGAGCGAATTCATTATGTGGTCCTACGACTTATGAATTATGGAGGAGCAAACAGTGTGTGGTATTCTGGAGAGAGAGATATTTTGCTAAGGATTAGATCGGAGCAAAAGACCCAGGAGATGGTTGTGTTTGACGTGGGGGCAAATGTAGGACAGTATGCCCGGTTGGTAAGAAGTGTTTTCCCAAAGGCAAAAATTCATTGTTTCGAACCTTCATCAAGTGCTTTTGAGCAGCTGAATAAGTTGAGTGATACTGATGTAGTTTTGAATAATTTGGCTTTTGGGGCGGATAGTGGGTTTCTGACTTTATATTCAGACCTAAAGGGAAGTGTGAAGTCAACATTGGTTCCTGCAGATGGCGAGGTATTGACCGAGCGAGTGAGCATAATGACGCTGGATGGATACTGCCGGGACCGTGGAATTCATTCTATTGATTTGTTAAAAATTGATGTGGAAGGTTTTGAATTAGACGTGTTAAAGGGCTCCAACAGTATGTTGACTAAAAAGGCCATTCGGTATATACAATTTGAATTTGGAGGAATGTCAAATATTCGTAAAAGGGTATTCCTAAGGGATTTTTATCTAATGCTACCGCAATACAAAATTGGAAGGGTGACTCAGTCGGGTTTTAGAGAAATCAAGTATCAACCAAAATGGGAAATCTATCTGACTACAAATTATTTGGCCATAATCTCGTAGAATGCGCGAATTGTTCACCTCTTGTCAAGGATTTCGCGGAAGGGGCAGCATGGACCAAAGCCAGACCAAAAATGAAGCTGGGCATAGATAAACGCATGGCACTATGGGAGATCGTAACTAGGAATAGTCCAATAAGGCACCAGAAAATGGCTTTGTTGAAGGGACTTCGGTGCCTATAGTTTTTGGAGGCAATCCAAAAGATTGATAAAAAACCTATTATTCCAATCAATCCTTGTTCTGCCATGGTCCGTGTGATTTCATTGTGCGTGTTTGTCAAAATTGATTGGCGTTCAACTCTGAGAAACTTTGAATAACTCAGTCCGACACCAGATAGTATATTGTCCTTAAAAGTGACAAGCTCATCACTAGCTACAAAGATTCGGCCTGACGTAATATTTTGAGAGACTCTTCCTAAGGTGTCGCGGCCCGTGAAGCGATAAACAATTTGGCCCTCTGTAATATTGGTGAGACGATCCCAGATGAAGTTAAATGAAATGGTTCCAATAATGATAAAGGTGGCCAATCTGACAAGGCCGGCTTTTGAGATCTTTCGGGTAATAGTAATGAAGACAATGAACAAGATGATGCCTGCTATCGCTCCAATCATCCCACCTCTCGAAAACGTGAGCAAGTTTCTGTATGCAATTAGTATAAGGAGGGCGATGTCTGTATAAAGGAAACCTGTTAATCGTCTCTTTTGCCAAAGGAGTATTACCATTATGACCATGCCAAATCCCAGAATCGAAGAAACCTGGTTTGGTCCAAATCCCCCGGAGGTCTGAAAGTTGGATTGCGAGCGGAACTCGATGGATTCCAGATTTGGAGTTTTTAGGAATAGCAAAAGTGTAAGGGTGATGATAGCAAACCCAATAACCTGGAGAATCTTGATCAATGTTGCATAAGAAATCCTGCGATGACTGAAGTAAATTACGGCCATCACAAGGCAAATGGGCCCGGAAATGATCGAGGACAACTGACGGAATTGTTCGGATGGAGGCAGCAAAGTCAGCCCGACGTAGAATGCCGGAAAAAAGGAGAGTACGTAAATAAGGATTCGTTTTTCGACGTAAATAATTCGTCTATCGACCAGTTTCCCGGTAAGCAGGATCAGGGCCACACTGTATTTGGCAAATTCATAAGTAACAAAGCCCCCGGTAATTCGCCAGATAACCTCCAGCCCGATGATATAAGCGCTTCCCAGTGCGGCCTCGTTGTTCTGGTTTCGGTTAAGGATAACCAGCAAAAGGATGATTGGTGTGGGGAGAATGCCCAAAAGCGTGGCGAACGGCTCGAAAGAGACCAGGGCGATACTCAATAGGGCGTGAAAGACGCTAAGTGAAAGTAATGTTAGTTTGGAGTAATCGGTTTGCACGCAGAATGGATTCTATTTCCTGGCCAAAGCAATGAGGTGCGCCGTACCGGTGGCCTGGTTCGAAACACCATGTGACTCCCAGCGATTGATGATATTTGAAATACTGCTCATTATTGCCCGCAAGGGCTTTGAAAGGGTGATGGATTTAATTCCCATTCTTCTGAACCTTCCTGTTTTTACAGCATAGTCTACCCTCACGGAAGAAAAGTGCCTGTCCAGCAATTGTTTAAGCTGCAACTTTGTATAATGACGCTTGTGATCCGGATTGAAACTCGGAGGCTCATTTTTGATGTAGTCTCCATTCGGCGTGGTGAACAAAACCCATCCGCCGGGCTTTACAAGCCCTGCAATCTTCTTGACGAATAATTCATCTTCTTCCACATGTTCAATGACTTCAATGGCGAGTGCCCCATCATACAATTCACCGGCGAGGCTGGAATGGATAACGTCGGCCAAAATGATTTCCTTGATATTGGACCGCTTTTTTTGAACAGACACAATCGTCGAATCGGACAGCCCCAGGTTCAGTTTCATCTGAATGTCATCTTCCTTCGGCTTTTCCATGATGGTAACCGAAACCGGAATGCCGATGGTGTAAGGGGATTTGCGGCCACCGACGTCCAGGATCGATTGACCTGCAGACATAGATCTTTTGATTTCATTTCTAACTTGGATATAGATCGCAGGCATGATGGGATAAGATATCCAGCGGAAGAATTCATAGAGGGTCATAGACTCGAGGCAGAACGATTTTTTATTCAAATTTAATTCAATTATTTGCCTGAGACGTATGCTTTTTGAATTTCAGAAATATATCTACCCGACGTGGTACTACAATTGGCCGGGGCAAGGAAGTAGCCGCTATTGGGTTGATGTCCGGTCACGTCCGGAAGCATACGACCAAGTCAAATTGGATTCGGGTTACCATTCTGAAGGGGCCGCCGTGAAAGATGCTGCTTACCAGGCCATTAACGGGGAATTGCCAGTGCACTGTTCTCGTTTTCTTGGTCCCGATGATTTGAAAATGGTAACCGACCGCAAGGACAATTATCGCTTTGCGAGAAAGTATGTACATGGATTGTGGTCAGTGTACATCCTGGTGATTCGACTGTTTACTTTGCATAACCCCTTCCTTGAGATTTCAGCTTTCTGGAAGTCGAGGAAGGTCCCCAGATTTATCCCGCAGCGCGAGTTTAAGCTGACCGAGGAGCTGACCAGGTTTGAGTCGCCATTGCTGGCAGAAAGTCCCCTGGTGACCGTCATCATCCCAACCCTTAACCGTTATGTCTATTTGAAGGACGCGCTTCTGGACCTCCAGGCCCAGGACTATGGGAATTTTGAAGTAGTCGTTGTGGATCAAACGGAGAATTTTCTACCTGCGTTTTATGAGGGATGGAAAATGAAAGTCACGGTGATTCACCAACTGGAGAAAGCGCTTTGGAAGGCAAGAAATGATGCAGTTACCCGGTCATCGGCGCGGTACCTCTTGCTGTTTGATGACGATTCGCGGGTAGCTCCTGACTGGATCCGGCAGCACCTGAAGTGCCTTGATTTCTTCAAAGTCGACATTTCATCGGGAATTTCATTGTCAAAGGTTGGGGATGCCGTTCCTTATAATTATTCCTTCTTCAGATGGTCTGATCAACTGGATACCGGAAATGTGATGATCCGCAGGAGCGTATTTGAAAAAATTGGATTGTTTGACAGGCAATTTGAAAAACAACGCATGGGCGATGCGGAATTTGGTTTCCGTGCCTACAGCTTTGGATTTGAAAATGTGTCTAACCCATTGGCCATGCGCATCCATCTCAAGGTCAATGAAGGAGGCCTTCGTCAAATGGGTAGCTGGGATGCCTACCGGCCCACGAAGTGGTTTGCACCAAAGCCGGTACCCAGTGTGCTTTACTACTACCGGAAATATTTCGGAAATGAAATGGCCGTATACGAACTGCTGAAGCGGGTACCCTTTTCCATGATGCCTTATTGGCTAAAGAAAAGCAAGGTATTGAAGGTTCTCAGCTTTCCGCTGGCACTGCTGCTTTCTCCCATTGCCTTGATTCAGGTGGCACTGTCCTGGAGACTGGCGTCAGAGAAATTGAATGCGGGTGCGAAAATTGAAGTTTTGGAAGCACAGTCCGCTGACCAAACTGAAATCCTGAATAGGGATGATCGGCCAGGTTCACACCTCAACTAAAAAGACTCGCGAAGTATCTCATGCAAAAATCCATTCTCCTGGTCACATCTGAATTTCCGCCGGGTCCCGGCGGGATTGGTACACATGCATTTCATTTGGCAAAGTACCTGAATGAGGCCGGTTATGCAGTTGAGGTGCTTACTGAGGACAGGGAGGAATATCCGGATCACAAACCAATGTTATTTCGGGTTGAGTATGTACCGAGAAATTCAAGATGGGGCCGTGCCAAGTTCCTGATGCGCACATTCATACGAATTGTTCGTGGTCCAAGAGTCATAATGGCCTCAGGCAGAAAGTCCCTGATGGCAACATCAGTGGGTCTGCTGTTGGGAAAGCGGTTGATTGGGGTCCTTCATGGTCATGAACTGCTGATGGGATCCAAGGTACAGAGGGTGTTGCTGGGTTTCATGCTAAGGAGGTTTACACATGTGGTTGCTGTCTCGGCGTTTTCAAAATCTGTTAGCATGCCATTCCTTGCCGGGAAAGATGTAGTTGTCATTCCCAATGGTATTGCAATTGATGAGCGCAGGAAGTGTGAAGCTAAGTACATCCCATCAGGTTCACTTAAGTTATTGACCGTCGGCACTGTGTCGAAAAGAAAGGGTCAGCACAACGTGCTAAAACTTTTGCCTGAGATAATTAAACAGTATCCGTATGTTCAATACACCATTGCCGGCACCATTCGGGAGCCTGAGACCATTTTTCCACTGGTTGAATCTTTGGGTTTAACTGCGCATGTTCATGTAAGGGGCGTTGTATCGAATCTTGTGTTGGAACGCCTGTATCAGGACGCTGACATTGTTATTATGCTTAGTGAAAATCAACCAAATGGTGATGTTGAGGGATTTGGTATTTCTATCCTTGAAGGAAATAATTTTGGCGTACCAGCAATTGGTTCATTGGGATGTGGTATTGAACAAGCTATAGAAAATGATTTTTCTGGAATTTTGATTGATCCCCATAGTTCCATTGAATTGAAGTACGCCATCGCTGAAATTCTAAAGCGTTACTCAGAATTTAGCGAAAATAGTCTAGTTTGGGCATCCCGCCATAGTTGGAAGAATCTTGTTGAGATTTATGCAAGCCTTATTGAATGACTGAAAGACTGAAATTGCAAAATGAGTAATGTAGTGCATCAGTCCGTTTCGAGTTTTTTTGATATGACGGATAATTATCTTCATAAGAGTTATGGTGTGAAAATCAGATCAGAACTCGTTCAGGAGCTCTGCGGTAGCCTGAGCGGTAAAAGAATATTGGATGTAGGAAGTGGCGATGGAAGCCTGTCGGTTCCATTCTTAGAGAGCAACGTGGTGGATTTTGTGGATGTGTCCATAAACATGCTCAATTTGATTAAAAGTCGAATTGGTAACCACGATGACAAAGCTAATTTTTATCACATGCCATTCGAGGAGTTCACAACGACTCGGAAGTATGATTTGATTATTGGAGTCGGTATTTTAGCTCATGTGCCAAGCATTCCAGTTGTAATTAAAATGATGTCAGATCTTCTGGCACCTGGTGGTCATATTATCCTCCAATTTTCTGATTCCGAAAACATTGTTACAAGATTGACATTTCTGGTCTCCTCAAGGAGCAAAAGAAGGTACGAATTGAACAGGATTTCATATAAGGAAATGAAATCGTCTGTGACAGAAGTTGGTCTTATGATTGAGAAGGAATTTAGATATTCAATAGTGCTGCCGGGAATGGGTAGACTACCGAATTATCTTTTGTATAAATGCACTAGGCTGACACTGAAGAATAGAATTTTGTCGAGGTTCGGTTCTGATTTGGTTTGGCTTTTGACCAAAGAGACTCTGCAATGACCAAGGGACGACTAGTCATTATTTCAGCCACTCCAATGTACAGGAAAGGCGAGCGCGTCTATGTTTTTGAGCCAACCCTTCGGGAGATTGAGGAAGTTGCCAGTCTATTCTCTGAAGTGATTTGGCTGGGATTTAAATTTGACACAAATATACCCGAGGATGCAAGGTGCGACAGAACAGGCATGATCAGATTTATCACTTTCCCAGCGGTTTTGGGAGGGAGAAAATTTTTTCAAAAATTGCGAATTCTCAAAGAACTTCCATCCTTAGTGGCTGAGATAATAAGGCAAATTGAATTTGCCCATATTGTCCATACTCGCGCACCATCCTTACCAGCATTGATTGCGCTATTGTTGTCATTTTTCTACCGACAAAAAAGTTACTGGCACAAGTATGCAGGAAATTGGGTTGAAAAATCTCCACCACTTTCATATTCCATCCAACGATTTCTGCTCCAAAGATTGAGCACATCCTTCGTTACGATCAATGGGTGCTGGCCGACTCAGCCTTTGCACATTCATGGATTTGAGAATCCTTGTTTTAGTATTGGTGAACTCGGCCGGTATAATAGGAGTGGATCAAACAAGGCATTTGATTCGAAGCTAGTGATCTCATTTGTTGGAGCGTTGTTACCTGCTAAAGGCGCTTTACGATTGCTTCAAGCATTGCTTCTTCTTAGTCATTCCAGCCGCATTGCCTCGGTTATAATTGTTGGTGATGGGCCCGAGCGGCAGAAGTTGGAACAAATTGCGACCCGATTGCCTTGGAATGTAATATTTACGGGCAGGTTGCCAAGGGAAGGTGTTCGTGAGATTTATCTGCAATCTCATGTGATTGTGTTGCCAACGGATAATGAGGGATTCCCAAAAGTGATAGCTGAAGCAGCTGCCTTTGGCTGTATTCCGGTTGTTTCTAATGTCTCAGCTATTGGCCAGTACATTCAAAATGGTGAGAATGGATTCTTGTTGAATGATACACTTCCTGAAACCATTGCTCGTGTTTTGATGGATGTGGTTTCCTCAAATCAATTGAAGAGGATATCGATCAACGCAATTGAATTGGGTCCTCTGTTTACATATGAGAGATATAGAGATCGAATTGAAAAGGAGCTAACTTGACTAGGTACCCTGATATTTTGTATGTCGGCAATAAATTGTCAATCCACGGTTTTACACCCACTGGGGTCGAGTTCTTGGGTAGGCACTTAAGTGAGCTTGGATACAGAGTCGTTCTCGTGAGCGACAGGCGGAATCCGATTCTGAGACTATTTCATATGCTTTTAAGTGTATTGACCTTCCAAGGGGCCCTCGTTATAATTGACACGTTTAGCTCAAAGGCCTTCTATTTTGCATGGTGTTGTGGTTGGGCTGCCAGGTTGAGAAACATTCCGTATGTACCCATTATGCGCGGAGGAAATTTGATGATGAGATTTGATCGGAATCCAGTGTTATGTAGGCAGTTATTTAAGAACTCTAAAGCTATCATCTCAGTCAGCAAGTTTCTCCAGTCTGGGCTGAAGGCCGCTGGATACGAATCAATTTATCTTCCAAATATGATTGATTTGAAGAACTATCCATTTACCAACAGAGTCGAGTTCTTTCCAAGGTTGCTTTGGGTGAGATCTTTCCATAAGACGTACAATCCATTACTTGCGGTTCGAATATTGAAAGAACTCATGGATTACCATCCATTAGCAAACCTGGCAATGGTTGGTCCTGATAAGGATGACACAAAGACTAGAGTCATGGAACTTGCCAAACAGCTTGGTGTGTCATCTGGCATTCAAATCACGGGGAAGCAAAGCAAAGAGGAGTGGATCAGACTTTCAAGCGGGTATGATCTTTTTGTAAATACGACCAACTATGACAATATGCCTGTGAGCGTTATTGAGGCCATGGCATTGGGCTTGCCTGTAATAAGCACCAATGTGGGTGGAATGCCATATTTGATCCAGGATGGTGTGGACGGCTATTTAGTGGAACCAGGTGATGTAACAGGCTTTGTGAAGAGGATCATTGAATTGATTCAGCACCCCGAAAAGGCCAGGGAGATGGCGGCCAATGCCAGGAAGAAAGCAGAGGGATTTGACAGCGCAGTAGTGATGGCGAAGTGGAAATCACTGATAGAGGGAATTATCTATGGTGTATAGTCTCTTTCTGGAGCGCGTTCTTCTGCCTGTTGGTGACTGGTTGCTCGGCACGCGTTATGTGGCGGCACTTAGAGAGTGGCGGGCTATTCAGCACCTCACGGAAGAAGAATTGAATGCACTTCAAAGGCAGAAACTCAGGCGTGTCATTTTGCATGCCTTAAACAATGTGGCCCGCTACAGGGGATTCCACAATTTGTTAGAATCTGGTGAAGGTGACATTGAAAAAGTCCTGAAGGCACTGCCGATTGTTACGAAGAGCGAAATCAATTCCAATCCAAAAGATTTTCTCTGGCATCCTGAAAAGATTCATGAGCTCATCTGCGAAAAGAGCAGTGGTTCATCCGGTGTTCAGGGTGCTGTTTATATGAGCAAAAGGGAACAGTCCAATGTCATGGCCATTCAGACCTTGTTTTGGGAGTGGGCAGGCTACCGATTGGGCATGAAGATGGTCCAAACCGGCATGACGCTCAACCGCGGATGGAAGAAGTCTCTGAAGGACTTCTTTCTGCGAGTGAAGTATTGGTCCGCTTTTGGTTTGGCGCCCGGGGAGGTAAGAAACAACCTGGAAAAGGTAAGGGGTAAGGGTTATCGGACATTGGGCGGGTACGCTTCATCCTTGTACGTGGTGGCCAAAACGGCCTGCGAGAATCAGGTGATGGATATCCATTTGGATTCAGTGGTCAGCTGGGGTGATAAGCTTTTCCCTCATTACAGGGCCGAACTGGCGAAAGTGTTTCATGCGAAAGTTTATGATACCTATGGCACCACCGAGGGATTCATGATGGCAGCCCAAAAGGACCTGGACTCATATTATATTATGTCGCCACATGTGTACCTCGAGTTTCTGACGGCTTCCGGTGAACCTGTGCGGGATGGCGAAATAGGACATATCGTCGTGACGAGTCTGGATGCATTTGAAATGCCGCTGATACGTTTCTATTTGGGAGACCTGGGTATCCGGCTACCGAGGAGTGAATACCCGCCAAAACGGGATCTCCAGTTCCCATTGCTCAAACAGATTATCGGTCGCGACACCGATATTGTGATGACACCTTCCGGGAAAAGTATGATCGTTCACTTCTTTACAGCCATCTTTGAGCACATCCCAGAAATAAGACAATTCAGGGTAGTGCAGGAAAATATAAGCGCCATGCGGATTGAATTTATTCCCGGAATTGATTTTACTCCTTCCGTTCTGGTGCAGGTGAAGGAGAAAATTGATCATCACCTTGGTGAGAATTTTCCAATTGAATTTTGTGAAGTGAGTTCAATACCAGCCACGCCATCAGGGAAGCCGCAGATTGTTCTTTCCAAACTGGATAAGTCACTTTATGGAAATTAGTGTCATCTGTCCTGTGCTCAATGAGCGGGAGTATATCCCCGGACTGATTGATTTCTTTAACTCCTCCGCTCCTCCCGACAAAGAGTTAATACTCATCGATGGTGGTTCAACCGATGGCACGGTGGAATTGATTGACAAAATGAGGGAAGGTCATTCGGCCATTACGCTACTGCACAATCCCAAAAAGTATGTTCCATTTGCGCTAAATTTAGCCATCCCTCTTTGTAAAGGGAAGTACATTGTGCGGCTAGACGCTCATTCCCTCTATTCTCCGGACTATTTTGAAGCCATTCTGGCAACGTTCAGGAAATCGGGCGCAGACATTGTCGGAGGCCCCACACGGACCCAGTATAGAACGGCACAGCAAGAGGCGATTGCCTTTGCGGTTTCCCATCCATTTGGAATAGGAGGAAGCAAGGTGCATGACGAAACCTATGAAGGCCTCACGGATTCAGTGACGTTTGGCGCTTGGAAACGAGAAATATTTCAGGTTACGGGGATGTTTGATGAGCAATTGCGGAGAAACCAGGACGATGAGTTTCACTATCGGGCTCGGAGCAAAGGCCTAAAAATATACCAGTCTCCGGAAATCAAACTCTTCTATTTCCCTCGCAAAGACCTGCGAGGATTATTCAGCCAGTATTTTCAGTATGGACTGTATAAGCCACTGGTACTGCATAAAATTCACACGGAAATCAAACTTCGACATTTAGTTCCGGCAGTATTTGTTCTGTACTTGGCGTGCCTGATTTTGCTGCCTATTCCGTGGTTTACGTTTATCCCATTGATAATCTATCTTTCATCTGTTTTATATGTTTCAATAGTGAACAACAAATCGTGGTCAGTGAAGAAAGATATCCCCCTGTCTATTTTCTGCATACACCTTGCCTATGGTTCGGGATTTTGGGCCGGGTTGGGTAAAATCGTGCGGATATGAAGATCCGGGTCTCAACGCTGAGTGATTTGAAGGCCATTGCAGCATGCTACCAACGGGCTTTCCCCGGAAGCTTGTCGACAGCTATGGGACATGTCTATGTTTGTAAAATGATGGAATGGTTTATGCTGACAAAGCATAATTTCATTTTTCAATTGGATGATGATCAGGGCAATCTGGTAGGTTTTTGCGGGGGAATGTTGAACGACGGAATCCATCCGCGTGGGTCGGCCAGTGAAATGATTCAATACAGTTTCAATGAGGGGGTAAAGTCTATTCTGAAACAACCATGGCTAGTGTTTCACAAGGAGATGAGAGCTAAATATGGGCTCGCTTTCAAGAATATAGCAACGCGGTTAACGAACGCCTTAGGAAGTGGAAAACCCAAGAAGTATTACAAGCCTGGGGCTGTTGAGCCGCACGCTGGTCTCGTTGTCATTGCTATTGAACCTATGTTTCAGGGTAAAGGTCTGGCAACCATTCTATTGGATGAATTTGAGCGATACACCATTGATAGTGGACTGCGTGCAATGAAATTATCGGTAAAAGCAGATAACGCCCAAGCCATTAAATCATATATCAGAAATGGGTGGGAGATTTATGACAACAGAGGACATTCAGTTTCTATGATTAAGCGATTGATTTGATGAAAATCATGAGCATCCCTTTCTCCCCCCCCTTCATCGACGAAGACATCCGCAAGGAAGTTCTCAATGCACTTGACTCCGGCTGGATCACCTCCGGTCCCCGGGTGAAGGAGTTGGAACAAATGATCGCTGAGCAGACGGGAGTAAACCAAATTGCCTGCTGCAACTCAGCCACCTCCGGCCTGATGCTGCTCCTTCATTGGTATGGGGTTACACGAGGCGATGAGGTGATCATTCCGGCTTACACCTACGCGGCCACGGCGCTTGCCGTTATGCACCTGGGAGCAAAGCCGGTAATGGTTGATTGCGGTCCGGATTTCAATATGGACGTGTCGAAAGTCAGGAAGGCAATCACGCCTCACACCAAAGCCATCATCCCCGTGGATATCGCCGGCTGGCCGTGCGACTATGCGGCGATCCTGGAAGTTGTGAACGAACCCGCAGTTCGAAAGCAATTCAGCGCAGTGACTGATGTGCAACGCAAGCTTGGACGAATCCTCATCCTCGCTGACTCCGCTCATTCGATTGGAGCGAATTATCGGGGGAAACCCATGGGTAACTGGGCCGATTTCACCGTGTTTTCATTTCACGCGGTCAAGAACATTACCACCGCGGAGGGCGGGGCGATGTGTATCAATCTTCCTGCGGGGGATTTCAACCACGAGGAGGTCTATCGCACACTCAAACTCTGGTCGCTGAACGGACAGACGAAAGACGCCCTGGCGAAATCACAAGGCGCCGGATGGAAGTACGACATTGTATACCCGGGCTTCAAGATGAACATGCCCGATATCTGCGCGGCAATCGGACTGGCCCAACTGCGCAAATACAAGTCCCTCATTTTGCCAGAACGGGAGCGCGTCTTCAAAACGTACAACGCGTTGCTGGGCAAACAGCCATGGGCTGAACTCCCGCCATTCCAATCGGATGAAAAATCATCTTCCTGCCATGTGTATGCCTTGCGGATCAAAGACATTTCGGAGGCCCAGCGTGATGCCATTATTGATGGGATAGCATTGACGGGTGTCTCCGTTAATGTGCACTTCCAGCCACTGCCTTTACTGACCATTTTTCGCGAGCGAGGCTACCGCATGAGCGATTACCTGGTAGCCTATGACGCTTATTCCCGTGAAATCTCTTTACCAGTTTATCCGGAACTGGATCAGGAAAAAATTGAATACATTGTGAAGACCGTCGTTGACGCATACAACGGGGTGATGAGGAATGGCTAAGCGACTTCTTGACCTGGTAGTCTCCGCGGTGGGGCTGGTGATACTGGCTCCATTTTTTTTGCTTTTTGCCCTGGCCATCAAAGTGAACGGTCGTGGGCCCGTGTTCTACCTTCAGGAGAGAGTGGGAAAGGGAGGGAAGCTCTTCCGGTTGTTCAAGTTCCGCACTATGTATATCGGAGCGGATCGTGCCACAGCCATCACGGTCGGCCAACGTGATCCGCGCATTACTTCCGTTGGTTTTTTCCTTCGAAGATTCAAATTGGATGAGTTGCCCCAATTGATAAACGTGCTGAAAGGGGAGATGAGCCTGGTGGGCCCACGGCCAGAGTTGAAGCGATTTGTGGATCTTTACCAGGGCGAACAGCGCCAGGTAATCCAGGTTATGCCCGGGATCACAGATTATGCCTCACTGGAGTTCCGGAATGAAAACGAGCTGCTCGAAGGAAAGCAGGATCCCATTGACTTCTATGTGAAGGAGATTCTCCCGAAAAAACTGGAGTTGAACCTCAAGTACATTCGGGAGCAGTCGCTCTGGACGGATGTGAAAATCATTGCCCTGACGATAGTTCATATCTTTAAGTAGGATGAAGCAATTGATAAACCGCAGAGGCGCGGAGGCGCAGAGATGAATTCAACCTATCTTTTTATAAAGGGTTTGGCGGATACCCTCGCGGCAGCGATTCTGCTGGTGTTGCTGAGCTGGCTCTTTCTCCTTGTTGGACTTCTCTACCTCCTTACCGGCGAGAGATCCTTGTTCTTTCGTCAGGAGCGGTTGGGTCGGAATGAGAAAGCATTTACGCTTTACAAGTTCAGGACCTTGAAAGCCAATGAGCATCTGCCCTTGGATAAGCGAAAGTTCACCCTGGGATCCTTTCTCCGCTATCTCAGCCTTGATGAACTTCCTCAATTGTGGAATATCCTGAAAGGAGAGATGTCGCTGGTGGGCCCCAGGCCGTTGCCTGTGACCTATCAACCTCTCTTTTCCGCCGAACAGAGGAAGCGGTTTACGGTCAAGCCCGGGATCACCGGCTGGGCCCAGGTCAACGGCCGTCATGGTATCCCTTGGGAAAGGAAATTCGAGCTGGACAACTGGTATGTTGACCACCAGTCCTTCCGGGTGGACCTTCGGATAATCTTTAAGACCATTGTGCTACTTTTGTCTTTCAAGAAGGATATTTCACTCGAGGAGGAACCGTTCCAGGGCAGTACTGACCCCTCGACCCTGACCCCTGACCCCCAATGAAAGACATTGCCATTTACGGTGCAGGCGGATTTGGTAGGGAGACCGCCTGGCTCATACATGAAATCGCCCAGCACGATGAATCCTGGAATCTCATCGGTTTCTTTGATGACGGATTGAAGCCTGGAGTGTTAGTGGATGGTCTTCCGGTATTGGGAGGGCTGAAGGAAGTCAACCAATATGGAGAGCCTCTTGAACTTGTCATTGCTATCGCCAACCCGCAGATCCGTAGTAAATGCGTTAAGGCGATCACAAATCACCGAATCCACTTTCCCGTAGTAATTCATCCATCCGTGTTGCGAGGAGCGCCCGACAATGTATTTGGTAAAGGTTGCATACTAACCGCGGGCGTCATACTCACGACGGGCATCGTGATCGGAGAATTTGCCATAGTCAATCTGGCAACCACCCTGGGTCATGATGTGAAGCTTGGAAATTTCTCTTCCATCATGCCACAATGCAGCATCTCCGGCAACGTAACCATTGGTGAGAGGACTTTTATCGGGGCAGGAGCGAGGGTATTGCAGGGTGTAACAATCGAGGCTGATACTGTCGTGGGTGCCGGCGCTGTGGTCACTAAGTCTTTTCCTGCAGGTAGCCGGCTGATCGGAGTTCCGGCACAGCATGTACCCCCAACCGCATGACGGTAGCTGAAGTAAAACCGGCACTGCGTTTCCTTGGAATCTTCCTGGGTTGCTACCTCGGGCTGAGCATCCTGTATGGACTTTGGATTGAGTCGCTCGGTAGCCTTCCGGATCCTATGACCTCGGAAGTGAGCAGGGAAGTAACGACCATTCTGCGGGGGTTTGGGTCTGATGTTAGTTTCGAAGCAAACCCTATGGGACCAACTGTTTTCATTTTCGAAGGAACCAGGAAAGTTCTCAACGTATTTGAAGGGTGCAATGGATTAAATGTGATGATTGTGTTTCTGTCCTTCGTGCTGGCGTTCGGCGGACAAAGGCAGAGCATTCTCTGGTTTGTTCCCACGGGATTCCTGGTCATCCATGTCGCTAACCTAGGTCGTATACTCTGGCTGTTTTGGCTGTCCTCCGTAAACGCGAGGTTGTTCTACTACTTCCATAAGTACTTTTTCACCGCGGTGATCTATGTGATCGTTTTTGTCCTGTGGTGGTTCTGGGTGACGCGATGGAAT
The DNA here is from genome assembly GCA_016787645.1 of Cyclobacteriaceae bacterium. Lineage (GTDB taxonomy): Bacteria > Bacteroidota > Bacteroidia > Cytophagales > Cyclobacteriaceae > ELB16-189. The sequence goes on along the minus strand of JAEUUF010000013.1, from coordinate 199,469 downwards.
GGTACATCAAGCGCACGCCATGCCAACTGATACGTTTACCAGGCGCCATGCAGTGATCGCTGCGGCTTTAATTGGCCTCTTCCTGGTATACATGTTCCAGCGCGTCGACATCCTTGGAATTCTCGCTAGCTGGATGGGACAGTCACCGCCGTCAGCCACCGCCTCCTTCATCGTGAACCGAGCCAGCCGACTGATAATCAATGATTTACTCTGCCTTATGTTGGTGTCAACCATTTTCAATGACAAGCGTTTCACAAGGCTCGCACTTTGGGTGTTCCTGGGTGAGTTGTTCCTGTTGCTGCCGATCTACCTCGTCGTCAAGCTGTCGGCCGAAGGCCCGACCGAAATATCATCCCCGGTTTTTCAACCGCTCCACCGGATGATCGTCAATCCCCTCCTAATGATTATCTTGATAGCCGGCATGTACTACCAACGCCGGCGCGAATCTAACCCCTGAACCTCTTGGACCCTATAAACCCCTGAAACTGCAGGAACCCCTGGAACCCTAGGAACCTTTGGAACCTCTGGAACTCACTTCATACCTTCGACTTTATACTTTAGACTCAACTTTCGACTTTGATCAACGTCCCTCTTTCCTACAACGAAATCGACGCTGACGCCCTTGCGCGCATCCTGAAGTCCTTTGCCGGGCGTCATCACGAGGAGATTGTGAAAGAGTTTGAGAATCAGCTCAGCAGGAAGACAGGGGCTTCACATGCACTGGCGGTTCAATCGGGTACAGCGGCCATGCACCTGGCGCTGCAGGTTGCTGGCGTTAAATCAGGCGATGTGGTCATCGCGCCGACGTTTGCCTATGTAGCCACCATCAGTCCGGCCACGTATCTCGGAGCTCGCTTGGTGCTGGTCGATTCCGAACTTGAAACGTGGAACATGGATCCTTCATTGACCAAAGAAGCGATCAATGGTGAATTGTCGAAAGGCAACCGCGTAGCTGCCATTGTAGTAGTTCATAACTACGGCATGCCAGCAAGAATGGAAGAGTTGGTAACCCTTTCAAAAGAATTCAACGTTCCACTTATCGAGGATGCGGCAGAATCTTTCGGTTCACAATACAATGGAAGATGGACGGGTACCCTGGGTGATCTCGGTGTTTTTTCCTTTAACAGCAACAAATCGGTCACCGCATTTGGTGGCGGAGCATTGGTATCTTCCCGTAATGAATGGGTGAACCATGCCCGGTACTTAAGTTCCCATGCTCGTTCGGAAGTCCCATACTACCTTCATGAAGTGGTGGGATATAACTACAGGATGAGTCCACTGACGGCGGCCTACGGCCTGGTGCAGTTAGAGAATTCTGTTTCCGCGCTGGAGCGAAGGAGAGACCTCTATCATTCCTACCATCAATTGGGGGAGTCCCTTGGCCTTAACTTCCAACGAAATAGCCCAAATGTTGACTTTCAGCCTTGGCTGGCGGCCTGTTTGCTCCCGGATGGCATGGACCCAGCCCTAGTCTTGGAGCGTCTTGGGCAGGAAGGAATGGAAGGTAGGAGGTTGTGGAAGCCTATGCACACCCAACCTGCATTCAAAAAATCAACCATCGTAGGAGGTCAGGCATCTGAATTACTTTTTGCACGTGGACTCTGCCTTCCAGCTGGGTCTTCCAGCGGTTACCCACCCCAAGTTTCGAGGGTGATTGACTTGATCTTAAACTCCTAATAACCAGCCGCTTGAAATCGGAAATTCTTTTAGGTTACAAGTGCCCTCAAAAGGGGATAAAACATGAGTTTTTGCTCTGATTTATCCTTATTTTTGGCTCCTATTATGAGAAAAATGCGGTACCCCCTGGTTGTGTTGGTAATGCTCGTTTTGTCCGCCCCGCTCCGGGCGCAAACAGCAGGTGATTACAGGACGGATCAAACTGGAAACTGGGGGGCTGCAACAACCTGGGAAGTGTTCAACAGCGGGGCTTGGCAGAAGTGCGAAAATGCAGCCGCTGGCATCTATCAGAACGTTACGCCCACTTCGGCTTCAGGCGCCATCTTGATTCAGAATAATACCACCGTAGCCGCGTCAGTTTCTGCGGACCAGGTAACGCTTTCAGCTGGAACCCTTACCATCAGTGCCGGACAAACGCTCACAATTAATGATGGAGCAGGCGATGATTTCACCAACCTGGGAGGCACGGTGACCGTCACCGGAAGTTTGTCGGTTAGTTCGAATGGTATCTACAATCACGCTCGGAATGGTGGCGCAATACCACTCATTACATGGGGAACAAACTCTACCTGCTTGGTAACGGGCATCGCCAATACGGCACCCGCACTTAACAACACGGCCACCTACGAGTTTTTCACCTGGAGTTGTGCAGGCCAGAGTGCCACGATATCGCTTGCCGGCAACCTGAGGAATGTGACGAGGGACCTGTTGATCGATGAGACCAATGATCAGCAGCTCAGGTTTGCGACCAATCAGGCTTACACGCTTGCCATCGGCGGTGACTTTACTGTGGATAACACTTCGCGCATTGCCTTCTGTACTACCGCATCACCGGTTGTAGTCAATACAACGGGTAACTTTGCTTACAATTCGTCTGCAGCATTGGGATCACTGCTGAAGTCGTCGGGTACTTATACGTTCACCATGAACGATTTTATTCAGACAGCAGGATTGATCACTGCTTCCACCGGCGGCGGCACGGGCACCTTTACCATCCGGGGCAACTTTGACCAGTCGGCGGGAACCATTAACGAGACGGGTGCTGGAAACGGTTTGCTTGTTTTTGCAGGAAATGCTGGACTGCAGACCGTCAGTTCGGCCGGCACGATATCAGGTACAATCAATTTCCAGGTGAATAATGTCTCTGTTTCAGGAGGTATTCAGCTGTTGTCAAATTTATCGATCGGTGGAGGGCTCACTCAGACCGCGGGTGATGTGAACTTGAATGGCCAGACTCTGACAATCAATGGAAATTTCACGCAGGCCTCCGGCAACATTGTGGTAGATCCTGCCGCCCAACTTGTTTTCCAGGGAACAGGAACCTTGCCGGTAGGAGCGGTTTCTTTTTCAGGAACTGACCTGTTGACTTTAACCGTTAATCAGACTGGGACGCTGACGACAACAAGTGCACTGCAGATTACCAACCTGAATTTGTATAGCGGAACGCTTACCGCAACGGGTATAACGATGGCCGATGGAGGCACGATTGAACGTCGTGTGGGAACCCTGACCAACGCGGCATCTGCGGCCGGTACCTATAATGTTGTGTACAATAACACCACGGCCGCGGTAACCACTGGTCCGGAACTCCCGGTCAATACCACCGAACTGAATAACCTCACTATCCAGGGAGGTCAGACAGTAAACCTGGCCAGCAACATCACCATCAATGGCAACCTGACAACCACCGCGGGGGTTTTTGCCGCGGCGGCAAATAGCATTGATTTGGTGGGCAACTTCATTTCCAACGCAGGATTTACTACAACGGCAGGCGGGAACTTCACGGTCTCAGGTTTAACCTCAACGCTCACTGGCGGTGCGAGTACGCCCGTATTCATGAACCTTTTTGTGACTGGTTCTTTTTCACCCTCGGTGAATTTTCAAGTTAACGGTAACCTGGATGTAAGTGGCGGAGCAACGCTTAACGCGACGGGCGGCACTGCTTCTTTCGGTGGCGGAGCGGGTGTAATCACCAATAGCGGAACCTTAACCTTTAACAATTTTGATCTGCTGACGGCCAGTACCGTCACATTCCCGGCGTCAACGGTAAGAGTCAATGGTAACTTTGATGTATCCACAGGAACAAGTGTACTTAATAACGGTGGCGGCACAGTGCAATTCGGCGGCACCACATCAATCACCGGGACAGGAACAAAAACATTCAACAACGTCACGGTGACCGGGACAGTGAGCACAGCAGGAACGATTGCGACTCGCATCGACGGAATACTTAACAATACTGGTACACTTAACTATTCGGCATCCACTGGTAACACAACGTTTGGCGGGACCAATCCTTCCTTGACCGGTTCCGGAACAACACAATTTGGCCCTGTGGTGATCTTGTCTGCAGCAACGCTCACCACGACGGCAGTGTTCAGTATGACCACACTCAACATCAACAACACAGGTACACCGGGCGTGCTTAATGCTAACGCTGATTTTTCGATGACGGGCAACTTCACCGGAACAGGCAATTTCACGTCGACTGCAACGGTCACCTTTGCAGGCGGTACGACCAGCATGACCGGTGCAGGCAGCAAAGTGTTCAATAACATCGTGGTGAATAACGGGGCGATTTTCTCGCCGACGGTTAATCACCAGGTAAATGGCAATATCACGGTTAACCCGACCGGTTCGCTGGCGGATCCCAACAACACGCACACCGTTACGTTCAACGGTGCGCCGTCAACCATTTCCGGCGGCGGAAGCATCATCTTCGACGGAGTGACGATCAACGCGGGCCAATCTGTCGTGGCTAGCACCAACATCACCATCGACAACGCATTTACGGATGGCAGCGCGGCAAGCAGCTTTACTTCGACAGCCACGGTAACGTTTACCGGGGTTACCATGACCGGTACCGGTACCAAAACCTTTACCAACGTCACGGTGGGAACCGGCACGTTTACACCGAATGCCAATTACACGATTAATGGTAACCTGGTGGTCAACGGTACCTTGTCCAATGGAACAGCCAATGCGGTCACCACATTTGGCGGCACCTCGGTCATTTCAGGTGCGGGCACAATCGATTTTCCTTTTCTAACCATCACCGGTACGCTGACATCATCCCCCGGTACCATCACCGTGGAGCGCGACTTCACCAACAATGGCACCTTTAACCACAACAACGGCACGGTGTCTTTCATTACCACCGGTACGGTTCAACAACAGATTCTCGGTTCACAGAGCATCACCTTCAATAACCTTACCATTAACAACGTGGGAGTAGCCACGGATGTGACCAATGGCAATGCAGGAACAGTGAGCATTGTTGGCACCCTTGGCTTTGGCGAGGCGAATGCCGTATTGGATGCCGATGGCGCGGGGGGTGGCACTTTGGTGCTGGTATCTTCGGCCGATGACCCTGCACTAGATGGCCGGATCGGAACAATTCCGGCTGCGACCAGCAATGTTTCAGGAAATTTTACGGTTCAACGTTATGTGTCAAGTGAAAACAGGATTTACAGGTACATCGCCTCTCCCGTAATTGGTGCAACAGTCGCACAACTCAAAGCGGCTATTCCGGTAACGGGTACTTTCACTGACCCTTCTGATGGATCATCCACACCTCCCTGCACGGGATGTAACACAAATAATCCTTCCCTGTTCTATTATGATGAGGCCACACAGGCCTACGTGGCGTTCCCGGCCTCAGGATTAGCCAGTGCCGCAACCTTTACCAACGGACGCGGGTATTCTGCCTTCTTCCGTCATACCGGTTTAGGTGCCGTGGGTACGGTGGTTATCAATTTCACAGGAACCAATCCTTCGCCAGCGGGTGTTGCTCTTCCGGTGGCGGCCGCGGCAGGCAACTACAGCCTGATTGGAAATCCGTATCCTTCAGCAATCAACTGGGCAAATGCGGCAGGCTGGTCGGCACGGACAGGTTTTTCCAACATCGCGGTGGTGAGAGACAATGCGACCGGTGTTCACCAGTTTCTTGACCTCAATAGCGCTACCCCTCAACTGATTGCTCCCGGGCAATCCTTCTGGGTTCAAACATTGGTAGCGGCCACACCGCTTACAGTCAATGAGAATGCAAAGGCCACAGGTACGTATTCTTTCTACCGGCTCGACCAGGCCATGGAAGATATCCTGGAGTTCAACCTGACCAAGAGCACAACGGGTACCACCGACAATGCCCGCATTGTACTTCGTTCAGGCAGTACGAGTTTGTATGACATGTATGATGCATTCAAATTCAATAACAACATCGACAACGGTTCCACCATTACCGAGGTGCAGGATATTTCAACGCTAACCGTGGAGGCAACACCCAAGGCCCTGGCAGTAAATGCTATACCTTCTATCAACTGCACTCAGACGTTCAATATCCGGACCACCAACCTGATCAATAGCGGTGAGACAGTAGTCAACTATACGCTGACCATCAACCCGACGGGTGCCATGAAGTCCATGACGTGGACGCTCCATGATAATTACACCGGAAGCGATATCCCCTTGTCTGCGACGGGTGGGGTTTACAATTTCTCAGTGGATAACAGTATAACGGCCTCAAAGAGCAGTGCTCGCTTTACCATCACGGCCACTGCGCCTGCCATCGATGTGGCCAAAACGGTTTCCGCTGCACCCGTAGCATGCGGCGGATCAGATGCCATGATTACGCTGGCAGCCAGCCAGCCAAACATAGCCTATGGTGTGGAAGTCAATGGTACCTACTATCCTAATGTGGTTACTGGTAACGGAAGCAACCTCTCCATTTTTGTCGACCAGGATAAACTTCAATCCGGAGCCAACACCATTTCGGTAAGAGCAAATTCCGGATGCCAGGTGTTGGCTGTCGGAAGCCCGGTACAGGTAGAGATGGCACCTGTTTATCAGGCCGCTGCCAGTTCTCCTTCAGCGTTGTGTGCGCCGGGTACCTTTAGCCTGACAGCCAGCGGCGCGCCCAATGATGGGACTTATCATTGGTACGACTCTCCAGTCAGCTCAACCATTTTGTCGATAGGTGCCAATTATGCCCCTGAAGTCAGCTCATCCAGATCATTTTACGTCGCAGCTGTTAATGCCGCTGGTTGCGAAGGACAGCGAGTAGAAGTGGTTACTGCGGTGGGGGATACGACAGCCACAGTGGAGATTGCACAATCAGCAACCATTGTTTGTAAGAATGAAACCATGAAGTTTACAGCAACATCCTCTACGGGTGATGGTCAGTTCTTCTGGTATGACTCAGCCGATCCGCAGGCTTCACCGGTTGATACTACAGCCAGCAGTGAAGAGGTGCCATTTACGATCGGTAAGACAATGAACTACTTCGTTCGGTATTCTCCTGTTCCTGGCTGCGTGAGGGAGCCTATCCAGGTGGCCGCCGCTACTTACACGTTTACGCCAACTCTGACCGCCCAGTTTGCAAAGGCTGAGGTTTGCAAGGGCCAGGGTCATACGATCACGGTCAGTGGAGCACCCGCCGGATCAACTTACCAATGGTATGACTCGGATGGCGTTTCTCCCCTGGTCGGGAATATGACCTTCAGCACCGGTGCTTTGACTACCACAAAGACCTTTTATGTTAAAGCCTTTAGCCCGGAAGGATGTGCGTCAGCGCCTGTTGGAATACCTGCAGTGGTGGATGATTCTAATCCTTCTACCACTTTCAACTTCACCCTAGAAGGTGGGACCTCCAGCCTCTGCCAGGATTCTGAATCTTCTGTGACGATTACTAACCCTAAACCGGGCCTTACCTATCGGTGGTTTGAGTCCCCGACTTCCACGGAGAGTATTTATGAGGGAAATAGTCTTCCTTCAAGATCATTCTCAGGACCGACATCTTTCTACGTTTCGGCAGTGAATGCCAATGGTTGCGAGACGACCATTGCTGGCCGGAAGAAGGTGGATGTGAATGTTACTAACTTCCAGGAGCCGGTTATCGATGCTCCCTTCTATGGGGTACTGAAGTCTTCCTACGATAATAACCAATGGTACAAGGATGGTGAGCTGCTTTCCGGTGAAACCGCACAATCGATCAGGGTATTTGACCCAGGGTACTACTCCGTTCGTGTAGATCACCAGGGATGCGAAGCCTGGTCCAATACCATTTTTGCAACCGATTTGATTACCGGCATTGAGGATGAAAGCCGCGTGATCCGCCTGTACCCGAATCCGGTATCAGAGAAGCTGACCGTGCATGCACTTGGGAACGACCCGGTCAACGGACAATTGCTGGATCAGCAGGGCAGAGTGATAGCCCAGCTTCAAATGTTACCGGGAGATGACGAGTGGAGCGGAGAGTTAGATGTGCGGAGCATGGCTCGGGGAATGTACCTGCTGCGCTTGTCTTCAGGAAGCAAATCAGTCACACACAAGATCATAATCCGGTAGTCGTCATGAGGATCCTAAACACCCTGTTCATACTCGCCCTGTTCTTCATGCCGGCAATCGTTATGGCCCAACCGGGCGATCCAGGTGGCGACCCGGATGTGCCGATAATGGGCATTGAGTTTCTCCTGGGAGGAGGCGCTTTGCTTGGAGTCAGGCACTTGATTGGACGTTTTAAATCATCCCGCAAAGAGTGATTCGCTGGTGGATCAAACTGGTCCGGAACCTCCGGATATTACCGCGTTGGGTCATCATCTTCATTGACCTGACCTTTATTTCGTTTTCGGTTTTCCTCGGATTTTTGTTGCGATTCAACTTCGCACTCAACGATCTTGTCTTGCACGAGTATCAACGCGGCATCATTGTGTATGCCATTTGCGGCCTGGTGGCCATCCTGGCAACGGGCAGTTACAAGGGGATTATCCGCTACACAGGTTTGCAGGATGGCGCCCGAATCTTTTTCATGGTGGTGCTCAACCTGTCACTCGTAGTCGGCGTGAATCTTTTCTATGCTTCCAATAAGCTGCCGTATGCCGTACCGTATTCGGTGGTTATGATCAGCTTCCTTTCCTCTTTCCTTTTCCTGTTCAACTACCGTCTCCTCGTTAAGTACATTTTCTCCTATTATGAGGACCAAATGATCAAACGTTCACGGGTGTTGATTTTGGGCGCAGGCCAGACGGGGATGATCACCCGTCACGTCGTGGAATCCTCAAAACGAATGAGGGTGATGGGATTCCTCGAAGACGACCCAAACAAGATCGGGAAGGTGCTCGATGGGGTTCGTATTTACAGTGCAGGTAATGCGGAACTCGAGCAACTCCTGAAAGATCGGTCCTTCGATGAATTGGTGATTGCCTCAAAAGACATCGAAGTAGAGCGGAGGAATGAACTGGTCGAACTTTGTATCCAGCATCGGGTTCGGGTACGGTTAATTCCCCCGATAGATAGATGGGCCAAGGGTGAGTTGAGCATTAACCAGATCAAAGAGATTAACATTGAAGATCTGTTGGGCCGCGAGGCCATTAGGCTAAACCGGGAAAATGTTGAACACGACTTGAAGGGAAAACGAATCTGTATCACTGGAGCAGCAGGATCGATCGGCCGTGAATTGGCCCACCAGGTTATTCAGCATCGCCCGGAAGCCATCATCGCGATTGACCAGGCGGAATCGGCACTTTATGAGTTGGAGCGTGAACTGGTGCTGGCCGCACCGGGTATCAAGTTGATGATCTGCCTCGCGGACATCACCAACAAGGAGCGGATGGAAGCCATTTTCATGGAGCAAAAGCCTGACGTGGTATACCACGCGGCGGCCTACAAGCATGTACCGATGATGGAAAGCCATCCTTCGGAAGCAGTGGCGTGCAATATCCTGGGTACCAAGATCCTCGCGGATCTGTCTGCCAAAATGGGCGTGAAGAAGTTTGTGATGATCTCTACCGACAAGGCAGTGAACCCCACCAATGTTATGGGGTGTTCAAAGCGCATTGCCGAGATTTATGTGCAATCGTTGAACAACCACAAGGGAGCCCAGCCACATCGTACGTCGTTTGTGACCACTCGATTTGGTAATGTGCTGGGATCCAATGGATCAGTCATTCCATTTTTCAAGAAGCAAATTGAGGCAGGAGGCCCGGTTACCGTTACGCACCCGGAAATCACCCGGTTCTTCATGACTATCCCGGAGGCATGTCAACTGGTACTGGAAGCGGGCACGATGGGACAAGGGGGGGAGATCTACATCTTCGACATGGGCAAGTCAATGAAGATACTTGACTTGGCAAAAAAAATGATTTGGCTGTCTGGGCTTGAGCCGGAACGCGATATTGAGATTCACTTTACGGGACTTCGGGAAGGCGAGAAACTGTACGAGGAACTCCTAACCAACCGGGAGAATACCATCCCTACGCATCACAAGAAAATTCTTATTGCCAGGGTCCAGGAGTACTCTTATGAAGAGATTAACCGCTATATAGAGCTCTTTAATGACCTCATCAATGACCGCAACGAGTTGAAGATGGTAGCATTAATGAAGGAACTGGTCCCCGAGTATAAGAGTAACTATTCCCGCTACGAAATCCTGGATACCCAGCGCTTCAGCGAACTGAATTAGTGAACAAACATACTCTACTGGGGTAATTGGTGAGTTACAACAACAAGCGCACATTCAGGTGCATCTCTCATCACCGAATCATCAAATCACCGAATCACCGAATCACCGAATTACCGAATTATTTCCTCAACCCACCGCGCTTGTTGTAGCGATAGAACGCTTTGCGGTTCTGCTTGATCGTCTTGGGTCCGCGGTTGCTCTGGAAGAAGTTTCCAGGGAGGTAGTATTCCAACTTCACATTGTAAAGGATGTAGGCATCGTTTGCCTTTGGGTTCCCACGTTGGGTTCCGTCTGCAGCGAGCGGGGCGGGCGGGTTAAGTTCACCCCGACGATCGGAAAGTGCAGCGGCTATAGGGTCAGAAAACTTACTGGCATCGTTATGGATGGTGCTTACATCATCCAGGTAATCCGTAAACGTCAGCCGGTAGCCACCCTCGAAGGACAGGTTCATGAAAGGTCCTAACTTGAAGCGTACGCCAAGACCAGCCGGAATAACAGGGGTCAGGGTACTGTAGCTTACAAGTTCGGTCTTGAGGTCATGGAGCGAATAGCTCTTGCCCTGGTAATCAGTCTTGGGGTTGAAATACATTAGCCCAATACCTGCGAAGCCGTAGAAGTTGAAGGCAGGTCGCTGGTAGAAAGTCCGTCCATGGGGATAAAAGTTATACATCCCCACCACAGACATTTCGAAGTTGTTTGAGTAGAAATTGAGGTTCCGCTTCTTGCGACTGGCCTCGTCAGCTTTTGCATCACTGCCTGAAAGCTGGAACCAGGTAACGTCGGCTCGAATGGAGATCTGGCGGTTGATGTAATACTGTAATCCTAAGTTGATGGTGGGTTCTGCATCCAAATAATCGCCCGGGTTTGCGAGCTCACCCAAGTAGCTGGCCGTACCAACGCCCCCCACAAAAATCAACGACCGTTGCCGCCGCATGGCGTAGAAACTCTGGGCTGAAACCAGCTCAGGGGCAACAGCCAGGGCAAACAGGCAAATCAGGAGGTAGCGCTTCATCAAAAAAGGCCTTATTTGTGGCAATTTATCAAATTAAAGCCAAGAAGGAAACCGGCTATTTGGCCAAAACCTGGGCTATTTTTTCGGCGGCCTCCTTGAGCATAATCGCCGAAAAGACCTTCAGGCCTGACTGCTGGATAATCTTAGCCCCCTCTTCCGCATTGGTGCCCTGCAAACGCACAATAATGGGCACCGGGATGTTGCCTACCTTCTTGTAGGCTTCTACCACCCCGCTGGCCACACGGTCGCAACGGACAATCCCCCCGAAAATATTGATCAAAATAGCTTTCACATTGGGGTCTTTCAGGATGATCCGGAAGCCAGCCTCCACAGTTTCGGCATTGGCGCCTCCACCCACGTCAAGGAAGTTGGCAGGCTCACCGCCGGAGAGCTTGATGATATCCATGGTCGCCATGGCCAAACCGGCCCCGTTTACCATGCACCCAACGTTGCCATCCAGCTTCACGTAGTTGAGGCCTGACTTCCCGGCTTCCACTTCCAGGGGATCCTCTTCCGTAATGTCCCTCAGTTCAGCCAGTTCCTTGTGACGGAACAAAGCATTGTCGTCGAGGTTTACCTTACCATCCACAGCGAGAATCTTGTTGTCGGAGGTTTTCAGGACAGGGTTGATCTCAAACATGGAGGCATCAATGGCAATGTAGGCGCCATAAAGAGCGTGAATGAATTTCACCATTTCCTTGAAGGCGTTCCCCTCCAAACCCAGTGCAAACGCGACTTTTCGGGCCTGAAAAGGCTGCAATCCAATGGCTGGATCCACCCACTCCTTGATAATCTTCTCGGGTGTGGCGGCGGCAACATCTTCAATGTTCATCCCGCCCTCCGTAGACGCCATAATAACTGGCTTGCTCTTGGAGCGATCCAACAGGATGCTCATATAGTATTCCTTCGGCTGCGACTCGCCGGGGTAGTAAACATCCTCGGCAATCAGCACTTTGTTCACCTTTTTACCCGTAGGGCCCGTCTGGTGTGTCACCAGGGTACCGCCCAGGATGGCCTTGGACTTGTCGAATACTTCATCGACACTCTTGGCCAGCACAACCCCTTTGGAGCCGGTCTCCTTGATGGAGCCCTTACCCCGCCCGCCGGCATGAATCTGTGATTTGACGACGAACCACTTCGTCCCTGTCTCGCTGGCCAGCTCTTTGGCCGCGGCAACGGCACGGTCTGGCGTGTCAGCGACAATGCCGCCCTGCACAGCTACTCCGTACTTCTTCAATATCTCCTTGGCCTGGTATTCGTGAATGTTCATAAAAGGGTAAGTTTCACGGGCAATCTACTTTTTTTAGCCATTCTTTTCAAGAAATTGCAGCATGCTGGAGGCTAAAGGATTGGAGAAATCGTACGGTGCCCTCAAGGTGCTGAAGGGAGTAGACCTGTCCATTTCAAAAGGGGAGATCGTGTCCATCGTCGGAGCGTCCGGAGCGGGCAAGAGCACGCTCCTTCACCTGCTTGGAACCCTGGACGTACCGGATAGAGGTACTGTCATGATCAACGGCATCAACGTGTTCCATCAGACTTCCAACGCCCTGGCGGCCTTTCGCAACCGGCACATTGGTTTTGTGTTCCAGTTTCACAACCTGCTACCGGAATTTTCAGCACTGGAAAATGTCATGATCCCCGGCTACCTGGCAGGCAAGGCAGATAATGAGGTACGCGAACGGGCAACTTCGTTACTCGATGAACTTGGTCTCCGCGATCGGATGGATCATAAACCCTCCGAACTTTCCGGCGGCGAACAACAGCGTGCTGCATGCGCCCGCGCCCTCATGAATGCCCCCGATATTATCCTCGCAGATGAGCCTTCCGGAAACCTAGATTCCAAAAACGCGCACGACCTCCACCAGCTGTTCTTCAACCTCCGCAAAAAACTCAACCAGACCTTCATTATCGTCACCCACAACCACGAGTTCGCCAACCTGGCCGACCGGAAGCTGGAGATGAAGGATGGGGTGTTGGGCAGTAGTTAACAGCACTTGTACGGCTTCGTAGGGAGCGTGTGTAACCACCGCAAAGACGCTAAGCCGCAAGGATGCGCAAAGAGGAGTAGATCAAAATGTGTTCAATCATTGCGTCCCTGGCGTCGTTGTGCCTTTGCGGTGGTCACCCCATCCCTCCGCAAGGCAAGGAGTTAGAATTTGTTTACAAATCTTCTGAATCCATTCTTGAGCAGGGGCACATTGAAGTTGATAAGAAACCCGAGCCGCTTATCGGCTAACCTAAGGTAGCTGATAAGTTGGGCTTCGTGCACCGGGAGCAAGCCCTCAACTGATTTCAACTCTAAAATAATCTCTTCGTCGATAAGAAGGTCAATAATGTATTCCTTATCGAGGGGCATTCCATCGTAGAAAAGGGGCACAGGTACAGCTGTGTCTACCTGGAGGTCGCGTGATCTTAACTCTGCCAGCATACAATGATGATAAACCGCCTCAAGCAACCCGGGTCCCATAGCCCGATGCACCTTGATGGCTGAATCCAGAATTTGTGCGGAAAGTGAATCTAATTCCTCTCTTGTCTTCATACCTGCAAATAATGACTAATTATTTGGTTCAGCTCAAACTCTTGAGCGAAGGAAATCATGACAATCTTAGCGGCCTTCGCGTCCTTGTGCCTTTGCGGTGGTCACCCACTTCATCCGCAAGGCAGGGCACTTTTGTTTTGAGGGATATCGCCCAGCGCGGTATCTTTGCATCCGCACATGAAAAAAGTCGCCTTCTACACCCTGGGCTGCAAACTCAACTACTCCGAGACTTCCACCATTTCAAGGAAATTCGAGGAGAAGGGGTACCAGAAGGTCGACTTTACGGATACACCTGACATTTTCATTATCAATACCTGTTCAGTCACGGAAAACGCGGACAAGAAGTGTCATAAGCTCGTTCGTGATGCGCGGGCCATCTCGCCGAATGCCTACGTGGCCATTATCGGATGCTATGCGCAGTTGAAACCGAAAGAGATCGCGTCAATTCCAGGGGTGGATGCGGTGTTGGGTGCCCAGGAGAAGTTCAGGTTGATCGAGTTGCTGGATGGCTTTGTCCGACCACCGCAGCCCGTGGTGTACTCCTGTGATATCGACCACGTGAATACTTTTCATACTTCGTTTTCCATGCAGGATAGAACACGGACCTTCCTCAAAGTCCAGGATGGCTGTGATTACTCTTGCAGCTTTTGCACGATTCCGTTGGCCAGGGGAGCGAGCCGGAGCGACACGGTGGTGAATATTGTGAGAGCCGCACATGAAATAGCGACTACAGGCGTGAAGGAAATTGTGCTCACAGGCGTGAACACCGGCGATTTTGGAATTCAGCAAGGTGAACGCAAAGAACGTTTTATCGACCTGGTCCGCGCGCTGGATGAGGTAGAAGGAATTGAACGCTTTCGGATCTCTTCGATCGAGCCGAACCTGCTTACCAACGAAGTGATCGAGTTCGTGGCCGGGTCCAAAAGGTTCGCCCCGCATTTTCATGTACCGTTGCAGTCAGGGTCCAACCGCATGCTCAAGCTGATGCGTCGCCGCTACCTGCGCGAACTCTATGCCGAACGGGTGGCGAAGATCAAGGCGGAGATGCCGCACGCGTGCATCGGCGTGGATGTCATTGTGGGATTTCCTGGCGAGACTAACGAAGACTTCCTTGAGACCTACGACTTTCTCAACGAACTGGAAATTTCTTACCTCCACGTATTCACCTATTCCGAGCGCGAGAACACACTGGCAATTGCGATGCCCGACCCGGTGCCGATGAACGTTCGTCACCAAAGGTCGAAGATGCTTCATATTCTTTCAGACAAGAAGCGACGCGTATTCTACGAAGCAAACCTCGGTTCAACCAGGCGAGTACTTTTCGAGGATGATATTGAAGATGGCTTCATCCACGGCTTCACCGAGAACTACGTTCGGGTAGCTATACCCGTGGAGCAAGACCTCGTCAATGAGATTCGGACGGTGCGAATTGATACAATTGATGATGAAGGCGTTGCCCGTGCCACGACTCCTGAGATTGTTGACTTGATAAAAACTCTGTGATTTTCTACTAACTGCAACTGGTTACCACTCACGTCGCCTGTCACTGGCAACTGGTCACTGGTTACCGGTCACTGATCACCGACTACCCACCAGTCTGCGATGATAATTCACCTGCCCAAGATGATATCCGAGGTGCGTCGCAAGGTGCATCAGGAAATAAACCGTAGTCATCGGCCTACCGAACACATCAACAGGATACTGCGCATGGAGTTGCTCGTGGGGAAGAATGGGTAAGGTTTGAGCAATAGCGGCTTTAGTCTGCGCAATTTGCTCGAGGAGTGTCGCGCGGGGAATGTTTTTGGAGGCAAACTCAGCATCCCGGTTTCTCACATAACCGGTCTTGCCGAGCACCGCCCCGATGAAGTGCTGCAGGTTGCCACACAAGTGCAGGCACAGGTTACCAGCCGAATTGGCGATCCCCTCCTGGACCTTCCAGATCGATTCCTCCGAGGGATACTGCTTCAATTCTTCCGCCAGCTTATCCAGGTCCCGGTTATACAATGCCATCAACGATTCAGTAGCCAAATTCATACTCCGTCCTTTTACATTTTACATTTGACATTCTACATTTTGCGGTTTAATGCCAGCCGCGCGGCTATCTCACTTTTTCTACCTCACGAGCTCCTTCTCAATCGCCAAGTTGTAATTCCTTTTACATTTTACATTTGACATTCTACATTTTGCGGTTTAAAACCCAGCCGCGCGACCATCACACTTATTCTACCCCACTAGCTCATTCTCAATCGCCCACTTGTAATTCCTTTTACATTCTACATTTGACATTCTACATTTTGCGGTTTAAATCCAGCCGCGCGGCTATCACACTTATCTACCTGACAAGGTCCTTCTCAATCGCCGCAATCTTGTCCCCCAGGTGCTCCATCGCCAATTCAAAGTTTTTAGGATCGGTGAGCCGGAGATTGACACTGACATAAAACTTGATCTTCGGTTCCGTGCCTGACGGACGAACTGAAATCTTAGCGCCTTCCCAAGTCAGAAATTGCAGAACGTCAGATTTAGGAAGAGTTATCGGCCTTTCGTGCCCGTTCAACAAGTTGCGTTCGATGCTTCGCTCATAATCCAACAGCCGGATTACTTTCTGACCGGCGATGACATGCGGGGGATTGCTGCGGAAGCGTTCCATCATGTACTTGATCTGGCCCGCACCTTCAGCCCCTTTCCGGACGACATTCACCAATCCTTCTCGATACAGACCGAATTCACGGTACATCTCAACGAGCCAACCAAAGAGGCTT
Organism: Cyclobacteriaceae bacterium; assembly: GCA_016787645.1. Classification (GTDB taxonomy): domain Bacteria; phylum Bacteroidota; class Bacteroidia; order Cytophagales; family Cyclobacteriaceae; genus ELB16-189. The sequence continues at coordinate 183,024 of JAEUUF010000013.1, read as the reverse complement.
TGTCCTTCATCCTTGGCAGCCGCCAACATCGCCGCAAAGAATGCGCAGGCGGAGACAGCGTCCTTGTCGCGGACAAAATCACCGACCATATACCCGTAGCTCTCCTCACCCGCGGCGATAAACTTCTTTTTGCCCTCATTGTCTCGAATCAACTCAGCGATGTATTTGAAGCCTGTCAGGGTATTGACGCATTCAACCCCGAAGTGTTCAGCCATTCGGTCAATGAGATCTGTGGTCACAATCGTCTTGGCAACGTAGCTTTCTTTGGGATCTTTGAGATTTTTCAGGATAAACCACATCATCAGGCTGAGGGCCTGGTTGCCATTGAGCAGAAAGAATTCTCCCTTTGGGTTGCGAATGCCTATTCCAACACGGTCGGTATCCGGGTCGGTAGCCATGACGAGATCAGCCCCAATGGCCGAAGCTTTGCGCAGAGCCAGATCCATCGCGGAGCGCTCTTCCGGGTTGGGAGATTCAACAGTGGGGAAGTTGCCATCGGGGACACGCTGCTCTTCGATGATCGTGACATTTTGGAATCCAAGTCGTTTGAGGCATTCAGGAACCATGGTAATTCCTGCACCGTGTAGGCTGGAATAGACAATGGAAGTCTGGCTTTGCTTCTTGATGCTTTCCTTCCGGGGAATGAGCTTCTGCACTTCCTGGTAGTATGCTTCTTCCAGTTCAGGCCCAATGGTCTTGATCTTCGTCGGATCTGAATTGAACTTGATCTGATCAAAGCTGGTGATTGCGTTGACTTCCTTGATGACGTTCTTGTCGTGAGGGGGTACAAGTTGCGCGCCGTCATTCCAGTACGCTTTATAACCGTTGTACTCCTTCGGGTTATGCGATGCAGTGATAACCACGCCCGACTGGCATTTTAGGTGCCGGATGGCAAAGGAGAGCAGGGGAGTGGGGCGGAGTTCAGGGAACAGGTGGACCGTGATGCCATTGGCGGAAAACACATCCGCGGTGACCTGGGCGAAATACTTGCTGTTATTACGACTGTCGTAGCCAACGGCCACCTGAACTGGTTCTTTCGGATAAGTCTTCTTCAGGTAGTTCGCCAGGCCCTGCGTAGCGACGCCAATGGTATACCGGTTGATGCAGTTGGAGCCCACACCCATAATTCCGCGGAGTCCTCCTGTGCCAAACTCAAGTGTCTTGTAAAAGCTGTCGATGAGCAGTTTGGGATCCTCGCGGTTGAGCAAGGCCTCCACCTGTTTCTTGGAATCTGCATCAATGTTGCTGGCCAGCCATTCTTTGGCGCGGGCCGTCGATTGGGAGAGGAGTTCAGAAGTCTGGATCATAGTCGAAAGGATAGTGCGATGTCCGAATTAGGCGCGGCTAAAGATTTCCACGGAGGGCCTGTTCGCGTTCGATGGACTCGAACAGGGCCTTGAAGTTCCCTTTGCCAAACGATTTGGCGCCGTTGCGCTCAATGATTTCAAAGAATAATGTCGGCCGGTCTTCGACAGGTTTTGTGAAGATCTGGAGCAGGTAGCCTTCCTCATCACGGTCAATGAGAATGTTCTGCTTCCTTAATTCATCCCACGATTCATTGATTTCCCCTACACGACCCATCACGTCTTCGTAATAGGTTTCGGGTACGTAGAGGAATTCCACGCCACGGCGGCGCAGTTCGGAGACGGTGTGAATGATGTCATCCGTAGCGATGGCAATATGTTGCACGCCGGCGCCTTTATAGAAGTCAAGGTATTCTTCGATTTGCGATTTCTTTTTCCCTTGTGCGGGCTCGTTGATTGGAAACTTAATGTAACCGTTGCCATTGGAGACCACCTTGGACATAAGCGCGCTGTATTCCGTCGAGATGTCTTTGTCATCAAACGTAATCAGCAGGCTGAATCCCATCACTTTCTCATAGAATTCCACCCAGGTATTCATTTTACCCAATTCGACATTGCCGACACAATGGTCAACGTACTTCAGGCCGATCGGGGTGGAAGTAAAAGTTGATTTGACAGGCTTATACCCGGGAAGGAATGCGCCTTTATAGTACTTTCTTTCTACAAAAGTGTGGAGTGTATCTCCGTACGTGCGAATGGCCGAAAGGACCACCTCGCCAAACTCATCTTTCATAGTATGCGGCGCGAAGGCCGGCTGCGCACCCCTGACTACCGTTTCGTTAAAAGATTTGGTGGCATCATCCACCCAGAGTGCCAGCACTTTTACGCCGTCACCGTGGCGGGCGACATGCTCGGCAATTTCAGAGCCAGGCTGCAATGAAGTAGTAAGGACCAGCCGGATCTTGTCTTGTTGGAGTACGTAGGAAGCGCGGTCACGGATGCCCGTTTCAGGTCCCGCATAGGCAACCAGGTTGAAGCCAAAGCAATGCTGGTAATACAACGAAGCCTGTTTGGCATTGCCGACATAAAACTCGATATGATCGGTACCGTTGATTGGGAGGAAGTCCTTTTGCATATGCCGTGAATTTGATGGGTAAAGTTACGTATTCGCCGGGTATTGATGACAAGCGCCAGGGATTCCGGAACAGCGAAATAAACGTGTATCACCATCTTATACGGAGCATCGTTCGGATAGCAGCACCGTCCTGGGGGGTGGGGCATTAAAGATAGATTAACCGCAGCGGGGTTGGCTTGCGACGTGCGGTTCTTTCTGGCTATCTTGCCGAAAATTCCTCCCATGGATGTCAAATCCCTCGACAACGCCCTGATTGAAATCATCAAAACGCGCCAGGAGCTGGCGGCCATTGATTACAACAATCCGAAGTACGATGACCTGGAGGAGAAGTTGCACGACATGGAAGACGACTTCATGGAAAATTTCGGGGATGACCTCGAGCGTGCGCTTCAGGAAATTCATGATGAATACTGTCCGGACAGCGATGTACTTGTGCCTATTGCCTATATCGCCAAAAAATACCAGGTGAACGAAAAACAGGAGTATTCTGTCGCGGCCACTGAGGGTGTCTTTGTTGAAATGGACGACTACCCGGGCAAGGACACCAAACTCGTCATACTTCCCAGCCCGCCCCGTATTGCGCTCAGTATCGGTACGGAGAAGCAGCAAGTGGTGTGGACAGCGAAGTGAATGCCACGGATTGCACAGATTAGCACAGATTTGGGGCAGCTATAAAACAAGGCGTTTGTACTCGAGACTGGCTTTGCCAAAGTTGATGGCCAACCCTATCTTACATCCGGAGGCCTTGAGGTAATTTATGGTCTGTTTCTGATTTGCTTTAACGAGCCCACCTTCCTGAGCCTTAATTTCTATGATGATCTTGTCATAGATTACGAAATCTGATCTGTACTTATGCCTGAGTGTGGCGCCTTTGTAGTCAATCAAATACTCCTCCTCCCGACTAAAGGGAATTCTCCGTTCGGTCAACTCTAACTCAATGGCATCTTTGTACACAACCTCCAGAAAGCCATGCCCCAGCACGCGATGAACTTCCATGCAGATGCCAATAATCAGATAGGTTTCTTCCTTGTAGTAGTACTCAGTGCTCACATCAGCAATCTCTGAACATCTGAGTACAAGGCAATCAAGCCAGACTGCAGGAAAACCTGACAAAATTGGACCGTATACTAATCTGTGTAAATCTGTGTAATCTGTGGCCTCAGTTGGTGTACCCCAACTTCTTCCTCACTCTTCCTAATACTTCCCTCGCAATCACCCTCGCTTTTGCCTCACCTGCTTCAAGCCGTTGATTGATTTCGGAGGGGTTTGCCATCAATCGTTGAAACTCTGCGCGTTCATTTTTGTACTTCTCCGTCAGTAAACTCAGAAGTTCCTGCTTGGCGTGACCGTAACCGAAATTTCCAGCCAGGTATTTGTTGCGCAGTTCAGCGGTTTGTTCTGGGGTGCCGACAAGTTTGTAAATAGCGAAGATGGTGTCTGTGTCCGGGTTCTTGGGTGCCTCCATCGGCGTACTGTCCGTAACGATCGACATCACCTGCTTCTTCAGTTGCTTTTCATCTACCAGGATATCGATGATGTTGTTGGCCGACTTGCTCATTTTGTTGCCATCGGTGCCCGGGATCGTCATTACCCGGTCATCGATCTGCGACTCAGGAATCACAAAAGTATCACCGTATTGGACATTGAATGTGTTGGCGATATCGCGTGTCATCTCCAGGTGTTGCTTCTGGTCTTTGCCTACCGGCACAATGTCGGCATCATAGCCGATAATGTCAGCAGCCATCAGTACTGGGTAGACGAAAAGACCGGCATTCACATCCGACAGCCGGTCGGACTTATCCTTGAAGGCATGCGAGTTGGCCAGCATGGGGTAGGGCGTGAAGCAACTGAGGTACCACGTGAGCTCGCATACTTCCGGAATTCGGCTTTGCCGGTATAACAGATTCTTATTAGTGTCAAATCCGAAAGCAATCCAGGCGGCTGCGATGGCCAGTGTATTTTGCTTCCTGGTTTCCGCATCACGGACCGTGGTGAGCGAGTGAAGGTCTGCAATAAAGAACAACGAGTCGTTCCCAGGTTTCCGGGAAAGTTCAATGCCCGGGATAATGGCGCCCAGCAGGTTACCCAGGTGAGGCCTGCCGCTGCTTTGAATGCCAGTAAGAATTCGTGCCATAGGAATGCAAAGAAAACAGGGTTAGTGCAAATAGCCTTATTTTTGTATCAAATAGTTGTATGCAGAGACTGATCGTAGTGCTGGTGATGCTGTGGCCCTTGTTCGGGCAGGCCCAGGCGGTAGAGCCCCTTATTTTTCGTGAGAAGGTGTATGACTTTGGAGCGATTGCCGAAAACCAAGGCAATGCTGACCATGAGTTCGTCTTCACCAATAGCGCCGGCCGGCCTGTGAAGATCCTGAATGTATCCGCTTCCTGCGGCTGCACTACGCCAGGTTGGTCAAAAGAACCTATTGCTCCAGGTAAGACCGGATTCATCAAAGCCAGTTTCGACCCTCGGGGCAGGCCAGGGTACTTTAATAAGACACTGACCGTACTTACTGACCTGGATGCCAATCCCATTGTGCTTCAGATCAAGGGATCCGTGGCGCAGCCAGCAGAGCAGGAGGACATGAACTTCCCGGTCGCCATGGGCAATCTTCGGTTGAAGTCAAAATCCTTTGCCATGGGGACACTCTACATCAACAAAGAGCCCATGATGAAGCAATTTGCCGTCATGAACTCTGGAAGTGAGCCCCTGAAATTTCTGGCGGTCCAGAAACCTGAATACATCCAGGTCGACATGCCGGCTGCGCTCGAACCAAACCAGAAGGGAGTTATCAAGGTAATCTATGATGCAAGGGCCAAAGGAACTTTCGGATTTGCTTCAGATAACCTGCTGTTCACGACCAGCGACACGGAAGAAGAAGCGAAGAGCATTTCAGTTTTTGCTACCCTTGAAGAATATTACGCTCTTCCCACGGCGGATGAATTGGCGTCGGCTCCGTTGGCATATCTAAAAGAGCAGAGCATTGACCTCGGTCAATTTCCATCAGGCGCTGCATTGGAGCGTAAGATTACCTTATACAACCGCGGGAAGAAGGAACTGAAGATAAAAGCCCTCCAGGGGAACTGTCCCTGCATCACCGCGGAGGCTGCCAAGCAGAGCATCCGTGCTGGTGATTCTACTCAGATTACCATCTTGTTCAAGCCCCAGACCCGCGGAGGCACGCAGCAGAAGGCTATCACACTTTATACGAATGACCCGCGCAACCCTGTGCAATTGGTGAGTGTCTCGGCGTATGTAAATGATCGCTGAGGCAAGTTTACGGATTACCGATCACCAATTACTGATCTTCAAGCTCTTCGCAATCTTTACCGCAGCATCCCCATTTCCATAAAGCGCCTTTGTGGTGATTTTCTTGGAGCGGTATTTTTTGAACGCGGCTAGAATCTTCTTGGTGTGCGCGCCGGTAATCACATTGGCCCCGGCCTTTACCAATTCCACCCATTCGGTTTGAGCCCGAAGTGTAATGCAGAATTTTCCAGAGAGGTACGCTTCCTTTTGCAGACCACCGCTGTCCGTGAGCACAAGACGGCAGTGCCGGAGAAGCATAAGCATGTCGAAATAGCCGACGGGGTCAATAAGTATTACTTTCAACTGAATGCGATGGGAAGTGAGGTAGTTGCGAGTCCGCGGGTGAAGCGGTAAGACTACCGGTACCGAGGCATGAATAGTGTTTAGTGCCTCGGCAATAGCGCGGAGGTGGGCCGGGTTGTTAGTATTCTCTTCCCGGTGGAGTGTGGCCAATACAAAATCTTTCCCTGATAAGCCCAATGTAGCCAGAATCGTAGAGGCCTTTTCCGCTTTCTGGCTGTAGTACTTGATGGCGTCAAACATGACGTCACCGGGCTGTTCGATCCGGCAATTGAACTTTCCAAAGCCTTCCGCCTTGAGATTTTTCACCGCGGTAGAAGTAGGACAAAAGAGGATGGTACTGATCCGGTCAGTAAGGATTCGATTGATTTCTTCCGGCATGTCCATATTGAAGCTGCGGAGACCCGCTTCAACGTGCGCTACCGGGATTCGTAGTTTTGCGGCGGCCAGCGCGCCAGCCAGAGTTGAGTTGGTATCTCCATAAACGAGCACAGCGCCAGGTTTTTCTGTGGTAAGGACTTCCTCCACTTTTTCCAGCATTCTTCCGGTCATTGCCCCATGGCCAAGGCTGTGAATTTCAAGGTTGTAGTGGGGTGCAGGAATCTCCATTTCCGTGAAGAATACATCGGACATGTTCTTATCGAAATGCTGGCCGGTGTGGATTATGCATTCCTCGATTCCAACCTTGTTCAGGGCCCTGGAAACGGCAGCGGCTTTGATGAACTGGGGCCGCGCGCCCAAAATCGTGACAATCTTCATAGTTATGGTCCCTGGCAGCGCGAAAGATACGATCACCTTCGAAATGTCGCCTTATAACCTGACCATTGTCATTCTTTAGTTGCCGTTTTTTATGCTGTTTCAAAGGTCGAATATCACCTCCTAAACACGTCTATATGGAAAATTCCACCATGTTTGAAAGCACCAGTTCGCTGTTGGGCGTTGGTGCCGTCGCTTGCCTCGCCGCAGCCATTGCCATTCTGATATTTCATGAGGTGCGGATCCTCTTGGTCAGGGATCCCAAAGACCGTTACGACTATGTCAACACCCATGAAATCCGTTATTTCTGGTATGCGGTTATCGCCATCATAGCCTCTGCCGGCTTGTACCTCAACAAGGTGGTCGGCCCGATGATCCCGGTACCTGAATCCATGTTACCGATTGTACGGATCTTCTTCCTGGCGGCGTTCGTCGTGATCGCTTATTTGCTGCTGTCGAATGGAGTGAAGCTTCTGTATCCTCCCGTAATTGAACGAAGACTGAACAAGATTCGCAACAAGCCACGTGTTTCACCAGCGGGCAACGTCATGCGTAAACTGAAAGAAGAAGAGGAATCTGTCCATCTCGACCAGAGCCAGATTGACGCCCAGGCCAGCACAATCCACTCCGTGGAATATGATGTGTGGGTAGATGAGAAGACCGGATTCAAGCGCGTGGAAAAATACATGGGTTACCAGCATGCCGAGAAATGCGGCGAGTGTGGTTTCTTTACCATGAAAATTGACTCCGAGGAAATAGTCAGAAAACCATCCGCTACAGAAGAAGGACTATTAGTGAAACACTATCGCTGCAGCTATTGCAAGCATCGCGAACGCAGGGATGCGGTCATCGCGAAGTTGTCTACTAATGCTTAAAGGTGTTGAAGTGTTGAGGTGTTGAAATGTTGAGGTGTTGAGGTGTTGAAGTGGTGGGGTGCTGATGATGGTAACACACATCAGCACCTCATTTATTCCTGCGGCTCGCCGGAGCTGGTATCAAATTGTAGCGCCTTCCTATACAAACGCGGAAATACCCGTGATTTCCTGGCCGAGAATCAACAGGTGAATATCGTGGGTTCCTTCGTAGGTCACCACTGACTCCAAATTCATCATGTGACGCATGATCGAATATTCCCCGGTGATGCCCATTCCGCCATGAATCTGCCTGGCCTCGCGGGCGATTTCCAGCGCCATCGCTACGTTGTTGCGCTTGGCAAGGGAGATCTGCGGTGTCGTGGCTTTTCCTTCATTAAGCAGTGTACCAAGTCGCCATACGAGCAGCTGCGCTTTGGTGATCTCAGAGAGCATCTCGGAGAGTTTTTTCTGCACCAACTGGAATGAACCAATGGGCTTTCCAAACTGAATGCGTTCCTTGGCATACCGGCGTGCGGACTCGTAGCAGTCCATGGCTGCGCCCAAGGCGCCCCATGCAATACCATATCGCGCTGAATCAAGACACATCAACGGGGCGCCCAACCCGTTCTTGCCGGGCAGGAGATTTTCTTTCGGGACTTTCACATTGTCAAATACCAATTCACCGGTGGCGCTGGCCCGCAATGACCATTTGCCGTGCGTTTCTGGTGTGGAGAATCCAGGCATTCCACGCTCCACAATGAGACCATGAATTCTTCCGGCCTCGTTCTTCGCCCATACCACGGCAATATCAGCCCGCGGTGAGTTGGATATCCACATCTTGGCGCCATTCAGTAAATAGTGGTCGCCCATGTCTTTAAAGTTGGTAACCATGCCACCGGGGTTGGAGCCGTGATCAGGCTCTGTGAGGCCAAAGCACCCGAGCCATTCACCCGAAGCCAGTTTGGGCAGATATTTCTTCCGCTGTGCTTCAGAACCGAATTTGTAGATCGGGTACATCACGAGGGAGCCCTGCACCGAGGCAGTTGATCGCATCCCGGAATCGCCACGCTCAATTTCCTGCATGATGATGCCATATGAAATGTAGTCCAACCCGCCACCGCCGTATTCCTGGGGAATGGTCGGACCGAAGGCGCCGATCTCGCCGAATTTCTTTACGATCTCATAAGGAAAGTGCGCACGCTGCGCCCAGTCCTCAATGTAGGGGCTGATCTCCCGCTTCACGAAGTCTCGAATGGAGGAACGGATGAGCTTGTGCTCTTCAGTGAGGAGGCTGTCGATCTGGTAGAAATCCGGGTGATCGTAAACGTCTTGTTTGAGGCTCTTCTTTGCTGGGGTAGCGGCTGTGGATGCCATACAATTTGATTAATTTGGTCTCAAATTTAGCGATAAGAATGGATAGTTCACTCGACCCAACCCTGCGCGATTTACTCACGCGCTTGCAGCAAAAATACGATGTGATGGGTCAGGACTTGACTTCCTACCTCGACGGCTTGCTTCATGCGGATTACCTGACCTACTGGGATTACATTCACCTGGATACATTGCTTAGTCTGCAGAACCCGAAGACGAGCTTCCCGGATGAAAAGGTGTTCATTATCTACCACCAGATCACGGAACTGTACTTCAACCTCGTGCTGTGGGAAATGGATCAACTCAGCCACAAGCCTGATCTTGATGAAAAGTTCTTCGTGGCGCGGCTTGATCGCATGATCCGTTACTTCCAGAACCTGTGTGCCAGCTTCGATATCATGACCGATGGTATGGAACGCGAGCAGTTCCTTAATTTCAGGATGTCTCTTTTGCCGGCCAGCGGATTCCAATCAGCGCAATACAGGTTGATTGAGTTAAAATCGACTGACATGATTAACCTGGTTGACCCCGTGAGTCGCCCGGGGATGACGGGTAAGCCTCTTTCAGATCAATTGGAGAAATTGTATTGGCGAAGCGGGGCAACTGAGCTGTCGTCCGGAAAGAAGACGCTGACTTTGCGTCAATTCGAGGAGAAATACATTCAAAGCTTTCTGGAAATCGGCAAGGACTTTGCCGGTAAGAACCTCTGGCAGATCTACGTAAGGAATTTTGAAGGTCGTGAGGAGGTTATAAAGCGGATGAGGGAGTTTGATTTGCTTGCCAATGTATTCTGGCCCTTATCACACATGAAGTCGGCAGCACGATACCTGCACAAGGATCCGGAAGACATCAAAGCCACGGGAGGCACCAACTGGCAGAAGTACCTGCCGCCGCGATTCCAGAAGATTCACTTTTTCCCGACCCTTTGGTCCGATACAGAAAAAGCCGAGTGGGGCCGCCCCGCCATTGAAAAGGCGATGAGCAGGTCCTGAGCGGTTGCCGGCAAATCATTAAATTTGTTCTTTCCTTACTATTGTGGTGAAGCGCGTTGCGGTTGGCTTGGTGTTGTTGGCTCTTCCCTGGCTTTCCAATGGCCAGGGCTTTACGCGCTATACGTATCACGATGCCGCGAAAAAGAACATCAAAGAGATCTACCAGGTCAAGGATACTTTTCAAAATGTGCTCCACGGAAGTTATGTATCCTACTTCCTCAACGGCGTCATAGAATCCAAAGGGCAGTTCAATAACAACGAGACGTCCGGCGTCTGGGAGTTCTATTATGAAACCGGGAAGCTGCGGATGCGGGGTATGCTGCGTCAAAATTCAAATTTTGGTGCATGGGAGTATTTCTATGAGAATGGAAACAAGAGCATGGAAGGAACGGTGAATGGCAAGAATAAAGAGGGGGAGTGGAAGATCTACTATGAAAGCGGGGAGCTCAAGGAGGTGGGTGAATACACGGCCAACAAACGCACAGGCCGTTGGCTCACTTACTTTGAAGATGGATCCAGGCGCGGTGAGACAGAATATGTTGACGATCACGGCCGACATACGGAGTACTACCATTCTGGGAAAGTCCAGGGGGAAGGGCCAAGAGCAGGGGGACGCAATGTGGGCCATTGGCGCTTTTTTGCAGAGGGTGGTACACTGCTGAGTGAAGGTGATTTTGTCAATGGCAAAAAAACCGGCAGCTGGAAGTTTTACTTTCCTTCCGGGAAGGTGCAAACTGTTGGAACCTACGATAACGATCGCGAGTCCGGAAAATGGACGTATTACTACGAGGATGGAACGGTAAGTTCAAGCGGGGAATTTTCGGGAGGGGTGAAACAGGGCTATTGGATGACCTCCGGTAAGGATGGGAAACGCAAAAGCGAAATAACTTACGTCGATGGTGCCGGTGAATACCGTGAATACTACCCGGACGACAAACTCAAAGTGAAGGGCCGCATCGTCAATGGGAAGAATGAAGGGAAGTGGGAGTATTTTTCAAATAAAGGCACGCTCGAAGGTAATTGCGAGTATAAAGAGGGCAAAGGTCTCTATAAGGGCTACTATCCAACCGGCACCTTGCAGACCAAAGGGCAGATGGAAGATGGCTTGCGGGTAGGAACATGGGAACTCTATGAGCCCGATGGCACCTTGTCCGGCTACTACAAGCCTTTTTACGAGAACAACGAATTGTCGAACGAAATTACTTCTCTCATTAAGAAGACAAAGGCGGCGACCACCCCGGCTCCTGCGGCCCGCACAGTTCGCCGGACAGGATTCTACTACTTCAAACCCCGGTACCCGGAATATAGAGGTGTAATTCTGGGTACTAATCCCATGATGACCTTTGTGGGTCGATTGCCGTTGGCAGTAGAATTCTATAACCAGGAGCGCCTGGGTCATGAATTTGAGTTTGAGGCAATTCGGTCGCCCTTCTATACGGCCGACTCCGAGGTGCCAGAAGGGACCACCTATCAACGCGGATACTCTATTGCGTTGAAGCAAAAGTTCTATAATGCCCGGAAGTTCGGCATGTGGTACTTTGGTCACGAAGTGCGGCTGGCCAATGTAAGTTATTTCAACAATGTCATGTTACCCCAAGCGCCGAATGCACTGATTACGGTAAGCGCCTCTGAACAACGCGCCGAATACGGCATCATGCTCGGTGCCCGGCTGATGCAACGCAACAACGGGGATGGCCTGACTATTGATGCCAGTATAGGATATAATGTTGGCTACCGGGCTTTCGATGTTGATCCCTCGGCGGCGCAATACTTTAGTTCGGAGAGTACCAACAATTTCGCGCATTCATTTCGATTCGTTCTGAATTTCGGATATTCACTTTCCTTCGACGGCCGTCGATGAGGTGGTCAATCTTCAAAAACTCCAGGTGTGACCAGCAAAATCGTTGAGTTAGTACTTACTCCCGAAGAAGCTTTTGACGAAGCGGCCTTCCAGGTGGCCTTGGCGGAGATGGCGCATCTTAGTCCCCAACAGGGCTTCAGGATGATCAAACGATCCATTGATGCGCGGAGCCGCAATGTAGTGGTCCGTATTGCCGGCGAAGTGGTTGCCAAGGAAGAGGCGGCAATGACCATTGACTACATTAAGCCATCGCGCGATGTTTCCAAGGGCAAACCCGTGATCATCATCGGCGCCGGACCCGCCGGTCTGTTTGCTGCCCTCAAATTATTGGAGGTGGGAATGAAGCCCATCATCCTCGAACGTGGTAAAGATGTTCAGTCACGGCGGCGGGATATCGCTGCGATCAACAAGGATCATGTTGTGAACCCGGATTCCAATTATTGTTTTGGTGAGGGAGGAGCAGGCACTTATTCTGATGGAAAGCTATACACCCGCAGTACCAAACGGGGGAATGTTCGGAGGATACTGGAAATCCTCTCCGTACACGGGGCCAAGCCAGAAATTCTTTACGACGCCCACCCTCACATTGGCACGAACAAACTCCCGATGGTCATCCGCCAGATGCGGGAGACTATCCTGAACTGTGGTGGCGAAATTCGGTTCGAGACCCGGGTAACCGACCTGGAAGTCAGGAACAATTCCCTGGTGGGCGTGCACACAGCAACCGGCGAGCACCTCATGGGTGAAGCCTGCGTCCTGGCCACCGGACATTCAGCGCGCGATATTTTTGAATTGCTGCATCGAAAAGGAATTGCGATCGAAGCCAAACCCTTTGCGTTGGGCGTACGGGTGGAACATGCCCAGAACCTGATTGACAAAATCCAATATCACTGCGAGGGCGAGCGCAATCCTTATCTACCTGCGTCCGCTTATTCGTTGGTAGCGCAGGTTAAGAGTGGTGGGCGTGAACGAGGCGTCTTCTCTTTTTGCATGTGCCCGGGAGGATTTATCGTTCCGGCGGCAACCGCACCTGGCGAGGTCGTGGTCAATGGAATGAGTCCTTCGCGCCGTGATTCAAAATTTGCCAATTCTGGAATTGTGGTGGCCGTCGGCCTCGAAGATCTCCGCGACTATGAGATTCATGGCCCACTTCGCGGACTCCGATTTCAGATGGAGGTGGAGCAGCGCGCTTGCCAGCAGGCGGGAGGCACGCAAACTGCCCCGGCCCAGCGCCTTATTGATTTTGTCGATCGTAAAGCTTCTACCTCCCTGCTGGATTGCTCGTATCAGCCCGGTCTTGCCGCGGTGGATGTCGGCGGACTGTTCCCTGATTTTGTTACCAAAGGTCTGCGTGAAGGATTCCGTAGCTTTGGTGTGAAGATGAAAGGATACCTGACCAATGAGGCGCAGGTGGTCGGCGTGGAAAGCCGCACCTCATCTCCGGTCCGAATTCCCCGGGATGAAAAGACCCTGGAGCATCCACAGGTTGCCGGGCTTTTTCCTTGTGGAGAGGGCGCGGGTTATGCCGGAGGAATTGTCTCAGCCGCCATGGACGGCGAGCGTTGCGCGGAAGCGATTATCAGAAAGTTTGCGGATGGGTAAGAGGACCGTCATTTTAGGAGCATCTACAAACCCATCGCGGTATGCTTATATCGCCGCGGACATGCTTACCGAATTCGGACATGAAATAGTGCCGGTCGGCCTCAAGAAGGGTGCAGTGTTCGGTAAAGAAATCCAGGATATCCGGAATTTCCCGCTCGTGGACAATGTGGATACGGTCACGTTGTACATAGGACCTGCTAACCAGCAAACCTTGTTCGATTACATCCCCAGGTTAAAACCCAAGCGAGTAATCTTTAACCCGGGGACGGAAAATCCAGCGTTGGAAAAATCATTGGAAGCACTGGGGATTGAAACGATAGAAGCCTGCACGCTGGTGATGTTGCGAACGAGGCAGTACTAGATCAGCCTTCGTCATCCTTGACGACGGCGCTCATGCACACCACTTTCCATTTGCCATCCTTCTTTTCTAGGACACGGATCTGGTCAGTCTCTTCCACCCGGATACCATCGTCGGCATGTTCACGGAACCGGACATAGGCCCCGTTGTTGTATACCCGGATTTCCTGCCACGTGTAGGTCAGTTTGGACCGGGAAGGTTTCTGGCTTTGGAAATAAGTCTCAAAGGTCTTCTGGATGGTATTCCATCCATCAATAAACTGGGTGCCACTCTTGTCAGAAAATGACCAATAGGCGTAGGGTACAGGCAACCAGCATCCGGACCACGTCTCAAAATCCACACCGAGGTATGATTCCGTCTCTTGCATAACGACCCGTTTAATGGCCTCTTTTTCGGTATCCTGGGCAAAAACAGGGGCGCAAAGGAGGCAAAATCCAAGGATAAGAAAGGGACGATAAGCAGTAGGGGTCATGCGCCGTTCGGGAAAGTCGAAATTTAGAAAAAAGCCGGTTAATTGGGTTAAATCACCAGTTTTTTCAGGCTCAAATATGACAATAATCATCCCGGCTGTAAGGGGCTCTTGCTACATTGGGTAATCAACGCAGACTTCCAATCCAAATCGTACCACTATGTTAAATGAAGAAAAACTCATTCGCACCAAGGATCTTGTAGTTCCTCCGGACAAACAGATCTCCTTAAAGGACTATAGCACCAAGTACAAAGGCAAAGACCTGAACAAGCAGGATGCTGAGATGTTGCTGGATATGGGCCGGAAAGGCCTTGCTGAAATTCAGGACAAGTTGTATGCACACAACCGCTATTCAGTTCTGATCGTCTTCCAGGCCATGGATGCAGCGGGTAAGGATGGCGCCGTAAAGCACATCATGTCAGGGTTCAATCCGCTGGGTGTCAAAGTGTATAGCTTTAAAGCACCCAACAGCTTTGAGTTGGACCACGATTATTTCTGGAGACACATGATTGCATTGCCGGCCCGCGGAGAAATTGCGATACACAACCGTTCGCATTATGAAAACGTATTGGTGACCCGGGTACACCCCGAGTTCATCATGAATGAAAACATACCGGGTATCGAATCGGTCAAAGATCTCCACAAGGATTTCTTCAAGATGAGGTACAAGCAAATTACGCGCTTTGAAAAGAGCCTTGCCCAAAACGGAATGATCATCCTGAAGTTCTTCCTGCACGTTTCCAAGAAGGAGCAGAAGAAGCGCTTCATGGAGCGCATCGACGATCCCAGCAAGAACTGGAAGTTTTCCCTCTCTGATCTGAAGGAGCGGGGTTACTGGGATGATTATCAAAAAGCTTACGAAGAAGCCATCAGCGCAACTTCCACCAAGGATGCGCCGTGGTTCATTATTCCTGCCGACGACAAGTGGTACAGCCGCCTCGCCATCGCCGCCATCATTTATCGCCAGTTTGAAAAACTTGAGCTGAGCTATCCTACGGTTAGTGAATCGCAAAAGGCTGAACTCCAAAAGGCCAAAGCAAAACTGATGAGCGAGGACGAGGGCGATGACAAGAAGTCCAAGAAGAAGGACAAGAAAAAGTCGAAGGGAAAGAACAAAGCGAAGGTTTCCAAGGAGGAGCCAAAACTGAATGGCAAGGATGAGAAGGCAAAGGAATTGTCCCTCAACTGATACCTACTTCGTTTCAGGTTCCAGAATTCCTTCCAGGTGAATCATTACCGGCCGCCGTTGCATGAGCGCTCGCGCCCACTGCAACGCGCTGGCCTTTGCCTTTGGCTCCAGGGGGTTTCCTTTCAGACTTAGAATCTGAAGTTGGGGCATTGTAAATAAGGCCTCAGGAATCTCTGTCAATTGGTTGGAGGCGATATCCAGGTTCTCCAGGGCTTTCAGAGACAACACGGGAGGAGGGAATTCCACAAGCAGGTTATCATTCACCCTGAGAATCTTCAGGCTATCCAGGCCGCGAAGGGAGGCTGGAAGGTTGCTGAGACGGTTGTGATGAAGGTAAAGTTCTCGAAGGTTCTTTAGCTCACCCAATTCCTCCGGAACCGTAAAGAGCCGGTTATTCGCGGCATACAGAATTTCAAGGTTGGCCAATTGTCGAACAGCCGGGGTCAGTTCCTCCAGCTGATTGTAATAAAGATCAACAACTTTCAGGTTCCTGAGTTCATACACTTCCGGTGGTAGGGTGCGTAGGTTATTCTTGTACAGGGAGAGTTGCTCAAGCTGTTGGAGTTGCTCAATAGAAGCAGGAATCGATTCTACCTGGTTAGCGTTCAGATTGAGCTTCTTCAATTTTGGAAATGCCCCGATGGCCGTCGGCACTTTCCGTATGGCGTTGGAAGTCAGCACCAATTCTTCCAATTCGGGTAAGCCCTTGCGGAGGTCGTCAAGGGTCAGGTGATTGTCAGTCAGCACCAATCGCTTCAGTTTGGAACTGCCGCGTAAGACGGGGAACTTCTCCAGGTTGCAGCGAGAGAGATCCAATGATTGGAGGGAGGTAAGCTTCCGGTAGTTGCGGGGACGCCGGTCCAGTTCGTCATCATGGATGGCCAAGGCCTGGAGATGGTCATTCTTTCCTATCCTGAGTCGTCCTGACGGCCGATTGTTCATCAGCGATACTCGTTTCAGCACTTTTAGCTCAGTAAGCTTCGATGGTAATTTCCGGATGCGTGTGTTTACAAGTTCCAGCTCGGTAAGGTTGGTCAGGAGAAAGAGGCTATCGGGCAGGGTAGTGCCTTTGAAGTCCGCCAGTGAAACCTTGGTGACTGTCTTGAGGTCGGCTGGAAACCTCCCATAACGGGTGAATCCAGGTGAAGACCTGTAAACAGTTCGGAACCGGATGGCTTTTTCACGTAGCAGGGCACTGGCCTTTCCCAAGCTGTCAATCCGGAAGGTGTACCTGGGGTTCCTCATGGCATCTGCCAACTTTAGGTTGATTTGTTCGTAGGCAGCAGAGTCCTCTTTGGTCGCAAAAACAGGGATCCGTTGTTGAGCCACAGAAGGCAAAGAAGAAGTGAGGAAAACCAGTAAAAAAAAGTGCCTTGGCATGGTCAAAAAGAGGGTATTAAAAGCAACCTGCAAATTGGATTTATTTAATCAAAATTCGACCAAAATTTCTTACCGCCGGAGGTGCCAAAATGCGGGTTTTTACCCCTAAAATCCTTATTTTTGACCCCTTTGTAAAAGATCGAAATGGCACCAGAAAAGCTTAAAAAGGCCGCTGAGTATTCGGCCAGTAATATACAAGTACTTGAGGGGTTGGAAGCTGTGCGGAAAAGGCCAGCCATGTACATCGGCGATGTCAGTGTAAAGGGCCTCCACCACCTGGTTTGGGAGGTGGTTGATAATTCCATTGATGAAGCCTTGGCTGGGTATTGCGACGAGATAAAAGTCACGATCAATCCGGATAACTCGGTGACCGTTGAGGACAACGGACGGGGCATTCCGACCGACATGCACATCAAGGAGAAGCGTTCGGCGCTTGAAGTGGTCATGACGGTCCTCCATGCCGGGGGCAAATTCGACAAAGACACTTACAAAGTGTCCGGGGGGCTTCATGGTGTGGGGGTTTCCTGCGTGAATGCGCTTTCGGTGATGCTCCGGGCAACGGTTTACCGCGAAGGCAAGGTCTTCCAGCAGGAATACAGCCGTGGAATTCCACAGTACCCGGTAAAAGTTATCGGCGAGTCTGAACGCCGCGGGACAACCGTGGAATTCAAACCCGACCCCGAAATCTTCCCGGTGCTCGAGTACAACTACGCAACGGTCTCCGGACGCCTTCGTGAGCTGTCGTTCCTGAACCCAGGTATTAAGATATCCCTGACGGACCTCCGTGAAAAGGACGAAAAGGGTGAGCCCAGGACAGACACCTTCTTCTCGCAGGGTGGTTTGAAAGAATTTGTTCAATATATCGACGCTACCCGCGAAAAACTCATATCCGAGCCCATCTTCGTAGAGTCGGACAAGGGATCGACACCGGTGCAGGTGGCAATGAGCTACAACACATCGTTCAGTGAGAATCTCGTTTCATATGTCAACAACATCAATACCCATGAAGGCGGAACACACGTGGCTGGCTTCCGTCGCGCGTTAACGCGGACGCTGAAGACGTATGCGGAGAAATCCGGCCTCATGGAGAAAGTCAAGATTGAAATCAATGGCGATGATTTCCGGGAAGGACTTACTGCTGTAGTTTCCGTTAAAGTTGCTGAACCTCAATTTGAAGGTCAGACCAAGACCAAACTTGGAAACTCGGAAGTGATGGGTGCAGTCGACCAGGCTGTAGGCGAGGCGTTGCAGAACTTTTTGGAGGAACATCCCCGCGATGCCAAAATGATAGTCAACAAAGTCATCCTTGCCGCCCAGGCGCGTCATGCGGCTCGAAAAGCACGCGAAATGGTGCAGCGGAAGAACGTACTTTCCGGTACGGGGCTCCCCGGCAAGCTCGCAGACTGCGCCAGCACCGACCCGGGTGTTTCTGAATTGTACCTGGTGGAAGGAGACTCCGCAGGAGGTTCAGCCAAGCAAGGAAGAAACAGGCACTTCCAGGCTATTCTCCCTTTGAGGGGAAAGATCCTCAACGTAGAAAAGGCCCAGGAGCATAAAATCTACGACAACGAGGAGATCAAGAATATGATCACTGCACTGGGCGTGAGCTTCGGCACGGCCGAAGATGATAAAGCACTTAACCTGTCAAAGCTGCGCTATCACAAGATTATTATTATGACGGATGCTGATGTCGACGGCAGCCATATCCGGACACTGATCCTTACTTTTTTCTTCCGGTACATGCGCGACCTGATCGAACAGGGTTACGTCTACATCGCACTGCCGCCCTTGTATCTTTTGAAGAAAGGCAAGGAAGAGCGGTATTGTTGGAATGAGCAAGAGCGCGATGCTATGATCAAGGAGATGACAAAGGACGGCAAGGAAGACAGTGTAGGAGTGCAGCGATACAAGGGCTTGGGTGAAATGAACCCTGAGCAGCTTTGGTCCACGACCATGGATCCCGACCGCCGCACGTTGAAACTGGTGACCATTGAGTCCGCCGCGGAGGCCGATCACTTGTTCTCCATGCTTATGGGGGATGAAGTAGCGCCACGCCGTGAATTCATTGAAAAGAACGCCAAATACGCCAATATCGATATCTGAGACCCGTCGGTATGGAAGAGGATGAGGAAGAATTAATCGCAGAGGTTCCCCCGCAGGCCCCCAATCAGATTGCGGAGAGTCGGTACATCAGTCGTGACCTGAGTTGGCTGAAATTCAATTACCGGGTGCTGGACCAGGCGATGAACATGGACCGGAGCATCTTCGACCGGCTGAAATTCCTGTGCATCACCGCTTCCAACCTGGATGAGTTTTGCACCATCCGCCTGGGTAGCCTTTACAATTACCTTGATTTTGGAAAGGAACGATTTGACTATAGCGGGCTCCGGGAGACACCATTCCGGACGACACTGCTCCGGGAGGTTCAAAAGTTTCTGAAGGATCAACACGGGTACTACCTCGGCAACCTTAAGCCGCTTTTCAGACAGAATGGTTTTCAGCTGGGCGAGTATGAGTTCTTGTCACCGGCCGACAAACAGCGGGTCGACCAATACTTCATCCGGACCATCTACCCGATGCTCACGCCGATGATGTTTGACAGCTATCACACGTTCCCAACGCTTAAGAATAACCGGTTGCTGTTGGGGGTTGTCACCCGGGCGCACGGTGAGTCCAATCAGCCCCAGAAGGCCTCGTTTATCCAGATTCCGAGCAACATCGCCAGGTTCTTTGAGATCCTGCAGATGGACGGTACCATCGCCTTTGTGCCGGTCGAGGATATCATTATCCACAACATCCATCACCTCTTCCGCAACGTGGAGGTGCTGTCGGTCAGCCTGTTCCGCATTAACCGAAACGGAGATTTTACACTCGAGGAAAGCGAAGATATTGAGTCCAATTTCCTGGAGGAATTGAAACGGAAATTACAGACAAGACGTACCGGTCGGGTGGTGCGGATGGATGTGCTGGAAGGAGCTGACCCCTGGATGGTAAGGCTGCTGAAGATTCAATGGGACCTCGATGTACTGAACATCTTTATGGTGCCGCGGGAAAGCCTCCTCGACTTTACCGGTATGAATCAGATCATCGGGCATAAAGAGTTCAAGGATCGCCGCTCGAGCCCCAGACCGCCGATCAAGCCGGTAACCTTTCCGGAGCAAGGAACGCAGGATTTGTTTGATGTGCTGAAGGAAAGAGATATCCTTCTTCACCATCCTTATAACTCGATGGAGCCCGTATTGGAATTACTGGAGAAAGCGGCCGACGATCCACTCGTGCTCTCCATTAAGATCACCATCTACCGTCTGGCGCGAGAGTCCCGGGTGAGTGCGGCTTTGTTGAAAGCGGCAGAAAATGGCAAGCACGTTTCAGTCCTGTTCGAGGTGAAAGCGCGGTTTGACGAAGAAAATAACCTGCGGGAAGCCCAGAAGCTGCAGCGCGCTGGCTGCTTCGTGATCTATGGATTCGGTGCTTTGAAAACACATACCAAGCTGTTGTTGATCGTTCGTCGCGAGCCGGATGACCGGGTATTCCGCTATGTACACATTGCCAGTGGCAACTACAACGAGGTAACCTCCCGATTGTATACCGACATCGGTTTGCTGACTACACAGGAGACCTATGCCAGTGATGTATCCGAGTTCTTCAATGTCATCACCGGCCATTCGCAGCCGAGCAGCTACAAGAACCTGATCACGTCGCCGAGAGACATGCGGACGGAGCTGTGCCACCTGGTCAAGCAGGAAGCGCTCAATGCCAAAAAAGGACTGCCTTCGGGTATTATTATTAAGTTCAATTCACTTCAGGACCGCGAGTTCATTGATGCCTTGTATGAGGCTGGCCAGGCTGGGGTGAAGATCAAGCTGATTGTGCGTGGAATGTGTTGCCTGAGGCCGGGAAGGCCGGGGTTAAGTGAAAATATTGAAGTGACCTCGATCGTGGGTGATTACCTTGAACATTCCCGGATTTATTACTTCCACAATGCAGGGAACCCCAAGATATACATCGGCAGCGCAGATGCCATGGTACGGAGTTTCGATCGCCGGGTGGAGTCACTCGTTCTCCTCGAGCAGGAATTGATCCAGCGGCAGTTAAAGAGTATCCTGGATTTCAACCTTCGTGACAACGTCAATGCGTATATCATGAAGGAAGACGGCAGTTATGTCAGGAGAGAACTGAACGGCGAGGTGCCATTCAACATTCACACGGCGTTTTATGAGGTGACCAGCGAGACGCTACAGGAAGTAAAATTCTTCTAACTGCTTAGCGAACCCGGGTTGTCTTCTTACCCTGGGATTGGTCTTCCGCGTTCACAAATTCAACTTTCTTCCTTGTCCGGTTTTTTTCAAACAAGTGGAGGAGGATGCCATCCTTCAAGCCTACCTCCGGCACCAACATTTGTTTGGAGCGGGCCCATTGCATCACCTGGATATAGATATCGCTGGCGGGCACGATGACGTCAGCCCGGTCAGGGTTCATCTGCAGTTCGTAGATACGCTCCTCCATGCTTCTTGCATCAACCATTTGCCTTGTTTCTACCATCTTTTTGAGTGACATGGGCTTGCCTTGCTTGGTCCGAGACAACTCGTAGAGTTTGCTTATGTTACCGCCAGTGCCCACCGAGGTAATAGTGCCCAGGTCCCGATGGAGGCTGTCTTTTACCCACTTTTCCATTTCCTTCCAGACCTCGGGAGAGTCATGATGCTCGAGGACCCGTACCGAGCCAACCCGGAAGGAGCGTGTCTTTACCTTCTTACCTTCTGAATACAGGTTGAGTTCAGTACTTCCGCCACCCACATCAATATGGAGGTAGGACTTCTTGTCGAGAAAGGAGGAGATGGCCTGGTTGATCAATTCGGCCTCCAGCTGACCGTCGATAATCCGGATCTCAACGCCGACTTCTTTCTTCACTTCCCGAACCAGTTCATGCCCGTTCTTCGATTCCCGCATGGCTGAGGTGGCACAAAACATAAAGTCATCCACTTCATAGAGTTCAATGAGCAGCTTGTACGTCTTCATCAGTTTCTTGAACTTCTCAATGCTCTTTTTGCTGATGCGTTTACTGCCGAATACGTCATGCCCCAACCGGAGCGGGAAGCGAACGTACTCCAGTTTCTTGAAGAGAATCCGGTCCTTGCGCTCGAGTACACTGGAGACTTGAAAGCGAATGGCGTTGGACCCTATGTCTATGGCGGCAAGTTTCATCTGATCTGCGCAAAATACGGGTTAATCCCTGATCCCGGAACTGAGCGAAATCATTAAAATGAGGGAATTTTTTACTTTTTGGCCGCGTTTGACTTTCTTTGCGGAGCTTATCCAGAAAGACCGAGGGACTGGGCCCGTTGAAGTCTTAGCAACCTGATGTCGACCACAAAGGTGCTAACTCCCATCCCGACTTCATGTCGGGAAAAGATAGGCAGCCATCGCAGCGGCTCTTTCTGGACAGCATGTACAAATAACCAGGAAGAGTGAATATCGAAGAAATCTTACGCAAACGAATCCTGGTGCTGGACGGTGCCATGGGTACCATGATTCAGCGCCATCAACTCGAGGAAAAGGATTTCCGTGGCGAACGTTTCATGGACCACCGGTATCCCCTGAAGGGAAACAACGATATCCTGTGCCTCACGCGTCCAGATATCATCAAGGACATCCATCGCCAATATTTTGAAGCCGGCGCTGATATCGCTGAGACCAACACGTTCAGTGGTACTCGTATTGCCCAGGCGGATTATCACCTCGAAGAGGTTGTATATGAGCTCAATGTCCAGGCGGCCAGGATCGCCAGGGAAGTGGCTGACGAGATGACTCGCAAAGAACCGCACAAACCCCGGTTTGTTGCCGGAGCCATGGGCCCCACCAACAAAACTGCTTCGCTTTCTCCAGACGTCAGCAACCCCGGTTATCGGGCCATCACTTTTGATGGGCTCAAAGAAGCCTTCAAGGAGCAGGCAAGGGGCCTGGTCGACGGGGGTGTGGACATCCTCCTCCTCGAAACCATCATTGATACACTGAATGTCAAGGCGGCACTATTTGCCATCGAGGAATTGTTTGATGAAATCGGGCGGACGCTTCCCATCATGGTATCCGGTACAATCACAGA
Organism: Cyclobacteriaceae bacterium; assembly: GCA_016787645.1. Lineage (GTDB taxonomy): Bacteria > Bacteroidota > Bacteroidia > Cytophagales > Cyclobacteriaceae > ELB16-189. The sequence continues at coordinate 160,041 of JAEUUF010000013.1, read as the reverse complement.
CGCCAGCGGCCGCACGCTTTCCGGTCAAACGACGGAAGCGTTCCTCGTCTCTGTATCACATGTTCCGTTGCTGAGCATCGGGCTGAATTGTGCGTTGGGGGCCAAGGCCTTGAGACCGTACTTGCAGGTCCTTAATGAGCACGCTCCATTTTTTGTCAGTGCTTACCCCAATGCCGGCTTGCCGAATGAGTTTGGCCATTATGACCAGACGCCAGCTGAAATGGGTGAGCAAATCAAGGAGTTCCTTGACGAAGGTTTGGTGAATGTTGTCGGCGGCTGTTGTGGCACTACTCCCGAACATATTCGAGTGATCGCCGCCCTCGCGGCAAAGTATAAACCGAGGGAGGTGCCTGCCCATGCCTGAACCTACACTAAAACTTAGCGGCCTCGAGGCGGTTGAAGTAACGTCTGCGTCCAATTTTGTGAATATTGGCGAGCGGACTAACGTGACCGGCTCTGCCCGTTTTCTCAAACTGATCAAGGAAGATAAGTTTGATGAGGCACTGGAGGTTGCCCTGGACCAGGTACGTGGAGGGGCCCAGGTGATTGATGTGAACATGGATGAGGGCATGCTCGATTCCGAGGCTGCCATGGTGAAGTTCCTCAACCTGATGGCGGCAGAGCCCGAGATCGCTCGAGTGCCGGTCATGGTCGACTCATCAAAATGGAATGTGATCGAAGCAGGTTTAAAATGCCTGCAGGGTAAAAGTATCGTCAACTCCATCAGCCTCAAAGCCGGCAAAGAAGAGTTTGTGCGGCAGGCCAAATTGGTACGTCGCTACGGTGCGGCAGCTGTGGTGATGGCTTTTGACGAGCAGGGTCAGGCCGACACATACCAGCGACGGATTGATATCTGCAAAAGGGCATATGATATTCTGGTTTACGAGGTGCATTTTCCTCCCCAGGACATCATTTTTGACCCCAACATATTCCCAGTAGCCACCGGGATCGAAGAGCACAGGAACTATGCCATTGATTTCTTCCGGGCCACCAAATGGATCCGCGAGAACTTGCCCTACGCACAGGTGAGCGGCGGCGTCAGTAACGTTTCCTTCAGCTTCCGGGGTAATCAACTCGTCCGCGAGGCCATGCATTCGGCCTTCTTGTACCATGCCATCCGAAACGGCATGACCATGGGTATCGTGAATCCCACCATGCTGGCTGTTTACGATGAGGTCCCTAAGGATTTGCTCGAGCGAGTCGAAGATGTACTCCTCAATCGTCGGGATGACGCCACGGAACGGTTACTTGAGTTCGCCGAAACGGTCAAGGGTTCGGCCAAAAAGAAGGAGTTGGATGACGAGTGGAGGAGGCAACCGGTGGAGGATCGCATTACGCATTCGTTGGTGAAAGGTGTAATTGATTACATCGACCAGGACGTGGAAGAACTTCGGCTCAAGTTCGACAAGCCCCTTCAGGTAATCGAGGGCCCCTTGATGGCGGGAATGAACGTAGTAGGAGACCTGTTTGGAGCGGGCAAGATGTTCCTTCCTCAGGTCGTTAAGAGCGCTCGTGTGATGAAGAAGGCCGTGGCTTACCTGACGCCCTTCCTCGAAGAAGAAAAGCGCCGAAGCGGCCAGGTAGGTAAACCCGCCGCCAGGATACTTATGGCTACGGTTAAAGGAGATGTGCACGACATTGGGAAGAATATCGTAGGCGTGGTGCTTGCGTGCAATAACTATGAGGTGGTAGACCTTGGCGTTATGGTGCCTTCCGAGAAGATTCTTGAAGCCGCAAAACGTGAAAAAGTCGACATCATTGGGCTCAGCGGGCTTATCACGCCCTCCCTGGATGAGATGGTCCACGTGGCCAAGGAGATGCAACATGATAAGATGAGCCTCCCACTCCTGATCGGCGGGGCGACTACCTCACGCATTCATACGGCCGTCAAGATTGACCCTTGCTATGATGGCCCCGTGATTCATGTGCTCGATGCATCGCGGTCGGTCCCGGTAGCCAGCGAACTGATCAGTACCGAGACCCGTGGCGCCATAAAGGAGCGTTTCAAAAAAGAGTATGCCCAGCTGCGCCTCGAGCATGAAGGCCGTCGACAAGAGAAGTCCTTCATCTCGTTGGAGGAAGCCCGACGGAACGCAGTGTCGATTGATTGGTCTGGGTTTGAACCCACCGTGCCGTCATTCTTGGGTCGACGTGAGTTCCTCAACTATCCGCTGGAAGAGATACGGAAGTACATTGACTGGACACCGTTTTTCCAGACCTGGATGCTTTCAGGCAGGTTTCCGGAAATACTGAAGGATGAAATTGTCGGCGCGGAGGCCACTCGGCTTTACGATGATGCGCAGAAAATGCTGGACACCATTGTAGCTGGCCGGAAGCTGCAGGCTAATGCGGTAATCGCCTTTTATCCAGCCCAGCGCACTGGCCCCGAGGATGTTACATTGTACCGCGACAAGGAGAGGAGTGTTATTATGGACACCCTCCACTTCCTCCGCCAGCAAAACAAGAAGGCCGCCAAACTACCCAACTTCAGCCTGGCGGACTTCATTGCACCTGATCAAAGTGGAAAGACGGACTACATCGGGCTGTTTGCCGTGACTACCGGTATCGGGCTCGAGAAACTCATTGCCCCCTTCAAGGCGCAGCAGGACGATTATAAGGAGATTATGGCTAAAGCGCTGGCAGACCGGTTGGCTGAGGCGTTTGCTGAATGTATGCACGCCAGGGTGCGCACCGAATGGTGGGGTTACGCCAGTCAGGAAAAACTGTCAACGGAACAACTAATTTCAGAGGAGTATGTAGGTATTCGACCAGCACCGGGATACCCGGCTTGCCCTGATCATACCGAGAAGAACACGCTGTTCACTCTGTTGGCTCCAGAGAAGAATGCTGGCATCCAGCTGACAGAATCTTATGCGATGATGCCGGCATCCGCCGTAAGCGGCTACTACTTCGCTAATCCGAAGGCAGTATACTTCGGTCTTGGAAAGATTACCCGCGACCAGGTAGAGGATTATGCCAAACGAAAGGGAATGACCGTAGGAGAAGTTGAGCGTTGGTTGGCACCGGTGCTGGCATACTAGAAGATGTGTCTGGGTATCTGGGTGTCTAGGTGTCTGGGTATCTGGGTGTCTGGGTGTCTGGGTGTCTGGGTGTCTGAGTGTCTGGGTGTCTGGGTATCTGGGTGATAGGTGTAAGGGTTTCTGGGTATTGAGGTGTCTGGTATTTGGGTTGTTATAGTGTTGCTAAGGTTGATCAGGATTTTTGGACATATGATTCGTTGATAGGAATAGAACAAAGGCAATATTGCCGGAAATAAGTTAGTGATGGCAATGATTGAGAGATTTGAAGACTTAAGATGTTGGCAAGAAGCGAGATATTTGGTCAAAATCGTGTATGAAATGACAGCCAAAGGCGAGGTATCGGGAGATTACGGGTTCAAGGACCAGGTTCGGAGAGCAGCACTTTCCGTGATGAGCAACATTGCCGAAGGATTTGGACGCATGAGTTGCCGCGAGTCGATTCGCTTTTATGAGATTGCATCAGCTTCGGCCAATGAAGTAAGGAGTATTACATATGCAGCAAAGGATCTTGGCTATTGGACTGATCAAGAAGTTGAGACCCTTCATCAATCAACCCTGAAGATTAGGGCAATGAATCGAAAACTGATAAAATACCTTATGTCTAGAAATAAGACCTAACCCAGACACCTTAACACCTAGACACTCAGACACTCAGATACTCAGATACTCAGATACTTAGATACTCAGATACTTAGATACTCAGACACGCAGAAACTAACCACCGTGAAAGTTATAGACCACATCACCAGAGCTGCTGGAAAGACCCTGTTCTCGATTGAGATTCTCCCCCCGTTAAAAGGCGAGAACATCCGTTCCTTGTTCGATAACCTCGACCCCTTGATGGAATTCAAGCCTCCTTTTATCGATGTGACCTATCACCGCGAGGAGTATGTCTACAAGAAGAAAGAAGGGGGCCTGCTCGAGAAGCGTTCCACGCGCAAGCGGCCCGGCACGGTGGGTATCTGCGCGGCGATTCAGAACCACTACCAGATCGATACCGTTCCACACATCATTTGCGGCGGTTTCAGCAAGGAGGAGACGGAGAATGCGCTGATTGACCTCCATTTCCTCGGCATCGACAACGTCCTGGCACTGCAGGGAGATGCCATCAAGTCCGAAGGGCGCTTTGCCCCGGATCCGGATGGTCATCGTTTTGCATCCGAACTGCTTGGCCAGATTGTGGCCATGAACCAGGGCAAATTTCTCGATGAAGATCTGGAAAATGCGTCACCGACTAACTTCTGCATTGGTGTGGCCGGTTACCCGGAGAAACACTTCGCGGCACCCAACCTGAAAGTAGACCTGAAATACCTCAAGCTCAAGGTAGACATGGGAGCAGAGTACATTGTGACCCAGATGTTCTTCGACAATCAGAAGTACTTTGAATTTGTACGACTCTGCCGCGAAGCAGGAATTAACGTACCGATCATCCCGGGTATCAAACCCATCACGACCAAGAACCAGGCCAGCATCCTCCCTACGGTATTTCATATTGATTTGCCGGAAGCATTGGCGGATGAAGTGGAGCGATGCAAGGACAATGCAGCGGCCAAGCAAGTTGGGGTAGAGTGGGCCATACAGCAGTCCAAAGAGCTGATAAAATTTGGTGTACCGACACTTCATTTCTACTCCATGGGGAAATCAGATCCCATCTACCGCATTGCGAAAGAGCTGTTCTGAAGCACAATAAAAAAGGGGCCGAAGCCCCTTCTCTTTTTTTACAACCTTGCGGCTTACTGACCTTTGACCGGCAATCCGGTGCCTGAGAAATTGGCCAGGCTTGCCTTGGGCACCTTAGCAGCGAACTTTGCATTGATGGCATCAATGATCACGTTTGCGGTAAAGGCGTTGCCACGACTGTTCGGGTGTATGCCATCTTCTGAGAACATACCGGCAGGCGGAGCGAAGGAAGGTACGATGGTTACTCCATCGGCAGCGTATGCTTTATTCGTGACAAGCTCCTTGTAGGCCTGGTAGAGGTCAGCGACAGCTACTCGGCCAGGGAAGAGATCTGCCTGTTCCTTGATTTTGGTATTAAACAGCACGGTACGCGCCTGGATATCAGCAATCTCGGTGGGGATGAGCGCCAGTTGATCCGTGAGCGGTGCGGATACACCCCAGATCCAGCTGGTAGCCGGCACGCCGGTAGGCGGAGAAGGGGCACAGGTGCCCAGAACTGATCCTGCAGTTAGAAGGATCAAGTCCGTGCTGGTGGCAGGACGTGTTCTTCCGAATTGAGCAAGGGCAGGACTAATGCCACCCAATGCGGCGCCCAGATCGGTCAGGCCTTCATCACTTATCACCACTGGGTTCTTGCCGTACTTGTAAGAAACCTTTCGCTTGGCTACTTCTTCCGCGGTTAATCCGGGATAGCCACCCAGGAGGAGACCGTCCAGTGCTGCGTTATATCCGCTGAACAGACCGTTGAGCCCGGCAATGGTTGCGGCGTCGCTACAGTTGGTTGATTTAAACTCGACGGCATTCCAGGTTACCGCGAAGAAGAACGGAAGCGTGGTAATGTCAGGTATGGTAGTCACCACTCCATTGGTGGAAGGGTCTGTCAGCATAGTCGACAAGTTTGCATTGTAGCTTGGTGTGAATACTGCAGCCTCGGGCGTCATGTCTGCTGAACCAATACCGTTAGGATTTCCAGCTCCGCCAGCCGTTGCATAGCTGAGGATATCAAACAATCCCATGGAAAGAAGGAAGAACTTATGCCCTTTAGAGGCTGCATCACCCAACAACGTGGATGTACCCGGTGCGGAAGCGAACCTGAAATACCAGGGGCTACCTGTGGGGGGTGCTGCTCCGTAGGCGGCTGCGGTAGTATGGAAAACGCGTGTTCCCGGAACACCGAAATTATTGAGTGCGGCCTTGTCTCCAGCGAAGCCTAATAATGATCCCAGTGTCTGATACGTATCATAAGGAGCCGGCATTGCGGGCGTGGTCGATGTTGACGGGCAAACAGCAGGGGACAAGGGTGTCCCAGCCGCGCGAGGTGCAGCAGAGCGCGAAGTCGCACAGCCTGGTCCATCCGGGTCAAAGTCGCCATCCGGATCGAACAGTACATATCGGCCCAAGCTGACCGTACCACCAGAAGCGGCAAAAACGGCAAAGTTCAAACCGTTTTCATGGTTAACATCCGGCTGATTGAATGCGCCTCCGCCGACGGTGGCAAATTGTGTCGACAGGATCTTCGGGATTGAGTTGGTCAGCGAAGCGTTGAAAAGTGTACCCCCTTGTGCTCCGGCCACATAGGAGTCACCGAGGGCAACGAACTTCGTAAAGTCCGCATTTCCCTTGCTGGGGGTCTCGGTCACCGGCGGAGTAGGGGCTACCGGTACAATCGGTTGTTGCTTGCAAGCCCCTGTAAACAGAGCCGTCAGAAGAACAATGGATGCTATCTTATTTGTTTTCATGGTGTTCTCGATTTAGAAGGGTTATTTCAGGAACTCGTCAAACGTAACCGAGATGTAGTACTGCTGTCCTACATACGGAGCGCCGAGGTTGGTACGGTAATCACCGCCGCCCAGGTTCGTCGCACCCAGTTTGAAGACGGACTTGATCTTGGAGACGGTATAGCTGACCTGTGCGTCCAGCACGCCAAATTCAGGAACATTCCATGTTCCATAGGAGGATTCCCACAAGAAGGCTGTCTGGTACCGGTAGTTGACGCTAGCACCGAAGTTCTTGAAGATTTTGCGGTTGCTAAGGCCCACTGAACCGCGGTTCTTCGGGGTGTTGAACCCGGCGCGGAAATCCTTGTCCTCTTCGGCCGTGTAGTTGGCATAATTGTAATTGCCATTGAGCTCAAAGTCGCGAGGCAGTTTGTAGGTGAACCCAAGTCCTGCTCCAAAGGAAGTCACCGCACGGGTAGAGTTCACATAGGGAGAGAAGAGTGTACCTGGCAGAACTGCTTTGCCCTGGTGCTTAATGGTGTTGCCCTGGGGATCCAGAGCATTCTTGCTGGCAACGATCTGTCCACCGATGAAACCGTCATAGGAGGTGTAATATCCATTCAGGTCCAGGAGCAGCTTCTTGTCCAGCCACAGTCCTTTGTATCCAACCTCACCGGACCAGAGTTTCTCCGGTTTAACGTAGGCCACATTCGCAATCTTCAGCAACTGGCTTGCTGTGGGATTGGTGGCTGGGTTGATCGGGGTACCGGTGTTGGGATCAAGGCTTCCACCTGCTTTTACAAAGTCGTTATAAGAAGCTTGTGTATAGGCGCCACCATTGTGCACATAGTAACGCTCGGCGTTAGCCTGGGCGCTTCCGAGCAGGGTGCCGCCGGAAGACGGGAAGTAGATGAACTGTGCCTGTGTATCGGGGTTGCGGAAGCCGGTCTGGAACGATGCCCGCAGATTGTTTTCAGGAGTCAACTCATACACCAGCGTAAGACGGGGTGTAACCTGGCCCTGGAAGTTCTGGTTCTTGTCGTAGCGAACTGAGGCAGTAGCGCGCAGTTTGCTGAATGACTTGGCGATCACGCCGTACATTCCATATTCATCAATGTTGATGCGTTCAAAATTGATTCCATCGTTGGGGGCCTCATTGAAGATGGTGCCATTGGAAAACAAGCTGTATCTCCGCCAGTTACCACCCACCTGGATGTCTGCCCACTTGATCATTTCGCGGAATTGGTAGTTACCCTCAATGTGGTAGAGTTTGGAATTATCAAAGAAAGAAGCTCCACCGGCAGCGTTATGCGGGTTGCCACTCTTATCATACCAAACACCTGTAGGGGTCTTCTGGAAATAATTGGCCTTTACCGTGCTGATGAGGTTCGCGAATTCAGGTGTTCCCGGAACCGGCCGGTTGCGGTCGGCGAAAGCCCTCGCTGCTGAAGGTGTTCCTGCAGGCACGCCAGGAACATATCCTTGCATGGCCACCACATAGTCAGGTACCCAGGTGGAGGAAGAAGGGCTTACCGTTTCATTCATATAAGCTCCCAGTGCCGTGAGGTTATAGGACTTACCGGCATCAGTCGCCGTCTGGTAAGCGCGAAGGAAGAAGTTGTCACCTTTAATTTCTGCCTTGATGAATTCCTGGGAGAAGTCACGGAGCGCATACTTTTCAGTTCCCTGGTAGATTGAACTTCCACCGCCGTACCGATAGCTCAGCGAAGCTTCGATCTTGTCGGTGATCTTATAGGCGATGGCGGCATCGAACTTGTAGCTGTTGGCCTCGCGGTTGTCCACGAGATCCTCTTCGCGGAAGCCCGTACGGGTGATTACGCCGAGGCTGGGAAGAACGGATTGTAAGTTGATCTGCGTTTCGTCCCCGTAGAGGTTCAGGCCGTCAAAATTATTGGTGCCGCTGAGATCGGTCTTTGACTCCGGGTTCACCCGGTCGGTCTTGTAATCATTGCCCAACCAGTCCTTCGCCTTCATGATGGTTCCGTTGATCTTGAAAGCAAATTTGTTGTTGAAGGCCTTGGCGTACCGGAGGCTGTATTGCGTCATCGGGTTGGAGGAGAGTCCGCTCTGCTGGGTCATGCCATACTTCAGTTGGGCGCTGAGACCCTGGTACTCGAAGGGGCTCTTGCTCTTCATGATCAGGATTCCGTTGAAGGCGTTAGGGCCATACAATGCGGAGGATGCGCCAGGGATCAGCTCCATACTCTCTGCGTCCAATTCACCGATACCGATAATATTGCCGGTAGGAAAGTTCAGGAGGGGTGCCTGGGTATCCATACCATCTACCCACTGCACGAAGCGCACGTTGGCGATGGTGGCAAAACTCCTTGTATTAATGGCGGTGAAGTTCAAGCTGCCCGAGCTGGCCTGCACGCCTTTCATATTAGCTAGGCCGTCATAGTAGTCCGGGGTAGGGGCTGCCTTGATTTCGAGGATATCCATCTTCTCGATGGTGACCCCCGATTTCATGTAGCTTTCCGGGTAGCGGCTGCCGGAAACCACGACCTCTTCGCCGAGCAGGGTACCTTCCTGCATCGCCACGTCAACCGTGGTGGCCGCCCCGTCCTTGACCTCGATTTCCTGGGTTTGATAACCCACAAAGGAGAATGAAAGGGTAAACGGCGGCGCCTGTTTGACCGTGAGGGAATAATTTCCCTGAACATCGGTTATCGTTCCAGCGACAGTTCCTTTGACTACCACGTTCACCCCGGGAATTGGGGTCCCGGCCTGATCTTTTACAGTACCGGATATGGTAGTTGCCTGCGCCCATACATTCGTGCTGCCCGCCAGCAAAAGACAGAAGGACAGCAGCGACCATGAGTAGAATTTTTTCATAAGAAGTAATGGTTTAATCTCTTAAATCTACGAGAAATTGCAGAAATACAAACGATTGTGCTTTTGGATTTTAGCACACGGTAGGGACCTCACAGAAGCCTAAGGATCAGGCTACTGACGCTCGGATTCCCTGACGTACCGGGCCAGTCGCTCGCAAAGGGCGTTCATCTCCGCCGCCATATGCTCATCTCCTGTGGCGGACAGCACACTTTGGCTAAGCCCGCCGATGCAGTCAATGTAAAAGCGCTTCATCTCGTCGACCGGCATGTCCTTGGCCCAGAGGTCGATACGCATGGTATTTTTCTGGGAATGATCCCACAGCGAGATGCTGATGGACTTCGTTTCTGAGAATCCGGGTTCGGGCTTATCGGTGGCATTCCACTCTATTCGTTCGGGTGTATTGGCATCATCGAGATGAACTGTAAACTCAATCTTGGATTTCTTCATGGAGTTGCAACTTGGGGTGGCAAGTTAACTATTGAAGGCGCATTTCGGGCACGTCGTCATGAGCCTCCAGTCTTCCTGCCGTGGCTTTCCTAACCTGGTCAACGGTGACTCCCGGAGCGCGCTCCAGGAGGCGGAACCCTCCGCCAGGCAAAACTTCGAGCACCGCCATGTCGGTAACGATCCGCTTGACGCACTTCAGCCCGGTGATGGGCAGCGTACATTTCTTCAGAAGCTTGGAGGCGCCATCCTTGCTGCAATGCTGCATGGCCACTATAATATTTTTGGCCGAGGCCACCAGGTCCATCGCACCGCCCATGCCTTTTACCATCTTGCCGGGCACCTTCCAGTTGGCGATATCGCCGTCTTCGGAAACTTCCATGGCGCCCAAAATGGTCAGGTCTACTTTCCCGCTTCGGATCATCCCGAAACTTTCTGCCGAGCTGAAAAGCGCCGAACCCGGTACCATGGTGATGGTTTGCTTCCCTGCATTGATCAAATCCGGATCTACCTTGTCCTCCGTCGGGAAAGGGCCAATGCCGAGTAGCCCATTCTCGGATTGCAGAATGACATGAATGTCCTTCGGAATGTAATTGGCCACGAGGGTGGGAATACCGATCCCCAGGTTAATGTACATCCCGTCCCGGACTTCCTGGGCGATGCGCTTTGCAATTCCAATTTTGTCGAGCATAATTCGGTAATTCGGTGATTCGACGATTCGGCTATAGGATACTAAGATCTCTTTTTGGTTGTTGCGATGATTTTTGAAAGAACCTTTTTGATGGCAAGAATATTTGAGAGCAGTGCGGAGCAACTTGGATATCCTGGCGATTGATTACATAGTTCCAGAAAGTATTCCGTTTCGTCAGCTTCTTTGGCTGCTATCTTCATTTTATGAATGAAGTCCTGCCTGGATTCTGCATTTTGCGCTTCACGGACATTGGCCCCAATCGAAGTCCCGGATCGGATTAGTTGATTTGCGAGAGCATACCGCCGATGTCCCTCTAATAAGGAAGAGTAAGAAAGGATATTCATTGAAAACTCAAAGGACATGTTCACAATCAGGTTTTCTCCAAAATTGGGATTGTACTTCTTCTTCTGACCTGGCTCGGTATCCATTCGGCCAAGGTATTAATGGTACACAGAGTTTCAGCGTTGCTCGATATCATGTTTACATGACAATTTTATTATTGCGGTTATCAACTCTTCATCGCCGAATTATCGAATTACCAAATTACCGAATTGAGCGAACGGTCCGCTGTTCAATACGTTTTTCGTAATTGCTCCCTTTGAAGATTCGGTGAACATAGATGCCCGGCGTGTGGATCGTATTCGGATCCAGCTCTCCCGGCTGCACAAGTTCTTCGACCTCCGCGATGGTTATTGTCCCTGCCGCGGCCATCATCGGGTTGAAATTGCGTGCTGTTCCGCGGTAAATGAGATTGCCGAGGGTGTCTCCTTTCCATGCTTTCACCAGCGAGTAGTCGGCCCGAAGCCAGCGTTCCATCAGATAAACCTTTCCTTCAAACGTTCGTGTTTCTTTTCCTTCCGCTACCTCCGTACCAACGCCGGCTGGTGTGAAGAACGCCGGAATGCCTGCACCCCCGGCGCGAATCCGTTCGGCAAGGGTTCCTTGCGGAATCAATTCCACCTCCAACTCGCCTGAGAGTAACTGCCGCTCGAATTCTTCGTTCTCGCCGACGTACGAGGAAATCATCTTGCGCACCTGGTGAGTTTTAAGAAGAAGTCCAATGCCGAAGTCGTCCACCCCGGCGTTGTTGGAAATACATGTCAGCCCTTTCGTTCCTTTTCTTAGCAAGGCAGCCAGGCAATTCTCCGGGATCCCCGAAAGCCCGAAGCCACCCACCATCAAGGTGGCATTGTCGGGAATATCGCGTATGGCGTCGTCGGCATTCTTGACCACTTTGTGGATCATGGTAGTCGAATTTTGGTTACCGTTAATTCTTCAGGGCCTCGAGGGCAAGTTGCTTATCTATGGCTAGCTGGTTCTTGAGGGCCTCCAGGTCCTTGAACTTCGTGTCCGTACGAAGCAACTTCTCAAAGGTCACCGTCAGCGTCTCTCCGTAAATATCGTTATCAAATTCAAAGATATTTACTTCGATCGATCGCTTTGCACCGTTGACGGTGGGACGCACGCCGATATAAAGCATCCCCCCATACCACTGGCTGCCATGGCAAACGCGCACCGCGTAGATGCCGTCCGCCGGGATAAGTTTGAAATGCGATTCAATGCTGATATTGGCGGTTGGATACCCCATGACCCTGCCCAGCTTGTCCCCCACCACCACCATTCCGGTCAGGGAATAGGAGCGCCCCAGGAGATGGGCGGCCGTGATCACGTCGCCGGTAGACAATGCGCGCCGGATGGCGGAGGAACTAACGGTGATGTGGTCGATGTCCTGGGCAGGAATTTCTTCCACCTCGAACCCGTACTCTGATCCTTTCAGGCGCAACTGTTCAAAACTGCCTTCCCGGTTCTTGCCGAAATGATGATCGTATCCAATTACCAGCTTCCGTGTTCCGATAGTGTCGACCAGTATCCGCTGCACAAACTCCACGGATGATAACTGTGAAAATTCTTTGGTGAAAGGAATGCGGACGAGGTGCTGGATACCTTGCTCTTTCAGCAGATCCGCCTTCTCTTCAAATGTATTGAGCAACTTTAGGGACTTATCGTCCGGATGCAGTACCAGGCGTGGGTGTGGCCAGAAAGTGAGGACTACGGTTTCTCCGCCATTCCGTTGTGCGATCTCCTTGATCCGGGTAAGGATTTTCTGATGGCCCAGGTGAACACCGTCAAAGGTGCCGCTGGTGACAACGGCATAATTCAGCCGGAGGAAATCGCTGGGAGTGTGATAGATCTTCATGACATCGAAGGCGCTGCTTCGAATCGCGCCCTGATTTGTTCGATGGTTTCTGCATCGGTCAGCCGGTATTCGCCGATTCGTGTCCGGCATAAGGACGACAAATGGGCACCCACGCCAAGCTGCTGTCCCAGGTCATGGGCCAGGCTCCGGATGTACGTTCCTTTTGAGCAGACTACCCGGAACTCCACTTCCGGGAATCGGCAAGCGGTGATTTCAAAGGTGCGGACGGTCACTTGCCGCGGTTTCATTTCAACGACACGTCCTTTTCTTGCGTGGGAATATGCGCGACGTCCGTCAACCTTAATCGAGGAGTGGGCAGGCGGTACTTGCTCAATATTCCCCACAAAAGTCGCAGCTGCCGTCTTGATAACTTCTTCTGTGATGTGGGAAATATCAACAGGCGCTGAAGGCAGCGTCTCGAGGTCAAACGAGGGTGTTGTCTGGCCAAGGGTTATGGTTCCTGTATATTCCTTTTCCATTCCCTGGTATTCGTCAATTCGCTTGGTCATCTTCCCTGCGCAGATAATCAGCAGTCCGGTGGCGAGGGGATCAAGCGTGCCTGCATGACCAATCTTTCGGGTGTGGAGGATGTAACGGAGCTTGTTGACTACATCAAAGCTGGTCCACTCCAGTGGTTTGTCGACCAGCAGCATGATGCCATCCCCGGTTTCCATCATATGATTTCAGTGGCGGCGCCGAAATAATACAGCCCAAGGATAATCAAGCCTACGATGATGCGGTAGTAACCAAACAGCCGAAAACCGTGCTTGGTAAGATATCCGATGAAAAGCTTGATCGCGGCCATAGCCACCAGGAAGGCGACCACATTCCCGGTAATCAATAGTACGAGTTGTTCGTTGCCGAAGGCATTTCCATCTGCATAAAACTTCCCCAACTTGTATACAGTTGCTGCCAGCATGGTGGGAACCGCGAGGAAAAAAGAAAACTCGGCGGCCGTTCTGCGGTTAAGCCCCACGCTGAGTCCTCCAATAATGGTGGCCGCTGACCGTGAAACTCCCGGCACCAAGGCCAGGCATTGAAAGAGTCCGATTTTCAAAGCACGCGGATAAGAAATGGCGGTCGATCCTTCTTCCACTGTTCGTGAAAACCATTTGTCCACAAACAACAGCACAATGCCCCCGGCGATCAGCGTCCATCCAACCACGTCCACCCGCTCCAATAAGGCGTCAATCACGTCGTTGAGTAGAAAACCGACCACGGCGGCGGGGACAAAGGCAACGAAGAGCACCAGGTAGAACTTGATCGACTGCCAGAAACGCTTCCAGTAGAGGACAATTACGGAGGCGATGGCACCAAACTGGATTGCCACGGTAAATGCTTTGACGAAGGAGTCGGAGGCGATTCCCATGGCCGTGGATCCTATGATCATGTGCCCCGTAGAGGAGATCGGGAGGAATTCCGTTATGCCCTCGATAATTGCCAGCACTATGGCCTGAAGGAGGGACATGGACTATCGGTCCGACGGGCGGTGGAGGATAGCGAAGATTTCTACAATGAAGCCGCCTACGACGATGAGGGGCCCAAGGGTGAGGCCGAGGAAACCAAACCCATGTGGCTCTTTGTCCAATGTCATCGTGATGAATCCTACAACGAGGATAACCAGGCCGATGATCATTAGTTGATAATTCTTTTTTCCGAAAGGAAGTTTACTCATGGTTAATAGAGTTCGTCAAGCGAGAGTTTAAGATACCGGCTTACGGCCCGCCACGTACTGACGGCGGCCACAAAAATACCCATCGCCAGCAGACTGGCAAGGAGAATCAGCAGCCGGGATTTATTTTCAAGCAACTGCAATTCCTCGACTCGGGCGTGGCCATAACGGATGAGGCCGTAAATCATCCCGCAGGCTATCAGACCAGCAAGGGCGCCCAGCAACATTGAACGGAGAATAAAGGGTCCCTGGATAAAGAAGCGGGTAGCACCGACCAGTTGCATGCTGCGGATCAGGAAGCGCTGGCTAAACAAGGCCAGACGAAGCGTGTTGTTGATCAGAAGAACCACCACCAGCAATAGCACCGAGGCTATCCCGAGCAGGACCAATCCAATCTTTGCCATGTTTCGGTTGATCGACTCGATGAGACTTTCCACATAGTAAACCTGGAATACTCCCTTTTCTTTTTCCAGCCTGGTTTTGATTTCGGCCAGGCTTTTCTTGTCATGAAAGGCGGGATCGACGTTGACGAGGTAGGCATCACGGAGGGGGTTCTCGCCGAGGAATTTCTGAAAGTCTTCGCCCGTGTCCTGGATGAATTGTTTGGCAGCGTCCTGCCTTGAAACGAACACTATTCTTTGGCGGGTTGAGTCTTTGAGAATGAAGTCGGAGGATTTGAGTTTCTTCTCCAGCAGCCGGCGTTCATCCTCCTGGATGGTGCTCTTGAGATACACCTGGATACGCACATTCTCCTTCACCATCCTTCCCAGTTCCTGAGAATAAATCAGCAGTACACCGAACAGGCCCACTACAAACAAGGCGAGGGTGATGCTCAGTACCACGCTGATGAACGGGTAGCTGCCGAGTTTCTTGGGTTTGCGGGTATATTCTCCGGCCATGGATGGGCAAAGATAGCAAGCCGGGGTGACTTGTGAGCATAAAAAACCCCTCCGAGGGGAGGGGTGTCATTGTCGGTTAGCGGCTTCTGTATTCCCTAAGCTTCTTCAGTAACTGTCCGTCACGGATAGGTGCCAAAGGAGTGATGGAATTCTGAGACTCATCGAGGAGATAGTAGTTCTCTTTGTAGAAAAGGAATACCGCGTGAGTATCGCCGTTAATCTCCAGTATCTCATAGAGGTTCTTGTCAAAGGGACCGTAGAGCCGGAGCTTGCCCTCCATGAATTGGTAATGGAAGGTGTACTTCTTGTCCGGAGGTAAGGTTACCACTTCGAGTTTGGAGACCGAGATTTCACTCCGTGTGCTGGTCGTTGTTGGCTGCTCAGAGGGTTGCGTATCGGTGATGTCTGCTGCATGATCAACCACCTGCAGATCCGGCTTTTGAACCGGCTTGACGGTTCTTTCCTTAGTGGGTGCCGGAGTTTCTTTCTTTGCTTTTTCTGCAGTCACGGGAGTCTCAGGCGTTGTCTCCGGTTGTTTCTCTTCGGTGGGGGGTTGAGGGGTTATGATCTCAGGCGTTATGGTCTCAACAGCGGGAGTCGGCTTGGGTGCGCTGAGGTAGAAGTACAAACTGGTAGCCACGACACCGGCCGCAAGAATACCCGCGGCAATCTGACCTGTGCTCCATCCGCCAGTAGGCACGGGAACTTGCTGCAACATTTGCTTGAGTTCAGCGGCACGGGCCTGCCGAACACTTGACACTATTTTTTCCTGGAACGCCACCTCAGACTTTAGCGCAGGGTCCCCCTCCAGCGCTTGCTCGAAGGCAGCGCGCTCTTCGGCGGGGAGCCGGTTCGCGAGGTAGTCGTCAATCTTTTCAAAATTCATCATATCAATCCAAAAAGTCTCGCTCGGAATACTGGGACTTCACCAGTTCATCGAGCTTCTGTTTACACTTATATTTCTTCGTCTTCGCGGTGTCCGTGTTGGCAAAGCCGAGTTTGTCGGCGATCTCCTGCATGGACAACTCATCGAAATAATAATACATCAATACCTTCCTGCACGTTTCACCCAACTGCTCCAGGCACTTCGCAATAATCTTCTCCCGTTCGGCGGAGTCCTGGTCAATCGAGTGAGGGATATCTTTCTCTTCGTTCGACAGCCTTTTCTTCCGCTCCAGTTCCTTCCTCCACAGGTTCTGGCAGATGCTGTAGATATAGGTGCTCATTTTTGACGTGAGCACCAGGTTTCCAGAACGTGCCTTCTGCCAGAAAACCACCAGCGCATCCTGGTAAACGTCCCGGGCCTCCTCCTCCGTACCACTATTGGTGACCACCAACTTGGTCATCATCCGGTAGTACTTCTTATAAATGACTTCCAGGGCCTTTTCATCGCCTTTTTGAATCCTTTCAAAAAGGTCCTTTTCGGTCAACTCAGCACCGGACTTGAATACTTGGTATGCCACGGAAGTAACCTGGTAGGGGGTTGAATAGCAGGTATCTGGGGTCTAAACTACACTAATTTCCACCAATGGTTTCAGTCCACACGTTGCCATGTCTGAGTACGGTAAAAGGGTCCCCAGTAACCCCTTACTTTCAGAACTTTTCCTTCCACCCAGATTTTCGACCGGTAGACTTTGCCATTTTCAGGATCAAGTATATCGCCGCCCCCATATTCTGACCCGGATTTTTTGAGGTTGCGGATAATCTCCATTCCGATGATTTTCTTCTTGTAGCGGGGGTCTTCCGGGCTGCATTTATCGCAGACCGGGTCCGGTTCAACATTGGGACGGGGGAAGATTTTTACGACCCGTCCTACAACGGCACCCTGGTGCTCGAGGATCTCTACGATAGACCGGGCTTCCCCGGTGTTATCATCGATGGTCTTCCACCGTCCAAGTATAGTTTCATCGTTTTGGCCTACTGCCAATCCAGAAACCAATAGGAAGAATGCAGTCAGGATTCTCGAATAGGTCATGTTGGGATAAAAATAAATAAAAAAAGCCTCCTGACAGGGAGGCTTTGATTTTGGATTAACTGAGTCTATTTGATGGGAGTGCTGGTAGCAGGCTGTGTGGTAGCCACAGGCACTTCGGTCATTTTGACTTTGGCGGGCTCAGCATGGCTCGTGGCCGTTTCTGAGGCGGGGACCAGCAGAGGGGCGATGACCAGGGCCACCACCGACATAAGCTTAAGAAGAATATTCAGGGAAGGACCGGAAGTGTCCTTGAAGGGATCACCCACCGTATCGCCCACCACCGCCGCTTTGTGGGGCTCAGATTTCTTGTAGTACATCTGGCCGTTGATATTAACACCTTCTTCAAAGCTCTTCTTGGCATTGTCCCACGCACCACCGGCGTTTGCCTGGAAGATAGCCATCAATACACCCGTTACGGTAACACCCGCGAGCATTCCGCCGAGTGCTTCAACTCCGAAACCAGGGAGGAAGGCAATCACCACCGGCACGACAACCGCCATCAATCCAGGAACGATCATCTGCTTGAGTGCAGCTTGCGTGGAGATCTCCACACATTTGCCATACTCTGCTTTTCCATCGGCTTCCTGGAAGATCTTGAGGTCTTCGGCAGACCAATCTTTCATTTCCTTGTGATCATTTCTCTTCATCGCTTCCAAGGCCGCCTTGAGGGCAGGGATGTCTTTGAACTGGCGACGAACTTCCTCAATCATCTTCATGGCGGCACGACCTACCGCGCCCATGGCCAAGGCCGAGAAGACAAACGGGAGCATACCGCCAATGAACAAACCGGCCATCACGTTGGCCTTTGAAACATCGATGGTCTTAACATGTGCCGTCGTCATGAAGGCCCCGAAGAGTGCCAGTGCGGTGAGGGCTGCTGATGCAATAGCGAACCCTTTGCCGATGGCAGCGGTTGTATTACCTACTGCGTCCAGCTTATCGGTGCGTGAACGAACTTCCTTGGGAAGCTCCGACATTTCGGCGATACCGCCGGCATTGTCAGAGATAGGACCGTAGGCGTCAACAGCCAACTGGATGCCCAGATTGGAAAGCATACCGACCGCAGCGATAGCGATACCGTAGAGACCGCCGAAGTAGAAAGCACCAATAATCGAGAAAGCGATAATGATGACGGGCCACATGGTTGACATCATACCCACACCAAGTCCGGCGATGATGTTGGTTGCTGCGCCTGTCGAAGATTGACGGACAATCGAGTTGACGGGTTTCTTGCCCATACCCGTATAGTACTCCGTAATGAGGCCGATCACGACACCCGCTACGAGACCGATTACGGTGGCATAGAAAACGCCCGTGGAGGTATACAGGGTTCCTTTTACCGGATCAGCCCAGGTGTAGAGGGGGTCCTGAAACCACCATTCTGCAGGGAGCATCCACTTGATGATAAACCAGGATGCGACAATCATGATCAGGGAGGAGATGATTTCTCCCATATTCAACGCTTTCTGAGGATCACCGCCTTCTTTCACTTTCACGAAGAATGTTCCGAGGAATGACATAATGATCCCGACACCCGCCAATACCAAAGGCAGCAGCACGGCAGAAAGTCCCTGGAAGTTGTCAGAGAAACCAGGCACCATAAAAGCAGCACCTAACACCATCGTACCTACGATGGAACCTACATATGATTCGAAAAGGTCAGCACCCATGCCAGCCACGTCGCCCACGTTATCACCGACGTTGTCGGCGATGGTTGCAGGGTTAAGCGGGTGATCTTCGGGAATGCCAGCTTCTACTTTGCCGACGAGGTCAGCGCCGACATCAGCTGCTTTGGTGTAAATCCCTCCGCCTACGCGGGCAAAGAGGGCGATAGACGAGGCGCCAAAGGAGAACCCGGTGATTACCGTGATGACTTGGTTAAGTCCAGCCTGGGTATCCACGCCGAACATTTGAGAATAGATGATGAACAACACGCTCAAGCCAAGAACCCCGATTCCGACCACACCCATGCCCATGACAGAACCACCGGTGAAGGCCACTTCAAGTGCCTTGCCGAGACTGGTGCGCGCGGCATTGGTGGTGCGCACATTGGCTTTCGTAGCAACGCGCATTCCGATGAATCCGGCCAACGCCGAGCTGAATGCGCCGAGGATGAAAGAAACACCCACCAGCGGTGAAGAAGTTTCGCTGTCTGCCGTTACGGCGAGAAGGACAGCGACGCATACGACAAATACTATCAATACTTTGTATTCGGCCTTCAGGAAGGCCATGGCGCCTTCAGCAATGTGGTCGGCGATTTTCTTCATCTTGTCCGTACCGGCATCCTGGCTGTTGACCCAGGCGCTTTTCCAAAGGACGTAGAGCAATCCAATGACACCGAATGCGGGCAAATAATAAACTAGATTTTGCATGAGAATAGGTCGATGAGGTTTAAGATAGTTTGCCTTTCCGGATGCAGGGCATCAAAAAAGACCCGCAAATATAGAACAAGCCCAAATATTCCCAAAAATGGGCTTTTCAGGAGGTGAAGAGGGTTCTGAAGGCTGTCCAGAACTTGCGCTTGGACTCCTCATTCGTCAGCAGCGCGGAAAGCGGTTCAGTGACCACCATTTCGGTGGCAGGGGTGGAAATCTTCTCGTTGAGCGCGATACCTTTTTGGGGCTTGACAAACGCCACAAGCCGGCTGGGCGGTTGCGCCCACGCAGACAAGTCCAGAGTTTCCTGGTGAATCATGCGGACGGATTCCGGAGACTGCCGGACGGCGGCCAGTAATTTCGTGAGCGCTTCACGGCATTCCGCAGGTTGCTCTGACCACGGCCTGTCGAGGATCACCGTGAGGGGTGAAGGAACCGCGTAAACTTCTTCCGGGAAAGTGGTTTGGAAAAGTGAGTAGTCCATCAGCCCTTCGTATCGAATAGTGATTTCAGCTCATTTGCTTCCGATGGTTTCATGCGTCCGGAGAGGATCAGGCGCAATTGCCGCCGGCGGAGGGCACCGTCATACAATGCCTTTTCTTCTTCCGTTTCAGGGACCACTTCTGGAATCTCTACCGGGTGACCATCCTTGTCTACAGCAACGAAGGTAAAGTAGGCAGAATGACTGGCCACTTTCTTGCCTTCCGGAATATTCTCAGCTTCCACATCGATACGGATTTCAACGGATGATTTGAAGGCACGTGTGGCGCGTGCTTTCAAAGTAACCACGTTTCCCAGATAAATAGGGGTGCGGAAAGAGATGTTGTCGACCGAGGCCGTGACCACAATACTGTTGCAATGTTTCTGACCGGAAATGGCAGAAACAATATCCATCCAATGCATCAGCCGGCCACCCATCAGGTTGTTGAGGGTATTGGTATCGTTGGGAAGAACCAGTTCAGTCATGCTGACAAATGACTCGCTGGGTGTTTTCTTTTTTCTCATGAGGTCGTTACGGTTTTCGGTCATTGGGATTCCAGCCCTCTTTCCCGAGGAGAGGAACAAAGGCAAACGTATCGAATTCTTCTTTCTTAAGTTGACCGTTGTTTTTGGTAATGCGCACCATCGTTTGTTTATCACGCCCTCCGACCGGCACGACCAGCACACCATGGTTCGCCAATTGTTGCACTAATGAATCAGGCACCACCGGGGCGCCGGCGGTGACGATGATTTTATCATAGGGTGCCCGGAGCGGAACCCCTTTGGAACCATCCCCAAAGAAGAAGTAAGGATGGTAGCCCAATGCGGGAAGGAAATCCTTTGTTCGCTCATACAGTTTCCGGTTGAATTCGATGGTATAAACCTTGGCACCCAGTTCGAGGAGGACACATGCCTGGTAGCCGGAACCTGTCCCGATTTCCAGCACCTTATCACCCGGTTTTACCCCGAGGAGTTCGGTCTGAAAAGCGACGGTATAAGGCTGTGAAATAGTCTGGCCTTCGCCGATGGGAAATGCCTTGTCTTCGTAGGCGTGATTAAGCAGGGCATCGTCGAAAAACACGTGCCTGGGCACCTTCCCGATGGCCTCCAGGACCCGCTCATCCGCTATGCCTTTTTGGCGTAGTTTTCGGACTAATTTTCCGCGCAATCCCCGCTGCTTGTAGTTATCCTCAATCATCAATTAGGACCCTAAAAAGGCCATTTTTTGCGCGAAAACAAAGTTTTTTGATTTTCTTAGGAAAATTGAACGCGATCAGCCTACTTTGAAGTCCTCTGAAATCACAGTGAAGTCTATTTTGCCATAGCGTTCAACTGTGTACCTGACCCGGACAGTAGGAGTGGCTCAAAAACCACCCTCTACTGTAGGGGCCAGGAGAGTTTCAGAATCCATCATATTCAACATCCGCAGAGCCCTTTTCGAGGGCTTTTTTGTTAGGATCCAATCAACACAAAAGGTGCCCAAAAATAGGGGGCTGAATACCTTCTTTTTTGAATCATATTGATCTTCGCCAGTTGCAGTGCCACCCTTGCGGACAGGCCGGGGTTGGCAAGTAGAATTCGGTAGAACTCGGTCATCAATTCAGCAGTTGAATCATCCGCAACGCTCCAGTATGAGACAATGATAGACCTGGCGCCTGCATACACCAGTGCGCGAGATAATCCAATCACCCCTTCTCCTTTGGAATACTTTCCCAGCCCGGTTTGACAGGCCGACAGCACACATAGATTGGCGTTCAGTTTAATATTGAAAATCTCACCGGAGAAGACATTACCGTCTTCCCGGTCGGACGTTTGAAGAAAGATGCGGGACAGTTCAGGCGCCGATTCGTCTACGATGCCATGCGTGGCGAAATGAAGATACCGGTAGTTGCCAAGGTTGCCCGACTTGACCAGTCCTTCGTTGGCATCAGGGCCCAGGGCAATCCGTGCATCGCTGCCAAATAACGACGCAATATCCGTCACTTCCTTTTGTGTGCCTGGAAGATTGGCGAGGTTGTCTTTTTCGGGAAAGTCGATTGGGGCGCAGAGCAAAATGGCATTGGTCGGAATGGATGGAATTGTTGTCTTTTGCAGCAACACACCAGCCGAGAATTCATAACTCACACCCACTTGTTTCACGAGGTAGGGGAGCTGATCAAATCCGCCTTCCATTGGAATATTTCCCTTCAGCAATGCTTCGAAAGGGATCGTGCTCAACCGGCCGGAAGGAATAAAGATAATCTCCTTTGCCGCAGGGACGCCCCGCAGCAATAAATGCGACAATGACTTTGCCGAGGTGAGGAAAACATCGGGGGCCATGAAATAGATTCCATTGGTAAATCCTTTGATCTGTTTATCGAAATCACCCGGCAGGGTGGAGTTCACCACCCTGAACTTATCGGGGGTAAGAATGAAGGAATACAACCTGGAACGTTTTTCCGCCACGAAATAACTCACGACAAGTTGACCCGTTGAAAGTTGTTTCTGAACATCTGTGGTTGAGGGTGCAGCACGATTGAATTTAAGATTGAAATAGTCGGGGTATTCCTTCTCCATTCGCTTGACCAGCGCCTGGTATTCCTGGTTCGCCTTAAAAAGTTTCTCGCGGAGGGACGCTTCTTCCTCTGGTGAAGGTTTCTGAGCCAGCTTTTGTGTGAACAACGCCATGCTGGCTTTCAACTCATTTTCAGTTTCCAGCACTTCAGGGGGAATACCCGCAAATGATTTGGCCTCCGCATCGGCAATGGATTCCTGGAGCACTGCGGATTTGCTCTTTTCGGCGAAGTAGAATGCCATCTCGCGGTATTTTGCCCCGTTGATGGTCATTTCACTGATGGACTGAGCGATACTCACGCCGTTTTCATAGACTTCATTGGCGCTGGCGCCGATCTCCAGTTTGTCATTTTCATTGGCACTGCTGTAACGGATATTGTCGATCAGGGTGTCGCACGACTGTAGGGTGGAAAGCGCCAACGTGAGATCTGTCAATTTGAGGGTCTGGCCCAGGTAGCGGGCTTCCAGGGCCTCGGCTTTTAGTCGAAGGGTGTAGAGCATCCCCTTGGCATTGTAATACCGGGTTACGCTGGGATTTTTCTCAATGGCCGTGGAAGAAAAGGTGGGAGAGTTTGCAATGAGGGCTTGCTGATAAAGCGTCAGGGCTTCTGCATACTTCTTCTCATCCTGTTTGATCAACCCCATCTGATTCAATACAAAGGCGATGTCGGAGTGACGCTCGCCATAGGACTTCCGGTACATCTCCAGTGCGCGGTTGAAATATCCGAGCGCCGATGTATGATTCCCCATGTTGTCATAGGTAAGCCCGAGGTTAACCAGTGCGAAAGCCTGGTTCGGATGGCCTTCCGGGTATATTCGTTTCCAGATCGCCTCAGCCGTTTCAAAATTGGTGATGGCATCCCCGTAGAGTTTCAGGTTGCGGTACGCGGCGCCCAGGTTGTTGCTTGCGATGGCTATCTTCCGATGATCATTGCCGTGAAGTTTTTGGTACACGGCCATGGCCATGTCATAATAGTCAAGTGCTTTCTCAGGATTGCTCTGGGCATACACCAGGCCCAAGTCATTATAAGAAGCGGCAACCACTTCACTGGCTTCACCCTTCAACCGCTGGCGCAGTTGCAATGCAATTAATCCATTCTCCTCTGCCTGGTTATACTTGCCGGTTGTCAGGTAAACGAAACTGAGGGTAGACAGACATCTGGCTGCTTCGAGGGAGTTGGATTGTCCGGCTTGTTGGTATAATTCCAGGGCTTCCAACAGGCTGGTGAGGGCCATGTCATTGCGGGCTTTGTTCAGATACAGAAAGCCCAGGTTTGTTTTTGTTTCTGCCAGAAGGAAGGGGTTTTCCCGGGCGCCGCCTTTTGCGAGGTCAGTGAGTATGAATTCAGCCTCGTTGAGTTTTCCCTGGAGGATGAGGACTTCAGCGCGCCGGTTGGTAAGGCGTATATCTGATTCTGTGGTTGATCCAGGTAGGAACCGGTCGATCATTACAAGCGCAGACTCATATTGTCCATCGTTGACCAATGAATCAATTTTTCCGAAGTCCTGGCCAATACCTGGTAAGGCGATGATCAGGAGCAGGATGCTGAAAATAATGCGAAGACCTTTCATCAGAACCGATAAGCGTAGCTGAGGGAGGTGACTAATTCGCGGGTAAGGCCGTCGGGACTGAATTCACGCTGCACAATCTTGTGTCCAACCAGGAGCCTTACGCCAGCGCGCGCGTTGAAGTTGTAACCAGCCGTGAGGATCCATGACAGGGCCAGCCCTTTCGCTACATTACCCTTGGCGTCTTTTGAAGTGCGGACACCCTGGAAGTTGGTGATCTCATCCGCGGTAATTCGGTAGATCGGAAGTAGTCCCGCGGAGAAATTGAACCTTGAAAGTCGGAAGTTCCGTTCGACACGAAGCATGACATCTATGCCACGCTGAAGTTCCGATGAGTTGGGATACTTCTGTACGTAAGCTTGTTCGGCCGGGTCGCTGCTGATCCACCGGTGCCAGTCGAACTGGTTTCCATTGCGGTTGAAAGGAATCTGGATACCGGTTGCAAACAGCCACTTCCTGCTGATCATCGAGATGCCTGCAATAAAGTCGTAAGTGCCGAGGCTGGTCTGATAGTACATGGGCAGCGGATTGGGGCCGGCCATAATATTGGAGTTGTTCGTGGGAAGTTTTGTTCCCACGGAGGCGTTCAGATCAAACCGATCAGAAGAATAGATATTGCGCGTATAGCACAAAGACAAATCTCCGATCGTGGCAGTATTGCCGAGCTGCCCGTTAACCCATTGATACGGAACCTTAATCTGGAAAGCGTTTCTTGAGTTCAGGCTGAAGTTAAAATCGAGGTTGGCGACATAGACAATGGGAGTCAATGTAGTTGTGCCACGGTAAAAACTCAGTTCGATGGTTTTCAGTTTGACTTGAACCCTCTTGTTGTAAGGCTGGTCGGGCTTCATGGCGCCCATGGTACAGAAACCGGCATCGCTGCAGCCTTGGCTGTAGGCAGTTAGGTTCAGTAGAAGGAAGAGAATAGCAAGGAAAGGTGTACGCATAGGAGATATCCCTGCTAAGGTATCATTCCAGCCGTAAACTTGGAAGACGGGTGAGGAGGCAATTACATGCCAAGACTCTGGTTCTCGATGGAAGCCAGCTCGATGATCTTGGCGTATTCAGCCGGGTTCAGGTCGTTGAAGAAATAGTGAATTGGATTCACCTGAGCGCCGTTGATAAATACTTCATAGTGCAAATGCGGTGCGGTGGAAAGACCGGTGTCACCCACGTAGCCGATAAGGTCGCCGCGCTTGACGTGCTGGCCGTTGCGTACGACGAACATGTGCATATGAGCGTAGCGGGTGCGATAACCGAAGCCATGGTCGATTTCCACCTTCTTGCCGTAACCCGTAAAACTGATTTCAACATTATCCACGGTTCCATCAGCTGCTGCATAAATCGGTGTACCGATCGGTGCCGCGAAATCAATACCGTGATGCATCTTCCTCACCTTGTAAATGGGATGGATGCGTATGCCATACCCGGAGGCCAGGACGACAGTCTCTTTTTTGGGTACAGGCTGGATGGCAGGAATGGCCGCGAACAGTTTCTCTTTGTTTTCAGCCAGCTGTATGATCTCGTCGTGTGACTTGGATTCGATGTATACCTTACGGCGGAGCTTATCTACGGATTCGTTGAGTTGGATAATCAGGTCTTCGTGGCTGATGTCTTTATTGCGGATATCGGCATAACGGTCGGTACCGCCTACGCCTGCCTCGCGGATGGATTTGTCAATAGGTTCTGACCCCAGCACTACACGATAGATATTGTCATCGCGGTAGCTCATGTCGGCGAGGATCTTGTCGAGGTTGTCCACTTTTTGCCGGAGGTCCTGGTAGTAGAACTCCAATTCCTTCACCTCGTTCTTCAGCATGAGTTCCTTGGGGGACTCGAAGTAGTTGCTATAGAGCAGCACCAAACCAACGGCCATCGCCATGGTCAGCGACACAACGCCAAGTATGTTCAAAATGACATCAGATGTCTTGGTCTTGACGCGGACGTACTTACAGGCTTCAGTATCGTAGTAATACTTAATCTTGGCCATCTGGCTTGTGTATTATGTGGTGGGCCGGAACGCTTTTATAACTAATTGATTGCATTCCAAATAGGGCGCACCCAGCAAATCTAAGCAATAAGGTATTGCTGGAAAAATGGCATCCAGGCATTGGCGTATGGATTTGGGCTTCCCAGGCAAGTTTACGATAAGGGTTTTCCCTCGAATTCCGGCCGTTTGACGGGAAAGTATGGCCGTAGGCACGTATTTAAGGCTTTCTGCCCGCATCCTCTCCCCAAACCCAGGGAGCATCTTCTGGCACACCTTTTCCGTGGCTTCGGGGGTCACATCCCGTACGGCTGGCCCAGTACCGCCCGAAGTGACAATCAGGCAGCATCCTTGCTTGTCGGCCATGTCAATGAGCGTCCGCTCGATGAGTGGTTGCTCATCCGGGATCACGGCGTACACCTTTTCCCAGGGGCTGATAAGGTACTCACGAAGGGTTGCTTCTATGGCCTTACCGGGGAGATCCTCGTATTCCCCACGGCTCGCTCGGTCGGAGACATTGATGATACCGATTCGGATCATGCGTTGCCCTTGAATTGAATTTTTTCGGACCGGCCTTTACGGAAGATCTTCCTTAACTGTGCTTTGCCTTTGCGCAATTCCTTTTGCTGTTCTTTCGGAAGGGCCACTACGGATTTACATTCCTCAGAGCAGCAGCCATCATATTTCGCGGCACATTCCTCGCACTGGATGAAGAGGAGATGACAGCCGTCATTTTTGCAATTGGTGTGGGTATCGCAGGGTTTGCCGCACTGATGACAGACACTGATGATTTCGGGGGAGATGCGTTCACCCAACCGCTCGTCAAACACGAAGTTCTTTCCGATGAACTTGTTTTCCAGTCCTTGTTCTTTAACCTGGCGGGCATATTCGATAATGCCGCCATCTAATTGGAATACGTTCTTGAAACCACGGTGCTTCATCCATGCACTGGCTTTTTCACAACGAATTCCTCCGGTGCAATACATGATGATATTGTTCTCCTTCTTTTCTTTCAGAAGTTCTTCCACCACGGGCAAGGCCTCTTTGAAAGTATCTACATCGGGACAAACGGCATCCCGGAAGTGACCGACTTCGCTCTCATAGTGATTGCGCATGTCGACGACAATGGTTCCTGGTTTGCTGCTTAATTCATTGAAGCCAGTGGCGCTAAGGTGTGTGCCGGAGTCCGCGGCGTCAAAAGTCTCATCACGCAAACCGTCAGCAACGATTTTCCTTTTCACCCTCACGTTCAGCACAAAAAATGACTTGCCGTTGTCTTCGATGGCAATGTTCAGCCGAACTCCTTTCAGGAAACCTGTTTCGTCAAGGGATTTCTTGAATGCTTCAACGTTCTCCTTGGGAACGCTAAGCTGCGCGTTGATTCCCTCGTGGGCAACGTAGATCCTGCCCAGGACACCAAGGGGAGCCCAGGTAGCGAACATCTTGTCACGGAATGCAGCGGGATCTTTCAGGGTGTGATACTTATAAAAGGAAAGTGTCAGCCGGTCATCGTGGCTGGAGCGGATGCGCTGTTTGAGGATGCGTTTGTTGACCCGGTTATGGAGTATGGCCATGTCAGTGCTGGTCGGCAGTGGCTTTCAACTGCCCCCGTATCAATTGATTGTATTCATCGCAACTTAGGTACCCGGTTTTCTTGCAGTATCCGCAGGTGGAATATTTGTCGCCGAGGTAAGTCTTGCGGATGACGACAGTCGAGCCATTGCAAACAGGGCAAACCACTTTGCCGGTGGGACCGCAATCAATGGTGAAATCCCGCGACAGCACTTCCACCGCTTTCGCTGACTGCACTTGTCGTTGCTGGAGTAGTCCTTCTTCTGCTTTCTTCAACCAGGCTGCCGCGTCGGAGGAATACTGACCGGTGGTACCTTTCAGTTGGATGTATTTAGTTAGCCAGTCCACACTCTGTTTGTATTTCTCCATGTAGTAAGAATTCTTACCAAAATGGTACGCCAGGTCCGAAGGAACACTCTTCACGTTGGCCAGCACGGAGCGAAACTTGACATCGGCGAGTTCGTATTGCCCGAGGTTCATCAACTCAATGGCTGAATCCAATCGGGCTGTGATGACGCGTGTTTTCTGGTATTCGCGCTGTTTTTCCAATTCCCTAAGTTTCTCCCGCTCCACATCGTCCTGGGCCAGGAGAGGAGAGCTAATTAGAAGCAGGAGCAGGGCCAGGGCACCGGCTATTGAAATC
The DNA here is from genome assembly GCA_016787645.1 of Cyclobacteriaceae bacterium. Lineage (GTDB taxonomy): Bacteria > Bacteroidota > Bacteroidia > Cytophagales > Cyclobacteriaceae > ELB16-189. The sequence continues at coordinate 131,689 of JAEUUF010000013.1, read as the reverse complement.
TTTTCTTGGGTAATTGCAGCCATTCCAGTGTTGCGTTCACAAAAATATCCTCTTTTGTCTTCTTCGGGAGGCCTGATTCTTCAATAAACTTTCCAATCTGCAGGTCGCCCAGGGGGAAGGGATAATCCGACCCCAATGTGACTCGTTTTGATCCCACTTTGCTGATGACATACTCCAGCATCGGCAGGTCGTGTGTGATGCTGTCCACCCAGAATTGACCCAGGTATTTTTCGGGGTCAACCGGGTTGTCGATTGCCACCAGGTCGGGGCGGCACTCGAAGCCATGGCGGATTCGCCCTAATGTGAAGAGAAACGAGCCGCCAGCATGGGCAAACATGACACGCAGTTTCGGGAGACGTTCAAAAACCCCGCCAAAGATCATGGAGCAAACTGCCCTTGCCGTCTCTGCAGGCATGCCCACCAGCCAGGGCAGCCAGTAACGGGTCATGTTCTTTTCACCCATCATGTTCCACGGGTGAACCATCACCGCCATGCTTAGTTTTTCACAAGCTTCGAAGATGGGGAAGAAGCGTTCTTCGTTGAGGTTCTCGTCGTTAATGTTGGAGCCAATCTGGATGCCGTGCAAACCAATCTTTTTGCACCGGGTCAATTCCTGGATGGCCAGTTCGGTGTCTTGCATGGGCAGCGTACCCAGGCCTACATAGTTCTTGGGATATTTTTCCACCAGCCGGGCAAGGTGGTCGTTGAGGTACTTCGAGAGGGAGAGCGTATCCATAGGCTTGGCCCAATAGGAAAACATCACCGGTATTGTGCAGACGACCTGTACTTTGGTGTGGTGCGTTTCGTATTCATCGATGCGCAGGTCGGCGTTCCAGCAGTTTTCCTCGATTTCACGAAAGAACTGGTTGCCCCGCATCATCTTCGCGAATCCACGCTTGTGGTGCTGGAGGTAGATGAAGTCCCCATACCCGAATTTCTCGCTCCAATTGGGCATCTTCTTCGGAAGGATGTGGGTATGGGAGTCGATTTTGAGCACGGGACCTTGATAATCTGGCAAATATCGGGGTTTTTCTGATGTGTTGACGAAAGTGTCTAGGTGCTGCGTGTCTAGGTGTCTAGGTGTCTGCGTGTCTAGGTGTCTGCGTGTTTAGGTGTCTGCGTGTCTGCGTGTCTAGGTGTCTGCGTGTCTGCGTGTCTAGGTGTCTGCGTGTCTAGGTGTCTGCGTGTTTAGGTGTCTGCGTGTTTAGGTGTCGTCGTGTTTAGGTGTCGTCGTGTTACTGTGCAAGGGTGTTAACGTTATTGGGAAAAGGCTGAATCGAAGCACCTTGCTTTTGGCCTTTACCTTTTAGCCTTTGGCCTTTAGCTAAAAGCCAATAGTGGCTTCGAGGGCAAAGTGATCGGAGAGATCCTGGTGGTCTTTGGTCCATTGTTTACGGAAGATCTTCACTTTGCGCATGACCTCAAGATTTGTTTCTGTTGGACGAACCAAGACATAGTCCAGGAGGAGCCTCGCTTCCTTGCGCCGGGTGCAGAGGTCGTTATAGGGGCGGTCCATCGTGTATTGTTGTGGACCTTCCAGTTCGCCGTCTTCGGCCTCAAGGGTTTGGAGCATCGCACTGTAGCGGGTCTGGGGCATCGGTGTAGTGCCCGAAAGCCCGGCCGGAACTGAAGGCACTTTGCGTGTGTTGAAATCACCCAGCAGAAACTGCGGTACCCCGTTACGCCGGCGAGGATCCAGCAGTTCAGACTTCATCTGGTTGTATTGACTGATCAGAATATCGTCGGTGCCGAAGGCCTGGAGGTGAGTGCCCAGCACCTGGATCGGTTTTTCACGGAACTGGATTTCAGCGAGCATGGCCCCCTTGCGGGCAAACTTGTCGTAACCGGTGCGCTTGGTGAAGCGGATCTCATGTACTGTGGTGATTGGATGACGGCTAAAGATCATGACCCCTCCGTTTGTCTTGATAGAGAACGTCTTTTGGTTGAGGACATCGGTTTGATGAGGAAACGCGTTGCTCAGTTCACGGCGCAAGATGCGTCGGCTTCGTCGTTTGAAGGCTTCCTGGAAGACGACAATGTCGTGGTTCTGCTCTTTGAGTATCGAGGCAATCGCCCGCGCCCGTTTTGCCTTGCCATGCGGAGGTGCCGGGAAGGGAAGCATTTGTATGTTCCAGGAAAGGAGCCGAAGCGTATCCTGCCCATGCGATGGTGCGGGAATCATCAGCAAGACTGCAATTACAACTACCCCCTTCATCATAACGCAAGATACTCTCAGACCACCCACAGGTCATCCTGAGCCTGTCGAAGAATGACCGATTTCGACCATCCCCACTCGATTATGGACACTAGATAGCTGAATTTGGCCCAAAACTATTACGAAAATGACTTCTTGGCTTATCGGTACGCCTTTTGAGTCATGTAGCCCATAGCCCTACATCCCAATACTTAGACACCTAGTCACTTAGACACTCAAACACACTTAGACTGCCATGCTCCGCAACTACTTCCGCGTCGCCGTCCGAAACCTGCTCAAGAATAAGATGTTCGCCGTGATCAATATCACCGGATTGGGGTTGGGGCTGGCTTGCGTGTTCCTCATCGCGCAATACTTGAGTGTAGAATTGAGCTATGACAAATTCCATGAAGGAGCGGAAAACATTTACCGGGTGGCGTGGTTTGATGACAATCCCCAGCCCCGCACGCCGCACCCGATGGCCCAGGCGATGGTCGAAGACTTCCCGGAAGTGGAAAGTGCAGTCACGCTTTCACCGATCTGGGCGGCTGGCCTGACCCGGCGGGTGTTCTCGGTGAGAAACCCTGAACGCGACGCCAGCTATGACGAGCGCAACGTCTTGGCGGTGGACTCCACCTTCTTCCAGGTATTTACTTTTCCGTTGGTGAAAGGAAACCCCGCGACTGCGCTGAAGCAGGTAAATGGCTGCCTGGTGTCAGAGTCGACGGCAAAGAAATATTTTGGTGAAGAGGAACCGATCGGCAAAAAGCTGATGGTCAATGGTGAAGAGAACCTGGTTGAGGTGGTGGGTGTATTCAAGGATGTTCCGAAGGCCTCGCATTTCCATTTTGACATTCTTGCCTCGTATGTAAGGGAGAAGGCGCTGGATCCAGGCGACCCGTACTATACCTGGGCGGACTTTGGGCATTACAATTACGTGCGACTGAAACCTGGCGCCGATCCGGATGCCCTCGAAGCCAAGTTGCTCGATTGGATTGCCAAGTACCTGAATGTGTCTGATGAGGTTTTTCGTGATGCGAAAGCACGTGGAGTTCGTTTTGAACTGCAACCGATCACGGACATTCACCTCCGCTCTCATTTGCTGTGGGAACTGGAACCGAACGGTTATATCGCTTACGTCTATATGCTGGCGGCCGCAGGCTTGTTGATCCTCGTCATTGCGTGCATCAACTTCATCAATCTCACCACGGCCCAGTCCGCGGGACGCGCCCGTGAAATTGGTATCCGCAAGTCGTTGGGTGCGTACCGTGCGCAGTTGGCAACGCAGTTCACCGGCGAGGCGCTCCTGGTCAGCCTGATGGCCGTTGCCCTGGCCGCCGTGCTGATTGAGGTGTTGCTTCCCATCTATAGCAGCCTGACCGGCGTCGAGCAACAAGTTGACTACATCACCCTGATCAGTTGGTTGCTAGCCCTGGGTTTGATTACCGGGGTGCTGGCGGGAATTTTTCCTTCCTTCCGGTTGGCAGCCGTCCGTCCAACTCTGATTCTCAAGGGCTCACTGCCGCAAGGTCAGGAAGCGAAGGGACTGCGCCAGGGTTTCATTACGTTCCAGTTTTTCGCATCGATGACGCTCATTTGCAGCAGTGCGATCATCTATAGCCAACTGAGTTACATCCAGCACCGACCGCTGGGTTTTGAACAAGAGGAGGTGGTCTCACTTCCTTTGAAAAATGTTGGCGCCATTGTTCCGCGCCTGGATGCGCTTCGCAATGAATTGCTGAAAATTCCGGGAGTGAAGCAGGTATCAGCGGCGACCAATATTCCGGGAACGCATTTCAACCGCAACATGGCCTGGAACGCGAAGGATCCGCAGATTCGGACGGTAATCGCCGAAGAGATGTGCGACTACGATTTTTTCACTACGCTCGGAATCACCATTGCGGAGGGTAGGGGTTTCCTGAGGGGGAATCCGGCTGATGCCGAGGCGTTCATCATCAATGAAGCCGCTGCCCGTGCCATGTTTCCGGAAGGCGCAATTGGTAAGGAGATGGTTTGGGATGTCGAGTCGGGTCCGGTCAAGGGAACGGTGATTGGTGTGGTGAAGGATTTTAATTTCCAGTCGCTGCACGATCCCGTCAGGCCATTGATGTTCCGGTTGCAGCCGCGGTACAACTATGTGCTCGTGAAGATGGATACGGAGAATTTCGAGGAGCGCATGCAGTCGGTGCAATCCGTATGGCGCACGTTCGACGATCGGTTTGAGTTTGAATATCATTTTCTCCGCGACGAGCTGAATACCCAGTACGCGGAGGAAAACAATCTCTCTGCTGCCCTTACGGCTTTTGCGTTGCTGGCCGTGGCAATCGCCAGTTTTGGGTTGCTGGGCATTGCAGCGTTGACGTTCCGACAGAAAGTCAAGGAAGTGAGCATTCGCAAGGTGATGGGAGCGACTGTGGAGAAAATTATCTTCCTGTTGCTGAAAGATTTCACCCGGATGGTGCTGATCGCGGTTGTGCTGGCGGTTCCCTTCACCTGGTGGGCGATGAATCGCTGGCTCAACAACTTCAGTTACCGTACGGAAGTGAACCCGTTGATTTTTGTTTCTGTAGGTTCGCTGCTGATGCTGGTGGCCTGGGTGACGTTGAGTTATCTCACCTTGAAAGTGGCGCGTACGAATCCGGCAGAGACGTTGAAGGGGGAGTGAGGGTGCGGTGACCGGTGATCGGTGACCGGCGATCGGTGATCAGTGACCGGTAATCGGTGACCAGTGATCGGTGTTAGAAAGTTACTTTCTTACGGTTCGGGTTCAGCCGCCTGGTAGGTAAAGGCATTCTAGCTGCGCAGAATCTTCTCCATTTGCTTTCCTTTTGCCAGTTCATCGACCAGCTTGTCCAGGTACCTGACCTGTTGGGTTAGTGGATCTTTGATATCCTCGACGCGGTATCCGCAGATCACGCCGGTGATGAGGCTCGCCTTTGGATTTAGTGAGGCCTGCCCGAAGAAGTCGGCAAACGTTACCTTCTCCTTGATGAGGTCTTGCAGCTTTTTGTTGTCATAGCCCGTTAGCCAGCTGATCACCTGGTTGAGTTCCGCTTTTGTACGCCCCTTCTTCTCCACCTTGGCGACGTACATGGGGTAGACCGACGCGAAGGTCATTTTCATGATTCGTTCGTTGGGGGTGTCGGTGTTTTTCATCTGTTTTGGATTGGTGACGGCGTTGATAGAATCTCTGGCCTGTTAAACCAGCACATCATTTCAGCCCGGATGGAGGACTCGCGGGTTGTGTCCGCGAGCATCTGCAGGTAATTCATTTGTTTAACCTCAAGGCAATACTGAACCAAAGTCCAGTGGTCATAGTACGCCCTTGGGGTGATGGTATGGTCTGAGAATTTGACCCCCCATTGGCTCTCATCCGTTTCCATTAATCGGGCAAGGTTTTTCGAAAGATCTTTTTGGTCAGTGTTTTGCCTGGATACATATTCTGCATAGCCTTCCCACTTCCAGTTTGGAATTGGGGCAATGGGTTTTGAATTCCAGAAGCCCAGTTGATTAAACTGATAACAGTGGGTCATTTCATGGGCGAGCAGCTGGGTCATGTTCCAGCGGTAGCCATTGAGTTCAACGTAATTGCTGTCAACGTGTGCCGTTCCTTGCAGCACAACCTTGTTGTAAAAACCCCACGCAAAGGCCGGTCCACGCAAGGACTGCATGAGTTGGGGATATACTGAATTGTCGTGCAGGCAAATGTCAAGTGTGAGTTTTGGATTATGTACGGAGCTGGCCGCTACAAGGGCCGCTGCCTGGTTGAATTTGTCGATTAGTGTAGGGGAAAGTGGTCTGTCGTGATAGATGGTAAGGTGCTTGTACGTCGTCTTGTGGGCATAGACCAAACCGGGATTTAAAATGATGGCGAACAACAAGGCGGCTACGAGCAGGCCCGTTGCCATCAGCCGAAGTGTCCACGTTTTGATTGGGTGCTTCATGGGGCGGTCTGCACGGAAGCGTCTATTTCTCAACGGTTACGATAACCTTAATATCCTCGGGTTTGATTTGTTTCCCGATTCCGGGATAGGGGGTGATGTCCGTTAAGGTAAACGTTAGGCCCTGTATTAGTGTATCGGTTCTCAACTGGGGCAGGAGTTCGTAAGTGCTTAAGTGGAATGTGGAGGTTACATTTCCATCCCCGACGAAATTGAATTCAGCGGCGGCATATCCTTGCCATATGCAAACCGCGCCTTGCGGGCATCGTCCATCTTCGGTCTTATGCGCTTGCAGGCTGTAACCATCATCAAAATCAAAATAGATATCATCCTTGCCAAGAGAAATGACTTTGGATCCATTGCCGGTAAGCATTGTTTTTCTCGTAAAGACCCTCGTGGATGTTCCCGGCAGCGCGGTAATTCCGGATATTTCAAAGCTCTCTTTTCCGTTCAAGGTGATGTTGTGTATCGTCTCCCCGGATGCATCACCTTCAATGTCAATGGCTATTTTATCAGAAAGCAGCCGGTAGCTGAAATTGATATATCGTTCAGAAGCTTTACTGAAAAGGCCGAACCTGCCTTTGGTTGTTGAACTAAATTCCATGAATTGCAGGGGTAAACTTTCACTGTCAACCCATGTGCCCTTTAAGGCAGCGTCGACCGGCTCTTCCGAGCACCCGGGTTGTCCAAGTATCAAGAGACCAAGAATGATAATCCGGGAATTCAATGCCTTCTCGTTTAAGGTCGAAGGGAACAATTTCACTAGTAAGTTAACTATTTATTTCAAGAGCGAATTCCTGGCCCGCCTGCCTTTATTAATTTTACACAAGCTCTTGAACGGGTAATCGCTTGTATGCAGGAAAGAGCGGGCAGGCACACGGTTGTGCGTAGTGCAGCGTGCCGCAGTCTAAGGTTTTTTGTCTATGATTGGAGGTCTCTCAGTTGATAATGTGAGTTTATATTCTCCGTTAAACTTGTAAGGAACCCATCGGCTAATATTCACTCCATCATCATATTCCGGCATCATGAGTTCAATTTTCACAGATAGGCTGTCAAATGTCACAGTCCCTTTGAGGTTGGATTGACTCCAAGGGTACTCCAGTTCATCTTGATAGTGCGTAAATATTATGCTGTCACTTGTGATTTGGCCTTTAATTCTGTTTGTATAAATCCAATCGGCATCATCCAATTCATATTTCGAAAAGTCGAATGTATGAATATTGCCTCTCCCTTCTGTTCTATACTTGATAGCCAAGGCATACTTCATTTTGTCATAAGAATACACGGTCAGGTCCTTAGTAGCTTTTTCATCACTATATAGGCATGAATTCATCGTGAGTGCAATAAATGCAAGAATGGGATATAATAGTTTAGTCAATATTTGACTCAATCTGTCCCGTGGCATTACGCACAATGTTAATATAGGGGACATCCAATGTCCGATATGTCTTATTCTACAGCTTCCACCCCTCCCGGTACTCCCGCTTCACAAACTGGTTGGCCAACTCGAAGTTCGTCACTTTCATGTTGTCGCCGTCCCACAGCAGCTTGATGCCTCGGCCTGGGTAGTCGTACTGGTTGGGCTTGTCCCCCTTGGGTACACGCAAGTCGTAACTGCGGATGGCGAGGTTGCCCATCAGCACGGTCTCGGTGAGCGGACCGGCAATCTCGAAGCCGGAACTGAGCTCCATCTTCCCGTAACCTGCCATGCAGGCTTCCACCCAATGGGCGTAGTGTCCTTCCATGCCGCCGTTCACACGCTTCTCGGTCTGCGGGATGCTCACTTCCTTGTTGCGCGATGTGGGAAGGAGATTAGGTTCTAACCCGTAGGTTGCACAAGTCATCTTGCCTTTCGTACCCACAAACAATACACCATTGCCGCGGTCATCGCTGTCGCCGAAAGGTTCGTTGGGTCCCAGCTCTTCCGGCCGCTCGGGCTGGATGCCGCCGTCCATCCAATGCAGCTTCACGGCAGGCCGGCCATTGCGCGCCGGGAATGTAAAAATGATGTGCGAGGAGGGAGGTCCGCTCTCCGGGAAATACCCGCGGCGGAATGGTCCCGTGTAAACAGATCCAACACTGGCGGTCACATCCGTCGGATAACCAAGTCCCAATACGCTGAAAGCTGGCTCGATAATATGACAACCCATGTCGCCCAAAGCACCGGTGCCATAATCCCACCACCCGCGCCAGTTGAAGGGGACGAGGCCATCGACATATTCTTTGTAGGGTGCTGTACCGAGCCAGAGATTCCAATCGAGTTCGGTGGGAACCGTGGCCTTCTCCTTGGGCCATGCAATACCCTGCGGCCACACGGGCCGGTTGGTCCAGCAGTACACTTCGGTCACATCGCCGAGCAACCCGGCCTTGTACCACTCTTTCAATTGACGCACGCCGTCGCCGGAGCTGCCCTGGTTGCCCATCTGGGTCACGACTTTGTATTTCTTCGCCGCCTGCGTGAGCATACGCGCTTCATAGACATCGTGGGCGAGGGGTTTTTGCACGTATACATGTTTGCCCAGCGACATCGCCGCCATGGCCTGCACCGCGTGACTGTGATCGGGGGTGGAGACGCTCACGGCGTCGATGTTCTTGTGCTCTTTGTCGAGCATTTGGCGGTAGTCCTTATAATAGGGAGCTTTCGGAAACCGCTCCCGTGACTTCACGGCCTGGCGGTCGTCCACATCACAGAGGGCAACGATCTCAGCTTTCCCGCTTTCAAAGAACTTTCGAAGGTCGCTGTCGCCCTTGCCGCCAGCGCCGATGCCGGCCACACGGAGTTTATCGCTGGGTGCCACATATCCCGGCCCACCCAACACGTGACGTGGGACAAGCGTGAAGCCGATGGACGCTAGTCCAAGTGTCTTTAAGAAATCCCTCTTCTTCATATTCAAATCAATTATATAGATACAAAACAACTCTCGGCGGACCTTCGCGTCATTGCGCCTTTGCGGTGGTTACTTACTCGTTCGGTGGAACGTGCGCATTAACCTTGGGTGGCGGTGACCACCGCTAAGACGCAACGTCGCAAAGAATCGCAATGAACCAACGAACTTAGGTTTCGTCAAACTTAACAGATTCTTTCAATGTCTTCTCATCATACTTCATGCCATACTGATCCAGTACATCCTGTGGTACGCCATCCCATCGGGTGGGGGTGTTACCGGCATAACCGAGGTCTTTAACACCGATCTGGCTGGTGAAGAATCCTGTGGCAGTGAGGTCGCGCATGCGGTTGAAGAAGGCGACGCCTTGCTCCATTTCAGGCTTCGCCTTTTCCGGGAAGGCAATTTCATCGACCATTTCAATCTGCTGAGCGGCCGTGCAGTCGACAAATGACTTGTCGAACCGTTTCATGCACTGCACGTCCAGCCACTTCAGCCCGCCGCGCATGGGCAGCTGGTGGTGAGGCATGTCTTTCACGATGAATTCGATGAACTCCGGCACTTTCGCATCGGTGGCACTGCCGGAGACGTCGTCCTTCGGAATGATGATGTCCGACAGCACGGTGATCGTCTTCATTTCATGCTCGTAGAAGAATGTCTCCGCCATCAATTTGCGATAACGCTCCAGTTCCGCGGGCTGTCGGTCCGGCCCTGCGGTGGCATCCACGTTGGGAACGGCCGCCGCTTCCTTCTCGGCCGGTGAACACGACTCGAGAATAACCCCGGTCGAAACGGTTCCAAGAGCGAGGGTCTTCAAATATTTTCTTCTGTCCATCGTAATCACTGGTTACTGGTCACTGGTTACTGGTCACTGGTTACTGGTCACTGGTCAAAGATTCTGCTTCTTCATCTCCTCCATAATATACTCCGACGCACGCATCGACAGGGCGAGTATGGTCCAAGTAGGGTTCTTGTCGGCCTGGGAGACAAACGGTCCACCATCGACGACGAAGAGGTTCTTGCAGTCGTGGGCCTGGTTGTATTTGTTCAACGCTGACTTCTTTGGATCATTGCCCATGCGCACGGTGCCTACCTCGTGGATGATCTGCCCGGGCTGGGTGAGGCCGTAGTTGCTCTCCTTTCCGGGAGAAGGAGGTACAACGGCGCCCATTTTGTGAGCAATCTCCTGGAAGGTCTCCTGCATGTGCTTGGCCTGGTTGATTTCGTGGTCGCTCCAGGTATAATTGAACCGCAAGACGGGGATGCCGAATTTATCGACGGTGGTGGGATCGATCTCACAATAGTTGTCTTCGCGCGCTATCGCTTCACCGCGGCCGTCCATGTAGAACCCTGCACCGTAGAAATAGCGATAGTCGTCTTTGAGTGAAGCGCCGTAGCCGCCGGCCTGCTTCTGTACGCCGCCGCGCGCCGGGAACTTGCCGTTGGTGTTCTGCATTCCAAAACCAAAACCATACCCGGGCATGCCCATACCGCCGCCGTATTCAATGTGGTAACCGCGGGGGAAATTCAGTTTCTTGTTGTCCAGCCACCAGGGGCTGTAGACGTGCAGACCGCCAACACCGTCTTCATTGTAGCGTTTGCGTCCAAATAATTTTGGAATAACGCCACCCAGTCCTGCACCGGTGGAGTCGTGGAGGTATTTACCCACCACACCGCTGGAGTTGGCGAGGCCTGCGGGATGTTTTGCTGATTTTGAGTTGAGGAGCAGTCGCGCCGACTCGCAGGCGCTGGCGGCGAGCACCACCACCTTGCCGGAGATAACATACTCCTGCATATCCATCTTGTCAACGTAGGAGACGCCGGTGGCAAGTCCTTCATCATTGGTGATCACTTCGCGCGCCATGGCGTTGGCGATCACATCGATGTTGCCGGTTTGCAGCGCAGGGTTAACGAGGACCGAGGAGGAGGAGAAATCGCCGTAGATCGTGCAGCCGCGGTTACACTGGGCGCAATAGAAGCAAGCCTTGCGATCAGGATTGTCGGGCAGTGCTTTGGTGAGAATGGAGAGGCGCGAGGGGATAACGGGTACGCCCGCGGCGGTGCCTGCTTCTTTTATGATCAGCTCGTGCAATCGCGGCTTGGGTGGTGGTAGGAAGATGCCGTCGGGTTCATTAGGGATATTTTCCTTAGTGCCGAAGACACCGATGAGGCGGTCAACGCGATCGTAAAAGGGTGCAACATCGTCATAGCCAATAGGCCAGTCGTCGCCGAGACCATCGATGCTGCGGCGTTTGAAGTCCTTGGGCCCGAAGCGAAGGGAGATACGGCCCCAGTGATTGGTACGACCGCCCAGCATGCGGGCGCGGAACCACATGAACTGGGTGCCTTTGGTTTTGGTGAAGGGCTCGCCATCCAGGTTCCATCCGCCGTAAGCAGCATCGAAGTCGCCGAAGGAGCGCTCGTTGGTGCCAGCGCCACGGCGGGGAGATTCCCATGGCCATTTCAACTGGCTGACATTCTTGCGCGGGTCATACATGGGGCCGGCTTCGAGAAGAGCGACTTTCACGCCAGCCTTTGAAAGTATGTAGGCGGCCATGCCACCACCGGCGCCAGAGCCGACAATCACCACGTCATACTGCTTCGAATTCTTCTTGATTTGAAATGCGGACATGTGCTACAGGTAAAAGACTTGGATAAGCTTTTAAATGTAGGGGATATTTTGAAAAAAAAGTGCGCGAAATAGGGTGAGTGGAGAGGTAGCGTTAACCCGCATGGTGGGGAAATCACCGCGAAGACGCAATGGCGCGAAGGAGCGCAAAGGAAAAGCCTCTGCGGACCTTAGCGTCTTGGCGACTTTGCGGTGGTCACCTCATCTTTCTTCGGTACCGGGTCGTAGCCGCTGGTACCCCAGGGATGGCATCGCCCGATCCGTTTCGCACCCAGCCACATACCCTTGAGTGGTCCCCATTCCTGGATAGCCTCTATCATATATTGAGAACACGATGGCGTATGCCGGCAATGCGAACCGAGCAGGGGGGAAAGAGTTGCCTGGTAAATACGGACAGGTAATATGAACAACTTCTTCAGCATGGCTGGGTGTTGGCTGTTGGCCTTTGGCTATTGGCTGGTATCTCGTGTGATTCAATTGTCCCACTGCCCTTTATTGCCAACGGCCAAAAGCTAAGAGCCTGTCTTGGGAACTTGTTTATAGAAAGAATGACTTATTCAATGGTATACGTTATCTCCCCGTCTTTCCCGTCCTTCAATTGAACTCCAATCGCTTTTAAATCGTCCCTGATTTTGTCGGAGAGGGCGAAGTTTTTGTCGGTGCGGGCTTTCTTCCTTAACTCAATCAGTACGCGAATGGTTCCGTCGAGGAGCTTGTCGTCCGAAGAAGTTTCTTCCTGCAGACCCAGTACGTCTTCCATGAAGCCGATGTAGGCCTTTTTGAATGACTCAAAAACGGCCGGTTCAATTTTATTCAGGCTTACATTGCCCGACTTCATGTCATTGATGCGTGAGGACATCTCAAACAATACGGCCAGCGTTTTAGCGGTGTTGAAATCGTCGCTCATGTTCTTATAGCAATCAGCGACGAGCGTTTGCAGCGCTTCATTCAGTTCCTTGTCGGGCGTAGCGTTGCCGGGATGTTCTATTGATTTGATGAGCTTCAGTGAGTTCGCCAGTTTCTTATAGCCTTTCTCCGCGGCTCCCAGTGCTTCGTTCGAGAAATCGAGTGTGCTGGAGTAATGTGATTGCAGCATGAAGAAACGCACGGTCATGGGCGTGTAGCCGCGCTCGAGCATCGGGTGATTGCCGGTAAACAATTCAGAAGGAAGGAAACTATTGCCGAGCGACTTGCTCATCTTCTGCCCATTGACGGTAAGCATGTTGGAGTGCAGCCAGTAGCGCACGGGTGTTTTTCCATTGGCTCCGGTGGCCTGTGCGATTTCACACTCATGGTGCGGAAACTTAAGGTCCATCCCGCCGCCGTGGATGTCGAACGTTTCGCCGAGATATTTCGTGCTCATCACCGTGCACTCGATGTGCCAGCCGGGGAAACCCTCGCCCCAGGGGGAAGGCCAACGCATGATGTGGGCAGGAGAGGCTTTTTTCCACAAGGCAAAGTCAACTTTCTCCCGCTTTTCATCCTGGCTGTCGAGATCGCGGCCGCTCTCCATGAGCTCGTCGATGTTGCGACCCGATAGAATGCCGTAGTGGTGTGACTGGTTGTATTTCTTGACGTCGAAGTAGACCGATCCATTGGTCTCGTAAGCCAGGCCAAGGTCGATCAGCTTCTTCGTGATATTGATTTGCTCAACGATGTGACCCGTCGCCGAAGGTTCGATGCTGGGCGGGAGGATGTTGAAAATCCGCATCACGTTGTGGAAGTCCTCCGTGTACCGTTTGACAATCTCCATCGGCTCAAGTTCCTCCAGTCGTGCTTTCTTGCCGATCTTATCTTCACCCTCGTCGGCATCGCTCTCCAGGTGGCCAACGTCGGTAATGTTGCGCACATAGCGCACTTTGTACCCCAGGAACCGGAAATAGCGGCTGACGGTATCGAAGGTAAGGAAGGTGCGGGTGTTGCCCAGGTGGACGTAATTATAGACCGTGGGTCCGCAGACATACATACCTACAAAGCCCGGAACGAGCGGTTCGAATTTCTCCTTTTTGCCGGAGAGGGAATTGGAAAGATGGATGGGGTACTGCTCGGACAGGTTCATGATTCAAATAACGCGCGAAGATAGTAAAGAAGGTGCTAATGTGTTGAAGTGTTGAGGTGTGGATGTTGGGTTCATTGAGCCACCACAGCTGACAGTTCACCGTTTACGGTTCACGGTTGACAACTTCATGTTGTAACCATGCCTTTTGGAATTTATTGAAAAGGATCACGCCAATCATCATGACGATCGTTGAACCAAGAGCAGTCATGAGTCCGAAGGGCAGGCCAGGAATGCGGGTGACGATCTCGGAGACGAAGGCCGCGTAAAGGCCGATCACAGAATAGTACATCCCGGCAACGTGCCACCGAATCCAGTTTCTCATTCGGAAGAAAGCGGGCAGAAAACCCATCAGCAACGTAGCCATGCTAAGCAGGGCCGCATAGTGAAAGGGACCCCAGCCATCAAAGAGCCGGTAGATGAGCAGGGCGGTGCCGTTCAACGCCGACATCGAACCTAAATACATGTAGCCGGTGATCCTGTGAAGCCGGGTTCCTTTTTCGCGAGCCAGCACCAATGTCCCAAAACCAAGGGCCAGCAGGGCAGTGACCAGGTGGACAACTCCTGAGAAGTCATGGGCAAGGGCTCGCATAGTGTATTGATACGCTACTGAACGGCAAAGGGGGTGGATGGGGTTTCATGATCAATGATTCCTTACATGAATGGGAGTTGTCCTGCCTATTCAAATGGCTATCTTTCTGACTTAACCAAAAAACCTATCTATCCATGAAGTTGTACCTGACCTGGTTCACTCTCCTTCTCTCCACAGCGCTTTACGCTCAAAAGGAGGTTCAAAACCTTGAAAAATTAAAAGCAGAAGCAGCACAGGAAGTAGAAAAGAATGCTGTCCTCGGGCAGCAGATAAATGATATGCTGTTCAGTTTCTCCGAGTTGGGCTTCCAGGAATGGGAGACATTCACTTACCTCACCAACTTGCTGGAGAAGAATGGATTCAAAGTTCAAAAAGGTGTGGCGGGTATTCCCACGGCGTGGATCGCCACCTGGGGCAGCGGTAAGCCCGTGATTGCCCTGGGTTCGGATGTCGACTGTATTCCCAAAGCTTCCCAGAAACCCGGCGTGGCTTACCATGATCCCATCGTCGATGGCGCCCCCGGACACGGCGAGGGTCACAATTCAGGACAAGCGCTGAATATTATTTCCGCCCTGGCATTGAAGAAAATCATGGAGCGTGAAAGGATCCCGGGAACCATTATGCTTTGGCCCGGGATCGCGGAAGAGCTGGTGGGCACCAAAGCTTACTATGTGCGTGCCGGTTATTTCAAGGATGTGGACGCGTGTATCTTCACCCATGTGGCCAATAACCTCGGTGTTGGTTACGGCGATGCCGGCAGCAACGGTCTGGTAAGTGTGCGTTTCAATTTCGAAGGCGCAGCCGCTCACGCCGCCGGTGCGCCCTGGCGTGGCCGTTCGGCCCTGGATGCTGTCGAGCTGATGAATATCGGCTGGAATTTTCGCCGCGAACACCTCGAGCTAACCCAGCGGTCTCATTATGTGATCTCCGATGGTGGTGACCAGCCCAATGTAGTTCCTTCGAAGGCATCGGTCTGGTACTACTTCCGCGAGCGGACTTATCCGGATATCAAGAAGTTGTTTGACATCGGTGTCAAGATTGCCGAAGGTGCCGCCATGATGACCGACACTAAGTTCACCTACGAAATCCTGGGGTCCGCCTGGCCTGGACACTTCAACAAACCGATTGCGGAAGCGATGTATTCCAATATGAAGATTGTCGGGTTGCCGAAATGGTCGGAGGAGGACCAATTACTGGCGAAAGCCACACAGATTGAACTGAAAGCTCCCAAGGTGGAGGGCCTTGCCACCAAGATCGATACGATCGGGCTGCCCGCTCCGGTCGGTTCTGTCAATGTCATGGGTCGTCAATTGATGGCCATGGGGGGTGGCTCCGATGACATTGCTGACATCAGCTGGTCGTTACCTACCGTTGTCCTCCGCTATCCGTCCAACATTCCAGGACTTCCTGGTCACCATTGGTCCAATGCCATTTCCATGGCCACTCCCATCGCGCACAAAGGCATTGTTTATGGAGCGAAAGCGGAGGTGATGACACTTCTTGATATGCTCCTCAAGCCTGAAATCATCAAGAACGCATGGGAGTACTACCGCACGGAACAGACTAAAGATCAGAAATACGTGCCGCTGATCGGTGAAAAGGATCAGCCGGCGATTTACCTGAATCAAAAGATAATGGCTGAGTACACGCCTAAATTAAAGCCGTTGTACTACAACCCGGCTAAGTACAAGACCTATCTTGAACAATTGGGGATTGTATATCCGACGATCCGCGCAGATCAGAAAGAAGCCGTTCAGAAACTGGAGAAGAAGTAACTCAGCGATGTTTACTGGAATTATTGAGGCACTCGGAAAGGTAACACGGATTGCCCAAGAGGGTACCAATCGTCATTTTCAGATTCAAAGCGAAATCAGCCGCGAATTGAAGGTGGACCAAAGTCTAAGCCATAACGGCGTTTGCCTTACGGTGACGAAACTCGAAGAGGGGAAGCACTGGGTAACCGCGGTCAAAGAGACCCTGGATAAGTCGAACCTGGGTGAGTTGGAGGTGGGCAGCATGGTCAATCTTGAGCGCAGCATGCTCAACAATGGCCGGTTTGACGGGCACATCGTGCAGGGCCATGTGGATACGACTGCCGTGGTCAAACTCATCAAAGATGAAGGTGGTAGCTGGCGTTTTGATTTTGAGCATGCCAAGGATAAAGGTTTTGTCACCGTGGAAAAGGGTTCAATTTGCGTCAATGGCATTAGCCTGACCTGCTTTGGCTGTTCTGACAATTCGTTTTCGGTCGCGATCATCCCCGTTACCTACACCCACACCAACCTTAATGAGGTCAAAGTAGGTGACCGGGTGAACCTGGAGTTTGATATCCTGGGGAAATACATTCAGAGACTGCTTGGAGGAAGGGCCTAGGTACTGGGCTCTGGGCACTTGGCTGAAGGCTTTTGGCTGAAAGCTCAAAGCTCAACGCTCTGCTGTTCACTCTAGGGTCACACCAAGGTCCCAGTACCCAGCGCCTAGTACCTAGTACCTAGTACCTAGTACCTAGTACCTAGTACCTAGTACCTAGTACCTAGTACCCAGCGGCTCCTCCCAAAACCATGTAATAATTCCTCCAAGATTACACGAAACAAGAATTCGGATTAACTGTAATTTGTGTGCAGTTAAAGAAAACGATAAGGAGATGTTGGACCAATTACTCAAGCTCGTAGAGCAAAATGCCGGACAGGCGATCGTGGGGAACAAGGCGATTCCCGATCAACTCAACAACGCAGCGATCAAGGAAGTTACTAACCAGATTTTCAATGGGTTGAAAGGTCAGGTTACCCGGGGCAACATGGAACAGGTGATTTCATTGTTTCAGGCGGGATCTACCAAGGCAACCAGCCCGGTGATCGACTCGATCATTCAGACTGTCACGTCCAGCCTGAGTTCAAAGTTCAACATTGCACCAGATGTGGCTCGTTCGGTAGCCGACCAGATTGTCCCCCCGGTCATGAACCAGGTGATCAAGAAGACCAATGACCCGCGGGACATCGATTTCGATCTTCAGCAAATGCTGAGGGGGATGACGGGGAATAGCCAGTTGGACATCTCCGGGATGTTGCCGGCTACGCCCAAGACGACCATCGGAAGTATCGGACAGGTCTTTTCGAAACTGTTCGGTAAGTAACGGTCACGGTGCCTTTGGGCCGTAGCGGTTCTTTAACCATTCATAAAACCGGAAGGCGAAATAACCGGACATCAAGCCAACCAGTCCTCCGACCAGGATATCACCAGGGTAATGCACGCCCAGGTAAATCCGCGTGTAGGACATAATACCCGCCCACACGAATAGTAGCCAGGTAAGCCGGTAGCGGTTACGCATCAGGAGATAGAAGTACACTGCAATACCAAAGGTGTTAGCGGCATGGCTGGAAGCGAATCCATATAGTCCTCCGCGATACCCATTAACAAGATGAATCACGCCTTCTAGCGTTGGCTCGTGTGAAGGTCGCAGGCGGCCGAACAATGGCTTCATGAGTCCTGAGGTGATTTGGTCAGATAACAATATGGAAATGACCACACCGGAGAGTACAAGCCAGGCTACTTTTCGGTAATCACGGAAGACGAGAAAGATAAGGTAGAGGTAGAGGGGTAGCCAGAATTCAGTTTTCGTGGCGTAGTAGACGATGGGATCCAATGCATCGGCATGCAATTGATTGAAGAAAATCAACAGGTCCCTGTCCCATCCGTCGAGAAGATCGAGCATGGCCTAAAGATAATCCTTTGGGGCCATACCATGTTGCGGTATGGCGGAGGCCTTTCTATATTTAACCTTTACCTTACCCAAGTCCTGACGCAGAGACTTTACACCACCCGAATCTATGAACCGTTATGACCTTGTTGTGATTGGAGCAGGCCCCTCTGGTTATGCTGCCGCAATGCGTGGACTCGATTTCAAGAAGAAGGTTCTTATTATTGAGCGCAACCGTGTCGGCGGTGCGGGTATTACCAACGGCGCGTTGTCGTCAAAGACGTGGTGGGAGCTTTCCCGGGAGGCCTCCGCGTTTCGGAAAAGCCTGAAGCGGTATAACATCCCGGTTCCCTCAATCAACTATTCTGAAATACAATCCGAAGTTAGACGCGCCGTTGCCGAGCGCAAGTCACTCCTGGAAGAACAAATGAACAAACTGGGTCACAGCGCTCAGTTCGGGTTTGAATTCAAGACGGGTGAGGCGCGGCTGCTGGACAAGAACGTCATCCAGATTACCCATGGGGCGCATACCGAAACAGTCTGGGCAGAGTTTATCGTATTGGCTACCGGGAGCCGGCCACGGTACCTGCCGGAACTTCCCATCGATGAAGAGATTGTGATGACCAGCGATGGTATTGAAAATATGACGGACTTCCCGGAGAGCATGGTTATCGTCGGGGCGGGGGTGATCGGTTGCGAATACGCTACCATCTTCAGTGGATTTGGAAAAACCAAGGTTCACCTCATCGACAAGGGGGACCGGATTCTTCCCTTTGAAGATGAGGATGTTGTTCGCATCATCGAGCGCAACATGGAGAACAACGGTGTGCTGATCCACCGCAACTCCCGACTGGTACGCATGGAGAAAGTGAATGGACGTGTAGAGTATGAGTTGGAATACACTGACAACACCCGACAAATATTTAACGTGGAGAAGGCGCTTGTTTCCGTTGGCCGTGTTCCCAACCTGGAAGATCTCTGGGATGACAAGGTGGGCATTCACATCAGTAAGCGGGGTATTGAGAATAATGACACCGTGACCAACGTGCCCAACATCTTTGCGGTGGGCGACCTGACAGCGGATATTTCACTGGTGAACGTGGGCGAACTGGAGGGGCGTTATGCTGTGGAGCGGATGTTTGGCAAGCCAGATCGAAAGCTCGTATACGAAAACATCAGCACCATCATGTTTTTGAGCCCGGAGGTGGCTGGCGTCGGCATGAACGAGATCCAGGCGCATGAGAAAGGAATCGACTACCAGGTGGTGACGCTGGAATACAGCACGATCCCGCGCGCCATCGCCAAGCGCAATACCCAGGGTTTCATCAAGCTGTTGGTGACAAACGATGGGGATATGAAGATTCTCGGTATGAAAGTGGTGGGCAATCATGCTTCAAGCGCTATCCAGGCGGTGGCCGTGCTCATCTCGATGAATCGGGGAGTGGAGGAGCTGGCGGAATGTGTACACCCGCACCCGTCCATTACGGAAGGAATCCAGGAGTGCGTGCGAATGCTCATGGGAAAATCTACTTTGAAGCCGGGCGCACTGAGCGGTCGCCTGTCGTGTCGCCGGTGCGTAGGAGGAAAGTACGAGGATATTGTTTTCTAATTCCCTTCGTAGAATACCGCCACTTCTTCCAGCTGCTTCCGTTTCAGTTTAGGCACATAAGTCTGTTCGGCTGCATGTCCGACCGGGATCAGCAAGAAGGGACGTTCATTTTCCGGGCGGTTTAGGATTTTTCCCAGAAAATTCATGGGACTTGGCGTGTGGGTAAGTGCACAGAGCCCGGCATGATGCAAGGCGGTTAGCAAGAACCCGCAAGCCAGGCCGACGGATTCATTGACATAGTAGTTGTTCTTTTTGGAACCGTCAGGAAGGAGATCATAGGATTTCTTGAACACCACAATGAGGTAAGGAGCAATTTCAAGAAAAGGTTTGTGCCAGTCCGTTTGAAGCGGGCGGAGGTCTTCCAGCCACTCCGGGGTCATTCGTCCGTGGTAACTTTCATACTCTTCTTTTTCCGCGGCTACCCGGATTTGCTGCTTCAGGCGCGAATCCGACACGACACAGAAGGTCCACGGTTGTTTATGGGCTCCGGATGGGGCGGAGGATGCAGCCCGTATGGCGTTCTCAATGATCTTTCGGTCTACTGGCTGATCCGAAAAATCGCGGACGGTGCGCCGGGTGTTCAGCCACTGATAGAATGCATCGCTTCTGTGCCTGGCCTCGTCATTGGAAAATGAGGCCGGCTGGTAGCGAATGAATTCAAATCCGTCGATGAGTTTTGTTTCAGGCATAGCGGTGAGTATTTTGATGGATACTTCCGGTAATAAGGACCTATCCTTGTTTGTGTCGATCCCGCAACACAGCACTCACTTCCTCCAATTTCACGTCCTTTGCCGCGAGCAGTACCAGGTAGTGATACATCAGGTCGGCTGCTTCATTGAGAAATTTGTCGCGGTGGTTGTCTTTAGCTTCAATGACCAGTTCAACCGCTTCTTCACCCACTTTTTGAGCGACGGCATTGATTCCTCCGTTGAGCAACTTGTTGGTATACGACCCTTCCTTGGGGTTTGATTTTCGTTGGAGGATTATTGTCTCGAGGAACCCCAGTCCCTGCACGGTGTTTACTTCACCAAAGCAGGTATCCTTTCCAGTGTGGCAGACTGGACCGTGGGGTTTTGCTTTCAGCAGCAAGGTATCTTGATCGCAGTCTACGATGAGGTCGACTACCTCGAGGTAGTTTCCTGAGGTTTCGCCCTTGGTCCAAAGCTTCTGGCGTGACCGGCTGAAGAAGGTGGCCCGCTTGTCGCGAAGGGTGATTTGCAAAGCTTCCGCGTTCATGAAGGCTAGCATGAGCACCTTGTCGGTATCAGCATCCTGTACAATGCACGGGACGAGCCCGCCCATTTTATTGAAATCAATTTGGGGTGTCATAATGGGTCAGCGTACAATCACGCCATTTTTGGAAAGATACTGTTTCAAGGTTGGAAGCGACAGTTGGCCGAAGTGAAAAATGCCTGCTGCCAATGCGGCGTCGGCTTCACCCAGTTTGAAGACGGAAAGAAAATCTTCTTGGCGGCCGGCACCCCCGGAGGCAATCACCGGGATGTTCAGTAAACGACTAAGTTTCTGTATCGGATCAATGGCAAAGCCTTGTTTCATACCGTCATGATCCATGCTGGTGAAGAGGATTTCTCCTGCGCCCCGCTCTTGTCCTTCCTTGGCCCAGCTGAAAAGTTTTTTTTCTGTGGGTTGAGTTCCGCCGTTGGTGAACACTTGCCACTGATTGCCGGATTTCCGGGCATCGATGGCCAGTACCACCATCTGCGAACCGAATTCCCTCGCGAGTTCGTCAATCAGTTGTGGATTCCTTACGGCGGCGGAGTTGATGCTCACTTTGTCGGCGCCTGCCTCCAGCAGCGGTGCAACATCGTTGATCGACGAAATACCTCCGCCCACGGTGAAAGGAATATCCAGGTGGCGGGCGATTTCACGGACCAGAGCTGAAAAGGTCCTTCTGTCTTGTTGGGTGGCGGTAATGTCCAGGTACACAAGTTCATCGGCACCCTGGCTGGCATACCGTGCGCCTAACTCAATAGGATCACCGGCATCGCGGAGATCGGCGAAGTTCACTCCCTTCACCGTGCGCCCGTCTTTGATGTCGAGGCACGGGATAATTCGTTTGGTCAGCACGGGCCTCAGATATTTTTGAGCTCTTGCAAGTTGATCTTGTGCTCATAGATGGCCTTTCCGACGATGGCCGCATGCATATTAATGTAAGCAAGCTCGGTAAGATCATCGGCTGAGCTGATCCCGCCGCTTGCGATGAGCTTGAGGTTGGGGAGCCTTTTTTTCAGTTTTTTGTATAGCCCGAAGTTTGGTCCCTGCAACATACCATCCGAATTGATGTCGGTGCAGGTGAGGAACTCCAAGCCATCTTTTTCGAATCGTGCCGCCAGGTTGTAGATGGAAATGGAGGTCTGTTCGGTCCATCCATGGGAAAGGACCAACTCGTCCTTCACGTCGGCGCTCAAGATAAAATTTTCGGGGCCATATTTCTGCAGCCAATTGGAGAACGTATCGGGTTCACGTGCGGCGATGCTGCCAATATTGATCTGCTCAATGCCCAGGTCAAGCAAGTGTTCTACTTCGGCTTCGGTCTTTACCCCTCCGCCAAAATCAACGCGCAGTGCTGTGTTGGCCTGGATGGAATCCACCACCGCCCAGTTGACTACTTTGCCCTTTCGCGCGCCATCGAGGTCAACCAGGTGGAGGTATTCCAGGCCGGCGTCTTCAAATTCCCTGGCTACCTCCAGTGGGCTTTCGCGGTATACCTTGACTTTACCGTAGTCGCCCTGGGTGAGGCGCACGCACTTACCTTTAATAATGTCGATCGCAGGAATGATTTTCATGATTAGGCGGATTGGTCAAGAAAGGCTTTTAGAATCCGCATGCCGCTGTCGCCCGATTTTTCGGGGTGAAACTGCACGGCGAAGAAGTTGTTCGTTCGGAGGGCTGCGCTAAACGGTCGACCATACGTGACCTCTGCTACGGTGCAGGGATTCAAGGGTGCAAAAAAACTGTGTACAAAGTATGCAAATTTACCATCCAGGCTGTCGCCAATCCAGTCTTTTGTGTTATGAAGTGAGTTCCAGCCCATATGCGGCACTTTGAGTGGTTTGGCGGGGAATTTTACTACATCAACATCGAAGATACCCATGCATCGGGTGTTGTTTTCTTCTGAAAATCGACACATTAACTGCATGCCGAGGCAAATGCCCAGGACAGGCTGTTCAAGGGAAGGAATCAACTGATCCAGTTTCCGTTCGCGCAGGTACTTCATCGTGGAGCCGGCTTCGCCCACTCCCGGGAAGATCACCCTGTCGGCAGTACGTATGGTGTCGGCATCATCCGTCACCGTGGCAGAAGCGCCGAGCCGTTCGAGGGCAAAGGCAACGGATTGCACGTTGCCTCCCTGGTATTTGATGATGACGGTTTTCATAGGGTTCCTTTGGTGCTGGGTAAACTCCCGGTGTTATCATCCATTACGGCCATCCGGATGGCACGCGCGAAGGCCTTGAAGATGGATTCGATCTTGTGGTGCTCATTATGGCCATCCGCCTGGATATTCAGGTTGCATTGAGCGGTATCACTGAATGACTTGAAGAAGTGAAAGAAGAGTTCAGTGGGAACATCACCGATCTTCTCCCGTTTGAATTCAGCTTTCCACACCAGCCATGGCCGTCCACCAAAGTCAACGGCTACCTGGGCGAGGCAATCGTCCATAGGAAGACAAAAGCCATAACGAGCAAGCCCGCGCTTATCGGTCAGCGCTTCGCGGAATGCGGTGCCAAGGGCAAGAGCGGTATCCTCGATAGTATGGTGCTCGTCAATGTGAAGGTCGCCTTTGACGGTGACTTCGAGGTCCATGTTTCCATGCCGGGCCAATTGTTCAAGCATGTGGTCAAAGAAGCCTAGCCCGGAGTTGATCGATGCCTTTCCTGATGCATTCAAGATCAGGTTGACAGCAACATCAGTTTCTTTGGTTGTTCTTCGCACCGTGGCCTTGCGGACGCTCAATAACTTTCTCCTGATTTCTTCCCACGACATCGTTACCAGCGCACAGCACTCCAGTAGTTGTTCTTGTTCTACCTGGAGTCGCTTGGATTCATTGCCAAGCAAGATACCTTTTGCTCCCAGATTTTTAGCCAGTTGGATGTCGGTGAGGCGGTCGCCGACAACGTAACTGTTGGCGAGGTCATATTCGCCAGTCAGGTATTCAGTAAGCATGCCAAGACCGGGCTTTCGGGTAGGTTTATTTTCTTCCGGCAAGGACCCGTCAATGTGTACTTTACTGAAGTGGATGCCCTCGTTTTCCAGGAGGGTCATCATTTTCTTATGCGCGGGCCAGAAGGTATCCTCCGGGAAACGTGCAGTGCCAAGACCATCCTGGTTGGTGACCATGATTAGCTCATACAGACCGCTGCGAGCGATGCGGCCCAGTTCAGTAATGGCGAAGGGGATGAATTCCAGTTTTTGCAGGCTATCCACTTGCTCATCGGGAGGCTCCACGATGAGGGTTCCGTCGCGGTCAATAAATAAGGCGCGCTTCATAGTTGGTTCATGACATTAATTAATCGTCGGTTTTGTATCGGTGTACCCACCGTGATGCGGAGGCAATTGTCGCAATGCATCATGCCGGAGCGGTTGCGCACAACAATTCCTTGTTCGATCAACTTCCAGTAGGTGGTTTCCGCATCGAGTACCTTAACCAAAAGAAAATTCGCATCAGAAGGGTAGATGTGTTTAACTATCGGAATTTGGCTCAATGCCCTGGCCAGCGCCTTTCGTTCGCGAATGAGTAAGCTCACCTGTTGCTTAACTTTACTTCGGTTGCTTGAGATTTCCCGGATAACTCTTTGTTCACTATAGGATGATATGTTGTAGGGCGGTTTGATCTTGGTGATTAATTCGATCACCTCAGGATCGGCGATGCATGCTCCGAGTCGAAGGCCAGCAAGTCCCCAGGCCTTTGAAAAGGTGTGTAGCACAACGAGGTTTCTGTATTTGCCCAGTTGGCGTATCCATCCGGGCTTGCCCGTGAAGTCGATATACGCCTCATCCACCACGACGAGTCCCTTGAAAGTATTCAAAAGGGAAATCACCGCGGACTCAGCCAGGAGATTCCCGGTGGGATTGTTGGGGCTGCACAAGAAAATCATCTTGGTGGAAGGAGTGATGGCGGCTTGCACCGCATCCATGTCGAGCGTAAAGTCTGGTTTGAGATTAACTGTTTTGATGGACACATCATTAATTGCTGCGTAGGTCGCATACATGCCATAGGTGGGCTGCGGTATGATGATGGTGTCTTTTCCAGGATTGCAGAAGGCACGGATGAGAAGGTCAATGGCTTCATCGCTGCCGTTGGTAAGGAGTAACTGTGCAGGGGATACTTTCTTTAGTTTGGCCACCGCCTCCTTCAGGCGCTGCTGCCGGGCATCCGGGTAACGGTTGAATCCGGTAACAAACGGATTTTCATTAGCGTCAAGGTACAAGGAGGCCTGGCCCCTGAATTCATCTCGGGCTGATTGGTAGGGCGTAAGGGCAAGGACACTTTCGCGCGCCAGTGCCGTGATCTTATTGTTCATAGGCTAAACGGATGTCGATGGCATTTTTATGTCCCTGGAGTCCTTCGGCTTCCGCCATGAGCGCCACGGAGGGACCGAGTTGGTGGATGCCCTCGCGGGTAATGGACTGGAAGGTGATTTCCTTTACGAAGCTTTGGCACGATACCCCGCCGTATACTTTTGCAAATCCACTGGTTGGCAGGGTATGGTTGGTACCGGACGCATAATCTCCCGCCGCTTCTGGCGACCAGGGCCCAATGAATACCGACCCGGCATGGATGACTTCCTGGGCAAGTTGGTCCGCGTCTTCAGTATTAAGGATCAGGTGCTCTGGCGCATAGGAGTTGGCAAATCGCATAGCCTCGGACCTGTCTTTCAAGCGGATGATGTATCCGTTTTCCAGCGATCTTGATGCAATTCCTTTTCTCGGCAATTGCTCCATTTGATTTTTCAACGATTGCTGTACTGCGTCAATGAGTTGATCGTCGAGTGCGACAAGCATCACCTGGCTGTCGGGTCCGTGCTCGGCTTGTGAGAGCAGGTCGGCGGCGATGAACTCGGGCCGGGCAGAGCCGTCGGCGACAATCATCAGTTCGGAAGGACCGGCCGGAAAGTCAATACCGATACCTTCCTGGCTCACAAGTTGCTTTGCCTTCGTCACGTATTGATTGCCGGGACCAAAGATTTTATCAACCGATGGAACCATCTGGGTTCCGTACGCCATGGCGGCAATCGCTTGTGCCCCGCCGACCCGGAAAATGTGCTTGATTCCGCAAACACGCGCGGCGAAAAGAATGGCAGGGTGAATGGAACCATCCGGGTTGGGCGGTGTACAAAGTATCACCTGTGGACAGCCTACGATGGCTGCCGGGATGCCCAGCATGAGTACGGTCGAGAACAAGGGGGCAGTTCCTCCCGGTATGTAGATTCCTACTTGCTGGAGCGGAACCCTCTTTGTCCAACAAAAAACGCCAGGTGAGGTTTCCACCTTCACGTCGTCTGCAATACGCGCTTTGTGAAACCGTTGGATGTTGTCGGCGGCAAGAAGGATAGAAGTAGTTAACTCCTTTGGCAGCTTGCTTTCTGCCGCTTTAAGTTCGGATTCATGAACCCTCAAGTCATTGATCTTGGTTCTGTCAAAAGCGAGGCTGTATCGGTGTAAGGCATCATCACCTTGAATTCTGACATCGCGGAGGATGCTTCGCACGGTTTCATCGAGTTGAGATGATTCGATCGCGGGCCTTCGCACCAGTTCAGGCCATTGTGTTTCAGGGGGGTATTTGATGAGGCGCATAACTATCGGATCATTTTTTCGATAGGGATAACCAGGATACCTTCCGCTCCTGCAGCCTTCAGTTGGTCGATCTGGCTCCAGAAGTCGTTTTCATTGACGACCGAGTGCAACGAAGACCAGCCTTTGCGGGCCAGCGGCATGATGGTGGGGCTATTCATACCCGGGATGACCTGGCTGATTCGTTCGATGGCTTCGTCCGGACAATTGAGCAGGATGTACTTGTTGTTGCGGGCGGAATTCACCGCTTCAATACGGAAGAGCAATTGATCGAGAATTTCCCGTCGTTCGGTTTCAAGGCCCGGGCCGGCAATGAGGAGTGCTTCGCTGTCCATGATAGGCTGCACTTCCTGCAACCCATTGCTTTGCAGTGTGCTCCCGGTACTCACAATGTCAACAATGGCATCCGCCAACCCAATGCCCGGTGCAATTTCCACCGAACCACTGATGACGTGGATTCCAGCCTTGACACGATGCCGGGTGAGGAACTGTTGAACGATCTCCGGGTATGACGTAGCAATGTTTTTTCCTTCGAGCCAATCGAGGCCGGTGTAAGCCGTTCCGCGGGGCACCGCAATCGAGAGCCGGCATTGAGCAAAACCGAGTTTCTTGATGGGATCGTTCTTGCGTTGTTTTTCTATAAAAATGTTTTCACCCACAATGCCAACGTCGGCGACACGGTCTTCCACATATTGCGGAATATCATCATCCCGTAGAAAAATCAGTTCTACAGGAAAATTGGAAGATGGGGCTTTGAGTTGGTCCTTTCCGTTGCTGAATGAAATGCCTGCTTCCTTGAGCAAATTCATGGAGCCATCGCGAAGTCTTCCGCTTTTCTGAACGGCAATCCGCAGTCGTTGTAATTTCATGATTTCTTGACCTGTGGTGGAATGAAATAGTTATAAAAAAAGAGGCCTGCCGGTCTGGCAAGCCTCTTTGATGGAATCTTTATGGATCAATCAAAACATATGCCTGCCATGCCCTGGATGGGTGTGGTGATGATGCAGGTGGATGTTTTGCGTCGTATTCATTTGCTGGCGCGAATAAAGGGGGAGAACGCGAGATTTCAAAATCCTTCTAAATGTTGTTGGGCCCAGGTCACCATTTCCACGTTATTTGAAGCCCAAGGCTTTGTCCGCTGGGCTGTAAAATCATGCAGTTGTACCGGTCGATCGCTTAGCCCAGCTTTACTGGTGAACTGACTTCTTAAGATATAGAAGTACTTCCAAACCCTGTTGCGTAATTGGTTTTAGTTCAAGAGGAGAGTAGTTTTCTTCATAAATTTACGCTTACGTGTAATGGTATTTTTTCCACCTGTTTTGTCCCCTAACCATTTTTATACCCTGGCGTCGTGGCCATTCACCGGCCTGTCCGCCAAGGGCACGGGTTTGAGAATTGTCGTTTTTCTACTACTGGTCAGCATTGCCGGGTGCACGCCCTCCAAGGAAGTACGACTCCAGCAGTTTCTTCTCAAAGGTAACGGTGCGCTCAAGGAGCAGAATACCGCGGAGGCATCCCGTTATTTTGATGAAGCGCTCAAACTGGATCCCTGCTTTGTTGATGCGCTCAACAACCTGGGAACAATTTCCTTTCAAAGCCACAACTGGGAGGAGGCGAAGAAGTATTATGATCGGGCGATCGCCTGCGACCCCACCTACCTGCCGGCCTACTTCAATCGTGTCAACACCAACATCGAACTGAAAGAGTACTATGCCGCCATGGAGGATGTAAAGCGAATCAAACAGGCCAAGCCAGACACCATGGTGGTATATTTCGCTGAAGGATTGGTAGCCACACGCTTGCGTAACTACGACGATGCGCTGACGGCCTTTGACCGGGCCATTGCCATGGATTCGGCCAATGCCGAGTTGCTGGTTAACCGTGGCACCGTGAATTATTACCGGAGGAAGTTTGATGAGGCTGAAGCTGACCTGAAGAAAGCGGAGTACATCAACGCTGCGGAAGCCAACATCTACAACACGCGCGCGATGATTGCGATTGCCCGGGGTGACCAGGACGCCGCTCTGAAGGAGATTGAAAAGGCCCTGGCCATCTCACCGAATCAGCCTTATTTTGTCAATAACCGCGGGTTCGTTCTTTTGATGCAAAACAAATTGGCGGAAGGACTAACGGAAATTGACCGGAGCATCCTGATGGACCCGGACAATGGATGGGCGTACCGTAACAAGGGAGTGTACTACCTGCTGAATGGGGACTATGGCCGGGCGATCAAGCTCCTTTCCCAGGCCATTGACCGGGATCCGTATGTTGAACGTACCCACTTCTATCTCGGCATGGCCTACCTGAAGAACAATGAAAAGCAAAAGGCCTGCAAGGAGTTTGTTATTTCTGACCGGGCCGGCGATGCCATGGTCACTCCTGATCTGATGAAATCATGCCGTTAACGTTTGACCTGGTTGTTGAGCAGCTTCGTCGTCGACTAGCAACCGGAACATTGCCAGGTGCAGTTGCTCACGAACCATTGCGGGCTACGCCAGTGGGAGAGCTTCGCCCAGTGTTTGAACATAAATCTCCGCCTAAGCCGGGCAGTGTACTCATCCTGTTGTACCCTGACAAAGGCGAAATCAAATTTCCGCTCACGAAGCGTCCCGAATACCTGGGTGCTCATAGCGGGCAGGTGAGTCTTCCGGGCGGGAAAGCGGAACCAGGAGAAACTGCCATTGAAACCGCGTTAAGGGAAGGTGAAGAGGAGATTGGTATTCGAGGAAGTGATATTGAAGTGATTGGCACCTTAAGTAATTTCTTTGTGGTACCCAGCAATTTTCTTGTCACTCCGGTGGTTGGAATCCAGCATTCAAAACCTTTGTTCACACCCGATCCCATCGAGGTCGTGCGAGTCCTGGAGGGCACCTTGAGTGGATTGCTGCGTGAAGATGCCGTAACGGTGCGGGAAATTACGGCGGCTCGTGTGTACCGCCTCAACGCACCTCATTTTCTCATTGAAGACGAGGTGGTCTGGGGAGCGACGGCGATGATGCTCAATGAATTGCGAATGGTGATGCAGGAACTGAGCGGCGAAAGTGAGTCATTGTGATCTCAGGGTAGTTGACCCGATGGTAGAGGATCAGTAGTTTAGTTAAGAAATTGCAACATTCGAAAGTGAGTAGCGACATTGATCCAAAGCTGGAGTATCTAAGTACACTCGGTCGGGTGTTGAATCGGTATTCGCCGGTGTCTGCGGCGGGAGTTGCGACGATTTTTGAGAATGGAAGCCTGGAGTCTTTTCGAAAGAGTGATATCATCTTCCCGGAGAGGCGCTTCAACGCATTCGAGTATTTCCAACTCGACGGCGTTTCACACCGGTTCAATACCGATGAAGATCAGCAGCAACTTACAACCGGGATCTTTCAGAACGAGGTGGTCATCACCCCGCACTTTACCCGGACACGTGATGGGCAGAGTATTTTTTCGTTGCAAGCCCTCACGGATTGCCGGTTTGTCAAGGTTCCGGCCGGGACCTTCAGTGAATTAATGGATGCTCATGAGGAGATTCGAAGATTTGGCCGGAGCGTAGTAGAGAAAGAATTCATGAAAGGGCTGGATTACGAAGTATTGTTCCGGTCGTATACCGCCAAAGACCGGCTCAACTTTTTCAGAGCAAATTATCCCAACCTGGAGAACCTTATTCCCCACACCATCATTGCTTCTTTCCTGGGCATCACCCCGGTTTCTTTCAGTCGTTTGCGTAACGAACTGACCAGGAAGTAAACAGTTTTCTTATCATTTGATAAGTGCCTTCTTATCAAATGATAATCACCGCGGTTCCCACCTCCCGTTTCTTTGCAGTGTAACGGTTACAGCACGGCTTCCCGAAAGAGAAGTTCAAAATCAGATTTTCCACACAAACCAAACGCAGCATTATGAAACGATTGATGGTAATTTTTCTATGGACATTGGCAGGAGCAACGGGGGCATGGGCTCAGTCGGCGAAAATCAATCCCGAAGTACAATTCTACCTGATGGGCGGAATGAAGGGTTTTGCCCCAAAACCTTTTAACCGTGAGGAGAGTGTGTCTCCCGCCTGGGTTCCCACCTTGGGAGCGGGTGCATTGTATCAATTGAAGCACATTCAAGTCGGAATGGAATTCAACTATCTCGATGGAAAGAAGGATACAGATGAATTTGGGAGTATCCTCACGGGAATCAACGCGAATATCCTGGCCGGTTACCGTTGGTCCATCGGGTCGAGGGCAAAGCTCAGCCTTCAGACGGGGTTTGCCTACAGCCTGCACCACCTGGCGGTAACTGACAACCACTATTCCGGAAGTGATCGCTTGAACACTACGGTCTTTCATAACCTATCCGTAGCTGTGCCGGTATCCCTGTTAATTCAGCGGGTAAGTCCCAGCGGGCTTTTTACCGGCTTGAAAGTCGTCTACCATGTTGCAGTGGGCGCCAACTCCTGGAGGTATATGGAGGGACACCAAACCGAGGTGTATACATCCGGAGTGGATGGCCTGTTTTTCCAACTCGTATTTGGCGGACTTTTAACCCTTAAACCGCAGAAAGGATGAAAACGACATTGTTCATTGTCTTGCTCTTTTCTTTTGGACTCACCGCATTTGTAACTTCAAGATCAATACCCATGACTTCCATTAAACAATACCTGCAGGAACAAGTGAATGGGGGAAAGTCCCCATCGCTTCAATACATCTTCTTTGATACGGATTCAATTATTTATGAATTTCATTCCGGGGTGAAAAACGTACGAACCAATACCGCAGTGGATTCGTCCACCCGGTATCATGTGTATTCAGTCACCAAAACGTTTACGGCGCTGGCGGTTCTTCAACTTGCCCAGGATGGAAAACTTGCGCTGGATAAACCAGCAGCTGACTACCTCCCGGGGTTTCCCTACCCAAAACAAATCACGGTTGAGCAGTTGTTAAGTCACACTTCGGGCATTCCCAATCCGCTTCCCCTGCGATGGATACACCGCGTGGAGGAGCACAAGGGATTCAACCGCGATGAGTTCTTTGCTGAAGTTTTCCGGAAGCATTCCACCCTGGACTTCGAACCGGGAACGAAATTCAAATACTCGAACCTCGGGTATGTATTGCTGGGTCAGTTGATCGAGAAAGTTTCCGGCCAGTCGTTCGAGGATTATGTTGAAACTAATATCGTCGACCGCAGCGGAGTTGATCGGCGGGAGTTGAACTTCACCCTGGACACCTCCGTTCACGCCGTGGGTTATCAGAAATGGTTTTCTTTTTACAACGCCATTTTTACTTTTCTCATCGACAAGGCAACGTTCATGGGGGAGAGGGAGGGAGGTTGGAAGCCGTTCAAACCCTTCTACAATAATGGGGTGGCTTATGGCGGATTGTTTGGAACGGGTCCTTCGCTGGTAAAATATGCTCAAGCCTTACTGAAAGCCAATTCTGTATTGTTGAATGATTCGTATAAAGAGATCTTGTTCCGTGAGGGAGTGGTGAATGGGCAGCCCACCGGCATGGCACATTCCTGGTTTACGGGTGTGCTGAAAGGAAACCGGTACTTTGCCCACGCCGGTGGCGGAGGTGGGTATTACGTGGAACTGCGAGTCTATCCGAATCTCGGTGTGGGTAGTGTGATCCTATTCAACCGGACGGGCGTCAGCGATGAAAGGATACTGGACAATATCGACAAGGCCTTCATCGCCGAGCGAGAGCATGCCGTTGCGATAAGGTAGACAGAGTTAATCATTCTTCTAAAAGTGGAATTTTCATAATTTGATCCATGAAACCAGCTTGAGTTGACACCTCAAACGAAACGTACCCTTGGATATTTGCTGATGGCAGCTGCCGGCGTGGCTACGATTGCCTGGGCGATCACAACATTTCAGGCAAAGGAGTTGGTAGGCTCTCCTTTTGTTTGGGCGGGTGTTCTGATTGCCTTCTTCTACGGGTTATACCTGGTCTCGGTCGGCATGCACGGTGAAGTGGTGGCCATGAGCCCGAGGGGCCTTCGCAAGCGACTTATCCTGGTCTATCTGGCTTACTCCTGGAGTGTCGGACTTCTTTTTCTGTCCTTTCATATTCTCCTCGCAAAACATCCAATGCCGCCGGCGCAGAGCTACACACCGTGGATGGTTCTGGCAGCCATATTCAGTTATGTTCCGTTCTATCTTTACCACGCAAAGCCTGCAAAGCTGGATGGTCGATCCGTGGTGGCCGTTCCGATCGTCTACATGGTCGGCGTCCTGTTGACCACGTTGATGAGCATCGATCTCTACAACCTTCAGGTTGAAAAGGTCGTTACCGTCGGTTCTGTAAGGGACATTCGGAAGGCTCCGTCCAATTTTCTCTTATTCCGATCGCTGGAAATTGTACCTCGCCAATCGCTGACATTTGATTATCACGAGACGAGAGATAACAGTCACACGGTAACCTTCTACGGCCTTATTCCCATTAACACGCAGCGGGCGGATACCTTGTTTGACGCGTGGATCCAAGTGGAGTACGTGGAACGATATGATAGCGATCAATCCGATTCCGACATCCGGAGCCAGGAAGCCAAATTTTTTGCCTCCTGCCGTGAGAAGATACTTGGATTCGCGGTAGACAGTGTAAAGTATTTTGATCACAGCAAACTGGACAATCGCTATGTTCTCGACAAAAACAACTACCCCGTTATTGAGGGAGCCATTGTTTTGGAGCCCGTCTACCAACCGCTTGAACAACACGGCAAATCAAAGTTTATTAATTATTTTGCTCTGTTAGTGATTACTTCATTGATATTTTGGGGTATTTCAGCCATTTCGGACAATACCTGATGGGTAGTATAGATCGCCATCATGACTGAAATTCATGAAAATGACTAAAGTATTGCTCCTTGTCGCCCTTCTCATCCTGGTCTTTGCCCTTTGGATATACACACGTGCGTTCCATTCGACGTACGAAGAAACAGTACGACATCATCTCGGGAGCTCAACTGCCTCAAAGGTGGATTTACTGGCGGAAGCCGATATGCATCACCTTCCGCTGATTGTTCAAAAATATATTCGCGTCACCGGTTCACTCGGTAGACCAAAGATTTATAACTACCGTGTGGAATTCAAAGGAGGGATTCGTGGAAAGCCCGATGAAGCATTCATGCCCCTGACTTCGGTTCAGTACAATTTTGTGGATAAGCCGGCTAGGCTGTTTTACATTGAAGCAAAGAAGATGGGAATTCCTGCCTACGGGTTGCATTTGTACCAGGATGAGCACGCCACCTTCCGGATCAGGGTGGCCGGCCTGGTGGAGGTGGTCAATGCCCGTGGAGAAAAAATGGACCAGGGTGAGACGGTAACCTTGTTTAACGATATGTGTGTAATGGCACCCGCGACTTTGATCAGCAAGAATATTCAGTGGGAGCCCGTGGACAGTTTGACGGTTCGCGCCAGGTATACCAACGGTTCAATCACCATTGGGGCCACTCTTTTCTTCACGGAGTCCGGTGAGTTGGTCAATTTTGTGAGTAATGACCGGTATGAAACCGACGGTAAAGTGTACAACAACTACCCGTGGAAGACGCCTATCGCGGAGTATAAGGATATCAACGGATACCGCCTGCCATCGAAGGCAAAACTAATTTACCAATACCCGAACGAAGACTTTTGTTATGGGGAATTTGAATTGGTGGACATAACTTATAACGTGGAGAAGTTTAGGTAGACCATTGTTGTTGACTGTCTTAGTTTACCTTTCCAGGCCAATAGGATTGATTCCTTTGGTTACATTCAGCAAATATTTTAAACCTGGTTAACCCTGTCCATTATGACCGACATTCGTCATGCGCCGCTCGAAATAACACCGACGGAATTCAAACTGCTGGGCTATCAGCTTGTTGATACGATTGCTGCTTTCCTGGAAAGACTGCCGGACGGCCCCATTACTCCAGGAGAAACACCCAGCCAGGTACAGGTTCATCTGAATAACGAAGTGCTGCCCTCCCAGGGAACTGCGCCTGCTGAACTCTTGTCGCGAGCTTCTCGCCTTGTCCTGGAGCATTCATTGTTCAACGGCCACCCGAAATTTATGGGATACATTACAGGTGCACCCGCGCCAATCGGCATGTTGTCCGACCTGCTGGCAGCGGCCGCTAACCCGAACTGCGGCGCCAACATTCTTAGCCCGATGGCAACGGCCATTGAGAAACAAGTTATCCGGTGGCTTTCGGAACTGATCGGACTGGACCAAGGATATGGCGGCATCCTGGTCAGTGGCGGAAATATGGCCAACTTTACCGCGTTCCTGGCTGCACGAACAGCGAAGGCACCGAAGAGCCTTAAAGAGAATGGGCTGCTGAACACTCCTGGGGAGATGGTATTTTATTGCAGCAAAGCCACACACACCTGGATTGAAAAGGCGGCGGTGTTATTCGGGCATGGACTGAATGCGCTTCGCTGGATTCCAACGGATGCAAGTAACCGGATGTTGGTGGACGCGCTTTCTGCCCGAATACTTGAAGACAAGCAATCCGGAAAGCGACCATTTCTGGTGGTTGGTACCGCGGGGGACGTCAGTACGGGTGCCATCGATGATTTGATTTCCATTGCGAGGATTTGTGAGGAACACCAGTTGTGGTTTCATGTTGACGGTGCCTATGGTGCGCCGGCCGCTGTGCTCCCCGATCAGGATTTGCTCCTGGCCGGGCTTCGTAAAGCCGACTCGATCGCCCTTGATCCGCATAAGTGGCTTTATGCGCCCCTGGAGGTTGGCTGCACCCTGGTGAAGAATCCGCAACATCTGATGGATACCTACAGCTCACATCCTGTCTACTATAATTTCAATGCGGGAGTGGACGAGCCGATTCTCAACTTCTATGAATATGGCTTCCAAAATTCACGGGGGTTCCGTGCCTTGAAAGTTTGGATGGCCCTTCAGCAGGTGGGAAGAGAAGGATATGTGAAAATGATCGCCAATGATGTGCGGATGGCCAGGCGATTATATGACCTGGCCAAACATCATCCCGAACTCGAAGCCATTTCCACAAGCCTCAGCATTACGACACTCCGGTTTGTACCACCGGGTAACGAGAAAGAATCATCTTACCTGAATCGACTTAATGAGTCACTGCTCAATGAACTGCAGCGGGGCGGAGAAGTATTTCTGTCCAATGCCGTAGTCAGTGAGAAATACTGCCTGCGTGCCTGCATCGTTAATTTCAGGACCACGGAAAAGGACATTGATGAAATCATAGAAATTATTGTCCGGGAAGGCCGCAAGGTTCATGACCGGCTCGGGGTTAGTGCCTGAAATTCCGGCGCCGGACGATGAGCTGGCGGATAGCGGCAATGATAAAGGTCATGGATTGCCATCACGCTTCTGTTGACCTTTGTTGCAAATTTCAGGGATATGAAAAAGTCGCTACTGACCAAGAATCTTCTCTTGGGCTTCCTTTCATGGCTCATTCCTTATTTGTTTTCATTCCTCTTCTTCCGGCCTGGCGGTGAACTCGTGGTGGCATATGCCACCTTCAAATCTGCCGTCACCGTGGTGGGGGTTGGGACCGGCTGTTACTTGATGTACCGGTATTTCAAGTACGTTGAAACGGATTTTGTCAGAAACGGGGTTATCGTTGGTGTATCGTGGATGGTGCTCAACCTGGTTTTCGATGCCATCTTCCTTATGCCCATGGCAAAGTTGGACTTCGGAGAATACTTCATGACCATCGGACTGAGTTACCTGGCTATTCCGCCACTGGGTATCCTGGTGGGGTATGTGCTCGAAAGAGGAAGGACACTTACTTCACCTCGCGAATGAATTCAACCAGTGAAGGCACCAATGTTGCGCTTAATGGCCGGGTAGCATCCATGTAGGCTTTAATGTTTTCGGAACGATCAATCGGTGCGTCCCGAAAAACGTGGTTCATACCTTCCACCACCAAATAACGCGCCTTCGGTACCGCTCGGTGAAGAAGTTCGGCGTCAACCATGGAGGCCTGGATATCGGTGGTGCCCTGCACAATCATCAAGGGTAGGGTGAGTTTCTTAATTTCCAATGCTGGATCATACTTCATCCAGGAAATAAGGAAAGGCTGGATGCTGGGTCTGAACAATGCCAGGAGATACAGATTTATCAATTTTGGGCGCCTGCCGAGTTTGAGGGTATCCAAGATCTCATTGGCATTTTTAATCAGCTCTTCGGGATTGTTCTTATTGGCCGCCAGTTGTTCGCGTAGCACTTGGTCGATCGGACGTCCTGCGCCGGCCAGGGATACATATCCGTCCGCGTTGAATTCGCGCGAAGCGATCATGCCCAGCAATGAACCTTCGCTGTGGCCCAGCACGATGACTTTGGAAAAGCGATTATCCTTCTTCAACTGGACAATCCAGCTTCCGGCGTCGTTGATGAAATCTTCGAAGACCATCGTCTCTTCACTTTTTACAGCCACCGTGCTTTGTCCAATGCTCCGTTTATCATAACGCAGGGATGCAATACCGTTGGCTGCCAGCCCCTCGGCAAGCATTTTCAGGTAATCTGACTTCATCGCGGCACTGTTGCCGTTGCGGTCGGTAGGACCGGATCCGGCAATGATGAGGGCTACTGGAATTTTTCCCCTAGTTTCAGGGATCAACAAGGTGCCGTGCAAGGTACGTTGAGAGGTGGAGTCTTTGACCGCTATTTCTTTCCAGGACTGGGAGAGGGTGTGCAGTGGGATAAGGACTGCGAGAAGACTTACGATAATCCGCGTATTCATAAAATTGTTTGTCAAATTACAAACTAATAACCAGTCCAGGAGATACCCTGCCTGAGTGCAAAGGTTTGCGAAAGCGAATTTTTGGTCTTGCCTTGGTTTGTGTTTAGGAATAAACTCGGTTTTACTTGGACAAGTTCGATTCTTGTTTAATTTTGAACCATTCAATGAAGATATGAATTGGAATTTGAGCCATACCCTCCTTTGTTGCTGTAAGCAGCGTGATATTCCCTTGGGGTAGCGGGCGATTAATTTATTTTTATTTTAGAGAATAGATTGAGCTCCACCCTGGTGGGGCTCTTTTGATTTACAGGATTTAATAATGTTCAACCAAAACAAAAACAACTATGGCAACGATCCGATTGGGCGACATCGCACCTGATTTCACGGCAGAGACAACCGAGGGTACGGTCCATTTTCACGAGTGGCTTGGAAATTCATGGGGAGTTCTTTTTTCACACCCCGCCGACTTTACCCCAGTATGCACCACTGAGCTGGGAGTAACCTCAAAGCTGAAGGATGAATTTGCCCGTCGCAACACCAAAGTACTTGCCGTCAGCGTTGACCCGTTGAAATCGCACCAGGAGTGGATTAAGGACATCAATGAGACACAACACACTACAGTTAATTTCCCCATAATTGCGGATGCAGACCGTAAGGTGGCCACCCTCTATGATATGATTCATCCGAATGCCAATGAAACGTTCACTGTCCGTTCGGTATTCATCATCGGTCCTGACAAAAAGGTTAAACTCACGTTGACCTACCCAGCCTCAACCGGCAGGAACTTCTTTGAGATCCTCAGGGTTATTGACAGCCTTCAGTTGACGGCGAATTATTCGGTCGCCACACCGGCCAATTGGGAGCAAGGACAAGATGTAGTGATTGCACCAGCCATCAAGGATGAAGACATTCCTTCCAGGTTTCCGAAGGGACACAAGCGAATCAAACCTTATCTCCGCACCACGCCGCAGCCAAATCTATGAGGTAAGTTCACTCAGGAGGACCAAATATCACTGACCCTCAGGGATGTCGGATTGGCTTTATTGCGCTATGATTGTATAGCAATAATCCAATCCTCGATGAGCAGTGCCATTCAATCCGGGAAACTCCTCTGGGAGATTATGCGTGCGTGGGTACTTGTAGGTACGCTTGATATCCTCGCTGCCATCATACAGACTGTCGTCGCTGGCGCAAGCATCGAGCGGCTGATGCGATATATCGCCAGCGGCGCCTTTGGTGAAGCGGCTTTTACCGGTGGAGCGTGGTATGCCATCGTCGGGTTGGTCTTTCATTACCTGATCGCTTTTACCTGGACCGTTTTGTTCTTCGTGTTATATCCGAAGTTGAGACTAACGACGTCCAATCGAATGGTCGTGGGCATTGGGTATGGCGCAGTGATCTGGTTTGTGATGAATCGAATTGTTCTCCCGCTTTCTAATGTACCCCAACGGCCCTTCGACCTGCAACGGGCGATTATTGCAGCATTCGTTTTGATGGTGGCCATTGGAATTCCGCTTTCGTTCAGAGCTCAGAAATACTTTTCGGGAACATCAGCAGGAGGGGAGAATGGTTAAACGTCTGTGCCGTCTCCTGACAAGGCTATCCTGGCATAAATAAATAGTGTATATGACGGAAGGAGACTTATACGCTTCAAGGACTTGGCGGACATCAAGGCAAAGGAGAAGTCCGTGGTAAAAATCATTCGTGAATGGCTGTCCCTGGTTGAAAAGTAAGGCACTGGCCACGGGTTCTTCCGTGTATTTTCAGTACATTGATGTGAATCGCTAATCCCTTTCCGTGAAAAGAAGAGATTTTGTCTTAATGACCTCCCTGGGTACAGTGGCGGCGGTAATTCCATCGGCGTGCAGTTATTTCGAGAAAGCTGCGTATGACAAAGCTCTCGCGCAACCCGCCGCCTTGTCTCTTATCTGGGACCAGGAAGCCATCATCAATATTGGAAAGAAGTATAGGGAATTAGTTCCCGACGAAGCGAGTCAGCGGGCACTGGTGCGGCTTTTGAAGGAACATGCCGCCGGCATAGAACAAAAAGTGACAGAGGATTTTCATTCTGGCAACCGTGTTCTTGTTGATGGCTGGATACTTTCCGCCACCGAAGCACGGCAATGTGCCCTCGCTTCACTTGAGCAACCCAATTCCTGAACAGTGCATATCGACGCGAGAAATCTCCCGAACCAATCCATCCTGGAAGGCGACCTCTGCATCGTAGGGGCAGGAGCCGCGGGCATCAGCATGGCCCTCGATTGGATCAATGCGCCCTATAAGGTTATTCTCCTGGAAAGCGGCGGCTTTGAATATGACGACAAAGTCCAGGACTTATACAAAGGAGAAAACACGGGCCAGAAATACTACCCAATGCGGTCTAACCGGATGTCTTACTTCGGTGGGACTACCAACCACTGGGCGGGGATGTGCTCTCCGTTTGACAACATTGATTTTGTAAAGCGGGATTGGGTGCCGAACAGCGGGTGGCCAATTACCCGAAAGGACCTTGACCCTTTTTATGCTCGGGCTTGCGAGAAACTTAAACTCGGTCCTTATGAGTTTGGCCTGGACTATTGGCAGAAACAGGTTCCCAACCTGAATCCATGGCCGCTGGATGAAAAGGTGATCTGGCACAAGATGTGGCAGAACAGTCCCGTGAACGGCTGGAGTGGCGGGCTGAGCAAGGCGTACAAAGACACCATTATCAAAGCAAAAAATATTCACCTGTACACGTATGCCACCGTGGTGGATATCGATGCCAGTGAGAATGTTTCAGCGATCACCGGGCTGACCATCAGGAACCATACCGGGAAATCGCACACGGTGAAAGCAAAGCATTTCATCCTTGCCGGTGGCGCCATCCAGAATGCACGGATGCTGCTGGCGGCGAACAGACAGGCTGCGAAAGGCCTGGGTAATGATCATGACCTGGTGGGCAGGTATTTCATGGAGCACCTGGAGATTAACACGGCGGAGTTATGGCTGCTCAAGCCATTCCCCACTGACCTGTTCAATTGGGGAAAGATATGGTGCGAGTTGGCCATCACGGCGGAAGTTCAGGCGGAGAACAAAATACTGAATGGTACCGCAGGGCCGAATCCGTTGAGCTGGACAAAAAACACGAAGCCCCGGATGGAGATCTACCAGAATGAAGATCCCAAGAAGTCATGGGATAACATGATGAGGAATTGGGACTTGGCCGACAGTCTTGGTAAGTTGGAGAACACGGGAAGCATTGCCAGGGCATATGGATTCCAGACCCGGCTCGAACAGGCCCCTAACCCGAATTCGCGCGTACTACTCAGTACAGAAGTAGATGAGCTCGGGGTACCCCGTGCAAACCTACATTGGAAGCTGACTGATCTGGACAAGCGCAGCATCCGGCGAATCAATGAAATTATTGGTGAAGAGGTAGGGAAAGCTGGATTTGGCCGGGTGCGGCTGAGCGAGCAATTCAGGGATAAGGATGATATGTCGTGGCCTGCAGGCACTAACGGCGGCTGGCACCACATGGGCACCACGCGCATGAGCGATGACCCGAAGCAAGGGGTCGTGGATGCCAACTGCCAGGTTCATGGTATCCAGAACCTTTATGTCGCCGGTGCAGCTTGCTATGCGACTTCCGGAGCACCAAACCCTACGCTGACCCTGGTGGCACTTTCGCTGAGGCTTTCCGATCATGTTAAGCAAAGAATTATAATAGTATGATCAGTATTCTCCGTAGTAATTCAATCAACGTTCAGGGTTGCGACAGCCCAGGGTGAAGGAGTATTCAACGGAGCGCTGGACTTCACGACCACAAAGAACTTCTTTCCATCAGAATGAAAGAACCCAAAATGCCCTTCAGAGGGCGTAATCGTAAAATTGGGGCCGATAAACGAGGGTAGCGGCAAGGTGCCTATGGGATTCAGGAAAGGATAGGAATAAACCTTGACGTTGCTATCGGGTAGATAGGTCATATAGGAAAACATTACAGCACAAACCCGATTGGTGACCGATGTCTGATCGAGGGTCTTTATCCCAACCGCATCGCCTGGTAGGGTACCCCCGTAAGTCATATCACCGGCTTGATTGGCCGAAAGGTTCAGGGCCGTTCTTCCACGGGTATACATCCTGTTACCATCATCGCTTATCCAGAGATCGCCGCTCATGGGATAATCTCCATGGTAGGGACTATCGTAAAGGTAGGTGGCCGTTCCTCCGCTGATACTGTATTTTTCAACATCGCTTGGGGATAGACCATTGTTTGCTCCGTAGATATATTGCCCCGAAGGATGGAGTTTGGCCTTTGTGCCGGCGTAGATGGAAAAGCCTGTGTGCAAAACCTCAGAACCGTTTTGAAGATTGATGCATCGGATATGTTCCCATTGATCTGTCTTGGGAAATACATAGGCCCAGAAGTTGGGGGCCAGTACAATATCAATCGCATTTGTTGAAACGGCATACGTTGATTCTACCTGCATGGATGTCAGATTGACCACCGAGACCCACCCGTCATGGCCTACCGCGGCATATTGACCATTCATTCCGACGGAAACACAGGTTGGTGGTAGCGAAAGATTCACAGACGCAATAGCCTTAGAAATAGGATCAACCTTCAGGAGCTTGGATTGATTAGTAACAACCACAAGTTGATCGTGTACCCGATCGTATTCCGCGTCTATGACAAGCCCTTCCAGGAGTATTTTGGTTTCCTTAAAATTCAGAACGACTACTTTGAAATCTGCGCTGGGTGACCCGTTCACCAGAAGATTGAGGTGCTCTGTGTAAGTTAAATTATCAAGCCCATTTCGGTTAACATTAACTGTAATGGTTACGGACTGGTTGGCAGCCAATGAACCGGTTGAAGGAGTGACGGATAGAAATGCAGCGGACGGCGTAAGCTGCCAAGCCAACGTTTGATTACTGTTGTTCTTGAGCACGGCACTCTTGCTGTTCTCGTCGTAGTTCAGCAGTATTGAGTCAGGTGTCATGTTGATAATCTCTGATTGGGTGACCTCAAACGTGACGGGAATGACAACTGTTTTTCCGGAAACTGAGATCATGACCTCCCCGTTGTGTATACCGGTAAAAAGGGATTGGCTATTCGCTATTACCGTTGCCTGGTTGTTTACAGTAAGGTCTCCTTGCATCGGGACTACCGTAAGCCAATTTGAAAGAGCAGTAACACGCCACGGTAAATGCTCCGGCTGAGTTAGTGTTGAGGCAAAAAGTGTGATGTCAGCAGACGGTGATTCGCTGGTTAGCACAAGTGAGGCTGGCTCTGCAGTGGCCTTGATTACATCGAAACCTTCCTCCTTCTTACATGCCGCTAAAGCCAGGAGGATAATTGTAAGCCAGAGCGAGAAGGTAAGGCTCCTTGGCTGCATGAGTTTCGATCCATATGGAAGGGTTGACAGCATAGGATTGAAGTGATAGCTGCTGTAATTGATTACTGACCAAATCTACGACGATATTATCGCGGATGTGTTGCAAATTTTGCAACACATGAGTATTTATTGAGTAAGTATTACAAGAGGCTCTCAGTACAACCGTGAGGTTAGGGCCCGATCATGTAATAATTACGGTCGGCCGGGGAGTGACCGCAGGAGCACGAAGCATCTCTTTGAATGTCCTTGGTTATAGTGAGCCAGGTATTTGTAAAATCCCTTTTTATGGGGAAAGTAGTTGTGCTATTTTACACTGATGTTATACATCTCCACCTTATGAACAAGCTCATGAAAAGATACCTGCTGGGCGCCCTATGGCTGCTCATGCTGCAATTGCAATCTTGTGATGGTTTGCGGACAAGCAAGGCGCGCGTTCTGGTTTTTGCCAGGGATGCCGATTACCACCATGCTTCCATTCCCGCTGCCCTGGCAGCCATAAGAAAATTGGCTGATGAAAATGGATTTGAGATTGACACGACGAAGGAGGCATCCAAATTCAACGATGCAAATCTCAAGAAGTATGCGGCGGTCATGTTCGTGAATACAACCGGCGATGTGCTCGACTATCGGCAGGAGGCCGCTTTTGAGCGCTATATACAGGCAGGAGGCGGATTTGTTGGCATTCATGCTGCCGCGGATACCGAGTATGACTGGGGATGGTACGGGAGACTTGTCGGCGGGTATTTTAATGGCCACCCCGAACCCCAGGAAGCGCGCTTCATTATCAAAGAACGCGATCATCAGTCCACTTCATTTTTTACGGATACGGTTTGGCAGCGCAAGGACGAGTTGTACAACTTCAAGAAAATCAGCCCGGATCTTCACGTGGTTATTGCCATCGATGAGGCCTCCTATCAAGGTGGCACCAATGGTCCCGGTCATCCTATGAGTTGGTATCATGAGGTGGATGGGGGCCGCGCTTTCTATACGGCCATGGGGCATACCGAAGAGACATACCAGGAAGAATCGTTCCTGAAACACTTGCTGGGAGGTATTCAATATGCAATGGGCAAGAACATCAAACTGGATTACAGTAAAGCGCACTCGCAGTTTCCGCCAGAGGATAACCAGTTTGTCAAGACTCAACTTGCCCTCGGCGGCCGCTTCTATGAACCCACCGAAATGACCATCCTGCCCAACCTGGACATTCTCATCGTACAACGCAGGGGACAAA
The DNA here is from genome assembly GCA_016787645.1 of Cyclobacteriaceae bacterium. Lineage (GTDB taxonomy): Bacteria > Bacteroidota > Bacteroidia > Cytophagales > Cyclobacteriaceae > ELB16-189. The sequence goes on along the minus strand of JAEUUF010000013.1, from coordinate 87,981 downwards.
TTCTTCTCTATAAGAACACCACAAAGCAGGTAAAGCAGGTTGGCTTTCTGGATGTTTACTGTAAAGCCAAGGCGACTGGGGTCAATGTGGAAGAGGGCCTGCTGGGCCTGGCCAAGGATCCCAACTTCGAAAAGAACCATTGGGTTTATCTCTATTACAGTCCGATAAGTGCTTCCGTAAACAGACTTTCCCGCTTCACCCTGGAAAGTGACACAATCTTGCGCAGTTCAGAAAAGATCATCCTGGAAGTTAAGTCCCAACGTGAAATCTGCTGTCACACCGGCGGGTCGATCGCGTTTAGTTCAGATGGACTTTTGTTCCTCTCCACCGGGGATAATGCCACACCCTTTGATGAGCCTGGCCAGAAGTATGTCAATAGTGGTTATGGACCGCTGAATGATACACCGGGTCATGAGCAATATGATGCCCGTCGATCTTCCGGTAATACGAACGACCTCCGGGGAAAAATTTTACGTATCCGGGTCAATGAGGATGGCAGTTATTCTATCCCCGAAGGAAATCTCTTCCCGAAGGGTACTCCCAAGACGCGGCCTGAAATCTATGTCATGGGCAACAGAAACCCTTACCGGATTTCGATCGATCAGAAAACAGGATATCTCTATTGGGGCGAAGTGGGACCAGATGCATCGTACGACAGCCTGGCCACACGGGGGCCGAGAGGATATGATGAGTTGAACCAGGCACGCCAGGCAGGCTTCTTTGGATGGCCGCTTTTTGTGGGCAATAATTATCCGTATCACGCCTATGACTATGTCACCGGAAAAAGCGGACCAGCGTTTGATCCGCAACATCCTATCAACGATTCGCGGAATAACACCGGCCTGAGAGAGCTCCCTCCTGTATCGCCTGCATTCATTTGGTATCCCTATGGAAATTCTGTTGAGTTTCCCCAGGTAGGGAAGGGCGGAAGGAATGCAATGGCTGGACCAGCGTACTATGTTGACCGGTTTCCCAAGGAGACTCGCCTGCCCGATTACTACGATGGCAAAGTCATCATTTACGATTGGATGCGGGGCTGGATGAAAGCCGTTACGCTGGCACCCAACGGTGACTTTGACAGGCTGGAACCTTTTGCACCCTCGATCAAGACCAATTCGATGATTGACCTGGAAGTCGGCCCCGACGGAAGACTTTATATGCTGGAATATGGTACGGGATGGTATACCCAGAACCCCGACGCGGGATTGGCAAGACTTGACTATATCGAAAAGGGTCCGGCGAAATGAATGCGGGCAGCGACAAAAAAATGAGCCATCTTTTCGGATGGCTCATTTTTTGGTGGAAGTCAGCTTAGCGCCTTCCTTTCTTTTTTGCAGCCTTCTTCACAGGCTTCTTCTTAGCTGGTGCTTTCTTCGCCTTAGCTTTAGCCTTCGGCTTCGCCGCTTTCTTAGCAGGCTTCTTCTTGGCTTTTGGCGCGGCGGCTTTTCTTGCGGCGGCCCTGGAACCAATCTGGTTCAATGCTGACCCAGCACGGAACCAGTCGATCTGGTTGGCGTTGTAGGTGTGGTTGACCTTGATGGTGTCCTTGCTGCCATCTTTATGATTCAGCACGAGGGTCAGTTGTTTCTCTGGAGCGAACGAAGTCAGGTCGGTGAAATCGATGGTATCATCTTCCTGAAGTTTGTTGTAATCCTCCTTGTTGGCAAACGTCAATGCCAGCATGCCTTGCTTTTTCAGGTTGGTCTCGTGGATGCGGGCGAAGGATTTCACCAGGATAGCTCTGACACCCAGGTGACGCGGTTCCATGGCGGCATGCTCGCGTGAGGAACCCTCACCATAGTTTTCATCACCCACCACAATCGAACCAATACCGGCTGCCTTGTAAGCGCGCTGTACTTTCGGAACCTCGTCATACTGACCGGTCAGGCCATTCTTCACACTGTTGATCTTCTCATTGAAGAAGTTCGTGGCGCCGATCAGCAGGTTGTTGGAGATGTTGTCCAGGTGACCGCGGTACTTCAGCCACTTGCCAGCCATGGAGATATGGTCGGTAGTACATTTGCCTTTGGCTTTGATCAGGATGCGAAGCCCGGTGAAGTTCTTGCCGTCCCACGGTTTGAAGGGAGCCAGTAACTGCAGGCGATCCGATTTGGGACTCACTTTGATTTGCACTTTGCTGCCATCCTTCGCCGGAGCCTGGAAGCCAGGGTCCTTGACGTCAAAACCTTTCTTGGGTAGTTCGTCGCCTTTCGGAGGATCCAGTTTAACCTTTTCGCCTCTTTCGTTGGTGAGATAATCGGTGAGGGGGTTAAAGGTGAGATCGCCGGCAATCGCGAGGGCAGTAACCAGTTCGGGGGAGCCCACGAATGCGTAAGTGTTGGGGTTTCCGTCGTTACGCGACTGAAAGTTCCGGTTGAAGGAGTGAACGATTGTATTCTTTTCTTTCTTGTCAGCGCCCATACGGCTCCACATGCCGATACAGGGACCGCAGGCGTTGGCAAATACCGTGGCGCCGATGCGGTCGAAGGTCTTGATGAACCCATCGCGCTCAATGGTGTACCGCACCTGCTCGGAACCGGGTGTGATTGTGAATTCGGCTTTGGTTTTCAAGCCCTTGTTGGCTACTTGTACGGCGAGGCTTGCCGCGCGGGAAATGTCTTCATAAGAAGAGTTCGTGCAAGAACCAATCAATCCTACTTCTACTTTGGTCGGCCAGCCGTTCTTCGCGGCTTCTTCTTTCATCTTGGAAAGGGGCGTGGCGAGGTCCGGTGTGAAGGGACCGTTCAGGTGCGGTTCGAGGGTGGAGAGATTGATTTCCACGATCTGGTCAAAATACTTTTCCGGGTTGGCGTAGACTTCCGGATCCGCGGTTAGGTGCTGCTTGATTTTGTTAGCCATCTTCGCCACTTCGGCGCGACCCGTGGAATTCAGGTAACGCTCCATAGAGGCATCATAGCCAAATGTGGAAGTGGTGGCGCCAATCTCCGCGCCCATATTGCAGATTGTTCCTTTACCGGTGCAGCTCAACGATTGTGCACCGTCTCCAAAATATTCAACGATGGCGCCAGTGCCGCCTTTTACCGTCAGGATACCCGCAACCTTAAGGATAACGTCTTTCGCGGACGCCCAACCGTTAAGCTTGCCGGTAAGTTTGATCCCGATCAGTTTGGGGAATTTCAGTTCCCAGGCCATTCCGGCCATAACATCAACCGCGTCCGCGCCACCAACGCCGATAGCGACCATGCCCAGACCTCCCGCATTGACGGTGTGTGAATCGGTTCCAATCATCATCCCGCCCGGGAATGCATAGTTCTCGAGTACTACCTGGTGAATGATCCCCGCGCCGGGGCGCCAGAAGCCAATGCCGTATTTGTTGGACACTGAGGCCAGGAAATCAAATACTTCTTTGCTTTCCGAGTTGGCGACGTTGAGATCCTGTTTGGCTCCGCTCTTGGCCACGATCAGGTGATCGCAGTGCACAGTGGAGGGAACAGCCACCTTGGGCCGGCCTGCGGACATGAATTGCAACAAAGCCATTTGGGCTGTAGCGTCCTGCATCGCCACACGGTCCGGGGCAAAGTCTACATATGATTTGCCGCGACCGAAGTTTTCGAGCTTCTGGTCGGAGAAGAGGTGAGAATACAGGATTTTTTCTGACAGCGTGAGGGGTTTGCCCACTACTTTTCTGGCTTTCTCGATACGCCCTGGCATGGCGGCGTACAGTTTCTTAATCATGTCCAGATCAAATACCATAAATGTTGATAGCGTTTGGTGAGAGTGCGAAACTACGAAAAAAGTGTGGAAGTGCCTGCCCGTCTTTAGGGTGGTGAACTATATTTTGGAACGCTCCTTATCTCCAGGCCAATACGTAGGAAGGCATCCCTCGGATTGCTTACTTTCGTAGGTAATCATGGCTGACCAGCGCAAAATGTTTACGATTGCGTTTGAGGAATTCCGGCCTCAGTTGAAGTCGTATTTGCTACGAATGACAGCCAGCCCCGATGATGCGCAGGACTTGGTACAAGACACATTTATCCAGGCCGAGAAGAATCTCCCGACGTTCGAAGGTCGTTCGACCCTTAAGACGTGGGTATTTACCATTGCGACTAACCTGGCGAGGAATTTCATGCGTTCCAGGAAGCGATGGCCGGAGAACGTAACAGACATCGGCAAGGAGGCCGCTCTGGTCTCACCCACCTTCATGAAAGACATTATGGAGGTGCATCAAACCTCTCCACAGGGAGCATTTGAAATTCGTGAGCACATCAATTTTTGCTTTAGTTGCATCGGGAAGACATTGCCGATCGAGCAGCAAGTAGCACTGCTTTTAAAGGAAATCCATGATTTTAAAGTTACAGAGGTTGCCGAGATATTGGAGGTCACGGAAGGTGTGGCCAAGCACCTGCTCTTCAACGCCCGGCAAACCATGATCCGGATATTTGATAAGCGATGTTCGCTCATCAACAAGGAAGGCATCTGCCACCAGTGCAGTGAACTCAACGGGGTATTCAATTCAAAACATGAGACTCAAAAAGAGCTGATGAAGCTCGACCTGGTAAGTAGGGCTGCCGACGCCGGGCGGGATGAACTATTGGACTTGCGAACGAAAATTGTCAAATCGATTGACCCTTTTGATACGGCGGGGACTGATCTCCAGTTCTTCCATTTGCGCCACACCAAGAGGGTTATGGATGCCCAAGCGGATAAAGTTTAGCCCGTTCCGACCGTTTTGTTGCGGAGATGTGTCTAAGGGTAATAGTGGAGCGATTCTATTAATTAACCCATCACCCACAAAACATAAACGAACATGGCAACATCTACAGCTGGCAATTTGAAATGGATTCTCTGGCTAAATACGGTCGCTGAGACCATCATCGCATTTGGCATGTTTTCTATGCCGGCCGCTTTCTTCCCTGGAGCAGAAGGGCTGTCGGCGTCCATTGCGCGTGCTTTCTCCTTCGCCATCCTCGTTGTCGCGTTTATCAGCCTTTCAGCGACAGGAGTGAATACTTCCTATGACAAGCTGAAGAATGTGGTGTTGATTCTGCTTGTCTATCACACGTTGCAGTTGATCGCTCAAATTGTTAACGGTGCAATGTATCCGCCCATGCTAATTCCACCCGTGGTGATTCACACGGTGTTGACAACACTTTTTGCCTTTTATTATTTCCGGCTAAATCGCACGCCGGCTGATCTCCGTTAGGTTTGACTTAGCTCAAGCCATACGGTGAAACGCCTCAACGGGTAAGTCTTATTTGCTGTTAATGAAATTGAGGAACTCTCTCTTCACATTTTCATCCTTAAACTTCCCTGAAAAGTAGGCGGTTCCCGTCTTGCTGTTGGTATCTCCCACACCGCGCATGGCAACGCACATATGGTTTGCATCGATTACGACACCCACGTGTTCTGTGCCGAGGGCCATTTCAAGTTCCTTCCCGATCTGGACCGTCAGGCGCTCTTGCACTTGCGGACGACGGGCGTAATATTGAACAATCCGGTTGATCTTGGATAGACCGATTACTTTTCCATTGGAGAAATAGGCGACGTGGGCACGGCCGTAAATAGGCACCAGGTGATGCTCACAGTGGGAATAAAACGTAATGTCCTTTTCCACGAGCATCTCTTCGTAGTTGTATTTGTTATCAAACAACCGCGCGTGAGGCCGGTTTTTTGGGTTGAGGCCGCTGAAAACTTCTTTCACATACATCTTGGCTACCCGCTTGGGGGTACCATCCAGGCTGTCGTCGGTGAGGTCGAGACCGAGGGTCAGCATAATCTCGCGAACATGTTTTTCAATGCGCTCGATTTTCTCTTCATCGGTGAGATCGAAAGCGTCAGGCCGCAGCGGCGTATTCCAATGCGTTGCGGAGGCGGCATCCAGCTGCTTAATGGGCCGGATATTCAACGAAATTTCTTTCGGTCTCATAGAGTTTTATTTTGAGTTCGAGGTGGATGTCCAGTTCTTTTCTCAAGATGTTCCAGATGACGACGGCAATGTTTTCCGCTGTGGGGTTCAGGCGGCGGAAATGCGGAGAATCTAAGTTAAGATTTTTATGGTCAAACTGTCGAAGTACCTTATCATTAATAAGCTCGCTGAGCGTCTTCAGGTCCATGACATACCCCGTCGATGGGTCTGGGTCTCCCACCACGGTCACGATAAGCCGGTAATTGTGCCCGTGAAAATTGGGATTGTTGCACTTGCCGAAAACTGCGTCATTCTTCTCATCTGTCCACGCCGGGTTAAACAACCGGTGGGCGGCATTAAAGTTTTCTTCACGGGAGACGGCGACTTTCATTGAAGTAACAACAATGGCGGTGGACTTTGGTTCATCATACACTCATAATTAATATCCTTAATGCGACAAAAAAGCCCGGAGAACCGGGCTGCCTTCAGGATTCAAGGTCAAATCAGCAATATTCCTCGAAGACCTCGAGCAGGTGTTCGCCGATCATTTGGGCATTACGGCCTTCAATGTGATGGCGTTCAATGAAATGCTGCAGCTCTCCATCCTTGAAAAGGGCAATAGAAGGGGACGAGGGCGGATAAGGCAGTGTGAGCTGACGCGCGCGCGTAACCGCCTCGGTATCCATGCCCGCGAAAACGGTGGCGAGGTGATCTGGTTTTTTCTTGGTCATCTGCAGTGCCCACTTTACACCAGGGCGGGCCGCACCGGCCGCGCAACCGCACACCGAGTTGATGACCAGCAAGGTCGTGCCTTTCTCATTGAGGATAGCCTGGTCCACTTCGGTAGGTGTCTTAAGTTCTTTGAATCCGGCGCTCGTCAGGTCCGTCCGCATCGGCGCTACTAATTGTTCGGGGTACATGCTCATAAATAAAACTATTTAGTCGTTAATAAATCTAATCCAATCAATTATAAGAATCCCAGCTCAAGCTTGGCTGCTTCACTCATCATATCCTGCGAATAGGGCGGGTCCCAGGTGATCTCCACGGTAACTTCGTTCACTTCTTCGATATCTTCCACTTTATCTTTCACTTCCGCGGGAATCACTTCGGCAGAAGGGCAACTGGGCGAGGTAAGTGTCATCAGGATGTGCACGTTATTCACAGGGAACACCGTAATCTCGTAGATCAACCCCAGCTCGTAAATATCCACCGGGATTTCCGGATCATAGACAGTCTTGAGCGCGGCAATGACTTTCTCCCGAAGGTCCGCGGTGGTTGAAGGGGTCGTTGTGGTGACTTCGGTGCTCATGCCTGGATTCCAGAAGTGGTTTTGAGAGCCTTAGCGTATTGCTTCATGCGCTGGATCATCGCGGCAAAGCCGTTGCTCCGCTGTGTGCCGATAAAACGATCCATGCCAATCTGGTTCATAAAGAATAATTCACCGTCAAGGATCTCATCGGGCAAATGTCCATTAAAGATCCTAATCAACAAACTTACCAGCCCTTTGGTGATGGCTGTATTGCTGTCGGCACTGAAGTAAATCCTGTCCTTTCTCAGGGTGGCCACGAGCCATACTTTCGACTGGCACCCTTTGACCAGGTTGCCGTCAATCCTTTGCTCCTCCGGGAAGGCCGGGAGCTTTTCCCCCAGGTCCATCAGGTACATCACCGACATCTCGCGATCTCCTTCGAGGAGAGCAAAGTCATTGATGATTTCCTTTTGTGTTTCCGCGATGGTCATCTGTGCAATGAATTGATTCGTGTCAATCCTTCCAAGAGCCTGTCTATTTCTGCCTCGGTGTTGTAAACAGCAAAGGAGGCCCGGACAGTTCCATCGATTCCGAAACGATCCATCAGGGGCTGGGTACAATGGTGACCGGTGCGAACAGCAATACCACGGGCATCCAGCAACTGGCCCACATCAAAAGGGTGGATGCCCTCCAGGAGAAACGATTGAACACTCACTTTGTCCCGGGCTGTGCCTATGAGACGGATGCCTTTCACAGAGGTCAGCCGAGTCACAGCATATTGAAGGAGTTTATTTTCGTGGGCACGAATCGCCTCTTTTCCAAGGCCATTGATAAAATCAAAAGCTCCCTTCAATGCAATCACATCGGCAATGTTTGGGGTTCCCGCCTCGAACTTGTAAGGAATATCGTTGTACGTTGTCTTCTCAAACGTGACTTCTTTGATCATCTCCCCGCCGCCCTGGTAAGGAGGCATCTGTTCAAGAAGCGCCCGTTTTCCATACAGCACGCCCACGCCCGTTGGACCGTACATTTTGTGCCCGGAAATACAGTAGAAATCGCAATCGAGCTTCTGAACATCAATTTCCAGGTGAGCCGCGGCTTGTGCTCCGTCGATCAGGACTTTTGCCCCGACAGCGTGTGCCTTCTGAATTATCGTTTCGATCGGATTAATGGTACCCAGGCTGTTTGAAGCGTGGTTTACACTTACAATTTTGGTTTTGACAGATAAGGACCTTTCGAAGGCAGCCATGTCCAGTTCTCCCGACTCTGTAACTGGAATGACCTTGATCAGAGCGCCACGTAGTTCGGCCACCAATTGCCAGGGGACAATGTTGGAATGGTGCTCCATGCCGGATAGCAGGATTTCGTCACCGGGCTGAAGAAGGATGCTTCCCAGGGACTGTGCAACGAGGTTAATGGCCTCCGTTACGCCCCGCACAAAAATGATTTCTTCTTTTTCGCGCGCACCGAGGAATTTCTGGGCGGCTACTCGGGATTCTTCAAAGGCGCGGGTTGCCTTTTCTGCCAGGGTGTGAATGCCGCGATGAATATTGGCATTGTAGCCGCGATAGTAATCGACCAGCGCATTGATGACTGCTGAAGGTTTTTGGGTAGTGGCGGCGTTGTCGAAATAAACGAGCGGGTGACCGTTCACCGTCTGGTGCAGAACAGGGAATGCTTTCCGGAGGGAAGGGATATCCAGTTCAGCGGCTGTGACGGCGGTCTTCATCACTCGATGGTAGGGTGAAGCTTATTTTGAATCAACTGGTTGACTTGCGCCCGGATCGATTCATTCGGAATTCCTTCCAGCGTCTCACTGGCAAATGCGTTCAGCAGCATCCCTTTGGCGGTGTCTTTGGCCAAGCCTCTTGAACGGAGGTAAAAAAGTGCTTCTTCATCCAGTTGCCCGGTAGTACACCCATGTGAACACTTCACATCATCTGCCCAGATTTCAAGTTGGGGTTTTGTATGAATGTTGCTGGCTTCACTTAACAGAATGTTGCGATTAGATTGAAAAGCGTTTGTCTTCTGCGCATCCGGCCGAACAAATATTTTTCCATTGAAAACCGCTTTGCCGTTCCCATCCATCACCCCTTTGTATAGTTCATTGCTCTGCGAATTGGGTTTGCGGTGATCAACCACGGTATGATTGTCTACCAGGCTGCTGCCGCCGACCAGGTATAAGCCATGGAGGTGGGCATCAATACCTTCGCCATCGATGAGCAAGGTGAGGTTGTTTCGGACGAGCTTGCCTTCCAATGTTCCGGTGTAGCAGTACGCACGTGAGGATGAGGCCATGTTGACCAAGGAGTTGTTCACAAGCACTTCGTCTTTACTTCCTTGTTGGAGGGTTGTCAATTCCAGTATTGTATGTTCACCCACCTCAATGAATGATTGCTTATTGTTGAAGTAGGGGGACGATGATTCAGCAAGAGTATATTCCAGGACGGAGAGTTTGCTCCCGGCTCCGATCCGGCAGGTCCATCGTGGATTGGCAAAAATGAAGGAAGGTTGGTCAAAGCAATACACCACAGCCAGGGGTTGTTCGATCGTGTGATGGGGGGGCACTTCAATCGTCACCTCCGTTTCTGCGAATGCGTGATTCAGCAAGGCGAACGGATCTTCGCTCAGCAGTGTAGTTCCTATTTCAGCCCGGGTGATCTTGATGTGTGGATCAAGAAGAATAGAATGAGTTGCCGAATAAACTCCGTTGATAAACACAACAAGGTTGCAGGGCATGCTCCACAGGTGTTCGAGGAACTGCGGAGTGGTCGATTTAGTAGGTGCTATCGCAGTGAAATTGCTTTCCAGGGCACGTACGATCGGGGTAAAACGATATTCTTCAGATTTTGCGGTGGGCAATCCTTTCGCCGAGAACAACTCCATGGCTTTTCGGCGACCGGCATGGTGATCCAGCCCACGCTGATCGAATGCCTCAGCAAGGAGTGACAGTAGATTTTTCTTGTCCGTAGCTGCTTCCATTACCGTGCCGTGGCCAGGTCGGCTTTGATCCAATCATATCCTTTTTCCTCCAGTTCGAGGGCCAATTCCCGCGTGCCTGATTTTACAATGCGCCCTTTATACAGCACGTGCACAAAGTCAGGAACAATGTAGTCCAGCAAGCGCTGGTAGTGGGTAACCACGATTGTGGCATTGTTTTTAGAGCGAAGGGCATTTACCCCATGCGCAACAATTCGTAACGCATCAATATCGAGGCCGGAATCTGTTTCATCGAGGATGGACAAACGGGGTTCAAGCATAGCCATCTGGAAAATCTCGTTCCGCTTCTTTTCGCCTCCTGAGAATCCCTCGTTCAGCGAACGGTTCAGCAACGATTGATCGATTTCCACCAGCTTCATTTTCTCTTTCATGAGCTTGAGGAAAGCGACGGCATCCAGCGGAGCTTCCCCGCGATGTACGCGGATCTGGTTTAGCGCGGTCTTCATGAAGTTGATGGTGCTCACCCCGGGAATTTCCACCGGGTATTGGAAAGCGAGGAAAACCCCTTCACGGGCACGCTCTTCGGGAGTCATCTCGAGGAGGTTCTTGCCCATGTATTCCACTGAGCCTTGGGTCACCGTATATTCTTCGCGCCCGGCGAGTGTGGCGGCCAACGTGCTTTTGCCCGAACCGTTTGGTCCCATGATGGCATGCACTTCACCGGCGTTTACGGTAAGGCTGATTCCGTTCAGGATCGGTTTCTCTTCAATTTGAGCGTGCAGGTTTTGAATCTTTAGCATAATGGGTCTTGAGGATTATCCTACACTGCCTTCCAGTGTAAGGGCCAACAGCTTCTGTGCCTCCACCGCGAATTCCATGGGAAGTTGATTCAGCACTTCTTTGGCGTAGCCGTTGACGATCAGCGCCACGGCCGATTCTTCATCGATGCCGCGCTGCTGGCAGTAAAAGATCTGGTCTTCCCCGATTTTAGAGGTAGTGGCTTCATGCTCCACGCGTGAACTGCTGTTTTCCACATCGATGTATGGAAATGTATGAGCACCGCACTGGTCGCCCAGGAGGAGAGAGTCACACTGCGAGAAATTACGTGATTGAACGGCTCGCTTGTGAACGTGTACCTGGCCGCGGTAACTGTTTTGCGATTTGCCGGCAGAAATACCTTTGGAAACGATTCGTGACTTCGTGTTTTTTCCGAGGTGGATCATCTTGGTGCCCGTGTCTGCCTGCTGGTAATTATTGGTTACAGCGACGGAATAGAATTCGCCCACCGAATAGTCGCCTTTAAGCACGCACGACGGATACTTCCAGGTGATGGCGGAACCAGTTTCAACCTGGGTCCAGCTGATCTTTGCGTGATCGCCGGCGCAGAGACCACGTTTAGTGACGAAGTTGTAAATGCCCCCGACGCCATCCTTGTTGCCGGGGTACCAATTCTGTACCGTGGAGTATTTCACTTCCGCATTCTTCATGGCGTAGATTTCCACCACCGCTGCGTGAAGCTGGTTCTCATCGCGCATAGGCGCTGTGCAGCCTTCCAGGTAGCTCACGTAGCTCCCTTCATCGGCGACGATCAGGGTACGTTCAAACTGCCCTGTCTTGGCAGCATTGATCCGGAAGTAGGTGGACAACTCCATGGGGCAACGGACACCGGCGGGGATATAGCAGAATGAACCGTCGGAGAATACGGCAGAGTTGAGTGCGGCAAAATAATTGTCGGTAGCCGGAACGACCGAGCCCAGGTATTTCTTGATCAGGTCAGGGTGCTCTCGAACGGCTTCGCTGAAGGAGCAGAAGATGATGCCGAGCTCGCCCAACTTCTCCTTGAACGTAGTGGCCACCGACACGCTGTCAAGCACAGCATCAACGGCGATACCGCTGAGGCGCTTCTGCTCGGTGAGCGAGATCCCCAGTTTCTCAAAGGTCTTCAGCAGTTCAGGGTCAATTTCATCCAGGCTGGTGGGACTGGCTTTTTGCTTTGGCGCGGAGTAGTAAATGATATCCTGGTAATTGATGGCCGGGTAGGTGACATTGGGCCATTTTGGTTCGACCATCGTTGTCCAATGCCGGTATGCCTTGAGGCGCCATTCCAGCAGCCATTCCGGCTCAGATTTACGGCGGGAGATAAACCGGACAATATCCTCACTTAGCCCTTTCGGGGCAGCATCCGCCTCAAGGTCCGAAACCCAGCCATGTTCATATTCACGGGAGGTGAACTCCTGTATAATATGGTCATCCTTAGCCATTTATCTATTTAGACTAATTTCAAATAAGCCTTAAAATTAAACAATAATCCCCCCGGAAGGTTCAGATTCGCATGATTTATTCGGCCAGGCGGAGGTTGCGATCAAGCGATTCCTCCAGCGAAATCATGGTCTCGGTTCGGTCGATACCGGGTACCTGCTGCATCTTGTCGTGGAGGACCTCCTTGAGGTGGTTGGTATCCCGGCAATGGATTTTGGCAAACATGGAATAGTTGCCTGTGGTGTAGTGGATGCTGGTGATTTCCGGGATTGCCTTGAGCTTCTCCAGCACCTTGTCGTACAATGAGCTCTTTTCCAGGTAAATACCGATAAAAGCAGTGATGTCGTAGCCCAGTTTATGGTAATGAATCTTCAAAGTAGTGCGCTCTACTACGCCTGCTTCAATCATCTTATTCATTCGGACATGCACGGTTCCTTGTGAAACGAATACCTGTCGGGCTACTTCGGTGTAAGGCTTTTTGGCATCGTTGACCAAAACGTCAAGGATTTTTAGGTCCGTATTGTCAATTGTATAGTTATGGGCCACTTTTTTAGTCATATTTTCAATTTATGATACAATTTGCATATAAATTTTAAATGATATGCAAAAAATCTATATATCTATTGAATTGGGCATCATCCTGGTGTTTACTTTGAACCACAATTCGCACACACTGTAGGGTGTTGAAATTGGCAGACAAGCCCTCCTGTCTCGGGGGTGAGGGAATCGGCAGGGCCCGAAGTGGTCTTGCAGATACGGGATAAACGCAGGATAGCGGTCGCCTTCACCGGCGATCGGGGGTTGACCACCAAGTTGATCACGTGTCCTGTGGCTAACTGCCTCGTGAAGGTTCGAGCCCTTCCTCTACAGCTTTCTAACGGGGAGTCGCCATAAGGCGCTCCCCGTTTTGTTTTTGCCCCACCCACTTTCAAACGCAGCTTTTGTTAGCCATCTTCGGGCGATATGTCGAAGTCATTTCCCTGGTTGGCGAGTTATCCGGATGGCATCCCGCCGGAGATCGGCCCGCTGGAATACAGCAACCTGATCGAGCTCGTTGAAGTCGCCGGCAAGAAATTCAGTGACCGTGTGGCTTATGTGAACATGGGTCGTAGCCTGACGTATCAACAAGTAGATCAGTTATCCACCGCCTTTGCCGCTTACCTGCAGCGCGAACTCGGCCTCATGAAAGGCGATCGCATCGCTATTCAGTTGCCCAACGTGCTTCAGTTTCCGATAGCACTCTTCGGATGTTGGAAGGCAGGGTTGATTGTCGTCAATACCAACCCGCTCTACACTCCGCGGGAAATGGAACACCAATTCACGGATGCAGGCGTATCGGCCATTATCATCCTTGAAAATTTTGCGCAGCACCTGGAGCATATTCGTGAGCGGATACAGGCCAGGCACATCATTGTCACAGGCCTGGGTGACATGCTTGGCCCGCTGAAAGGTGCGATCGTTAATTTCGTTGTTCGAAAAATCAAGAAACTTGTTCCTGCTTACCGGCTTCCGGGTGCAATCCCGTTCATGCAAGTTGTTGATCGGGGCAAGAGTCTCAAGTACAACAAACCGGTGGTGGACGCTGAAGATCTTGCGGTGTTGCAATACACGGGTGGAACTACCGGCGTGGCGAAGGGTGCGCAGTTGTCACATCGCAATATCATTGCGCACAACATGATGGTGACGCATTGGTTCAGCCCATACCTCCGTGAGCATTTCAAAGAAGACATCATGATCACCGCAATCCCGCTGTACCACAGTTTTGGACTGACGGTTAACGGCGTTCTCATGTATTCTTCCGGGGTAAAAAATGTGTTGATTACCAATCCCCGTGATATCCCTAGTTTTGTCAAGGAGCTTCGGAAGCATCGCTTCACTATTCTTACGGGTGTGAATACACTATTTAATGCGTTACTGGATAATGCGGAATTCAGGAAGTGTGATTTTTCCCAACTGCACGGCGCTATCGGTGGAGCTATGGCGGTGCAGGATGTGGTGGCTTCACGATGGGAAGAAGTTACGGGTACCCCGATCGCAGAAGGATATGGATTAAGCGAGACCTCTCCCGTACTCAGTTGTAATCCCTTGAATGGAAAACACAAGCGGGGTACGATTGGCATTCCCATGCCGTCGACCGAGCTGGCGATATTTGATGATGACGGCAATCAGTTGCCACAGGGGCAAACCGGCGAGATCTGCGCACGCGGCCCCCAGGTGATGCGCGGTTATTGGCAAAAAGATAACGAGGGAGTATTCTTTCATAAAGAGTGGTTCCGCACCGGCGACATCGGGATCATGGATCCAGAAGGATTCTTCAAGATCGTGGACCGCAAGAAGGACATGATCAAGGTTTCCGGATTCAATGTGTATCCCAATGAGATCGAGAATGTGCTGGCCTCTCATCCCAAAGTGCATGAGGTGGCAGCCATCGGCGTTCCGGATGCAAAGTCAGGGGAGGCCATCAAGGCATTCGTGGTGAAGCGCGATGCATCGCTAACCGAGGATGAATTGCGGTCCTTTTGTCATGAAAACCTTACCAATTACAAGGTTCCGCGGCATTTTGAATTCCGCAAAGAGCTACCCAAGTCCAACGTCGGGAAGATTCTTCGGCGCACCCTGAAGGAAGAAGAAGCAAAAAGGGCATAAATTCTCCCTCCGGGGGTAGCGTGCTTTGGGACATGGCACTATTTTTGGACCCCAAACTCTAAAATCTACGGCTCCATGAAATTTCATTCACTGGCTACAGCACTACTTAGTCTTTCGATCAATACGTTCTGTGTCGCGCAGAATACAACGCATTACCCCGAGGAGAAGCACCTGGCCAACGTCCGCCAACTTACCTTTGGGGGCGACAATGCGGAGGCCTACTGGAGTTTTGACGGCAAGAGCGTAAGCTTTCAGTCGAACAACAAGAAGTGGGGGCTGGGGTGTGACCAGATCTTTTACATGCCGGTTGAAGGGTTGGACCTGAGCGATGGCCACATGCCCACACGGATCAGCACAGGCATGGGACGAACCACCTGCGCATTCTTCATGCCCAATGGAAAGTCCATACTGTACGCCTCCACGCACCTTGGTGGAGAAGCATGCCCCCCGGACCCTGAGCGCAAACCCGGCGGCAAATATCTTTGGCCGATCTATGATACCTATGACATTTTTATTGCTGATCTGAACGGGAAAATGATCAAGCAGTTGACCAACAACCCCGGCTATGATGCCGAGGCTACGGTCTCTCCCAAAAAGGACAAGATCGTATTCACGTCTACCCGCAACGGCGACCTCGACCTGTATGTAATGAACATCGATGGATCGAACGTAAAACAAATTACCAACGAATTGGGGTATGATGGAGGCGCCTTCTTTTCACCCGATGGCAAGAAGATTGTTTTCCGTGCTTCGCGCTTCAGTTCAGAAGGGGAGAAACAAGAATACCGCGACAACCTCGCGAAAGGACTGGTGGCTCCGACGGCCATGGAAATTTTTGTTTGCAATGCTGACGGCTCAGGTCTAAAGCAGGTAACAAAACTTGGCAAGGCCAACTGGGCTCCCTTCTACCATCCGGATGGCAAAAGAATCATCTTCAGTTCAAACCATAAAGGAACCCGTGGGTTCGAGTTCAACCTGTTCATGATCAATGAAGACGGAACAGGGCTGCAGCAAATTACCTACGACAAGGTCTTTGATTCTTTTGCTATGTTTTCCCCGGATGGAAAGAAGCTCATTTTCTCCTCCAACCGAAACAACAACGGCACGCGCGACACTAACCTTTTTGTCGCAGACTGGGTAGAGTAGGAACCGATTGCTCAGGCGGCTCCAAAGAGCCACTCGAGGCCGAAGTACTTGTCTGTAATCACAAGCACGGAAAGTATCCCCAATAAGATGGGGCATACCCAGGTTATGGCAAACGTCAGGTATTTGCTCAGCCACGACTGCACATAACCGGTATTGCCAATCTCCAGCTCCTCATTCATGTTATTGATCTTCCACTTGTAGCGAATAAACAGGCACATGAGGCAGCCGCCTGTGATCAGCATGATATCGCACAGATCGGATACAAAGGAGAGGAAGTCAGGGGCATTGTGGAGAGGCAGTTTGTTCAGGAAGGGAACCACACCCTGGCTGAACATGCTCGGCAGGCCAAGGACAAAGATGAGTCCCGACATACCCCACACGACGGCCTTCCTGGGCAGTTTCTTTTGGTCAACAAAGTAAGCGGCGGGTACTTCCAGGAGTGAGATGGTCGAAGTCAGTGCGGCGAAGCAGATGAGTAGGAAGAATGATCCGCCCACAATGCGGCCCACCACAGGTCCCATGCTCTGGAAGGCCTGGGTCAGAATCACAAAGATCAGCTTAGGTCCCTGCCCCGGTTCCGCACCGAGCGAAAAGACTAAAGGGAATACCATGAGACCAGCCAGGAATGCCACCGAAGTATCGGCAATAGAGATGATCGCAGCAGACTTTACGATATTCTGATCTTTCGTGACATAAGAGCCATACGTGATCAGGCAGCCCATGCCGAGGGACAAAGAGAAAAAGGCCTGGCACAGCGCATAGAAAATGGTCTTCGAGGTAATCTGGTCAAGCTTGGGAACCAGGTAGAACTCCACCCCAGCGCTGGCATTCGGAAGGGTAAGACTGTAGATGATAAGCCCGATCAGTATCAGGTAGAGACCCGGCATCATGATCTTGTTGGCCGCTTCAATACCCTTGGCAATTCCCTGCGACACAATTATGGCGGTGATCACCATAAATCCAAAGGAGAACATGAATATCGGTCCAATGGAATTGACATACTCACCGAAGAACGAACCGAAGTCGGCATGATTGAGAAGGTTGCCAAACGTGATCTCGAGGAAGTAGCCGAACGCCCATCCCGCCACGACATTATAATAAGAGAGGATCAGTACACCGGCGAGGATTCCGTAGAGACCGAGGTAGCCCCAGGTGCCACCGCCCAGTTTCTTGTACGAGCCATAGGCGTCGCTGCCTGCCTTGCGACCAATAGCGATCTCGCCCACCATGACCGGGAAGCAAAGGGTGAAAATGCAGATGAGGTAGATGAGGAGGAAGCCTGCGCCACCGTTCGTTCCCGCAAGGTAGGGGAAGCGCCAGATGTTGCCGAGCCCTACGGCTGAGCCGGCGGCGGCCAGGATGAACCCGATTCGACTGGAAAAGTTACCTCGATTGGACATGGCGGATGAATTTGGCGGGCAAAATAGACCTTAAAGCAAAATAATCAAAAGAGTGACCGCCGGGGATACGCAATTAATGCAGATGCCGTTGGTACGGATTGTGCGAAGAAAGCTAACTTTGTAAGACCCCATTTTTTAACCTGACCATGGAGGATATCAAGAAACTCACCACGCAGGAGAAAGCCCTTCAGATCAACCTGAGCAAGTCCATCTACGGTTCGTTTGCCGAGATCGGAGCAGGGCAGGAGGTGGCGGCCAGTTTTTTCAAAGTGGGTGGCGCCTCCGGAACGGTGGCCAAGACCATCTCCGCCTATGATATGAAATTCTCCGATGCTATTTATGGCGTCTGTGACCGGTATGTCTGCGAGGAGAGGCTTATCAGCATGCTGGAGAAAGAGTACGCGTTGTTGTTAGAGCGGCTCCCGCACCGCGCAGAAAAAGTCAGGTTCTTCTCCTTTGCGGATACGGTAGAGAGTCTCAACTATGAGCGCACCAACCAGGGGCAAGGTTGGATCGGCCTTCGTTTTCAGACACGCCCTCTGGGCCCCTTTAATGATTGTGTAGCCCACATCAAGATGCACGACAATGATCCGCTGCAGCAGCAATATGCCGTTGGGAATGTCGGTGTCAACATGCTCTATGGTTGTATGTTCCTTACCGACCCCGAGCAGATCATGATGTCCCTGCTCGATGGCCTTACCACCCGGCGGATTGAGATCGACATGCTTCGCATCAGTGGTCCCGATTTCAAACACGTAGACAACCGGTTGATGGCCTTGAAGCTTGTAAAGAACGGGCTCACCAAGGCTGCCATGTTTGGACCCGATGGTACTGTACTACAACCGTCTGAAGCGTTGTACAAGAAAAATTTGCTTGTACTCCGCGGCCGTTTTCGCCCGGTAACGCACGTCAATGTGGATATGCTGCTTACTTCGCGGCGTCACTTCAAGAATGAGCCGGACGTCGACCGGTCCAAGATTGTCGTGCTGACTGAACTGACCCTGAATGACCTCGGCGCAGATGGCAAGATTGATGAGAAGGATTTTCTCCACCGTGCCGATATCATTTGCTCCCTCGGGCAAACGGTACTCATCTCGAACTACTTCGAATATTATCGCCTGGCCGATTACTTGTCGCGCACGACCAAGGGCAAAAAGATTGGAATCATCATGGGCATCTACGCGCTCCAGAAGGTTTTCGAAGAGAAGACGTATGAAAACCTGCGGGGTGGTCTCCTGGAAAGCTTTGGAACCTTGTTTGGAAATAATATCAAGCTGTATATCTATCCCGCGTGGAAGAAAGATTCCAACGAGCTATTCACGCTGAAAGACTTTGAAGAAACACTTCCGGAAACTACCCGTGACCTGTTCCGTTTCCTCATGAAAAACGGAAGGATGGAAGACATCCAGGATGCCAATATCAGTCACCTCCACATTATATCCGACAACGTGCTGGCCATGATCCGGAAAGGTGAAGTGGGCTGGGAGAAGTTTGTGCCTCATAAGGTCGAGTCAGCGATCAAGGAACATGGGTTGTTCGATTACCCTTACCTCAGCGACCGGTACCCGGTTGAGCAAGCCAAGTAAGTCAGCGTTCCAGTTTGTTTTCCCGCAATCGGGAAAAATAGCTCTTCGCTTCTTTCATCACCCGGGGGGCAAGCACCAACCCGGATAACATGGTCGGCACTGCCATGATGGCATAGGCGATATCAATCACATTGATCACATCCGCCATCGAAGAAACAGCCCCGATGATGATCGTGGAAAGATAAAAGTAGTCGTAGTACTTGCTGTACTTTACACCGATCAGGAAAGAAAGCGCCTTGCTGCCGTAGTAGGAGTAAGAAAACAGGGAAGTGATGGCAAAGAAGAATGCGCAAAGCAGGAGGAGATATTTGCCGGAAGGTCCCAACGAACTTTCGAAAGCCATCGCCGTTACGGTCACACCCGAAGCACTTCTCCAAACATCAGTAACCAGGATCGCCATCGCAGTGAGTGTACAGACAACCAGAGTATCAATCGCGGGGCTCATCATCGAGACTAGCCCTTCACGTATCGGCTCTTTACTTTGAGAAGCTCCCAGCGCCATGGGAGCTGTTCCTATGCCCGCCTCATTGGAGAAGGAGGCGCGGCGTACACCAGCCACAATAAGTCCACCCACTACGCCCCCCAACGCAGGCGGCGCCATCGATTGATTGCCCTGGAAAGCTTCGGTCACGATCATCCAGAGAAGTCCAGGGACTTTTTCGATGTGGATGAAAAGTATGGTGATCACGCAGCCGAAGTAAATGATGATCATCAGCGGCACCATTTTTCCGGCCCAACTGCCAATTCGTTGAATGCCTCCGAGAATCACAATCCCGGAAACAACAGTCAGGACTAACCCGATGCTGAACTTCAGCGTATTGATTTCATAACCCAACAAGGAAAAGGCCAACGCTTTTGCTTCTGGTGAATCCACGCCGATATCTATGATCGCTTGCGTCAGTTGGTTGGCCTGGAAGATTGGAAGGCAACCGACCATGCAGCAGACGCAGAAGACGACGGCGAGCGGCATCCACTTCTTGCCGAGGGCTTCGCGAATTACATACATGGGGCCTCCCTGGATTATTCCCGCAGAGTCTTTTCCCCGGTACATGACCGAGAGCGTGCTTGTAAAGAAATTGGTGGACATACCGACGAATGCGGTTACCCACATCCAGAACAAGGCGCCAGGTCCGCCCAGCGCAATGGCTGCTGCCACTCCGGCAATGTTACCCATACCTACGGTGGAGGCAAGTGCGGTTGACAACGCCTCATAAGGGCTGATCTGACCCGGGTCGTTGGGATCATGATATTTTCCCCGCAACACATCGATGCAATGATGCAGGTAACGGTAATGAATCAATCGGGAGTAGAGGAAGAAGAACAGACCACCGAAGATCAACAGGAAGAGGACAGGCGTCCAGACGCCGGTGGCAATAGAGTTGATGAGTTCGCTCATTCCAGGTGGTTAAGCGCGCAAAATAGGGATTTTATTTCACGGAAGGCTACCCCTTGAGGGGTGTGTACGTGAGCCACCGATTCGATACACCCGTCCAGCAACCAAGCTGCCACAAGAGACGTGCTCCTACATTAGCATCCCAATCATCATCGGGGCCGGGGGCAACTTCATTGAGATCGAAACCGATGATAGTCCGTCCGCTTACCGCTACGGCGCGAATCAGGTCGACCGCCTGGTGAAATTCCAGGCCGCCGGGTACTGGTGTTCCGGTGTGCGGGCAGTAGCGGGGATCGAGCCCGTCAATGTCAAAACTGATGTAAACCTTTTCCGGGAGTTCCCGGATAATTTCGTCGCGAAGGGTCTTCCAGGCAGTGCCTTCATTTTGCCTGTGCTTGAGATCATCGTCGAAGAAAGTCTGAATTCGTTTTCCGCCCCGCTGGATGACCTGGTATTCCGCCTCGCAGAAGTCACGAATCCCTACCTGTACGAGTTTGCTCACGGCCGGCATCTTCAGGGCATTGTACATAATCGATGCATGCGAGAAGAGAAATCCCTCGTATGCTTTGCGCAGGTCCGCATGGGCATCCAGTTGGAGTATGCCAAAGCGGTCGTGTTTTTCAGCGAGGGCACGCATCAGGCCCAGGGGGGTGCTGTGATCCCCGCCGACAACCGCCACTAGTTTACCTTGTGCCAAGAATTCAGCTGCCTGGTTTCGCACAAACACATTCAGGTTGCTGCAGGCTTCGTTGATTTTCTCAATGAGTGGACCAGCGTTATCCGGGTTCTCGTGGCAACGGTCGGCCAGGACGAGCAGTTGATCATTTGTTTCCAGGAGCGACGGCGATAGTTCGGCCATGCTGACACCCATCTTCCACGCATCTGCAAGTTCGCGATGAAAGAAATCGATCTGTCGGGAAGCTCGAAGAATTGCCTCAGGGCCACGTACGGTGCCGCGGTGGTAAGTCACTGTTACTTCCCAGGGTACGGGCAGAATGACGAGGCGTGAAGTTTCGGGGGTGAAGGGAAGTCCAAACAATTTACCTTCCAGCCCGGGACCATTGATATCAAAAGAGTCGAGGTTAATATCCATCCTCATGAGGCGTTCAAGGCCAAGTTGATTTGCCGGAGATGGTTGTCAAATTCGGGCCAGCTCACCGAATCTGATTCAAAGAGCGCAAACCCCGAGGGGGGAAGATCAATTGGTTGTTTGCTAAACTCGCTTGCCAGGCCAGAGATCACCGGGTTATGACCCACGCACAATACGTTGTTGATTTCCTTGGGCAAATGCTTAATTCCATCGATCCAGGTGTTGAGAAATGCTTCATAAAACTCTTCGCGGAAGGACAGGCAAGCCGGAGGCAGGTGGAGATAATCATTCACTTTCTCTGCGGTGGCTTTTGCCCTCAGTGCACTGCTGGAAAGAATGAATTCGGGTCGTATGGAATTCCTCATGAAAAGAAATCCGGTTTTTCTTGCCTGCTCTTCTCCCTCTGGTGTTAATACTCGATCATAGTCACGCTGACCAGCTTGTTTACCAGCGCTTTGCGCGTGACGTAGGAGGAAGATCCATTTAGACATTCGTCGTTGAATTGTGCGTAACAGTGATGCCGTTATGCCCTGCAAAGATGGGCACCTGAATTGGTTTTTTAAAAATTTGTGATATTTGGGGCCTTTTGGTTAAGTGATTTGAATGGCAAAGAACCTCGTGATTGTTGAGTCTCCCGCGAAAGCGAAGACCATTGAAGGATACCTGGGAAAGGATTTCAAGGTGTCTTCCAGCATGGGCCACGTGCGCGATTTACCGAAAGGAAATGGCGCCATCGACGTTGAAAACAACTTTACGCCTACGTATGAAGTAAGCCCGGACAAGAAGGAAGTCATCGCGAAGTTGAAGAAAATGGCTGAGGAGGCGGAAATGGTTTACCTCGCTTCCGATGAAGACCGTGAAGGTGAAGCCATCTCCTGGCACCTCAAGGAAGTCCTGGACCTCAACGACAAAAAGACACGCCGGATCGTTTTTACGGAAATCACCAAGAAGGCGATCCTAAACGCCATACAGAATCCTCGCGGTATTGACATTGACCTGGTGAATGCCCAGCAAGCCCGTCGCGTGCTCGATCGCCTCGTGGGATTTGAACTGTCACCGATCCTTTGGAAGAAAATAAAGACCGGACTTTCAGCAGGCCGCGTGCAATCCGTGGCGGTTCGCCTGGTCGTTGAACGCGAGCGCGAGATCGAACGGTTTGAGGCTAAATCCTCCTTTAAGGTTACGGCCATCTTCGATCTCGGCAAGGGCAAACAGTTGACCGCGGATCTCGGAGAGAAGTTCGACACCGAGAAAGAAGCCCAGGAATTCCTGGAATCGTGTAAAGGCGCCAAGTTTACTATCAGTGACCTTCAGAAAAAGCCGGCAAAGAAATCTCCGGCGCCTCCGTTTACCACCTCAACCATGCAACAGGAGGCTGGCCGGAAATTAGGTTTCTCCGTTTTGCAGACCATGGTGGTTGCCCAAAAACTGTACGAGGCGGGTAAGATCTCGTACATGCGTACTGACTCGGTGAATCTTTCGGATGAAGCCGTACAGGGCGCCACGCGCCAGATTGAAACCGCTTACGGCAAGGAATTTGTTTTCAACCGAGCCTACAAGTCGAAATCAAGCAGCGCCCAGGAGGCCCACGAGGCGGTGCGACCCACCGACTTCTCCGTGATGGACCCCGGGATGGATAGCGGAGCGAAGCGATTGTATGAATTGATCTGGAGACGGGCTATCGCTTCCCAGATGGCGGATGCGGAGCTGGAGCGGACTACCGCGACGATTTCCATATCCACCAATCCACGCACCTTGACCGCCACCGGGGAGGTAATCCGTTTTGAAGGTTTTTTGAAAGTATATAATGAGTCAAGGGATGAGGATGAAGATGAAGGCGGAGAGGAAGGAAGCAGGATGTTGCCGCCCCTCACGGTGGGGCAAGTACTCGACCTAAGGACACTGGGCGCCATGGAGACATTCTCCCGGCACCCGGCCCGGTATACAGAACCGACACTCGTGAAGAAACTGGAAGAGTTGGGTATCGGCCGACCTTCCACATACGCTCCGACTATCTCCACGATTCAAAAACGCGGGTATGTCGTGAAAGAGAGCCGCGAAGGAGAAGAACGGAAATACAAGACCTTGACCCTCGAGAACGATACAATCAGTTCACGGGTCGATACGGAAATTACCGGTGCGGAGAAGAACAAATTGTTTCCCACCAACATTGCCATGGTGGTGAATGATTTCCTGGTAGAGCACTTCCCCGATATCACCAACTACTCGTTCACGGCGGAAATCGAACAGGAATTTGATGAGATCGCCAGCGGGAAAGTGAAGTGGCAAACCATGATCGAGCAGTTCTACCGGCCGTTTCACAAGACGGTAACGAAGACCGAACTGGTTGAACGTTCATCCGTAGCAAACAAGAGCCGTGAGCTCGGCATTGATCCCAAATCCGGTAAGAAGGTTTATGCCAAGTTGGGTCGCTTTGGTGCCTATATACAAATCGGGGAGAACCCCGAAGATGGAAGCCCTGAAAAGCCCAAGTTCGCCAGCCTCCGCAATGGTCAGTTTATTGAAAACCTCACACTTGAGGACGCACTTGAGTTGATGAAGATGCCTCGTGACCTGGGCATGTTTGAAGAGAAGCCCGTGGTTGCCAATATCGGCCGATTCGGCCCTTACGTGCTGCATGACAAGAAATTTGTCTCCATTCCCAAAGGAGAAGATCCCTACACAATTACCCCCGAGCGAGCTGTGGAACTGATTCAGGCCAAACGGGAGTCCGACAGGAACAAAACGATTAAGGTCTTCGCGGAGAACACCGACATCCAGGTGCTCAATGGCCGCTTTGGTCCCTACATCAAGGCGGGTAAGAAGAATGTGAAGATACCGAAAGACAAAGTGCCCGCTGACCTCACCCTTGAGGAATGCCTCGCATTAGCCGAAAAGGCTCCTGAAAGCAAGCGGAGGTTTTTCCCTCGGAAGAAGGAATAGCCGCCGGGAAATCTCTCGTTTCCTTCCAGCATTTAGTACCTGCTTATCATCGGGGGGATGGCTATATTCATCCTTGATAAAACCATCCTCCATGAAACCGATCGTTACCCTTGCGCTTACCTTTCTCTTTCTGCAGGGTTTAGCGCAGCCCACCATCGACCAATTTATGAGTGCGCCTTCGGCATCCGGCCTGGCGGTCTCCGCTGACGGTAAGCAATTGGCATGGATTCTAAATGAACGGGGTAAGCGCAATATCTTCTTCCGTAACACCACAGGTCAGACCAGGCAATTGACTTCCTATGATCAGGACGATGGCCAGGAGTTATCTCAACTCACTTTCTCCCCAGACGGATCACGATTGATATTTGTGCGGGGTGGTGATCAAAGCCGGGAAGGACATAGCCCCAATCCTTCCAGCCTGGCGGAAGGTGTGGACCAGGCGATCTGGTGTGCTGTGCTCGCTACCAATGAAATTTATAAGCTGGCGGTTGGATCAGAGCCAGTATTCTATCCCGATGGAAAGAACCTTTTGTTTTCGAAGGGACCGCAGATTCAGACCATCGCGGTGGAAAAAGGATCAGTCCCTTCGCAGCTGTTTTTCTCCCGTGGAAATAATGGCGACCCTCGTTTTTCACCCGATGGAAAAGAAATCGTCTTTGTAAGCTATCGCCGCGACCATAATTTCATCGGCGTCTACACGTTGGCCACGAAGAAGATCCGTTGGATTTCTCCCGAAGTGAGCATGGACTTGATTCCCGTTTGGTCGCCGGACGGAAAACGCATCGCTTTCATCCGGATGCCCGGCCTCAGGGCTGACGAACTGATCAGTTTTGTGGGAGGAAGAAAATTCTCGGTTTGGGTGGCTGACGCCGCCACAGGAAAAGGAGCCGCCATCTGGAATTCACCTGCGGATGATGGCGGGTTCGCGCAAATGTACCCATCGCCCTTGTTGAGCTGGACAAAGACTGACAGGCTGTTGTTCTTTTCTGAACATGAAGGCTGGGATCATGTGTATTCAATCCGTCCGGACGGCTCAGATATCCGGGACATTACGCCCGGCAATGGAGAAGTCGAGAGCTATACACTGGATGCCGCTGGTGCCAACATCTACTTTGATGGCAATCGCGAGGACATCGACCGCAGGCATATCTGGAAGTCCGGTGTTGCTGACGGCAAGGTGCTGGCCGTAACATCGGGAGAAGGAATAGAGATGTATCCTTCATTGGCGGGGACGGAGCTTTATTGCATGAGGTCTACCATCAACCAACCCGCCGCGGTGACCCGTTACGAAGAAAAAACCAGGAAGTTCGAATCACTTTCAGCCCTGTCAAGCCCTTCCTTTGCATCCCAGGGATTTGTAAGGCCCGAGCAGGTGATTTTCAAATCACCGGATGGTACGACGGTGCATGGCCAGCTTTTTATCGACCGGGCCATCAAAGGCAAGCGACCTGGCCTGGTGTTCATGCATGGTGGACCAATTCGCCAGATGCTTCTTGGCTTTCATTACAGCAACTATTACAGCAATTGCTATGCGTTTAATCAATACCTCGCCAGCGTGGGTTATGCGGTCATCGCTGTAAACTATCGCGATGGGATCGGCTATGGAAGAAATTTCAGAAGAGCCAAAGACCAGGGTCCATGGGGAGCCAGTGAGTACCAGGATATTGTGGCAGCAGGGAAATTCCTCCAGGGGCTTCCCGAAGTGGAGGTGACCAAGATTGGTCTTTGGGGTGGATCATACGGTGGTTACCTGACCGCCATGGGATTAGCCCGGAATCCTGAACTCTTCAAAGCCGGGGTCGATCTTCATGGTGTGCACGACTGGAGCTTTCGCGCGCGCGAATTTTCCCCAGGCGGGGGCTGGGGAATAACCGGCACTGACATGGGAACGGCATACCTCAACTCACCGGTGAGTGACCTATCGAAATGGACAGCGCCGGTGTTGCTCGTGTGCGGCGACGACGACCGCAACGTACTTTTCCAGGAAACGACAGACCTGGCTGAGCGACTAAGAGAAAAGAAAATACCCACTGAAATACTGGTATTGCCGGATGAAGTTCACGGTTTTTTGCGGTATGAAAGCTGGCGGCAAGTGTTTGAAGCGGCAAGGGATTTCTTTGACAGGAAGCTGAAGGGGTAGGGGTCAGGGGTTAGGGACGAGGGGTTAGTGGAGATATCACAGATGTGAGTTTTTGGACTAAGGTGGTTGCGATCAAGCATTGGAATTGGGCACTAGGTACTAGTTACTGTGTACTAGTCACTGGGATGAGACTTCTTAGTACACTTGGTGAGATACTGATTTTTTGAATGATGAATTAAAGCCCTGATCCCTAACCCCTAACCCCTGAACCCACGTCCCTGACCCCTATCCCACCTTCTCCCTGAACATCCTCATCCCCACTGTTGCCTTCTCTGGAATGAAATACGTGTCGGGACCGGAACGGCCTTCGGGAATGCGCGGATCCACGATGTACTTGGGAACGCCGTTGGGCACATAGTCCACCAGCCCCGCGGCAGGGTAGACGACAAGGGAGGTGCCAACGACCAGGAAAAGATCGCTCTGGCTGACGATGTCCACGGCCGTGTCCATCATCGGAACCATCTCGCCAAACCATACGATGTTGGGTCGAAGTTGAGAGCCTCGTTCACATCGGTCGCCCAACTTTAGTTCCCAGCCTTGAATCGGGTAAACGAGTGAAGGATCCAGGGTGCTTCGCGATTCAAACAGCTTTCCATGGAGGTGAACAACGTGAGATGAGCCGGCCCTTTCGTGGAGGTCGTCGACATTCTGCGTGATGATGGTGACCTTGAATTGTTTTTCCAGCTCAGCCAGAATGCGGTGCGCTTCATTGGGTTCAGCTTTAAGAGCCGCCTTCCGTCGCTGGTTATAAAATTCCAGGACCATTTCCGGGTTGCGATGCCAAGCTTCCGGCGTAGCGACCTCTTCAATGCGATAGCCTTCCCACAGGCCACCTGCATCGCGGAAGGTGGCCAGTCCACTCTCCGCGCTCACGCCGGCACCGGTTAAGACAACGAGTTTTTTCAATCCTCCCTTTATTATGTTGCCATATTCCTTTGCCCCGGCATTAATGCCGGGGCAAGGGATCAATGGGGTGCTCCGCCCGATTTCCGGATGAGGTACCCTTTCGATGGATCAATACCAAACCGGCGCAGGTGCGATGACAAAGAATCGAGCCCAGCCGCGAGTCGCTTCGCGTCGATATTTGGCATGTCACGCACAGGCCAAAGGTAAACTGAATCGTATCGCTCCCCGGTTTCGGGATTTTTTTTGTATTCAATCCACACCTGGGTGCCATATTCCTGTGGAACTCTCTCCATCATCAATACCTGGTCGTAGAAGGAAGCCACTTCGGACATACGGAGGTCCCCGTTTTTACCTGCTCCCACGATGATTTCGCAATAGATTGCCTGGACAGAGTCATCGGCATGACGGATGACATCGAAGGGTACCTGGCTCAATGGACCTACCTTGGCCGCCGGTGGATACCCGTATCGGGAGAGAAGCCGGTCGACAGCGACAAGGTTGGCGGAGTCGAGGATTCGTTGGTTCGTCCAAAGTTCTTCAATGCGCTTGGACTTCCATCCCTCCTTGCGTGCGACGGAATCCATCGGAATGCGATATCGCTTGTCTTTTTCTTGGATGTCGCTAAGTTCGGTACGCACTCTCTTCCAGGTAGTATCAGAGACTCCCTGGCAGGCGAACAAGAAAAGGAGGACTACTACAACAAAGGGCTTCATCAGGGGAGTAGACCAGGCTAACGGCTCAGACCTTCAAGGAAGTTGCGAAACTCCGGAGTATCATACTGCATGGTGCCCACTTCTTTCTTTACGACTTTTCCTTCGGGTGAGATAATGAAAGTGGTAGGAATGGAAGGTACCTGCAATTGTTCGGGCAGATAGCCGGACGGCAGGAATGCTCCGAATGTAAACGATTTGGCCGCCAGGTAATCTACCACCCGAGTCAGATCGCTGTCTTTGTCTATGGAAAGCATGATAAAAACAACCTTCTTCTTGTCTACTTTCTCATAAAGGCTTTGTATGCCCGGCATTTCGGCGCGACAAGGTCCGCACCAGGTGGCCCACATATTGAGGAAAATGACTTTGCCCTTGAAGCTGCCGAAGGGCACGCGATTCCCTTCAAGATCTTTGATAGTGAAATTGTAATCAAATACGGCAGGGGCTTCATCCACTTCCTCATCGGCGTCGCGCATTCCCGTCTGCAGGAGCGTCCATTGCGTCGCATGGGACACGGCGCCGATTAGCCCGGTAACACGAAGGAACAACAAGAGGATACCCGCAACCAGGACAGGCTTGATCCATGAAAAGATGGTACGGCCGAGCGCTTTGGTGCGACTTTTGTAGCTCATTACGTCCAATTATTAAGTAAATTTGGTGCAAGTTAGTATTCCAAAATGAAAATCCGGACTCTTCTCTCACTCATTCTGGCACTACTGGTCGCTTCCGCCGCCACCGGGCAGAAGATTAAGTACAAAGACCTCTTTGTCCTGCTCAGCGCCAAGCAATACAGCGAAGCGGAACCCTTTCTCAAGAAATACCTCAAGGATAATACAGATAATCCGAATGCCTACCTCTACATGGGCCTCATCCTTGAAGACAAGGCGGCACATGCCGACATCCTGAAGGAAACCGAGCGCTATTCCTCCCTGCTCGATTCTGCGGTACTCTACTTTGCCCTGGCGAACAAGGGTATGACCGAAAAGGAAGTGTCCAGGAATGAGGACTATTACCAGATGTACAACCGTCGGGACCTGCGCACGGGCAATTTTGGTGTGAAGCACTCCGATGTGCTCCTCGATATAGAGACCCGGATGAAACTCAAAGACCGCGCAAAGCTGGCCCTCAAACTGAAATCGCAGTTCAAGGCGGCGGAGGCGAGCTATCTCCAGAGCCTGAGGCTCTATGGAAAAATTCAGGCGCTTTACCCCGACATGAAGCAACTCTACCTACAATCGGACGATTCGCTTACCCTCCGTCTTAATCACCTTGCTTCCGTATACGATTCATGCCACATTCATTTCAATGATTACAAGGCCACCGCCAAAGTCATGGGAAAGATTGGCTACAACCAGGACCTCAATCCGCAGGACATCCTTGACTTCAAACGCCAACAGTCGGCCGTTGATTTCTATGCAGATGATATCAAGCTCCAGGATTTCAAGCGCTGGGCGTTATCTACGGAAGAAGTGATCCGGAAGGAAATTCAACCTCTTCGGGACCAGTTGGTCGCCCGTGACGCTGAGCTCAACAAGTTGCAGCAGCAAATCAAAAAGGATTCCGTATCGGTTGTCCAGGATTTGCGGATCCTGCGCGGCAAGGGTTTTCCGGAGTTGCTGAAAATCGATCCCAACCCGTTGCCGATACAAGTCTTTCAAATGAAGGAAGCTGAAATTGAATTTGGATCACAAGTTTCGGAAAACCGGCCGCTGAGAGACTCCGCGAGTTTAGCGCTGCAAGTGGCAGGATTGAAAAAGGAGATCGCGCTGGCCCACCGATTGGACAGCATCGCCAACTACCTGGTGGAGCGGGATGTAGAGGCGGAGTTGGCCAACTATCGGCATTTTGTGAACACCGCCTACGGAAGTACTGCAGTTCTGAAAAGCCTGATTCGAGGTACACGCGAATTGGCGCTGCGCGAAATCATTCGCCGGGAGTCCGCGATCAAGCGCAAGACGGATGCACTGCAGTGGATTGTGGATGGGGCAGATTCCATCCCGCTGATGTCACCTGCTCCTGAGCAAAGCAAGTTCAAACCACTGGTTCAGCAGGAAGAGAAGTTCACCTCGGGATTGACCTTTGCTGATTCTTTGGGAACCGGATATTTCTACACCATTTCGCCATCGCGCAAAGTGGCGGTAAAGGCGACTTATAAAGTAAACCCGGATGCGTTTAAGAAGCGCTATCTCCCGGTAACCAAAGCCATGGCCATCCAGGATGAACTTGGACTTGTCTTCTTTGTGCTTACCTACCAGGAAACGAAAATGAAGGACAAGTACCAGGCCACGCTGACCAAGATCTATAAAGTCGAAGGACTTGCGTGGAGCGTTAACCTGGAGCTGGACCAGTTGCCCATCGAGTTGGTCTTTACCAAAGAGAGCTCCGAGATCATCATTAAAACGAAGAGCTCTATCGGCGAAGTTTTTGCCATCGTATTCGATCGCGATGGTAAGCCGATAAAATAGCCTACCGATCTCCCTCTTTTACTTCTTTAGCGCGCTCGGCAACATTCCATAGGTTGTTGGCACGGGCGATATCGGCTAGTCGCAG
This sequence comes from Cyclobacteriaceae bacterium, assembly GCA_016787645.1. Classification (GTDB taxonomy): domain Bacteria; phylum Bacteroidota; class Bacteroidia; order Cytophagales; family Cyclobacteriaceae; genus ELB16-189. The sequence goes on along the minus strand of JAEUUF010000013.1, from coordinate 57,157 downwards.
TGATGGATCAATTTCAATGGTGGAGATTTCATTCAATGGACTTTCGATCGTCAACCGATAGGTTGGATTTACCCACGGCCATCCAGGGCTGTCTGCCCGGGGAATGCCATTATTCTCGTTAGGTTTGCTTCCAAGCAGTTCGTTCATCGGAACATAAAATAGTTCCTGCGAGCCGTCTGTGTACGTGACCATCACGTCCAGGGGCATTGGAAATTCCCCGATGCGCTCCAGCGTAACGAAGGTCGAACCCTCGGAGGCCTGCACCTCCCTGACGCCGTAGTCAATGTGTTTGGTCGTCATCGTCCAGTAGCGCAGGTACCAATGGAGCTGAAGCCCGGAAGCCTTCTCCATCACGCGTATGAAATCATTCGGTTCCGGGTGCCGCATCTTCCAGGTGCTAAAGTAGCGAAGCATGCCCGCGTAAAATGCTTTTTCACCGACCAGGTATTTAAGCTGTTCAAGGAAGACGGCGCCCATTGAATAAGCCGAAGTGGAGTAAGCCCGGTTGGTGTTGTAGTGGTCGGAATGCTGGCTGATGGGCTCCTGCAACCCGCTGGCTACCAGCGCAAAATAAGCCTTGTAACTTCCGGCATGCGGATCCTTTGTGCCCCGGATAGACGCGATGGCTTCGCTGGCGGCAAACACGGTGAAGCCCTCGTCCATCCAGGGATAAAGCGACTCATTGTTTGCGAGCGCGTGCTGGAACCAGCTATGCGTGACTTCATGCACCATCGTACCTATAACACCGTCGGTGTTGCCTTCACCCAGAATGAGTGTGCACATGGAATACTCCATGCCTCCATCGCCGCCTTGAATGATCGAATAGGAGTCGTATGGATATTTTCCGAATGTCTTATTGAGGAATGTGAACGTTTTCACAGCGCTATCCTGCATTTTCAACCAGGTGTCGGCGGTCTTCTCATTCTTCTGGTAGAAAAAGTGAACCACGGGCCCATCCGGAACTTTGGCGATGTCATGGGTGTAATCAGGGTCAGCCGCCCACGCAAAGTCGAGAACGTTCTTCGCTGCAAAATGCCACACGAGGTTTCCTGTTGGCCGCTTCACGGCTGTACCTGGTTTCTCGTAGCCGTAGCCAACTTGTTCAGGGTTCATCAGTTTGCCGGTTGCGGCGACCACATACGAAGGGTCCAGCGACAGGGTCACATCAAAATCGCCCCACACGCTATGGAATTCTCTCGCGACATAAGGATACGCGTGCCACCCCTGGAAATCGTACTCGGCCATCTTGGGATACCATTGTGTCATTGAATAGGCGATCCCTTCCTTGTTGTTGCGGCCGCTGCGGCGGATCTGTACAGGCACTTGCGATTCAAAGGTCATTTCAAAAACTGATTTGCTTTTCGGGAGCAAGGGTTTGTCCAAGATCACGGTGAGTACCGTGCCTTCCGCGGCATACCGTGTATCCTTGCCATCCTGTTTGAGGGAGAGAACTTTCTGGTAACCGATTTCAGTTTCTGTAAGCTTCGAGATGCGATCCGTCACCCGGCGGTCCGGGTCTTTGATGGCACGAGAACGTTCATCCATCATGCTGCCCGGCTGGAAGGCATTGAAGTAGAGGTGGTAATAGACTTTGGTCAGCGTATCCGGCGAGTTATTATAGTAGACCAGTTTCTGCTTGCCGTTGACGCGATGGGTAGTTACATCCAGTGAAGCATTCATCGTGTACTCCACGCGTTGCTGCCACCGGTAATCCTGGGCAGTTGCGTAGACGGTGATAAACATCAAAAGGGCGAGGAGAGGAAGTCGAAGGCGGAACATGAAAGCGGATTAAAGTGCCGCCAAAGTATCAAATTCCCCGAATCACTCCACCGGGTTTTATACCTGCGGCCGGTCAGAAGTCGAAGTACTTCGTGATGGAAAATGAAAGGTACCCTGTATTTTCCAGTGAAAGCGTCTCGCCGGGAAGCGCCTTTGGGATATTATAGGCATAGCTAAGAAGAAAAGACCAGTTCTTCTTGGTAAAAGAGAGTGGGATGGTGAAGCCATAGTTCATGACACCAAATTCCGTGTTGTGCTCTTCATAATACAGGGGCACTTTCCTCACATGGGTCCGGTTGTAAAGGATCCGAAGGAGGGTATTGGGATATAATCCGTACGTAGTAATTTGTTCCGACCCGAACATCACGGCGAACATGGGAAAGAACATCACCCGGTCGAATCCAAGGAAGTTGCGTTTCACCAGGTTCAACCCTACACTTGGCATAATCCGGTGTGCCGTGCGTTCGCCAAAGTAGAGGTAGTAGTCCAGTCGCAGCATTACTGGCTTAAACTCAAAATAATTGCTGACTCCTACATTATTGGTGTACGGGATGGATACCGTGCTATCGGAGGGCTGGTTATAGAAGTAATGACTGTATTCGGCCAACAACGAATAATGTTTGCTGAACGTGTGCAGGTAGCCGGCTGAGGCGACGGTCAGGTAAAAACTGGGTTTGTATTCATTGCTCCAGTAGGTGGTCGCATCGACGTAAGCGCCTGACTTGTGATAGTAAGAAAGACCCGGTGCCAGGCCGAACTGGCTGATGTTGAACGTACGGTTGTCGGCGGTGATGTTGCTGTTGTAGCCCAGTCGCACGGCCATTTGTGATTTCTCCTTTATCCCGAAGAGAGAAGGGTCCGCCAGCAGCATGCTGTCGATGAGATCAAAGATGGCCAGGGAGTCTTCCGCGCTTAGAACCTCCGAAAGCGAGTCGAGTATGTCTGGCTTCCGCGTAACGACCGTATCAGCGCGCGGCGTCTGTGCGACGGCCAGGCACGCTGACCAGGTGATCAGGAGCAGGGTGAGGGAGGGTTTCAATCAGGGCGGCTTTTCAGTTGCGCTTCAGCCGCTGATTTTCGCGGAATTGCTCCCGCCGTTGCTGTAGCGCCCTTCGCTGCTGCAGCTGGTTGAGTACCATTTGTCGGAAATCCTGTTCGGCGCGGCGCAGGTTCATCAGCTGCTGTGCGCTGATCACTCGCAGGATTCTGCCGCTGTAGTCTTTTTCAAGATCCAGTTCCCGTTGCTTGAGCTGTAGGCCCATGTTGATGAGTTCCTGCTGTTTGGCGGGGTCGGGGTTGTTGGGGTCGAGTCCACGCTGTGCCTGTTTCCATTCCTGGCGCATTTCGCCACGCTTGGTGGCAAACTCGCGGTAGATAGGCCAGAACTTTTCCGCCTGGTCAGGAGTGAGTCCGAGTCGGTTGGTGATCAACGCGATGCGGGCCGCCTCCACGCGCTCACGGACTTTCGGGTCCATCTGCTGCGGTGGCACATCGGGATCTTCCTGGGCGCGAACAACCGTTGCGCTGGCCAGCAGGACAGCAGCAACGATAAGGTATTTTATATTCTTCATGACCACCATTATTTCACGTTCAAAGTTTGAAACTTAAGACTCTCACTATTCCCTAACCCCTAACCCCTGACCCCTCGCCCCTCATTTCCCCACGCTATCAAATTCATCAATGAGCAAGTCAAGATCGAGGTCGTCCAACGTAATCTCTTCCATAGTTCCCTGCTCGATAGCTTCCGCCTCCGCGGGTTCAAGGGGAACCGCTTCAAGCAGGTCATCCGTATTGAGGTCCGCCTCCTGGAGGTAAGCCACCAGTTGTTCGGAGTCGACGCGGGCGAGCATTTCTTCGGGGGAGAGCTCGGGGCGCGACCACAGGAAGAAGGCGGCCACGGCCAGCACGGTCACCGGCAGGGCATACCGTAGTGCCATACGACCCCAGGCCATGGCTGGCTCGGGAGTAGCGATGCGGGCCTGGATACGACCAGGAAGCTTGTCAAAATAGCCTTCCGGGGCCTCAAACGGCGTCTTTTTCGGTATTTCGTCTAAGCGGATCATAGCTTGTTCCTTTGACTTCAGGTGTCGTTGAAGGTTTAATCCCGGTTCAGGAAATCTTCGATCTTTTTTACGGCGTGGTGGTAGCTGGCTTTCAGCGCTCCCTCCGAGGTGCCGGTCACCTCCGCCATTTGCTCGTACGACATGTCTTCGTAATACTTCAGGTTGAATACGAGCCGCTGTTTGTCCGGCAGTGTTAGCAGGGCCTTCTGCAACTTTTTCTGGACCTCATCGCCCGAGACGGAAGGGGTTGCCTCAATCTTCTCCGACAGTTCATCTTCCGCATCGCCGATGGGCAGGAAGAACCGTCGCCGTTTTTTCTTCATGAACGTGAGGCACTCGTTGGTGGCGATCCGGTAGAGCCAGGTATACAACTGGGCGTCTTCCCGGAAGCCGTCGATTGCCTTGTGGACCTTGATGAACACTTCCTGCGTCACATCGTCGGCATCGTCGTGATCGATCACCATCTTGCGTGCCAGCCAATAGACCTTTTGCTGGTAGGTCCGTACCAGCATGTTGAACCCATAGTTTCTCGTCTCCGGGTTCCGGATCTTGGCCAACAACTCGGCGTCCTGCAAGGGGGAAAGGTTATGACTTAGACAATTATAAGGAGTAAAAGTTTAAAAGGGTCGAAACTAGTCTAAAGTCTAAAGTCGAAAGTTTAAGGTCGGTGAGAGGTATCTTCAACTTTAAACCTTAGACTTTAAACTGTTCGACCGCGTCGGCCAGCATCTCATAGGTTTCCTTCGAGTGTGCTGGAAAATTCGCAAACCTCAACTGCGTTGTTTTACCGGCGCCATAGCCATCCCCGGGTTGCAGTCCCTGGGATTCGAGGTGGGCCTTGAGTTCGTTGAGGCAGCCCGGGCAGGATATGGTGATCACGGTATTAGATCGGTGTTCAGGTGATGTGACCAGAGGGGAGATATCCTCCCGTCGATCCATCACGCCGTACAGGACCGCGGCTTTGTATTCGGTCTCCTTGCGGATCACCTGGATGCCACGGCGGAGAAAATCTCTTACCACCTGGCCAAGGAGGAAGATAGCAAGAACGTTGGGCGTCTCGGGTGTCTGGTACTTGCGGGCAAAGCTGTGAAGCGTGATGAGGCTATGGTAGGTACCGATTGATTTACCCCTCGATTGTAATTGATGGGCTTTCTCCACACACCGCTCGTTATAGATCCACACCCCGAGTCCCGCGGGGAGACCGAATCCTTTTTGGACGGAGAAGAAGACCGAGTCAATCGCCGAATAGTCAAGGTCGACGTAGGGCAGTGAGCTCACGGCATCGACAATGACCAGGGATTCCGGATGCTGTTTCCTTGCTGCGCCGAGAATGGCTGGCGTGAGCGAAACACCTGTGCTTGTTTCATTGTGGGTAAGCGCAAAAAGTTCTTGCCCGGGTGGCAAGTTGACTGCTTCGAAGCCACTGCCTTCAGGTACGGTCAGCGCGGTGGCCTTCTTCCCCAATTGTTGACTGATTTCAAAGAAACGCTTCGAGAAGGCACCGTTGACAAGGTGGTACGAGGTTTCTCCCACAAGGCTTTGAATGCTGCGTTCCCACGTTTCCGTGGCTGACGCGGTGAACGCGATATGGAACCCATGGGGGAGCCCAAGCAGTTCCCTCAGGCCTTCAGTGGCCTCGCGGAAGATTCTTTCAAATGGAGTGCTGCGGTGTGAGAGGGAGGCAACGCCATCCCGGATGCCGCGGCGCAAGTGGTCCGGAACTGTGAAATAGAGTTCGGAGGGGCCGGGAGTGAAGTTCAAGTTGAAAATTTGAAGATTTGAAAATTTTTAGATGGGTTGATGCTCACGTCATCCCGCCGATTACCGGAGTGTGGCTTTCAGGTTGATTTTAGTCTTCAGAAGTTTGGAGATTGGGCAATTGAGTTCCGCGTCCTTCGCCAGTTCCTCGAACTTTTCTTTGGTAATGTTCGGAATGCTGGCATCGAGCGTCAGGTTGGACGCAGTGATCGTACCGTCTTCGAGCACAATTTCGCAGTTGGTCTTGATTTCAGTGGCGGTGAAACCTGCAGCCTGGAGGTTGAAGGCGAGCTTCATGGAAAAGCACCCGGCATGGGCGGCAGCCACCAGCTCTTCCGGGTTGGTACCTGTTCCGCTCTCAAAGCGAGAAAGGTAGCTGTATTGTGTTTTGTCCAGGATTCCACTCTGTGTGGAGACCGTTCCGTTGCCGGTTTTGCCCGGTCCGTTCCAGACGGCATTTGCTGTGCGTTTGATAGCCATGATTGATCTTGATTTGGCCATAAAGATAGCGGTTCCATCACCAACATCCCGGTCAAAACTTTGGCACACTATTTAGTTTGCGCCCGGGCACGTTCACACTTTGATACTTCGGCGCACGGATCATTTTTTCGGGAGTACAAAAAAACTATACTAAAATCAATACTTGACACCGCCGAACTTTTGCATACGTTTGAATCAAGAAATCCACTCGGATTTGGGACACGTTTGCTGAACCTAACGTTAAAACAATACCGAGCGAAGTGACCAGTCAAAATCAGGCCGCATCCACGTCCCGATCATATCGGGACGGGACCTCGCCCAAAAAGCAGGTTAACAGCGGAAGGTTGCGGCTGGAAGCAGCTCAAAACTTGTCATAATTGAGGTTCAGAAACACCTCTCCAATCTGGGTGGGTTTTTTTATTGAGGGGTCGGGGGCTGGGGGTCAGGGGTCAGTCAGTGTTTCAAGTGTGGGGCTCTCAACAACCAAGAAGGCGGATTCACCTGGCTGTTCTTCGAAACAGAACTGAATGCATGCTGACTTAGGTTAACCTGGAAAAATATAGGGCTCTGCAGACTAGATCAATTTTGGTCAAATTCAAGAAGCCTGAGCCCATTCTGGTTCAAGATCAAACAACGAACTCAAAATTGTATACAAAGTGTTGTAAAGTATTCGTAATTTAATTAGCCTTGAGGAAGTATCCCCGGTGTGGTGATTACAAGGTCTTGCGGGACATTGCTTAGCACACACCGAGGCTGACTTCCAAACTATCTTGAGAGGACCCGAAAGGTCCTCTTTTGATTTTATGGGGTCGGCACGAACAAATTAGGCGATTATAATTCGGTCAACCAAACTTTCTGTATACAATTTTTCTTGTAACAGTCTGATAACCAACTTGATCAACGATAGGTAAGTGGCAATGAATAAGTGACTTAGGACCTGCTACATTAACCACTTTAGACAAAGTGGGATCCAATTTTTGAAGTGGATCTACCCCGTCTAAATACACCCCTGATCCTCCTTCGGGTAATTCCATGAATAAGGCGTTGGTTAAACGAGTAGGGAGGGGGTTTTGGAAGGTTAGCGCATCATATTTGCTGTTCTGGCAAGCGAAAAAAATTACCTAAATTCAATTCTATGAAAACTTACATTTTGTCAGTTGCTTTCTTTCTGGTCGCTGCATCAATCCAGGCCCAGGAGTTAAAGGTGGTTGAGGGTGACGTCTCAAGCCGGGTACTTAAGGTCGCTAAGTTTGAGGACCTCGGTAAGTACCGGGACTGCATCACCATTGAGCAGAAATATTTATCCGGGTGCGGCTACATGTTGAAGCTTACCAACAAGTGCACAAAGGCGGTAGATGTTTGGTGGGCCACAGAGAGGGAAAGCGGAGACTGGAACATGGGTACTGAATCAATTAAGGTCGGAAAAATGAAAGAAACTTCTGGATGTATTCAGACTGGCAGATATGTGGTCCTTACCAAGGAGGCAAATGATTACCTATCAAAGGTCCCCACTGAAAAGGAATTGAAAAGTATATTGTCTAACAACTGAAGATAAGCATGAGGCCAGCAACGTCAATAGGTTGTCTCATACTGACCATTGGATTGATGACGATCAATGTACGGAGTTCCATCGGTCAATGCCGGTCGTTGACTACTATGGCCCCGGACGGGGGCGCGATTTTCGATCAATCGCCCTATCCGAACCTGGATGCCGCCATAACGATTGAGATTAATCTGCTCAGGCAATTGTGGTCAGTCAACCCAGCCGTCTTTTATTTTGATGATGGGCCCAACCCCAATGCAATGTCCTCTTCACTAAAGACCAATCCATTGATGGATGGCCACATCAAGATTGGATGGAACCTTGTTCTAAAGGAGTGTCAGGAGCTGTATACCGATTGTACGGTGCTTCCCATAATTATAGCGCATGAATTTGCGCATACCTACGCGTATTTCAGAAGTACCGTGCCGGGAACTTCGCGGCGCATCCGGTACAACAACAAGAAGGACGAGTTATACGCTGACTACCTCGCGGGGGCCTACATGCGTCACCGCGAAGTCAACTTCGGCGGTGTTTTTGTTCCGGAAGTGATAGAGGCATTCATGAGCAGGGGTGATTATAATTTTAATGACCCGACCCATCACGGTACTCCGGAAGAGCGATATGAGGCCTTGATGGCCGGCTATGAATTTGTTTCCATGGCTAATCGGGACGGCGTTCCAATCAGCATTGTCAATGTTTCTAACAAGGCTTACGTGTATTTAAAATCGGTGGATTAAGCACGTCTGGATCCTTCTCCGTTAGGGCGAAGCAATGCCCAAGTCCTTAACCCGTCGCACGCGGAAGTGGCTCAAATGGCTTCTTTCAACCTCTGATATTCAACTATTTACATAAAAACTGCAATTACGACTGAAATAGTGCAACTATTTCTACTGCAATTACGATTAATATCAGAGTTACCATAGTGCCTGGTACACTCTATTCATGGAAGAAATCCCCAACTCGAACAAAACGACAGCCAGGCGCGCCGCTGTAGTGTATTTTTCACTGGTGATCGTGGCTTCTTTTGGTATGGGGTACGTGCCTTCCAAAATCATCGCCCGTGATGATGTAGTCGCCACCGCCAATAATATTCTCGCCAATGAATTCCTCTATCGAGCCGGGATTCTCTGCCACCTGATCAGTACAACAGCCATCACCGTAATGGTGCTCATGCTTTATCGGCTTTTCAGGCCTGTAGACAAGCACCTCTCGCGGCTCATGGTGGTACCGGTTCTCATTCAATTGCCGATCGTATTCTTGCTTGAATGCTTTCACATCGCTGCCCTCATGACCCTTAAAGGGCAGCCGTGGATGACCCTGAATTTTACCGAGCGGCAGGAATTGTCCTATTTTCTGCTTCGAATGCATGGATACGGCATTGGAGCAGCGCAGCTCTTTTGGGGGTTGTGGCTATTTCCCTTTGGCATGCTGATTAAGCGTTCAGGATTCATCCCTCAGCTCTTCAGTGTCCTGCTTATCCTGAATGGAATTGGATATGTAACGGAAGCAGTCGCCTATGTGCTTCTTCAATCCACGGATTACCTGCTGGTGCGGCAGTTTGCCCGATACACGTTTATTGGTTTGCCGCTGACCATGCTCTGGTTCCTGGTCAAGGGCCTCCATGAACAGCATAACGTAAGCACGACTACACCAACGACTATCCCATCTTAACCTATGAAGAAAACGAAACTCGGAGAATTTGAAGAACTCGTACTGCTTACTGTGGCAACGCTTCAAGGCGATGCTTATGGAGTAGAAATCAAGCGTGAGCTGGAGTCAAGGCTTAAAGAAAGACTCAGCGTGGGGTCCATTCAATCTGCGCTGAAACGCATGGAAGATAAAGGGTTCCTTACCTCCCAATTCGGAGAACCAACTCAAAAAAGGGGAGGTAAGCGGAAGCGCATTTACGCCACCACTTCGCATGGGCGGAGAGTGCTTGAAGAAATGAGGGACATCCGCGCAAGCTTGTGGAAGGCCATGCCCAATCTCGCCCAAAGTCTAAATGTAGTCTAAATGGAGCCCCGCCTTCTTCATCCTCCGAAATGGCCGCTTAAGTTTCTTCGGTTCTTCCTCAAAACGGACTACCTCGAAGAAATTGAAGGCGACATGGAGGAAATCTTCCGCGAGAATGCTGAACGGTTTTCTGTCCGCAAGGCCAACCGGCTCTATACGTGGGAGATGATCAAACTGCTCAGGCCTAACCTGGTCCGTAACCTTGAACTGCTTCAAACTATGAATGAGCTCCCCATGTTCTCCAACTACTTCAAGGTTTCCATCCGGGGCCTCATGAAGAACCCGCTGAACTCATTCATCAATATTTTTGGTCTGTCGGCTGCAATTGGCATCTGCGTTTTCGCCTACGCGTTCACTCGATGGACCTACAGCACCGACCAGTTCCATGAGCATAAGCAGGAAGTCTACCTGGTTACCTTCTTCGCCAATCGGGACGGTGCCGCTCAGCAATTTGGGAGAACGCCACGACCGTTGGGCGAAATGCTAAGGAACGATTTGGCGCATATCAAAAAGGTGTGCCGCGTGGAGGACCGGAATGTGGTTATGAAATATGAGGATAACGTCTTTCACGAACGTGTCCGCTACACCGACCCGGAGTTTTTGGAAATGTTCACCTTCCCATTGAAGTGGGGGACTTCGAAATCCCTGGCCGATGTGAACAGCATAATTCTCAGTGAAGATATGTCGGTCAAATATTTTGGTGAGGCAAACCCGGTTGGCCTGGATATCCAGGTGGTATTTGGAAAAGGTCGCAGCAAGTCATTCAAGATTTCCGGGGTGGCTAAGGAATTTCCAAAGGCCCGGACCATCAGTTTCGATTTTCTGATCAACCTTGAAAACCTAAGGACCAGTGAGCCGGGTTACGACATGCATGACTGGAATGCCTTCGTTGATGCCACGTTCATTGAGATTGACCAGCCATCCGATTTGAAGGACATTGAACAGGGGATGGACAAATACAAGAAGTTACAAAATGAAGCGGTGCAACAAGACTGGGCGCTCTCTTCATTTGGTTTCGAACCGCTGGCAACTCTTCATGAGCGATCGGAATACATCAGAGATGATATTTCCCGAAGCTCCAGTTCAAACTACAAGACGATCATGTTTATGGTGATCATCGCCATATTCATCCTGGCGCTCGCCTGCTTCAACTACATCAATATTGCCATTGCCACCGCCGCGAAACGACTGAAAGAAATTGGTGTGCGGAAATCAATCGGGGCTACCCGGCGGGTGGTGATTGTGCAGTTTTTGACCGAAAACATCGTAGTGACCTGTTTTGCTCTGATTTTTGGACTTTTTCTGGGCTATGCATTTTTTATCCCCGGTTTTGAAGGGCTGTGGCATTTCAGCATGGGTTTCACGCTTAATGATCCTGCTCTTTGGATCTATTTGCCTGCTGTGTTGCTTCTCACGAGCCTGGCGTCGGGCATTTATCCTGCTTTCTATATCTCAAGATTCCAGGTCGTTGGAATCCTCAAAGGTTCGGTAAAATTTGGCCAGAAAAATCCGTTGACCCGGATATTCCTGGGCATGCAGCTGGCACTGGGCTGTATCTTCATTACGATTGCCACCACCTTCACCCAGAACAACAGCTACATGGCAACGCGGAGTTGGGGGTACAATCAGGCGGAGACCTTATATGCCAACGTCCCTGACCACGACGCTTACGAAGAGTTGAATGCGCTGCTTTCCCGGGATCCGGATGTGATTTCCGTCTCAGGTTCCACTCACCACCTCGGTAAGAGCCACACAACGGCAGTTTTACATTTCCCAGAGCGCGAATATGAGGTGGACCAATTGTCGGTCGATGCGAATTATTTTGAGACCATGGGCCTGCACTTGACCCAGGGCCGCGTCTTTAACCCGCATGAAGGAAGCGACAAGCAAGCGGTTATTGTCAATGAGCTCCTCGTTAAGAACCTGGCCTGGGAGAGTGCCATCGGACAACACTTCAGTATCGACAGTGTGCAATATGAAGTGGTTGGTGTAGTCAAGGACTTCCACAGCTACAGCTTTGCCAAGCCGCTTCGCCCCACCATTTTCAGGGTGACCGACCGAAATGAGTATCGGTACTTGTCCCTCCGGGTTCGCCCGGGCACGGAGATTAAGACCTTAAAAGAGGTGCAGGCAAAATGGATTCAGCTCTTCCCTGAAATACCATTTGAAGGAGGTCTCCAGGAGGATACCTGGACAGGTTACTTTGAGTCCATGCGTATTTTCGATATCGTCTGGCTGGTGTTTTCCTTTATCGCGGTTTCCCTGGCAAGCCTCGGATTGTATGGACTTATTACCCTTAATGTGGCGGGAAGGGTTAAGGAATTCAGTGTTCGGAAGGTGTTGGGTGCGGGCACGCGCGATATAGCCCTAAACATTACCAGGCAATACCTGGTCTTGCTCACCGTAGCCTTGTTGATCGGCGCTCCTGCGGGTTACCTGATTACCAAGTCCCTGTTTGATTTTGCTTTCCCGTACCATATCCCGGTCAACCTGTTTAGTGCAAGCGGTGCAGTGGTGATCTTGGTTCTCATTCTGTTGCTGACCGTCTACAGCCAAATCCGGAGAATTTCAAAATCAAACCCAGTGAATGGATTGAAAGTGGAGTAAGTGGACTTCGTGTTGTAGAAAATCGGATTATAGTTACCTCAAAGAAATGACCAAAAGCCCTACCATCTGCTTCTTGCTGGTTGTGATGATGATGCTCACCACACAAGCAGTAGCCCAACCCAATATTGATAAAGGAAAGGAACTGTATTCTTCCAAGAAGTACAAGGAGGCGGAAAACGTATTTCAGGCTGTTCAAAAGAATTCACCCGACTTTGCAGCCGCTCAGTATTATCTCGGACGTATCGCCTATGACAAAAAGGAGTATGATGATGCGGCTGATTATTTTGAAAAATCAACCGAAGCCGATCCTGGCAATGGGGATTACTTTGCCTGGCTGGGTGACGCGTATTCAGGCATTGGAAGCAAAGCTGGTTTTTTCACACAGATGTCGGTTGGGCCCAAAGCCTTGAGGGCCTGGGAAAAGGCTGCGAAACTTGACCCAAAGAATATTAGCGCACGTGCGTCACTGGTGAGTTCGTACATGATGGCGCCCGCCTTTATGGGTGGGGGTGAAGAAAAGGCAAAGGCCGTTGGGGCCGAAGTGCTTGCGCTTTTGGATGAAGCGCTCAAGAACACACCGGAAAACTACTTATACCATTATTGGTACGGTAAGTCATCAGCCATTACCGGGCTGAAGCTGGATAAGGGCGAGGCCTCACTTCAGAAATATTTGACACACACACCGAGCGGTGATGAACCTTCCCTCGCGGCGGCGTATATGCGATTGGGTCAAATCAATGAGAAGCAAGGAAGGAAGGCGGAGGCGAGGAAAAACTATGAGGTGGCCCTCAAGCTTGACAATAAATTGAAAGGTGCACAGGAAGGCTTGGAGAGAATTTCAAAGTGAGCCGAATTGTTGCCTTTTTGAAATTGCCGTGGAGTCCTTTCAAAGAGTTAAAAGCACGTTAGTCTATCCTCGTTTATCGAATAGTCAACCCTCATTCAATACAATGCAAACCGAAATAGCCTCAGTGAAGAAGATCTCCCGCCTTGCAGGCGTCCTTTACTTTTTTTGGACACTCACAGGCCTCTATGGCCTTATGTACCTTCCGGAGAAGACGGTTGTAAAGAATGATGTGGCGGCCACTGCTGAGAAGATTCTTGCCAATGAGTTTTTATTTCGAACGGGAATAATGAATGATCTGTTCAGCAGCGTGCTTTGGATATTCCTGGCGTTGGCTCTTTATCGTTTATTCGAACAAGTACACCTGCGTCATGCAAGGTTGCTGGTCGCTATGGTGTTTGTGCAAATACCAGTTGTATTTGTTATGGGGGGATTCAATGTGGCTACGTTAATGATCTTGAAGGGAGATATTTTGAAATCCTTTGAACTAAGTCAGCGGCAAGACATTGCCTTTTTGTTTCTGAAGATTGGTGACTATGGAAACCTTGTCTTGGAGATGTACTGGGGTCTGTGGCTCTTCCCGTTGGCCATGCTCATCATTAGATCCGGTTTCCTGCCGCGCTTTCTGGGTATTTGGCTGCTGATCACCGGAGTGACCTATGTGGTGTTAAGCGTTGCCGGGATTTTGTTTCCGGGGTACTATGCTGTCCTGTTCAAGTACGCATTTCCCGCCATGCTGGGAGAACTGGTATTCATGCTGTGGCTGTTGATTGTTGGAGCGAAGGAGCCCGTGGCAATCCAGGAACGGGCGGCATAGATAACAGCCCTTGTGATGGGTGCCAGGAGCATGTATTGAAATGACCGCCAAGGTTGAATTCTATAATTAACACAAACTAAATGAAAGACGAAGAGGGTAAAAGTGACACATCAGCGGCTTCAGGTGATGGTGCACCCAGGGTGACGGGAATTGGAGGGATTTTCTTTTTCTCCGATGATCCGGCGGAAACGAGGAATTGGTATGCCCAGAATTTGGGATTCCAGATGAATGAATGGGGCTCTTCGGGCTTTGAGTCCAGGGATCTTGCCCGGCCAGATCAGGTCAATTCACTTCAGTGGACCCCGTTCAGGAAAGGTGATGAGTATTTCTTACCCTCCAAGAAGGAGTTCATGATCAACTACCGTGTGCAGCATATTGAATTACTGGTAGAAAGGCTTCGCGCGAATGGTGTAAACGTGCTGGACAACATAGCGGAGTATGACTACGGAAAATTTGTTCACCTCATGGACAACGAAGGCAACAAGATTGAATTATGGGAACCCACAGACAATTAGTAAGTAGAACTAGATGAAGGACATGACCCTAAAAGAAATGGATTCAACTAACCAATGGGCTAAAGTCGCCGGCGTACTTTACCTGATCATGATTATTTCCGGAGGTTTCGCTGAAGCCTTTGTCAGGGGAGGCTTAACCGTGTATGGGAACGCCGTGGAAACGGCGAAGAACATCCTTGCCTCCGAGCAACTGTATCGGGTTGGTTTTGTCGCCGATCTTCTCTGCCTGGTTTGCGGCACATTTCTTTCCCTTATTTTTTACCAGCTTTTCAAGCCGGTGAACAGGCATGTGGCCCTGCTCGCTTTGATATTCTCAATAACCGCGGGCGCAGTAATGGCAGTCAACCTGCTCCATCAGCAAGCACCACTTCTGCTTCTGCACAACAACAGTTACCTGAAAGCATTTACCCTTGAACAACTGCAAACGCAATCCCTTTTTTACCTCAACCTTCAGTCGCAAGGGTATAACATCAGTCTTTTTCTGTTTGCTTTCTATTTTCCCTTGATTGGCTGGCTGGTTTTCAAGTGTGGTTTTCTGCCACGGGCTTTGGGTATACTCTATGCACTTGCCGGCGCCGGATATTTGCTCAACAGCCTTTCCTGGTTTCTTTTCCCACCGCTGGCGTCCCAGCTTTTCCCTTATGTCCTGTTACCGGCTTTCGTTGGTGAAATGTCGATGGCCTTGTGGCTGTTGGTAAAGGGCATTCCGGTGAACCCGATAGTACCCAAGGTCCAGGTATCCTAATGCTTGTAAGTGTGGAATGAACAACAGTTTGTGAATTAGCCAGTGATCAGGATCAAAAACTTAGTTGGCATGATTCAGGAGGCATTGCGAAGATGCAAAGTCTTTGTTCTTTCTGTGTTTGTTATCTATTGGCTCTCTGGTTTGGTAGGGATGATTATGGTTCATCAGGGAAATCAATACGCACTTTCCTACAGAGACAATATGGTGCAGCATGCCCTGGCGACAGACAAGGCATCCATTCATTATGGGCTCGGCAACAGGTTTACGGCCGCAGTGATTGATTTTGGTGAAAATTTAGTTTTTGGAGCCATTCCACAAACGCTGATGGGATTCGGTGTGGTGATTCCCCTGGTATCCGTCTCCATCCAGGGTTGGATGGGAGGAATCGTTTCAGTCGATGCAGATCACAAGAGCAGACTTCGGTTGTTTCAATCGGCCTGTTATTACCTCCTGGTGCTTCTGCTTCAGTTTATTCCGTATTCACTCGTTATCGGTGCTGGGGTCAAATGCGGAATCGATTTCTATGTGCATAACAAGATAAACAGTTGGTCGATTGGAAAATACCGATTTCAGAAGGAGAGCCTGCGTGATTTGGCATTGATCTACCTTCTTGCTATTCCCTTGTTTTTTCTGGCTTCATGCTATGAATTTCTTTCACCGTGGAATGCATGAGGCGAATTACGAGAAGAGACGAAGAAGTTTAACGGACGCTAAAATTACCCTATGCTCAAAAACATCCTGATCACATCATTAAGAAACCTTCTGCGCCACAAGAGTTTCTCCTTTATTAACCTTCTTGGCCTTTCGGTCAGCATGTCATTGGGCATGCTAATCTTGCTGATTATCAAGGATCAGTTTACATTCGACAATTTCCACCCTGAAAGTGACCGCGTTTACCGGGTGAACTCCAGAGTGGTTCATCCCGATTGGGGAATGGTCGATTTTGCTTCAAGTCCCTTGTCTATTGGACGGGTCCTTGAGGAGGAGTATTCGTTTACCGAAGCAGTGGTCCGGGTAAGCAGACAGTTATACGGAGAGGCAACGTATGGCAGTCGGAGTTTACCGTTGCAGGGATTGCTGGTGGATCCATCCTTTCTGAAGGTCTTTAATTTTCCATTGGCAGAAGGTGATCCTGCTTCTGCGCTCCTGCTGCCCAATAGCCTGGTCTTGTCTGCACCAATGGCCCTGAAGCTTTTTGGTTCCGCACAGCCTGTCGGGCAGATGATTTCAATAAAGGGACTGGGTGATTTTACAATTACAGGTGTCCTGAAGGAATTTCCTGGGAAGACGCACTTTGAATTTGAGGTCCTATGTTCCTTTTCGACACTGCCTGGCCTCGAGCTCAGTGGGGCTGTGGGCAAAACGCTTGAGAATTGGAGTAGTTACTATAATAACTATGTGTATGTAAAACTGAGACCCGGTATCAGCGCGAGTCAAGCGGAAGAGTCGCTCACAGAAATAAACAAGAAACATGGCGTTGGTCTCAAATCCGATGGACGAGATATACGGTATGCTGCCTTTTCGCTCCAGCCATTGGCGGCGATTACGCCGGGTCCGGAATTGGCTGATCAAATGGGGAAAGGAATGCCTGCATCGTTTTTGATGTTCCTCAGCGTCTTGGCCGGTGTGGTCTTGCTGATGTCGCTGTTCAATTTCAGTAACCTTACCATTGCCAAATCGTTATCGCGTGCCCGGGAGATTGGTGTGCGGAAAGTGGTGGGTGCGAGTCGCCTGCAGGTGTTTGTACAGTTTGTTGGTGAAGCAGTGGTATTTGCCCTGGTTGCTGTGACCTTGTCCTACCTCATGCTTCAATTACTCAAGCTAGGATTTGCGGGATTATCCTTCAGCCAGGACTTTCGCCTGGATATGAATGAGGATGTAACGTTATATGCTCTCTTTATCGTGTTTGCGATTGGTGTTGGCATTATGGCTGGTGTTCTGCCAGCTACTTACCTGTCGGCCTTCAAGCCATCAACGGTCTTAAAAGATCTGCAACAAGTAAAATACTATGCGCGACTGACGTTCAGAAAAGCATTGATGCTTATACAATTCACCTTGTCGGTCGTCTTCGTGATCCTGGTGCTGGTGGTTTACCGTCAGGTTGATTTCATGCTTACGGCCGATTATGGCATTGCGCAGAAGGATAACCTTTTGATCAGCTTACAAGGGGAGCGGTTTGAGAAATTGGCAAGTGAAATAGGAAACTTGCCGGGAGTGGAACGGGTTGGTGGCGTGTCGCATAAGCTGGGTACATGGGAGGACGGTTCAAGTCAATATAAGCGGAGCCGAAGCGACAAACCTTTTGTGATGAGTGATTTTGTGCTGGAGGAGAACTACGTGGAGAACCTGGAGATGGTATTTGTGGCCGGTAGGAACTTTGATGCGGGTGATCAGGGATCCAAAGAAAGGAACGTGATTCTCAATGAATCAGCCCTGGCCCAATTTGGTTTCAAGGGTCCGATGGATGCACTTGGACAGACAGTGTATGCCGACGACACCATCGCGCTGCAAGTAGTGGGTGTGGTAAGGGATTTTCACTTCCGCCCGTTAAGCAATAAGATTGGACCCCTCGCTTTGCGAAAGAACCCCCGTAGACTGAATTACCTGGGCGTCAGGATTCATGCTTCACAGCGTGAGTCGACAATTGCATCGATTAAAGCCCTATGGAAGAAGAATGACCCCGCACATCCAATTGAGCTTTCCATGATGGAGCAGGAAATAGATGACGCGTACCGCCAGACCGGTCTAAGCGACATGCCGATGATCGTGGGTTATGTCGCATTTCTTGTGGTTTCGCTTGCTTGCCTTGGTATGATAGGCATGGCGATGTATGCCTCGCAAATCAGGGCCAAAGAAGTAGGCATACGAAAAGTCATGGGTGCCACCGTCACGGGCATGGTGATGTTGCTGAGCAAGACTTACCTCGTGTTGATTGGGATTGCCGTCGTGATTGGCGTTCCCGCGAGCATCCTGCTGGGGAACATGTTCTTGGAAGAATACCCATACCGTATTCAAATCACTCCCGTGCTGATCATTTTCTCCGTCGCGATCATTACCGGATTGGGCCTGGTTACCGTTTGGTCACAAACCATCAGGGTGGCCGCATCGAATCCCATAAAATGGCTGAGGCACGAGTAAGCGAAGAATGATAGCCTTGAGGTAAGGACATGAAAAGAGTGAGACTGAGCTCAAACGTTGCAGTATTCCTGCTCTTCTTTGGCGTCGCGGCACTTGAAGCTTTTCAATCGGCTAACTGGATGAAGTCTGCCTTTTGGGCAGCCATTGGAATTGTATTCCTCCTGGCTGACAACCTGAAAAAGAGTTCTACCGGTGAAAAGTCCTGAGCTGTGAAGAAGAGTTGTCTTTCGCGATGACGCACATGAAATACATCACACTCGCGGGTGGCCGCCGGCTGAGCTATATGGAATTCGGGAAGGGCGATGGAATGCCAGTATTTTATTTCCATGGAGCTCCTTCTTCCTGCCTGGAACCTTTGCTGGTTGGCGAAGAAGCATTTTGCAGGCATGGTCTCCGGATCATCGCACCAAACCGACCAGGCATAGGGCACTCTGATTTTCAGGTCAGCCGGAAATTCATGGATTGGCCGTCTGACGTTATTTCCTTGGCGGACCATTTGAAGCTGGAAAACTTCTCTTTGCTGGGTAACTCGGGGGGAGGACCTTATGTAACCGCCTGTGCGACTCGGATACCGGAGCGATTACTATCCGCTGTCGTGGTATCTGGTGGTTGGCAGATGAACCTCCCTCAAACCAGGCGTTACCTGCAATTTCCATTCAACCTTTTTTGGATCGTGACGGAAAAGTTTCCTTTTCTTTTACCGATCCTGCTAAATGCCATGAGAAGCCCGGCAACCGAACCAAGAGAGAAAAGACCGAAGCGCCCACAGCGGATGATGCCTCTGCCGGATTATCAAGCAATCATGGATAGCAACCGTCTGGAAGTTCTGGAGCAGGCAGTAAATGAATCGCTGCGGAGCATGAGAGGGGTTACGTGGGATTTAAGATTGTTCGTTGCCGCGTTTGGCTTCAGCTTTAGCGATATCACGTTTCCAATAACTTTCTTTCATGGTGAACAGGACAAAAACCTTCCAGTGGAGCTGGTACGAGTCCATGTTGGCCAAATTCCAAATGCGAAGCTCATCACGTTCAAAGGGGAGGCGCACTTATCTGTGTTGTGCAACCAATTCGGAAGAATAGCAGAAAGGATTAAAACACCAAACAGGATGGAATGAAGACTACGTGGAACGTACTTGAAGAGATTGTAAGGGCGTACCCGGGCGGACTTTCGTCAGCATCTATTTCTAATCAGGTCGCTCCTGAGGTCATCAGGGAATCGTTGAAGAAGTATGATTTTGGGAAGCCTCTTCCCCTCGACTTGCTTACCCAGGAAGTAAGTGACCTCTTTTCGAAATGGAGTTTGCACGTGTCACATCCCGGGTATTTGGGATTATTCATCCCGGCAACCACAGAAGCTTCCGTTGTAGCAGATGCGTTGGTGGCCCTGTACAATCCTCAGCTGGCCGTGTGGTCGCACGCCCCGGCAGCCAATGAGATAGAAAGTCATGTGCTGAAATACATTTCCGGAAAAATCGGATATCCAGAGCCGGAGACCTTCAGCAATTTTACCTCTGGAGGATCGGAAGCCAATCATACCGCGCTGTTGGTGGCGTTGGCCAAGCAAGTCCCTGCGTATGTGAATGAAGGAGTGTGCTCTCTGGAAAGGCGGCCGATGGTCTATATGTCAGTTGCGGGACACAATTCGTTCGATAAGATTGTCAAGAATATCGGGCTTGGACTGAAATCTCTGCGCAAGATTGAAACGGATGACACATGGCGGATAAACCTTGCCACGCTGGAGTCACAGATAGAGAGCGACATTAGCGCAGGCTTCAGGCCGGCAGTGATTATCGGGACGGCAGGAACAACGGCAAGTGGCGCCATCGATTCCTTACCTGAGTTGGCAGCGCTGGCGAAAAAATACAATATGTGGTTTCATGTGGATGCGGCATGGGCAGGTGCTGCAGTCTTGTCCAAAGCCCTCCGTCACCACCTCAGTGGCATTGAGTTGTCGGATTCGGTTACCATCGATGCGCACAAGTGGTTCTCGGTCGCCATGGGTGCAGGGATGTTTTTTACACGACATCCGGAGGCTGTGCAAGTGGCGTTCGGTATCCCGGCCGTTTACATGCCCTCCCAGGCACAAACCGAACCCTATGCTACAACTCTCCAGTGGAGCAGACGTTGCATTGGACTAAAGCTCTTCATGACACTGGCAGAAAAGGGAGAGGAAGCCCTGATCGCCCAGATGGAATACCAATGCAAATTGACAGGACATTTAAGAGACCGATTAACTGCAAGCGGCTGGAAGATTGTAAATGACAGCCCGGTAGGTGTGCTCAATTTTACCCATCCGCAGGTGTTGTCAGGACTCATTTCTGCCGACGACTTGCGAAACAGACTAGAATTGGGAGGTGAATTCTGGCTTTCTACAGTACCCCTTCCTCGTCATGGAAAAGTCCTTAGGGCGTGCGTGACCAGTTTCCATACAACGGAAGAACATCTCGATCGAGTGGTGGAGCAGCTAAATGATCAGTTGACGAACTACTCCCTCTGAGTCCTACGGAGAGGGGGCAGGGGGGTGAGGCGCTAATTCAGGAGGTTCAATAAAGCACCCTGAACTTAATCGTCTGCTCAATCGCCCTCAGCTTCTTGATAACTTCCTGGTCGTACCCTTTGTTGATGTCGGTGATCACGTAACCGATCAGTTCATTGGTTTTTAAATATTGACCAACAATGTTGATGCCGTGGTCAGCGAGGACCTGGTTGATACGGGCGAGGATACCGGGGACGTTGTTGTGTATATGGATCAGGCGATGGGCGTTCTCCAGGGTAGGCAGCGTCAGGTTGGGGAAGTTCACGCTGTTGCTGGTGCTGCCCGTGTTGATGTAATCCATGAGTTTGCCCGGAACAAACATGCCTATGTTCTCCTGCGCTTCCGCCGTACTCCCGCCGATGTGGGGCGTGAGGATGGTGTTGGGCAGTCCACGTAGTTCAGAAACAAACTCCTCGTTGTTGTCGATGGGCTCATAGGGGAACACATCCACAGCGCAACCAGCCACCTTGCCGGAAAGAATATTCTCGCGAAGGGCCTTAATGTCAACCACGTGACCGCGACTCAGGTTCAGGAAGATCACCCCGTTCTTCATTTTCGCGAACTGGTCGGCGGCTATCAGGTTCTTGTTTGACTCGCGACCGTCTACATGGAGCGTGACAACGTCGGAGAGGGCCAGCAGTTCGTTCATGCTGCGGCACTTGGTGGCATTCCCCAAGGCTAGCTTTTCCTCGCGGTCATAGTAGTAGACCTTCATCCCAAGGCTTTCGGCGATCACCGACAATTGGGCGCCGATGTTGCCATAGCCAATAATGCCGAGTTTCTTTCCACGGATTTCAAAACTGCCTTTCGCCGACTTATCCCATCGTCCCTCATGCATCTTCAGGCTCTTGTCCGCGATGCGCCGAATGAGGATGATGATCTCACCAATGGCGAGTTCCACCACCGAGCGGGTGTTGGAAAAGGGTGCGTTGAAGACGGCCACTCCTTTTTTGGTCGCCTCGGTAAGGTTGATCTGGTTGGTGCCGATGCAGAACGCTCCAATGGCCATCAACCGATTGGCGTGATCAAGCACCTTGGCGGTCACCTGCGTCTTGGAACGGATACCGAGCACCGATACGTTCTTTATCTTCTCGCAAAGCTCCGCTTCTTCCAGCCCGGCGGGATAGGTCTCGACCGCAAAACCTTCCGATTTCATCAGTTCGATGGCAATCGGGTGCACATTCTCCAGCAGGAGTACGCTGATGCGGTTCTTGGGGTAGGAGATAGCTGTGTTCAACTTGTTGAGGTAAAGGAACTCATCCAGGCTGGGGGCGATGTGGTCGGCTTTGCTGGCAACGCTGTGGCGCTCCACGTTTTCCGTGAAGGCGAAGAACTTGTTCGCCAAACCTGCATGCTTGATTTCGTAGTCCGTGTAGCCGTCACCGATGACGTAAACATCACCCGGAAGGTTCAGGTTCTTGAGTCGTTCTGACTTTCCTCCATTGGCCGACAATGGATTGTTTTTGTCGAAGCCGATGACATTGCCCTGGGCATCAAACACAAATTCGTTGGCGAGAATATTTGCAGGCTTGATACCGTATTCGGTCACTACCGGCTCAATAAACTCGCGGAATCCATTCGAGATGATATAAATCTGGTCGGCGTAGGTAGAAAAGAACTCTTTGTTGCGCTTGAACGATTCAGAAACTTTCGATTTCAGTTGGCTGACCAGTGTCTGCAAGTGCGGTCGGGAGATGGGAAGGAGAGCAAGCCGCTGCTCCAGGGATTCGCGAAAAGAGATGGCACCGTCCATGCCCTGCTTGGTGATCTCTTCGATCTGTTTCTTCCGCAGGGGTAGCTCCGGGTGCCCGGCCAATGCGATATCGGCCAGGACATCAAAGGCCTCGACCTTGGTAAAAGTGCTGTCGAAATCGATTACGTAGTAGCGGTTTGCCATTATCCTTGAATTGGAAGGTGGCAAAGTTAGAGAAAAGGGATCAGGGGTCGGGGGTCAGGGGTCAGAAGTTTGTTCTTTGGAGGCATCAGGATGGCAAGCCACTTGTCTTACCCAGACTCCAGCACCTACTCCTTTTCCCCAGCCCCTCGTCCCTGACCCCTGACCCCTAATTCCTACTCTTTCCCGAACGGCAATCGCTTCAAAGCGACGTGTCCGTTGCTCATCACGATCAAGGCATCTTGCAGAGCCCGGATATCTTCCAGCGGGTTGCCAGGGATGATAACGATGTCTGCCTCAAAGCCCGGTTGGATTCTGCCGGTCTTGTCCTGGATCCTCAGTAATTCTGCAGCCACGACAGTTGCTGATTGGATAGCTTCGAAGTTTGTCATACCCATACGTACGTAATGCTCGCATTCGAGGGAGATTCGGCTCGTGCTGACGGGGGTATAGTCGTTGTCGGCGCCGGTGGCAATCTTGACTCCCAGCGCGTGGGCTTTCTTGAATACTTTCTCGGCGGCGGGCATCATAAATCGTCCACGCAACTCCAGTACAGCGCCAGAATAATCGCCGCCAGGTTTGGTAAGATCTTCAAGCGTGATGTACGTGGGTACCAGGAAACAACCCTTTTCTTTCATGAGCTTCAGGGTCTCGTCGCTCAGGAAGGTGCCGTGTTCGATACTGCGTGCTCCGGCGGCCACGGCGGCCCTTGCACCTTCATCGCCATGGGCGTGAATCATGACAGGCACATTCCGCTTGGCGGCTTCGTCAATGATGACTTTGAGTTGTCGTTGGGTGTACGATTGTTGCCGAGGATCAGTTTCCGGAAGGCCGGCACGCTCAGTACCGCGGGTCTTGATGACTTCTGCACCGCGATCAATATTTACGTTAACCAGTAATTTCAATTCATCATCCGTATTGACTCCATTGATCAGGACGCCGAGCCGCGGATCAGCCAGGATCGTTTCGCCCGGATTAGGGGTAACAAACACTCCGGCGGGTATCACAACAGGACCCGCAATCCGACCACTTTTGGCAAGATCGCGCAACGAAACATCCTGGTAAGCGGAAACGCCCGCGGTTCTGAAGGTTGTCACCCCCGACATCAGTGCTCGCTTGGCACTTTCGAGGTTGTTGATATGCGTATGCGCGTCCATCATCCCCGGAATGGCGTAATTATTCTGGCAATCGATGATTTCGTACTCCTTAGGGATCGCTTCCCCGGCTTTGCCGATCTTCTCGATCTTCCCATTAACATAGATCACCGATCCGGTGATAATTCGGTTATCTACGCCATTGAATAAATTGACATTGGTCAGCGCGTAATTCTTCTGAGGTAGCTGACCCCAAGAGGCAAAGCTGCAAATGGCGAGGAGAAAGAAAATACTTCTTTTCATAAGCTCATTTAGTTTGTCTACAGTGAATAGTGACCGGTGACCTGTAACCAGTGACCAGTAACCAGTGCCTGCGGCCAAGAACCCGGCGCTTTCTCTCACCTCATCATCAATATCTTATTTGCTGCATCCACCTGCTTGGTGTATTCACCAATCGTAGTCGCGGCAATCTCGATTTGTTCCTGGGCTTCTTTCCAATTGCGTTGCTCGATAGCTTCCCGGATACCGGGCAAGGTTTTTACTCCATAACCAGTGTAGAAACCAGGAGCGTAGATCGTGTGGCGAAACCAAGGTCTGCGGGGAAGTCCATTCGCGGAAAGCAGTTTCTGCTCAGCCTGGAAAAGAAGCTGATTCAGCTGTACGAGGTTGGTGTTGGGTTTTGGATTGGCCGCCGCGAGTTCAGCATATTGTGTTGCAGACTTCTCGAGTGCGGTCAGGGCATTCTGCAAGCTGGAGAAATTCAAGAAGGGAACGGGTTCAGCCGCTGTGGGGGGAACATAAGTCTTGAACGGGTCAGCGGCCTGCACGTAACGGTTCTCCCGGATCATCTGGTTTTCCACTTCCGTGGCTTCACGCATCGACTCGAGCAGGCTGGTCACTTCGCCCATGTAACTGTTTACTGTCCGGTGAAAACCTTTGAAGTCAAAGGGAAGCACGTCGGCGTTCACCAACCGCAGTGTGGTGCGACCCGCTGTCTTGGCCAGCGCCACCCCATAATCAAACTTTGGATCACCAAATCGCTTGTAATGATCATAGGTGTCGTACATGCTGTGGTATACGCCGCCGCCACCTTCCCCGCCAAAACCGATGTTGAGGGCGGGTATGCCAAGGTGCTGAATAAATGGTGTGTAGTCAGACCCGGAGCCGAGGGCGCCCAGGGTCAACGAACGCCGAGCAAGAATCTCTTTTTTTGCTTTTGCACTGGCTGCGTTGGCTGCTGCAAACGACTTGCCGCGCTCAAGAAGAGTCACTCCAGTCTCGGGATCTTTCACATCACGGGCAATTTCCGTCATAAGGACTTCAAGGGTGTGCGATCCGGCAGCACCAAGGAATCCCCGACCGTTACCATCTGAGTTAATGTAGGCTACAACTTTCTGCTGTAATTCAGCAGCGTGATGTTCTACCCATTCCGTGGAACCCATGAGACCCGGTTCTTCGGCGTCCCACGCGCAATAGACTATTGTGCGCTTCGGCTTCCAACCGGTCTTTACAAGTTCGCCGATGGCACGGGCTTCTTCCAGTTCGGCCACCATGCCGCTGAGCGGATCGGAAGCACCGTTGTTCCATCCGTCGTGGTGATTGCCACGAACGACCCATTCGTCCGGAAATTCACTGCCTTTCAGTTTGGCGATTACATTAAGCGCATCCACCGTCGTCCAGTTTGATTCAACTTTCAAGTGCACTTTCGCAGGACCGGGGCCAATGTGATAGGTGATGGGAAGACCACCTCTCCAGCGTGATGGAGCCACCGGTCCGGCCAATGCGGCCAGCAACGGTTGGGCATCTCCATATGAAATTGGGAGCACAGGGATCTTGATAAGATTGGTTACTTCGGAGCGGTTGAGTCGTTTGGCATCGGGTGTGGAGCCCACATTGGGCGTGAGAGGATCGCCGGGGTAGATAGGCATGTCCATCACCGATCCGCGCTGGGCACCGTCTTTGGGGCGGAAGCCTCCTTTGGGATACACATCGCCCTGAACGTAGCCGTCTTCCATAGGATCGGAGTAAATGAGGCAACCTATAGCACCATGTTCCTGTGCAACTTTCGGTTTGATGCCGCGCCACGATCCGCCGTACTTGGCAATGACAATCTTCCCTTTCACGCTGATGCCCATTCGCTCAAGCTGTTCGTAGTCGTCGGGGATGCCGTAGTTGACGAATACGAGGTCGGCCGTGACGTCACCGTCGGCGGACCAGGCATTGTAGACAGGCAGCTGATCCGCGCCGATCGCGGCTGTAGGGTCTTCTTTGAGGGGCGGTTCAGCCAGTTTCGCCGTAAACTTGTCCGGGGCGGTCATCTCGAGTATGCGCACCTTGGGTGTCGGAAAAAGGATTTGGTAGGATTCGATCTGAGCATCATAGCCCCAGCTGCGAAGAAGATCGCGCATGAATTCTGCATTGGCCTTCCCATAGGCCGAACCTACATGGTGCGGACGCAGGGTCAGCTTCTTCAGCCACTGGTCCAGGTTCTCCGCCTTCAGTTGGGCGTCAAATTTCTCTTCCAGTTTGTACTCGGCTTCTGCATTTTCTTTGGTGAAACCGGTAAGGGATTTCTGCTGCGCAACGGCTACTGCCGGGACAAGCAGGCAAAGTGCGTAAAGGATGGATTTCATGGTAATTGGAAATGTGTGGGCAAGATACCCTGACGCCCGGAAACTGGGACCCCGTTGGTGGAATATATCACCAACTACTTTCTGCCCAGGAAGTCTTTCCCTTCCCAGTTGAGATAGACGGTACTGTACCCACCATTTTCATCGCGAAAGAAAACCAGTCGCCCACGGGTGCCCGCGCTAAAAGAGTTTTCTGATTGCGTGACTAATTCGACCTTCCGTGGTCCTTTCCCTTCAACCATCAAACGGCCTGATTCGACGCTGACCACAATCTTTTCGGTAGCAGAGAGACGGTATGTGCCGGTCATTTTTGCATAATCAGCTGGCACTCTTTGCTGAACCGGAATGGGCAATCCGCGCAGTGAGTTGATTTCCCGGTTAATGCCTTCCACCATGGCTTCGACGACGATCTTTCCCTTTTCCGCACTGGCCAGCGTGGCATCGCCATAAATTCCGGTGGGGGAGTAGCGACCATTCTGATTTTTGGGATCCAGCGTAAGCGGTCCGGGTCCGTCAACCGACGGAATGTCTTTGGCCGCCTTGGACATGTCGACCGTCTCCGGGTACATGTAGAGCATCATGGAAGTTTCAATCTCATCGGCGTGGGTTCCGGCAGGTTGCTGCTTGATTCTTTTTTCTGCTTCCCCGGCCACATTTAGAATGTCGGTATACGTCATCTGGATTCCCTGCCGGGCGAGCGACTCCTGCGCAATCTTCAGAGGCAGTAAGGTTGAAACGCCGGTATTCAGTATGTAGAACTTCCTCGGACCATGAGCGGAGATCACACGACAGATGTCGATGATCATCGAATAGGAAGTTTCAAGTTGCAGTGATGTTGAGCCAGCGTACTCAAGAAAGGCTGGGTAATAGTGGTAGTTGATCGTTGGATAGATGGCCACGGGTTGTGTCCGGGCGATTCTGTTTTTCAGGTACTCGGCAATGAGAAAATCGTTTCTTAGCTGCAAGTGCGGTCCATGTTCCTTGGACTGTGCTCCGAGGGGAATGACCACTATGGTGGTGTCGGCGAGAAGCTTTCTGGCTTCCGTCCACGGTTTGGTTTCAATGAAAATGGCTTTGTTTGAATCATCCTGGGCTGAAGCCAGGCCAGGGAAAAGCAACAGGCACAAGACAAGAAAGCTTGTGACGCCTGCCTTCATTTTTTCCGGCTGATCGCTTTCTCTGCCGCTTTCACAATGTTTTCGGGTGAAAGCCCATATTTCTTAAGCAAGTCAAGCGGTTTTCCACTTTCGCCGAAGCTGTCGTTTACTGCAATCATTTCAACCGGAACGGGATGGAAGCGACTGAGGCACTGCGCAACGGAATCACCGAGTCCGCCGTTGATCTGGTGCTCTTCACAAGTGACCACGCAGCCTGTCTTGTTTGCGGATGCCAGGATGGTTTCCACATCCAATGGCTTGATCGTATGAACATTGATCACTTCGGCGCTGATCCCCTTATCGGCGAGAATGCTTTCAGCCTCGATCGCCTGCCACACCATATGGCCGCACGCAAAGAGGGTAACATCTTTCCCTTCAATCATCCGATCAGCTTTTCCAATCGTAAAGGGCCGGCCTGTTGT
Organism: Cyclobacteriaceae bacterium; assembly: GCA_016787645.1. Taxonomy (GTDB): domain Bacteria; phylum Bacteroidota; class Bacteroidia; order Cytophagales; family Cyclobacteriaceae; genus ELB16-189. The sequence goes on along the minus strand of JAEUUF010000013.1, from coordinate 29,123 downwards.
AAAGATTGGCCATGCCGGTCGGCCGAAGCGCAAATAGGCAGGACCCACATGGGAGGCAAGCGCTATGGTGGCTACCCTGGTCTGTTCATAATCTGCAGGAACGACCACGGTCATCCCCGGCAGCATCTTCATCATACCGATATCCTCGAGGATTTGGTGTGTTGCACCGTCTTCTCCAAGCGTGAGCCCGGCATGAGACGCGCAAATTTTTACATTCTTTTCCGAATAGGCGATCGACTGGCGAATCTGGTCATAGACACGGCCAGTAGAAAAGTTTGCGAAGGTGCCGGTAAATGGAATCTTGCCTCCGGTAGCCAACCCGGCGGCCAGCCCCATCATGTTCGCTTCTGCGATGCCCACCTGGAAGAACCGTTCGGGAAAATCTTTCTTGAACGCATCCATCTTCAGCGACCCAAGCAAGTCAGCACAAAGCGCCACCACGTTCGGGTTTTGCTTCCCCAACTCATGCAACCCCACTCCAAACCCGCTGCGTGTGTCTTTCTTCTCGTTCGCCGTAAACTTCACCATGCTCTTGTATTTATCCGTGTAAATCCGTGTAATCCGTGGCTAGAAATCCCCCATCGTCTCCTCTAACTGCGACATCGCCTTCTTAAACTCTTCTTCATTCGGTGCCACGCCATGCCACTTGTGTGAACCCATCATAAAGTCAACGCCGTAACCCATCACGGTCTTCATCAGGTTCAGAACCGGCTTGCCTTGGCCTAACAAGGACTTGGCTTTCTCCATAGTGGTGATCAACTCCGGGAGGTTATTACCGTTGCATTCCAGTACCGTCCAGCCGAAGGACTCCCATTTCGCCTTCAGGTTCTTCAGCGACATCACCTGGTCGACCGGCCCATCGATCTGCTGGCCGTTATAATCGATTGTGGCGATGAGGTTGTCTACTTTGTGGTGTGCAGCAAACATGCTGGCTTCCCAGACCTGGCCTTCCTGTTGTTCGCCGTCACCCATCAGGACATAAACCGTATGGGGATCCTTGTTAAGTTTCTTGGAAAGCGCGGCTCCGATGGCTACTGAAAGTCCCTGGCCCAAAGAACCCGAGGCTACGCGGACGCCGGGGAGGTGTTCATGGGTGGCAGGATGGCCCTGGAGCCGTGAATTGATCTGTCGGAAGGTGGCCAATTCTTTTACATCGAAGTACCCTGCACGTGCCAGTGTAGCATACCATGCCGGGGAGATGTGCCCGTTGGAAAGGAAGAAGAGATCCTCGCCTTTGCCCTCCATGTTAAAGCCAGGGTTTCGCTTCATGAGGTGAAAGTACAGAGCGACAAATAATTCCGTGCATCCAAGCGAGCCACCCGGGTGCCCGGACTGACAGTTGTAAACCTGGCGAACGATGTCGCGGCGAATTTGGGTGCAGAGTTTCTGGAGGTGGGGCAGGTCGAGGGTGGGCATTCAGAATGTTTGCTGCGAAGATTAGATAAAATGTTTTAGCCTGCAAGCCATACGAAGCGCTTCATCTACTGCTTCAACTTTCCGTAGATCGGCTGACCCGGGAATACATTGCCGATGGTTTTTCCGCCCTTGACCACGAAGGTCCCGTTCACCAGTACATGATGAATGCCTTCCGAGAATTTGAGACCACCTTCAAAGGTAGCTTTGTCGAGGATAGTGTTGGGATCGAATATCGTTATGTCGGCATCGGCGCCAACTTGAAGGCGTCCTTTGAGGCGCATCATCGGAGAAATGGTCTCCAGTCGCTGGGCAGGCATGATGGTCATTTTACGCAACGCCTGCATGAGTGTCAGTACCTTGCGCTCACGCACATAAACGCCCAGTATCCGCGCGTAAGTTCCTGCGGTACGTGGGTGTGCGAGCCGGGAATAAGGCATCCCATCAGAACCAATCATTGTAACCGCAGAAAGGAGGCCCGTGTCAATCCATTCCGGGCGCATGCTGTGAAGAATAACGACACCCCCTTTCTTCCGGTAGGTGGCAAACGTCTCTTCGGTCAATCGCTCGCCGGTCTCCACCCATTGCAGATCCTTGTAGGTAATGCCTAATCGTTGTTGCCAGCCCTCGTCGAAGATGGCTGACTCCAGGCTGGTCGAGCCTGCGGTGTAGGGGTACAACTCGGTGGTGATATCCAGCCCTTGTTTCTGCGCGCTGGCAATCATTCGGGAAGTCAGGCCGATTTCATCCAGCGACATGCTGTTGAGGTGAACGATGTGCAAAGCGGCACCGGTTGTAGCGGCATCTGCGATCACCTGCTGGATAGCCAGCGCTTTACCTTCCCGGACATGCGAAAAGATCATTGTTTTACGCGCCGCGGCAAATTCGTACACATTATATATTTCTTCGCGTGTCGCCCCCGGGTAGTAGCCTATGGGAACGCCAATGCCCAACGCGCCGGCCTTAAGTTCTTTGTCCAGCAACACCAGGCTTCCGTCCATCTCTTCCGGAGTTACTGGCATATAGTTGAACTTGTAGCTTCCGTGTTCCAGTTCTTTGTTTCCTTTGGCTTGTGCACTTTGATACATCAGTTCTGCCCGAGCCCAAGGGTGACAGGCGCTGGCGCCATAGTTGATGATCGTTTTGTTGTGCTGGGAGGCCAGCCAGGTACCAATGTCTTCAATGCCTCCCTCCAGTTCCAGTGCAGTGGTGACACCGTCGTGGGCCTGGTACTCATGCTCTTTGTTGGTCATGCCGTGTACGTGCGGATCAATAAAACCGGGCGAGACCACCAGGTTGGATACATCGATCACCTCTTTCCCGCTCAACGGCGCTGACGAGATCTCCACAATGCGATTGCCGCGGATGCCCACATTCCTGACCGCATCAAGACCGGTCTCCGGATCGATCACTCGTCCGTTTTTCAAGACAATATCATAATCGGGAGTCTGCGCCAGGGAGGAGAGAATACTGGCGAAAATCAGGATGGCAGTCGAAAGTGTTTTCATGGGTGGAGATTAGGTATGGAAGACAAAAAGTACGAAAAACACGGAAATAAAAAAGCCCGGAGCTTGTCGTCCCGGGCTATTTATCAAGTACCTGGTTGAATTATTTCTTTTTCTTCACGGCTTTCTTCTTCGCCGGAGTCTTCTTCGCCTTCTTGACCGGGGTCTTCTTGCTGGAAGGGGCCACCGCCTTCGTCGCGCTGGAGGGCTTGCCGAGAATCTGAGCGGCGTGATCCTTCGTATCCACCTTGTCAATCACGTTCTCGATCACCCCGTTGCCATCGATCACATAGGTAACCCGCGCGGTGCCCATATACTTGCGTCCGTACATGGATTTCTCCACCCAGGTTCCGAACTTCTGATGTACGGTTTTGTCAGTGTCAGCGAGCAGCCGGAAGGGAAGTTTTTCTTTCGCGATAAACTTCTTGTGTGATTTTTCATCGTCGCTGCTGATTCCAAAGATTTCATATCCGGCCTTTTTCAGGGAGGAATAATTATCCCTCAGGTTGCAGGCTTCTGCTGTACAGCCTGGAGTCATGTCCTTGGGGTAGAAATAGAGGACGAACTTCTTGCCCTTCAGGCTTGCCAGCGAAACTTCGTTGCCATCCTGGTCTTTACTTTTGAAATCGGGTGCTTTCGTGCCAACAGTTAGTGCCATGGTTATTCAATTTTTTGTTTGAAAATACGCTCATTTCCTGCACGGTCAACCACTTTAAGTTCAAAATCTCCCTTGAACGGTTGCTTTGGATCCAGTTTGTCGGATTGGAGGATGCCGGTTTTGAAATCATAACTCATCAGCAACCACTGTCCATTCACATTCGCTTCGTAGTAAGCGATCCCTGAACGGCCGTCGCGAATGCGGAAGCGGGCGGTATTCCGGTCCAGGCGAATGCGGTTGATGGACGGGGATAATGTATCGGTGAGAAAAGTAAACTCACCCAATTCCTGGGTATGGAAACGAACCTTATCGTTCACCCAGTCGCCACCCAGGTAGTGGTACGAGCCACCTTCGCGCCGATAAACGGCCAGGTTCTTTGCCGGAGGCAAGGGTATCTGTGGTTTCAGCACCACGAAGATGGAACGATGCAGGGGGGTTAGCCGGCTCCCAACAGTGAAGATCTCCCGGCCATTTTCAATCTGATTATTGACATTCAGGAAAAGTGTGTCGTAGAGTGCCTCGGCTGGGAAACTTACATCGGCATGATCACTGTAGAAGGTATAGTCAGTGGTCGACGGCACGACGTCTTTGAAATGAAAGGCGAGGCTGCCCGTGCAAGTGGCCAGGGAATCGGGCTGTTGCTTGCGAAGGTCAATGAGGTAAACAGTCTGTTGTGTGCTTCGGTACGAATAGCGGAGGGTTGTTTTTCTTCCCTTGGAAAAGAGGGTGACTTCATTGGATTCGCAGGGCCTGGATGAGATAACCAGTGTATTCTCCAACACTTCATATTCCAACTTGGGAGTTCGTGAGGTAGATAGTTTGATCTCGTCGGTCACCGGCATTTTCTTGAGCTGGAATCGTACGAAACTGTTATTCCCAAATTCATCTTTCAGCGACACCACCACTTTTCGATCTTTGTCTTTCACCTGGACAAACCCACTGTTTGTGGTTTGGTAGAAGGGCAGCCGGTTGCCTTCATCCACATACAACTTATTGTAGCGCTTGCCCCGGACTTCCGATGACTTGTAATCCATCAGTGCAAGGATTCCACGGGTCTCCTCAAGGTCAACTTTCTCGATATACTGGGAGAATACCCGTTGACTGTCGACAAACATCTCAATGTAGTTGATGCCGCACCGCCCGGGGGAAGCATCCATGCGGTCGTTGCCCAGTAATTCCACCCCGATCTTTCCATACGCCAGGATGGGGAAGGGGAGGACGTATTCCGAACCGGATCGTTTTACCAGGGTGAATTCAAACCGGCCGAACCGGTCGTTGATACGGGAGTTGATGTCGAGGGTTCGCAGAGCGATCTTCTGGCCAGCAGGAGGGATGTTATCCTGGATTTCGGTGAACCCAAACTTCAGCGGGTTGAGTACATGGTTGCCTTCGCGGATTTCGAAATGGAGATGAGGCCCTTGTGATGAGCCCGTGTTACCTGAAAGCGCGATAGTATCACCTCGCTTCACGCGGAATTCGTTCTTGTCAAACGAGAACGCCACTTCATAAGTCTTGCGCTTGTACTGCTCCCGCTTGACAAAAGTTCCGAGCTTGCCGGTAATCTTGTCGAGGTGACCATAGACAGAAACGCGGCCGTCGGGGTGGGTAAGGTAAAGTACGGTTCCATACCCTGAAGTGCTGACCTGTGCCTTGGAAACGTAACCATCCATTGTCGCCAGGACGGGAATTCCAATGCGGTTGTTGGTGCGGATATCTATGCCGCCGTGAAAGTGGCTGCTGCGCAATTCACCCATCGTGCCGGCCAGGTAGTTTGCTTGACCGGGGTTAATAGGGAACAAATAACCGGTGGACTCACTTGCCCGCGAGGTTTCCGGGTCTCCGGATTGAGCCTGCAGCATGCCCGGAAGGGCCAGCAAGAGAAAAAAGCTACTTAACCTGAAATTCCAGCAGTTTTTCATTTTCAATGTAAGCCGACAGGGTGTCGCCGGGAGTAACAGGGCCAACGCCCTTGGGAGTTCCCGTAAAAATCAAGTCCCCTGTCTTAAGTGTAAAAAATTTGGATAGGTAGGCGATAATATAGTCAAACGGAAAAAGCATGAGACTGGTATTACCCTGCTGTTTTAGTTTTCCGTTTACCTCCAGTTTGAAATTGATATTCTTGACGTCGGCAAACTTGTCGACTGGCAAAAAGCTGTCGCTGATGGGGGCGGAGCCATTGAATCCCTTGGCGATGTCCCAGGGCAGGCCTTTGTCCTTGGCTTTTTGCTGAAGGTCACGGGCGGTGAAATCAATGCCTACCCCAATGGCGTCATAATAGCGTGAGGCAAATTTCTCTTCGATGTTCTTTCCTTCCTTGGAGATCCGGAGCACCAGTTCCACCTCATGATGGATGTCGGTTGAGAAGGAAGGGTAATAAAAAGGGGCATTGTTGCGGAGGATGGCGGTATCCGGCTTGGTAAAGATCACTGGCTCATCCGGGCGCTCGTTATTCAGCTCCTGGATATGCTCCACATAGTTCCGGCCGATGGCAAAAATCCGCATGAATGGTCCGTTTTTTGCAAAGCTATTAACAAAAGGAGGATTATTTGTAATCCTATTTAACTTCGTGCGTTTGTGATCCTATGAAGATAACCCGTACAACCCTTTTCCTGGCAGGTCTGCTCTTGATAGCGGGCTGTGCCACCGTAGCCGTTACTGGCCGCCAGCAGTTAAACCTGATTTCCAACGAGGAGTTGATTCCCATGGCAGCACAACAATATTCGGAGGTGATTGCCAAAGGCCCTTTGTCAAAAAATGCAGAACAAACAGCGATGATCCGCCGGGTGGGCGTTTCCATCCAGAAGGCAGTGGAAAAATATATGGCCAATGCAGGCAAGTCGTCGGAGTTGACGGGTTTCAGTTGGGAATTCAACCTGATCGATGACCCCAAGACCGTCAATGCGTGGTGTATGCCCGGTGGAAAGGTTGCGTTCTATACCGCAATCCTCCCCATCTGGAAAGATGAAACCGGTGTGGCGATCGTGATGGGCCACGAGGTAGCGCATGCCATCGCCAACCATGGCCGCGAACGGATGAGCCAACAGATGGCTGCGCAAATGGGCATCAATGTATTAAGTGTGGCCCTGGGTCAAAACCCGACAGGGTCTCAGCAATTACTTATGCAAGCGGTTGGCGCGGGCACAGAAATTGGCATGCTGAAGTTCAGTCGCGCCCATGAATCGGAAGCGGATCACATGGGGTTGATCTTCATGTCGATGGCGGGCTATGATCCAAACCAGGCGCCGCTCTTCTGGGAACGCATGGCCACCATGAGCGGCGGTCAGCAGCCCCCGGAGTTCCTTTCTACTCACCCTTCCCACGAAACGCGGATTGCAGACCTGAAAGGATGGATTCCGGAGGCGATGCAGTATTATAAGAAGTAGGAGAGAGGAGATAGAAGTTAGAAGTTGGAAGGGGACGAAACATTGTTGTCAGCTGGCGCGTTTGATTCGCGTTCTGTATGACCGAAGCGTACAACTTTCTGGCGGCATGGCAACTCTTCCCGGAGCGGGGCAGTTATGAACACGGCACCCGGCCCAAGTCCGGGATATATCGGATAGCATTTAACAACACGCAGAAGGAGATCCTGATCACCATGAACTGGGTCACCCTCGAGGATCATGCGTTCTCCTCAGAATATGCCCTCGTAGCGGATGGAGAAGAGCACTCATTCACTGATCCCGAGATTGCTGATTCCGTTTTGGCCAGTTTCCCCGACTCAACCCATTTTCAGGTTGTTTTTCATAAGTCCGGTTCGGTAGCGCTTGAAGTTGCCCACGAAATTACCCCACAGGGCTACCTGAAAGTCACGCAGCGTTTTACTCAGCCCGAGGGAGAAGTACGCACGAACGTGGAATTCTATCACAAGCAGTTAAGTGTACTGCCTTACTCGGCTTCCGTTTCGGGGGCATTGATCCGGCCCAATGAGGAGGGTATGATTCGTCATCATGCCTTGACGGCCATGGAAGAGCAGACCAACATGCAGTTGACCCAGATTCGACAGCAAATTGAGCTGCTCGCCATCCAGGCGAAGGAGATTCAGCAGAGGAAGGAATTGTCGATGATTATCTACGACGCCAAGTTGAGTTTCAACCCGGTAATCGGTCAGACTTACTACCTGTATCAAAAAGACGACGGCGCTCACTTGGTGTCGATGGTGAGCCCTGCTGAATGGGGAGCGAAAATCCCGTTCAAAGCCTTCGTAGCTGCCGTTAAGCTCCTGGCCGATCACACCTGGAAAGAAGTGTAACTCCCTAACTGCTGACTCCTAACTCCTAACTCCTAACTCCTAACTCCTAACTCCTAACTTCTACCTCTCAACTCCCTTCCTCCTCACTTCCTCATCATACTAAGCTTAATCTCCGTGAGCTTCCTTTTCGTATCCAACGAAAAGTCCCCATTCATCATCCAGTCATAGTAGGAGGGTTCATCCTTGAACACCTTGATGACTTTCTTTCCTTTGTGTTTGCCGAAGTTGAAGATCGCTTCACGACTTTCGTCAAGAACCATGCGGCCGGCAAGGTCAACCATATCCGATGCGGTGAGTCGATTCAATTCATCCATGTCGTTCTTGATCGTTCCGATCGGGTTGCCCATGGGGTCGGTGACGGACTGATGTTCATACCGCACAATTTGCGCCAGCAGCACTTCCACGGAGGCCCTGGTATCGGCTGCAGCCGAATGCGAGTCGGCGAGATCTTTGTCGCAATAGAACTTGTAGGCAGCTGACAAATTTCTCTTCTCCATCAGGTGGTAGATGCGCTGGGAGTCGATAATTCGTTTGCGGCTATAATCGAACTCCACGTCGGCGCGGAGGAATTCTTCCACCAGCAAGGGGATGTCAAACTTGAGGATATTGAAGCCGCTGAGGTCGGCACCTTCCATGAACCTGGCGTACTCCTTGGCCAGTTCTTTGAATGTCGGCTTGTCTTTTACATGCTCATCCGTGATCCCATGGATGGCGCTTGAGCCGGCGGGGATGGGAATCGTTGGGTTAACGAGATTGTATTTTTCAAGCGTCTCGCCGCTGGGCATAACTTTGACCACGGCAATCTCCACAATTCGATCCTGGGAGATGTTGGTGCCTGTTGTTTCAAGGTCAAAGAAGCAGAGCGGAATTTTCAGGTTGAGTTTCATTATTGGGAAAGAAAACGGGTGGAAATCAGAGGGCATCCCCGCCAAAATCCTGGAGGGCGGCATAGAACATGGGCGTAGTGATGCCGAGTTTCTTGAGGGTCTCCTTGGCAGCGGCGATGTTTTGCATGTTCACCTTGCCGGAAAGTTTGATCCGGTGCCGTTCATTAGAAGATTCCACCAGGAATTCCTGTCCGCCTTCCTGGACACTTGGATGGGTCTTATAAGGTATGTAAAGAACATCCGGCTGGTTGACCTTGGAAAGGGCGGTCACCACAGGTTCAAGGTCGAAGTAAATCAAGACGCCGCCCTTGGGGGTCGACAGTTCAAACTGGCTGAATTGACGCGTGTATTCTTCTTTGGTCGGATAGGAAGGGGAGGCGATCCATTCAATACCGCAGATGATGCCGATGTGGTGTTGGTACTTCAGGAAAATGGTTGTCGGATCGAGAGCGGAAGCCAGGCCATCCTGACCCTCGATGATGATCACAGGTGCGTTAGTGAGTTTAACTGAGGTGGTTAGTCCACCAGACGCCCGGCTGATTACATAGTCGAACGAGCGATTGTGATAATTGAGCACATGAAGAATCAGCGAGGTAATCATGGTCTTGCCATGGCTCCCCGTCACCACTACGCGATGCTTGTTGCGGCACTCCAGGTGGATGAATTCGGGATAGGAATAAACAGGAACCTTGAGTTCCAGGGCCCGATGCAGTTCTGGATTGTCGCGGGTTATGGTTGGGCTGATCACCAGCGCGTCAAGACCGGCGGTCAATTGGCCAGGATTCCAGCTGGACTGCAAAGGGATTGAACCAAGCTTAGCTTGCTGCTTTGGATCAAGGACAGTTGAATCAGAGCCGGTGATATCATTTCCGGATGACCGGAGCGAAGCGGCCAGGTCGCAAAGGATGGGGTGGCTGATGCCCGTGAAATGGATTTTTCTCTTGTTGCCCATCTATTGCTTTCGGGCTTCAAGTTAAGGTAAAATGTTTATCTGGTGAAAGGCTTCATCATTAGTGAATTACAGAAAGGAACCAGGGAGGTGCCGTGTTAATGGTTGAGAAAAAAGTTTGGCTCACTTGAAATTTATTCACAGAAGTCCATGTTGATGTTTGTAGATTGTTTAGAAGTTGTGGACGTGGAGGATTTTTTGAAGTGTTTCAACCGCTAGGTTTGTTCCTCCAACAGAAACCTGCGTCCAACAACCACGAAGTATGGAGCAACGATCAACGTCTTTGAGGTCAGGCAGCACCAAAATTGCCAAACTGGTTCCCCGGGATATCTCGGAGAACCTCGGCAAGCTGCCGCCTCAGGCGCTTGATCTGGAAGAATCAGTACTGGGTGCTTTGATGCTGGAAAAGAACGCGTTAACCGCGGTAATTGAATACCTGAGGCCTGAACATTTTTATACCGAGCAGCACAAGGAAATCTATTCGGCTATCACTGACCTCTTCAAGGCCTCGGAACCAGTGGACATGCGCACCGTGGTGGCCCAGCTTCGAAAGAACGGCAAATTGGAAGTGGTGGGGGGCGCCTACTATATCGCTGAACTGACCTCCAAAGTGAGCTCAGCGGCTAATATCGAGTACCACGCCAGGATCATCATTGAGATGGCCATCAAACGGGATCTGATCCAGATTTCGTCCCAGATCCAGCAAGATGCCTACGAGGACACGACGGATGTGTTCGACCTGCTGGACAAGACCGAGCAGTCCATTTTTTCGATTTCTGACTCGAACCTTCGCAAGAACTACGATACGATGAAGTCCCTGATGTACAGGGCAGTAAGTGAGCTTCAGAAGAGGAAAGATCACAAGGATGGTTTGACGGGTGTGCCCAGCGGATTTACGAAGCTGGACAGGATCCTCAGCGGCTGGCAGCGGTCAGACCTTATTATAATAGCCGCCCGTCCCGGCATGGGTAAGACGGCCTTTGTGGTGTCGGCCCTTCGCAACGCCGCCGTTGACTTCAATCACCCGGTAGCCATTTTTTCGCTGGAAATGGCTTCCCTCCAGTTGGTCAACCGCCTGATTTCGGCCGAGGCCGAGTTGGAATCGGAAAAGATCAAGCGCGGTAACCTGGCCGAGTTCGAATGGCAGCAACTGGTACACCGCACGAACCGGCTTTCTTCAGCTCCAATATTTATTGATGACACCCCCGCGCTTTCCATCCTGGAATTGCGGGCCAAGTGCAGAAGGCTCAAGGCAGAACATAACATTCAGCTGATTGTGGTTGATTATCTGCAACTTATGAAGGGTGATAGCCAGGGAAACCGGGAGCAGGAGATAGCCTCCATTTCCAGGGCACTGAAGGGAATCGCCAAAGAATTGGATGTGCCGGTTATCGCACTGTCTCAATTGAGCCGGGGTGTTGAAACCCGGGGCGGCGATAAACGGCCCCAATTGTCTGACCTGAGGGAATCTGGTTCCATCGAGCAGGATGCTGACATTGTTATGTTCCTCTACCGGCCGGAGTACTACAAGATCACGGTCGACGAAGAAGGGTTGCCGACTAATGGGATGGCTGAGGTAATTGTGGCCAAACACCGCAATGGATCGCTCGATACGGTACGTCTCAAGTTCATAGGGAAGTATACCAAATTTGCCGACTTCGACGGCCCTTCCGGCGAGTCCTCCTTTGGTAGTATCACCCGGGAAAGCCGGCTGAACACATTCCGCGACGAACTGCCACCGCCGCCACCCCGGAATGATGAAGACATGCCATTCTGATAGTCGGTTCATTTCAAGTTTCTGGGTAAACCGGTAGCTTTAGCCATCCCGGGCCCGCCGGTAATCATGCATGGCCGTTAAGTTGTTCAAGTTTGCATCTGCTCTCATCCTCCTCGTTGGACTGTTGTCAAGCGCACAAGCTCAACGCAAACCCAGCCTTGATAGCCTTCTGTCGAAGGCGGATGACCCTTCCCGGCTTCCCGAATCAGTAATCTTACTACTATCTGACAGGGTAAGCAGGTATGAGGACCCTGACGACCGGGCGTGGATCCATGACCGCATTTCATGGGCTTACCGTGAGACAGGGGTATTTGATTCCGCGGCAGTGCACGCCTGGCATGTTCTCAGGCTCGCACCAGGCAACAAGGCCTTATGTTCGCGCGCTTATCAAACGTTGGGCCTGGTGGCTATTCGCAAGGAGGCGGTCGAAAGGGCAGAAGGCTTCTATGGCCGCGCCCTGAATCTTTCGGTGCAATTGCAGGACTCCCCGGGTATTCTGACAGCATGCAAACAATTGGGATCCATTCAATCCCGTCTCGGCCGCTACCCGGAAGCGATCGATCAATACCAGCGTGCACTTAACCTGACTGCACAGTTGGGTGACACCATCATCCGCAACCAAATAGTCTTTGAGATGGCGAAGACATACCGTGACATGCATGCATTTCCGAAGGCGGAAGAATTTCTGGTTAGAACCTTGAAATCCAGCGGCAAGGATAGTGCTAAACGGTCGGTGGTTTATGGAGAACTTGGTCGTCTTGAGGAAGAGAGACAAAATCTTCGAAAGGCAATCACTTATTACGGGCTTGCGGTGAATTTTGACCGCAAGCAAGGAGCGCCGTTGAAGGAGTACCAATCCTTGGTCCGTATCTATACTCAACTGAATGTGCTTGATACGGCTGCCCGGTATGCCGACAGTGCCGAGGTGGCCGCATTGAAATCGGGTGATGCGGCTACTCTCCGTGACTGTTTTCAATTGAGATACCAGTTGGCGGAGAAGTCGAAGGACACTGCTGCCGCATTCGTGTACCACGTGCGGTACCGGCAATATGATGATTCGGTGAAAGAACGTGAAGCGAACCGCCGGGTGCAGAATGTACGGGATGAACTAATCCTGGGTGCCAGTGAGGCTTCCGTACGCACGGCGGATCTTCAGGCAAAGCTGAACGACAGCCACGAAGCATTCGAGCGTCAGAAGTACTACCTCTTCTCCATCGCTGGTGGTGCAGCCATGCTCGTTCTTCTTTTTGTATTCCTATGGTATCGCACCCGTGTTTCCATGGATGAAATGAGGCGGGAAAACCGGGAAAAAGTTAATGCGCTGGAGGCCAGGAATGAAAAGCTCTTTACGGTGGTCGCCCACGATCTGCAGGTGCCTGTGGTCACCTTCAGCAACCTGGCCAGGAGCATCGCACCCCAGCTCGCACAGGCAACCACGGAGGAGCGGATCGAGCTTCTTCGCCAACTGGCATCAGTGACTACGGAGGTAAGACATTCCTTGAATGAACTGTTGGATTGGGCAATTGCGCATTCAGGCACTGTTCCATTTCGACCGGAGACATTTAGTTGCCGACAGTTGGCAACTTCCATTGAGGAGGATCTCCGGCCGATCGCAGAGGAGCATGGCGTTACCCTTAGTTTTCTCATCCCGGAAACACAAACCGCCTATGGTGACCGGTCGATGATCCTGGTGGTTTTGCGAACGTTGGTTTACCAGGCACTGCGCTGCAGCCCGGAGGGTCAGATTGTGACTGTTTTCAGCGGGCGAAAAGAACAACTGGTCGCGATCGGGGTGAAAGATCATGGGACTGCCCTCTCTGCGGAAAAGCAGCGGCAATTGTTGAATGGTCATCCCGTTTCCGGTGATGAACGCGACAAGGGCATAGGATTGTCGATGTGCCGAAGCCTCATCCGTCGAAACGGCGGCGATCTCTTTATAGAAAGCAGACCGAATGAAGGAAATACCATTTATCTCACCCTCCCTGAACAGCCTGGTTGATCCAAGATTTTGAATGAACAACCTTTGGCAAAGCGGGCCGCTTTTCCTTTATTGATGAAGTCAAAAAAACACCCCCAGTGAAAGGACTTGTACTAGCAGGGCCCGGCCAGATTGAATGGCGGGAATTTGAGAAGCCGGTAGCCAGCCCCGGCAAAGCACTTGTTAAAATGAAAGCTTGCTCGCTGAACCGCCGCGACGAATGGATCAAGGAGGGCAAGTATCCCAACATACGTTACGGTGGTATCCTCGGCTCTGATGGCTCAGGTGTGGTGGAGGCCGTGGGCGATGATAAGGACAAGGATTGGGTGGGCAAGGAAGTTGTTATTAATCCCAACGTCAACTGGGGACCCGACCCCGATGTACAATCCAAGAGCTACAGTATCCTGGGTATGCCAGTGAACGGAACTTTTGCGGAGTATTGCCTGGCAGACACCGACCGGTTGCAGCCCAAGCCGTTTCACCTGGACATTGTTCATGCAGCCGCGTTGCCGTTGGGTGGATTGACCGCCTTCCGGGCGCTGTTCCGCCAGGGCGGGCTGAAAGCAGGGCAAAATGTACTGGTGTCTGGTTTTGGCGGCGGCGTGGCCCAGTTTTGTTTCCTCTTCGCTCAGGCAGCCGGTGCTAACGTGTATGTAACTTCAGGCAGTGACACCAAAATTGCCAGGGCACTCAAGTTGGGAGCCAAAGGGGCGTACAATTACAAGAAGGAAAACAACTACAGTGAGCTGTGGAAGACCAAAGGCGGGTTTGACCTGGTGATTGACAGCGCGGGTGGTGACCAGATCAACAACTTCATCAAGATCCTTAAGCCTTGCGGCAAGATTGTGTTCTACGGTGCTACCAATGGCCTGCCCTCCAAGGTGGATCTGTACCGGATGTTCTGGAATCACCTGACTCTTCAGGGCACAACCATGGGAAATGATCATGAATTCATGGAGATGCTTTCGTTTGTGGGGAAGCACCAGATCCGACCCATGGTAGACAGCATCCGGCCATTTGTCAAACTGCCGGAGTCGTTTGCCGACATCCTGTTGCCGGACAAAGTAGGGAAAATCGTTTTTCAGATTTAAAGCTAGCTGCGATCAAACTGCCACTGCTCAAGGGCTTGACGAAGTTCCAATTCCGTTTTGCGATTGCCTTGTGCTTTGGCCTTTTCAATCCCCAGCTGAAAAAGTTTCTCAGCTCCGTCCTGGTCTCCCAGGTCAATCAGTAAGTGGGCGGCGGGGTAGTAGGTGGGAAGATATTCCGGGAATTCGGTCAATAGTTTTTCAAACTGTTCCCTTGCTTGCGCGGGTTCATGGTGCAGCAATTCCAGGGCAAGCGCATAGTAGGAGAAAGGATCGGAAGGATCATCCAACATAAACTGCTGGAGTTGTTCAATACGCGTCATGAGAGGGAAATAAGCACAAGGAGAAACCGGGTCTTTTTGTATCTTGCCCCGTCATTTTTTGACATTGTATTAACCACTTGGCTATGAAGATTTTAGTGTGCATTACGCACGTTCCGGACACTACTTCGCGAATCAATTTTATTGACAATAATACGAAGTTTGACACGACCGGTGTCCAGTTTATCATCGGCCCTTATGACGACTATGCGCTGGCCCGCGCTGTGGAATTGAAAGAAAGCCTGGGTGCTTCCGTAACGGTGATCAATGTCGGCCTGGCTGAATCCGATCCTACCTTGCGCAAGGCACTGGCCATCGGGGCGGATGATGCGATCCGTGTGAACGCCGAGCCTGCCGATTCATTTTTTGTGGCCTCCCAGATTGCGGAGCACGCCAAAGGGTTTGATCTTGTATTGATGGGCCGTGAATCCATCGACTTTAATGGCGGCGTGGTACACGCGATGGTGGCTGAAATGCTCGGCGTCGCTTCCGTGTCACCCGTTATGAAGCTCGACATTGAAGGCACTACCGTCAAGATGACCAAGGAAATCGAGGGGGGGACCGAATCTGTGGAGGCAAGCCTTCCGTTGGTGGCGGGTTGCCAGGAGCCTATTGCAGAATGGAAAATACCGAACATGCGCGGTATCATGAGTGCGCGCACCAAGCCGCTCAAGGTGGTAGAGCCCAAAGCGGCCGAGGGTGCCGTCAAGACACAGAAGTTTGAATTGCTTCCTCCCAAAGGTTCTGTAAAAATGATTTCAGCCGACAACGTGGCTGAGTTGGTGGACCGTTTGAAGGGAGAGGCCAAAGTGTTGTAATTGAACGAGGAAGAGAATCAGTAATCATTTTAGCACACGACATCATGAAGACGCTGGTATTGGTTGAACATTCGGAAGGGAAAATAAAGCGTACCTCTGTGGAGGCCATTTGTTATGCCAAGGCGATGGGTGGCGAAGTAACCGCTCTGGCCATCGGCACGCTCGATTCAGGGGCCCTGGCGGAGGCCGGAAAGTTTGGCGCCTCCAAGGTGCTCCATGCTGCCGACACCAAGTTGGATCATCCTATTATCCAGGTAGTGGCTTCCGTTGTGATGCAGGCCATGCTGCAGGAAGGGTGCAACAACCTCGTGTTGGCCAATTCGCCGCTGGGATCTCCGGTTGCAGCCAAGGTGGCCATCCGCAATGGCGCCGCATTTGCTTCGAACGTGGTTGAACTGCCCAATACATCGTCCGGATTCATGGTGCGGCGAAGTATCTATACCGGCAAAGCGTTTGCCTGGGTCGAGATGAAATCTGACAAGAAGGTAATCGCCATCAAGAAGAACGCCGCTGAAATCAAGGAGACTGGTGCTCCTGTATCACCCGATCCGTTTAGCCCTACCCTTGACGAAAAGGATTTCAATACCAAAGTGCTCTCCACCCACAAGGCTGCGACTGCGGTGTCGCTGCCAGAGGCAAATATTGTGGTTTCCGGTGGTCGAGGCATGAAAGGACCTGAACATTGGGGCATCCTTGAAGAGTTGGCGGCCACGCTCGGCGCGGCCACCGGGTGCAGCAAACCAGTTTCCGATATGGGCTGGCGTCCGCACCACGAGCACGTTGGCCAGACAGGGGTGAAAGTGGCACCCCAATTGTATGTGGCGGTAGGAATATCGGGAGCAATTCAGCACCTGGCAGGTGTCAATTCGTCGAAGTGCATCGTGGTGATTAACAAGGATGCGGACGCGCCGTTTTTTAAAGCGGCAGACTATGGAATTGTGGGTGATGCTTTTGACGTTGTTCCCAAGCTGACCCAAGCCCTGAAGGCAGCCAAATAATTTTCCAAATTTACCCTCAGGGCATCAAAATTTTGGTAATATCGCAAACAGGTAAGAACTCGTGGCGCTGAAAAAAATCAAACTGGAGATCCTGGGACTTTCATCAAGCCAATCGCAGACTGGCTCATTCGCGCTGGTCCTGGGTGAGGCGGAAGGAAATCGTCGGCTGCCCATTATCATTGGAATGTTTGAGGCCCAGGCCATCGCCATCGAGATTGAAAAGATCGTTCCCAACCGGCCAATGACCCACGACTTGTTCAAGTCATTTGCCAATTCCTTCCATTTTCATGTGGAGGAAATCGTCATCTCTGATCTCAAGGAAGGCGTTTTCTTTGCCAAGATTGTTTGTACGGATGGTCTCAAGAAATCAGAAATTGATGCCCGGCCATCGGACGCCATCGCGGTGGGCCTTCGTTTTGACGCACCCATTTTCACCTTCGAGAATATCCTGGCGGAGGCCGGTATCGTGCTGACCGACGAAGAGGAAGAAGAGGAGAAGGAGGAGAAAACGGAAAAAACCGAATCGAAGGTTAAAGTAAAGAAGGAGCCGACCAAAAAGGGGGATGACTACAAAAGCTATTCCGTAGAAAAACTCAATGAATTATTGAAGAGCGCGATCGAGAAGGAGGATTATGAAAAGGCTGCCAAGATCCGCGACGAATTAGGCAAACGCAATTAACGGACACTTCCGCCGAATCCACACTTCCTTTTAACACGATCATGGAGTACCTCCGAGGCTTTGCGGGACTTTTGCTGATTATCTTCATTGCGTTTCTGCTGTCGGCCAACCGCAAGTCCATTGACTGGCGCCTGGTCGTGATCGGCGTGATTATTCAGTTGATCTTTGGATTGCTCATTGGTAAGGTCGAGTTCGCCCAGCAGGGTTTTATCTGGATCAGCGAAAAGTTTGTCAAGTTCCTGAGTTTCGCACAAAAGGGAGCTGAGTTTCTCTATGGCGACCTGGCCAAGAATAGTGAAGGGACGACCGGTGTGCGGCATAACCTGGGATTCCTGTTTGTTTTCCAGGCACTTCCTACGGTGATTTTCTTTTCATCCATTACCAGCGGTCTTTACTACCTGGGAATTCTCCAAAAAGTAGTTTTTGGTTTTGCGTGGGTGATGGCCAAAACCATGCGGCTATCCGGTTCCGAGAGTTTGTCGGCTTCGGCTAACATCTTCATGGGACAAACGGAGGCACCGCTTCTCATCAAGCCGTTTATCGCACGAATGACGCAATCCGAGTTGCATTGTGTCATGGTCGGTGGTATGGCCACGCTGGCCGGAAGTGTGCTGGCAGCTTACGTTTCTTTTCTGGGAGGCGGCGATCCCGCGGAACAGGCAAAATATGCCACCTATTTGCTGAGTGCGTCCATCATGAATGCGCCCGCAGCTATTGTCTTGTCCAAAATGTTTTACCCGGAAACAGAGCGTGACAAAATTGACCGGTCCTTGCAGGTCAACAAAGAGCAGATCGGCACCAGTGTGGTGGAGGCCCTCGCCAACGGTGCATCGGATGGATTGAAGCTGGCCCTGAACATTGGCGGAATGTTGTTGGCCTTCATCGCTGTCATCTATGCGATCAACTGGATTCTCGTGGATTTTGTGGGAGCGCTTACCGGGCTTAATGAATTTGTGCAGCAGTCCACCAATGGCGCCTACCAGGGTTTCTCGATGCAATATATCCTCGGGCAAGTTTTCAGGGTCTTTGCCTTTTGTATCGGAGTAAGCTGGGACGAGTCGTTGCAGGTAGGCTCTTTACTGGGTCAGAAGATGGTCATCAATGAGTTTGTGGCTTACCTTGACCTTGCCAACATGAAGCATGCGGGGGTGTTAAGTGAAAAGTCGATCCGGATTGCCACCTACGCGCTCTGCGGTTTCGCGAACTTCAGTTCGATTGCCATCCAGATTGGTGGAATAGGGGGTATGGCGCCTACCCGGACTGGAGACTTGGCGAGATTGGGATTTCGGGCGATGTTGGCGGCGTCGCTGGCTACCCTGATGACGGCCACGATCGCGGGTGCGATCTTCTAATCGGCTAATTCCGGGATTATCTTTTGCGGCGTTTGGTCTTCCGCTTCTTGATCATGTTGTCCTTGTTGCTGTGTCCCATCTTCGATTCCAGGTAGTTGGTCGAGAAGGTGTACGCTGCCGTGATGGAAAACGTTTTCAGGTTGGACTTCAACAGGTTTTGCTGAAAAGTACTTCCGTTGAATCCCACCAGGTTAATGAACGCTTCGCTGCCGGAGCCTCCAAGGTTGGTTTGACCGAGTGTGGCACGAAATTCAATGAATATCTTTTGATGTGGAGTGATCGGCGCGTTGATGCCTACTCCAAGGTCAATACCGAATAGCCAACGATTGACGCCGTTTAGATACATGTTGTTATAGTTGGCATCTGGAGTGCCATCCATGATGATGTTATATTCTGTGCTTCCGGATGGGTTATTGAAGGTTCCTTGTGCGCTCAGCCAATAGTTGATGTTCGGACCAACGCCGATAAAGACATCGGAGCGGATGTTTTTGCCCCACTCAAACATATAGCGGCGGCGAAGAAGGAGGGAAAGATCAACAAAATCCATGTCCATCCGGTTCTCCGAGGCCCCACCGTCATAGGTAAAGCGGCTGGTTTTTTTGGAGTATCCCAGCTCGGCCTGAAATGCGTATCGGTTAGTTAATTTGAATTGACCGAGCGCTCCGATGGTCCATCCTATGGTTGGCTGGCCGTCAAGAGCTTTACGGGCATCCGGGTCTTCAAAATGGGGGGTGGTCATATTGAGCCCTGCACGAAATCCCCACAGGAATTTCTCATACGAATGCACGTCAAAGGGTGATTCCTTGGGAGTCTCCAATTCCTGACCCACGACGGTAACCACTGGCAAAAAAGTGGTTACAATGCAGAAAATTAACGAATTTAGTGCTTTGAACATGTAGTGTGTCTGGACCTGGCTCTGAACAAAAATACTTATTTGGTATTACCCGTAACCCATCGTGAACTTTGAATTCTCATAAGGTACTCGTATTCACTGGTCTATGGTTACTCAGCCTGGTGGCTCGGGCGCAGGAGGTCGGCTTCACTCAATTCTTCGTCAATCCTGCATTATTGAATCCCTCGTATGTTGGCGTGGAGGGTCGGCCCGCGGCTTTTCTTTCGTACAGGAAGCAGTGGGTGGGTATTGAAGGCAGTCCTCAAGTCATGAACTTTAGTGTTCAGACGGCTCTGCCCAATCGGGTAAACCTTGGGTTGAATCTCAGTAACACGCAAATGGGACTGGTTTCCAGTTCAGCCGCTCTCGTTTCAGGAGGTTACACGTTGCCTCTCGCTACGGATAACTTTATTCGCTTCGGTATGTCGATCGGAGCGGCGTCCACGCAGGTGGATGTGGCAAAACTAAACTTCGGTTCAGCTCCGGGAATAAATTTCCCCAATGACCCCATGCTGGCCAACCTCGCTGGGACTACGATTCAAATGGCCGGGAACCTTGGAGTATCCTATCATAACAAAGGTTTTCATGGTGGAATCGCATTGCCCACCTTGTTTCAGCCAGTTTATCTGTCCTCGAGTTCGTTTGGTGCGAACTTCAAGCCGATTGACAATATCGTAATCCACGCCAGCAATCGTTTCATGTTGCAGAAAGGAAAGAACGCGGTGGAGCCCTACGTGGTCTATCGCTTGTCTAAAGGGTTACCCGGGCAATTTGAAATCGCGGCCCTTTTTCACTATCAACATCTTGGATGGATTGGTGCATCCTATCGCCAGGAATATGGAATGTCCGGGCTGGTTGGTTTTAAAATGAACAAGATTCTTGCCGTTGGTTACTCGTACAGTTTGCCGGCATCCGGAGAAAACTCCATTGGCCGCGCCTCGCATGAGATCCAGCTGGCTTTCCTGTTTGGAAAACCGCGCAAAGAGGTAGTTCAGTTGTACTCTTTTGTCGATACCGAAATCAAGCAAAAGAAAACGGCGAGAGAACCTCAATTGGTGGTAAAGAAGACCACGCCGACCAAACCTGCGCCCACCAAGCCGGCGCCTGCCAAGCCTCAGCCCACAGAGACCAAGCCCGTCACCCCAGCACCCGCCCCGGTAGCCGCCGCACCTGTTGTCGATGCCCAGCATCATGAAGAGCAGGAGAAGATCAGCCGGTTGGATGTGCATGCCGACAACCCGTTGGAAACTCATAATGAAACCCACCATCCTCACGCCGAGCGACATGAATTTGTGAAGCGGGGTAACCATACTTCTGAGATGCCCCTCGGTGACTACATCATTGCGGGTGTGTTCCGGTCTGAAGAGAATGCCAGGAAATATTCTGAGGGTCTCAAGAAAATGGGCTTTCCGGACATTGATTACGGGTATTTGTCAGATCACAAGTTGTGGTACGTTCACATTTCGGGGTCAGATGATATAGAAGAGGCAAGAAAGCGAAGGGATGAGTTCAGAAAGCTCCGGATTTTCCGCGATGCGTGGTTGTTAACGGTGCATGAATAACATGAGGAAGCTGTTCGTCATAGCGGGATTAATTTTCTTGTCCGTTGGGATCGCCGCCGCACAGACGCCGATCATTGGTGCGGTAACACCCATAAGCACCTATTCAGGTAACAAGGTGCTGATCAGCGGCTCCGGGTTTAGCAGCAACCCTGCACAATTGAAAGTATTATTCGATCATGTCGCGGGCACCATTACGGCCTCCACGGTGCTGTCGATCGAAGTGACGGTACCACCGCAGGCCAGGCTCTCCAATGTGGAGGTGATTAACCTCGTCTCCGGACTTTCAGGTAAGTCGCCGTTGAAGTTTGTACCGGCCTACAGTGGTGAAGACTTTAACCCGGCAGCCGTCGGCGCGCCCCTTTCTTTTGCTGCCACGGAAGAGGTGTTTGATGTATGTGCCTGTGACCTGGACGGTGACGGCAAGCCCGACCTGGCCGGTTCGAAGCAAGGCACGGCGACCACCCTCATGATCCTTCGCAATACCAGTGTAATGGGCACACCGTCCTTTGTGTCTTCAACCGTGGCGGTGACGGCACCGACCTTCAACCTGGCTTGCGGTGACCTGGATGGAGATGGTAAACCGGATCTTATTGCTTCCCGCGGTGGCGCAACCCGCAATGAGATTTTTGTTTTGCGCAATACCAGCACGGTGGGCTCCATCACGTTCACCTCGCTGCCCGCGCTGCTGATGGATGTTGGACACCTGGCTTTCCGCGTGGCCATCCGGGATCTGAATGGCGATGGCAAGCCGGAAGTCATCGTGACCAACGCATTTGACGACCCGGTCAGCACGGATAACACGGTTTATGTTTATCCGAACCAATCCACCGTTGGGTCAATCAGTTTTGCTGCGCCCCTGAAGCTTACGGTCACAGGTTCAAATACTAGCTATGGTCTCGATGTGCAGGACCTGGATGGCGACAGTAAGCCCGAGATCATTATCAATCCCTTCACGACCAGCAATATTTATGTGCTGAAAAATACAAGTGCCGGTACAGTCTCGTTCGCGCCATCCCAGCAAATCAACCTCGGAGCCAACTTGGTGGAGCTGACTTCCGCCGATTTCAATGAGGACGGAAAACTTGATTTGGCCACGACCAGTTCGTTTGACAACCGGGCTATCGTATTATTAAATCAAAGCACCGGCCCTGGATCGATCGCTTTTGCGAGCGCGATAAACCTTACTACAGGAACATTCCCTTGGGGCATCAATGCCACCGATGCCGATGGTGATGGCGATGTGGATCTTCTGGTTGGGACCCGTGGCGCGGGGGTCACGGGGATGACACTCTTCAAGAGCAACGGGGTGAACAATGCGTTGGCGTTCACCGCAGTAACGATCACAACCGGCAAGAAGTCGAGAAACGTTCGCGTGGGAGATTTTGATGGCGATGCGAAACCGGATTTTGCATTTACTTCCGATGCCGGCAACTCCCTGGACATTGTCCGAAGCACCAATTGTTCTGTACCAACCATTCTCAACAGCAGTCCGATGACCATCTGCGCTACGCAGACCATCCGGCTCAATGCGGTTCCGGGTTTAGGAGTATCCAATTACGATTGGAAAAAAGATGGTGTGACCGTTGCGAGTGGAGCGAATGCTTTTCTGGATATCACGGCCGCGGGAACCTACACCGTGACGGCCACCAGCGAAGGGGGAGGTTGTGTCAAAATATCAAATTCGATTGTTGTGAATTCAGGACTGGGAACTGTACCCGCCGACCCGGTCATTTCATCCAACTCTCCTTTGTGCAGTATTCCGGGTCAAAACCTCTTCTTGAATGGACCAACCGTGGCGGGAGTCACGTACATCTGGACCGGACCGAATGGGTTCACTTCGTCCGTTGAAGATCCGCTGATCCTCAACGTGACCACGGCCAATGCGGGTATCTATTCACTGCAGCTTTCCAATGGTACCTGCTTCAGCAATACGTCGACGACGCAAGTGGACATTGCAAATATGGCCGTCTTCACGGTCGGAACTTCCGTGCCCTTCAACACCATTTGCCAGGGCGGTAACCTGACGCTTACCGTTACTTCCCAGCCCGGGCATACCTATCAATGGATCAAGGACGGGACCAACATCGCGGGTCAGACCGGTACCACGTTGCTGGTTACGCAGGCGGGTGCCTACACCGTGAAAGTTACAAACACCGGGATCGGCTGTTCGCTCACCACATCCCCTGCGGTTAATGTCGCAGTGCGTACCATGCCAGTGGCCAACTTTACCGTAAATGCTACGGCATGTGTCAACGAGGTACTTACCTTTACCGACACCTCCACGAAGGATCCATTGGCCACGGCGGTGTATGCCTGGGATTTTGGAGATGCAGGTACTTCCAGCGCGACAAGCCCAACGCACGCCTACACGACGGCCAACACATTTAATCCTTCATTGACACTCAGCTATTCCGGCATCACCGGTTGTTCGAGTAACGTTGCGAAAAGTACAATCGTAAGCCCGGCGCCAACGGTGGTAATTACTCCACCCTCGGCGACCATTACGTCAGGGGCGTCTGTCCAGCTAACCGCCTCCGGAGCAACCAGTTACGCCTGGTCACCACCCGACGGGCTTTCCAGCACATCCATCGATAATCCCTTTGCATCTCCTATTGTCTCGACTACTTATACAGTGGTGGGAACTGACAATGGATGTACGGGTACAGCTACGGTTACCGTGGATGTCACCGGGGTGCCGCCGTCTACGATGGATATCCCCAATGTGTTTACACCTAATGGGGACGGCACCAACGACGAATGGTATGTGATTACCCCGGAAGGCACTTGTACCGTGTCGGTGTATGATCCGGCCGGACGCAAAGTATTTGAGGAACAAGGGACTCCGGTTATCTGGAACGGGAACTTCAGTGGATCGCCTGCTCCGCCAGGTACCTATTATTATGTGATTACCTGTCCAACGGGAGGCACCACCACGGGGCATTTTTTATTGGCACGATAGCGCATGAGAATGAGTGAGGTAAACGCTCGATTTGATGTATGGAAGGGTATGGGTAAATCGGTAGTCACCCTGGTGGTTTTGCTATTCATTACCGGGTGGGTGTCGGTGGCCCAGGCCCAGGTGAATGAGATCTGTAATGACGGCATTGACAACGATGGCAACGGGTTGATCGATTGCGCGGACCCGTTCTGTAATTTTGCGGCCAACGTTGAAAAAGGATGCCGTTGTTTTGACGCGATCGACAACGACGGAGATGGTAAAAAAGATTCAGCCGATCCCGATTGCGCAACCTACTATGGTTTGTCATTTGTAGGCGCAGGTTCTTCGTGCTCCATCACCCCGCCCGGAGGCAATCCATTCACTTCGATGGCCCCGCCACAAACGTCCGCTCAAAACACGGCGGACACGCCGGCCAAAATTTCCGTAGGCGACATGAACAATGACGGGATGCCTGACATTGTGATCACGTCGAAATGGAACAGCACCGTGCAAGTAGTGGCCACAGCGAACGTGGGAGGATTTCAGCCCGGGGATATCATGGGCGACTTTCGTACTCCCGGCTCCAATATTTTTCCGCTGGCCGGATCAAAATACGTCTTTGAGCATGAAACAGCCATTGCCGATATCAACAAAGACAAGATTGGTGAGCTCTACGTCATAGCCAGTGAACGGGGCGGAAGCCCGAACAATAAACCTACTAAGTTCTACTTGTGCGGATTTCGGTATGCCAATAACACCTTGGTTCCACTGTTCAACGCAGTTTTCCTCAGTACGGATCGGCCAGGAAGTATTGGCGTGGCTGACTTCGATGGCGATGGTAAGGCTGAAGTCTATTTAAGAAACCGCATCTATGCAGCAGAGTCCGGCGTATTGCTTGCCGACGGTGGCGGGAACTGGGACCGGACTGTGAATGCAGGCCCGGTGGCCGTGAATATTCTTGGGGATAACAAACTCGAACTTGTCTGCGGCCCTATCATCTATTCCGTACCGAGCCTGGCTTCCCGCACACTCCAGGCACTCACCGTAGCGAAGGACATGAACACCTTGGGAGTTACCTACTATCCCAAAGGTTATAATGATGTAAACGAGTTTGGAGTGGATCAAGCCAGCAGCACCAGTACCGCTGACTTTAATGGCGACGGGTTCCTCGATGTGCTGATGACCGGCTCCATCAATTGCTCCGGTAATGAAGCCGTACCATGTGGCACTAATATCACAACGATTTTTTACTGGGATGTGCAGAACAATACGGTGAGGACCTACGCTCCTCCGGATGCCGTGACACCGGCAACAGGTTGGGCGTGGGGAACGGGGCGCATCAACCTTGGTGACGCCACGGGGGATGGTAAACTCGACGCATTGTTTGTGGCAGGCAACAAACTTTTCTGCCTTACGCTGTCCGGTGGGAATCTCACCGTTGTTTGGATTCGAACAATCAATGACTCGCTCTCCGGGATCCTGTCCGTAACTGTGTATGATTTCGATAATAATGGTAAACCAGAAGTAGTTTACCGGGATGCTAACGAATTGGCGGTGGTGGACGGTTTGACGGGTGCCACGAAGCTGTGGTCAGCGGTTTGCCAGTCGCACACGTTTACGGAAGGTCCGGTGATCGCGGATGTAAATGGAGATGGCGGCACGGATATCTGCGTTCCTTGCTATACGAATGCAGGTTCTTTTGATGTAACAAAAGCCACACCTCAACAACAATCGCTCGGACAAACGCGAATGTATTTCTCAAATACGAACTCATGGCTCCCCACGCGCAAAGTATGGAACCAGCATCCCTACTATGTCACCAACATCAACGACAACCTGACGTTGCCTTTCCCGCAGTTGGATCCGAGTATGATCTTTAGCAATGCGCCTTGTCCCAATGGGCTTCCAGGTCCTCAACGGCCATTCAATATCTTTATGAACCAGGTCCCTCGCCTTAGTGCGAGTGGTTGTCCAGAATTTCCTGCACCTGACCTAACATTCTTCGGCGATGATCCGGATAACCCCGGGGTGGACAGTGATGGTGACGGAGTGTATACTCCTACGGTCGTGGTCACTCCACCCATATGCGGTGACGTCACGATCAAGGCATTCTTCAATATCATCAACACCGGGTCTTTACCCATTAGCGATAACGTGCCCGTTAGCTTCTTCAATGGCGATCCTACCACCAACCCGGCGGCCGTCAGGTTATTCAACAGCACGCTAACCGTAACCAATCTGCAGGTAGGGCAGAAACTGGTTACACCGCAACTCTCCTTCAATGGTCCGGGAACCACATTTGATTTATACATCGTACTCTATAATGATGGATCGACCCTGCCCATTGTGTTGACAGGTCCGAGCACGAAGGAATGCTCGATCACTAACAATATGTACCATGTCCTGGTCACGCCCGATCCATTTACGGTCGTCGTGGAAAAGGTGTCGGACAATATCAAGTGCGGTCCCAATGTACCTCCCTACACGGGCGAAATTCGAGCGCGGATTTTCAAGGGTGCCGTGGAGGTGGTGGATTATAGCCCGTATGCATTTCAATGGTATGACGGTATCGGTATCGGCACGCCTCATGCGGGCGGTACCACGTACCATCTCACTTCGGTAATCGATGGTGATTATACCGTTGTGGTCACCAACACCCAAAAGGGTTGCGCGAGTCCACCGATCAGTGGCAATGTGGGTCTAAGCCAGATTAACCCGGCGATCACGCTGACGGTCACTTCCAATCAAACCATTTGTAGCCCGCCGAATGGAAGAATCGATGCCACCATCGCGGGTGGCATTGCTGGATACACTTTTGATTGGTACGATATTGCCCTGACTCCTTTGGGTATCTCGGGCCCAACCGCTACCAATCTTCTTGCCGGAAACTACGTGGTAGTGGTCAGCAAAAATGGCTGCTCTACTACTTCTGCCCCGGCGACAGTAAACGGCCCGGTAATCCCTGACGCCCAGGCCTCGGTGGTCGCCAATGTGGTAGACTGCTTGTCACCCAACACAGGTTCGGTAACCGCCCAGGCTGTCATTGGTGGTGTACCGCAAAACCCGGCCAGCTATACATTCAATTGGTATTTCTACAACAATGCAACCTCCACCCGTGGAAGCATCCTTCCTCCGGCGAATGGTGTTGGTCCAACCCGTACAGGACTGGCGATAGGTTATTACCAGGTAGAGATCAAGGATAATGTCTCACAATGTATTGCCAACCAGACACCGGTTGTCCAGGTACTGGATCAGCGCGTATTGCCAACCGCCACCATTAACCAGGTTAGCCCGCAAACTTCCTGCGATCCGCTGAATCCCAATGGTGTGCTTACGGCAGTGGGTTCAGCACCGGGTTTGGTAAGCCCGACTGACTTCACGTTTGAATGGTTTAAGGGTGATAATACGCTGCCTGCCAATCTTCACACCAACGTGTCTGGTGTCAAAGGTGAAACGGCCAACGTGGTGGCCGGTGGAGGGATCTTCTATACGGTGAGGGTAACGACGCCCAGCAATTGTTCTGCTACTAACAAGTTCATTATTGCGGAATCGCTGAACCTTCCCATTGTAACCCTTACTTCCACCAGCAACACGACCTGTAGTCCTGTTCTTGGAACAGCGAATTATACGGGAACCGTTTCTGCCACAGCGACCTTCGCCGGCTCTCCGATTGTTGATTTCACGAACTACAAGTTTGTATGGCACAGTGGATCGCTTACCTCAGATCCAACCATTCCCGTGGCCAATGACAAGTTGCCTTCGCTCGCCCAACTGAATGGCGGAAATTACACGGTGACCCTGGAGCACCTGACCCTCGCGTGTAAGTCGGTGCCGACGACTGTAGCAGTCGCGAATGCGTTTGTGCTTCCTGCCATGGTACTCACGCCAGTAGGCTCCAAGAATTGTGTTCCCGGCAAAGAAGATGGAACAGCGGAGGTGACCACGGTGGATGGTCTGCCGGGCACTAACCCTGGATACACATTTGCGTGGACCGGTCCTGCTGCTCCTGCATTCCCGGTCACACCGGCCGCCAATAATTCGAACACCAACAAGATCATCAAAGTCCAGGGTGGCCCCGGGTATGATTACTCTGTTTTGTCAACCAACAAAGTAACCGGCTGTCAGTCTACCCAGTTTGTCAATGTTCCGGATTCTCGCGTGCTTCCGGTGATCACGCTGGCTACGGTTGACAACGGGATATGCAATCCGGCCTTGACGGTACCGGCCAAGACGTTCAGCGGGAAAGTGACAGCAACCGTGACCAACCAGATCGGTGCACTGACGGACTACACATTTGCCTTCGGTGGTGGAATGGGTCCTGGAGTAGCCGCGGCCAACGTATATGATCAACTCAATGGTGGAGCGACGGCGTACACAGCGACGAGCACGCATACCATTACGGGTTGCGTATCGGCGCCGGTGAGTGTGGTGGTGAACAATGCACAGACCTTGCCGGTGCTGACGACGAGCACGACGGCTTCAACGAACTGCGCGGTAGGATTGGAGAACGGAGTAGCCGAAGTGCTGACGGTGGACGGGACGGGAGTAGGTGTGGCGACGGGTTACACGTATGCGTGGACCGGATCCGTGGCGCCGGCCTTCCCGGTAAACAACCCGACTAACAACGCGAACACAGCCAGGCTGATCAAGGTGCAGGGAGGAGCAGGCTATAACTATACGGTCCTGGTGACCAACCAGGGGAACGGCTGCCAGACCAGCCAGGCGTTGAATGTGGCGGATGCCAAGGTGCTTCCGGTGATCACGCTGGCTACGGTTGACAACGGGATATGCAATCCGGCGTTGACGGTACCGGCCAAGACGTTCAGCGGGAAAGTGACAGCAACCGTGACCAACCAGATTGGTGCCTTGACGGACTACACATTTGCCTTCGGTGGCGGAATGGGTCCTGGAGTAGCCGCGGCCAACGTATATGATCAACTCAATGGTGGAGCGACAGCGTACACAGCGACGAGCACACACACGATTACGGGTTGCGTATCGGCGCCGGTGAGTGTGGTGGTGAACAATGTACAGACCTTGCCGGTGCTGACGACGAGCAC